>JAWKVT010000004.1:0-10415 GCA_041397865.1 Alphaproteobacteria bacterium | reverse complement strand
TGTTCGGTGCCTTCACCGAAGGGCTTGCGCTGTTTGCATCTTTTGCGATTTTGATGAACTTCCCGCGCTTCAATAAAATGAAAGGCATGGGCCAGATCATCACATGGTCGGTGCGCGATGAGACGTTGCATTGCCTCTCGATGATTAAACTGTTCAACACCTTTATCTCTGAAAATCAGGACATCTGGGATGACGAACTGCGCGCCGAAATTCGCGAATGCTGTGAAATTACTGTGCAGCATGAAGACGCGTTTATTGATCTGTGCTTTGAAATGGGCGAGGTCGAAGGCATGAAACCCGAAGACGTAAAGGAATATATCCGCTATATCGGTGACCGCCGCTTGCAGCAATTACACATGGAACCGATTTACGGCGTGGAGAAAAACCCGCTGCCGTGGATGGATGAAATGCTCAACGGCGCGGAACACACGAACTTCTTTGAAAACCGCGCGACTGAATATTCCAAAGCCTCAACACAAGGCACATGGGAAGAGGTGTTCAGCGACGATGTATTCTCCGGAAATTACGCTAAAAAGCCCGACCCGGATGCGCCCGGTGATAACGACAGCAGCCGGGCCGCGGCGTAATACATTTCTCCGCCCTTAAATTCACTGCGTAAACCAAGAAAGAAGCCGCCGAATTTTCTGCTTTCGGCGGCTTTTTTGTTTTTATTGACAAGCAGTTATATTTACCCTTAATAAAACTTATGAAAACTTTAAAGGGTAAAAGCCGCGAAATGGATAATATTCTCCACCGGCTTTATAAAGATGATCGCGTTATAACCTCTGTAGAGTTTTCGGAGTTACAGGCTAAGCTTGTAAAGGATTTCGCCGAAACGCTGCCCAATGTGAAAATCGGGACAGTTTTTAATCTACGACACATTTTTACAGAAAAAATGGGCCATGCACTTGCCTATACCGTATTTAGTGACATGCGTTATGCGCCGTATTATTGCGGATCTGTTCATCTCCAAAATCTTACGGACAGATCAAAAGAATGTTTGGCGCGTTCTTACGAAAGGGCGCAACAGCGAGGCCTGTGGGCTGAAAAGGAACTCGAGAAACCTATCGGTGAGAGGCGTGTAGACGATGATGAACTGAACGTGCTAATCGAGATTGCTAGGCAATTGCCTTCTTCCGAAGCTTTTATCCTGCGCACATCAACAGCTCTGGCCTCGATTAACGCCTTTACACCCGCAGATACAGGGCTTTCGAGTATGAAATACTTGTCTTTGGCCACAGGCGCTTCAGACCTGTTTTTAAATTTTCTGCACTCAGTTCACACTCTCGACGATTATACGCGCTTTGCCAATGATGATGATCCGCCTTCAACAAAGGAGAGGGATCCCGGTTTTGACTGGGCGTTTCAGGGAATTTAATTAAACATCACTGCTGGCTTTAACTTTAAACCCGGCGTCTTTAAGCGTTTTGACAAGCTCTTTCACGTGAAATTTATCGCGCGCCTCGATCACCACTTCCAGCTCCGCACGTTTCAGGGAGACCGATTGCATCATGCGCTGGTGGATGACCTCCACCACGTTCGCGCCGCTCTCACCAATGATACGGGAAATATCGGAAAGCTGGCCCGGCGTATCGTCGATTTCGAAGGTCAGGCGCGTGATGCGGCCATCGCGTACAAGCCCGCGCAGGATCAGCGTTGAAAGCAGCCGCGAATCTATATTGCCGCCGCACACGACCAGGCCGACTTTTTTGCCTTTATAATGCGCCAAATTCTTTTTAATAACCGCCAGCCCCGCGCCCGGCGCACCTTCAACCACAAGCTTCTCCGAAGAAAGCAGGTCAAAGACCGCCTCTTCGATTTCCGCTTCGGTTGCCGACTCAACCCGGTCAACCAGTTTATCTATAATACTCATATTGTCTTTCGACGGTTCTTTAACCGCAATGCCTTCGGCCAGCGTCGCGCCGCCTTCGGGGCCGGGGCGCTTTTCGCGGTTGGCCTTGACCGCGTCAAACATTTCAGCTTGCGCGCCGATCACCTCAACCTCCGGCTTAACGCCTTTAACAGCCGTCGCCACGCCCGCGATAAGCCCGCCGCCGCCGATAGGTACGACGATGACATCAAGGTTCGGTTGCTGTTCGAGCATTTCAAGGCCGAGCGTCCCCTGCCCGGCAACAACCGCCGGATCGTCAAACGGATGAATGAAGGTCAGGTTTTTTTCCGCCGCCATATCGAGCGTAAATTGTACGGATTCATCAAAGTTATTGCCGTGCAGCACAACCTTGGCGCCGAAATCTTCGGTCTTCTGGATTTTGTTAAAGGGTGTGCCGTTCGGCATGATAATGGTTGCCGGAATGCCCAGCCGCTGCGCATGATAGGCTACGCCTTGCGCATGGTTTCCCGCGCTACAGGCAATCACGCCGTTTTTGCGCTGTGTCTCATCAAGCGTCAGCAGCTTGTTCAAAGCGCCGCGCGCCTTAAAAGCGTTGGTGTGTTGCAGGTTTTCAAGCTTTAAATATAAATCAATGCCCAGATGTAAAGACAACCGCGCCGCCTTCACGGTCGGCGTGCGGATTGTCGCATCTTTTATCGCCGCATAAGCGCTTTGCACATCTTCGAATGTAACTGTCATGGCTCAACTCTTTTCTTTCAAGCCAAAAACAATAAGAGCAGCGGCAGGGAAAGGCCAGTATTTTCTGTATTCTTTTCCGAAAAACATAGCCGTAGGCTTGAAAATTTGCTATGATTGGCCCTAATAGGTAACCAAAGGAACTCTCCTTGATTTCAGCTTTACCTTTTCGAAATGCCGACCTTTCAGGCGTTTGCCCGCCGGTCGCTTTTCGCTGTTTCCATTCTCCGACTTCCCTGTTTTTTCAACCCTTCACCGCAATGGAAAGGACCCACGTCTATGTCGAAAAAATCCCGCAAAAACCGCAGCAATTATAAAGAAAACAACATTGTCCATACCGCCTTTGACAATAAGGAATACGGGCATGACTGGCACCCGATGGACGATGAAATTAACGGGCGGCGGGATCGAAAATATGTGAAGAATATAAAACCGCGTTCAGACGGGCAGGCCGCGCTGATCAAAGCGATTGACGAATATTCGCTGACCCTCGCCATCGGCCCGGCGGGAACCGGAAAGACGTATCTCGCCATTGCCAAGGCCGCCGACGCGCTTGAAAAGGGACAGATAGAGCGGATTATCCTCTCTCGCCCGGCGATGGAGGCCGGGGAATCCCTTGGGTATTTACCTGGCGACATGGCGGAGAAAATGGCGCCGTATCTGCGCCCGCTCTACGATTCCTTGGGCGACCGGATGGGCGGCAAGAAAGTGCGGCAATATCTCGAAGACGGCACGATCGAAATCGCGCCCATCGGCTTCATGCGGGGCCGGACGCTGAATAACGCCTTTGTGGTGATTGATGAAGCGCAAAACTGCACTTACGGGCAGCTTAAGATGATTCTCTCGCGTCTGGGCTGGCATTCAACCATGGTTGTAACCGGCGATCCGGAGCAATCCGATCTGCTTGAGGGGATGAGCGGCCTGTCCGATATCTCCCGCAGGCTTGAGGCTCTTCCCAATATCGCGGTCTGCCGCCTGAACGAGGGCGATATCGTGCGCCATCCTCTGGTGGCTGATATGCTCGGCGTTCTTTAAACCGCAGTTTTTACCAAATATTAACCCTCATCCTTCATATTTATATATGCAAAAAGATGAGGGTTAACACACATGCACACAGACACGGTCCACGAAGCCGGAACCGATATCCCGCAGGCCACACATTCCATTCATATCGTAACAGCCGAAATGGGCAGCGCAGGCGGCCCAGCATATAATTATATCGTTTTCCGCGATCATACCGGCGCGGATAAGGTGATGATGAACGGTCTGGCGATTGCGCGCAAAAATTCCGATATTCGCGCTTTGCGCGGTGTTATGGCTCCGCCGAATGAGGGAGGCTTGCCGCAAGATCATTTTACAACGGTTCACGAAGTCGAAATTTTTCGCGGGCCCGTAAAAGAATATCTACGCAAAATGGCCATGGCTGTCGAAGCGCTGCATTTTATTAATGCACAGAATTTGAATTACCGCCCCGAAGATCAAAACGGTGATTCCCCCAATTCAATTGCCCATACGCTGGTCAAAGCGATGAACCTGGAATTTCCCGAAGAAACATCCGCATTTTGGGCACCCGGTCACGAACGGATTATCTTACCAAAAAACTGGAGATCGAATTATGCAGCCTGATGCCGAAATATTAAAATTCGCCGATGTAATTGGCGCCGCACCGCAGATTGAAAGTGTTTCTGTAGAGGCCCAAATGTCGCCTGTACTGGAAGGAAACTTTGCGGATCGCAATCCGGTAATGCCGCAAAACACAGCCGAAGCCAAGCTGGATATTGCGCCGCCTGCGCCTATGGTCTAGATTAGAGTTTAACCACGGAAAACATAAAGCGGGGCCCGCTCTTTACGGTCTCGCTTTTTTTATTCTCTCCGTGCATTCCGGTTTTTCCTCTGGTTTTGTGTAAGAAAAAATAAACACTTCTTGATTTATGGCGCGCTTTAAATGAGAATGATTATTAATATCATAGAAGGAGACACCCTCATGCTTTCCGATTTTCTTGCACTCGAACTCTATTTTGGATCACCAAACGCTGCGCTGTATTTCGAAGATCTTGTCAAAAACTATGGCCGTAAAAAGGCGGAAAACGCCATCCGTGCCGGTGATATAAAATGCCGCCCGCTCTGTTTAACCGGAGAGCCGGGCCATTTGGCATGGCTAAGCGAGCAGGGGCGAAAAAAGGCCCGTTCCTCCCTGTCTTAAAAGCTCTGTACGCCCGCGTGCAGAATTGCTAAACTCTCATTATCATGGTGCTTGTCACCGCCTTTTATACAGCTTCTCAAATGATCGGGATTGAAACATGCGCGTCTTTGTTTTTTCTTCTTTACTCGTCCTGGCTCTGACCGGGTGCAAACCGGTTTGGGACCCGACCTTTATGCCTTCCGGCTATGCCTATCACAGCAGCGAATATAAAGCGCCGACCGGTCCGGAAGCCGCCGATATCGGCTATGAATACAGCGTTGAACAAAACGCCGCCGTTCTTGAAAGCTGGCGTCATGCCGCGGCGGATCTTCTGCTGCGGGCGAAAGCAAACGATGTACTGCCCGCCGGACCGGTCTATTTAACGACCGACCTTGAAACCGGAACATTTCAGGTCACCTTTGAAACAAGCCTGCGCCATGAGATGCTCGCGCAGGGCATAACCGTTGCCACCGGCGCCGAAGACGCTGGGGCGCAGGCATTATTTTACTCCGCATATGATCCGGAAGAAGAGGGCCGCCCTGAAACAACCCGCCCTTATAATGATGAAGCCCACCATCCGAATAAAGACGGGGACCACCTATCGCCCTATAAAACCATGAATCTGGTGCTTGGTCAGGTTCATGACGGGATCTTAACGCAAAAAGTCGCAGCATTTCATGAGGTGCCCTCATACGGCTTTAAACCCGCCGGATATGTCGAACTGCACGAAAGACCTCTGGAACAGGAGGCTTTGAACGCGCAGCAGGAAGAGCCTGCCGATGGCTATAACCAATAGCATGCGCCGGGCGCGTCCCCCGGCCCTCAAAACCCTGACCTGCGCTTGCGCGGCGCTTGTTTTGCTGGGCGGCTGCACAAAGGTGATCCTCGGCGGTGCTGCGGTTGTCGGCTATATGTCGATGGAGGAAGAAGCCAATTTTAACGCGCAAAACTATGCCGTCGCCGATTATATGATTCAGCAGGCCGCACCTTTCATCAACCGCCATAAGGATTTAATCATCGCCGAACCGCTTGGCGATTCCATGCATCCGGGGATGAGTTCAATCCTGAGCAAGATGATCCCCGAGCGCGTGGGCACAAGACTGTCACAACTCGGCTACCGTGTTGATCTTTCGCAGGTCATCTCCGAAGCCGATACGAATTATTTGAAACCGGCAACAGTCAAAGGCGAAAAACCCGACTTCGCACTTTCGGGAACATATACCCGCAGACATAAGGACATGGATGTAAAACTGCGCATTGCCGACATACGCTCGGGCCGCGTCATTGCCGTTTATGATTATGTTTTGCCGTTATCGCATGAGACAAGAAAAATGTCCGAACCCAAACCGCAGATTATCCGTATGAACGACGGCGGGTAATCAGGCTCTAGCGCACAAGCAACACATGATAGAAATGATTGGCCGAGCCTAAATCGCATGCCACACAGGCTTGCGGCGCAGGCCGCGCCGCCGCAGTATTCGGGTCCTGCTCAAACGTTGTTTCATCAACCGTGTTTGGCGTATTGTAAAACTGCCGCGCATCGTCAAACCGCCCCACCGCGCCGATTGCTAAGCACCCTCCAGGGTTCGGCCCCGCCGCTACCGCCATGCCCGTATCTGCCGGGGTGCCGCTCTGCCCGTTGATCTCGTTGATCTTGTCGCAAAATTCCTGCGTGACATTCGGCAACACGGCAATCAGTTCAGCCCGGCTCGCCGTGCCCATCCCCGGAATATGCGTTCCCCCGTAAAACTCCCACGCGCTGCCGTCGTTGATGCCGCCGGGAGCGGCGCGGTAACTTGCCCCGCCGCCTGAAACATGAAAAACCTGGTCAGACGGGTCGGCATCCGCGCTGAGATCCCCGTAATCCGAAGACGCATCAGGATGCGCAAACCGGATATCGCTTTCAGACTTACCGTTTTGCATGATGTAATGAACAGCGCGCTCCAGCTCGGAGGCATAACGCTGCACTTCGCTGGCGCGGATTACCAGCGTTTCCTTGTCTATATTCGAGCCTTCCGGGCGGCTGGTCATCTGGATCGCCGCAGTCAGCAGGCCGATCAAGACAACGGCGATAAGGATGATAAACAAGACATTGCCACGCTCTGAGCGTCTGTTTTCAGGCAAAGGATGCAACCGGTTCATATGACGTATAAGGTCCATAAAATTAATTTTGCGGCGCAACGGGCAGGCAATCGCGGATATAATTGCAGGCCGCCAGAGCTTCCTCTTTCGTATAGCCGCTCAGCCGTGCGCGGAACAACCACCCTTCGGACGTTTTAAGCGGCGCGATTAAGGGCTGCCCGGAAGAGTAGGGGGCGGGCAGGGCGCTGCGTATTTTCTGGATCGCCTGATCTGTCGCCGCCCGGCTGGTAAAAGCGCCAACCTGTATAGACCAAGGCGCATCTGCATGAACGGACGTGCCCGCCGGCTCGTATACTACAGGAATGATTTTCGCCGCCGTGTCATAATTGCCCGTATGCGCGGCAATGGCCATTAACCCGGTTTCAATACGCTTTGAGGCCGCCGGGTCGAAATCGCCTTCGCCGATCAACTGCTCAAAACCGCTTTGCAAAACCGGGTTAAGCGATGCCATCTTGCCATCCGCATTTTGTCCGCCGCCAAGCGCAGCAAAAGCTTTCGCGATCGCCGGTTTCCGCTGCGGAAGCGGGGGAGGTGTTTTGGCGATACGCAGGTTTTCAATTTTTCCGAACCCCATATCGAGCAATTCTTCCATATGCGCATTGCGGGTTTTCGAACTGCGCCCGCCAAAAACCACGCCGATAATCCGCCGCTCACCCCGCACCGCCGAAGCCACCAGATTAAACCCCGACGCGGCGATATAGCCGGTTTTCATGCCGTCCATACCATCGTATGAATCCATCAGCCGGTTGTGGTTGCGATAGCTTTTACCGTTATAGGAAAAAGTCTTGCGCGAGAAATAACGGTAATAATCCGGGTAAACCTTGATGACATACTGCGCGAGTTTAGCCATATCCCGCGCAGTGCTGATTTGCCGCTTGTCATGCAGACCCGAGGCATTCACAAACACCGTCCGGCTCATGCCGATATCTTTGGCCCGGTTGGTCATGCGCAGGGCGAAATTCCGCTCCGACCCTGCCAGATGCTCCGCCAGGGCCACAGCCACATCATTTGCGGATTTTGTAACCAGCGCATAAATCGCATCCTGCACCCGTATGCTCGATCCGGCAGGCAGGCCAAGCTTGCTCGGCACCATATTGGCCGCTTTTTGGGAAATGCGCACACGGTCCTTAAGGCCGATTTTACCTTGCTCCAAAGCTTCAAAAACCAGCAAAAGCGTCATAATTTTGGTCAGAGAAGCCGGATGCAGTTGCTTGTTCGCATAGCGCTGATGCAAAATCAAACCCGTATCCGCATCCATCACAATCGACGCATAACGCGGATTACCTTTGGCTTGCGCCGAGCTCGAAAAACCGGAAAGCCCAAAAAGCAGCGCCATAAAAACGCCGAAAATAAAGAGAGTTCTACAAAGGGCCGAAAGCCCAAAAAAAATAAAAAATGGAGTGTCTGCTCTGTCGTTTTTCACGTCTCGCCCGCGCTTGAAAAAAGGAATTGATGGTCGGCATGTCCGACTAAAAATGATACAGCCTGACCCTAATATCATATAATTTTTTATCAATTTTGTCCAATCTCCAATGTGGGAAACTTATTTTGTGCGGTGCAACAAAAAAACTATTGACAGATCCAAAAATCCTATGATAGATTGCGTCTGTTGCGATGCACAAAAACCAAACATTTGGTTGTAAAATTTTTCACACTGCCCTATGATGCACGGCAACATAAACCTAGAGGATATGAATTATGGCTGTTAAAAAAACAACGCGTAAAAAATCTGCTAAAACCACAGCGACCAAAAAGTCGCCGGTGCGTAAAACCGCGTCCGCACGCACTGCGCCGTTAAAAGCGGCGGAAAGAAAAACGCAGATAAAAACAAGCGCCGCAACAGGCGCGGCGGCAAGCACGCAGCCTTTTTTAAAAGAAATGGAGAAAATCATGACTAAACAACAACCGTTCCAGTTTGACCAGTTGGCTCAGGAAGCTGCAAATTCCAGCCGCGAAGGTGTTGAAGCGTTCGTAAAATCCGGTGAAATTTTTGCCAAAGGTTTCGAAAAGTGGATGAAAACAGCCGCTTCGATAGCGCAAAATGCCGGTGAAAAACAGGCTGAACTAACCCGTCAGCTTATGGGCTCAAAAACGCTTAATGAGCTTGCCGAGGCGCAAAACAAAATTGCACAGGCAAATTTCGACCAGTTCATGCAAGGCGCGACGCAGCTTTCTGAAATGGGCGTAAAACTCCTCAGCGAAGCGTCTGAGCCGTTGAACACGCAAATCACAAAGGCGATGGAAAAAGCCAATAAGCAGATGGCCGCCTAAAGCGCTATTACTCATAAAAATCCAAAGCCCGGCCGGTTTTCGCGCCGGGCTTTTTCTTGCCTTCAGGCCGCTAAGGCCTATTATTTCTTGAGCCTTTTATGCTAAAATTATATTGTATCCATGAACAGACAAAGGGTGGGTAATGTTAAGGCTCGTGCTTGTAAATGAAACGCCGTATATGAACGATGACCCTGATTACTCCGATCAGGGCGGCCCCGGAGATATGGATGGCGGCGTTGATGGGGATGGTCAGGAATCCGAAGACACCGGCCTCATGCTCAAGACGAGGCCGAAAACCAAAAAGCCGGCCATGTATAAGGTTTTGCTGCTCAACGACGATTACACCCCCATGGAATTTGTTGTCCATGTCGTGGAAAAATTCTTCGCCAAAAACCGCGCCGAAGCCACAGAAATCATGCTCCATGTCCACCGCCGCGGCGTCGGCATCTGCGGCGTGTTTACTTACGAGATCGCCGAAACCAAAGTCGCGCAAGTCATGGACTTCGCCCGCGCCAACGAACAACCGTTACAATGCACGATGGAGAAGGAATGAAAAAGTTGAAGAACAATTCCTTCGTTGCAAAAGTATATGACCTTTTTTTTAGCTCGAGCATAGCTGTGATGACCGTCACGGTTTGGTCAGCCCTCTGGGTGCCAATGGTTTTATTATTAGCTTTTTTCATTAACTTTAAAAATTATAATATAATTGTCTTTTTGACCCTGCTTTTATCGACCATTCTGTTCTCCTGCGCCTTTGCTAGCATGATAGGTCGGAAAATTTTCAAAAAATATAATCGCAAAGTGTTTAGAGAAGAATAAGCATGCTCTCAAAAAACCTCGAAAAAACGCTCCATAAAGCGCTCGCCATCGCCGGGCAGTATCATCACGAATACGCCACGCTCGAGCATTTGCTCCATGCGCTGACCGACGATCAGGACGCTATGGCGGTGCTGCGCTCCTGCGGCATTTCACTTGCCGACCTGCGCGACCAGCTCACCGCCTATATCGAGAATGAGCTAACCTACCTCACCAATATGGATGCCGAGGAGTCAAAACCCACCTCCGCGTTCCAGCGTGTGCTGCAACGCGCCGCGATCCATGTGCAATCAAGCGGGCGCGAGGAAGTCACCGGCGCAAATGTTCTTGTCGCGCTGTTTTCCGAGCGCGAATCCCACGCCGTTTACTTCCTTCAGGAACAGGACATGACCCGCTTCGACGCGGTCAACTACATAT
>JAWKVT010000003.1:0-191630 GCA_041397865.1 Alphaproteobacteria bacterium | reverse complement strand
GATTCGTGCCGCCGTTGGACAGAATCGGTGTCGAAGGCATGAACCATAGTTTCGAGATATAGTCGTAGATGCGCTGGGCATGCTCGCTGTTATCTCCGTAATGCATGGATACGCGCGCGAAAAGATCCTGAGGCTGCTCTTCGGGCAGAAGATAACGGTCAACCAAAGTGGCTTTCCCGAAACCAGTTAGGTTTTCATCCCGAGAGCGGTCGATCTGGACACGATTTCCCCTCTCCATTTGCGCAACGTCAAACATGAGCCTTACTCCTTTAAGTTAATTCTCTATTATCCTAAAAAGGACAGATTTCATGGGGTGCAAAGAATGTGTGAAAACACAATCTGTAGCGTTTGTTGAAAATTAAGCTACTATATCTCGTGGTATGCGGCAACATGAATATGTTCCTACGGGCTTGCGCTGCGGTTTCGAAATTCTTGTTTTTCAGCAAATTAACAGAGATATCCCAGCGCTTATCCCCGGAAAAAAAATCGTAAAAAAATGGAAAAAGGCACAAATTGAAATATTATTTCACAATAACCCTGACGGGCGTAAGGGTATATTTTGCTAAAATTGTGTGTAAGGAACAAGCCGTTTTCCACTCTGTTCCTTACACACTCAACATGTTATGATTTATGCGCTAACCCTGTTGTTTTTAAAGACACAAATCTCCATGAGCCCTCTATGAAACGCAATCGACAAACAAAAATTCTGGCCACGCTCGGCCCGGCTTCGAACACGAAAGAGCAGATTCGCGCGCTTTTCGAATGCGGCGTCGATATTTTCCGCCTGAATTTTTCTCATGGCGCACATGAGGACCATGCCGCGCTTTATAGGATCATCCGTGAAATAGGGGCAGAGGCCCGCCGCCCTATCGGCATTCTGGCGGACATGCAGGGGCCGAAGCTGCGAATCGGCACGTTCAAAAACGGATCTATTGAAACGACGCGCGGGGATATGATCCGCTTTGATTCGGACCCTGCGCCGGGGGATAAAACGCGCGTTTATATGCCGCACCCGGAAATTTTCGGGGCGCTGCGAAAAGACGGCCTGTTCTTTATTGATGACGGTAAAGTTCGCTGCCGCGTGCGGGGAACCGGCAAAGATTATTTCGTGGCCGAAATTCGTGCGGGGGGCAAGCTGTCGGATAAAAAAGGGTTTAACGTGCCCGAAACATTCCTGCCGATTCCCGCTTTAACGGATAAGGATAAAGAGGATATTACCTTTGCGCTTGATCTGGGTGTTGACTGGATCGCGCAAAGCTTTGTGCAAAAGCCCGAAGATGTAGAAGAAGCGCGCACGCTGATTGCGGGGCGCGCGGCGCTAATGGTCAAGCTTGAAAAGCCCGAAGCGCTAAAAAACCTTGAGGAGATTGTGGCACTGGCTGATGGCGTTATGCTGGCACGCGGGGATCTGGGCGTTGAAATTCCGCCAGAAGACGTCCCTTCCACGCAAAAGCGCGTTGTGCGTTATGTGCGCAGCGCCGGAAAGCCGGTTGTCGTGGCGACCCAAATGCTCGAGTCGATGATTACCTCTTCGCGCCCTACCCGCGCGGAAGCCTCTGATGTCGCCACAGCCGTATATGACGGGACCGATGCCGTCATGCTTTCGGCGGAAACGGCCAGTGGGGCGCATCCGCTGCGGGCCGTGGAGATGATGGACCGGATATGCCAGCGCACCGAGGAGGATGAAACCTATACCGAAATTATGGAGGATCTTCATCCCGATGCTATCGGAGACGACCCGTCTGATGCCATTACCACCGCCGCCTTTTATGTTTCGCAGGATGTGGACGCGGTTTGCATCGTCACCTATACCATGTCCGGTTCCACGGCTTTGCGGATGGCGCGTCAGCGCCCCGATGTGCCGATTTTGTGCCTGACCCCGGATGAAAACGTAGCGCGGCGGCTGGCGGTTTCTTATGGCGTTCACGCAGTTTGCACGCCGGAAATTCAGGGCGAGTTTTCCGGCCCCGTTCTTCACGCCAGCGCAATTCTACAGGCCGAAAATCTTGCGGAAAAAGGCCAGCGATTCGTCATGACCGCCGGGGTTCCTTTCGGCGTATCGGGCAGTACGAATATTCTGAGAATTGCGGAGGTGGAGTAACCGATGGAAATATTTTTTGATAATCTTTATCAATCTGTTCAACATTTGCCCGGCCTACTGACAGTATTATTCTACTTGATAGCTATGGTCTGTATAATTACAGGTTTGGTTGGTGCATATAAAATTCTAAAGAAAAAAAGCCATAAGAAAATAAAATGGGCTTTCTTTAAAATGTTCTTTGGAGGGTTTTTATTTTGCATTCCAGCCATTTTTGAGGGGATGCTTTGTAACCCTGTTCCATGCAATGATTCACTTTCTTTTATGCTCATTATACCATTTTTAGTTCTGGCAATCGCGACTGCGTTCTTACCTTCAAAGCCAAAAGAACAGAAAAATGAGGATTAATCCACACTCGCAATAATCGTTGTGCTTGGCGCGGTGTGGAGCCACCATGCGGTGCGGTTGATCGAATAAATCGGGCGGTAGCGCGTGCCGCGCTCGGCATCGAGCAGGTGCTTTGTCTGGTTATCGAGAATATAAGCACCGCTTTCCGCATAAACGACCAGAACGGCGTGGGGGATATTTTTTTGCGTATCCTGAACGATGGCTACGCGCATGCGTTCTTCCGGTACGCCGAGGCTGCGCAGCGCTGCATATTTCATGATCGCGAAATCTTCGCAGTCGCCGCCGCGCTGTAAAAACTCAACAGGTGTCGCCCAGTAATCGGACTGCCCCCAATTTTTGGAATCGGTGATATAGCGCTTTTCATTGACCAGATCATTCACCCGGTCGGCCATGGCTTTGATGCTCATGCCCTCAAGGTCGCGCAGATTTTCCTGCCACTCACGCACGATGCGCGATGAGGATTCCTGGCGGAGTTGGCGGTCGAAGCGGCTGAACATATCGCTCCATTTCGTAAAAGCTTTCAGGCTGGTCGAGCGCTTTTCATCGGTGCCGTACAGCGCCGGATAAGCGGCAACTTTGGCGAATTCCTGAGACGCGCTGACGAGTTGAATCTGTGAGGGCACGTCCTTAATCATATCGGCGTTGGCCGTCCGGTTTGTGAAGCTGACGGACATCATGCACAGGATAAGCGCCGCGCAGGTGCGCAGAGCCGCTTGTTTGAACAGGATCCATCTGAGCTGGTTTTTTGTGATGGCCGCATTTTGCAGGAGGATCTGCCCCAGCGGCGCGTTTGTTTCCTGATGCGTTCGCAAGGCGCTGCGGAGCTGCTCGGGTGAAATTAACCCTCTGGAGACCAGTAGCTCGCCAATGCGGCGGCGCTCAAGCATGGTTTTAATGGTTTTAAGAACGCCCCTCTTGTTCACACTGTTCCTCTTCGCCATAAAATTCAGTCCCCTCATCTGGTCGGCTTTTTTTCCTGTTTTTTCCTGTTTTTTTGTGTTTTTTGTTTTTGAGCCGTATTTGAAAAATATTGTCACCCCCCTATTAAACCCCAGAAAGATTGACGAATTCCTAACAAACGGGCATAAAAACGGGGTTTTTCGGATAATTTGTCAAAAAATATACGGAAAACGAGAACAAAACAGGAATATGGAAAAATTCTTATGGCTGAACATGTGCAAGATCTCACGCTTCAATCCGTGCTTGAAAATATCAAAAAATCGTCCGTTCTGGTGGTTGGCGATATCATGCTTGATCGTTTCGTTTACGGCAGCGTTGAACGCATTTCACCGGAAAGCCCTGTGCCGGTTTTGAGCGTGAAGCGCGAAGAGCGCATGCTTGGCGGAGCTGGGAACGCGCTGGCCAATCTTGCGGGGCTGGGCGCACAGGGGCGAATTGTTGCGCTTATCGGGGATGACGATGAAGGGGCGCAACTTCGTACACAAATCAGCGCGCTGGGCTATAGCGCCGACAGCCTTATCACGGAAAACAGCCGCCCGACAACGGTCAAAACCCGTTTCCTTGCGGGCCATCAGCAACTGCTGCGGACTGATTTTGAAAACAAAAACGCCATTAGCGACGATACTGCAACGCGGATTGTCGATACGGTTAAAACGGCGCTGGATGACGTACAAGCCGTTATTTTGTCGGATTACGGCAAGGGGTTGCTTCGTCCGGATGTAATTGCCGGAATTATCGACGCGGCGGCGGCGAAAAATATTCCTGTGATCGTCGATCCGAAGGGGCAGGATTTTTCAATTTATCGCGGAGCGGCGGCGGTGACACCGAATAAGAAAGAGCTTTCCGAAGCGGCACGGGGGGCAGCGGTTTCGAGCGATGATGAGGTTATCCATGCCGCGCGGGGTCTTATTGAGGAATGCGGCATCGGCGCGGTGATCGCCACGCGCTCGGGCGAGGGAATCAGCGTGATTGAACACGGTGCGGTGCCTGTGCATTTGCGAACAACGGATATCGAGGTTTTTGACGTTTCCGGGGCGGGCGACACCGTGATTGCAACTGTGGCCGCCGCTGTGGCTGCCGGAGGAACGCTGGTGCAGGCGGCTTCGCTGGCCAATATTGCGGGGTCCATCGTTGTGACCAAGGTGGGGACGGCGGCGGTGCGCCATAGCGAACTGGTCAGGGCGCTGGACAGCGATCAGGGCGACGCGTTGACCCAAACCGGGAAAGACCGCGACAAGGCAGAGCGCGCACGCAGGGGCGATATTTTTGAATATAGCGATACGGGCTGGGCCGAGGCCGCCGAGTTGGTCCGGCGCTGGAAGGCGCGGGGGCTGAAGGTGGGCTTCACCAATGGCTGCTTCGACATTCTTCATTACGGCCATGTTTCATATCTCAATAACGCCCGCGATCATTGCGACCGTCTTGTTATGGGGCTGAACGGTGATGCTTCGATTAAAATTCTGAAAGGCGCGGAACGCCCGGTGCATGATGAGCAATCGCGCGCCGCCGTTCTGGCTGCGCTGGGGGCGATCGACATGGTTGTCATGTTCGGTGCGCGGCAAGAGGGCGACGATAATACCGCGATTGCCCTGCTGGAAGCTCTTAAACCCGATGTATATTTCAAAGGCGGTGATTATACCGAGGACCAAATTCCCGAAGCGCCGACAGTTCGTGCCTATGGCGGAGAGGTCAACGTCATGCCCGTCTATGAAGGCCATTCGACCACAAACTCAATCGCCAAAATGAAAACCGGCGAAGCGGCGTAAACGATAGGCTTATCGCCCCTGATATAGCGGGTCGTTTTCGAGAATAGCCGCGCAGTTGAGGTTGCGGCGGGCGATTTCTTCTCTCAAAGCTTCGTTTTTGGAGCTGGCGTAGCGGTAGCACAAGGTATCGGAGGACATAGACTCCGGCGTGGCGTTGACGCGCGGAGCGCGGAGGGATTGGCATGCGGAAAGGCCAAGGACCGGAATGAGGAAAAATAAGGTTTTATACGCACTTGTTTTCATTTTATTTTTTGGGCTTTATAGTTTGTTTTTAAAAATTTTAGGGGTGGGGGGGCTCTACTTTAATTTTATTTTTTGGACAAAATTTTGAATATATTCCTATATTTTTTATGCGCTGTCAATCCCCGGATTCAAGTTTAAAGTGCGCTGTTTGATTGATTTTTGTTTTTTTAAATTCTCCGTGACCTCTTTCCCTTCGTGGTTTAAAAGATTGCCATGACATCACTTGCAGAAAAATTATCGAAGATTGTGGGCGCGGCGTTTGAGCGCCAAGGGCTGGACGCGGGTTTGGGGGCTGTACGTGTTTCCGACCGCCCGGATTTGTGCCAGTTTCAGTGTAACGGCGCGATGGCCGCGGCCAAACAAGCCAAGAAAAACCCACGCGAGGTGGCCGAGGCAATCCGAGAAGTTATTTATGAGCTTAACCCTAGTATAGTTGCGCCCTCTATGGCCGATAATGACGCTAGAGCGGTGCAAGCCGCTTTGGATGGTGGGAGTTGGGGTTCTTCAGATATGTCGAGTGCTTCGATTTTTGATAGAGTTGAGATCGCTGGACCCGGCTTTATCAATTTGGATGTAAAAGATGAATTTATCGCCGCGCATCTGGCGGAAACCGCCGCCGATGAGCGTTTAGGCATCGCCGAAAGCGGGGTGGGGCAAACGGTTGTCCTTGATTACGGCGGGCCGAATATCGCCAAGCCGATGCATGTCGGGCATTTGCGCAGCTCGATTATCGGGGATGCGCTGCGGCGGATGATGAAGGCGGTGGGCTATAACGCCATTGGCGATGTGCATATGGGCGATTGGGGCACGCCGATGGGGATGATTTTGTCGGAACTGGATATTCGCGGGTATGAAGGTCCGGTAAGCATGGAGCAACTGGCCGGGATTTACCCGAAAGCGGCGGCGGATTGTAAAGCGGATGAAATGCGCATGGAAGCCGCGCGGGCGGCGACGAAAAAATTGCAGGACGGGGATGAGGCGTACACCAAGCGCTGGCGGCAGTTTATTGATATTTCAATTGAGGGGATGAAGGCGAATTTTGACGGCCTTGGTGTGCATTTCGATGAATGGAAGGGCGAGGCCGATGCGCACCCGTTCATCGCACCGATGGTTGAAGAGCTTAAGGCCAAAGGTGTCGCGGTTGAAAGCGAAGGGGCGCTGGTGATTGAAGTTGCACAGGAGGGCGATGCGAAGGAATTCCCGCCGCTGATTCTTTTGAAATCCGACGGAGCGGTGATGTATTCGACCACGGATATGGGCACGATTATTGATCGGGTGAAAACCCACAACCCGGATAAAATTATCTATGTTGTGGATCAGCGCCAGTCTCTTCATTTTGAGCAGCTCTTCCGCGCTGCACGTAAGGGCGGGCTGGTGGAGGCTGAGCGGCCCGAACTGACCTTTGCCGGATTTGGCACGATGAACGGGCCGGACGGAAAACCGTTTAAAACCCGCGCGGGCGGGGTGATGAAGCTGGAGGATTTAATTGCCATGGGCGTGGAGAAAGCGCGCATGCGGCTGGATGAAGCGGAACTGGCGAAGGATATGGATGCGGCGGAATATGAAGATGTGGCCCGAAAGGTCGCGCTGGCCGCAATTAAATTTGCGGACCTGCAAAATCAGCGGCAATCCGATTATGTGTTTGATCTGGAGCGGATGACTTCGTTTGAAGGCAAGACGGGGCCGTATTTGCTGTATCAGGCTGTGCGGATTCAGTCTTTGCTGCGCAAAGCGGAGGGGCAAGGTATTGAAGTCCCTGAAAACCTTGCATTCCAAATTGCCGATGGGGACCGTTCTTTGGCGCTGCTGCTGAGCGAATTTCCGGATCATTTTGAGATGGCGCTTGGTAATTATACGCCGCATGTTTTGTGTGATTATGCGTATAGGCTGGCGCAGGCGTTTAGCTCTTTTTACGGCAACTGCCATATTCTTTCCGAAGAAGATGAGAGTATCCGCGCCAGCCGTTTGGCATTATGCGCTCTTACCCATCGTCAGCTTAGGTTTGTGCTGGGCGTTTTGGGGATAGAGATTCCGGCGCGGATGTAATGTCCTTGACGCGGGCGCACCATTGGCTATTATTGGCTAATGCTTGGGATAAACGCCGTTAAAATTACACCTGAAATTCTTCGCCAAGTCTCCGAAATTGACGAGTTTAAAGGCTTGTGGAAGGGGCTTGACCGCCATACCACGGGTTTGCAGCTCCTGGGTGATGTGGCTGATTACGGTGCGAATTTTAAACAGGTTTTGGGGCCGCTCGAAGAGCATCCGATCACGGTTGATATGATCCGCATTCTTAACGCCAGTCAAATTGGCAAAAAAGATGGGCCGAGCGATTTGAAAACCAGGCCCAATCAACTGCCGATTTCTGCCGGTGATAAAGTTTTTGGGACGCTGGACACGGCGGAGCCGGAGCAGGTGGAGCCGCTTCTTAGGAAGCTTTGCGCGTGGACGAATGAGAGTTTGCAAGGGCCGGACTTGCACCCGCTGCTGGTAACAGCGGTGTTTACGTCCGTATTTCTACAGCTCAGCCCGTTTGACACCGGGAATTTGCGCACGGTGCGGTTTCTGGTGATGTTGATGCTGTTGAAATCGGGCTATACATACGCGCCGTATGTTTCGCTTGCGCCGATTATGGAGGAAAAAGCGGGCGTGTTTTATACGGCGCTGAAACATAACCAGGACAGTCTGGAAGAGGGCAAGCCAGACTGGTCGGAATGGCTTAAATGCTTTTTGATGTTGTTGCAGGACCAGAAAGAGGTTTTGTATGGGCGGCTTTACGCGAAAGAGACAGAGCTGCGCGGGCTATCGGCGCTTTCGGCAAAGATTATGGGGCTGTTTAAAGAGCATAAACGCCTGCAGATGAAAGAGATTATCAAGCTAACGAACGGACGGCGGGCGACGATCAAGCTGCGGCTGGTCGAGCTGGTGGAGAATGGGTATCTCATCCGCCACGGCGCAGGCCGCGGAACGTGGTATGGGTTGGTTTAGTTTAGTTTAGTTTAGTCAAACGAAACTGTTGTTATTGCAATCCGGGGGTAAGCTCTATCAAGCGCTTTACACCATGGCCGATGAGAGCGTTCTGGGCCTGTACGCGTTGCAGGGCGAGGGCCGTGTTTTCGGGTGTGATTTCTGCCCCTGTCTCCTTCGCATAGGCATTCATATATTCCGTTAAACTTTCCGGAAGGTTTTTAGGGTCAAGGGTTTGACCGGGAACAATGATTCGTCCGCCAACTTGAGCAAAGTCGTATGAAATGCCGTCCGCAGGATTTACTGCGGAACCACGAGAGAGTGTCGCTAATGAAGTGATATGTGCTTTGCCATCTGGCCGGGCCATAATTCCTCTTGGCTGGCCATTGAAGTGGTTGATAAAGCGCGGAACGTCTTCACCCTTTATCAATGCCATAAATTCAGGCCATTCCCGCAAGGTTTTCAGGGTTTCTTCATGGTCTTGCGGTTGTTCTGAAATGGCAGAAAAACCGTGTTTGTACAGCAATGTTGCCGTTTCATCTGTGTAGGATTTGATTTGCCGGGTAAAAGCGGGGTCTTTTTCTGCAATCTCCAAGCCAACCCTACGCATAATGCCGACAGTTTTTCCAAGCTCTGCGTAGCTGATATTGCCG
Source organism: Alphaproteobacteria bacterium (assembly GCA_041397865.1). GTDB lineage: Bacteria > Pseudomonadota > Alphaproteobacteria > Micavibrionales > Micavibrionaceae > TMED27. The sequence continues at coordinate 182,595 of JAWKVT010000003.1, read as the reverse complement.
TTTAGAGGATCGGACGGTTCGGTTTCGACGTAATTTGTGAGATAGGCATAGTGTTTTCCGCCTGTCGGGGACATTATCGACGTAATGAAGTTGTCGTCCGTATTTCTTTGTAGTTTTTGTACGCTTAAAGCTTCTTTTTTGTAGGCGGCAAAGCCTTTTTGTCCAATCTGGTAAGCTTCCTCGCTTAATTCAGCATAGCGCGTGTGAAGGATATGTTTTTCGCCATGTTTATCTTGGACGAGGATATGGGGGGTGATGCCCATAGTTGGATCTTGTAAGTGGGTGATGCAGCCGAGGGGTTCGACATCCAGGCCATAGTGAAACTTTGCGATGTTTCGAGCGTTTGCCTGATCTTTCTCACTTAGGGGATTTGAAAAATCCCACAAGGGCGGGAATTGGTTAAAACGCCGGCATAAATCAAAAGATCCCGGAGTGAAGCCCAGTATATATTCTCGTGAACCGTGTGTCATAAGCTTACCTATGTAATTTTTTTACATAGGCAAGAGAATGTTGGGTATATGTCAAGTTTCTGTGGTTTGGATTAACGCTCAATCAGCACGAAATAGAAGTGATTGGCCCCGGCGCGGGAGAAGCAGGCGGCGCTGAGCGGGCCGCCGGGGAGGATAATTTCGGTGCCGTCGGCGAAGCTGCCCTGATATTTTGTGGTGTCCACGCCGCCGCCGGTATCGGCAGGGATGGCGGAGATGTTCAGACGCTTGTTAATTTCCGTGCAAACGGCGGTGTCGATATTGGCGAGGGTGGCGATGAGCTCTTCATTTGAAATGTCAGCGTCAGCGTCGCAGCCTGTAGCGCCGGTTCCCAGATCGGCGATGCAGGTTTTTCCGGTGAATATCCAGTCGCTGCCGTCATTGGTGCCTGCGGGCGGGGATTGCCAACTGACCGCGCCGCCGGAAGGTGTGAAGATTTTGCTGGTATCGGCTTGCGCGGGTGTGTGGTCGTAACCGGCGACGAAATTCTGGTCGAAGCTGATATCGTTTTCCGATATGCCCTTGCGGCGCAAACGGTTGACGGCGCGCTCGAGCTTTTGTGCGTAGGCGAGAATATCGGCGGCGGCCAGCGCGGTTTCCTGTTTTGAGAGGTTGGCGGTGTTATCGCTGCGCAGGCCGCGCGAGATGGAGAAAGACAGGGCGGCGAAGAGGATAACGGCTATAAGGATGATGAGGAAAACGTTGCCGGATTCGGGATCGCTTCGCTGCGCCGGCAATAGCCGTGAAGGGACATTATTCCGCGGCATCCATGCCTCCGTCATCGCCACCGGCGGGGGTGTTATCTTTAAACAGGGATTTGCGGGAGTTTTCGGCGGCTTCGTCGATGATATCCTGAATTTCCTTGGGCAGTTTTGGTTTTTGCGCGGCAGGAGGCGTTGTCTCCACTGGTTTTGCGGGCGGCGCGGGTGATTGGGAGGCTGCCGGTGTTTCGGCAGGCGGAGGCGCGGGTGGCGGGGTTTGTGCAGCCGGAGGCGGGGGCGGCGGTGATGCGGGAGGTGTTTCTGCGGGCGTTTTATCTCCGCTGGAGAAGAAGCCCATGGGGTTGCCCTGAGCGCCCTGTCCGGTGGGCGGAGGCGTTGTTTGTTGTTGTGTGGTTTGCGGCGGAGGCGGTACGGGCGGCGCGGCGGGTGTAGCGGGTGGCTGCGGGGGTGGTGTCTGGGCGGGGGCTTGCGGCGGCGGCGCGTCGGGCGCGGGCGGCGCTTCTGCTTTTGGCGGCAGGGCTTCGATTTTATTATCAATCGCGTGGACCTGAACCAGAGCCATGATGGAGCGATCAACCGGGTCCATATCTTTCTTTTTAATTTTTGTGAAACCCTCTTTCATTGCGTCAATTTCCGGCGGGGTTTCTATGGCGACATCGGCGCGCTCAGCTGTCCAGCTTTTATTGACCATGAGATCGCGGAGCTTGGTGATCGCGCCGGCGTGTTTGACAAGTTCTTCGTTGGGCGGCGGCAAGGCGAGGAAACGTGTGACGCGCATGGCTTTGGCAAAGCCGGGGTTGGAGTAGAACACGGAGGCGTCAACGACCGTTTCGCCGTAGGTGATGACTGCTTTTCCTTCGATAAAGCCGCGCAGTTCGTCATAGCTGGCGCGCGGGCGCATTTGCACCCCGGCTTGCTGGGTGTCGAAATAGGAGCCCATTTCCGTTCCTCCGGCCATCTGGAAGCCGGAGACTTCCGTAACGATAGCTGTGCCAACGGTTTTTTCGAAGAATTCTTTGGTTTCGGTCGGGTCTTCGAGTTTGCCGAAGATCTTGATGTTACAGTTCGCGGTGATGGAGTTGGCTTCTTCGCGCACACGTTTTTTCATGGCCGGAAGATCCTGTCCGGAGAAGACGAGGCAGAAACCGAGAGAACGGGCCTGGGCGGCCATAACGGCCATGCCTTGCGCGGTATAGTAGCCGACCTCGTCGAATACGGTCATAAACGGAGTGTTGGAGTGGGTCGATTTATTCTCAATAACTGTGGCGCTGTCGCCTTCCACGGTGGAGCCTAGGGCTGAGCCCATCATGCCTTTCATAGTACTTGCGACGATTTTACCAAGGTTGGCGATTTCGTCGCCGGATTTTTCCAGCGCGGGAATCAGCACGATAAGGATGCGGCGGTTAAGGACGATATCGACCATGTCCACGTCGGCGGCCTGCGTGTCAAAGATATAGCCGTAATCATCACCCAGAGATTGCAGCGAGCGTGTGAACTGCATCGCCAGATAACCGTGTTGCTGGGACGCGGTGTTGGTGTCGTATTGCGGCGTGTCGGGACCGGGCGGTTTGACTTTTCCTTCGTCGTCATAGGCATCGCCGACAAAGCCGGGCAGCGTGTCGAGATAGCCGACGATCCCTTCGCGCAGATGTTCGGGCACGATTTCGTCGCGCTGAAGCTTGATAACGTTATTCAGCGAGAGATAATCGCGGATGGTGCGCACCGAAAGGGGCATGTCCTGATGATCGCGTTTCCATGTGAGGATCGGCATCATCGCGCCGATCAAGGAAACCGCACGCTCTTTCCACATGGCGTTGTCGCCTTCGGATTCGGGCATCAGGGAAACTAGCATGTTCACCAGATAGGAGGCCGAGCCGGAGGAGAACGGGTTCATGGTGTTGGAGGGCGCGGCGACGTCGGAGTTTCCGGTCATGTAGTTCAGCACCAGCAGGTCGTCGTCACGCCCCAAACGGCGAACGAGCGAGGAGAGCGAGGACCAAAGGTCGGTATCGGCTTTACCGTCCACATACACAAAACCCGAGCCCCATGTCAGGGCGTTTGTCACCATGGATTTCAGGCCTTCGGTTTTACCCGAACCGGTTGTTCCCAGATACAGGATATGGGTACGGGCGTCGGAGTTTGTGAACCATATTTCCTCTTTGGTGTCTTTGACGTTGCCGAGATACAATATGCCATCGGGTTTGCCGGGTTTGCCATCGCGGCCATTATTGGGGTCTTTGAATTTCGCACCCTGCGGAAGTTTGAAAGCCAGAGCTTTGTTGCGGGCTTTGAGCCATATAAAATAGAAAAAGAGGAAGAGGATGATGAGGTCGGCAAAGGCCAGCGCCCAATCGTTCCAGAGTATCGCGCCGCCAGCCATGACAAAAACGGCGGTGGAATAGGTGGGGGTCGCCATGGCATCACCAATACGCGTCCAAAGCGGGCGGACATCCCGCAGGATGGCCTGATGCTTATGTTCGTATTTGCGCTGGTTGAGTGCCATTTACGTCTTTATTGCCCCCTTAGGAAAGCATCGGCTGAAACGGGAACGCCTGAGGCATCCTGCGGGTTTGTTGCCGTTGCGCCGGTGGCGGTGGGTCCGCCTCCGGTTGTAACGGGGCGCGGCATGACGGAGGACCAGATTGTAAACATGATGAACAGGGCGGCGAGGGCCAGAACGAGGCTCATTATTCTTTTTCCGGTGTTTCGCGGGTGCGCGGCGGTGTTTCTTTTTGGCGCTCCGGGCATATTTGTAGCAGGCGCGGGGTGTAGTGTTTGCGGATCGTTACTGTGGGGACGAATCTGGCCGTGTGCGTTTTTCAGAGCGTTTGAAGCGGCCATTAATCCTTCGACGGCGTGGGTGCGCTCTGAGAAAACAGCGACCTCCAGCTTTTCGCCTTTGGGTGTTTTCAGGCTCAGGCTGTGCTGGCCGGTTTCTTCATTGTGCAAAACCTCCAGCGCCGAAGCTTTGGCCTGAGCCAGATCCATTTGCCAGACAACAGGGGAAAGGGCATCGGGCAGGGACAAGACCAGCTTGCCATCGACAATACTGGCGCTCGCGTTGGTTTCTTGTTTTTTGGTTTTGCAACAATTTAGAATCATGGTTTTAACGGCTCCTTAGTCAATTGTGTCTTTAATATCGTTGTTTTAAATGGCTTTCTTTACGCCGCGCTTTTTGGACTGGCTGTAATCAAGCTGCGGAATTGGGCGCGCGCGCATAGATTGCATATATTCGGTTATGGTTTCAACGGCGTCTTCGAGCTTTGGTACAGGTATGGGGCGCTGTGTCATTTTTTCGGCCTTGTAGTGGGACATGGCGCCAAGCGCTTCCATATGGAAGGACTGGCGGCCCAGATTATTAAGCGGATACCAAAGGGTGCGGTCAGCGCCGCGCAGCCAGACAAAGGTTGCCGGGGCCAAAACGCCGCCTTCCTCGCGGGCGGTTGCGAGCGCACGCAGGAGCGCGGTTGTTACGAAAGCGTGCTGGTTACAGTTTGAAAGCACTTTTCCTGATAAATCTTTGTTTTTCAGTATTTTACGTGCGTCGCGCAATAGTGTTTTGTCCCGACCTAGCTGCATGCCCCCTTTGTACGTCCAGCAAAGGGCGAGACGCCCAAGCATTTCATCACATTCATTACGCTTGCGTGAGGCTTTCAGGCAGAAACAGGCCAGAAGGACCTGCTGATAAGGCTTCAGGGCCATAGGGCCTTTCCAGCGGCCATAAAGCTGTTTCATAAAAGCTTTGGTTGCGCTTTTTTCTTCTATGGCACCGTCGGGGGCGGAGATTTCATTATACGCCAGCCATTCCTCCGGGCCGAGGGCTTCGGCAAATGCGGGAAGCTCCGCCGGTACGGGGGAGCCGGGCGGGCGCGGCGGCTGAGTTGAGGGGTTAAAGTCCGCGAAAGGGGCGATCACCGGGAAATTTTTGGACTGGCGGTGAATGAGGCCCTCAAGGCCGAGATGCTGGCGGTAATGCGTCTGGGGACCGCGGAAAAGACACCAGAGCGCGCCTAGCGCTGTCAGGAAAACGAAAAATCCGCGCAACGGTTGCATGGCAAGGGAAATGAACAGACTTAGATGACCGTAATTCAACTCATATTTATTCCATTTGGGTGTGGCGTCAAAATAGGTTTCCCAAGAGATTAACTCGCCGTTATTGAGGACCTGATAGCCTTCTTTTCCGTGTAGTCCTAATAGGTTGCCCAGTTCTATAAACCAGGACACAATCCACATTTCACCGTAGCGAATCCAGCGCACGATATTGCGCACCTCGTCGGACTGATAATACCAGAAAAGCCACACGATCACAGCCAGCACGGCCAGCATGATCGACCAGCCGATCGCATTTTCATGGAGTGTGTTTTCAGCCTGTTGTCCGCCTGACAAGGAACCTTACCTCTGAGGATGTGTGTACCTTTGTTAATATAGCAAAAATAAAGCAGAAAAACCACTTAAGAGAGGGAAAATTAGCGCAGGAGTCTAAAATCTGTTTGCAAAGCCCTGTTTTTTTGCTAAGACCATGCTCGGCCTTTGGAAAGGTTTTTTAGCGGGGTTCGGTCCTGCCCGCGCCTTGTAATAAGGCGATAATAAGGCCGGTGAGAATAGTGTACGCCGCAATAGCTCAGTTGGTAGAGCAGTTGATTTGTAATCATCAGGTCCGCGGTTCGAGTCCGTGTTGCGGCACCATTCTCCCTCAAATATCACATCCTGGTGGGGTGTAGCCAAGCGGTAAGGCAGCGGTTTTTGGTATCGCCATGCGGAGGTTCGAATCCTCCCACCCCAGCCATTCTTTATAACTCCGTAAATTCTGTAGGCCATCAAACGGCGGACGCAAGGCATACTCTAGCTTTTGGCCGTTCAAGGCTAAGTTCGAAAATACGAAAGCCATCAATGCGCGTTTTTTCATGGCTATTTGCATCGGCCTCAGGAGGGCGGCAGCTATTCACTCAGTTTGAATGATGCCACCTCAGTCATACTGGCAGTTCGAATCCTGCGGTTTTTGAGAAAGCATTAAAACCAGCCGTAAGCCTTGGTATCTAAAGGATTGCCCTTAATTCATGCGGCAAGCGTTCGAATCCCAGTATCACCGCCTGCCTGTGAGAAGTTCGAATTGTATCTAATGCCGACAGCCATTTCTCTTTTCGCACATAGTCGTTTTTCAGGTCACCGCAGTTTTATTGATTTCAACATCTTTAAGGCTATCCGCCGTAAGAAGGTCCTTCCTCACCGTGAAATCAAAATTCACATCCGGGTTTAACTCAACGGAAATAGACTGCGCGGCAGCACTATAATCCGCCGTGTCTTCATCATCTCCGCCATTAAGGATGTCATTGCCGACAGAGGCGATGAAGGTGTCGTTACCGTCCAAACCCATAGAGTTCATCGTGATGTTCAGTGCCTATCAATTCATTAGTATTGCCAGTATCTTGTACATTTGAGCCTATTATATTGTTCGATGAATCAATATTAGGAAACCACGTATTTCCTTGGAGTACATCGTTTGTAATCCTAGGAAAAAACCCTTTGAAATCTTGTAGAGAGTTAGAAGGCAGGGTTAAAAATTGGTTTAAAACGTTCCAGATACTATTTGCGGCAGAATTACTATTGTAGAGACTACTTGATATTGGTGTTGGGTTATACGGTAACTGCTGAGCATTCACATAAAAAGATAGCTCGTTTAATATGCTGAGAGCATCAGATACTTGGGCCTCAGTTCCATTATAAATCACATCTCCGGTTCGCTCGTTTATGTCGTGAGTATCTCCAAAAGGGCTACTTAATATCTTATCTGTATAAACTCCGATAAAATCATCAGGATTCAATAAACCACCTAATCGGTATAATATCCCCTGTCTCAATATCGGTAGAGAGGCCATTAACTTGCCCATTAGCCATTCTGGTTCCATTATCATTTATAAATTCATAATAAAGATGGACACCTGCAAATACTCTGATTTCAATACTGGCCATTTATTATTCCTTTTCTGTTTGGCTATTGGTTATTGTTTCTCCACAATGAAGAAAGTATTCCCATAGAAAACTCGCTGGCAGCTCCTTGGATTCTATTGCTGTTTGATCTTCTTGAACAAACTCAATGAACCCCTTAGCAGCCGTAGACAGCGGTATATCAAAAATATTACACTTGCTACGCAGTTCAGCTATCTCATTAATAAATTCGTTATCTTGACCTTTAAGAGCCTCTGACATCATGCCAATGGTGGAGACATAAAAAGACGCACGAAACCCATCCAGATATGCCCCACATTTTGTTTTATTAAACTCTTTAACCTTTATATCATCTTGACATTGTGCATAAAGTTGAGACGTTGTTTGATACTCAGTCTTCAACTCTTTCGCCTGCACGCACGCATTTGTAAAGACTAATATTGCCATTATTTGTAAAAGCGTTTTCATACGACCTTTTCTTTCATTTTTTCCATAGATTTCGATGTTCTTAGACTCATAAAATAAAAACATCACTTCGTCAATATTTTTATATTTAAATCAACGCATTAACACAACTTTACGGCGTCAAAACCCGGTGATAAGGAAGGAGAAAACACCTACTTTCGAAAAGGAAGTAAGGAGTTAATTTCAAACGGCACTTTATTTGAAGTCATGGTGGATTTATATGATGCCACATATTCTTCCGTAGCATTATTAATCGAAGACCGCACCCGTTTGGAAGACATGGCGCGTTGGGTCGCCGGTGTCGCCGAATGGCCGCTCCCCCTCGTCAATTGCAGAGTAGGCGATAACGGCGCGCAGAATGTCGGCGTATTTATTTTGTCCCTGTAATTCCCCCCTGATTACACTATCCGGGTCAGGGTCTTCAAAACCTATACTTGCTGCAAAACCGCTTCTATACATCACAGGCCAAAAATATTGTGCAGCCACCTTCCAATCGGTATTCCCCATTTGCCCGGGTTCATTAGCAAACATACGAATGACAAGCGAAGCTTGTGAATGTAGAGCCGTCGCTTCCATACCATCGTCAACCGTTACAAAAGAAGAAAAAACACCACCGGCCCCCTTTGCAATGAACGAGGCAATAGCACTGTAAACAGTTTGTAAAAGGGCAGATTCAGAAGCATCAATCAAATCGTAAAAAACGCCATCTTTCCCTAAATAGAGCGGGGTATCGCTTTGAGCAGCGTTACCCCCCACACTTCTTGCAATCAGAACCTTTTCAAGAAGCTCGCCTTTCACATGATGCGCCGATATGCCGCCTAGACTTATCTCCCATGCACCATTATCAAGAAAGCCATGTTCATCGCTATAAATCCTGGCTCTATAATCAGGGTCTATATAGCTAGCATGCGTAACTTCAACACTTGGGTCATTCAGCAGGCTTTGATACACAGCTTCACTTATTTCTTCGCTATGTTGAAAACCAAAAGGGTCAGTCCAGTCTACATTCAGCGTTGTCGCTCTTTTATAAGCGTTTTTAGCAGCCAACTCAAAAGTCATGCTGTCAAAAACAACGGCTTCTTGATTATACAAAGCCCCAACAAACCCCGCCAGCCCGCCGCCGAGGGAATGGCCGGTTAAGGCAATATCTGCATCCAAGTAAATATTATTGCTGCCCGGCAACAAAAATTGTTCCGCAATTGACCTGTAAAAATCAATAGCCATAAGGCTTTGTTCACTGGAAACAAAGCCGCCGCCCAAACTCCAGCCATGAAACATATCATTGGGAACGCCTAAAGAAGTTTTTTGCCCCTCTTTCGGATAATCCGTCCCGCGATAGGAAATAATCGTTTGTCCGTCGTAATCATATGCAAGCGCGTAAAAGCCGATGGCTTGCGCTGCCGTATCTCCTTTCGCGTCAATTATGGTGGCTTTTCCTATACTGACAGATCCATCTATAGCACTGGGCAATTCAATGCTTGCATCATACCCGCGATTATATGCATCCATTGCTAAAATAGCGTTCATCAGTTCCGGTTGTAGTGTCATATTACTTCTCCCATTTATCTAAGTCTCTTTGGAAGTTTCCGCCATAAAGCCCTAAAGGAGCGCCCCTAGCGGTAAAACCACCATGCAGGCACCCACCCTTTAAATCCTTCAGCCACGACAAATACTTATCCACCACGCCCCACGTCACGGGTTCGTCGGTGATTTCGAGGGTGATGCCTTTCAATTTCACACCTTCGCCGAACAGTTCTTCAAAACGGTCTTCTTTCAGGGAGAAAAGTCCGCTTCTCTGGCGCTCCCATACTTGCACCAGCGTTACAGATTTCGGATCATTCATATCGGTAAAGGTTACAAGCTTCGGATAACCTGGTGGCTTTTCGGGATCAAAAACCTCTTTCGTGCCGGTCGGCATACTAGCATAGAACTTACTTCCTTCAAGCGTAGAACCGCCATGAGGAAAATACTTACGAAATGTATAATAAAATTCCAGATCACTTTTGTGAGAGATAAGCACAAATAAAACTCCGCGCTTGCCCAGATCGACCACGACAGCTTCCCCGCTTACATCTGCCGGATTACCAACATCGGGCAAATCTACGCCTTTCGCTTCGTTTCCCATCTGTCGTACTGCAGATCCTGTGACAATCCCTTCCGGCGTTTCGACCTCCACAGTCATTTTATAGCGCCAGCTATAGGTTTTGTTATCGCTTGAAAGCTCCGATGCCGCATAGGCAAAACCCACAAGCGCACAAACGCCGATAACAACCAAAGTTAGTTTCTTCATGCCGCTCTTCTTTCTATTTTCAAATTATCGTTCGCCACAGCAGCATAAGGTATCTTCTCCAACCACAAAAACACGCTACGACAAAACGCATAAAAAATGCAAATTTGTGGCTTGGCGGTGGAGTTAGTGCGTCCAATCCGGGCCGAACTGGCGAGGATCGGGGCGGGTGCGGCTTTGTTCTTGGCGCTGTTTCTCAAGCTGCTCAATGCGTTGCCCGCGCATATCTTGATATTGAGAAACATCATGTTTCATCAATCATCCTTTCGTCACAGTTCCATCTTGTACAAATCGTCTATTTCGCAGGGCAGGATACCGATATATGTTAAGGTTTCATCTTCGCTGCGATGGCCGAGCGCTTGGGAGATCAGCGCGAGCGGCGAATGAAACGTGACGCGCTGGTGATAGCCCCATGTTTTGCGCATTGTGTGGGAACCGAAACGCCCATGAATTCCGGCGGCATGGCACCATTTTTTGACCAGCGCCGTAACACTCGGTACAAGTAACGCTGCTCGGCGATTGGTATGTGATGGAAATAGCGGTGCGTCAGGGCAAAAACTATTGGAGCATTGGTCTGCATAAACATCAAGCCAGTTCTCCACAACACGTCTTGTATGTGGATTTAACGGTGTGACCCGGTATTTATTCGTTTTGGATTGTTTGAGTTCCAATTTATCGCCTTCCTTTAAATGTTGTACATGCCCAACTTTGATTGAAAGCAATTCATTGGCCCGCCATGCGGTGTTGATTCCCAGAGTAAACAGGCACAAATCTCGAATTTTTCGTTCCCGCGCCAGATTTTGTTTAATCCGCGCAAGCGCCTGCAAGTCGCGGATCGGATCGACCTTGATGGAGGCTCCTTTTCTTGGATGATGCGGATTTTGACCTTTGCTAAATCCCATTCATCCTGCCTCGTTGAATCCACATGACCGGTATTCTTATTAACTTCTCCCCGAAAGTTAATAAGGCCAGTATCCATGCATGTTTCCGAGATATATTTTTAGAAAAACTCATGAAGTTTGTGGTTGTTGAATATTGATAAATACGGGTGTCATTACTGCTTGACTAACTTTCGGGGAGAAGTTAAAATTGCAACCAATTGTCACAAATATGTCAATTATTTTGACGTTTACCCATGAAAAGTTCAGTCTGTTTTTTTCTGAGACAAGCCGTTTTGGGCGTTGTCTTGGCAGTGGTTTTTTTAGCGCCCGCATATGGTGAAATTCCGGTCACAATTTCTGCAAAAAATGATTACATTTCTTGTGATGTGCAGCCTTGCGTCACAATCGCCGGAAGTGAATGGTCTGAGAAAAATCAGAATGGCGTTGCAGTTGCTGTGCGTATGGGCGTAAAACCTGCCGTTACTGATGCCGAAATCAAAATGGTGCTTATGGTTGTAATGTCATATTGCTCCCTGTCCTTTTTGATTTAAACGCAAAATTACACCCCGGCATTTAAATCAAATCTATCTAAAATTTTACATATTATTTAATTAATATGAAGCTAATGAGGCTACGTTTTATATTTTTCTTGAGCAAAACCGCTTACTTTAGGTGTTTAGTCCCAGCTTGTGGTGGAGTGGGTCAACGCTAAACCTTTAATTGCGCAAGGGTTTACCGTTCTCAAGCATATATTCGATACGCGCGAGAGTGCCGGGGTTGCGCATGAGATCCATGAAGCGTTCGACCTCGAGCTTGAGGAGATCATCCTCTGTCAGCGTTTCGGTTTCATCGGTATCGCCGCCCGTTAATACGCGGGCGAGATGATCGGAGACAACGACATCGTAATCGGTGGCTTTTCCGGATTTGTGCAAGTCCGAAACCGCCATATCCAACGCCAGTTTTCCGGTTGGTCCGGGCAGGCGAATATCCTCGGCCTTTTCCGGCGGACGATAATCTTTGGCGAGTTCCAAGGCGCGTTGTTTGGCGTCGTAGAGCAAACGGTCGCGGTTCATGGTGATGCCATCGGTGTCGCGGAAATAGCCGATGTCTTTTGCTTCGAAAGCGGATTTGGCAACCGTGGCGGTGCCGATGGTTTCAAAGGCCTTGCGGGTGGCGCCCATTGGCGTGGTGTCGGGACTGAACCACAGATTTTGTTTGTCGATTTTGGCGAGGTTTTGGGAGAATTGTTTGCGCTCGCGTTCCTGCAGTCGCAGGATCATTTCCTTACACCCGCCCCAGCCCGGAATAACGCCGACACCAGCCTCGACCAGTCCGGTATAAGTTTCGGCATGCGCCTGAATGGCATCGGCGCACAACAGAATTTCGCACCCGCCCCCCAGTGCCATGCCGCTTGGCGCGCTGACCATCGGGAAGTTCGCAAATTTCAGGTCCATAAAGACCTTCTGTCCTGTACGGATAAACTCCTCCACCTGCGGGAACATGGCGATATTCACCATGAACAGGGCAAGGCCGAGATTGGCTCCGGCGGAAAAATGTGAGGCTTCGTTATAAACAACCAGCGCTTTGTAATCGTCCGAACCTTCGATCATCGCTTTTGTCTTGACCAGCATTTCGAATATACCTTCATCGAAGGTGTTCATCTTGGTGGTGTGTTCGAAACACAGCACGCCGTCGCCGATATCCCAAACGGAAGCGGCGGAATTTTTGGCGATAGGTTCGGCGGAGAGTTTGATGTCGCGCAAAAGCAAAACGCCATCGGGGCGTTGAACGTCATGGTACCTTCCGTCAGTGCCGAAATACTGCACCTTGCCGCCTTCGACTTTGTAGAAAGGGCCTTCGCCGAGTTTGGCGAGGATATCAGGAACGGGGACGTTTTCCGCTTCAAGCTTATCGGCAAACCATTTCGGCCCCAAAGCGTCGATCATTTCGAACGGGCCTTGCTTCCAGTTATAGCCGAGCTTCATACCCTCGTCGATGTCGTGGATGGTATCGGCGATTTCACCGACCAATTCCGCAGCATAAGCCAGAGTCTGCTTTAAAACGGCCCAGGCATAGCGCCCCCCTTCATCATCAGTTTCGACAACGGCGCGCAAACCCGCGCGCCCCGCATCAACGGAAAGCAGCTTGGGCTTATCGGCCTTGACGTATTGGGATTCATCAAATTTGTCGGGGCTAAGAGCAAGAGCCTGTTTCTCTTTACCTTTTGCATCGGGATTGAGGCGGTAAAACCCGCCCTTGCCTTTGCGGCCCGTGTATCCGGCCTCGATCATTTGGTGGATGAATTTGTAATCTTCAAAAATTTCGCGGTAGGCATCGTCTTTGGGGAGCGTTGAAAGCAGAGACTCCGAAAGCTTGGGCATCAAATCAATCCCCACCAGATCAATCAAACCGAACACGCCGGTTTTAGGAATACCGACAGGTTTGCTCATCACCGCATCGGCCACTTCAACCGAAACGCCTTGCTTGATCGCCTCGTTCACCCCGGCGGTGAGCCAGAACACGCCCAAACGGTTGGCGATAAAGCCGGGGGTGTCGTTGGTTTGCACGACGCCCTTGCCAAGCTTCACATCGCAAAACTCGCGGACTGTCTCGGCGGCTTTTTTATCGGTGTCCTCGCCCACGACAAGTTCGAGCAAGCGCATATAGCGCGGCGGATTGAAGAAGTGGGTAATCATGAAATCTTTAGCGAAGTCCTTGGGTTGGCCTTCAACGAGTTTGTGCAGCGGGATAGTCGAGGTGTTGGAAGAAACGATGGAACCTTTCTTGCGTGCCTTTTGAATTTTCGCGTAAGTGGCGTGTTTGATCTCGAGTTTTTCCAGCACAACCTCGATGATCCAGTCGCAATCTTTGATGAGATCAAGGTCGTCGTCGATGGTGCCGGTGGTAATCATCTTGGCATTGCGCTTGCGCATGAAGGGCGCGGGGTCGGTTTTGAGCATTTTGGCAACGGCTTCGGCGGCAAGATCGCGCCCTTCGACCTTTATATCCAGCAACACAACCGGATAACCCGCATTCGTCAGATGCGCGGCAATTCCGCTGCCCATCACGCCTGAACCGATCACTGCGACCTTATTGATTTGCGTCATTTAAAACCTCTTTTAAAAAAATTTACGCGGCTTACCAATGCTGAAACTCGTATGAAATATCGTTTCTTTGCAAAACTTTTTTCATGTTCATAAAGGCACTTTTTTTACCCATATAAAGCTTTTTTAGCACATCCAAAATGATCTCATCCGTTGGATTTTCATCAATTTTTTCTTTTGAAAGTCCTTCTTCGTTACAGCAAGCCCTCAAAAATCTCTCTGCATTCTTACGTTTTATAATTAGAAAGAATTCCGCATCTGAGTCTCCGTAACAATCCTTAGCTGTCTGACTTAAATTCCATTCGCTAATCAAAATTTTATCAGGATCGAGTTCCACCCCGACATTGTATGCCCAACCTTCTCCTTTATCTTCGTAAAAATACAGCATGAACGCACCCTATATGGCCTCCAGCACCGTAGCAACGCCCTGCCCGCCGCCGATGCACATGGTGGCGAGGGCGTATTTGGCTTTCTCGCGGTGGAGGAGCGAGGCGGCTTTCCCGGTAATCCGCGCGCCCGATGTGCCCAGCGGGTGCCCCAAAGCAATCGCGCCGCCGTCAAGATTCACTTTATTGATATCCATGCCAAGTTCTTTAATCACCGATAGACCCTGCGCCGCAAAAGCCTCGTTCAGTTCGATAATATCAATATCATCAAGCGTAAGTCCGGCGCGCTCCAAGGCTTTTTTCGTAGCCGGAACCGGGCCTATGCCCATAATTTCCGCAGCGCAACCGGCCACGGCCACGGATTTGATCCGCGCCAGCTTCGGCAGCTTCATTTTATCGGCATAGCCCTCGCCCACCACCAGCACAGCAGCAGAGCCATCGGTGAGCGGCGAAGAGGTCGCCGCTGTCACGGTTCCGTCTTTATCAAAAGCGGGCTGGAGCGTAGCCAGTTTCTCCACGCTTGAATCCGGGCGTATGGTGCCGTCTGCCGTCACATCGCCTATGGGCACAAGCTCATCATCGAATTTGCCGGATTCGGCGGCGGCGGCGGCTTTCTTGTGCGAATGAACTGCAAACTCTTCCTGCTCCTCGCGAGAGATGGAATACTTCTTCGCAAGGTTTTCCGCCGTTTCGCCCATGCTTATGTAAGCCTGTGGGTATTTCGCAAAAATCGCCGGGTTGGGCATCGGGTTAAAGCCGCCCATGGGAATGCGGCTCATACTCTCCACGCCCGCGCAGATAAAAACCTGCCCTGCATCCATCTGGTGCATCCCCGCAGCCATGTGAATAGCGCTCATGGATGAACCGCAAAAACGGTTCACCGTGGCCCCGGCAACAGAAACCGGCAAACCGGCGTGGTTTACGACCAGCCGGGCGATATTAAAACCCTGCTCGGCCTCGGGAAACGCGCAGCCCATGATGAGGTCTTCGATATGCTCCGGGTCCACCCCGGTTGCAGCCACAAGCGCCTTCACCACTTCAGCGGCCATATCATCGGGGCGAACCTTTGCCAGCGCGCCTTTATTGGCGAAATGCATGGGTGAGCGCTTAAATCCGCAAATTACGACAGGGTTTTTCATGAAAGAATCTCCAGAAGGTAAATAAATTTGCTTTACTTTATAATGATATAGAACTCGGGTCGAGTGCTTTCCATCGGGCATAAAAATTTACATACATTTCATTTGACTCATCCCCAAAAATCAGGCAATTCAAAACTTGGAATTCAACTCTACACGGATCATTTTTTAAGGAGATAGACAGGTGAGCGCTGCGGCTGGTAAAAAAAGCGAAAAAACTGAGGACCCCCGGGGATTGAAAAGAATTTGTTTGGAGTGCGGCGGGCGTTTTTATGATTTGAATAAACGTCCCATTGTATGCCCGTCCTGCAACGCCGAATTTACAGGGGAAGTGAAGGTCAAAACGCGCCGTTCACGCAGTGCAGCCGTTGAAGAAAGCGAAGGACAGGTGGACAAAAAAACCGCCAGAAACGCTTCGGGTGATGATGAGGATGAAGATGAGGACGAAAACGATGATGCGGAAATTGTCAGCTTCGATGATCTTGAAAGCGCCGATGATTCTGATGACGAGGACGACACCTTGAAAGGGGACCTTGATCTGGATGACGATGATGATGATCTCGACGATCTGGATGTTGACGATGATCTCGGTGATCTGGACGAGTTGGAACCTGACGCCGAAATCTCCGAAGAAGATGATGATGACGGGGATAATGAAGACAAGGATTAACCCCTTGTCTTTTCGGCCCCTAAGCCGGAAAGAGGCTATCCGGTGTATAGAACATTTCTCAGGCTTCCTGCCCGTATCCACAATTTTGAAGTTGCCGCTTTAGGCGAAGCTTTGGGCGATCTGTGTGTCGCCCACGGCGCTTTGCGCGAAGGCGGCGTTGCCGGTGCGCCATGGGTTCTGGAATGGTTGTTCGATCAAAAACAGGACCGCAAAATAATTCGCGGGCGGCTGGAAATTGCGGCGCAAATTCATAATATCTCCCTGCCCGAAAATCTCGATCTCAAAGAGGAAAGCGTCCCAGAGCGCAACTGGCTGGAATATTCCTATAAACAGTTTCCCCCTTTCAGCGTCGGACCGTTTTTCATTTACGGTTCGCACTATGACGGCGCCGTGCCCGAGGGCCAGATAGGGTTACAGATTGATGCGGCCACCGCGTTCGGATCAGGCGAACACGGCACAACGCGCGGATGTCTGGAGGCTATGCTGGATTTAAAAGGACAAGGCGCGTGCCCGTGGAACGTGCTGGATATGGGTACGGGCAGCGGCATTCTGGCCGTTGCCGCGTGGAAGCTTTGGAAAACGCCGGTGCTGGCGGTGGATAACGACCCCGAAGCGGTGCGCGTGGCCGATAAGCACCGCGATATTAACAAAATCCCCGACACCTCCACCGATATGCGCTGCCGCTGCGGCGAGGGCTTTGCCGAGGAAACGGTGCAGCGGCGCAAGCCCTTTGACCTGATTATCGCCAACATCCTGCCCGGGGCGCTTAAAGATATGGCTGCGGATCTGGCCGCCGCCTGTGATGAAAACGCCGCGGTAATCCTCTCCGGTATTTTGCATGAGCAGGCACAAAACGTTTTGGAGATTTATAAAGACCATGGTCTCGAACTGCGCAAAACCATCAAAATAGACAAGTGGTCAACACTTATCCTGCGCAAGCTTCCGGCATAAAAACTAAAAAAGAGCTTGATGTCTTATGGAATTTCTTTTTAATAGCCCAATTCATAATAAAAAGTTACTGGGTAAAAAATGAAAAAGCATCAAAGACGAATAAGTCAAACAAACGGGGCCGGAAACCAAACCTATGGAATTCACGGGATTCCACGCCACACCACAGCAGAGTTTAATCAGGCACGGCAAGATTTAAGAGCCAGAAATCTTTTTCCCGGCCCCAGTGTCGTCGCCAGTGTTTATCTTCCGTATAAAGGCATGACGATGCCTTCTCCTGAAGCTATGCCGCATCTTATCTTTTCAGTTCGACAAAAAGAACAGGGGGACATTAATACGATTGCTTTCCTTCGTATGGAATATGCCGGTACGCCAGAAGCCGATGCTATCAAAACAGACTACCCTTTTTATATTGATGACCGCCGGGCTTTGCAGAGCATGGGATTGTACCAGCCTGTTATGCTTGATCTTAGCGAATATGTTGTCGTTCCCGCCGCGCGCTCTCATTTCCCGGATCAAATGAACGGTGGATTGCCACATACGGATTATCCTATAAACAACAATCGGCTGCGCCTCTTTTTGCATGGCCGCACACCCTATGATCTGTTTCAAAATGAAATCAAGCCTGCTTTTTATGCTGCGCGTGAACAGATCAAGGCTCAAAAAACCTGTGCAGGAGCCTTTGATAATTTGAATGAAGCCGATAGAACCAAACAAACGCGGCAACGGTTGGGGTTGTACCCTGACAAGTTGGGGATGTTTTAGAACTTATTTTCCGGACTGCATAAGGCGGCGGCGTAAAACTACCAGATAAAGCAGCACGAAATAAAACAGATAAAGCTCCTCAACCTCGCTGCCGCGCGAAAGCAGCGGCGCATCAACCATCGCCTCAAAAATTTTGTCCACCAAATTGGCGCTGATGGCCAGCGCTGCGGTAACCCCCAATATAGCGGGGGGATAAATAATGGCGAATTGCTGCGGCAAAAAACCGGGTTTGAATTTTTGCAAAGCCGGGAACACCAACCCCCCGATCCCCACCCCCAGCAGCAAAATCAGACGCGGTTTCTGGTCCAGCCAGCTCGACGTGTTGTGCAAATTCGTTTCGCCCTGATCGTTAAGATGCGCCCAATACTCCGGCGTGGACCATTTCAGGAAATGCTGCCCCCAGCTAACCTCTTCCCCCGCCACATAAAAACAGCACAGCGCCGCCAGCCCGACCCAGCCATAAAGCCATTTCGGGTGATTTTTAAGCAGAGGAAAAATCCGCAGCGCTACAAAAAACGCCATCAGCAGAAATAAAAACTCGATAAATTCATGCGGTCCCGATTCTGAATGCAATTCTCCCAAAAGCCCCTGCGGCGCAAACAACTCAATAAGGGCCTGCGCGGCAACGATCATAAGCGGAATCCAGAGCCAGAAAATTTTATTTAAGCCTGCGTTCATGTCCTTGCCGTATCAAATTATTATTATATCCGCACCGGATTACAAAAACTTATTATATTCCTGCTCCGATAAGATATCATACTCATCCGGCTCCGTATCAAGAAAACAAGTCAGCGTATTTTGCATTTTATAAGAAAGCGCGCGGCATGAAAGCTGCGCATTCCATTGATTGTTTTTTTGTATATTGTCTAAAACCCGATGGATAACGGCAAAAAGCTCTTTAACGTTTTTACGGTCTTCAAGGTTTTTAAAGCGCTTGCGAAACTCCAGCCCTCCTTCTTCCTCCGTCGAAATAAAGTCCATGTCCGATTCGGTCTGTTCAACAAATTTACAAAAACTTTCGAGTGTGCGTTCAATGCGGATCACGCGCTGCTCACGAATTTTTTGCATCCATTTTCGTCCATTCATATAATCCGCATAAATATACATGACCAAAGAACACGACAACGCTTTGACAAGCGCAAATTTAATATCGTTTAAAAAAGCGTCTTTCCGGTTATCGTGCAGCAGGTCGCGCTCCGACAAAATCTCTACCCGCCCCTTAATTCTCTTGATATCGCCATAGGCGTCGACAACCATAAACGTTAAAACGGAACCGAACTCCCCAACCCGCGATAAAAGCTTCTGGTAAACCTGCATATCTATATGCTTGTATTCCGTGAGTTCCGGTTTTCTCTTTTTTTGGCCGGAAAGCTCAAGATATAAATGACGAAGCGTATAGCTGTTGTAAAGAAGCTCCGATGCAATGGCCGAAGCCGTGCTTGCAGTCCGTTCTTTTTTTAAGGCCGTATCAAGGCGCTTGTTATGCAGCACATTCAGCAAAACCCCCGTAATGGTGGCTGAGCCGATCACCACACCGCCCAAAACGGCTTTATATTCATTAACAAATGTTAGAGTGTCCATTTCTCTGCCCTGATGATGCTGTTTCCAATATGAGAATGATATATACCCGTATCATTGACAAGGCCACTGTTATAAATGGATATTTCCACACGCACACGATGACAAATATTTTGCTGCATCGCAATATACAAATATCTTTACTTATGTATTTTAGGTATTAAAGTGCCTGAAAAATATATTGAACAGGTTTATTGAAGGTTACTGCGTTGTCACAAAAAATAAAAAGCAGCCCGCAGTATTAAGTGATAAGAGAGTTATGACACCATCTGCAACTGCACATTTCGGCGCTCCTGCCGGGCCGGGAAGCGCGGCAAACCAGAACGTTCTGGATATAGACGCTCTTGCGACAAAAGTGTTGCAAGAAAAATTCGGCAGACAGCCCGCATTTGCTGTTTATGAAGAATCTGCCGCACTTTGTAATAAAGAAGGCGGCGAAAAACTCTATCACGAAAAACTTGAAGCACTTGGTCAAGAACAGCGTAACATTCTTGCTAAAATTTTCATGATCCAGCAACTGGTTTTAACAGCGCAAGGAAGCTTCACCGATCCTGAAAACGAGCTTGACTTTGATCTGGCCGTGGAAACGCTTGTAAAGCGTAGCGATTTTAAAGCTCAGGACATGACACGCCTGCTTGAAGATTCCAAAAGCAAAGATGTCATAACCGTACATCCTACATCTATTTTAAAAGAAGAAGCTGAAGCCTTATACAGGAATCTGGTGCGCTCAATTGAAAGTGGCAATCAAGACGATGTTTATAAGGCTATCACGGTTCTTGCAGAGCCTGAAACGCTGGCGCTGACAGAAAAACGCACCCCGCTTGACGAAATTGATGCCACGATCCGGCAAGGATTTGTAAAAAAAGCAGGACGCACAGTCGCCGTACGTAATTTATCAAATTCAATGAAAAAACATCTGGGGTCAGATGCGCCGGATCTTTATGGGCCTAAACCGCTGATCGAATGGCTGGAAGCGGACTGGTTGCTTGATACGGATGGCAAATCCAACAGCGAACGCTTTGTCGCGCTTGCCCGCAAAGCCTCTGTGGTTAGCGCGATGACAGAAAACTTTCTAGGCCGCCTTGAAAAAATAAAGACCCTGCTCGGTGAGGGAAATCACGATGATTCCTTGTTATCCATTCAAAGAAAACTTGAAACGCTTTATGAGCGCTTAAACGCAAAAACCGGTACGAACCTCTACGAACGCAGCCGGGAGATAGTTGATACTATCTCCAAAACCGCACCCGAAGAACGGGAAGCATTATACAAACAGGTAATGCCTGAATATGAAAAGCTTTCAGCCATATTGGACAAAAGCTTTAATCTTGAAACTGTCGAGGAGGGAACCTGTGAAGAAGCTCTGACAGAGAACATTATGAAAGATCTGCAAAAAGCTTTACACCGTCAGCCTGACGGAACTGCAAAAGATATGATCAAAGATATGGTTGTTGATTTAGGACAGGAAGGCTTAAACGTTACGCTCGCCGAACCGCGCCATAATTCAAAAAAATCACGTAAAGATGTTATTGATCGTTTGTTTGATAAAAATAGGCCATTTATTGAACGCGCAATAGAGGTTTTGCCCCCTTATTTGGCCCAGGAAATTACCGCGGACAAGAAATTTTCGGAGCTTGATCAAGAAGACCAGATAGAAATTCTGCAAATCATTGCTGATAAAATTCCGGCAGAAGAAAGACTAGAGGCGTTAGAAGCCGCGAACCCTCTTTCCTATGATACAAAAGGTTTTCCCGATCAGGGCCATGAGGCCATCCAGATTTTTAAATTCCTTGCAAAGCAAAAAGGCAACAGCCCCATGGCTATCGTTGCCGAAGCCGATGGCATGTCGGAGGTTTACTCCGATTTCATAGCTACCGCAGCGGGGTATGAGAGCGTTATGCATACGGCGCTCAATGAAAGCTTTGATACTCTTATCGAGGCAGCCAAAAATCGTATCCGCTATCAGAAAACACCAATGTACAGAAACGGTATTACAAAGTGTATAAAGAGGCTTTTTAATAGAGCAGTCGATGGCGTTGGACAAATGTTTCCGAACAGTGATATTAACCGGGTTTCCGGGCCAATATCTAAACTGTTTTTAAATGACCGTATTCGTGAAATGATCGATAGCGTTTTTAAAACGGGCGTTCCTATATTTTTAGAATGGGGTAACGGACTTGATTTGGGCCGTAATATGGGCGATCCGGATATTGTCGGTGCGATGAAAGCGGAGCAAGCGCAGCGCCTCTTAAAAGAAAAGGGGAAGAGGTTTCTCAATCCTGAAGATCCTAATGATCGCGCCGTGCTAAAAACGGTAGCCTACGCATCCGGCACCAATCAGGGCCGCGCCGGAGAGGTGCTTCATGCAACGCCGAAAATGACGGCACAATATTACGGCAAAAAGTTTGCGTCCATGTTCTTGCGCGATGCGGAGCTTCAGGGCTGCTTGCCCAAAGGAACGGCGATTCCTCAAACGAAACCCCTAAGCCAGCCGTTCCGTGATTTTGTGAAAGAAGCTCATGAAGAAGCGATGAAAGAATATGAGCTTACGCGCGATGTGGTAGACAAAGAAACCGGAGAATATGTTTGGGATTTATGGGGCGATCAGGTTTCTAACCCGCAGCAGGCTTCGGCGGCCAATAAAGGGGCCCGCCCTCTATCAAAACTCCTCAGTGCCGGTATGCGTACCTGCCGCGCAATTGCTGCAAATATTTTAGCAACCAAGGGCCGTTCACGCCACGATGTATATTTCATCATGGGCCGCGTTTTGGAAAAAGTGCAAGATGCTTATATTAATGGTGCTACATTTGAGGACGGAAAAACATTCGTTAAACCAACCGGCCAAGACATCAAAGATTTATTTGAAAACGGCCGTATCCAATACATGCTGCGGGATCTTGGCTTAACCGGTGCCGTTCAGGCCGATCTTGATCACGGCTTTAAAAAATTGGGCGTAGATATTAACTACGATAAAATCATGGCTGTAGGCAAATCGGCCACAGCGCAAAAAAAGAAACCTTGGAATATGAAAGATCAAAGTGCTGAAGGCTTAAGCCCCGTTGCTATTTTACAAGCACGTTTTGCTTATGACCGCGCAGCATTTTTAGCGCTTGTTGAAGCGGGTTTAAAGGACGATGATAGTTTTGGGATGTCGCTTGATAACCTTATTGCACAACAAAAAATGGATGAGAATAGCGTGAACGTTCAACCCGGCCCAGCAACAATGAAGGCTCACCCGCACCTTAAAAAGACACAAGAACTTTCAACTCTCTCCAGACCAATAGCGGCACTAGACGATTTCGTTGAGAAACTTACAGATATTTCCCCTGAAGATCGGGCAAAAACATCTATGCCTGCGCGGGCAAGCTCAATTCCTTTTATACAAGGATTTTTAAATGGTTTGATCCGCTTCGGCAAAATTGATGCACGGGCCTTACGCGAAGAATTACGACGTGATCAAGCGCGAAAAATTGCTCAAACACACGATGACCCAACTGCGGCAATCAAATAAAAACCATTCCCTAAAATCCAATCTAAAATTTACTCCTCTTTAAACACGCTATGGCATGATGATGTCATGTTTGGATTTGGCCAAAAGAAAAACAAGACGGACAAACGCAGCACGAAGCCAAAGAAGCTTCAGGTGGGTTGTAACGAGGGATGTAAAAAACTGAGTACGAGCGATGGACAAAGCCTTGCGGGGGACGCACTGCGTGCGCAGGCTTTGGCCAACGCCCGAAAAGCCAGAGAAGCACTTGGCGAGGAAACGGTGCAAAAAATAGCCGACGCTATCGCCAAAAAGGAAAACAACCCTTTTGAACAGGCCAAAAGGCAGCTCGAAAACGTCGATTCAGACCGCGTCGCCGACGAAATCCTGGCAATGCTCGACGATAAATAATTCCTGAATGAAAAGGCTATAAAAACGCTTCGTATCTCGGCGTCTGCGCGGTAAAATGGGGAAAAGGAGAGTTCCATGCCGCAATACACCCCGCCCGCCGAAAACATAAAATTTATCCTCCACGATGTTCTGGGCGCAGAAAGCCTCAGCGCCCTGCCCGGTTATGAAGATGTTTCGCGCGATCTCATCGACCAGATCATTGAAGAAGGCGGTAAAATCTGCGAAGAGGTCCTCTTCCCCCTTAACCGCTCCGGCGATGCGGAAGGGTGCCGTTACGAAAACGGCGAAGTCAAAACCCCCGAAGGCTTTAAAGATGCCTACGACACCTTTGCGCAGGGCGGCTGGTGCGGCCTGTCTTCCGATCCCGAATATGGCGGTATGGGCATGCCCATTCTGGTCAACACCGTGATGCAGGAAATGATCTGCTCCGCCAATATGTCCTTCGGCATGTATCCCGGCTTGTCCCAAGGCTGCTACGAAGCGCTCCACACCTTCGGCACAGACGAACAAAAACAAACCTATCTGCCCAAATTGATTGAGGGCACATGGTCCGGCACGATGTGTTTGACCGAAGCCCATTGCGGCACTGACCTCGGTCTTATAAAAACAAAGGCCGACCCGCAAGGTGACGGCTCTTATAAAATCAACGGCACGAAAATTTTTATCTCCGCCGGTGAACATGATCTCACAGAAAATATCATCCATCTCGTTCTGGCTAAATTGCCCGATGCCCCTGAAGGCGCAAAGGGTATATCGCTCTTCGTTGTCCCGAAATTCCTGCCCAAAGAAGACGGCGCGGCGGGCGAGCGCAACAGCGTAAAATGCGGCGCAATCGAACATAAAATGGGCATCCACGCCAACGCCACCTGTGTCATGAATTTCGATGACGCCACAGGCTGGCTGGTGGGGCAGCCGCATAAAGGCCTCAAAGCCATGTTCATCATGATGAACGCCGCGCGCCTCGGCGTGGCGATGCAAGGGCTCGGCATCGCCGAAACCGCCTACCAGAATGGTCTGGCCTATGCTAAAGACCGCCTGCAAATGCGCAGCCTCACCGGCGCGAAATACCCCGATAAACCCGCCGATCCCATCATCGTCCACCCCGATATCCGCCGCATGCTGCTCAAGGCCAAATCCATTACCGAAGCAACCCGCGCCCTGTCATACTGGGCGGGCATGAATCTCGACATTGCCAATAAGCATGAAAACGAAACAAAACGTCAGGAAGCCGACGATCTCGTCGCGCTGCTCACCCCCGTTATCAAAGCCTATCAGACTGATATGGGCCTCGAAATCGCCGTGGATATGCAGCAAATCTACGGCGGCCACGGCTATATCGCCGAATGGGGGATGGAGCAATATGTCCGCGACGCCCGCATCGCCCAGATTTACGAAGGCACCAACGGCATTCAGGCGCTTGATCTTGTCGGCCGCAAAATGGCGCAAAGCTTCGGGCGTCTGCTCCGGCGCTTCTTTCACCCGGTGCAGGCTTATATTGCCGAAAATCAGGCCGACGAGGCCATGCAGGAATTCATCTTCCCGCTGGCCAAAGCTTTCGCCAAGCTCCAGCAATCCACTGCCATAATCGCCCAACGGGGCCTAAAAAATCCCGATGAAGCCGGCGCGGCCTCCGTCGACTATTTGCGCCAGTTCGCCCTCGTTGCGCTGGCTTTCATGTGGTGCCGCATGGTGCAGGCCGCGCAAGCCAGACTTGAAGCCGGCGCGGGCGATAAAGAATTCTACAAATCAAAAATAGAAACTGCGCGTTTCTTTATGGCCCGCGTCCTCCCCGAATCCGACGCCCGCTTCAAAATGGTCATGGCCGGGGCAGACACCCTCATGAAACTCGATGAAGCTGCATTTTAACCCACCCCCTTGACACGCCTTTAAAGATATGAAAAATTGATTTCCATACAAAAAAGGTTATGAAATGTCTGCTGCGTTACAATTTACAAAATTCGCCAATGCGGTTTGTGGAACATGGTCACTCCCCAAAGGGCTGGATCTCCCCGATGCCAAATCAAGCGATAAAATGCTGCGTTTCCATCAATGGCAACTCGAAAAAGGCAATTCACGCGCAATGGCCCTGCTCCGCGTAGGGCTGATGGAAGCTTTCAAACAAGTATCCAGAGTGAGCGAACTCAAAGCCGACATCCCTGAAAACGTCAAAACAGGTATCTATTTATACGATGAAAACGATAAAGAACTTGATCACACAAAAGTAAACAGCTTCTTCTTTGCCGGTTCAGGTACAGACCGTATACGCAACCGCGATGTTGGTTTGCGTGATCTTGGCATTTACAATCAAGCATTCGATCACCAGTCTGCAATTTATCATTACCAAACCCAGACAGATCACAAGACAGTCTCCCGCTCATGGTTCAACCGCCTTCAGGATGCGTATAGATTAAACATAAAGCATGATTTTTACAGCCGTGAAGCCGAAGAATTTGTAAACGAGGTTTTCCTTCCCCGAATATCGAAATCAAAAATGCAGAAAAGAGAGCATATTTTTTCTAAAGAGAATGTAGCGGATCCTCAAAAAATCAATGTCGATACCGCAGCCAAAAATATGCGCATAACCCTTGCCGGGCAAAGCTATGGCGGTACGTTTAGCCAAATGCTCATGAACTGCCTGAACGACAAAATGGATGGATTAGGCTATTCGAAAGAAGAAACCCAAAAGGTGTTCGACAATATCCTGATTTTCAGCATCAGCGGTGCACTGCCCGCCTTACAGCAGGATGATCGCCCGTCGCCAAAAATTATATCGGTCGAACATGAATATGACTTTGTCGGTTTTCAGATGTCACGTTACGGGGTCCACCCGCGCCTGAATCAGGACGAAACCCTGCGCGCCGATGCGAATAACCCGAATGTTCTTGATATTTCAGAGCGCCGCCGCTTTTACTGGCTGAATTTTGACTGGCAAAGCGAAAGTAATCCCGGTGGTGTCCCCGAACCGAAAGACAATTCTTACAGCTATCACGACACTCGCGCCGTCCTGCCGTCCCTCCCGCAGCAGCTCCGCACGGCTGTAAAAACCGCGCTGGAAAACAGAGCAAATCTGCCCGATCTTAAAACGCTGCTTACCCAAAGCGCCCTGCCCGCAGAGGAAAATACTCGAAAACTTTATCTATGAAGCAGGATCAAAACTCATTGCTTTTATACATTATGCACGGGACGAATTTTTGATCTTCCGCGTATGGTGCAGCCCATAAATTCGTGGATTACAGAATCGCTTCAAACGTTACAAAGGTGCGTAAGTCTACCCCCCGTTCTCCACTACTCCACCGTGACGGACTTGGCCAGATTGCGCGGCTGGTCGACATCTGTGCCTTTGGCGACAGCAACATGGTAAGAAAGAAGCTGGACGGGGATAGCGTAGAGAATGGGCGCGACGAAGGGGTGAACGGGCTTTGTGGCCACAGACCATGTTGAAACGTCTTTGAGGTTTTGTGCGCCCTGCTCATCGGAGATGAGGAAAACCTTTCCGCCGCGTGCGACTGTTTCTTGAATGTTCGAAGCGTTTTTTTCAAAGAGCGGGTCATTGCCCGGGGCGATGACAACAACCGGCACGTTATCGTCAATGAGCGCGATGGGGCCGTGTTTCATTTCCCCGGCGGCGTAGCCTTCGGCGTGGATATATGAAATTTCCTTGAGCTTGAGCGCCCCTTCGAGCGCGATGGGGTAGAGATTGCCGCGTCCCAGATATAGTACGTCGCGGGCCTTTGCCACGTCTTTGGCGATGTGTTTGATGGCTTCATCATGCTGCAAGATATCGGCGGCGACAGCCGGAACATGGCGCAGCGCTTCGCCGATTTCGTGCATTTGCTCCGGCGTTATTTCTTTCTTTGCGCGCGCGGTAGCGAAGGCGAGGCAGGCGAGCGTGGTGATTTGCGTGGTGAAGGCTTTGGTCGAGGCCACGCCGATTTCCGGACCGGCAAGGGTGTGCAGAACCATATCGCTTTCACGTTCGATGGTGCTTTCGATCGTGTTGACGATGGAGAGAATTTTTTGATCCTGTTTTTTGCAATAACGCAAAGCCTCAAGCGTATCGAGGGTTTCGCCGGATTGAGAAACGAAAACGGCTACGCCGCCATCGGGCATAGGCGCTTCGCGGTAGCGGAATTCCGAAGCCACATCAATTTCGCAGGGTACGCGGGCGATTTGCTCGAACCAGTATTTGGCGACCATGCAAGCGTAGTACGCGGTGCCGCAGGCAATGAGTGTGAGGCGCGGGGCTTTGAGGAGCGCTTCTTGAATGTCTTCGGGAATGTCGATGCGCCCGGTTGAGGGGTGAACGAAGGAACCCAGCGTATCGCCAATGACAGCGGGCTGTTCGTAGATTTCCTTGAGCATGAAATGGTCGTACTCGCCCTTACCCGTCGTTGCCCCGCTTTGGGCGGTAATGCGGATTTCGCGGGTGACTTCGGTGTTGTCATTCACGTAGACGCGTGCGCCTTTGCGGGTGACGCTCACGCGGTCGCCGTCTTCAAGGAAACAGATTTTTTTGGTCAGAGGCGCAAGCGCGTAGGAATCGCTGGCGACGAACATTTCACCCTCACCATACCCAACAGCGAGCGGCGTACCCTGACGGCAGCCGATCATGAGGTTGTCTTCACCGGCAAAAATCAAGACGACGGCGAAGGCACCCTCAAGGCGGTTGAAGGTTTCGTTGGCGGCTTCCTGCGGGGTTTTCCCCTGGGTAAGGTAGTGGTCAACGAGATGGACGATGACTTCGGTATCGGTATCGGTTTCAAAACGAGCCTGATGGGTTTCAAGTTCGGCTTTGAGGGCGGCATAATTTTCGATGATGCCGTTATGGACGACGGCGACTTTATCAGTCGCGTGAGGGTGGGCGTTATCTTCGGACGGGCCGCCATGGGTGGCCCAGCGCGTATGGCCGATGCCGAGATGGCCGGAAAGCGGGGCGGCGCTTAGTTTTCCTTCCAAATTGGAGAGTTTGCCTTTGGCGCGGCGGCGCTCCAGCGCTCCATCATGCAGCGTAGCGATTCCGGCTGAGTCATAACCGCGATATTCAAGGCGGCGCAACCCTTCGACCAAAAGAGGCGCGACGTCATTTTCGCTAAGGATACCTATTATTCCGCACATTTTTAGTCTTTGCTCTTTTCTTTCCTGTTGCGTTACTCGTCGTTCGCTTAGCTTACTAAACCACATTCTTCATGTCTGGCAGGAAAGAAAATGGCTTTGACTAATGCTTAAGAATTTAATGATTTGGTAGAAAACCGCAAGTCACATGATGTTGCGGGATGTTACAAGCGGGGGGGAGTGTGTGCGCGGGGTTTGGGCGCTGTTTTTGCGGCGGTCTGCTTCAATCGCTTTTTCAAGCGCATCAATTGAGCGGTTTATAGAGGCGATAGGCGGGGTTGATTTGTATGTTTTTACCGGTTTGGCCGTTTGTTTTATCGCGTTTTCGAGCGCGTCCATGCCGCTGTTGAAACCTTCACAGGCGGCGAAAACGGGGGAAGAAATTGTGAAAGCGAGTAAGAGAATCGAAAGAAATTTCATGTTTGGAGATTAGCATATTGTTTAGAAACAAGCGGGGATAAGCTGGCAAAAAGCGCTAAAGAAGCGGGGATAATTCAGGACGCTTTTTTTCTTTTGGCGGCTTCTTTGATTTTGCGGTATTTCGCGGCCCAGCCTTTTCGGATTTCCGTGGCCGCGCGGGCGATCGCGAGCGCATCGGCGGGGACGTTTTCGGTGACGGTTGAACCGGCGGCAATGATGGCGTCGTTTTCTATTGTCACCGGAGCGACAAGCGCGGCGTTTGAACCTACGAAAACATTCTTTCCAATCATCGTTTTATTTTTTTCAAAGCCGTTATAATTGCAGGTGATTGTTCCGGCACCGATATTGGTGTTTTCCCCGATGGCGGCATCACCAAGATAGGCCAGATGATTGGCCTTTACGCCGTGCGCCAGTTCCGCGTTTTTGATTTCAACAAAGTTGCCTATTTTCACATCTTGCGCCAGCTTTGCACCGCCACGCAGGCGCGCAAAAGGGCCGACGGCCACACCGGAGCCGATTGTTGTTTCCTCGATATGAGAGAAGGCGCGGATGGTGACGTTTTCGGCGATCGAGACGTTCGGGCCGAAATAAATGTTTGGTTCCAGCGTGCAACCGGGGGCGATTTGTGTGTCGTGCCAGAGATAGACAGTATCGGGGTCTTGCATCGAAACGCCCTCATTCATGTGGCGGGTGCGCAGGCGCGATTGCAAGGTTTTTTCCAGCGCGGCGAGGTCGGCGCGGGTGTTACAGCCATGAATTTCGGCGGCGTCTTTTGTGATCGCAACTGCGGTTTTTCCACCCTCGGCAGCGATAATGGCGGGGAGCTGCGTGATATAAAATTCATTTTGTGCATTATTGTTGTCGATTTTTTCGAGCCAGCTTTCGAGTCTTGCTCCATCGGCGCAAAACGCGCCCGTATTGACGAGCCGGATTTGTTTTTGCTCTTCGTCGGCATCCTTTTCCTCGACGATTTCCTGTAGCTCATCCTTTTCATTCAGGATTAAGCGGCCATAGCCATAGCTGTTTTCCATGATGCACCCCAAGAGAGAAAGAGAGGCCTTGTTTTCTGTCTTGGTTTGAATAAGGGTTTGCATTGTTTCTACGGTTAAAAGCGGCGTATCGCCAAGCAGGATGAGGACATCTCCCGTGAAACCTTTCAGCGCAGAAATTGCGCATTTCACCGCGCCGCCTGTGCCATCGCGCACTTTTTGTACCACGCCCGTGTGCGGCTTAATGGCGGCTTCAAGACCGGGCATATCCGGCCCGGTAACAACGACGATTTTTTCCGGGCCGAAGCTTTCGCAAGTTTCAAGCAGCCAGTTTATCATTGGCCGCCCGGCGAGTTCGTGCATGACTTTGGGGCGGTTTGATTTCATCCGCGTGCCCTGCCCCGCAGCGAGAATAATGATAGCGAGCGGTTTATTATTCATGTGTTTTAGTCTTCCTCATCCGTTACACGCTTTTCCGCAATCAGGATCGTATCGGCGTTTTGGTATTCGGCCAGATGCATAAAGAGTGTGCCATAGGCTGTTTTAACGCGGATCTTTACCGGAACGGCAGGGCCGTTTTCACTCATCTGTGCGATCCAGACGGTCGGCATTGTGCCCTTGGCGCGCCCCTGCTCCTGAATGGAGAGCCAGCCGCGCGGTTTTTTATGCCACTCGCCATTAACAGGGATGACTTCAACCGTGCATTCTGCCGCGGGGCCGCCATAAATATTGTATTTTGATTTTTCGAGCGTTACGGATTTCTTGTGTTCGAAGACCTGTTTAAAACGGCGTTTGCCATCAAACACATCGGAAGAGCCTTCGCATTTTCCTGCTTCATTATAGTTTTTTAAAATTTCAAGGGTTGCGGTCAGGGCGTCAACGGTGCCGTCGGTGACTTCGCCGGGAACGTCCTGTATTTCGCCATCACTTTTATCATTGGTGATGCGCAGCGATTTAAACGATCCGTTTTTGTTGTACAGGTATTCCTTGATATCAAGGTCCTCACGCCAACTGGCCGTTGACTGATGCTTTTCAGGTTGATAACCGCCCTCAAGCGCCCAGCCGTGGCTTTCGAAGCGCCCTTCCCACGGGATAAGCGAGCCGAGGAAGCCGCGCGTTTTGGCATCCATCACAAGATCGTAACGGCCTTTTTTGCGCAGGTCGATATCGAGCTTTGCCTGTACGGCGTGGATGCCGCCCGCGTAGACTTCATAGACGAGCTGCTGGCGCGGGGTATCGGCGGCAGGAGCGACATCAGGTATAAAGGCCAGCCAGAGTAATAAGGCGGCCACCCATGCCTTCCTTGAATGTTTTAACCGTTTTTGCTTCGCTTTCATTGACGCCTCCTAAATCAAACGCCGTTATGTTTTTCGC
This sequence comes from Alphaproteobacteria bacterium, assembly GCA_041397865.1. Classification (GTDB taxonomy): domain Bacteria; phylum Pseudomonadota; class Alphaproteobacteria; order Micavibrionales; family Micavibrionaceae; genus TMED27. The sequence continues at coordinate 151,429 of JAWKVT010000003.1, read as the reverse complement.
TTTCAGATGCAACATCGCTTGCCAGAGCAGCAGATTATGCGCACCATATCGTCGTCCCTCCTGCGTGTTCCAGCCTATCTGATAGGTTGCGCTTCGTCCATGGCAGAATAACAAAATAGCGGCTATGGCACGCCCTTCGTGACGGGCGCGGCCAATAAGCAAATCTCCATCCGGGGCGGCGCAATTGGCCAGCGCCTTTATAAGTTGTACGGACGGGCCGTCATAGCCCTTCGTTTTTTTGTCGAGCGCATAGGACTTCAGGAGCCAATCGAGGTGCTGCGTATCTTCGTGCCACTCAACGGTTATTCCGGCCTTTTCCGCTTTTTGAAGGCTCCCTCGCCATTTTTTCTTTAAGGCGGCGCGCAAATGGTCTTCGCTTTGCGTTAAATCCAGTACAATGGTTTGATAGTCTTCAGACTTTTTACGGAATTTATGCTTTTTCAGCAGCACTTCAATCTCGGGGGAGGCTTCGATTTCCGGTATAAAGCGAACGGTCCGACCCGGGCGGGCGGGAAATTCGCGCCGGAAAGCCTGTAAAAATGCTTCAAAATGTTGGTGAGAGCCGTATTCTGCGTACCATAGCGGGCCTCTGTCGAGAATCACAGCATGTAACAGGCGGCCCAAAGCGCGGCTTTCGAGGATTTGGAAAAATCCCGCTTCCTCACCATCTATCTCAATAACCGCCCATTTTGGCCGGGATGGCCCGGTTTGGGCTGATGCCAGACCGTAAAACGGCGCTTGCAAGAGATTGGCACTCTTAACTTTTTGGAAATGTTCTTTCCTTATATTAGAAGGGGGTAAATCGAGCCAGCGTATTGCACAAAACATAGTGCATATTCATAACAAATTCTTCGCTGCTTTGTAAGTGAAGTCTGCGCTGCTCAGCCGAGTATAACAGGGTACGGGGCTTTTATGCAGGAAACGAGTCTTTCAACGGACAAGGTTCTTCGGTGTTTTTTTTCGGAATGCGAGCGGCATTTTCGTTTTCTTGAGGAACGTCACGGTTACAGCTTTCTTTGCGGTATGGCCGAGTATAAAAATAATTACAAGATTATAAAACCGTTGGAGGATCGGCCGGAGGAAGGCCGCTCTTTTTCCGCTGTGACGCGCTATGAAAAAGACGGGCGCGCCATAGAAATTTGTTTCGGCAATGAATTGTTTATGGTTGAAGCTTACAGTTTTTACAATCCTTTCGAACGTTTTGAGCTTGCCGAGATCCTTACTGCTGCACGGAAAGACAGCCAATGCCTTGCCGGGGATAAAGGCGTCAGTACGCCCGAGCTTATCCAAAAAACGCTCGGGCGGATTGCAACCTGCCTTGAAAAGCATGCCCGTGTTATTCTCAATCCCGGCCCAAAATTGCTGGAGCGGGCGATGACAATCCGCAGCGCAAGGCTTGAGCAAGGCCTTCGGCAAAAACACAGCGACGCTCTGCAAGCCATTTGCGCAGATGCGGCGAGTGCGTATCTTGAAAAAAACTACCGGCGCGTTGTGGAGCTTTTGGAACCGCATAAGGCATACTTGCAAAAAGCCGATCTGAAAAAGCTGGAGCGGGCGAAGAAATATCTGCTCTCTCATTCCTCATAAGCGCTCCCCTTGATTTTTGCGACCGATCATGGTCAAGTGCTGGGCAATATTGACATTTGAAGGGGCAAAACATATGGGACACGCGGCCATGCAACATACGGATCTGGAAACAACAATTAACGGCGCGTGGGATAATCGCGATGCTATCGGCCCGGATACAAAAGGCGCGGAACGCGAAGCTGTTGAGCAAACTTTGGCGATGCTGGATGAGGGTGCGCTTCGCGTGGCGGAGAAAATTGACGGCCAAAACGGTGCTAAAGAGTGGCATGTGCATCAATGGGCGAAAAAAGCGGTTTTGCTGTCGTTTCGCCTGAACCCTATGCAGGTGATTTCAGGCGGACCGGACGGATCAAACTGGTATGACAAAGTGCCGAGCAAATTTGACGGCTGGGAGAAGGACGATTTTGACAAGGCGGGTTTTCGTGCAGTGCCCAATTGCGTGGTGCGGCGCTCGGCCTATATCGCGCCGGGGGCGGTGCTTATGCCGAGTTTTGTGAATCTGGGCGCTTATGTCGATGAAGGGACCATGGTTGATACGTGGGTGACGGTGGGATCGTGCGCGCAGATCGGCAAGAATGTGCATTTATCCGGCGGCGTCGGTATTGGCGGGGTTTTGGAGCCTTTGCAAGCCGGACCGACGATTATTGAAGATAATTGTTTTATCGGCGCGCGGTCTGAGGTGGTTGAAGGCGTTGTGGTTGAGGAAGGCTCTGTCCTGTCCATGGGCGTGTTTATTTCCATGTCGACCAAGATTATAGACCGGGAAACGGGCGAGGTTTTCCGGGGCCGCGTTCCGGCCTATTCCGTGGTTGTGCCGGGGACAATGCCGGGGAAAAGTTTGCCCGACGGCTCACCGGGGCCGGGGCTGTCCTGCGCCGTGATTGTCAAACGCGTGGATGAGCAAACGCGGAGCAAGACGAGCATTAATGATTTGCTGCGGGATTGATATCAGCGGGTTGCCGGGCTGATCCATATTAGATAATTTTCATATTCGTTTTTTGTTTGCCTTATGAAAAGAATGTGGTAAACACCACCTTCTTTACGTAAGGGAAACTGCTTCATATGGTCTTAGAATCGCTGCGTTTACAGTGCTGCTATCTCTTTAATCAGGCTGTTCCGCCTGAGGAGGCTCCTGTTCCAGGTTTTTCGTTCCCGGATTGGCATTTGCAAGCCCCGCTTCTATATGAAGAGTTTAATAAACCGGAATTAATCAAGGCCATCGACGAGCTTTTTGAAGCTGTTTATTTTAAAACTGAAGATGAAACTATTGAGCCGGAAAATGTTGAAGCTACAAAAGAAGCTTTCCAGCATTTTTTAAAACGCTCCGGTTTGGTCTTAAGTGAAGGTGCCTTTGCCGATATCCTTGAAGAAAACTCCGGGAATCATGCGTTTCGCGCAGATGGGAAAACGCCAAACTGGTATCATTTTTTCCGGCAGGTTTTACCAAAGCTGAGCATGCTTAAAAGCGGAAGAATCTCCGAAGAAACGCTTAATCAATACGGGGGGCTGGACACGCTTATCGCCGCGACGCTGTATCATGACAGTTGGGAAGACCACGGTAAATCACCGGAAACCCTTCGTGAGCGGATGCAAAATAAAATTCAGGACGTGCAAAATGCAGGAGAAATATCTTCGCAACGCGCTTCCGAATTACGCAGTAAGGTTGGAACAGTTGCCGATATCGTTGATTATTGTACAAAAAAATACTCAATACTGCTAGAAGACGGCAACCTTGAAAAAACGCCTGAGGGTAAGGTCATAAAAATAGAGCGCTTTGACGGAGACCCGAATACTTATTATGGTGGACAGTTCCAGCATCCTTTCGCACTCTGGATTAAGTGGGATGATAGCTGTGAGGGAATGTCTACGCGGATTGTTGAAGATACTTTAGAAAGAGCGGAACATAAAAAGCTTTCTGTTGCAAGCAATAGAGAATATGCAGAGGATAGGCGAGGTATTTACGGACGAAGGGAAAATAAGTCGATCGCCATTAAAAAATGGCCGGATTTCGAAAAGGTTTTCCGCTCTGCCGATTATATGCTGGGAACCAACGCTGTTATGCTGGAAACCGTTAACGATTATGCTCGTAATCTTAAGCTTAAGCCGAAAAAAGCAATGCCGCTTAAAATCGGACTGTATTTACATGATTCTGATGACGGGTATCAGTTTGTTCCCCCTGGTTGGCGGAACGATTTCATTCAAATTGGCCGCATTCGCAAACTGGCGAAAAAGAATCACAGAATGCGCGGTGTTTTAAAGCGGGCTATTTATCCCCCTATGAGGGATGTTAAGAAAGGTGTCCCCGGGATTAGCTTGCTAAATATGCCTGTTTCTGTTCCAAATGAGGTATGAACACACTCGATCTCACAAAAAAACTTATCGCTTGTCCTTCCGTTACACCGAAAGATGAAGGGGCGCAGGGGGTGCTTGGCGAATTCCTGAGCGATGCCGGGTTTGAATGCCATCATCTGCCGTTTGGGGATGGCGATGAGCGCGTGCCCAATCTGTTTGCGCGTATCGGCAGCGAGGGGCCGCATTTATGCTACGCCGGACATACGGACGTTGTACCGCCGGGGCCGGAGGAAGCATGGACATTCGGGCCGTTTAATCCGGAGGTTAAAGACGGCGTGCTTTATGGACGCGGGGCGAGCGATATGAAAGGCTCAGTCGCGGCATTTGCCGTGGCGGCGGCGGAATTCATCAAGAGCGGCGGGTTTAAAGGTTCTATTAGCCTGCTGATTACCGGGGATGAAGAAGGCCCGGCGGTAAACGGGACTGTTAAAGTTCTGGAATGGATGGAAGAGCATGGGCATGTCCCTGATGTTTGCCTTGTGGGGGAGCCTACAAATCCGGGTCATCTGGGGCAGGAGGTTAAAATCGGGCGGCGGGGATCGCTGAACGGATATCTCACCGTGAACGGCACGCAAGGGCATGTGGCGTACCCGCATTTGGCGCAGAACCCCTTGCCGGAGCTGATCCAAATGCTGGGGGTTTTGACGGCTCATGTTTTTGACGAAGGCACGGAATTTTTTGCGCCGACCAATCTGGAAATTACGACGATTGATGTCGGAAATCCGGCGACCAATGTTATTCCTGCGCAGGGGCGGGCGGAATTTAACATCCGGTTTAACGATACGTGGACGCGGCAAAGTTTGCAGGAAAAAATTCTGGAGCTTTTGCAAAGCACCGGGCGTCCTTATGAAATTGAGTTTGAAGGCAATGCGGAAAGTTTTATCACCCAGCCCGGCGCGTGGAGCGAAATTGTGCAAAACGCGGTTTGCGATGTGACCGGGAAAGTACCGGAATGTACGACAAGCGGGGGAACTTCGGATGCGCGGTTTATTGTCGATTATTGCCCAGTGATTGAGTGCGGGGCGATCAATGCGAGCATCCACCAGATTGATGAAAATGCGGCGGTGGAAGATCTTGAGAAGCTGACGAAAATTTACGGGCGGATTTTAGAGCGGTATTTTTCTTAAGGTCAAAACTTATTTGCTTTTAGCGTAGGCGATCATCGCGTCGGCCATTTCACGTTTTACCGTTATTTTTTTCTTATTATATGAAGAGCCGGCGAAGGGGATGGTGAGCTTTTCACCACGCACGGATCTTTGTGTCATCGACACCAGCAGCAGTTCGGCGCGCGCGCCGGTTGAATCGAACAAAACGTCTTCGATTTTTCCCAGCTTTTTACCGTTTTCGGCATAAATTTTCCGGCCTACGATTTTTTTGATGCTGAATATATCGGTACCGCTTCCTGATGCGGTTTCCGTTGCCGCGAGCAGTTCCGGAAGAGCGGCGGCAATCTGATTGTCGGTTTGCGCCAGCTTATAGCCGTTTGTCGCCGGGTGTGCGCCGAAAGCTATGTAATTGATAAACAATGAATCAACACCGAGATTGATCCGGTTAAAATCAACATCAAGCATTGCGATCGCACCATTGCGGTCGAGAATCACGTCGCGCAATTCCCCGACAACGCGGTTTGTGCTGTCCAGAATGCGGCCGTTTAGAATTTCTTTTGAAGGAACGTGCTTTCCGGCCTGAACGGCGTTTACTTTCATCAACCTGTCCAGCTCTGTCATATAAGACGTGCCCTGCGCCATGGCTGTTTCGGAAAAACAAAATATTACGGCCAGTACGGTAAGCAATATGCGCATGATTCGTTTCCTTTCAAAAAGGAGTTTATAGCCGGATTTAATATAAAAGTCTATTATTTTCATAAATATAGTATGCGGGTGTATGGCACTTTATTCGTAATCAATATGCTTAAGATACAGCCCGGCGGCGGGGGCGGTGGGGCCGCCTTTGGTTCGGTCTTTGGCTTGCAGGGCCGTTTGCAGATCGGCGGCGGTCCATTTTCCTTCGCCGACTAAACTAAGCGTTCCCACGATATTACGGACCATGTGGTGAAGGAAGCTCATAGCCTCGACCTCAATGCGAATTTCGATGCCGCCATGGGCATCGTAGGGCAGCGTTGTGACACTTAATTTATCAAGCGTACGTACCGGGTTTTTGGCTTGGCATTCGGAATCGCGGAACGTGGTGAAATCATGTTGGCCCAGCAGGGTTTGCGCGGCTGTGTGCATGGCGGCGGCGTCCAGCGGGCGGCGCATATGCCAGATGCGGCCCGCTTCGATGGCCGGGAAGGACTGACGGTTTAGAATGCGGTAGACGTACAGCTTGTTTTTGGCAGAAAAGCGGGCGTGGAAATCCGGCGCGGCCGTTTCAGTGTGGATGATGCTGATCGGCTGCGGGCGGAGGTGGGCGTTGATAGCCTTGGTAATTTCAAACGGTTCCATGGCTTTCGAAAAACCTTCGAAATCTGTGTGGGCGACCTGCCCCCAAGCATGTACGCCTGCATCCGTACGTCCGGCGCATTGGATGGTGGCGCTCTGGCCGCAAAAAGCGTGGACGGCTTTTTCAATTTCGCCCTGAATGGTGGCCGGGCCACTCTCCTCCTGGCGCTGCCAACCGGCGTAATTGCTGCCATCATATTCTATGGTGAGTTTATAACGGGTGGTCATGAGAATATTTGCCCGATTTTTACGTAGCCGCCGTTCAGGGCCGAGGCGAAATCCATGGCTTGTTTTCCGGCGGGTTGAACGCGCTGCAATTGCAAAACCATGCCGCCACCACATTGAACATGGCCTTGTTTATTGATAATTATACCGACTGGCTGGTTTTTTTCTTCGGGCGCGTTTTCAGAGTTTAAGGAAAGCGCTTCAATGATTTTGAGGCGCTGCTGCCCGGCGTTTGTCCAGACGCCGGGCCAAGGATTCAGCGCACGAATTTGGCGGTCAATTTTATCCGCGCCCTCTTGCCAGTTGATTTTCCCATCGTCTTTCCTGAGGAGGTGGGCGTAGGTTACACCATCATTTTCTTGTTCTTTAGCAGATAATTGGCCATTATTAGCCAATTTATCTAGGGTTTCCAGAGTCATCGCCGCGCCAAGGGTGGCGAGGCGATCATGCAGGGTTTGGGCGCTCTCGCGCGGGGCGATATCAATGGCTCGCTTCATGATCTCCGGGCCGGTGTCGAGGCCTTCATCCATTTGCATAAGGGTCACACCGCTTTGCGCATCCCCTTCCCAAATTGCGCGTTGAATGGGGGACGCGCCGCGCCAACGCGGAAGCAAAGAGGCGTGTATGTTGATACACCCATACCGAGGGGTATGGAGTATGGCTTTGGGCAGGATGAGGCCATAGGCGGCGACAACGGCAATATCGAGGTTATGGGCGGCGAACTGCGTCTGTACGTCTTTGGATTTTAACGTTTCAGGGTGGAAAACCGGAATGCCGCGCTCTTGCGCATAGGCATGTACGGGCGAGGGGGCAAGCTTATGCCCGCGCCCCTTGGGCCGGGGAGGCTGGGAATAGACACATACAACGTTGTGGCCGGATGCGTAGATAGCCTTGAGCGCCTCACACGCAAAATCCGGCGTGCCCATAAAACCTATGCGGAGCTTATTTTCAGTCATAGTTGTTTTTAACCGCGCAGGGCGCGTAGGTCACGGAGTTTTTTTTAGAGACCTCTCAAAACTGCTTCCCTGTCTTTCATGAGCTTTTAACACTTACATTTTACAGATTTGTTTTCTATAAAAATTTTAGCGTGTTTTGAGTTTAATAATGACGGACAAGAGTAAAAAAGAAGAACCTGTATTCGAGCAGACCGGTGAAGGAAAATATGTCATCGACACAACGATGCTTCCGCACAATGTGTCTATTATTATACAGGCCCACGGTTCGCAGCGTGTTTCGGTTCGTAAGCAATATAGAGGGCGTCTGATCCGGCCTTTTGAAGCTATAGATAAAATCGGAATCGGCAATCCCGTTTCCGATGGACAGTACAAAGACTGGATACTGGTTTCCTCGGATAAGAAAGATTCGATAAAACTGCTGGAGCCTTCGAGATCATCTCTAACAAGAGCGGTATCACGGACAGAAGCCGATCAACATGTGACGGCCCTCCACGATAATGGGTTCAAAACAGCGCGCCTGTTTACCCGGGAGGACGGACAGGACTTGTATTTAAATCTCCTGAAAAATAAATTTAACAGCAAAGCGCAACTTAACTGGCAAGCGCTTTACTGGGGAGATGAAGCTGAGCGGGATACGGGTAAAAATATGGTTTTTTGTTTCCGCAGGGCGAGACTATTTGTTTTCTTTTTAGACCCTAACGAAAAAGCCAGCCATGCTTATGCTCGCTGTATAGCAGAAACGCCGGGTGTTCAGCTTTGACGGAACCGGGGGTATGGAGGATGACTTTGCTCTTAGGCGGCAAGACCCGCCTGTACGTCTTTAGATTTTAACGATTCAGGATGAAAAACGGGAATGCCGCATTCTTGAGCAGAGCGCGAAGTTCACGGAGTTTTTTACAGTTCGTCCCAGCCAAAACATATTTCGCGAAATGTGCCGGGTCCGATTGTAATCATTTCTTCGTCTATTTCCCTGCCACCCATAGATTTATAAAATGCCTGCGCCCTAATGTTTTCTTCCAGACTCCATGTGCACATTGCGTTATGGCCAAGCTTTTTCAAGCCTTGTGCGGCGCGGGTAAATAAAGCCGTTCCTATGCCCTGCCGATAATATTCGGGGAGCAGATACAATGCGAGCAACCCGCCTTTATAGGGGAAATCTTCAGGCCGTACGTTTTTTGGAAATGTTTGTGTTGTTCCGCAACTTGAAAAACCGACAGGTTGGTTTTGTTCGTTAATGGCCAAGTAAATCCTGTTTGTATCATCACGCAGATATCGCTTCCAGTTCTGCGCTCTTTGTTCCACAGACAGGGTTTGAAGATATTCATTATCGACGATATCGGCATACGCGGCCTGCCAGCCTAAAACGTGAATTTTTGCTATGTCATGAAAGTCATCGGGGTGCGCCTTGCGGATTGTGTAGCGCATTTTAAAGCAACCCTCGTTTTTTCATTCTATTCATCGCATCCTCACCTGATGGGTAAAAACAAGCCGAGCCATTTTTTTAAGAAAGGCGTACAGTTTTCCGGGTCCATATTTTCCCATGATAATTGAAAGTCGTCAAAAAACCGTTTTACAATCGTATCATTCCTGTAATTATACGCTTTCCACGCAATCTCGCGTGTTATGTTTCCGCTTCTGACCAGTTTGCTGATTTGCGCCGCATATTCTTCATCACCGTGTAATTTTCGGAAACTATGAACGCAAAATTGCAGCCCGGCAGAATCCGTTTCCGTTCCCCCGACATCGCTCGGCAGTTTCCAGCCCAGTTTATCGCGTATAATTTTCATGTTTTTACCAACATCAAACGGCTCATACAGAAAGAATGGAATGTGTTTTGTTCTGGAAGCCGGATCATCTTTGGAAAGGGTGGGCCAGACGATATCCGGTATCTTTTTTTGTAATTCTGCGGGTAAAATTTCTTCCAAGACTTTAATGTACGCGCTGCGCCAGTTGTTCCAATAATCGCAGGCAGAAGGACCGGAGAATTGAAAGCCCAGTTCTTTCTCCCATTCTTTGAATAACTCTATTTCATCTTGTGAATTTCCGGTCACGAGGAAGGGGATATCGCGGGTATTGAGAACTTCAAAAACAGCTTTTTCGTGCATTAGGTTATGCACCAGATTAATGGCACGCGGCGCCATGCCGCTGCTAATCAGGACGCTGCGGTAGACCTCTTTATAAAGCTGCCAGTCGGGGCGGATGATGATGTGATCGACGCCGAGCTTTTTTGTCACCCGAAAACGGTTTTCCCATGCCTGATCTGAGGCTATGTAATCTTCACCCGTTATGGCCAGTATTTTGAGCTTATATTTCTCTTTGAGCTGATACAGAACATATGTGCTGTCTTTTCCGCCGGAAAATGCAACCGCGCAATCATATTGACTTTTGCGATCTGTAGCCTGAGCGAGAATATCGCGAAGCGCTTCTTCTCCCAAAATATCGGTTTTTTCTTTCTGATAAGATGTACAAAAACTGCAAACACCCCCTTCATCAATATCCGCATCTGGATATTTTTCAGAGATAATACACTCTTTACATCGTTTATGGGAAGCCATTTGCAACCTAAAGCAAATTCTGTTTTTTCATCTTCTCGACCTTGCGCACGATCATGTTGCGTTTGAGGGAGGAGAGGTAGTCGATGAACAGCACGCCGTTAAGGTGGTCGATTTCATGCTGTACGCAGTGGGAGAGCAAGCCGGAGGCTTCCAGCTCCGCTTCCTTGCCGTGGTAATCGAGGTATTTAACGCGCACGATCGCCGGGCGCTCAATGTCCGCATATTGCCGGGGGATGGACAAGCAGCCTTCTTCCATCACGCTCATTTCTTCGGATTCCCAGATGATTTCCGGATTGGCCATGCAGATGGGGTTGGCTTCTTCTTCCTCATCACGCCGGGCAAGATCCATAACCAGTACGCGGTTGAGCAAATTAACCTGATTGGCGGCCAAACCGATACCCGGCGCGTCATACATGGTGGCGAGCATTTTATCCATTTGCCTGCGGATCGTATCATCCACGCGCTCTACGGCGCTGGCCGTCTCTTTCAGCACCGGGTCGGGGATGTTGATGATGTTGTACAAGTCGCTCATAGGTTTGAGGTAATGGGTTTTAGGCGCGGGGTCAAGGCTGGCGGGATTTTATTGGTGTTTTTGCGCGATAGTGGTAAAAGCGGGTATGAAAGATATTTTCCGGATTTTTATCAAAGCGTACAGCTTTGCCATATCGCCGTTTTTGGAGCGGAACTGCCGTTTTTATCCCACATGCTCGGCCTATGCGGATCAGGCTATCGCGCGCCACGGAGCATTGAAGGGGTTGTGGCTGGCGCTTAAACGGATCGGCAAGTGTCATCCCTGGCATAAAGGCCGCGCCCATGATCCGGTTCCCGATTGATCCGCCCCATTGATCGCGGCGCATTCATCAGTTATAAACGCCCTGATTATAGATCAATGTCAGGTATAAAAGTGAAATGTTAAATCCCAACAGCCCGCAGAACAAGAACCAGATGCACCCCGAAGATATGCGCAATATGTTTATATTTTTTGCGCTGGCGGCGCTGGTGTATTTTTCTTTCGATAGTTTTGTCCTAAAACCGCAGCGCGATGCAATCAAGGAACGCCAGCAGGTAGAAGCGAAGATTGCCCAGGCAATCGGCCCGGCGGGACAGGCCGCGGTGAAGCAGGCTCCGGCCATTCAAGACCGGGGTGAGGTGGTGGCCAGCGGCGGACGCATTTCGTTTGAGAATAAGGAAATGCGCGGCTCGGTTAACCTGACAGGCGGCAGCCTTGACGATATGGCGCTGCGCGCTTATTTCCAAACGCTGGATAAAAAAGAAAATGTTACGGTTCTGAACCCGCGCGGGACGGCTTTTCCGCGCTCTATAGAGTATGGGTGGATTGCCGGTGAGGGCGCAGCGGCGGTTGCGGTTCCGGGAAAAAACACGGCATGGCGCGCCAGCGGCAATACCAAGCTTTCGCCGGGAAACCCTGTTACGTTGAGTTGGGACAATGGGCAAGGTGTTGTGTTTGAGCGTGTCTTAAGCCTTGATGAATCCTTTATGTTTTCGATCACGCAGCGTGTCATTAACAATGCGGGGCGCAAGATTACGGTTTATCCGTACGGGCTTGTTTCACAAAAAGGCGTGCCGCCGGAGTTTCAGGGCACGTGGATTTCGCATGAAGGGCCAATCGGTTTTATCGGCGAAGATCTTTTTAACGAAAGCTACGGGCATATGCGCAAACGTAAAAAAGAGACATTTTCGGCGCAAAGCGGCTGGGTCGGCTTTACGGATAAATACTGGCTTACCGCGTTGATCCCGCCGCAGGGACAGGATGTCAAATACAGTTACAGCTTTGCCGGGCCGGAAAAGGACAAAGAGAATACGGGATTTTATCAGGCGGATTTCCTTGGCGCGGCGCTGGAGCTAAGCCCCGGTCAGAGCGGGGAGGTGAAAAGCCGTCTTTTTGTCGGGGCCAAGCGCGTTTTAACATTGCAGGCTTATGAGAGAGAGCAAAATATTCCTAAATTCGATCTGGCGGTGGATTTCGGCTGGTTCTGGTTCATGACCAAGCCGTTTTTCTATATTCTTCATTACCTTCATTTATGGCTCGGCAATATGGGCGTTGCGATTATTATCATGACAATCATGATCCGCGGCTCGGTGTTTCCGCTAACCAATACGTCTTACCGCTCTTTTGCAAAGATGAAAAAAATCTCGCCGCTGGTGACAGAGCTGCGCGAAAAATACGGTGACGACAAACAAAAAATGCAAGCCGAACTGATTGAAATGTACCAGCGCGAAGGGGTGAACCCGATGTCGGGTTGCCTGCCGCTTTTATTGCAGATTCCGATTTTCTTTGCGCTCTATAAAACGTTCTTTGTGACAATTGAGCTGCGCCATGCGCCGTTTTTCGGCTGGATTCAGGATCTTTCCGCGCCGGACCCGACCAGCGTATTTAACCTTTTCGGGCTTATTCCGTGGGACCCGCCGGGATTTTTGATGATCGGGGTCTGGCCGTGTCTGATGCTGGTGGCGATGATTATTCAAAAGAAGCTCAACCCGCCGCCGCAGGACCCGCTCCAGCGCGATATGGCCAATTACATGCCGTTTTTGTTTGCGTTTATCATGTCGAAATTTGCCGCAGGGCTAGTGGTGTACTGGACGTTCTCCGCCTTTATCGGGGTGATCCAGCAGATGATTATCATGAAGTCGCTCAATGTTCCCATCCATCTGTTTGGTGAAACGGCGGAGGAAAAAGCCGCCGATGAGGCGCTTGATAAAGGCCCGGCTTTACATCCGTTGACGGAAATGGTTGAGGGCGAGGTTGAAGATGCGCTTTTTGGCAGTGATGACACCCCGCCAAAAGACATCAAGCCGCCCAAGCCGAAAAAGAGCAAAAAGAAGAAATGAGCGACGATTTTACACCTGTAGAGCTGGAAGAGGCCCGCAAGCTGTTTGCGGGCCCTTGCGATTTTATGCTTGGCGTTGCGGGACTAGGCCAACTGCCCGAAGCGGATATGCCGGAAATTGCTTTCGCAGGGCGTTCCAATGTCGGGAAATCCTCGCTGGTAAATGCGCTGACCGGGCGCAAGACGCTGGCCAAAACCTCCAACACGCCGGGACGGACGCAGCAGCTCAATTATTTCAATCTGGGCGGGCGACTTTATATGGTCGATATGCCCGGTTACGGCTATGCCAAGGTTTCCAAAGACAAGCGCGACAACTGGACCCGGCTTGTTTTTGATTATTTGCGCGGCAGGCCGAATTTGCGCTGTGTGTTTATCCTCGTTGATGCGCGTCACGGGTTGAAAGAGTCCGATATAGAACTGATGAAAATGCTTGATGAGACGGCTGTGCAGTACCGCATCATTCTGACCAAGGCCGATAAGGTTAAGAATCAGGACTTGCAAAAGATCAGTGAAAAAATCGTGACGACCTTGAAAAAACACGCCGCCGGTTTCCCCGGTATTTTGGCCACCAGCGCGGAAAAGGGCGGAGGGATTCCCGAATGCCGCGCTGTGCTGGCGTCTTACGGGCTGTGATTACTGATCGGCGATAATCGTATAAAATCCAAAAATTCCGCCTTCTTGAACACAGAGTGAGCCAATATTCGCACAATCCGGGCAAATATCCCCGCCATCGGTGGTCAACTCGGAATTGGTCCCGCCATGGAGGGTGTCGTCGATAAGCGTATTGCGGATGCTATCGGTCATGGTCGGCACTGCGGTTGAGCCGTTGATTTTCTTGTTAATCAGCCCGCAGGTTTTTTCATCAATCTGGTAGGCAAGCAGGATAACCTCATCCCCGGCGGTGGCGGTCCATTCCACGTTGTTAAAGCGGCCCATATACCAGCCCGGCTCGGGATCGTTTGTGACCTGCGCAATCACTTCCGCTGGCAATGTCCCGGGCGTTAAACCGCCCCCTTGCGGGTGATAGACCTTATGAATCAACGTGCCTGTATCAAACGCGGCATTGGTGGGCGCGGTGAAATCAAGCTGGTCTATACTGGTTGAGGCGGTGAACATCATCTGGTCCACAGCGGAGCGGGCCTGCGCGGCATAGGATATGAGCCGGGTGGCGTAAAGCTCGGCTTTTTCATCGCTTAACGCCCCGGCTTCGGATGTATCGGTTTGCCGCCCCAGCGTCATGGAAAGCGCGGCAAAGAGCGCGATGGCAATCAGGACGTAAATCAGGGCATTTCCGCGTTCGGGCGTTCTATTTGAAAAAAACTGTTCTCTTTTTGTTTTCATTTCTTCACTTTATATCAGAATCAGTGCTAAGCTTCACTATGGACAATATCATGGAATTTTTAAAGACCGTAGAGTATCTCCCCGCCGCAATGGCCGGGTTTGCGCTGGGCGTTATGCTTATGAGCATTGCGCTGCTGGTTGCCCGACAAAAGCTTGTGACCCAAAATGCGGAATTAAAAGCGCAGATGCGCGAACGGGAGGCGGCCTTTGATAAAGCGGGCGCGGCGCTTGAGCACCGCTTTAAGGCGACCGCTGCTGAAGCTCTGCAAAAGAGCAATGAACAGTTTTTGCAACTGGCGCAGGAGCGGTTTAACGCCGCGCAAAAAGATGGAGCGCATGACCTAGAAAAACGTCAGGCCACAATTGCGGAAATGATTAAACCCGTTCATAAAAATCTCGATGATATGGCCAAGGCGCTTGAGCAGATTAAGGGCACGGACCAATCGCTGCGCACTGAAATGCAGACACTGAACCGTGAAACCGCGCGGCTTGTCGGCGCGCTGCGCGATCCGGCGGCGCAGGGGCGCTGGGGGGAATATATCCTTGAAGGGTTGCTTGATAAATCGGGCCTGATTAAAGGCGTACATTATGAAACGCAGGTTTCGATACAGGGGGAAGCGGGGCTTCAGCGTCCCGATGCCGTTATCAATATGCAGGACGGTTTTAAGATTATCATTGATTCCAAAGCCCCGGTGAACCAATTTGCTGACCGGCTTGCCGGGGATATCAGCGAGGATGACTATAACGCGCTGATGAATAATTTATCGAAACAGATCAAAGCACATGTCCAGACTTTGGGTAAAAAGGGATATTGGACGAATGTCGACAGCCCCGATTTTACCGTGTTGTTCCTTCCTTCCGAGCATCTTTATTCGCTGGCGCTGCGGGCGGACCCGTCTTTGGTCGAATATGCCGCCGGAGCCAATATCATTATCGCCTCGCCGACCCTGCTTATGAGCCTTTTGCGCGTTGTGGGCCTGAGCTGGCGACAGGTTGAGCTGGCCAAAAACGCCACTGAAATTTCCGAACGCGGGATGGATTTGTATAAGCGCCTGCTTATCTTTACCTCGCATATCGAAAAAGTCGGCAAAGGGTTGCAAGGTGCCATGAAAGGCTATGACGCGGCGGTCGGTTCGCTTGAAAGGCAGGTTTTGCCCGCGGCACGCAAATTTAAAGACCTTCAGGGCGGGGCCAATACGGCAGGGCTGCCGGAATTTGAAGCTATCGAAGAAGTGCCGCGCGCGATTGCCCTGAGTGCCGAGGACGAGCAGGAAAAGAAGTGCGCCTAAAGGCAAAACTCGTTTCTTTCGCGGGTTGCAGCAGCCCGTGGTTTTGGTTATTTCTCCAAACCCATTTTGCGCAGGCACCAGCGCAGGTCTTCACAGAGGGTTTCGTAAGGCCGCGTAGCGGTAAGAGGACGACCGACGAGGATATAATCATGCCCGTTTTTGGCGCCTTCGGGCAGCACATCGGCAGCAGCGGCGCGCAGGCGGCGCTTTATGCGGTTGCGCTTTACGGCGGATTTATCGACACGTTTGCTGACCGTATAGCCAATACGCTTGATATTGTCTTCATTCGGGGCGGTTTGCACGATGAGGCCATGAGACACCCATTTACGGCCTTTTGACTGAACTTTTAGGAAACAGCTCCGTTTTTTGATTTTCGTTAAGGCGGCTTGTTGCTCTTTTGATGCATGCATAACGGTCTATACCTTGACTTTAGGCATATAAAAAGGCGCGGGGCTTTGGAAGCCAGCGCCTTTGTGAAATGTTGCGCCGTGTTTAAGCGCTGAGTTTCTTACGGCCCTTTGCGCGGCGGGCGGCCAAAATCGCACGGCCATTCTTTGTCGCCATGCGTGCACGGAAGCCGTGGCGGCGCTTGCGAACCAGGTTACTGGGCTGAAATGTACGTTTCATCTTAATCTTCCGCCGCTTTTAGAGGCGCCTCAAATTCTAGTAGTTTATCAAAGTTCGGGCTTTATAACGCTATTTAGTGGCGTATGTCAATCATTTGCCTGTAAATAATCGGTTTGAATATCAACGGTTGCGCGGCGGCCAATATCCTTATAGTGAGCTTTAAGCCATTTTTGCGCTTCTGCGCGGCCCAAATCGCGCAAATCGGTTAAAAAGCTCCAATCCGTGTCGAACTTGCTGCTGGCGGGCAAGTCGTGCATAACATCGTCGGCGCGCACCGCGTGGAGCAGGATATCCTTATATTGGTCTTTATATTCGTCTTTGAGCATATCGTCATTAATCAGGCGTTTGACAAAATCTATTGCGCGCAGTTCCTTGAGCAGCGCGGTATTGAACGTGATTTCGTTCAGGCGGTTTTCGATAGCGGCGATGTCTTTGGGGGTTTCGTCGCGGCGGATGGGGTTGACGTGAACCAGCAAGATATCGCGACATCCGGCCTCATAAAAAAGCGGCCAGAGGGACGGGTTGCCCATATAGCCGCCGTCCCAGTATGAATGGCGGCCAATCTCGACAGCCTGAAAAAGCAGCGGCAGACCGGCAGAAGCCAGAAGGACATCAATCGTTATATCCTTGTTCTGGAAAATTTTTGCTGTGCCTTTCTGGACATTGGTGGCGGTGATGAAAAGTTTTGTGCATTCGCAGGCGTGGATATCGTCAAAGCTGACAATGTTTTTCAGAACTTCCCTGAGCGGGTTAATGTTCAGCGGGTTGAACTGGTAGGGGGAGAGGCTGCCAAGCATATTTTCAAAAAATGCCTGAAACTGGCTGTAGGCGGGGTTTGAATCAAGACTCCAGAATTTGGTGAACGCATTCTGGCTTTGCGCCAGCGGGTTATAGAACGCGCCGGCATCGGAGATTTCTTTCCAGAACAGCTCAAGCGTTTCGCGGGCTTTTTCATTGCCGCCTGCGGTTTTGCCTTGCGCCAGCGCGGCGGCGTTCATCGCCCCGGCGGATGTGGCGCTTATGCCTTCGAAATCAAGCCGCCCGTCTTCGAGCAGCGCATCAAGCACGCCCCATGTGAACGCGCCATGCGAACCGCCGCCTTGCAGGGCGAGGTTGATGGTTTTCTTTTGCTCTTTCTTTTTGGCCTTGGCCGCCATTTTAGCGGTCTCCCATGGCTTGTTTCATGAAAAAATTTTTCGCCGGACGGAGGCGGGAGACAAGTTTTAGGCCGCTGCGCCTCAAAATACGCATGGGCATTATATTGTTTGAAAACAAACGGTTAAGCCCGTCTGTCATCGCCACCATAGCCATATTATCGGGGCGGCGGCGGCGCTGGTATGTTTCCAGCAATTTGGGGGCGGCAATGTCTTCGCCCGCTTTATGCGCCTGTCCGATAAGCTCATCAAGCGTGTCGAGATCGCGGAAACCCAGATTGAGCCCTTGGCCTGCAATGGGATGGATGCCGTGGGCGGCATCGGCAACCAAAACCATGCGCGGGGCGATGTAATCACGGGCATGGACAAGGCCGAGCGGATAGGCAGCGCGGCGGCCAATAAGCTTTACATCGCCGTACGTGCTTGGAAAACGCGCAGCCAGCGCGGCTTCGAATTCCTCATCGCTCATATGCATAGCTGAGTTTTTCTCCGGCCCGTGCTGCGTAAAAACGACAGAAGAGCGGTGCGTTCCATCCTTGTCATCGGCAAAGGGAAGAATGGCAAACGGGCCTTCGGGCCAGAAATGCTCAACAGCGATATTGTTATGCGGGTTTTCGTGCGCAACGGTGCAAATGACCGCGCGTTGATTGTAGCTCCATTGGCGGGTTTGCAGACCGTAATGGCGCGTCATAAATTCACGCACCGATGAAAAACGTCCGTCAGCGCCGATTATCAACTGCGCTTCAAAGATTTTGCCGCCTTCAAGGTGCACGTTGGCGTGCGTATCATGGATTTCAAAATCTGCGACTTTGGCCGGGGCTATATGGGTAACATTTTTAAGCGCTTTCAGGCGCTTTATCATAGCGATTTTAAGATGATGGTTATCGACAATCCAGCCAAACACTTTGTTTTCGACTTCGCCGCTGAGAAATTCGAGCAGAACGGGTGAAGAACCATCGAGAATTTGGATATCGTTAATCGGGCAGTTCTCAGAAATGTTCTCCCAAATCCCGGCCTTCTCCAGAACTTTACGCGACCCGAAAGAAACAGCCGTGGTACGCAGGTCTTTGGGTTTTATTTTGGGATCAGCCGCGTCGATACAGGCGATTTTGAGGCCATGCCGCCCTAAAAGACAGGCCAGAGACAACCCCGCTAATCCGCCGCCGATAATGGCTATATCGTATGTTTTATTCATGAGGGTGTACTATAGCTGAAAATCACGCGGATTCAACTTGCGTGTCTATTGGTTTTCCCGGCAGGATCAGAGGCGCTGTGCGTATCTCCGGCTTACACCGCCAAGTCCTAATCCGGCCCGCGTAAATGCGGGCCTTCCCCCTGATAACCCATTGCGCTGACAAAGGTTTTCAAAACTTCCTTGCTGCGCGTATTCAGGTTCAGCCCGCCGGAAACCCCTTCAAACCGCACCGTAATACCCTCAGGTAAAACCCGTTGCAACTCCATATGCGCTCTGGGCAGGTGGTAATCCGACGTAACAACGATAATATTTTTCAAATCCGGGTTGACCGCCAGCCATTGCGCGGTTTCCCGCGCATTGCCAACGGTATCGAGCGCGCGTGTGCCCAGCTCGATTTCTTCAATATCCGGGTGTGATAAAATTTTCGGATAAATCATGCCGATCACGGCTTCCAGAGTTTGCCCCTCTTCCGCCCCGGAAATAAAAACCCGCGAATGCTCCCGGCTGTCCTGAAGCCACCGCTCAACGCCGCGCGCCGCGCGCCCTTGCCCTCCTGAAAAAACAACTACGGCATCGGCCTCAAAACCGTCTTCCGGGCTCTGCGCCTCCGCGCCGTAATATATAGACGGCGCGGTAACAGCCCCCGCAAGGCTGAAAACACCGGCCAAAACCCGGCGGGTCCAGCGCCCCAGCGCCATCGCGCCTGTTCCCGTATTGTGATTCCCCGAAGCCATCCGGTTTTGTAGCACAAGCCGGATAAGAATTGCCATAGAAACAGAACCGGCGCGTTGTCCGCCGCGTTACAGGGAATTAAGACCGCTTTGGAAAAAAGCTTACTCTGCCGCGCCGCGCCCGCGATATTTCTCAAGCTCTCTTTCAGCTTTCATCAGCTTTTCCTCAAGCGCCGCCAGCCGCGCAAGCTGTGCCTGATCCGTCACCTGCGGATCAAAAAGCATAGCCTCAAGCTCGCGCTTTTCCGCATTATGCTTCGCACGCTCCTGCTGAAGCTGGCGCCCAAGCCGCTTAATTTGCCGCTCGGCCTCATTAAACTTCATTGTCGCCCGCTCAAGGTTCCAGTTTTCGGAAGCAATGCTCATACGCTCATCCTCCGATTCCTTCAAAGCCGATGATAGCTCATCATTCAAAGCGCGGTTTTCATTCTTCAGCGCTTCGACCATGTCTTCAAGATCAAGCACCTGCCTGCGCAATTCCTGCACGCCCGGCCCCGGCCCGGCAGGTTCAAGAGCCGTAAAATCGGCTTCGGCCCGTGTAACTTGTCTGTGAACCTTCACCGGCGGTGAAGATGTTCTGATCGTTTCAGGTTCCGGCTCCGGTTCCGCCACAACCGCCGTTTCCGCAGGTGCTACGCTGGTAGGTTCTACCGCCGCGTTATCCTTTTCAAGCGGCGCTAACAAAGCCTCTGCCGGAGGCTCCGCTTCTGCGTCCACCGCGGCAAAATCTTCAACCGCCGCCGTCTGCGTTTGCGCCGCCTGCGAGGCACCTGCGCCGCTATCATAATCGGGAACAAGCGGCATGCCTTCCATACCCGGCGGCATCTCCAGTGCCTTGCGCGCTTGTAAAGGCTCCGGCGCAGATCTGCCTTCAACGTCAATCAAGGAAGGGTTTTGCGCAATTTGTTCGGCAAGTTGCTCCGAAAGGCGCTTGCGCCCTGTCGCCTGAGGGTCCTGTGTTGCGGGCTGGTCCAGAAGATCCTGAACATTCGTATCGAGGATAGCCCCGTCATTCTGCGCTGCGCTGCGCTCTTCGCCAGGAACAACATGCCCCCCGACCTTCACAGTTTCACGAACCGGGATTTCCTGAATCACCGGCGCGGGATTTTCCGGTAAAATCTCAACCACCGCCGCAGTCTTTGCCCGGGCCGCATCTTCCATCGCAATGGACTCATTGAGCGTGAAGCTTTCTTCCTCCGAACGCGCCGTCAACATCTTGGCAGCTTTATTCTCCGGATTCTCGATAACCGCCCCGGCCATGCAGCGCTCAAAATTCGCTGCGGAGTTTGCAAACCCGGTCAGATAAAACCGGAAATTATTGCCCTCCATATTCATGTCCAGCACAGCCGATTCGCGTAGCGCTTTATAAAATTCTTTTTGCTTTCGTAAATCCACGCCAAGCAGGCTTGCGGATTTCCCCGAAGCTTTGAATGTCTTGCTTTGCAGACCCGGTATGGTGAAGGTCACGTCATAGGATTTTCCGGCTTCGAGAATATCCTGCTGAAGATCAAGGCTCATTCCTCCGATCCACTGGTCGTCGCCGCTGAAACCAAGCACGAAGCTGTTATTAAAGCGGCTTGAAATCGAACATGAACCGCGATCTTGCGCGATCGACCATCCCTGCGCCGGATAGAAATAAAGCTCCGGCTCCGGCGGATTTGCCGCATAGACCGGTGCGGACAGCGCACCCAGAAAAAGACCGCTTAAAAGCGTGAGTTTGAAATGTCGTCGAGAAGTCAAAACGCGATGCATAATTTAAATCCTGAAAATATAATTAATCCGTAAGCGCCACCAAGACTAGCACTCCGTTTTGGGGGAGACAATCTTTAAAAATTCCGCTATGCCTTATGCATGGGGATGATCGAAAATCCTTGGATACACGCAAACATAATTTAAGGGCCGGAATAATGTCTTTGGACGAAATCACTGCAAAAATAAAAGAAAAAATGACCATGGCCGCCGGGCTGAACGCTAAAGTCAAATTCGACTTTGGCGATGAAGGTCGCATTTTCGTCGACGCAGCGCAATCCCCACCCGTGATTTCCGATGAAGACGCCGACGCCGACGTAACGCTCGAAACGTCTTTGGCGACATTCAAAAACATTCTCGCCGGAACGCAGGACCCGAACATCGCTTTTATGATGGGAAAGCTGAAAGTCAAAGGCTCCATGGGACTGGCCATGAAGCTCAACGCCATTCTCGAGGATTAAGATTCGCGCAGGCCGAGACGCTTTAACAAATCGGCATAAATCTCATCGGGCGTGTCGCTTGCCCGGTACATGCCAAGCAACGTATTATCCGGGCCCATAAGATAGATAAAGGATGAGTGATCGACCGTGTAATCATTCGCGCTTTCATCTTTCACCTTGGTTGCAAAAATGCGGTAGGATTTTTTCACAAAATCAATCTGCGCCTTCGTGCCGGTCAAACCGACCAGCTTGGGGTGGAACAGGCTTACATATTCCTTCATCACCGCCTGCGTGTCGCGCTCCGGATCGACGGTGATAAAGAGAGGTTGAACGGTTTTTGCCGCTGCAGGCTGCTTTTTCTCCAGCGCACTCATAACGCGGCTGATTTTTTGCAGCTCTGTCGGGCAAATTGCCGGGCAATAGGTAAAGCCGAAATAAATCAGCTTGTATTGCCCGTCGTAATTCTTTTCCGTCACCGCCTCGCCCAGATGATTGGTCAGCGAAAACGGCCCGCCGATATTCAGCCCTGCAATCGGCATGGCGGTTTCCATCGCCTTGCCTTCTTTGGTTGTGACCCGCGCATTTTGCATTTGAATCTGTATCCACGCTACGCCGCCGCCAACCACCAGCGCAACAAGCGAAAGCACAAACGTACGGATAAGCCGTTTTTTAATCTGTGGGTTCATGGAACCCTAAATAGCGCAAGAGTGAGACGCAAGCAAGTGCTTAAGCTCCTCATACATATCGCTTGGCGACGGTATATCAGGGGGGTAAAAGCGCTGCGGGATATTGTGTCCGTAGGACGCGCCAAGCGCAAGGCTGAAGTCTTTCTCATTGACCTCATCATACTTGGTGTCAGTAAGCCCGCGTACCATCATGGACGTGATTTTATCATGATTACCTTCCGACGTGATATTCTCCGGTGTAAGACCATCCCGCGCACTGGCCAGAAAAATGGTCAGAATGCGATCGTGTGGCCCTGTTTCTTCGGCCAGAAAATACGGCAAAGAGGTTTTAAAGCCCAAACTTTTTCTTTCGTTGCCAAGATGATTTATTCCTGTCCCAGCAATTACAATTCCTGCGTCTTTCGCCGCCGCTTTTAAACGCTTTGCCATCACGCCATTACGGATTACCACGCCACGTGTATGCCCTATAGCCGATGTATTAGTCAAAACATCTTCACACGCCAAATCAATCTTATAGAGATTGTCAGCAATTTCTGCGGCCATTTCATCACATTCATCCAGATACGATACAAAGTATCCTTTTTGTGCTGCATCAATAAGAACGAGAGGTGTTTTATTACGCAGGATTGCTGCAAAGCGTTGATTCCTCGTATAGGGAGTCATTTCGCCCATATATTTTTTTGCCATAGCGGCACGGGTAAAAATATGTCCCAGCGGGTCGTGAAGATGTAAGAATTTTCTTTGTGCCGGGGTTATCGATAAATTATAAGCGTCTTGGAGATGGTATGACAAATCATTATAGGGCAATTCTATCCCAAAAACTGAACGTAAAGATGAATCTTGACCACCGGACACATACGCATCAGTGATATTATCAACTAATCCCGTTTGCGTCATAACATGGCTTGGTCTTGCATGCCGCTCGCTGAGAACAACATAAAGCGTCCCTTCCGGATGCATATACCTACGCATATCCATCGCTGCATTAAAAACCAGCGTATCCACTGCCTTCATATTCATGGGGTCTTCAACCGTGAAATCCAGATCACTGAAATTCTCAGGCGATTTGACTATTCCATGCGGCAGTGCCCCAGTCATTCGCGCCGCGAAGCTTTCTTTATCCAGTGCGAAGTTCTCTACAGGGAGCGCCGCCGCATTCATATCTCTATCATTGCGAAACATGACTGGCACCTTACCAACTAAAAAAATATTATGTCAATAAAAATATGGCCAATGCACGCCTCAGATCCTGCATTGACAATTTTTTTGAATGTGCGAGTGTAGGCGCATCATGAAACCTTGGCGGTGCTGCTTGAATGTGGCTGAGAAACACGCCTCGAACCTGATCCGGTTAATACCGGCGCAAGGGAAAGGAAACCGTAATGCCCCATATCATTGTTGAACATTCATCGAATATCGCGCTTGATACGCCCGATTTTCTGGCCGCTTTGCACAAAACCGTTGCAAGCCACGAAAGCGTCAATATCGGGGCAATTAAAACCCGCGCAATCCCTTTGGATTATACGATTGCGGGTGATGAAAACGATGCCGACACGCTGATGCATATTACGCTCAAACTTTTGCCGGGCCGCGATGATGCAACCCGTAAAGCCATGGCTCAGGCTCTTTACGATACCGCACAAAGTTTTATTCGTCCCACCGTATCTCTCAGCGTTGAGGTTATGGAGCTCGACGCCGCCAGCTACACAAAATAAGGAAAACGAAAATGTCCCCTAAAGATGGAATTTGCCCCAGCACAACACATGTCACACGCGGCAGCTTGCCCGCCTCAAAGAAAGTTTATATCGGCCGGCATAAAGTCGCCATGCGCGAGATATCGTTGACCAACGATGACAAAATCACCGTCTATGACACGTCCGGCCCTTACACGGATGACAGCATAGAACTCGACATCATGCGCGGCCTGCCCAAAATGCGCAGCCGGTGGATTGCCGATCGCGCTGACACAGAGGAGGTCGAAGGCCGCCGCACCCTCCCCATGGATAACGGTTACAAGGACGAAGCTGCACTCGAGCGCCGTAAAGTCAAGCACGAACGTTTCCCCGCCTCCCCCGAAAAACCGCTCCGCGGGCGGGCGGGCCAGAACGTCACGCAAATGCACTACGCGCGTAAAGGCATCATCACCCCGGAGATGGAATATATCGCCATCCGCGAAAATCAGGCCCGCGAGCAAGTCCACAACAACCAGGGCGGCGAGGGCTTTGGCGCGGTATTGCCAGATTTCATCACCCCCGAATTTGTCCGCAAGGAAGTCGCCGAGGGCCGCGCGATTATCCCCGCCAATATCAACCACCCCGAATCCGAACCGATGATCATCGGCCGCAACTTCCTTGTGAAGATCAACGCCAATATCGGCAACTCCGCCGTCACATCAAGCATCGGCGAGGAAGTCGATAAAATGGTTTGGGCCACACGCTGGGGCGCGGACACCATCATGGACCTCTCAACGGGCAAAGACATCCACGACACCCGCGAATGGATCCTGCGCAACTCGCCCGTGCCGCTCGGCACCGTGCCAATCTACCAGGCGCTGGAAAAAGTCGGCGGCATCGCCGAAGACCTCACCTTCGACATCTTCGCCGACACATTAATTGAACAGGCCGAACAAGGCGTCGATTACTTCACGATTCACGCCGGCGTCCGCCTGCCGTTTATTCAATACACTGCGGAGCGTATTACTGGAATCGTCTCGCGCGGCGGCTCGATCATGGCCAAATGGTGTATGGCGCATCACCGCGAAAGCTTCCTTTATTCACGCTTTGATGAGATTTGCGAGATCATGAAAGCTTATGACGTAAGCTTCTCTCTGGGTGATGGCCTGCGTCCCGGTGCGATTAAAGATGCCAATGACCGTGCGCAGTTTGCCGAGCTGAAAACGCTGGGCGAGCTTACGAAGAAGGCGTGGGACCATGATTGTCAGGTGATGATCGAAGGTCCGGGTCATGTGCCGATGCATTTGATTAAGGAGAACATGGAAAAAGAACTTAAGGAATGTCATGAGGCGCCGTTTTATACTTTGGGGCCCCTCACGACCGACATCGCCCCAGGTTACGACCACATAACCTCGGCCATTGGCGCCGCGCAAATCGGCTGGTACGGCACCGCGATGCTGTGTTACGTGACACCGAAGGAGCATCTCGGCCTCCCGAACAGAGACGATGTGAAAACAGGCGTCATCACCTACAAAATCGCCGCCCACGCCGCCGACCTGGCCAAGGGGCATCCGGGCGCGCAGCGTAGGGATGACGCGCTGTCGCTGGCACGTTTCGAATTCCGCTGGAACGACCAGTTTAATTTGTCTTTAGACCCCGACACGGCCAGAAGCATGCACGATGAAACCCTCCCGGCGGAGGGGCACAAGGTCGCCTCCTTCTGCTCCATGTGCGGGCCCAAATTCTGCTCCATGAAAATCACGCAGGACGTGAGAGACTTCGTCGCGGAGCAGGAAAAGAAGGATGAGGCAGCTTAGATGGAAAATATTCCTCAAGAAGCGTGGGTAGTCTTAAGTGGTTTAGGCGGTGCTTTTGTCGGGGGATTGATTACATTAATAGTCACTCTAATACAAAATGTCTCTGAGGGGAGTAGACTCACCAAACAGCTTGAGCACGATAGAGGGATGCGTGCTGAAGACCGAGAAATGTCGCTTAGAAGGGATATTTATTATGGTGCTATAGAATCAGTTGCCGCCGCCATCAATACCCTTTCGAGTATAAGTGAAGCAGATATTCCAAGCTTTTCTAACAACTCAAATTATGATTTCACGGCCAAGTTCTACAAAGTGCAATTAATTGCCGGAAAAAAAGTCTTAGAGAGATTTTATGAGTGCTCAAATCTGATTAATAATGCTCTTTTTTCAGTCATGCCACACAAGTTAAATTTACAAAATTTAGAGATTGAACATGCCAGCAATGAAGAGCTACGTAAAATATCGACTGAGGCTCATAAAGATATTACGGCTAAGATGGAAGAATTTAACCGTGAAGGGCAGCACAACGAAGAACTTTGGGCATCCCTTACAGAAGCATCAGACGAATACATGAAAGAAGTACAGGAGCGCATTCCCAGAGGAACAGAAATCAGCAAGGAAATAGCCTTACAAAAGTTAGAAATAACAAAACAGATAGTTCCATTGCTTACCGAGATAACCAAGGCGGCGGGGGCTGTAATATTTGCCATGAGAGAGGAATTAGATTCTAAAGCAGATGATAAAATATTTACTTTGCTGGAAGAGTTAATTGAAAAATCAAACAACAAAAATCAAAAATTGTTGAACGACTTTCTCGAGGATATTGATCGCTTAATAGAAGAAGTAGATGAAGAAGATTAGAGAAACAAACTTATGGGCTTTGATTGGAGCGCTGTTTATTTTGCTCCTCCTCACCACCACCGGCGCCTATGCGTTCGAGGAAAGTGATGCGTCCTATTACGCCCGGCACATGAAATCCTGCCAGTCACGGCAGGACGACAAATGGTACAACGTCTTTCGCGGCTTTTCGGAAACCGTCACCGATGAATGCTGCGCCATGTCCGTCGCCGCGGCGAAAAAAGCCAAAGGCACCTTCATCGACCTCGATAATCTCGCCCGCGCAGCCGGACAACCCACCACGGCGGACGAACCCTGCCCGGATGGCCAGAGCAAAAACATGATCAAATGCCCTACCTCTAAACACTGGTGCGAATAAAACCCCGTCATTGCGAGGAGAGTTAGCGACGCGGCAATCCATTTGAAGAGTTCTGGATTGCTTCGCGGCGCTTGCAATGACACTATAAACATACACAATCACCTGAACTGTGGAGAGAAACCATGGAAAATATTTACTGCCCATATTGCGGTTGCGCGACGCCTCAGGAATTCCGCCAATACGTGCCGACCTATGAAGAGGCGCGCCAGCGCGAAGCCGAACTCTATCAGCGCATGGAGAGCGGCCAATATGGTTTGGGCGATATGCTGGTGGCCAAGGTCATGCGCGCGCCGCTGGTGCGCCAGCAGCGCGAAAAAATCGACGGATTCTTCCGCGACTGGGGCCTTGATCCGGGGCAGGATATTGAAGGCAAGGCAATGTATTGCTGCACGGCCTGCGACCGGATCAACTTCGTATAATTAAAAACGCCCTTACGGCCTATTTCCGGCCTTTTGGCGGTTTTGCCGGAACGCGCACAGCATAGGTTGTGCTTGTCGTCGCGCCGCTTGATTCCACAGAAATCGTCTCAACGCCTTCTTTATCCGGCGCCATGCCGCTAACGCCCCACAGACCGGCATCGCCCACATTGGCCCGCATATCCTTTTCGCGGCCCAAACCATCGCGCAGTCCTTTTACGATTACTTTCTCTCCTGGTTGTCCGGTTCCCTGAACAGAGACATGTTCTTTTGGCGCATGATCTCTGGGTTTTTTAACGTTTAAATCTGTCATCGTTTTTTCCCTTCATGTTAGGTTAACAAGCACAGTATACTACAACGCCTGAAAAGATAAGAGAAGCGCCATGACCGATGACCCACTCCCCCCCTGTCCGCAATGCGAAAGCCCCTATACCTATGAGGACGGCGCGCTGCTGATCTGCCCAGAATGTGCGCATGAGTGGTCTTCTGCCGGGGAAGAGACACAAACCGTCCGCGATGCCGTGGGCAATGAACTTAAAAGCGGCGACAGCGTCACCATCGCCAAGAACCTTAAAGTAGGCAATAACACGATTAAGGTCGGCACCAAGGTTAAAAATATCCGCGTCCTCCCGCCCGAGGAATGGATCGGCGATCATGATATAGACGCCAAAGTTCCCGGTTTCGGGCCCATGGGATTAAAGTCCAGCGTTGTTAAAAAAATTACGGGTTGACAGCACATAAAAAACATAGGAATATATTCATGATAAACTTGTTCAAAAAGCAGGCAAATGCCCCCGCCATTTAAAAAAATGAAAAACAAAATGAAGGATACCAAAAAAACACAATGAAAATAATGCCTTATAGGGCGCTGTTTTTACTCATCCCGCCCCTTGGTCTGTTCGCATGCCAGTATCCGTCCACGCTCCGCGCGTCTTAAGCCTCGAAAACTGCCCTCAAAGGGGGCGGGAGCGGTATGGATTTTTAGAGCGAAGGAGGGCCTTTACAGACACCCTTTTTCCTTAAAAGCGGGAAGAGGACTTATGTCTTAAGAAACCGGTGTTTCTACACGTACAGGCAGGTCGGCGGCGATTGGCTCATCATCGAGCATTTCGATCATTCCTGTGGGCTGTACCGCGAAATTAGCGATAAACAGGGCGTTGGAATAAAACACAACCGCGTCACAGAGGTAATGACCCTGTTCGTTCACGCCTTCGAACGTGGCGGGGCGGATTGTACCTTCAATAACGGAGCGGGTTGTTTCATCCATTTCCGTGGGCATGTTGGGGTCTTCCATGGTTTCTGCGACATAGAAGGGGCCTTCTTCGCCGCGCACAAAGAAACAGAAAAAGCGAAGATAGTCGAGGACGTTTTCCTCCGTCACTTTAATCGGTGCTTTGGCGTTGACTTCATGGATTGGCGGGGAGGTTCCGTTCAGGCGGAAGAGGTTTCCCTGATCCGTCAGATAATAGACGTTGAGTTTTGGGTTGGTCCAGTTCGGGTCCCTTACCCGGATCAGGGCGACCTGATCGTAAAAAGGCAGCATGCGCCAATGCACCTGCGTCGTGTCGGCCTTGACATGATATTTGCCGTCAATCGGGTTGATTTGCTCAAGAAACCCGGCCAGCTCTTCGCCTGTAACGGCGTTCCAGTTGTTATCGTGGTACATGGAAGATCAAGATCCTTATCCGCTTTAATAATTATTACATTATTGTGCAAATATCCGGCGTATTCGCAAGGGTTTTGTTCCTATACATACGATTTAACAGCGTATGCTATAGCACTATTCAGGATTGTGGAAAACCGGTCAAGCAGAATGTTGTTTTTTATGGTCTTTCCAATCCTGCGCGCGGATGTAAAAAACCCCTTACCAATCTAAGGGGCTTTTTTAAGTCTTATTGTTCTAGCGCTTATGAGCCGCAGTTTACTGTATCATTCAGGCTTTCTGCCGGGTCGCTGGTGAAGTTGTAATCGACTGCGCCATTTACAGCAGCGGTGAGAACATCGCCCCAGCATGCGGCATCGCCACCGGCTGCGGGTTCTATGTCGGCGACGCCGTTGCCTTCGTCACCGGCTGCAGGTTCTATGTCGGCGACATTATCGCCGGCGAAAGGCTGAATACCTGCGACGTTCAACGGACCAACTGATGGCAAACCGGTTATTCGAAGGTTCAGGCCGGACAGGCCGGGACCAAAAGGACCGAAGCGGCGGAAGAAATCTTCAACATTGTCAATCGTCTGATTTTCATCAGGCACGAACCCGAAGAAGAAGATACCGCGGTTGTTAACATTCGGCCAGTGGAAGAATTTATCCGTCAGAAAGGAGAGCTGGCTTTCGGTCAGTGCGCCGCCCGTGTCGGACGGTCTGAACGGAACATCGTTTTGAACGTATGTGCTGTCACGCGCATCGAGCCAGATCGCTTTCCACGAGTCCGGATATTCAAAATACTTCCGGTCATCGTATCGGCTTACCGCGAAGGCCTCCACCTCGGGTTCACCTTCTCCGGCGTCACCGGGAACAACAAATGTTTTGCTGCCGAGTTTCACGAAGTAATCGCTCTGGCCGTTGAACAGTTGCGTGCCGATCGTACCGCCAAATTCATTCGGCGGGAATACGGATGTGCCGTCAAATGTGTCGAATGTGTAGGAGGTGTTCGCAACGAAATCACCCCAGCCGACCCAAGGCGTAAAGCCAAGGTAGTCATAGGTCCAGCCGTTGGCGACGCCGCCATCTTTCACCAAAGACAGCAACCATGGTTTGTTCTTCCAGGCGTCGAAATACAGGGCGACTTTACCGCCATAGAATTCGTTGCTGTATTGCGCGCCTTCATCAAGGTGTGTCAGGTCGATGATCCCGGAGTTGAACTTTGCGTGGTACGGGTTATCAAGGAAAATATTGTTTCTAACCTTAATATAGCCGTTGCCACCGCCGTAAGCCCAAAGACCCACATAGTTATCGGCGATCAGGTTTTTGTTAACGTCGATAAAATGAGAATCTCTTAGCTTTATGCCGATGACGTTGTCTTGCACGATGTTGTGTTTGATCTCGCTGAAATACACATCATCGAAGTAGATGCCGGATGTGTTGTTTTTCACAACGTTTCCAGTGACATCTATAAACCAGCTCGGATCTACGAAAATACCGGCACCACCAGAGAAGCGGACATCATTGTGTTTGATGCTGATGAACGCGCTGTCCTCGACTTCAATACCGTTATGTTTGACGTAGCGGATATTGTTGCCCCAGATTCTGCTGCCATAGCCGTTTTCATAGTCTATACCATCGTCATAGGCATGACGGATAAGGTTCCACTTGATATCGGCATGGTTACTGTCACGAACCTGAATACCATCACCGTAGGTGTTATAGACGGTATTGTATTTGATATCCGTATGATTGCTGTCATCCACATCTATACCATCGTCATAAATGTTATAGATGGTGTTGTATTTGATATCAGCTTTATGACTGTCATCAACTTCTATACCGTCATCGCCTGCGTTGTGAATCGTGTTCCAGTTCATATCGGCGCGGTAGCTATCAGAGACTTCGATACCATTGCCATCGCTGTAATACTTGCCAGTATTATGGATGTAGTTACCCCAGATATCGACATAGTCATTATTGTTTACATCAATACCATCATCACCAACATAGCCGATATAGTTGCTCCAGATATCGGCTTTTTTGCCGCCATCAACATGGATGCCGTCAATGCCCGCACCGGTGATGCCGTTATTTGCGATCTGAACATTATCGCTTGGGTTGACCTTTATACCATGCCAGCCTGTGCGGCTGATCGTGTTGCTGTTAATAACAGAGTTATTAGAGCCGCTCAGATAAATACCATTCTGGCCAACGCGGAAGATATCGTTGCCCTGAATCAATGCACCGGCACTGTTGCCAACGAAGATACCGTTGCCGTGCGCACCGGTTGCGCCGGGCGTGATAAAGACGCTGTCTTTACCGCGAACACGGTTGTTGGTGACATCAACACCGGCGCTGTCCTCGACATGAATGCCGTCGCGGTTTGCGCCGGCAGCCGTACCGATGATAAAGCCAGAGCCGCCAAGAATGTCGTTGTTGTTAATTACCGCGTCGGTGCTTGTGATTACGTGGATACCGTCACGCGCCGCCCCCGCAAGGTCCGGACCAATCAGCACAGGTCTGCCAAGGATTTTGTTGCTATCAATGAGGATTCGGGCGCTGTTTTCGGCGTGGATACCATCACGGCCCGCAGCCTCGATCTTGTTGCCGAGTACAAACGAATCCCGGCCATTTACGAGCTTGATTGCATCGGAGCCTGTGTCATGGACGTAGTTGTTATAAACAACTGCGCCCGGAATATTTTCCAGATCAACGCCGTTATCACCGCCTGTGATGTCAAGGTTGCCGGAAACGCTTACCAGAGCGCCGCCATGAACACTATCGTGGATAATAACGCCGTCGCCCGTGCCGCCAGCGATATATTTGTTGGCGTTCACATTCACAACCGTACCGCCGGACAGGTCGATATTTTGCATCTTCACGCCGTTGACGCCGCCATCAATGATGTTGCCCTCGAGGCTAACGGCAGAGCCGCTGATATCGGCGTTAAAGACAACACCGTTATCCGTACCGTGGATACCGTGGTTGTTACCTATGATATTCACTATGGAGTTTGAGATCGCGCCGTCAAATTCGATGCCGTCATCGCCGCCGGTGATGTTGCCGTTGCCTAAAACCGTTACTGTGGAACCATTTGAAATTGCCCCTTCAAACTCGATACCGTCATCTGTCGTACCGATAATCTCGGCGTTGTTGTAGATGGTTATCTTGGAATTATTGATTCCTGCAATATCGATTCCTTCGTCGTTACCAATAATTTTAGTGTTGTAATTGATGTTGACGGTCGAGCCTGTCGTCGCGCCATTGATCAGAACGCCGTCAATGCTTTGTCCTTCAATCAGCGCGTTACCGTTGACACTTACAAGAGAGCCACCTGCCATACCGTTTTCAAAGCTCACACCGCGGTCAAGACCGGTAATGTTGGCATTGCCGTTCACATTCACGGTCGAGCCGCTGATCACTGCGTCAAAGATTACACCATCATCTGTTTCACCAATAATTTTGGTGTTATTGTTGATATTAACCATTGAGTTGGTCACTGTGGCGGCAAAGTTTACGCCATTTTCAGAGCCGGTGATTGAATTTCCAATGAGCTCTACAACTCCACCACCTGTATAAGATGTAGGCAATGGGGGGGCATATGCGCCGATTATAATATTGGAATTGATAACTCTATCTTCAAACAGGATACCATCGCCATCTCCACCAGAAATATTCCGATTCGCACCAATTCGGACCTCAGAGCCTAAAACTTCTTTTTCAAAGCGGATACCGTCACCATTTAGACCTTGAATGAAATTAGTAGAGACTTCAACAGTGCTTTCCTTTTTAACGGGGCCTTCAAAAACAATACCACTGCCAGAAGCTTTAATAGAACCACCAGCTCTAATGGTTAAATTATTCGGTGCAAGAGATGTTATATAGAAACCAAGGCCAACATGGGAGTTGTCGATTTCGTCTTCAAAACGGATGCCATCGCCGCCTGTGGCAGTGATGTCATAACCCGCTGCAACAATTTCAGAATCTTCGATTGACTTACGAAAAACAATGCCGCTACCATTCGCGGCGATTGTTTGTAGCGCCCCATTGTCAGAAAACATATGAATTGTGGAGTTTATAATTTTGTCAAGGAAGTCGATCCCTTCAGAACCAGCAGTAATATTATTGCCGCTGATTTCAACCATTGAATCCATGACTTCACCGTCAACGCGGATGCCGTCGTTGCTGGCTGCGATTGTGTTGGCAATGACATTCACTGCCGCACCGTCTTCGATGGCTCCGGTTGCGAGAACACCGTTTACGACCTGACCATCGCTGCCGATGGTGTTGCCGGTGATGTTGACGGTCGAGCCGCCGGACAGGCCGGCGATTTCAACGCCGCGCGTTGAGTCGGCTTCGAAGTCGTTGTTTTTGATTGTGGATATGCCGCCCGTGGTGTTTGAAACTTTAATCCCGGCAGAGGTTGTGTCGCGGAATATATTGCCATCGACCACAAGGCCGTTTGCACCGGCATCTACGGCGACAAGGCCGTAAGCCGCGCCGTTCCCGTCAACCACGACAGGATCGAGATTGAAGTTCGAGACTTCAACAGAGATTACGGGGTCTGTGCCGTTTCCGGAAATGATAACGTCCGGGCCGGGGATAACGCCTTCTTCAAGGCCGGTGAGTTTCAGATTGGCCTGATTGATTGTCAGGTTTTCCGCATATGTTCCGGCATGGGCGAACAGGTTGTTCTGGCCATTGCCCTGATTATCCATGGCGTCAATCGCGTTTTGGAGCGAACCGCCCGCCCATTGGTGAACGGAGATTTTACCGCCCGCCAGTGTGCGCAGAGAATTTGCATCCGCGCTGGAGAAAATGCCGCCGTTTTCGATGACAATGTCACCGCCGACATCGTTGGCATCGTTTGTTGTGTCAATGAAGGCGCCTCCTTCGAGCGTTACAGAGCCGTCACCCCAGACGTTTGAAGTGGTTATATTTACGTTTCCACCTTCCGTTCCGATGCTGGAAAGGCTTTTCATCTGCAAGGCCAGCGCGTTGATTACGACATTGTTACCGTTGCTGGCAATTTCAGAGCCTACGCCCATGATCATGTCGCCGACAGACCCGTTGTTCGTGTCGCCATTAAATGTCGCATCACCGATTTTTGTTACGATGCTCGCGCCATCGGCAAGAACGATATTGTCATCCGAGTTGACAGTCAGCGCGTTAAAGACGTTTACACCGGCGAAGTTTACATGGTCATCAGGGCCGGTAATATTGTTCGTGTTTAAGGTTACGAGGTCTGCAATCGTGGCGGATGTCGTGTCAACACCCTCAACATTGATTACGGACGTATTGGAACCGCCGACAGTCAGGGCGGCGGCGTCAATGCGCTCAAGCTCAGCCTGCGTGATCCTCATGTTGCCCGCGCCCACACCCAGACCGATCGTTCCTGTATCGACAAGGTTAAATGTGACCGTACCGGCACCGGCATTCAGAGAGGCGCCCGCGTCAATGCTAAAATTACCGGCTGTAATGGTTGCGTTCCCGCCGCCTGTGTTGATCGTGCTTCCATCTTCGATCCAGACATAGGCGAATTCCAGTCCGCCCGCACCGCCGTTC
Organism: Alphaproteobacteria bacterium; assembly: GCA_041397865.1. Classification (GTDB taxonomy): domain Bacteria; phylum Pseudomonadota; class Alphaproteobacteria; order Micavibrionales; family Micavibrionaceae; genus TMED27. The sequence goes on along the minus strand of JAWKVT010000003.1, from coordinate 116,924 downwards.
AGAGATCTTAGGTTCAGATCAAGACCCGCGCCGCCGACAACCAGATTGGCTGTTTGCGCGCCCGCGCCAATGCCTTGCGAACCATTCGTTCCAAAGAAGGTGTCGTCTGTGGCGTTTACATTCCATGTTCCGCGCGCGGCAGAGACAAATCCGCCGCTGCTCAAATCGCCGACAACGACAATATCGCCATCATCCGTTCCCGGACCGTTGATTGTTGTAACCGTACCGCCGCCAAGAAGAACCGGACGAATGGATGTCAGGAAGTCAACGGATGATAATCCGCCGCAAACGCCGCCAGCGCCGAATACACACAGGTCAGCCGGGTCGATCAGCACTTCGCCGCCGGAGCCGACTTTGAATGTTCCGTCGATAATAACATGCGGCGCAGATGTTTCGATAAAGCCGCCTTCAGCCGAAGCCGCGCCGTGATAAGCCAGATTTTTCTGACCGATCATTCTGATATCGCCGTCGCCGCCATCAGCCTTTAATTCAGCCGGAGCGGCAATTTCAACATTCTCACCCGTCACGCTGATGTCGCCGCCGGTCGTACCGGAAGCGTCAAGCTTGCCGGATACTTTAACCGTACCGTGATCGCCGCCGGACAGGATGATTTTCCCGCCTTTTTGCGTGGCGGAGGCAACGGTTATAACGCCATCCATGTTGATGATGTTGTCAACGGCACCTTTAGCAGCAAGCGCTGTCATTTGAACGTGGCCACCTTCGGCGTTAATTGTACCGGAATTTTCGATTAGAGCGTCGGCAAGCTCACCATCAACAGCAACCTCAACAAGGCCATCACCATAAAGATCAAGCGTAACAGTCTCGCCAGCTGCCAGAACGACTTTACCCATTTTTGCGTTGATAACGCCATTATTTGAAATATGCGGCGCGACAAACGCGGCGAGGCCCGCATCGCCAACATTGATCATTGCGCCTTTTTCTATGATGATTGAGGCATCATCGGCAATATTAGCATCAAAATGTACAGCTGAGTCAGTAACACTAATCGCAGAATAAGAGCCACCAATAAATGCCGAATTTCCGACAACATCAACTTGAGAACTACTTCCAAACAAAATGCCATTTACGTCATAAAAAAACAGGTCGCCTGTAGCGCTTACTTTACCAAACCATTTAGCTTGGCCTTTTTCAATGCCCGTAATAACCGTAAGGGGAGAATCAAAGGCACTGTGCCCGTGGATACCAACATCTTCCTGAATAGCATTACCTATGATTGAAGTGTTATCCTGGTATCTGTTATAACCCAGACTTTCCTCAACTGGTGCTCTGTTATCAAGAATGATCACATCATACTCACCAACTGGCCCGTCTCCAGCGTGGGCGGGACTTGCCGATAGTGCAAGCAATCCTGCGGCCGTCAGGGCGGATGTTGCCAGAAGCTTTCCGGGTGAAATTCCAAAACGTTGTGCGGATTTTGTGCGGGGTTTGCCGATGCTCATGTTTCTTCCTTCCTCAAATCAGAAACGTTAAACGTACTATATAGTCAGGTTTTCTATCCGGTTTTGAGAGTATATTTGTCTTTACTTACAAAAACTTACGTCAAAACATTATGCGCCTAACCGGGGCGCGCGCAACTCGGCGCATCTTTCTATATAGAGACGATATATGCAGTTTTTCGAGGGTTTTACAAGTTTTTATTAAGAGAAATTTAACTTTTTTATGGGCATTTGCCCGTGGTTTATTCTGTAAATGGCTAGTGTCCTTGCTTATGAAGAGAATCTAATATGCTGTAAGGGCCTCCTTTGATCGGTTCATATGGCGATGTTTACGCCTCTATAGGCTATACGGCTTGATCCGCGTGCGAAAATAGCGTACAAATTTTAGGGTGAAGGCTCTTTTCTTTTCTGCGTATTCTGCTATAGCTTCACAGCATTAATTAGATTTTAATCACGTTAAGGTTGATGATCGATGAAAACATTGAAGACAGTCAAGGGCGCGAGTCTTGCGCTTCGGACGGGGGCTGTAGCGTTATCGTTCTTGCTTTTAACAAGTAGCGCCGGGTTTGCGCAGCTCTCCGCAGACCAGCAAAATGCCGCGCAAGGGCAGGCCAACCCCGCACGTATTCAAAGCGAGCTTCTGGAAAGAGATGCCCTGCGCCCGGCAGGCCCCAAGGTTCAGGTTAAAGATCTGGTGTTGCAGAATATGCCGCCGAACGCGGATAAGATCCGTTTTAATCTTAACCAGATCCAGTTTGATGGCGTGGGAGTTTATAAGGAAGCGGATATCCGCCATATTTATGCCGATAAGCTTGGGACGAATGTTTCTCTGGCCGATATTTACGGCATTGCCACAGCGATGACGAACAAGTACCGCAATGACGGTTATATTCTGACGCAGGTTATCGTACCGCCGCAAACTATTGACGGCGGCATTGTGAAGCTGCGTGCGGTTGAAGGGTTTGTCGATCAGATCCGTGTAAGCGGTAACGATCAGGACAGCGCTCTGAAGACTGTGCGGGCCTACGCCGACCGCCTTCGCGGGAACGGCGCGTTGAATGTTGAGGATCTTGAGAAGTTTCTGCTGATTATTAACGATTTGCCCGGCGTTTCAGCGCGGAGTATTTTGAGCCCGTCACGGACGCAAACCGGCGCATCTGACCTGCAAATTATTGTCGAGCGTGATCCTTATGATGCTTTCTTGGGCGTGGACAATTACGGCAGCCGTTATTTGGGGCCTATACAGTTTAGCGCGGCGGGGGCTTTAAATTCGTTTTTCGGGAATAACGAACGGATTTCCGCGCAGTTTGTAACCGCGCCGCACAATGCGGAGCTGTTCTTCTTCTCTTTAGGGTATGAGCAGCCCGTGGGCACATACGGAACTGTTGTTAAAACGCTGTACAGCCATTCGAATACCGAGCCGGGTTTTGATCTGGACCAGTTTGACGTGAACGGCAAGTCTGATTTTATCAGCGTCCAGCTTGAGCATCCTTTCCTGCGTTCGCGCGAACATAGCCTCTACGGCCATGTTTTGTTTGACGCCCGCGATGTGCAAAGCCGCAACGATCTGGAGCCTACACGTGAGGACCGCATCCGCACCGTGCGCGCCGGGGGGCGTTATGAGTTTCTGGACAATCTGTTTAGGGCCGGCGTGAATAGTGTTGCGGTGGAAGTCTCGCAGGGTCTTAATGTTTTGGGCGCGAGCAGTGAGAATGATATCCGCCTGTCGCGTCCGGCGGGCGATCCAACATTTTCAAAGGCCACGTTTGACGTGCAGCGGTTGCAGCGCGTTACTTCGAATGTCAACTTTCTGGTCGGCGCACGCGGGCAACTGGCGAGCGGCGCTCTCCTTTCTTCCGAGGAGTTCGGCGTTGGCGGCATTAACTCAGGCCGCGGGTTTGATCCTTCCGAGATTGTCGGGGACGACGGTATTTCCGGTAAGCTTGAATTACAGTGGAATGAACCGCGCCCGGTCAGTTTTCTTGAAAATTACCAGCTATTCGGATTTTATGATGTCGGTAAAGTCTGGAACGATGATGCGACGATCGCTGATGATGATGAGTCACTGGCCTCTACCGGGTTTGGCGTTCGTGCTGATTTCCCGGCAGATGTACGGGCTGCTTTCGCTGTTGCTTTTCCTTTGACCCGCGATGTACAGACGCAAGGTGACAATGATCCCAAGGTTTACTTTAGCCTCAACCGCAGTTTCTAGCGTTTATAAAACTGAACAACCCTCGCCTATAAGGCGAGGGGTTAGTTAGGGGTCGATTGTAAATCGACTGTCCTCTACCGGCTCCCCTTCTTGTTCCTCGATATATTTCTGGATCATCTCATCTGTGATATTTCCGGAACTGATAGCGCAGTACCCACGCGCCCAGAAATGTCTGCCCCAGAACTGCTTGCGCAAATGCGCAAACTCAGAGAGTAAAATCCGCGAGCTTATGCCTTTGAGCCATTGCACGATCTGACTTATATTCTGCGTCGGACGATAGCCAATAAACATGTGCACATGATCGCTCGCGACCTTCCCGGTTATAATCTCAAGCTCGTGCTCCATGGCTATCTGGCGCAGAACATCTCTGGTGCGCACCGCCACCTCGCCTGTCATCACCCTCTTCCGGTACTTTGGAACCCAGATCAGGTGCACTTTTAAATCCGTCTTCGTGTGGCTGCCTATCGTATAACGTCGCATAGCGACAGGTATAAACTTCTCTTCGCCTGAAGGCGAGGGATTTTAACCATCCCCGATGGGGACATTAAGACTTAAACTTAAGGGCCGCTTTTATGAAGCGGTCTTTTTGCTGTTGCGCGCCAGGTGGCCGCATAACGCGGCGAGCAGGCTGAACAGGCCGAGCCACCAGCCCTGCCAAAGCCCATATGAAATGCAAGCGGCGACAAAACCGGCCATGAACGCGGCAAGACAGACAGGCCCGGCTTGCTTATCGAGTTTAAATATATGGCGTAAAATCGCGGTTACAGCCGCGCAAAGTCCCAGAGCGCCGATTGCGCCAAACTCTATCCAGATTTGCAAAACCGCGTTATGCGGATGCAGGACGTGATCCAGCGGCGTATAGAGCATGGCTGTGTCAAAATGCTTGATGTGGCGCGTGGCTTCAAGGCCGAAACCGTAGAGGGGGTTTTCCAGTGCTTTACGTGCAACAAAATCCCAGATTTCCAAGCGATCCGCTGCGTAGGCATCGGCAAACCACGGCAGGGTATGAACCTCACCGGCAAGGCCGCTATATAGGAGCTGGACCAGCCAGGGGCTTAAAATAATTCCCAGAGAAACGGATGTTATAAGGGCCAGCTGCGCGGTTTTGCTGTTGCTGAAAACAGGAAAAGCCAGCCAAAACAGCCCGGCAACGATCAGGACCATATGCGCCGACTGGCTCTGGGTCGTCAAGGCGATTGCAATGCTGACGGCTAAAAATGCACATTGCAGCAGGCGCTTTTGCACAAGGCCGCAGGAGGACAGGCGTAGAAACCCCAAGGTCGGTAACAGCAGCAGGGCAAAGGATACAACCGCCCTGTTGGCGACGGAGGGGTTATAGGAGGATATGTCCACGTCCCGCCATATGCGGTATAAAAGTCCGTGGCTCCATAGTTCGACGGCGCATAAAACTCCCGCCCCCAAAAGTGCGAGCGGAAACGCCCCATACAGGAAGCGTGGCCATGCTATGTTCAGGCGCAACGCCGTAAAAAGCGCGTATCCACCACAGAGTAAGGCTGCAATTTTTAATGCGCGTTCTAATGCGAAGCCCGGATCTATCGACCACAGGCTGCTGAAGGCCGCAAGCGAACCGGTTGCCAAAGCCAGCGTTATATATAAACGGTTTTGCGGCGGCCAACGGCCGTTTAGAATACGCAGAGCGGCGACAAAAACCAGCCCGGCCAGCGCGGGCAGAAACCCTAAAATGCGCGGGGCTAACGTCTGTAGCAGCGGGGTCAGGCACAGCACAACGCAAAACACGATCACGGCGCGGTATAGCGGTGTTTTTATATCAAAAGATGGCAATTCAGGTACGGATATTTCAGGATTATGCATGTGCAGATCAAAGGCCCGGATGAAAAACAGTTTCGATTATGGAGGCTTTAAACCATAAAAAAAAGCGTTTCGTTCACAAAACGCTTTATATTTTCCTTATTTTATTCGCGGCGGAACGTTACTGATCTTGCGGCTCTTCCGGGGAAGGCGGCTCATCGTTTGCCGTTTCGGCTTGCGCGGGCTCTTCCTCCTGCGGTTCGTCACCTGCGGCGGGGGTAATTGCGGATAATGCCGCTTCGGGGCTATCTTCCAATGCGGCGGGGGCTTCCGCGCTGAAACGCGCGCCAAATTCATCGGCGGCTAAAAGCGGCACGGCGAACAAACCATATGAACACAAGACGGCAAAAAATGCTAAAAGGCGCATTGAGTCTCTCCTTAATTTTGAAAATTCAAGTTCTTTATAGCAGATTTATAATTTTATGGCAATTTTTTTAGACGGGAGGAGGGAGTGGTGGATCCTAGCGGGATCGAACCGTCATTCGCTTCGCGAATGCTTTTTAATCCCTTTCGGGTCTAATTCCTCGCCCCTTGGGGCGTATTGGGATTGAAGGTGACCGATCCGAAGGAGAAAAACGGCTAAATACCCCGTTGCTTGCGGCGGGGATAGTCGTTTTTCAGGTCACCGCAGTTTTATTAAGAAGCGGTTTGGGGCATTGAGTTTGCGGGAATATCTGCCGGTTGCCCGAGAATGAGATGGTGGATCCTAGCGGGATCGAACCGCTGACCTCATCGCTGCCAGCGATGCGCTCTCCCAGCTGAGCTAAGGACCCTTTTTCCACAATCACGAAAGTGACTGCTGTTGGTTTAACCTTCCTAAAGTCGGTTAAGACCTCGTGAAACTAAACCCGGTAATCTCGTGGCGTTATAGGTAATGGGTTATAGGCCCGTTTTCAAGTAAAAAAAGCGGGACCTGTGCGCCCCGCTTTTAATTCATCCGGTGAAATTTACGCGGCTTTTTTCTGCTCTACCAGAGTATCGCGGATTTCCGTTAGCAATTCTTCGGTTTTTGTAGGCGCAGGCGGTGCCGACGGAGCTTCTTCCTCTTTGCGTTTCAGGCTGTTTACACCTTTCACCAGCATAAAGACCACGAAGGCTACGATCAGGAAGTTAATAAGCGCATTGATAAAAGCACCGTATTTAATAACCGGGGCGCCTGCTTCTTCGGCGGCGGCAAGGGCCGGGTAACTCTCGCCGTTTAATGCAATATAGAGATCGGAGAAATCGACGCCGCTGGTCAAAACGCCGACGACAGGCATAATCATATCGCCGACAAGGGATGTTACGATCGCGGTGAACGCCGCGCCGATAATAATACCGACGGCCATATCCATGACGTTGCCGCGAGCAATAAATTCTTTAAATTCTTTCAGCATAATACTCCGATCCTCTTCTGTTTGTTGAAATATTACAGAAAGACTAAAGTAAAAAAATATATAGTGTCAATATTTCGCAGAATGGCTTGCTTATGCCCATCGGGCGCGTTTGCGATAGAGCGTCGAAGGGGAGATATCAAGAATTTTAGCCGCTCTGGGAATATTATCGCGACTAAGATGCAGGACCATTTCGATATAGTCGCGCTCAAACTGCGCCAGAGTTTTAAGTTTTGGCGGGGGGCTTTTTTCCTGCGGCAACCCTGCGGCCATTTGCAGTTTTTCGTTCATGGGCATATCCTACTCCAAAACCTGCGGAGCTAAAGAAAAACAGAAATATTACTACAGCCGTATGTGGTTATACGCTCATAGAAAAAAGCCGCCTCTTAAAGGGCGGCTTTTGTCATCTATTAATACAAAATGTGTTTTAACGCTGGCTCATCAGGTTCAGGATATGCATGAACATGGCGATGAAGCTGATATAGAGCGTTAAAGCCGCAGCCCAAGCATAGCGCGCCGCGATTTCAGGAGGCATAATTACACTATACATCTCTTTCATGTTTTGCGTCTGCCATGCGGTAATTCCGGCAAAAAGCGGGATTGAAATCATGGAGAGCGCGGTATCCATGCCGGAGCTTTTGAACACAAAGAAATTCAACACCCCGGCAATAATCACACCCCAGATGGCCATGGAGGCGAATGTACGGATTGGCGTTAGGTCCATTTTCGTGGTGTAACCCATCACGCTGACCCCGGCAAACATCCCCGTTGCGATAAAAAATGCCTTGGCGACAGTGACCCCGAAGGCCGGATTGGCCGACATGGCCACGGCGATAGAGGCGAAGCTGATGCCGTAAAGACAGGCCAGCGCGAAAAACACCATCATAAGCTTGCCCGATGCCATGCGATCCGGGCGAAAGCCGAACATCACAATTGCCAGCGGGGCAAACATCACGATATATGCCTGCGGGCCGCCGAGGAATAAATTCAGCAGCGTGGGAGAGCTACCGACGATCCATGCAACAATGGCCGTGACCATAACGCCGCCGGTCATTTTCGCGTAAATGCTATTCATATGTTGCCGCAAACCCTCATCAACCTCGCGCGTGCGGGTTTGTACGGTTTCAAAACGGTCAGTTTGCATCGTTTTATCTCCTTATAATATTTAAACGATTATGCTTACCTATATAGCCTCATTATAGCAGATTTCAAAGGAAAACCGGAGAAAATCAGACAAAATCCGTCCTTTATCCGGGGCGCCCTGTTTTTTGACGCCCGCCACGCTGGCGTATCAGCCAGGGGTTTTGGAATTTTCCCGGCGTTTTCTGAAAGCGGTCGTGCGGCTGCGCGGGGGGTGTGGAAAGCCGGGGGACGGGCGCACCGGTTACTTCGGCCAGCATCTGAATTCGTTTTTCAATCGGCGGGTGCGTCGCGAACAGCCCCATAAAGGGGCGGGCGTTTTCAATACACATCATGGCAATATCGTCAGGGCTGCCGGGGATGCGGTCACGCCCGGCGATGCGCATCAGCGCGCCCATCATGGCTTCGGGGTTTTTGGTCAATTGCACCGCACCGGCATCGGCCATATATTCGCGGCGGCGGGAAATAAAGAAGCGTGTAAAAAGTGTGAGTACATAGCCGAGCCATAATATGCAGGCCAGCGCCATGATGAGAAGTATGCCGCTGCCGTTATCGCGCTTGCGCCCGGAATAAATGAAGCCGTAGCGGATATTGCTCCAGAGCATTTGCGCGGCGAAACCAATCATACCGGTAAAAATGACGGTGATGACAAGCAGGCGCACATCGCGGTTAAGTATGTGGGTTAGCTCGTGGGCGAGAACGCTTTCGAGTTCGTCTTTTGTAAGCGCGTTCATTAACCCGCGGGTGACGGTGACGGTAAATGTTTTTTGGTTGATGCCGCTGGCAAAAGCATTGCGGGCATGCGTTTCGATGATTTCAAGGCGCGGCATGGCGATTCCGGCTGTGATAGAAAGATTTTCAAGTAGGTTATAGAGTTCCGGCTCTTCCTTGCGCGTGACGGGATGAGAATGGGCGAGGCTGCGCATCATTTTCGTATGGAAGAAAAAGGCCACGGCGAACCATATGCCCACTGCGGCAAAGATTGCGGGCCAGTAATTCAAGATAAACATATTGGCGAAATGAAGGGATCGGTCTGTGGCCGGGGCCATGGCACCGCCCTGCCCTGCACCTGCACTGGCAAAAACCATTGCGCAGAGCCATATTATTCCCATAATCAATAGCGGATAAAGCGCCAGCATGCCAAGCGATTTGACATTGTTGTTCCAGATATGGGTTTGCAGGCCTGCGGGCGCGGTCATGTTAGTTGAAATTCACATCAGGGGCTTTTTCAAGGGTTTCGCGGGCGGATTCGTCGATTTCGAAGAATTCTTCCTTGCTGAAGCCTAGCACGGCGGCAAACAGCACTGCGGGGAATTGCTCGATGGCGGTGTTGAGTTCCGCCGTAGCGTTGTTGAAGAAGCGGCGGGCCGCGGCGAGTTTGTTTTCGATATCGGAAAGCTCGTCCATCAGTTTTTGGAATGAGCCATCGGCTTTCAGATCCGGGTAATTTTCCGCTACGGCGTGGAGCGAGATCATCGCGCGGCTGAGGGTATTTTCTGCGGAAATTCGCTCTGACATGCCTTTTGCATCGGCTACGCCCGCACGCGCATTTGTCACATTTTCCAGCACTTCTTTTTCGTGGCCGGCATAGCCCTTGACCGTTTCTATCAGGTTGGGGATGAGGTCAAAGCGCTGTTTAAGCTGTACATCAATGTCGGCAAAGCTCTGCTCGCGGTTTTGGCGTAGCGCGACAAGGCGGTTGTAAATCATCACCGCGATAAAAGCGGCGAGGGCGATGAGGCCCAGGATAATCCAAAACGCGTTCATAATTCTCTCCTTTTAAGGGGCTTTGCCCTTTTTTTATTAACTGTAATCCTTATACTAAACCATTATTTGAATCATGAGTCGAGTTCACGCGGACATGTCCTTTTTCTCCACATCACATTTTGTGTCATCAGCGGCCAGCGGTACAGACTGGCGCGAGGCAGCGAAGGCCGTATTGGAGAATTTACGCGCGGCGGACACTTCGGATAAGCGCTTTAATTTCGGGTTTCTTTATGTTTCCGACATGCTTTGTGAAGATGCGGAAAGCATCCTGAACCTGTTCAAATCGGTTTTGAATATAGAACACTGGATCGGCGGAATTGGGATTGGCGTATGCGCCAATGGGGAAGGGTTTATTGATAAGCCCGCTATTTCTGCGATGATCGGCAGGTTTGAGGATGATGCGTTCCAGATATTTCCGCCGATTAATCTGAAACCGGATGAAGCCGAGGCGGCTTTGAAACCGTGGCTCGATCAACATGAGCCTATGCTGGTTTTTGTCAATGGCGACCCGATGAGCGAGGAAGATCCGGCGTTGATGCTTAGAAATCTGGAGATGCTGTGCGGCGGTTTTACGGTTGGAGGGATGACCTCTTCCCGGCAAACACATGCGCAGTTTGCGGGTGGTTTTTATCAAGGGGGGCTTTGCGGAGTGGTATTTTCCAGCACTGTTCGCGTGGCCAGCACATTGTCGCAGGGGTGTACGCCGATTGGGGAGATTCACACCATTACGCGCTGTGACGGGCATGAGGTGATTGAGCTGGATGGACAGCAGGCGATTGAGGTTTTTGAGCATGACTTGCGCTCTATGGTGATTAAAAAAACCGATTTTGACCCCGATACCATTCTTGTTGACGAAGACGTTCTAGAGGATCCGCAGGCTTTGCCCGAAGAATTTCACAGCCTTATTCAGGGGGAAGTTCACGCCGCGTTGCCGATTTCCGAATCCGACGGGCATGATTATCTTGTGCGCAATATTATCGGCATTAATCAGGATGACGGGTCCATGACGATCGCACAGCATGTTTCGAACGGCGACCGGTTTATGTTCGTCCACCGCGACCATGAAAGCGTTTACAGCGATCTTAGCTCCAGCCTTCTGGAACTGCGCAAACGGGTGCAACGCGATACCGGGGCGTTTGAGCCGAAGGGGGCGGTTTATGTTTCCTGCGTTGCGCGGGCGTTTAACGAGTTTGATGGGGATATTAAGAACGAAATGGAATTGATCCGCAATATTATAGGAGATGTACCGCTTACGGGCTTTTATGCGGGCGGGGAGATTAATAAGGGCCGACTTTACGGCTATACAGGGATTTTAACGCTGTTTTTGTAAGATAAATGCGCTAAAGTTATTTTGAACGATACGAAAAGGACTGCCTGATATGAGCCGATTTTTTGCATTTTTTACCCTTGTTTTCTTTCTCGGGGCACTGCCTGCTTTGGCGGAAAACGCCGACCCGCTGCCCGAACTGCCTGAGCCTATTCAAAATCTGGTCAATGAAGGCGCGCAGATTCGCTATCTTGGTAAAGACAATAATATGGATGCGTGGCTGACGATTAAAAACGGCGTAGAGCAATATTTTTATGTGCTGCCGGACCGCAGCGCCTTTATTATGGGTGTGATGTTCGATAAAACCGGGAAGCTGGTGACAGTGCAGCAGGTCAACCGTTTGCGCTCGCAGGGCGATACGCTGCTTGATACGCTGGCAGAGTTTCCCGAACCGGAAAATGCCACAAAAAACAAACCTTTCGAATTTCAAACACCCGCAGAGCAAATGTTTTCCGATATTGAAAACAGTAACTGGGTTACTCTGGGGCAGCCCGGTGCGCCGGTTATGTATAGCTTTATCGACCCGCAATGCCCGCATTGCCATGCTTTTGTCGATAACCTCCTGAAAGGCGGGTATTTTGAGAAAGGCGAGATTCAATTGCGCCTTATTCCTGTGGGATTTAAAGAGGAGACGCGGTCACAGGCGGCGTTCCTGATCGCTACACCAAACCCGCAAGAGCGCTGGTTCCGTCATATGAGCGGAGATAAAGACGCCCTGCCCGCAAAAGCGGAAATCAACCAGCAAGGCGTTCAGCGTAATCTGGCGATTATGCAATCGTGGAAATTTAACGTTACGCCGATGATTATATACCGGGCGCTGGACGGCAGTGTTAAGCTGGTGCGCGGGCAACCGGAAAACCTGCCGGGCCTTATTGCCGATTTGAAAAAGCCGGGTTAGGGAAAGGCCGGGTGTTTTGGTTACAGCTAAAAAACGGATTCCCGATGAGGGGTCTTGTCCCGGCCCTTAAATCCAATTTATACTTGACGAGTCAAGGTTTTGGGTTTTCGGACTCTGCTTATCGTAAACACGCATAAAGAATCTTTTGAGTATGGATCAACGCGCGGCTTATCTTTTGCAAATTTTAGAGACTATCGGCTCCCCCCTGATGGGCGCGATTACGGCTGCATCGCATGACAACCTGCAAAATGATGCGCGGTCTATGGCTGCGCTGCTGGCCAAGACGGTTGAGGCAAGCATCGAGCTTGGCAATATTATGGAGATAAACCCCGCCGAGGCGCAAGACGATACGTTGCGTGTCGCATTGGCGGGATTGGCGGGAAAGCTTGTTGCGGGCCAATATTCAAAGCGCGGGCAAATTCCCGAAAGCGTCGAGCTGAAAAAAATTACGGGCGCGTTGCAGGCGGTTTTGACATTTTCCGATAATTTTACGCCCACGCCGGAGACTGTGGAGCGGCTTAAAAATCTTGAAGCTTCCGGGCAGAGCGTTGATGCCTATCAAACGCAGATTCAGTATATGCAGGCTTTTATTCCCGTAACCGAAGCGATTGCAGCTTTTCCTTTCGGGCAGCCCGAAGCCAAGCTGGTTATGGATGTGAGCGAGCGGCTTGTTAAGAAGTCCGTTGAACTGCGCGAAACGCTTTTACCCGGCATTTCCGATGAAGCGGCGCAAAAACGCGCGGAACTTGGTTTGTTACGGGGGCTGGCCACTCTTTACAGCGTATGCCACAAGGCGGAAACCGACAAGGTTATGAACATGGATGCGGAGGCGCAAAATGGTACGCTGAGTATAGAGCCTGTGTGGAGCGCCTTTGAATTACGTGCGGCGATGCTTGAGGCGCTGGCGGCGAAAATGGCGCCCGGAAGGGGTGCAAATGTTGCAAGCAGCGGTGGTGGGGGCGTTGCTCCTGCCGCAGCGCCCACAGAACAAGCACCTCAAACACCGGCGCCAGCCGCCGCGCCTGTAGAACAGACGGCTCCCCTAGCCCCGGCTCAACCCCCTCCGGCTGCGGAAACCGCACCTGCCGCACCTCCCGTTCAACCGGAAACAGCTGTAGGGACTCCGCCTCCTGCGCCCCCTGCTGCGGCGCCACCCGCAGCACCTCCGACGCAAGCTCAACAAGGGGCCAATCCGATGGCGATGTTTGCGAAACCGAAAGAAGGCGCGGAAACAGCTCCACCCCCTGCTGCAGCGGCACCGGTGCCTCCTCCGGCAGAGACACCACCAGCGGCGCAAGCCCCTGTTACACCGCCCGCTGATCCTCCCGTCCCTCCTCCAGCCGCACCCCCTGCGCCCCAACCGGATCAACAATCCGGTGGTGAGTCCGGTCAGGGCGGCGGTCCGATGAGTTTTTTCAAGAAAAAGGAGGGCGAGTAAACATGGCTGCCAGTAAAGTTCTTGCGGCCTGCCTTATGCTTGCCTCACAGACCTATTCCGTACCGCCAGCGGTTTTGGTGGGTATTTACAAGGCCGAAGGCGGTCAGGTCGGACAGGAAGTCCGTAATACGAATGGCACCTACGATCTCGGCCCCATGCAGATCAACACAATATGGATTCCCGATCTTGCCAAACGCTGGGGCGTGAGTGAAAGCACCGCGCGGCGTTGGGTGCGCGATGATGCGTGTACGAATGTCGGCGTGGCGGCATGGATTTTTAAAGGGCATCTGGATGAAACGGGCAGCCTTTCAAAGGCTATCGCCCATTATCATTCCCGCACGCCGTCTTTCGGCAAACGCTATAAAAGCCGGGTGATCGGTATTATGAAGGATAATGGCCTTATCAAGACCGGGAGATGAAATGTCATGTTTTGACCGATGCGGTTTTTTGTTTTCACCTGTGGGCAGTTTGTGCGGTTTGCTTGCGGATAACTTATGAAGCCGTTAATCTTGATTTTGTAGAATTCCTGCTTTAGTGGTTACTGTAGTTTTTAGTGATCATATCAACATTTATGAGTTTAGGCTTTTTAGGTCCAATGCGCAGAACATCTCGTTTTTTTAATATTTTGCTTGTTGCTTTGGCGGTTGGTGCTTCGGGGTGTTCCAGCCTGGAGAAGCATAGTAACGACGAACCCCAAATCGTTGCCGCGCCTGATACTGTCAGCGCCATGTTGGCTAATGCGGCGGACCGCGCTTCGACTGCGCTTCAGACGCTGGCGGCGATTGAATCGACGCGAACGCCCGCGACGAATATCGGGCCGGTCGGCAATGCGCCGGTTGAGTTGCGCCGGGCTATTACCGTGAACTGGATCGGGCCGGCGGAGCCGATCACAAAGACATTGGCGAATCGGGCCGGTTACGAATTCTTAACGATAGGAACGCCGCCGCCTGTGCCCATTGTCGTTTCTGTTGATGTGGAAAACCGTCCGGTGATTGATGTGCTTCGCAATATCGGCCTGCAACTGGGTGTGCGCGCTGATGTGAAAGTTGACAGCCAGCGCCGCGTTATAGAGATTCATTATACGCCAAATACCGGCGTTGGCGGATAGGATAAAGGTTTTAAAATGCGTAAGCTTTTAACCCGTTACTCTTTGTCGATTTGCACGGCGCTTGTTTTATTTTTGCCTTTTCACGGTTTTTCGTATGCTGGAGATGCTCAGGCACCCAAGCCGGAACCCCTTGTTGAACTGCAAACAATTGAAAAGCAAAATACTCTTGTAGAACATAGCGGTTTGCCGCTTGATATCCGCCGGGATGCAGTGAAAGAGGCGGCGGTTTCTTTTGGTGCGCGCGGTGGGCTAGCGTGGCGGTCCTATGCCATCCGTCAGGAGCTTGAAACCCGCGCACAGGCTTTAGACAAGGTTTTTGATTTTCGCCAGCTTTTGATTGCCGCGCCATCCGGACTTCTTATTGAGCCGCCGATTATTAATGAATCGGTCAATAATATGCTGATTGAAGGGGACGGGCAGCAAGCCGCTGTATCCGACCGGATTTACAATATCATTAATAATGCGCGCATTGTTTCCACGGCGCGGACATGGCGCAGTTATCTGGAGAGGGATTGGGGGGTTGTCGAGCCGCCGCCTGATATTTTGCGTCCGGAGAATGATGAAGAGCGCGAGCTTTGGATTGATCTGGTTGAACGGGGCTGGAAAGAAGGCATTCGGCAGGCGGA
Organism: Alphaproteobacteria bacterium; assembly: GCA_041397865.1. Classification (GTDB taxonomy): domain Bacteria; phylum Pseudomonadota; class Alphaproteobacteria; order Micavibrionales; family Micavibrionaceae; genus TMED27. The sequence continues at coordinate 101,748 of JAWKVT010000003.1, read as the reverse complement.
TGAAATTTTTGAAGAAGATCTCAATCTTCTTGTTGCGGATTATGAGGGTATGATTCGTTATCGAACTCTTTTGGCGCAAGGGATGGTGTCGCAGCCCTATGCCCTTCAAGTTGACCGGGGCATTACGGGCGATGGCATGGAAATGCGTATTGGGGACCGCGCTATACAAATTACAGGTGTACCGGAGTTGATGACAGGATCGGATCAATGGAAGCCCGCAAGCCGATAAGCCTCCTCAAACCTGAGGATAATTTCGCTGAAACCTATCCTGACGAACCCAGCCGGTTCACGGAGGATCTTGTTGACCCGCTGCTTTTATGGTGCGTAAAGCAAAATTCTTCCGATATTACCATTCAATCGGACCGCCCCGTCTACAACGAAATTCACGGCGCGCTTTATCCTGGAACCTTTCGCAAGATTGATGCGGCGGATATGGCTATTTTCCTGTCCAAGATTTACGGGCCGGAAGCGCTGGCCCGGCTTGCTTCGGGTCGAGATCTGGACGTATCTTACGAAATTCGCCCAGACCGTTATACGCGGATTCGTTTTCGTGTGAATATCACGGCCATCCTTTCCAGGGGGCGCGATGCGGCACAAATTACCATGCGCGTCCTGCCCAGCGAGCCGCCGACGTTCAAAGATTTGAAGATTGAGCAGGATATTGTCAATGCGTGGGCGCCGCGTCAGGGGCTGGTTGTTGTGACGGGGCCGACCGGATCGGGGAAAACGACATTGCTGGCCGCGGGGAACCGCTATTTGCTGGAGCGCCCGGAAGGCTGCGGCAAGATGCTGACCTATGAAGCGCCGATTGAATATGTTTACGATGCGATAGAAAGCCCGCGTTCGCTTGTTTCCCAAAGTGAAATTCCGCGGCATTTGCCAGATTTTGCCCATGGCGTGCGCAACGCGCTACGCCGCAAGCCCGAAGTTATCCTTGTTGGTGAATCGCGGGACCGCGAGACGATTAACGCCTCAATTGAAGCCGCGCAAACCGGGCATGCGGTTTACACAACAACGCACACAACGGGCGTCGCGGCAACGATCCAGCGGATGCTTTCCAGCTATGATATGAATGAGCGTGAAGAGCGGGCCATTGCCTTGATGGAAACGCTGCGACTTGTGGTTACACAGGCTCTTGTTCCGCGTATGGGCGGCGGGCGGTGCGGCGTTCGAGAGTGGATGATTTTTCCTGATGATGTTCGTGAAAAACTTATGGATATGAGTTTTACCGAGTGGCCTAATGAAATTCAGCGGATGCTTAACCAATATGGCCAGAGCATGCAGCGTTCCGCCGAAATTGTTTTTGAGGCCGGGATTATTGACCGTCGGCATTATCTGTTGTTGTCTTCGGCCACAGGTACTTAATTCGTACGATGCTAACGCGGCGTTAACGTTTACTGCGTTACACTTTATCTTATATGAGGGGCGTTTTGGATTATGGCGGCTGAAGAACTCGAAAACCTGCAAGAGAAGATGAACTGGCATTGGCGCAACACCATGCGGGTTGTGCGATTTTTTGCTTTTGATGCGCGGGCGGCGGCGCCGATTCCTTTGCTTTTGGTTTATGCCAGGTGGTCTACTCTGACACTGACCATTATCACGCTCCTGATTTTTCGATTTCTAGAGAATAAGGGGCTGACGGTTCCTTCGGCCTTGCGCAATCTGCGATCATGGTATGTTGGTAGAGACCGGCCCGGCTGGGTTGCCGTACAGCACCGCAAGTTCACCGATTACGGTTGATAATGTTGTTGAGCGTTTTGATCCGATAGTGCTTTCTCTTGAAAATTCCACAGGTTTGCGAATTGCCGTTTTCATGAAGCTGACGCTTGTTTTTTAAGGCAGAGCGTTTTATGGTCAAACTTGTTTCAATTCTTTATATTTAGGAATTATCACGATGGCGATGGGTCTCTTTTCAATCTTTAAGCATTCCGGCGTACGTTCCGGCGGATTGGTTTCGGTTTTTCTTGTGCTTAGTGCAACGGCTGCTCATGCCGGGTTTGAATGGGTTCCGGCGGAACCGCAGGCGGCGGCGCCCGCACCTGTAGAAGCCGTGCCGATGCAGCCGCCTGCGCAGGATTTATTGATGTATGAAGGGCAGCCTCTTAGCCCGCTTCCCCCGCTTGACATGGAAGAACCGGATATGGGCGCTCAGCCGCAAACAGCCGTAGCGCCTGCGCCTGCTATAAAGACCCAAACACCGCCGTCTTCACAAAATGTTCTCAAGGTTAAGACGATGGATGGGCCTTCGCCGTCTATAGCGCCTGCGCCGCCTGAAATCATGCCGCAGGAGCCTGTTCAAGCACCGGTTACGGCTGAAATTATGACACCCCCGCCTGCGCCGCGCATTATTTTACCTGAAGACGCACCCAGCTCTGCCCGCAATGCCGCAGCTAAAAGTGGTGGACTGCAAATCAACCCTTGGCCGGTGAAAGACAAGAGCGCCACACCTCTTCCACCTTTGGAAAACGCTTCGACCCCGGTCGCTCGTGAAGGTGCTATGCCAATTCAGGCAAACACGATGGCCGACGCGGAACAGGAGGCTGTCGGTTTCGGTAAAGACATGCCTTTAGCGCTTGCATTACAGCAGATTGCACCGCCGGGTTATGCTTTTTCATTCGGAGAAAATATTAATCCGGGGATGAAAGTTTCGTGGACGGGCGGCAGGGCATGGAGCGCTGTTATGGACGACATGATTGCGCCGTTGGGGTTGCAAGCCAGCATTCGCGGCAAGGCCATTTTTATCCATCATCAGAAGCAATCGGCGCTTAGAGAACCTTTGGCGCAAAGCCCTGTGGCACTGGAACCGAGTGCTGGGGAGGATGAAATTGCCGCCGGTATGCCTGCGACAATGCAGGCCGAGACCGGGGCGCAAGTTCGCAGGAAACTTATTCAGGACCCCGGCGCGGTGCCTCAGCTTCAATCGCAAGATACGTTGGACACGCTTGAGGCATCCCCAGGACAAGGCGTACAAAAATCGGGAATCCCCGAAAAACAAACGGGTGTCTGGGAGGCGGAAAAGGGTGACAGTCTTAAACAAACGCTGAGCGCGTGGAGCAGAAAAGGCGCGTTTGATCTGGAATGGAACGCTTCACATGATTATGCGCTTATATCCGACGTTCTTGTTGCCGGTAAGGTCGATCAGGCATTGAAAGTCCTGCTGTTAACCGGTGTGGGGGCCGATAATGCTCCGGCTCTTACTTATGTCGATGCGGCAGACAATTCGAGTGACGCCAAGCTTATTATTGACGACCAGAAGAACCCTGCCTCTTAGAGCTTTCGTTTCCTCAAATCAAATTAAAGGAAATTGACGAGGCTAAGCTGTGATACACTTGCCGCGACACGGTAGGATGCCTCAATTTGCAACTGTAAAGCGTTGATCTGCACTGCAACCTCGTTCATATCCGCATTTTCAACATTGTCGATTGTGTTTAGCAACGTGTTTTGGTCTATATTGTGCCGGGTTTTGATTTCGTCAATGCGCGCGCGCGCGGTTTCAAGACGAAAACGAACAGAGTCTACGTCGTCAATAGCCCTGTTTACAGATCCGATCAGCGTATTAAAGACCTGAAAGAAATTGTCTTTCATTTCATCCAGAGTTGCGCCGGGCGCGCCATCGGCCAAAGTCGGATTACCGGGCGTGTAAGGCTCGGCAAAGGTATCGGCGATCGGCGTAAGGTTTTCATTTTTGATAAAGGACGCGGCGACTAAAATATCGCGAAAGGGATCTTCATTGGCGAGGGCGGTATATTTCACTTCGGTCTTTTCGTCTACGCGAATGAATACGTTGCCGACATTTCCTGCGCTCAGCGCCGGGGAATAGCCGATAATCGTATCTGTTACCGCGTTGGGGTCCTGCGTGATATTACGAGATGTGAGCGCATTGACTAATTCTGCACTCGTTAAATTGGTCGCAGCGGGGAGCGTTTCATCTTTCCAGTTAGTGATTAACGTACTGATCGCCGCATCCAGCGTTCCATTATCAGTAAAAGGCCGGGTCAGCGAATCAGCGCCGCCGAGTAAATATCTGTCGCCTTCTTGCACATTCAGCAAGTCCCCCATAAACGTGTATAGGCTTCCGGCCAAATCCTGCAGTGTTCTGAGATCGACATCGGGCTCTGCGGATGTGTAGCCCACCTGAGTTGTTTCAACCTCTACCGTAAGCGGGTCGTCATAAACTATAACCTCACCCTGCTGGTGTACGCTTTCTTGTGAAAACTGCACAAGCGCGTTGGAAAAACTTCTTGCCTGCTTCTGAAATTCCTCAATTGCCGCAAGCATTTGCGAAATTCTGCGTTCACCGCCCTTGATGTTATTCATATAGGTGTCAAATGCCTTTACATCAGCGCGGGCGCGTTTTGATGTTAAAATGTCGGCAGAGAGCCCTTTGAAACTCTGGGTTTTTTTGCCTGTAGATAATTGCGTTGTCAGGTTGTTTAAGGTCCGGTTCTGATTGTTCAGCAAATTAATTTGCGTTAAAGCCTGCCCCAATGTTGAAATACCCGTCATCATCTTCTCCTGTTTATAGCGGTGTTAGCGCACAGCGTTTAAAAGTTCCTCAAACAGCTCGTCAACGGCTGTTAAAACCCTTGCAGAGGCGTTGTATGCTGTTTGCACAACGATCAACTGCCCGAGTTCTTCGTCCAGATTCACGCCCGATTCGTCCAAAAGCTGCTTTTGCAAAACATCCCGCAGCGCGGTTTCATCGGTAATGCGCGATTCCGTTACAATGGCTTGCTGAGAATGTTCGTTCACTATTTTTTGCGCGTAGTCGATAATCGTTCGCGAACCGGTCAAGCGGGTCGATATATCCGCACCCGGTCCCAAGTTTGTCTCCCTAAATGAAAGTGTGGGAATGGGCGCAGGTAAAGACGCATTTGTTTCAGACCCGTAATTCACACTGATTACAGGTGTTTCATTGATAATTACCGTACCTGAAACTGAATATGTTCCAAACAACGCCGCAATAATATTGGCCCCGTCGTCAATGGCAGTTCTGGCGGTCAGGGCAGGCGGCGCACCGTAGGCGGCGGTGTTTGTTTCAAAAGGGCCGCCGGTCAGTTTTAAATCGCCGCCAAAATCAGGATTGTCAAAGTCCGTACCCGGACGAATGCGCAAAATTCCATCCAGCGCAAAATTGACCGTGTCTACGGCAAGGCCGGGAACCGCCTGAAGCTTGGCAATCAGATCAACGTCCGTATCGCCGGGTTCAAGGGTGATGCGTACAGGATCGTTATTGCCGATCTGCACATCGAAATACGGGTCTGTCGGCTGAACCGGGACGCCGCCACTATCGCTTAAGCCGAGGAATACCAGCCCGGCATTACCGATTGAAGTCGGCCCGGCGTTAGCATCAATTTCATAGGACCCGCGCGTGCTGATGACCAACTCTCCGTTTGCCCCAACGCTGGCGAGCGCGGCCAAGCCCGCAGGTACGCCCGCACCGGCGATTTCACTGTTAATATGGGCGGCGAGTTGGTCAGCCGCAGTCGCGCCGGGAAAACCGTTGGCCAGACTTAAATCGACGGTGATGGTCGTGGGGCCCAGACCTGTGCGCGGTTCTTCGAAGGTTATGTGGAAAATATCGTTGGGATCATCCAGTGCGCCATTCGCCGAAGCCACAAGCGCGGCAACATCTGCAAAAGCGGATAAATCACGCCCTCCCGTCATCGTGTTAGACGAGGTCACACCCAGCCATTCCTGTAGATCAAGACCGCCCCTGTTGAGCAAGTCAACCTGCGTTGCCGGATTCGTGTTTTCAGCCTGCTGGTACTCGACAGTACCGAAACCAAACTCCAATATCCGGCGGATCACTTCGTTAGAACCTGTATCAAGGGTTGCGCCATACGTTCCGTTTTTCAGGAGACTCAGGTTGTCGAAGATATCCTCGTTGACCTGTATGACGGCTGAGAATCCGACATAGGGTACGGGCGTGGGAGGCAGCGTTGTCGGGTCAGGCGCTGTGTCTAAAGGGACGGTACCGGACGCATCGGTAAATAATCTCAAACCCTGCGCTTCCATACGCAATGCCATTTTATGGGCCAGTTCATCAAGCTGAGCCATTTGTTTGAGGAAAATATCGTCGCGCAACTCCAGAAGCCCGCCGAGTTTTCCGCCGGGTTGTAATGTTGTCAGATTCACAGCCGTATGGGTGGTCGGATCCCCGACGAAAATTCCATTTACGGAGTCCGGGTAATAATTGACCGCAGATATCGGCAAAGGATTAAATGTTAAGGATTGCGGTACGTTTGATGCGAGTTCAACGCCCCGATTGGTCTGGATGACCAGCACCCCGTCGCCGCGCTGGAAAAAACTAATGTCGATGAGGCCCGAGAGTTCCTCTATAGCGCTGTCGCGGGCATCTTCGTAAAAGGCTGTTGTCCGCCTTATACTGCCGTTATCGCTGATTTGATCGTTCAGATCCGCAATCTGGATCAGCAAATCATTGATTCGCGTTACGGTTGCTTGCATTTCCTCCTGAGCATCGTTGCGCAATGTTGTAATAAGACCGGAAAGGTCATTGATTTTGTTTGCCGTGTCTGATGCCTGATTGAGTACGGCGGATTGCAAAAACGTGTCTTCCGGACTATCGGAAAGAGCTGAAAAACTATCTCTCAATCGGGCAATTTCTGCCGCAATGGATAATTCCTGATCCGGCGGACCGTGAAATTGCTGAATTCTGTCGAGATACGCTTTTTGTATATTTAGCCCCCCCACTGCGCTTACCTGCGTCCAGAGGTCTCTTTCAAGGTTTAAGTCAACATTACGGATAATCGTTTCCGCCGCCACGCCAACGGTGACGCCATTAATAGCCTGCGCGCTTTGCGGCAAAATTTTCCGCGTATAGCCCGGCGTTCCAACGTTAGCAATGTTGTTTGAAATGATGCTGACTTGTTGCTGCGATACCCGCAGACCCGTTAAAGCGGTGTCCAAAGAGGCTATGCCCATCGGTTTATCCTTGTTTCACTTTATTACAAGGGCTTCAAGGCGCTTTAACCGCCCTTGCCCTTTCAATCAGATACTATGCAAGGAAAATGCCAGTTTTGTGCGGGAGGATAGATATTACTTTAATTCAAGAAGCTGACCCTGAAGCTTTTCAGCATCGGTTATGAGCTCTGCCTCAAGCATGCCGGAGAGAAGCATCTCACGGCGAAGCGCGGCTTCGTAGTGGTCGCGCTGTTGCATCAGGCCGATTGCCTCGAGCGAGGCATTGATACGATCCACGTTCGTAGGCTTATCATAGAGGTTGGTGTAGAAATCCGGATCCTGATAGATTTTTTTCGTCATAATTTCCATTTGCGCGTGATAGCTGGGATTTTCACCGATCATATTTTCAATATCAATGTCAGATAACCCAAATTCACGCATCATAGATTTCATATGTGCCCAGCCCGGTTCCTCGCCAGCGGGGGGGTTCGGCGCGTGCGCTTTCATTGATATGAGCTTTGTATAAGATGCGTGAGCAAGGTTGTTCAGCGCCATGTGCTGCCGGGTGCGCTGAAAATACTCAGCCCTTTCCTTGATTGTTTCACCTGTGACAAAAGAAAATGCGTCCGTCCAGTAAAGGTTGCGGGCAAGCGCGATAACATCGGTTTCCTCATCGCTGATTACATCATTTGTAAAATCGACATCAAGCGTATAGGGAAACTCGACCGTGCGGGCGTAATCAATGTCCTTATTTACGCGCGTTTGATCGGCTGCGCCGGGCGCGCCGTTGCCGTCATCACAAAGAATTTCCAGGCCTCCGTTATTGTCGCTGGTATCACAATATAGTTCTTTAAACTGCGCAAGGCGGTTTGATATATAGCTTTCGGGGCCAAGGGCCGAACTCATGTTATAGCGGTTTTCCTGCGTTTCCATGAGTATATCGTTCAATGCAATCTGATCGTGGGCGGCTTTTTCTTCCACCGTTGCCAAAGATCTTACGTAGGTTCCGATACGGCACATCTGGTTGCTTGGGTGATAATCTTTGACAGCCTCGGCTTTCAATTTCTGGTGTAGGCGTTGTGTCTGCAGTTGAAGCTTGGCGTCAAAAAACATCCCGATCGCTTGAACCGGCTGCATGGAAATGGCTGCAAGCTGTTCGGTCATGAGGAAGAAAGCCGTGACGTAATTATCGATAATTTTTTGATTCTGCGCGTCTACTGTTGCGGTGTAACACGTACTGAGAACGGGCGGAGAACAGTTTGATTCAGACCAGACATTTATGCCGGAACCGTCCGCGCCGCCGCCGCCAGGGGCGGTGAAGACCTTAATTACAGACGGGCTTTGATGCGCTCTGGCATCGCTGGCGATATCGCGGCTATAAAAAGCCACCTGCACAGGATTTCCTTTTTCGTTCTTTTCGCCGCCGCGAATGCCTGTTTCCTCAAACAGACCGGCCCAGTCTGTGCGGGTGCGAATATTGCTGCCTGAGGCGGCAATCTCTATTCCCGTAAACGGTTCTGCGCCCTGCCCTTTCACGGCCACAGCGCCCGTATCGGCATCGACTTTTAATAAGAGCGACAGCGTACGGTTTTGTTCGCTCACAGAAAAATCATAGATAATGTCGGATCCGGCGTTTTCAAGGCTTTCAGGAACCGCGATGTTCAGATAACCGTGTTGGTCAACCACAGATGTTGCCCGTTTCATATCGCCATCTTCGGAAAAAACGCTGTAGACCACAATGGCGCCGGGTTCAAAGCCGGAGAGTGCGGCAAAAGTTTTTTGTTCCAATGGCACTTCGTTTTCAAGCAAAGATGCTTTTGCAGGGTTATGCCCATCGCCAATCCGGGCAATAACAAACCCGCAAATTATAACAAGCGGTAATACCGCTAAAAGCGCTTTGCCTTTAGGCAACGCATTGATACCGCTTTTAATTTTTTGTTTTATGTTCATAAAAATTTTTAGTGCCTGTTTTTTCGAGCCGTTTATATTCCTTGCTTTAATGTTCCTTACTTTGTGAGCTAAGCTCGTTGCTTACTTGCTCCTGAAGATCTATTAAAGCCATCTCAAGCAAGACCGCCATGTTGGCCTCGCTTCGCAGGTAGCTTTTAAATAAATCGAATTTTTGCATTAAGCCAATCGCCTGCAACGCGACTTTTTTCCGCTCCACGTTCGCGGGCTTATCGTAAAGGTTGGTATAAAAATCAGGGTTTTGATAAATTTTCTTTGTTAAAACTTCCATTTGCGCGTGATAGCTGGGCCCGATTTTATTATCGGAATCATCCATGCCGAGCATGCGTAAGATATCGTCCGGCGGACCGTTGCTATCGTCAACGCCGAGTTCTTTCAAAATTGCTTCAAGAAAGTCGCGGGAGCCAGAAGTTCCGGCAGATTTCATCGAGGTAATTGCGTTAAAGCTGTTTTCGGCAACGCTGCGTTTTGCCAACAACGCTCTGGAATCCATGTATAGGCTGCGTGTTGCCCCGAGTTCGTCACCTGTTTCTTCCTCCGAACCGCTCGGGTTGAATTCGGTCGCCGGTTCAATGCGCTGAAAAACAAGATCCCCGTAGAGGTTACTTGCCATTGCCAGAACTTCTTCTTCGTTATGCGTCAGTGTCGTGTCTGTAAAATCAATGTCCAGCGTCCAGGGATGCTCGATCGTGCGCACGTAATCAATATCCTTGTTCACGCGCTCCTGATCCGCCGCGCCGGGGGCGCCGTTACCGTCGTCACAGAGAATTTTCAAGCCGCTGTTATTATCGCTGGGATCGCAGAATTTTTCTGTAAATTGATTTAACCGGTTTTCCAGATCGGATGAGGGGCCGTGTGCGGCGGACGTATTAGCGTTGCCTAAATGGCGGTCTATCGCACGCTGGCTCATTACATGCGCGTTGAGTTCGGCTTTGCGCTCAGACGCGGCAAGGCTTTTTACGCTTGTGCCAAATTCACACATTCCGGTGCTGGGGTGGTAGTCTTTATGCGCGCGGGCACGTACAACCTGCAAAACCTGCTGGGTTTCCATCTGGTGCTTCGCATCAAAAAACGAGCCAACGATCTGTGCCTGCATCATGGCGATGGCGGAAAGCTGATCGGCCATCAGCATCATGGCAGGAAGAACATGATCTTCCCAGAAAATGGATACAATCCACATTCTGTGGGAAACAAATTCGTAAGTTACAAATTCGTTAATGATTCTTCTCGTTTCCGGCCAGCGAACGGTTACATCTTCAAGCGCACACCCTTCACAAGCCGCCCAGTCTGCACAGCAACATGTCGCCAAAGCCTGACGCGCGGGCAGCAGGCATGTAAAGAAAAGCGCGGCAATTAAAAGGCCTGTGCGCAGTTTTATTTTTATATTTCCATTCACTGTGTTCATCATTACCCGGTTATCATTCCAGATTGTTGTCAATATCTTTAAAGCTCATCCGCAGGCGGGAAGACAGCAAGACGGACATTGCCATTTCCTGACGCAACTGGCTTTCATAAATTGCACGATCGAGCATAAGATCAATCGCTTTGAGCGCCGTGCTCACACGTTTTACGTTGGCCGGCTTGTCATAGAGATTCGCGTAGAAATCCGGATTCTGGTAGATTTTTTTCGCCAGAAGTTCGAGCTGGTTGTAGTAGCTGAAATCTATGAATTGCTGGCCGCCGGATTTTCCATGTTCATCAGGAAGGCCGATATACTCATCCACCTCATCTTCCGGAATGCCCAGTTCTGTTAAAATGGCTCCGAGATAGAGAAATGTTTTGGTTACGTTTGCTCCGGTATCGAGCAACCCTCCCGAACTTCCAAGACTTTTTAAGCCGATAATCGAATTATACGAATTTTCGGCAACGCTGCGTTTTGCCGCGATGGAGCGCAGCTGCATATATTCTTCCGGCTTGCCGGGATCCATGATGTTGGCCGCACTGATATCGCGGAAAAGCAGTTCATGGCCGAAAAGATTATTACCCAGAGCCTGTGTATCAATTTCATCAGGCCCGCCAAGATCCTCCGGTCTCATAATATCAAGTGTACGGCGGTTTTCGACGGCGCGGGTGTAGTCTATGTCTATATTAACGCGGTTCGGATTTTTTGCCTTACAAATTGTACTCAAGCCCGTATTCGGGCTTGAGGCCAGCCAGTTATTATCTTTATCATCACAATAAAAGTGGGTGAACTGTGTCCAGCGGTTTCTTTTATCGGCGTCGGCGCTTGGCGCACCGCCCATATTACGGCGACCAAGATGCCGGGCAAGCTGGCGCTGACCAAGCACCTGAGCGTTATAGCGCCCGACGCTTTCCGAATGGGCCAGAGAACGCACACCCGTTCCAAACGTACAAAACGCGGTGCTGGGCTGGTAATCCTTATGTGCCTGAAACTGAAGCTCCTGAAACAATCTTTGCGTTTCCAGTTGATGCTTCGCGTCGAAAAACTGCCCAATCATCATGGTTTGCTCCATGGCCACGACGGACATCTGCTCGGTAAAAAGCTGCATGGCGGGTAAAACATGCGCTTTAAAGAAAGTTTCGACGAGCCAGTCGCGGTGCTTATTGAACTCTTTCGCAATGTGGTTGGTGATTGCCGTGCGACCTTCCTGATGCGCTATGGGGAGGATTGTACATGCCGTTGACGCAAAACCCGGTTTTGTATGAATCGCAGATGATGAGGTAAAAATAAGGAATGCCGCCAGAATGGTGCAAAGCCATTGCTTAGAACGCTGCGTGGAAAAACCTCTTTTCATGCCCTTAATTTATAGCCCCATAATGCCTTATTATAACCGCCCTGCCTGCCCTTTCGTATAAAAAACAAACAGAAAATTCGCTCACTCTTACTATTGTATCACAAGATTTTGCAAAAAGGCACGTTTCAAAATGTGAAAAATTTTGAAGATCTTTATTGCCGTGCTTGTGTCGCTGTTTATTTTCGTCCAGTATAATCTTCGTTGAAGTTTTATTATACACACTTAACCCTTTGGAAATACATGGCTGCCAAGAAAAAACTCACTCCCGCAAAAGCAAACGATTCTTCCGCAGAGGCTGCGGTCGAGGACGTTTCAGGTTTGGGAAAAGTCGTTGTCCGGAACGAATTTTACCGTGACGGGTATCGCAGTCTTCTGCGTCTTTCGTTGTTACAGGGTCTTGTCATACTTGGACTTTTGGGTGCTATGTATTTTGTTATTCAAGTCCATCAGCCGGAAAACCGTTATTTTGCGACAACCGAAGATGGACGCCTTATACCGATGGTGGCGTTGAACGAGCCCAACCTGAGTACGCCGGCGCTCATGTCCTGGGTCGCGCAGGCCGCGACGGAGGTTATGACTTTCGGGTTTAACGATTACCGCCGCCGGTTGCAGGAATCTTCAAAAAGTTTTACGCGGCGGGGATGGGAAAGTTTTACCGGCGCGCTGCAACGTTCGCGTATTATTGAAATGGTTGAGGCCAACCAGCAGGTCGTGACTGCTGCGCCACAGGGCGCGCCTATTGTCGTTTCGGAAGGTCTGGTTGCCGGAAGATACCAGTGGGAAATCCAGCTTCCTCTCGTTCTGACTTACCAGTCAGGGGCTAGGACACGTTCGGACCAGCTTTTGGTTACAATTGTCGTTGTTCGCGTTCCGCGGCTGGAGAGTCCTAATGGTGTTGGGATTGAGCAATGGATTGCCGTTCCGCGCTAAGTTTTTTGTTTTGTCTTTAAACCCTGTTATGAAGAGTTGTGTGTTTTTTCCTGTTTTTGCTTATTTGAATAGTGACAGTGTTTCTTTATCTGTTTATTCTAGGGGTTGGATCTAACTCTGCGATCGAATGTTGTTCTACATGATGCGTTTCTTACACAAAACAGCCAGACCTTGTCGCCCGCTTTCCTTAAGCGTCTGTTTCGCCGCATTTTTACTGCTGCCGGCGACAGGTTACTCGCAACTTCCCTCCCTTCCGGGTGAGCCTGTGGAGCCGCCCAGCGGTAATGTGTCACCCCCCGGTTCCAATCAAGCCTTCAGCTATGGCGACAGCGACGATGCGCTGGGTTTTCTGGAGTCTGCCGAAGAGCGGCAGGAGCAGGCGCGGCAGGAGGCTTTTGACGCTGCGCTTGAGGGGCTTTTGCCATTAAGGCCACAAGAGATCAGAACTTTGCTTGAGCGTTTCGACCGCACGCAAGAATCTGTAGAAACGCCGGTTTATCCCAATCCGAAACCGGAAGTCGTCGTGCAAAATATCAGCCTTGATCCCGGTGCGGCGCCTGCTGTTGTCAAGCTTGCATACGGGCATGTTACGACCGTTAATTTTTTAGATTCGTCGGGTGCGCCGTGGCCGGTTCAGGATATTAGCTGGGCCGGTAATTTTGAGGTCATAGAAGCCGGAAAGCAAAGTCAGAGCGGCGGGGGCGGCGACGATGACGAAGCTTTGAGCTTTACGCATATGTTCCGTATTTCCCCGCAGTCTGAATTTGCCTATGGCAATATGTCGATTACCATGACCGGCCTTAGGACGCCTGTCATTATCACGCTTGAAACCAACCGGGATATCGTTCACTACCGTTTTGATGCCGTGATTCCCGAATTCGGTCCGCTGGCCGAGGCACCGCTTATAGAGGCCGGAATTTCGACATCCGCCGGGGACAAAGATCTTTCCTCCATCCTTGAAGGCGTTATTCCGGCTGATGCTGAGAGACTTAACGTTGCGGGAGCGGACGGACGGACATCCGCGTACCGTTATAATGAAACCGTTTATGTTAGAACGCCTTTTACCCTTTTATCTCCGGGCTGGAGCGCGTCGGCGTCATCAGCGGACGGAACCCGCGTTTATGCTATTAATGACGCGCCGGTTTTGCTTTTATCCGACCGAGGGCGCATGGTACGCGCAAAACTCTCTGATCGCGTTGATATATTAGAGGATATTGAGGATGAGTGATAATCTTGACGACGATATAAGCCTCGATGATTCTTTTGATGATTTTGAGAAAAAACAAAGCACGCTGGGTGATCTCCTGCGGGAAAACCCTCTTTTCAAGATCGGTGCTATTGCGGCAGCGGCTGTCCTGATTTTTGCGGTTATTTCCATGTTCGGCGGTGACGAAAAACCAATTGAAGAATCCTATATCGGCGCTGCGCCTGATATAAAGGCCGCGCCGGGGACGGAGGAGGCGCCTCGCTCTTACGTTGACGCTATTGAAGAGTTAAACGAAGCGGACGTAGAGCGCGCTCTTAAAGAAAATGATAGCTCTCTGCCCGTTCCTATCGAGCCACCGATCGGCAGGGTTGACCTGCCTGAGGATGAAACGGAAGAGGAGGACCCTTTGCAGCGCTGGCGTCGTTTGCAGGAAGAGCGGCTGGAACGAGAAATCCAGCAGCGTGATACGAATACAGGCGTTGATGCAAGTGCGGATGCGGCACGTCAGGAGGCTATTCAGGCACTTGCAGACGCGATGTCGGAGCAGATGTCTTCTATTCTTGAATCTAAAACGCCAACCAGCTTGTCCAGTATGCAGTTAACCGACCCTGAGTTTCTTATAGATCTTCATAATGCACAGAATGCGGAGGATGAAGCGTCAGAAGACGAGTTGCTTGAAGACGGAGAAGTGAGTGGCGATGTATCCGGCGAAGTTCTTTTGCCTGCTGCTGAGATTTTATACGCGCAGCTTTTGATTGAGGCAAATAGCGATGTACCCGGTCCCGTTCTTGCGGAGATCATGTCCGGACCACTTAAAGGCAGCCGCATTTTAGGTTCTTTTGAAGTGCAGGAGGAGTTGCTTACTCTTGTTTTCGATACTGTTGTTTATGAGGAAAAAAGCATTGGCATTGATGCCATCGCTCTTGATCCTGAAACAACCCTTCCGGGGTTGGCGACGGAGGTTGACCACCGCTATTTCAAGCGTGTTGTCTTGCCTGCCGCCGCGGCTTTTGTAGAAGGGTTGACTACGGCCATAGCCGAATCGGGGCGTACCACCATTACGGTTCAGGGTGAAACCGTTACATCTACGGAGGAGGATGCCGATACCGATCAGGAGGTGGCTTCCGGTCTTAGTGAAGCCGGGCAAGAGCTTGGGGAAATTCTTGGCGAAATGGCAGATGATACTGAAGTTCTGGTTCGTATTGCCGTTGGTACGCCTATCGGCGTTTTATTTCTTGAGCCTGTCGTAAATGAAGAAGGGCCGTAGAGATCATAATTTTATGCTCTGGACTGTTTCATTTTCTCTTTGTAAGATCACGAGAGTTTTGAAAATGGAAGACTGTAATCATGCAAGATGACAAAAACGCCGTAGAAGATGAAGATTTTGAAGATATAGATTTTGAGGACATCGACACGGACGATGATTTCGACGACGAAACGTGGGACGATTTCGACGAGGATGATGGGGGCTCTGATGTTACGGCCCATGCGGATGATAACGAAAAGGCCGCCCATGCTGATGTTGCGGCAGCTCCACAAAAGAAAACTTTTTTGCAGAAAAACTTTACCCTTATCGTTATAGGCGTTGCAGTCCTTGGCGGTGGCGGGTTTATTTTTTCAAAGCTTGGCGGCGGGCCTACAGCGACGTTGCCCGATGAGCAACAACCTGCACAGACAGCGCTGGATCACTCCCCGGAGGACGCCTTGCCGATCCTTACGGATGCCGATGCGGATGGTACATTTCCGCCTATGCCCGCGCCAATTGAAAGCGCAGGTGACGATCAAGTAGCTATGGGCATTGATGAAATTGAAAGTCTTGGCACCGATTTAGCCGATTTACAGGGCGATGCGGCAGAGCCGGGAGAGAATGATGTTTTAACGCCATTGCCTGAATTTTCGGCGGATGGCGAAGACGATATGCTGGCCGATCTGGATCTTCCTCTTGAAACGTCAGATCTTCCCACTGCAGAAGCGCCGCAGAATCTTGCCGAAAATAATGTCCTTTCAGATCTTCAGGCAGATGTTGCGGAAACAGAAATCCGGATGGAGGACGAACTGCCTGTTGAGGATAGGGTGCCCGCTGTTGAAGATGATGAAAAAACGCCCCGGCAAGACGCTACGAACAATACTATTGCCGAACTTCGTTCCACCCTTAGCGACAACGAGGCCGCTTTAAGGAAGGCCGGTGAGAGAGAAAAGAAGCTTTCTGCAGATCTGAGTTCGGCACAAGGTGAGATTGAGGCTCTTAACGCCGAGATTGGCAATTTGCGAAATGAAATTGCTGCGCTGAAAAAGGGTGCGGCTTCCAGCGTTTCTCACAATGTTTCGGCGGCGCAGGATGCCAAAGCGGGCCGGGCCAAGATTTCCCCGGCCTCATCGACCCAAAACAGCGCCTCTAAAATCGAGAAACAACCGGCTTCTTTGGAAGAAAAATCTGAGGCAACAGAATGGGTTATGCGCTCCGCACGGCCCGGTGAAGCGAGTATTGCGCCCAAAGGCAGCCTTGATTTTCGCCGTGTTGAGGTTGGCGATCATGTTGCCGGGCTGGGACGTATAGAATCTATTGCCATAGAGAACGGTCTTTGGGTGGTTCGCGGTTCCGAAGGTTCAGTTTCTCAATAAGCCGTTGATAAATCTATATAAATTACGGTAACACTTTCTTTACATTTTATATGTTATGCTAACTGCAGGTTGTTGTTTTTGAGCATTTTTAATAAAATTTTATTCAAATTTGCTCAGTTTATGAAAAGTGTGATGTAATAGATATATGGTGGTGTTTTTTAATAAAAGATATGGTACGGGTCGTGTAAGCGCATGTTTTAAAAAACTGGGCGCGGTTTTTCTGTTTTCTTTATTCTTTTCCGTTGTTTATGGCGATTTTGCGTTTGCGCAAACGATTTCTGCTGATGATGTAACAGAGAACATTATCACATCTGTAGAACGCCTTCCCGGCCTTGTTTCCGCAGTGGCCTATCTTCTTGGCTTGCTGCTTGGCGTATTGGGCGTCCTTAAAATAAAAGAACATGTTGAGAATCCAGCTCAGGTTCCGTTGCGAACCGGCATTATCCGTCTGATTATCGGCGGCGCGCTGTTTGCTCTGCCTATTGTTTATGAAGCCGTGTTTTTAACGATCGGCAATAATACGCTTTCGTTTAACAATACTTCAATCGCCAATGATATTTCCGGGTTTTTAGGGACGCTTGGTGGTGTCGTAAGCTTAAACTTCAATGCTGTCTTGGATAATTTAATAGATTCTATTGAAAATGTGCCGGGGGCAATTTCCGCAGCGGCCTATCTTCTTGGCCTTGTTATCACGATACAGGGGCTTTTGAAAATCAAAGACCATGTGGAGAACCCGGACGGACCGCAAGGAACCCCTATTAAGGAAGGCGTTATCCGCCTGCTTGTCGGCGGCGCGCTGTTTGCGTTGCCAACGATCTATAACGCCATGTTTGATGCTGTGGGCGGTAACGGCCTTGGCATTATCGGCAATATTACGTCTTTGTTAGGCGGCTTTAACTTCCTTTATTCTTCTTATGCGCAAGGATTGTGTAATCCGGTTGCATCTACTGTTGGCGGTGTTGGCGCTATAATCGGTGTAGGAAGCGGACCAAGCTTAGGACAATTGATGTGCGGCATTCTTCTTCATGCCGGCGCGTTTCCCGCGTTTTTGACCGCATGCGCCTATGTTATCGGTCTGATCCTCGGGCTTTGGGGCATATTTAAAATCCGCGATCACGTTTTAAATCCTCAACAAACACAGGTATGGGAAGGGGTTTCACGCCTTCTAGCTGGCGGCTTCTTTTTCGCCTTGCCTATTATTGTCGAAGTAACAAGAAATACTATTGGCGGACCGCTGCTGTCCGGAAGTGCCCTTATTCCCATTAGCTTCAAGGGCTATAATGATGGCGGCGGGTTTTTGGCCAGTCTGCTTGGCGGCGGCGGTTGCAGCGGTGGCGGCTTCCTTGGCTGGCTTGGACTTGGCGGCGGCGGCGGCGGCGGCTTGGGTTTGGATGAAATTCTTGCTTGTGCGATGGGCGATATTATGGGTCCGCTGCATGTCGTGCTGAACTTTTTCGCCTTTGTTTCAGGTATGATCTTATTGATGATCGGTATCTCGCGCCTTATTAAAAGCGCACAAGATGGCGCACGCGGCCCCGGCGGAATTGGCACAGCCATGACCTTTGTCATGGGCGCTGCACTGATTTCTTATAACGAACTGGTGCGGGCATTTTCTACAACATTTGTCGGAAGCCCCATGACAGCAACTTTCGCAGAAATGCAATACAGCCCGTGTGTTGGTGGCGGCTTGGGCTGTGCCGAGGCTGTTTCTGCGCATATGACGATTAGTGCAATTTTACAATTTGTGATCATTGTTGGCCTTATAAGCTTCGTTCGTGGTATATTTATTATACGAGGCGTTGCAGAGGGCAACCAACAAGCTTCGGTCATGGCCGGTATAACCCACATCGTAGGTGGGGCGCTGGCTGTGAACTTAGGCCCCCTAATCAATGCGGTGCAAACCACGTTGGGACTTGGGAGTTATGGTATTGCATTCTCGTAAAGCGGGTGGTCCGTGAGAGTGTAAATTTTAAGTGAGCAAACCTTTGGTAGAGGAGAACTAAACTATGTTTAAGAAAACTTACAATAAAATGGGTGCAGTGATGGTTGCCGGTATGGTTGCCGGACAAGCGTCAAAGGCACATGCTGGTAACGACTTCAGCACTATCGCCGCAAACATTACGACATCTATTCAGGATCTTCCGGGTCTGTTGACGGCTCTGTCGTATATGTTCGGGATCCTGCTCGGCGTTCTTGGCGTGATGAAAGTTAAAGATCACGTTGAAAACCCAACGCAGACACCTTTGAAAGACGGTGCGATCAGACTGGCGGCCGGTGGTGCGCTGTTTGCGTTGCCGATCCTGTTCGAAGCGATGTTCGAGACAGTTGGTTCAGGCGGTACAACGACAGACGCTGCAAAGCTGAACAAAACAAACTTTAACGTTACCTAATTCATGGGAAATTATCCCATTATATTGGGTATCTCCCGGTCAGATCCGGGCGATGCAAAAAGACAGAGTGGAGCCGGAACATCCGGCTCCTCTTCTGCTGTGGGCGGCAAAATTCCGAAAGAGCTTAAGCAAAAAATTTTTGAGCGCGACGATTTTACGTGTCAGTGCTGCGGGTTTCAGTCCAAGAAGTATCAGGAAATTCACCATAAAAATCACAACCCGGCGGATTTTTCGGAAGACAATCTTTTAACCGTCTGTATTTTTTGCCATCAATGTTTTTGTCTGGAGAATGTCAGCAGCATGAAATCCGGCGTTCTGATCTGGCTGCCCGAAATAGATCAGGCCATGCTTCATCATCTTGCGCGCGCTATTTACGTTGCGCGCATTTCACAAGGACCGGTGGCGGAGGCCGCCAGAAAATCTCTGGATATCATTATGGGGCGGCGTGAAGAAGCCACAAGGCGCGTTCATACCGACGATCCTTATATTCTTGCCATGGTTTTAAAAGACTATCTGGGGCCGAAGCATTATGCGGAACGCCAAAAGAAGCTTGAGGGCTTGCGGCTGTTCCCGCTTGACCGGCGCATTATTAAAGAAGCGGATCTGGAATTTAATCAATTTCCGCAAATTCTTGCCTATTGGCGTTCAAAAGACGGGCCGTTTGGAGGGAAAACTCCGCCGCAATGGATTTCGATTTATCAGGAGCTTATAGATCAGGCAGCCTGATTTTTATTCGGGCAAAAAGTTCCTCTTTCTCTTTAAACCCCTAGGATGCAGGCGTGATCTTGGCTATATTTATCTGTGGTAGTCTTTTAAGAAGAAATGAATAAACATTCTATATGAACACTTTGCAAAAAATACTTGCGCCGTTTCAAAAGGCGATGCGCCAGTCGATATCGTCTTTTATTAACCTGGAAACGGCCGATAGCGATACATCGCTTGTTTCGACCGATGGCTCTCTTGTGTCTTATATAAAGATTGAGGGCAGTAAACAGATTATCGGGGAAGAGGAGTATAATAATATTGTCGAAGCCTCAACGATTAAGATCGGTTCCCGATTTGATCGTCAAGGCCATGCCATGCAGGTTTACTATGTCCGCGACCCAGGCCGTATCGGGCAAGTTTTAAACTCTCTGGTTCGTCCGGTTCGTATTTCCGCAGACAATATAGGTTTGGAACTTGACGATTTGATTAGTGAGCGTATTTCGCATTTGCAACGGTTTTTAAGCCATGAGGAGGCTTATTTTGTACTTTGGACACGTCCGAGCATTCTGACAAAAAGTGAAATTGATCGCTCAGCTAAAGATTCCAAGGAAAATGCAAAAGAGTGGGTTAACGCATCGGGATCGCAATATCCATTTGCCGCTCTTGAGCCTTTACGAACCCGGCATAAAAGCTTTGTTTCCGCCGTTCTTGGCGCGCTAGATGAAATGGGACTCAGCGGAGACCTGATGGAGGTTCATAAAGCTCTTAATGCTGTGCGAAGCAATCTGTTTCCCGACCGCGCAAATCAAAGCTGGCGGGCCTGCCTGCCGGGCGATCCCATTCCTGCACGCGCGCCGACAAATAAAATTGATATGTCCGATCTTCTCTGGCCCAATATTCCGAATCAGATTGTTGCCGGTGATGCGAAAGTTTTAGGTAAATCCGTTTGCCGGATCGGAAATTTGTTCTGGGCCGGGGGGGACATGACCCTTGGTCCTATGGATGCTATGGCTTTTCCTCGGCTTTTGAACCGTCTTGTTGAGGCCGATATTCCTTTCCGTATTTCTTTCCTGATTGAAGGCGGCGGCATTTATGCAACACAGATGCGTACATTTTTGGCGACCATTATGGGGCCTACAAATGCCGTTAATAAACAGGTTAAGTATTCTCTGGAGGGCTTGCAGGCTATGGCCAGAAGTGAGCCTGTTGTGCGTTTGCGCGTCTCTTTTGCAACATGGTGCGTTATTGAAGAAAAAGATGAAATACTCGATCGGCTTTCCATTCTTCTGCAAGCTATAGAGAGTTGGGGTTATGCGCAGGTTAGCGAGTTTTCCGGCGATCCGCTTGATTGCATTATGTCTTCTGCGATGGGAATCCATTGCGCCGGATCGGCCCCCACGGGCATTGCCCCCATGATTGAAGTTATGAAGCTTCTACCGTGGCAGCGTCCTTCCAGTCCCTTTACAGAGGGCGGCTCCATGCTTTTCCGTACGCCTGATGGTAAAGTCTGGCCCTATCAGACGGGAACCAATATCACGACGACATGGTTCGATTTGATTTTTGCACAACCCGGCGCCGGGAAATCCGTTTTGCTTAATACGCTTAATCTGGGAACCTGTCTTTCTCCGGGTCTTAGCAAGCTTCCCTATGTTGCCGTTATTGACATCGGTCCTTCATCTTCGGGACTTATCTCTCTTATCCGTGAAGCTTTGCCGCTGAACCGCCAGCATGAAGCCACCTATTACCGGTTACAGATGAACCACCAGTTTGCGATCAATCCTTTTGATACGCAGCTTGGCTGCCGCAGCCCTTTGCCTGATGAGCGCAGCTATCTTACCGAACTTTTGACGTTGCTGTGTACGCCTCCGGGCTATGATAAACCTTATGACGGGATGCAGCAAATGGCCGGGCTTGTGGTCGATGAAATGTATCGCTGGCGTAACGATAATGAAGCCAATGCAGAACCGCGGCCCTATCTTCCACGTCTTGAGGCCGAGGTTGATGAGGCTTTGCTTAAGTTTAACGTTCATTTACCGGCGGACCCGTATTGGTGGGATATTGTCGATAAGATGTTCGACCTTGGGCAATATCATATTGCAAACCTTGCACAACGTCATGCCGTACCAACGCTGAATGATTCGATTACGGCTTCGCGCAGGCCGCAAATCAGAACGCTTCTTGAGGAAACATCCGTTGGTTTTAGCGCTGAAACCGTTGTCAGCGCGTTTGAACGTATGGTGACTTCGGCCATTCGTGAATATCCCATCCTGTCTTCCGTTACCCAGTTCGACATTGCCGATTCGCGTGTATGCTCTTTGGATCTTATGGATGTTGCGCCTCAAGGCGATGAAACGGCAGACCGGCAAACATCTATCATGTACATGCTGGCGCGTCATGCATTGGTGCGAAGTTGGTGGATGGGGCCGGAAGCCGTACAATTTGTACCGCAAAGATACCGGGAATATCATGAAATGCGCTTACAGGAGCTTGCGGAATCTCCAAAACGTTTGTGCTACGACGAATTTCACAGAACCAGTAAATCAAGCTCTGTACGCAATCAGGTTATCCGCGATGTCCGCGAAGGGCGGAAGCGCGGAGTCCAGATCGTGCTGACCTCTCAACTTATAGATGACTTTTCTCAGGATATGGTCGATCTGGCCACAGGTGTGTGGGTTTTGGGCACGGCGATTTCCGATAAAGCGGTTGATAATGTTGTTGAGCGTTTTGGGCTATCCGAAACCGCGCGTGCGGTTATCCGCCATAAGCTGACCGGGCCAAAATCAACAGGTGCGCCCTGCCTGTTTGTTTTGGGATCGACCGAAGGCCGTTATGAGCAGCATCTATACAGCACACTTGGCCCTATCGAACTTTGGGCCTTATCAACTTCTTCCGAAGATGTGGCCATACGAAACAGACTTTATAACAAGCTTGGCGCAGGACGGGCGCGGCAGGTTCTGGCGGCAAGCTATCCCGGAGGAAGCGCACGCAGTGAAATACGCCGCCGCGTTTTGGCGCGCAGCGAAGACGGCGAGGCCAGAGCGGCCATGATCAGTACGATTATTGAAGAAATCGTCGAAGAAATGGTTGAACACAGCAAAGCTTCGCAAAAGGAAGAGGCCGGTAAACGGGTTAAGTTAACCTGACGGAAAAGCCATGAGCGACACACCGAAAGACGACGATAACACTGAAGACGGCGGCGCAACGCTCGGCGCGGAAATTATGGACAGAGCTGAGCGCATAGCCTTGAAAGCAAAAGCGAAGGCCAAGGCGGCATCAAAAAAAACTGAAATTGCGCCAGATGAAGTTGAAATTGCGTTGGCAAACAGCAAGATGGCGGCAACGCAAAAACTTAAGCGTAAAAAACTTTTTACAAGAGGAGGCGCACTAGCAGGGCTAGCGCTTTTTAGCTGGTTTGCCTACGGTTTGTTCGTGCCTTATAAAGCCGGGTTAACCTTTGGCGTTTGCAAGGTTTTTCTTGAGCTTCATGTCCAGTTTCCTAAAGATTTGCGTATTAGTACAGTTGATGATTTTGGTGACTATGTGCGGATATGGTACACGCAGCTTGATGCTTTCGGCGAATACCGGATGGAGAGCATTCAATGCAATTTCCGTCCCGACGAGGTTATGGGCTCTGCTGTTGAGCGTATTACAATCAACCGCCGGGAGGTTGACCCGGAACGTGTTGAGCTTTTTAACAAGATTCTTCCTGTCATTTTGCAAAATCCGCCGGACTTGACTATTCCTTACCCGCTACCGGACAGCCTTAAAAATTTGCAGATCGAAACCGATTTGTTCCGCAAACCGATTTTATAGCTATTACCCATATAAGGATTTTTCATGCAATATCGTAAATTGGGCCGTACAGGCCTAGAGGTTAGTTTAATCGGCCTTGGCACCATGACATGGGGTAATCAGAATACCGAAGAAGAAGGCCATGCGCAGATGGATTATGCGCTGGATCAAGGAATCAATTTTTTTGATACGGCGGAAATGTACGCTGTTCCGCCCTCTGCGGAAACTTGCGGGAAGACGGAAGAGATTATCGGATCGTGGTTTTCTGCGCGAGGATGCCGCGATAAAGTTATTCTGGCCAGTAAAATTGCCGGACCTGCATTGCCGTGGATTCGCGGCGGGAAAGCACGGATTGACCGGAAGAATATTCTGGAAGCCGTTGAAGGTTCGCTCAAGCGGTTGCAAACGGATTATATTGATCTTTACCAGCTTCACTGGCCCAACCGGGGGTCATATCATTTTCAGCAGCATTGGGGTTATGCGCCAAGCTTTGATGTGAAGGCCGAAGAAGAAAACTTCATTGAAGTGCTTGAAACCATGCAAGAGCTTATTACTGCGGGGAAAATCCGTCATATCGGATTGTCGAATGAAACAGCGTGGGGGATGAGCAAATGCTTGCGGCTTGCCGAAGAAAAAGAGCTGCCGCGCATGGCCTCTATTCAGAATGAATATTCGCTGCTCTGCCGTTTGTTTGAAACGGATTTACAGGAGATCGCGGTGGCGGAGGATTGCGGGCTTTTGGCCTGGTCGCCGCTGTCTCGCGGGATTTTAAGCGGGAAATATATTGACGGGGCGCGGCCCAAGCGCACACGCATTGATCTGGATGCGCGGCCCGAACAACGCCTGACCGCACAATGCAATGCGGCTGTGAAAGCGTATGTGAAGGTGGCTGAACGGCATGGGCTTGATGTGTGCCAGATGGCGCTGGCCTTTGTGAACGCGAAACCGTTTGTGACTTCGACACTTATCGGCGCGACCACGATGGCGCAATTAAAGACCAATATTGCCTCGATTGATATCAATTTATCGAGTGAAGTTTTAAAGGACATAGAAGCGGTTCGGCGCGATTATCCGGTTCCTTACTGATATACAGAAATGTTAGTTAGTATGGATTTATACTCTTGTATAGTTTAAGATTTTTTTAACTTTGGTCTGTGTATGCTGCACATACTGATCTTTGTTTCCTGCGTATTTATTTTCAATAAGTCTTTTGAATTTTCACTTTTTGGGAGAGAGGAATGAAAGCTTTTTTCAAGGCCATAGGCGTTGCCGGTGTCGGCGCCGTCTTTTTTACAAGTTTTTTTATTAATGCTGCGGCTTATGCGGGTTCGGACTTTGAATCGCTGTGGGATAAGGAGCGGTTCCAAGTTCGCTTACGCGGGATCGTTCTTGCGCCTGATGACGATTCCAGCGTGAATATCGGCGGCAAGACGGATGTTGATGAGTCCCCCGTTATGCCGGAAGTCGACCTTACCTATTTTATTACAGATAAAATTGCCATTGAGGCAATTGCCGCAACTACACCGCATGACGTGTATTACAACGGTAATACAGATCTGGGTGATGCCTGGGCATTGCCACCTACGGTTACATTGCAATACCACCCGCTTAAAGGTCGCGATTTCAGCCCTTATTTTGGCGCGGGCGTTAATTACTCTATCTTTTACGGTGAAAATTCCGGAGCCGGTTTTACAGATTTGGATATTGAGGGTGGTTTTGGTTTCGCTTTACAGGCCGGGTTTGATTACTGGCTTAATGATCACTGGGGTCTCAACCTTGATGTCAAAAAAGTTTATCTGGATGTTGATGCCAGTCTGAACGGCAATACTATTCTTTCAGATATAGAACTTGATCCATATGTTGTCGGAGCCGGTGTTTCATACCGGTTTTAATGTAACATTTTCATTTCAGGCCGTTATAGGGGTAATAAAACCCAATAGCGGCCTTTTGACTTCATAGGCCCGGCGAGGGCTTCCGCGCGGGTGCCGTAACCCCAGAAAACATCGCCGCGCACTGGGCCGCGAATTGCGCCGCCGGTATCTTGCGCAACCATGAGGCGGCGGATATTTTGAGTGCCTTCAATCGGCGCTTCTATGTCGGCCCAAAGCGGCAGGCCGTAAGATAAAAGAGAGTGATCTACGGCCAGCGAGCGGCCAGCGGTTAAGGCCACGCCTTCACCGCCCAACGGTCCTTCGCCTTCCAGTTCTTTAAAAAATACGTAAGAAGCGTTGGTGTTCATAATCTCATCGGCCTCGTTCGGGTTGGCGGTGAGCCAATCGCGAATGGCCTGCATTGAGACATTTTCTTTTGTTAATGCCCCGCGCTTTATAAGCTCTCGCCCAATGGCGTAGTAAACATGGCCGTTTTGCCCGGCATAGCCGATACGGATGGTGCTGGCGTCATCTAACTCCACAACGCCGGAGCCTTGAATCTGTACGAAGAACGCATCAACGAGATCATCGACCCAGACCAGAACTTTGTCATTATGCGGCCAGTTGCCACTAACGATTTCCTCGCGCGATTCATAGGGCACAAGCTTACCGTCAACCACCCGTCCGGCGATGCGGCGGCCTTTTAAATCTTCACGGAATTCGCCGAGCTGGACCATAACCAGATCATCGGCCCGGGCATATAGCGGGGTTTGATACGGCCCCCCGCGCATGCGGGAGCCTTTCAGCGAGGCTTCATAATAGCCGGTGAACAGCCCTTCGGAATCGTTATCAGCCAATACCTGATAGGGCGTGAAACGACTTTCAAAAAATGCTTTTAAACTTTGCGGAGCGACATTGGGAAAACTCCGGCAGACCGGCTGCCAGTCGCCGTATGTTCCAGCTTGTTTCAAACTTCCAAACTGTTCATCAGGCTGCGCCTTCAAGATACGCTGACAGCTTTTCGAAAATGCAGGAACAAACGTTTTCAGATCGTCCGCAGCCCAACCGGGCAGATCGGAAAACTCCACCTGTTTCAATGTAAGTTCAGGCGGTTTGTCTTTCACCGGAATGCTTGAACATCCGGCCAAGACCCATAAGAAAATTATCGAGACAATGCGCATGAGCCTATGTGTAGCACAGGACTGCGGATGAAAAAAGCAGGATCAATGTGTATCGGGGATCCGATCGTTATCTTCGTCAAAACCGCCGCGCGTTTCGTATAGAAGCCAGCTTGGATCTTTTGACTTCACATCGCGGCCAAAAGTCCAGATGTCCTGCATTTCAATGGTTCTGTCAGGGTTTCCGGCTATGATTTCATCATTTTCATTTCGTGTTACCGTGGTTTCATCAGCCGTGAAATGAACGGTGATGTAGGCAGTTTTTCCTTCAAGACGCGCCGCCGTGACCATGGCTTTGCGGATTGCGTGTATGTCAGTGTTTTCCGTTTCCTTGCGTTTTTGACGCTCCAGAACCGCGCCTTCAAAGGCGTTATAAACACTAGGGCTTAAAAGATTTTTAAGCGTTTCGAGGTCGCCTTCGGCAAAAGATTCGACAATCATGGCAAACGCATCCTGCGCGCCTTCCATGAAAAAGTCGATGTCGAATGTTTTATCTATTCTGGCAATATCAAGCAGACCGTTTTCTGCGGTTTTGTTGTCAACACCATAATTACGGCGCGGGGTTTTCGCCAGCGCTATAATTTGCTCTTCCGGGCCGATGGGGTGTTCCGCCTGTGTTGCGGCGCCCTGTCCCGGGTCTTGTTGTTCGGAGCTTAAATACGGGCTTGGGCGCTCACGCTCTTCGCCGTGGCGGGTTCCCAAAATACTGCGCAGCCAGACAACAAGTCCGGCGGCGACAAGCGCGTAAACGATTAAATCTGCTGGCACGAAAAAAGCCCCTTACCTTGTAAAATCCTATTCTCAAAAGCAATATGTTCATATTAGCACAAAAAGTCCAATAAAAGCTTAAAAAGACGCAGATTGTGTTTTACCGGTCAGTGGCCTAGATTGAGGCTCTGACCACCTAAACAAAGGATAAATATGCCGTTTATTATCATTTTTATTGTGGTTCCCTTTATTGAACTGGCTGTTTTCGCCAGCGTAAGCGAACATATAGGGATATGGACAACGCTTACGCTTGCTTTTGTTACCGCCATCATCGGAGGGATGCTTGTAAAGCATCAGGGTTTACAGACCCTTATTACTATGCGCAGTGCGATGAACCGGGGGAAAATGCCGCTGGACGCTATTTTTGACGGGTTTTGTCTGGTGGCTGCCGGGGCCTTGCTGATTACGCCCGGATTTGTCACAGATACAATCGGTTTTGCCCTGTTGATCCCACCGGTGCGCGCAGGGCTTCGTCACTTTATCCGTCAATATACAAGCTGGTCTGTTACCTCTTCGGGATCTTATAAACGCCAGGATCCTGACATTCTTGAGGGTGAATATGAGCATGTTGACGAACCGGATAAAGAAATACGGGATGATACGAATCGGTAAGATCAATCTCAATTGAAGCGGGACTTTAAACGTGGTAGTCACAATATTAGGTATGAATTGGAGAGTTTTATGAGTGATACAAACGCAGAGGCTGAAGGTGTTGCGACATCGGCCATGCCGATTAATATTTTGGCGCAATATATACGCGATATTTCTTTTGAAAATCCGATGGCGCCAGACTCTTTGCGCAGCGGATTGGATAATCCGGAGATGGATATCAGTATCGGTATGGATGCGCGTAAGCTCCCGGATAAAGATCTGGATAATCTTTATGAGGTCGTTGTGAATTTGCGCGCCGTTGCGCAGCGTAGTGAAGAGCAGCCTCTTTTTATTTTAGAAATGCAATACGGCGTGACTGTTGCGCTTAGCGATATTCCTGAAGACAATCATCATGCCGTATTGCTGATTGAAATTCCCCGGCTGGCGTTTCCTTATGTTCGCCAAATTGTTAGCGATTTAACTACGCAGGGCGGATATCCACCGCTTATTCTTAACCCTGTAGATTTCAGGGCTTTATATATGGAGCGCTTTAAGGATGAAATTGCCCAGGCTGAAAGAGATCTACAAGAGGAAGAAGCGCCTAAAAAGAAATCTGTTAAAAAATCTAAAAATGACGAGTAAGAAATAAGGAGACTATGAATATGAGAACATTGCTTTTGATTGCCGGGTTGATTGTGTTTTCCACGTCTTTGAGCGCTTGTAATACGATTGACGGGCTTGGGCAGGATATTGAGAACGCTGGCGAATCCATTCAAAATCTTTAACGGGCCTACTTTTTCCAAAGCGGGTCTTTGATTTTTTCCAGAAGCTCTTTGTGGGATGCCAATTCTTCTACAAGGGGTTTATGTTCTCTCGGCTTCCTGAATTTTCGTTTGGCTTTGGTTGTTTGGCTTTGCGTCTGCTGTGCTTCGCTCGATTGCGCGGCAAGGCTGAGGCCGTGTTGGCGGCCACCTAAAAGCTCAAGATAAACCTCTGCGAGTAATTCAGAGTCCAAAAGCGCTCCGTGATAGGTGCGTCCGGTATTATCAATGCCGAAACGCCGACACAGCGCGTCCAAATTGGCCGGAGATCCGGGAAACTTCTTGCGGGCCATGGCCAGCGTATCTACAACATTGCTCCATTTCACCGCAGGGTGGCCAACCTGCCCCAATTCCCAGTTAATGAATTTCATATCGAATTCGGCGTTGTGGATGATAAGCCTGCCACCTTCTATAAATTCCATAAATTCGCTGTAAATTTGCGAAAAGACAGGTTTATCTGCGACAAATTCGTTGGTTATGCCGTGGACAGCCGTGGCTTCGGCGGGAATGTCGCGCTCGGGATTGAGATAAAACTGGAGAGCCTTGCCCGTGGGAATATGGTTTTCAAGCTCCACACAGCCAATCTCAACGATGCGGTGGCCATCATTAGGATCCATGCCGGTGGTTTCAGTATCGAGTACGATTTCTTTCATTCTATAAATCCCGTTGCTTAAGCCATTCATTAAAAAATAATTCGGTCTGCATGTTCAGCGTTTCGATATTACGCGCCGTTTGAGCCCGTAAATCATCAATTGGTACGAGTGGGTTTTTGCCCGTGATTTGGCCTGTGAACATGACAAACCATTCTTTCAACTGATCCGCGCGCACTTCGGGGTGGCATTGCAAGCCTAGAGCATTTTGACCGATCTGAAAAATCTGGTTTTCGTATTGCGCAGAAGAGGCCAGTAAAGTTGCCTCTGCGGGCAAATCAAACGTATCGCCGTGCCAGTGGAACATGCTTGTTTTTTCCGGAGCGAAATGACGCGCCGGTGTATCATATCCGGCTTGGGTTATGTTCAACGCGGCCCAGCCCAGCTCTTTGCCTTTTTTACCGGGATATACTTTCGAACCTAAAGCTGCGGCCATAAGCTGCGAGCCTAAACATATGCCGATTGTCGGTTTATCGGCGGCAAGGCGGGTTTTGAGGATTTCGATTTCGTCTTTGAGAAACGGGTAATCGTCTTGCTGATATACGCCGATCGGGCCGCCCATGATAACGAGCAGATCAGGGCGCAGCGGGTCAATCTCGCTTAAATCTATGCGCGGCGCATTGCGCGTTTTTATACGGAGCCCGCGATCATGAAGGATTTTTCCTAATGTGCATGAGCCTTCATTTTGCAACTGCGTGATAATGAATGCGCCTTTTTGTTTATCACTCATCCGGCATTTTCCTCTTTCAGAGTTTCATCTTGCGGATTCTGATGCTCCCTGATTTTAACCAGGACAGCTTTTAATTCTTTCATCATAACCGCGCGGCCCAGTCCGCTATGTACAACAAAATCAGCGCGGGCGCGTTTTTCGCCGTCGGGCATCTGGCGTTTTAAAATACCGGATAGTTTTTTTTGTGTCATCCCGGAACGGGCCAGTACGCGGGATTTTTGGACAAAGGGCGGGGCGGTGATTGTTAGCGTATAATCAATATACGTATCCGCGCCGGTTTCAAAGAGCAAAGGAATGTCCAGCGCGGCTATATCACGGCCCAACCGCGCTTGCGCTTTGATGAATTCGTTTTGGGATTTGCGTACGAGGGGGTGCAGGATTGCTTCAAGCTTTTCGCGCTCCTTTTCTTTTTCAAAAACGAGTTTGCCCAGCGCATCGCGTTTTAAATAGCGCTGCGTGTCTTTAAGCGGGTTCCAGAAATGTTTGCATCCATAGATCTGGGGGTAAGAGAAATAGGGGAATGCGGCGGTGATGGCGTACCATGCCTCGCTGCCATAACGCAGAAGCTCATGTACGGCGGCATCGGAATCGTGGACGGGCACGCCGAGATATTCGAGCATGGACCCGGCAGTCGATTTGCCCATGCCGATGGAACCTGTTATGCCGATGACAATCATTTTAAAACCAGCTCTCTTAGTTCATCCGTTACATCCGGCAATACACCAAACCACGCTTTAAAAGCGGGGCGGGCCTGATGAATGAGCATGCCGATTCCCGTTACGGCTATATTGCCGTTTTCTTTTGCTGCTTTTAAAAGATCGGTTTGCAGCGGCGCATAGACAATATCGTTGACCAGCGCTGTTTTTGGCAGAGCGTTTAAATTTATGTCCAGCGGCGGCTGACCGTTCATTCCCAGTGATGTTGTGTTGACCAGTAAATCGGCATTTTCTAAAACTTGATTACGGTTTTCCCAGTCTTCAACCACAATCAAATCACTTGAAGAACCCATTTCATCTTTAATTTTTTCAGCCTTTTCGCGGGTGCGGTTTGTCAGCACGATTTGGCCTATTTCCTCACCGATCAGGCCGCTGATAATTGCGCGGGCCGCGCCGCCTGCGCCCAATATAACCGCGCGTTTGTTTTGAAATTCAAAATCGGGCGCGACCTCCCAGATATTATGCAGGAAGCCGAAGCCATCGGTATTGAGGCCGCGCAGTTTACCGTCTTTAATTACAACGGTGTTCACCGCACCGATAGCGCGGGCGTTATGATCGGCTTCATCGCAGAGCGTCAAAACAGCCTCTTTATGCGGGACGGTGACGTTAAACCCGGTAAAACCTTCGTCTACCAGACGACGGATGCTTTGTTCCAGATTTTCCGGAGCGGTATCAATCGCTTCGTAGGCGCCATTTAATCCATATTTTTCAATCCAGTAATTATGGATGAGCGGGGATTTTGAGTGGCTGACCGGGTGGCCAACCACGGCGGCTTTCACGAATTTGTTCATAGGCCTATTCCTTGCTGCGTCCGTAGATATGTCAGAAGCGGCAAAAGCGGCATGCCTAGGATTGTGAAGTAGTCGCCTTTGATAGTTTCGAATAGCTGCACGCCTGTAGATTCCAATTCATATGCGCCGACGGAACGGGTGAGCGCCTCCCCTGCCCTTTCGATATAGCTTTCTAAAAAATCATCATTAAAATTATGCATGGTTAAAAATGCATTGCCGGTTTGCTGCCATAAAATTTCATCGTTTTTTGCGAGCGTGACAGCGGAGATAAGGCTATGGGTTTTGCCGCGCAGGGTTTTTAATTTTTCGCGGGCCTCATCTTTGTTTGCAGCTTTAGTCAATATTTGTCCTTCGCATTCCAGAATTTGGTCGGAGCCGATGACCAGCGCATCGGGGTGCCCGGCGGCGACATGCAACGCTTTGGCGCGGGCGAGTTCCTGCGCAACTTCCGAAGGCGGGGCGTTTGAGCTTTGCGCTACGCTTTCATCAATTTCAGCGGGGCGGATTTCAAATTCGAGTCCGGCAGCGCGGAGCATATTTTGCCGCGCACTGCTTTTCGATGCGAGAATCAGCATCATTCCTTGGCCTCTTTTGCTTTTGCAATTTTATCGAGACGGCTTTGCAAAAGCGCCATAATCTCAGCCGCGGTTTCTTCGATAGAGCGTTTTGTCACATCAATCACAGGCCAGTCTTTCTTGCTGAACATCCGGCGGGCAAGACGAACTTCTTCTTCGATTTCTTCCTCATCGAGATATAGATTGTCTTTGACATGTTCCGGTACCGCTTCCCCGTTTGAATTTAGCCGCGTGCGGCGCAGATGCATCAAACGCTGAGGAGAGGCGGTCAGGCCGACATACATGGGCCGTTCCAATGAAAGCTTTTCATTGGGCACTTCGACGCCGGGAACCAGCGGGATGTTGGCGACCTTGATCCCGCGCCGAGCGAGGAACACGGATGTTGGGGTTTTTGACGTACGCGACACGCCGACCAGAATAACATCGGCCTTTGAAAGTCCTTTCAGGGTTTTGCCGTCATCGTGGCGCATGGCATAATCAATGGCTTCAACGCGTTTGAAATACGCATCATCCATGGCGTGCTGCAAGCCCGGGACACCGACGGCGTGTTCACCCAGATAAGAGGACAGGCTGCGGATAATAGGATCGAGAACGGCAACGCAAGGGATGCCCATTTCATCGCAGAAATCCTGCAGGCGGCGGCGCATATTAGGATCAACAAGGGTAAAGATTACGGGTCCGGGGGTTTCCTTGATACGGGCTATAATGCGCTCTAATTGCCGTTCAGAGCGCACAAGCGGCCAGAATTTCTGCACCGGCTCGATATGTTCGAACTGCGCAAGGCAGGCGCGGGCCAGACCGAGCAGCGTTGTGCCGGTTGCATCGGACACCAGATGCAGGTGGAATTGTTTGGATTCTTCTTTGGGCGGTTCTTGCTTGCTCATGCGCCCATATTAAAGGGATTACGGGCTAAAGCAATCGGGCAAAGTATAATCAGAATTATTTTAGTGCCGCTATTAAATTATCCCAGACTTGCGGACTTTTATAAATAACGCTGCCAATTTCGTGACCACGGTTTTCCAAGATATGAACGCGAATAAGCCGCCCTTTATTTCGCGCAGCTTCTTTTAGAGCTGTGGCGTAATGCACAGGGACCGCAGCGTCCTGCGTTCCATGGAATATGAATAGTGGTGTGCGAATATTGGATATCTGGTTAGGGTCCCAGACGCCGGATGAACCGATTCCACCGGAAAAATAATCAGGGTAACGTTCCAAAGCGCCGATAACGCCGCTTGCGCCCATTGAATGCCCGGTAATTATAATCTTAGATTTGTTGATATTGTATTGTGAGGCAATGCCTTCTATCCCGGAAATGACTAATGGCAAATGGTCCGGCCAAGGCAGCGCTCCTTGATCCATCTGGTAATTTTTGTTTTTCGGTGTGGCCCAAAATGCCTGCCCGGGAGCAATCGGAACCATTATAAAGAACGGATACTTTTTCCTGAAATCCGGTTGTGCCAATGCTTCTGCAGGATAAGCGTGTTTGCTAACGCCATGTAGAGCGACAACCAAGGGATATTGCTTTGCCGGGTCGTAGTTTTCCGGTTTCATGAGGTAGTAACTGCCAACAAAAGGAAAGGTCAGACCAAATGAATAATGGTGTTCATATTGATCGGGGTTTTGCCGGATTGTATCGAGTGAACTACGCAAATGCGGCGTGGCAAGAAAGGCAAGTATCAGCAACAATATTGCCAATCTTAAATGTCTGAATGGTGATTGCTCTTTTTTTTGCTTGTGATTTTGTGACATGCCATATTTTCTATCTTTTCATGTCTTTTCTGTAAAGCTAAGTTTAATGAATTACATCTTCATCATCAGCGGTAAATTCGCCGCCGGGGAAAATCATCTCGGCCAGCCTTGCATCGCGGAAGGGTACGCTCTGTACGCGTACGACTTTTAGGTCGTACATGATCTGCATGAAATGGGCCTGATTGATCGGGTCTGTGAGACCCGTATAAAGCGGATTGCCGATAATTTCTCTGCCCTGCCCCTGAAGATAGGCGGTTTTGTCCGGCAAGCATGAAAGCGTTTCTGCACCAACAGGTGTGAGTTTTTTACAGCCAAAAGATTCTTGGCAAGAGTTACTGCACTCTACGATATCGTCGAGATAATTCAGAACCTCATGATCGCAGCTATCAACGCGGCGATCATTGCGAAACCATTGTGTGAACGCTGCGGCCAGAGCCTTGCCGTTAAACAGGGAGGACGGATCACGCTCCAGAAAACCTGAAAAACGCATGGCAATATCGCCGTCTTCAGAGCCTATAAGGTGACGCCACAGGCTGCCTTTTCCTTCACCGCGCAGTTCCCAGCCCACGAGGACAGCAAGTATGTCAAGATCGGCAGCGCGGATGCGCTCAAGCATTAAGACGGCTTCGGGACCGTATTGTATATCAAAAGCACCGTGGCGTTTTTCCTGCCATACATCACGCAGAGCGCGGATCATGGATACCAAAACCGCGTTTTTGAAATATTCCGAGCGACCCAAAGCTCCCGTCATTAAATCCTGATTATCCAGAACGATGAGCTTTTCAGGAACATCCAGATGAAAGTCCGGCCCACCCAGCGATTCGAGCGCAAAAGACCAGTTTTCTTTTTCCGCTTCTTTCAGCATCGCGCATGCCGCCGGGCTGTTTGCAAGATGCGCAACGGCCCATGACAAAATTCCATATTTACTATCCGGCGTTGCTGCAGAAGACGATTCTTCGGATAGATCCCCGATCGTCCATGATTCGCAGGATGATTCACGAAACGCCTTTAATGATGGCGCTATACATGTTTGTTTTTGAAAATTTACAGGTTTGAAATCAGCAGAAGAGCCTGTTTTTTCCGTATTTATATTTTCTTTTTTTTGTGAATCATGATCGCTCATGCCACACTCCCCGTTACGCAGATCGAAAAACCGCTTTTGAGATTCCTGCACTTGCCTATTCTGTAGGAAAGCGCCGGATATATACGATGTTTGAGTCTTCGCTCTTATTATTTGTTCGTTTTGGACGCGGCTTTGGTGCCAAGCGTCCGCCGTCTTTTCCAGATTTATCCCCTGCTTCGTTACATTCTTCTGTAAATAATGAAATGACCTGTGCTGATTGCCCTGTGAATGCATGATCCTGAACCCCTTCGAGATATGATGCAGAAAAACGAATGTCTCCTGCGGATGATGGGGCGGATGTTTGCAACTCCTGTTCCGATTCGCGGAAAGAGCGCTCAAACTTGATAAACCAAAGGAAATTCGCGTTTGAACGATCACGCACATCGGTAAATATCGCATCTTCCATGATGGTGACGGCATGTTCTGCCAGGTAATTTTTGCCGAAAGGCATTTCACCCAGCGCAGCAATTAAGGATGGTGTGATGTTTTGCTCAGCTTCCTTCAGGTCAAAAACATAGCCTTTATAATCAGCAAGCATTTGATTGATAATAACTTTATCTTGCGCTCTGCATCTTTCACTCAGGAACCATGCTTCGAAAACAGCCGCAGCGGCCTGTCCGTTATTAATGGTGCGAAAATCGAGAAAAGCTTCGCGGGCAAAGGCGCGGCCCAGATCGGCCATGGATGAGTTTTCGATGCGCTCCCAAACTTCTTTTTCTCCGGAAAGCTGAAGCTCCCACGCCACACGGATCATGGATACGACCAGATCGGCGACTTGCGCCCGGTTTACAAGAATCGCGTTATCAGGATGAAACATAAGCGGATGGATTAATACACCCTGGCGATGCTGCCAATGGCGGCGCAATTCCTGAACCGTTATTAATTGCTGATCGACTATATCCAGATTTGGATTAACAAGGATAAGCCCCGCATTGCGGTCATATTGTGCGGTTTCAATCTGGGCCGAGTATTTTACGTTTACGTCGTATTTTTCCGCACATGCCAGATAAGCGGTGGCCAAGCGGCTTTCGCGCAAGATTTCTATGAGATTTTCTATTGGAAATTCTTCATATATTTGCGCAGTGTTTGTCATGAAACTTGCATCATCTAAAAACTCTTCAACTTTTTCGTCACTTTCCCTGACAAAATTTTTCGATAATCTTTCGATGGTTCCTATTTCGTTTTTTAAAGCACAGATTTCACTTTCCAGAATGCCAATATCGGCAGCATCGAATCTCATATCCTCTTCGTCTTCATAGCTGTAATTAAAATCCATGTAAAAAAGCGGCTGGTCATCAATAATCGTGCTGATGACCGGCTGCACACCGTTAATCGTGTAAGCAACCCGGCAAACCGTTTTTACACTTTGATTTTGTCTCGTAATGTCCCCAAATGAATCGCTCATAATGAACCCAATTTTTTGATGTTTTTAAAGAACCCTAATTTGTAAATGCCCTTGCCGCTTTTTTACGGCTTATGATTCCATTATGGCGCTTAATTCCTTAACGGAACCTTTCTAAAAATCGAAAAAATCGGGAAAAATCAAAGAAATAGCCTATGTTATCGCAAATAATGTACGGGATTTAACCTAGTGTTAATTTTTAGTTTACGTAATATTATTTTTCATTGATATGAGGTTAATTTTTCTGACGTTCCGGTACGATAAAATTTTCCAGCAGTATCGGATAATTTGAGGCTTTATTGCCCGAATGTGTCATCCAGAACGGGCATATCCTCGACCAATAACTCCTCATCACTTAAGGATACGAAGCCGTTTGGCTCAACTTTTATACGGCTTTTGAACAGGCTGTCTTTGAAAACCATACAGGCATTTAAATGATAGTTTCCGTTTTCATCCTTTTTTTCGAGTTTTACGGGCGTCAGCATTTTCCCGATAGCTTTGCGCGCTGTTGGCGGCGGTTCTTCTTTCCAGTTTATATCGTCAACACTTTCAGTGATGATAAAACGGCCATGACGTCCTCTTACGTAAGTGAAGAAAAACCGAATATAATCTGCAACATTATTTTCATTTAAATCTATGGGAAGTTTTTGATTAAGGGCGTAGAGCGGTTCATTTGAGAAGTCCAGAATCGAAAACATATCGGCGCTGTAAAGAACAAAGCGCCGCAGCGGCGGTATGGTGCCATAATCAGCGATATCAAGAATCCTGAATCCGGGGTAGAATCGGATGTTTTGTGCAAGCACGGTCGTTTCTACAGGATCGAAAACACTTCCATCAAATTCCGGGTTCAGCCTGTCTAAAATCAGGGCTGTTTCATCGAGTTCCAGCTTTGTGAAAGCTTCTTGATACATAAGAAATCCGCTGCGTTAGCATATATTCTGTTTTAATGATTAACACAGAATCGATTCTGCGCATAGGTCTGTGTGTAAGTTGCCAAAGAATCACAGGAAAAATCCGGGAGGAAGTTACACCCATTTCATGCCGATTTTTAAATGAGAGTCATCCCCATGGGGAAAACGGATTATTGTTTGTTTTAATTTATCTGGGGGAATCATCGCGAATCGTTAAGAAATAAGGAGTGTTCTTATGCTGGTGTTTGGGGGTAAAAATGGGGGCTAAATCTGTGCCCGTTATTCACAGGACCTATAACTATAAAAACTCTTTTTAAAAATAAATATATAATTAGTATAGCGAGCTTCAATGGGGCAGAGTGGCCGGAATGATGAAATGGATTTGAATGGATGTTTGCAGCTGAGAGTTTGAAAACCGATAAACCGTTTTTGGATGCTTTGAATGGTGTAAAAGCTGAAAGACCGCCATTTTGGTTTATGCGTCAGGCGGGGCGGTATTTGCCGGAGTATCGTGAGCTTAGGGCGAAAAGGGGCGGGTTTCTGGCGATGGCGTTTGATCCGCGGGCGGCGTGTGAGATTACGATGCAGCCCGTTCGGCGGTTCGGGATGGATGCGGCGATTATTTTTTCGGATATTTTGACTGTGCCGATGGCGCTGGGGCAATCGTTGGAATTTGCGGAAGGGGAAGGGCCGAAGCTGGGAGAGCTGGATATTGGAGCTTTGAATTATGCGGAATTTTCAAAGCTTGACCCGGTGTATGAAGCGCTGGGGAATGTGAAGACGGCTTTGTCGGCGGAGGGGTTTAGCAGTACGGCGTTGATCGGTTTTGCTGGTGCGCCCTGGACGGTGGCGACTTACATGGTTGAGGGCGGGTCATCGCGGGATTTTATGAAGGTGAAGTTGATGGCTTATCGCGACCCGGAAGGGTTTGGAGCGTTGATTGATATGCTGGTGGAGGCCACGGCGACGTATTTGATTAATCAGATTAAAGCGGGTGCGGAGGCGGTGCAGATTTTTGATAGCTGGGCCGGTGCGCTGGATGCGGATGGATTTAAGCGCTGGTGCATTCAGCCGACGCGGCGGATTGTGGAGATGGTGCGTGATGCGTATGCGCATGTGCCGATTATCGGGTTTCCCAAGGGCGCGGGGTATAATTATTTGAGTTATGTTCAAGGGACCGGGGTTACGGCGCTTGGGCTGGATCAGCATGTGCCCACGGATTGGGCAGTGCGGGCGTTGCAAACGCTTTGCCCGGTGCAGGGGAATCTCGATCCGTTTGCGCTTATGGCCGGGGGGGATGCGATGGCGCTGGCAGTTGAAAAAATTATGGGGGATTTATCGGGGGGTGCGTATGTCTTTAATCTGGGGCACGGTATTCACAAGGATACGCCGGTGGAGCATGTTGAAGCTCTCGTGAAAATGATTAGAGGCGGGTGAGCGGATGGGCGAGAAGGTTGCAGTTGTACTTTTTAATCTTGGCGGGCCGGATTCCAAGACGGCGATTGAGCCGTTTTTGTTTAACTTTTTTATGGATAAAAATATTATTGCTTTGCCTGCGCCGCTGCGGTTTTTTCTGGCGAAGTTGATTAGTAAGAAGCGCTCAAAGCGTGAAGCAGGGGAGAGCTATAGGGAGCTTGGTGATAAATCGCCGCTTCTTGAAAATACGGCGCAGCAAGCGCAGGCTTTGGAAAAAGCATTGGGCGGTGATTTTAAAACATTTGTGTGCATGCGGTATTGGCATCCGATGGCGGCGCAAGTGGCGCGGGAGGTGCGGGACTGGGGGGCGGAGAAAATTGTGCTTTTGCCGCTTTATCCGCAATTTTCAACGACGACGACAAAATCTTCTTTGGAGCGGTGGAAGAAGTCTTCGCGTGAGGCGGGTCTTGATATTCCGGTTTCGATGGTTTGTTGTTATCACGCCAATGCGGGTTTTGTGAGAGCGTCGGTGGAGAATATTCGTGGGCAATATGAGCAGGCGGTTAAGGACGGGCATGAAGCGCCGCGGGTGCTTTTTTCCGCGCATGGCTTGCCGGAGAAAGTTATTGAGAAGGGCGATCCGTATCAATGGCAGTGTGAGCAAACGGCGGAAGCGATTGTGAAGGAGCTGGGTATTAAAGGGCTGGATTGGCAGATTTGTTACCAGTCCCGCGTTGGGCCAATGAAATGGATTGGGCCTTCGCTCGATGCGGCGTTGGAAAAAGCGGCGCGGGATGGCAAAGCGGTGGTGATTTATCCGCATGCATTTACGCAGGAACATGTGGAAACGCTGGTTGAGCTTGATATTGAGTATAAAGAAGAGGCGCAGAAGATCGGGCAAAAGGGATATTACCGCGCGGCTACGGCGGGGACGCATGAAGCGTTTATTGCTGGGCTGGCGGGGCTTGTGAAGGCGCATTTAGATAGGCTGGGCATTGCTTCTGAAGGGTTTAAAGCCCCCTGCCCGCCTGAATTCGGCCAATGTTGTATGCGGCAAGGAGAAATTTAAATGCAGGAAATATTATCTCAGAATTATGAATGGCTCAGGGCGCTGCATATTATCAGCGTTATGTCGTGGATGGCGGGAATGCTGTATTTGCCGCGATTGTTTGTTTATCACGCCGAGGTGAAAGCGGGGTCGGATACATCCGAGACGTTTAAAATTATGGAGCGGCGGCTTCTTAAAATTATTATTAATCCGGCGATGATGTCGGCGTGGATTTTTGGCGTGTTGATGCTGTATGCCAATCCGGGGATGGCATCAGGAGAAGGGTCCGGGTGGATTCACGTGAAACTTTTGCTGGTGTTGATTATGTCGGGGATTCACGGGATGCTCGTGAAGCAGGTGAAGGTTTTTGCGCGGGATGAGAATGTAAAATCGGCCAAATATTTTCGCATTCTTAATGAGATTCCGGCGGTGCTCATGATTGCTATTGTTATCCTGGCGGTGGTGCAGCCTTTTTGAAGGAGCTTTAAGCTTTTGGAAACTTTAAGGCGGCATACTAAAATAATCAGATAAATGCTTGACAGTGTTTAACCCTTATGGTTAAAGGGAAGTGTCTTTTAAGGATAAATCCAGAAAATTTGGGATGTTTTAATTTGAGCCGCGCGATTTATGCATGGTCACAGATGTGAGAGAATAAGGCGTTTTAAGAGCGCGGTGTATGAAAACCGGCGGAATATATAAACACAGCAAAGTAAAATTATTTCCCAAAAAATTTAAGCGTAAATCCCAGATATGTAGTTTGTGGTATAACTTTAAACAGGACTAAGCCCTGATGAATTTACAAGAATTAAAAACGCGCTCTCCGGCGGAACTTCTGGCTTTTGCGGAAGAGTTGGAGGTTGAAAACTGTAACGCCATGCGCAAACAGGATATGATGTTTGCGATTTTGAAGCAGCTTGCGCAGCAAGGCACGCCGATATCTGGCGCGGGGGTTTTGGAAGTTTTGCAGGACGGGTTTGGTTTCCTGCGCTCTCCGGAGGAAAATTACCTTCCCGGACCGGATGATATTTATGTTTCCCCCTCACAGATCCGCCGTTTTGGCCTTCGTACAGGCGATACGCTGGAAGGTGAAATTCGCGCGCCGAAGGATTCAGAGCGGTATTTCGCGCTGCTTAAGGTGGGCTCTATTAATAATGAAACGCCGGATAAGCTGCGTCACCGGATTAATTTTGACAATTTGACGCCGCTTTATCCGGAGCGGAAAATCAAGCTGGAGCTGGATGATCCGACGAAAAAGGATAACGTACAGCGGGTGATTGAGCTGACTTCGCCGATTGGTTTTGGTCAGCGTGCGCTTATTGTCGCGCCGCCGCGTACGGGTAAAACGGTGATGTTGCAGAATATTGCAACCTCCATTGCGGAAAATCATCCGGATGCGTATTTGATTGTTTTGCTTATTGATGAGCGCCCGGAAGAGGTGACGGATATGGCGCGCAGCGTACGCGGGGAGGTCGTATCTTCCACGTTTGACGAGCCGGCTTCGAGGCACGTACAGGTCGCGGAAATGGTGATGGAAAAGGCCAAGCGCCTGACCGAACATAAGCGCGATGTGGTGATTTTACTGGATTCCATTACGCGTCTGGCGCGGGCGTACAATACGGTTGTGCCATCATCGGGCAAGGTTTTGACAGGCGGCGTGGATGCGAATGCTTTGCAGCGTCCCAAGCGGTTCTTTGGCGCGGCGCGGAATATTGAACAGGGCGGGTCTTTGACGATTATCGCTACCGCCTTGATTGATACGGGATCGCGGATGGATGAGGTGATCTTTGAAGAGTTTAAGGGTACGGGTAACTCCGAGATTGTTCTGGACCGTAAGATTTCCGATAAGCGGGTGTTCCCGGCGATTGATATTCAAAAATCGGGCACACGGAAAGAAGAATTGCTGGTTGATAAAGATACCTTGCAGAAAATGTGGGTCTTGCGGCGGATTCTTAATCCGATGGGCACTGTCGATGCTGTTGAGTTCCTGCTCGGCAAGATGAAGCAGACGAAGAATAATGATGAGTTTTTTAATTCTATGAACCAGTAACGGCTTCGATCTTTTCCGTAATGTTATGATTTTTGGGCTTTAAGCCCTTATTAGACAACCGCACCACGGCGAATATAAGCTTGGTGCGGTTTTGTTTTTCTAATCTTTTTCTTTTAATGTGCGTATTGTGTAGGCGATGAAATCACGCTGTGAGAGCATGCCTATCAGGTTTCCGTTCTCATCGGTGACGGGCATATGACGATAACGTCCGTGATCCATACGGCCCATGCACAGCTCGACAGAGTCGTGAGGCGTTGCGGTTTCAATGTTTCTGGACATTACTTCCGAAACTTTTGTGTTTTCGACATCACGGCCTTGACCGACGACACGGGCAAGTAGATCGCGCTCGGTAAAAATACCTACAAGCTTGTCTTTTTCCGTTACCGCTATAGCGCCGCATTGCTTATAGGTCATCGTTACAACAGCGTCATAGATGGTTTCATCGGGGCTACAGGTTACAACTTGTATTCTGTTTTGAAATTCTGGCATATCGGCGATTTTCATGATCGTCTCTTTTCGTTTTGCGTTTGCGGGATGTTTACGCAGTTAGAGCGTTTATTTTAATGCTTTGAAAATAAAAAGCAAATGCGCCGAATATTTGTATACATATAAAATATCGGATAAATTTTTTCTAAATTATCCTCTTAATCATTTGAAATTACACATAAAATCGAAACGAAAGTGTTTGCCATAATGTAAATTATGTGGTTCTATGGAAGTATAAGCCTAGCCTATCTTAAAGGTTATAAAAAAAATAAAAACCAGATTTTATGAGGCCGGGTAAAAGAAAAAAACAAAATTAAGTGTGTAAGACTTAGGTGGGTAAAATGAAATTTTTTAACTGTTCCGATAAGTGGAAGACTGATCCGCGCGCTGCTTATATTCCAGGTGTTTTGCTGGTTTCTTTTATTCTGGTTTTGTGTGTTGCTGCCCAGCCGGCATGGTCTTTTGAGACGATTGAAAGTCAGAAAGACACGTCTGCAAGCGAGCAGCAGCAAGCTCTCGTTTCCAAGTATTCTTCTTCCCCGACCGTGGTGGATTC
Organism: Alphaproteobacteria bacterium; assembly: GCA_041397865.1. GTDB lineage: Bacteria > Pseudomonadota > Alphaproteobacteria > Micavibrionales > Micavibrionaceae > TMED27. The sequence goes on along the minus strand of JAWKVT010000003.1, from coordinate 59,025 downwards.
ATGCCTTCCCCTGCTCAAATCCATCCATCTCAACTCTCCAACATCCTCCATGGATCGGAACCAGCGCTCGGCTGGAAAAGCAGCGGCTTTGAGCTTGGTCCTTGGCGTGCGTTTTGCCCTCTCGCCGCCGACTAAGACCAAGTCATATGCTGACAGACCACGTCTGGATCTTTGGCAACCTGTTGGTGATAATGGTGAAAACCGCGCTGCTCTTGCGGTTTCGGCCTATCGCCAGTGCCAGAAAGAACAGGCGCTTCAAGCTATCAGCGGATTTCGTTGGACTCGGTGAACAGCCTTTCCTTTCCGGTACTCAGTTTTGCCGGAAAGTCTGACGAAACCTAAAGTTGCTGTAAAATTAAGACTGTCCCTCGCGTCGCTGGTCGTCTCTGAAAACCCCCACACGGTTTTCGAGACGGCCGCTTCTCGTTCTTGCCGCTTTCATTTGCTTTTACACAGCGTTATTTCGTCGCTCACGTATGTTTATACGCTTCGCTTCTCATGCCCCTGTGTAAAGCAAAGCAAAACGACAATTTTTCGATTAACGGTTTTTTGAGAAGAGGGTTTCCAGAGATTTTTGCATGGCGCCTTTGGTGTAGGTTTTAGCGGCGACGTAACCTATGCCTAATGCGGCTAGACCAGCGAGTGCATCTACCCCTAGCGCTACATTTGTGTTTGGCAGGTGCGGATAGATCACGGCTTGTCCGGCGGTGAAATAACCGGTGGTTATAAGTCCGGCGAGCAGCAGGCCGATTGCGATACCTGTATAACGGGGCTTTTTACTGATTAAGGTAAGTGCTTTCCCGGCCATGACGATCAGTTTTTTTGCGGTGTCTTCGGACAGGCCGATCGGGTTTTCCTTCATGATAATGCGCAGCGCTTTTTTTGCGCTGAGTTTTGATGTTGAAAGGATCACGTGGCGTAATGTCCGGTAACGTCCAGCGGTTTGTATAAGCTTTGCTACGTCGCCTTGCCCCAGCGCGGCCTTTTTTAAAGCCTGAATGCCGGGGGCCATGATTTTTTCCATGAAAGGCGGCATATCATAAAGTTTTCCTTGTGTGCCGAATAGAAATGCGGGAACAGCCAGTTTTTCTTTTAACATGAATTCGACTTGTGCCATGGGCACTTTGATATGGTAGGGAATGGAAATGTCGTCGCGTTCCTGTTCCAACTCTTTATGACGGTGGATGACCTGTATATTGCTGTGAAATTGTATGTCGGAGCCAAGAAGGTCCAGTTTTTCCAGCGGTTGGTGAGGGATGTTTTTCCGGTCAAAGCTGTAGAAAGCGATTGGATTTATTTCGGCCATGCCGATGACAGAATTCCAGGCGTGGCCGTTGCATTGTTTGCACATAACCGTTCCAACGGCTTTACAGATCGAGCAATGCACTTCGCGTTTTTCGTGGCATTGCGTACACCCCACGCGGCCTGAACCGTTACAGCGCTGGCATTGCTGGTTTTGGTTATTCGGTCCTTGAATATATTGCCGTCCGCCGCAGGTCGGGCAAGTTTCGCTGCCGCGGGCATGGCAGCGCGGGCATGGCTCTTCGCCTTTGCCATGACAGCGTGCGCAGTTGATTTTGCCTTTTGCCGCGCAGGCTTTGCAGGGTTCGTGAACGACGAAATCCTTATGCAGGAACGGCAGCTTTATCATGATGTTTTCCAGACAAAGCCCTTTATCCGGGCGATCCAGAACAGCCTTGTTTATACGCTCTACGACATCAAGGCTATGAATGATTTTATATACCTCCTTATTCATCGCTTCCTGAAATGCTCCGGTATTGGGCAAAAGCATCGGTCCTGTAACTTTTCCGGCCTGATGTTTTGTGGAGAGTTTTGTATCGAGTTTAAGTTCGGTGATGGCCAGAAATTCGAGCGTTTCGCCTTCGAATTTCGTGATTTCAATATCTTCGGCTGTTATGCCGTTGCCTTTCAGAGCGTCAACCATTTGTTTGAGCGCAAGGGTTTTGAGCTCTGGGTCAATTTTGGAATGATAAACCTGCGGACCTGTGTTGCCCGAGAGGTTTTCATTTGCATCTGAGGGTGTTTCTTCGTCCAACTTTAAAACTCGTAAGTGTTATATAACAACTACAGATTTACACAGGTTCACATGGATTTTTTCATGGGTAAATGAATATCTGTGTTCATTGGCCCCTATCTGTGGTTAAAAGTTTTTATGAGTGAAACGATTTATGCATTGGCCAGTGGCGGAGGCCGCGCCGGCGTTGCGGTGGTGCGGGTTTCCGGGCCGCAAAGCCGCGATAGTCTGACTATGTTTACAGGGCGGTCCGATTTTGCGCCGCGCCGCGCGCAGCTTGCGGTTTTGCGCCATCCTGATTCACGTGAAACGCTTGACCGGGCGCTTGTCCTGACTTTTCAGGCTCCGGCGAGCTATACGGGGGAGGAGACAGTTGAATATCACCTGCATGGCGGCCGGGCGGTGATTGAGGCTGTTTTGTCTGTGCTTTCCAAGCAGAAAAATCACCGGATGGCCGAGCCGGGGGAGTTTACCCGCCGGGCGTTTGAAAACGGTAAGATGGATTTAACCGAAGCCGAAGCCGTGGCGGATTTGATTGATGCGGAAACTCAGGCGCAAAAAATTCAGGCGTTGGCGCAAATGGGCGGAGCGCTTTCTGGTCTTTATGAAAGCTGGGTTGATCAACTCACCAAAACGCTGGCGCATCTGGAAGCGGATATCGAGTTTCCTGATGAGGATTTGCCGGAGGGCATTGCGCCGGAAATTGGCGAAGCGATTGAAAAACTTGTCGCCGAAATAGGAGAGCATCTGGATGATAACCGGCGGGGGGAGCGGTTGCGCGACGGCATTCAGGTGGCGGTAATCGGCGCACCGAATGTCGGAAAATCCAGCCTTGTGAATGCGCTGGCGCGGCGGGATGTGGCGATTATATCCAATATGGCGGGGACCACACGCGATGTGATTGAGGTGAATCTTGATCTGGGTGGTTATCCGGTCGTTCTGGCCGATACTGCCGGGCTTCGTCCCGATCAGATTGGTAATGAAGGGCAGGAGGCGATTGAATCCGAAGGGATACGCCGGGCGCTTGAGCGGGCGGAAAACGCCGATATTAAGCTGCTTGTTTTTGATGCCAGTGCGCGGGCTCCCGATCCACATACGCTTAATCTTATTGATGAGCGCTCTATTCTGGTGGTGAATAAAATGGATGATTTGTTTTCGGAGAATATTATGGCCGGGGCCGTTGGTATTTCCGTGAAAAAAAATACGGGCTTGCGGGATCTGCTCAAAGTGCTGGAGGACAGGATTAAGGTTCTTATGAATGTATCGCGCGAGACTCCTTCGCTGACGCGTCAGCGGCACAGAGGGCATGTTGAGGAAGCTTTGGAAGCTTTGCAGCGCTCACTAAAAGCGGCGTTGCCGGAGTTGATGGCGGAGGATGTACGCCTGGCAGTACGGGCGCTGGGGCGGATTACGGGGCGCGTGGACGTAGAAGATTTGCTGGACGTGATTTTCAGAGATTTTTGTATCGGGAAGTGATGGCGGAAAATAATCTGGCGCTTTCGTGGGTTTTCAGGTTATAAAGCCGCGATGGAACAGGATTTTGACGTTATTGTTGTTGGCGGTGGGCATGCCGGATGTGAGGCGGCGGCGGCGGCGGCGCGTATGGGTGTGAAGACGGCTTTGTTGACGCATAAGCTGGAGACGATTGGCGTCATGTCCTGTAACCCGGCGATTGGCGGTTTGGGCAAGGGGCATCTGGTGCGGGAGGTTGACGCGCTGGATGGCTTGATGGGCCGGGTGATTGATAAGGCGGGGATTCAATTCCGGATGCTGAATGCGTCCAAGGGGCCGGCAGTGCGCGGGCCGCGCGCGCAGGCAGATCGGAAGTTATACCGCGAAGCGATGCAGGCTGAGTTGCAAGATTATCCCAATCTGACATTGGTGGAGGGTGCGGCGGACGACCTTATTCTAGAAGATGGTCAAGTTGCCGGCCTTAAAACGCTGGATGGGCGCACATTTCAATGTCGCTGTGTTGTTTTGACAACCGGGACGTTTTTGCGCGGCATGATTCATCGCGGGGAGGAGCAGATTCCTGCCGGGCGTGTGGGTGAGGCTCCGTCTGTCGGTTTGGCTGAAACGATGGAGCGTCTGGGCTTTCCTCTGGGGCGGCTGAAAACCGGGACTCCAGCGCGGTTGGATGGGAGGACGATTGATTGGGAGCAATGTGAAGAGCAGCCCGGGGATGTGAAGCCGGTTCCGTTTTCTTATTTAAATCAAGAAGTTAGCATTCCGCAGATTAAATGTCACATTACTTATACCAATGAAAAGACACATAAGATTATTGCTGATAATCTTCATCGCAGTGCGATGTATTCGGGCAATATTTCCGGCGTTGGACCGCGCTATTGTCCTTCTATTGAGGATAAAATTTCCCGCTTTGCGGATAAGGCGCGGCATCAGATTTTTTTGGAGCCGGAGGGGCTGGACGATCATACTGTTTATCCGAACGGAATTTCGACGTCTTTGCCGGTTGAGGTTCAGGATAAATATATTCGCAGTATTGCAGGGCTTGAGAATGTTGAGGTGCTGGAATGGGGGTATGCGATTGAATATGATTATTGTGATCCGCGGGATTTGAAAGCCACACTGGAGAGCAAGCGTGCGGGCGGATTATTTTTGGCGGGGCAGATTAACGGGACGACCGGTTATGAAGAAGCGGCGGCGCAAGGGCTTATGGCCGGGGTGAATGCTGCGTTGCAGGCAAAATATGTGGATAATTCTGTGGATGATTCACGTGAAACTTTGCGGGAGGATGCGCAGGTTTTTACGCTGGACCGGGCCGATGCCTATATCGGGGTTTTGATTGATGATTTAATTACGCGCGGTGCGCCAGAGCCATACCGGATGTTTACCAGCCGGGCGGAATATCGTTTGCGTTTGCGGGCTGATAATGCGGATCAGCGGCTTACCGATAAAGGAATTGAGGTTGGCTGTGTGGGCGTTTCACGTGAAAAAGCGTGGAAAGCAAAATCTGAGAAACTGATGGCGGCGCGTGAAATGGTGGTGTCTTTAAATATGACTCCGAATGAGCTTGAAGCACATGGGATTGGTATTAATAAAGACGGGCAGCGGCGGAGCGTTTCTGACCTGCTTGCCTATCTGGATATTGGCTGGGAGCAGTTAGAGGCGGTTTGGCCGCAGCTGGGGATGATTGAGCCGGATATTCGCGAGCAGGTTGAGTGTGATGCGCTTTATGCGAATTATATGGAGCGGCATGAGGCCGATATTGCGGCTTTCCGCAAGGATGAAGCTTTGGCTTTGCCGGAGGGGCTTGATTATGCGGATATTGGCAGTTTGTCGAATGAGGTGCGGGCGAAGCTGGAGCAGGCGCGGCCCGCCACGTTGGGGGCGGCTTCGAGAATTCCCGGTGTGACTCCGGCGGCGATTGTTGCTCTTTTGAGGCATGTCAAGCGTAAAGACAAGAAGCAGAAAAATGCGGCTTGAATATAATTTTCGTGAGCTGAAATCGTCAGACTTTTCTTTTTATAAGGCACTGCATGATGAAGTTCTGAGGGACTATGTTGAAGCGATTTGGGGTTGGGATGATGGTGTGCAGGCGAAAATGGTTGGGGATGAATTTGAAGCTTCCAGAGCGAAAGTTATTCAGGCTGAGGGTGTTGATATCGGTTTTGTTCAGATTGATGATAATAAAGACCATCTTTTTATTTCTCAGCTTTGGATTAAGCCATCGCATCAAAATCAGGGTATAGGCACTGATATTGTTCAGAATGTGATGCGTGATGCTAAGGCAATGGGTAAGCATGTACGGCTTTATGTTTTGAAAACAAACCGGGCGCAGCGATTATATGATCGGCTTGGTTTTATTCAATATGGCGAGGATGAGGGTGATTATTATATGAAACATGAGATGCAAAATGTGGCCGAGTGATCTTAATATTGATGTTTCACGTGAAATGTATGAAAAACTGGAAATTTATCACGCGCTTTTGTTGAAGTGGCAAAGGGCGATTAATCTGGTTAGCCCTAAAACAATTGATGAGGCATGGTGTAGGCATTTTGCTGATTCGGCGCAGATTGAACGTTATATTTCTCATATTCCGGGCGATGTTTCACGTGAATCACGAATGGTTTTTGATTTGGGGAGCGGGGCCGGGTTTCCCGGAATGGTTTTGGCGATCATGCGGTCGGATTTGAAGGTCCGTCTTATTGAATCGGATGAGAGAAAGTGTCAGTTTTTGAAAACCGTTTCACGTGAAACGGGTGTGGATGTAACGGTGCATAATACACGTATAGAATGTGCGCAAGGTGATGTTTGTCCCGATTTTGTTACGGCCCGGGCGCTGGCGGATTTAAAAACGTTATTGGGATATGTTGCGCCGTGGGCTTCCTCTTCGCCGCATTTGCAGTGTTTGTTCTTGAAAGGTGTGCAGGCTGGTGAGGAACTGGATGCAGCGCGGGCGCATTTCCTGTTTGATTGTGAGGCTTATCAAAGCGTGACAGATTCGCAGGCTTGCGTTCTTCATTTGCGGAATATCGCCAGTAAAAGCGGTGTATAAAATGCTTGAAAAGCCTTGGCGTTGTTGAATTTTAAAAAGAATTGGGGCATAGTGTTTTTACTTCCGGTTTTTTTATTTTCAGAAGGTTGATGTCATGAAAAAGCTTCCTGTTTCTTCTGTGTCTCCGTCTTTTAAGGCGCATGAACGCCCGCGTTTGCTTGCGGTTGCCAATCAGAAAGGCGGCGTGGGAAAAACCACGACGGCGATTAATTTGGCGACGGCGCTGGCGGCTGTGGGGAAAAAGGTTTTGATTGTCGATCTTGATCCGCAGGGGAATGCGTCGACAGGTTTGGGCATTCGCCGCAGTGTGATTAAGTCAAGCTCGTATGATGTTCTTTTTGGCGATGCTTCGGTTGAGGAAGCCGTTGTGAGGACGAAAGTGCCGCGGCTGAGTGTAGTGCCGTCGTCTATCCATTTATCGGGCGCGGAGATTGAGTTGGTAACGGCGCATAATCGGGAGTATCGTCTCAAGGAAGCTTTGCATCGTCCTCTGCCCTATGATTATGTGATTCTGGATTGCCCGCCTTCTCTTAATTTGTTGACACTTAATGCGCTGGTGGCTGTGGATTCTGTGATTGTGCCGTTGCAGTGCGAGTTTTATGCGCTGGAGGGGCTTAGCCATCTGACCAAGACGGTTGAGCGGGTGCGCAAGCAGTTTAATCCGCGTCTTGGTATTCAGGGCGTGGTTTTGACGATGTATGACCAGCGCAATAATTTGACCGCGATGGTGGAGCGCGATGTGCGGTCTTATTTCGGAGAGAAGGTGTATAAAACGGTGATTCCGCGTAATGTGCGGTTGTCGGAGGCGCCGTCATACGGCTTGCCTGCGATTGTTTATGATATGAAGTGTGCGGGTGCGCAGGCTTATATTCACTTGGCGAGCGAGGTTATAAAACGTGAGCGGAAGATTAAAAAAGAATTGCTTGCGGCTTAATCCTTGGTTTAATGTTTCACGTGAAATATGGTATTTGTTAAGGGAGTTTTGTTATGGTGGAACCTCAAAAGCGGGGGCTGGGGCGTGGTTTAAATGCGCTATTTGAAGATGAAGAGGCGGATTTTTCACAAGGTAATGTTGATTTTCCCGCAGAGGGACGGAAGCGCGATGTGGCCGGGGTTGATCAATTGGAGCCGGGGCGGGGTCAGCCGCGCCGGGTTTTTGATGACGGGGCTTTAAGCGAGCTTGCCGATTCGATTAAACAGCATGGGGTGTTGCAGCCGCTTTTGGTGCGTGAAAAGGAAGATGGCGGTTATCATATTATTGCCGGTGAACGGCGTTGGCGTGCGGCGCAGAAGGCGGGTTTGCACGATCTACCCGTTATTGTTCTTGATATTAGCGATGCTGAGGCGTTTGAAATTGCGCTTATTGAGAATCTTCAGCGGGAGGATTTGGATCCGATTGATGAGGCTAATGGCTATCAACGGCTTATTGATGAGCATGGTTATACACAGGAAAAGCTTGCGGAAAGTCTTGGAAAGAGTCGTTCACATATTGCCAATATGATGCGGCTTTTGCAGTTACCGCAAGGTGTGCAGGGTCATCTTAGCGCGGGTGAGATTACGACCGGGCATGCGCGGGCGTTGATTACGGCGAAAAATGCCGATGATTTGGCTAAAGAGATTATTTCTCAAAACCTTAGTGTACGTGAAACAGAAAAACTGGTGGCTGATACGCAGGGGCGTTCGCAAAAAACGACTAAACGTGCGGCGAAGAGTGAGCCGAAAAAAGATGTTGATACGCTTGCGCTTGAGAAAGATCTTTCCGATAAGATTGGAATGCGGGTGAGTATCGACAGTCACGACGGTAAGAGCGGAAGGCTGAGTGTTTCTTTTAAGTCATTGGATCAATTAGATTATTTGTTGCAGAGGTTGGCTGCGGATAATGTTCCGGCGGGGCGTTTGAGCGCTTAAATCATCGAGACTTACTGATTCCCAAGACTGCTTGAGAGCAGAGTGTTTCTACGGGTGCGCCGGTTTGTTTGCACTGGCTTTCCAGATCCATAAGTTTTTGTAATACTTTGGCAAGCCCGTTTACGGACCAGCGGTTTATTTGTGTTTTAAACGCATTTTGCTGTTTAAAAAATATTGGCGGGCTGAGGGATTTCATGGCGGTTTCTGGCGATTCGCCGCTTTCAACCTTGGTTTTGGTGAGGTGCAGTTTGCGGAAGTGCGTTTGCAGGGCGCGGAGGATGACAACGAAGGAGATTCCTTCTTCTATAAGCTGGTTGAAAGTTTTAAGTGCGGCGGCGGTGTTATGACCTGCGGTAGCGTAAACGAGATCATCGAGGGCTAGCGCTCCGGCTTCGCCGCAGCAAGCACGAACGTTATCAATGCTTACGGGGGTTTTGTCTTGTCCTTTATAGGTTATAAGTTTTTCGAGTTCGTTGCGGGCTTTTGCCCGGTCGCCGGAGATATTGGCGGCGAGCCAGCTTACGGCGTCCTGGTCGATGCCAATGTTTTCGCTCTGGCATGTTTCGCGGATGAGGCGGGCTAAATCGCGCTCGTCTTCAACGTAACAGGGGACGGCAGCGGCGTTTTTGGCTGATTCGCAAAGTTTGCGCAGGGAACTGCGCGGGCTGAGTTCCCCTGCTTCGAGGATTATTAGCGTCGATTCGGACGGGTTTTCGAGATATGTTTTGATGAGGGGGGTGATTTTATCGCTTGCATCTTCAACGCGGATGAGGCGGTGGCCGCCCATCATGGAGATTGCTCCGGCTTCGTCAGAGAGTCTGGCGGGGTCTTCGCTTAGGAGATCAGTAGAAAGTGTGACGGCGTTGAACGGGTCGTTCAAATCGCCGATAACGGTTTTGCCCATTATTTGGGCGCGTTCTTTCATAAGGCCGTTATCGGGGCCATAGGTGAGGATGACCCGCGCCGCAGGGTTGGGCGCTTTTACAAAGGGTTCGATGTCACGGTATGCTAATTTCATAGGCTCTAGGGTAAAGAGATTTGTGGGAGCGTCAATTGCAAAGCGGCATTACTTGTAAAGGTTATAAACATACTGGCTGGCTGGTCTTTTTCGTATGTTTTGCTTGATTTAGGTTGTTGGGCAGGCGTTTGGAGCTTCCGGGTGGGAGGATATTTCTTTTTCGAAAAGCATATGGGCGCAAAGATTCGGGTTTTTGAACATGTCCGGGTTGTAAGCGCGTTGGAAGTTTTTGGCTTTATCCAGCGTGTCAAAGAGCAGGGCGTTTACTTTGGAATCTGTGCAGCCTGTGCGGCAGATGGCGAGAAGGGGGGTGAGTTCGTTTTCAAAGCCTTGCATGAGCGCGGCGTTTTCAATGAGGTCTGCGAAGTTGCGGGCGAAGGCGGCCATTGTGCTGTTGCCATAGGGGATATTGAGGAATTTTCCGCCGTGTTCCTGCGCTGTTTTATAGGCGTTTTCCAGCGGGGTTTTCAGGGTTTCGGGGTTTGACAGGTTGAAGCCGTAGCGCTCTAAAAGCTCGCCGGTTTTTTGTGCAAACTCCGGGTCAAAAGCCAGCGCGGCCATGATAAGCAGCGCGGTTTGGTGTTGGTGGAGGCCGACGCCGAACATGCGGGCCTCATAGCGGTGGTTGATGACTTCGCCCGCATCGTTTTTTAGGGCGGCGATTTTAACGTCCGGCCAGAGGATGCTTTCGGAGAAATAGTAGTTTGTTGCGGTGCTTAGGCCTTTATCGCGCAGTTTATTAAAGCTTGTCCATGTGCCGGAGGGCAGGCGGATGAGGTTGCCTTTTTCGTCGTAATAGACGAAAAGCGGGTTGTTCATGACATGGTCGATGTGGGCGGCGATGTATTCCTCACCGGTTTTGGCGGTGTAGACATAGGGCGGGACGCCGCCGCGGTCGCCAAGGGCTGCGCGGTGGTGCATGCCTGCATTGCCTTTGAACGGCAAGCCTTCGTTAAAGGGGGCGGCGTTATCGGTAATCATGAACAGGAAGGGGGCGAGGACATAGAGTCTGCGGATATTTTCCAGCAGGTGATTGTGATTACGGTAGCTTACGGAGATCTGGTTGGATTTGCAGACGGAAAAGTAAGCGGCAACGGCCTTCATGTCTTCGCGCGGGGGGCCGAAGAAGGCTTGATAGCGGTCGACATCCATAAGATTGGCGAGAAGCTGGGTGGCGGTTTTATCCGGCAAGTGCTGGAAATATGAGCGTTTTAGGCCTATATCAGCGGCTTTTTGGCTCAGGCATTCGATTTTGCTTTGGGTGTCTTTCATTATGTGCCTGAGCTCATCGGGGTTTCCGGCAATGGAGCCGATTTCCAGCATTTCGCTGGTCGGTTCGTTGCGGGCGAAGTCGCCGCCGCATTGCGCATTGGTTGCGTTTTTCACGACTTTGTTTTGCGCAGGTGTCATGGTGGCCAGGTCAGGACTTTGCGGGTCGAAAAAGGCCAGCTCAACCTCTACGCCGGTTTTGGCGTTTTGTCCCGCGCCTTCGTAGGTGTGGATGACGTCATCGGGTGATTCGACGGGCCGTAAATCGGCGGCGTTGACTTCGGACATAGCGCGGGCCTTTCTTTTTTGTCCCGGATTAAGACCCTAATATGGGGCAGGTGGTTGTGAAAGGCAAATGTTTGGGGTTTACTCGGCGTTTTCAGCGGGCGTATCGTCTGCCAGTTCTTCGTCCCAGATTTTCATGGCTCGGCGAATATGGGGAATGGTGATGGAGCCGCCGACCAGCATGCCGATTGAAACGGCGTCGGCGAGTTCTTTGCTGCTTACGCCTGCCTTATGGCATTCGATCAGGTGGTAGAGGATGCAGTCGTCGCAGCGCAAAACGAGCGAGGCGACAAAGCCGAGCAGTTCCTTGGTCTTTTTGTCCAGAGCATCGGCTTGATATGTTTTGGCGTCAAGGCCATAGAATGTTTTTTGCGAACGGTTGGCGTATTTTGCGAGGATGGCGTTGTAGTTTTCGCGCTCTTCCTGAAACTGTTTGATTTTAGACATTGCCTGTTCCTTATTTCATTATGCGGGATCTTACAGAGATTTAAGCATAATCCCGAACAAGCTGGGTGATCAATGTTTGGTTTTCGTTGGAGAATTTTTCCATGCCCCAAGATTCATGCGTTGCGGCATTATGAGCTAGAAACAATCCGGAAATTTTTTGATGTCCGGCTGCGAAGAGTCCTTTACTTGTAGGGTTAATACTTAAGTAACTTTTTTCGTGCAAACGTCTTAAAAACGGATCACGGACAGTTTCAGGCTCTTCCGGATTTGTGAAAGCGTTTCTGGCAAATGCTGTTGCATTAATGATTGTTCCGACATGGATATTGTCACCGTTCTTTGTTTGAAGAATAAACGATCCATCTTTCTGCTGTGTAATATCATCCGGCATAATGCTGCCCAGATGAAGAGTATAGTTTGTATCTTTTAGCATTCTATATCTTTCAAGCGGAGTTGGGTTGCTAAACAGGGCTCTTACATGTTGTTTGAAATCATTTAACGCTTTTTGTTTTTCTTCCGTATCGAAAAGATTTTCAACGCTGGACATATTTAGTTTTGCGTATATATGGCCCGGTCCGAAGCTAAAAGACTGTCCGTCTATTTCAATTGGATAATTGGTTGCAGTTTTCACTTCTTTTTCCAAAAGCGTTGCGAGTTTTTTTAAAGTATACGCTTGTTCCCGTACAATATTAGCGGCTGTAAGAATTTTGGGTTCAAAGGGCGTGTCGTCCAGTTCTGTTGGGTTGTTTTCAGGAATAAAAGGCCAGTGATAGGACGGAGACCGACTTAATACATGGACTTCTCTTGAGAAGCATTCCGGTTGAGGCTGTCCAGGGTTTGTATAATATTGAAGTGCTTGATTTCGATCAAGGGCTGCAAAAGCGTCGATCATGGATTGTCCGCTTCCCAGAATCGCTACGGCTTTGTTTGTCGCGCTGTTTATATGTTCGTGGAGGCTTTTAATGCAAGCAGGAGAGTTAAAAAAGCCGCTAACATCGTTAAATTTACCAAAGAGATGGTTTGGTCGATGGCCTGAGGCGTTTAACACAATGTCTGCTTCTATTTTATCGTTATCTAAAATAAGCTCTAATTTTTCTGTGTCGGTTTGTATCAGGTTTTTTGCAGTTGCGTTTTTGATGTTTATTTCTACTGAAGAATTTCGACTATTTTTTATAGTCTCCCATAGCTGGTTGTTTACAAATCGTCCGAATGTGGCTCTGCTGCTGAAGGACTTTGCGACAAGTTTCGGGTCTGTTTGTTGGGTATGACCGTTTTTTATTAGAAAATTTGTGTATGCGTCGCGTTGTTGTAGATCAACGATCATGCGTTCGTTCGGTTGATTATTAAGATAAACGTTAGAGTCTTGTCCGCAATCATAGTCCCAGTATGTTGTGCCAGCTCCGGCAAAATCATTCGGGTCAACGAGGGTAATAGAATATTTTGTAGTTTGGCTGTTTTTGTTTTCTTGAATTTTTTGCTCCAGTCCTCGTTTAAGCATGAGAGCGCATGAAACGCCGACCGCTCCCGCTCCAACAACAACAAATTTTTTCCGTAACTGAGACATTTGTTTATAAATTCCCTCATTGCATTTTTAAAAATGCTTAAAGTTGTAAATCTGTTAGGGAATGTTAAAGATCTGCTTTAAAAGCATACCCCGCCAGGTTTCCAAATTATGGAGACCACGGGCGGGAACTTTTTTGGCTGCTTGTCAAAAGGTTTGAAGATCTTTCGCAGCCGGCGTTCGAGCCGTGGCGCTTTAGCTTTTTTAATGCGGTGCAAGCTGAGTCCATCAAATGCCGCAATTTTCGTCTTTTGTTTTTGGCTTTTGTCTGCGTCACTCGTCGCTTAAGTATAAAATTATACTCTTCGCTCCTCGTTTCTTGTCAAAAACCAAAACCATTTGACGAAATAATAGACCCTTATAGTCTGTTTTTTGGAAAGCCGTCAAGATATTTTCTAGGGTGTTTTGTGGTTTTTTTATAGATTGGGTTAGGCGCTGCGTTTGAAATGCAGTGCGAGCTGTTCTTCAATCTGGCGGGCGAGGTCGTTTAGCGCGTTTTCGCGGGTATTTGCTTCCGAAACGCGGTTGGCGAATTCGCTGTCTATGATGTTATAGCTGGCGATGGAGCGCAGATTTCGTTTTAGAATGGTCTGCCCGGTTTTTTTGTCGATGAGCTGCATTGTGGTTTTAAGGGCGAGTTGGCCGCGCGTGGTGTCGGAATCGATGGTGATGTCCAGATCGCGGGTGCTTTCGGCAACCGGGGTAACAGATAGCGTGTAGTGCGGATGCGCCGGGCGGCCTGTGCGGTAAAACCGGTCTATCAGGGCGTTGCGCAGGAATTGCCCTTCACGGTCGGGAATTCCTGCGATTTCGATTTGCGACAGATGTTCTTCGACGCCTGTGGCCGTATATTTATTAACGCCGTATACAGGGTGGAAGCCGCAGGAAGAAAGAAGGAAGAGAGAAGAGGTAAGAAATAAGACTATCAAAAGCGGAAATGGTCTTTTTTTTATTATCATGATCTTACTTTCGTATTTCTTATGATCTTACGTCTAGTTTGCCACCACATTCACGATTTTGCCGGGAACGTAGATAAATTTGCGTATCTCTTTACCGTCCATGGCTTTTTGTACATTGTCTTGCGCGAGGGCTGCTTCGCGGGCCGTATCTTCGGCGGCATCTGGGGCGAGGGTGATTTGTGCGCGCATTTTGCCGTTGACCTGTACACCGATGGTGACGGTATCATTGGCTAGCAAGCTTTCATCGACTTCCGGCCACGGGCTTTGCGCCAGCAATGTTTTGTGGCCGAGTGCGGCCCAAAGCTCTTCGGCCAGGTGCGGCATCATCGGGCCGAAAAGTTTTATGAGGGTTTCGAAGGCTTCACGCTGTACCCAGCGGTCTGCATCATCGGCGGGTTTGAAGCTTTGAATAGCGTTTGAAAGTTCGCGGATTTGCGCGACGGCTTTGTTCATGGCGAAGGATTCGATGCTTTTGGCGACACCGGCGATGGCTTTGTGTGTAGCGCTGCGAAGCTTTGATGCGTTTTCGCTGAATTTTGAAGGGTTGGGTGCGCCGGGTGCAGGAAGATTATCTTTTTGCTCCATGATCATACGGTGGAGTTTATTGATATATTTCCATGCGCCTTCGATACCGCTTTCTGTCCATTGCAGATCGCGCTCGGGCGGGGAATCGGAGAGGATGAAAAGCCGTGCCGCATCTGCGCCATATGTGCCGAGAATATCTTCGGGGTCGATGACGTTCTTTTTTGATTTCGACATTTTAATTGTCGGACCGACTTTGATTTTCGATTTGTCTTTGAGCGCTTCATATTCGGCCGGGGTAACCCAATGGCCTTTTTCATCCTGATAGGTTTCATGTGTGACCATGCCTTGGGTAAACAGGCCGGTGAAGGGCTCTTTGACATCGAGCCAGCCGCAATCAGCCAAGGCACGTGTGCAGAAACGGGCGTATAGAAGGTGAAGAACGGCGTGTTCAATGCCGCCGATATATTGGTCAACGGGCATCCAGTAAGCAGCCTTGTCTTTATCGAAGCCGCGTTGTTCATTGCACGGGTCGAGATAGCGCAGGAAATACCAGTTTGATTCAAAAAACGTATCGCAGGTGTCGGTTTCGCGGGTGGCTTTTTCGCCGCATTTCGGGCATTTGGTGTTTTTCCATGTCGGGTGGCGAGCCAGCGGATTGCCGGGTTCGTCGTAATTGATGTCCATGGGCAGTTCGATGGGAAGCTGGTCTTCGGGTACCGGCACAACGCCGCATTTGTCGCAGTGAACCATCGGAATCGGGCAGCCCCAATAGCGCTGGCGGCTTATGCCCCAATCGCGCAGGCGGTATTGTGTAGTGCCGAAGCCGTTGCCGATGTTTTCGCAGCGTTTAATTACTTCGGCTTTGGCGTCTTCAATCTCGCGTCCGTCGAGCCACTGCGAATTCACAAGCTTGCCGGGGCCTGTGTAGGCTTCGTTTTCGATGGAGCTGTTGCCGGAGGAAATGACTTCCTTAATCGGCAAGCCGTATTTTTTCGCAAAGTCGAAGTCGCGCTGGTCATGGCCGGGAACGCCGAAAATTGCGCCGGTTCCGTAATCCATGAGGATGAAGTTTGCAATATAGATCGGGAATTCCTGACCGGGTAGAAGCGGGTGTGTGGCCTTATAACCCGTATCAAAACCGATTTTTTCGGCCTGGGCGATGGCTTCTTCAGATGTACCGACGCTTTGGCATTGCTTAAGAAATTCATTGAATCCGTCCTTACCTTCGGCGAGTTTTTTTGCCATAGGGTGATCGGGAGCCAGCGCGATAAAGGATGCGCCGAAAAGTGTATCGGGCCGCGTGGTGAAAACTTCTATTTCCGCATTTCCTGCCTCCGCTTCGCTGCGGTTTGAAATGCGGGTGCCATTCTGCGGAATTACGTCCCATTTGAATTGCAGCCCTTGTGACTTGCCGATCCAGTTTTCCTGCATGATGCGGACCTTTTCCGGCCAGCGGGGCAGGTCTTTGAGGGCTTCGAGTAAGTCATCGGCATAATGGGTTATTTTGAGGAACCATTGTGAAAGCGTACGGCGCTCAACCGGTGCGCCGGTGCGCCAGCCTTTGCCGTCTACAACCTGTTCATTGGCCAGTACGGTGTTATCGACCGGGTCCCAGTTTACGACTGATTCTTTGCGGTAAGCCAAGCCTTTTTCGTAGAAATCGAGGAACATTTTTTGTTCGTGTTTGTAATATTCCGGATCGCAGGAGGCTACTTCGCGGCTCCAGTCAATCGCTAGGCCCATGGCTTTGAGCTGGCGTTTCATTTCTTCGATATTGGAATAGGTCCAATCGGCGGGGTGGGTGCCGCGCTCCATGGCGGCGTTTTCCGCAGGCAGGCCGAGTGCGTCCCAGCCCATGGGGTTTAGTACGTTAAAACCCTGGGCTTTTTTATAGCGCGCGACAACATCGGACAGTGTGTAATTACGAACATGGCCGACATGGATACGGCCAGACGGATAAGGCAACATGGCCAGCACATAGTATTTTTCTTTGCTCGGGTCTTCTGTGACCTCGAAGCATTTGGCTTCGTCCCAACGCGCGCGCCATTTTTTTTCGCACTCTTTAATATTGTATTTTTCTTGTGTCATAAGAGACGATTAGCTGAATTTTTTGCGTGTGGCAAGGTCCCGTGGTGCATTTGCGTAATAGACTTGCGCTTTGCCGGCGGCCTCTCCGATTTTAAAAACCAGACGGGTAAATTTGAATTTGAGGTTTTTGGGCACCGCGGTTTTGTCATGCCGTTCTTCACCGATGGCAGATTCAAAGGAGAGGTCCTGAACGGCGAGACCGGGCTGGATGGAATAGGCGTCAATCCCGGTTTCCCAGCCGCGGCCCAAAATGGTGTCTATCGGAAAGGCAAATTTTTGTGTTGTCTTGACCAGTTTTTTCGCCCCCCGGCGGGTGACGAGCGTGGCGTGAGCGCCTCCGGGCGTTGTGCGCAGGCGAACAAGCCAGAAGTCTTTGAAGAGTTTTGCGATTTTGCGGTGTTTGCCTTTGGCCACTTTCGGGCTTCCTAAAAGGCGGATGAGATCAAAGGTTATATTTTTCTTTAAAAGCGCCTCCAGCACGGCTTTTGTGTCTTCGTGCAGGCGGGCGTCGTCTTCAAGAATCAAAGCAATATCGAGGTTTCGTTTTACAATTTCCTCATAGATATTGCGATGAGAGAGAAGGCATCCCAGTTCGCCGGGTTTGAGGTCGCGGCCATGGGCCGCGCGGCGTTTTGTGGCATCATAATCCGGGTGTTTAAGCACATCCATTTGCCGTCCGTCTACGGCATCGAAAAATTCGAATTCAAAGCCGCGTTCTTTAAGGTGCGCTGAAATGGCTTCCCGCCGGGCGGTCTCTTCCTTGAGAGATATTACAAATGCGGGAATCATTCACCGAGTTGGGCGACGCGGAGCTGGCGGGCACGGGTTAAGATTGTGTCTTCAAGCTGACGGGCGGTTTCGGCGGAGGGTTTCATATCGCGCCAAGAGCCTTTGCTTTTGACCTGCTTAAAAACGCGAACCTGCACACCGTCGGAACGTAAGGCGCGGCTGAGAATAAAAACATTGAGTTTAAAGCGCTCATCGGCGTTTTCCGCCGGGGTGTACCAATCGGTGAGGATTACGCCGCCAAACGGGTCGGCGCTGGCGAGCGGCATGAAGGAGACGGTATCGAGCGAGGCGCGCCAGAGGAAGCTGTTTACGGCGATGCCGGAAGAACCATCCTCGCTGTCTTTATCTTTTTTACCGCCAAAGGACAGGCCTTCGGAGCCGAAAATGCTGGGGGCTTTGGCGTAGATGTCGCCGCCTTGCTGGCCGTCACGGTCTACACCGGTGGGGTATTTGGCTTCGGTTTTAATAAGTCCGCCCTCTTCGCTTGCGCAAGCGTTTAAGGTTATCGCTGCGGCAAGGCAAAGGCATAAAGATAAAAAGCTTTTCCGGATATCATGCATGGCTTTATTTTGCACTCCTCATTTATTTCAGGATAATTAGCATGTCGCGCTTTGTGTCTCAAGAGGGGTTTTTTGCCGTATTTTTTCATATTTCCGCTGTCCGGCGATGTTGCAAAAATGCAACGTGTAGAAAAAATGTGACATATCGGTTTCAAATTCGCGTTGATACGAGGCTTTTATTGGGGCTTACTGTGTGTGTTCGCTTGTACAAGGCGAATATCACTGGTTCGTTTCGAGCCTTTTGTTCAACTATTATCATCTGTTTATTGGAGGAATGATAATGAAAAAAGTACTTTTAAGCACGGCTGCTATTGCCGGTATGGCTGTAATCGCCAACCCGGCTGCTGCTCAGGTTAAGCTTGAGCTTGGCGGTTATTTTAAAGGTTACGGTGTTTATTCAGATACTGACGAAGATTCTGCTGCTACAGCCGAAAACCGTGATCTGGACATCATCCGTAACACAGAAGTTCACTTCGGTGGCGAAACAACTCTGGACAACGGTCTGACAGTTGGTGCGCATATTGAAGCTGAAGCTGATGGTAACTCAGCAGATAGCTTTGAAGCCCAAGAGAGCTATGTTTATTTCTCAGGCGGCTGGGGCCGTGTAAACTTCGGTGCTGAAGATGGCGCTGCTTACCTTCTTCAGGTTGCTGCTCCTTCCGGTGACTCTAACATCGACGGTATCCGTCAGTATGTGAATCCTGTTCACTACACAACGGCTACAGGCGGTACAGGTCTGACAACACTTGCTGTTGAAGGCGGCCTTGGTCTTGACTATGCACAAGATGTTACAGGCTATGCTGACAAGCTGACATACCTTTCACCAATTATGAACGGTTTCCAGCTTGGTTTGTCATACACTCCTGACGTTGCAGACGCTTCTACGGAAGATGCTTTGAACCTCGATGAAGTTGATGACACTCTGGGTTCAGCTTATGAAGGTGCTGTTCGTTACGAAGGCATGTTCAACAATGTCGGCATCATCGCCGGTGCAGGTTATACGCATGTTGATCTGGAAGAAAATCTGGCACCTCAGGCTGCTGGTGATTCATTCTCTGATGACCGTCAAGCTTGGAACGTCGGTCTTGACCTTGATATCGGGCCTTTTGGCGTCGGTGCTTCTTATAAAGAAGACAACTACGGTGAAGACCCTGTTTCAGCGACAGACGAGATGGATGACGAACAGACATGGGTTGTTGGTGTTGACTACACAACCGGTCCTTTCAAACTCGGTGCTTCATACATGAATGTAGACGGTACACGTAACATTGCCGGCGCTGTCGGTAATGACGGTATTGAAACAGATCGCTACACAGGCGGTGTTGTTTATACTTACGGTCCTGGTATGACATTCCGTGGTTCTATCTCACACGTAGAGCACGACAATGTTGCCGGTCTGACAACAGGTGACAGCATCGATGCGACATCTGTAACATTGGGTACACAAATCAACTTCTAAGTTGATTCGAACCTTAAAAATTTGGAAGGGCGCTTTCTGGCGCCCTTTCTTTTTTGTTTCCTGTCATCTCCCGATTTAACCCCGGATTTGTTCCGGGGGAGTGGAAGGATCTGAAACATAATCAGACCCCTCGACTTCGCTCGGGATGACATTTATAAAGGAACTTATGTCTGTTGAGGAAAATCTTAAAGATATTCAAGACGCTATAAGCGCTGCGGCGGAAAGTGCCGGGCGCGATCCGGCGGATGTGAATCTTGTTGCCGTGAGTAAGAAGCAGCCTGATGAGCGGATTGAGGAGGCTTTGGCGGCGGGGCATCGGCTTTTTGGAGAGAACCGCGTGCAGGAAGCGGCGCAGCGCTGGCAGGAGCGGCGGTTGCAATATCCGGATTTAAAGCTTCATCTTATCGGCCCATTACAAACGAATAAGGTTAAAGAGGCGGTGAAGCTGTTTGATGTGATTGAGACGCTTGATCGGGAAAAACTTGCTGATGCGCTGGCGAAAGAAATGGCCGTGCAGGGGCGTGATTTGCCGTGTTTTATTCAGGTCAATACCGGGGAGGAAGAGCAAAAAGCGGGCGTGCCCCCGGCGCAGGTGACGGCGTTTTATGATTATTGCTATTATGAATGCGGGTTGAAAGTAATTGGTCTTATGTGCATTCCGCCCGCAGGCGAACCGGCGGCGCTACATTTTGCCTTGTTGCAAAAATATGCGGCAGAGCTTGATTTGAAAGAGCTGAGCATGGGGATGAGCGCGGATTTTGACAAAGCGATTGCTTTGGGTGCGACCTATGTGCGCGTGGGAACCGGGGTTTTTGGGGTACGGCTTTGATGCGTTTTGGTCTTAGCTGTTAAAACGCATTTGGGTTATAGGTTGGCGCGGCGCGGTTCTTTGGATCACGATTTCGGGACGGGCTTTCATGTCCACGAAGGCGAGAAGATTGGCGGGCATATTTTCCTTTGTTTCTGTTTGCGCGGCGGCGAGCCGTGTTTCCGGGGTTTGGCTTAAAACCGTATCGTGCGAACGCCAATGCGGCGCATTTCCGCTTGCGACAAAAGCGATAGCGTTTTCGGTTATGTCTTTGCCGGTTTCCTGTTCGGCGACCAGATTCACAAGCCCGGCGGCGGCGCCAAGCGGGCCGCCAAAAATCGCACCGCCCATGATTTTTCCGATGGGCTTGATTTCATCGCCGGTAAGTTCGCGGTAAAAATTCCCAACGATTGGAATGTGATGGAGCGGGTTGACCATATCCAGCAAATCACCAAAGCCGAACGCTTCGGTTTGCGCTTTTTTGGCGGGGATGGCGGGGGCTTTATAGCTCAGGGCGTTTTGGGGAAGCGTTTTTGTTTCGGCTGCCGCTGCGGCACGGCTTAGCGATGTTTCGATGCTGTTTGCGCCGGTTGTTGTCCAAGACGGGACGGAGCCTGCCATGCGATCATTTTTGACCATGTGCAGGGTTTTTTGCGGCGCGATTTGTTGTTGTCGGTGGGCCGGATATTGTTGCAGGGCGCTGTAGAGGCCGTCCATCATGATTTTTGTTCTTTCGGCAAGTTCATGAAAACAAGGCTGCAAGCGCCATGCCAATATGTTTTGTCTGTAAAGCTAGAAAAATCAGCGTGTTGGGGGTATTGTGGTTTTGCGCAAGGGGCGTTTGAAGGGCCGGATATGGAGGTTTTTTCCCGCTATGGATGATGAGAAACCGCGGATTGCGATTGTTGACGAGGATGCGCGTTCGCGCCGTGTTTTGCGGCTTTATGCCGGGCAACTCGCGTTTTCGGGCGGGGGGACGTGCGTTGTTTGTTCTTCTGCGGAGTTTCATGGCGCGGCGGCGGATTTGTGCCTATTGATTGGAGAGAAAGACAGCAGTGTTTCGGGGTTTGAGCCGTGTATGCATTTGCCCAAGCCTGTACGTATCGGTGCGGTGGGCGATGCGCTCAGGCGTTTGATTGCGCGCGGGGCGGTGTCTGCGCCGCTTAACACCATATTCGTGGGGCCGTGGGTGGTTGATCCCGTTCGTAATATCTTGCGCGGACGTCATGCAGGTGAGGGCGTGGCTGAGATTCGCCTGACGGAGAAGGAGAAGGAAATACTTGTTTTTTTGCATGAGCATACCGGCCAGCCGGTTTTGCGTGAGGATCTTTTGCATGCGGTGTGGGGATACGGGAGCGATATCGAAACGCATACGCTGGAGACGCATATATACAGGCTTCGGCAAAAAATAGAGAAAGACCCGGCCAGTCCTGAAATTTTGCTGACGAGCGAGGCGGGGTATATTCTTTCAGAGTGAGGTTTTTACTTTGTTGACCGCATTGCGCAGGCTTTCAAGGAAGCTGGCGGCGCGTTCGATTTTCAGGTATTCGATATTTGCGGCGTTGAGGATTTTAAGATCCTCAATCAATGTGTGGATGGCGCGGATATCGGCGGCGCTTAAGTCCAGCGGCGGGCCGCTTGCGGCGTCGGTTGTTTCAAGCAATATCGCGCTTTTTTCGTTTGCTTGTGCGGCGTTCTGGTAGCTTGATGCGGCGTAGGCGGCGGGGCTTGATTTTGCCTGTTTTTCGTTTATTGCCGGATTTGTTTCGGTTTGCATGGCATGGCCTTGCGGCGCGGGGTCTTGTGTTTCGGCACTGGGCGCATTTTCTTCCGCGACGTTTTTGATGAAATTTTCGAGGAAGATCCACAGGGCCTCGACCGATACGGTTGCGCCATCTTGGTCGAAATCACTTTCTTCTTTGTGTGGTTTTTCTTTGTGCGGACGTTCGTAATCGGGGTCATGGCGCCGGATATCCTGACGGGTATCTGTTTGTTCGGCCTGACGCGGCTTGATAGAAAATATGTTTCCGAGGGCGCTGAACATCCTATTACACCTATTGTCCCCACCTTCATTATAACAAAATTACGCGATTTATGCCAGATTTGTCGACTCTATGGATTTTTGCGGTTTTGTCTTATGATGAGGTGATGTGCGAGGATGATGACGAGCTTTGGGCGCATATGATGCGCGATGTTCAAAAGATTAAGCGGGAACAGCCGGTGAAGGATGGCAGGGAGCCTGAACCGGTAGCTGAGAGGCCGAAAGCCGCGCCGGCAAAGCGGCGGGTGACGGAGGCGGTTGTAACGCCGAAGAAGGTTATGGGCCACGGGGTTGATCGTAAGACGGCGGAGAAATTTCGAAAAGGCCAGATGCCGATTGAAGGGAGGTTGGATTTACACGGTTTGCGGCAGGATCAGGCGTATGAGGCTTTGAACGCTTTTATTGGCGCGTCGTATCATGCGGAGAAGCGCTGCGTTTTGGTTATTACCGGTAAGGGTGCGGGGGCGGACGGGCGGCGCGACCCGCTTGTGCAAGGGCAGGGGGTTTTAAAGCGCAAGGTGCCGGAGTGGATGGATTCGCCGCCGCTGGATGCAGTGGTTTTGAAGTTTGAGAAAGCGCGGCCACAGCATGGCGGGGATGGTGCGCTGTATGTGTTGTTGCGGCGGCGGCGTTAGCCGGTGCTAGGGGTTTATTTTATCTCTATTTTGTATTCGGCGCTTTGTGGCGCTTCGCCTGCGTATTTGATGGTGGCGATGCCGGTGTACGTGCCGGAGATGAGGCGCGTATGCGCGTTTAATTTTCGGCCTGTGTAATAATGCTGGCGGGCGGCGTGTTTATCCTGCGTTGTTACCGTATGTGCAAAAATACCGCCTTTGGGATCTTTGATTGTCAGGGTGATTTCACTGTCTTTTTCCACCTGATAGAAGCTGACCCAGAAGACGAAGGCCTCACCGGCGAGGCTCGGGCGGTTTTGGTCCGGGGTTCCGGCCTCTATGGTTTTGAAGTCCGGAACACGCGATGAAAAACCACCGTCAAAAATGGCGTAAGGGGCGTAGGCCAGATCGTCTTTCCAGAGATTGTCTTTAAAATTTCCGCATCCCTCTTCTTTGGCCAGTCCGGTGAAGGGGTCGATATGGCTGCCTTCCCAGATGAGGGTGAGGTGAAGGTGCGGGAATTCGGCGTAGCCGGACTGACCGATTTGTGCGATTTTTTGGCCTTCTTCGATTTTTTGGCCCGGCGTTACGGTGATGGAGCCGTCTTTAAGATGGCAGTAATAGCTAAGCAGGCCGCTGCC
The DNA here is from genome assembly GCA_041397865.1 of Alphaproteobacteria bacterium. Taxonomy (GTDB): domain Bacteria; phylum Pseudomonadota; class Alphaproteobacteria; order Micavibrionales; family Micavibrionaceae; genus TMED27. The sequence goes on along the minus strand of JAWKVT010000003.1, from coordinate 35,504 downwards.
GTGATCGAGAACGATACCGTTGCCGCAATCTTTATTGGCGGTGGAGATGTTTTCAAGCTCTGCGCGGGTTTTGAGTTTGTCATTTTCGCCATCGCGCAGGCGCAGGACGGTTCCGGCTTTTGCGGCCAGAACATCGACACCTTTTTCCATTTCCGCATAATTGCGCAGGGCGAAGTCTGTTCCCTTATGGTTTTCATATGTTTTGCCGCCACATTTGAAATCTTTGTGGGAGTCGGGGGCCGGGTCGGTATCTACGTAATTGGCGATCCAGCAATTTGTGCCGAGCGTGCAATCAACCGGGAAAGCAAATTGCGGGGATGGTTGTGCATATACCGGGGCGGCGAGCAGGGTTGTTAAAGTTAACAGGAGCGGTAAATGTGTTTTCATGTGCGTTATGAAAGCAAATTTCCGGCGGAATTGGAATTAAAATCCTGGGCCGGGCGTTTTTGATCCTGACTAAGCGGCAGCAGGTAGAAATTCTGCCCGTCGTGCCCACATTTCTTTTTCGGACAACGTGTCGTGCGCGGACTTCCTGTTTATTATATCCAGCGCCCGGTTTATACCGACGGCCAGATCCCGCGTGTTTTCGAAGTGGTGTTGTGCGGTATCAATCGGGACGGTGATGGCTTGTCCGTCTTTTAGTTCGAAAACCAGTTTGTTTTCATCGTTGATTTCCGTAACGCCCTTGATTGCAAGGGGGTTTATGTTGGCGCTTTTAAGGAAGGTGGCGCCAAGCGTGGGGGCGTACTCACTCAGAGCAAGTTTACCGGGTTTTGGCGGCTCCGGTAGGCGGCGCTGCTGTGTGCGTGTAGGCTGGATTGTCGGCCCCGTTGTTGCTTCCTCCGGGGTTGGTTGGGCAGGTGCTGCCCCGGGTGTATTTTCATTGCTTGCGGTTTGGGCAAAGGCGGGTCCGATTGTGATATTCAGGCTTCCGTCCGGGCGTATGGTCTGGTTGATTGTTGATTGGGGGTTGGCGGATATGTGTACACTTGTTCCGTGTGCGTTTAGGTTTATGACGTTGTTTCCTGTCATATGCGCAGGTTGAGGGTTTGCAGCATTTGCGCGACTTGGCGGTATGGGTTGTTGCACGAAAGTTTGCGGTTCGGATGGCGCAGCGGCTGGTGGTGGGATTTCGGTGTCCTTTGTTTCTTTTTTTGTTTTTTCTATGCTTGGGCTGTTTTCTTTGTTGTTTTCATTGCCGTTTTGCGCCGGTTGTTTTTCCGGGGGCTGATTGCTGCTTTCCGGTTGTTGCGGGTCTTCGGGTTGTGGCTCTGTGTGTGGTGGCTGCGGGCAAGTTATTACTTCCGGTGGCGGCGTGTTATCGGGGCCGTTTTGGTTGCCGTTGGGCTGGCTGTTTTCGGGGCGTTGGCGTGAGCCGTTCCGGTAGGATTCTTCCAGCGCTGCTCTTATTTTTTGCGTGAGCGGATCGTTTTTGTCATTGCTTTTATTGTTGCACAGGTTGCGCCACCAGTTTTGTATATCTTCCCACATTCCGGTTCCGGGTTGTTGCTGTATGGCGGCGGCAGCTTGCACTTTTTCGTCTATGGCGTTCCTTTTTTCGAGGTATGTTTTCCAACCTGATGAAACATCCAGATTGGGGATGGTTTGTTCCTGTGTAGGGGTTTGCTCCGGTGCAGAGGGTTTTGCTGCGGTATCTGGATTTTGTGCTTTTCTGGGGTATCTGAAAATTGCGGGCAGCGGTGTTTCCGGTGCCGGGCCGGTGGGTTTGGACAAGATCGGGTCGATGCGTTCGTGGAGCGGCAGGGGTTCGTATTTTGTGCCGGTGAAAAACTTTTTCAGAAAAGCCAAGAATGGAGTGAAGATTCCGGGCGCTGTTTGCGGTTTCAAATCTTCATCTGTGGCGGACGGGTAAGTGGAAATGTCTGATTTTAGTCTAACCTGCTTGGTTAAATCGGGCACAGATATGGCGTTGAGCTGTTCTTCTATATTATCCAGAATGCCGGTTTTATATGTCAGTTGTTGGTTTATTTGATTTTTTATATTTGCTAATTCGGTAATTTGTTCCTTTATGCCGTCAATATGGCTTTGTGCCGTGGAAATAATTTCGGCGTCGGCGGCCTTGGTTTTTAGCAAGCCCAGCAAATTGTTAATCCGGTCGTTCGTGTCTTCTAATTTTTCAGACAGGGTTGTTGTCAGGCTGCGGAGCTGCTCGTCATTTTCTGCCAGCCGGTCACATTCTGAGTTTATAGACTCTATTTTTTTTCGTAATTTTTTGTTTTTGTTTTCGCTTTCCAGAAGGGGACGAAGTTGCGCATTTATGTGTTCCAGCCTTTGTGTGTGTTCTGTTATTCGTTCGCGGGTTGTGTCGGCTCCGGTTTTAAGTGCTTTGAACCGTTTTGTTATAGATAGCGCTGCTTGGACGAGTTGCCGCTTTTGCGTGGTTTGATCGTTCGGGGCGTCAGTGGCGGATTTGGGTTCGGGGGCGGCGCGTCCGTCGTCGCCGTTTTGGATGGCCGCTATGTGCGCATCAATTTGCGCTATTGCTGCGGCGTTGTTTGGTGCCATTGGTCCCTCTCCTCACACGTTTTGAAAGGCGGCGCTTTTTTGTGCGCGTAGTTGTCCTAAGTTCCCATAAGTTAACAAAACATTAACGTTATGTCAAGATTTTTTACGGAAAACTTTGCTGAGCGCGGGTTTGGGTGTTTGGCGGGATTTTGCCGCATACGATTGTAATCGCCAGAGGCAGGCGAAAAAAATGTGAAATGTGAAAATAAACTTTATACAACTCTTGCGTGTTTTTTTGCCGTGAAACGGTCATAAATTCAAGCGCGGGATTCATTAAAAACAGAAATATTTCAAATTTAGCTAAAATTTTAGATAAATTGTGTATTGTTTACGTAATTTGTTAATTTTTATCGCTTAATTTAGAGATGCGCGCGCGGAAAAAAGTGCGAAAAGCGTATGGAAAGCGCGCGGGTTTTAAATAAGAAAAAGTTCAGGTGTTGAATGAACGGCGTGTGTGTAACAGGGGATTATCATGGTTTCAAAGCCGGAATTTAGAGCGGCTGCGCTCGAGCTTACCGGGCAACCCGAGGTTTCCGAGCTTCAAGCTGCGTTTGAGGCCGCTCATTTAGAGGTACCGCACGTCCGTGCGAAAGGGCAGGAGCTTGAGGATCTTTTCAGGGAAATGCAAGATGCCGGGGATGATAGCTCTGTCATAGGGGGGCGTCAGCGCCGCGTTCACCGTGGCGAACAGGGTAGCGGTGGCAGTGAGCAAGCGCGGCGCCAGAACTATATTCAGCAGATTCTTCTCGATATACAAGATCAGATTGACAGACTTAGCCGTCAGATCCGGCAATTGGAGCGTCATATCAGCGATATGAAAATCGCTCATGACGCGTTGCAAAACGGCGAAATGGGTGTGGATGATGCCTTGCGGGATAAGGCCGTGCAGCGGGCCATTAAGGCATGGGAAAAGCGTCACGGGCAAAAATTTGACCCGAAAGCCGATAATGTGGATGTGCTTTTGGTGGATATTCTGGCCGAGCAAATGCAGGTTGACCGGGATGAAGTTGAGGTTTTGAAGCGGGATAAGGATGATTTGGAAAACAGGCATTCTGATTTCGCTCATGCAATGAATACAGGAAAGCCGATTGATTTTACAAAGGCCCATTATGATTCACTGGTTCAGGATTATGTTGCGGCGGGGAATAATTTTGATCGAAGTAATCCACCTGAAGAAGATGTTACCGCTCTTATGGATTTTAGTACGAAGAGCAGCTTTGATGCGGCGGATAACGTAGAGGAAAAGGAACAGGATTTAACCGGGACATTTTTGGCGAAGTGGCGAGGTAAGGAAAATACGCCGGAATTTGCAGCGGCTGCGGATGCGTTTATTGCGAAACTGGACCAAGATACAAGAAATGAATTAATGGGGAATGAAGTTACAAATTCATTTTTGTTAACAAGGCTAAAAGTTTTTGAATTTAATATTCTCTATGGCCGTATTGAAAAATTAAAAGGCCAACCGAGCTATGAGAATGCTTTGCAAGGCATTCTTAAGAGGTTTGATGAAAAAACGAAAGTGGCGTTGCTTGAAGAGCAGCACGTATCGGTAGATGTTAAAGATGCTCTTGTTTCTAGTTCAATACTTGCCAAAAACGAAAGTCAATCCGTCGGTAGTCGACTATCGGGAGATCTGAAAATAGCATTCCAAGATAAGACAACAACAGAGACGCGAGAAAGTTCTTCTGTTGCGTCTTCCAATATTCTTCCATCAAACAATTTTACTAGCTAGTTTTTAGCTAGGCGTACAATTCCTGAGTGCGAACGATCCGGCGGAGCCGACACTTGTGAAATTAGCTAGCCTTCCGTTAACTTCAACATCAATAGAATCGGGAATAAAACCATCATTACGCAATGTCACAGGGCAACCTTCACTATTTATTACTCTTGCCATGGACTCTGCTGATGCCGGGCTAAAGCCTGGGCCAACGCTCAAGGTTACAGGTTTACCGGTTTGATTGAGGGCAACAGTTTGCGGAGCAGCTTGAGTATGCGTGCTTTGTGCGCCTGCGTTCGCGGCGGGCAAAAAGGTGAGGCCCAAGGATAAAAGGGCTAGGCCAGCTTTTGCCGCGAAAGATTTGTTTACATCGGGAGCCATTTTTCTCTCCATTCATATATAGAACGAAACGTATCATTAATTGCAGGTCAAATGCAAGAAAAACTGTTTCTGGTTTTAATAATCTTAAAATATTGAGTCTTTTTTGGAGAGTCGAGTGTAATTTTCGGCATGTTTTTGGGGGGTGTGATCGAAAGAACACAGAATGTCAATGGCTGTGCAGCATCTATAGCATTCAATGCCTTAAAAATATATTTTATGATTGGGTTGACGGCTGGTTGCTCGCTTTGGTTGTGGGTTTGAGCGATTTTTAGACCGTAGCGTTTTTATGGTTTTGCACAGGCTAAAAGGGGTTAAAATGCTATAAATTATAGACAATGGGGCTTTTTAAGCGGCGTATGGCCTGTATTTCGGGTTAAAACGGGGGCAGTAGGGGGTTGTTTTTGGACTGTGGGGTGTGTGAGGGGAATGTTTTTTTGGGATTCGTTATTGGGTGAATATTGTTTTGTTCACGCCATGGGAACAAAGAAGACGCATGGGCTTTCGCGTTTATTGTCAGATCCGTCTTTTTATTTTGACAGATCAAATATATTTTAAAAACAATGCTGTAAGATCCCCGCTCTTGTGCCTCAGAGGGTATTCGCGGGGGAAGCATGATCGTTTTATAAGGGATGCGCTATATTTGGATTGCTTCATCAGCTTTGCTTCCTCGCAATGACGTTTGTGTGAAGGTATGGGCAATATGTAGCTGTTAATATGCAATACCGAGGCGGTCGAGGGCTTCGCGAATCGGGATGAACAGGTTGAGGCCGGTGCCGATGCGGGCGCTGTCACCGGCGCTGAAATCGTTACTGTCGCCTGAAGCGATGCCGATAATGTTGCCGTATTCATCGAGTAGGACGCCGCCTGAAGAGCCGGGGTGGATTTCTACGTCGCCTTGAATAAAGTTATTGCGCAGGCCGTGGACCTTCATGTTTTTGCGGTGGGCGCTGACGATGCCTTTGGTGAGCGAGCCGCGGAAGGCTTTCCAGTCGCGCGGAACGCCGATGGCGTAGACATCCTCGCCGACTTTGGGCAGATCGAGGCGAATGGGCAGGGTTTTGATGTCCAGCCATTCGGGGATTTCCTCTAGCTTGAGCAGGGCGACATCGCGGGCGCGGTCGACGCGCAGAACTTCGGCGGTGAGCCCGGTTTTGCGGGCGTTTGTGACGATGCGGGTGCGGCGGGCTTCGCCGACGGTGCTAGCGGTGGTGAGGATGTGGCCTTCGCGGGTTAGAAAGAAGCCCGAGCCATGCGGGCCTTTATGCACCAGTACGGAGACATTGCGTCCTTCATCGGCGGTTTTGGCGAATGGTTGGCGGGAGAGGGGGTTGTCCGGCAGGGTGACTTCCTCATCGGGCTCGAACAGCCTTGGGCGGCGGTCGATTTTTTCGCCGCGCATGTCGCGGGCGAGGCCGGAATGTTCGGGTTTTTTGCCATCGACAATGAGCGCGCGGAACTCTTCATCGGCGGCGAGGTTATGCACCGCCATTTCGAAAGCGTCACTGAAGAGCAGGGCGAGGCCTTCCTCGTTCGGTGTGCGTCGCTTTGTGTAGCCCTCGGTGCTTGTTTTATAGACAACCGTGCGGCGGAGCTGGTCGTAAACGCTCCAGTCAAAAGCGAGATACATGCGTCCGCGGTCGCCCGGCCAGCCGGTGAGCCAATCCGGGTTTAGCAAGCCGTCATGATTGCACATATTGACCTGGGCATCCCTGAGTTTGCCCTTGATGGAATATTCGGCGCGCTGGTCTTCATCATCGGGTTCGAAGAGAATATCGAGCGAGCCGACAACATCGTAGCCGTTGGCCTCCATCGCATCGTGGAAAGATTGGCGGAGGAATTTTTTATCTATGGCTTTGGACAGGACATTGCGGTTTACGGGCAGCGCGGGGGAGATACAGAATTGCCCGCCTTGCTGTGTTCCGATATTCATGCCGGGGGGCAGGAGGAGCTCAATCCCGCTGTATTTTATAGGGGTTGGGGTTGCGGTTTCGGGGATGTCGGGGGTGGGGGCGAAGTGAACTTCCTTGACCGGTGCGCCGCATGCGCTTAAGGCTAGCGTCAGTGTCATAGTTTGTAACAGTGTTTTGAATGGCAATTTCATAAGGTTTTATGTTATGGTGAGCGCTGTTTTTAAAAAGCGTAAACCATATACGGGAGCATGCAAAGATGCCTAAAGAAGGCCGGGATGAAAGATTGGGGACAATTACCCGCAAAACGAATGAAACGTCTGTGAGTGCAACCGTGAATCTAGACGGGCGCGGGGTTTATGATGTTTCAACCGGGATTGGCTTTTTCGATCATATGCTGGAGCAGCTTTCGAAGCACTCGTTGATTGATATGACGATCAGGTGCGATGGCGATCTGCATATTGACGGGCATCATTCGGCGGAAGATGTCGGAATTACGCTGGGGCAGGCTATTCGTGAGGCGGTCGGTGATAAATGCGGCATTCGCCGTTACGGGCATTTTGATTTGGTGATGGATGAGGCGCGCTCTTCCGTTTCGCTGGATTTATCGAACCGGCCTTATCTGGTGTGGGATGTGAATTTTACCGTTGATCGTTTGGGGGAGATGGATACGGAGCTGTTTCAGGAATTCTTTAACGCGCTGGCCGGGGCGGCGGGCATGACTTTGCATGTGAGCCAACTGGCCGGGACGAACAATCACCATATTATTGAGGCGGTGTTTAAGGCGTTTGCCAAAGCGCTGCGTATGGCGGTGGAGAGCGATCCGCGTAATCCGGACGCGCTGCCGAGCACGAAGGGTGCGCTTTAAGTGTTATTTATCCTCGTTATTCCCATGTATTTGTTGGAAAAGACTCGGTAATACACAGATTCATTAGTAAAATGCTAACAGTGAGTCGTTGAGCGTGCTTATCGGCGCACTCTTGTATTTATACACTTCAGTTCTTGGAGTGTTTATCGAGGAATACAAGTGGGAAAAAGTACGTCCCACATTTTAGAGGAGCTTTATATTGAAAAAGCCTTCGAGAAGAATGACAGCGGATTTAGTGAAGAAGATAAAGGACTTGTTGGACACTCGCCGATATCATCAACACCAAATCGCTGCACAAGTAGATGTAAACCAAGGCCGGATTTCCGAAGTGAAAAATGGGCATTGGGATTGGCTACTTAACATTGAGAATAGGCAATCTAGCCTATTTTGATACTAAATCAATGCGAATCGCCCTGCAAGGGGCGGTTCGTTTTGGTTCGATTTTATAGCGGATAAGAAATTTTTATCACTTCAATTTCTTCAACGCCTTCATCCGTACGTACTTTGACGATGTCGCCTTCTTCGCTTTTCAGCAGGGCTTTGCCGACGGGGGATTGCCAGTTGATTTTGCCTTCTGCGAAATCGGCTTCATCGACGCCGACGAGTTTTACGGTGACTTCGTTGCCGCTTTCGCGGGCGTAGGTGACGGTGGCGCCGAAATAGACACGGTCACAATTTTGCTGATCTTTGGGGTTAACGATTTTGCAATTATCGAGTTTCTTTTTCAGGTAACGCAGGCGGCGATCAATTTCGCGCAGGCGTTTTTTGTTATAGATGTAATCGCCGTTTTCGGAACGGTCGCCGTTTCCGGCGGCCCATGAAACGATTTCGCAGATTTTCGGACGTTCAGTGTGGATCAGGAAATCCTGTTCATCGGTGAGGGTTTTGTGGCCATGCGGCGTCATGTAATGAATTTCATCGCTCATCGCGTTTGTGTTTTCAAAGGTTAACGTTCAATCAGGGTAAAGTAATAAATATAAACGTTATTGGAGGTTTCGAGGAAGCACCCGAAGGGCTGCGCGTCGAGTTCGCTTAAATTTGTGTCGCCGATAACGGTTTCCGAAGCCGGGAGGCTATAGCTGTGATCCATATAGTCGATGCTTTGTGTATAGTATGCGCCGCTATTTACGCTGGGTATGGTCGACAGGTTAAAGAGGTCGTTTACGCGCTGGCATATATTGGCTTTTAGCCCCGGTAAAAATGCGACGAGGTCGTTGCCTTGCATATTTCCGGGGCTGTTCGAGCCGATGTTATTGATTTCAAAATTTAAGTTAAAAAACCATCGGCCTTGCTGGGCATTTGCCATGAGGGCCGGGGCGGAAAGGGCGTAGGCGGCGTTGGAGCCGGGGTAGAATACGCTGAATTTCTGGTTACTTATGCTGCCGAAATCGGAAGGCGGGTTGAATTCGAGCTGTTCTATTTCAACTTTATTGGCCCGCATGCGCAGAATCTGAGAACGGACCAGCGCCGGGTATTGATTTAGCTGCGTAGCGTAAATTTGTCCGGATTCGTTGTCGGCGTTTCCCGTGCCTGTCCGCGAGCTGCCTGTCAGAGCGAAAGACAGTGTAGCAAAAAGAATGACGGCGATTAAAATCAGGAACAGTGCGTTTCCGGCCTGTGTTTTTTTCAACTCTATGTTCGGTTCGCGTATCATCAAGTTAACGGTTTAAATGTTCGTAGAGAAATGTGACAAACACATCAGGCGTTATGAAGCCGCCGCCGAGTTTTTCATCAAACTTTGCGGTGGGTTTTGCGGCCAGAGTTTCTTCGAGCGTTTTTCCGTTTTTGATTGCGGTTTCAATGTTGCCTGTAATTTCGGCGAGCGCATCGTGGTAGGCTTGGAGGTTGGCTTTGTTCATCAGCGGGCCGTGGCCGGGGATGATGGCGGTGTTGTCATCGGCGATGTTCAGGAGCGTGCTTTGTGCGGCCAGTACGCCTTTGATTGATCCGCCATGTTGGGCGTCGATGAAGGGGTACATGCCGTTGAAGATGACATCACCGGCGACGATGACATTGGCGTTTTTGAAAAATGCGGCGGCGTCGCCATCGGTATGTGCGCCGGGCATGTGGATGATTTGCACGTCATCGCCGTTATAGTGCAGGTTTAATCCTTCGCTAAAGGTGACAACGGGCAGGCCAGATTTTTCAAGTGCGGGCATTTCCTTGTTGAAGAAGCTAATGAACTGGCGCTCGCTCAGGCGTTTGCGCACGTTATCATGCGCGACGATTATCGCGCCTTCATCGCCGAAAGTTTCGTTCGTTCCGGTATGGTCGAAATGGTAATGAGTGTTGAGAACGAATTTAACGTTTTGTTCGTTCAGGCTTTTAATCGCATCGGTAATAACGGACTCCCGGCCTTCCAGATTGTCATCTATAATGAATGTGCCGTCTTCGCCCGTGGATGCGGTGATATTGCCGCCTTCGGGGCTGATGAGCATATGGATGCCGTCACGAACCTTGATGATTTCGATGTCGTTGTTATCTTGCGCCTGGGCAGAGAAAGGGATGAGCAGACAAACAAGCAGCGTTAAAAGTTTCATGACTGTTTTCCTATAAGTTTCGTTTGCGCAGAACATCGCCATGCGCGGGGAAATTCTCGTAATCGGTTAAGATTGTAACGGAATTTTTCAGGCTCTCAAAACCTTCCTTTGTGCAGCGTGAAATGCTTGTGCGCTTAAGGAAGTCCCAAACAGACGTGCAGGAATAAGTATGCGCCCAGCCGCCGGTGGGCAGAACGTGGTTGACGCCAATGCCGTAATTGCCCAGCGAAGAGGGTGTGTATTCGCCGATGAGGATTTCTCCGGCGTGCAATAGTTTTTTGGCGACGTTTTCTGCGTCTTTGACTTTCAGGTGTAAATGTTCCGGTGCGTATTGGTTAGCGACCTCAATGGATTGTTCGAGGCTTTCGGTGAGGACAATCCCGCCGTAGTTGCTCATGACTTTTGTACAGATGGATTTGTGCGGCTCTGGCAGCTCGGCGATTTTTTTCGGCAAGTTATCTCTCACAAATTCAGCCAGTTTTTTATCATGTGTTATCAAAAGAGCGGCGCTGTCTTCGCCGTGTTCGGCTTCATTCAGGATATCCCAGCAGGTGTTTTCGGAGTCTGCTGTTTCATCGGCCAATACAATTGATTCAGAAGGGCCGGCGGGCATGCCGGGGTCCATGATGACGGAACAGACTCGTTTGGCGGCGGCAACGTAAGGTGATCCGGGGCCGAGGACTTTTTTGACTCTGGGCACTGTTTCCGTACCGAATGCCAGCGCGGCGATGGCCTGTGCGCCGCCACATTTGTAAACATTTTCGACGCCGCAGAGCCGGGCGGTATAGAGCGTTGCGGCGTCGGTTTTACCTTCGGGTGTCGGCGGGCTGACTACGGCGATATTTTTTACGCCCGCGATGACAGCCGGGACGGCAAGCATATAAAGCGCCGAAGGGAATGCGCCTTTGCCGCGCGGGACGTACAAACCAACGGATTCTATCGGATTGACCTGTTCGCCTGCGAATACGCCCGGTTCAATTTCGACCATCCAAGGGTCTTCGACCCGGTTCATCTGTTCCTGATGGAATTTTTTGACATTGGCCACGCAGTGCTGGATAGCGGCTTTCAGGTCATCATCGAGCGCTTTTTCCGCTTCTTCAAATTCCTTGTCCCAAGCTTTGATGTTTTTGACATCGGCGTTTTCAAATTTTTTGGCGTAATCAATCAGCGCTACGTCGCCGCGGGTGGCTACATCATTGATGATGGGCATGACTTGCTCTACGACAGCGTCGATATCGGCCTGTGAGCGGCGCATGATACGCGCTTTGTCGGCTTCATCGGTTTTGTTCCAGCGGTAAAAATTAATATTCATAGCTTTTCCTTACCTTGCGAAATAGATATAACACCATCATGTCTAAAGAAACCATAGTGATTATTGATTACGGGTCCGGCAATATCGCCTCTGCGCAGAAGGCTTTTGAGCATGTGATCGGCAATGAGGCGATTCATGCAAGCGTGGTTGTATCTTCGCATGCGGAGGATGTTTTGAAAGCGGACCGGCTGGTGCTTCCCGGACAGGGGGCGTTTGGCGATTGCATGGGTAATTTGCAACAGGCCGAGGGGATGATTGAGGCGCTGGAGAGCCGCGTTCTTAAAGACGGAAAGCCGTTTTTAGGGATTTGCGTGGGGATGCAGCTTCTTGCGACTCGGGGGCTGGAGCATGGGGTGCATGGCGGGCTTAACTGGGTGCCGGGGCAGGTTGTTCCTTTAGCTGAACGCATTGCGGATAAGGCGCTGAAGATTCCGCATATGGGCTGGAACGAACTGGTGATGCCGGGTTCGGGCGAACAGGACAACCGGCACTTTGTGCTGCGCAGCACAGAAAGTTTTGAGCAAAGGCGCGATCATTACTATTTTGTTCATTCTTTTATGTTTGAATGTGAGTATAACCATCATGTTTTAGCATTGGCCGATTATGGCGGACTGTTCGCCGCCGCAGTAGGCCGGGACAATATCGCGGGTGTGCAGTTTCACCCGGAGAAAAGTCAGGATGCAGGCCTGCGGTTACTGCGTGATTTTATGTATTGGAAGCCTTGATAAAGGCTTAACATGGGACCAGATAAATAAAGCGGAGGTTTTGTAGTCATGAACGATCAAACGAGATTACAGACTTTAACGCCTGTGCCGACGGTGGAGGTTCTTGAGAGTTTGAGCGTTCCGGATCTTAACGATTTGTGCGACGCTACGGATACGGCGATCAAGGGCGGCGGAGGTTTTGGCTGGGTTGAGGTTCCCAATCGGGAAGTGATGGAGCGTTACTGGCAGGGCGTGATTGCCATGCCGGCGCGTATTTTACTGGTGGCGCGTCTGGACGGGGTAATTTGCGGGACGTGCCAGCTCTGGAAACCGCCGATGAATAATGAGGCGCAGCAGCATATTGTGACATTGACAACGAATTTTGTTGCGCCCTGGGCGCGTGGTCACGGGCTGGCGAAGATGTTGATTGAAAAAGCCGAAGAGGTTGCGCGGGCCGAAGAGTTCGCGGTGATTAACCTTGAGGTGCGTGAAACGATGGCGCGGGCAATTGAGATTTATGAAGCGCAGGGTTATGTGCGTTTTGGCGTGCATCCTTATTCTGTGCGTCTGCCCGAGGGGATGCTTCAGGGGTATTACTACTATAAGGTGATTGATCCGAAGGCGGTTGAAGAGGGCGGTTAGTTTTTTCTGTTCAGATCGCGGATAAACGGCTTCAGGTCATCATTGTTAATGTCCCCATCGGGGATGGTTAAAATCCCTCGCCTTCAGGCGAAGAGAAGTTTATACCTGTCGCTATGCGACGTTATACGATAGGCAGCCACACGAAGACGGATTTAAAAGTGCACCTGATCTGGGTTCCAAAGTACCGGAAGAGGGTGATGACAGGCGAGGTGGCGGTGCGCACCAGAGATGTTCTGCGCCAGATAGCCATGGAGCACGAGCTTGAGATTATAACCGGGAAGGTCGCGAGCGATCATGTGCACATGTTTATTGGCTATCGTCCGACGCAGAATATAAGTCAGATCGTGCAATGGCTCAAAGGCATAAGCTCGCGGATTTTACTCTCTGAGTTTGCGCATTTGCGCAAGCAGTTCTGGGGCAGACATTTCTGGGCGCGTGGGTACTGCGCTATCAGTTCCGGAAATATCACAGATGAGATGATCCAGAAATATATCGAGGAACAAGAAGGGGAGCCGGTAGAGGACAGTCGATTTACAATCGACCCCTAACTAACCCCTCGCCTTATAGGCGAGGGTTGTTCAGTTTTCTCGTAATTCAATTCATACAAGTATTACATTTGTGTTGTCAAAATTAAACATAAGGCTATGCAAATGGATAGGAATATTAATGAAGCGCAAGCGTGGATTTTATTGCCGCCGGGTGATCTGGCGATTTGCCGGTATCCGGTGGAGAAAGTTCCCGAGTATGCGCACTGCGCCAGTGCGCGTGATTTGAATACGGCCAATCTGGCGCGGCCTTTTCCGTGGGGATACTCGAACACGCCAGAAAGGGCAGGGCCGTTGTGGCATAAGCACAGGATCGGGATTGGCGGATTATATCATGATAAATGGTTTGTCACGCCGCAGGGGCGATTTGGAGGGGCGGCGGATGGCGGGCATATTATTGTCGGGCCTTTGGATGAAGCGCAGAATAAAGCTTATGTCGGGTTTGTGGGGCGGTGTCAGACTTGCCCGAACCCGGAGCTGATTTCATTTCGTCAGTTGCAAAAGGCAGTACCGGATTACGAATTTGAGCTGTTTGATGAGTGGAAAAACTGGAGTTTAATCGTGAAACCGGAAGAGCGCGGTCGAGTGATCGCAGTTTAAAATGAGCTGTTGCTCTTGAAGGGCGCATTCTCTATATCTTTTTTCCATGATTATTTACCCTGCTATTGATTTGAAAGATGGGAAGTGTGTGCGCCTTGTACAGGGCGATATGACGCGTGATACGGTTTATAATGAAGATCCGGCGGCGCAGGCGCATGAGTGGGTGAGCGCCGGGTTTAACTGGTTGCATATTGTTGATCTGGATGGCGCGGTTGAGGGCGCTCCGAAAAACCATTCTGCCGTGCGGGCGATTATCGGCGCGGTTGATATTCCTGTGCAGCTTGGCGGGGGCATTCGTAACCGGGCGCAGATTGAGCATTGGCTTGAGGCCGGGGTGAGTCGGGTGATACTGGGGACGGCGGCGGTGCGCGACCCGGAGCTTGTACGCTGGGCATGCCATGAATTTCCGGGGCAGATTGCCGTGGGAATTGATGCGCTGGGCGGTGAGGTGATGGTGGATGGCTGGGTGGATGGTTCGAACATTCAGGCGGCGGAGCTGGCCGCGCATTTTGAGGATGCGGGTGTGGCGGCGATTATTTACACCGATATCGACCGGGACGGCACGGGTAAGGGTGTGAATGTTGAGGCAACTAAAGCGCTTGCGGAAAACACGTCTATTCCGGTGATTGCTTCGGGCGGGGTCGGTTCGTTGGCGGATATCGAAGGGGTGAAATCGGCAGGCCTGCCGGGGGTGATTGTTGGCAAAGCGTTTTATGATAAGCGTGTTGACCCGCAAGAGGCGTTAAAAATTATCGCTTAATTCGGTTCGGGGCTTTGCGCCGGGGTCAAATGTTTTCCGGATAAAATGTGATTTGTGATGAAGCTCTTGAAGCCCTGCGTTGATTGTGCGGCGTAGGAGGCGGAATTTTTCAGTTTTTCCACATTTTCATCAGACATTTCTGCGACCATGGGGATGAGGTTTTGCAGATATTCCTCGTCGCTTTCGGCAGAAGAGAGGAGAGTTTGGGCTACGCTTGGGTCATGGGCGGTTAAAGTTCCGTTTTTGAAAGTAAAAGCCGGGCGCGGCGGGTTTTCATTATCCGGATTAAATCTGTAAGTGAATGTGCCGACGGCTTTTATCAGCGGGGTAATCATGTTTACCGCGCCGCTGTTTTTTGCCGGGTCATCCATTCTTTTGGTGACTAGCTCCAGATAGCTTGCCTTGCGCGGCCTTTTTTCGATGCGCTGACGCGATATTTCCATAGGGGCATATGTGCCTTCTATCTCAATTTGGCTTTTGCCGTAGTCAGCTTGGTTTAGCGCTTCGATCATTTTTAAAGTGCCGGGGCTGGAGCTTGTGGTGTCGATGATCATTGAATAGCCTTCTGCCGCCGCCCGCTTTAATATCTTTGAGCGGATATACTGAGAGAGCGGCCTGTAAGCCGACCATACGGCTTCTATCGCGTTGTATTGTTCCGGGCTTATCTTTGAGGTATCGATTTGATCGTGCTGGTCAAAGTCATGCCCTAAAAGTTCGGTCAGTTTTTCTTTGAAACCGGGGATAGCGTATATGGCGCCGTTTTCATCGTATGAGACATAGATTGTCTGGCTTTTAGTCGTTTCCTCCATCGCATCGTAATTTTTGGCCGCGTTATAGGATTTTCCCGCGCCGGGCGCACCGAGTAGAATTTTGACATGTGCACCCGTCCTGTTTTTCGGCGGGGTTTTGCCTTCGAAAAAGCTGTTGACGATTTTGTCTATGTCCTCTTCCGGGTAGGGCTTGCCGTTCAGGTTTGGCGTGCCTTCAAAGGGAAACAGGTTTTCAATGTCTTTTGGTTTCATAAAGATGTTTTTCTGTTTTTTCTTGCAGGTAGACAGTATTATAAATTATGTTAACTGTCAAGCTAACACGGCCTATGATATTCACATAATGCATTGACAGATTTCATTGCTTTTTGTAGGTTGGCCGTGATTGGATAAGCGGGGCGAACATGGCAAAAAATTATGACAGCATTGTCGGCGCGTTTACCGCTCAGGCCTTATCGGCGAGGAATTTTCCTGAATCCGAAAAAGTTTTTAGTGCTATATGCCAGATTTATAAAGAATTTAGTTTGGATAATGCTTCTTTAACGCTGGCATGGTTTAGCCCGGCAAATCGTAAGGCGGTTGCGAATATTGTTGATTCTGATGTTCAAGAGGATATTTTGCGGGCGTTTGATGTGCTTGCTGCTGCGCGGGAAGCTAAAATTGATGGGCGTTATGCCGTTGTTGTTGATCGCGTTCCTGTTATTTCACATTAGATTATATTTGCATCCATGCCGTTAAAGCTATAAGCGTATTTTATGCTGAAAACCCGAATAATTCCTTGTTTAGACATCGATAAAGGGCGCGTTGTTAAAGGCGTGAATTTTGTCGATATTGTCGATGCCGGCGATCCGGTGGAGCAGGCCAAGGTTTATAACGATCAGGGTGCGGATGAGATTTGCTTTCTCGACATTACCGCGACGCATGAAGGGCGCGATACGATCGTGCATATGGTTGAGGAAGTGGCTAACGAGGTGTTCATGCCGATGACGGTGGGCGGAGGGATCTCGGAAATGTCCCATATTCGTAATCTTTTGAATGCCGGGGCGGATAAGGTTTCGATTAATTCGGCGGCGGTGAAAAATCCGGAATTTGTGCGTGAGGCTTCGGAGAAGTGCGGCAATCAGGCAATCGTGGTAGCTATAGATGCCAAGGAAAAAGAGGACGGGTCCGAGGGTTGGGAGATTTTTACGCATGGCGGGCGCAAGGGCACAGGCATTGATGCGGTGGAATGGGCTGTGAAAATGGCGGAATATGGCGCGGGTGAAATTTTGCTGACCTCGATGGACCGGGACGGGACGAAGATTGGATTTAATCTTGAGTTAACGCGCGCCGTATCGGATGCGGTGAATATTCCCGTGATTGCTTCGGGCGGCGTCGGGAATTTGCAGCATTTGGTTGAGGGTGTTACGGAAGGGCACGCTTCGGCGGTGCTGGCCGCTTCGATTTTTCATTTTGGCGAGTATACAATCGCGGAAGCAAAACAGGCGATGGCCGAGGCCGGTATTTTGGTGAGGATTTGAGGATGCATATTTTGAACAGGCTTTATGATGTGTTGCAGGCGCGCAAAAGTGCGGACCCTGAGAGTTCTTATGTGGCCAGCCTCTATGCAAAGGGTTCGGTGAAGATTTCCGAGAAAATCCGTGAGGAGGCCGAAGAGACGATTGTCGAGGGGTTGCGGCTGGAAAAGTCCGCCGATGATGAGGCGATCCGTAAGGCGTTAACCCATGAATCTGCGGATCTTTTGTTTCACCTGATGGTGCTGCTGTCGCATCACGATATTAATCCCGATGAGGTTTTTCAGGTGCTGGAAAAGCGTTTTGGCATTTCCGGGCATGATGAAAAGGCCGGGCGCAGCGTTTAAGCGGTTTTTGGCTTGTTATTTTCATCCAGAAGGATGATGGTGGGGTTATAGTTTCGAGCCTTTTCCTTTTCGATTTCGCAATAGGAACAGATAATCACCAGGTCGCCTTTTTGCACGAGGCGTGCGGCGGCGCCGTTAATGCCGATGGTGCCGGAGCCGCGCTCGCCTTCAATGGCGTAGGTGGTGAAGCGCTCGCCATTTGAGATGTTGAGCACGTCGACTTGTTCAAAGGGTAAAATTTCTCCGGCATCCAACAGGTCACGATCTATGGTGATGGAACCTTCGTAATGCAGGTCGCTCTGCGTGACGGTGGCGCGGTGGAGTTTTGATTTGAGCATGGTCAGTAACATGTGTTTTATATAGTCTTTGAATAACCGTAAGGAAAGGGATTTGTGATGGCTTATGATGACCAAAATATTTTTGCAAAAATTCTGCGCGGGGAAATTCCTTGCGAGAAAGTGTATGAGGATGAGCATGTTTTAGCGTTTCCCGATATTGCGCCGAAAGCGCCGGTGCATATTCTGGTGATTCCGAAGGGCGCGTATATTTCGATTGACGATTTCGGTGTGAATGCCAGTGCGGAAGAGGTTAAAGGGTTTTATGCTGCGGTGTCGAAGATTGCCGAGGAGCAGGGATTAAGCGATGCGGGCTTCAGGGTGATCGCCAATACGGGCGAGCATGGTGGGCAGGAAGTGCCGCATTTCCATCTTCATATTCTGGGCGGCGCTCCCGTCGGGCCGATGGTGTCATAAATTGTCAAGTACAGCGTCCATTGCGGCGTTGATTGATTCTACCGGAGGCGTCACATTCGTTGATATTTCTGCTCCATAGGTGTGCGGCATCACTGTTTCAAATGCAGGAATCGTATTGGCCAGACCGTGTAATACATCTGTCACACCAACAGAGTCAAAAAAGTGATTAAGCCAGGGACTCATTGCATCCATAACGGCCAGCCCGCCGCTGTTCAGATGACCGAGGGTTAGAACAATCGGCTCAACAAGGATAGCCCCTGATAGCATAAGAATGCCGCTACTTACGAGATTGAACGATGAAGTTGTCGAATTTGGAGACATTTGAAAAATTCCTATAAATGAGAATGATTCTTATTTACATTTAGAGTTACTGATTATATCTTCCATGTCAACTAAGAATGATAGTCATTCTTATTTAAAAAAAATGGGAGTTTTAATATGAAACACAGATCATTAAAAAATATTGCCGCCGTAGCGGCTTTCGCGGTTTTACCGGCTGATGCACAGGCTCAGGCTGATCCGGAAATTGTATTTACGTTTCCCGATCATGTTCATCTTGGCGGCGGTGCCCGGCACAAGAGAGTGAGTGGCAGTTTTCTTGAGAAAGTTTATAATTCGAATGGAAAAATTGAAAGATTGAAGCTGACCTGCCGTTTTGCGGAAGCGCTTGATCCCAATAACCAGAAATTTTGTGATACTCCTGAACATCGACCGGGAGTTTATAAGGCGATGCGGCATTACGCCACATCACATCATACATGCCGTCAAACGTTTGGCCAAATTGAGACAGCGGCGCGGCAACATGCGGGCGATAGGGATATTGTGCAGAAAGTGAACCAGTTGGCGCGCCCCGGCTGGGAAAGTTCACCTTATTGTCCTTTGCTTGATGCCAGAGATCAGCTTATGGGCAAATATAGAGCCATGGGCCTGACTGTTAATTAAATGAGTGGTGAAACTCAAACGGTGCAGGATGCTGCGGCGCTGTCTTCTGATATTCTAAAAAGCTCTGCGTTTTATCATGTGTGGGATCAATTTTATCGCTCTAGGACCGGCGATAAAAATCCTGTACATGATGTTGCTCGCCGGGTGGATAGCTGGAAGAACGGGGATGCTGAGACCTCTCAGGAGCAGGCTGAGTTAACTGCTTTTTTACGGGAGGCACTTCATATTCAGCTTAAAGCGCTGGGTCCGTATAAGGAAAATGAAAGTCCGGAGCATACGGCGTTGCGGCGGCAATTAGATCATGCCGGCGGTGTTCTTTATGTGTCGCTTCCTCCTGAAAAAAATCTTGGTCGTCAACAGATCGAAAACAAAGATCTGAAAAAAATTCTCGATGTTATGGAGCAGCATTTTGCGCAAGATGATATTGACCCTATACGCACTGCAAAAGAATTTTTTAGCGAGGCGGGCGGCTTTGTTTTGGGGAAAATAAAAGAAAATCCCAAGAAAGCGGCTGTGGCTTTTATGGCTTATGGCGCGCTTACCGCTTTTATGACGGTACGCTTACCGCGTACGGATATGATGGATGAGATCAGCGCGGGGATTCGTGATTTTGAAATTGATGATGAGGGTAATGTTATCAATGTAGAATGGGAACAACCAACTCTGGCAGACCTTGAAGGCATGAACCTGCCGTTTCATGGTGAGTTGCAAAGCCTTTTTCCAGAATTTGCGGAAACTATACGCGAATCTGAATTTCTTTCAAATCTTATGCCGCATTATACAAAAGTAAAAGACCTGTCTTTGCGTGCTAATGAGTTGGCTAATGACGGAACCGAATGGTTACGGAATTATACTTATGACATCGGCGTTACAGATGTTGCAAATCTTCCAACAGAAATCGACGTTCTTGTAGATACAGCCTGGATGGACGGATACAAACGGGCTTCTCCTTATGTTGCGGATTTTTGGTACTCTTATAATTTTCTTGAAAATATTATTCTTCATCCGGCTTATGCCGCTACAGGCTTTGCTGCGGTTGTGGCGGGGGCGTATTTAAATCGTGAAAATCTTACAAACGCTTTCAATACTGCTTCAGATTTTTTTCATCGCGCTTTTTCTGCAAAGCTTTTGCCCTATGGCTCTTCTTTAGCGGCTATGGGTACGGACTTGGCGGCTAATAATTTTGACCCCGGCGTGTCCATGATATGGATGGGCATTGGCGGTGGATTACTGGGCCGTTCTGCTCATAAACTTTACCGGCATTTTGCAGAGAAAAACAAAGAGAGCGTGCTGGAAATGACACAAGAAGTAAAAACTTCCCTTGCAGCTTTTAACGATTTAGCTTCGTCAGAACCTTTAACCGCATTACCGCCGCTTGAGGAAAAAAGCACGTTATGGCGTAATTTTGTCTATGCGAATCTGGGAGCGGTGGGGGCAAGCGCGGTATTCGCGGGAATGGATACGGCAGGGCTTCCGGAATTAATTTCAAATCAAAGTATAAGAGATATTTTTGATTACGCGAGTTTTGCATCCGGGGCAGCCGCGTCTGTTCAGGGTACAACACTTGCCTTTGTCCATTATAACGTGCCGGATGAAATCATACAGCACCGGGTTTGGGGAGGAGCGGGGATTATTGCCGGTACGATGGTTCTACCTTTTATTCTTGCCGGGCGTAAAGCGAAGTCACTCCTTGATATGTTCAGTTCTAAGGCTACGGTGGGTGCTGCTATTTGTGGCGGGGTTATGTCCTTTAATCCTATGAAACAAAATCCTGAATTGTTCAATCGTAGAGTTGTGTCGCCGGTGGCGGTCGTGCGGAACCAAGAGTGTATTCGTAAACCCGAAGTGGTGTGGTAAATGAAACGGACTTCCGTTGTTTGGAAGCCCGTTTTACTGTTTCTTGGAGGAAACTGAAATCTGATTTATGTTATGCGCGTGCGACACCGGGAAACTGTATGATGTTGTCGTTGCCCGCGTAAGTTACCGGTTTTGATGTTAGCGCCGCTTGCGGCGGCTCATCGTTTTGTTCAATGATATCAATAAACGTATCGGCGATGAGGACCTGTGCTTTTGCCTGTACGGCGAGAATTTCCGCCAGTCCGGCGAGTTCTTCGTCGGTGCTGCGCAGCAGGCTCATATTTATTTCAATCAATTCGGCCATTGCTTCGAGGTCTTCGGGGATCTGCTCGAGTGTGTCGAATACGATATTATTGTCGATGCCCTTATTTTCAGCATGGCTGAGCCATAATGCGGCATAATCGCTGATTATGCGGTCGCATTCCATTTTCAAGATCGCCATGTTGGGGGAGCTATACTGAAATCTTGCGGCGATTTTATGCGCGCTCATCGCAATGCACAGCAGCGCAGAATCGGGCTGGTAATCGCTTATAATCTCGTGCAGGGCGTATTGTACGTCCGGGCTTAATGTTTCCTGTGCATCAAGGATATCCTGAACAATCAGGGGGACTTGAAACGTGTTTGCCAGTCTGGCCAGTTCTTGCTCACTCAACATTGTTTTTTCCTCTTTCATTCCGGCCTTTTTTGCGGCCTCACCCTTTTGTTTAACGGGTAAAGGTAAAGACTTTCTTAATGGTCGTTTCTTTTTTATCCCCATATGCTATAAAGCGCAGAGAAACAGGTGATTGAGAGGAAACGTGAAAGTTGTGGAGAAATGAAGAACCCGTTTTACATGCTTATAGAACTCATAAT
The DNA here is from genome assembly GCA_041397865.1 of Alphaproteobacteria bacterium. Taxonomy (GTDB): domain Bacteria; phylum Pseudomonadota; class Alphaproteobacteria; order Micavibrionales; family Micavibrionaceae; genus TMED27. The sequence continues at coordinate 13,971 of JAWKVT010000003.1, read as the reverse complement.
TTCTTATGTAAAAAGTATTTTTTTAACATCACTAGTTTTTTCTTTATGCGCGTTGCTTCTTTTGCGTTTTGAGTACGCTTTTATTTATCTTTTCATTCTTCCTTTTTCTTTCTTTTTGTCGTTGCCATCACTTGTTCTTATTGCGTTTCCATTGGTTGTATTTGCTGATTTTATGGGAGTTAAGGAAAGAAATGCTTGGCTTTTGACGGGCGTCTTAATTGCTTGTTTAGAGTGTTGGTTTCTGATCTCTTTTTTAGGAGATCGTGTGTTAGACTTTTTATCATCAGCAATTGTTGCGGGTTTGATAACTGGTTTTCTTTTTCATCGTCGTGTTTATGAGGAGAAAAAAGGGTTATGGTAGCCAGAGTTAACACTGTCGCTTTTCAAGGCATCGATGTACAGCCTGTGGATGTGCAGGTGCAGATTAGCAACGGGTTGCCCGCGTTTACAATTGTGGGCTTGCCGGATAAGGCGGTGGCCGAAAGCAAGGAGCGGGTACGCGCGGCGCTTCATGCGCTGGGGATTTCCCTGCCGCCCAAGCGGCTGACGGTAAATATGGCCCCGGCGGATCTGGCGAAGGAGGGGAGCCATTACGATCTTCCCATTGCGCTGGGGCTTTTGGCGGCGATGGGGGTGATTCCGAAAGAAGAGCTGGAAGAATTCGTGGTGCTAGGGGAGCTGTCTCTTGACGCTTCTATTCGTGCGGTGAACGGCATTCTTCCGGCGGCGATGCATGCGGCGGGAAATGACAATTCGCTGATCTGTCCCTATGACTGCGGCGGGGAGGCGGCTTGGGCCGGGACGCTTGATATTCTCGCACCGGGGGATTTGTTGCAGCTTATCAATCACATTAAAGGGACACAGGTTATGCGCCGCCCGGAGGCGCGGCTTTTAAGCGAGGCGAAAACCAGTGCGCGGGATCTGGCCGATGTGAAGGGGCAGGAAAGCGCGAAGCGGGCGCTCGAAATTGCTGCGGCGGGCGGGCATAATTTGTTGATGTGCGGGCCGCCGGGTTCGGGCAAGTCGATGCTGGCTTCGTGTCTGCCGGGGATTTTGCCGCCGTTATCGCCGCGCGAGGCTTTGGAAGTTTCGATGATCCACTCGCTGGCTGGGTCTTTGCCCGATGGCGGCTTGCTTAAGCAGCGGCCATTTCGCGATCCGCATCATTCGGCCTCGCTGCCTGCGTTGATCGGCGGGGGGAGTCGGGTGAAGCCGGGGGAGATCAGCCTTGCGCATAACGGGGTGCTGTTTCTGGACGAATTTCCGGAATTTTCACGCGGGAGTCTGGAGGCGTTGCGCCAACCGCTGGAAACCGGTGAGGCGCTTGTGGCGCGGGTGAATGCGCATGTGCGTTATCCGGCGAAGTTTCAGCTTATTGCGGCGATGAATCCGTGCCGGTGCGGGCATCTGGGCGAGCCGGATCTGGAGTGTACCAAAGCGCCGCGTTGCGGCGGAGATTATCAGGCCAAGGTTTCAGGGCCGATGATGGACCGGATGGATTTGCAGGTCGATGTTCCGGCGGTGAATGTGGCGGATTTGAACGCCGCGCCAGCAGAAAGTTCAGCAGTAGTCGCGGCGCGGGTGGCGGCGGTGCATGCGGTTCAGCGCGCGCGGTTTGAAGCGCTGGGGGCGGGGATTTTGCTCAATGCGCATGCGGATGGGGCGGTTTTGGAAGAACTGGCAGTTTTGTCCAATGACGCCAAGGTGTTGCTGGATAAATCCATGGAGATTGCGAAACTTTCGGCGCGGGGATATTTTCGAATCCTGCGTGTGGCGCGAACGATCGCCGATTTACAGGGTGTGCTTTCCGGACAAATCTTTGAAAATATTGAAAAAACTCATGTGGCTGAGGCGCTTTCTTACCGCCGTCAACGCGCCTGTTAAGATTTTTTGTAACATTTTGAATTCATTAGGGAAACCTGCGTCTGTTTGCGCAGGTGTACGATTTTACGGTATTTTAAGATAAGCGTAAAAGTCTGGAAACACAGGCAAAAAGCGCGGCTACGGTAATAAAAAATTAAGAAATTATATATACAATTTTATGTATATATAAAATAGGGTGTGTATATTGGCGTATCGTCGATCAGATATTTTCAATCAGGCTTCCGGCGCGGCAGCGCAGCCGAGTACGTCTCCGGTACAAAGCCTGCTTTCCCATGTTTCAAATGTGACCGTGAAGGCCGTTGCAACGCCGCACGGTCTGGATGCAACCAAGCAACTGAGCCGTGGGCAGATTACGGAAGCCAGAAACTCGATTAAAGCGTCTGTACAAGAGAATAAGAACGTTCTTGCGGCGGTTGAGCGTGATGCGGATGTTGTTAAACGCGAAGTGGATGCGGCTGGAAAAGCTGCCGGGCATGGCGGCGGCGGGGCGTTTGAGAGAACGCCGAATATGGCCGGTTCGGAAGGGGGGTTGCTGATGAACGCGCTTTCCGGGGGTATAGTGCCCATTGCGGGAAAAGGCAGTATGGCTACGGCTGTGAATAAGGCGCTTAATGCGATGGATGCCGGTGAGCAGATCAAGACGGTTCTGGATGACCGCAAGGCAAGCGATCCTGAAAAACAAGGGGAGATTGCCGATATTCTGGTGCGCAGCTCGTCGCCGGAAACGGGCGCGGGCGGGTTTGGTTTGATTACACAGGTCAATACGGGGCCGCGCATTGATGTTGTGAATGATTATGCGGGCATTATGGATGATTACGGGCTGGAGGGGCTGAAGGAGCTTTATAATCTGGACGTTGATAATCCGTCTTCGGCCTTTTCCGAGTTACAGGAGATTCACGCCGCAAATGCGCAGATGGAGGTGCAGCTTGCGGAGCTTGATACTTTTGATGAGATGCTCAATCAAGATCCGCGTTCTGCGGCGGGTGTAGATAACCGGGAATTTCCGCGCGGTTTTCCGCTTGATGTGGAGAATAGCGATGTCAGTATTAATATCGCTTCGCTTGATGCTGTGAACCGCGATGCGCTCAGGAGCGATAATCCGAATTATACGAGTGCGAGCCGCGATCTTGAAAATGAACTCATCAGGCAGGCTGCCGCAAGAGCCGCCGCGTTTAGCATGAACGGTTCTATGGCTTAATCCCCTCTACCTTTTTTCCATTTCATTCGTTATAACTGATGTTGGAGTTTGGCAACTTTCAATGAGGTTTTGATGCGCGCGCTGGTTTTTTCCTTTTTTGTGGCGTTCTTGTTACCTGTTTCGGCGTTTGCCGGGGCGGCGGTAAAAGATTGTAACAAGGCGCAGAGTTCGGCGGATGTGATGCGCTGTTTAAATGCGCAGTATGAAATCGTTCAGGAGGAATTGAATACGGTTTTTGACCGGTTGACGGGCCAGAAGAGCGGCGAAGAGCTGGTTCAGGTTAAAAGAATTCAGACGCATTGGCTTGAATACCGGACTTTGGCATGCGCGCAGGAGACAGCAGTTTTGGAGGGAGAATCGCTTAAGCGTCTGGAAACGCTTCGCTGCAAAAATCGTTTGACGCAGGAGCGTATTGTGGCGTTGCAAAATGCGCTGCATAAAGACGATGTTCGGGCCGTTATCGGTGAGGCGGCGGCGCAGCCGCGCTGGATGAATGCGCTGGCTGTCGATTATCCGGATGTCTTTTGGCGCTATGGCGGGCGGGTTTCCGTCGATCTGGACTGCGACGGGGAGAATGAATATATCATGAGCGGTTTGAAGTTCGATAAACAGGATATTGATTACAAAACCGTTGTTTCGATCTCTGAAAATCCGGTGACGGGACGTCCACAGAGTTTTGTCCTTGAAACGCCCCGCAGTGTTTCTCCGCCTGAAGACGGCGCGGATTTAAATGCCCGGTGCTTCGGTCTTGTCGATTTTGTTTTTGAGCAGGCCAGTCATGAGAGCGCACAAACAGACGGCGCTGAAGAAGCCGGTATCAAGTCTGATGGGGCTGAGGCGGCGGCGGAGACATGCGCCAGCCGTTTGGTTGTCAAAGACCGGCAGGTTAAAAGCGAGGGCAGTATGTGCCGCGAACATATTATTCTATGGGACGGGCGGGCCTATGTCCTTAGTCCGTGACGGCATAAAATCAGTTTGTGTGTTTTGTGCTTCATCAGATGGCGTGGACCGGAAATATAAAGATATGGCTTTTGCTTTAGGCGGTTTTCTTGCCGCGCAGGATTTGCGTCTTGTTTATGGCGGTGCGCGGAGCGGGCTTATGGGGGCCGTTGCCGATGGCGCTCTTACGGGGGGCGGCGAAGTTGTTGGCGTTATGCCGGAGGTTTTATCGGGCCGCGAGCGTGCGCATAAGGGCCTTGGTGAATTGATCGTTGCCAAAGATATGCATGAGCGCCAGCAAAAAATGAGCACACTGGCGGATGCTTTTGTCGTTCTTCCCGGCGGAACAGGTACGCTGGCTGAGTTTTTTGAAGTGCTGACGTGGAAACAGATCGGGCTTCACCAAAAACCGATTGTGGTTTGTAATGCTTTTGGGTTTTGGAGTCCGTTATTTTCCATGATGAATACCTGTTTAAAACAGGGTTTTTTGCATGAAAACCCCGAGACTTTGTATCATGTTTTCGATAATATTAACGCCGTTCAGAACTTTTTCTTTTCTGAATAACATATTTTCCCTTTTGCGAGGCCTTCGGCCTTGTTAAAGTTTAATCAAGGTTTCGAGGATTTGAGTTCATAAATCGTGCAATATTCACATTCTAAAGAAAAAGCGGATAAATATGCGAGTGAAGCGCTGAAGCGGATTCATGAGGAAGGGCTGTCGCTTGTTCCGCAGAATTTCGAGCTTTGGTATGTTTATTACGCGGCTTGTGATCCCGAGGTTGTGCGGGCGATTGACATTCTGATTGAGAATAAACAGGCGATTACGGATGATCGTTGTGAGGAGTTGCATCAGCGGTTTTTGAGTGAAACAACGGAAAATGAGCGTGTTCGTCAAGCGGGCGACCAAATTCAGGAAACCATCAAGGGTGTAAAAAGCCGGGTGAGCGAAGTCAGGGCCGTTACGCATGAATATAACGCGGTTTTGCAGGATGCCGCCGGATCTCTTGATTCGGATCTGGATACTGAGCAGATTCGCGGGAAGTTAAAGTCGGTTCTTGATAATACGCAAAATTTTATCCGGCATAACCAAAAGCTTGAGGAAGAGCTGGAACGCTCGACGATGGTGATGGCGGAGTTGCAACGCGATTTGGAGCTTGTGAAGCAGCAGGCTTTGACTGACGGGCTTACCAATCTTTCCAACCGCAAGGCTTTTGATGCGGAGATTTTGCGAATTGCCGAGGAAGCGCAAAGGGAGCGCCATGCGTTTTGTTTGATCCTGATGGATATCGACCATTTTAAATCCTTTAACGATAATTACGGACATCAGGTTGGCGATCAGGTTTTGCGGCTGGTGGCAAAGACGCTGATTGACGGGGTTAAGGGGCGCGATGTTGCTGCGCGCTATGGGGGTGAGGAATTTGCCATTCTTTTGCCGCAGACGAATTTGAAAGGCGCGGTCAAAGTTGCCGATTCCCTGCGCAGTGTTGTGCAGGGCAAGGAGCTGATTAACAGGAATTCCGGTGATACGCTGGGCCGGGTTACGCTTTCTGCCGGGGTTGCGGAATATGTTGAAAGCGAGGCTGTCGACTCTCTTATAGAGCGGGCGGATGCGGCGCTTTATACCGCCAAGCATAACGGGCGGAATCAGGTCGCCGCTGCCCCTGCACTGGGGCAGAAGAAGTAGGTAACGCGCTGCTTGCATATTCTTGATAAAAGCTTAGTTTAAATTTCTATGCAGAATTCGATTTCATCTGCTGCGCACGCGCAGTTTCCATATCTTGAAGGCTTAAACGCCGAACAACGTGACGCGGTTGAAAGTCTTGACGGGCCGGTGCTGGTTTTGGCGGGGGCGGGGACCGGCAAGACGCGGGTGCTCACGACGCGGTTGGCGCATTTGATGAACACGCAGCGGGCGAATTTTGGACAAATTCTGGCGGTGACTTTTACCAACAAAGCGGCGCAGGAGATGAAAGAGCGGGTGAGCGCGGCGATGGGCGGGCAGCCGGTTGAGGGGATGTGGCTGGGTACTTTTCATTCGCTGGCTGCGCGGATGCTTAGGCGCCATGCGGATCTTGTCGGGCTGTCCTCAAACTTTACCATTCTTGATCCGGACGATCAGGTACGGCTTTTGAAACAAATTATGGAAGCCAACGGGGTCGATCATAAGAAATGGGTGCCTAAGGCGGTGATGGCCTATATTGATCGCTGGAAAGATCGCGGTCTGACGCCTGTGCTGGCATCAGGCGAGGATGCGGGAGAAATTGCTGATGGCAAGCTGCATATGCTGTACGAGATTTATCAGGCGCGGCTGAGGGCGATTAATGCGTGCGATTTTGGTGATCTGCTTTTGCACATGATTACGATTTTGAAAGACCCGGCGAACAGGGATGTGATCGGCGAGTATCACAGGCGGTTTCAATATATCCTTGTCGATGAGTATCAAGATACCAATGTCGCGCAGTATTTGTGGTTGCGTTTGCTGGCGCAGGGTTCGAGCAATATTTGTTGTGTTGGCGATGATGACCAGTCGATTTACGGCTGGCGCGGGGCGGAGGTTGGCAACATTTTGAAGTTTGAAAAAGACTTTCCGGGTGCGAAAATTATTCGGCTGGAGCAGAACTATCGCAGCACGAATAATATCCTCAAGGCTGCGCATGCGGTGATTGCCAATAATGAAGGGCGGCTGGGCAAGGAGCTTTGGTCCGAAGCAGGCGAAGGCGAGAAAATCACCGTGCGCGGGCTGTGGGACGGCGAAGCCGAAGCGCGCTGGGTCGGGGAAGAAATTGAACAGCTCCAGCGTAAGCAATGGTCCTTAAATGAAATGGCGGTGCTTGTGCGGGCCGGATTTCAGACGCGGGAATTTGAAGAGCGGTTTATCCAGCTTGGCCTGCCGTATAAAGTTATCGGCGGTCCGCGTTTTTATGAGCGGATGGAAATTCGTGATGCGCTGGCCTATTTGCGGGTTGTTGCGCAACCGGCGGATGATTTGGCGCTGGAGCGGATTATCAATACGCCCAAGCGCGGGATTGGCGATGCAACGGTGCAAACGCTGTACGCGTACGGGCGGACGCACGGTATTAACCTGCATGACTCTGTAATGGACCTGACGCAGACCGATGAGCTGCGGCCCAAGGTTAAAACAACGCTGATGAAGCTGCTGGATGATTTTGGGCGCTGGCGCTCCTTGGTTGAAACGATGAATCATGCCCAACTGGCGGCGCAGATTTTGGATGAATCCGGCTACATGCAAATGTGGAAAGAGGATAAAACGCCCGAAGCGCCGGGGCGGCTGGAGAACCTCAAAGAGCTTGTTTCCGGGATGGCCGAATATGAGAGTCTGGCTGAGTTTCTCGAGCATGTGGCGCTGGTGCTGGAGAATCAGGATAATGCGGGCGGCGAGTTTGTCAGCGTGATGACTTTGCACGGGGCCAAGGGGCTGGAGTTTGATGCGGTGTTTTTGCCGGGTTGGGAAGAGGGGCTGTTTCCCTCCCAGCGCAGCATGGATGAAAACGGGATCAAGGGGCTTGAGGAAGAGCGGCGTCTGGCTTATGTCGGCATCACGCGCGCGCGGAAAAAAGCTTATATCTCCTTTGCCGCGAACCGGCGGATGTATGGTTCATGGGTCAATGCCATTCCCTCGCGGTTTGTGGATGAACTGCCGAAAGCGCAGACGGATGTGCAATCGGATATCGGGCTGGCCGGGTCGGGGCGGTCTTCGCATTGGGATTCATCGGGGTTTGCGCCGAAGGTACAAAAGCGGCAAATCCATGAGCGTAAAGTTATGAGTGAGCACGGCACTGTTTTTTCTCGCGGCGACCGCGTGTTTCACGATAAATTCGGCTATGGGAAAATTGTCAATATCGACGGGCATAAGCTCGATATAGCCTTTGAAAAATCAGGACAAAAACGGGTGATGGACAGCTTTGTGGAGAGAGCCTTTTAAAAATTATTTGGTTGCTGGTCTTCAAAAATAGCGATGGTAGATCTTAGTTTGTTTTTTTGAATATAAGAAAAATGTTCCGTTCCTACAGGAATGTTTGTCCACATACCTTCAGGTACGTAAACTGGTGTATGGTTTGTTTTCCAAAACCCCGTCCCAAGATCACCCCAATTGCAATTGAGTACGTTAAAGTTATGAGTATGGCTTTCACGGGTCAGGTTATTTCCGATTTCAATGCGCATGATATTAGCCCCATGCATATTATGGTAAGTCATAATCATTGCCTTGATTTCGTGGTCTATAATTTCCGGCAGGTTTTGCAACAGGTTGTGATGCGCGTTTCCATCTACGGTGACATACGCAGAAACGTTTATGCCATTATGGCAATCTTTCATAAACTCCAAGAAAGCTTCTCTTGTTTTTTCTATGGTTTTTGCATCGCGGGCCCAAAAAGAAGGAATATGCGCGGCTGTTACAAACTCTTTCAAAGTCTGAACTTTTAGAAGAGACGTTTTCGGGTTTGAGTGGTTAGTATTGGCGTTCATACTTTTTGTAATAGCAATGAAATTTATATATGTAAATATTTTTTTATAAATCAAACTAGAAATTTTGTGTGATACGCGCCATAGTATGAGCATGTTAGGAGCGTGGAATGACAATGAAAAATAAAGTTGCAACCGTATTCGGGGGGACTGGTTTTATCGGGCGGCAGGTGGTGCGCGAACTTGCGAAAAAGGGCGTTATCGTTAAGGTTGCCACGCGTGTGCCGGAGCGGGCATATTTTCTTAAACCTGATGGAGCGGTGGGGCAGATTGTTCCTTTTCAATGTAATTATAGCGATGAGGAGAGCATTGTAGCGGCGGTAAAGGGTGCCGATTATGTGGTGAATTGCGTCGGTATTTTGTATGAGCGCAAGCGCGGGGGCTTCAAGCGGGTGCATGCGGATATTCCGGCGGTGATTGCCGAAGCCTGTTTGCAGGAAGGCGTAGAAAATTTCGTGCATATTTCCATTCCCAATATTGAGAATGACACTTCGCGCTATGCAAAGAGCAAGTATGAAGGTGAAAAAGCGATTCAGAAAATTTTTCCGAAAGCGACAATTTTACGGCCCAGTGTTGTATTTGGGCCGGATGACGATTTCTTTAATAAATTTGCCGAGTTGATGCGGTTTGTGCCGGTGCTGCCGCTGATTGGCGGGGGGAAAACGAGATTTCAGCCGGTTTATGTCGGGGATGTGGCTGATGCGGTCATGGCAGCATTTGAAAAACCGGAAGCGCGCGGGCAGATTTACGAGCTGGGCGGACCGGAGGTTGTGAGTTTTAAAGAGGTTTACGAACTTCTTTCGCGTTATACCGGGCGCAGGCGCATGTATATCAAGCTGCCGTTTTGGTTGGCGAAGGTGCAGGCGGTGTTTATGGGGCTTTTGCCCAAGCCGCTTTTGACATGCGATCAGGTCGAGTCATTGAAAAGCGATTATGTGATTAAGCCCGAGGCGAAGGGTTTGGCGGATCTGGGCGTAGCACCTACATTAATGGATGTGGTTTTGCCGACCTATCTTGAGAGTTATCGTGCGGGTGGACGGTTTGCAGAGGTGAAGGCGGGCTGATATACCTGTTTTCGCAGAGATTTTAAAAAGGTTTTATTTATGCGCATCATTCTTTTTGCTTTAACGGTATTTGTGTTTTTTTCTGCTGCCGCGCCGTCCTGGGCAGGGCGCAGCGAAAGTATCGCGGTGGTGGTGAACGAAGATGCGATTACGGTTTCGGATGTGAATGACCGGATGGCGCTGATTATCGCTTCGTCGGGTTTGCCGAATTCGCAGGATATTCGCAACAAGCTTAAGTTGCAAATTATCGGGGCGCTGGTGGATGAACAGATCCGGTTGCAGGAAGCGCGGCGGCTGGATCTTGAAATTACACAGGCTGAAATTGATCGCGGGTTTGCGACCATTGCGCAGCAGAATAATTTTGAACCGGATAAATTTCGCAAAATGATTACTCAGGGCGGGCTGAATATCAGGACGATGGAAGATCAGATTCGTGCGCAAATTGCCTGGTCGAAAGTGGTGCAGGCCAAGCTGCGCCCGCAGGTTGTTGTTTCGGATAGTGATATAGACAGTTATCTTGAGCGCATGATGGCCAATACGGGCAAGCCGGAGTATTTGCTATCCGAGATTTTTTTGCCGGTTGAAAATCCGGGTGAAGAGGCGCAGACGCGGCAATTGGCGCAGAAGCTTGCGCAGGAAATTCGCAGTGGGAAGGCCGCGTTTTTTAAGGTGGCGCAGCAATTTTCCAAGTCTGCCGGGGCACCGCAGGGTGGCGATTTAGGCTGGATTTCCCAAGGGCAGTTGCAGCAGGAGCTTGATGATGTTTTGCCCCGTATTGAAAAAGGGCGGGTGAGTAACCCGATTCGCACGTCTTCGGGGTTTCATATACTGGAAGTGCGCGACCAGCGGGTTGTTGCACCGGAAAATCTTCCTGCTCGCGAAGAGGTTATGGGTATGCTCGGCTTACAGCGTCTTGAGCGTTTGCAGCGCCGGTATTTGCTTGACCTGAAATCTGCGGCTTTTATTGAGAACCGTCTTGGCGGGTGATCTTGATTCCCTGCCGCCGCTACGCGATGTGATTTCGGCGCATGATTTACGCGCGGAAAAAAAGTTGGGGCAGAACTTTCTTCTCGATCAGAATATTACCGATAAAATTGCGCGGCAGGCGGGTGATTTATCGGGTAAAACCGTGATTGAAATCGGGCCGGGGCCGGGGGGGCTGACGCGGTCTTTGCTGCGCGCGGGTGCGGGCAAGGTGATTGCCGTGGAGTTTGATCCGCGCGCCGTGGCGGCATTGCAGGATTTGCGGGAGGCTGCGGCGGGGCGGCTGGAGGTTGTGCAGGCCGATGCCCTTGAAACCGATCTGACCGGTTTGTGTGAGGGACCGCGCGTGATTGTTGCCAACCTGCCTTATAATATCGCCACGCCGTTGCTGGTGGGGTGGTTGAAGCAGCTTCGCGCAGACGGGCTTGCGTATGAGCAGATGATTTTGATGTTTCAAAAAGAGGTGGGTCAGCGCATTACTGCGGGCGTAGGGAGCAAAGCGTATGGACGGCTATCGGTAATTAGCCAGTGGATTTGTGAGGTCAAATCTCTGTTCGATCTGCCGCCGTCGGCCTTTACGCCGCCGCCGAAAGTGAAATCCAGCGTGGTGAGGTTTGTGCCGCGTATATTGCCAGGGGATGCACCGGATTTTGAGGCGGTGGAGGCGGTTACGGCTGCGGCGTTCGGCCAGCGGCGGAAAATGATCCGCACTTCGTTAAAGGATTACGCCGCTCAGATTGAGGCGCTCGGCCTTGATCCGCAGAGCCGGGCGGAGAACCTCGCGCCGGAAGATTATATAAAGCTTGCCATTTGATTGACATAATATTATGTTGTGTTTTCGAAAGGAGAGTTTCATGAGCGCTCTTAAGCGTAAAGACCGCGATATTTTTCAAGGAAAATTTGACCTTCGGATTACGGGCCGGGGGCAAGTGGTTTTGCCGGAGGATTGGGAACAAGCGATCGGTGATCGAAAGCTTATTGCCATGCCGCATCAAAAAAGCGGCAAGATGTTGTTTTCATTGGAAGAGTTTATGGATTGGCGCTATATTTCAGAAAAGCTTCAGCAGATGAATGAGTATACGCGATGGAAGGATCGTCGCAATTTTGAAAGTTTTTCTTCACCTAGCATTTATTTACAAGATGTTTGCAAAAGAAAAACGGGGCGCCGGATTATTTTGTCACGATGCGAAAGCTCAGGTTCAAAAACCTTTACGGCTGCGGCGCAGGGACGGGGACCTTATTTTTTAATGCAGGCGTTTGATGATCGCTGGAAGTTGGATAAACCTTCGCCTTTAAATCATGTTGCGGCTTATGTCTTTGTTACATGCGTAGATCCTAAAGCCCGCCCATCAGACCCCGGACAAAATCTGAAAGACCCTGAACCCGGCGGCGTTTAATGCGCTCGGCATCGAGAATTAGCTGGGCTTGCTGCGTGGCGGCTTCAATATTTTCATTGATAATCACGTAATCATATTCGGTGTAGTGCGACATTTCGCTTTCGGCTTTGGACATGCGCCCGCGTATTTGCTCTTCGGTTTCTTTTGTATCGCGGGAGCGGTCGCGCAGGCGTTTTTCCAGCGCGGCCTTTGAAGGCGGGAGGATAAAAACACGGACCAGGTCTTCGGCGGCGAGTTCAAAAAGTTGCTGGGTTCCCTGCCAGTCGATATCGAAAATTACATCCTGGCCATTGCTGAGGGCCTCTTCCACGGGGCCGCGCGGCGTGCCGTAATAATGGTCGAAGACTTTGGCATGTTCCAGCATATCGCTGTTATCAACCATATCGCGGAATTCATCGGTACTGACAAAGATATAGTCCTGTCCGTGGACTTCTCCGGCGCGGCGCGGGCGCGTTGTGGCGGAGATGGAGGGGACGAGGTTTTCATTTTCTTTTAAAAGCGCGCGCGTGATTGTGGTTTTGCCTGCGCCTGACGGCGAGGATAAAACATACATAAGGCCGCGGCGTTTTAAATTCTCCAATTTTTAGTCCTGATGTTTTTGTTTTAAGGCTATTGTTTTAGAACTTAACCTTAAGCAAAGTAAAAGTCATGTCAAAAACCCTTTCGCATATTTTGATTACGGGAGCCTCAAGCGGGATCGGGCAAGCCTTGGCAGAGCATTATGCCGCGCCGGGCGTTATGCTCAGTTTGAGCGGGCGGGATGAAGAGCGGCTACAGGGCGCGGCGGAAACGTGCGGGAACCTTGGGGCACAGGTGCATATAGCCGCGCTGGATGTGACGGATAAAGAAGCTATGGCGCGCTGGCTGCTTGAAAGGGATATGGAGAATCCAGTTGATCTTGTGATTGCCAATGCCGGGATATCCGCCGGTACGGGCGGTCTGAACGGCGGGGAAAGTGACGAGCAGGTTCGGCAAATTTTTGATGTGAACGTCACAGGGGTTTTGAATACGATCCATCCGTTGCTGCCGTTTATGAAAGAACGTGGCCGCGGGCAGATCGCGATTATGAGCTCTATTGCTGCGTATGTTGCCATTCCCGGCGCGCCTGCATATTGCGCGTCAAAAGCCGCTGTCAAAAGCTATGGGCAGGGGCTTCGAGGGTTTTTGCGCGGGAGCGGGGTGAAGGTTAACGTGATTTGTCCGGGTTTTGTGCGTTCGCGCATGACGGCAAAAAATGATTTTCCCATGCCGTTTTTGATGGATTCTGAGCGGGCGGCAAAAATTATTGCAAAAAAACTACAACAAAATAAGGGTGTTATCGTTTTTCCGTGGGTGATGGCGCTTTTTTGCTGGTTTTGTACAATTATCCCTAATAATGTTGCGGGAATGCTTCTGCGGTTTGTGCCGTCGAAAAAGCATTTTGGGCGTTGAATTTTTTTGAAATAATAAATTATTTTAACGAAATTGAATTTTAGAACGGGTGTATGCTAATCTAAAGTTGTGTTTTGGGTTTTGAAAGCCGCCGGGCTTTCTTTTAGGATCTTTATCTTTTCTGCGTTTATTCGGTTTATTTTGAACTTTAGGCGTGTTTTTTTTTGAACACTGAAGAAAACCATGAAGATGGATACAAAACCTATAGGGAAAGATGTGCAAGCGGCTGTGAAGGTCTTGAAAGCGCTTTCGAATGAAAGGCGCCTGATGGTTGTTTGTGCGCTTTATTCCGGGGAAAAAAGCGTCGGCGCTCTGGAAGAGATGGTCGGTCTTAGCCAATCTGCCCTATCGCAGCATCTGGCGCGGCTGCGCCGTGATGGCATTGTGAAAACGCGCAGAGAAGCTCAAACGATTTATTATTCGCTGGATTCGAGTAGTACGGAAAGAATTTTGGGTTGTTTGTATGATTTGTATTGTCCGCAGACACGGTGTTTTGTTCAAAACCAGACCGGATGCGGTTGTCATGCGCCGCAGACACGTGAGGTTGAGGGCGTATGAATTTTCGCCCTAGGGTCTATACTCATTGCTCCTC
>JAWKVT010000002.1:0-657193 GCA_041397865.1 Alphaproteobacteria bacterium | reverse complement strand
TCGCGCAAGTACATGCGTACCGGGTCGTCGGTGCGGCCCGTGTCATCATCGGCAATGTTGCCGCCGGCTTCATATTCGCTTTTGTCATCGCTGCTCGAATCCTCAGCTACGTCGTCTTCGCTTTCCACAAGCTGCACGCCGATATCCGAGAATGTGGCCATAGCCTCGTCGATCTGCTCCGATGAAAACTCACCGGCGGGAATCGCCTTGTTAATCTGCTCATATGTCAGGAATCCCTTGTCCTTGCCCGCCTTTACAAGCTTTTTAACAACGGCCTCCAAAGAACCTTTGCCTTCGGTTTCCTGATTTTCGTCTGTTTTTTCACTCACTGCCAAGTTTCCAAATCCTTTTCCAGCCATACTGCCTATCCGCCAATCCTGATTAGATCTTAAAATTCCTGATATTTAAAGTGGTTGGATGTGTTGCCCACGAAATTATACTCTGTTTAAACCTTATTCGGCGCTTTTGATTCGCACCATGTCGCGCAATCTGTCTTCCTGCTGTTCATTCGAACTCTCAAATGCGCTTTTCCAACGCGCCTTAACCTCTTCATCCATGCCATGGCCCTGCAATCCTTCGTAATAAGAAAGCCAGCGCTCGCGCATAGGGCCTTCTCCCAGAGACTCAAAACTGCCTTTACGGGCAAAAGCAGCGTGAACATAAACAGATTCGTTCAATATGTCATCTCTTTCTTTTTCAAGGCCTTGCAACTTTAATCTAGCGCACAGGCTTTCGGTATCAAGCCCCGGATCTTCATTCAGGCTATCGACCACCTGCGCGCGCAGGGTGTTGAGGTTTTCCTCTTCAATTTCAAAGCGCCCGAACTCCTCCTCTATATGGGCGTAAAGCTCGGGGTTGTTGATAATCGTGCAGAGCAGAATTCTTTGCGCGATGCGGTTTTTTTTGCGCATCAGGGGACGCATACGCAGGGCGGTTGGCGTCTGAGGCCCTTTATTCCGGGAACTGCCGGACGGGCGGTAGGGCTTGAAAAATCTGTCGGCAATGCGGGTGCGGACCAGTTCGCGGTAATGTTTCTGGATTTCCGGGTCGGCAATAGCGGCGATCTGTTTTTGCAGCGCCTTGTCCAGCCCGGCGCGGCTTTCCGGCGCATCAAAGCTGCGCCCGGCGGTGTGGGCGGCCCAGATAAAATCGAACAGGGACAAAGACGATGAGAGGAATTTCTTAAACCCTTCCGCACCTGCGGCGCGCAGCAGGCTATCGGGGTCCTCGCCTTCGGGCAGGAAGGCAAAGCGCACGCTCCGGCCCGGTTTGAGCAGCGGCAATATGCGCTCACAGGCGCGGGAGGCGGCGTTTCGGCCTGCGTTATCACCGTCGAAGCACAAGACCGGCAGCTTCTCGTCGTCGGCAACCATTGAAAAGAGCGAGAGGATCTGTTCTTCGGTCAGCGCGGTGCCCATCGGCGCAACGGCCCCTTTAAAGCCGTATTTATTACAGGCGATCACATCCATATAGCCTTCCGTAACCAAAACCGTGTGACCTTCGCGCGCGGCTTGGCGAGCAATGGATTCACCGTAAAGCATGCGGCCTTTGTCGAATAGCGGCGTGTCGGATGAATTTATATATTTCGGCGGAGTGAAATCGGGATTGGTTTGCGGGCGGATATGCTCGGGGAGAATTCTTCCGCCAAACGCAACCACCCTGCCCCGGCGGTCGGCGACGGGAAACATCACCCGGTCGCGGAAGAAGATGTAGGACTGACCGCCACGGCTGGATTCTTTCAATAGACCGGCTTCGATCATCTGTGCATCCGTAAAACCCTTATCTTTAAGGTGCCTGCGCAACGCCTGCCCGTCCCCCGGGGCGTAGCCGATGCGAAAACCCGCGCGGATGTCGGCGTTCATGCCCCGCTTTTCAAGATATTCCAGCACGTCGGCATTTGACGCCTCTTCGGCTTGCGCCTGCATCCAGGCCGTTGCCTCATCAAGCAATTCGTGCAGCCCCTTGGCTTTTTCGGCCTTTTTAATCGCTTCGGGGTCAGGTTTGGGCATTTGCAGACCCGCCTGCGCGCTCAGGCTTTCGACCGCATCAATGAAGGAGAGATTATCGTGGGCCATGACAAAGCCGATGGCGTCGCCATGCGCGCCGCAGCCGAAGCAGTGGTAAAACTGCTTATCGTCGTTAATTGTGAAGCTGGGGGTTTTTTCCTTATGGAACGGGCAGCAGGCCTTGAATTCCCGCCCCGCTCTTTGCACAGGGACGCGCTGGCCGATAATTTCGGACAGGTTCAAACGATTACGGATTTCATCCAAAAAACGCGGGGGAATCGACATGGAGCATAGATTAGCAGATTTTTTCAAAAAATATCATATTTTACACTTGTCTTATTATGCAATAATATATACATCAAAAGCACTAAATTAATCAAAAACTTTGCGGAGCATAGAGCGTATGCCTAAAGTCTTTCAAAAGAACTGTAGAATCAGCCTTATTGAGTACGGCGAGTCCGTACGGACCCCTTCGGTTAAAGAGCTTCTCCGCAGCGCATGTTCGGCTCTGAGCTTTTTCAAAAAAGCTTAACCCCCTATTTTGCAAATAAAATCATATACTTGCTTTGCATAATTTGCGAAATATCCATTTTTCATATATATTAAGCATCAGTAATAGATAGTGAAAAACGGCGTGGAGGTGAGAAAATGCCTGATATATTTTCAAAAAATTACAAGCTTCGACTTATTGAGTACGGTTCAAACCAGCAGGGTCTGGAGAGCTTTACAGAGGCCCGGGACAAAATCGCCCGTTTTTTTCAAAGCCTCATCAGAAAATAAGCTTATATCCGAAATCAAAACAGGGCCGCTTATGCGGCCTTTTTTGATATCCGGCCAACAAAATACAGAACCTTGATTGTAGCTGTTTCACTCCTCGGACAACTCTGGAAAAAGGGAATGGCTGCGAGACGGCTTCAGGTCAGGCTCAGGCTCTCCTAATGTCCACGTAAAAACATTACCCTCCTGCGACGTACAGTGCGCTGCTTCATAAAGCCAGAGACTGGGGTGCTTCTCCTGCGCAGCTCTAGACAGAGAACCTTCCGGCAAAAAATGAATGGCTGTAAAATCATATTGAGGGGCTGTGCCCATAACCACCCCTTCGAGTTGCAGTTCAGCATACAAGACCAACATCTCATATCCTTCCTGCTCCAAACCGTATTCGTAGTCAAGCTGCTCCACCAGACGCTCGTGGTAAAAGTCCTCAAGCTGATGCGCATGCTCTGCTTTCTTTCCTTTCTGCGCCCTGTCTTCTCTTTCTATTGCTTCTTTGATCGCAGGCGCCGGGTCCAAGTCAGGCGTTGTTTTGTTCTTTTTCCTCTTAGGCTCGGCAAAAATGTCGAGTTTGGCTTTCCAGGCTCCTTGCGGCAACTTCGTTATATCTTTCAGGATAAAATCTGCGCGCGCAAACTCTTTCCTTTTGTTTACAGCTTTTTTCAGAACAAGATCCAGTGCCGCTGCCGGGCCACCCTTTGAGGTTTCTTCAATATGTGACTCCAGCATGTTTTCCCCTTCCAAACAACTTCAAGGCTCTGGAATTCTATCCCCTAATGAGGAAAGCTGCAAATTTGCAAACTAAAATAAAAGCGATTTATCATTTTTATCGGCTCTTCTTTTTGGTTAGAGTAACTTATGAGCTACATCCGCAAAGTTATCGGTGATGATGAAAGTTTGCTTGTTTTAACACGCCCTCACTGGATTTATCTGATTGAAGGGTTTTTCTGGTTCCTTGTCTTTACAGCGGCAGGAATTGTAGCAGACTTTTACTTTCACCTGCATTTCGGCATCACTGTCGTAACATTTGATGTGAACCTTGGGCCGCTTCACCTTGATGACAAGAGAAACTCTTTTACCCTGATTATGATGGCCATGGGACTTTCTATACTCTGGCTGTTATTTCTGGTTTATGTCGGAACGGAGGTTGGGCTGACCAACCGTCGTATTATCTACAAAAGAGGGTTTTTCTTTATTCGAACCGAACAAACGGAGCTTGCAGACATCAGCGCTGAAAGCGTTACGCACGGCTGGCTTGGCTGGCTTTTGAAATATGGCCGAATTCGGCTTGACTGCCGTTTTGTGGACGATATGTGGCTACCGGCCATAAAGGAGCCTTATACTTTTTTAAAATCTTCCCACCGTGCGCGTCTGGAACATCCCGAAATTGAGTACCATAAAGACGATTTTATCAAAAACATGGACCGGATTGAAAAAGAACACAAAGAACATCAAGCCCGTAATTTACGAGAGATCATCAAAATCAACTTCCGCAAAGCCGTTAATCGCTAAGGATTTACCCAAGCTTCTCTTTCACCAGTCCACCGGCCTTGCCCATATCAAGACGCCCGGCATATTCGTTTTTGAGTACGGCCATGACTTTCCCCATGTCCTTTACATTCGATGCGCCGGTATCCGCAATAATTTTGTCGATGGCCGCGCCGACCTCGCTTTCGCTCATCTGTGCGGGGAGGAAACGCTGGATCACCTCGATTTCGCCTTCTTCACGCTCGGCGAGTTCTTCACGGCCCGCATCGCAGTACACTTTCGCAGATTCCCGGCGCTGCTTTATCATGGACTGCAACATGGAGAGAATCTCCGCGTCACAGATGCCGTCGGCCTTGCCCTGTCCGCGCGCGGCAATGTCCCGATCCTTGAGCGCGGCCAAAATCAACCGAATGGTTGACATCGCCGTCTGGTCCTTGCTTTTGAGCGCTTCTTTCAGCGCGGCGCTAAATTTTGCCCGAATATCCACGGTTTCTCCCTTTTTTATCTTGGCTTTTGCTTACAAAGTCATTATTAACTTTATCTCTAG
Organism: Alphaproteobacteria bacterium; assembly: GCA_041397865.1. Taxonomy (GTDB): domain Bacteria; phylum Pseudomonadota; class Alphaproteobacteria; order Micavibrionales; family Micavibrionaceae; genus TMED27. The sequence continues at coordinate 652,381 of JAWKVT010000002.1, read as the reverse complement.
CGACACATTGCTAGAAAGACTTTCACCTATGACGAAACCTTCTACATTAAAACAGCCCTCAAATGCAACGGCTGTGATTCTTTTCGCCGACGGCACCGTATTTTTTGGACGCGGGTTCGGCGCGGAAACGAAATCCATCGGAGAGATCTGTTTCAACACCGCGATGACGGGGTATCAGGAAACTTTAACAGATCCGTCTTATGCCGGGCAGATTATCACCTTTACCTTTCCCCATATCGGCAATGTCGGTACGAATGAAGAAGACCTTGAAACCACCAACCCGGCGGCGCGGGGGTTGATTGTGCGCGAGGACGTTACCGCCCCGTCGAACTGGCGAGCCACGCGCGGGCTGGATGAATGGCTGAAAAGCTACAATCTGCCGGGGATTAGCGGCATTGATACAAGAGCGCTCACCCGCTACATCCGTGATAATGGCGCGCCCAACGGCGTGATTGTGCATGACCCGTCGGGGAATTTCGATCTGGCGTCCCTGCAAAAAGAGGCTGCCGACTGGCCGGGGCTTGAAGGGATGGATTTGGCGAAAGAGGTTTCCTGCACGCAGAGCTATAGCTGGAAAGAAAAAATCTGGAGCCTGACCGAAGGTTATACCGAGCAAGACAGCCCCAAATTTAAAGTCGTCGCTGTCGATTTCGGGGCCAAACGCAATATCCTGCGCTGCCTTGCCGGTGCGGGTTTTGACGTTACCGTTGTCCCGGCGCAAAGCAGCGCTGAGGATATCCTTGCGCATAAGCCTGACGGGGTATTTCTGTCCAACGGCCCCGGTGATCCGGCGGCGACGGGGGAATACGCAGTGCCGATGATCCGGGCGTTGATGGAACGAAACATGCCGATTTTCGGGATTTGTCTGGGGCATCAATTGCTGGCTCAGGCTTTGGGTGGAAAGACGCGCAAGATGCATCTGGGGCATCGCGGCGCAAACCAGCCGGTGAAGGACCTAAAAACCGGTAAGGTTGAAATTACCAGTCAAAACCATGGGTTCGAAGTTATAGCTGATTCCTTACCTGAAGGAGTTGAGGAGTCTCACGTCTCGCTGTTCGACGGTTCAAACGAAGGTTTAAGTGTGAAGGGCAAGCCTGTGTTTTCGGTACAATACCACCCCGAGGCCTCACCCGGACCGATGGATAGTTATTATTTGTTCGAGCGCTTCCGCGAGAATATTGAAAAGGTGAAAGCGGCATAGGGCATGACCAGACAGCTTATCGAGGGCTTCAAGCTTTTCCGAAAAAAGGAATATGAAAGCAAATCCGCGAGCATGCCCGCCCTCATTCGCGACGGCCAACACCCTAAATACTTTATTATTTCCTGTATCGACTCCCGAGCCAATCCCGGCTTTATTTTCAACCCCGCACCGGGCACGTTTTTTGCACATAAAGCGATGGGGGCGATCGTACGGCCCTACAAACAAGGCACCGCGCTTGCAGCAGCGCTACAATTCGCACTGGAATACAACAAAGTTGAAACCATTATCGTGCTGGGACACACGAATTGCGGCGCGGTGAAAGCTTTGGTCGAAAACATAGAGGACGAGGAAATATCAGGTTTTGTCGAGGTCGCATGCTCCGGGCTGGAAAAGGCCAAAGCTCAAACGGAATCCGGCGACGAAACGTGCATCTACCGCGCCACAGAGGAACAAATCGTACTCCTGAGTGCAAAAAACCTGCTATCCTACCCTTCCGTGGCCAAGGCGGTTCAAGAACATCGAGTCGTTATCAAGCCCTGGCTCTTTGATCTTCATGAAGGCGCGCTCCTTGAGTACAGCCCGACAGAAAACATGTTTATCCCGCTCGCTGAAACTCAAGAGCCGTCAACGCCGGTATAGCGCTTAACCTGCGTTTTCCTGCCGGATGTCTTCCTCTGCCATCTTGATCGCAGCGCTATAACTGTCAGCATAGCGTATAGCGCTTTTGGCGGGGCCGAACTCAGCTTTTGAGAGCATCGTCATCGGCTGCGGCTGAACTGCGGAAAAAATCACGGCAATCCCTTTGCCGTGGCATTCCCGCATCAGGTTTTCCAGCGCCGCTACGCCTGTCGCATCCAGAAACGGGACAAAACGCATCCGGATAACCAAAACTCTGGGAATCTGCCCCATACGGTTGAGCATATCCAGAAGATCTCCGGCCACCCCGAAAAAGATAGGCCCGGAAATAAGAAAAACCTCGACCCCGGGCGGCAAATCCCCGCGTTGATCTTCAAACTCTTCTTCGTTGCCGGAACGCACAGCCTTATCAAACGACATGCTGACCGAACTGCTCATCTGCTTCATAAACAAAAGAGACGTCAGCGTTACGCCCACGCCAATAGCCACGGTCAAATCGACCAGAACCGTCAAAAAGAATGTCAGAAGCAGTACGGCGCGGTCGCTTGCAGAAAGCCTGAAAATATGGATGAAGTGTTTGATCTCGCTCATCCCCCACGACACCAGAAAAAGGATGGCCGCCAAAGTGGCCATCGGCACAAACTGCACAGCATCCATGCCAAACAGGATAAATATCAGCAAAAAACCGGCATGAAATATGCCCGCAACCGGTGTTTTTCCCCCGGCTTTTATATTGGTTGCCGTTCTGGCTATCGCTCCTGTGGCAGGTAACCCACCAAAAAAGGCCGATGCAATATTTGCAACCCCCTGCCCGACCAACTCCTGATTGGAGCGGTGTTTATACCCGGCCATACCGTCTGCCACCATGGCGGAAAGCAGGGCTTCAATCCCTGCCAGAAACGCAATGGTGAACGCAGAAGGAAGCACTTCCTGAACTTTTGCAAAGCTGATCTCCGGCAAAGCCGGCATAGGAAACCCGGATGAAATATCGGGAAAACGCGAGCCAACGGTTTCAACAGGAATATGCAACACTTGCGTCAACACAGAAAACACGACCACAGCAAACAAAAAACCGGGAAGCCGCGGGGCGAAACGCCGCAATATTACAATCAACATTAAAGATCCGGCCCCTATGCTCAGCGCGGCATAATTTACGGTATCAAGGTTTGAAAAATAGGCCATCCATTTGGGAATAACCTCCGCAGGAACTTCATCCAGACGCAAGCCCAAAAAATCCTTCACCTGCGATGTGGCAATAATAACCGCGATACCTGCGGTAAAACCTGTAACCACGGGATGCGGTATGAACTTTATGACCTGCCCCATACGGGCATATCCGGCAACAACCAATATCATTCCGGCCATCAGCGTCGCCAGAATCAATCCGTCATAGCCATGATGGGCAATGACGTTAAAGACGACAACCACAAATGCACCGGTCGGCCCTCCGATTTGAACGCGCGACCCGCCGAGCAAAGAAATCAGGAAACCGGCAACAACAGCCGTTAACAACCCCTTATCGGGAGAGGCTCCGCTGGCTATCGCCAAAGCCATCGCCAAAGGCAAAGCAACGATAGCCACCGTCAGCCCGGCAACCATATCGGCTTTTAAGTCGGGAAGGCCGTAGCCTTTTTTAAAAATTGTAATGATCTTTGGCGTAAATTGAGACACCGCTTGATCTCCTCTCATTCATATCCGTACCAATAACTTTTCTTTGTTGCATAGTACAGACCCAAAACAGCGTCTTAAACAAAACCTCATTTACAAAAAAACACTGTATTTCTTATAGAATTTTTTGTGGGTGTGAAAGCTATTGACACGCATCGACCTTTACCATAAAAAAATTCTACACTAAACAGATAAAAAGAGTATTGATTGAGGGTTTCCATGGTTCCTTCCTCCACTTTTGCAGACAATAGCCGCAACACAACCAGCCTCCCGCAAACAAGCTCACCTGCGATGCAAGCTTTATATGATGATCTGGCACAAGTCGCTCAACACAGCGATACCCTTTTGCTCGTAGGTGAGCCGGGCAGTGGGAAAACGCACCTTGCCCGGCTTGCCCATAAATTTTCATGGGCTGCTCGTGGCCCCTTTATCCATGTCAATTGCTCGACATTGATGAAGGACATGGCTGCCCCCTTACTCTTTGGCCATAAAAAGGGGGCTTTTACAGGAGCCTACAATGACCATCAAGGTTATCTGCAACAAGCGGATAAAGGCGTACTTTTTCTTGATGAAATTGGTGATATGCCGCTTGATGTCCAATCACAACTCTTAACAGCCGTAGAAGGTGAACATGAATTTCGTCCTATCGGTGGAATCCAAACACTGACTTCAAAGTTTTTTATGGTTTGTGCAACTAATAAAAACCTTCTACAAATGGTTCATCAAAATATTTTCCGCGATGACCTGCTGAGCCGGATTCACACCTTCGCCTATAGAATTCCTCCTTTGAGAGAACGAAAAGAAGATATCCCCATGCTGGCACAAAACCTTCTGGATGACTTTTGCAAAAATATGACGCCAACACGCAAAGAAGCGCTAAGCCTCACACAAGAAGACATGAGTCTGTTAACAGACCATGAATGGCCGGACAATATCCGCGGCCTTCGCGCTGCAATGGAGCGCTATTCCGTTCTTGGAAAGCTTGACCTGAACTCTCATATTCACTCACTTTTTCCAAACGGCATCCCTCCTTCACCGCAAGACCAGATGGAGAAGGCTATACAAGCACTCGCGCAAGGTGCTGTTGATACAGGCGCGACCTATGAGGATATAAAAAGGATGTTGTTTTCTCATATTTTAGAGATTTGCCACGGCTCCAGGAAGGATGCTGCGGCCACCCTTGACATATCAGACAAAACAATAAAACGCACTCTGACCGGCTCCTTTTCATCCGACGGAAAAACATACCCGAACCCGACTTCCGAGCGTTAGGGTTAAAGACAAACTTAATAAAAAGTATTTTATTGTTGAAGATATCTGCATTTTCAATTACACAATCGTTCTCGGGCCTATTTAATAAAAACATGTGAACGGACCGAGACTTCATGCCTAAAAGAACAGACATAAAATCCATCTGCATCATCGGTGCGGGACCGATCGTTATCGGTCAAGCGTGTGAGTTTGATTATTCCGGAGCGCAGGCGTGCAAGGCTTTGCGCGAGGAAGGCTACCGGATTGTCCTGATTAACTCCAACCCGGCGACCATCATGACCGATCCGGAGATGGCTGACGCCACCTATATTGAGCCGATCACGCCGAAAGTTGTGGCGAAAATTCTTGAGAAAGAGCGCCCGGATGCCCTGCTGCCGACCATGGGCGGGCAGACGGCGCTAAACACCGCGCTGGCTTTGGAAGAAATGGGCGTCCTTAAAGAGCTTGGAATTGAGATGATCGGCGCGAACGCCGATGTAATCGACAAGGCGGAGAACCGCGAACGCTTTAAAGACGCGATGGAGAAGATCGGGCTGGAATCGCCGCGCTCGGAAGTTGTGCAAACACTTGAAGATGCGCGCAAAGTTCTGGAAGAGTTCGGCTTGCCGCTCATTATCCGCCCGTCCTTTACCATGGGCGGGACCGGCGGCGGCGTTGCCTATAACAAGGCCGAGTTTGAGAAGATCGTGCGCGAGGGGCTTGACGCCTCCCCCACGACCGAAGTCCTCATTGACGAGTCTCTTTTGGGCTGGAAAGAATATGAGATGGAGGTGGTGCGCGATAAAAACGATAACTGCATCATTATCTGTTCCATTGAAAATATTGACCCGATGGGCGTGCATACTGGTGATTCCATCACCGTGGCCCCTGCCCTGACGCTCACCGATAAAGAATACCAGATCATGCGCAACGCCTCGATTGCCGTGCTGCGCGAGATTGGCGTGGAAACGGGCGGATCGAACGTGCAGTTCGGCATGGACCCGGAAACGGGGCGTATGGTGGTGATTGAAATGAACCCGCGCGTGTCGCGCTCCTCAGCGCTGGCGTCCAAAGCCACAGGTTTCCCGATTGCAAAAATCGCGGCGAAGCTGGCGGTGGGCTATACGCTCGATGAGCTGGATAACGACATTACGGGCGGCAAAACGCCCGCCTCTTTCGAGCCGACCATTGATTACGTGGTGACAAAAGTGCCGCGCTTTGCCTTTGAGAAATTCTCAGGCACCGACAACAACCTGACCACGGCGATGAAGTCGGTCGGCGAAGCCATGGCCATTGGCCGGAATTTCGAAGAAAGCTTGCAAAAAGCTCTGCGCTCGCTGGAAAAAGGGTTGGATGGATTGCAACCCATGCCCGATATCGAAGAAGACGAGTTGCGCAGTGAAATCGCCCGCCCGACGCCGCAACGCATTCTTTATATCGCGGAAGGGCTTTATAAAGGTCTGAGCATTGATGAGGTTTATAACCTTTGTAAATTCGATAAATGGTTTCTGGAACGCATCGACAATCTGATGAAAACTGAAAAGCATTTCCGCGAAAACGGTTTGCCGACCACGGCGGAAGGCTGGATGGACCTGAAGAAAAAAGGTTTTTCCGACGCGCAGCTTGCCAAAATTATGAAGGTTTCTGAAAAGGATGTGCGCAAGGCTCGCTGGTCGCACAACATCCATCCCGTTTACAAGCGCGTGGATACCTGCGCGGCGGAAATTCCATCGGGCACGCCGTATATGTACGGAACCTACGAGGGTGACGGCCTCACCCCTGCCGAAAGCGAGATCGACCCGTGTGATAAGGAAAAAGTCATTATCCTTGGTGGTGGGCCAAACCGGATCGGGCAAGGGATCGAGTTTGATTATTGCTGCGTGCATGCCGCCTATGCGCTGCGTGAGGCAGGGTATGAAACCATCATGGTGAACTGCAATCCCGAAACCGTTTCAACCGACTACGATACCTCCGACCGGCTGTATTTCGAGCCACTCACCGAAGAAGACGTGATTGAGCTTATCCGCGCCGAAGAGCAGAGCGGTAAAATCAAAGGCGTGATCGTGCAGCTCGGCGGGCAGACTCCGCTAAAGCTTGCCCATGCGTTGCAAGAAGAAGGCATTCCCATTCTCGGCACATCGCCCGATGCGATTGATCTGGCCGAAGACCGCGAGCGCTTTCAAAAGCTGGTGCATAAGCTGAAACTGAAACAGCCGCCCAACGGCCTGGCATCATCGGCGGAAGAGGCGTTTGAGCAGGCCGAGAACATCGGCTTCCCGCTTGTTGTGCGCCCGTCTTATGTTCTGGGCGGGCAAGGCATGGAAATCGTGCATTCCATGGAAGAGCTTAAGCGCTATATCAACGTCGCGGTGAAAGTTTCGGGCGACTCCCCGGTCTTGCTGGACCGCTATCTCAAAAGCGCCATCGAAGTGGATGTCGATGCGCTATGTGACACGGATGGCGAGGTCTATGTTTCGGGGATCATGGAACATATCGAGGAAGCCGGTGTGCATTCGGGCGACAGCGCATGTGTTTTGCCACCGCATTCCCTCAGTAAAGAAACCGTGAAAGAGCTGGAGCGCCAGACCGTTGAGCTTGCCAAAGCGCTTAAAGTCGTGGGGCTGATGAATGTACAATTTGCGGTGCGCAAGGATGATGATACCGGCGAGGATGTAATTTTTCTCATCGAGGTTAACCCGCGCGCCTCGCGTACCGTTCCCTTTGTTGCCAAGGCCACGGGCGTTCCGGTTGCGAAGATTGCCGCGCGATTGATGGCGGGTGAAAAGCTGGCTGATTTTGCCGCGATGCTGGTGGGCATGCCCACAGATCTTAGCGCGGTAAAAGCGCCCGTTTTCCCGTTCGATCGCTTCCCCGGCGTGGAACCCCTGCTCGGCCCGGAAATGAAATCCACCGGGGAGGTGATGGGTATCGACCGCAACCTCGCCCATGCGATTGCGAAGTCGCAGTTGGCTGCGAAAACGTCTCTGCCGAAATCCGGCACCGTGTTTTTGTCGGTGAAAAAGGGTGATAAGGAAAACCTGCTGCCGATTGCGAAAGAGCTTGAGGAGATGGGGTTCGACCTGATCGCTACGGGCGGCACCTGCCGCTACCTCGATGAAAACGGGGTTAAGGTCAAACGCATCAATAAAGTGCTGGAAGGTCAGCCGCACATTCTGGATGCTATTATCAACGGCGAGATTGCGCTGATGATTAACACCACGGCCAAAAGCTCCGCTGCGGTTGCGGATTCAAACAATATCCGCCGCATGGCGCTGATGAATAAAATCCCGTATTACACGCTGCTGACGGCGGCAGGGGCTGCGGTGCAGGCTATCCGTGCGATCAAGGCCAAGGATATAGACGTTACGGCGCTACAGGATTATTTCCCGGCTCCGAAGGCGAATGGCGCGAAAGACGCGGCTTAGAAAGAAAGTTCTCCGCGTTTTTAAAGTACCGCTGCCGGTTCTTTGTGTTCAACAACAAACACGGCTGAACCGTCAGTTCCCCCCGATACTTGCGTTACGCTATTGCTTTGGTCATCCTTGAATCTTTCCTGTATAGCAGAAAAAATGGCCTTTGGATTACCCTGAAAACTCATACTTCCATCTTTTGAATTCACTTCATATGTTTCCACCTTTGCCGCGCGGGCAGTTTCTCCACGTAAAAATGAAATGTTTCCGTCCGAGGCTCCGCCGAACTGGATAAGAATCTGTTTTTTCCCGGCACTTTCGTACAACGCCATAATTGTCTTCCTTTTTTGCTATAGAAAATTTTTGATAGCACCAGACAAAACCTTATGTCAACATCAAGCTTTACCTTGGCGAATAAGATTCTTGACGAAATCTGAAATTTGGGTTTCAATGGGTCTAATCCCGCTTCTTTTTTGAGGCGGGTTTGTTTTTATGAAAAGAGAAGTGATATGGACGCTATTCCGGTTACAAAACAAGGGTTTGAGAGCCTCGAAAGCGAGCTGCATGATTTGAAATCCGTACGCCGCCCGGCTGTGATTGAGGCGATTGCGAGTGCGCGCGAGCATGGCGACCTTTCCGAAAACGCGGAATACCACGCCGCGCGGGAGCAGCAAAGCTTTATCGAAGGGCGCATTCAAGAGCTTGAGGCCGTGACAGGGCGCGCACAAGTTATTGATCCTTCTACGCTTTCCGGTGACAGCGTGAAATTCGGTGCGACCGTAACCGTTGTGGACGAAGAAACCGACGAGGAGCATACCTACCAGATTGTCGGCGATTATGAAGCGGATCTGGAAAGCGGAAAGATTTCAATCTCTTCACCGATCGCGCGCGGGCTTATCGGTAAGTCGGAAGGCGATTCTGTGGTCATTAAAACGCCCAAAGGCCCAAGGGATTACGAAATCCTGAAGGTCGAATATAAATAAATTCCGGCAACGGGGCTACTGAACGGGCCCACCCTATACACATCAAAGGCTTAGGCAGAAAACCCGCCACATGAGCGGGGCTGGAAAACGGGTCTGCTACTGCTCAATCGGTACACCGGGTTCGTCTTTGGCGCTGCGGATGGCGAGCGAGGATTTTACCGATACGACATTCGGCGCACAGGTCAGTTCCTTGGTCAGGAATTCCTGATAAGAATCCCAGTCTTTGGCAACGATGCGCAAAATAAAATCCACATCCCCGGCCAACATATGGCATTCACGGACGATAGGCTGGGCGATCATCAGTTGTTCAAAGGCGGCTAGGTCTTTTTCCGCCTGCGATTCCAGACGGACGCGGGCGAACACCGTAACGCCGTATCCCAGAATCGAGGGGTCGATCCGCGCGTTGTAGCCCTTGATATATCCCGATTCCTCAAGCACCCGGACGCGACGCAGACAGGGCGGCGCAGAGATGCCGACAATTTTTGCAAGATCTACATTGCTTGTCCGGCCATCGGCCTGCAAAATTTCCAGAATTTTTTTATCAATTTTATCGAGCTTGGTGCGCCGCATTTTGGATTCTTTAAAATTAAATCGTTTCACAAAAACATTCTGAGTTGATATAAAGTTGCGCGAGCGATGATGCAAGATTTTTCGAAAAAAATAACATGCTGGATTGTAACCGAAGGGATTGCGGGAACGGAAAACCAGTGTCTTGGCGTTGCCGAGGCGCTCGGCATTGATGCCGATGTGCGGCGTGTTACACTCCGCCAGCCATGGAAAAGCCTTTCGCCGTATCTGGGGTTTGAGTGCGGGGGGAGCTTCTCCCCTGCCCTTTCCGGTCCGTGGCCGGATTTGCTGATTGCCTCGGGACGGAAGTCCATTGCGGCTTCGCGCTATATCAAAAAAGCCAGCGGCGGCAAAAGCTTTACCGTACAGATTCAGGACCCGCGCGTTAGCCCGAAGCATTTTGATCTTGTGGCTGTGCCGAAACACGATCCGGCGCGGGGCGGAAATGTGGTTGTTACCATGGCCGCGCCGAACCGGATTACGAAGGAAAAGCTTGATGCCGCGCGGCATGAGTTTGCCGCATTTGAAAAACTGGCCGGACCGCGCATCGCGGTTTTAATCGGCGGGACAAGCAAAGCGTATACGATGAGCCGGGAGATCATGCGCAAGCTGGTGCTGCGGCTGGGGCATGTCGAAGGCAGCCTGATGATTACTGCTTCGCGGCGTACGGGCGAGGAAAACAGCAAGATCCTTCATGAAGCTTTTGACGGCACCGATCACTACCTTTGGGACGGCAACGGGCCGAACCCTTATTTCGGCATGCTGGCCTGGGCGGATATTATTCTGGCTACGGCAGACAGCGCCTCCATGCTTTCGGAGGCTTGCACAACGGGTAAACCAGTTTATATGATTCCTCTTGAAGGGGGACATCCGCGTATTGACAAGCTTCATGAAAACCTTAAACAATCCGGATATCTGCGGGACTTTGAAGGAACGCTGGAGCCGTGGGATTACGAACCGCTTAACGATGCGGGGTTTGTTGCCGACGAAATCAGGAAACGGCTTAATATTTGATAGCTAAAGAGGACCTATGAGTAAAACACACCATACAAAAGTTTTGATTATCGGCAGCGGCCCTGCCGGGTATACGGCGGCGATATACGCGGCGCGGGCGAATTTGCAGCCGATACTGGTGAGCGGGCTTGAGCCGGGCGGGCAGTTGATGATTACCACGGAGGTTGAAAACTACCCCGGTTTTGCCGAGGCTATTGAAGGGCCTTGGCTGATGGAGCAAATGAAAGCGCAGGCTGAGAATGTCGGCACAGCCATTGTGAGCGATTATATCAAAGAGGTTGATCTATCGGTGCGTCCGTTTAAGGCGGTGGGTGATAGCGGCGATGTCTACACGGGCGATACGCTCATTATCGCGACGGGGGCGAAGGCGCGCTGGCTGGGGCTGCCGTCGGAGGAAGCGTTTCAAGGCCGGGGGGTGTCGGCCTGTGCGACATGCGACGGGTTTTTCTTCCGCGGGAAAGACGTTGCGGTTATCGGCGGAGGAAACAGCGCGGTTGAAGAGGCGCTGTTCCTGACCAATTTCTGCTCCAAGGTTACGCTTATCCACCGCCGCGATTCATTACGCGCGGAGAAAATCATGCAGCAGCGCTTGTTTGATAACGACAAGGTTGAAGTGATCTGGGATACAACGGTTGAAGAAGTCGTTGGTGATGATGCGGGGATGACGGGGCTTCGTTTGAAAAATGTAAAAACCGGCACGGAAAGCACGCTGGAAGCGGCGGGGATGTTTGTGGCGATCGGCCACGATCCGGCGACAGAACTTTTTAAAGGGCAGCTTGATATGGATGAGGCGGGGTATTTGGATAAAGCGCCGGATTCGACCGTGACTTCAGTTCCCGGCGTTTTTGCCGCCGGAGATGTTGCCGATCACGTCTACCGGCAGGCGGTTACGGCGGCGGGCATGGGCTGTATGGCCGCTTTGGAAGCCGACAGGTTTTTAGCCGCACAGACCGCACCGGAGCATGATGCACAGGCCGCCGAGTGAGTATGGATTGGGACAAGCTGAGGGTTTTTCATGTCGTTGCGCGGGCGGGGAGTTTTACCGGCGCGGGCGATATGCTGAATTTGAGCCAGTCTGCGGTATCGCGGCAGATCGCTACGCTGGAAGAGAGCCTTGGCGTTACGCTGTTTCACCGGCATGCGCGGGGGTTGATCCTGACCGAGCAGGGGGAGATCCTGCAAAAAGCAACGGAGGAGATCGCGAGCCAGCTCCAGCTTATTGAGGGGCAGCTTGCCGATACGCGGCAATTGCCGAAGGGGCCGCTTGTGGTGACGGTATCCGACTTTATAGGCACAACATGGCTTGCGCCGCGTTTAAGCCGATTTCGGGAGCTTTATCCGGATATTCAGCTTACCATTCTTTTTGAGGAGAAGGTTCTGAATCTGGGCATGCGCGAGGCAGATGCCGCGATCCGCCTTCATGAACCCAAATACAGTGACACAATCAGCCGCAAGCTCACCACCTTGAACTTTCATATCTGCGCGTCCCAAGGGTATTTGGACAAATACGGATATCCCGCCTCTATCCGGGATTTAAAAAATCACTGCCTTCTGGCCTTTCCTCCGGGGACGAGTTCGGCGGTCAAAGAGCCGGGGTGGCTGCTTGAGCTTGCGCAGGTTCGCGCGGAGACGCATAACAACATCATTATGATGAACTCGCTTTACGCTATATACAGGGCGGTGCGCGCGGATGCGGGGATTGCCGTGTTGCCGGATTACCTTATCAAATCGCGGGAAAATCTACGAATCGTGCTGCCGGAGCTTCAGCGCCCGCCGATTGATTTGTTTTTTGTTTATGCGGAAGAGCGCCGTCATTCGAAGCGGATTAACTCTTTGCGGGATTTCCTGCTCAGCACTATTGACGATGCGGTTTTGTAAACTACACATATAAAGACTCTTTCTTTACAATAACTTATACCAGAAACACAGATTAGAATAATTTGCATGCATTTTTTGCATAGCTGATGCAGCGAAATTATGCTTCTTACGCATACCACTATCCTGTAGTAAATCACTTGCCAGCATCTGGCTGGCGAGGGCCTTTACGGTCCTTACGTCTTCCCAGACGTAGAACCTCCCTGTTCAACTCGCCGGGCCCGACGCATTTTGCTGTCAGAGGTCCGGTTTTTTTTGTTATAGTGTTTTTTATGTACATTTCTTGGCGCTCATTCCGGGCGAAAGGTTGCAAACATTGAAAGAGCAAAAGACAGTTGTTGTCCTGTTTACCTATGGCGGCGGCATGCGCGGGCTTATCCCTGCGCATATTATGGCGAAGATTGAAGAGAAAACAGGTCTGCGGATGGCGGATATGGTGGATATTTTCGCCGGACCTTCGACAGGCGCAATTCTGAACGCGGCTTTGAACGTTCCGCATGAGCAAGACCCGGCGCGGCCCAGATTCCGGGCGCGGCACATGGTGCGGTTTTACGAGCGCGAGGGGATTCACATTTTTCCGCCGGACCGGTTTCGCGACTTTCGCGGGTTCGTTCATGATTTCAACAACCGGACGATGAAAATCGGGCAATTGCGAAGACTTATGCAGCACGGGCATTACAATCCGGCTCATCTGTCGAAATGCCTGCGAGATCTTTACGGGAAGCGGAAACTTTCGGAAACGCTGAAGAGCCTTATCATCCCGGTTTACAATATTGACGGGGCGCAGTTGGAGTTGATTGAGGAAGCCGGTGAAACCTCGGATACGCCGGTGCATACGCAAAATAATTTCATGGATAACGGCGGGCATGCGGTGTGGTTGAAACATATCCGGCAGCGGCGCAACCGGCGCAAAACGCCGGATGTTCTCCTGCATGATGCGATTTTGGCCAGCACGGCAGCGCCGACCTATTTCCCCTGTCATCATTTCAAGGCGGAATATTCCGATAACGGGCGGGTGAAAGAATATTCCGGAATTGACGGCAGCATCTTCGACAACCCGTGCATTTCCTATCATGGTGCGATCCGTCAGCATCTGGATGCGGGGACGCGAGTCATTATGATTTTGCTGGGGACGGGGTATACGCTGCGCTCTTTTAAAAGGGAAGACTGGAACAGCTATGGCGGCCTCGGGGTTGTGGATCCGGTTAACGACCTGCCTTTAATCAATATTTTGTTTCATGCGCCGGAATCGGCGTTGATTGAGAGTTTTCGTCAGGAACTTGGCGATGATCTGTTCGTTTTCAACAAATCGCTGGTTGCGGAAGCGGGAAAGCCCGATGCGGTAAACATGGCAATTGACGATGCAAGTGAACGTAATTTGAAAAGCTTACAACGCCTTTCTGAAACTATACTTGAAGAGCAAAACCGTGATTTTGAACGGTTGTGTCATATTTTAGTGCAGAACCGGGATCGCGCACAAAAAACTCAAAACAGCGCACTTAAAGGGCTACAGGGACTTATAGGCCGATTGTCTACACGATAAACATTTTATCCCCTAAAATATGAAAACTTGACCCCAATAGTACTTTTAACATATAATGCGCCTATGTTACATTGGTGTTTCATAGCTGTGTATATAAGAGAAAGTGAGCATGGATACTATATCACGCGCTCCTGAGGGCGGAACTTTTTCGGTTCAGATTGAATGCTTAAAAGGCTTTAAGTCTGCTTTGAGGTCTTGGATATCCGCTATTGAGGATATGGCGGAGAAAGGGTACTCCACCACGGTAAGCGGCTTTAAAAGCCCGGATACAAGGCTGAACTTTCTAAACAGATACAGAAAACTGGCAAAGGGTGTGTTCTGCCCGGAGGTGCTCGGCATACAAAAGGGGGCGGAGCAAAAGCATGAAAAGACAAACCCCGATGTTTTACGCGTTGCCGCCGCCCATTCTCTGGGCGGTTTTTTGTTAACCGAACTGCTGACCAACGATGAGACAGCCGAACGTATTCGCGAGAATTATGACGCGGTGGTGGTTATTAACGGGTTTATGGGCAGCAAATATGCGAACATCCCCGGCCGAAGGTTGCTTACCCGTCTTTTCCCCAAAACCCCCGTTGGGACAACGGGGATTGAACGGATTTTTTCATCGGCAAGCGCCGAGTATGAACCGGAAGAGCTCCCTACGCATGCACAGGGTCTTTTGTTAGATCGCGCGGGAGCGGCCCTCGTACAAAAAATACAGGATCAGGGCGGCTTTTCAAAAAAACTACAGGGCATGCCGATTTTATTCATCACCGGAAACGATGATAAAGTTTGCAATAACAAAGCCGTACAAAAGGTTGCCGCAATAACCGGTGCGGAAGTAGAGGCCTTTAATAGCGTTGATCATTATGCAATGGGGGACAAAAGGGTTCGTGATTTTATTACGGGCTGGTGCAATAAACTCGCTCGGGATAAAAAATGGGAGCCTTATGTAAAAATTCAAGCCGAGCAATCAGCGCATCCATTTAATCATGCAGCGCACCCGGAAACCGCCGCTCAGGATGTGAACTGGTCGGGAGATATAATTGAAGAGGCTCAGGATGCTTACGCCTCTCTTGCCTGCACGAATTGATGATCCACGCGGGACTTTCCCCGCATTATACAGCTTTCTGACTATCAGGCGGCTTTCGCCTCTCCCTTAAGGGCGGCGGTGGCTTTCTGGATGCGGGTGCAGGCGTCTTTGAGCGCTTCGGAACTGGTCGCGTAGGAAATGCGGAAATATGGCGACAGACCAAAGGCTTCGCCATGAACGCAGGCCACACCCTGTGTTTCCAGCAAATATGTTACGAAATCTTCGTCATTTTGGATGGTTTTGCCCTCGGGCGTTTTTTTGCCGATGCACCCGGCGCATGAGGGGTAGACGTAGAACGCACCTTCGGGAGTGAGGCAAGATACGCCGTCGGCCTCATTGAGCATTTTCACGACCATATCGCGGCGCTCTTTGAAGGCATCGTTGCGTTCATTCAGGAAAGACTGATCGCCGTTGAGCGCTTCGACGGCGGCGGCCTGAGACACCGAGCTGGGGTTTGATGTGCTTTGCCCCTGAACCTTGGCCATCGCTTTAATCAACTCTTTCGGCCCGCCGGCATAGCCGATGCGCCAGCCGGTCATAGCATAGGCTTTTGATACGCCGTTGATGGTGAGCGTCCGGTTATACAGGCCGGGCTCGACCTGCGCGGGCGTTGCAAATTCAAAGCCGTCATAGACGAGGTGTTCATACATATCGTCGCTCATCACCCAAACGTGGGGATGCTTCATGAGAACATCGGTGAGAGCTTTGAGTTCGTCATGCGTGTAAGTGCCGCCTGTAGGGTTTGAGGGGGAGTTAAAGATCAGCCATTTTGTTTTCGGGGTAATGGCGGCTTCGAGGTCTTCGGCTGTGAGTTTAAAATTGTTGCTTTCGGGGCAATCGACGATGACCGGCGTACCTTCGGCCAGCAGCACCATATCGGGATATGAAACCCAGTAAGGCGCGGGGATGATAACTTCATCCCCCGGATTAACAGAGGCCATTAAGGCGTTGTAAAGAATCTGCTTTCCACCTGTGCCAACCGTGACCTGATCGCGGGCGTAGGTGAGGTTGTTGTCACGTTTGAATTTGGCAATGATCGCGTCTTTGAGTTCGGCGGTTCCGTCTACAGTCGTGTATTTGGTTTCGCCTGCGTCTATGGCTTTTTTTGCGGCTTCTTTAATGAAGTCGGGTGTATCGAAGTCCGGCTCCCCTGCTCCCAGCCCGATGATATCGCGCCCTTCGGCTTTCAGCTCCTTTACACGGGCGGTGACGGCCAGTGTCGGTGAAGGTTTGATGCGGCTTAAGCGATCGGCGATGATGGACATGGGTTCCTCGTTTTCCTACAGATGTGTTAATGCTTTTATTTTATATGTACCGATCATGCAAATTCATGTGTTAAAATCGGCCACTCTGTTGTAAGAGAAACATGGTTAAAGCGCAAGTCCCTTCAACACTCACGGAACAAGACCCGAATCAGGATCAGCATGCATCATTTTTACACCCAGCATAAGCTTGCTATCAAAATACTGATTTCGCTGTCCCTTATGGGGCTGCTGGCGACGCGCATGAATTTGGGGAGTTTGTCCCAGCATGTGGGCGACATTCATAAAAATGCCTGGCTTATTGCCGGGGGCATGATCTTCGTGCAGATCGTGGCTTTATCCTACCGCTGGTTTTTACTGATTAACGCGCATGAGCG
The DNA here is from genome assembly GCA_041397865.1 of Alphaproteobacteria bacterium. GTDB lineage: Bacteria > Pseudomonadota > Alphaproteobacteria > Micavibrionales > Micavibrionaceae > TMED27. The sequence goes on along the minus strand of JAWKVT010000002.1, from coordinate 635,522 downwards.
GCGGATTACGTTTCGCAATGCGCTGCGGGTGACTTTGGCGAGTTTGATCGCGAACTATCTGTTTATTACCTCTATCGGGGGGATTGTGGTGCGCATCGCTCTTAGCGTGCAGAGCGGGTTTTCGCTTGTGCGCTCTATTGCGGCGACGGCTCTGGACCGTGTTATGACGCTTCTGGCGCTTTTGATTTTGACGATTGTGTTTTTACCTGTGCTAAGCGCGATTGCCAGCCATGATATTTATCATCAGGCTATTTTTGTGGTGGGCCTGTTCAGTGCGGCGACGTTTTTATTCGCCCTGCTTATGTTCGATACGCTGCGGCGGAAGATTATTTTTTCTCACCGAAAAGTGGCGATGTGCTTCAAATATTTGCGCACAGTGATGACCAACCAAGATTTATTGGGCCGCATTGTGATTAGCAGCCTTATCGGGCAGGTTGCTTATTTTGTAGCTGTCTATGTGCTTACGGCTTCCATGGGAATCGAATTTTCGTGGCTTCACTTTATCTCGATCCTGCCGCTGATTACAATTATCGCCAGCCTGCCTATCGGTTACGGCGGCTGGGGGATACGCGAGGGCGCGTTTGTTTACGGACTGGGGCTGATTGATATTCCGATCGAGATTGCCTTTGCGGTGTCTGTGCAGGTTGGCCTCATCAGTATGCTTTGCGCTTTTGTAGCGGGGTTGCCCGCCATTGTTTTACGGCCAAAACTTTTAAACGCCCTGCGCCGTTTATAGACATATGATTTCTTTAAAAAACGTTTCCAAAACGCAATTGCTTTACATGGGACTGGTCGGCGTTTTTGCCGCCGCCTTGCAGGTGCAGGTTACGGTTTTCGGTTCTGCGGATTATCCGGGTTTGCGGGTTAATCTGGCGGATTTTATGCTTCCCTTTTTTGGGGTTTTTATTCTCTTTAGTCTTTTTACCCGGCGCTCACGCTGGCCCGTATGGGAAAAGCCGTTCGGGTATTGGGCAGCGGCGATTTTAAGCGCTATCCTTTTGTTTTCCTGCCTGAACGGGTTTTTTGTTACCGGGCAATGGAGCCAGTGGGCGGTTTTTAACAAGTGTATCGGCTGGTTTATCCTTATGGGATATCTGGGCGCAGGCGGTTGGCTTGTTCAAAACTGCGGCGAGCAGGCGGGCAAAATTTTTGCTTTTTGCTTTTTAGGCTTTTTTTGCGTTGGCGCGGTTTACAGCTTTGTGATGCATTTCCTGCTTTGGGAAACAGATATGCCTTTGGTCTATGAGAAGGTTTATATTGAAGGGTTTATGGCCAACAGAAACGCGCTTGGGTTTTTGCTTATGGCGGTCATGCTTGTTGCGTTTGAATTCTTGCCTCATCTTAACCTTTTGAAAACACTTTATAAATTTGCGCATTGGATTTTTTTGGCACTGATTTGCGGGAGCCTTTTGCTGATTGCCTCGCGGGCGCTTTATCTGTGCGTGGTTTTTGTCTTTGCCGTTATGGCGCTGCGGCGCGGGGCTTATTTTGTAAAATTTGTGCTTCCGGCTTTTTGCGTGGGAACGGTTCTTGTTTTTCTTTTATTCCCCAGTTTTACAGACCGGCTTGTTATGCCGGTTTACCAAACGAGTATTCTTTTTGAAGAGGCCGAAGAAATGCCGGCCTATAGCGCGAATCATCAGGTTGTCAGGGATTACGACATGCCGCGATTGATGATTGTTCAAGATGCTTTCGAATTGATGCGGGCGCATCCGCTGCGCGGGGCGGGGTTGGGCACGGCCTTGCATGAACAGCAGGAAACGCAGGGTAAAGCCGTTGCGGTGATTGATAACTCGCTGCTTTGGGTTTTGACGGAAATGGGGCCTTTCGGGTTATTCGGATTTATATGGGTTTATCTTGTGATGCTGGCGGCGCTATACGGCAAGAATAAGACGCCGTTGAGCCGGGCGGCGTTTTGGCTGTTGCTTGTATTCGGGATTTTTTCGTTGTTTCACGAAATTCTTTATACGCGGTTTTTGTGGTTTATTTTGGGGATGGCGCTGGTTGCGTCTATTGCGCATCCGGAGCGACAAGAGCGTGAAGCGCAGGGATAGAATCCAGATCGGCGGGGACGGAAAAATCAACGCCAAGGTCATCAAAAAACTGTTTTAGAGGCTGTAAAAGCGGGTCTTTCATCGCGCTGTGTAGGTAGTTTTGCAGGCGCGGGATGTGTTTTAGGTAGGACGGGTTTTCATCCAGAGCGGCCTGTTTGATAAACTGGCCGATCACGCGGCAATGGAATTGCGTAGCGAGGATGCGAAACCACGCTTTTTCCGTTTCGCTTAGGGGGGCGAGCAGCGTTTCTTTTACGTCTGAGGGGATGTCGCGGCGGGCATCTTCGAGGAGATTGGCAAGATCGTAGAGATGCGGACCGATCATTGCGCCTTGAAAGTCGAGGATGCCGCAGCGTTTTATCCCCTGCTCTTCCGGAAGCCACATCAGGTTTTGCGCGTGGAAATCAATATGAAGAAAGGTTTGCGGGCACGGGGGAAGCGCGGCCTCAATGCCCTGCCACACGTTTTTATAGGTTTCGATAAGGCCGGTTTCATTGCGGCGGCGGCGAGCCAACGGCACGAACCAGTCTACCACCCGGCGGTGGCGGCGGTGAACATGACTATCGTAATAGGCGGGAAGGTTCAGAGGGCAGTCCTGCGCGGCGATATAGGCGAGCGTATCTTTAGCGACGGTGTAGAGGGTTTGTGCACTTTCACCGGCATCGAGTGCATCGCGGAAACAGACATCGCCGAGATCTTCGAGAAGCAAATAACCGCTGTCCAAATCCTGCTCATAAATTTCCGGGACCTTAAGGCCGATGTCTTTCATCCACCGCGCAATGCGGATGAAATCGCCGAGGCTGTGACCCGGCGTGACATGGGGGGAGTGATCGGGAACCGTCTCCATAAGGATAGCCGTCCGGTCGTTTTTCGATACACGGAAGTAGCGGCGGATGGAGGAATCTCTGCCAACGGGCTTATCAATACTCCAGCCATGGACACCTAAAAACATCCGGCGATGATCCTCATCAAAAATCATGTTTTGCAACTGCGCAACGTTCATATAGAAAAAATGCTTTCGAACAGAAAGGGTTAATCAGGTTTTTTGTTGGATTTGGTCAGGGCGGCGATTGCATCCATATGCGCCTGCGAAACACCTGCGCGGCGAACGGGCGCGCCGGGGTCTTCGAGGCCGAAAATCTGGGGTGAGCCAGCAATGGCTTTGAGGATTTCAAGGCCAAAGCGTTCTTCCGCATCTTTGCCGCCGGGACCGCCTTTCTTTTCGGCTTTCTTCGGAGTTGCCTGTTGCTCGGCTTCGGCTTTTGCTTTTTTTGCAGCCTCCGCGCGGCCCGAGGCCACGCGCTCGACATTATAGGCGACGATGCCCGAAAGATGGGGCTTAGCCAGCGCGTGGAGCAGCTTGGCATCCTCGAAAGTCCAAGCGATGATCTGCTGGCGGGCTTTTACCTGATTGCCGCCGCTGAGCCTGAGAGCCTCTTTAATACGGCTCTGGGCGTATTCCAATGACATTTCGGCCTCCTTAAAATATATGGGCCAGAAGAATCCGGTACTTCTTACAGGATGCCATATATAGGTTAATTTACCAAGAAATTAGGTCGCAGGGGCTAAATTTCCGAAATCCGGTGTATTCCCGGCTGTTACATGATTTATCCGTGCCTGATGATATTCTCTAATGCGCTCAAAACGTTCGCCGAAGATACCTTTATGCCAGAAGTTTTTTCCTTCACCGAGGTTAAACTCAGGATGGGCCTGCATAGCCAGAAACACCCTGTCTTTGCTGCTCATGGCCTCGATAACGTTATCGGGTGCCAGCGCCTCTATCCGGAACGCTTCGTTTAATCTGCATCTATCTAAGGTAAAGCCGTATTCGTGAATAGAGTTTACGCCGCGCGTGATGTTGCCGAATATATCAGCTAAAACACCGCCGGGCTGAACGGTTATATCGTGAACCAGTTCGTCCATTCTTTCAAAATTGCCGTCATGCTCGTAACCTTCGGCATGGTCAATGAAACCTTTCTCGAGTTTTTCCAAATGCATGCCGAAAGCCACGCCCATTTCCTGCATTCCGCGGCAGATCGCCAGCGTGGGAATCTTTTGTTTATGCGCGGCCTTTACAAGAGCGATGGCGTAATAGTCGCGGGCGGGCTCAAAACGATCTTCGGGCCGGGTGACATAGGGCATATAAATTGACGGGTGAATATGGGAATGCCCGCCGGGAAGCAGCAGACCGTCGATATGTGAGAGAATTTCTTCGACAGGTATCTTATACGGTTGTTCCGGGTCCGGATATGGAAGGGGTTCTACCGGCAGGCGTAGCGTTTCCATACCATTATTGACAAAGGGCGCAGTCCAGCGTTCGCACAATTGAACCCGGCCTTCACCATCAACAGGCGCCAATACACCAACACGCAACGTTTCCGGCGTTTCTTTCATACGCTGCAAATAATCCGGGGTAAGGTCATGCACTGCCGTCATTGTTTTATCATCGCGTTAAATCGTTAAAAAAAGTGAAAGGCCGCGCTCGACTTTGCGGCTTTCACATGTCTTAATTCAGTATCGTCCTTTACAGTAAATTAGAATATGTCAAAAAACTTTGAAAATAAACGAAAATGTTTAATTTTTCGCGCGGGACACCGGGGAACAAAGGAAATGGACCTTATTCTGGGCTCGTTCGCCCGCAAGCATGTGCCTGGTTTTTCCGAAGAGGCGCTGGAGCAATTTGAAGCGTTGTTACAGGAAAATGATCCCGACCTTTACAACTGGATCACCGGAAAGGAAGAAACGCCGCCGGAGATCATCAGTCCGGTTTTTGAAAAGCTGCGGCAGCACAAGCTTGTTTAGGCGCAAAGTTTAGGTTTTCTTGAAAACGGCCATATAGGCATAGCCGTTATAGAGTGTGGTGATGTTCAAGGTGCCCTGCTTGTTTTCCACGAGGTTTTTGAGGTATTCGAGAATTTCCGGCTTGTGATAGACATGAAAAAGCCGCAGCCACCAGAACATGAGTTGTCGAAACCATTTGGGCAGACCATCCATACCGCCGAAATCAACGATATGGATTTCACCCCCGACAGGCAGGATCTCAAGCGCGTGGTCGATGGATTCTTTCCATGGGGGGATGATGGACAAGGAGTAAGAAAAGACGATTTTGCTAAAGACCGTATCGGGGCCGAACAATGCCTTGGGGTCAAAGTTTTCGGCGAAGCCCTGACTTAAAGCGATGCGTTTTTCCAGCCGCGCATGCTCCACGGATTTTTGCGCGGTTTTGAGCATTTCATCGGAAACGTCGATGCCGTAAAAGCGCCCCTGCGGATAGGTTTTCGCCATTTTTACAAGGTTTCGGGCGGTGCCGCATCCGACCTCGCAAATATGCTCGCCTTCTTTACATTTGAGTTTACAGATCAGTTTATCGCGCCCCAAAAGGTAATATTTACGACTGGCGTCATAGATATGCCGCGTCCAGCGGTACATCCGGTCCATTTCGTTTTTGGCGTTGTTTTGGGAATCCATTAATCAGGCGGCCTTGGTTTTTTGCGTTTTTTTGGCTTTTTCTTCTCCGGCGTCTTCGGCTTCTCTCAATGTATAAACGTGGAAGCCGCCATAGATGGAGGAGCGGTCTTTTTTCACCGCTTCGGCGGAGAATGAGGGATCGTAATCGAATTGCCCGCGCAGGTCTTTTGACAGAGCTTTTTCAAGCGGCGAGGCTTCGCCTGCGGTGCGGAAGATAACCCGCGCGCCGGGGCGGGCTGTGCGGACGACTTCGCGCCACAAGGTGTTGAGCGCCTCGGCGTTCATCCAGTCCTGCGCGTCCAAAAAGACGTAGCAATCGAGGCTTGCGGGGGTTTGGGCTTCCAAAAATCCCGTGATGGAGGTGTGGTGGACCTCCACCTTATCGGCGTTTTCTTTCAGGGTTTCGTAGTGTTTTTTCTTTAAATACCGCGGAACCGCCTTTTTATAGGCCCGGTCATAACCCCGGCCAAAAGCCTGCCAGGCGAAATAATTATCTTCAATAGGAAAATCAACGGCAAGGCGGCGCAGACGGTGCTTTAACACGTCGGCCATATCACCGGAGCCTTTAAGCTCGTCGAACTGCGCGGGGGGAATGCCTAGCCCGTAAAGCGCGGGCGGCAGGTTGCAGATAAAGCGCACGAATTTTTTATCGAAGATCGGCCCGAGGGTGCGGTCGAAAATTTCGCCCTGCTCTTCGCGGCTTTTGGCTTCGAGAATCTGCCGGGGGTCTTCGCCGTAGATTTTCGCAAGGATGTGAACGACAGAGATAAACCGTCCGAGCAGGCCGAACTGGTATAGGTTTTTCGTGAAATAATTAATCCGGCGTCCGCGAAAAGGGCTCCACCCTTCCCAGTATTTTTTGGAAAAAGCATCAAGATGCGGGGCGATGTATTTGTCGTAGTTTTCGATGTTCTTTTTTTCGTCGGCATGGCCGAAAAAGGCGAAAAAGCTTTCATAGTCAGGCAGGTATTTGATCGCGGCGATTTTAAGGCGGGTGAGCGCCACATGCGCAGGGTTCAGGTCAATGGCCTTGACCTTTTCCGGGCTTTCGGTCAGGTAGTTCATAACGTTGCATCCGCCCGATGCGATGGTCATGATGCGGGTGGATTTATTGAGCTTGAGCGCTTCGAGGTCTACCTCTGGGTCTTCCCATATCTGCGGGTACACAAACCCGCGAAAAGACAAGGTGAACAAGCGCTCGAGAAAGCCTTTTTTGCTTAAAGCCTTATGCGTGTGGACGGCGTTTTTCAAAAGTCCGGGGTCGGGTTTTTCACCCTGATTGGCCGCAGGCGAGTCTGACATTGAATTGATCCCTTTAATTGTCCTTTATTCCTATATATAAAAACCGGGCAATACAATTGGTTTTATGGGTGGTTATGGCTAAGCTGGCAGAAAAAACGGATCTCAGAGACAATGTTATTTTCGGCGCTGTCGAAGGGCAGGATGCGCGGATACTGGCGGAGCGTGCGCGGGCGCTTATGGCCGGAGACAAGGTCTTGGTGCATGTGGCGCTTGACGACAGCCGCGCGGCCACGATTAAGGAGCTCTTATCCTTTTTCGCGCCTGATGTGCAGGTTGCGGAGTTTCCGGCCTGGGACTGCCTTCCCTATGACCGCGTATCGCCGAATGCGGAGGTTACGGCGAAAAGGGTTTCGTGTCTTATTCAAATGTCGGCATGGGCGCGAGAGGCGCGGCGATATCCACGCATTGTACTTACGACCGTTAACGCGGCGGTGCAGCGGGTGATGCCGAAAGAGGCGCTGGCGGAGGCGTCTTTTCGGATTGAAAAAGGCGGGCGGGCGGATCTTGAAGCGCTGCAAAGATTTCTTGTTCAAAACGGTTACAGCCGGACTGAAACGGTGCGGGAGGCGGGCGAGTATGCCATGCGCGGGGGGATTTTCGATATTTTCCCGCCCTCTTATGACGAGCCTGTTCGTCTTGACTTGTTTGGTGAGGAGGTGGAATCTATTCGCGCTTTCGACCCGCTTTCGCAGGTTACGCACAAGGATGTCAAAGAGTTTTATCTTCAACCCGTTACCGAGTTTTTCCTGAATGAGGAAAGTATTGAGCGCTTTCGCTCCGGATACCGCGAGGCTTTCGGCGTCATTCAGGGAAGCGACCCGCTTTATGAAGCGGTTTCGCAGGGGCGGCGCTATAACGGTATGGAACATTGGCTGGCGCTTTTTTATGAGCGGATGGATACGCTTTTTGATTATACAGGCGGGCATGAGGTGATTTTGGATCATCACGTTCGCCGCGCACATGACGAGCGCTTTGAACAAATCCGCGATTTTTACCAGTCGCGCAAGACGCTTGAGGCGGCGGCCAAGGGCAAGAAATCCAAAGATGTCAGCCTGTCGGGCAGTCTTTATCATCCGCTGGCGCCGGGGCGGCTTTATTTAGATGAGGGGGAATGGGCGGGTATTCTTGACGATGCGCATTTCCTTTCTCCCTTTGGTTCGCCGAGGGAAGGCGATGAAAACGGGGTGAAAAAAGCCCGCGATTTTGCCGATATCCGCGCACTGCCCGATGGCGACGTTATGGGGGCGCTGCGTACGCATATTGCCGGGCTGGGGATGCGCAAGGTTCTTATTGCTGCTTATAGCCAAGGGTCTTTGCAACGCTTGCAGGCGATGATGGAGGCGGTCGGCATTGCGAATATTGCGGTTATTCAGGATGCGGCGCAGTTCAAACAGCAAAAACCGGGGACGGTGGGGCTGAGCGTTTTAACGCTGGAACACGGCTTCACGGCGGAAGATCTGGCCGTGTTGAGCGAGCAGGATATTCTGGGCGACCGCCTGGCGCGCAAAAGTGCAAAACGCAAGAAAGCGGATAATTTCCTGCGCGAGGTTTCGTCGCTTGATGAAGGGGATCTTGTGACCCATGTGGATCACGGCATTGGCCGTTTTCTTGAGCTTGAGACGGTTCGGGCGGCCGGAACGCTGCATGATTGTTTGAAAATCGAATATGCGGGGGGCGACCGGCTTTTTGTTCCCGTTGAAAACATCGAGGTTCTTTCGCGATTTGGCGGAGACGAGGGAACCGTGCAGCTTGACAAGCTCGGCGGGGCGGGATGGCAAGCGCGCAAGGCCCGCGTTAAAAAAGACCTTATGGCCATGGCTGAAGGCCTTTTGAAAATCGCAGCAGCGCGGCAGCTTAAGAAAACGGAACCGATTGAAATTTCCAGCACGCTTTATAACGGGTTTGCCGCCAAATTCCCCTATCAGGAAACGGAAGATCAGGAACGCGCAATTAACGACACGCTTGAGAGTCTGGCCGGGACGCACCCGATGGATAGGCTGGTTTGCGGGGATGTGGGTTTCGGCAAGACGGAAGTGGCGCTGCGCGCGGCCTATGTCGCGGCCATGGACGGGTATCAAGTCGCGGTAGTTGCACCGACGACCTTGCTTGTGCGTCAGCATTACCAGAATTTCATCAAGCGTTTTGCGGGTACGGGGCTGCGCGTTGAACAGCTTTCGCGCATGGTGAGCGCGAAAAACGCAGGCGTAGTGAAAGAGGGCTTAAAAGACGGCAGCGTTAACATCGTTGTGGGAACCCATGCACTTTTCGGCAAGGGGATCGGGTTTAATCATCTGGGGCTTCTGATTGTCGATGAGGAACAGCGCTTTGGCGTTAAACAAAAAGAGCGGCTGAAAGAGCTTAAAAACAATGTTCATGTCCTGACCCTGACAGCAACGCCGATTCCGCGCACCCTGCAAATGTCGCTGACAGGGGTTAAGGAGATGTCTCTGATTACCACGCCGCCGGTTGACCGTCTGGCGGTACGCACATTTGTTATGCCGATGGATGGCATGGTTATCCGCGAGGCGCTTTTGCGTGAGCATTACCGCGGGGGGCAGTCTTTTTATGTTTGCCCGCGCATTAAAGACATGGACGCTCTGGAGGAGATGCTTAAGGAACTGGTGCCGGAGGTAAAGGTTGTCAGCGCCCACGGTCAAATGCCGCCGCAGGATCTTGAAGACCGGATGAGCGCATTTTACGACGGGCAATATGATGTGTTGCTGGCAACGAATATCATTGAAAGCGGGATTGATATTCCAAGCGCGAATACGATGATTATTCACCGTGCGGATATGTTCGGGCTGGCACAGCTTTACCAGATTCGCGGGCGGATCGGCCGTTCAAAAGTGCGGGCTTATGCCTATCTGACCTATCCGCCGGATGCGCTTTTAAACCCGCAGGCACAAAAACGCCTCGAGGTTATGGAGACGCTCGATACGCTGGGAAGCGGTTTCCAGCTTGCCTCGCACGACATGGACATTCGCGGCTCGGGCAACCTTCTGGGTGACCAGCAATCAGGGCATATCAAAGAGGTCGGCGTAGAGCTTTACCAGCAAATGCTTGAAGAAGCAGTAGCAATGGCCCGCGAGGGCGTCAGCCTTGACGATCTGCCCAAAGAGCAAGGCTGGTCGCCTGTTATCAATATCGGTACTTCGGTCTTGATTCCTGAAAACTACGTGCCGGATCTGGGCGTGCGGATGAGCCTTTACCGCCGCCTTACCGAGCTGGTTGAGCAAGAAGATATAGAAGCCTTTGCCGCTGAGTTGATTGATCGTTTCGGCAATTTACCCCAAGAGGTGCAAAACCTTCTTGATATCGTCGCCATCAAACAACTTTGCAAGAAAGCGGGAATTTCCTCGGTTGACGCCGGCCCCAAAGGGGCGGTCATCGGCTTTTACAACGACACCCCGCCAAACATTGCCGGGCTTATGGGCTGGATCGCAGAGCAGCGCGGCGCGGTCAAGCTTCGCCCGGATCAAAAGCTTGTGGCCATTCGCCACTGGGACAGCCCCGCCAAGCGGGTTAAAGGGGCGCAAAGGCTGATGAACGAGTTGAGCGCTTTGGCCCTACCGGGGATGAGCTAAAAAATTACACGCGGGGCGTGTCCTCTCCCGGCTCTTCATGCTAAAACCTTTCCATGGCCAGACCGTTTGAACTTGATGCTTTATTTCGTGCCCTGACAACTCTGCCGGGTGTGGGGCCGCGCAACGGCAAGCTATTCGAAAAGCTGATCGGCGGGCCGAAAGCTCTGGACTTGCTCTGGCATTTGCCCGTTGATTTTATCGACCGGCGGTTTTCACCAAAAATTGCCGATGCGCCGGAGGGGCGGGTTGTGACGATGGAGGTAACAGTGGCCAGCCACACCCCTGCCCCGCGGCGGGGTTTGCCGCACCGGGTCAAGGTGAAAGATGACAGCGGGGTTATGAGCCTTGTCTTTTTTCATGCGAACAGGGAGTGGATTGAAAGGCAGCTTCCCGACCGGGAAAATGTAATCATCAGCGGCAAGGTGGAATATTACCAAGGCAAACCGCAGATTGTACACCCCGATATTGCCCCGGTAGAGGAGCGGGAAAGCCTTGAGACGGTGGAACCGATTTATCCGCTGACGGCGGGGCTGACGAACAAGACGGTGCGCAAGGCGATGGCCGGGGCGCTGGGGTTTGTTAGCGCTCTGCCGGAATGGCAGGAGCCGGAATTCAAAAAACGGCATGGATGGGTAAATTGGGACAAGGCCGTGAAGGCCGTGCATATGCCCGAGTGCATGAACGATCTACTGCCGGAAAGCAAGACACGGCAAAGGCTGGCCTATGATGAATTGCTGGCGAACCAACTCACGCTGTCTTTAGTCCGGCACAGGCAGCGGCGGGTGAACGGGCGCAGTTTTCAAGGCGATGGGGCTTTGCGCGGAAAGCTTAAAGGCGCGTTGCCGTTTGAACTCACGGGCGCACAAGAGCGGGCTTTATCTGAGATTGAACAGGATATGGCGGAGCCTGCTCGGATGCTGCGATTGCTCCAAGGTGATGTGGGGAGCGGGAAGACGGTGGTTGCAGCAATGGCGATGCTGGCGGCTGTGGAGACGGGGGCGCAGGCGGCGATTATGGCGCCGACGGAGATTTTAGCGCGTCAGCATGCGCAGACCTTGAAGCCGTGGCTGGATGCGATTGGCGTGCGGTTTGTAACGCTGACGGGCCGCGACAAGGGCAAGGCGCGTGAGACCCTTTTACAGCAGATCGGCAATGGGGCGGCGCAAATTGTAATCGGCACCCATGCGATTTTTCAAGACGATGTGGCGTTTTCCGATTTGGGGCTGGCGGTGATTGACGAGCAGCACCGCTTTGGCGTCCACCAACGCTTACAGCTTTCTTCCAAAGGTAAAGGGGTGGACGTGCTGGTCATGACGGCAACGCCCATCCCCCGCACACTAACCCTCACCGCTTATGGCGATATGGATGTGTCGCGGCTGGATGAAAAACCGCCCGGGCGCAAACCTGTGGAAACGCTGCTGATTAACAACGACAAGCTCGAAAACATGGTGGACGGGCTGGCGCGGCAGATGGAAAAAGGCGCGCGGGTGTATTGGGTCTGCCCGTTGGTGGAGGAATCCGAGGTTTTGGATCTGGCGGCGGCGGAAGAGCGGTTTGATATTTTACGCCAGCGTTTCGGCAAGGTGGGCCTTGTGCATGGGCGGATGAAACCTGCGGAAAAAGACGAAGTCATGGCGCGTTTTGCCGCCGGAGAATTGAAAATGCTCGTGGCCACCACAGTGATCGAGGTGGGGGTAAATGTGCCCGAGGCGACCATCATGGTGATTGAACATGCGGAGCGGTTCGGGTTATCACAGCTTCACCAGCTTCGCGGGCGCGTGGGGCGCGGCGGAGAGCAGAGCTATTGCTTTTTGGTCTATAGCGGGCCTTTGGGGGAAACCGCGAAGGAGCGTTTGAGCATTATGCGCGAAACGGAAGACGGGTTTTTAATTGCGGAGAAGGATCTGCAGCTTCGCGGCGGGGGCGACATTCTGGGCGTGAAGCAATCGGGGCTGCCCGCGTTTCGGCTCGCGGATTTATCGGTGCATGGGGAATTGCTGGCCGCGGCGCGGGACGATGCGCGGCTGATTATGGAGCGCGACCCGGAACTGGAGACAGAGCGCGGGAAAGCGCTGACCACCCTGCTCTATCTGTTTGAACGCGATCAGGCGATCCAGTATTTACGCAGTGGTTAGGCAGATTGCTTTTTGGTCGGCTTTTTCTTGGTTGGGGCACATTCTGCCGGAACCATATTGAGTTCCTGCTTTATCTTCTCCATTTCGCCGATAACGCAATCGAGCGTGGTCGTCAGCTGCTCCATCTCCGCGCGGGAGGGCATGCCGTAGCCGCGCGCCTTTTCGTCACCGCCGATCACGCGGGCGGGGATGCCCAGCGCGGTTGCTCCGTCGGGGATGTCATTTGTGACCACGGAATTTGAACCGACCTTGGCATGTTTTCCGACCGTGATGTCGCCGAGAACCTGCGCGCCCGCGCCGACGATCGCGTAATCGTCAATTGTCGGGTGACGCTTGCCGTCGACCTGACCGACCCGCCCTACCCCACCGAGCGTAACGCCGTGATAGATCGTCACATCATCGCCGATAACGGCGGTCTGGCCGATAACAACACCTGTGCCGTGGTCGATGAAAAAGCGTTTGCCGATTTGCGCTTCAGGATGAATTTCAACACCGGTAAGGATGCGGGCGATATTGGCGAGAAATCTTGCCAACGCTTTGAGGCCCAGCTTCCAGATTGCATTATTAAGCCGGTGAATAAGAACAGCGTGAAAGCCGTTATAAGCCGTAACCACTTCCATAAAGGTAGGAGACGCGGGATCACGTTCGCGGATGGCTTTTATATCCTCAAGAATGCTCATGTCTCTTCAACACCTCTATCCGGCGGGGTAATAATTCCGGCGGAAACAACCAGCTTCACGGCTTCTTCCACACTCATTTCAAGGTAAACCAGCTCCTTTTTCGGAACAAACAAGAGATAACCCGATGTCGGATTCGGCGTGGTGGGGACGAAGACATTGATGGTTTCTTCCGTTGTTACGCGCTGGACCTCGCCTTCCGTTTTGCCGGTGACAAAGCCAATGGACCAGACGCCTTTGCGCGGGTATTCAAGCATGACAGCTTCGCGAAACGCGCTGGACTGGCTGGCCATGATGGTTTCGAAAACCTGCTTAATCGCGCCGTAGACGGTACGAATAACGGGCATGCGATCGAGGATATATTCGTAGATGCGGATAATGAAGCGGCCCATAAAGTTGGTCGCAAACCAGCCGACGACAATGAAAAAGCTCACCGCTACAATCAGACCGAGGCCGGGGATGGCGGTTTCCTTGTAAAAGCCCTGATACCATTCCTCCGGAATGATGCGCGTGACATGGCCGTCAACAAAGGTCAAGAAAACATAGGTGAGGTAAATGGTGATGGTGATGGGGGCCGTGACAACAATTCCAGTTAGAAGATAACGGCGGATACGTGCGGTGAATGTGGTTTTTACCGGGGCGCCGGGGTCTTCATGCTTATGCTGGGGCTGTTTATCCTTACTCATGGGCGCATCATGCCGCGCCGAGGGCGATAAATCAATTGTGAAAGAGTGGAGAAGGACGGATTTTTAACGCCTGTTCATAACCGGGGCGGGCGTCTAATTAGGCTGGCATTTGTTGCTTGTATGCTCATAGTGACACCCCGGAACAACGCAGACATGCTCGGTATATGTTGCCGAGCCGCTTGTGATGGCCAGCCCGGTGGAGACTTTTGTTGCCTGACCGGAGGGCAGAGAAGACGGTTCGCAGTTATTTCCGGCAGGATACACAAGTTCAAAATAGGTCACGACTGCGTTTTCCGTCCACGGCGTGTCGGCGTTTATGGTGGCTTTATTTATATTTGTGGCAAAATCGGCTGTTTTTGCGCAGGGGGAACGCCGTTTATCGTCAGGGTCCAGAGCGTATTGCGTAAACGTATAGAAACCGTCCGTATCGGGATCGTCTATGAAATCCATACATTTGGCGATCGGCCAGATATCGTTCATGACCGAACAGCTATAATCGCCGGGGGTAATCGGCGTTACCACAGTTAAGATCGGACCGGACAACGGAGGGGGTGCGGGGGGGGCGCCCGGCCCCGGAAGCGGCCCGACTATGGGGCCTGCGGTGGTGTGTCCGCCTAAATACGTATGATTGAAATTCTGCGAGAGATAATGGCCAAGCGCCTCAGGAAGCAGGTCGTTCATGGCAGCGGGAAGATCGCTGGGAGGGGGGCCCCAGCGGTCATTCCCTGTGAAAAGCTTATCAGGCCCGGCGGGGCCTCCGTGATCGGCCAGTTCGTTCAGGCGTTTGCTAAAGCATGTATATTCCAGAACGCTATCGGTCCTGAAAATAAGATTCTGGTTTTGCGTGATTTCGGCCTGCGCATTCAACCATGCCTGCGCCCGGAGTGATTCGTTATACTTTGCATCACACGGAAACGAGGCAAACAGGCCACCAGCATAGGACGGCCAGACAAAAGCATTTGCGCATAAGCCCAAGAGAGCGACAATAAAAGTACGGTTTATTTTCAACTTTAAACTTTCTTTTGATCCCGTCACGCTTTCTATTTTATTCCATGATGGCCGTTTTTGACACTCCTAAATGATAAAAACCGAACCTTAATCCGGCTTTTTACATTTCATTCGTATATCAAGGTACTGCCGCCCGCTGCCATCTGCGGTTTATTATATAATTTTTGCTTAATGCCCCATTTGTAAATTATACATTTTTATGAAAACTTTATCAAGTTTGACGCTATTGACTGCAATGCATTTTGGGGCGAGCGATCAAGGTTTTATCCTGCTGTTAATTTTCAAGGAGCCTCCGGTTGTAAAGATGTAGAAAAAACAGTTTAGGACTTTGCTTTTTATGCTATCGTTATTGTATGCTATTTTGCGGTGGCTGACCTCGTGCGCCGCCGCTTTTAAAAACCCGGTATAAAATTCCGGTTTTTATGCTCTGCGTTAACTATTGCGTATATATTTTATGGGCATAATAAGTTATTCTCCCATTTAACATTTTAAACCTTCTGTAGGATACAGCAAAGGAGCGTCCGCTATGAAAAAAATCCTTCAAAACATGAAGATTAAAACCGCTATTATTACAGTTGCGGCAATTCCCCTGATTATTGCAGTTATTTTTTCCGCACAACTTGTTTACGGAAAAGTACAACTTACTCAGGAACTTAATTCATTATCAAGACTTACGGATCTTTCCGTGAAGATGAGCAATCTGGTGCATGAACAGCAAAAAGAACGTGGTGCCACTGCTGTTTTCCTGGGCAGTGACGGCAAGAAGTTTAGAACCGAACTGGCTGCACAACGGGAGGATACGAACGCGAAACGGACGATTTTGCTTGATTATATGAAGAGTTTTGATGCGGCGGCTTACGGCGCGGACTTTGAAAACAGTATGGATGCTTTGCTTAAGGAACTGGGTAAGCTTGATTCCATTCGCTCCCGATCCGATTCCCTTTCCATTCCCCTACCTGAAGCTATTGGATATTTCACAAACCTGAACGCGCAGAACCTCGATATTATTTCCGAGTTGGCGCTTTTAAGTTCGGATGCGGTAATTACCAACTACCTTCATGCCTATGTTAACTTCCTGAAATCGAAAGAGCGGGCGGGCGTTGAGCGCGCCGTGGCTTCGGGCGCTTTTGCGCAGGGTGTTTTTGTTCCGAAAATTCTCGATAAGTTTAAAAACCTGATTACCATACAGGATACTTATATGGCTGCCTTTCTGGCTGTTGCCACACCGGATCAGAGAGACTTCTACAGCAAAACGCTGCGCGGCGAGCCTGTTGATGAAGTGAACCGGATGCGGCAGATTGCTATTGACAGCGGTTCGGCTGCAGGTATCGGTCCGTCACAGGGACTTGGTGTTGATGCGGCGTACTGGTTTAAGCAAATTACCGCAAAAATTAACTTGCTTAAAACGGTTGAAGACAAGCTGTCGAACGATCTTATTGAAAAGATGACAAGTGTAAAAGATCGCACGCATGCAGAGCAAATTAGAGATGTACTTATTGCTGTTCTCTCCATCGTTGTTACGCTTGTTTTCTCCTTCTTGATTATACGGACGATCAATCACTCCTTTAGCCGGACGGTATCGTCTATGCTCAAGCTGGCCGATGGAGATATTGAGGCGGAGATTCCTCCGGAAACCAATAACGAACTTGGTGAAATGGCCAAAGCGCTTCAGACCTTCAAAAGCAATAAAATTGAAGCTGATCGCATGGCTGAGGAGCAGAGGCTGGAGCAGGAAAAACAGGTTGAGCGCGGTAAAAACCTTGAGATGCTGACTGCGGACTTTGAAGGCAGCGTTTCCGAGTTGATTGCGGCTCTTTCCGCCGCTTCAACGGAGCTGGATTCTACGGCCCAATCTATGTCGAGTATTGCGGAAGAAACAACCTCACAGTCTTCCGCTATGTCGAGGGCTTCACAATCGACTGCAGAAAACATCCAGACGGTTGCCGCGGCTTCTGAGGAGCTTAGCGCTTCGATTAAAGAACTGAGCCAACAGGTGACGAATACCAGCCGTGCGGCCAATACGGCGACGGACGATGTGGACAAGGCCTCCAAGCAGATTGAGGGACTTCTTGAAGCATCGGAAAAAATCGGGGATGTCGTGAATCTTATTCAGGATATTGCCGAGCAAACCAACCTTCTGGCCCTGAACGCCACGATTGAATCCGCGAGAGCCGGTGATGCCGGGAAAGGTTTTGCCGTGGTTGCGAATGAAGTGAAATCGCTGGCGAATGAAACCTCTAAAGCGACGGAGCAAATCGGCGAAGAGGTCAACTCTGTACAGAACGAAATCCGTAGCGCGGTTGAAGCCATTAAGAGTATTGAGGCTAAAATTCGTGATGTTGACAGTTCGGCTTCGGCCATTGCCGCGGCCATTGAGGAACAGAACGCGACAACGGCGGAAATCACCCGTAATACGCAGACTTCGGCGTCGAACATGCAGGAACTTAACAGCAATGTTTCAGGCGTTAACGAGGCCGCGCAGAGTACGGGAACTGCGGCAAATGACGTTCTTAACGCTTCCAGCGAACTCAGCCGTCAGACCGACAGCCTGAAGCAAAAGGTTGCGGAGTTCCTGGAAAGGGTTAAGGCCGCTTAGGCGTCAATCTTTACGGATACCAATTTACGGGCGCCTTGTTTATGAGGCGCCCGTTGCTTTTTGCGATTTTCTTTTTTTTAGCTTTGTATAGCCGTTTCAGATAGGGCTAGCTGCTGTGAGATGATCAGTTATTCGGCGTTGTTGTCCTGCTCATCATTATCATCCAGCAATATGCGCCGTGATGCGCCGTCAAGGTCTTCGTACTGACCTGATTTCAAGCTCCAGATAAAGGCCGACAAACCTGCAAGCCCCAGAAGAAGCGCCATAGGAATCAGATAAATGAGAATGCTCATGGCATGAACCTTAAGCGAAAAGCGTTGGCAATCACAAGCAAAGACGAACCGGACATGGCGATGGCGGCAATCAGCGGGGTGACAAATCCGCCCAGTGCAAGCGGCAGGGCCACAGCGTTATAAAGCACGGCCAGCGCAAAATTTTGCTTCACCAGTTTTTGGGTTATACGTGCGGTTTTATAAGCCTCATGCACCGGCTGAAGTTTTTCTCCCATAAAGATGATATCGGCCGCATTTTGCGCCATATCAATGGCCGTGCCCGGCGCCATGGAAACGTTCGCACCGGCCAATACGGGCGCGTCATTCAGACCGTCGCCAACCATAAGAACGCTACATCCCTGTTTTTTCAGCTCTTCGAGGGTTTCTGATTTTTGGATGGGAGAGGCCTGCGCATAAAATTTTTCTATTCCCGCCTCTTTGGCAATTTTTTCGGCAACGGCCTGACGGTCGCCGGAGAGCATGATAGGTTTTAATCCGCTCTGTTTTAATTCGGATATCACCTGCGGGCTATCGCTGCGCAGATGGTCGGTCAGGAAAAACGGAACGGCTTTTTGACCGGCGATGTGCAGCCATAACTCCGGGTTGTCTGTCGCCGGAGCCTCTTTGTCTCCGCACCATGCGCGGCTGCCGAGCCGGATCGTACCACCTTTATATAGCCCTTCAAGCCCCTTACCGGAGTGTTCGCGAATAGCGGTGATATGGGGCAGCGCGCCCTCATAGCTTCCGGATAATGCTTTTGCAAGCGGGTGGGCGCTATGAGAGGCCAAAGACGCAGCAAGCGGCAGTTTATCCTGATCGTGGCGGCTCTCCAGTTCAGGTTTTCCCGTTGTCAGGGTTCCGGTTTTATCCAGCAGCACGGTGTCTACTCTGGCCAAACGTTCCAAGGCATCGCCGGACTTTACGAGAATGCCCTTTTTCATCAAACGCCCTGTCGCCAAAACCTGCACCACAGGCACAGCCAGACCCAAAGCGCAGGGGCAGGTGATAATAAGGACCGTAACGGCAATCATTAAGGCATCCTGCCATGGCAGGCCGCCGAAAAGCCACCACCCGAGGAAGGCCGCAGCCGCGCATGTATGAACCACAGGGGTATAAAGCCGCGCAGCCCTGTCGGCCAGCCGGACATAGCGCGCCTGCCCCTGTCCGGCTTTTTCCATCAGACGAACAATATCCGCCAGCAGGGAATTATCCGCAGGGCGCGCCGCGCAGATAGTTACGGGCGCGGATAAATTCAGCGTTCCGGCAAAGACCTCATCGTCCCGCCCCGCTTCTCTGGGAAGTGTTTCTCCGGTGATAAGTGCCGTATCAATTTCGCTGTTTCCTTCTATGATATAGCCGTCAACGGGAAATTTCTCTCCGGCGCTGACGCGAATATTTGCGCCTTCGCGAATATCCCGGATCAGGACTTTGCGGGTTTTATCGCCATCTATAACCGTGGCGAAACCGCTAAGCATGCTGAGAAGGTCTGTGGCCGTAGAGCGCGCATTTTTACGGGCGCGAAAATCAAGATAACGCCCGACGAGCAGGAAAAACATCAGCATCACGGCGGAATCAAAATAGACATGCTCGCCGTGGTTTATGGTTTCAAACAGGCTCATGCCACCGGCGAGCAAAAGCGCGAGGGATATCGGCACATCCATATTCGTGTGCCCCGCGCTGAGCGCGCCGAGGGCGGAGCGGAAAAACGGCCGGCCGGAAAACAGGATTGCAGGCAGAGCAATGGCGCCGGACACCCAGTGTATAAGATCCCTTGTCGTTACGCCCATGGTTTCGGCCGAGGCACTCCACACCCCGATGGACAGCATCATGACATTGCCCATGGCGAAACCGGCAACGCCCAGGCAAAGCAATAAAAAACGCTCCTGCTTTTCGGTTTCTTCTTTTTCGCCTTCAGGGGCATAAGGCCGTACACCGTAGCCAAGGCCCTCAACGGTTTTTATATAATCGTTAGCCCGCCGGGCCTCTCCGTCCCATACGATCAAAAGCCTTTGCGTGGAAAAATTCAGCCGCGCCTGCCGAACGCCTTGCGCATGATGCAGCGAGGATTCGATTTTTTGAATACAACCGGCGCAATGCACGCCGCTCACCAAAACAAACAGCTCGCACTGGCCGTTTTCATTCCTGCGCGCTAGCGCTTCATAGCCCGGTTCTATTTCACTATGAAATCGTGACGTGTCTGAAATTGCGTGTTGTCCCATGTGGCTTTCAACTTTGCCGCCCATGCGCCTTTTAACGGCATATCGGGGCTGGCTTCATAGACACCTGCGCCTTTATGCGCAAGCGTGATTTTGAAATCATATCCGTCATGCGCCGGACGTATAATGGTGGCGGTTACGGATGCATTATCCATGGGCAAAACCCAGCGCAGAACGCCGGAGTCGTAAGAGGCTTTCTGGTCAAGCTGCGGCTGCGTTCTGGCTTTATCCAGAGTTTGGTTAAAGGCCAGCCCTTTCTGATAAGGCTGGGGGATCACCAGCCCGGTTTGAGTGCTAACGGCCATATAAACAAAGATTCCATCCAGCAGGGCGATAACAACAAAAAACATCACGAAATAAAGGGGAATTCGTTTGTCTTTCGGGTTTTGAATGCTTTGTTCCATCCTTAATCCTTCCGGCTTATGAAGACGGCTTTATAGCGATCTTCGACCTCGCCATCCTTTAAAGTGAATATGATATCGCGCGGTTTGTCGGGTTTCACATCGGCGCTGACAAACACATGATATGTGCCAACGCTGTCGGCAGGTACATAGAGATTGTCGGCGCCGATATCTCCGGCGGCTTTGACCTCTATCCCGGCGTGTTCGAGCCCGTCCAGCGTTAATGCATAGGTTCGGTTGTCATGAGTTTTGTTTAGAATCTTCAGGATATAGCCGTTACGAATTTCGCCGCTGGAAAGCTGTATAAACAAAGGGCTGCGGTCGTGCAAAACATGAAGCTCCAACGGTGCGCGCATGACCAGAGACGCGAGCATAACGCAGCCTACGGTCGCTAAAACAGCGCCATAGTACACTGTACGCGGACGGAAAAACTTGAATTTCTCGCTGCCGCCTTTGACCTCCGCTTCCATATGATTAATCGTGTCATAGCGTATCAGCCCGCGCGGCAGGTCGATTTTATCCATGACGTTATTGCAGGCATCAACGCATAACCCGCAGGCAATACACTCCATTTGCAAGCCGTCGCGGATATCTATGCCTGTGGGGCAAACCTGCACACAGGCGGTACAGTCGATACAGTCTCCGCGCCCGTCCCAGCTTTCGCCTTTTTTGTGTTTGCCGCGCGGCTCTCCGCGTTGCTCGTCATAACCGATGACAAGCGTGTCGCGGTCGAACATCGCTGACTGGAACCGTGCATAGGGGCACATATAGGTGCAGACCTGCTCCCTTGCAAACCCGGCCATCAGGTAGGTGCTAAATGTCAGACCGGCGATAAAAGCCAGAACAGTTGGAGAAACGTCGAATTCAAGAAAACTGCGCACCAGTGTAGGGGCATCGTTAAAGTAGAGAACAAATGAGCCTGCCGTACACCAGGCAATAACCAGCCAAATAAAATGGGTCAGGGCAATTTTACGGATTTTGTCAAACGTCCACGGGCTTTCATGGAGCTTTTTGCGCGCGTTGCGGTCGCCTTGTACTATTCTTTCCACCCATACATACAGGTCCGTCCATACCGTCTGCGGACAGAAATACCCGCACCAGACGCGCCCGAACAGGCTGGTTACAAAGAAAAGGGCGATGGCAGCCAGAATGAGAATGCCGGTCAGGATATAGACCTCCTGCGGCCAGATTTCGATCCACAGCCAATAGGCGCGCGGCCCTTGCAGATCTATGAGAACGGCCTGATCCGGCGCGTTGGGTCCGCGATCCCAGCGAATAAACGGCGTGAGATAATAGATCCCAAGCGTGAGGATCATGGCGATCCATTTCAGCTTACGGTATTTGCCCCAGACTCTTTTAGGATAGACCTTCTCCTGCTTGGCAAAATACTGAGCCGAGCTTTTATTCTGCGGATTCTGGTTCGTCCGGGACATTTTCAGGTTCCTCCTCCCCGCCGCCAAGCTGATGCAGATAAACGGTCAACTGTTTGAGTGTATTTTCATCCAGCCGCGTTCCCCATGCGGGCATCATCCCGGCGCGTGAGTTGTAGACGGTTTGAAATATGGTGCCTCTTTCTCCGCCGTACAGCCATATTTTGTCCGTCAGGTTCGGCGCGCCGAATTCACGCGAGCCTTTTCCGGTCTCACCATGGCATGAGGCACATTGCTGTTTAAAAATCTCAGCCCCATGCATGTTATCTTCCTCGCTTTGCCCGGAGATATACATGACATGGTCAACCACAGATTCTATCTCTTCACGCTTCAACAGCCCTTCTTTACCGAAAGCAGGCATTTGCGACATGCGCGTATCCATATTCCCGGCGCGAATGCCATGCTCCAGCGTCTGGTGGATATCGGCAAGAGTGCCACCCCAAAGCCAGTCATCATCGTTTAGGTTCGGATAACCCGGCGCTCCTATACCGCCCGCACCGTGACATGTTGCACAGTTGTCTTTAAAGGCAGAAGCTCCGCCCGCAACCGCGAAAGCGTAAAGCTCCGGGTCTTCGAGAATGTCTTGAAAGGATGCCTTTTCAAACCTGTTCAGATAAGCCTGCTGGCGCGCGAAAATCTCGCCCTGACTTTCCGCAAGCTCGTTTTGTTGTGTGTAGCCATCCGTACCTTTTGTCGCGCCGCCAAGTGTCGGCCAGGCGGGGTATACAACCCAATACCAGACACACCAGACAAGCGTGGCGTAGAACACCCAAAGCCACCAGCGCGGCAGCGGGTTATTGAGTTCTTTGAGCCCGTCCCATTCATGCCCCGTAGTTTCAACACCGGAAATTTCATCAATATCTTTATCTTTGCGGTTTTTATCTTCACTCATTCTTCATTCTCCCGAAGCGGAATATTGCCATCATCCTGATATTTTTTCTTCGCACCGGGCCTGAACGTCCACAAGGTTACCGCGCAGAAAAAAACGAAAAAAAACAGCAGCCCGGCTATGCCGTAATCGGCGTTGGCGAATATCTCTTTCATTCCGCGCCCCCTTCCACATCCCTTGCAGCTTCAAAATCAACCATCGTGCCAAGCACCTGAAGATAGGCGATGAGCGCATCCATTTCAGATATAACATGCGGATTGCCGTCAAAGTCACGGGCATTCACGCTTTCGCCGTAGCGTGCCTCCAGACCGCTTGTATCTGCACGCGCCGGACCGGTGGCCTGAACGGCCGCATCTTTGGAAGCCATCTTAACCATTTCGTCGGTATAGGGAACGCCGAGCGCCCGAAGCGTTTTAAGGTGCTTCTTCAAATCATGAATCTTCGCGCCGCGGTGAAGCAGAAACGCGTAAGAGGGCATAATGGATTCAGGCACAACGTCACGCGGTTCCTTCAAATGGGCAACATGCCATTCGTCGGAATATTTCCCGCCAACGCGCGCAAGATCCGGCCCTGTGCGTTTAGAGCCCCAAAGAAACGGATGATCGTACATGCTTTCGGCAGCAAGGCTGTAATGGCCATAGCGCACAACTTCGTCGCGCAACGGGCGGATTTGCTGGGAATGGCAGGCCGTACAGTTTTCACGGATGTAAATATTTTGCCCAGCCAGTTCCAGCGGCGTAAGCGGGCGCATCCCTTCAACCGGTTCAATCACCGTTTCCATCCGAAACAGCGGGATAATCTCAACAATACCGCCGATCAAAATAACAACAACGGTGAGCCCGAGAAGAAGGAGGGAGTTGCGCTCAACCTTTTCGTGTTTATCCATCCAACTCATGCCAATGCTCCTTTAGCTTTTACATTTTTTTGTTCTTTTTCATTCACATCGCCGCGTATGGTCCGCCAGCAGTTATAAACCATAATCAGGGCGCCGGTCAGGTATAAAGCGCCGCCCATCACGCGAATGATGTAGAAGGGTTTCATCGCGATCACGCTTTCCACAAACGAATATTCGAGGAAGCCCATTTCATTATAGGAACGCCACATGAGACCCTGCATAATCCCGGCGACCCACATGGCGGCGATGTAAAATACGATACCGATCGTTGCGACCCACAAATGCGTGGAGACAAGTTTTGAGGAGTACATCCCCTTGCGCCCCCAGAGTTTCGGCACAAGATAATAGAGACAGCCAAAAATAAGGAAGCCGTTCCAGCCCAGCGCCCCGGCATGCACATGGCCGATGGTCCAGTCCGTATAGTGGGAAAGAGAGTTAACCGCACGGATTGAAAGCAGCGGCCCTTCGAAGGTTGCCATGCCATAGAAAGCCAGAGCGATAATCATGAACTGCAAAACGGCGTCTTCGCGCAGCTTATGCCAGGCGCCGGAAAGGGTCATCATGCCGTTAATCATGCCGCCCCAGCTCGGCATCCAGAGCATAATGGAAAAGGTCATCCCCAGCGTTTGCGCCCAATCCGGCAGCGCGGTGTAATGCAAATGGTGGGGTCCGGCCCACATATAGATAAAGATCAGCGACCAGAAGTGGATGATCGACAGGCGGTAGGAATAAATCGGACGATTGGCCTGCTTCGGGATGAAATAATAAACCATCGCCAAAAACCCGGCCGTGAGCAAAAATGCCACCGCATTATGGCCGTACCACCACTGGATCATCGCGGACTGAACCCCGGCGGCGGCGGAATAGCTTTTTGCATCGGTCAGCCCGACGGGCAGGGCAAGGCCGTTACCCAGATGAAGCACAGCCACCGTGATGATAAACGCGAGAAAGAACCAGTTTGCTACATACAGATGCGGTTCTTTACGCTTAATGCATGTCATAAGATAAACCAGAAGATAGGCAACCCAGACCACGGTCAGCCATAAATCGGCATACCATTCAGGCTCCGCATATTCTTTGTTTTGTGTCACGCCCAGTATGTAACCCAGCGCGGCGATGACGATAAAGGCCTGATACCCCCAGAATGTAAACTTCGCCAGTTTATCGTTCCAGAGCCTTACGCCGCAGGTGCGTTGCACGACGTAGTAGCTGGTGGCAAAAAGCGCGTTGCCGCAAAAGGCAAAAACCACTCCGGAAGTATGGACCGGGCGCAGACGGCCAAAGCTCAGAAACGGCTCTATATTCAGGTCTGGAAGCACCATCTGCGCGGCGATAAAAACCCCGGCAAGCATGCCGACAACACCCCAAAAGAGGGTCGCCAGCGTAAACAGCTTCACAATATCATCGTTATAGTGCGGTTTTTCCATGTCTGTCGTCATTGTTCCATTTTCCTTCTAAAAAACCATATTTCCGGCCAGAATAAAAAGCCACAAAGCACTCATCACCATTGCCGCTTTTTGCATATGCGTAAACGCTTTAGAGTATCTTTGTTTAAAGATTTGTCCGCCCAGCGCAACCAACACCAATGCAGGCATGGTTCCGGCGGCAAAGGCCCCCATTGAAACGGCAGCCTCCATGGCGCCGGGTGCCGTAGCAGAAGCAAGCAACGCGGAAACCACCAGCCCGCAAGGTATAAACCCTAATAAAACACCCAAGGCGTAGCGCTTTAAGACGCCGGGATTATTCATGAGCTTTGATGAAAACCGGGTGATGAGTTTATAGGGCGCAGCCATGCGAATCCGCGCCGCCCATGGGAAAAGGACAGTAAGCCGTGGAAACGCGCTGACCAGAAAAATCACCCCGGCGAGCAGGAGCAGTGGGACAGCTATTAGAGCTTTTGCATCTGAAAAGAGAAAAGCCAGATTTATTACTGTGTTCACAAGCACCGCCAATGTTACATATGTTGTCATGCGCCCAAGGTGGTAGGGCCATAGGAGCGCACTGCGCAGCTTCCTGATATGGCCGGTCTGCGCCAGCACAAACGGTGCGCACATTCCCGCACAATGGGTGAAACCACCGAAGAGTCCGGCCAAAAACAGGCTGACCGCCAGCCCGTGAGACATTGTCATATCGTGAATGCATTGCGCAACGAACATTTGCGCGCCCTCCTAACCGGCCCCTAAAGAAGAATCCTAAAGTCGGAACCCAGTATGTATCCAGTATGACCTTAGAAGTCCACCCCCCATTGTAGAAAAATTCCTCTTATTGAGCGTGGGCCTTAATACTTTAGTAATTGCTATAGTACGGCTTTGAGCGGGCAAGAGCCACAGGTATTTAGAAAAGCTTTTATCCTGTTAAAATCTCTCTGGACATCCCCTGCCCTTTTTCCTATAACGCTCTATCGTTTGGGTTTACCCTCCATTTGCGCCCGGGTAGCTCAGTGGTAGAGCAGGGGACTGAAAATCCCCGTGTCGGCAGTTCAATTCTGCCCCCGGGCACCATTTTACTTTCTTCACAGTTTCAGTATGCGTCCTTTTTGGCTGGTCACAATCGGGCTTCGCGGCTATGATGACCGGATGCGCGAGCTCTTTAAAACATGCGGTATGCAGGCGACTTTGGTTTTTATTGCCGCCCTGTTGGTGATTGCCCTGCAAATGGCTTTTCAGGAAAAGGAAATCCCCTACGCGGATAACATTACCTATATGGCTGTTGCGCTGCCGCTTTATGAAACCGGCATTTATGAGGACGGCAATTTCAAGAACACCGTCCTGCCGCCCGGCCCCAATGGCGAGGGGATGTTTTTTGCACCGCTTTACCCGGCATTTCTGGCCGGGGTCATGCATTTCAGCGAGGGACTGCGCGAAGCGGCGCGTTGTTCTATAGAACTGGTGAAACCGCCGCTTATTGAAGAGCAATGCGCACTGGATTTTCGAATATTGTGGGGAGCGCAGGCTCTTTTGGGTGCGCTCTCGGCACTGTTTATCTGGCTGGCGGCCCTTGCCCTGTTTAACGATAAACGTCTGGCGTGGTTGTCGGCGTTTCTGGTTGTGACGCTCAATAACTTCGCCTATTACGCCGGTGTGGTTATGGCCGAAGCCCTGATTATGCCGCTTTTTTATATGGCGTGTTACGGCATAATCCTGTGCTGGCAAAAACAAAGCCGGGGCGCTGCCCTTCTGACAGGGCTAAGCTTCGGCGCGCTGATCCTGACAAAACCGTCCTTTGCGTATCTGGCTTATTTTCTGGCCACCGGATTTGGCGGGCTGGGCCTTTATACGCTTGTAAAATACAAAAAAACGCGGGCGCTGCAATGCGTTTTTCTGGCTGTCGCCGGGGCTGTGCTGCTGACCGCGCCGTGGATTATGCGCAATCACCTCAAGCTTGACCACGCCGCCGTGACCTTCGGCTATGGCCCGTTTACGCTTTCTCAGCGGGTGGCCTATAACGACATGACCATGGAAGAGTGGCTGGTTTCATGGATTTACGGCATTCCGGGAGAAGGCGACAGCATTGCGGAAAAACTTTTCCGGAAGGAAAGTTACGAGCGCTGGAGCTGGGGCGACCCGAACGGTTTTTACCGTCAGGGTAATGATGTTTTACGCGCCCGGACGCTAGAAGAAGCCGGGGGGCATGACGCGCACCTTTCCTATCTTTTGAAAAACTACGTGATCGCGGATCTACCCAAACATATCGCAACGACCTTTCCCATTATTTTTCGTGGCATGTGGGTGTTTGAACTCTGGGTGTTCATCCCCTATATCGCGTTTATAGTCCTATGCCTGAACGGTTTGAAAACGCGGCGTTACGATTATATCCTTTATGCCCTTGCGCCGTGGTTTATGCTCGGCCTTCACGGCTTTGCCACGGTCAACATCGCGCGCTATAACATTATCATGCAAGGTAGCCTTGGGATCGCACTGGCCTGGGGCATAATCAGGCTTTGGGAGCGATACCGCAGCAAAAAAACGCCTGCGGCAGGCTTATCCCCAGTCACCGGGTAGCCCGGCACGAAAATCTCTGGCGCCGCCTGTGTCTTTTTGCCTAAGGTTACGGAATGTCGGCGAAACAGAATCAGGACAAGTTGGATAAGCGCGCAGCGGCTTTGCGCGCTAATCTGCGCAAACGAAAAACGCCGGATAAGACAAAAACGGATAAAAAAGATGGAAACACTGGAAAAGAAAAAGACCGATAGCTTTGAAGATCTGGCTACGCTTCCGGGCCTTTTGGCCGACCACCAGATTCGTGATCTTGCTAACAAGGAAGGGATGATTGAGCCGTTTGAGGAAAAGCAAAGGCGCGAGGGTAATATCTCTTACGGCCTGTCTTCATACGGCTATGACGCCCGATGTGCCCCGGATTTCAAAATTTTCACCAATGTTGATAATGCGATTGTCGACCCAAAACAGTTCTCGGAGCAAAGTTTTGTTGACAGGAAAACGGATATTTGCATAATACCGCCTAACAGCTTTGTACTTACCCATACGGTCGAATACTTCCGCATCCCCAAAGATGTGCTTGTAATCTGCCTCGGAAAGAGTACATATGCGCGTTGCGGTTTGATCGTCAATGTCACGCCGCTGGAACCCGGCTGGGAGGGCCACGTCACGTTGGAGATTTCCAACACAACGCCTCTTCCGGCCCGCGTTTACGCCAATGAAGGCATTGCGCAGTTTTTATTTTTTAAAGGAAGTGCGGCCTGTGAAACCAGTTATGCAGACAGAAGCGGAAAATATATGGGACAGCAAGGCGTTACGCTCCCGCGGCTTTAGCCCTGAGGATATCCCTCCTAAGGAGCCTACATCATCATCCCTTGATAAGATTAAGGTTACGGGCGGACGGGCGCTAAACGGCGATATCCCGATTAGCGGAGCCAAAAACTGCGCTCTGAAACTGATGTGTGCGGCGCTACTCACCGATCAATCCATCTATTTTGAAAATAGTCCAAACTCCTTGCGTGACATGCAAAGCCAGACAGAATTGCTGGAATATTTGGGCGCTGCCATCAAACGCGAAAAAAGCCTGATGGCTATCAATGCCGGCCCGGTCGAAACTTTCACCGCGCCATATGATATTGTCCGCAAGATGCGTGGCTCCATTCTGGTGCTTGGCCCGCTACTCGCCCGCTTTGGTCAGGCGAAAGTATCCCTGCCCGGCGGTTGCGCCATCGGCACCCGCCCGGTCGATATGCATATCAAAGCGCTGGAGGAGATGGGCGCGGAAGTTATCCTCAATGAAGGTTATATCAACGCAAAGGCCCCGCAGGGCGGCCTGCAAGGCGCGAAAATTATCTTCCCGAAAGTTTCCGTCGGTGCAACGGAAAATCTGATGATGGCCGCCACACTGGCCAAGGGCAAAACTACGCTAGCCAACGCTGCGAGAGAGCCGGAAATTACAGATCTCGGCGAATGCCTGATTAAAATGGGCGCAAAAATCGAAGGCCTCGGTACTGATACCATCACCATTGAAGGGGTAAGTTCTTTGGGTAGCGCCCAGCATTCCATCATCCCCGACCGCATTGAAACCGGCACCTATATGGTTGCTTCGGCCATGTGCGGGGGAACCGTGCGCCTCCAAAACGCCCGTTTAAGAGACTTAAGCGCCGCCATCGGCCACCTCTCGCAAACCGGCGTGGAAATTGAACAGGAGGGCAACGATATTATCGTTAGCCGTGATCTGAACACGCCGCTGCAAGCCATTGATATCATGACAGAACCTCACCCCGGTTTTCCAACAGATCTACAGGCGCAATTCATGGCCATGCTGACCATTGCTGAAGGTGCGGGGCTTGTCACTGAAACAATTTTCGAAAACAGATTCATGCATGTGCCCGAACTCAACCGCATGGGCGCGAACATTACCGTTCAGGGCCACTCCGCTATCGTGCGCGGGGTGAAAACCCTCAAAGGCGCGGAAGTGATGGCCACCGACCTGCGCGCCTCTGTCGCCCTCGTTCTGGCCGGGCTGGTTGCCGAAGGCGAAACCACCATCAACCGTATCTATCACCTTGAACGCGGCTACGAAGATATCGCTGGTAAGCTCGGCGGTGTGGGTGCGGATATACGAAAAGCTTAGAGGTGAAATATGTATAACAAAGATAAGCCTAAGCCAACACTCTAAAATACTAACCCGCCAAACGCGCAATCGTCTCGACCAGTTCGTTTTTGTGCAAAGGCTTGAGCAGAGTTTCATCCGCAAATATTTCAGCCTGATGGACGCAATCTTCGACCGCCGTTTCATTGCCGCCGGTAATCGCCAGAACGGGCAAAGGCGGCGTAAGCGTCTTGGCATATTGCGCGAGGTTGGTGCCGTCTTTTTCCGGCATCATGATATCGGTAATCACCAAATCGCAGCCGCCGCCGTTTTCAAGAAAAGCAATGGCTTCACTCACGCTGTTTTCAGTGAAGATATTGTGTTCCTCATCTCTGAGCATTTGTTTAATCATTTCGAGGATAAATTGATTGTCGTCAACCACAAGAATATTCATAAACTTTCTCCCTAAAGACAAAAAAGCGACACGTATATTATTATACCACAGATCATGAACATATCACCAAGGGGATAATTTCGTCGGGCGGCCTATGCTGTGGAGTTTTAAATGCAAGGGTTATAGCCGCGCAGAGGCTATGCGGCCCTATGTTTTCATCGCATACGCTCTAGATTTTATACAAAAAGCTTGATTTTATGCAGTTTTGGGCGTAACAAGCCCTTCCTAAAAAAACAAGGTTACGAAAAATGCACTCTGACAAAAAGTTTAACCCGCGCATCGCTTGCTACTTTTCCTTTACGAACACGCTGGCAGCAAAACAACTCAAAGAAGCCGTGCCCAATGGGCAAGTTGATATCTATACATATCGCTCTCAAGCTATCCATGGACTGAACCCGCAGAGTGAGCGCCTTAACGGCACATATTACGGATCGTTTGCGAAAGCGTCTGCGGACAAAAAACCTGAAATTCCGCGCCTGCCCGAAGCGTTCCTGTTCGATTTAACCATCCACTCACATAAAACATATGAAGGCCCAAGCCTGGCGGAAAAGGCTATTGGCCGGGCATTAGGCAACGGCAAAGAGGATATGCAGGAAGTGGCCACGGCCATTGACATGATCCTGATGCATCAGGAAATGGTTGATCCGAAAGCGCGCAAACCGCTGATTTTCGTTAAAAAATCCGAACACAGCAACCGCATCGCGAAGATGTTGAGCAACCATACCGGGCTGGAGGTGCGCGTTTTTAAAGATGACATAAGGTTTCAGCGTGAAAAAACTGATAAATGGGAAAAGCCGGTGAAACATATCAAGGCCATGCATGACTTCAGACACCTTCTAAAACAGACAGATAAGGTACGCCCAACCACCGGGTATGAAGCAAAAATCAAGGCAGTGGTCGGCGTTAGCGCAGACAACATTCCTGTGCCCGCTGCCATATAACACCGGCGCGGTAAAAAGCGCTTGCCGCGCCGCGTCATAATCAGTATCCCTTATGCCATGAACGGAAAACTGATTTTAGCTGTACCCAAAGGCCGCATCCTTGAAGAGCTGATGCCGATCCTGCTTGCGTGCAATATCATCCCCGAAAGCGATTTCACCGATGACAGCAGCCGCAAGCTGCAATTTTCCACCAACCACGCAAATCTTGACATTATCCGCGTGCGGGCATTCGACGTGGCGACTTTTGTGGCCTATGGCGGCGCTGACCTTGGCGTTGTTGGAAGCGATGCGATTGAAGAATTCAGCTATGACGAGCTTTACGCCCCCGTCGATCTGGGGATCGGCAAATGCCGTTTGTCCGTCGCCATGCCAAGCGCCGAAGCCGCAAGCGAACATATAGAGCGCCGAAGCCATATCCGCATTGCAACGAAATACCCGAACCTGACCGCGCGTCACTATGCGCGCGCAGGCATTCAGGCCGAATGCATCAAGCTCAACGGCGCGATGGAAATTGCACCGGCTTTGGGTCTGTGCCGCCGCATTGTTGACCTTGTTTCGACAGGAGGGACGTTGAAAGCCAACGGTCTCACTGAAACCGAAATCATCCTTCAGGTTTCATCAAAGCTGGTTGTAAACCGCACAACAATGAAAACCAATCCGCAAGTCATTGAGCGCTGGGTCAGCGCCTTCCAGACCGCGACAGGCCATGTCTAAACATACCATAAAGGACATCTCTATCGACAATATGGGTGAAACGCCCGAGGGCAACATGGTTGCCCGTGACCATGAAATCGCCCTGCGCGATTTGGTTGCCGAAAGCCGCTTTATTCCTTTTGAAGATGAAGACGGCCCTTATACGGTTTTGCTGAGCCTTGAGGAAAACCGGCTTGTCTTTCGCATTCAAAATGCCAAAGGCAAAAAACTGCCCATGCTGGTGCTGTCGCTTAAGCCCTATAAGCGCCTGATTAAAGACTATTTTATGATTGTGCGCAGCTATGACGAAGCGATAAAAGGCGCTAACCCCTCGCGCATCGAAGCCATTGATATGGGCCGCCGCGGCTTGCATAACGAAGGCGCGGATATGCTTATGGACCGGCTGGAGAGCAAAATCAAAATGGACCACAAAACCGCCCGCCGCCTCTTTACGCTGATTTGTGTGCTGCATAGTGGAAAAATACACGGTCTGCGCTAAACTGGCTATTGTGAACAAAATTCGTTGCATTGGTGCCTGCTCAGGGTGTATACCCGTAGCGTATTCAGTAGATTTATCAAGTGCTAAGGAAGAAGTCGCTTTATGGCTAAAGAAGATTTAATGGAATTCAAAGGGGTTGTTACCGAGATTCTGCCCAACGCAATGTTCCGGGTGACGCTTGAGAACGATCACGTCATTCTGGCGCATACCGCCGGAAAAATGCGTAAAAACCGCATCCGCGTCCTGCAGGGTGATACGGTCATTGTCGAAATGACCCCCTACGACCTCACCAAAGGCCGTATTATTTACCGTGAAAAGTAAACTCATCCTCGCATCCGCTTCGCCGCGCCGCTTGGAGCTTCTCAAACAAGTCGGCATTACACCGGATGAGATTATCCCCGCCGATATTGATGAAACACCGTTAAAGGGTGAATTGCCGCGCGACCTCGCGCAGCGCCTCGCAACAGCCAAAGCGGAAAAAATCGCGCAAAAGCATGCGAATTCTTTCATTCTTGCCGCCGATACGGTTGTCGGCGCGGGCCGTAAAATCCTCGATAAAGCCGAAGACGAAACCTATGCGCGGTTTTGCCTGAAAACCCTGTCTGGCCGCCGCCATCATGTTTATGGCGGCATTGCGCTTATAACCCCGCAGGGACAGCATATAGAGCGCTGCGTTGATACGCTGGTGCAGTTCAAAACCCTGAGCAACCGCGATATTGAGGGCTACATCCACTCTGGCGAATGGTCTGGCAAAGCGGGAGGCTATGCTATACAGGGGTGCGCTGAGAGCTATATAAAATATATTCGTGGCTCATATTCCAATGTCGTTGGCTTATCCCTTTATGATATAATGAAAATATTGGACGGTGCCGGCTTTGCGCAGGGCGCTTGAAACGGCGAGACACAGCGGAGTTTAAGGCATTTGGACATTCTGATTGAAGAATTGGAAGGCAGTTTATGGACCGCAGCCCTGAAAAACGGGCGGCTGGAAGGGCTGGAGGTTGACCCGGCATATGAAGAGGTTCGCTGGGGTTCCATTTACTGGGCCAAGGTCAAAGCCGTTGATAAGGCTGTGGATGCGGTTTTTCTCGATCTTGACGGGGACAATACCGGCATTCTCTACAATGGCGACGTGCGCTGGCGCGATCAA
Organism: Alphaproteobacteria bacterium; assembly: GCA_041397865.1. Taxonomy (GTDB): domain Bacteria; phylum Pseudomonadota; class Alphaproteobacteria; order Micavibrionales; family Micavibrionaceae; genus TMED27. The sequence goes on along the minus strand of JAWKVT010000002.1, from coordinate 602,142 downwards.
AAGGGCAAGGTGCATAGAGGCGGCGCGGAGAGCATCGGCAAGCGCTTTCAGGCCGGAGATATGGTCGCCGTGCAGGCGAAAACGGCCTACCTGCCTACAGAGCATGACGATTTAAGCGCGCCTGAACACAAAACCCCGCAAATGAGCATGGATATTACCCTGCCGGGGCGCTATCTCATTTATTGCGCGAATATGGAGCAAAACCGGATTTCCATGCGTATCCGCGATAAAAAACTGCGTAAACAGCTTCATAAAATGATGGACAGCCTTGAGGATTTTCAAGGGTGTATTCTGCGCATGGCGGCGGCGGACACGCAAAGCGACATGCTTATTCGCGAAGGAAAAATCCTTAAAGGCGCCTGGGAGGAAATCCAGACCTATTTCGAAGGCACCCAGCCCCAACTTATCGCCCTAGGGCCGGACGCGATCCAACGAACGCTAAGCGATCAGGCCGATCAGACGATTGAACGCATCGAGATCGTGACTATGGACCATTACAAGCATGTAGAGGAATGGTGTTCAATCTTCGCTCCCGATCTGGTCACAAAAATCGAGCCGATTGAACTCACCAACGCCACCGAAGACCTCGCCCTGTTTCATGAACGCGACATTATAGGCCAGATTGAGGATTTATTCAGCGCTTATGCCATCCTGCCCGGCGGCGGCAATATCATTATTCAAGGAACGGCGGCGCTGACAGCGGTGGATGTGAATAAAGGCGGATGCAAGGATTCAAACACAGGCATCAATGTTGAGGCCGCAAAAGAAATCGCCCGGCAGATAAAACTGCGCAATTGTGGCGGTGTAATCGTGATTGACTTTCTTAAGTCTCCGAACAAAAAAGATCAGGGGATTTTAATTGCCGCGCTTGAAGATGCCATTAACCACGATCCCTGCACAGTGCAAATCCACGGCATGACAGCTCTGGGCCTTGTTGAAATGACCCGCAAGCGCCGCACTCCGCCACTCGAAGACCGCTTTCAGGGGCTTTTGGACTAAGGCGCGACAACGCCCCGCCGCACGCATACTGAAACTGTGAAGAAATGTTAATGGTGCCTCCGGAGAGAATCGAACTCTCACTCCCAAAGGGAACGGGATTTTGAATCCCGCGCGTCTACCAGTTCCGCCACAGAGGCACAGGGGGCTGGATGGGGTGGATCATAGCTGAATAGGCGAATGGTGCAAGGGGAAAGTGGGAAGATCTTTATTTAAGCGCCTTTGTACATGATTAAAAGCCAGCGCGAAACGCAACAAAAGGACTGACCTGACCAGCAGTTTGGACAACGACCCCGCGCCCGGATAAGTCGACTCCTTGATTATTTCCCTGAGAGTTATAGGTTACACCAGCTCCGACAGAACACTCTTTTAACACTGTACGCAAGGTTTTTGGGCAATCAAACCCACGTCGCAACTCTACCTCTGCGGCCAAAAATTCTTCGCCATCGACCATCCCTCCGGCAGCGGCAAAATGACCACTAAGTCTATGCTCTTGAGATAGCTCCTTAGAGGCTGTGCCCAAAACGTAAGCTGATGCCTCCCCTTTGTACAATTGTCCTACAGCCTCAATTTTTACATGATTGGGCTTAAGCCCCTGACCGTCTAATTCACGTGATGTTCCAATACGCACATCTGCACGCACTCCAGCGGCAGTATGCCCGTCAACCATTGCAGATATGTGGTTTACGGCCCCATTTTCGCTAATATGATCTATCCGCGCAGCGCCTCCGGCATAAAAACCAGTTGCATTTTTGCTAAAGCCCGCTGTCCCTCCGGCTCGAACTGTATAATTAAGTGTTGTGTTCGGGTTGATAAAATGCTGATTTGTGGCTGATAGACCTGCGTACCCACCGATTTTATACACCCCGGCATCAAAAGACATTATGGAAGTTTCGCTATTGTCATCGCCTCCTGAAGCGCGGGAAAAAGCCTGCCTTGCAAGACTGGCAGCCGGCATCAAGTTAAAATAGCCTCTATCAAGCGCCTGTTGAGGCCGGTTTACAATACTGCCCGCCAACTTTACACCCTCGTTCAATATGGCCGTCGTTTGTGCGGCCTTTTACACACCCCTTATCTTAACATATGTAAATACAAAATAGCAAAAAAAGGCGGGTGGGACTTTTCTTCGAAAAGCCTTGCTGACAGCGGCTCACATGAGCAAAAGGCGGGACGCTTCAGTTTTTGCTTTTAAGCCACTGTTTTTGCTTATTTTTTATACCGCGTCAGGCCCTTTTCTATGCCGTTGCAAGCCACGGTTTTATCGAGGCATTGCACTGCGCCGACGAGCAGTTGGTATTGCGACTGGTCCGGCACCATGCGGGTGCTTTCGGTAATATCGTAGATGATATTGGCGCATTCGACAAAGGCGCTGCGCATCGCATAGGCGGGGTACTCACCTTTGGTTGCCGCAGTGGAGGCTGCGCAATTGTCCTTAAGCAATTCCCAGCTCTCGTTTTTCTTATGCTTCTGGAGCGCTTCACCGTAATTGGCGAGCATGACAAGGTTGTTTTCCGATACGGCCTTTAAACAGGGCTGGCTTTCCCACTTACCGGGGGTGCATGCCGTTGCTACGCGCTTTGCATGTTCGAGGGCGGTATTGCTGGCGGTTTTATTTGTTGTGTTGCGCGGCTTATTAACGAACTGCGCCTGTGCGGGTGAGAACTGGCTGCCGAATGTGAAACACACCATCATCATGGTTACTAACGCCAATGTTCTTTTGCTCATCATTATGTCCCTTTTTAAAATATGCCGCTTATTTAAGCATCTTAACATGCGCGGGTGCGGATAACAATTTTGCCTGCTTTGCCTGCGGTGCGGGGTCTGCTAATGTGTTTTTCATGACTGAAACACCGCGCCCTATCTCTCAGGTTCTTAAAGATCTTCGTACCACGTTGCCCGCCGAAAAAGTTTGCACGTTTGATCTGCTGGAGGCGCTGCATGAACGCGGTTTCGGGTTTTTGCTGTTTATCTTTGCCCTGCCCGCCGCCCTGCCCCTGCCCGGTCTTGGGGTCAATTTGATTATCGCCGCGCCGCTGGTTTTCCTCACAGCGCAGCAAGCGATGGGGCGGCACTCCATATGGATACCGGAGAAAATGAAATATAAGTCTATCTCGCGGGAGCGGTTTGAAGCCATGCTGGATGGCGCGCTGCCGTTTATTACCAAGATTGAAATCTTCGTACGCCCGCGCCTGGGGGGCATCACACAGGGCGCGTTTGGAAACCTCATTGGAGTGGCGGGATTGATTATGGCGCTGTCGATCTGCATCCCTCTGCCGCTGACCAACACCGTTCCGGCGATGGGCATTGCGCTTATGGCGCTGGGGGTGATTATGCGCGATGGGCTGGCCGTGTTGGGCGGCGCTTTACTGGGGCTGGCATGGGTGAGTATGATTGTGTATGTTCTGGTTTTTCTTGGCACAGAGGGACTTGACGTTGTTAAAGAAACGATCAAGTCTTTCTTATGACGAATATGCTCCTCAAATTACTCTCCCGCCCCGTTGCCGTTTTGGCGGGCCTTACGGCTATTTCGGTTGTCTCCCTGCTGGCGGCGTTGGGGTCCGAAGTGTTTTTGGGGCTGGAGCCTTGCATTCTGTGCGTTTACCAGCGCTTTCCCTATCTGGCGGTGATTGTGTTTGGAACCGCAGGACTTGCGCTTAAAAAGCGTTTTCCACCGCTACCGCGTCTGATGATCGGGGTGAGCGGGGTTACATTTCTGATCAATAGCGGGATTGCGTTTTACCATACGGGGGTGGAACAAAAGTGGTGGAAATCTGCGGTTGAGGGGTGCGCAGTGCCGCATTTCAGGGATGAGCCGCAAAGTATTTTAGAAAATATTCTCAGCGCACCCACGGCCAACTGCGCGGAAATTCCGTGGCAGGACCCGATCCTCGGCCTTTCGATGGCGAATTATAACGTATTGTTGTGCTTCGGCCTTGCTGTTGTTTGCGCGCTCAGCGTTTATCTCTTAAGACGCACCCATAAGGGTTAAGCCGGCCATTACACCAAGCACCAAAGCGGAGTGGAAAATAAAGAAACCGATAGATTGTTTCAGCGTGCGCTTTTTTCCAAAATCAAATAAATCGTCAAACATGGCCTGAAAACCCCTTACTCAAAAATTATACAAGGGGCGTTCATAGCGTGGAAACCCGCAGAATGTCAATGGTTTTAATATTTTCACTTTACATAGCCTTAAAATTAACATAGAAAATTTTCATGGATTGGAATTCACTGAACAACCCTCGCCTATAAGGCGAGGGGTTAGTTAGGGGTCGATTGTAAATCGACTGTCCTCTACCGGCTCCCCTTCTTGTTCCTCGATATATTTCTGGATCATCTCATCTGTGATATTTCCGGAACTGATAGCGCAGTACCCACGCGCCCAGAAATGTCTGCCCCAGAACTGCTTGCGCAAATGCGCAAACTCAGAGAGTAAAATCCGCGAGCTTATGCCTTTGAGCCATTGCACGATCTGACTTATATTCTGCGTCGGACGATAGCCAATAAACATGTGCACATGATCGCTCGCGACCTTCCCGGTTATAATCTCAAGCTCGTGCTCCATGGCTATCTGGCGCAGAACATCTCTGGTGCGCACCGCCACCTCGCCTGTCATCACCCTCTTCCGGTACTTTGGAACCCAGATCAGGTGCACTTTTAAATCCGTCTTCGTGTGGCTGCCTATCGTATAACGTCGCATAGCGACAGGTATAAACTTCTCTTCGCCTGAAGGCGAGGGATTTTAACCATCCCCGATGGGGACATTAAAAAAGCAGCTATTCGCCTCTTTTCGCGATGTAGAGCGATGGATTGATTCACAGACATCCGAACAGAATCAGGGGCCGGTTAAATCCGCTTATTTGCGTGAAATTCGTACGCAGGCAAGATATTCGCATTTGGATGCTGCCCAAGAGTGGGTTGCAATTGCCATGAACGACCCGGCTCCCGGCAGCCCTGACGATCCCCAAAAATTATTTGACGCCATTATCGCGCAGTTACGCGAAGATCCCCGAATAGCGAATGAATTTGTTGATATGCTTGACATGCGAACATTGGTGGCTAGAACTCAAAAAATTTTACAAAACAACAGCCAAACAAACGACATTGTCATAAAATAAAAAGCCGGGGCGCATTCGCCACCCCGGCTCTTCTCAATATTTATTAGGTTACTTACCCAATGTAGTCAGGTAAGACACGATCACCATACCCAGCATCACGTTCACTTCATAGGCGAGATATACGCCCAGAAACATGATCACGACGGACATGATGTCACCTGTCAACTTTTTACCGTGGAGGATCGTGCTGCCCAGAACCAGAGTCCAGACCGCGCCAATCATCGTATGGATTGAGCCGCCATCGAAAAAGCTTCCGACTACGCCATCAATCACACCCAAAGTCACCAAATAGTGACCCAGGAAGGTTGACAAACCGACCAGCAGGATAATGTGAAACAGGTAGAAACCTATCGCACCTGTGATCGAACGTGTATGTGCAAGATTTGTAAGGTGATTAAACATAATATACTCCTTTCGTTGCACGTTTACTTGCGGAAACCTCTCCCGCGCTTTCCCGACGATGCTAAAGGAGCTTAAATTTCTAAACCGTTCTCCGTAGCAAGGCCGAAACCTGTTTTTACAATTCTTCCAATTCCGTATCCCAGTAAAGAAAGTCTCCCCAGCTTTTATGCAGAAAGTTCGGGGGAAACCTTCTTCCCTGATCCTGAAGCTCATACAGCGAGGGCTGCCGAGGTTCGTGGACCGGATACATATTCACTTCATGCGGCATGGCGTTGCCTTTTTTTGTGTTGCATGTCTGGCACGCCGCCACGATATTCTCCCAATTTGTACGCCCGCCCCGCGAGCGCGGTATCACATGATCGAAAGTCAATTCATGCGTCCTATGTTTACTGCTGCAATACTGGCATTGCCATTTATCGCGCAGGAATACATTAAACCTTGTAAAGGCCGGGCTTCTGGCTATCGGTACGTATTCTTTTAACGCCAATACACTCGGCAGCTTCATTTCAAAACTCGGTGATCTGACGATCCTTTCATACTCCGATATCACTGTGACGCTATCTCTAAAAATGGCCTTAACAGCTTCCTGCCAAGGCCAAATGGATAAAGGGAAATAGCTCAAAGGCCTGTAATCGGCATTCAGTATCAAAGCGGGACATTTTTCCAACGGCGTCCCCTGAGGCATCGCAGCTTCCATCAGACCACACTCCTTTCATCTTCCGTTGACCACGGCTGGAGGCCTGATAAAAAATATGAACTCTGTCTGGGCAGAGTCGGTCAGACCTCGCGTATCTGATACCTTCATTATACCATAAATTTGCCCTCCACCTAAGGAAATCCGCGGGCTTTATGCTGCATCACATCAATTTCCGCATTGCATTATTTTTATGCTGCGGTGCTATTTTAAATATTATCAGGACGTTATACGGCGGTGTTCAAAGCGCAGTTTTTTACATTGCAGCGCAGCGCATTTTTTTTGAATCTTTTTCTGAGAAACCTCTCATAAGACTCTAAAATCAATAAGTTTATGAAAGTACAAGGTAGAGAAAACCGCTAGCAGACTCTATGCCTTTTTCATCAATAGAATGGGGCAGGTTTGGAGTGGTGTGGCCCGTGACTTCGAAACCTTCGCGCTGTAAAATTTCGCGCGCATGGTGATATGCCTCTACCGGGACAACATCATCAGCCTCGCCGTGGATGAGGCGGACGGGAATTTTGTTCGGGCCGGGGGCGCTGACCATTGCGCCGGAGAACCCCATGATACCGGCGAGCGGCTCTTTGTAATGCGTACCGACATACAGGCTCATCATCGTGCCTTGTGAAAAACCAACAAGGGCGACCTTCTGCGCCGACACATTATATTTCTCGATTTGCCGGGTGATAAATTCATCCAAAATCGGCGCGGCGGTTTTGACGCCCGCTAAAATTTTATCCGGGTCACGATCCTGCAATGAAAACCATTGATAGGAATTTGGATAGCCCGGCGGGACCATATCACAGGCAAAGGGCGCATCGGGAGAAATGAAGAGCGTTTCGGGCAGCGCCTTGGCCCAGTAGGGTGCCAGCGAAATGAGGTCCTGCCCGTTTGACCCCAGCCCGTGGAGCAGGATGACCAAACTCTGCGGGTTTTCCGGCCCCTGCTCATAAATGTTATCTATTTGCCCTTCAATCATGCTATAGGCTCTATCATGATACGTGCGACAGCAAAACAGTTAATCTTCTTCGCTGCATGGTTTTCCATGTTTGGCGCGGCGGCAGCGCAGACCTCTTCCGTTGAAGAAGAGGTGGCGGCGCGGATGAAAAACTCCGAGGATAAAAACTTTGTCAGCCTGTCGGTTGAAAATGATTCTATTGGCGGAGGGACGGATCAGTTTTATACTAGCGGGGTGCGTCTTACGTGGTTTAACGTCAATACGCCTGTGCCGGACATGCTTGACGAGATGGCGGACGCCGTTCCAACATTCGACTTGAACGCCACGACCAGCACATTTTTTACGTTGGGGCAGAATATCTATACGCCTGAGAATATCCGCCTGCGCGCCAATCAGGACAGCGACCGGCCATGGGCGGCGTTTCTTTACGGTTCTGTCGGCCTGTCCACATTTGAAAACAACCATATTGACGAGCTGGAGCTAACCCTTGGCGTTGTCGGCCCCGAAGCACTGGGCGAACAGGCGCAAAAATTCATTCATAAACATGTTACAGATTCGCCGACACCGAAAGGATGGGAGAACCAGCTTAATTTTGAGCCGGGGCTGATCCTTTCTGGGCAGCGGCGCTGGCCGGTGGCTCTGAGCAAAACCATCGGGGATTTTCATTTCGGGGTGGAGCCGAATGTAAATGTTTCGCTCGGCAATGTTTACACCTATGCCGGGGCGGGGCTGAGTTTTACCTTTGGTCCCTATCAGGACCGTTTTCAGGATACGCCGCCGCGTGTGCGCCCGGCGATGCCCGGCAGCGGATACTTTGAAACACCCGATCAGGGGTGGAGCTGGTATATGTTTGCGGGGCTTGATGGACGAGCGGTTGCGCGAAATATTTTTCTGGATGGCAACACATTTTCCGACAGCCATAGCGTGGATAAAAAACCGCTGGTGGGCGATGCCACGGCGGGCGTTGCCTTCACCATTGGCGATTACCGCCTGTCTTATTCCCTCAATGCCCGCTCCAAAGAATTTGACGGGCAAGACGGCAGAAGCGTTTTTGGCGCGATGACGCTTTCTACAAGGTTTTAATGACAATGTCGCTGCGGGCCTGTATCATCTGATTCATGAAGTATGATCTTTTGCACATTCAGGGTAAACCTTATGTTCTTGTTCCCTTACATGATTACCGTGATATGGTGAGTGGTGGGAAGAATGACGACCTGCCTGATGAAGTTTTGGATGCGCTGACGGCGCGGGAAGAAAGCCCGGTGAAGATTTTGCGCAAATTTCGCGGGCTGACGCAAAAGGATCTGGCCGACCGCGCCGGGATTTCCCGCCCATATCTCACCGAAATTGAAACGGGGAAGAAAGACGGGTCATTGCGCGCGATGAAATCTTTGGCTGAGGTTTTGGGCGTCAGCGTTGGAATGCTGGCTTAAATTTGACAATCACACCTATATAGTTTACATAAACATATATGCTTATATATCAGCTCGCACAGCCTTGGGAATTTGATGAAATTGCGGCCCTGATGTGGCTTCCGCAGAGTGTTCGCGATGCGTTTTCCCGCTTCAGTGATCGCACAGACGATATTATTGCCTTCAAGTGCGTCAATAACGAGCGCATCGAAGGTGTCGGCATTGGGAAATTTAAACACAACCATCTGGGCAAACATATCGTGATCGGCCACCTGAATGTTAAAGACGGTTGTAGGGGCGAAGGGATAGGCAGCGGGCTTCTCAACCGTTTTTTGGAGCTTTCCGTTCAAAGCAATCTTCCCTGCCGCCTGCAAGTTGCGCCTTCAAATCGTGGGGCCAGACGTTTGTACGGACGGTTCGATTTTTCCGTGGTTCCGGGTGAGCAGGTTCCCAAAACGCTTTGGATGACCAGACAACCGCCTCACGCTTCAAGCCATCGATAACCGAAGTTGGGGCGTTGGCTCAATATTTTTTACAAAGCTTTAAAAAAGCCCCAAACAATAAAAGCGAGTAATGGGCTAAAGAATAAATAAAACCCGCACGCAATAAAAAAACTCAACTTATTTTCTTTAAACTTAACACTTTCCATTATTAATATAGAGCCAGCTGTGGCTGCTGGAAAAACAAAGAAAATTTCTTTTTTTACAATCGCTTTTAACAGCTGATAAATCATAAATAAAACGCAACCGCATCCCATTAGAGCTATAAGTAACTGTAAATATTGGGACATTATTAACGCTTCAACCCACCCATAATACCGCGCATAACTTCGCGGGCGATTGTGCGTCCTACTGATGAGCTTATCGAACGAACAAACGATTTTATGGCTGCCTCACTTGTGCTTTGACGGTTTGAGCGTTTTTTCGGTTTGGCTTTTTCAGAAGCCTCTTGCGCTTTTTCCGCTTGTTCCGCTGCTTTTTCTGCGCGTTTTTGGAGAACTTCATAGGCGCTTTCGCGGTCCTGTCCCTCGTCATATTTTGTGCCCAAACCACTGGCTTTCATCTGCATGGCCTTGGCATCTGCACTCGCCGGGCCGAGGCGCGAGGATGGCGGGCGGATGAGCGTGCGCTGAACGATGGAGGGCTGGCCTTTACCTTCAAGGGTGGAGACCAAAGCCTCCCCTACCCCCAGATTGGTTATAACCTCGGCAACATCGAACTCCGGGTTTTTGCGGTAAGTTTCAGCGGCCTGTTTGATTGCCTTTTGCTGTTTCGGGGTAAACGCACGCAAGGCATGTTGCACGCGGTTGCCGAGCTGGCCGAGGATACTGTCGGGCACATCGGCGGGGTTTTGGGTGATAAAAAACACGCCCACACCTTTGGAGCGGATAAGACGCACAACTTGCTCAACCTTATCCAGCAACGCCTTGGGCGCATCATCGAACAGGAGGTGCGCTTCATCGAAGAAGAATACGAGCTTCGGTCGGTCGGCATCGCCGGCCTCGGGCAATTCCTCGAACAGTTCCGAAAGCAGCCAGAGCAGGAAGGTCGCATATAGCCGCGGGGATTGCATCAGCTTATCCGCCGCCAAAATATTGATGTGGCCTTTGCCGTCCAGATCGGTGCGCATGAAATCACGTAAATCGAGCGCGGGTTCGCCGAAGAAGTCTGCGGCGCCCTGATCCTCGAGACGTAGCAAATTACGCTGAATGGCCGCCACAGATTGCGGGCTGACATTGCCGTAAGCTTTGGAGATTTCGGCGCGCTTTTCATGCACCTCGTTAAGAAGCGCGCGCAAATCTTTAAGATCAAGCAGCAACAAGCCCTGCTCATCGGCGACGCGGAACGCGATATTCAGCACGCCTTCCTGCGTATCGTTCAGCTCCAGAATACGCGCCAATAATAACGGCCCCATTTCGGAGACGGTGGTGCGCACGGGGTGGCCTTGACCGCCAAAGAGATCCCAAAACACCGCGGGATAGGCCCGCGCTTTGTACTCGTCGGTAAAACCAATATCGGCGGCGCGCTTAACAAGGAAACCCTGCATTTCGCCGGGCTGGCAGATTCCCGACAAATCGCCTTTTACATCGGCCATGAAGACGGGCACGCCCGCATCGGAAAATCCTTCGGCGAGGTTTTGCAGCGTCACGGTTTTCCCCGTTCCTGTTGCGCCCGCGATCAGGCCGTGGCGGTTTCCCCATTTTAACGGCAAATACTGGGCGAGCTTTTCCTTACCCACGCTTTGGCCGACATACACGGCATCACCCCTAAGGTTTGTCATTTCGTTTCCCCAAATATCTTAAAAGCCTGTTCCAGATCGGCGATGAGGTCATCAACGTCTTCCAGCCCGATTTGCAGGCGCAGCAGCATTCCACGCTCTTCCCATTTCACAGCGCGGCGGTAGCGCATTTCGGTTTGAGGCTGGAGCAGGCTCATATACCCGCCCCATGAGCTACCCAGCGTGAACAGCTCCAGCGCATCAATAAGCGCGGCGACTTTTTCCTTTGGTGCTTCTCTCAGCAAAAAGCTGAGCAATCCGTTGGAGCCGGAAAAATCGCGTTTCCAGATATCATGGCCGGGGTGGCCGGGCAAGGCCGGATGATAGACGCGCTGCACCTCTGCGCGCTCTTGCAACCACTGCGCAATTTTCAATGCGCTTTTAGCCGATTGCTCGATGCGCAGCTTCATCGTACGCAGTCCCCGCAAAGCAAGATACAAATCCTCCGAACCGGGACAATGGCCCAAATCAACATGGGTGCGTTTCAGAGCCTTATAATTTTCAGGCGTATCAGCAACTGCGTAACCTAAATTCACATCGGCGTGACCGCTGATATATTTCGTCGCCGCACATACGGAGATATTTACACCATGGGCCAGCGGTTTGAACAACAGCCCGCTGGCCCATGTGTTATCCATGATGGTGATGATACCTTTTTCTTTGGCTACTTTTGCTATAGCGGGAACATCCTGAAGTTCAAATGTCGCGGAGCCGGGGGACTCAAGATAAATCACGGCGGTATTCTCTTTAATAAGGGCCGCAATCCCTTCGCCGATAGCCGGGTCGTAATACTCAATCTCTATGCCCAGCTTGTTGAGAAGCTTGTCACAGGCGGTTCGCGTGGGCGGATAGATACTGTCGCACATCAAAAGATGATCCCCTGCTTTGAGAAAAGCCAGCAGCGCGGCGGTGATCGGCGCGAGTCCGGTGGAAGAACTCACCGCCTTATAGCCGCCTTCGAGCGCGGCCATAGCTTCTTCGAAATGGTTGCTTAAGGGATGGCCTATATTGGCATAGGTGAATTTCTGGCCAACCTTGGTTTCATAGGTTTCGAGGTTCTTGTATTTCAGTGTGCTGGCCTGCACCTTTGGCGGGTTCATGACGCCGTAATAGTCATCCGGGTCGCGGCCCATAAGGGTTAAGAGCGTATCTTCCTTGTATTTTTTACTCATGTCTCTATTTCAAAATCCCGGTCGTGACGAAGAGCCGGTATGGCTGCGCGCACCTTTTCAATATCACCCAGATTTAACTCCGCAGTTATGATACCAACTTCGGTTTCGATTGCAGCTAAAATATCGCCCCACGGCCCGATAATGCGCGAGCGGCCCCATGTGGAGCGGCCTCCTTCATGCTCGCCGGATTGTGCGGGGGCCAGAACAAACGCTCCGTTTTCGATGGCTCGGGCACGCAAAAGCGTTTCCCAGTGCGCCTGCCCCGTGGGGACACTGAACGCAGCAGGGACAGCAAGCATGCCCGCCTCTGCTTTTGACATCGCGCGGTACAGATGCGGGAAGCGAACGTCATAACAAATACTTAGCCCCAGTCTGCTTCCGGGAATATCCGCAACGACCGCCTGATTACCGGGCTGAATGACGGCGCTTTCCCGGTAGCTTTCGCCTCCGGGCAAATCGACATCAAAAAGATGGATTTTGTCATAGGTTGCCGTGATCTCACCTTTATCGTTAATCAGAAAGCTGCGGTTGGCGAGCTTGCGCTTTTCCAGCTTTATGCCTAGGGAACCAATCAGTATCCACACGCCGAGTTCGGCGGCGAGTTTTTGCAAAGCTTGAAGCGTGGGATGGCTTTCCTGCTCCGGCGCGGCGGCGAGACGCTTGAGGATAGGAAACATCATGAAACATGTATTTTCCGGCGTGGCGATAAGCTGCGCCCCCTGCCCCGCCGCTTCGCGAATCAAACCTTCCGTGACCTTAAGGTTTTCGGCAATATCAGGGCCGGCATTGAGTTGAATACATGCGGCTTTAATTTTGTTTGTCATATTTTTTGACCTTTGGACGAAAAATGCGTAGAGTGTTCTTTTATGAACACAATACCACAATACATGTTAGGGCAGTTTGTTCTTGCCACCTATGTGGAAGCAGATGAGAACAACATCGTTCCAAGGATTGAATTTATATCCCCTGATGGAGAACACCAATCCGTCGATGTACCAGTACACCTAGTCGATACACTTAGCACTGCTAAAAAGATCGGGGTTATGTGTACAAACACCGGCGAGTTTGAAAATGGAAAAACGGTATGGGAGATTGCCACTCATTCCATTCCTGTACACTAGCCATTCAACAGCCCATCCAGTTCACCCTTCGCATCCAGCGCGTGGAGATCATCGCATCCGCCGATGAGTTTATCGTCGATAAAAATCTGCGGGACGGATTTCGGTCCGCCGGTGCGCTCCACCATTTTGGCGCGGGCGGCTTCGTCGCCGGTAATATCATGGCCCTCATATGCCACGCCCTTTGAATCCAGCAAAGCGCGGGCGCGGTTACAAAAAGGACAGGTGGTCCAGTAGTATATTTCGACTTTCGCCATCAATGTTTCTCCTTTATGACTTGTTTCACGAGAAAGGTAGTGCGCGGATGAGTACAAAGCAAACGGATATTGTTATTATCGGCGGTGGCGTTAGCGGCTTGGCGCTGGCGACGCTTCTGGGACAAGCGGGCCTTACGATCATGGTTGTTGATCCGCATAAGCCTGCGCAGTTTGAAAAAACAGAGCGTACGGGCCGCACCGTGGCACTGATGGAATCCTCCGTTAACATCCTGAAACACACCGGCATTTGGGATGTTTTGGAACCGCTTTCCACCCCCATGGAGATGATGCGGATTATTGACGACAGCGACGGCGGGAAAGAGCCGATCGAGATTGAGTTTCCGGCAAGCGATATCAGCATGGCGCAATTCAGCTATAACATTCCTAGCGGGCCTTTACGCGCAGCATTGTTTGAACGCACCGAAGAGCTAAAAAATGTGACCTTCATTGAAAGCGCATTCAGTGATTACGCAGTCCATGATGGCGGCATTGTTGTTAAGCTTGAAAATAAAAAATTAATCAAAGCTCACTTGCTGGTGGGCGCTGATGGGAGAAATTCTGCGGTGCGGGAGTTTGCGAACATTCAAACCACGATGAAGAAATACGACCAGAGCGCGATCACCTGCCTGATTAATCATTCACACTCTCATAACAACACATCGACGGAGTTTCACCGCGCAGGCGGACCGATGGCGCTTGTCCCCCTGCCCGGCAATCAATCCAGCGTGGTGTGGGTGGAGAAGACGGAGACTGCCGACGCACTTATCCGTTTGAAAAAACAGGAGTTTGAACAGGCTTTGCAGGATAAAACGAACAACATCCTTGGTGGCATAACTCTGGAAACGGGGCCGGAATGCTGGCCGCTTTGCAGCGTTAAGGCCAAGGCTATTACTTCGATGCGGCTGGCACTGATTGCCGAGGCTGCGCATGTGATGTCACCGATTACGGCGCAAGGACTGAACCTTTCGTTGCGCGACGTGGCGGCATTAGCCGAAAGCGTTATTGACAGCGCGCGGCTGGGGCTGGATATCGGTGCGGGCAGCGTTCTTAAAGCCTATGAGAAACGCCGTCGTATCGACATTGAAACGCGGGTTTTCGGTGTGGATACTATGAATAAAATCGTGAGTACGGATTTATTGGGGTTGAAACGTTTGCGACGCGCAGGGCTGCAATCACTTGATACACTTTCCCCGCTCAAGACTTTGGCGATGCATATTGGCCTTGCGCCACAGATCGACCAAAGCCGCCTGGCGCGGGGTGAGGCCTTGTAAAAAGGATTCACCCGCCAAATCCTTCACGAACAACACGGGCTAATGTCAGGACATGCACTTTCTTCGCCCCGCCTTTCAACAAGGTTTTAGTGCATTCTTTCACCGTGGCCCCGGTCGTATAAACATCATCAATCAGAACAATAACCTTGCCTTTCACATCGGATTTGGGGTTGAGGGCGAAGGCTCTTTTAACGTTTTTATGGCGCTGAGCGGCTTTCAAATACCCTTGCGAGGGTGTCGAGCGCACACGTTTAAGAGCATGGACGGCAACGGGAATTTTTGTTGTTTTCGACAAGCTGTGGGCCAGAATTGCAGACTGGTTATAACGCCGGGCCAGAAGTCGCCAGCGGTGAAGCGGGACAGGTATAAGGACGTCGGCATCTTCCAAAAGCTCGGCTCCGGCTTTTTCCAGCCACGGGACAAACGCTTTTACGGCGTGGGTCTGATCGCCATGTTTGAAGCCCAAAATCATTTTTCTTGAGGCATCGTTATACTTCATGACGCTGCGCAGTTTTTCGAAAGGCGGGGGGCGATCTATACAGGCCGCGCATAATGCGCCCTGTTCGACTTCAAACTCAAAAGGAAACCCACATTGCCGACATATAGGGCGGGCGATAAACTCAATCTGGACCCAGGCGCCGGGGTCCAGCATCCCTTGCCGCTCTACTCTTTCGCCGGTGAGGATGCAGCGCGGCGGCAAAACGGTATCCACGCTGCGCATAATCATATCCTGAACGGGTTTAAGTGCCGATTTCATACGGTTTTTATAAGAAAAATCAGAAACAAAAACAAATCCTTAAAAAATAAAACCACAGTGAACACAGACGAATACACAGGTGCGCTCGTCAAACGGGGAGAGCGCTGCGCTTCCCCTCTGCGGCCCATGCGGCGGCTGTGACAAAAATATATACGGTCTGCAACGCTTATATATTTGAAATTTTTGTGTAAAATCGTTATGGTCCAGCGCTATGGCTGAACATCTTGAAACAGAAGCGGAATCCTATATCGACAAGCGCAATCTGCTTCTTGGCGATATTGATCCGGTTACGATCCGTAAGGCGTGGTTTGCGCTCTCGCATCTTTTGCTGGATGAGGGTGCGCACGTTATCGACATGGGCTGTGACGACGGCGCGATGACCTATGCCATGGCTGCTATGAACCCGAAGGTGCGTTTTACGGGGCTGGACAAGGCCAAGCGGCAGATCAACAAGGCCAAAGAGCAATACAAGCTGTTCAATCTTGATTTTAAAGTCGGGGATGCAAGTTCCGATATTTTTGAGCCGGAGTCGGTCGATGCGATTGTGAACTCCTATATCCTACACGAGATTTTTTCGGCCTCACGCTATAACGAACGCGTTGTGGGCAATACGCTGGCTACGCATTTCAAAGCCCTCAAAAAAGGCGGCGTGATGTTTATCCGCGACTATTCAAGGCCTCCGCCCGAAGAATTCGTCTTGCTGGAGATGCCCGACGAGCCGAGCAAGAGCAAAGACCTTGCCGGGCTTTCAGATCCGGATTTGCTGATCTGGTATGCGGAACATGCACGCCCGCGTCAGGATGCCGGGTGCGGCGGGTTTTTCCTTGAAGAACTGCCGGAGCGGTTTCCGCGTACGCGGCTGTTCCGCCTGCCGTATAAATGGGCGTATGAGTTCATTATGCGTAAAGACGAGCGCAGCCATTGGGAAAGCGAATTGCCGATGGAATATACGTTCTTCACTATGCGAGAGTTTCGCAAAGAGCTGGGCGGGTTGGGCGCGAGGGTGCAATATTCGGGACCGTATTTTGATGATGACATTATCCGCGATAAATTCGAGGGGCGCTTCCGCCTCTATAGCGACGACGGCAACCCGCTTGGCAATCCACCGACTTGCTATCTGTGTGTGGCTTATAAAATGGCCGAACGTAAATCTTTGTATATCGAAGAGCGCAGGCCGTCTTCTGTCGATTCAGGACATCTTAAAATCACGGCGATGCGCAATGAAAAAACCGGGCAGATTTCCGATGTGGTCAGCCGCGATATAGAGATCAGCGAAATTCTTCCTTACTATGTGGATGAAGAAGGCCGGTTGAAAGTTTATTTGCATGACGGGATTGCCCGCTCCATTGCCAACGCAGTGCCGCGCGGCGGCGTTAATATAGACGGGCGGCGCTGGTCCGGCCATATGGTGGAGCCGATTACGGTGGACGGCGAAGCGATTGCAAGCGTTGAAGAGTTCGATATCAAGCATACGGTCTTGTTTTCGCGTGACTATCTGGGGCTTAAGCCGGAAGGGAGTTCTATTCTGGAACACGGGCCGGATTATTATCCCGCGCCCGACTATATCGACGAGCGTATCCATACCTATTATCTAAAAGTCAGACCGGCGGGGAAGGCGGTGCCTCCCAAATCCACTATCGGGGTTGAAAAATTCCAGGCCAAAGGCATGGTGCGGGAAATGGATGCGCAGCAAATCCTTAACGCCATCACGGTGGGGATGATTCCGAATGCCCGGCTGGAGATGCAGATTCTTTCGCTGTTCCATCACTTAAACCTGCGGGCGGAAACATGGATTAACAAACAGCTTAACCTTAGCGTTTCAAAAATTAACAAAAAGGCCGATATTAAAACCATACTCGACCAGATGGGAGAGGAAGACCGCCGCTTTAAGGAGATTAAAGGTACAACCGGGGAACTGCGCCCTGTCCATTCCACCTTTGTCGAGGAAGGGCAGAGCCGCGGTTCCATGTCGGGCCTGTCGGCGGAGAATGTCGATTTTATCGTGCATGACGGCAAGACGGTTAATACGGCTGTGGTTTTGCCGCTGACCAAAGATGAAAAAGCCACGGTGCATGCCGGGGTGGTGCTTCATCACCTGCCTGTGCCGCAGCGCCACGAAGGCAACGGTTTGAGCGTTTCGGCGCCGAGCTTTAACATTCCGGCGGAGGTGACGAATTTAAAGCTGATGAAGAAGTTTCTGGCGGATCAGTTCGGCGTTCTGCCCAAAAATATCATCAAGCTGGGGGAGAGTTATTTTACTCATGTTGGCATGACGCCGCACCGTATTTACCCCTATGCGGTTGCGGCTCCGGCGGAAGCGATGAAGGGGCCGGATACAAAATTCCTGCCTTTTTACCAGTTGATGCTTTTGCAGCGCCTGATCTCCAGAGAACCCCATTTCATGCTGGCGATTGCGCGGGCGTACCGGTATTTCCACGAAGAAATGCGGCTGGATGCGAAGATGCAGGTCAAAGCCATTCTTAAGCAGCGTTTTGAAGGGACGCAGCCGGACTGGTCCATCCCGCTGAATTATCATTCGCTGGAGATGCTTAAAAAGCAGGCGGAGGAAAAGCGTCAGCACGATGCGGCGCTTCATCAGAAAAAACGTCTGGAAGAGAAAAAATCCGAAGCGGTTAAGGCGCAAAGAAAAGCCTTTCACCAGCAAAAGCTGGAAGAAGAAAAAGCCCAACAAGAGGCCGCGCCCACACTTGATGCACGCAAAGGGCCGGATTACGCCGCCGAGGAAATCTCTGCCGAGCAGGAAAGAGAGTTTGAAGCAGAACTGGAGGCGTTTATCAATACCGTTGAAAGTGATATAGACATCGTTCCGCGTCCTGAGAAATGGTAAGACATGGCCGATAACGCCCCGATTTTTGAGCGTGAAGTTTTGGAAATACGCCGCGCACGCGCCGCTGCAAAGCATGAAGATTATTCGTTTTTGCAAACGCTGGCGCGGGAACAAATTCGTGATCGTCTGGACGACATCAGACGGGATTTTCAAGTTATCAAAGATGTTCAGCATGATGATTTTAAAGGTGAGCTTGAAGCGCTGGGGCTTGAAGCGGGTAGCCTTGATCTTATCACCAGCGTTTTAAACCTGCATTCCACGAATGATTTGCCCGGCGCTTTGGCGCAAATGAAAGCCGCGCTTAAGCCGGATGGGCTTTTTATGGCGGCCATGTTCGGCGGGGAAACGCTGCATGAGCTTCGCGCGAGCCTTATGCACGCGGAAATGGCGCTGAAAGGCGGCGCAAGCCCCCGCGTCTTTCCCTTTGCCGATAAGCAGCAGATGGGGGGATTGTTACAGCGCGCGGGCTTTGCCCTGCCGGTGGTTGATTCCGACATCATCACCGTGACGTATGAGAATATGTTCAAGCTTATGCATGATTTGCGCGGCATGGGGGAAAGCAATATTATTGCTGCGCGCAGCCGCGTGAACCCCGGCAAGGCGTTTTTTATGAAAGCGGCAGAATATTATCAGCAGCATTTCACAGGCAGGGATGGGCGTATTGAGGCCAGCTTCGAGATTATCTATCTTCTAGGCTGGGCACCGCATGAAAGCCAGCAACAGCCGCTTCGCCCCGGTTCGGCGCAAAACCGCCTTGCGGATGCGCTGCAAACAGACGAAATTAAAATGGGAGAACGCCCATGATAAACGTAACCCTTGTTCCTGCTCTAAGCGATAATTACATTTATTTGCTTAAAATGGAAAACGGCGCGGTGGCGATTGTCGATCCCGGCGAGGCGGCGCCAATACTCGAAGTTTTAAAAAGCAAAAACCTTACGCCCGATTGCATTTTGAACACCCATCACCACTGGGATCATGTTAACGGCATCTCTGGCCTTCAAAAAGCGTTTCCGGATATTGCCGTGTATACGCCGGAAAACAGGCCTTCGGAATTCGGCGGGGAGCGGCTCGAAATTCTTGAAACCCCCGGCCATACGCTGGACCATATCTGTTACCACTTCCCGGAAAGCCGCATGGCCTTTACCGGCGATACGCTGTTTTCCATGGGGTGTGGGCGGCTCTTTGAAGGCACGCCGGAGCAGATGTGGGAATCTTTACAGAGAATTGCCGCCCTACCCGATAACACGCAAATTTACTGCGGGCATGAATATACGCTTTCAAATGGCCGGTTTTGCCTGAGCATTGAGCCAGAGAATAAAGCGCTTCAAGAGCGGGTGGAAGAGGTTGAAGGCTTGCGAGCCGCAGGTAAGCCAACCCTTCCGGTTTCTCTGGCGCTGGAAAAACAAACCAACATTTTCCTGCGCGCCGGATCGGCGGAGCGTTTTGCGCAACTGCGAGCGCTTAAGGATAAGTTTTAGCTGACTCATACACTCTGTCATTGCGAGGGGCGTAGCGACGCGGTAATCCATCTTCAAATGTCGAGAGATAAGGGATGGATTGCTTCGCCTACGGCTCGCAATGACGAAGAGAACTATTCTTCCCCGCCATCGTCTTTCGGCGCCGGTTTCTTTTTTAACTTGTCGAGAGATTTTTGCTTCTCTTCACTGGGTGCGCTCTTGTTACCGTCTTTCCCTTCCGGGGTTTGCTGGCGGCCTTTTGCGCTGCTGTGAGACGGGGCTTTCATCGGTTTTTGCGGGGTGCTGCTGCGCTCGCTTGAAACCAGTTCAATCTCCAGACGGGACGCAACCTTGCGCAGTTCATGAACGGCTTCTTGCAACGTCTCGCGGGCCTGCGGGTTTTTTTTATCCTTGCTCCAGCCCTCGTAAGCGCTTACGCATTTTTCCGCGCTGCTTTGCAAGCGTTGTTTTATTTCGTCCGTCATGTTTACTCTCCTTAGTCCCTGAATCAAGAGACAAGATAGCGAGCAGACATTCGAAGCGCAAGCATCCTAAAGTATAAATATAGATTTACCCGTTTCCAAAAACGGTGTTGAGTTGCTGTGTCACGCGGATGAAAGTTGTGCATTTGGAAAGACTTTTCAGGCGTTTCGCTCCGACATAGGTACAGGTTGAACGCAAACCGCCGAGGATGTCCTGCAAACTGTCATGAACACTTCCGCGATATGGGATTTTTACGGTTTTACCCTCGCTGGCGCGGTATTCGGCCACGCCGCCTTTGTGCTTTTTCATCGCCGTATCGCTGCTCATTCCATAGAATTGCAGATATTTTTCTCCGCCCTCTTTCACAATTTTTTGTTCGGATTGTTCATGCCCGGCCAGCATGCCGCCGAGCATGACAAAATCCGCCCCGGCGGCGAAGGCCTTGGCAATATCACCCGGAACGGTGCAACCGCCGTCACCGCAGATTAGCCCGCCGAGGCCGTGGGCGGCATCTGCGCATTCGATAATGGAGGAAAGCTGCGGATAGCCGACGCCTGTCATTTTGCGCGTGGTGCATACGCTGCCCGGGCCGATGCCGACCTTGACGATATCGACACCGGCGAGGATAAGCTCCTCGACCATTTCACCGGTTACAACATTTCCGGCCATGATTGTCATTTGCGGGTATTTTTCGCGGATGCGCTTCACGTAAGACACGAAATGCTCGCTATAGCCGTTGGCGACATCTACACAAATTTTATCGGGCTGTCCCCCGGCCTGAATAAACTCGGCGAGTTTTTCCTCATCGGCTTTGACCATGCCAATGGAATACCAGACGGAGCCATGGCCGCTATCGGCATAGAATTTCTGAAGATCGACAAGGGCATAATGTTTATGCAGCGCGACCGTGAGGCCGCTGCCCTCTTCCGTGAACGCGCGGGCCATATCCATCGTCCCGACCCCGTCCATATTGGCAGCAATAATCGGTACGCCTTTAAATGTTTTCCCGCTCCATTTGAATTTGAATTCGCGGGAAATATCCACGTCCTTGCGGCTAGCCAGCGTCGAGCGCTTAGGCCGGATCAGGACATCTTTAAAATCAAGTTTTGTTTCTATTTCTATGCGCATAAGTTATCCTTTTTATGACTTAAAAACGCTGTCGGCGGCGGCGGTGGAGGCTTTCTTTTTGGCGATATTGGCTTCGGCCTTGGTTATTTCTTCTTTTAACTCAGTGATATAGTCTTCCAGCTCGGCCACCGACATTCCGTCAAAATTGCGCGGAAATTCAGCCGTTTTGGGTTTTGGAAGGTCCTCGTCAAACATCATCTGCGGATGATACGCTATGGCGGGTTTTAAAATCAATGACACAAAAACGAAAATTTTTCTGGCGTTTTTTGTGAAGCGCCTCTATATATAAGGCGTTCCCTATATTTGAGGTTTAAAAGAACCAGCCCATTTGGAACGGGGCGAGGACAAGGATTTATGGAGATTTAAGATTATGGCGACAGCAGTAAATATGACCGGGCAATTGCTTATGCCCAAGGCGACGGCGGTGTGGCTTATTGAAAACACGGCGCTGACATTCGGACAGATTGCCGAGTTCACGGCCCTGACCGAGATTGAGATTGAGGCTTTGGCCGATGGTGAAATCGGGCGCGGGCTTGTGGGCCGCAACCCGGTCGATCATCATGAATTGACACAAGAAGAACTGGATCGCTGTCAGGACGACCCGGAGGCGAAACTGAAAATGGCGAAAAGCGCCTTGCCGCCGGTTAAGTCACGCGCCAAGGGGCCACGCTATACGCCCGTTTCCAAGCGCGGGGACAAGCCCGATGCGATTGCCTATATCATCAAGCACAATCCGGAAATCAGCGATGCGCAAATCTGCAAGCTGGTTGGTACAACAAAACCGACTATCGCAGCGGTGCGCGAGCGTACGCACCCGAACACGCCGAATTTACGCCCACGCCATCCGGCAGAGCTTGGCCTGTGCACATGGCAGGAATACGAAAAATCTTCTGACAAAGGTTTAAGAGCGCAAGGAAAAGACCCGGAAGAGGTCAAAGCGCAAAAGCTGGCTGAACAGCAGGCTTCCTTGCAACAGCCCGAAGACGACGATACTCAAAGCAGTCAGAGTGGTGGCTTTGACTTCTCAAACTTCCTTGGCGATGCGGGAAGCTATTCCTCCTCTTCGGATGAGTAAAACCCTTCGTCATCCTGAAGGATTCGCGCCAGCGAAGCTTAAACATCCTGGATCCAGAAAAAGACGACCAGTGAACTGGTCGGCATATGGATCCCCGCCGTTTTAGCCTCGGATTAAATCCGATGCCGCGGGGATGACTTCCTTTTATTGTAAGGCAAAAAAGCGACCCGGAGAATGAAATCAACCGGGCCGCCTCTTCTTTCACATCCCCGGCTATGAAACCGGGGCCTTGGGTCTCGGCGCTTTTAAGCCGAGGCTCTACCGCTTTCGCGGATTCCTTCAATCTCCTCTTTCAGGACCAGCTTCTGCTTCTTCAATTGGCGGAGATAAAAATCCGTGGTCGAGGGGCTCTTATGCGCCTCTTCAATTCTGGTTGATAAAACTGCGTGCCGTTGTTTCAACGCCTCTAATCTTGATTTATGTGAAGACAGTAATCCCTGTGCTGACATGGGCAGGCTCCTTATCGGTTAGAGTTTATAATGTAGAATGACCTTATCGTACAATTCAAAGCACGAAAAAGCAAGTATGTTTCACAAAGAAACCGCCAATAAAAAGATTCTTTCTTTTTATTAAGGTGCTTAGGTCTGATTTTTTAGAATGGCTTTATCTCTTTGTCCTTTTTATTTTTCTTCAAAAACACCGATAAAGCGATTCGCATTCATCCTTTAGTGTCGCATGAGAAAACATAATAATCTGTTAACAACAGCCTGTTCAGGAATAAATTTACATAGAAAAACTTGATTTCACTTTGCTTTATGTCTATTCTTGGCAAAAATAAAACAGAGACATACAAATGATAGACATCTTTAAGAACGCAGCAAAGAGACCACTATCCGTCACGACGCTGGTCCTCGGCCTAACGGGTTGTGCTACCGGCCTGCCTACACATACACCACAGTCGCAAGCGCCCGAGCATGTGGGTACAACACCTCGGGGAATTCAAGTTTATTACGGCACAAATGAGCCGCTCCCGGTAACCTTTAATGCCTGCCGCGATTTATCGTACGCCATGCGCCAACTTGACTACGAAACACGTAACGCTAGAAAATATCGTCCATCACGAAGAGGACGAAATGATGGTATTGACGATATTGTAAATCGTAAATTTGGCGATTTGATTGAGGGAATCAGCCAGGCTGGCGTCGATGCGGGTGTGAATGCTGCGAAGAGGACTGCGGCCCAAGGCAGGATTGACGCTCTGAGTTCGGCATGCCAGCAACAAATTGCCCGCGAAGCGTGGGAGCAAAGCGTTCTTACATGCACCAAAGTGGGAAGAGTGGAAGCAACACGTCAGCTTCGCGGCGCGCAAGCAGGGGTTCCGCTTGCCCAAGAAACATATAATGAAACATGCGTTGAGCACTCTATAGGAAACAATATGGGCGAACTACAACGGCGATACGGTTTTTGAATCACCCTTCCTGTTCAAGATCAAACTTCACGCCTTGGGCGAGTGGGAGTTCGGAGGAGTAATTCACCGTTTGGGTTTGGCGGCGCATATAGGTTTTCCAGCTATCGGAGCCGCTTTCGCGCCCCCCACCCGTTTCCTTTTCACCACCGAATGCGCCGCCGATTTCGGCGCCGCTTGTGCCGATATTGACATTGGCAATGCCGCAATCGGACCCTGCGGCAGATAAAAACTTTTCCGCCTCGCGCACGTCGTTTGTAAAAATCGCCGAGGACAGCCCTTGCGGCACGCCGTTTTGCAGCGCGAGCGCCTCGTCCATATCCTTATATTTCATCACATACAGAATGGGGACGAAGGTTTCGTCCCGCACAATTTGCGATTGCTCCGGCATTTCCACCAGCGCGGGGTTCACATATGCACCGCCGCCAAGATTTTTAGAGACCGCTTCGGCGCGGCCGCCGCCAGCGAGGATTTTACCGCCCTGCTCCTGCGCCGCTTTCAAGGCCGCGTCCATTTGCGCAAGCGCGTCTTCATCAATCAACGGTCCGACCAGCGTATCTTTATGAAGCGGGTCGCCAATGCGAATTTGCCCGTAAGCCTTTGCCAGTGCAGGAACCAGATTATCGTATATATCCTTATGCACAATCAAGCGCCGCGTCGAGGTGCAGCGCTGCCCGCATGTGCCCACCGCGCCGAACACAATCGCACGCAGGGCCATATCGAGATCGGCGCTCGGCGCAATCACCATGGCATTATTTCCGCCCAATTCCAGAAGGCTGCGCCCCATGCGCCGCGCAACCGCTTCGCCAACAGCGCGGCCCATCGGCACGCTGCCCGTTGCGCTGATGAGCGGGAAGGCCTCGTTTTCCACCATGGCTTCGCCAACCGCGCGCGCGCCGATAAGAACTTGCGAGAGATGGTCTGGAATATTATGCCCGGCCTCTTTGAATTTTTCAGCAGCGCGGTCGAATAAATTCTGACAGGCCAGCGCGGTGAGCGGCGTTTTTTCCGAGGGTTTCCAGACGATAGAATTCCCGCAGACCAGCGCAAGCGCCGCATTCCACGCCCAAACGGCAACAGGAAAGTTAAAGGCCGAGATGATGCCGATGGGGCCGAGAGGATGCCAGAGTTCGCGCATATGGTGCTCCGGGCGTTCCGAGCTAATGGTCAAACCGTAAAGCTGGCGCGATAGGCCCACGGCGAAGTCGCAAATGTCGATCATCTCCTGCACTTCGCCCAGCCCTTCAGAATAGATTTTACCGCATTCGATGGTGACAAGCTTGCCGAGGTCGGCTTTGGCGGCGCGGAGCTCTTCGCCGAGCAGCCGGACAAATTCCCCGCGCACGGGGGCCGGGACTTTGCGCCACTCTTGAAACGCGCTTTGCGCTTTGGTGGCTACAGCGTCAGCATCTTTGGGCGCATGTTCCTTGAGTTTTCCAAGGCTGGAGCCGTCAATGGGGGTGAAGACTTCGAGAGAGCCGGAAGTGTCGGTCTTAACATCCAGCTTTTTTAACAGGTCTTGGTACATAGGCTTATATCCTTTTTATTTTGAACCACGAAGACACGAAGCACACAAAGAGTTTAACGCTTAACCGCGCCGTAGGCGCAACAAAATCAAACGTAAGGCATGCCGCTTGTTTATGATTGCCTGCGGCGCTTTTGTCTTTTCTCTATATCTTCGTGCGCTTCGTGTTCTTCGTGGTGAATCTTTTTTTATAAAAATCCTTTATGCGTTTTCAGAAATTCGAGTTCTTCATCTGTGCTTTCACGTCCCAACACTTCATTGCGGTGGGGGAAGCGGCCAAATTTTTCGATGGGGACAAGGTGGCGCTTGGCATACATATCACCTGCGGGATTTTCCTCGGCCATGGCGCCGAACAGCTCGACGGATTTTTTCTGGTCCGAAAGCGTTTCGCTATGTTGAAACGGCAAATAAAGAAAGCCGCGTTTAACGGGTTCTAAAATCTGGTCAAAACCTTTATGGAGGGCTTGTTTGGCAACGAGAAGGGCGCGTTCGTCACTGGCGAAAGATTTAGGATCGCCGCGATACATATGACGCGGAAACTGGTCGAGAACGATGACCAGCGCGAGGGAGCCATCGGCATCGACGGCCCAGTGCTGACAAAGTCCATCTGCGGCCATTTCATGGGTGACGGAAAAGCGTTCGCGAATTTCTTCGTCCACCGCGTCGCTTTGCTGGAACCATTGCTGCGGCTCTAACTCTTCAAACCAAAAATGGAGGATTTCCTGTTGTGTGTCTCTCATGCTAAAAAGCTACCATGCATGATGGAACGGATCAAACAACGTTCATAAAATAAGCAAATGGACTTAGCTAATCATCCAAAAGAGCAATAACTATCCCATTAATAAATATGGCCACACCAATCACGGCTGAGGAAAACAGCAGGTTTATTCCTGTGAAATAGCTGAATATAAGGCCACCTGTTGCTGTTAAAAAAATAAAGAGCAGGAAGCTTTTTATATCAAAACTCTTCTTCATTATGAGCCTATCACAAAAAGCCCTTTGAAGAGGCAAACTGTCAATGGACGTCGGCCCAGACTTTTTTCTTGATGCCATACATCACAAAGGCGAAGGCAATCAGGAAAATCAGAACCTTGATGCCCATGCGTTTTCTGGCCTCCATTGACGGCTCGGCAGCCCAGGTCAAAAACTCGGAAACATCGCGGGCATATTGCTCAACCGTTTGCGGGGTTTCGTCTTCATAAACCACCTGATCGTCGGAGAGTGGCGGCGGCATCGCGATAACGTGACCGGACATATATTTGTTATAGTACTGACCTTCGAGCAGCGCCGGGCCGTGATGCGGGGCTTCCTCATAACCGGTGAGGATTGCGTAGATATAGTCGGCGCCGTGAGGGCGAGCCTTGGTGATGAGCGACAGGTCTGGCGGCAGCGCGTTGTTATTCGCGGATTTGGCCTGATTATCATTCGCGTAAGGCGAAGGGAAACGGTCTGACGGACGCGCAGGGCGTTCAAACATTTCGCCCTCGTCATCGGGACCGTCTGTTACGGTATATTCGGCAGCGATCGTTTTGGTCTGCGATTCGTCGTAGCCGAGATCCTCAAGATTGCGGAAAGCAATCCGCTTGAGGCTGTGGCAAGCGGCGCAAACCTCGCGGTAGACCTTAAGCCCGCGCTGGAGCGCCGGACGGTCGAATGTGCCCAGCGGGCCGGAGAAATGCCAGTCCTGTGCTTCCGGGGCGGGTGCGCTGCCGCTAGCCTGCACGCCGGAAACCGGAAAAAGTAACAAAACAGACCCCAAAACCAGAATGTATTTTTTCATTTTATTCTCCGTCCGCGTTATTTGTTTTTCGCCAAAACGGCTTCGTGGATGCTGGCGGGCAGTTCGCGTCCCTTTTCGTTTTTGCTGAGCCATGGCAGAATCACCAGGAAAAACACGAAATAATATCCCGTGGCGGCCAGGCCGAACAAGCTAAGCGGAAGACCCAGCATTGTCGCGTCGGCGGGCTGCGAACCTACATAGCCAAGAAATATAAAATCAGCCAGCAAAAGCAGCAGGAACGCCCGGTATTTAGGCCGAAATCGCGCCGAGCGAATGGGGTGCGTGTCCAGCCACGGCAGAACAAACCACAGCAGGATCGAGCCGAACATGGCAATCACCCCGCCGAGTTTGGCGGAAATAATCACGACATCCGTAAACGGAATGCCTATATCAAAGGTAATCGCGCGGAGCATCGCATAGAACGGCAGGTAATACCATTCAGGCACGATATGTGCGGGTGTAACCAGCGGGTTGGCCGGGATATAGTTATCGGGATGCCCCAGCGCATTAGGCATGAAGAAGATAAACAGCGCGTAGATAATCAGAAACACAACCACGCCGAAGCTGTCTTTCATCGTGTAATAGGGGTGGAAGGGCAGCGTGTCTTTTTCCGTTTTCGGCTCCAGCCCCAGCGGATTGTTAGAGCCTGTCACATGCAGCGCCCAGACATGGAGGAACACCACCGCAAAAATCACGAACGGCAGCAGATAATGCAGCGCGAAAAAGCGCGTGAGCGTGGGGTTGTCCACACTGAAACCACCCCAGAGCAGCGTTACTATAGAATCGCCGACAAGCGGAATAGCGGAAAACAGGTTGGTAATCACGGTCGCGCCCCAAAAGCTCATCTGCCCCCATGGAAGCACATAGCCGATAAAGGCCGTGGCCATCATCAGCAGGAAGATGACAACGCCCATCATCCAGAGCAGCTCGCGCGGTTTTTTGAACGAGCCGTAATACATGCCCCGGAAGATATGGATATACACGGCGATAAAGAAGAAGGACGCGCCGTTTGCGTGAATATAGCGCAGCAGCCAGCCGCCGTTTACATCGCGCATGATGCGCTCAACCGAATCGAAAGAAAGATGCGTATTGGCCGTGTAATGCATGGCCAATACGATGCCGGTGACGATCATCACCACCAGCATAACCATGGCGATGGCGCCGAAATTCCAGAGATAGTTGAAATTACGCGGCGTGGGAAAAACGCCGTATTCCTTCTGCATCATGGTGAAAACCGGAAGGCGGCTATCGACCCATTCCACGACAGGGTTTTCAAAAGGTGTGCGTTGATGACTTCCCATTACAATTCTCTTCCTGCCTCTTAACCAATCTTTATAACAGTATCACTGATAAATTCATAAGGCGGCACAGCCAGATTTTTCGGTGCCGGGCCTTTGCGAATGCGCCCGGAGGTATCATAGTGCGAGCCGTGGCACGGACAGAGCCAGCCGCCATAATCTCCATGCGGGTCGCTGCTCTTCTGCCCCACGGGCACGCAGCCCAGATGCGTACAAATCCCCACGACGACAAGCCATTCAGGCCTTTCAACCCGTTGTTCGTCGGTTTGCTTATCCGAAAGGACATTAATATCAACATCTTCGGCTGCTTCAATCTGTTCTTTCGTGCGGTGACGAATAAAAACAGGTTTTCCGCGCCACATCACCGTTTTGGCTTCGCCCACGGGAATCGCGCTGATATCAACCTCGGTTGAGGCCAGAGCGAGCGTATCTTTTGCCGGGTTGAGGGAATTGATAACGGGCGCGGCGGCACAGGCCACACCCACCGCGCCGAAAGCCGCACCTGTGAGTGCAAGGAAATCGCGCCGGTCTTCTCTGTCTACTGTCATGTTTTTAATTCTTTAAAAAATTTGGAACTGTTCGAACGAAGAGGTTTTACTTCTGTCTTTATAAATTATCAAGCCTTCTGTATCTATATTTCAGTAAATAAATTGCAAATTACACACATAATTTCAACGAAGCGTGAGGAAAAATGCTGAGCATTGCCCTTTATCAACCGGACATCCCCCAGAATGTGGGGGCGATGATCCGGCTGTGCGCCTGTATGGATGTGGGGCTGGAGGTTATAGAACCGGCCAGCTTTCCCTGGGATGAGCGAAAAATAAAACAATCGGCGATGGATTATATCGACAAGCTTCAAATGGTCCAGCACACATCATGGAATGCCTTTACAGTGGCGCGGGCGGGGCGGCGCGTGGTGCTGATGAGTACCAAAGCCGCGATACCCTACCTTGATTTTACTTTTTACCCGGATGATATATTACTGGCGGGGAGTGAAAGCGCAGGTGTGCCGGAAGATGTTCACAGCGCAGTGGATGCGCGTATCTTCATACCGATGCGTGCCGGTTTACGCTCTATGAATGTTGTGAATGCAACCTCGATGATTCTGGGTGAAGCATTAAGGCAGACACGATGGAGAACATAAGATGCTAAAAATTGACACAATGCCTATTCTTTATTTTTCCCAATTAGATGAAGACCACTTTTTTGCATGGGCACGAGAAATTGATTGTATAAAAAGTGTTAAGGGAGGCTATTTACACATTGCTACCGATGCCCTTAATGAAGAAAACTTAAGAGACCTACTCGCCCTTTTTGGACGTTACAAATTATCTGGAAAAGCGCTCTCCAGCCTTTGCAACGAAGGCAACAAGCACTGGTTTAAAAACAAAGATGCGTATTGGTATGATAATGTGTTTGATGAGAATTAAGTCTATGGAGTTAGTCACATTATTAGGAATTTTTTCCTTTTGCTTGTGTGGAATTTGCTGTACCCTTTTTTATGGCGCTTTTTGTGCTAAAAGGCGTTATGCGTAGGCGGCGTCGGCCCGGCGGGCTCGCGCAAACAAACTGAAAGAAAAGGCAACAAAAACAAAGGGCTCCACCCCTACCCCTTAAAAAAGGCGCAAACGGACTGAAGGATAATATGGATTGGGATACACGAAAAAAAACGGCAAGCGCATGGTTTCGGGTTTTACGGGACCGGATATGCGCGGAGTTTGAAGCGATTGAGGGCGAGCTATCGGGCAGTAACAAGGCCGATATGGCGGCGGGGCGTTTTGAGAGTACGCCTTGGAGCCGTGAAAAGACGGATGAGCCGAATGAATCCGGCTCTGTCCTGAATGGCGGTGGGGAAATGTCGGTTATGCGGGGGCGCGTCTTTGAAAAAGTGGGCGTGAATATTTCGACTGTACATGGCTCGTTTTCGGAGGAGTTCGCGGCGAAGATTCCCGGCGCGGATGAATCGGGTGGTGAGTTTTGGGCCTCGGGCATTTCGCTGGTGGCGCATATGCAATCCCCCCTCGTCCCGGCTGTTCACATGAATACGCGGATGATTGTAACATCAAAGGGCTGGTTCGGCGGCGGAGCGGATCTTACGCCCATGTTCCCGAATGAGGCGGATACGCAGGCTTTTCACGGGGCGTTCAAAGAATGCTGCGACCGGCATGACCCAGCGTTTTACGAAGAGCATAAAGAATGGTGCGACCGCTATTTCTTCCTGCCGCACCGGAACGAGCCGCGCGGGGTGGGCGGGATTTTCTATGATTATCTCCAGCGGGACTGGGAGAAAGATTTTGCTTATACCAAAGATGTAGGTGAAACATTCAATCGTGTGTATCCGCAAATCGTGCGGGCGCATATGAACGAAAACTGGAGCGATGAAGAGCGGGAATTTCAACTGATTCGGCGCGGGCGCTATGTCGAATACAACCTGCTTTACGACCGTGGAACGCAGTTTGGCCTGAAAACGGGTGGGAATACGGAGGCGATTTTGATGTCGATGCCGCCGGAGGTTAAGTGGCCGTAAAACCTGTCAAGGGTGTTTTTTATATATTTTCGTACATTTATACTGTCTTTTTTGCCGCGTTTACGGTAGGAATACCCTCGTTTCACGCCATCGGGCAACTCGAGAATAGGGGGTATTTATCAGGCATGAATTTTAAGCTGGAAGACTGGCTGGCTGAAAAAGAGCCGGTTATAGAGGGCATTTTTCCTAAAGTTATCGCACCTTTGAAAGAACCGGATAACGATAACGCTTTCGCGCCGCCGGAGAAAAAACCGGATATGGATTAGGGATCGGGCGCATATAAAAGTTGAAATATTAACAAAAAGTTAATACAATGTATTTATGGGAAACAATCCGGCGACACAATCTATCGACCATTCATGCCTGAATATGTGGCGCGGGGTGATTGCCATGGCGCATGCCGATGGCGGCGTATGCCCTTTGGAGCGCCGATACATAGAAGAAAAACTCGGCAAGTTGCGTCTCACCCCGGAAATGCGCGGAATTTTGCAGCACGACTTTAACACCGCGCCGGATATTGAAGATGCGCTTATGCATATCGAAAAATATGATGCGCCGCGGCTGATCTTCTTCGCCTCCAACCTTATGCGGGTTGACGGCCATGTGGACGCCCGCGAGCAAAAGCTTCTGGATTTATATCGTGAGCGGTTGTTTTCGCAACCCGCACCGGATTCGGACACATTTCGAAGATTTAAACCCGGCAAATACGCTTTTGCGTCCATGTCCCCGAACACACAAGACTCACGGGGATACCGTGATATAGTCGGGTTTGCTGCGGATTTTTTGGCAATTATCGCGTTTATCCTGTCATTTTTTGTCAGCGTCCTCTCATAATGGCCAACCCTTTTTCTACGGGGCCTATATACTCAATTCATACATAACATGATATTTTTCTTGCGCTTGTTTTCATATTTTTGATACAAGGTTTTTCAATTTAAAAATAGTTACGGAGAACAGGAGTAAAAACATGTCCTTAGAGCAGAACGGTGCCAATGGCGTTATAAGCAAAATTTTTCAAGCCTACCAAGGAAATAATGTAATCTTCTCAATAGATTCAGACCATAACTTAACACCAGTGCCCCTCCCTATCACGGCTGGAGAAGACTTTTTCTCTACTGCCCGAGATCATATCGCCGCTCAGCCTGGGCAAGTTCACGCGCTCGCGGGCGAGTGGCCTGATGGAGAGCTAAGAGCTGCTCTAACTGTAAGCGCAAACAGTGCAAATGATGGTGCGGAAAAACTCTGGACTATCCTTGGCAATAAGGAAAACGTAACATCAAGCTCTCCGGGCAACGGGCATAAGTGCGTGCTTGTATCTTGTACTATGAATTTGGCCCCGTAAGTCAGGTTATTCGAATCCGCGGGCGATCCACTCTTCTTCCAGCCGGGTAAGTTCGCGGCCAAGTTCAGGGCCTTGGGGGATACCTTTTTTGATAAGGTCTTCGCCGGAGACGGGGAAGTTCGGGATGTCCCAATTTTGTATTATATCGAGGGCTTTGGGGGCGTAGCCATTCATCACGCGGTCCTGAGCCAGTTCGATCATCAGCGCTTGCGCGGTCGGCACGCGGCCAAATTTGTAGATGGCAACTTTTACAGCGTGATCTTCACCTAAATCCGGCAGGGCCAAAACCTGAATCAAATTCTTAATATCTTTTTTGAACACTTTGGGAATCAACAAAAAATTATCGAACACCTTGAGATTTTTTTCTGCAAACCCGGCGAGGATAAGCAGGCGTGGCGCGAGAAAAGTAAGGCCGTAATTTTTCTGGAAGGTGCAGAGATGGGTGAGCATTTCCGGATTATATTCCGGTGAAGAGAGTCCTTCCAAGATACTGTTTTCAAACATAATACTCAAAACCGATACGGGGTCGTCCACGGACATGATCTTAAAGAATTCCTGCGTGATGCGTTCTTTTGACAGCGCAGGGATTTTACCGGCGGCGGCGCGGCAAGCGGCAAGCGCAGCTTCATCCATTTTTCCTTCACCATACAGCGCATGGAAGCGGAAATAACGCAGGATGCGCAGATGGTCTTCGGCGATACGCCGGGCCGGATCACCGACAAACACCACGCGGCGGGCGCGTAAATCTTTCAGCCCGCAGCCGAGCGGATCGTAAATATTTCCATCCATGTCGGCCAGGAGCGTATTCATAGTGAAGTCTCGGCGGCGGGCATCTTCGGCCCAGTCTTGTGAAAAAGCGACCACCGCGCGGCGGCCATCGGTTGCCACATCTTTGCGCAGCGTCGTGATCTCAAAGGGTTTGCCCTTGGAAACGGCGGTGACGGTGCCGTGTTCTATACCTGTGGGAATGACCTTAACACCGGCGGCTTCAAGGCATTTTATCACGGCTTCAGGAACCAGCTTTGTGGCGATATCGATATCTTCGACCGCTTCACCCAGCACCGTATTGCGCACGCAACCGCCGACAAAGAGCGCCCTGCCCTCGCCCAGCACATCCATAACAGCTTTGGTTTCGGCGGTGCGCATCCAGTCTTGCGGCGCTATCGTTTCAACAGTTTTCAAAAATTTCCGCTCCGAATTCTTCAATCAAATTGTAATAAACCGCACGGCTTATGCGCGCATACAAGCCTTCGCGGACATGAACATAAGGAATTTCACCGCGCATTTCGAGCAGCTTATTCGTGGTTTCATCCATATTTGTACGAAATACCAAAGCGCCCTTTTCGCCTTCGTAATCGACAATCACAAACGGCACGTCTTCGACCTCAACCGGGTATTTCTCAAACGGCGTGGCGAGCCAGTATTTTCCGCTTTCATCAATTTTTAATGCGCGATCAGAAAAGAGTTTAGCCAAAGCCTCGCGTTTAATCGGCGAACCTTCATGATACCAGACACCATTCCGGTCTATCTTAAAGTCAGGTTTTTCGTTCATATCTTTATTCTAAAGCTTTTCAAACTAACGAATACCCTTAATATGATATTCAAGCCAATCAAAAGAGGAGTTTTCCCGTGAACAGCCCTGAAGAGTATTTTGATGAAGCGGCATCCAAGCTGGCCAACGCCAAAACCGAAATCGAAAAAGTCATAATCGGGCAGAGCCGCGTGGTTGAAAATACGCTGGTGACGATCGCTTCGGGCGGGCATGTGCTGCTCATCGGCGTGCCGGGTGTGGCGAAAACTTTGCTGGTGGAGACGGCGGCGGCGGCGCTGGGGCTTGCCAGCAACCGCGTGCAATGTACGCCGGATCTGATGCCGGCGGATATTATCGGCTCGGAAGTTCTGGATGATGACGGTAAAGGGAAACGTTCTTTCCGCTTTATCAAAGGACCGGTGTTCACGCAGATGCTTATGGCTGATGAGATTAACCGCGCCAGCCCGCGCACGCAATCTGCGCTTTTGCAAGCCATGCAGGAACACAGCGTCAGCGCTGGCGGGGAAGTTCACGCCTTGCCTGAGCCTTTTCATGTGCTGGCGACGCAAAATCCGATTGAACAGGAAGGGACGTATCCGCTGCCCGAGGCGCAGCTTGACCGCTTTCTGATGCAGATTGACGTGGCGTATCCGGATGAAGCCGCCGAGCGCGATATTATCCTCGCCACAACGGGTACGGATCAGGCGAAAGCCGCGCAGGCGATGGATGGTGAAGACCTTATCAGGATACAGGCCCTTGTACGTGCGATGCCGATTGGCGAACAGGTGGTGGAGAGCATTCTCAAACTGGTGCGCAACGCCCGGCCTGGGGCCGATGCCGACGCTCTGGTGAATGAGTTTGTGAACTGGGCGCCGGGGCCGCGGGCTTCGCAAGCGCTGATGCTGGCGGCGCGGGCGCGGGCTTTGCTTGACGGGCGCAGCGCACCGTCGGTTGACGACATAACGGCGCTGGCGGTTCCGGTCTTACAGCATCGCATGGCCCTGAACTACAAAGCGCAGAGCGAGGGCATCACCAAGGACGATGTCATTGGGACACTTAGTGAAAGCCTGTAGAAATGGCTTTTCTTAAGCTTCGATCCACAGCAGAACACACCGCCGCCAGCGTTCCGGATATTCGCCAGCTTGCTATCGAAACGGCTTTTCAGGTTCTTCACGGCCACAATCCCAAGCGCAAGGCCGGGAGCGGCGAGGCTTTCTGGCAGTTTCGGGAATACCAGCCCGGCGATATGCCGCGCGAGATTGACTGGCGGCAGAGTGCGAAAACCGACCGGGTTTATATTCGGCAGAAGGAGTTGCACACCGCGCAGAGCTGTTTGTTCTGGCTCAAACAAAATGCCGATATGGATTTTTGCTCGCGGGCGAATCTGCCGGGCAAGCGTTTAGCGGCCTCCGTTTTGGCACTGTCTTTGGCGCTCATTCACAGCCGCTCCGGGGAAACTGTCGGTTATGCCGGGCGGCAACGCCCCGGACACAGTGAAAAAACGATCGGGCATTTTGAGCAGCTTTTGCATGAGATGAGGCCGGACGCCCTGCCCCGCTCGCTTAAAGTGCCGCGCAACGCAACCTTTTACGCTTTTAGCGATTTCCTTGAAGAACCGGGGGAGATTGAAGCCGCGCTGGCCCCTCTGGCCGAGCGCACACGCAACGGCTGGCTGGTGCAGGTACTTGATCCGGCGGAGCTTGATTTGCCTTATGACGGGCGGATTCTCTTTGAGGATATGCACGGGCGGAACCAGACGGTTATCAGCAATGCCAGCGATATTAAAGCCGAGTATCACCAGCGCATGCTGAAGCATATCGAAGCTTTGCAAAAATTTTGCGCGCGCGCGGGGTGGCGATATGTTCTGCACAGAACCGACATGAGCTATAAATTTACGGCGATGAAAATCTGGCTGGAGGGCGGGTCATGATCGGGTCGCTGGCGTTTTTGAACCCATGGGCGCTTGCGGCGCTGGCGGCTTTGCCCGCGCTGTATTTCCTTTTACGCATCACGCCGCCATCGCCGAAAGTTGTGCCTTTCCCGGCAGCGCGATTCCTGAAGGATTTAAAACCCAAACAGCACACGCCGGATCATACGCCGTGGTGGATTTTGCTTTTGCGGATGCTGATTGCCGCGCTGCTTATTCTTGCGCTGGCCAAGCCGGTGCTGAACCCTGAAACGGCGCTGGCGGATAAGGGCGCGCTGGTTCTTGTTCTTGATAACGGCTGGGGGGCGGCGCAAAACTGGGACGATATTCAAAGCGCAGCGGAAAACGAGATCAAGCAAGCCGGGCGGCAGGGGCGTGAGATTTATGTTTTGGCGACAGCGCCGGAGCCGGGGCCGCAGCCGTTTCAAACGCCCGGGGCGCTGGCGCACAGCGATGCGCTTTCTTATGTGCGAGGCCTAAAACCTCGGCCATGGCCGAGCGACCTTAAAGCCGCGCGGATGGTACTTCCCGATGTGCGGGGGTATGCGCTCTGGCTTAGCGACGGGGTGGAAAGCGCGGGATGGAAAGCCTTTGTGAAAGCTTTGCGCGGTTATTCCGCTTTGAGCGTTTATACACCGGAAGCGGCAGCTCTGCCTTTGGCGCTGAAACCGCCTGAGGGCTTTCAGGCCGAGCCGAGCATTTTGCTGAACGGCTATGCGGGGATGAGCGCGCCCGTTCGTTTACAGCTTTTGGATGAGCGCGGGCAAATTCTTGACGAGATCACGCTGGAAACAGCGGGGCAGAAAATGCCGCTGGAGGGTGTTTTCGACCTTCCTGCAACGCTGCAAAGCCGCGCGGCTTCCTTCCGCATCGCCGGACAAAAGCACGCCGGGGCGCGTTATGACCTCGATCATACGGGCGGGCCGAAAACCGTGGGGATTGCCGCGCCGGAAGAAGCCTCGCAAACCGGGCAACTCACCGAGGACAGCTTTTATCTTGTCAAAGCGCTAGAGCCTTATGCAACGATTTTACAAGGCACGCTTGAAGATCTGCTGGAGCAAAGCCCTTCGGTGATTATCCTGCCCGATATCGGGACGATGGCGCCTGATACGCTTAATACCTTAAGCGCGTGGGTGGATGCGGGTGGTTTGCTCCTGCGTTTTGCCGGTCCAAATATGGCGCAGAGCCGGGAGCGGGATGTTCTTGTGCCGCTTGCGCTGCGGCCTGAAACACGCAGCGTGCAGGGAAGTTTAAGCTGGGGCAAGCCGTTGAAAGTTAAGCCACTTGCGCCGGAAAGCCCGCTTTACGGTCTTGATGTGGATGAAGACATTGAGGTTTCGGAGCAGATCCTTCCGGCTCTGGATGGCACAATGGACGACAAAGTCTGGGCAGCGCTGGAGGATGGAACGCCGCTTGTTACCGGGGCGCAGCAAGGCAGCGGTTTGCTGGTGATGGTGCATACAAGCGCCTCGCCTGCGTGGTCGAACATGCCGCTATCTGGGTTTTATGTGCAGCTTCTCAAGCGCCTGTTGAAATTTGCCGGGCAGAGCGGCGAAGCTTTAAACACGCAAGGCGGCCTGTTGCAACCCATGCAAATTATGGACGGGTTTGGCACATTGCAAAGCCCGGAAGCCTACGTCAAACCGCTGAACGCTGCGGCGTTTGAGAACGTGATGGCGGCGCCCGAGCATCCGCCGGGATTTTACGGACGTGGCGGGATGCAGCGTGCGCTTAATCTTGGAGATCACCTTGATACGCTGCGCGCGCTGAAACCTGCTGAGGGGGCAGAGATGAAAACATACGGGCGGGCGTTTGAAACCGATCTTGTTCCGGTGCTTGTGACGACGGCTTTTCTTTTATTTATGCTTGATGCGCTGGTTATGCTTATGCTTTCGGGGGCGGTTTTCAGGCGTTTTCAAAGGCAGGCGGGTGCGCTTTGTGTGCTGGCGCTTTTTGCCGCTGCGCCCTGTGCTCCTGCGGCGGCGCAAAACGAGGCGGATGCGCAGGATCTTTATCTGGCCTATATCCGTACAGGCAGCCCGATTATTGATTCTACCAGCCAAAAGGGGCTTGAAGTTCTGGCGGCGGCTCTGAGCACCCGCACCTCTGCCGAGCCAAAAGGCGTTAGGGGTGTGGATGTGGAGAAAGATGCGCTGGTTTTTTATCCGCTGCTTTATTGGCCCGTGAGCGCGGGGCAGGATGCGCCGAGTTCCAAAGCGCTGCAAAACCTTCAGAACTATCTGGATCACGGCGGGACGATTCTGGTGGATACCCGCGACGGGCAAGGCGGCGGCGTGCATTTAAAACGTGTTTTGGGCGGGCTTAATATTCCGCCTTTAACCGAGCTTCCAAAAAATCACGTTCTTTCAAAAAGCTTTTATCTGCTGGAGAGTTTTCCGGGGCGCTATGAAAACGCGCCGTTATGGGTCGAAGGTGCCAGTGCATGCGGGCGCGACGGTGTTTCCTCTGTCATTCTCGGATCGCATGACTGGGCGGGCGCGTGGGCGGAGCTTAATATTATCCAGCGCGGGTCGCGGCAATATATACAAGGGGCGGACCGGCGTCACGAGCTGTCTTTGCGCTTTGGCGTTAATCTGGTGATGTATGCGCTGACGGGGAATTACAAAGCCGATCAGGTTCACGTTCCCTATATCCTCGAACGGCTGGGCCAAGACAAGCGAGGGCCGCGATGAACGGTCTTGTTACGCAATCGCTATCCTTGCATTTCAGCCCGCTTATTCCCTTTGAAGCGCTGGTTGTTTTGGGCGTTTCTGCCCTTGTGCTTTTGGCCATGCAAACGATCGCAACGCGCCGGATTGCGGTTTTAAGAGCGCTGAGCTTTGCGGCTTTTTTGTTTATTCTCTCAGGGCCATCGGTCCATGAAGAAAAACGCGAGGGCGTCCCCAATGTCGTGGCGGTGGTTGTCGATGACAGCGCCTCTCAGGATTTCGGGCAGCGGAAGAAGCAGCGCGACGCGGCTCTGCAATATATACAAGACAGCCTTGGGCGGTATGAACATTTTGAGATGCGCAGTGTGCGCGCGCCGCTTGACGGGGCGATGGCCGCGCAAAGCGATTTGTTTCATGCGCTTGATGACGTATTTGCCGATGTTCCGGAGAGCCAGCGCGGCGGGGCCATATTTATCAGCGACGGGCAAGTTCACGATGTTCCCGATATCGAGGCCATACAGAGCGAGTACGGCCCTGTGCATTTGCTGCTTACGGGAGAGGCGAATGAAACCGACCGGCGGATCGTGATTACGAACGCCCCGGCTTTCGGTATTGTTGGACAAGACATCAGCGTGGGCTTTCGTGTTGAGGATAGCGGCGGATCTAAACATTCCAGCGCGCGCGTGCGTTTGCAGCTTAGCGACGGGACGCAGCGCACAGATATCGGGCCGGTGGGGGAAGAACGCATTATCACCCTGCCGGTTACGCATGCGGGGCAAAATGTTTTTGAGCTGAGCGTGGAGCCTGTTCCCGGCGAGCTTACAGAGCGCAATAACAAAGTAGCGATTGATTTTCAGGGTGTGCGCGACCGGCTGCGGGTTTTGCTGGTTTCAGGGAAACCGCATGCGGGCGGGCGAACGTGGCGGGATCTTTTGACCGCCGATCCGAGCGTCGATCTTATTCATTTTACGATTTTGCGCGAGCCGTCGAAAATCGACGCGACGCCGCAGAGCGAGATGTCGTTGATCGCGTTTCCGTTTCGCGAATTGTTTGAGCTTAAGCTTTATGATTTCGACCTGATTATTTTTGACCGTTACCGGTTGAGCCATATTTTGCCGGATCATTATTTTAATAATATTGCACGCTATGTAGAAAAAGGCGGGGCGTTTTTAGAAGCCAGCGGCCCGGCCTATGCGGGGGAAGATTCGATTTATTATACGGCGCTGAGCAAAATTCTGCCGGGCGCGCCGAGCGGCGAAGTTTATACGCAAAGCTTTACCCCGGCGATCAGCGCCTTGGGCAAAAGTCATCCGGTTACGCGCGCTTTGAACTGGAGCGGCGACCATCAAAAAGATGGCAAATGGGGGCGGTGGATGCGCCAGATCGGCCTTTCGCAAATTCGTGGAGATGTTTTAATGAACGGCGTTGAAGAGCGGCCTTTGCTTGTTCTCAACCGCGTGGGTGAAGGGCGGGCCGCGCAAATCGCGAGCGATCA
The DNA here is from genome assembly GCA_041397865.1 of Alphaproteobacteria bacterium. Lineage (GTDB taxonomy): Bacteria > Pseudomonadota > Alphaproteobacteria > Micavibrionales > Micavibrionaceae > TMED27. The sequence goes on along the minus strand of JAWKVT010000002.1, from coordinate 562,223 downwards.
TATTTGGCTGTGGTCACGCGGATATGATGGCGGCGGGCCGCATGCGGAGCTTTTGCGGCGGACGGTTCACTGGCTGATGAAAGAGCCGGAGCTGGATGAAGAGGCGCTGGATGTTCGCGCCGACGGGCATACGCTTATCATTCGCCGCGCGGCGTTTGAGCGTAGTGAGGATATTGTGAGCATGACGAAGCCCGACGGCGGGCGCGAGGATATTACGCTGGTACAAAATGCGCAGGGTGTTCTTGAGCATCTGATGCGGGCGGATCAAACCGGGATTTACCGTTTTGAAACGCGCGACGGGAAGCTGCGCTTTGTTGTGGTGGGGGAAATCGACCCGCCGGAATTTCGTAACGTTTTAAGCAGCGCGGAACCTCTTGGTCCGCTGATGGATAAAAGCGGCGGGAAGGCTTTGCGGCTTTCTGAAAACGCGAGCCCGCGCATTCGTATTGTTCGAAACGGCCCTTATGGCGGGCATGGCTGGCTGGGGCTAAAAGATAATAATGCTTACAGCGTTACGGGCGCGCTTGAAGAACCGGCTTTGCCGCTTTGGGCGGCGATGGGGCTGTTGCTTTTTCTGGGCATCGGCACATGGTTTTTTGAAGGGCGGAAACGCTGAACAACGCGGTGCGGGGGCTCTCATCATCCCGACATTGTTTTGCGTGAGGCCGGGCCGGGCGCGTCCTTTAATATCCGGGCGAGCTTTTTTCCGAGATCTTTTTGTGAAACGGGTTTGCGCATAATGGCCCTTATGGCGGGATGTTCTTCCATCATGCCCTGAAGCTTTTCCTCGCTATAGCCCGACAGCAGCAGGAAAGGCAGGGTTTTGAAATCGGGGTAGGCCTCATCAATCAGTTCAAGGCCGGTCATTTTCGGCATGTTCTGGTCGGTTACGACAACATCGAATTTGTCAGGGTGTTCGCGCAGGATATCAAGAGCCTCCAGCCCGGATATTGCGGTTTCGACATCGTAGCCGAGCCGCCGGAGCATCGTTTTTGTCGTTTGCAGGACTTCTTGTTGATCTTCGACAAGTAAAATCTTTCCGCCCGTATTTTCAGGATGGCTTTCCTCTTCCTCATCATGTTCGATGTTTTTGGCCTCGGACGCGGGGAAAAATACGTCGAAGCGGGTGCCCTGCCCTATGGTTGTGTCAATAATCAGCGCGCCGCGATGGGCGGTGATTATTCCATGGACCGAAGACAGGCCAAGCCCTGTGCCTTTATGTGCGTCTTTTGTCGTGAAAAAGGGTTCGAAAATTTTTTCGAGAATGGCGCGTTTTATGCCCGAGCCGGTATCGCTGACCGACAGTCTTATGTAGTCGTGTTTTTTTGCAATACGCCCAAGGTAGAGCAAAGACTGCCCTGCTGCGGGGCCGCTTTCTATATGGATGGGGATGGCTTCCTCCGGACCGGGCAGTTCGTCTCTCAACAGTTTAAGAGGAAGTTCCTTTATGAGGTTGGGCTGGGACAACGAAATGCTGATTTTTCCCTTATCCTTTTCCATGGCATCGCGCGCGTTGACGCACAGATTCATAATCATTTGCGAAATTTGCGTTGCGTTTGCAAGAACTGGGGCTTTGGATACGTTTATTTCCGTTTCCAGTTCTATGGTTTTGGGAAGCGTTGCTTCGAGCATTGATATGCTTTCGTGCAGGGGGGTGCATAAATCAATATATTCCGTTTCGCCGCCACGACGCCGGGAAAAGGTCAAAATTCTATCAACCAGGCTTCTGGCCTGACGGCCTGCCTGTAAAATGTTCAGGGCGAATTTATGGGTGGGGCTTCCTTCCTCCAGATCTTCGGCGAGGAATTCGGCATTGCCGTTCATCGCGGCCAGAATGTTGTTAAAATCGTGGGCGATGCCGCCGGCAAGACGGCCTATGGCTTCCATTTTTTGCGCCTGAAAAAGCTGGTCCTGCATTTCCTGTTTTTCGGCGTCGGCTTTTTCCTGCTCGGTGATATCGCGCACAGCGCCGACGAAACCTCCGGAATCAAGGCGGGTCATCAACAGTTCAATATGCGTGGTTTTATTCGCAGCCTGATTGCCGGAAGACTCATCGTCATGGAACAGTTTCGCCTTGCCGCGCCAAAATCCCTTTTCCTCAAATTCGGGCAGAATCCTTTGGTGAATGTCTTCGCGGTTTCGTTCGTTGTAAAGCTCCAGCCAGGACTTGCCTATATAATCGCTGCGGCGCTCCGGAGGAATGGCATGCAGCGCCATCAGGGCGGGGTTCATATAAGACAGGGTTCCATCGCCATCGACGATACAGATTCCTTCGAATGATGCCTCGATCGCGGCGAGCCTTTGTTTGAGGAGTTTTAAGGATTCCTGTTTTTCTGCATTCATGCTTTCGAGCTTGCGCAATTTATTCGCGTTCAGGACGAGCAGGAGGAAGGCCGTGAGGCCGAGCGCTATCACCGACCAGTAAAGCCAGTCTTCGCGCATCTGTATTTTCCGGTAGATGTTTTGGATGTTATGTTCGACGGCTGTGTTTTTATTTCCGCTCAGGCTTAAGTTCTGTGCGGAAATAACCCGGTAGTAGCGCTCAAGCGCGGCCTGCTCCGAAGACATGCTGACGGAGCTGTGCAGGGCGATCATCCCGACGGCCAGAATAATCAGGCCGGGCAGAAAGCATAAGATGTTTGTGATTTTATTCATGCTATACTTTAACCGAAGCCGCTTTCGCGGGCGATCAGGGCGGCTTGCGTTCTGTTTTTTGCGCCAAGCTTTCTACAAATACCGCGCACGTGCAGCTTTACAGTGACAATCTGCAGGCCCAGACTGCTGGCGATTTCTTTATTCGATGCGCCCGTCAGGAGATGCCCGAGCACCTCCTTTTCGCGCGGGGTCAGATTAAACTCATCCTCTTTGTCCTCCTGTTTTTGGGGGAGAGATGGCGGGGCATCATCATAATAAGCGGGCATAGGCCGGGTGGATTTATGGTCTGTCGGGATGAAGATTTCTCCGGATAAGACGGTTTCTATGCCTTTGAGCAGGGCCTTGCCGGAGAGCGTCTTGGGAAAATAGCCGATCGCGCCGAGATCTATTGCGGTTTTCACATCGTGCGGCTCGGCAACACCGGACATAAGAGCCGCTGGCGTATCGGGGAAATTCGAACGCATTTTTTCGAAACCTTTGAGGCCGTCCATGCCGGGCATACGCAGATCGAGCAAGACAAGATCCCTATCCCCGCTTTTTTCCATTTCATCGAAAGCCTGATAAAAGTCCTGCGCCACGGTGATTTCGGCTTCGGGGTATGAGCGTTTTATATATTGGGTTAAAGCATCGCGAAAAAGCGTGTGGTCATCTGCGAGAAGCAACTTCATCATTCATGTTCCTTAAAATACGGCTTTTGTATGTTGCGGCAGGTTCTATCGCACACCCTATACTTTAGCACATTTTCTTAAAACAAGGGGTAAATTCTCGCTGTAATTCATGCGTATTCAAACCCGGCGGAACGCGCTGATTATTTACGTGCCAATGTTATATGGATGGGCGCTGTGACAGGTTTTTGTACGTTTTTGAGACGCAACCTATAGACGTACACCGATTCCATGACGCGCTGCACATAGTTGCGGGTTTCATAGATGGGAATGAGTTCGATCCAGTCTATCCAGTCGATTTCGCCTTTGCGCGGGTCGCCGAAGATTTTCAGCCATTTATCGACCCGGCCCGGCCCGGCGTTATAGGCGGCAATCGCCATGGGGTACGCCCCGTCATAGCGTGCAACCATGTCCGACAGATAGCGGCTTCCGAGGCGGATATTATGCTGCGGGTTTGTGGTTAGCCATGCGGCGCTATGGGTGATGCCCATTTTCCTTGCGGTTTCTTTGGCCGTGGCAGGCATAAGCTGCATCAGGCCGCGCGCGCCTGCGGGGCTTTGCGCCTTTATATCGAACATGCTTTCCTGACGGATGATGGCGTGAACGAGCGCCCATTCGAGATCAATACCGCGAAGCTGCGCGGTAATGACGGGGTAAGATTGCGCGGTTAAGAACAGCCCTTCGTTTGTCGCTTTTTTAGAGATGCGTACGGCATCGTGCGTCTGGCCGTTTTGAAGCGCCAGCTCGGCGGCGTATTTATAGGCTTTGGCGGAGCCTTCGCTTTCGACAAAAGCCATCAGAAAGCGACCGGATTCACTGCGCAGTCCGGCGCGGCGGAACAGGTTTGCGGCCTGCACCAGTTCTTTTTGTTCAAAGGCGGTTTTATCCTGCGCGGAAAGCTTCGGCGGCGCGGCATTGGGCAAGGAGTCGGCCAGCCCGATCTGCGCACCGGCAAGCTGCCCGTAAAATGTTGTCTGGTGCAGGGCGGCTTTTTGGTACCATTGGGCACTGAGATCCGCGCCCTTAAACCCGTCGGCGGCGCGCCCGGCCCAATATGCGCTGCGCGCTTTGCTGATCGGTGTTTCCACGTTCCGGTAGAGAGCTTCGAAATACTGATAAGCTTCGGTGGGCTTGTCTGCGAAACGCAGAGCGAGCCAGCCTGCAATCCACTGGGCCTGCGCGTATTGAAAGCTTCCGGGTTGTTGGAAATGTTTAGATGCCAGCAGGTAGGCGCTTTTATACTGCCGCTTCTCCAGCATCCGGCGGATAAGGATATGGCGTTCGCTCCACCAGTCTTTGGGGTTCTGAATCGTACTGACGGGCGGAGGATTGTGCAGGATTTCGGCGGCGCCGAGGTCGAGGTTGTTTTTGCGGCGCCAGCGCAGGCGTTCATAGAGCAGACCGGCATCGCCCTGAAGCTTTCCGGGAACGGCGTTAATCAGGCCGTTGACGTTTTTCTTTCCGGCTCTTAACGCGATGCGCGCTTCGGCAAGCTCTGGGTAGCCCTGTCCCAACACACCGGCCAAAGCGCGAGCGTTGGCGTCCTGGCCGCGCAGCAGCATGGTATCGAAGCGGCGCAAGTGTGCGGCGCGGTCGAGATAACGGCCATACTTCCTGAACAGTGCGCGCTGTTCATCGCGTGAGAGGGTTGTGCCCGCCCACCAGTCGGCGAGGAACGCCTTGGCTTGCGCGGTTTGGCCGGAGGCGATCAGCGCTTGCATATAGCGATCAACACCCTGGGCGGTCCGGGGTTTGTAATCGGTGAACCAGCCGAGGACTTCGGCAGAGCTTAAGTTTTCTGGCATTTCCTGTTCGGCCTTGCGCCTTAGCCCTTCGATGCCGGGCCATTCCGGGTTTTTGCGGATGAACTGCGCCAGACGTCCATAATTTTCAAACTCCCCTTTTTGGGTGAATACGAGCCAGTAGTAGAGCTTGCTTGCCAGCGGATCGCGGGCGCGGGCGATGGCGTCGTGCGCAAGGGTCCACTGCCCTTGAGAAATGAGTTGGAGCGCTCTTACCGTTTGTTCCTGCGCGGCGCGCGATTGCAGGCGGTTAACGGGGCTGTCAAGAGCATAGGCGGGAAATGACGGCGCGGCGGTGGCGAAAATCAGGGCTATCGCGCCGATAACCTTGCATCTGCGCGTCAGAGCATATAGATTGTGCGGCAGTTTTAGTTGTAAGAATTTATGAGAAAAATGATGTTTAAAGGCTCTATTCCCGCGCTGATTACGCCATTCAAAGATGGCGAGGTTGACTGGCCCGCGTTTGAAAATCTGGTTGAATGGCAGGTCGAGCAAGGTTCTCACGGCCTTGTTCCCTGTGGTACGACCGGTGAGTGCCCGACTTTGACGCATGATGAACATATGGCCATCATCCGCAAGTGCGTGGAGGTGGTCAAGAAAAGAATTCCGGTTATTGCGGGGACGGGGTCGAATTCCACCGCTGAGGCGATTGAGCTTACCCGCGGGGCGAAAGAAGCCGGCGCGGACGGGTCGCTGAGCGTTGTACCATATTATAACAAGCCGACGCAGGAAGGGATGATTGCGCATTTTACCGCGATTCATGATGCGGTGGATTTGCCGATGGTTTTGTACAATATTCCCGGGCGATGCGTGGTGGATATGGCCGATGAAACGATTGCAGCGCTGGCGCGGTTGCCGGGGATTGTCGGTGTGAAAGATGCGACGGGGGATTTGAGCCGCCCGGCGAAACTGGCGGAGATGGTGGAGGGAGATTTTTGCCAGCTTTCGGGGAATGACGATTCTGTTGGCGCGTTTATGGAGCAAGGCGGGGACGGGATTATTACGGTTGTGGGGAATATCGCGCCGCGGATGAATGCGGATATGATTGAGGCATGGGAACGCGGCGACGTTGAAGCGTTTAACACGCTGGTCGAAAAGCTCAGCCCGCTGGCGCATGATCTGTTTTGCGAGAGCAACCCGGCGCCGGTGAAATATGCGGCCAGCCGGTTGGGCCTTTGCCGTGATGAGGTGCGTTTGCCGCTGGTGAAGGCGAGCGCGGCGGCGCGGGCTAAGGTTGATGCGGCGATGGCGCATGCGGGACTCGGCGCGGACTCCAAAGTATCGGCGGCTTAACCAGCGATGGCTAAGAAGAAGGACAAAAAATCCGGGCTGATTTCAGCGAATGCGACGGTGGCGGATAATAAGAGAGCGCGGTTCGATTATGCTTTGGAGGATCAATTCGAAGCGGGGGTTATGCTTGTGGGGACGGAAGTGAAATCGCTGCGCATGGGGCAGGCCAATATCAAGGAAGCGTATGTCGGTCCGAAAGACGGGGAACTCTGGCTGTTTAACGCGAATATTCCGGAGTATCAACAGGCCAGCCAGGCGTTGCAGCATGAGCCGAAAAGGCCGCGTAAGTTACTGTTGCATAAACGGGAAGTTTCTAAATTGTTGGGCGCGGCGCAACGGGACGGGTATTCGATTTTGCCGCTGCGGCTGTTTTTTAACGGACGGGGTCTGGCGAAGCTTGAGATTGCGCTGGGCAAGGGGAAAAAAGCGCATGACAAGCGCGAGGTGAAGAAAAAGCGGGATTGGGATAAGCAAAAAGGGCGGATCATGCGGGACAAGGGGTAGCTATAGCCTATGCCGTTTTTTGTTTTTCCCGCAAAAGCAAAACTCTTTTAAGATCAAACGCTTAAGACCCCCGCTCTTGTGCCCCAGAGGGTATTCGCGGGGGAAGCATAATCACTTTATCCGGGGTCAGCTATATCTACTTGTTTTGTAAAGAAAATTTTTACATCCTTCAGTTCGTTTTTGATTTTTGGGAGGGGGGGGCGCCCCTCTTCCCGGAGGAGAGGGGGCAGGAGAAATCAGGCTTTTTTCTTGTCTGTTTCTGCGGGCTTACCCCCTTCAACAGCTTCAAGTTCGGGGCCGGTTTCATCGTTATCGGGACCGGTGAGCATATCGTCGGCGATTAGCCCCGCATTGGCGCGGATTTGTTTTTCCAGCTTGGCGGCCAAATCGGCATTTTCGCGCAGGAAGTTTTTGGCATTTTCACGCCCCTGCCCTATACGCTGACCGTCATAGGAAAACCACGCACCGGATTTTTCGACAAGGTTGGCGGCAACGCCGAGGTCGAGGAGTTCGCCAAGTTTGGAGATTCCTTCGCCATACATGATGTCGAATTCAATCTGGCGGAACGGCGGGGCCATTTTATTTTTGACGACTTTCACGCGGGTCTGATTGCCGACGATTTCGTCTTTATCCTTAATTGCGCCGATGCGGCGAATATCCAGACGAACGGAAGAGTAGAATTTCAGTGCGTTTCCGCCCGTTGTCGTTTCGGGTGAGCCGAACATAACACCGATTTTCATACGAATTTGGTTGATGAAAATGACGATCGTGCGCGAGCGGGATATGGAGCCGGTTAATTTCCGCAGTGCTTGTGACATTAAACGTGCTTGCAGGCCCATATGGCTGTCGCCCATTTCTCCTTCCAATTCGGCGCGCGGCACAAGAGCAGCAACGGAATCGACGACGAGGACATCGAGCGCACCGGAACGTACGAGCGTGTCGGTAATTTCGAGGGCTTGTTCCCCCGCGTCGGGCTGGGAGATGAGAAGTTCATCAACATTGACGCCGAGTTTTTTGGCATAGGCGGGGTCGAGGGCATGCTCCGCATCGACAATCGCGCAAGTGCCGCCGGCCTTTTGCGCCTCGGCAATCACATGCAGCGCGAGGGTTGTTTTACCGGAGCTTTCGGGGCCGTAGACCTCGATAATTCTTCCGCGCGGCAGGCCGCCGATGCCCAAGCCGATATCAAGACCAAGGGAGCCGGTGGAGACAGATTCGACATTCATGGGGTTTTCATCCCCGGTGAGCTTCATAATCGAGCCTTTACCGAATGCGCGTTCAATCTGGCCGAGCGCAGCGTCGAGGGCGGCTTGTTTTTCTTTTGCATCTTTGGTCATTTCATCGTCTTTTCTGATAGGTGTTACGGACATGGGTTCCTCCTCTTTTTATTCGCATAGATTCGCATCGCTTGCAATTCATTGAAAAAAGCCCCCTCACCCTGGCCCTCTCCGGGGGGGAGAGGGGACTTAATTCCTTACTGTGAATGCAGGATGTACCATATTTGTTCTTTCGTCAACAAAAAAGAACGAAAAAAGAACAAATATGCCGTTTTTTTATTTTATAGCCTGTGCCGTATAAAATGATTCAAAGCTTCCCCTTTTTTGTCTTTCCCGCGCAAGCGGGTATCTTTTAAAAACAATGCTGAAAGCCCCCGCTTTCGCGGGGGAAGCATGATCATTTTATAAGGGATGCGCTATAACCGCGGAAGGGCCTGGAGGTGACGGGTTTAGGGTTGGATTGCTTCGTCGGCGCTGCCTCCTCGCAATGACCGGGGACGTTAAGCGTCCAGAACCTCTTTAATCTTGGCAGCGAGTTGTTTGAGGGTGAAGGGTTTGGGGAGGAAGTAGATGTTTTCGCCCATATGGTCTTTGAGCTTGTCTTCGGTATAGCCGGACATGAAGACGATTTTGAGATTTGGGGAGCTTTGACGCATGCGCTGAGCGAGTGTGGGACCATCCATACCGGGCATGACGACATCGGTTACGAGAAGGTCTATAGTTTTGTTTTCGAGATTTTCAACAAGAGCGAGCGCAGATTCGCCGCTGTCGGCAGTGAGAACTTCGTAGCCTTTATTGGCCAGCGCGCGCTGTGAAAATGTGCGTACGGCGTCTTCGTCCTCGACAAGGAGAATGCGTTCGGTTCCGGTGAGATCTTTTGATTCTGTTTCTTCTTTTTCCAGTATTTGATCTTCGGCTTCATCCTCGGCTTCGTCCTGTGACACTTTTGGCAGATAGATGATGAAGGTTGTGCCCTTGCCTTCGCGGCTTTCCACATCGAGGTAGCCGCCGGTCTGGCGGATGATGCCGTAGACGGTGGCGAGGCCGAGGCCGGTGCCCTCGCCCACGTCTTTTGTGGTGAAGAAGGGTTCGAAGATGCGCGAGAGGTTTTTCTTTGGAATGCCGCAGCCGTTATCGCTGACTTTTATCACCGTCCAGTGGCCGTGGGGGAGTTCTTCGGAGATGAGTTTTTTGGTTTTTCGGTTCGTGAAGTTTTCGGTTTCGATTTTCAACACGCCGCTACCATTGCCGAGCGTGCTCATGGCGTCGCGGGCGTTGACGGCGAGGTTGATGAGGACTTGCTCCATCTGGCCTTCATCGACCTTAACGGGGCCGAGGTTGCGTCCATGGATGAGGTCAAGCTCGATATTCGCGCCAATAAGGCGGCGGATGAGGTGGGAGAGTTCGTAGAGGATATCGCCGACATCGTGGATGCGCGGGCGCAGGGTTTGCTGGCGCGAGAAGGCGAGAAGCTGGCGGACGAGATTGGCGGCGCGGTTGGAGTTTTGCTTGATCTGCATGATATCGCCAAAGGACGGGTCGCCGGGTTTGTGGCGGAGCAGGAGCAGGTCGCAAAAGCCGATGATGGCGGTGAGCAGGTTGTTGAAGTCGTGGGCGACGCCGCCGGCGAGTTGGCCGATGGCCTGCATTTTTTGCGACTGGACGAATTGGGCCTCAAGGGCTTTTTTCTCGCTTAAATCGACGAAGTGCAGGACGGTTCTGCCGTCTATTCTGAATTTGCGCGCATGCATCTGGGTTTCGATCGGGCCGCCGGGGCCTTTGAGGGAAACCTCGATTGGGGCGGCGAGTTTTTCTCCGCGTTCGATGCTGCCGATTGCGGTGAGGACTTCGTGGCGATTTTCGTCTTCGATCCATTGGTCGAAGGGCCGGCCTTCGATGTCCTCGATCGGTTTTTCAAGCATGCCGGCAAAGGCGTGGTTGGAATCGGCGATGATGCCGTCTTCATCGATCAGGGCTATACCGACGGGGGCTTCGTCGAAGAAGCGCTGGAAACGGTCTTCGGAAGCTTTGAGAGCCATGCTCATTTCGCGTTCACTGGTGAGATCGTGAACGACGGCGCGGGTGCGGACGCGCTCCCTGCCCTTTGTATCGGCTCCTTCGCGGACGATGACCTGATTAATGGAGGCGAGGAAGGGTTTGCCCCCTGCCCCTTTCATCTGCACCTCGGCGATCTGCCGGGTTCCGCCTTCTTCGGTAATGTTATAGGGCGAACTTTGGGTCGGGGGATCGACCATATAAGTGTGGAGGCACCCGCTTTGCAAGAGGCGCTGGAGATCTTCGCCCAGCCAACGGGCGAAGGTGGCGTTCGCAAAGACGAAGCGCCCGCGTTCATCGACGGAGAAAAAGCCGACGGGGGCGTTATCGGTGAAGTCGATGAGTTTTTCGCGTTCGTCGCGGATGGCGGAATCGGCGGTGTGTTTTTCTGTGACATCATCAATGCGCCAATGGACGAAGCCTGCGCGGCCTGTGATGGGTTGGGCGGTGACGGTGAACCAGCGTTCGTTATCTTCGTATTTCGAGAACAGTTCGATTGAATCGGTAAGACCGCGGTGGGCCTGATCGGCGAGCAGGCGGAAATGAGCGGCGACTTCTTCGCTATGGTCGAACAGGCGCAGGAGGCTGGCGAAATTCGGCGGGCCGACGCCGCGGCAGATGCGTTCGTATTTCTGGTTGTAATACAGGGCGTTGTCGGCGCTGTCGGTTATAAGGCGGGCGCCGCGAGATCCCTCCATGACTTCGCGGATCAGTTCCAACTCTTCGTCCATGGTACGGCGGGTTTTATGAAAGCGATAGAGAAGACCACCGACAAGAACGCTGAAGACAAACGTTAACGAGGCGATAATTTTCATGGAATCGCTTAGATGCGCGCCGGTAAACACGAACAGGAGAAAAGCGGCAGACAGGCAGAATACAGCAAGGGCGAGCAGCCCGTCGTAATTGCGCCGGACGCTAAGCGTTACGGCGGGGGGCTGCGCGGTTTTATGATGGCGCCGGATGAATTCTGAATGATCTAATTTCATTTCTTAACAGAATGCCCTATTTTTCAGTGAATTAACAGAACTTCCCGTCCAGTTTGTCATTGGGAGCGCGTGTACGCAAGGTCGTGTTTTATCAGGCTGAAAGCGGGTTAGGTCCCTCCGCTTCGTGTTCGGGATGACAAGGGAGAGAACTGAGGATGACGGAAGAAGGAAACGTTGAGGATGACAATATTGGAATTAATGTAATTTTCCTTTTTGCTTGAACACGAAGGAGATGACTTCGGCGACGGCTTTATAGTGTTCGACGGGGATGGTTTCATCAATTTCGACGGTGTCATAGAGCGAGCGGGCGAGCGGTTTATTTTCATAGAGGATGATTTCGTGTTGTTTTGCGACCTCGCGGATGCGCAGGGCAACTTCGTCGATGCCTTTGGCAAGGCAAAGCGGGGCTTCCATCGTTTCGGGGTCGTATTTCAGGGCGATGGAATAGTGCGTCGGGTTGGTGATAACGACATCGGCCTGAGGGACGGCCTGCATCATACGCTGACGGGCGCGTTCCATGCGGAGCTGGCGCAGCTTTGATTTTACATGCGGATCGCCTTCGGCCTGTTTGTATTCGTCTTTGACTTCCTGACGGGTCATGCGCATTTTTTTGTGGTGTTCATAACGCTGATAAACCAGGTCGATAACGGCAATCACGATGAGGACGACGAGAACCCCAATCATCATACGAACGACAAGACTTTTTAGTTCAGCCATAAAAGCGGGAACCGGCAGGCCGATAAAATGTTCGAATTTGTCAAAATAGGGATAGATAATAACGACCCCGACGATGGCGATGGCGCTGATTTTCAGGATACCTTTGAAAAACTCCATCAAAGAGCGCATGGAAAACAGGCGCTTGAAACCTTTTATCGGTGAGATTTTGCCGAGATCGGGCTTGACCGCTTCGGGCGCGAAGAGCGGGCCGACCTGCACAAAGGGCGAGAGGAAAGCGGCGAGCATCAGGATGATTAGTGGCAACGCGAGGACCATCATGATGTTTTTAAACCCTTCCCCCAGCAGGATGCGCATGCCGCCGGGCAGTGCGGGAAAGGCATAAGAGCGGTCGATATAGGCTTTTAGAATTTCGGAAAGGCTGAGAAAAATATAGGGCGACATTGCCGCAATAATGAGTGTGCCGGTAAAGAGCATGACCCAGTTGTTAATTTCCCGGGAAATGGCGACCTGCCCTTTTTTACGCGATTCCTCAAGCTTTTTGGGCGTGGGTTCCTCGGTCTTTTGGGCATCGTCGCTTTGTTCGCCGTCGCTCATTCAGTCACTTCCTTTACTGCGCCACGCTAAGGAAATACACCATGCCCTGCTCAAACTGGGAGAGCCAGTAAAACATTGAGGCGGAGATGACCATCATCAGCAGAACTATTGAAAGCAAAATCTGTAATGGCAGGGCGAGAATAAAGACCTGAATTTGCGGCATCAGGCGGGAGAGGACGCCCATGCCGACATATATAAGGAGGGTCATCACGACAAAGGGCGCGGAGATTTTAATGCCGACGGCAAAACTTGCCGCAACGGTGCGCGCCATGAGATCGGCCATTGACCCGGTATCGGGGATCGCGCCGAGGGGAAACAGTTCGTAGCTTTCCATGATTCCCATGAAGAGCAGGTGATGCAGATTTGTTTCAAAGAGCAAAAGCACGCCGGTCACCGAAAGCAGCGCACCAACGAGGGAGCCTTGCGAGGCCAGCGAGGGGTTGAAAAGCTGGGCGTTGCCGAGGCCGGATGATATGGAGATGACCTGCCCGGCGGTGTCCAGCGCGGTCATGAGGATGCGGGCCATGGTGCCGATGAACAGACCGATGATAAACTCCATCGTGATGAGTGTGAACAGGCCGAAGGTCGCAGGCAGAGGGTCGGGAACATAGGCCATAGCCAGAGGGAAAAATGCGACTGACAGCGCGGCGGCGATGTGCAGGCGTACGCGGGTGGAAACGAAGGAATCGCCAACGCCGGGCATGATGATGGAGGCTGTGCCCAACCGAACGAAGGTGAGAATGAAGGCGAAAACGCCGGTGGTTAAAAATGCTTGCAGGGCCGATTCCATGGTTCATTTTAACCGCGAAGACGCGAAGGCGCGAAGTTTTTTTAACCACCAAGGCACCAAGGACACCAAGTGATTGAAAAAGACGAAAATACCGCAGGTGCAATCTATATCCGGTTTCTCTGAAGTATGTTTTTATTGCGCCTTCGGCGCGTTAAAGCCCCCTACCCCAAGCCAATCATTTTGTTGGCGAGGCTTTCCATGAAAACGGTCAGAGTTTTCATCATGCCGGGCAGAAACACAAACATGGCCAGAAAGATGGCGAGAATTTTAGGGACAAAAACGAGGGTGATTTCCTGAATTTGCGTGAGGGCCTGAACCAGCGCGATGGTTACGCCGACAACGAGACCAATCAGCAAGATGGGCATCCCGATCTGGATCGTGATTAAAAGCGCTTCCTGAACTGTTTCGAGGACTTCCTGATCATTCATGGGGAAAGCCTAGCGCGAATTTACACCCGCAGGCAAGAAGAGCCTAAACGGGCATGCGCATAATCTCTTGATAAGCCGAGACCATACGGTCACGCAAAGAGACGACGGTTTGCAGGGTTATTTCGGCGGCACTGACGGCCTGAACAACGTCGGTTATATCGGCTTCGCCGGTGATGGCTTTGGCCGACATTTCTTCGCTTCGGCGCAGGGTATCGACAGATTCGGAGGCTTTGCTCTTTAGAAAGTCGGAGAAAGATACGCCGCCGCTATCGCCGGAACCGGATTCGGTTTCGCCCGTTTCTTTTGCGCCCTGCGCACCCTGAGCGATTTTCATGGAGCTTGAATAAGCGTTTATGGCGGAGGCCGGATCTATCATTTTAGTTACTCCTTATTTTTCAGTATACGCTTCCTAGCGCAGCATGTCGATTGTCTGTCTCATCATGGTACGCGATTGTTCGATCATGCCCAGATTGGCTTCGTAGGAACGCTGGGCTTCTTGTATATCCATCATTTCGATGAGGGGCTGAACATTGGGCATTTTGACGTAGCCGTTTTCATCGGCGGCGGGGTGGTCGGGCATGAATTTTAACGAGAACGGGGTTTTTGTGTCCTGGCCGATATCATCGACTCCGACGGTTCTGACGCCCAGATTTTTATCCATTTCATTTTTAAAAGTAATGGTCTGGCGGCGGTATGGATCTGCGCCGGGGGTTGTGCCGGTTGTATTGGCGTTGGCGACGTTTTCCGTGATGACGCGGATGCGTGTTCCTTGCGCACGCAAACCGCTTGAGGAAATCGCCATGGCATTAATCAGTTCGGAACCCATTCTTATTCTCCTTTAATTATTGCTGGCGGCCCAGAGCCGTACCGATCAGGCCCATATTCTTACGCAGGAGGTTGGTCATTAATGTGTAGTCGGAAACGGTACGACCGGAATGAAGAAGTTGTTCCTCCATGATGACGGCATTTCCTGCCGGGGCGACCTCATAGGTGCGTTTTTGCTTGCGCGGGTCGTCGATATGTACGTCACCGGGCGGAGGCATGTGGCCGGATTTCGTTGCCTCAAGGTGCACGTTTTGTCGCCCCGTATTGCCAACATTTTTTAACACGCTGGAAAAATCCACCGGTTTCATGTCTTTGGGGCGATAGCCGGGTGTATCGGCGTTGGCAATATTCTGGGCGATGACGCGCTGGCGCTGGTTCAAAAAGTCCATTTTTGCGCCGAGAGCCTGAAAAAGTGTGATATTTTCTGTCGTCATTGGTATAACCTTGCTTGTAATTTTACACTTGCCAAACAGACAATGCGAAAGCCGTGCCAAATGGTTGACGAATATGACGACGGACGAAAAATTAGCCACAGCGACAGGCTAACCCCTTTAAATATAAAGAAAAAACCGGAGCGACAGACGGCGGTGGCTTTGCGTGAGGCGGAAGATTTGGGCGATGCGCCGGTGATTACGGCGGCGGGACGGGGCGTTCTTGCCGAGAAGATCCTGCAACTGGCCTATGAAAACGGGATTAAGGTGCGTGAGGACAGCGCCTTGGCGGAAATGCTGGCGCAAATTGAACTGGATTCGCCTATACCGTCGGAGGCGTTTTTGGCGGTGGCGGAGATTTTGTCCTATGTTTATCAGGCGAATGGAAAACCGAACCCGTTTAATGTGGGTTTGGAAGATGGTGATGAAGGGAAAAGATAATGGATAGTGTTGGTGGTGAGTTGGCCGCGCTTTTAAAAATGATTGCGGCGTTGATTTTTGTTTTGGGCCTTATGGGCGGGTTGGCGCTGCTTTTGAAAAAGCTGGGGCTTTCGGGGCGCGTGGCGGCGGCAGGCGGCAAAGCGCGACTTAAGGTGGTTGAGAGCATTCCGCTGGACAGCCGAAGGCGGCTGGTTTTGTTGCAACGCGACGGCGTGCAACATCTGGTGATATTCGGGCCGAATGGCGAAACGGTGGTTGAAACGGGGATCGCGTCTGTTGATAATGAGGTATGATTCCGAAGTTAACGTTATTGCGAAGAAAGCGGTCAAACCTGACGCAGCAATCCCTTTATAAAGGTTGGATTGCTTCGCTGGCGTTTGCAATGATGGCACTTCTCGGAATTCTTTTACCTGCCGATGCTATGGCGCAGGCGGTGAATATTGATTTCGGCGCGGAGGGTGACGGAACGGTGACGGGGCGGGTTGTTCAGCTTGTCGTTATCCTAACCGTTTTATCGCTGGCGCCGTCGATTTTGATTATGATGACAAGCTTTACGCGGATTATCATTGTGCTGTCCTTCCTGCGCACCGCGATCGGCATTCAGCAAACACCGCCCAATACGGTGATGATTTCACTGGCTTTGTTTTTGACGTTTTTCATTATGTCGCCGACGCTGAAGGCGGCATATGAGCAAGGGGTTGTGCCGCTGATCAATGAAGAGGTTGACGAGGTTCAGGCGTTTGAGCGCGGTATTATGCCGTTTAAGAATTTTATGGCCGATCATACGCGCCCGCAGGATTTGCGGCTGTTTCTGGAGATGAGCAAAACGGAAACGCCGGAGAAAGCCGAAGACGTGCCGTTACAGGTTTTGATTCCGTCTTTCATGATTTCGGAGCTTCGGCGGGCGTTTGAGATTGGGTTTATGCTGTTTTTGCCGTTTTTGATTATCGACCTTGTGACCGCTTCGATTTTGATGTCGATGGGGATGATGATGCTGCCGCCGGTGACGATCTCCCTGCCCTTCAAGATTGTGTTTTTTGTGCTGGTGGATGGGTGGTATCTGGTGGCGGGGTCGTTGATCCGCAGCTTTGATCCGGTGAATGTGCCGGTTCCGGGTTAGGCCGCATTATAATTTTTTAAAGTGCTGTTCCATAGGGCAAACAATCTTTAGAGATATGGGGAAATGATATGACCAACAACAATGAGACTTTATTAAAAAAGGACTTTAAAAAAGAGCCCGTACAAAAAGACATGTACTTAGCTATTTTACATGTACTAAAAGAAACGCCTGACCAAACTCTGAGCGATATACGGGACAATCTTTCCAAGCTCAAATATGAGGGCAGGCTTGGCCTTGGTATTATTACAATATGTGTGAGACGGCTTGAGGAGCGTGGTATGGTGCACCTATCCGGACGCGTACAAAAACGACCTAAATACAGCATTACAGACACAGGAATAGATCATCTGAATACCCCAACACCAATAAACTTTGAATCACCGTTTGCCCCAAATAAAGATCGCGGTGATTCTATTCCTGTAGCGCAAAAAGTCCCGTAAGTACCTGCCTTCGCAGGATGAAGGTTTGGCTGAACTCGCAATATGCTCCCTTCAATTTATCGGCTGCGGTGTAGTTTTGTAGCTGTCGAGGAAGTCTTTGAAGAGGTCGACTTCGGAAACCACGGATAAGAGGGTTTCGCGGTCGGCGAGTGCGCCGCTTTGGCGCGGGCGGGTGATGACTTCGAAGGTTTTGGCCTTTTCGGTCTGGGTCATCAGATCGGTATATTTTTCACGCATATTGGCCAGTTCTATACGGTCCCCGGCGAGGTTGAGGGAGACGGCGCGCTGGAGCAGCAGAGCCGTGTTTTTATCGTCCAAGGGACGGGTGAGGGAGATATTCTGATCGAGGATCACATCGCCGAGAGCTTCGGCGGCGTCATCCCAGTATCCGGCGGTCCATGCGATATCGGCCCGCAAGCGGTTCATATCGGGCGTGCGCTCAAGATCCTGAAGCAGCGCGAGAGCCTGATCCGGGCGGCCTTTCCGGGAAAGCGCGCGTGCGCGCAGAAGCACGATGTCGCGGTAACGCTTTGGCGTGCGCATTTCCTCGGGGAGTTTTTCAAGCTGAGCACCCGCGGTATTAAGGCTTTTGAGCGCTTTGTCGGGCTGGTTATCAAGCAGGCGGATCGCCGCAAGCCGCGTAGCGACGCGGTAGATATCGGCATCTTTCAAACGGTGGTCGATCTGGTATTGCAGGAGATCTCCAGCGCGAGTAAGCAGGTCGGCTTTGACAAGATGCTCTGCCAGTTTTTCGATAATTTTATCGCCGCGGCTGTCAAGCGGGACAAGCTCCTTGAACTCATCGTAAAGCCCCACGGCCTCCAGCGGCGAGACGTCATTAAGCGCTTCGCCGAGAAACAGCTCTGCGTACATATCGGCCATTTCCGCAGCGACGCGCGGACCCAGGGGTGTTCCCTCATCATAACTTACGGCATCGCGCATGAGCTTGAGGCCCTTGAGATGTTGTCCCGATTCGAAGTATGTGCGGCCCAGCCAGTAATTGATCTGCACCTCCAACTCATCGCCGCGCCAGGCGTAGCGCAGGCGCTCAAGATTATCTATAGCGTCTTTGGCGTTCATTTCTTCATCGTCAACCAGAAGGCGCGTGAGCGCGAGCGAGGCCTTGGCGCGGTATAGATCATCCGGGCCGTTTGCCAGCGGTTCCCAAAGCGCCTTGGTTTTTTCCAGATCTTTTTTCTGACGCGCGACTTCGCCCTGTAAATATGTAAGTGCGGCCTGTTGAGGCGGGCTCAGGCTTTTTTCATTTTCTCCGACAATGCCCAGCAGTTCCTCCGCGCTTCTTAAATCTCCAGAACGCAAAGCGATTTCAACGAGCTTAGGCAATAAGCGGTTTTGCAAAAGGGCGGGATAATCGTGGAGCGTTGCAAGGTTTTCAGGTAAGGTTTCAGCGGCCTGCTGCCAGTCGCCTTCATCGGCGAGGATATAGGCCCGCCAGTAATGTATTTCCTCAAAACGCTGCAAAGTCTCACGCGAAAGATGGGCGAAAGCGTCTTCGTTGTGATAGCTTAATGCGCTGGCCACGCCGTAAAGCGCAGAAAATTCAGGGCTGTCGAGCAAGACCGGACGCTCCTGAAGGGCAAGTTCCAAAACGCCGAGTGCTTCGGGCCCCATGGCGTTGGACAGGTACATTTTCGCAAGGGTCAGCAGATTTTCGGACTGCGCCGTTTCGGGCAGTTCTTTTTGCCCGGCGAGGAGGATGCGTTTGTTTTCATGTAAAGAGGCCACGCCGCCCAGTTGCCAGGCTTTAAAGTCAAAAATCCGGGCGCTGGTGGAGCGGGGCTTTTTATCTGTGTTTTGTATCTTTTTCCGGGTCATGGAATCGAGCAGTTTGGCCTCAACCACTGTCAGACCGTGAGGCCGGGAGATTTCAACGCCGCCGCGTACAATTTTGAGTTCAAGGTCCCCGGTTTTCGGCATGACCGCCAAACCAACGGGAGAAGGTAGAATGTCAAAGTCGATAAATTCGCGGGGCGGGCCGGCAAACTGGTCCGCACTTTCAACCGTTACGACCTTGATATCGTTACCGCTTACGGGGTCTTTGAAGCCCAGAACGGCGCGAGCGCCTTTAAGCGGCCATAAAATTTTTCCACTGCGTGGATCGTTGCGGTTTGCATCCGGACGGCGTAGGTCAGGTGTTTTCCCAAGGCTAAAGTTCGGACCAATTAAAACGCGCCAGAGGATACCGCCGCCATCGCCTTTGAGCGTTTTGTTTTGCGGCATTTTCAGGATATGAGCATTTCCCTGCGGCCCTTTGATCTCCTTAAATGAAAGCTCACCGGACAGGGGGCCGCTGAATTGCGGTTTTATAAGCAGATCGGCCTTGTCATCTACAAGCCAGAGATTACCGTTTACTTCAAAGACAGCCATGCCGAAGTTCTGCGTGGCCGATACCGTCACCAAAGTCGGTTCTTCGCGCATTTCAAGTTTGCGCAGTTCGGGGGCGGCTTCCTCTTTTTTCTTTGCGGCTTCTTCCAGCACCGGCGGGTAAACGGCAGCATCCGGGCCTTGAGAAACCTCCTGAGGCGCAGGTGGCGCTTTGGCTGTTTCCGGCTGTGGCGCGGGCACAGCCTCCTGCGTTTTAACGCTCAAGCTCTCCCGTTTTTCAGGGCCGCCGGGGGGGTGGTAAACATCAATCACAATTTTATTTCCTGCGCGCAGGTCGCGAACGCGGCTCTGTGCAGGGATTTTCAGGGCAAGCTTCAAAGGGTCGGCGGAAAGGACCTCTATCGCAGCGATATTGGCCACGGGGTTTGAGGTTGCGGCCTGCATGTCCAGAGATGCGGCGGCGGCAAATGAAACGACGAGGCGGGCTTTGTCGCTCTCGCTGCGTTCTATCTTGTATTCGACAGGTTTTGTCCAGTCAAAAACGAGGCGTGAATATTGCGCATGCGCGCCGGTGCGGACCTTGACCTCTTCGGCCACAGCGCGGGCGTGGGGCCACAGGCCTGCAATCAACACGGCAAGAGTGAACTGTACAAATTTAGCTTGAGCGCTCCGCATAATTTTCAAAGTGTGCCATGTGTTGTTTTAAAGAACAAGGACCGCCCCGGCCAATCAAAAAGAGGTACACAGGCACGGGTTCAACGCAGGATATCGACATCGAATGTTTTCGTTCGAACCGTGCCGTCATCAGGCATGATGACGATATCGACGCGCCGGGCAAGAGAGAGACGCTGTTGCTCGCTCATTGTTTCGGGCAGGTCTTCATAGCGCGCGCTGGAAAGGCCGCGAACGACCACAGGCCGGTTATAACCGGCATTTTCCAGAATGGCGGACACGCCGGAGGCGCGCGCCAGAGAAAGCTCCCAGTTTGAATCGTAAAGCGCTTTTGAGCGCTCCAGAGGTTGCGGGTCTGTATGGCCGATGACTTCGATCCGGTTGCGGATGCGCGCCATTGTGTTACCCAGAGCGAAAAGCACCTGTTTTCCTTTCGGGGCAATTTCGGCGCTGCCGCTTTCGAACAGGAGATCCTGAGGCACCGAGATGATAAGCGTTTTTTCCTGCGGGATGATGGAGATATTTTTTAAGCGCGCGTCTTTTTCAACGGCGTTTGCCAGAACTGACTTCAAATATGTGAGGTCCTGAGCTTGGGAGAAGTCTATTTTGTTCACATTGAGCGTGTCCTGACGGCCCTGACTCCATCTTGCACTATAGGTTTTTGTGAACTGGCTGCGCAGTCCGTCGGTCATAGTTTCCCAGTTTTCTTCCTGAGGAACGCTCATGGAATAGAGCAGGACGAAGAAGGTCAGCATGAGTGCCATGATATCGGTGAATGTAATCAGCCACAGGCTTGTGGCGCTTTCCTCTCCCTGTTTTCTACGGGATGATGCGGGGGCGAGATAGCTTCCGGCGCTATCTTCGTTGCCGGGGTCTTCATTTTTTGTGTGGGGGAAATCCTCTGTCACGGAGCAGCCTCCTCCTGCCTGGATGGTTGCTCCGGTATTGCGTTCTGGGCGTCCAGAGGACTGAACGGCACATAGCGGCGGAAGATGATATCTATGAAGCCTGTCTTGCCCTGTTTCAGCCCGGCGGTAACCTGATATTTAGGCAAACCGGCCTCTTCCAGCTTTGCGGCAATTGCGGATATGGATTTATTGAGCGCAGAAAAACCTTCGGGATCTTTTGCCCAGAGGACAGCCGGGTTTTCCTCTATGTTCAGGATCATGTCCATGGTGTAGGCCGTGTCGCGGCTTGTTTCCATGAGTGACACCAGCATAGGCAGAAGATCCATCGGAACAGCCGCCGACCGCACATCGGAAAGATCGGGAATGACTATGCTTTTCATGATCCCCCGCTTGAAATCCTCAAAGGGCATATGCACATACATTGTTGTGCCCAAGCGGTTTTGCCTGGTTTCGGCAGCCGTGATCTGGGACTTGAACACGGCCTCTATACGGTCGAGCGTAGAGCCGCTTTGCATTTCCGCCGTTTCGGCCAGCATCTTTCCGGGCATGATGTCTTCGACAGCATCTTTGTTTGAAAAGGCCATAGACAGGCTGTTCAGGACGGGCTGGGTTTTCGTGGTTTCAAAGCTGGAGATCGCGTTTAATATAATAAAAAACGACAGCAACATAATGAACAGCGAAAGACCGAGAAACTGGTTTGCCATGCCTTATATTATAGGCTAAATCCGCTGCCAATAACAAAGGCTAGGGGCAATTTTTTTTAAAAATCCTCGAGGAGTTTGTCGATATCTTCCTGCGTGATGGCTTTATCAGGCATTTGCGGGCCGTTCAGGAGCATTTCTTCAACGGTTTTCCCGGCATTTTCATCTTCCTCGCCATGATCCTTAAGAGGCAGATTGTCGCCCAGAACCTGCACGAGTTGGCTGACTTTGTCTTCTATGGCCTTTAGGGTCGTGACGACCTTTGTTATGCGCTGGCCGGTAATATCCTGAAACGAGCAGGCTTCATAAATTTTGATGATCTCGCCGCCTATGGCCGCCCCCTCCTCTCCGCCAACCGCGTCTGCCTTTTCCTGAATTACATCGCAGCAATCCATAATGGTGCCCGTGGCTTCGGCTGTGGCTTCAACAACGGCGTCGAGTTCATCCGTAGCGGTAGGGATATGCTTATCCTTAATATCGCCAGGGCGGGTCAGGCCGATTTCGTTGCGGGCTTCTTCAATAATACGCTGGAGCGTTTTCAACTCTTTGAATATGCCCGTTGCCGTTGCATCCCCGCCAACACTTTCAATTTTGGACACGACGGAATTGATGATCTCAACGACCTGCTCTCGCTGGTAAGTTTTTTGTTGTTCTGACATTTTTATTCCCCTTTATGTTTTTTTGTGACCCTAGTTGAAAGAGCCCAGAACCGCTTCGATTTTTGTTTTTAACGTTTCGGCATTAAATGGTTTCACAATATAGTTATTAACGCCGGCCTGTTTGGCCATCACCACATTTTCGGTTTTGCTTTCGGCTGTCACCATAATAAAGGGCGTGTTTTTGTAAGGGGCATCGCTGCCGCGGATAGCCTTGAGCAAATCCAGACCGGTCATCGGTTCCATATTCCAATCGGAAATAATCAACCCGTATTGTTTGTTTTTCACCTTTTCAAAAGCAGCCTGACCATCGGTTGCCTCATCTACATTGTTGAAGCCAAGCTGCTTCAAAAGGTTTCCAATAATCCGAAGCATCGTATTGTAGTCATCCACGATCAATACGTTCATATTTTTATCGACAGCCACTTGACCTCTCCTTAAGTTTAATGTCGTGATACTAACCCTTTTCCGGGCGCAACAGCCATTATGCCCGAAAAAGTGTTAACGCTTTGTAAGTATAATGGAAAACGCAGTGAAATTTATATCATAAGATTATACGAATACGGCTGAATGTGAAGGAAAAGCTGTAAAAAAATTATTTTTTTAAGGGTTTATTTTTTATTCCCATAACGCTCCTTTTACGGGCCGGGCAGACCCGGCAGTTGTTTTTCCTCTGCCAGCATGATTGTGATTGTCCGTGCGCGCTCGGGGTTCATATTTGCCAGAATTGGCGACAGGCGGCGCTCAGACATCCTTGACATCACAGTTACAAGAACGTCGAGATCAAGCGTATCAAAGATCCGCGCGGCCTCTTTGGGTTTCATGCCTTCGTAAATTTTAACGAGGCTCTGGATACGGGCAAGTTCCTCCTCGGATTGCTGCTGGAGAAGGGCTTCGATTTCAATCCGTAGATTTGAGAGTTCCTGAAACTTGCGCTCTATTTCCTGCTCTGCGGCTTTTAATATCGCCTCACGGGCCATAATCTCTTTTTCGCGTTTGTCGAGGGCGCGGCGGCGGTTGCCCAGATCGTCGAAAACTTCGCGCGTGATGGTGGAGTATTCGAACTCGTCATCTGCAGCATCGCGCCAGTTTTCATTTTTTTCTGTGTTTTCTTCTGCGTGCGCGCTCCCCTGTTCCGGCTCGTCTTCATCTTTGTTCATATGGGTTTGAGATTCCGGAGTTTCGCCTGCGGGTTTCAGTTTTTCCTCATCCGGCATGGCGGGGGGGTGCGCCTCTTCTTTCGGCGCGTCTTTTGCCATGGCGCTGCCGCTCAGGGCAGAAAGCCCTATGGAGAAATCGACAAGACGAACGGAAAATGTCAGCATAGCGACAATGATAAGGAATGGAAGAATTCGAAATTGCGGCGTTATTTTCATTGTTTCGATTATCCCCTTCCGGATTTTTTACGGCCCTGAAGGGCCTGAAGCAACTCTTTTTCGGCTTCACTTACAAAGGTGCCGGAGTCAGGCGCCGCACTGGCGTTTTCGCCGACATTTTTATCATCAAATTCGCGATCCTGAATGAAGAATGACGGCGGCTCCGGATTGCGGGAATCGGTGTTAGCGGCCTCCATGTCGTCGTAATATTCCTCTTCTTCATAATCGCTTTCTTCAAAATCGTCTGCGCTTTCGTAAGATGGTGCGCCAGTGGCGAGTTTTTCAAGGCGGTTTGCGATGTTATCGCTTGTTTCATTAATCATTTTCAGTTCCTCAGCCATGCGGCGGGAATCGTGCAAGACATCGTCAAGGTTATTGGCCGCGATATTGCTTGTGGCCTTTAGCCCTTCAATGGCGCTCTGGGCTTCGTTGATGTTTTTTGACAACTCGGCGATCAGGGTTTTCATTTCGTTACGGTGCTTGCGAAAATTATTAAGACTTGAAGATAAACGCAGTGCAAAATAAATGGTTCCTACCAACGCCGCCAGAACTACAAAATCAAGAATTAAACTCAGTATAGCGGTGTTCATTACTCATCATCCTCTTCGGGTTCGATATAGTTTTCGATGCGTACGGCGATATGTTCCTGTTTTTGCCCGACGGGGCCGCGAAACATCGGGAAGTGGCCGCAGCGCAGTTCGAGGTCGTCTTTTATGCGGGTGTTGAATATGACCTGCGAGCCGACTTTCCAGTTCAGCATATCACCGAGCATGATGCTCTTTTCGCCCAGAATAGCCTGAAGCTGAATGTCAGTTTTATAAAGCTCCTGAGTCAGGTGGCTTTCCCAGATGGAGTCACGGCCAAATTTTTCCCCCATAAACATTTGGAGGAGCAATTCGCGGATGGGTTCCAGCGTTGCATAAGGAACCAGAATTTCGACGCGTCCGCCGCGGTCGCCCATATCCACGCGCAAGCGGGCAAGAACACAGGCATTATTGGATTGCGTGATCGTAGCAAAACGCGGATTTGTTTCCATACGGTCGAGGTTAAAGCTGACGGGGGAGAGCGGGTCGAAAGCCGATGAGAGGTCGCCGAGCGTGACTTGCACCATTTTTTCCACCAGCTTGGTTTCAATTGTCGTGTAGGGACGGCCTTCGACGCGAATTGCGGGAGTGCCTTTTCTACCGCCAAGAAGTACGTCGACGATGGAGTAAATCAGCGCGGAGTCGGTTACCAGTAGGCCGTTATTATCCCACTCCTCGGCCTTAAAAACCGAGAGCATGGCGGGCAGCGGGATCGAGTTCATATAATCGCCGAAGCGGACGGTGGATACCTGATCCAGGCTGACCTCAACGTTATCGGATGTGAGGTTGCGCAGGGATGTGGACATGAGGCGCACGAGCCGGTCGAACACGATATCGAGCATCGGCAGACGTTCATAGTTTACCATGGCCGAGTTGACGAGGAGCATTACACCGGAGGTTTCGCCGCCCATGGCGCTGTCATCATCGAAACCGAGAAGGGAATCGATTTCATCCTGATTGAGAATGCGGGTATTGCCCTCTTCATCCTCCAGACCGTCGAAAGCAGGAACGGCGTCGGCCTCGACCTCTGCCCCTTCGCCGGAATCAGCGCCGTCGCCATCTTCGGCCATGGTTTCCCATTGCTCCATCATGGCTTTTTCTTCTTCGCTCATTTCCTCGAGCTCTTCCGTGTCGGTATCGCTCATTTTGCTCTTTCCATTCCGCTATCTTGTTTATTGCCCGGCGCGTTACGCATGGGCGTATCCGTAACGCCCGTTGCAAAATTCATGCCTTTGGCAGTTATTATACCATTATTGAATAAGCATTTCCTGAAACAGTACATCTTTTACCTTTACAGGCGCGGCGGCCTGATTTACACGCCAAAGCAGTTCCATTTGCAGGCGATACATTCCGGCAGAGCCGCGCAGATCCTTAACCCTGAGTTCGCGCAGATAAGCCTGGAACTGATCGACAACGCGGGGGATGACCGCTTCAACAGCGCCGACATCGGCGGCAGAGTACATTTCCAGTTCAACGGTTAGCTTCAAATAGCGTGGAACGCCGTCACTTGAGTTTAGATTCACCAGAATGGGCGGGATCTTGACAAAGAGTCCTCCGCCGCCGTGGCCATCACCAGGACCACCGCCATGATCGCCCGCGTCGGCATGGGCTTCTTCCTCGGGGCATTCCTCGATCACTTCACCGTGGTCGTCTTTAACTTCTACGCATTCATGGCTGCTTTTACCTAAAAGGCTGTCGAGCATACCGGTAAAATACAGGCCGGCAACCGCGATCCCGAGCAGCGCGATAACGCCGACAATAATAATCGGCAACTTGCTTTTTTTCCGACCTTCGCCATCTTCACCCTCGCCGTCTTCCGAGCCTTCGGCATCACTATCGTCCGGCGCGCTTTCCCCGGTGTCGTCTTCGTTGATGTCAGTGTCGTCTTTGTCAGCCATAGTATTTTTCAATCTTCATTTTAAAACAAGGCACGCAGAGTTTCAGCTTATTCATTTTCGAATAAAATCGTTGAAAGAGCATTATAAATCAATTCTATGTCATCGTCTAACGCGGGGAAAGGGCTCTGTGAAACTATACACAACACAGCCTGCGGCGGATGTGGATAAGCCGGGGGCAAAAATTTCCCGTGGGATGTGATATTCCTTCCGCCGTTTTGCAGCGCGTGGCGCGGGGGCTTCTGAGCATATTTCACGCAAGCTACTGATAATACATTTGTTTTCTATATGGCACGGCACATGCAACGCATGAAGGCGAAAGGATTTTCAACGATGGAAAACAGTATCTATCTGGCGCTTTCCAAGCAATTGGTTCAGCAAACCAATATGCAGATTATTGCGAACAACGTCGCCAATGCGAATACGGCGGGGTTTCGCGCGCAGAATATTATCTTTGAAGAATTTCTGGTCGATCCGCGCGGGAAGACCACAGATGATGCCGCAGGCGACCCGCTGTCCTTCGTTTATAACAGGGCACAGTATGAGAACACATCGCCGGGATCGCTGAGCCAGACCGGAAACCCTCTGGATGCGGCTTTAGTAGGGCCGGGATTTTTCGGCATTCAGGGGCCGGGCGGCGAGGTGATGTATTCACGCGCAGGGCAGTTTAATATGGATGCCGATGGCACGCTGCGCAATTCCGCAGGCTTTCCCGTGGCGGATCAGGGCGGCTCGCCCATTATTATTCCGCGCGGCTCATCGGAAATCAAAATTGACGGCAAAGGCGTAATCTCCAACCAGAACGGCCCGGTAGGTCAGATGATGGTGGTGGAGTTTGACGACCCGCAAGTCCTGGAGGCACAGGGCAACACGCTTTACAGCGCCCCGGAACCGGGCAGACCAGCGGAAAACACCGCCGTTCGGCAGGGGCATATCGAAGGTTCGAATGTGCAGCCGGTTGTTGAGATGACGCGGATGATTGAAACGCTGCGGAATTTTCAGGCGACGCAACGGGTTTTACAGGGCGAGAATGAGCGCCTGCGTACAACTATCCGGAAATTAACGCAGCAGCAATAACGGATAAGAACGGGTATTTTATGAAGGAGAAAAAACTATGAGATCACTTGATATCGGCGCGACGGGCATGCTGGCCCAGCAGATGAATGTGGATGTGATATCCAACAATATCGCCAACATGACGACGACAGGTTACAAGCGCCAGCGGGCGGCTTTTCAGGATTTGATTTATCAGAATATCGACCGTCCCGGCTCGACATCTTCGGATAGCGGAACGACCGTGCCGGCGGGCTTGCAGCTTGGTCTGGGCGTAAGAACAGGTTCGGTTGTACGCCAACATGGGCAAGGTGCCATCCAGATTACGGAGAACCCTCTGGATCTGGCTATTACCGGTGATGGATACTTCCAGATTCAAATGCCCAACGGCGATACGGCCTATACCCGCGATGGAACGTTCCAGATGAATGAAAACGGGGAACTGGTTACTGTACAGGGCTTTATTGTCGACCCGGGCATTACCATCCCTTCGGATGCGCAGAGCATTGATATCAGCCCGGTAGGCGAGATTCTGGTTAATGTGCCGGGCCAAACAACGACAACCAATGTCGGACAGCTTCAGCTTGCGGGGTTTGTAAACCCAGCGGGGCTGGAAGCGATCGGCGATAATTTATTCCTGGAAACTGATGCGTCAGGTTCCCCGACAACGGGCACGCCGGGGCAAAATGAGTTTGGCCGCTTGCGCCAATCCGCGCTTGAGCAATCCAACGTCAATGTGGTGGAAGAAATTACACTGCTGATTACCGCGCAGCGCTCATACGAAATGAATTCAACCGTGATTTCGACGAGTGACGAGATGTTGCAGACCGTAACGCAGCTTCGCTAAGGGCTAAGACACTTTAAGGAGACAACCATGATGCGTAAAACAAGACGAACAAGCCGTTTGAAAATCAGAGAGAGTGCGCTGGCGCTTTGCGCTTTGCTGGCTCTGGGTTTTGGTGCGGCGGGTTTTGCGCAAAACCTCTCGGCGGTTTCCTTAAAGCACCACAGCATTATCGAAGGCAATGTGATTACGCTGGGGGATATTTTTTCCGGGCTCGACCGTAAAGCCGATAAGGTGCTTGGCCCTGCCCCGCGTCCCGGTCACGACATGACTTTGAACGCGCGGACATTAATGCGCATTGCCGTGGCGATGGATTTACCGTGGCGTCCGGCTTCGGGCGGCGAGTATACGGTGCTGAGCCGGGCGGCGAGCGTTGTTTCCCCAGCCATGGTTCAGGAGGCGCTGAAAGCCGAGCTTGGCGCGAACGGTTTAAGCGGAAAGTTCAATGTAGCGCTGACCTCAGGGGATGGTGAAATTATCCTGCCGCCAAGCGAGGATAAAAGTGTTGAAGTTGAGTCCTTAAGCTTTAACGGCGACCGGAACCGTTTTGAAGCCACGCTCGTCGCGCCGTCGAAAGACAATGTGATCGTCCGTGAAAAAGTGCGCGGAAGCGTTCAGCGGCTTACGACATTGCCCGTTTTACGCGGTACGATCCAAAATGGTGACATCATCGGCATGGACGATCTTGATTTCATCGACATGCGCAGCGAGTTCATACAGCACGACATGGTGATGGACGCCGATGCGCTGATCGGCATGACGGCGCGGCGGATTCTTCACGCGGGCGAGCCGGTTAAAAGCAACGAAGTGCAGCCGCCGCAGATTGTTAAACGCGGGGAGTTGATTACCATGGTGTTTAAAAACGGCGCGCTGTCGCTTACGGCGAAAGGCAAGGCGCTGGAAAGCGGAGCGCGGGGGGAGATGATCCGCGTGGTGAACACCGACAGCAGCAAGACTCTACAGGCCAGGGTTACAGGACAAAAGGAAGTTGCGGTGCAGAGCTTTTAGGCGTGCGCGCAGCAATAAAAGAAAGGCAGAATTATGCGTATCATTCATAACACAACGAGACTGGGGCTGGCCTTGATGGCGTGCAGCGCCTTAAGCGCGTGCGGCACGGCGGACCGGATCGCCAATATCGGCAAAGCGCCGGAGATGACGAAAATTGAAAACCCGACTACGCAAAAAGGGTATCAGCCGGTGAGTATGCCCATGCCCTCGCCGAAGAATGTTACGCCGCAGAAAAACTCCCTATGGGCGGCGGACCGCACGACGTTTTTCAAAGATCAGCGCGCCAGCGATGTCGGGGACATTATTACGGTGACAATTGAGATTGACGATGAGGCAGAGCTGGATAATGAAAGCTCGCGCTCGCGCTCCAGCAATGAAAATGCGGCCCTTCCCGCGCTGCTCGGGTATGAACAGGCGCTCGACAGCTTTATGCCCGAAGCCATTGATAACACCGACCTGACGGAATTCGGCGCGGATTCCAGCCATACCGGCACAGGAAGCGTCGAGCGCGAAGAGCAGGTCAGTGTGCAGCTTGCGGCGGTAATTACGCAGATTTTGCCCAATGGCAATATGGTGATTAGCGGGTCACAGGAGGTTCTGGTGAATTTCGAAAAGCGGATTTTGCGCGTTGACGGGGTGATCCGCCCGGAAGATATTTCGGTGCAGAACTCCATATCCTATGAAAAAATCGCCGAAGCGCGGATTGCCTATGGCGGCGAAGGGCAAATCTCGGACATGCAGCAGCCGCGTTACGGGCAACAGCTTTACGATATTGTGTTTCCTTTTTAACCGATTACCGTCATCCCGTTGGTCTGCGCAGCAGACTTAGACAAACGGAATCCATATGTGAATTTGCAAAGCAAACTCTCTTTTCCAGACCCCCGCTGTAGATGCCTTGCTACGCAAGGCCGCGGGGGTGACAGTGGAAAAGGGAATTAATCATCCCGCTGGGTTTTTTCCATGCGTTCGTGGCGTTCCTGGGCTTCCAGAGAAAGCGTAGCGATGGGGCGGGCCTTTAGGCGGGCGATCGAGATCGGCTCGCCGGTTTCCTCACAATAGCCGTATTCGCCGTCATCGAGCCTTTCGAGCGTCGAGTTTATTTTTGAGATCAGCTTGCGCTCGCGGTCGCGGGTTCGCAGTTCCAGCGCATGGTCGGTTTCTTCCGAAGCGCGGTCGGTCATGTCGGGTTTTTGCAACTCCGTACCCTGCAAAGTTTTGGCGATGGTTTCTTCGGATTCACGCACGAGTTCGCTGCGCCAGCTCATTAAAGCCTGGCGGAAATATTCGAGCATGACCGGGTTCATGAATTTACCCGTGTCTTTTTCAGGATCGTAATCCTGTGGCACTATGACGCTGCTTGTAGAACTCATTGGCTACTTCATCCCTATTATATCAGTTTTAAGGTTTGAAAATATAGGCGCAGATCGGATTTCTGACAAGCAAAACCATCATGCGGAAGAAATTTATGTGCGGATGGCGGGTAAATTTCGCTGCGAAAGCGCGGAGGCTTTGCTCTTGACCTTTACATAATTTTTATATAGATCTTTTATCCCGTATATAAACCCAGCGGAAAAGCAAGAAATGAACAATTTTCAAAAAAAAGAAGCTCTACAAATCGTAAAAACCGGTGACATCACCGGCAATCGCGGCGGTAGCAGCCTTAGCCTGCTTTTGTTATGGTATTATGCTATAAACAAGAGCTCACACCCGACGGCCTCCTTCAACACATTTTCAGCTTTCAACGGTGCTACGATTTCGGATGGGGGGCTGTATGCAGGACTTGATTATCTGGAGGTCGAGAATATCGGTCCGACAGAGAGAGCGTGGTTTAAGGCATCAGCTCATTTTTCCAGAACGTTAATTTACGGGCTTATGGGAGCAGAAGCTGACGGATTAAGCATTTCCTGCAAAAAGCTGCCGGACGACCTTAAGCTGCTTATGGCTATAAACCGGCTCAACAATGTGGCATCTGCCTGCGATATCCTGTCCAATGAGTGATATAGAGCGTTATTTCTGCGCCTCGAGCGCCACACGCATTTTGGCGAGTTCGACCTGCGCGCGCAGGTCTATTTCATCCATAATCCCGGTTAAGGCCGGATCCATGATTTTTTCGCGGTGGGAGGCGACAACATCGGCGATATCAATCATATGGCCGATGGTCAATGTGCCGCTGAGCATCGCCATGCGGATTTTTTCGAGTTCATCGAGAATGACGACTGAGCGTTTTCTGGCGCGTTTTTTGGCTGCGCCTTGTGTGGGGTCTTCGGCCCCCTGAACAGCCAGCAGCGCATCGACATGCGCTATGGACTGGGTGTTTTGGGAGGGGGCTGCGCCTTGGGTATCCTTGGCGATGAAATCGCCGAAGCTGGCATCGCTTTTTGATGCGCCGCCGCTTTTTGATGTTTTTGACGGGCCTTTGGCCTGGCCGGGTCCTTGTATTTTCATCACTTTAACTCAGGTTCGTTGTTCCTGTTCCAGTATAGCGGTCTCCGGACTTAAACAGCAAGGCGGAAAGATTTGCCGCCTTGTTTTTTGCGGCAGCGGCGGGGCGTTTTTTGCCCAGCGGTTATCCACAGAGGCTTTGAGGAAAGCTGCGGGGTTTCGGCGTTTTTCAATCTCAAGAAAACTGGCATGGGTTTCGCATAGGTGAGGGGGCGGAAATATTTTTCCCGCTTCGAATGTTAAGAGAAAAAACATGCTGAACAAAGCCATTATAAACAACGAAACCATAAGCCATGCGCGCCGATCCTCCCGCTTTTTAACAGTTGGCCGCGCGGTTTTGGGCGTGTTTATTTTCGCCTTGTTCAGCGTTTTTATGGTTTACAGCGCCCATGCCAAAACTTCGCGGATCAAAGATATTGTTGATATCGAAGGGGTTCGCGACAATCAGCTTGTCGGCTACGGCCTTGTTGTCGGTCTCAACGGCAGCGGCGACAGCCTTGGGAATTCACCATTTACGGAGCAAAGCCTGATCGCGATGCTTGAGCGGCTTGGCGTGAATGTGCGCGGGCAGAATTTGAACACGGGGAATGTGGCCGCTGTTATGGTCACGGCAACGTTGAAGCCTTTTACAAATCAAGGATCACGCCTTGATGTGAGCATCTCGTCGTTGGGCGACGCGAGCAGTCTGCAAGGCGGGACGCTTTTGGTTACGCCCCTGCTGGCTGCGGATGGTGAGGTTTATGCCGTGGCGCAGGGCGAGGTGAGCATTGCCGGTTTCAGTGTGCAGGGCGATGCGGCAACGGTGACGCAAAATATCCCGACCTCCGGGCGCATTGCCGAAGGTGCGATTGTCGAGCGGGAGATTGATTTTACGCTGGAGCAATTACAACAAGTTCGGCTGGCGTTGAAAAACCCGGACTTCACGACCGCGCGGCGTATTGCACAGGCGGTTAACGGTTTTACATCTTCGAATATCGCCCGGGCGGAAAATTCGGCCAGCGTCACCTTAAAGCGCCCGACGAATTATGACGGCTCTATCGTTGATTTGATTACCGATATCGAGCTTTTACCGGTGCAGCCGGACCAGCCGGCACGCGTTGTCATCTCCGAGCGGTCCGGCGTTGTGGTGATCGGCGCGGATGTGCGGATCAGCGATGTGGCGATTGCGCAGAGCAATTTAACCGTAAACATTACCGAGACGCCGCAGGTTTCACAGGCCAATCCGTTTGCGGAAGGCGGGGAAACGGTTGTGGTGCCGCGCACCGATGTGGATGTCAATACGGGCAACGATGTAAAGCTGGCGATCACGCAAACCGGCGTGACGTTGCAAGATCTGGTAACGGGGCTGAACAGCCTTGGCATGCAGCCGCGCGATATCATTACGATTATTCAGGCGATTAAGGCCGCCGGGGCGCTGCAAGCGGAAATTGAGGTGATGTGATGAGCGGCGCGCTGACCCCCGATACGAGCATCGCGCTTTTACAAGCGGCACAAGGCGATAAAGGCGCTTCGGTCAAGGCGCTTAAAGATGCAGCAAAGAACCGGGATACGCAAAAGGTTGAAGATACAGCCCGCGATTTTGAAGCGGTGTTTATCGCGGAGATGATGCAGCCAATGTTTGAAGGCATCGAGGTGGAAGCGCCATTTGGCGGCGGCAAGGGCGAAGAGATTTTTCGCTCCATGATGTTGCAGGAATACGGGAAAATTATTTCACAAACCGGCGGTATCGGCATTGCCGGCGGCGTTAAGGAGCAGATGATCCAAATGCAGGAAGCCATTGATAACCGAGGCAATAACGGAGGCACACATGATGAATAACCAGACACATACGACACGCGGCACAGGCGCGGCAGGCGTTTTACCGCAGGATACCTCGCAGGTGCTGAACATGCTTATCCGGCTGACCAATAATTTATCAAATCTAGCGGACCGCGAAGCGACTGCGCTGGCGCAAGCGGACATGGTGACGTTTGCCATTTTGCAGGATGAAAAAACGCTTGTAACAGAGCAGTATATTGCCGCTTGCGAAGACTTTAGATCGAACGTTAACAGCTATCGCGGCGCGGAAAGATCGACGCTTGACCGGCTGGAACGACTCCAGCGGGAACTGGGCGAGAAAACCAGAAGCAACAACAATGTGGTTCAACAGATTTACGAGCGTGCCCGCAACCGTACGCAAAGCTCGCTTGTTACAGCACAAGAGCTTGGGCAAGATCGCCGCGTGCGTTTTGAAAGCGCGGTGAATGAGAACGAGGACAAGACATCATCCGGCAAAACAGGAGGCTTATAAGCCATGCAGACACATTCATCGCACCCTATTTCAGAAAACAGTAAAAACATCCTTTCGGCAAACCCGAACAAGGCGATGCAGGAGATGATGAACACGATCGACCGGATGCACACGGTTTACGAGCGTGAAACAGCAGCTCTTGAAGCGCTGGATACGAAAGGCTTTCTTTCCCTTCAGGAAGAAAAGTTCCATACAACCAAAGCCTACAGGACCGGGATTGAAGAGATTTTACGCCGCAAGAAAGAAATGAAAACCGTTGATCCGGCTTTAAAAACGGAATTGACGCGCATGCAGCGCAACTTCTCCGATCTTTCCGTTAAAAACATGGAGGCGCTGAAACAGATGCAGCGCACGATGGAGCGGCTGGCCGATACGGTACAGCGCGCGACGAAAGAAAGCGTGAATAAAAGCCGCGCCTTTAGCTATGGCGAGAACGGAAAACTTGAAAGCAACGAACGCAAGAGCGTTTCGATCGGCGTGAGCGAGACAGTCTAAAGGATTTTGAACCTATGAGCGCAGAACAGTTTTTTACGATACAGGCACACTCCCCTTCCCTTCAGGGACAAAGGGGGAAAAGCGCTTCCGCCGGACAGGCGCAGGGCTTAAGCTTTGTTGATATCATTCTTGCGCAAATTGCTGAAAACCTTGAAAAAGCAAAGAGTGACGATGCGGCGCAAAGCGGAGCCAATACAGGAAACAACGGGCCGCTGGAGACGGATAATCCGGCTTTGGACAAAAACCCCGGATTGCATCTGGCGGAGATTATCGCAGCCAACGCTGAAATCCGCGAAGAGCTAAAGGACTTTCTGAACGCGACGCAGCTTGGCCCCGACAGCGCCTTAACGCAAGCTCTTGAACTCAACCGGCAAGCGTTTGACGATGTGTTGAAGCCTTTGACCGGCGGCCTTATTACAAGCGAGGAAATTGCGAAAGGCAGCCCACGCATTCTTCAGGCCTTTTTGATTGAATCGCCTGAAGAAAAACAGGATTTGTTATTAGATATCAGAACGCTGGAAGTTAAAATTAAGGCCGCAATAGAGGGCAAAAAACACGCGCTTACGCTGACAAACCTGACGCCGGAACAGGTCACGGCGCTACAAAACCTTCCGGAAGGGGCGGCGCTTCCCGAAGAACTGGAGGGTAATCCGTTTCTTGTGATTATTCAGCTTGCGGCTGTAAAGGGCGGAGCCGGAGCAGCCCCCTCCTCCTTGAAAGATTCCTCTTTGTATGATGGTGCGCCGGGTGAAACAACCCCGGGGGCAGGGGCGGCTGCGAACGCGATCGACGACGACCCGGCGGTGCAAAACCTGATCGCAGTTCTTGTAACCCCGGCGAACCAGCCGCAGCAAAACAGCGCGCCGGGACAGGGGCAAGCTGAAAGCTTTACCGGACGCCTAAACGCCCTAAACAACCGTGGGAATAACGGCGAGCCTCTTTTCACGATTGCAGAATATGAAGGATCACCACAGGCCGCCGAAGGCCACACCGGCAAGGGTAAAAACGCAGATGCGCAGAACTTTGCGGGAATGCTTAAAAATGCAGGGACCGGTCATAGTATGACAACCCCCTCCCCCGATCTTAGCTTTTTGCAAGGCGGGATGACGGGTGTCTTTGGGAGCCTGAGCGCACCTACGCTTTTGCCCGGCACCCTTGAGGAATACGGGCTGAACACGGCCTCAGGCGCACCGTCAACGCTTGGCACGATGACGAGCGTTGTAACACAGGCGCATAGCGCACAAGGCACGCACCCGGCTGTACAGGCCGTGGCTGTGCAGCTTCAAAAGACCGCTGGAGGGGGAGAAAATAAAACCCTGACGCTCCAGCTTGAGCCGCCGGAGTTGGGCCGGGTGCACGTTAAGATGGAATTTGGACACAACAAGACCCTTAAGGCCATTTTAACAACGGAAAAGCCGGAAAGCTTCATGATGATGCAACGCGACGCGCACGTCCTTGAACGAGCGCTACAAGATGCGGGGCTGGATATAGGCGAGGGTTTGAGCTTTGAACTGGCCGAACACGGCTTTGACTTCGATCAGGACAACCGGCGCGGCGGAGGGCACGACCAAGGTGGAACCGGCGGCAGCGAAAGCGCGGCAGCGGATGAGGCAATTGAAACAACGATGACATGGCATATAGACCCGGAAACGGGTCACACGCGCTATGACATTCTGGCATAAGGAAGGTTTGAGATGGTTTCAGATGTAACAGTCGGCACAGCCCTGGACGCCCAGTCCAAGACAGCGGCGGCAAGAACCGGTCTAGCTGAGGATTTTCAGCAATTCCTGACTTTGCTGACCACGCAGTTGCAGAACCAAGACCCCTTATCCCCGATGGATACGACGGAATTTACCAATCAGCTTGTCGCGTTCACAGGGGTTGAGCAGCAGATCAACACAAACCAGAAGCTTGACGACCTTGTAGCGCTTCAGCTTAACAATGCGATGGGCAGCGCTCTTGGCTATGTCGGGCTTGACGCGAGCTATGTTTCTTCCGAATTTTTCTCCGACGGTCAGACGCCGGTCACAATCAGCTATGCGCTGGACGGCGTTGCGATTGATGCGGATATCCGAATTACCGATGAAAGCGGCAAAGTTGTTTTTGAAGCCCCGGCGGAAACCTCGGCGGGTAGTCACGAATTTACATGGAACGGGTTAAACAATCAGGGCACACCGGTTGAGCCGGGAACCTATAGCGTCAACATTGACGCTCTGGACAACAACGACGGAGCCGTCAGCTCCAGCACCGTTGTCGAGGGGCGCGTACGCGGCGTTGAAACGCAAAACGGATTAATCTTCCTGCTTATTGGCGAGCGGGCGGTTTCCCTTGGAAACGTCCTGAATGTCAGCCTGCCGGAAAATACATCAACAGACACACCAGAAGAGGAGACTTCGACATGAATATTTTAGACACGACCATACAGGTTAAAAAGCCGTCTCTATTTGTTTTAGCCCTGTGCTGGACGAAGGCGTTTTATATCTCTGCAAAGCAGCGGTGGATGCTGGCGCGGATATTTTACCTGAAACACTAACACTCAACCACACGAGATTTTTTAAGGCTTGAAGTAGAAAAGGAGAACGAGCATGGGACTTTTTGGATCACTCTTTACAGGCGTATCGGCGCTGTTTGCGCAATCGCAGAACACAGCGATTATTTCGAACAACATCGCTAATATTAACACAACAGGCTTTAAACGCGCCGAAGCGGCGTTTGAAAGCCTTGTTACAACGCAAAGCCGCCTTTCAACATATTCTCCGGGTACTGTAACGGTGAACAGGTTGCAAAGGGTTGACCTGCAAGGTGCATTGCAACAAACCTCATCCTCCACAGATGCGGCGATTTCCGGCAACGGATTCTTTGCCATTAAACGTAATGACGACCCTTTACAGGAGTTCCTCTATACGCGCGCGGGACAATTCTCCGAAGACTCGCAAGGTCTTTTGCGAAATGCAGCAGGATTCGTGCTTTACGCATGGCCAATTGATGCCAATGGCGATCTACCGGCGAACCAGGGCGACCTCAGTTCACTCGTCCCTGCTGACGTGGCTTTCCTCGGCGGCCTGACCCGGCCAACATCAAGTGCGGAACTGGCCATTAACCTTGATGCGCAAGCTGTTGACCAAACATTGAGTGCGGCAGTCACAGGTCCGGTAGATTTCTCTCGCGGTATCACCGTGTTTGATTCTCTTGGAACCTCGCAGATTCTTACACTTGAATATACCAAAACCTATGGCCCGCAAGGAACGGCGGCCGGACAGATCGGCGGCCTGAGCGCGACAGATAATCTTATAACAGATATCGGCCTGGGAGAAGGCGACTCCTTTACGGTGTCTGTCGACGGCGGGGCTGCGATCACGTACGAAATCGACAGCGATGCGGTACAGACCATTGCGGGCAGTGTTTTAATCACCACCGTCAACGATCTTATTACCGATCTTAATACCAATACAGGACTGGAAGCACCGGTGGGCACACCCGGACTTCAGGCATTTTTGGGGAATGATGGCGAACTGGTTATACAACGCTCGGCTTTCGAAGGCGGCGCGGCACAATTTTTTACGCTTACAAATACCGTTAACACACCATTAACAAGTCTGGGTATAACCATAGCAGGCGCTACAAACTTTACATCCGACGATCTGACTGCCGGCGGGCTTTACCAAAACGGTGCGCCCACCGATTCTCCTCCCTACAGCACAGGGCTCTTCCCGACACCTCAATTTCTGCCCGGCGATTCATCATACAACAACCGGGGCTGGTGGCAGCTCAACGTTGTTCATCCTGACGGCACGTCATTGAGCCGCGGATTGCTTAACTTTGGCGGAGACGGAACACTGAACGCCCTGCCTGACAATAGCGGCAATATTGACATTAACCTGTCGCAAATCAACTGGAATAACGGCTCTAACGCTCAAAACATCAACATTGATATTGAACGTTTCTCACAATTTGCCGGAAACTTCGATGTGATTTTCGCCGATCAAAACGGTGCGGAGTTGGGGCTTCGCACAGGGGTGGAGATCAACCGGGACGGTTTTATTATTGCGCGATTTTCTAACGGCGCTACGGCAACGCTGTATAAAGCACCGCTCATTACATTTGCCAACTCCAACGGCCTGACGGAAGTCTCGGGTACGGCTTACACGGAAAACCAGAGTTCCGGTGAGGAGAACCTGCGTGAAGCCGGAACCGGCGGCGCGGGCTTTGTGGAGCCTTCAACGCTCGAATCTTCCAACGTTGACCTGGCCGACGAGTTTGCACGCCTGATTATTTCGCAGCGGGCCTTTG
The DNA here is from genome assembly GCA_041397865.1 of Alphaproteobacteria bacterium. GTDB lineage: Bacteria > Pseudomonadota > Alphaproteobacteria > Micavibrionales > Micavibrionaceae > TMED27. The sequence goes on along the minus strand of JAWKVT010000002.1, from coordinate 523,682 downwards.
GCGCGGGTACGCGGGTGATTACTACAGTTGACCAGATGACGGAGGAACTTCTGAGATTACGATAAGAGATAAATCCGTATAGATTTTGGCTCCCGGACTTAAGATTTGCTGTTTGGCAAATCGCCCTAACCCCTGAAAGTCCGGGACCCGAATTCTGCAGACGGCTGTGATCCAGGATGGAGAAGAGCGACTTGCAGACGGGCGCATCGGGCAATGCCCTACCCTACCCTAACCGGGAGAACCCAACCGCTTCGGTGCGCCCTTCCTTTTTTTTTCAGAACGCTTTACAAAAGCCGGAAGTCGCTTGGCGCAAAACTCGCAAAAAACTCTTTTATATCAGGCGCTTGGATGGCAGCCCTTTGTTTTTGCATTTTTCAAATATACATTTAAAAACAGATGGGGAGTAAAATCCAGATTGCGTTAACACTCCTTTCATTTTTATGATATATTCTGATATAGTGAACCCAAGTATTGGGCATGCAGGAAGCATACACTAACCCTAGGAAAGGAATGAATCATGTCTTCTGATGTTGTATTAACGTCCGCTCTACGGAGCAACCTACTTTCTCTCCAGAACACGCAAAGATTGATTGATGACACGCAGCTTCGTCTGGCTACGGGTCTGAAAGTTAACTCAGCTCTGGACAATCCGCAGAACTTCTTCACGGCACAAAGCCTGAACAACCGCGCAAGCGACCTTGGACGCCTGCTGGACGGTATCGGCCAGTCAATCAGAACGATTGAAACGGCTGATAACGGTGTGACAGCTTTGACGAAACTTGTGGAGCAAGCTCAGTCTATCGTGCAGTCCGCACGTGACGAACTGGCGGCTTCCGAAGGGGAAGCGCGTTTGATCGGTACTGTCGATCTTAGCACGACTGCCGACCTGACAAGCACATCCATCACCAACGGCGACGTTCTGCGAATCATCACAACCGATGATAACGGCTCGCAGATTGCTGAAAACGTTGCTATTTCCACCGGTGATACAGCCTATACGCTGGCCGCACGCATTACCGACCAGTTTTCCGACAACCGCAGCGGCGAGATCACTGCGAATATTACGGATGACGGTTTCCTGTCCATTCAAAGTGCCGACGGCCGCAGCTTCAAGCTGACCACGACGGCGGCGAACGAACTGGACAACGCCGACCTGACAGCTCTTGGTATCAATAACGCCTTTGAAATTGAGACAAGAACAGGCGGCGGTACAGCGCTTAACGCTGCGACAGTTGTTGCGGGTAATACGCTTACCTCCGTTTCGCTTTTTGAAAGCTCGGGCGATATTGCTGAAGCCGGGGACCTGATCGGTGCAGGCTTTATCGACGCTGACGGAAACACGGCTTTGTCGGCCCTTACGGGAACAGACACGTTCCAACTCAGCGTGAACAATAACGGTACGATCGTTTCCTCTACGGCTGTTGCCGCGACGGGAACTTTCCAGGACTTTGTTGACAGCATCAATCAGGATGCAACCCTGAACCAGCTTGTCAGTGCCAATTTTGACAGCAAAACAGGGCAGCTCAGCATTACTTCGCTCAGCGACAATGTCAGAAACGTCCAGTTTGTTGTTACGACGGCTGCCGCTGAAACGGTTTCCTTGGGCTTTGGCGATTCTTCCGGTGCTCTGGACCCGATTACAACGGGCGCAGGCGCGGAAGACAGCGTGTTTTCATTTAACAGCTCCACAGAAGCTCTGGATAATCTGGCGGTTGACTACAACACCTTGCGGGCGCAGATCGACCGCTTGGTTGTTGATGCTCAGTATCGCGGGGTTAACCTGCTTAACGGCGACAATTTGACGACCTTCTTCAATGAGGACAATACAAGCTCATTGGTTACGAACGGCGTTAACTTCACCGCTAACGGGCTCAGCCTTACGGAAGCGACCTTCCGCAGTTCGACCGCTATCGAGCTTAGCGCCACTCAGGCCCGGAATGCTTTGGAATCCGTACGGAGTTTCGGCTCCACACTGGCTAACAACCTGTCTATCATACAGGCGCGCCGGGACTTCACGGAAAGCACAATCAACACCCTGCAAGCCGGTGCCGACGACCTGACGGTTGCCGACCAGAACGAAGAAGGCGCAAACCTTCTGGCCTTGCAGACACGTCAGACACTGGGTGTTACATCCCTGTCACTGGCGTCTCAGTCACAACAGGCTGTGCTTCGGTTGTTCTAATCGTAAAATTAAGGGCATTGCCCGATCGACAAAAGGCCGGAAAGAATTTCCGGCCTTTTTTGTTGCTGCGTTTTTACGCCCATCTTTATGGGCTACGGCGACCCGTTTTTTATGTTCTTACAGCCGGAAAACATGTTATAATAAAAAGATAGGCAGAAGGCCGAGCTTCGAAGCGAAAGGAAGAACTCCATGGCTCTTGTTATTGATCTCAAACCCAATGAAAAAATTCTTATCGGTGAAGCCGTTATCACCAACGGCACCCAGCGTACGCGGCTTCATATCGCCGGAGACGCGCCGATTATGCGCGAGAAAGACGTTATGCAGGAGCAGGACGCCGATACGCCTTGTAAGCGTATTTATTTCCTTGTGCAATGCATGTATCTGGCCAATGCGCCGGATCAGTACCACGAAAAATATTTTGACGCCGTACGGGACGTGCAAAGCGCTTCTCCGTCCAGTTCGTTTTTCTTTATGCAGATTAACGAGCATATTATCAGCGGCAGCTATTACAAAGCTCTCAAGCTTTCCAAACAACTTATAGACCACGAAAGGGAGCTGATAGAGAATGCCCTCCAATCCTCCGTCAAATAACCCGTATGCTCAGGCTGCGGGCGCTTATGGCGATAATGCGCAAAAGCATACGCCCGACCAGCGCGAGCTTGAGGGGCGCATTTTGCTGAAAGCGGCGAATATGATTAAAGATCTTCAAGAAGGCTGGGAGAATATCAGCCCGGAAATTCTTGAAAGCACGTTAAAGTACAACCGCCAGATCTGGATGGTTTTTTACGACACCGCGCTTGAAAACCCGGAAGGGAACCGCCCTAACGATCTGCGCAGCAATATTATCAATCTCGCGAATTTTATTTTTAAGCGTGAGCTTGAAATTATGGCCAAGCCGGAGAAGCACAAGCTGGATGTTCTCGTCAATATCAACCGCGAGATCGCGGCGGGCCTCATGACAAAACCCAGCGTGCAAAATGAAGGGGGCGGAGAATAATGAGCAAATCATTCGCCTTTAAAAAAACGCTTCGGGATTGAAGCGCTTCGTTTTATCCGCTTAGGAAAGCTTAAGCCGTTACGTTTACAGAGCCGCTTTCGGCCTGTCCGGATTGCGCACCGGCGCTCAGCGCCGCTATTGCCGCTTGCGCCTCGCCACCGGCAGCGACGGGAGGCGTTGCGCTTTGTTGCGCGACCTGCTGCGCCTGAAATGTCGTGGACGGCGTATCAGGGAGGTGAACAGGCTGCGAGGAGGCCTCTCTCGTTTCACGCGATTGCGCCTGAAGGCTTTGAGATTCCTGACGGGCCGCCTGTGCGCGTCTTTGCTGCAATGTTGATTCAGAGGGGAATTGCTTCAAAACATCACCCGTATCCGAATCCCTGATTTGCAGGACAGCGGTATCAAAATTCGTATCAACAGAGATATAGGGACTAATGAAGGGCGCGACAGGCGCACGTGCGACCGTCTCTATCGCCTCCTGATCGGCGGCAAAGGAATTCAACGTTGCGGCCTGTACCGCGACACCGCGGGCCAGTCCTGCATTTGATATCACTGAATTTACAGCTTCAATCATCGTTTAAAATCCTAACCTAATTAACGCATCTCTATAGAAACACGTATAATACCCTACTATTATGTTACCTTATACAGACACAAAAGTCAAGAAAGCAGCCCATTGCCTGCCACGTGCACCCCACCCGCAACCACTTGAAAACTCTGTTTTTTACATCATCCCTTTAAGAAAACGCGGTTTTTTTTCATTATTTCCCCGAAAAATTGTTTTTTCATAATATTTTAGATGTATAGATGAATGGAAATACCGCCGAAAAACAGCTATAATGGTAAGAGCAAGGGTTTTCCCGATTCGAAAAGAAGGGTAAACTTTATATCTGTTCAGGCATCCCCGATCCTCCGGGGATTTCAGCCCGCGTGAAAACAAAAAGATAAAAGGTCGGATATTCGTGAGTAGTTTTACTGAAACATTGAGACAGCTTGGCCCTTCCCGTCTGGCCGTTATGGCGGCGATTCTCGCCGGGCTGGTGTTGTTTTTCATTTTTATTTCCGTTCGTGTCTCCAGCCCCGAGATGAAGCTGCTTTACAGTGACCTTTCCTCCGCGGATTCAGGGGCTATCGCCTCCAAGCTTGAGGAAAGCGGCATTAAATACAACGTGTCCCCCGACGGGGGACGGATTGTTGTCGCGGAAACGGAGGTCGGGCGGGCCCGGCTACTGCTGGCCGAGGCCGGACTGCCCAATGGCGGGTCTTTGGGGTATGAACTTTTTGACAAACAATCCACGTTCGGGACGACGAATTTCGTGCAAAACATCAATCAGGTGCGCGCGCTTGAGGGCGAGTTGGCCCGGACGATCAGTTCTCTGGATTCGGTGCGCAGCGCCCGCGTTCATCTGGTGCTGCCGCAGCGTGAACTTTTCAGCCGGGAATCTCGGGCCTCCAGCGGGAGTGTTTATCTCGGCATTCGGCCCGGCGCCCATATAGAACGCGAGCAGATTCTGGCGATCCAGTCTCTGGTTTCTTCAGCTGTGCCGGATCTGAAAACCGCGAATGTTACAATCATCGACAGCAACGGCAACCTGCTAGCACGCGGCGACGGCAGCGAGAGTCAGGAGAATATCGTATCAGCCAAAGCCGAGGAGATGCGCCGGGGCTATGAATCGCGCCTGACGGAAAAGATTGAGGATCAGGTTAGCCGTATTGTCGGCTTTGGCAAAGTGCGCGCTATCGTTACCGCAGAAGTGAATTTTGATCGTGTGAGCATGAACGAAGAGGTGTTCGACCCCGAGGGGCAGGTTGTGCGCTCTTCACAGGTCAGCGAAGAAAGCAACACGGAGCGTGAGCCGTCAGCGGAAGATATCAGTGTTCAAAACAATCTGCCCGGCGTTGGCGGCGATTTACTTTCGAACACCGCGCCGACCGAAGAAAGCAACCGCATTGAAGAAGTTACGAATTTCGAGATCAGCCGTACGGTACGCAACACGGTTCGGGAAGTTGGAGAGGTCAAGCGGCTTTCCATCGGTGTTCTGGTCGATGGCCGTTATACCACAAGCGAAGAAGGCGAGCGCGTTTATGAAGAGCGCCCGGAAGAAGAGCTTGCGGAGATTGAAGAACTTGTGCGCAGCGCGGTGGGATTTGACGAGGATCGCGGCGACCTGATTACCGTTAAAAACCTGCAATTTGCCAAGGTGGATACGAATGAAGAGGCTGTTGACGAAAGCATGCTCTTCGGCTTTCAAAAAGCGGACCTTATTGATGCGGCGGAGGTCATCCTTATCGGTATCATGATTGTACTGGTTATCCTGCTTGTACTTCAGCCCATGGTTTCGCGCCTGCTGGCCGTGGAGGGTAAAAGCGAAGATGAAGAGCTGGATGCGGACCTTCTGGCGATGCGGCCTTCGCAGCCTGCGCTTCAAGGACCGAGCGGGAGCTTGAGCCCGGGAAACATGGCGGAAGAGCAAGAGGAATCCCTTATTGATATTCAAGGGGTTGAGGGGAAGGTTAAGTCCTCCTCTGTCCGCAAGGTTGAGGAAATTATCGACAGCCATCCTCAGGAAACAGTTTCCGTTATCCGCAGTTGGATGACACAAGAGAGTTAAGCTAAAGGGTTTGTGATGCGCGTACGTGAGGATTATAGAACGTTAACCGGTCCTGAAAAGGCCTCGATTCTTTTGCTGTCTTTGTCGGAGGAACAGACCTCCAAAATTTTCGAGCAGATGGATGATGATGAAATTCTGGAGATTTCCCAGACCATGTCCAATCTCGGGAAAGTCAGCCCCGGCGTTATTGAGCGGCTCTTCGTTGATTTTGCAGAGCAGATGAGCTCCACCAACGCTCTGATCGGGACACACAGCAGCACGGAACGCCTGCTGGCCAAGGCCGGGCTGAACGGTGATCGTATCGACAGCATCATGGAAGAAATTCGCGGTCCGGCGGGGCGGACGATGTGGGAAAAGCTGGGCAATGTGAATGAAGAAATTTTGGCGACCTTCCTGCAAAAAGAATATCCGCAAACGGTTTCGGTTGTCTTGTCCAAAGTTCAGACAGATCATGCGGCCCGCGTTTTGGCTATGCTGCCGGAAAATTTTGCGTTGGAGGTTATTCACCGGATGCTGCGCATGGAAGTGGTGCAAAAAGATATTCTTGATGAAGTTGAGCGCACCTTGCGGCAAGAGTTCATGACAAATCTGGCGCGCACGCAGAAAAAAGATTCTCATGAGCTTATTGCCGATATTTTCAACAATATGGAACGTTCGGTTGAAACGCGCTTTATGGACGAACTGGAAAAATCCGTCCCGGATTCTGCGGAGAAAATTCGATCCCTGATGTTTACATTTGAAGATCTGGCTCACCTTGATCCGGCTTCGGTGCAGACGCTTATCCGCGCGGTTGACAAAGACAAGCTGCCGACGGCCCTGAAAGGTGCGACCGAAGTTATCAAAGATCTGTTCTTCTCCAACATGTCGGAGCGCGCCGCAAAAATCATGAAAGAAGACATGGCTGCGATGGGGCCTGTGCGGCTTAAGGATGTTGAAGAGGCCCAGCAATATGTGGTGAACGTGGCCAAGGATCTTGAATCGCGCGGTGAGATTACTATCGCCAGCGGCGATTCAGAGGACGAACTTATTTATTAGGGGCGAAGCCCAAGCATTACAAAGATAAAGAATGACCGGAAATATGGCGGCTGATACCAAGGAAAAGTTTCTTTTCGATCAGAATATATTCGACGAACACGGCAATATCGAGGGGTTTCCGGAGGGCGAGGATATCCCTGTGGTTTTTAGTGAAGCCGAGCTTGAAGCGGCCAAAAAAGATGCTTTTGAAAGGGGCCGCGCGCAGGCTGCGCAGGAGGCGACAGACAGCCGCGAGCACAAGCTTTCCATTGTTCTTGATACGCTTTCAAAAGACATGCGTACATTGTTTGCACAGGAAACGGCGCGGGAAAAACTTTACGAGCGCGAGGCGGTGGAGCTGACGCGGCAGGTTTTTGAAAAGCTCTTTCCCTATATGGCGGAAAAACACGGCTTTGAGGAATTAAGCGGCGCGCTTGAAACTGTTTTGCGCAGACATAGCGGCAAAGCCAGCGTTCAGGTTCGGGTTCACCCGGCATCTTCCGAAGGGGTTACGGATTTTTTGCGGCAGTTACAGACGCAAAACCCGGATATACGCTTCGAAGTTCTTGGCGATGAAACACTGGGCGCGGCGGCGTGCAAGCTTTCATGGGACCATGGCGGCGCTTTGCATGATATGAACGCGGCAGCCGAGGAAGTTCTGGGCATTCTGAAAGACGGGCTTGCAGGAAGCGCAGCGACAGGTCATGATAAAGAGGTCGTGGCGCATGAGGTGGCCAGCATTATGAAGGCCGACAAACCGGTAGATGAACGCCGCGGGCCAGAGGAGAAGCTTGATGAGTGATGATGACCAGACAGATGACGAAAGCGGTGACGCGGGCGGCGCCGTAGATCAGGCTGGCGTTGACAGCATGTTTGATGAAGCGCCGCAAGGCATGGGGCTTGAGGAGATCGAAGCCGCAGAAGGCGCGGAAATGAACACAGAGCAGAATTACGAAATCGGTGAGCCGATGGCCAGCGATGTTACGGCGATTTATGAGATTCCGGTTCAGATCTCCGCTGTTTTAGGGCGCTCGACCATGCAGGTCAGCCAGCTTTTGAAGCTTGGCCGGGGCGCGGTTGTCGAGCTTGATCGTAAAGTCGGTGAAGCGATTGATATTTACGTGAATAACCGTTTGGTTGCGCGCGGCGAGGTTGTTGTGGTTGAAGACAAGCTTGGCGTGACGATGACGGAAATTGTGAAATCGGACCGGGCTTAACCCTGACAGGCCGGGATCAAACAAGGATTGTTTTGGATATGAGTGATGCCGCAGCCAGTCAAGAAAGCGCCGATGTCGGGCCTTTGCCCGTTGTCAGTGTGCCGCGGGCGGAATCTAAAGCCGACCTTGCAACCATATTGGGGCTTATCTTTGCGTTCGGGCTGATTGTCGGGGCGATTCTTATGGGGTCGGGGAATGCGAATTTCTTTAACGTGCCGTCTTTGATGATCGTACTTTTCGGTACGATGGCGGCGACAGCGGTTTCCTATACAGCCGAAGAATTAAAAACCACCGGAGCGCTTATCGGCCATTCCATCTTTCAGAAGCAATGGGACCCCAGAGGAATGGCTTCGAATCTTGTCAGCCTGTCGGTTATTGCCAAGAAAAAAGGGGTTTTGGCACTTTCGACGCATGAAGGCGAGCTTCTTAAAAATCCGTTTTTGTTCCGGTCTTTTCAAATGGTGATTGACGGTTTTAACGCCGATGATATCGAGTTTTTGCTGACGCAGGAGCTTGAGGCGGAGTTTGATCGTCATAAGCGCTCGGCCAGCGTGACGCGCCGCGCATCGGAAGTGGCACCGGCGATGGGGCTGATCGGAACTTTGGTAGGGCTTGTGCAGATGCTTGCGGATCTGGAAAACCCCGAGGCGATTGGTCCGGCGATGGCGGTGGCTTTGCTGACGACCTTTTACGGGGCTATTTTGGGGACGCTTGTTATGGCGCCGCTGTCAGTGAAGCTAGAGAAGCGTTCCAATGACGAAGCGCTGATTAAAAATCTGATTAAAATCTCCGCTGTTTCCATTGCGCGGCAGGAAAACCCGCGGAAGCTTGAAATGCTTTTGAACTCAGAGCTTCCTCCAGCAAAGCGTATTCGTTATTTTGATTAGCATCCCGATTAAAAGCGCTTTTGTCGTTGTCTGCATTTATACGGCTATGGTTGGGTTATTGTTCTTCAAACAGCGGGCTTTCATTTATTTCCCCGATAAAAATATGCCTGATAAAGCGGCGGTAAATGCGGAAGGCGTTGCGCAGGATATTTCCGTCACCACGGATGACGGTTTAAAGCTTTCAGCGTGGTTTATTCCGCCGGGTACGCCGGACAAGCCGGTGATTTTATTTTTTCACGGTAATGCGGGGAATATCAGCCACCGTTTGTTTAAGGTTTCGGACTATACCAATGCGGGCTATGGCGTTTTGATGGCCGAGTATAGAGGCTATGGCGGGAATGCTTCCATGCCGACGGAAGACGGTTTATACCGCGATGGAAGGGCGTATTTTGCATGGCTGCATGAGCGCGGATATCAGAGCGGCGATATTATCATTTACGGCGAGTCTTTGGGAACCGGTGTAGCGGTGCAGATGGCGAGCGAGTATGATGTGCGGGCGCTTATCCTTGAAGCGCCGTATGCGCGTTTATCGGACCCTGCGCGCAGGACATATTTCTTTATTCCTTTTATCGACGCGCTGATGCATGACAAATACCATTCGGTTGATAAAATCGGGGCGATAGACGCGCCGAAGTTTTTTATGATTGCGGGGCAAGACGAGGTGTTAGGAGCGCAGACGGGGCTTGCGCTTTACGAAGCCGCGCAGATACCGAAGACCTTAAGCGTTTTCAAGGACGCGCAGCATAATACAATTTATGACTATGGCGCGGGCGCTGCTGTTTTGGCGTTTTTATCCCGGCTATAAGATATACAGGCCGAGTGTTATATTCTATACTTTCGCAAGAAACTTATGAACAGGACTACAGCATGCGTTTAATGATTATTGGGCAACTGGAAGGTTATATCTCGCAAGCGGGGAAAATCGCGTTGCAAAAAGGCGCGAAGGTGATTCACTGCGAGGATACGGAGCAGGCGATCGGCGCTTTGCTGAACGGTAAAGGTGCGGACCTTGCCATGGTGGATGTGAAGCAGAAAATCCGCGAATTTATAGACCGGCTGGAGGCCGAGCGGGTGCATATGCCGGTGATTGCGTGCGGGATCGGCACGGATGCGCGTGCGGCGGTGAGGGCCATTGAACAAGGGGCAAAAGAATATGTGCCCCTGCCCCCGGATGCGGAGCTGATTGCGGCGGTTCTGGCCGCTGTGACGGAAGAGCAAAGCGCGATGATTGCCGACGACCCGGCGATGGAGGCGGTTGTGAAGCTGGCGAACAAGATCGCGCCGAGCGAGGCGACGGTACTGATTACGGGCGAATCCGGCACAGGTAAAGAGGTGATGAGCCAGCATATTCACCGTAAATCCAAACGCTCCGGCGGGCCGTTTATTGCTGTGAACTGCGCCGCTATTCCAGAAAATTTGCTGGAGTCCGAATTGTTCGGCCATGAGAAAGGCGCATTTACCGGCGCGACGGGCAAGCGGATCGGCAAGTTTGAGGAAGCGCATGCGGGGACGCTTTTGCTGGATGAGGTGAGCGAGATGCATCCTTCGTTGCAGGCAAAGTTATTGCGCGCCATTCAAGAGAAAGAAGTGACACGCGTGGGAAGTAACGCGCCGGTGAAGGTTGATGTTCGGATACTTGCGACATCGAACCGCGATCTGGAGAAATCCGTTGAAAAGGGTGAGTTTCGCGAAGATCTTTATTTCCGCCTGAATGTGGTCAATATCGCCCTGCCCGCTTTGCGCGAGCGACCTAAGGATATTGTGACGCTGGGGCAGTTTTTTGCCGATAAATATGCCGAAGCCAACGGCGTTGATAAGAAAAAGCTTTCGGCGGCGGCGGCGGCGAAGTTGCAGGGCTATGGCTGGCGCGGAAATATCCGCGAGCTGGAAAACACCATGCACCGGGCGATTTTGATTTCTGTCGAGGATGAGTTGGAGGCGGATGCTATTCATCTTGCGGACGGCGAATTTCAGAATAAAGCCCCCTCACCCTCGACATCTGCGGCTTCTCTTTCCGATGGCGGCGGGCGCAATGGGGCGGGCGAAGGGCTTCAAAATCCCGGCGCGGTCGAAGGGCTGGTGGGCCGGACGATTGCCGATGTCGAGCGCGATATGATTGTGAACACGCTGGAGCATTGTCTGGGCAACCGCACGCATGCGGCGAATATATTGGGGATTTCGATCCGCACGCTGCGTAACAAGCTTAATGCTTATAAAGACGACGGGGTTGATATTCCCTATGCCGGAAGCGGGGGTTAGAGTCCACCGGCAGGACCGTTCACGCCGTAGAGGAAAGTTTCGTTAGACTCGCAGGGATCCCGTTCTGCCGTTTTGATAGCGACAAGTCCCTTATGTATTATTTGCGCGGCCCTTGTTCTCATATCATCCGTTGCGTGCGACATCAGTTTTGCGTAGGCATCCCTGTCAACACTGCCGGGGCCGCTTTTCAGGCTGCTGAAATTTTCGGTGATTGCGGTGCGAAGCTCGGGCATAGCGACCGATTCAAGGCCGCTTTTCAGGCTATTCAGGTTATGGGCCTGAGTTATCGCGTTATAGCCGTTTACAAAATCCTGCCGTCCCTGATTTTCGATCAAATCGGAAAGTGCCGTTATAACGGGGCCGGTTTTTGTGGCTATTGCGCTTTCTTCATATTCGCTTAGGTTCAGATTGGCGGTCTGGCCGGTATAAAGCTGTCCGGCAACCTGCTGCGCCAATTCCCGGTCCGGCGCTTTATAGCCAACGTTATTGACCATGCCTGTTGTACACTCTCCGCCGCCGAAATTGAGGGAACCGGTAAAATTTCCGCCCGATTTTGCGCCCGGGCCGGCACATCCAGCCAGAGTGATAAATCCTGCAGTCCACATCGCGGTAAGCGTTGCTTTGGTCGCTTTATTCATAGTGATGGCTCCTGCTTATCAGGTTTTCGATACGGGAAGTGTTTTACATGTTTCGCCGGAAGCCTGTCAACGCTTATGAAAACGCACCTGTTTAAGCCTTTGTTTTAAAAAACAAACAGCCGGATTGTTCGGTTTGTTTTTTGATTTTAAGGGGGTGGGTGGGGGGATGGCGACTTACCCGGGGAAAAGGCGCAAATGCGGCGCTGTATTATTCTCAATATATGAAATTATTCCTATTTTGTCAAGAGGGTTTTTAACCACGGAATGCACGGAGAAAACGGAGGGGAAGGTGGAAGAAAATCAGGCCTGCTCCGGGATGCGGGTTTTGATAAGCGAGGGGCGGTCTTTCCAGCATTCGTAAGTTTTGACGATATTTGTATGCCCGGACCAGTCTATAATATCGCGTTTTTTAAACCACTCCAGCGCGCAGACCAGCGTCATTTCCGGGATACCGAATGACCGGCCCAGATGCGCTCTGGAATCAAGATGATCCAGCCCGGCTTTCATGCGATCGAAAGAACGCCGCATGTAGCCGCGATCCATATCAAGCCCTTCCAGCCCCATGATGAAGCGCAGCACGCCCGCATCTATGATGCCGTAAATAACGCTGATCACATTTTCCGCATCGAACTTGTTTTCAAAGCTGTTTTCAAAAACGGGACGGGTTTCGTATTTCTCCTGCAAGTATGAAATGATGACGCGGGAGTCCAGTATTTTTTGCTCTCCGTCCATCAGGATAGGGACTTTCATCAGCGGATTGTTTTCGTTAATCACCGCGTGGTCTTTTTCCTGCATTTTGGCGTAAAAGCTTGTTTCGACAAGCTCATACGTTAATCCAAGTTCTTCGCAAGACGTACGAACGGCGCGGACAAACGGGCTGGTTTGGGAGCCTATGATTTTCATTTGGAGGTGTAACCTACCCTGCCGGGTCGACCTGTAGCACTGTTCCATCGACGGCGGTGACTTTTATTTTTTTACCGGCGGGGAGGTCTTGCGCGCATTCGACCTTCCAGATTGAGTCATCGACTTTGACCTTGCCGAAACCATTTTCGATGGCGTTTTCAAGAGTGAAGGTGCGACCAACATACTGGTCGCCGCGGCGGTTGAGATTGGGTTGGTCGGACTTGATGGCGTCGGGGTTTTTCTTTTTATACACGCGCCAGCCGATCGCACCGGCGACAGAAATCGCCGCCCAGAGCGAGAACTGGAGTTGCCATGCCATGTCCGGCGCGATGAGCAGGAGCAGTCCGATAAGAACGGCGGAAACGCCGATCCAGAGGAAGAAAAAGCTCATGGAGAGAACTTCGAGGATAAAAAAGACCCCCGCCAGCACCCACCAGTGCCAGTAGATCATTTCTTCGAGGTTGTAGCCAAATAACTCCATAGTTTTTCCTTTCTTTTTAAAGAAGCCGCCATGTGCGGCTCCTTTTACTATTTTAACCAAAAATTAACCTTATGTAAAAGAAAATCGGTCGATTTTAAGCGGCTTTATCCTTGTTGAAAAGCTCTTTGGAGATTTCGGCAACGCCGCCAAGTGCGCCGATGACGGCGGAAGCCTCGAGCGGCATGAACAGGATTTTCTGGTTCGGTGAGTTTGCGAATTTACCCAAAGCGCCGACGTAATCCTGCGCGACGAAATAGTTGATGGCGCGCGGATCGCCTTTGGCGATGGCTTCGGAAACCATGCGCGTGGCGTTGGCTTCGGCCTCGGCTTCACGCTCGCGGGCCTCGGCGTCGCGGAAAGCGGCTTCACGACGGCCTTCAGCTTCGAGGATGGCGGCCTGTTTTTCCCCTTCGGCGCGTTCGATTTCCGACTGGCGGAAGCCCTGCGCCTCGAGGATGGTGGCGCGCTTGTCGCGTTCGGCTTTCATCTGGCGGGCCATGGAATCGACCAGATCGCGCGGGGGCGTGATGTCTTTGATCTCAATCCGCGTGACTTTGATGCCCCAAGGCTCGGTTGCTTCATCGACAATGGTCAGCAAGCGGGCGTTAATTGCGTCACGTTCGGAGAGAAGCTCGTCAAGATCCATGGAGCCCATCACAGTCCGGATGTTGGTTGTGGTGAGGTTGAGGGTTGCACGCTCCATATCGCGGACCTCATAAGCAGCGCGGGCGGCATTGAGGACCTGATAGAACACGACACCATCGACCTGAACCACCGCGTTATCTCTGGTAATCACTTCCTGAGACGGGACATCGAGAACGGTTTCCATCATCGACATTTTTGCGCCGATCGCATCGACAAACGGGACGATAAAGTGCAGACCCGGCTCCATCGTATGGGTGTATTTACCGAAGCGCTCAACAGTGAATTCATAGCCCTGCGGGACCGATTTGATCCCTTTGAAAACAAGCAGGACGCACAGCCCCACAAAAATAATGACGAATTGTTCCATCAAAAACCCCTTTTTCAGTTTGTTTAAAGCTGTAGGAATCATGGCCTGTTTTGGCTTTGGAAGCAAGGGGATAAGGTTTTGCGCCCGCAATGTTTAAGATTTTCTTAATGTTTGGGCGTCATAATGGGGGCACAATGGTCAAAAAGTATAAAAAACGGCCAGTGATAGAAAGAACATAAGGGTGTTATATGTCGGTTAATGAGAACAAGGCTCTTGTTGATTCCGCCTTGACTTTAGGCGGGGCCGTTTTGGGTGCAGCGGGTGAGGCTATTAAAGACGGCACGGCACTGGAGGCTATCAAGGGTGCCACCGCACAGCTTACAGCGTCCACGCAGAAAACTCTGGATAGCGCGAAAGTTACAATCAAAAGCATAGACCCCAAAGACATCACCCCGAAAAGTCTGGAAGAGGCATTTAACACAAGCGGCGGTTTTACGGGGATTGTGGAGCTTGCCGAATCTGCCGGCATAAAGATAAGCGCCGGGGCGGTAGAGGCCGTTTTTAACAAGGCGGCCAAAGGCGATGAATATAAGAGCGTTTACAATCATTTCTTTGGTTCGGACAGTCAGGATGCCCAAAAAGAGCAGCCGGGGTTTTTGGCGATTTTGATGGGGCTTCTCAGCGGGAATACCGATATGGCGATGAACGCGATTTCCGGCTGGTTTGACGGGATGATGGGTAAGCTCTCCGGCCTGCCGGGCAAAGCGCAGCAGCAAATCGGCGGTTTTGTCGATCAAATCAAATCTTTTGCGCTTTCTTTTGCCGGCCCCGTCATGGACAAGTTTGCCCCTATGGTTGCCGATCTGGGCGCACGTTTCGGCTTTGGCGGGGACGGTGAAGAGGCGGAGGTGCAGGTTGCAGATGCGGGGGCGGATACAAGCCCGGCAACGGATACGTCTTCCAAACCATCTGTTCAGACCGCGCAAAATAACAGCGGCGGGCTGGATAACGCTCATGCGCAAGGGCCGTTTCATACAGCTTCGGCACCTTCGGATGCGCATATTAACAATAACCCTGCCGTTTCCCCGGGCCCCAATAGCCCGAGCAATAGTCAGGGCTAACCGTTTGCATTCTTTACGCAACCATTCATTTGCTTAAAATGTTTTGCGCGGATAGAATGGTTTCATAAATCTGTCGTCCCCGCGCAGGCGGGGATCTTAATCTTCATAATTGCAAAAGATTCCCGCTTTCGCGGGAAAGGCATAGTACGATCATGGCTGATTCCGGTTCCAACCTCCCTGCCCCACAAGCGCCTCGGCCTGCGCCGTCCGGCGGCGGGGGTGCGGGGTTCAACAATGCGGCAGGGGCTTTGGCGCCGTATTTCCGCAGTGACGTGCTGTTTGCCTTTGGCATTATCGGCATTATCATGTTCATGCTGGTGCCGATGCCGAAATTCATGCTGGATTTAGGGCTTTCGGTTTCGATTCTGTTTTCGGTGACGATTCTTATGACGGTGCTTTTTATTCGCGCGCCGCTGGACTTTTCGACCTTTCCAACTGTCTTGCTGGTGGCTACCGCGCTGAGGCTGGGGCTGAACGTGGCCTCGACACGGTTGATCCTTTCGGGCGGGCAGGATGGAACCAACGCAGCGGGGAAAATCATTCAGGCTTTCGGCACCGTGATTATTGGCGATGATTACGTGATCGGCGCGATTGTGTTTTCGATTCTGGTGATTGTGAATTTTGTCGTGATTACAAAAGGTTCGGGGCGCATTGCGGAAGTGGCAGCGCGGTTTACGCTGGATGCCATGCCGGGCAAACAGATGGCGATTGATGCGGATTTGTCTGCCGGCCTGATTACCGAGGAGGACGCCAAGACGCGCAGGGCGAAGCTGGAGCAGGAAAGTACCTTTTTCGGGGCGATGGACGGCGCGGCGAAGTTCGTGCGCGGGGATGCGATTGCGGGCTTGCTCATTACATTTGTGAATATTATCGGCGGGATCATTATAGGCACGGTCAGTCACGGAATGGCGCTGGGCGATGCGGCGAAAGCTTTTACCATTCTGACGATCGGGGACGGGCTTGTTTCACAGATCCCGGCGCTGATCGTTTCGGTGGGTGCGGGTTTGCTGGTTTCCAAGGCCGGGGTTGAGGGATCGGCGGAAAAGGTTTTGTTCGAACAGCTTTCGGCTTATCCGCGGGCGCTGGCGATGAGTTCGGCGCTGATGCTAATTTTGGGGCTGGTCCCGGCGATTCCAGCAGTGCCGTTTTTAACGCTGGCGGCGGCGACCGGGGCGCTGGCCTATTTCGCCTTTCAGCGTGAGGCGGCGCTTGAGCAGGCGAACAAGGCGGCAGAAGCGGCGGCAACGATGCCGGGCGGGGCGCGCGGAGCGGTTCCGGCGGAAGAGCCGATATCCAAGGCTTTGGCTATGGATACGATACGTCTCGAAATGGGTTATGGATTACTGCCGTTGGTGCAGGGTGAAGGCGGAAACAAGCTGACCGACCAGATTAAGGGGCTGCGCAGGCAACTGGCTGAGGATATGGGATATGTGCTTCCGGCGGTGCGGATACAGGATAACTTGCAACTTCCGGCCAACACCTATGTCGTGCGGGTGAAAGAGATTGAATCAGGGCGCGGGGATGTGCGGCCCAATATGATGATGTGCATGGACCCGACGGGGGCGAATATCTCCCTGCCCGGAGAGGCGACGGTGGAGCCGACATTCGGCCTGCCCGCGATGTGGATTGACGAGCAATACAAGGAAGAGGCGCATTTCAAGGGTTATACGGTTGTGGACGCGCCGACGGTGATTACCACGCATATTACCGAGATTATAAAGGACAATATGCCGGACCTGCTGAATTATGCGGAGACGCAGAAACTGCTGGACGAGTTACCGCGCGAATATCAAAAGCTGGTGGCGGATGTCATTCCGGGGCAAATCAATGTGGGCGGATTACAACGGGTGTTGCAGAATTTGCTGGGCGAGCGGGTATCGGTGCGCGATTTGCCCGCCATTTTGGAAGGGATTGCCGAGGCCAGCGCCTTTACTAAAAATATCGCCCATATTACCGAACATGTGCGCACGCGACTGGCGCGGCAGCTTTGCGATGCGAACACCAACGGTTCAGGGGTTGTGGCGCTGGTGACGCTGTCGCCGGATTGGGAGCATGCGTTTGGCGACGCTCTGATGGGCGACGGCGAGGAAAAGCAGCTCGCCATGCCGCCGAGCAAGTTGCAGGATTTTATTACGGTGGTGCGGGGGCGCTATGATGAAATGTCGGCGCAGGGGCAGATGCCGGTGCTGCTGACCTCGCCCGCGATACGGCCCTATGTGCGGTCAGTGATTGAGCGGTTCAGGCCGCAGACGGTGGTGCTGAGCCAGAATGAGATTCACCCGAAAGCGCGGATTAAGACGCTGGGGCAGATTTAAATGAATATAGGTTCACCTGAGATTGATTTGGCCGGGCTGTCAGCAGCTTCTTCATATATATCCGCAATTGCTGTGGTCGTACTTTTATTAAGAAATAAAAAAGCTGGCCGGACACCGAAGCAAACATTAACTAAACTGTGTGCGGCCATCTTCTTAATATCAAGTTTCTTCGTATGCAGTTTTATCTGGTTAAGAACAGCATCAGACGCAACAGTTCATTACAAGGTCCCCTTATCCTTGGTCACAGTTCATACGTTTGCCCCGTTTGTGATTTCAGCTCTTTTTTATTGGCTTTTAAGCAAGGGCAAGCTGGCAGAGAGGCTTACAAAAAAACTCCTCCTGATTATTGGCATTTTTTTGCTTTCATATTTCTGCCTCTCCCCAGCCATACTCTTTTCGCCATTTGATTCAACTTTCTGACCTTCCCCCATCCATCCACAGAGATATACCCCTTTTTATGGAAGGTGCTGGTGTGATAGAGTATTTGATGAGTATACTTAAGTAATCACAGGATTCGAACGATTCCACCATGCGGCTGAAATCCTTTTATGCCAATACAATGACAGAGGCGATGAAAATGGTCCGCGATGCGCTTGGCGAAGACGCTATCATTGTCGCTACCCGTGAAGAACAGGGGGGCAAGGTTGTGCGTGTCACCGCGGCGGTAGACCCGGCGGATTACGACGAGCGGAGCTATGGCGGGCCGGCGTTTGAAACGCATGGGCGGACGGCGCCGTCTTCTTCCGAAACATGGCTGCAATATGATGACGAGGATGAGGAAAGCGCGGTGGCGGAGCAGATTACCGATGCGATGCTGCGCCATTGCGTGCCCGAGGATGTGATGGACCATATCCTGTCCTGTGCGACGGTGGTGGGGTTTGAGCAGCCGGGCGTGGCGCTGATTGCGGCGATCGAGCATTTATTCCAGTTTAAACCCTTACCGCAAAAGCCGGTGGGCAAGGCGCTTATGTATGTGGGACCGCCGGGATCGGGGAAGACGCTGGCTGTGGCGAAAACGGCGGCGCGCGGGGTGATGGGCGGCATGAAGATCGGCGTGATTTCAACCGATACGGTCCGGGCGGGCGGGTTTGAGCAGCTTGCGGCGTTTACCAAGCTTTTGCGGATTGATTTGCAGAAGGCAGAAAGCCCGGCACAGCTTCGCGATCAGATTGAGCGGCTTGGTCAGGGGTGCGATCAGGTGCTTATCGACACGGCGGGGATGAACCCGTTCAGCACCGATGACGTCAAGCGGCTGGCGCGGTTGATCGGCGCGGCGGAGATTGAGCCGTATCTGGTTTTGCCCGGCGGGCTGGATGCCGATGAATCGGGAGAGATGGGCCGCGTGTTTGCAACAATCGGGGCGCATACGCTTGTGCCCTCGCGGGTTGATATGGCGCGCAGGCTTGGCGGGTTGTTGTCTGCCGCGCATCACGGGGGGATGAGCTTTGCCGATGCATCGAACACGCCGAAGGTCGCCGACGGTTTAATCTCGCTAAATCCTAAAAGTTTGTCTAGAATGTTGATGCCTTCGGCATACCGGAAAGAGCCGCCCCGGGAAGAAGGCTCTTATATACCTCAAGCAGACGGCCTGAAACGCCGGACAGGAACGCAGTAATGAGCAGCGAGACGACCACCAAGACTAAAGCCGCCCCGAAAGCCCCGAGTTTTCGCCGTAGTTCCAACCTTCTGGCCGTGGCCAGCGGTAAAGGCGGCGTGGGGAAAACGTGGTTTTCCGTGACGCTGGCGCATGCGCTGACGCGAATGGGAAAAAAGGTTTTGCTGTTTGACGGGGATTTGGGGCTAGCGAATGTGGATGTGCAGCTTGGCCTTATGCCCAAGCGGGATTTGAACGATGTTATTCGCGGGCGGTTGGGACTTGATAAAGTGATCCAGCATTATGATGAGGGGGGCTTTGACATTATCGCCGGGCGGTCCGGGCAAGCCTCTCTATCGTCCCTGCCCTCGCAACGGTTGGCGCATTTACGCGATCAGTTGATCGAGGTCTCCGCCAATTACGATATCGTGATTGCCGATCTGGGCGCAGGGGTGGACCGCACAGTGCGGATGCTTTCGGCCACGGCGATGCGTACGATTTTGATTACCACGGATGAGCCGACTTCGCTGACCGATGCGTATGCGTTTATCAAACTGGGGAATGCGGCGGGGATGTCGAAGAATATCTCGATTGTGATTAATCAGGCACCGACCGAGATGGAGGGCGAGCGAACCTATAACACGCTTTTGAAGGCGTGTTCGAATTTCCTGCGGCTTAAGCCGCCCTTGGCGGGGATGGTGCGCCATGACCCGAAGGTGAAGGAAACTATTCGTCACCAGACGCCTATCCTTATCCGCTCTCCCAATACGCAGGCGGCGGGCGATGTGGAGGCGATTGCCCGGCATGTGTGGAAAGCTATGGCCGAGGCGCGCAGGGCCGCAGCGGGGGGTTAGGTCGGCGCAACTTCAGGGTTTTATATTTTATCCTGAGTCGGTGCGCTTATTGTGATAGGCGGCATTGTTTGCAGTTTTTTATCCGAAACATATCGAACGAGTTCACCCTCTCCCCCATCGCAATAGGCTTGCGCCGCGCCATTTGCTTCTGATTCGTTACCATGGATGTGCACAGTGTCTGTATGTGGCTTGAAATATCTTATTTTGCTATTGCTCCTACGTGTGTCAAGGACAAAATTTGTGGTCACAAGCTGATGCACGGATGAAAGGGTCGCGCTTTCAGGATCGGGAGGAACAAGATATGCTTTACGTTTCGGTTGCCCTGCAACGCTCTCTACGCTAACGCAGTCGGGTGAGGCATTATTTTTCAGTTGCGCATGATTTTCCGGCGCATCCTGCAAAGGACTGCAAGCACCTAAAGACAATGCGGTTGTAAAATAAAAAGCATTTTGCAGATTCAAAGCTTTGTTCATACTTATATGTCTCTATTTTAAAATTACGAAGACATTACATAATGCAAATCCTTTGATAATGCAAATAGTTTTTCTCGAAAGTTTTGTGCGCTTTTGCGGGATTTGCGTTTAAAATGGCTCTATGAGCGATTCAGGTTTCACAAGCTTTCCGCCGGGGCCGCCCCCGGCAGGACGGGACGGTGGGAAGCGCCCTTCTTCCGAGCCGAATGTACGGTTGATTACTGTGCCGGAGAATGTGCGGGTGGAGCTGCGTGTGCGGCGGGGTTCGATCCGCGTTCAGGGCGAGGTTGCGGGGCGGAACGATGATGGCTCTGTTCGTATTCGCACAGAGCGCGGAGATATTGATGTGCGCGTGCGGGAGGGCCACCCGCCGCCAGAGCGCGGGGCGCGGGTTGAGATTGACATTCAGCCCGGCAGAGCAGATACGCGGCATACGGAGCGCCCGGCAGAGGCCGCGACTTTGCGCGAGTTGCCGCGCAGGGAAGCGCAAGAAGCGCCGCAAAGATCAACGGCTACGCCGGTGGATGTTGAGGTGCGGGCGCAAGGCGACACTGCGCCGCGGGTGCGGCAACCGCTGCCTTCTGCTGTGCGACAAGCGGTAGAAGCGGCGCGATCCCTTCCCCCTGAGGGGGCGGTGGTGCGGTTGCAGCCTTTACCGGCGCATGCGGCGCAGGCCTTGGCGGCAACGGACATTTTTCAGCAGGTCTTTTCAACGATTACGGAACCCCTTGCGTTTCAAGCGTACATCATTTCACAGCAAGCCGTGAGCGAT
This sequence comes from Alphaproteobacteria bacterium, assembly GCA_041397865.1. Taxonomy (GTDB): domain Bacteria; phylum Pseudomonadota; class Alphaproteobacteria; order Micavibrionales; family Micavibrionaceae; genus TMED27. The sequence goes on along the minus strand of JAWKVT010000002.1, from coordinate 502,411 downwards.
ATCGGGCAAGCGGCGGTGAATACTCAAACTCAAACGCCGCAAATTTTGACTTCACCGGCAATACCGGCACCGGCGATACCGCCTGTTTTTGATGGCCCTGTTTTTACGCCCTCCATAACGCAGCCCCTCGATTCCCGAGCTTTTGCAACCGCTGGGACAAGCGGCCCGGCGGAAATTTCACAAGCTCCGCAGGGGCAAGCCTCAACGCTTTTAACTGAGGTGCAGACCCCTAAAGCGGAGCTGCCGCCTGCGCGCGCGGCGGTTTTGGGAATCCGCCCGGCGTCGATTATAGCGCAGCCTTTGGCCGCCTCCCCTGCCCCGCTAGCACGGGAACTCCCCGTATCGGCGGTTGCTTTAAAGCCGCAGCCTTTGGATGTGGTGATTGGAAAAATTTCGCCGCCGGAGGTGCGGATCGTTCCTGGGGGAGAGAATGCTCCTGCTATCATGCCGCCAAAAGGGGAAAATCTCATTTTGCAAAACCAGAATGCTGGAAGCTTGCGCGGTGTGGTGACGAATATTACGAACGAGACGCTGCCGGTTTTGAGCGTTTTCTTTCCGCAAATCGGCGCGGAGCAGGTTTTCACACTGCAATTTCCATCGGAGAATATCACGATCGGGACGCAAATTCAGTTTACGCCGCAGGCCGGGCCGCCCGGAGCGCAAACGCAAACGGCGGCAGCGGCCCAGCCGCAAGAGGTTCCTTTGCCCGCCTTTCTTACGCCGCAGCCATGGCCCGCGCTGGATGAGGTTTTGCAAACGCTTGCCCGCGTAGCCCCGCAGGCGTCTCAGGCTTTGGTGAATGTCACGCCCTCGCCGTCCAGCCCGGCACAGCTTGGCCCGGCGGTGCTGTTTTTTGTGGCGGCGCTGCGCGGGGGGGATCTTTCGCAATGGCTGGGGGATAAAGCAACCGACGTTTTGAAAGCGCAAAAAGGCGGGCGGGCGATCAGCCGTTTTTTAAGCGAGGGGGCGCATTTCGGCCGCGCAGCATCCGAAACTGCCGCGCAGGAGTGGCGGGCGATGAGCATTCCGCTTTACCGGGACGGGGAAATGCACAAAATCGGGCTGTATACCAAGCATGAATATGAGGATGGCGAGAGTGATGAGCCGGGGATACTGAAAAGTACGCGGTTTGTTTTTGACCTTTCGCTTGAGCGGATGGGAAAAGTGCAGCTTGACGGGCTTTTTAAGCCGGGGCGGCTGGATCTGGCGGTGCGTACGCAAGAGGCTTTTTCACAGGCTATGCGCGAGGAAATGCGGCGAATTTATGCGAAAGCGCTCAAAGATACGCAGATCACCGGAGAGCTTTCCTTTCAGGGGCAGAATGCGGGGTGGGTGACCATTCAGGCGGGCCGCATAAATGCGCTGGGGATGAGTGCTTAACCCTTTCCCGCCTGAGAAAACGTTCAGCAAAGCTGAACACATATGGATCCCCGCTGTTTAAGTTCTGCTCCGCAGAACCGCGGGGATGACATCATAATTACTCGCCCTGCTTCCGCCGAAATCTTTCAATTGCAATGTCGTCGAGCTCGTCGGATTCTTTTTTGTTACGGGCTTTTTCTTCTGCCGTTTCGCGGTTTTCTTTGGCGATTTCGATTTTTTTCAGTTCCGCATAGGCTTCACGCATATCCTCGCGGGCGATTTCTATACGGGCTTCCAGCGTGGCGGCGGCCTGGTCAATTTCAGCCACACGCTCTTTCACGGCCTCGGAATACGGCCCGAAATAAGAGAGCATTTCAACGCCGAACTCCTGAACTTTCTCCTGCTCCTCATCAAGCTGGGTCAGGAGCGTCGTTTTTTGAGTTTGCAGCTCTTCGGCCTGGCGGTACAGCTCGGCTACGAATTTTTGTTTTTGTTCAACGGCATGTTTGCGCACGCGGATGAGAGGGTTCAGATCAGCCATGGTCTATATTGTAAATGAAAAGCCTTTTTGTGGGGAGGCTTTTATCGTTGACATAAGAAAAAACCATATTTAACATTAGAGTTCTGTGTTTTTGAAGAGAAGACCACAACGATGAGTACAAATGTTGACAATGCCCCTGCCGAGGCTTTGGAGACGGTAGAGGATATTTTTGCCCCCGCCTCTCTTGCGGCTATTTTTTTCGTTCAGGTCAGACCGGAGGCTCAAAACGAAGAGCCGACCCCGGATATCTTCCCGACCGCGCTCATTGCTTTGCTTCCTGATGATGGCAACAAGACATCTCAGCTCGTATTTATGGATGCGTTCTCTTGCCCGATCATTGTCGAAACGCACACACCCAAAGACCTTACTCTGGAAAAATTTTCGACAGATCCGAATCAACCCGGCGTCCATTCGAACGGGCAAAGCGCTTTGCCCTTTATTCCTGATATTCTGAGCTAATACCCCATCCCTAAAATACTGGCGAGGCGTTCAAAGCTTTCCTCTATCGTATTGCTTTCGTCTTTATGTTGGCCGAGAAACTCCTCAATCTGCGGATACAGGACAAGGGCTTCGTCTACCGCAGAGTCGGAACCACGGCGGTATGCGCCAAGGCGGATGAGTTCGGCCATATCTTCGTAAGTGGAGATGACCTGTTTGGCGCGTTTAATGATGTCATTTTGCCGGTCGTTCAAAATGCCGGGCATAGAGCGGGAAATGGATTTCAGCGCGTCGATAGCAGGATAGCGCCCGCGGTCGGCGATGCCGCGGTGCATGACGATATGCCCGTCAACCATGCCGCGCACCGCGTCGGAGACGGGTTCGTTATGGTCATCTCCCTCGACGAGGACGGAGAAGAGGCCGGTGATGGAGCCTTCGCCGGGGCCGCCGGGGCCGGCGCGTTCGAGAAGCCGGGCGAGTTCGCTGAACGTTGTGGGGGGGTAGCCTTTCGAAGTTGGAGGCTCTCCGGCGGAGAGGCCGATTTCCCGCTGGGCCATGGCGAAGCGTGTAAGCGAATCAATAAGGCATAGAACCTGCTTCCCTTGCGCGCGGAAATACTCCGCCGTAGCAAGTGTGACGTAGGCGGCTTGCCTGCGCATCAGGGCGGGTTCATCACCCGTGGCGACAACGACGACGGAGCGGGCGAGACCGTCGGGGCCGAGATCGTCTTCGAGAAATTCCTGCACCTCGCGGCCACGTTCGCCGACGAGCCCGATGACGGAAACATCGGCGGCGGTGTAGCGGGCCATCATGGAGAGCAAGACCGATTTCCCCACGCCGGAGCCGGAGAAAATCCCCATACGCTGGCCCCGCGCGGTGGCGAGAAAGGCATTGACTGCACGCACGCCCAGATCAAGCTGCGCCCCTAGACGCTGGCGGGAATGAGGGGGGGGCGGTTTGTTTTTAAGCGGGATGGGATGGCCGCCTTGTTGCAGCGGGCCGAGGCCGTCGATCGGCTCGCCCATGCCGTTTATCACGCGGCCCAGCCAGCGATCATCCGGGGTGATGACGGGGGGCGTGTCCTGAATGAAGGCCTTGCAGCCCAGCCCTACGCCTTCGAGTGTGCCGAAAGGCATGAGCAGTGCGTGGCCGTCTTTAAAACCAACAACCTCGCAAGGGATATTGAGTTTATTATTGGGGCGTAAATGAACGTGGGAACCGATAGACAGTGCGCTGCCAAAGCCTGCGATCTCCACCAAAAGGCCGAGAATTTTGGTGACTTCCCCATAGGTTTCGGTTTGGGTGAGCCCTGCGATGCGAGCTTCCATTTGAGCGGTTAATCGGTCCATACCAATATAGTAGAAGATAAATTACGGCAAGCCAACATGAATGGAGCGACCCGGTTGTACCCCAAAGAAAACTTCAAGATTTGCTCAACCCATGCCTTTCGGCACACTCGCAGAATCCACCACAACCTTAGAGCTCAAACCTTTATCCTCAAGGCTATCATCTATACTCCACCTAAAGTTACTGGCCGCATCTTCGCTTTTAAAATCAGCATAAAGAATGGACGTCACAACGCTAGTGCCCCACTCAACTATGGGCTCTCCACTTTCCGAATCTAAAATAGGCGGCGGATATATCCTCACATTTTTCGTGCCATACTCATCCGGATTAAATTCTCCAACCGCTTCCTTAAATATCGCTTGTACGGCAGAATCATTCACTCCACCATGAATCGTGGCGGAGCTATCTTTCGGCATCACTATAACCCGCATCTTCCGTTTATCATCTGACATCATTATGCTCCCTAAGTCTCTTAAACACGCCCCGAACGGTAACAAATATTTTTCATTATGTCAATTTTGTTTGACTTTTTTCATTTTTCTTGCCTTAATAGCGCGAACTTAAGGAGCTTAATATGACCAGCCTGTGCTTTGTGACAACGGTCCCGTTTGGAAAAAGAAATCTTCCCTTCAGGAAAGCTCTTAAAGATGCGGGATTCGAGCTTCACGACATAAAATATAATGAACTCAGCTACCCTGGCAGCCTCTATGACCCTGCGCGCGGCAGCGACCTTGTGGTTATTGATTGCGACTCCCCTTTTCTTTCACGGGATCCTGAGATCTTAAAAACCGGCCTGATGCGTTTAAAAGATCATTTTGGAGAAAACAGCAAAGTCTTTGCGACCGGAACAAATATGAGCAAGATCATCGAAGCCTGTAGGGACACCCCTGTTTTTGCGCTGGATACCGGATGCCGTTCCGAAAACACAGCCTCTCTTATCCTGAACCTTTTAGAAACATAGAAACTTCCTGAAAATAAGAATTTGTTAACCTTGTTAATATTTGTTAATATAGTTGTTAAGAAAGATTAATGAGCCGTAAAGGCGGCCCCTCCCCCGGAAACGGGAAAACATACTGGTGAAGCTGAAAAACAAAAGGGAATCAATGTTATGCGCGTCCTTCTCGTCGAAGATGATACATCTACTGCAAAATCCATAGAGCTTATGCTTAAATCCGAAGGGTATATCGTGGATACGACAGATCTGGGCGAAGACGGTCTGGAAATCGGGAAAATCTATGATTACGACATTATTATTCTCGATCTGATGTTGCCGGATATGGATGGGTATGACGTTTTGAAATCCCTGCGTGATTCGAAGGTTGAAACGCCGATTTTGATTCTTTCCGGCCTGACGGAACTGGATAACAAGATTAAGGGGCTGGGATACGGCGCGGATGATTATCTGACCAAGCCGTTTGACAAGCGCGAATTGATTGCGCGGATTCAGGCGATTGTGCGGCGGAGCCAAGGGCATTCACAGAGCGTGATTGAAACCGGAAAGGTTAAGGTTAACCTTGATACGCGCACCGTTGAAGTGGCGGGGCAACCGTTGCACCTGACGGGCAAGGAGTACGGGATTATCGAGCTGCTATCGCTGCGCAAGGGCACGACGCTGACGAAAGAGATGTTCCTGAACCATTTGTATGGCGGGATGGACGAACCGGAGGTGAAGATTATCGACGTGTTTATCTGTAAGCTGCGCAAGAAAATTCAGGACGCGGCGGATGGTGATAACTATATCGAAACGGTTTGGGGCCGCGGATATGTGCTGCGCGATCCGCAAGAAGCGGCGGCGGAAAAAGCGGTGAGCGGTTAAGGCCTTTTCGGAAGTTTCATGCATCATGAAACCCTGAAACAGATTACAAATATGGCCGGTTTTGCGCTTTGCATACTGGCCATAAGTGTTTTTCTCAGTCTTTTTGCTGAAAACAGTTGGGTTACGGATCTCTTTACGCATTTTCAGTTTCAGTATGTGGCAGGCGGAATAATTCTAGGCATCTGGTTTGGTGCATTAAAAAAATGGCCACCGATGTTTTTAGCTTTGTTTCTGTGCCTTTTTAGCAGCTACAAAATATATGCAAGCTTTGAATTTGTTTCGCAGAACAGCGCGACAAATGCTGCTTTCAAAATTATGCATTACAATCGAAAATACGAAATAACGGACCACAAAAACCTTGTCCGTTTTTTATCCGAAGAAAAACCGGATGTTGTTGTTTTGCAGGAAGCAACCAAAAGCCATTCAGATGCGGCAAAAATATTGATTAAAACTTACCCTTACCAGATTCATGAACCACGGGTGAATGCCTTTGGCATGGTGGTTTTAAGCAAATATCCTTTTAAAGAATATCGGGTTAAGAATTTTGAGCGTATTGCGCTGGATAATATTCAGATGCGTTTTGTTTTTGAACCGCAGGAAGGGCATGAGGTTGTGGTTTATGCCCTTCATCCGCCGCCACCGACCAGCGCGGCGCTTCGAAACCAGCGTAATATGGAACTCGACCTTACAACCAAAGATATTAAACGCGATACAGAAGAGAATATTATTATGCTGGGGGATTGGAATATCACGCCGTTTTCGCCAGTATTTAAGTCTGTGTTAGATGCTGCTGAACTTAAGCAGCAGCACACGGAATTTCCAGCTTTTCCTACATGGCCCTCTCCATTTTCCATTCCTTTTTTGCAGATCCCTATTGACCATATCCTGCATAAAGGCCGTTTACAGCTTCTTGAGAAAAAGAGGGGACCGGCGATGGGATCTGACCATTATCCGGTGATTGCAACTTTTGCGATTTCCGCGCATGATTAGCCCATGATCTGGACGATTCCTAATATATTGACACTTGGCCGGATGGCTTTATTGCCAGTGATGATCGCGCTGTTTTTTCTGCCGATGGAATGGGCGGCGTGGACGTGTCTGGGGCTTTATGCCATTGGCGCGGTGACAGACTTTCTTGATGGCTGGATTGCCCGGCGTTTTAATCAGCAATCGGAATTTGGCGCGATGATCGACCCGATTTCCGACAAGGTTTTCGTTGTGACCATTATGCTGATGCTGGTTGCGGCGGGGCGGATTGACGGGCTGATGGTCTTGTCGGTCGTGGTTATTATTGTGCGTGAATTTATTGTTTCGGGTTTGCGTGAATATCTGGGGCCGAAAGGTGTCAAGCTGCCTGTCACAAACCTTGCTAAATGGAAAACAACGCTGCAAATGGCGGCCTTAGGGTTTTTGATCGTCGGGCCGTATATGTTTTTGGCAACCCTGATCGGGAACATCGCGCTGGCAGGCGCGGCGGTCCTTACGCTCATCACGGGTTGGGGATATTTGCAAGCGGGCATGGACGTTATCAGGAAAATGCCTTAAACCTGTAATATGGTTGATTTTTACGCTCTTGCAAGGCCGCTGCTCTTTACGATTGAGCCTGAACGCGCGCATGGTTTGACGATCAAGGCGATGAAGGCGGGCGCGATACCGTCTTGTCGCGCGGTGGTTGATAGCGCGCTGGAGCAAACGCTTTGGGGACTTAAATTCCCTAACCCTCTGGGGTTGGCGGCGGGATTTGATAAAAACGCGGAAGTCATTGGCGCTTGCTTTAAGTTAGGTTTCGGGTTTGTGGAGCCGGGGACGGTGACACCGAAGCCGCAGGACGGAAACCCGCGCCCTCGTATTTTCCGTGATCCGGCGCATGAGGCGGTGATTAACCGCATGGGATTTCCCAATGGCGGGATGAATGCGTTTAAAGCCAACCTGGAGCGGTTTCTGGCCAAGGGGCAGCGGGCGCGCGGGGTTGTCGGCCTTAATATCGGCATGAACAAGACGCAAGAAAATCCGGCAAAAGATTATGCGGCGCTTATTAAAATGCTGGGGCCGATGGCGGATTATTTAACGATCAATATATCTTCGCCCAATACGCCGGGATTGCGGGATTTGCAAAGCCGGGAACCGTTGCTGGCATTGCTGGAGGCGGTGCATGAGGCGCGGCGTAAGGCATGCGGGGAGCATCCGCCGCCGGTTCTTGTGAAGCTGGCACCGGATTTAAGCGAAGCGCAGCAGGAGGAACTGGCGGGTGCAGCGCTGGATGGCGGCGTGGACGGGCTTATTCTCACCAACACGACGCTGGAGCGTCCAGAATTTTTGCCGGAGAACTTTGCATCCGAAAAAGGCGGATTAAGCGGGCAGCCCTTGAGCGATAAATCGACGGAAGTGGTGGGAAATTTTTACAAGCTCACGGGCGGAAAAATTCCGATTATCGGGGTGGGCGGCGTTTCGAGCGGTGCGCAGGCTTATGCGAAGATTAAAGCCGGAGCTAGTCTGGTACAGCTTTATTCCGCGCTGGTATATAAAGGACCGGGCGTGGCGGGGGAGATCAACAAAGAACTTTTAAACCTGTTGAAAGAGGATGGATATTCGAATATTACGGATGCTGTGGGGGCCGATCATGGCAGGTAAAAAGCGACAGAAAAAAGGGCGGGCGCGGCCTTACAAAAACGGACGCTTGACGATGGTGACGGCGGGGATCATCGCCGTTGTGACCACTGTGCTGCTCGGGTTTATTTCGATTCCGCTGGCGCTGCTGAGTGTCGGGATTTTTAGCCTTGTGGGGATGATTGAGGCGGAAATTTCCCGGCGGGAATTTTGGGAGCAAGCGGCAAGCTTTAAGTTTAAAACGCTGAAAGACGGGCAAGATGCGCTGGCGAAAGAGATGAAAGCCAGCAAGGCGGAGATTGACGCGTTGAAAGAGAATAGCGCGAAAAAGGAAGTGCCTGTGCCGGAGAAAAAAGAGGCACAAGAGCGGGATGTTTTGGTATTGGATGTGCCGGTGGATGTGCCGGGCAATCCGGGCCGGGCGGCGTTGCCGCTGGGGCTGGATACAAAGCCTTTGCCGCGATCTCCGCGAGCGGTGAAACCGCAAAAAATTCCCGAGGCCGAGACGGTGGAAATTTCCGGGGATGAGGATTATGAGAGCGTAAGCGACAATATTGTGCGCGAACTGGTTCATCATGCGCTGGCGGAAAAGCGGGTGGATGTGTTTATTCAGCCGATCGTGCGGTTACCGCAACGGCAGGTGCGGTTTTATGAGATGTTTGCGCGGATTCGGGCACGGCCCGGACAATACCTGCCTGCCGGGCGCTATATGGCCGTGGCGGAACAGGATAATCTGGACGGAGAGATTGACAGCCTGCTCTTGCTGCATTGTCTGAAAACCATTCAAGGGTCCGCGCATTTGAAACGCCCCGCGCCGTTTTTTATTAATGTGAAAAACTCCACGCTTAAGAACGCTATTTTTATGAAACGTTTGCTGGGATTTGTGTCGAAAAACCGGGCGCTGGCGCCGCGTTTGGTGTTTGAAATTCGTCAGAGCGATTTTGACGCCATGGCCCCTGCCCTGCTGGAAATTATGCGCGGTTTGGGGAGGCTGGGGTGCAGCTTTTCACTGGATCATGTGGAAACGCTCAATCTTGATATCGCGGATTTGCAGCATTTTAAAATCCGGTTTGTGAAGTTTGCGGCGGAAAAGCTTAATGCGGGCTGGAGCGGAAAGGATTTATCCGCCCTGCACAGAGCCAAGCGCAAGCTGGAGGCGAACGGGATCGGCGTGATTGTCGAGCGAATCGAAAGCGAAGAGCAGATGCGCGAGCTTTTAGATTATGACATTCATTACGGGCAAGGGTATCTCTTCGGCAAGCCTGAACTGGAAGGGGCGTATATGGAACGGGTAAGGCAGCAGCGCGGAATAGCGGGTGGAGATGCGGCTTAATTTTTGAATTCTGTCATGCCGGACTTGATCCGGCGTTATATCCACCATACCATCAGGCGGCAAAATGGGGGAGACCATGAAAAAATTTACATCATTGCTATTGTTTCTATCGTTTTTATCCGCTCCTGCGTGGGCGGAGAGCCCGGTGCCTGAGCCTATCGCGCCGCAGCCGGTGCATGCGGTTGCGCTGCATGGTACGCCGAAATACGGGCCGGATTTTAAGCATGTAGATTACGTGAACCCGGATGCGCCGAAAGGCGGGACGTTGAAGCTGAACGCCATTGGATCGTTTGATTCGCTTAATCCCTTTATTGTTAAAGGGTCCCCGGCGGCGGGGATGAGCTTTATCCGTTCGGGGCTTGTTTATGAAAGTCTGATGCAGAACTCATGGGATGAGCCGTTTACGCTTTACGGAATTCTCGCCGAGAGCATTGAAGTGCCGGAGGATAGCTCATGGGTGGCGTTTAATATTCGTCCGGAAGCGAAGTGGGCGGATGGAACGGCGCTGACAGCGGAGGATGTTGTGTGGACGTTTGAGACGTTGCGCGATCAGGGCCAGCCGTTTTTTAAAGCCTATTACGGGGATGTTGAAAAGGCCGAGGCGCTTTCTGAACGGCGGGTGAAGTTTACATTTAAGGTTGCGGGAAATATAGAGCTACCGCTGATTATCGCGGAGATGTCGATTTTGCCGAAGCATTACTGGACGAGCGAGGGGCGCATATTTAACCAGACTTCTCTGGAACCTCCACTGGGCAGCGGGCCTTACCGCATTGGCAAGGTCGAGGCGGGACGCAGGCTTGAATATGTTCGCCGGGATGATTGGTGGGGCAAAGATTTGCCGTTTTTTAAGGGCTTCTACAATTTTGAGCGCATTACTTACGATTATTACCGTGACAGCAATGTGGCGCTGGAGGCGTTTTTTGCCGGGGAGTTTGATGTACAGATTGAAAACACGGCCAAGCTTTGGGCGACGGCTTATGATGCTGCGCCGGTTAAAGACGGGCGGATTGTTAAGGAAGAAATTGACAATGCACGCCCGGCAGGAATGCAGGGGTTTGTTTACAATATCCGGCGTGATGTTTTCAAAGACCCGGCGGTGCGGGAGGCTTTATCCTTCGCGTTTGATTTTGAATGGTCGAACAAGCAGTTTGCCTATGGCACTTATACCCGGACGGACAGCTATTACGAAAATTCGGAGTTGGCGTCTTCGGGACTGCCGCAAGGGGAAGAGCTGGCATTGCTGGAGCGTTTTCGCGGACAGATTCCCGATGATGTGTTTACGGAAGAATATAAACCGCCCGTGACGGATGGATCGGGCAACGCGCGGGCGAATTTGCGCAAGGCCGTGCAAATGCTGGATGCGGCGGGCTGGGCTTTGGGCGAGGATGGTATTCGTTCAAAAGACGGGGTGCGGCTGGAGTTTGAAATTCTGGATTCGAACCCGCAGTTTGAGCGCTGGGTTCTGCCCTTTGTCAAAAATTTGCAACGCATCGGCGTAAAGGCGAATTTCCGCGTGGTGGATAGTGCGCAGTATCAAAACCGGATGAACGCGTTTGATTTTGATATGACGATTGCGGCCTTTGGCCAATCAAACTCTCCGGGGAATGAGCAGCGTGATTTTTGGGGCAGCGAGAAGGCGGGGATTGAAGGATCACGCAATTATATCGGCATTGAAAGCGAAGCGCTGGATACGCTGATTGAGGAGCTGGTGCAAACGAGCAGCCGCGAGGAGTTGGTGACGGTGGTGCGGGCGATGGACCGGATTTTGCTGCACGGGCATTATGTTATCCCTATGTGGCATTACCCGAAATGGCGGATTGCGCATTGGGCGGATATCCAGCGCCCGGACCCGCTTTCGGATATCAGTCCGTTGATTTCCGATACGTGGTGGGCGAAGGAGGTTCGGTAAATGAGGATTGCGATTGCGATACCGGCGCGCTATGCCTCCACCCGGTTTCCGGGGAAGCCGCTGGCGGAAATTGCGGGGCAGAGTATGCTGAGCCGCGTTGTGGCCCTCGCCCGCGGGCTGGCCGAAGAAATTGACGGGTTGAGCTATTTCGTTTGTACGGAGGATCGGCGTATTGCCGAACATGCGGCGGAACTGGAGGCGGAGTGTATTATGACTCCTCCGAGTTGCCCGACGGGTTCTGATCGCGTGCTTTCGGCGCTGCGGCAACTTGATGACTGGCCGGACTTTGTGATTAATTTACAGGGCGATGCGCCGTTTACACCGCCGCATGTCGTGAGAGCGCTTATTCAGGCGTTTCAGGATGATCCACATGCCGAGGTCGTGACGCCTGTGCACCGCCTCAGTTGGGACGATCTGGACCGTTTGCGTGAGGCCAAGAAAACGACGCCGTTTAGCGGGACGACGGCTATTGTACAGGAAGACGGGCAGGCCTTGTGGTTTTCCAAAAACATCATTCCGGGCATTCGCAAGGAAGAAGCGATGCGCGGTGAAGGCGACTTTTCGCCGGTATATCAGCATATGGGGCTCTACGGGTTTCGGGTGGATGTTCTGGAGCGTTTTTGCGCCCTGCCCCAAGGGGTTTATGAACAGCTTGAGGGGCTGGAGCAGCTTCGCATGCTGGAGAACGGGATTAAGGTTACGGCTGTGAAGGTTGATATTGATAAGGGCAAAATTCAATCGGGCATTGATACGCCGGAGGATTTGGCGCGGGCGGAGAAACTATTAAAAGGTTAAACCACCAAGACACGGAGACACCAAGAAGAATTTATTATTAAAAACTTGGTGTCCTTTGTGGCTTGGTGGTTTAAAAAATCTGTATGACAACATTAATCATAGCAAGACACGGCAATACATTCGGCCCCGGCGATACGCCGACGCGGGTGGGGGGGCGAACGGATTTGCCGCTGGTGGAAAAAGGACATGAGCAGGCCCGCGCTATCGGGTGTTATTTAAGCGAAAACAAACTGATACCAGATGTTGTTTACACTTCAAATTTAAAGCGTACGATTGAGACGGCGCAAGGTGCAATACGGGAGTCCGGCGTTACGAATCCGATTTATCAGCTTGATCTCTTTAATGAAATTGACTACGGCCCTGATGAAAACAAGACCGAGGACGCAGTGATTGCGCGTATAGGGGTGCAGGCGATAAAAGATTGGGATGAACAGGCGATTGTGCCGGAGGGGTGGAAGGTTGACCCGGATGGGATTATTCAAGGGTGGAAAGATTTTGCGAGCCAGATTTGCGCCCATAACGACAATGAAACGGTTCTGGTGGTCACATCCAACGGTATTGCCCGTTTTGCGCCGCATATTATCGGGGATTTTGAAGGGTTTGCGGCGAAACATAAGATCAAGCTTTCCACCGGGGCGCTCGCCGTTTTCAAGCATGAAAACGGGGTTTGGCGGGTGGATGCGTGGAATGTGCGGCCTTAGGCTTCAGCCTTCGTTGACATAATTAATTTTATGTGGTACCTCCTCTAAATGCGTCAACAAATTGAATTACCGAATAAAATCACAAGAGCTGATTTAAACACCGGCACCAGGCAACTCAAATCTATCGTGAGCAGCGAGCAGCCCTTTGCACTACCCCTTATTCTGAGAGGACGTGGTCAGTTGGGGATCATCGGCTCCTTGGATTCTACGCTTTCGTTTTTTGAGCAAAACAAAATCGCTTTATCAAATGTTTTACATCTAAAACAACTTGAACAACACTTGGACTCCCTTACAAAGGGAAATGAAGCCGCCCTTGTAACACTTGGACAAAACAAACATGGAGACGCCGCGGGATTTGTTTTTTACCGGGGAGCCCTCTGTGAAGAACTTTCTAAACATGCTTGCGCATACACAAATGGAAATGGAGCGAAGCCACTGCACAGCTTTCCTATTGTTACAGACCTCAACATTGACCACCCGGCAGTCGAACGTGTTCTTAGCCGTGAATTACGCGGAGGGCTTAAAAGCACAACTAATGCCGTAGATAATGGAGGTATCACAGCTCAAAAAAATGCTGAGTTTGCGGTTCTGAACAGAGAAAATGCTCTTCGCTTAAAAGCCCGAATGTTTCCGGAAGACGGTAATATTATAAAGAGGGCGACAGCCTCACAAGTAAATCAAAAATTCGGTTCACTAAAGGGTGACATCGACGAAAACAGAACCTTTATTCGCGTTGATTTAACAAATCGCTGGGGGAATGTAACCGAACGGAACCTTACACTTGTCCCCGGATATGCGGTTGAGTTTTTAGAGCTTGATGAGGCTGGCCGCATCACAGGTGTAAAGCCCGGAGATTCATCACTGCGTTTACAGTTCCATATGCAGGCACAAGTGGACACTGATTTTACGGGAACGACACGTTTCCGGATTAATTCGTCAGATGCCGGAAAACTTGCCATCGTTGAACGAGCGATGACGCAACTAAGAAAAGGCAGTGGATACATAACGTTGCAGGGGCAAAAAAAAGCTGCAGAAGAACTCACTAAAGAAAGGCGTTTATGTGGCACTCAAGGACATATAAAGTTTGATTCCCCGATTGGAGTTTCTTTTACGCTCCATGCCTCTGGGAAAACAGAAGATTTGTGTATAGGAAGCGGAAGGCAAAACGCATTAATCAAGCATGCTTTAAGCCTTCCGAAAAACGTGAGTATGATCTTTAAAGGAAGAAATTACAGTTTTGGCCTTGGATAAATCTCTTTATACTCCCTGTTTATGGTCACATATATTCTCAAACGCTTGCTTTTGATGATCCCGACGCTACTGGGAATTTTGTTGCTTTCATTTGTGATTGTGCAATTTGTGCCCGGTGGGCCGGTGGAGAAGATGATTGCGCAGTTGCAGGGCCATGGCAGCGAGGCCACGGCGCGCTTTGGCGGCAGTTCAGGCGGCGATTCCATTGGGGCGATGTCGCAAACGGCCACGGGGCAAGGCGGGAAGTATCGCGGGGCGCAGGGACTGGACCCTGAATTTATTGCGGAGCTTGAGGCGCTGTATGGATTTGACAAGCCTGCGCCGGAGCGGTTCTGGATTATGCTGAAGAACTATGCGCGGTTTGATCTGGGGGATAGTTATTACCGCGATATTAATGTGATGGAGCTGGTGCTGGAGAAAATGCGTTGTCGATTTCGCGCTGGGACTTTGGTCAACGCTGATTATTTACCTGATCTCATTACGATTCCCGCTGGGGGATCAAGAAAGCGGTGCGTGACGGGTCGAAATTTGACATGGACGAGTGCGGCGGTGTTTATCGGCTATGCGTTCGTCTTTCATGTTTGCCATCTTGCTGATTGTGGTGTTTGCCGGGGGCGGTATTTCGATTTATTCCCGCTTGCGCCGGGCTGGTTTCGGACGGATGGGAGGAGATAGGCTTTATCAGCTGCGCTGGATTATATGTGGCACATGGTTTTACCCATTGCGGCGATGAAGTGATAAACTGGATTTGCCTCGCTCACGCTGCTGACCAAAGAACTCGTTTGCACCGGAATGAGATCGGCAAGCAATATGTGCTGACCGCGCAGGCAGAAGGGCTAGGTGAGAAACAGGTGCTTTACGGGCATGTGTTTCGCAATGCGATGATTATTGTAGGTGCCGAGATTTCCTGCAGCGTTTGTGCATATTTTCTTTACAGGGTCGCTGGTGATTGAGGTGATTTTCTCACTGGACGGTCTCGGGCTGCTCGGGTATGAGAGCGTGATCGTCGCGATTATCCCGTCGTTCTGAGGGGACTTTGTACCACTATTCGCGCTCATCTCTTTGGTGATGCATCTGGTGCGCCCGATATCGTTTATGTGATGGTCGATCCGCGCATCGACTTTGAAGCGAGGGCGGCGTAGATGTTTTCAGGACGCAATCGCAATAATCGCAGAAATGGGTGCAACATTCAAAACATAGTGATGCTTTGAGCAAGGCATCCTGAATAAACCGCCGTATGACCAGCGTAATCGAAAGAAGATGCGAGCCACAAAATCCATGTCGAAAAAGGCGAAAGAGCCGCTGACGTATTCCGTTTCAGCAGGCAGACAATCTACCGCGGCACGCTGGCCATAGGCATGACGATGACGGGACAAGGGCATATGCTGCAATTAGTTTAACGCTCATCATTTAATTTTATGTTAACCATTAATTTTGTCAATCAATATAAATTCACATAGAAAAAACAATAAGTTAAAATGCCTTTTATAACCCTCTCGCCCATCACAAAACGCCGTTTTTCCCAATTCAGAACGAAACAGGCGTGGCTTCTGGTCTTTTGTGGGTATTCTCGCGGACTTTTGGCGCTGGCTTTAATGGCAAATTTTATCGCCAATGACAAGCCGATTTTGGTCCGGTTTGATGGCGCGTTTTATATGCCCGTTTTCGCTGAATATCGACGACATTCGGCGGAGATTTTCAGAACCGGGGACGGAATATCGCGATCATGTCTTAATTGAATTGATTGAAGAAAAGGGCTGAGATGGTTTGACGCCATTCGTTATTCCTATGACACGATTGAGTACGATTTGCGCAGCCTGCGCCTCCACTTACGGCGGATAATATTTTCGGGACGGACGATCAGGGCGCGATGTGGCCGCGCGGGTGATATACGGGTTTCGGATTTCGGTGCTGTTTGGGCTGGCGCTGACGTTTGTATCTTCGGTCATCGGCGTGGCGGCGGGGGCTGTGCAGGGCTATTACGGCGGGAAGCTCGATCTGGTGATGCAGCGGGTGATCGAGATGTGGGCGAGCATGCCGAGCTGTATATCCTGATTATTTTTCTGACGATGTTTATTCCGGGTTTCTGGACGTTGCTGAGGCGATTTTGCTGCTGTTTTCGTGTGGGTGCAACTGGTGGATGTGGTGCGGGCGGAATTTTTGCAGGCGCGGAACTTCGATTATGTTGCGCGCGGCGCGGGGCGGCGAGGGTTTCAACCGGTGATTATGTGGCGGCATGTTTGCAACGCATTAGGTGGCGACGATTACCGCTATGCCGTTATTTTGACCGGGTCGATTACGGCGCTGACCAATATGACTTTCTGGGGTTGGGTCTACCGCCGCCTCGGCTCCCCTTCCCAGGCGAATTGCTGGCGCAAGGAGGCAATTTTACAAGCGCCGTGGCTTGGCATTGCGGCGTTTTTATCTCTTCCGCCATTATGCTCACTCTGCTTACATTTATTGGTGAAGCTGTGCGTGATGCTTTTGACCGGAAAAGGCTGCCCTACTTAATGGCTATGACTATTTCATGATTACCTCGCCGATCTGAAAGATGAGATTGCCGGGTATCGCCGGGCTCTGCATGAAAACCCGCAAACGGCGTATGAAGAAACATTTGCCAGCGATCTGGTGGCGGAGAAACTCACAGAGTGGGGGATACCGTTTGAGCGCGGCATTGCGGTGACGGGGATTGTCGCGACGATTGAAGGCGAGCGGAATACGTCGGGGCGGGCTGTGGGCTTGCGCGCGGATATGGATGCGCTGGATATTGAAGAGGCGGATAACAAGGCGCATAAATCAAGAATTCCGGGCAAAATGCATGCCTGCGGGCATGACGGGCATACGGCGACCTTGCTCGGCGCAGCAAAATATTTGAGCGAAAACCGTAACTTCAATGGCAAAGTGCATTTGATTTTCCAACCCGCCGAAGAAGGAAAAAAGGGTGCGCATATGATGATTGACGAGGGGCTGTTCCGGCGCTTCCCCTGTGACAGTATTTACGGCCTGCATAACTGGCCGCAGCTTCCCAAAGGGACGGTGGCCACACGCTCCGGGCCGATTATGGCGAGTGCGGATATCATTCGTATGACCATCAAGGGCAAAGGCGGGCATGCAGCGATGCCGCACAGGACAATCGATCCGATTGTGATCGGCGCACATGTTGTGAGCGCGTTGCAAACGCTGGTGAGCCGCTATACGCATCCGGCGGAGGCGGTTGTACTGTCTATTACCACCTTCCACGCGGGGGCCGGGGCGCATAACATTATTCCCGATAACGCCTCGCTGGTGGGGACGCTGCGCACCTATGACGAGGAATTGCGTCAAGCCCTTAAAGACAGGATCGGGGAAACGGCGCGCGGCATTGCGCGGGCCATGGGCGGAGATATTGATTATGAGTTTGAAACGGTGCTTGACCCGACCATCAATACGCCGAACGAGACGGCGTTTTGCGTGGATATCGCCAGAGAGATGTTTGGCGAGCATAATGTGAATGACGATGTAACGCCCTCTATGGGCGGAGAGGATTTCGGGCGGATGCTCATGGATGTGCCGGGGTGCTATATCTGGATGGGGCAAGGCGAGCCGGATGAGCCGGACTCCAACCATAATCACGGGCTGCATACGCCGCGCTATGATTTTAATGATGAGATCATACCGCTGGCTGTGGAATACTGGGCGCGGGTGGTAGAAAAGGCGCTGGCGGCTTAGGTGTGGAGAAACGCGAAAGCGCAAAGGCGCTTGAAAAATAAATTTGACAAACAAGCGGGGGTGGGATTATAAAGCGGCTATGAACAAGAACGCTGTACAGAGTTGTAACCGCCGACGCCCTCGTTAATCGATCCGATTAAGCGGGCATTTCTTGTTGCCTAAAACACTTACTTCAAAATTTGTACGCTTAATTGGACTCTTGAATAAGGGGCCAAAGAGTTGCATTCTCATTTAAACAATTAAGAAGACAAGAAAAATGACAAAGATACAAATTGATAAAATAGCTTCGGTAACCAAAAATCTGGAACTTTCTCACGAAGAAGAACTTACGGACAAGCTGTCGTGCGAGATGGGCACGGTGCTGGCTGTGCAGGTTTTGGAAGACAAGAGCATCTATAACGAGTTGGAACTGCCTTCGGGGCGGATGAGCAAGCTGAAGAAAGGCGATATTCTGGCCGTGGCCCTAGGGCAGCGGATGGCGCTTATGGGGTTTGTAGGGACGCTGCCGAAAAGTCTGGAGGTTGATGATATTATCCATTTGCTGAATTTCGGCGGCGTGGCCGGGGTTTGCACTTCGGCGAACGTGCAGGAAGTGGGTGAACCTTTGCGGGTGCGGGTGCTGGGCGGTATTGCGCGGAAAGGCAAGCTTTTGAACATCAATCAGGCTGCGCTGTTCAAGCCGGTGAGCGATTTAAAAAGCCGGGTACCGTTGATTATCACCACCGGAACGTCCATGGATAGCGGAAAAACGACCGTAGCGATTGAGATTGTCAAAACGCTGACGCGGATGGGGATGAAGCTGGCGGGTGCGAAGCTGACCGGTGTGGGCGCGCAGCGGGATTTGTTTAAAATGGCGGATTACGGGGTTTACAACAATGTTTCCTTTGTGGATTGCGGGATTACCTCTACCGCTAATATTGCCGCCGAAGATATGGTAGCCGTGGCGAAGGGGGCGATTGAGTATCTTTCAGAATCGGGACCTGATGCGATTATGATCGAGTTCGGTGACGGCCTTATGGGGAAATACGGCGTGAGTGCAATTTTGCAGGACCCGCAGCTTCAAAAGAATGTGCGGTTTCATATCGGCTGCGCCCGGGACCCTGTGGGGGCGATCGGCCTGGCCGAAGGGTGTGCGAGAATCGGCCTGCCGCTGGATATGGTCAGCGGGCCTGTGACGGATAATCAGGTGGGGCAGGATATCGTGCGCGAAAAGCTGGGCGTAATGACCTATAACGCCTTTAAGCCGGATAACCGGTGGCTGGATCTGGTGATTGCCCGGTGGGCGGTGGAGTATCAGGATGCGGCATAGACACTATTTTGGCACTGCAGGAGCGCAACTATGATTAAAGCCTCCATAATTGGCATTACCGGTTATACGGGGCTGGAGCAATTACGGCTTTTGCTCGCGCATCCCAATGTCGAGATTGCGCATTTGACATCACGTGTGGACGCAAGCGTGGAAATTGGCGAGGTGTATCCGCATCTGGCGCATCTGGATCTGGAGATTACGAATACGCCGCATGAGAAGGTAGCGAAGGACAGCGATGTTGTGTTCCTCGCCCTGCCCCATAAAACCGCACAGGACGTGGTTGCAGATCTGCATGGCAAGGTGAAGGTGATTGATTTATCGGCGGACTACCGGCTGGATGACGCGGCGGTTTACGAGAAATATTATCAGGCGCATAAGCATCCCGATCTTTTGAAAGAGGTCGTTTACGGTTTACCGGAAGTTATGGGACATAAAGCGATTGCGGGAGCTTCGAGCGTGGCTAATCCGGGGTGTTTTGCTTCGCTCAGCCAGATGATTTTGCACCCCTTTAAAGGCTTGATTGAGAGCGCCGATATTATCGCTGTGACGGGATCGAGCGGGGCGGGAAAAACACCGGGAGACGGCACGCATCACCCTGTGCGCTCGCATAATATGAAGAGCTATGGCATCAATGTACATCGGCATATTCCGGAGATTACGCGGGCAGGCGATATATCCGAAGACCAGCTTAATTTCGTGCCGACCTCCGGACCGTTTACGCGGGGGATTTTCGCCAACGCTTTTTTGCGGCTTAAGGGTGATATCGAGCCGCTGGATCTGGCGGAACAAGCTTATGGCGATGCGCCTTTTGTACGGTTGCAGGGCGAGGTGGCGCTGGCGCACATTGTGGGCTCGAACTTTGTAGATCTGTCTTTTACCAAAGGCAATGATGGCACGGTTATTGCGCAAGGTGCGCTGGACAATCTGGTGAAAGGCGCGGCGGGTTGCGCCGTGCAGAATATGAATTTGATGTTCGGACTGGACGAGACAGAAGGGTTATTTGATTTGGGAGCGTTATATCCATGAGTAAGAAAAGTAAAATGCCGGAATTTTTTATCAATGCTTTTTATGAGAGCAAATTTAAAGATAATTTCTTTGTCATTAAAGCGGGCGGGCGGATTATTGAAGATGAGCGGGCGCTGGATAATCTGCTTTCGAATATTCGCGATCTGACATTGCAAGGTATAAAGGTGCTGCTGATTTACGGCGGCGGGCGGGCCATGGACGCGGAATCTGAAAAACGCGGGATCGCCGTTGAAAAAGTTAACGGTTTGCGGGTTAATCTTGCTGAAAATATCGCGGTGATGAAGCATGTTATTGGCGGCGATTTATCGCTTAGCGTATCTGCGGCCATAGCGAAGAACAATGTTGAAGGGCTTTCTTTGAATGCGCTGCCTGCGGATTGGGCCGATATTGAGCTTGCGCCAAAAACGAAGAGCGATCACTTTACCGGCGGGATTGAGAGAATGCATGCGCGCCCGATTAACCGGCTGTTTAAGGTGACAAATTTTGTAGCCTGTACATGTCTTGCGGTGACCAATGACGGGGTAGTGTGCAATATCAACGCCGATAAAATTGCGACGCAGACCGCGATTGTTCTGAAAGCCGACAAGCTGATCTTTTTATCAGACGTGGACGGGGTGCTGATTAACGGCAAAACGGCGGGCGTTATTACCGCAGAGCAGATTGACGGATATATAGCAGACGGCACGGCCACCGGGGGAATGCAAGTCAAGCTTGAGAACTGCAAGGCCGCCTTGGATGCGGGGGTGCGGCGCATCCACCTGCTGAGCGGGCTGCGCGAAGACGCGCTGAAGAAGGAAATTTACGAACCTGTGGGGCCGGGGACGATGCTGTTTCGCGAGAGCGAGCGGCAATCGTATGAGAACGAAGTTGCCGCGCAGAAATTAATTGAAGGACGGAAGTGATGAGCGAAGAAGCCCGGAAAATTATTGATGAATCGTTTGAGTATCTTGTTAAAACCTATAGCCCGCAGCCCGTGGTTATGGATCGCGGTCAAGGTTGCAGAACATGGGATACGGACGGCAAGAAGTATCTGGACTGTGCGGCGGGGATTGCTGTGGCGTCTTTGGGCCATAACCACCCTGCCCTTGTTAAAACGATCAGCGAGCAAGCCGGGCGGCTAATGGCTGTTCAAGCCTCCTATGCAACCAAGGAGAGGCTGAACGCTGCGAAGCTGCTGGTCGAGAATAGTTGTTTTGATCTGGTCTATTTTTCCAACAGCGGTACGGAAAGCGTGGAAACGGCTCTGAAATGTGCGCGCAAATGGGCGTATGAAGAAAAAGGTGAGAGCTGCAACGAAATTATAGCCTTTCGCCAGAGTTTTCACGGGCGGAGCCTTGGCAGTGCCAGCGTCACGGAAAAACGGCATGTGCAGCCTTTTTTCGGTCCCTATCTCCCTGGTGTACATTTTGCAACGTTCAATGATTTAACGAGTGTGAAAGCGCTGATTTCCGATAAAACTGCGGCGATTATTCTTGAGCCTGTGCAGGGCGAAGGCGGGTTGATACCGGCAGAAGAAAGCTTTCTAAAAGGGCTGCGCCAGCTTTGCGATGATGAGAATATCTGTTTGATTTTTGACGAGGTGCAGGCCGGTTTTGGCCGTACGGGCACGTTGCACGCCTATGAAAATTTTGGCGTGGAGCCGGATATTTCCGCTTGGGCAAAAGGGATGGGCGGCGGTTTCCCCGTGGGAGCGATGGCCGCAAAGGAGAAATTCGGACGTGCCATTACCGTGGGCACACACGGTACGACCTATGGCGGGAATCCGTTGGCTTGTGCTGTGGTGGTTTGCGTTATGGAAGAGATGCTGAAACCCGGCTTTTTGGAAAATGTAAATAAAGTGTCAGGCATTTTGTTTGACGGGCTGAATGAGCTTAAGCGTTCATCAAACAAAATTACCGATATTCGCGGCAAAGGTTTGATGATCGGAATTGATACGGTTTTTGATATTAAGAACCTGCTTGGGGCTTTGCTTAAGAACGGTTTGATGGGCACGCAGGCGGGGAAAGAAACGTTGCGGCTTGTCCCGCCGCTTATTATGAGTGAAGACGAGGCGCACGAAGCTTTGGCGATCATTAAGAAAACTTTGAGCGAACTGGAAGAATAAATTGAACCACGAAGCTCACGAAGGACTCGAAGAGATAGAGAAAAGGCAAAAGCGCCGCAGGTAATAACAAACGGCATGCCTTGGGTTTTGTTTTATTGCGCCTTCGGCGCGTTTAAACTCTGAGCGCTTCGTGAGCTTCGTGGTTAAAAATTAAAGGGTTATAAAATGGCAGAGATTAAACATTTTTTGGATCTGGATCAGATTGATCCGGATGAATTGCAAAATATTCTGAAGAAGGCACATGCTTTGAAAGCGCAGAAATACAACCCGCCGCAGATTTTTTCGGGGCTGTCGCTGGCGATGGTGTTTGACAAGCTTTCGACGCGTACGCGGGTGTCGTTTGATGTGGCGATGAAGCAGCTTGGCGGGCATACGGTGGTGATGTCGAAAGGCGAAATGCAAATTGGCGGGGCGGAAAGCATTGAAAGCACAGCCAAAGTTCTCTCGCGGTTTGTTGACGCGGTGATGGTGCGGATGAGCGATCATGACAAATTGCTGGAGCTGGCGGCGCATTCGGACGTTCCCGTGATTAACGGGATGACCGATAAATCGCATCCGTGTCAGATTATGGCCGATGTGATGACGATTGAAGAGAAGCTGGGCAGTGCGGAAGGAAAGAAGGTTGCGTGGTTTGGGGACTATAACAATGTCTCTCAAAGCTATGTTGATGCCTCAAGCGTCTTTGGTTTTGATTTTATCATGGCGCTGCCCGAGGATTTAAACGGCAATGTGCCTAAAGGGGTGGCTTTCACCAATAATGCGCACGAAGCGGCGAAAGGCGCGGATGTGCTTGTCACCGATACATGGGTGTCAATGGGGCAGGAAGGTAAGAATATTGAGAAATTCTGGCCGTATCAGGTGAATGCTGATCTTATGGCGCTGGCGAATGAAGAAGCGATTTTTATGCATTGCCTTCCCATTCATGAATGGGAAGAGGTCAGCGAAGAGGTTGCCAAGGGGCCGCAAAGCGTGATTTATGATGAGGCTGAAAACCGCCTGCATGCGCAGAAGGCTATTCTGGCGTGGTGCCTAGAGGATGCGGGGGTGAGCGTGAGCCAAAAAAGTTTTAATTTCGGGAATGAATAATGGACAACCAAAAAGCACAAAAAGAACAGCTAAAAAAAGATGGTTATCTTTTCTTAAAAATAGCTGGCGCTTGCTTACTCTTATTCCTAGCAAACAAAGCACTAAGATTCATTGTACCCGGTATTGTTTCAGACGTGCTATCAGCCATAGAGGGCATTATCTTCACCGCTGCCCTGCTTTGGTTCGTTTGGAGATATGCCAAAAACCCTCAGGGAATCAGGGCAATTCGTGTACTAGCATTTTTTATTCTTAGCGTATTCGCTTTCACTTTTCTGATTGCAGGATATGCCTTGCTTAAAAATGGATAATTTAACCACAAGGGACGCAAAGTCATACAAATTAAAAAGGATTTAACATGAGCAAAGGAAAAATTGTACTGGCCTATTCGGGTAATCTGGATACATCGTTGGTTTTAAAATAGTTTATCAAACATATTTTTAATTTCGGGAATGAATAAATGAGTAAAAACTATAAGAAACAAACGATTGGAAAGCATGCGCTTTCGCCGGAAACGCTGATGATGTCCTATGGGTATAAGCCAGAGCTTTCTCAAGGCGCGGTGAAGCCGCCGGTGTTCCTGACCTCGACCTTTGCGTTTGAAACGCCGGAGGACGGGGAGGAGTTTTTCCATGTTATGGCCGGGCGGAAACCTGCGCCGGATGATAGCGTTGGCGGGCTGATCTACAGCCGTTTTAATCATCCGAATGTTGAAATTATTGAAGACCGTTTGGCGGTTTTTGAGGGTGCGGAACGGGCGATTATGTTTTCCAGCGGCATGGGGGCGATCAGCGCGGTGCTTTTGTCTTATCTGCGCCCCGGTGATGTGATCGTGCAGAGCGTGCCGCTTTACGGCGGGACGGAAACGCTGATCCGTAAATTCCTGCCGGAATTTAATATCAAGACGGCGGATTTTAAAGACGGGCTTGATGAGGACGCGATGTTGGAGTCCCTGCGGGCAGCCGCTAAACAGGGCCGTTTGGCGATGGTTTTCTTTGAAACGCCTTCCAATCCTATGAATACGCTGGTCGATTTTGAGGCGCTTTTGCGCTGCGTTGATGTGATCGAAAAAGAAACGGGGCACCGCCCGCTGACCGTGTGTGACAATACTCTTCTCGGCCCCGTGTTTCAGCGCGCCGTGCCGCAGGGCATTGATATCGCGGTTTATTCCGTTACGAAATATATCGGCGGGCATAGCGATCTGGTCGCCGGGGCGGTGTGCGGCGGGCGGGAAGTTCTTCGCCCGATCCGAGCTTTGCGCGGGGCCATGGGGCTTAACCTCGACCCGCATACAAGCTGGATGATTTCGCGCTCTTTGGAAACCCTGTCTATACGCATGGCACGCGGGGCCGATAGCGGGCGTAAGGTAGCGGCGTGGCTAGCAAACAACCCTTATATCAAGGCCGATGTGTATCACCCGGATCTGATTGATGAGCCTCGATTTAAAGCTGTTTACGAGCGCCAATGCACTGGACCGGGATCGACATTTTCTTTTGTCATTGATGCGGGGAAAAGCGAAGCGTTCAAATTGATTAATGCGCTGTCGATTTTTAAATCGGCGGTATCGCTGGGTGGAAGCGAAAGCCTTGTGTGTCACCCGGCCAGTACAACCCATTCGGGCGTTCCTGAGGATGTGCGAGAAAAAGCAGGGGTTACGGATGGGTTGATCCGCCTTTCCATCGGACTGGAGAACCCGGATGATTTGATCGCCGATCTGGACAATGCTTTCGGGATAGTGTTTAAAAATACTAAGGCTGCGTAAGAACCGCAGAGGAGATAGGCGTTATGGATAAGATTAAAGAGACTTTAAACCAGCTTTGGAACGGGGATATACCGCTGGCTCATACGTTCTGGCTGTATTATTTCATTGGAATGCTTGTGCTGCGCATTCCCGCTCAGGCCCTTGGGGCGTTGGGGGCGCTTATCATTATCGGCTGGGCCGGGTATATGGTCTTGCCGATCTGGCGCAGCGCGGATAAATACACCGGCAACAAGTTTTTTGCATTGCTGGCGAAAATTGCCGCAGTGCTTATCGCGCTGGCCGTTGCGGGCAGTTTGTTTTAAGAAGGAAAAATTATGAGTAAAGGTAAAATCGTACTGGCCTATTCGGGCGGGCTTGATACTTCGGTAATCCTCAAATGGTTTATTGAAGAAGGATATGAGGTGATCGCCTATATCGCCGATGTAGGGCAAGAGGAAGATTTTGAAGCCGCCAAGGCGAAGGCGGAGAAAATCGGCGCTTCCAAGGTTTATATCGAGGACCTGAAAGAGGAGTTCGTGCGCGATTATATCTATCCGGCGTTTAAATCTCAGGCGGTTTATGAGGGGCGGTATTTGCTCGGCACATCTATTGCGCGGCCTATTATCTCCAAACGTCAGATTGAGATTGCCGAAAAAGAAGGCGCGCAGTTTGTTGGCCATGGCGCGACGGGGAAAGGCAACGATCAGGTGCGGTTTGAGCTTTCCTATTATGCGCTTAAGCCCGACATAAAAGTTTTGGCGCCGTGGAAGATGGACGAATTTTTGACGCGCTTTCAGGGGCGCTCTGACATGCTGAATTACTGCGATCAGTACGGCATTCCGGTTACAGCGACGCGCAAAAAACCTTATTCTGAAGATGACAATTTGCTGCATATTTCGCATGAAGCGGGGGTTCTGGAAGACCCGAATGTGATTTGCGCGGAGGATGTTTATTCGCGCACCTCCTCGCCCGATCAATGGCCGGATGAGGCGGAGGTGATTACGATTAGCTTTAAGCAAGGTGTGCCGGTGAAGGTTGAAGCCAATGGCAGCGCGACGAGCGGCGATTTGGCGGTGTTTGAAAAGCTGAATGAGTTGGGTACGCGCCACGGCATCGGGCGGCTGGATATGGTTGAAAACCGCTTTGTCGGGATTAAATCACGCGGGGTTTATGAAACGCCGGGCGGAGCGATCCTGCACAATGCGCACCGCGATCTGGAAGGCCTCACTATGGACCGCGAGGTGATGAAAATTCGCGATGGTTTGTCTTTGAAAGTGGCGGAGTTGATTTATAACGGGTTCTGGTTTTCGCCGGAATTTGAACTGCTGATGACCACGATGGATAAAGCACAGGAGGTGGTGAATGGCGAAGTGCAGGTGCGGCTTTATAAGGGCAGCGCCTATCCGGTTGCGCGCACATCCCCGAATGCGCTGTATGACCCGGTGCAATCGTCTATGGATGAAGAAGGCGGGTACGACCAAAAAGACGCAGACGGGTTTATCAAGATTAACGCTGTGCGGCTGCGGAATAATACGCTGGTGCGCGGAGAAGCGCCTTGTGCGGGCGGAACGGGTAAGAAGAGCAAGGCGGCTTAAGATTATGGGCCCTTTTGAGGTAAAGCTATATGTCGCACTGGCTGGTTTAGCTGGGATATGCTGCTTTTTTTATTACACAACACTTTCAGCAAGCCCTCAAATCGAAGAAAAGGAACCTATTGACCTAATTGAACTAGGTCGTTGCTACTCAGAAATTAAAAACATAACGCTTAAAAATATAGAAACTTTGAAAGCGGACGAGAGTGGTGATCTAATCAACCCAAACTTTAAGCAAGCTGATGTTGGAAAATGCGGGCAACGCCTATCCTATGAGAACAACGATCAAAAATACAGCCTCATTCTTGGAGAGATAAGCGGGACATCTTTTTATCCGAGTATTACTGAAGACATTCTTAACCTTCACGGTAATATTAACTTCATGAACGCGGTCGGCGGCGTCGGTAAGCCTGTCAACAAGGAAGCCCTCATACCTTTGCTACAGGACATTACAATACGATGCGCATTTCTAGAAAAATTTTTTCCTTATTTGAAACGTAAACACGCGACAACCAAACAAAAATTTGATTTAATGAAGCAAAAGCAACCTCAAGAAAAAACAGATGCTCTGATCGATTCGTTAGCTCTCAAAGATTTTCAGAACTTTCAGGCGGAACTAGCGCAATCGCTTAATGGGTTTATCAAGAGCTTTCCAGACCAACAAAGCGCCTTAAAGTCTTTGGAAAAAATCAGAGAACCTAAAGATTATTTATCTATGACTCAGGAAGTCGAAGACATCAAAAAACATAATATAAATGACTATCATTTACCTGCTGAATACGCCGAACCCTATCTCAAATATTTAGCCAAAATGCAGGGTGACGCAATAGCAGAGGAGTACGTGCGCAAGAGAGAAAGCGAAAAACAGCCATGAGTAAGAATGCAAATAAAATGTGGGGTGGGCGGTTTTCGGAAAACCGTCTGATATCATGGAGCAGATCAATGCGAGCATTGATGTGGATGTGCGGTTATGGCGGCAGGATATTGCGGGTTCAAAAGCGCATTGCGAGATGCTGGTGAAGCAGGAGATTATTTCCAAGAATGACGGCGATGCGATTCTTAAGGGTTTGGAACAAATTTCCGAGGAGATTGAGGCCGGGGAATTTGAGTTCTCCCCTGCCCTTGAGGATATTCACATGAATATCGAGAGCCGTTTGCGCGAGATTATCGGCGATGCGGCGGGCAAGCTGCATACTGCGCGGAGCCGGAACGATCAGGTTGCGACAGATTTCCGGTTGTGGTGCCGGGATGCGGTGAATGCGCTGATCGGCAAGATTGAAGCGCTGCAAGCGACGCTTGCGGGTTTAAGCGAAACACATAAAGATGCGGTAATGCCGGGCTTTACGCATTTACAACCGGCGCAGCCTGTGACTTTGGGGCGACATCTGGATGCGTATTGGCACATGCTGGCGCGGGATAAATCACGGTTTGAGGATGCGTTTGCGCGGCTGAATTTCTGTCCGCTGGGCGCAGCAGCGATGGCGGGGACGCCCTTCCCTATCGACCGGGAGATGACGGCGGAGGCGCTGGGGTTTGACGGCCCTATCCCCAACACTATGGATGCGGTATCCGATCGCGACTTTGTCGCGGAAATTGCTTTTTGCTGTGCGCTGAGCGGCATTCATCTTTCGCGGCTGGCGGAGGAAATCATTATCTGGTCAACGCCGCAATTCGGTTTTATCACGCTGAGCGATCAGTGGAGTACGGGCAGTTCCATTATGCCGCAAAAGAAAAACCCGGATGCGGCGGAATTGGTGCGCGGAAAGACCGGGCGGCTGAATGGTAATGTTGTGCAGGTTTTGACGATGCTGAAAGGCCTGCCGCTGACCTATAACAAGGATTTGCAGGAAGACAAAGAATTTGTGTTCGATAGTGTTGACACCGTCTCCCTATGCCTTGAGGCGATGGACGGCATGGTTTCGAGCGCGACATTCCACACGGCGCGGATGCTGGAAACGGCGGAGGACGGCTATACGACCGCCACGGCGTTGGCGGATTGGCTGGTGATGAATCTGGGCATGCCGTTTCGCGATGCGCATCATGTGACGGGCGCGATTGTGAAGCTGGCCGAGGGTAAGGGTTGCAAGCTGCATGAGCTTGACCTGGCCGAGATGCAAGGCGTGGAAAGCCGGATTACGGATGGGGTTTATGAGGTTTTGAGGGTTTAAAAAGCGCCTACGGAATAAGCTTAGAAATTAAACTTTTAGAATTTCTGTTCATAGAATCAACAAGTTGCCCGTCATACATATGTTTATATTCTGAACTCTTATAGCCCCCCTCTTCATTCAACCGTATAGACACGCTTGCGTAACTCTCCCGCTGCATTTTTTCAAGCTCCACAAAAACTTTACCAAAGTTGGCATTGCAGAATGCACCGGAGATTGCTTTCTGCTGACCAGATTTAACGGCAGACCTGTGCTCTTCTACACGCTCACGTCCATATTTTATAATTGCTTTTGCAGTATCAAGGGTAAAATGGAGGCTAGAAGATGTTTCCCAGTCTTCTTTAAACTTTGAAAGCAGCACATTTTCTACCTTTGATTGATTTTCTCCAGCAGTTTGTGTTGAATCAACGCTTGGTCCGCCAACAACCGACATCGCCACAGGCTCTATCTCGCACGAATTCTCGTAACCCACTCCTTCAATAAATTTTATTTCTTGAACTGTGACCACTTTATATACTCCCGATCTTATTTTTATTTTCTATGAAAAACCGACCCTACCCCCGAACAAAAGGTTATGTCAACATTTAATTGCGGGTAAATGCTTGGGTAAGGCGTGCCTTCGTAAGGAAAGTATTTTATAGTGAGCGGATGACAAAATTACTCCTCCAAATTCAAAATCTCTCCGTCGATTTCAAAACTCAGAACGGGTTGTTTCGGGCCGTGGATGGTGTGTCGTTCGATATCACCAAGGGGGAGACGGTGGCGCTGGTGGGGGAATCGGGGTCGGGGAAGTCTGTAACCGCGCTGTCGGTGATGCAGCTTTTGCCTTATCCGCTTGCCAACCATCCGGAGGGTTCCTCGATCATATTTGAGGGTGAGGAACTGGTGGGTAAGGGCGATAGTTTCATGCGCACCATTCGCGGGGAGCAGATCGGCATGATCTTTCAGGAGCCTCTGACCGCGCTTAACCCGCTGCACAATATTGAAAAGCAAATCTCGGAAGTGCTGTTCATTCATAAAAAGATGAGCAAGGCGGATGCGCGGACGCGGGTTTTGGAGTTGCTTGATCTGGTTGGTTTGGAGAATTTGAAAACGCGGCTTGGTGCGTATCCGCATGAGCTTTCGGGTGGACAGCGCCAGCGGGTGATGATTGCGATGGCTTTGGCGAATGATCCGGAACTTTTGATCGCGGATGAGCCGACGACAGCGCTGGATGTGACGGTGCAGGCGCAGGTGCTTGAGCTTTTGAAAGACTTGCAAAAGCGTTTAGGCATGGCGCTGTTGCTGATTACCCATGACTTAACCATTGTTGAGAAAATGAGCGACCGCGTTTGTGTGATGCAAAGCGGGAAGATCGTTGAGCAGAACGAAACGGCAAAGCTGTTTGCCAGCCCGCAGCACGAATACACAAAGATGCTTTTGAGCGCGCAACCAAAGGGCGCGGCGATTGCGGCGAATGAAAATGCGCCTGTGGTGATGCAGGGCCGTGGCGTGAAAATTTACTTTCCGAAAAAGAAGAATTTCTTTGGTAAACCCACGGATTGGGTTAAAGCGGTCGATAATATCGACATTGTCGCTAAAGAAGGGCAAACAATTGGTGTCGTGGGTGAAAGCGGGTCGGGCAAAACAACGCTGGGGCTAGGGCTTTTGAGGCTTTTGGGCGCGGAAGGGACGATTGTGTTCTTAGGTAAGGAGATTAGCAGCCTCGGAAAATCCGAGAAAAAAGGTGGTTTGCGCGCTATACTAGATTTTTTTGACACCATTTTGCATCTGCCTTTATTGCCTTTTGCGTTTTTAATCAAGGTTCTGACCAACAAAGAGGACACATCAGACAAAGCTGTACTTAGGCGAATGCGTGAGGATATGCAGATTGTGTTTCAGGACCCGTTTGGCTCGCTTTCCCCAAGGATGAGCGTGGGCGGGATTATCGGCGAGGGCCTGAAAATTCACCGCAAAGAGCAAAGCGCGAAGGATCGGGAAACCTCGATTATCAAGGCTTTGGAAGATGTACATATGGACCCGGAAACGCGACATCGTTATCCGCATGAGTTTTCCGGCGGGCAGAGGCAGCGGATTTCGATTGCGCGGGCTTTGGCGCTGCGGCCTAAATTTATCGTACTGGATGAGCCGACTTCGGCGCTGGACCTTTCCGTTCAGGCGCAAATTGTCGATTTGCTGCGGGAATTACAGGACAAGCACAAGATTTCCTATATGTTTATTTCCCATGATTTGCGCGTGGTTAAGGCGATGGCGCATGATTTGATTGTTATGAAAGATGGGCGCGTGGTGGAATCCGGCCCGGCGCAAGAGATTTTCGACAATCCGCAGCAAGACTATACAAAGGCACTTTTATCGGCCGCATTGGATTTAAAAACGAATCACTTTTCATAGTATATTTGTTTTTACCTTCATTTTTTGTTAAAGAGCATTTTGGTTTTAAAAAACGAGCAGAAAATGCCTAAAAAATTAATACAGCCGGAACCTTGGGAAGGGCAGGAGTGCTGGCTTGCACGGCAAAAACCCCAAAGATCTTACAAAGAACTTGTCATCGACAGAATTACAGCATTAGACGCTCAATATTTTGGCGTTCAACAGTATGGCGCTTTGAGCATTGATCCTGACAGATATCCTCTTTTTGGAATTAAAGTTGGAAAGTGGGACGACAACAAACCCACTTTTCTTTTAACCGGAGGCGTGCATGGATACGAAACCAGCGGCCTCATAGGCAACCTCCAGTTTTTAGAAAACCACGCGTTAGACTACTCTGAACATTTTAATATTGTGGCTCTTCCAGGCATTTCACCTTGGAGCTTCGAAACAATTAATCGCTTAAACCCTCTTCTATTTAATCCGAACAGAGAATTCCGGCACGACAGCACATGCGAAGAATCTACGCTTGCCATGGCATTTATTGACTCTTTACAGGGGCCCATTGATGCTCATATGGACCTTCACGAGACGCCTGAAAGTGACAGAACAATTTTCAGACCTGAGCAGGCATCCATTGATGGAACAACTTATGAAGATACACCCAAACCCGATGGATCTTATCTTATTACGCCAGAAACTCTTAGAATGGAGCAGCTAGAACGCGCTATAGTTGCATCTATGAAGAAAATTTTGCCCATCGCCTCCCCAGACAATGATGGCAATATAAATAGCCTAAAGATGCAACATGAGGGTGTTATACGTTACCCGGCTGGAAAAGGCGTGTGTATGGACTACACGAATGCCGCATCAAGATTGGGCGCCTTCACAACTGAAATTTATCCTGATGGAGAGCATACAACAGAGCAAGATTGTAATGATGGGCAGGTCGCGGCTATTAGAGGCTTCCTGGACCATATTTTAGATATTTCTTAAATCATATTATCGCGCTTGATATACTTATCCGCCTATATTTTTTTGAGTCTTGGCATATTTATATTCATAATACAACGATCTATAAGGCGGCGTCTCAATTTGTCGAAACTTCAAAAAAATCATATAATTAGAGCTTAATCCTATTTTTTCCTTTGCATTCGGCTTTGAGAATGATAGGAAGTGTGGGCTTTCCAGCGTTGGAAAGTCAATTTTAACTCTAACATCCTTTAGAAAGGGGTGAGCATTGTGGTCAGTGTAAGTGTACGCGATAACAATGTCGATCAGGCGCTTAAAGCCCTGAAGAAGAAAATGCAGCGCGAAGGGATCTTCCGCGAAATGAAACTTCGTCGTCATTACGAAAAACCTTCTGAGAAGAAGGCCCGCGAGCAGTCTGAATCTGTGCGCCGGGCGCGTAAGATGGATCGTAAACGCCGCGAACGCGACGGGTTCTAAACGCGAATCTGTTTCATTTAAAAACCGCCGGCTTATTTGCCTGCGGTTTTTTTATGCTTTATAATGGAGTTTTAACGGCAAACGGGGGTTTGTTTTTTATGGCCTGTTTAAAACGCATCTTTTTACCGACGCTTCTTGCTTTTGTCATGATGGCACCGGGCACGTCTGCTGCACAAGAGTGGCACGACTATAAATCCACAAGCACATTATTCGAGCTTCGTATACCGGATAATGTTCAAGAAGAAAAGCAGGAGTTCCGCATAGGGCCTAAAAGGCTGGCGCAAATCGGTCAGGCTTTTGCGACAGTCGATGAACGTCCTTTTAAGGATACGGTCAGAAATTATATCATCAAATATGTACAGACGCTGGGTCTGGAAATAGAAAATGAAGATGTCACGGATTTTATTACTTATGAACTGGACCAGTATGCCAAACATTACGCAAAGCTTGGCGGTATTCTTGAAACGCGCAACGACCTTATATTCCAGCACAGAACGCCGGGCGGTGAAATCCAGATCTCCTTTAACGACCCTCAGCTCGGCCCGCAAACCATCCGTGCCCGCGTCTTTTTTACGGATACAGGAAAAATCCAGCAGATCGTTTCCGGACCGGCGGAGGTGATGGATTCCATATCAACGCGCAATTATCTGGAATCGATAATTCTTCGCGAAGGCTACAGGCAAGATATTAAATCCTTTAAAGAGGACTGGCCGAAGGTTATTTCGCCGCTTGGTATTTTTACGGCTTATCTTCCTGAAAAAATGGAACCTTACGTTCCTAAAGACATCCAGATATCAAGCTCTGAGGATACGGAGCGCATCAGTACGCGTTTTTACGACCCTATATATAAGGAAACATTATTCTATAATGTTTACGGGTATCAGCTCGGCCAAAAGCTTAACGACCTTCACGTTGAAAACCTCCTGCGTAAAAAACATGTCTTGCGCCATGTT
Source organism: Alphaproteobacteria bacterium (assembly GCA_041397865.1). Taxonomy (GTDB): domain Bacteria; phylum Pseudomonadota; class Alphaproteobacteria; order Micavibrionales; family Micavibrionaceae; genus TMED27. The sequence goes on along the minus strand of JAWKVT010000002.1, from coordinate 468,817 downwards.
TTTCGCGATGGCGCTATACAGTTTAACAAGCTGACCAGCGGTGGTGTTGCTATTTTACAAGCCGAATATGAAATTGACCCGCCGGAAAAATTTCCCTATGTCACGCAGGTTAAACTCAGGGCGGAATTTGCAAACAACCGGATTCTTGTTCATGAAATCATGGGGTCGCCTCGCTTGGTAAACTCGAACTTCATTGGTTACGTTAGGGATAGTGTTGAGTTTCACCAATAGAGCGCCTTTATATTCACAAGGGCGCGGTTTCGGATTTGAGCCATCCATGTTCGTCGGCGTTTAGACTTGGTGATATAAGCGTGTAAACTTGGCTGTGATATTCATTCAGCCATGCTATCTCCTCGGCGCTGAGAAGCTCTTTGTCTATAAGCTGCCGGTCAATCGGCGCGTAGCTTATTGTTTCGAATTGCAGCATTTGCGCGTCTGTATCGGCGCAGCGCCCGGCTTCTTTTACGAAGACAAGATTTTCAATACGGATGCCGTACTCGCCTTCCTTATAATATCCGGGTTCATTTGAAATGAGCATGCCGGGCTTGAACGCTTCTTTGCCGCGCGGGGAAATACTTGCGGCTTCTTCATGCACGGCGAGATAACAGCCGACACCGTGGCCTGTGCCGTGGGCGTAATCCAGTTCTTCGTTCCAGAGCGGCTGGCGGGCGAGCGTATCAATTTGTTGGCCGCTCGTACCTTCCGGGAAATGTGCCATGGCCAGCGCGATGTGGCCTTTTAAAACCAACGTGAAACGATTAATCATTTCGGCTGACGGTTTGCCGATGGCGATTGTGCGGGTGATGTCTGTGGTCCCCGCGACACCACCGCCGTAATATTGGCCGCCACTATCGACCAACAAGAGGCCATCGCCCTTAACGTTTATGGAGGTTTTTTCAGTGGCGCGGTAATGAATGATTGCGCCATTGCGGCCAAAACCGGCGATAGTGGGGAAGCTCGGCTTTTGGAATGCGGGATGCTTCCCGCGCAACTCCAGAAGCTTTGCATTGACATCAACTTCCGTAAAAGAGTTTGTGGTTTTTGCCCAATACAGGAATTTGCTCAGCGCTACGCCATCGAGGATATGGGCGCGTTTGATGGCTTCAAACTCGGCCTCGCTTTTGATGGCTTTGAGGTCGATAGACGGGTCTTTGGCGTTCATCGCTTCCGCGCCGCCCTCTTCCAACGCGCTTTTGAACCATATGGGAGAGCGGGCAAAATCCAGAAGCACGCGGCCTTTTAGGTTTTCAAGAGCATTGAGCGCTGCTACATTTATGCCCTCCTCGAGTTTCAAATCAGCGACTTTTTGTGGATCGACAATCCATTCGAGCGGCTTGCTTTCATCGGCATAGATAACGGCGTAAGACAGTACGGAGGGGATGTAATTAATGTCTTGGCCGCGCATATTCAAAAGCCAGCAGATGGAATCGGGAAGGGTGATGATGGCGGCCTGTGCCCCTTCTTTTTTGATGAGAGCGGCGACCTGTTTTTTCTTTTTCTCAAACGATTGTCCGGCGACTTTTTCGTCAAAAGCCTGAACCTGCCCGCATGGTTTTTCCGGCTGATCGGTCCAGATTTCATCAATGAGGTTTTTGGAAACGGGGTTAAGGCGTACATGCGGCGCTTCATCTTTGATTTTTTGTATTTGATCGGGTGTGTGCAGCCACGGGTCATAGCCGATGACGGCGCCCTCTTCCGCATGTTCCTTCAGCCAGCCGTGGACGCCGAGTTTTACGCTATCGCCTGTTTTAAAAATATCGGTGTCGATTTCCTGAGAAACTTGAAGGCGGTAGCGCCCGTCAGTAAGCACGCAGGCTTTATCGTTCAGGATTACGGCTACGCCAGCGGAACCGCTAAAGCCGGTGAGCCATTTAAGACGCTCGGCATAGGGGGCGAGGAATTCGCCCTGATATCCATCGGCCTTGGGGATGAGGAAGCCGTCCAGCCCCTCTTCCTTCATGCGCGTGCGTAGCGCGGCGGTTTTTTCGTTCGCAGTGTTCATGAGAGTTATACTGGCGCGAGCGGATCGGTTTTGCTAGTGTTTTCTAAGATGCCTTATTTACTTCTCGTTATTGGTTTGTTGATTGGCGCATATGCGCTTTACCGCTTTTTTCTGAATGCCACTGTGGCGCAGATTAAGGCTTTGTTTCTACTCGCCATTATTACTGTGCTATGCGCAGCGCTGTTTACGCTGGCGGTTACGGGGCGGCTGCCTGCGGCGATTGCACTTTTGGGCGCGGTTGTTCCTTTCGGCATCGGGTTTTTACGCGCGAGAAAGCAGGAGCGCGGCGAAGCCCCCGGATCGGGCGGCAGGAAGGACATACAAACCCGCGAGGAAGCGCTGGACATTTTGGGGCTTGAGGACGGGGCCAGCGCAGAGGACATTAAGGCAGCGTATAAAAGGCTGATGCAAAAAATTCACCCCGACCATGAAGGATCGGAATGGATGGCGGCAAAGCTTAATCAAGCACGGGATGTCTTGCTGGGCAAATAGCGTGCTTTTCCTTCCCTTTAGCTTGCCAAAACCCTTAAAACATGGCACATACACGCCATGAGTGATTTTAGACCCGTTCGTAAAGCTGTATTCCCGGTTGCCGGTTTGGGAACACGGTTTTTGCCCGCGACCAAGGTGATGCCGAAAGAGATGCTGCCGATTAACGATCGCCCGCTTATCCAGCATGTTTATGAAGAAGCGCGCGAGGCGGGGATTGAAGAATTTATCTTCGTTACGGGCCGTCATAAAAACATGCTGGAAGAGCATTTTGACTTTCAGCCTGAACTGGAAGAAACACTTGAGACCCGCGGGAAGGACGCAATGCTGAAAAAAGTGCGCGATTCCGAAATCGGCGCAGGGCAGCTTTTCCTGACGCGCCAGCCGCGCCCGTTGGGCCTTGGCCATGCGGTGTGGTGCGCGGCGAAGTTGATTGAAAACGAGCCGTTTGCGATTTTGCTGCCTGATGTTTTGATTCAGGGGCCGCAGGGGTGCTTGAAACAAATGGTCGACGTTTATAATGAGACCGGCGGGAATGTGATTGCCGTGGAAGATGTGCCGCGCAATGAAACGGACAAATACGGCATTGTCGATACGGGCGGGGAAGACGGTCAGAACATGCCCGTTAAGGGTCTGGTTGAGAAACCGAAGCCGAAGGACGCGCCCTCGACGCTCTCGGTGATTGGCCGTTATATTTTGCAGCCTGAAGTGTTTGAACATCTTTCTGCGTTTGAAACCGGTGCGGGCGGGGAAATTCAGTTAACCGACGCGATGGCGAAGCTGATCGGACGGCAACCTTTTTCCGCGATGCGGTTTGAAGGACGGAGCTATGACAGCGGAAGCCGCCTTGGCTTTATTCAGGCGAATATGGCTTATGCCTCGCATGACCCGGAAATCGGTGAAGGCGTTCGCCGGGCGATATTGGATATGGCAGACACCCTAAAGAAAGGTACTGTGAATGAAGCCGCAGAGTAAAGATGAGGCCGGAGCGAACGGCTATAATTTCTCCCCTACTATTTTGCGCGAGTATGATATTCGCGGGCAGGTTGGTAAAAACCTGAGCGAAAAAGACGCCTATGCGCTGGGACGCGCTTTTGGCACTTACCTTATCCGCGACATAGACTCCGGACGCAAGCCGGGTAAAGTTTGCGTCGGGTATGACGGACGGCACTCCTCCCCCACCCTTGCGGCGGCGCTTATCCGGGGGTTGAGCGAAACAGGGCACATGGTGGAAAATGTCGGTCTGGGGCCTTCGCCGATGCTGTATTTTGCGGTTAAGGACCATATGGCGAGTGCGGGGATTATGGTGACAGGATCACATAACCCTGCTGATTACAACGGTTTTAAGATGATGCTGCAAAGCGGGCCGGTTTTTGGTGACGCTATACAGCGCATCGGGGAAATTGCGGCGGCTGGTGATTTTGAACGCGGCGCGGGGGAGGTTCTTGAAAGAGATATCCGCGAACATTATATTGCGCGGCTTCTGAAAGACTTTACCGGGGGGCGTGCGCTTAAAGTCGCTTGGGATGCGGGGAACGGCGCGGCGGGCGAATGCTTGCGGATGCTGGTTGAAAAGCTCCCCGGCGAGCATATCCTGCTGTTTGACGATATTGACGGAGACTTCCCTAATCACCATCCCGATCCAACAGTGGATAAAAACCTTGTCGATCTACAACAGGCGGTTCAGGAGAACGACTGCGATCTGGGGATCGCCTTTGACGGTGATGGCGACCGCATTGGCGTGGTGGATGAAAACGGCGCTGTTTTGCGCTGTGATATCCTGATGACGATTTACGCGCGGGAAGTTCTGGAGAACCGCCCCGGCGCGGCGATCATCGGCGATGTGAAATGCTCGCAAGTGATGTTCGATGAAATTAACCGTCTGGGCGGAAATGCGGTTATGTGGAAGACCGGACATTCGCTGATTAAAAACAAAATGTCGGAGCTCAAAGCGCCTTTGGCGGGTGAACTTTCGGGACATATCTTTTTTGCCGATAAATATTACGGGTTTGACGATGCGCTTTACTGTGCGGTTCGTCTGCTTAATGAAGTGAGCGAGGCGGACGGGCCGTTTTCAACGCTTACGGAGAAACTGCCGAAGCTTTACAATACTCCGGAAGTACGGGTTGACGTGGATGAACGCGAAAAATTCGCCCTTGTTCCTCAGATTATTGAAAACCTTAAGGATAAATTACCGGAAGGCATGGCGCTGGACGATATTGACGGTATCCGCATTTCGGGCAAGGATGGCTGGTGGTTGCTTAGACCCTCAAACACGCAGGATGTGCTGGTGTTTCGCGCGGAAAGCGATAGCGAAGAGGGGTTGGCGCGGCTTCAGGGTATGGCGGTTGAGGAGCTTGCGCGGCTGGGTTACAAATTGAATTTTGAGAATCAAGGGATAGCATCATGAGCGCGGCTGTCGATATCGGTATTCTGGAGCTTCTGGCTTCAAAGATCTGCCATGACCTCATCAGCCCCATCGGCGCGGTGAATAACGGCATTGAATTCCTTGAGGATATGGGGGCCGACGCCGGAGAAGAAGTCACGGACCTTATTTCCTTTAGCGCCGGACAGGCTTCGGCCAGACTTAAAGCTTACCGGATGGCCTATGGCGCGGGCGGGGCGGATGATTCGATAAAACCCGAGGAAGTTTACAAGGCGATTCAAGATATTGTCGGGGCGGAGGACAAGGTTAAGCAGGACTGGGATGCCTATGGCGATCTGGGTTATGGTGACGAGCGCCCGAAAGCTTTTTGTAAAATGCTGATTTGTGGCTTATTGCTGGCCATGGATTCGATGCCGAAAGGCGGCATGCTTCGCGCAGGCGCAGGTGACGAAGCCGGTCAGACGCGCATTACGGCTATAGGTGATGGCGCCTCGATCCGTGAAAAATCGGACATTGCGCTGAGCCTTGACTTGCCGCGCGAAGCGCTAGAGCCGAAATATGTTCATGCCTATATGACGGGCCTTCTTGGCCAAACTTACGGATACGGGTTTTCGATACTCAATGCGGGAGACGGACAGGTTGATATCATCATCACCCACCCGCCTGCGTAGAAACATGAAAAGTACATACGAGTGCACTTTAACGTTTAAATGTTAAATATTTTTGCGTTCAGCTATTCTGAATTTCGAAAAGATCGTATACACTTGTTTTCTCTTACTGCGTAATGGCGAGAATTCTAATGCCATAAAAACTTAAGCCCGCCTTAAGAAATTTGCGCTAGAATATTAGAATCTCAGCAACTTTGCAACACACTACGTCATAGAACATGATGAGAGGACAGTCATATGGATGACCTGATTTCGGAATTTTTGACAGAAACGAACGAGAGTCTTGAAGAGCTTGACCTTGATCTTGTCAATCTTGAGCAAAACCCTAATGATGCGGATCTTATCGGAAAAATTTTCCGGCTTGTGCATACGATCAAGGGAACATGCGGTTTTCTTGGACTGCCGCGCCTTGAAAAAGTTGCCCATCACGGGGAAAACGTTTTGGGGCGCTTTCGCTCCAAAGATCTTGAAGTTACGCCGGAATATGTGACGCTTATTTTTGAATGTATTGACTGCATTAAAATGCTGGTTGCCGACTTGGGAGAAACAGGTTCGGAGCCGGAGGGTGATGATTCGGCGCTGATTGAAAAGCTGGATGCGGTTTACGAAGGACGCGATGGCGGCGAAGCGGCTGGCGGCGCGGGCGACAGCAGTAGCGCGGCAGCGGCTCCGGAAGAAAAGAAAGCCGAAGCGCCGACTGAAGGCGGCGGTAATATTACGCAGGAAGAACTGGATGCGCTTGAAGCCGCATTTCAGGCGGCAGAAGGCCCGGCGGAGTTTTCTGTGCAAGAGCCCGCACCGTCACCGGTCTCAGAACCGGAACCGGTTAAGGCGGAGGAACCTGCTGCAGCGGAAAAAGACGGAGAGGCGGCTGCGAAGTCTGCTGAAAAATCCGTTTCTACGCAGTCTTTGCGGGTGAATGTCGATGTTCTTGAAAACCTGATGACCATGGTTAGCGAGTTGGTTCTTACCCGGAACCAGCTTATTCAGATTCAGCGTCAGCAGGCCGATGCTGACTTTTCCGCACCGCTTCAGCGTTTGAATCAGGTTGTATCGGAATTGCAAGACGGCGTCATGAAAACCCGTATGCAGCCTATCGGCAATGCATGGTCGAAGCTGCCGCGGATTATCCGCGACCTGTCTATCGAATTGGGTAAAAAGATTGAGTTGGAAATGATCGGGCAAGATACTGAGCTTGACCGACAGGTTTTGGACCTTATCAAGGATCCGCTCACCCATATGGTTCGCAATTCGGGCGATCACGGCATTGAAGTGCCGGAAGCGCGCAAGGCCGCCGGAAAACCGGAAACAGGCAAGATCACCCTTAAAGCCTATCACGAAGGCGGTCACATCATTATTGAAATCATTGATGACGGCAAAGGGCTTTCGAGCGAGAAAATCAAAGCCAAAGTGCTGGAGAACGGTCTGGCTACACAGGAAGAACTGGACGACATGTCGGAGAACCAGCTTCATAAATATATTTTTCATGCCGGGCTTTCGACTGCAGAGAAGGTTACGTCCGTTTCAGGGCGGGGCGTCGGCATGGATGTCGTGCGCACGAATATTGAAAAAATCGGCGGTTCAATCGACCTTAAGTCCGTTGAAGGGTCCGGTTCAACTTTTACCATCAAGATACCGCTTACGCTTGCGATTGTTTCGGCCCTGATTGTTGAATCGTCGCGCGAGCGTTTCGCCATCCCACAGCTTTCGGTGCGCGAACTGGTGATGGCGTCCGAGCATGGAGAGAACCGCATTGAAACAATCAAAGGCGCGCCGGTTTTGCGGTTGCGCGACCGTTTATTGCCGCTGATTTCTCTTTCCGATCTGCTGAAGCTTCAGGCCGTACAAGAGACTGATACGGCACCTGAGCCTAAAGAAGAGGATGAGGATGAGGTTGCCGCCGACAACGATGCGCCAGAGAAAGCGCGGGAACAGAAAAAGGATAAGGTGCAAGAAAGCAGCCGCCATCAATATATCGTAGTCACGCAGGTCGGCGCGTCGGATTTCGGCATTATCGTAGACAAGGTCTACGATACGGAAGAAATTGTTGTTAAGCCGGTTGCCCAGATCTTGCGGGGTATTGAATTGTTTTCCGGTAATACGATTCTCGGGGACGGCAGCGTTATTATGATTCTTGACCCGAACGGCATTGCCAAGAATATCGGGCAAATTGATGCGGCAGATCAGGCTGAAGCGGCCGTGCAGGAAGATTCTTTCCATGCGCGGCGTGGACGGAAAACCTCCCTGCTGCTTTTTGCGGCCGGAAACAAAACGCCGAAAGCTGTGCCTCTTTCCCTTGTCGCGCGGCTGGAAAATATTGAGCTTTCGCAAATCGAGCGCTCCGGCGGGCAGATGATGGTGCAGTATCGCGAGCAGCTTATGCCTCTTACACCTTTTGATAGTTCGATCCAGATTGGAGAAACGGGAGAGAAGCCCGTTCTTGTTTTCTCAGATAAAGGGCGTTCCATGGGCCTTATTGTCGATGAGATCATCGACATCAAAGAAGAGTATATGGAGGTGCAGCATGATGGCGGGCAGAGCGGCCTGCTGGGCAGCGCCATTATCGACGGAAAAGCCACGGATATTGTCGATGTTGGATATTATCTGCAAAGCAGCAATAAAAACTGGTTCAAACAGCATGGGGATGATCCCTATGGCCACGCGACGAATGGAAAGGCCAACGGTCATTCGAAGAAGCGCGTTCTTCTTGTCGATGACAGCCCGTTCTTCCGTAATATGCTGACGCCTTTGCTTAGCGTTGCCGGTTATGACGTGATTTCTCTGGAAAGCCCGCATGAAGCGCTGGATATGTGCGATAAAGGTGCAGAGTTTGATGTGATTATCAGCGATATCGAAATGCCCGACATGGACGGGTTTGAATTTGCGCAAAAGGTCAAAGAGGATACAAGCTGGAAAAGCGTTCCGATGCTGGCCCTTACATCGCATGCCACGCAGCAGGATATAGACCGGGGCATGAGCGTGGGCTTTTCGAACTACATCGCGAAGTTTGACCGTGATACTTTGCTTAACACACTTTCAAAAACGCTGGCAGAACAGCAACAAAACTCTGCCCCTTCAGCTAAAACCGGAGATGCCGCATGAATGCCGCTGTAGACACATTGGATCATAAAAACATCGACTCCTTGCATGAGGGGCTTCAATCGAAAGAGTTTTTAACGATTATTATCGCCGGGCAACGCTTCGGCATTCCTATTTTACAGGTGCAGGATGTGCTTGGAGAACAGCGCGTTACGACCGTTCCCTTGGCTCCGCGAGAGGTCGCAGGTTCCTTGAATCTACGCGGACGTATCGTTACAGCCATTGATGTGCGGCGGCGTCTTGGGATCGACCCGCGTTCCAAAACACAAAAACCCGATATGGGCGTTGTTGTCGAGCATGAGCATGAGCTTTACAGCCTTATCATTGACGAGGTTGGTGACGTGCTAAAACTTAGCGACGAAAACTTTGAAACTACACCGGCTACACTTGACCCCCTTTGGAGAGAGATATCCTCAGGCATTTACCGTCTTGACGAGGAACTTCTTATTATTTTGGATGTTCCCAAATTCGTTAGCACCGTTCATTCATAACTGTTGTATAAATATGCAGTTTTTAAATGACTTTTAACGTTCGTGAGGACATAATAAGTCGTATTTGATGACCTGAGGGGGGAGAGCCGTTTTATGAAGTCTTGTCTTATTGTTGATGATAGCCGCGTTGTGCGTAAGGTTGCGCGGCGTATTGCTGAGGATCTTGGCTTTTCCTGTGAAGAGGCGGAAGACGGGCAGAAAGCTTATGAAGCCTGTCAGGGTTCTATGCCCGATGCTATTTTGCTGGACTGGAATATGCCTGTCATGAGCGGTATTGAATTTCTGGAAAAACTGCGCCAGATGGATGGCGGGACGAAACCTAAAGTTATATTCTGCACGACTGAAAATGATATGAACCACATACAGCGCGCCATACAGGCGGGCGCGGATGAGTATATCATGAAGCCTTTTGACAGCGAGATTATTGAATCCAAATTCACGCAAATCGGTCTGCTAGGAAGCTCCGACTAATTTAACTTTAAGAAAGATCACCCGGCTTCGTATAATGAGTAATTCTTCTTCCAAAAAAATTCATATTTTGCTGGCTGACGATTCTGCCGTTATTCGCGGTGCGCTCAGCCGGATTCTTGAATCCGATCCGCACATCGAGATTACGGCGTCGGTTGCGAATGGTGAAATGGCCGTTAGCGCGGCCCAAAGACACCAGCCTCATATTATTATCCTTGATATTGAAATGCCGGTCATGGATGGTTTGACGGCGCTGCCGAAAGTATTAGAAGCCAGCCCGCATTCGAAAGTGATTATGTTTTCCTCCCTTACCGAAAGCGGCGCGGATGTTACGCTGAAAGCTCTTTCTCTGGGCGCTGTGGAATGTATTGTAAAACCATCGAGCGCTCAGGGCGTAGGGGAGGGTTCAGCGTTTCAGCAAAACCTGCTGCGCCTTATAAAAACTCTTGTTCCTGAAGAGGAGCGTACAGCCAGTCAGGACCAACCTGCCGCAACGCCCTCTGCCCCAGCGCCGACTACTTCGGCTAATATCACTTTGCGCAACGGTCCGGAGGTTTACAGGGGCAAACCTGCCATTCTGGCTATCGGATCTTCGACCGGCGGCCCGAACGCTTTATTCGAGGTTGTTAAAAGTTTTCAGGGTTTTGATATTCCTATGGTGCTGACACAGCACATGCCTGCAACATTTACCAAAATTCTGGCGGAACATATTACGCAGCAAACAGGTGTGCCCTCTCACGAAGGCGCCGAAGGGATGCGAGTTGAAAGCGGTCATCTTTATGTTGCGCCCGGCAGTTTTTACATGAAAATTGTCAGAGACGGGACGGCGCTGAAGATCCAAATCGACAACGGCCCTCCCGAAAATTACTGCAAACCTTCTGTAGAACCCATGCTTCGCAGCGTTATAGATTTGTTCGACCATAAAGTTTTCGGCCTTATCCTGACAGGTATGGGCAATGACGGCCATATCGGCGGAAAGCTTCTGGCGGAGCGCGGCGGACAACTGGTGGCGCAAGATGAAAAAACAAGCGTGGTCTGGGGTATGCCCGGCGCGGTTGCGAAAGCCGGACATTGCACCAGTGTCCTGCCATTAAATGAAATAGGACCATATGTCAGAAAGGCCGTGATGGGGTAATATTATGAAGATCACAGATTTTGACCTCTATAAAGACCTGTTGAAAGAAAGGTCCGGGCTTGTCCTTACTCAGGATAAGTCTTATCTGCTTGAATCGCGGCTTAACCCTATTGCTAAAAAATGGGGATTTGAATCGCTTGATGCCATGACGATGGCGTTGCAGGGTGTTCCGGACCCTGCGCTTGTTATTGATATTATTGAAGCGATGACGACAAATGAAACGTCGTTTTTCCGCGATTCGCGTCCGTTTGAGACCTTTAAAGACACAGTTCTGGCTTACATGAAAAACGCCCGTGGCTCTAGAAAGAAAGTACGTATATGGTGCGCGGCAGCTTCCAGCGGGCAAGAGCCTTATACGCTAGCTATGTTGTTAAAAGAAGCGGCAGCAGAGTTTCCGGGATGGAGCTTTGAAATTTATGCGAGTGATATTTCCAATGATATCCTCGATCAGGCGCGCGAAGGGAAATATACGCAATTTGAGGTGCAACGCGGATTGCCTATCCAGTTTCTGATGAAGTATTTTACGCAAGATGGCGATAAATGGCAGATCAACGACGAAATTAAACGGATGGTGAAATACGATTATTTTAACCTCCTTGAGCCTATGAGCAAGCTTGGTATGTTTGACGTCATTTTCTGCCGGAATGTTTTGATTTATTTTGACGAGATTACAAAGGGCGGTGTTTTGGAAAACATGGCCGTTCAACTTGAAAAAGACGGCTTTTTGTTCCTTGGCGGCGCGGAGACGGTTCTGGGCATTACCGAAGCCTTTAAACCGGTTCCGGATAAGCGCGGCCTTTACGCCTCGGAAGGCAGTATACATTTACAAAAACAGCAAGAAACATCGGCGCAGGCTCTTGCCTAAACCCTTTAAAACGCTTAAACAGGCCTTTCGTTTCAATATTATAGAAGAGCCGTATTATGAGTGCTAAAGCCTCCTCGCCAGAACAGCAAATCATCCGCGATCCACGCGCCGTTAAGGTTAAGCGTGCCTTGATTTCAGCGTCCGATAAGGATGGAATTGAAGACTTTGCGCGGAGGCTTACGGGTTACGGCGTGGAGATCCTCTCCACTGGCGGGACGGCGAAGATGCTGAAGGATGCGGGCATTGCGGTTAAAGACGTGTCAGAGCATACCGGCTTCCCGGAGATTATGGACGGGCGGGTCAAAACGCTTCATCCCACAATCCACGGCGGTATTTTAGCGCGGCGCAGCGACGATGCGCATGTGAAGGCAATGGACGATAACGGGATCAGCGATATTGATATGGTTGTTGTCAATCTCTATCCCTTTGTTGAGACAGTGCAAAGCGGCAAGGGGTTTGAAGAGTGCATTGAAAATATTGATATTGGCGGTCCGGCGATGATCCGCGCAGCCGCAAAAAACCACGAATTTGTGGCGGTGATTACCGATCCGCAGGATTACGGGCGTGTCCTTGAGGATATGGAGGCTCATGAGGGCGCGGTGACCTACAAGACCCGTAAGCGCTTGGCGGCCACGGCTTACGCCCTTACGGCGACATATGATTCCAGCATTGCGAGTTGGTTTGTCTCGCAGATGGATACTGATTACGGGTATCCCCGCCGGATCAGCTTTTCCGGCAGTTTGAAGCAGACCTTGCGCTATGGCGAAAACCCGCATCAAAGCGCGGCGCTTTATACTGTGGACGGCTCGACCCGGCCCGGCGTGGCGCATGCAGCGCAACTTCAGGGCAAAGAGCTTTCCTATAACAACATCAATGATACGGATGCGGCGTTTGAGCTTGTCTCAGAATTTGACGGCCCGGCAGTGGCGATTATCAAACATGCCAACCCATGCGGGGTCGCCGTGGCGAGCGATACGCTGAGCGCCTATAACAAGGCTTTTACCTGTGATCCTGTCAGTGCGTTTGGCGGGATTATCGCGCTGAACCGGACGTTGAACAGAGAGACGGCGGAGGCGATCATCCAGAAATTCTGTGAAGTGATTATTGCGCCCGATGTTGAAAGCGATGCGCTTGAGCTTTTGAAAACAAAAAAGAATATCCGCGTCCTGACCACCGGGGGATTGCCCGATATGAACCAAAAGCGCCGGATGGTCACGCGCGTGGCCGGGGGCCTTCTGGTTCAGGATTCCGATACCGGGCATATCGCCGAAAGTGATCTCCGCGTTGTGACCGACCGGGAACCCACGGCGGAGGAGATGAAAGACCTGCTCTTTGCGTTCCGCGTGGCCAAGCATGTAAAATCAAACGCGATCATTTATGCGAAAAACGGGGCGACCGTAGGTATCGGCGCGGGGCAGATGAGCCGCCTTGATTCTGCGCGGATTGCGGCGAGAAAATCTGCGGATGCGGCGGAGGCTTTGGGGCTTGATACGCCGCTGGCTAAAGGTTCTGTGGTGGCCTCGGATGCGTTCTTCCCGTTTGCGGACGGGCTTATCAGCGCGGCGGAAGCGGGCGTGAGCGCGGTCATTCAACCGGGCGGCTCTATCCGTGACGACGAGGTTATAGACGCAGCGAATGCCCGCGGGCTGGCCATGGTTATGACCGGCATGCGCCATTTCCGCCATTAGGGCGTCCATCGTTTAATCTATTGATTTTTTATATTTAAGCCGCCCCCTCCTCGCGGCTTTTTTGCTGCGCCTCACATAACCTCATTTCCTTGAAGACCCCCTGTAACCCCTCACTTTTTGTCAAAATTTACGGCGTTTTTAACTTTTTGTTAATACGGCCTCTATATCATAGGGTTAAGTAAAAGGCACAGGAGCGATCCGGTGTCATAGCTGGATAAGAAGGCCTGCATTTAAAGAAGCCCGATATCCAGCGCTTATAAGAGGGTATGCAAGAACCGGTTTCATAGAGGCATTTACGCCGGAAATCCCCCCTTCATATCTTCGGAAAGAATAATAAAAGCGTCGGTTTGCGGCAGCTTATAGAGAAGCGAAAGATATATGAGCCTAGGTGAGAATTTTGGAAAAAGCGTTACGGATTTCATGGCCAACAACCCGTGGAAGACAGCGGCGATTGTCGGCACTTTGCTTTTTCTGGTTATGCAGATGGGCAGCGGCGGTTTTTTTAGCGGTTTGTTTAATGCGCCGGGGAACGCGGCGAAGGCCGGAACAATAGCCGGTGTAGGCGGGCTGGCTCTGTCTATTGCAAGCAATGTTTTCGGGTTTGGTCAAGGCGACGCACCGGAGCCGAGGCCGGAACCGTATATATAAGGAAAGCGGCGAAAAGCCGCATGCATAAGAAAAAGCCCAAAAGGGCAAAGAGGATAAACGGTAACACAATAGAGGGTGTTTAATATGGCGGGAGCCGCAGTATATCCATGGAACAGCAGCAGTACGGTTACACCGGGTGCGTTTGCGCCGGGTTATTCCGTTCCGCCTCAGGCCGGTGCGCGCGGGGGTTCCATCCAGGCCGACAGCCCCGAGCTATATGAAACCAACAGGGCTGAATACTGGAAACAAAAGGGTTATAAGGCGACAATCTTTGAAAAAGAGCTGGGTTTTTGGGATTCCCTTTTCCACAATGATTTGAAGGATGATGTTCTTGCGCAGGACACGGATTTCCTCAGAGCCGCCAGAATTGTTTATGAGGCGAAAGAAGGCAAGCCCTGGCCCGGCGCACCGACAAAAAGCAATGAAGACCTCACCGAATGGGCCATGAGCCATATGCGTGCGGTTAAAATCAACTCTGTGAAGGGCGGTTGGAACGCATGGGAAAACTCCAATGCGCCTCAGCATATTCAAGATGCCTATAAATATATTGGTGATGCATATGATGCAAAAGACTGGACAGCCATGGGCCTCCTTCATGGCCTTAAATGGGGAATACTTGACCCGATCAACGCCATTGGCGGCGGGTTTATTGCGAAAGGCGGTATGGCCGTAGTCAAAGCATCGGGCGCAACAGGCTTCTTCAAAACAGCCGGAACATTTATTGCGAAGACCGTTTTACCGGCCTTTGGATTGGGCGCAGGCTCAAATGCACTGCAAAGCGTGACTGTAGAGCAGAGCATTGATTATAACGCGCAGGCTCAGGAAGACCGCATAAGCGGCGCGAACACCGCTTATGCCGCGGCAATCGGCGGCACGATGGGCGCAGGGTTTTCCGTCGTGGGCGGTGGTATTGCCGGAGCTGCGGGGAAGGCCTTTGGTAAAAAAGCAGGGAACGCGGCATCAAACGCGGCGACACCGAATTACTCCAGAGATCCGGGTGTAAAGGCTTCAGAAATAAAAATCGAGAAAATGGCGCAGCCGGACCCGGGCATTGACATTTCCAAAGCAAAAATAGACCTGCCGGAATTTGAGTATAAACGGGACTGGGCAAAGTTTTTTGCAAGAAGAAACTGGAAACCCTATCAACTGTTCACAGAATGGAAAGTGCCTCTCAGGTCCATGTGGGTGCGTTCAGAGGGCGTTACACGCCCCGTTATCAATGCTATTGACAAGCGCTTTTCGGAGCTTGGCCTGACTGGAAAACCTGTACTGGATTCAAACGGCAAAATTAAACTGGACAGCGGCGGATACGCTACGCGGCAAAACGGCTTTATTGATCAAATGCAAGACGATGTTTTGGCTGTACTTGAGAGAAACGGCTCAAAACAAGACGCTGTAAATATTCTCGACAATCTTAAACATGATCAAACAATCGTAAAAGCACTGGAAGAAGCGGAAACAGACTTACAAGCGCTCAGGGCGCATGTGGGAAAGGTCGATTACAAGATCAATGACAGATCAACCCAATATTACGGGCTTACAGCGGCACAAAAAGAAGCCCTTATCGAAACCCTAACCGATTTCATAAAAATAACCAAAGAACTCAGAGACGGTTCACAGGGAGAAATCGGGCAGGAAATCCTTCATAACTTCGACAGAATTAAAAAAGGAGAGCTGGATCTTGACGAGGTTCGCAATAGTATCACCGGGCTGTCCCGGGCGAACTGGATCGCTAATGAATCATACACGCGACTTACTGGATATTGGCCCAATGGCGATATGGCGCGGATACAATCGCCACGCTCTCTGGAGCGCAACATTGATCAGGGCGTTTATGGTTACGACCACCCATGGATGGCAAAACCCGTTACATATCGCTTTCTTGGAGACAAAGATAATGGAGAAAATTTCGAGTATCTCTGGCAAAACGAGATGCTTGACAGAATTGCAAAAAGAAATGAAGACGGAAAAAAGATAGGGGTTGACTGGTACGCAGACGCCCAAGCGGTCGATACCTTCTTTTCCAATGCTGTTGCCCTTATTGATAAAGGGTTTGGCCACCGCGTTTTATTTACTCTCGATAATCTGAACCGCTTAAAACAGCATGATACAGATTTTCCAGATTTTCAAACCATACCACCGGCGGGCAAATTGCAAGCATTGGCGGAAGCTAATCCGCGATACGGAACAGATAAATTATTTACCAAGATGGTAGACCTCATAATCGAGCGCGCCCACCTGTATAGAACATCTTCAAAAGGAAACGAAAAAGCCACAATTATGGAAGGGCTGTTCGGCAATAACAGACCCAACCAGTTCAAGGCTTTTAAAAATCTTTATCCTTATGTTTACGGGTTTGAATGGGCAGACCGTCCCTCTGGTGCGCCGTGGTTTATGACGGCGAAACTTTCCCCGCTTCGCTATTTTTTCGGGGAAACGGCTCTGTCACTTCCAGGTTTCAACTACGTGCAAAACAGGTATAAATGGGGACCGATCCAGCATGTCTATTATTACTTTGGCGGCGCCAAAAATTATCGCGCGGAAGGGAGTGATGCATGGAATTTCAACCAGAATAAAAAACAGAAAAGCTGGTACGATGTTTTTCGTAAAGACTGGATTGAGACGGATGAAAAACTGGGGAAGGAAACGCGCCTTGCCCAGATGCGAAGAATTATGGTAAGGTGGCCGTCCTTTGGGATGATTGACGATATCCCGTCATTCAACCCTTTCAAATGGAAGCTCACAGAAACCGGGAGGTTTGTGCTCCCCTTCGGTGGCACTGTGGCAGCACCGGCATTCGCGGCGGCGGCCATTGAGGGCGGTTATGAATGGTATAATGATGAAAACATTACGCCTTTGGGGTATGACCTTGACCTTGGCGGGCGCGTGTTGGAGGGGCAGCTCAAATTTGCTGATTTAACGGCCGGGTCGGCTTTCAGGTTCGTTACCCGTTCGGATGCCCATATCCCCTATCAATGGACCGGACAGGGCATGTTCGGCGATCGCTATGAAATCACAGAAGAAAAAGCGCTTAAAGCCCTTATGCCATACAGGCTGGAGAACGGGAAGCTGGTGCCGCGCAACGGGCCGGAGGATAACAGCATCGCGTTCCATCCTAAAACAGCGATTGTGATTAAAAAACTGGCTGAAAACGATGCGGACATTACCGACCCGGTTGTTTTACAGCGCTATTTCGATGCGGCGCGGGGCGTCACACCCACAGCCGGCGTTTCGCAAGGCGCGAGCGG
The DNA here is from genome assembly GCA_041397865.1 of Alphaproteobacteria bacterium. GTDB lineage: Bacteria > Pseudomonadota > Alphaproteobacteria > Micavibrionales > Micavibrionaceae > TMED27. Next base: position 451,630 of record JAWKVT010000002.1, on the reverse strand, counting down.
GCATACCGCACCGAATCCGGGAAGCGGCGCGGGCGGCACAAGCGGCGGCGGAACCCAGAGCGGGCAACCCAACACTGTTACCCCCAACCCGGCTCCCAATGCCGGACAGAATTCAGGGGGTGGCGGGGGCGGCGCATCCAGTTCGCCGCAAGGAAGCGGTACGCCCTATGCGCAGCAGGCCTTCAACCCGGCGAGTCTGTATAACAACAACGACCAAAGTTTCATGCGTTCGGCAGGGGGCTGGACTGCGGACCTTTTCCGGAGCGCGGCGGGCCATAGCCCTACTGCCTCAGGCGCAGTTGATACCATCGCACATGGAATCAGCGGCCTTTGGGGGAGCGTCTTTGAACAGGATTACGAAGGCAAGGACGATATCATCAAGTGGGGGGGAGGACTTATCGGTGCCTATCTCGGCACGATGCTGATTACCAATACGGTTCCGGGAACGAAATGGGCGGGGCTGTTTATTTTTGCCTTGCTGGCCCTTTGGCTGCCGGGAGTTGTGGCCAGCGTTCGGCAGGGCGATGGCAAGTTTCTGCCCGCAGGGGTGAAAGACATGCTGCCGGGCAACGACAATAACACCGACCATCAGGGCACAGCCAAAGTCGAGCGCGTCGTTTTTGATTCAACGAACTCTTCCAATATCCCCTGGCAGGAAATGCGCGCGGTTATGAAAGCCGGGGAAACACAATGGGCTTTACAGGTTCACAACAAAGACGGCTCAAGCTTTGTCCCGAATAATTTTGAAGCGATCACGCAGGCCAGCGCCGATACACCCTTTATGGATCAGGTTATGGCCAGAGCTGCCAATGACGGTACATTCATCAGAACGGAATCTCTGGATGCAAAATTTGATGAAGATCATGAATGGGTTTATGACGCCATCAGCCACAGAGGCAATAATGTTATCGTGTTACGCAATACTCGCGCTGCGGCGAACGATCCGCAATATTACGTGCTTGATGTTGCAGATCCGTAAGCCTCATTTTCTTCGATTTACCCTTAGCGGGGCACCTGCCTCTTTATCCTCCTGCCCGCAAATGCTATGCTTAGATAATGGAAAAGTGCGCCTTCGCGCTTTTCTTTCCTGTTTTCCTTTACGCGCGGGGCCCCGCGCCGGATGGTTATGAGCAACGATAAAGACGATAAACCCAATAAAACCAAAGGTATAAAGGGTGCCTTTACGCCGGGCGAGCCCCGGGAAAAGCCGTCTTTATTCCTGCCGGAAGAAATGGATATTTATTGTAATAAAATGACGAAGGAAGCCTTTATTTTCCATGGAAAAACAATTGATTACAAGGCTCTGGAGCGTATGGAGTACGATCCGGAGGATTATTCCGTCGATGTTTTTATGAAAGACGGCAGCGTTCTGGACCTTGGCGTTAAAATTCAATGGCTTATCCGTCCTTATTTTACGAAGGCCACGGAAGTACAAATTGTACAGACCAAAGACGGGGAAGCCGTGGACGGGACCTTTATTCCCATCACACATAAAGGTAAATAAAATGTTAAGAAAACATACGCAACCCACATCTAAAATATTGAAAAACATATATTTTTTTCTTGTTTTTCGTAAAAACATCGTGTTATCATTTAAATGTTGAAAGCGGAATGGGTGGATGTGGCTTTTCAATAAAATAGTGGGTATACTGCAGATATGAGCAAAAGCACTCACAATGAAACTTCGGATCGCCCGCCGGTTGGTAAACTGATTGATTTCGTCTACGGTGTAGATGAGAATAATCATTTGGAAATTGAGGTTGCGATTAAAGAAGACGGCAAAGTTGCCGTGTTTCATAACCGCCCTTTTAAAGAAGATGTCGCGTGGTTTGAATTTGATTTGGGAACTAACAGGCTTGATTTTGTACTTAATGACGGGGATATCCGCGATGTGGGTGTTCCGCTGCATCAGGCCGTTGCCAAGCATATGCAAAACACTCACCAAATCTTAATGATTTTACTGGATAATGATACGGGAGAGGCAAAAGAAGGAAATTACGTACCGCTGATTATACACGGCGCATAAGACCGAAAAAGCGGACCTAAGCCGGTACAACGGCTCAAAAACGTAGAATATTTTAAAGCGTGTTATAAAAAATAGAGGAGTGTAAAAAATGTCAGCACCAAATATTGCGAGTCACTGGGTTCAGGTTAACGGGGGCACAGGCGATGTTATGAACCAGAAAGTTGTGGACGCCGGTAGAGTTGTACTGGATACAGCACTACAGAGCGATGGGGCAGATATTAACCCGGATCTGACGATTAAGCCTATTGTCTAACCGCACCAGACGCGGGTGATTGTTCCCGCGTTATCAAGGTCGAAATTGACGCGCGCGGGGGCGTGGTCCATTGTCATCATGTCTCCGGGCTTTAAAACACGATAAGGGCGCTTTGCGTCCTTTAATGCATCCAGCATCCCCTGCTCCACCTTCATACCGACCCATGATGAAAAATCGCATGAAGCGCCTTGCGCGTCTGCCGGGCTGCGCCGCGCATCCGGGTTTCGAACAAGCGGCGCGATGGCGGCGTTATCAACGGATACACGGCCCCGCCGCCCGGTATTGGATGTTGCAGAGGCAGAGGAGCGCAGTTCATGCGGATTTACGGGCGGGTCAACAGGGCCGTTCCTGCCCAGCCCGACCAACAGGCCGAAGAGCAAGGGCACAGCAATGACGGCCAGCCACAGGGCCGGATTAACCTGTTTGTTTTCCTGCCGGGGTTTTAAAACGACTTTATGCCTGCCCGGCGCTTTCTTTTCTTTATTTTCATCCTGACTCATTCATTCCTCATAGACATATATTGCTCAGGCAGCACCGAGCAAAAAGGCCGGTTATTTGCCTGCGCATCCTCGTATACAACCATGGCGCTTTTGTAATCCTGCCCGGAAAAGGCTATTATGATTTCTTCAATCACATCATCCGGATAAAGGTTTGCGCCGGGGATGGTATTGTCGCCCAATGCGCGTATAACATCAAGCGCTTGGGGCGAAAACAGCGTGTCTTCCGGCATAGCTTCATTGTAAGGTGTGATCCTGCCATTCTCTATATGTCTTTGAACCTTGCGGATTGCCGATACCAGTCTGTAATCGTCTTTCATGTAAAACATGACAATATCGCCCCATGCGGCGGCCATACGTTCGGCATCGGGCATGGTTTCATTCGGTGCGCTGCTTTCAAAGACTTCTACACCCTCTTTGTAGTCGACGCGTTGCCCGAACGCCTCCCAGTAGCCGGGAATTTTATCGCGCAGGCGATAGGCACCCCAGATCGTATAGGCGCGGGCATCGGCTTCGAGAAACGCGGCCATAACCACCCGCTCCTCTTCTGGAATGTTGGCATCCATTTTATAGGCATCGAGAAACGCGCCGTTCATTTTTTGCTCCGCATGGCGCGGTTCATGGATCATGAATGTGGTGTAGATAAAGGCCGGGTCGGCCTCGGGGTTGAGGCGAAAATGCTTAAAACGGTGAGAGCTTGCAGCGTTGATGTTCTTGTCGCATTGTCCTTTACCCGGCAGATCAGGGTCAAAGAAAAAACGCCAGTTCGGGGGAAATCTTTCATTGACATCAATTTCAGCCGTATGGGCGAACTCCACGGCCCCGTCCCAGAATTCGCGTAAATCCGTTCGGTCGCTGCCGCCCTGCATGGCTTCGGCAATTGTTATGCATGCAACCTCTTGCGTATCACAGGGCGATTCTTCGGCAATGGCGTTGGCACCAGAGGACAGCGCTACGACTCCGGCAACGCTGCTTACAAACAACGTTTTTAACGAATTAGTATACATAATATTAAACCTAGCTTTTATCTTTTTACAACGCAAGCTGAAATGAAAATGCGGCCAGAACAAAATCCTTCCTTGCTTTTCGGTGCGGCGGGACGTATTCATTTTTCCCATGACGCATAAGCTTGAACATATAAGAAACTTCGCGATTATCGCGCATATCGACCATGGGAAATCGACGCTGGCAGATCGCCTCATTCAAACCTGCGGCGGGCTGGAAGAACGCGAGATGAGCGAGCAGGTACTCGACAACACGGATATTGAGCGCGAGCGCGGCATTACGATTAAAGCGCAAACTGTGCGCCTTGAATACACCGCCAAGGACGGCGTTACCTATCAGCTCAATTTGATGGATACGCCGGGACATGTGGACTTTTCCTATGAGGTTTCGCGGTCGCTGGCGTCCTGTGAAGGTTCTTTGCTGGTGGTGGATGCCTCGCAAGGGGTGGAGGCGCAAACGCTGGCGAATGTGTATCAGGCGATTGACAACAACCACGACATCGTCCCGGTGATTAACAAGATCGACCTGCCCGCCGCCGATCCTGAGAAGGTGCGCGCGGAGATTGAGGATGTGATCGGGCTGGATGCGTCCGAGGCGGTTCTGGCGTCCGCAAAGACCGGTAAAGGCATTCCCGACTTGCTTGAGGCGATTGTCACGAAACTGCCGCCACCGAAAGAAGGAGACGCCAATGCGCCGACCAAGGCGCTGCTCGTTGACTCGTGGTATGATACCTATCTGGGCGTTGTCGTTCTGGTGCGGGTGATTGACGGATACTTACGCAAGGACCAGAAAATCAAGTTCATGAGCAATGGCCGGACGCGCGAGATTGACCGGGTGGGGATGTTTACGCCGAAAAAGGTGGAGCTGGAGGAACTTGGTCCCGGCGAGATGGGCTTTATTACCGCGTCTATTAAAGATATCAGTGAAACAAATGTCGGCGATACGATCACAGATGAACGCAAGCCGTGTGACAAGGCGCTGGCGGGGTTCAAGCCCTCGGTGCCGATGGTGTTTTGTTCTCTCTACCCGGCGGATGCGGGGGATTTTGAAAAGCTGCGCGAAAGTCTGGGGAAGATCCGACTTAACGATGCGTCGATGCATTACGAGATGGAAACGTCGCAGGCTTTGGGGCTTGGTTTCCGGTGCGGGTTTTTGGGCTTGCTTCATATGGAGATTATTCAGGAGCGTTTGGAGCGCGAGTTTGACCTCGACCTCATCCCCACCGCGCCGAGCGTGGTTTACAAGCTAAACCTGACCAATGGCGAAAAGATTGAGCTGTATAACCCCGTCGACATGCCAGAGGTGCAGCGGATTGATACGATTGAAGAGCCGTGGATCAAGGCGACTATTCTGGTGCCGGATGAATATCTCGGCGGACTTTTGCAGCTTTGTCAGGAGCGGCGCGGGGTGCAGGTGGATCTGACCTATGCGGGCGGGCGGGCGATGCTGGTTTACCGCCTGCCGCTGAACGAAGTGGTGTTTGATTTTTACGACCGGTTGAAGAGTATTTCGAAGGGCTATGCGTCGTTTGATTACGAGTTGGACGGCTATGGCGAGAATAACCTTGTGAAGCTTGAAATTCGCGTGAATGAAGAGCCGGTCGATGCGCTGGCGATGATTTGCCACCGTGATAGCGCCGAGGCGCGGGGGCGGCAGATGTGTGAACGGCTCAAAGACCTCATTCCACGCCAGATGTTTAAAATCGCCATTCAAGCGGCGATCGGCGGCAAGATCATCGCGCGGGAAAATGTTTCGGCCCTGCGCAAGGACGTGACCGCGAAATGTTACGGCGGGGATATTACGCGGAAGAAAAAGCTGCTGGAGAAGCAGAAAAAAGGGAAAGCGAAAATGCGGCAATATGGGAATGTGGAAATCCCGCAAAGCGCGTTTATCGCGGCCTTGAAAATGGGGGATGAATAACACTAAAATAGTGCCCATGACTGAACGCTGGAAACAAAGATTTGAAAATTTTGAAAAGGCTTATACGCTTTTGAAAGACAAAGCCGATTACGGCTTTTCAGAATTGTCCGAACTTGAAAAAATGGGCTGCGTACAAGCCTTCGAAATCACTTTCGAACTCGCCTGGAAAGTCATGAAAGACTATATGATTTATGCCGGTGTGCAGCTCATAGAACTCTCCCCCAGAAAAATCATTCAGGAAGCCCACGCAACAGGCCTCATCACAGATGGCGAACAATGGCTTAAAATGCTGGAAAACCGTAATTTAACAGCCCACACTTACGATGAAGCCCATATTCTGGACGGCCTTAAAATGATTGGGAAAGACTATCTGCCTCATATCACCGCGCTCTACCTTTATCTCAAAGGCCGGATAGATGAATGAACCCAGCCGCCACGAAGACCAACCCTTCGGCCTGCCGCCGCTGACCATAGACAATATGCGCCGCTTCCTCGCAGGCTGGCCGGAGATAGAAAAAATCGTCATCTTCGGTTCCCGTGCCACGGGCAATTGGCGCTATAACTCCGATATTGATATATGCATCTGGGGCAAGGATATTGATTACGACCTTCTGGGCCGTATCAAAAGCGGCTTTGCAGACCTGCCTACACCTTACAAATACGACGTTGTCCATTACGATAAAATCGACCACCAACCCCTCAAAGACCATATCGACGCAGTCGGAAAAGATTTTTGGGAAGCGTTGAAGATGGGGGGTGGGTGATGTTGCGCGTTAAAATGTTTGTGCTTTATGCGTGTATGATCTGGGGACTGGGTCTTTATACTCATATCATGGAAGTGTTTGTCTACGATAAGTGGACTCACATACAAGGTGAGGTCACTCGTCTGGTGCAATATTATGAGACTGAAAAGGACGGTGATAAAAAGCCAGTCTATGATTTTACTGTTACTTATACGATAGATGGCCAACAAAAATCCGTTGAAAAGATTGGCTTTAGTGGCAAACCAAAATTTAGAGAAGGCCAACCATATCTCGTGCGCGTTAACCCTCAGAATATTGATGAAGTGCGAGTCACAGATGGTGGCCATGTAACTTTTGTCTGGACGACCGTTATTTGTGGAGGGTTTTTATTTCTTATTGGCGCCATTGGTTTTTTTGCCGATAACAGGCGCAAAAAACGCTCAGTTGAATAAACCTTCCCTCCCTTACAAAAACCGCATATCTTATTCTCATGACAAAAACGCCGATAGATTTACCTGATGATATAGATGACGGTGCGCGGGACGCCCCAGCGGTTGGCATGTTGCCGCCGATGGTGCTGGCGTTGTTTATGGTGGGCGGGATTGCGCTGGACTGGCTGATTCCGCTGAACTGGGGGCGTGGCTGGGGCTGGCTGGGGTTGCTCATGGTTATCGGTGCTTTGGGTTTTGCGAAATGGGCGATCAAGACGTTTGATGAGGCCGGAACCAACGTGCCGCCGAACATGCCCGCCACGACGATCGTTACTACGGGGCCGTATAAATATTCGCGCAACCCGATGTATCTTTCCATGCTTGTCTTGTATGCGGGGATGGCGATGATGGCCGATGCGCCGCTGATGCTTTTGCTCACGGGCGGGTTATTCGCCGTACTCAATAACAAAGTTATCAAAGCGGAGGAAAGCTACCTCGAAGCCAAGTTCGGCGAGGAGTACCTTGCGTATAAAGGACGGGTCCATCGCTGGATCACCCTTGATCTTTAAAAAAACCCGTTCCAGCGCAAAGGCCGGAACGGGGAACAGGGATTTGGGGAAGAAACCTTATCGTTTAGTGGTGTTTTTTATGGCCGTGTCCGTTTCCATGGGGGCCGTGATGGCCACGCCCATGATGTTTTTTCTTGTATTTATAGCCATGGTTGTGGCCGCGCCTATAGCCGTGGTCGTCATCGTTATCACTAAAATAGAAACCGAATAACGCCGGGCGCGAGCGATCATAATCGACATAGCGTACGCGCCGGTCATAGTGCGGACGGTCGTAATCGTTTACGACAATGACGCGGTAGCCGCGATCATACAGATCGTCGTAAATGCGATCGCGCACCGCGCCGCGCGCGTGGCCGGGGCCGGAGAGTTTTACGATTTCCCATGTATCGCCGCCGCGCTTGCATGCCTGGCCGTAGCCGATTTCGACCTGGCCGCCGATGCGTATGGTTTTTGTATATTCGCGGCAATATTCGCGGGCCTGAGCCTTACCCGGTGCGATTAACGGAAGCGCCGCCAGCGCGGCGACCAGTATAAATTTGCGTTTCATTGTGAACCACTCCTTTTATTTTTGCTGTGAAAAAATGCAGCGTTTATACCGGCTCTTACGGGGGGCGATGAAAAACCCTTCGAAAAAAAGTCAAAAAACGCTATGGTGCATGTGAATTTCACTCATAAGGAGAAATGTGATGCGCGCGATTTTGATTTTTGCCTTTGTGTTTATTTTTACCCTGCCTGCGCAGGCGCAGGTTGAAGATCCGATTTTCAAACTTCAGCAGGATGAGAGCCTGCTCCATATCACCGCAACAGAACAACGCGAGGTCGATCAGGATTTGCTGGTGGCGAATTTGCGCATCGAAGTGGAGGATGAACGTAACGAGACGGTGCAAAACGACATTAACACCGCCATGGGCCGGGCGCTGGAGATTGCCAAAAAATACAAAGATGTGAAGGCGATCACCCGCGGCTATAACGTGCATCAATATGATAAAAACGGCGGGCGCAAGAATATGCCCCGGCATATGATCTGGCGCGGGCAGCAATCCGTACAGCTTAAATCGAAAAATGCGGATGAGTTGCTGGAGCTTGCCGGAAAAATTCAAGAGGCCGGGTTTGTTATGGACGGTTTGAGCTATACGTTATCGCCGGAACTGGCGGCCAAAGTGCAGGATGAAATGCTGGAAGCGGCGCTGGAGAAATTAACGGCGCGGGCGCAGCGGGCAGCAAAGGCTCTGGGAAAATCCAAAGCCGAGTTGAAAGAGATTAACACGCAAGGCAATTACATTCCGGTTGAACCGGTTTATGCACGCGGGGCCATGCTGGAGATGGCCGCACCGGCCAAAATGGCCGCGCCGGTTGCCGCGCCCGGGGAAACGACAATCACCATGAATGTCAGCGCGAAGGCGCTTTTGCGGTAATGGGATTTACCGTATTTAAAATACTGTTCTCTGCATGCCTCATTGCGTTTAGCAGCTGGCTTGCAGGTAAACGCCCCGAGTTGGCGGGGTTTATTCTTGCACTGCCTATTATGACGATGATGGCGTTGCCATTTAATTTTGCGGAGTATCAAGACCCGGAAAACACCGTGACTTTTGCAAAAAGTATTTTGCTGGCCGTGCCGCTTTCGATGATGTTTTTTATTCCTTTCCTATTTGCGAACAAAATCATGTCCTCTGTGCCCGAAGCTTATGGCTTTTGGAGTGTCTACGGCCTTGGCCTTGTGTGTCTGACGGTGGCTTATTTTATACATCACAACCTTACGAAGTTGCTGTGAGAGTCTTGTGTGAAGCGGCGCTTGATGTTTTATCCAGCCCCAGCGCGCGGGAGAAGGCGGAGAAAACGCGGGCGTATGCCGCGCTCTGGCGGGATGGTGCGATTTCAGAAATTGGCGCCGCAGACCTGCCCGATCGCCCAGCCCGCCCGGAAAAGCCCGAACTACGCATGGCCACTAAAATGCCCAAACGCGGCAAGGCGGGAACGACAAAGAACAAAGTTGCCCTGCTCCATGCGCTGGCGCATATAGAACTGAACGCGATTGACCTGGCGTGGGATGTGATGGCGCGGCCATTTGATCTGGGCGGTTTTTCCTTGCCGAAAGCATTTTACGATGACTGGATCAAGGTGGCGGATGATGAGGCCAAGCATCACCTGATGCTGGAAGAACGGTTGAATGATTTGGGCGCGACTTATGGCGATCTGCCTGCGCATGACGGTTTGTGGGAAGCGGCGGAAAAAACAGCGCATGACTTTGCCGCGCGGCTGGCGATTGTACCGATGGTGTTGGAGGCGCGGGGGCTGGATGTGACGCCGGGGATGGTCAAGATGATGAAACGTCAGGGCGATGAAAAAACCGCCGCCATGCTGCAAATTATTCATGATGACGAGATTACCCATGTCCGCGCCGGAACAGTTTGGTTTGAAGCGTGGTGCGGCCATCACGGCAAAGACGTGGAAGAGGCTTGGCAGGATTTGGTCCGCAGATATTTTAACGGGCGGCTTAAGCGCCCGTTCAACCATCCATCGCGCGAAGAAGCCGGAATGATCCGCGACTGGTATGAACCGCTGGCGGATGAAGTGGATGGCGCCTAACGCTATTTCTTATAGCGGCTGAGCTGGGTTTTAATTTCAGCGGCGAGGGTTTCCGGTGATTGCCCGCGCAGCGCGCCTTTGCTGACGAAGACTTTGCCCTTATCGGCCCAGACTTTATTTTCATCCGAAGCATCGAGCCGGACTTTCGCGCCGCAGACTTTGGCGGGCGTTACGCTTACGGTTTTTTGCGCGCCTGCGCGTTCCAGCGTAAGGTTTAGTGCCTCCCCTTTGGCGATTTCATCTTCCAGCGCATATTGGCCATCATTACCTTTTTTAAGGTTTAGACCGTTTACGTTGGTGATTACATCTTTCGGCAAGAGATTGCCGTCGGCAGGTGAACCTTTGCCGACAAAGGTCACGGTTGGAAATTCGCCGACACCATAATTTTTTGTGACTAAATCCTGATAACTCTGCCCTACTCCGGCTCTGGTCATAAATTCTACGCCGAGATACGGCTTTGTATAGCTTCCGCATAAATTTGGATTTTTTACCAAAATGGGCGCGGCAATATTTTCCAAAAGCCGGGCCATCTCCATATTATCTTTAAGAATGGCGGCGCGGTTTTCCGCAGAAGCCGGGGCGGCGACAAGCATGAGAACACTTAGAGTAGTCATAAAAATATAGCGCATAGGGTGATTTCTTCCTGCGGTTAAAGACCTCTCCCTTATGCCGTTCTATTCAATCATAAACAAGCCTTGTCCTTATATCTTCAACAGTGTTTAATTTAAGAGTTATGAGCGATGATACCGAAATGATAGACGACACCCCTGCACTGCCCGAGCAAGAAAACGTTTCGCGCGCGCGGGAGGATACGTTCCATCAGGAGATTGAAGCGCTGATCCGCGATGCGGAAAATATGCGGCTTTCCTTTATGAAGCGCCACCGCACACGCTCCAACGTGACCATGACTCTGGGGCTTTTAAGCGTGACCATGGGCGCGGGGGGATTTGGCTGGTATCTGCTTGTGGAAGCGGACATCATCAGCGCCACGGGCTGCATGATTATAGCGGTTGTCATTCCGGCGCTTTTGCATGTGTGGAGCGCGGCGATCCTTAACGATTACAAGAAAAGCTACAAGCGCGCGTTTTTGCCGCGGCTGGCGCGGGCGCTGGGGGGCTTCAGGTTTCACCCCTCACGCGGGATCAGCAGCAAGATTATTGCAAAAACCGGGCTTATCCCTGCGCATGAAACCTATATGGCGGAAGACTGCTTTATGGGGCAGTATAAGGGCGTGAAGGTCCTGTTCTCCGAAGCGCGGTTGCTGGGGAAAAACAAGCATGCCGCGCCGGTTTTCGACGGTATTTTCGTGCTTTTGGAGATTCCGGATGCGGCAATTGAGGGGCATACGATCCTGACCGCCGATGCGCAGGCCTATCAACGCTGGAAACCCTCGCGCTGGCAAAAACTTCAGGATGTGCGTATTCAAACCGGCCAGAAGGCTCTGGACAGGTTTTACATTCTTTCCGACAATCCGGAGGCCGCGAAGCGCCTGATTGACGAGCGCCTGCTCAAAGAACTTTCGGAAGCGGCGGATATTTTCGACAACGCGCCTTTAAGCGCGGCGCTGTTTCGCGGAAAGTTTATCTTCCTTATGATTCCCTATAAGGGCGATATGTTCGAAGCCTCCAACATCCATGTACCGGTCGCGACCAAGCAGCACGCTATGCACTGTAAAAAAGAGATCGAACAGATTTTGGAAATTATCGACGTTTTCGATCTCTACCGGCAGGGTCAAACGCCGGACGCTGCGGGAAATAAATAAATCCGGCGCTGTGGTTTTCTAACCTTGAAATTGCAAGGCCATGCGGCCATGCGCGCGTGCGTGAGGCGTGTTTTCTACGTAGTGATAATTTGGTACGAATGGAAAGTTTTCTTTAATCACAGCCTCCTCAAGCTTGCTGCCTGTGTGGATGATAAACTCGTTTTCTTTTAACGGGGGAGCGGGGACAAATGTTCTCGTTAATGTGGACCAAAGATAAATGCCGGGGTTTTCCGTTGTCGGTCCCAGCATAAATCCTAAAGGAGGCTTGTCCGCGTGCCATCCGTGTAAAGGCTCATCCGGCTGTAGCTTTTTGCCTTCGGTTGGTGCGTAGTAGACCATTCCCAACATCAAATCGTCTGTGAGCATCTTTATTGCCTCACTTGCATTAAGAGCATTCATGTCCGACAGTGCTTTGAAAACTTCGCACAGGGTATGTTTTTTAATGTCCAGAAATAGTCGACTGAGATTCAGAAGCGGCTCTTGGGCTTTTTGAGCCTCTTTTGGAGTGTTTGGCAAATTCGGGAATACATCCAGCCAGCGCTCTCCATATTTCGTAAAATTTTTTGACCAGCCCGCAGCGCACTTGAGGTTTGCTGACAGCGTGAACTCTTTTGTGACCAAATTTTTTCCCAAACCACCAGATGCCGTGTAGTTATTTTTAACATCTTCCCCGGCAGTAAAAAACTCTGCCATGCCTTCACGCGCTTGTTTACTCCAGAGAGGGTAGGCTTGGTGGTTCTCTATACTTCCTACTGCCCAGCTTTGCATAAGCAGAACTTCTTGAAGAACGTTCATACCGTCTGGAATTATTAAATGGGTGTCTTTAACGTCTGCATCCCCCCAGATGACAGGGACAGGTTTTGCGAAAATATTTTCTGGTTTTGCGGTCATAATTGCGTGATAGTAGCAATTTTTTGCAATATGTCAATAAACCCAATACGTAAAATTTTAGATAAATACAACATAAGTAACCACTCATCTATTACTTAAAATGCAATCTATAATTAAATAGATATTTACTCCGCGTCTGTACCCTCAAATAAAAAGAGGGTCACGATGAGTAGTTTAACTGCGCCTAACGCAGAGTTTACAATAAAAACAATAGAGGGACGGATTAAGGGGCTTGCGGCTACGCTTTACAAGCTGGCCGCGCATCCGGGTAATCCAGATCATCGTGGCCCTCTTTTTATTTCCTTAAATTCAGCATTCAAGCCTGCGGCGGATTATGACGGCATGGGCGGCAGCTTTATGCTGGAAGGCTTTTTGAGCGGAGCTTTTGCAGAGGCGTCCAATGACAATGGCGGCGCGGCGGCGGGGGCGCTTTCAGACTTCGGTCATTTTGATATTTTCGCTGAAGCTTTGAGCGAATACGCCGAATACAGCGAAGAGCAAAAGCGCGGAAAAGGCACATATGCGCTGGGCGAGCATCAAACCATATGCAATCAATTTAACAATGAAAAAGACCATGCCGTGTCGGTCTATGCCCGTGATCTCAAAAAACGAATGAATATTGAAGCGGCGATTGCAAAGCTTAGCCGGGAGCTTTGTGCGTTCAAAAATCAGAAGGCGCTCTCAACGCCTGCGCTATATGCGCATCTTTAAGACCAATATGCATCTTTGGCCTTTTCTTTCGTATGGTTAATTTTTGTCACTAATTTCTCCGGCATATCATGCTTATGCTTCAACAGCATGGCATCGAAGAATTCTATCATTTCGGTCATTACAGCCTTTTGATCTGTTTCTTTGGAGCCGGACAACATCGTCAGACGTTTGTATTCTTCGGCTTCTTCAAAAAACCCGGCTCCTTCCAGATCGCTTAAAACCAAAAGATTGCCGAAAGGATCATTGTCAGAGTCTGAAGTCATTGTCTTTTCCGTTCTTGTATAAGATTTATAAGGGTACGGACAGGAACCACTTTTTGCAACAGGCGTGTTTTTATCCTAAAACCATTACTCCCTATTTTTGTATGGATATGATAAAATTTCAGAACCTTAAGGATCAGGGGCACAGATACCGCTTATGCATGATTTTACTTCATCACTTCTCCGGGAAAAATTCGTTATTCACGACGCCAAGGCCGGACCGAAGGATCGCGGGACAGTCGCGCTGAGCAACCGTTTTGTTGTTGAGCTACGCGATGCGCAGGAAAAACGTGTCGAGACTTTTATCGTGCGCGGGCATAACATGCATTCGGTTGTGCGCATGGCAGCGCGGATTATCCACGACTTCGACAATGGCGGCCCCATATCCATCCGCCAATCGTCCTATGACTGGGAAAAAGTGTGGGATTCCATCGTTAACGATTACGAATATGCCTATAACCCGCAACGCTGGGCCGCGATTTACGCGGGCGGGAAATGCGTTTTTGAAGCCGGAGAGCGCCATCCGTTTCTCGACATGATTGAAAAATGCGACGCGGATAACAAGCTTGATTACGATTATGCGGTGCCTCTGGCGGAAAAGCTGTTCCAGCAGGCCGGGCAGGAGGTTCGTATTGAGCATGAGGCCAATGTGGCGCTTTCTGTGAATTTTGAGGAAGGCGCCGGGCGGCTGGGGATTATCCTGCGTGGATCAAACAAAACGACGACTTTTAGCTTTACAGCGCGGCCCAAAGGGAAAAACGATGCCCTGAATATCCCGCAATGTCTGGGCGCTGCGGCGGCGTTTCTGGAAGGTGTGCAGATGTCTTTTATGGTGGGCATGAATATCGAGAAAATCCGCCTTGGGATTATAGAGCGCCTGTCGAAAGAGGAAAAGCAAACACGCGAAGGGCGGCAGCGGCTGACGCGGCTGGCGGCTGAAATCTCCAATCTGGAAAATGCCTTTGATGTGCATTACCGCCCGGAAAAGCCGGAGTTTCACCTTCTTATGGCGGAAGCGGAAGAGTTGGGACAGCGGATTTTAGAGCCGCCGGCCAACATGCGCGAAGGCGGCGTTGAATGATTTTTATACATAACTCTTGACTTTCGGTTGTTTTTTGCCATAAAAGACAACATGAGCATAGCACAGCATATTTCGCCGCAGCCTTTTGCGCGCGGCTACATCAAAACGTTCATCCGGGAGCTTCTGGTCTCACCGGAGGGGCAGCCCTCCCCCGATGCTACGGAAATTCTTTGGAAAGCCTCTTCGCGCTTTATCGCCCGTAAAAATATTCACAAAAGTCCGCAAGAGAAAATTCGCAGAACGGAATACAGCCTCAAGAAACGTCAAGAGGCTATTACCGAGATTGCCAAAATACACGGACATGAAAGCGATGCGGAGGCCATATGGAGCCATCTTAAGAAGCCCTTTGCCGACAGAATCAACCAGCAAAAGTCCCGGCTTTTTCTTTTCGACAAAGCCCCCATGCTCAAAAATGTGTTCCGCGCGGGACCTGACAACCGAAAGCGCTACTCTGTTGCAAATCTTTTTAAAACCCTGCTGGATCGTTCTTCCAATGTGAAAGCGAAAACCAACGCTCTTACTGTTTTATGGGGAGGATCGTGCGCACTTATAAAACAACAGCAGGGCGGGGATATTATGAACATAAACCACCACCGGCAAACTTTGCACAGAATGGCCAAAGCCTCCGGGCATGGAGAAAAATTTGACGCTTTATGGACCCACCGTCTGGAGCCACCCTTCCGGCACCACATTAGCAAACTTAAAGCACGATCTCAGGCAAAGCCTATTATTGAGAATAGAACCGCGGCGGGTATTCCTCTGGATTTGCAAGCGGGAAATGTTCTCAATAGAATCTTTGATAACAGCGCGCGCGCGCAAAAGAAGGGAAGCGCGGCTCCGACTTATAAACGACCAGCGACAAAACTCCCGGTTGAACGCATTGGCGTGGTGGAGCCTGTATTTCTTGATGTTGATCCACAGGTCCGGGCGAGGACTAAAAAAGGGCAGGAAAACGACCCGCGGGGCATCAGGATTTACAGCTTTTCTCCGGAGCTTAACCGGCATGCGATCGTCAGCAACCACCCTGAGCTTCCCGTTCTGATTATTGAGGGGCAAAAGGACGATACCTTTTTTGAAGGCCAATCCTATGAACAAATCAAGGCGCACCCTGATACACGGACGATTTACGCCGCGCACCGCTCCACGTTTGAAAACCATATCAGGCATGCCTTGACAACACCGTTTTCTGAAATCCCCAAACCGTCACGGATGCAGAACTGGTCGGGGACTTTTAACGCCGTGGCGCAGACCTGCCGCAGCCTTAAAGACGCCGGATTTGACGGCATTCCGAATGCGCAGCGCCATAAAACCATTGCACAGTTCTTTGAAGAAAACAAAATCGACATGCTTGCGGAAACGCGGAAAATTGCGCATCGAACTTTTACCGCGCTCGACAGTGCAATCAGGCGCCGTCAAAAAAATACAGACGAGCCTGTCATTCGCCGTATGCCGAAGAATATGCCTCCACTGGATGAGGCTATACGAACGGTCTACGAATGGGCGCCGTCACAGCAGCCCTGATCCGGCGGGCGAGGCTGCGTGGGCGGCAAAAGGAATACGGGAAGAAGGGTATGGGCATCACAGCGGGTTATAATAACAAGAAGCAAAAACCCCCGAGCGACGAAACTCTGGTGGCGCAAGCCCAAAAGGGTGACAGGGCCGCGTTTAACGCGCTTCAGCTTAAGCATCAAGATAAGTTGTCACGTTTCGCACAGAGGTACGTAAAAACCCCAGAGGCCGCAGAGGATGTCGTTCAAGAGAGTTTTTTAAAGGCATACCAGGCCCTTGATAAATTTCGCGGCGACAGTCAGTTTTCCACATGGATCCGTACGATCGTAGCCAACACAGCCAAAGAATATTTGAGATTTGAAAGCATAAGACCAAATGCTCACAACAGCCCCTCTATAGATGAGGATGACGCCTCCCCTCTTCTTGAGCCCAGAACGGATAAGGACCCCGCAAGACAGATTGCAGAAGAAGAAGCTCTTATACTCATTATAGCGGTGATAGAATCCCTTGACCCTGAAAAGCATGAAGCCTTCCTGTTGAGGGAACTTGAGGCGTTGTCCTATCAAGAGATCGCCGATACCTTAGGCAGTCCCATCAATACAGTTCGTTCAGAAATTCACAGAGGGCGCGCGGCTTTTAAAGCCAAATTCAACGATCCGGCCTTTATCGAGAGCGTCTTCCGCGAAAAACGGGTGCAAACAGCAAAGCTGCCTGCTGTAGAAAACGACCCTAACCCAAAGCCTTTCTAGGCCGCCATATTGCGCAGGACGTAATGCAGGATGCCGCCATTTTGGTAGTAATCGACTTCATCGAGCGTATCGAGGCGGCAGAGCAGTTTGACATCCTTGCTTGAGCCGTCGGCGTAATGCACCGTCATCCTGACATCCTGCTGCGGCTTTAGACCGCCGGAAATGCCTGTGATATCATAGGTTTCATCACCCTTAAGGTTCAGAGTTTCGCGGGTGTCGCCGCCGGTGAATTGCAGCGGCAGCACGCCCATGCCGATGAGGTTCGAGCGGTGGATGCGCTCGAAACTTTCGGTGACAACGGCCTTAACGCCGAGCAATCTTGTACCCTTGGCCGCCCAGTCACGTGATGAGCCGGTGCCGTACTCCTTGCCGCCGATGACGACCAGCGGCGTGTTTTCCTCGCGGTATTTCATGGCTGCGTCATAGATGCTCATTTCCTCGCCTGAGGGCATATGTTTGGTATAGCCGCCTTCGGTGCCGGGGACCATTTCATTGCGGATGCGGATATTGGCGAAGGTGCCGCGTGTCATAACACGGTCGTTGCCCCGGCGCGAACCATAGGAGTTGAAATCTTTGGGCTGTACGCCGTGCTCCACCAAATACGCCCCTGCGGGATGTTCGGAGCGAAACGCGCCAGCGGGGGAGATATGATCGGTGGTGACGCTATCGCCCAAAACGGCCAGAGGCCGCGCGCCGGAGATGTCCTCAACGCTGCCAGGGGCCATGCCCATTCCTTCAAAAAAGGGCGGGTTCTGGATATAGGTTGAGCTATCGCTCCAGCTATAGGTTTCGCTGGCTGCCGCGCCGCCGATCGCCTGCCATTCCTTGGTGCCTTTGAACACATCGGAGTAGCGCGAGACAAACATTTCGCGGGTGATGCTGCTCTGGATGCATTGCTGAATTTCGGCATTGGTCGGCCAGATATCTTTCATGAACACATCGTTGCCGTCTGCGTCCTGACCCAGAGGATCGTTATACAGATCGACCTTCATCGACCCGGCGATGGCGTAAACCACAACCAGCGGCGGAGAGGCCAGATAGTTCGACTTCACATCCGGCGAAATGCGGCCTTCGAAATTGCGGTTGCCGGACAGAACGGAGGTCACATTCAAATCTGCGTCATTCACCGCTTTGGAAATTGCGGGCGGCAGCGGACCGGAATTGCCGATACAGGTGGTACAGCCATAGCCGACCGTATCAAAACCCAGCGCATTCAGATCATCGGACAGCCCGGCCTTATCGAGATAATCGGTGACGACCTGAGAGCCGGGCGCGAGGGATGTTTTCACCCACGGCTTGACGGTGAGGCCTTTTTCATGCGCCTTTTTGGCGACGAGGCCGGCGGCGAGCATCACAGCCGGGTTAGAGGTGTTTGTACAAGAGGTGATCGCGGCAATCACGACATCCCCGTTGGCAATTTCATAGTCTTCGCCTTCCACAGGAACAGACTTATTGATACCATCTTTGCTTCCGTTTTCGATGTGCCCCCCCTCTTCAAGCATTTCACCTTCTGCGCCGACCGGATCAACACCCAGCGTTGAAGCCAAATGCTTGATAAAGGCAGGCTTGGCGTCTGAAAGCGCGATGCGGTCTTGCGGGCGTTTGGGGCCGGATATACTTGGCTCAACATCGGCCAGATCAAGATGCAGTGTGGTGGTGAATTCCGGGTCAGGTGTGGAGCTATCGCGCCACATGCCCTGCTCTTTCGCGTAAGCCTCAACAATTTTCACGCGGTGTTCATCGCGGCCCGTAAAGCGCAGGTAATTGAGGGTTTCTTCATCAATCGGGAAGAAGCCGCAAGTCGCGCCGTATTCCGGGGCCATATTGGCGATTGTAGCCTGATCGGCGAGCGTGAGGTGATCGAGGCCCTCGCCGTAGAATTCAACGAATTTGCCGACCACGCCTAGCTGGCGGAGCATTTCAACAACGCGCAGGACAAGATCGGTCGCGGTTGTGCCTTCTTTCATCTTGCCGGTGAGTTTGAAACCGACGACTTCGGGGATCAGCATGGAAATGGGCTGGCCGAGCATGGCCGCTTCGGCCTCGATGCCGCCGACGCCCCAGCCCAAAACAGACAGGCCGTTGACCATGGTGGTGTGGCTGTCAGTTCCCACCAACGTATCGGGGTAAATCACCCCGCCCTCTTCCCAGACCGTCTGGGCGAGATATTCGAGGTTGACCTGATGGCAAATTCCGGTTCCGGGCGGAACAACCCGAAAGTTTTTAAACGCGCCCTGCCCCCATTTGAGGAATTCGTATCTTTCGCCATTGCGTTCAAATTCGCGCTCAACGTTGGCCTGAAACGCCTTGGGGCTGCCGAACTCATCGACCATTACGGAGTGGTCGATGACCAAATCCACGGGGACAACGGGGTTAATTTTTTGCGGATCGCCGCCGAGGGCTTTCATCGCTTCGCGCATCGCGGCCAGGTCGACAACGGCGGGAACGCCGGTAAAATCCTGCATCAGCACGCGCGCGGGGCGGTAGGCGATTTCGTGATCGCTGCGCTTGTTTTTCAGCCAATCGGCCAGCGCCTGCACATCCTGCGTCGTTACGGAGCGGCCATCTTCGAAACGCAGGAGGTTTTCCAGCAGAACTTTCAGCGTATAGGGCAGTCTTGAGATATCCCCGATCTTGTCAGCCGCCGCAGACAGGCTGAAATAATCGTATTTTTTACCCTCTACGGTGAGTGTTTTGCGTGTTCCCAAAGAATCGTGGCCTGTACGTGTCATTTTTTACTCCGTGTTTCCTGTGTCATAACCGACGTGGCGTAGAGCATATCACGCTCCACGCGCATTTAAAAAGAGTAAAAATACGTGTGAATTCAGTAATTTATGAAAATCCAAGAAAAAAGCACGTTCTGTCCTTTTTTTTGCCACATTTGCGCGGGATACTAAGAATATAAACCGGATGGAAAAGAATTTAAGAATTCAGACCTCTACCGTCTAGTTAATTAGCTCACTACCGTAATTCAAGCCGCTGCGCCTTACCACCGCAGCGGTTTTTACGTTGTGCGGGCATAAAATTACTTGACATATTTCAATCCCTCTTTTAAATAGGCTCAGATTTTTAGCTATAATGAACAAGAGTTTTCCATGACAGACGATGTGAAGAAAAAAACATGGCATCCACCTCTGACAAAGAGGAAGGCCAAAGCTCTGATCCACGATCTGAACGATATAAAAAACGCACAAAAGAAAAAACTCTCTACTCAATTCGGAAAACACTCTCTAAATAAGATATCGGGGGAGTGCCTGCCAGTTATTGTTCCCCTTACCTATTTCAGTCAGGGAACGATGTTTCCGGAAACTGTCCAAATGTTTGCTGCCGACGATACGGACAAAGAAGCTCTTGTACAAAAAATAAACAAAGTCTTAAAAAAGCATATGCCGGATTGTGAATTGATTTCTTTTGATGTGATACTTCCTACAGACGAAAAAATAGCACTTTCTACATTTAAACAAGCCGCCGCAAACAGCAATGCTCCAACAGCACCGGAAGCCGCTGTCGAGGCGACAGAGGACAGCGTCTCTACCCTGAAATCGCTATGGGTGGAGAAAAAGATAACCTCGGAAGAAGCAGAGGCGCTATACCGCGAAATATTAAAAGAAGAGCCTGAGAACGTGAAGGCCCACGTCGGTCTGGCTGATGTTATTAGCTCTGGGCTTAGTTCTCAGTTTAGACATCACCCCACACACTCGGATGCTCTCAAAATGGATGCGGTCAAGGAGGCTTTTCAGCTTTTAACCGCAGCACAAGACTTAGACCCATCCAACCCTGAAGTTGACCTTGCCCTAGGACAACTTTACGTAAGAACAAACAACAACGAGAAAGCCGGGCAGATGGCAACATTAGCCCTTCAGAAGTCCGGAGGGGATGATGTTATGCGGAATGCCTGCTTGCGCCTCCTTCAAAGCTTGAACCTGTTTCAAACGCGAGAGCAACTGCAAGAAGAGGCGCGGTTGAGCAACGCCGGAGGAATGCCTGCGCTACTCTACACGAGGAATTAGCGCCCCAACCTGAAACAGGGGACTCTTTACTCTGCATTTAAGAACCACCTGCGTCATTGCGAGGAGCGTAAGCGACAAAGCAATCCATCAAATCCCCCTTGCTGTCACTGGATTGCTTCGCTACGCTCGCAATGACGAAAAGGAAGAGCGCATGACAAAAAGAAGACGCACGAAAGCCGTTCGGGCGGGAGTGGGGACGGATCCGGCGTATGGATCGGTGATGCCGCCGCTTTATCTCTCCTCAACCTTTCAGATTGACGGGCTGGAGAGCCGTGGAAATTACGAGTATTCGCGCACGCGCAACCCGACGCGCGATGAGCTTGCGGGCGCTCTTGCCGAGCTTGAGGGCGGGATCGGCGCGGCTGTCACGTCTTCGGGCATGGCGGCGCTGACTTTATTGCTGCATTTGCTGGAGCCGGAGGATCTGGTGCTGGCACCATATGATATGTATGGACGCTCTTACTGGCTTTTGCGCGCGCTGGCGGAGAAGAAGCATTTCCGGCTGGAGTTTATTGATATGTACGGGGATGTCTCGTTTGAAGAGCAGCCGAAAATGGTGATTGTTGAAAGCCCGTCGAACCCGGTGATGCGGATTGCCGATATTGCCACTATTCGCGCCCTTGCGCCGGAAGCTTTGCTGGTGTGTGACAACACGTTCCTTTCGCCGATGTTGCAGCAGCCCTTTAGACACGGCGCGGATATTGTCTACCATTCCACCACAAAATTCCTCAACGGGCATAGCGATGTTGTGGGCGGGGCGGTTATTGTGAAAGATGACGAGGCGCTGTTAAGCAATTTAAACCTTTGGAATAATTCGCTGGGCACGATTGGCGCGCCGTTTGATGCGTATATGACTTTGCGGGGGCTTCGCACACTGGAAGTGCGGGTGAGCCGGGCGCAGGAAAACGCTGAAAAGATTGCGGAATTTCTGGATGGCCATGCGAAGGTTTCGCGGGTTTATTATCCGGGGCTTCCTTCGCATCCCGGTCATGAGATTGCCAAGAGGCAACAGGAAGGTTTCGGCGCGATGTTGAGCTTTGCACTTGAGGGCGATCTGGACGGGTTTTTGGCCAGGCTGGAGATGTTTTCGCTGGCGCAATCACTGGGCGGGACGGAGAGCCTGATTAACCACCCCGCGTCCATGACCCATGTTTCGATGGGGGCCGAAGCTCGTGCGAAAGCGGGGGTTACGGACAACCTCCTGCGGCTGTCCGTTGGCATTGAGCATATTGATGATTTAATCGGCGATCTGGAAAGCGCTTTAAAAGCGGCTTGAGCCCTCCTTTAACGCCCGCGACTGGCCGCAGCAGGCGGCGCATACTCCGGGCACTGCGCCTGCACGCGCTGATATTCCTCAAGGCTGTCTATGGCCTGCTGCGCTTCGGCGCGTTCGATTTCCATTTTCTTGTATTCAAACTGAATAAGCTGGGAGACTGTCTTTTTCATCCGATCGGAAACAACCTGCGTATTGCCCGGCGCGACAGGCCCGGTGACAAAGCCGCGCTGTTCCAGCCCGTCAAAAACCTTGCGCCCTATGGTTTTGGCATATTTATTGACGATTTTGCGGTCGGCCTCGACATGCTTCATTTCATGTTCCAGAACGGCTTTATACATACATTTATCCGTGGCGACCTCTTTGGCTATGACGATTTTCGGCGTGATATGCAGATCAATGGTGACTTTTTCATACCAGAGGCAAAAGGCGTTCATATAAGGGGCCTGTTTATAATCCAAAGAGACTTCGGAGCGCAGGGTGATTTGCCCCTGCATGAACCCGTTCGTGTGGGTTATGCTGTCATAGCTATAGGGATTAATCGTATCAATGGTTTGCCCCTGGAGCTGCGTGTGAGTGCGGCTTTCGTCGATTACAAGCTCTTCCGTTCTGGGGACGACGGCGATTTCGGCGGCTTGCGGAATCTGGCAAAGACCGGCGGAAGATGCCGCAGCAATCAGCAAGGTGCCTGTCATTAACGGATCAATTGGAAGCATTTATCTTTCGCGTCTGTTGTTGAAGTTCCCTGTTTCATAGTATATCAGGGATGTTAATATTCTTTGAATGTTTATCTGTATGAAAGGTTTGGGGCATGGGCGTCATTGCATATTTTATTTCTTTGGCTTTCAGTATTTACATAGGCATTATTTTTGTTCAGGTTGTCATAAATTGGCTGATAATTTTTGATGTCATCAACGCCAAAAACGCGCAAGCGCAAAATCTGATTGCGCTGTTGAAACGCGCGACCGATCCGGTTTACAAACCTTTGCGCAAATATGTGCCGCCGATCGGCGGGATTGATATTACGCCAATTATTGTGATTTTAGGACTGAGCCTCGCGCGCAGCCTGTTACTGGGAGCTTTGTTCGTATTATGAGTGAAACACGGATTATTGATGGCAAGGCCATTGCCACTTCCTTACGCGAAGAACTGGCCGCCGAGGTTGCGCAGATGGATGTGACGCCGGGGCTGGCGGTTATTCTGGTGGGGGATGATCCGGCCTCGCAGGTTTACGTGCGCAACAAGATTAAGGCCTGTGAGAAAGCCGGGATTAAAAGCTTTGAATCCCGGTTGCCCAAGCAAGCGAGCGAGTCTGAAATCATTGCCGAAATTGAGGCCTTTAATGACAATCAGCAGGTGCATGGCATTTTGGTGCAGCTCCCCCTGCCCTATCCGCTGGACGGCGATGCGCTGATCCAGCATATCGCGCCGGAAAAGGACGTGGACGGCCTGAGTTTTATTAATCAGGGCAAGCTGATCGCCGGGGACGATACGGGGCTTGTGCCCTGTACGCCGCAGGGCGCTTTGCGGTTGATCCAAAGCGTGGAAGAGGATTTAAGCGGCAAAAACGCGGTGGTGATCGGACGTTCCTTGCTCTTCGGCAAGCCGATGGCGCAATTGCTGCTCGCGGAAAACTGCACTGTGACGACCGCGCATTCACGCACGCGGGATTTGGAAGACGTCTGCAAAAGGGCCGATATCCTTGTGGCCGCCGTGGGGCGGGCGAAAATGGTGAAGGGGAGCTGGATCAAGCAAGGCGCGATTGTGATTGACGTGGGCATTAACCGTATGGATGACGGGACGCTGTGCGGGGATGTGGATTATGAGGCGGCGCTGGGCGTGGCCGGGGCGATTACGCCGGTGCCGGGCGGCGTGGGACCGATGACGATTGCGTGTTTGCTGAAAAACACGGTGAGCGCGGCGAAACGTTCTTTGTAAGGGGCGGCCTTATCCTTACTTCAAAAATTTTCTTGCCTTTTTGACAGGTATTCCTATAGAAACATTACCTTATGTAAAAATTTAGTAGTCAATGTCGAGTCTATTAACGCTTAAATTCATTCAAAAAACAAACAAGCAAGCGCTTGCTGCGCAGCCTCTTTCCAGGCGTTTTTCGAATATTGCGGCCCTTGTTTTTGAGGTCGAACGGCATATCCCTGAACTTCGCGAAGATGACCGCTATGCCATAGACACGTTATCAAAACACAAAAATGTGCGCCCTCATGTCGAGGCCATGATAAAGATCTCTGAAACCATTCGCCACACCCCCTCCTATCTAGAGTTTTTGGAGAAGAGCCGTAAAATTCTTCTGCAGGCCATTGCTGATGATAAAAGTCTTTTTGAATCTCTTCTGCACTATCCGATCAGCGCACGCTCAGACAAGGAGGCGGTTATAAAAGCGGTTGGGAAATATCATGCGGTTGCTTCGGGTGAGTCTACTCAATTTGACTTTAAAGAACCCCCTATCGTTTTTGCCGAAGAGGCCGGACGTTATTATGAACACGCGCAAACACACCGGATAATACATGGAAGCTCTTCATTAAATATTCAGACCGGCGAGGGGAAAATAACCATTAACACGCATGAAGAGTGCGGTTTTGAAAACTCCTTCAATGCCATTGGCACAGTTTTTCATGAAGGCGTACACGATCAAATCGGTCAGCTTGCCTATGCGCAGCATTCCGGGAACGGCCTCCCTCCTCCGGAAAATCTGACCTATGATGCCGAGCTTTTCGCCACATACAAACGCTGCGGGGCAAAAATTCCCAGCGGCATATACTCCGCTTACCGGGAGCAGTTTCACGAAATTGTCGCTTTTGAGCAGCAGGAAAAATTTATGCGCGGTCTTTCCGCGCTTCTTGCACACAGCCCTACTTTCTAAGATCAGCACACAAAAGAGGGTTAGTACACCATCATACGGAACGGAGTGTAGTCCTGTATTCTTTCGAGGGCGGCTTCGCGGGCTTTATACAGACCGGCGAATTTTTGGAGGTCTTTCTGGCTGCTGAATGAAAGGCTGTATTCATCCAATTCGTAAGCGCCGGGGCCGATTTCCTGCAAATATTTCAGCATGGCGCGGTTTTGATAGATCCAGTTTCCGGCCTCGACAAAAAAAGCTTCGGCGACGCCACGGTGATATTTGAACGAGCTGCGAATTGAAGACGGGGCGTTGCTTTGTTCTATTTCGGCCTCTATGGCGGAGATTTCCTCCTGAACATCCTGACGCCAGTATTTGAGGACTATCTCGGCTCTTTTGGTGTTTTTGATCTGCTCTTTCAGTTTTTCCGGCGAACCTAAAATTTCCGGCCCGGCGACAGCGGCCATATAGCGGCGCACTTCATAGCCGTAATGGTCGTATTCGGGGGGGATATCAACGTACATACCCTGTATCAGGGCGTCGACGCGTTCGCTCAGGGTGCGCGGCGGCTCGAGCTTCAGGAATGTGATTTTTTCAAAAACGGGCTCATCGGGCCGGTTATAACCGTAACCGCCGCCGGGCTGAGGCTGCGCATAAGGGTGAGACGGGAGAGCGGCTTTTTGCTCTTCGCTCAGGGGGCTCATCGACTGTGCGCGGACGGGCGCGGCAGGTGATGCGGCCAGAGCCGCAAACATTAAAGCACCCGCTATTAACCTGAGTTTTCTCATAGGCTTATTATAGCGCGTTTTACTTACAGCGGCTAGAAAAGAAGCTTTATCAACTATTTCAATCGGTCAACAAATTCTTCCGCATTGATAGAAACGTCATCTTCGCCGATTTGGTCAAACGGATTTTCCAGATGGTTTTGTATATTATCAAGCGCCACAAACATCACAGAGAACAACACCGGCATAAAATATACAAACTGCGGGGAGAAATCCGTTGCAATATGGGCAAAATACGGACCATACAGCACAGGCAACGTTGTAATAAAAAAATCGCTAAAGGCCCTAAGCGTTCTTGGTGTGCGATATTGATAAATGTGCTTTACGTCTTCAAAAGCCAAAAGTATCTTGCTTAAATATTGATTGCAACGAGACACTTCTCCCGATGCCAAACCTTTTTGTCGCAGTTCTGTTTTAATGAATCCGGACATATCGGAAAGCACGCCGTAGACGATATCTTCATTATCGCGGATTTTTGCGACGGGCTGCGTTAACAAATCGCGGCAGGCGGTTAATAAACGCCCTAATAACACTTTAATCTTCTCCAGAGACTCCTCGTCCTGAACCTCGGGCCAGTCGCGAACTGCAAAATAGATTGCTTTTCCATGGGCTTTTAATGCTGCATATTTTGCCAGAGCGGTTTCGCGGCGTTTATAAGCGCCGCTAATCGAAAAAACGATAGGGAAGACAATAGACGTTGCAATCAGGGTTAAAGGGAAATCAGCCTGCAACCCGTATTTCAGACATAAATATGTCGAGAAGACCGACAACGCAGAAATAATCACCGTCTTCAGATTAATAATAAGTGAAATCCGCCGAAGACGGCGTAGAGTTAGCTTCATGCACACTCACTCCCCTTGCGCGACGGTGAAGCCGGGTTCTCCATCGTAATTGTGGAGCATTACGGATTTTGTGAAGTTCAGGTGCGCTTCGTTCATGCGGTTCATCAGGGCGAGGACCTGAGAGGTTTTGATATGCTCGCCGTTATCGGATAAAAACCGCAAGCGCCAGTTATCGGCGCAGAAGGTTTCGGGCTGACCGTTTGGCCAGACCTTCGTTCCACGGTTCGAGATCATATGAAGCTTGAGGTTATCGTTAACGCAGGCATTGATGGCGGCGGCGAGGTCATCGGCGCTGCCGTCCCAGTTGATGCCGATATCGACGCCGACGCGGTCCTTCTTGACCTCGACAGCGGGTTTGAGCGGCGGGAGTTTAATGCCGCCGGGGGTGTCTGGATAGTCTTTTGCCGCCAGCGTTTCAGGCTTTTGCCCCAGACGCTCGATCACGGCTTTGGTGAAACCGTCGGTGCCGACTTTTTCCTTCGAGACGCCTTCGCGGAAAATCTCGCCGGTGTGGATGCCGTCTTCGAGCGTTTTGAGCCAGGCGTTGTGAATTTTTGCCGCTACGCTGCCTTGGCCGATATGGGTGAGCATCATCACCGCGCCGAGGATGAGGCCGGAGGGGTTGGCGATGCCTTTGCCCGCGATATCGGGGGCGGAGCCGTGGACGGCTTCGAACATGCCGAAATCCGCGCCGATATTGGATGAGCCTCCCAGCCCGACGGAGCCTGTGACCTCGGCTGCGACATCGGAGATGATATCGCCGTAGAGATTGGTCGTGACGATCACATCGAACATTTCGGGGTGGTTGGCGACCTTGGCGGTGCCGATATCAATAATCATATGTTCATTTTCGATATCGGGGTATTCGGCAGCTATTTCGTCAAAGACCCGGTGGAACAACCCGTCGGAAATTTTCATGATGTTGTCTTTGGACATGCAGGTGACTTTTTTGCGGTTGTTCGCCCGCGCATATTCAAAAGCGTAGCGCATGATGCGCTCGGTTCCGGGGCGGGAGATCACCTTGAGCGAGGCCATCACGTCGCGGGACTGGCGGTACTCGATGCCGCCGTAAAGGTCTTCCTCGTTCTCGCGGATGATGACCAGATCCATATTCGGGTGGTTGGTTTTAACGAACGGGTGATACGAGACGCAGGGGCGAACGTTGGCGAACAGCCCTAAGGATTTGCGCACCGTGACGTTGAGGGATTTAAACCCGCCGCCCTGAGGCGTGGTGATGGGGGCCTTAAGGAAGACTTTCGTACGGCGCAGGGATTCCCAGCTTTCGGGGGCGATGCCGTTTTTAATGCCGGATTTGTAGACGGCCTCGCCGATCTCGATTTCCTCAATCTCAAGCTGCGCGCCTGCGGCTTCGAGAATTTCCAGCGTTGAATCCATAATGGCGGGACCGATGCCGTCGCCGCGGGCAATAGTGATAGGTGTTTTGGTCATGTGCGTTTTTCCCTAGAATCAAAAATCAGATGGATTCTAACATTGAAAATAGCGGGGCTAAACGGTTTTATTTTCCTCGGCCTGCGCTGTTTCTTTGGAGGGCGCGAAGCGTAAAATGCAATAGCCGGCCCCGGCGGAAATCAGGGAGGCCAAAAGCACACCCAGACGGATTGAGGCCTGCGCAGCTTCGCTTTCAAAAGCCAGCGAACCGATAAACAGCGACATGGTAAAACCGATCCCGCACAGCACCGACACCGCATAGAGTTGCCGCCAGCCCAGGCCACGGGGCATGGGCGATAAGCCTGTTTTGATCGCAAGCCCCAGCATCGTGAAAATGCCAATCTGCTTACCAAGGGTGAGGCCTAAGATAATGCCCAGGGTCAGCGGATCTTTCAAAGAGTGAAGCCCCATGCCATGAAACGGCACACCGGCATTGGCAAAGGCAAAAACCGGCAAAATAGCAAATGCGACCCACGGGTGAAGCGCGTGTATAAGATGCGTACAGGGCGAATATTCGGGGTCTTTGCGTGAGGACATCGGAATAAAAATCGCAGTGATAACCCCGGCAAGGGTTGCGTGCACGCCTGATTTCAAAACCACGACCCACAACACAACCCCTAATATTGCATATGGGGCGACCAGAGACACCCCCTTGCGATTTAGAAGAAACAGCCCGAAGACCGCCGGGACCCCAACGTAAAACGGCGTGAGTTCCAAGCTGCCTGAATAGAAAACGGCAATGATGAGGATGGCCAGGAGATCGTCAATAACGGCAATCGCGGTGAGAAGCACTTTAAGCCTTGTCGGAACGCGGCTGCCGAGCAGCGCGAGTACACCGAGGGCAAAAGCGATATCCGTAGCGGCGGGGATTGCCCAACCCTGAATATTGGCAGGGATATCTTTATTGATATACCAGTAAATTGCCGCAGGCACTGCCATACCGCCTACCGCCGCTAAAGCCGGCAGCAAAGCGCGGCTTCGGCTTGAAAGCTCGCCATCCACGATTTCACGCTTAATTTCCAGCCCGACGAGAAAGAAGAAAATCGCCATGAACCCGTCATTGACCCAGTGCAGCAGCGATTTTTTGATCTCGTAATCAAAGCTGCCCTGAAGGTCGTCAAAGCCGATGCGGAATTTTATTTCGTTGAGGATGTGGTCGTAGATGTGGAACATGTCGGTATTGGCGATGATAATCGCGGCCACCGCCGCGAACATCAGCACGATCCCGCCCGAAGCCTCAAGATGCAAAAAGTGCGTAGCGGCACTGACTATGCGTTTGGCTCTATCTTCGGCGTCATGGGCAACGTGTTCGATCTCTCTTACAACGGCCTGCTCTGTTTTCACGACAGAGCGAATAAGTGTTTGGAAAAAACCTGTCATGTGTTCAAATATAATCGAAGACTTTAAAATGAACAGTGTTTTCGAACGAAGTTTTGAAGTTTAAAACAGAATTGTATGAAACCTCTCGGACGACTCTTGACACAGTTTATACTCGTGCGAAACTCCGGGTTATATTTTTGACACCATACAGAATAAAGAAAAGCCATGCCCCTTAAAATTTTCTCGCTTTTTTCCTTAACGCTTGCTTTGGCCGCGGCCTTTTTTGCTTTTGACATTGCGCCGGCATGGGCCTTGAGTTCGACCGAGGAACATGCGCCGCATATTCCGCCGCTTCATCCGGGGGCATTATTCTGTATTATCATCTTCATTATCGCCTATAGCCTTGTTTTATTTGAAGAACAAATCAGCATGCGCAAATCGAAACCGGTCATGGTCGGCGCGGCGCTAATCTGGATTACGATTGCGATTATTGCGCCGGAATACGGCGCAGATGACGAAAGCATCCATAACGCGGTCTTTCACAATCTTGATGAATACGGGGCTTTGTTGCTGTTTTTGCTTTCGGCGATGACCTACATCATCACCATGGAAAACCGTAATGTTTTCGAGGTGTTACGCGCACGTCTTGTGGAAGCTGGTTTAAGCATGCGGTCCATGTTCTGGGCAACGGGCTTTATCGCGTTTTTCCTCTCGCCGGTCGCGGACAACCTGACGACCGCCCTTGTGATGGGCGCGGTCATCATGTCGGTGGGCAAGCACGACCCTAAATTTGTGGCGCTGGCATGCGTGAACGTGGTCAGCGCGGCGAATGCCGGAGGCGCGTTTTCGCCATTTGGGGATATTACGACGCTGATGGTATGGCAGGCGGGTAAAGTCGAGTTCCTTGAATTCTTTGACCTGTTCATTCCCTCGGCGGTGAACTTTTTGGTTCCGGCCTTGATTATGAGCTTCTTTGTTACCAGCGACCTTCCCGATCCGCTCAAGCATGAAGTGAAGTTAAAACGCGGGGCTAAGCGCGTCATTTTTCTTGGTATTTGTACAATCGTCACGGCGGTAAGCTGTGAGCAATTACTGCATCTGCCGCCGTTTCTGGGCATGATGGCCGGGCTTTCTCTCCTGATGCTTCTGGCTTATTATCTGCAAATTACCGCAAAACAGGAAGACGACAAGTTCGAGTTGTTCTCGCTGATTAAACAGGCGGAATGGGATACGCTGTTCTTCTTCTATGGCGTGATTTTCTGCGTCGGGGGCCTGAGCTATATCGGCTATATGGAGCTGGCCTCCACGGCTATGTATGACGTATACGGCGCAAGCGTAACCAACATTGCACTGGGCACGATTTCCGCCGTGGTTGATAACATCCCGGTGATGTTTGCGGTGCTGACCATGGACCCGGATATCAACCACTTTCAGTGGCTTTTGATTACGCTGACGACTGGTGTGGGGGGGTCGATGCTCTCCATAGGTTCGGCGGCGGGCGTGGCGTTGATGGGCGTGGCGCACGGGAAATATACGTTCGGCAGCCATTTGCGCTGGACCCCGGTGATTATTCTGGGTTACGCCGCGGCGGTGGCTGCACATTTCTGGGTCAACGGGCATATGATCGACCTGCCGGCGGATCCGCATAACTAGGGTCAGGACCTAAACTCAGCTCTTCCAGCTAATGGTTTCAGGCGGAAGGCCGAAAAACTTTTTGTCTTCGGAGCGTTTGTAAACATAAATGCCCAGAACAGAGAGGCCGACGGCCCAGATCGCGCTGAGGCTTCCCATGGCGTTTAATACATATCCGGCGCGTTGCGTATCGAATACGATGACGTAGGCAATACCCAGCATTTGCCCGGCCCAGGAAACGGCCATGATATAGCCGAATGTCGGGCGCATGCGCCGGACATATTTATCCTGTGAGGCGACTTCGGCGCGGATGGTTTTGTTAGCCTCGGCGAGGTTGGCTTTCAGTTCTTCGGACTTCATCGCGGCCAGCGTTTCGACATGGCGGTTGGCCTCGGCGATTTGTTCATGGGTGAGCCGTCCGGCGCGGATGGCTTCATCGACTTGTTCCAACGCCTTTCCGGCTCCCTTGGTAACGGGCGTATCTATCGTCTTTAAAGTTTCGGATAAGACGTTGATTAAAATGGGCAAGCCGACTTTTGCAACTACAGTTTCAATCATTTACACCTCTGCAAGCTTATAGAATATATGGCGACCAATAACAGCGGTTGGTTTCTCACCTTTGGCCCAATAGGGATCGACGTAATCGGCATGGTAATGGGTGGCACCGCCGGTGGGGTCTTTAAACGCGCCCAAACATGCGCGGCGGGCCACGCGCAAGGCGCTGGCGAAATACAGGTTTTTATCATCAACGGCTTGCAGCTTTTGGAAAGACGGGTCGGAGCGGTTCCAGCAGGAAAACTGATAGGGCTTCTGGCAGACCTGAATGATATTTGCGCCCCACCAGTATTTGCCGCCATGGTTTTGCGCGACCTTGACACGGTTGAGGACCACAGCGGCGACGGCCTCAAGACCTGCGCTCCCTTCCCCGCGCGCTTCACCCCAAAGTGTACGGGCGAGCACGTCGATTTCAAGATGCCGGTAGAACTCTTCGGCATCGGCGCGGGGACGCATGTCTGCGCCGCCCACTGCTTTTAAAGTGGGGGCGGTGGGTGTTGGTTTTTTCATTTTAAAAGTTCCTTTTACATTAAGCATTACGTCATTGCGAGCCCCCGGGACTGGCCGAAGGCCAGCCCGAGGATAAACTCGGCGAAGCAATCCAGAACGGCCACCACAATTTAAGATGGATTGCTTCGTCGTTTCACTCCTCGCAATGACAATGAAGAGAGGTTATTCCGCTTTCGCCTTAAGGGCTTCGGCCTTGAGCGCGGTTTTATCGAGCTTGGCTTCAATGCGCAGGAGATGCTCGACAAGGCGGGTCTCAAGAGCGCGTAGATCGGTATGGGAGGCGTAAGTTTTGGCAACCTCCAGCTTGAAAGCGTGAAGCGCGTCGCGGAGTTGGCCGGAGCGGTGATCGAGCGTGATTTGCAACTCGTCTATAGCGGTTTCGCACTCGCGGCGGGTGCGCCAGATCAGGCCGAGCAGCCCGGCCATCGCGGGCAGATCAAATATCGTGATCCACCAGATTAAGTCTTGTGAGAGTAAATTCATTTGTAATCCTTATACTTTAAAATCGCTCTTGGCCGTGTGGCTGTGGGCGGTTTTGGTCCAGCCATGCCCGCCTTGAGCGTAAATGCGCGCAAGGCGGTCGGGCTGCTGCGCCAGCGCCCCGGCGACGGCGTCGAGGCCGTCGTCGTGGCCTTTATTCGCGCCGGGGCGCCATTCACGCATCTCCATCATGAAGGGCGTTTGCAACACGCGGCGGTGAACATAAAGACGGCGGGCGGCAAGAATCGCATCGAAGGCTTCGAGGATGCGCAGATCCTTGGCGCGGGTCTGGCTGATTTCCTGTACGCGAGTCGGCGCTTTGGCACGCGCGAGTTCATTACGCAATATGTTGGGCAGAAATTTGCCGATGCCGTTTATCTCTACGCTTAGGGACGGCAGGTAATGTTCACGCGCGATTTGGGCGACGATTTGGCATTGGGCTGTGGCCTCGTCTGTTTTACTGATCTCCTCATTTTGGATATAGGCTATATGGTGGAGATAAAAGTTCCCTTTTGCATCGGCAAAGAGTACGGCCATGACGGAGTTATCGCCTTTGGCGCTGCCGAATGCGGGGTCCCAGAAAGCGCTGGCGGAGACGAGTTTGATACACCGCCCCCCCTCACCCCTGCCCTCTCCCGCAAGGGGAGAGTGAGATGACAGGAAGAGAGCGTTCAGTTCTTTTGCGTAGTCCAGATCATGCTCATAAATTTGCAGTAGTTCGGGGTTCAGCCGTCCTTCGGCGATATTGACAGGCCGGAGCATCATCTGGGAGGCGAATTTATTCGGCCCGGCGGCGCGTTTCATGCGGGCTATGTCGGCTTCGCTATAACGTTCTATCCATGCGCTTTCGCCATTCTCATCAAGAACGGGGAGTTTCAGGCGTTTAAAGCCGGCGAGGAATTCCTGTTCCTCACCGAACTCCTTACGCGGGACGTCGGCATAAATGGTGTGGTAGTTATGCGGCGTGCCGACATAGAGCTGCGTGCCGCCGGGGACGAGGACATATTCCATCTCGCCCAGACGCTCGCGCAGTTCGCGGCGTTTTTCAATTGTATCGCAAGTGTTGGGAACCTCGACATCATCGCAAATAACGATATCGGCGCGCGAGCCGGTGATGTTTGCAGTGATGCCTTTGGCCAGCACAGACGGGTCGCGCAGTTCAATCATACGTTTGACCGTAAAGCGGTCGCTGGCCCATTGGTCAGCGGTTTGGGGCTTCATCCTGTCGGTGAGGGGGTGGCGTTCGATGATGCGTTTGACATTGCGCACCATTTTCTTCGCTAGGGAAAAATCCGCCGCCAAAACAAGGATGCGCAAATCCGGATTGCGATATAAAAGCCATGCCGCGAACAGGCCGGTGATCGTGCTTTTGCCCGCACTGCGAAAGGCCATGAGGAGCAGGCGCGTGTCGCCCTTTATCCATGCGCGTTCCAGCCAGCGCGCCATTTTCAGATGGATCTGCGGCGTGGTCAGGTTCATGCGCTGGTTCCAGATCACGATGAACAGCGGGAAGTCCGCCGTTGTGATGTCGAATTTCGTCGAACGGGCGCTGACTTCCCCGGCGGCGATCATATCCGGGGCTACCGTATCGCTGGTTGGATATTGGCTCATGCATTGTCTCCTCCGCCGAGTTCTGCGCGACCTTTTTCAACGGCGCTTTGCAGTCTGCTCTCCCTGCTGCGCTCGTCCTCCTTTTGCCTTTCGGCGGGATCGTCCGTGGCGTTGACCAGCTTTAAAAGGCTTTCCAGATGCGAGGCGGCGGATTTTCCGGCGTCGTGGAATTTTTTAAAATTTTCGGCTTCTTTGGATTCATCGGGTTCTTTCGATAAGTTGTTTTTGAGGTAGCTGCCGTAAGAGCGTACAACAGCCGCCGTTGCGCCGTTGAGAAAGCGCGAAACGCGCTCTTTGATGCGTTTTGTGTAATTCTCCATGGAATCTCCTTTGTTGTTTTTAAAATGCAGGCATGATGGCCCTTGACCGCCGCGGTAGGTGACGGTAGGGGCGCTGACATTGTGTTGTGTTTAAGGTGTTTGTTTTTTGCGTTATTTGTTCATAACGTTCAGATCGACCGGCGTATCAATCCCGTCTATGCGGGCATTATCGGCATATTGCCAGATATACCATGCAGGAAACTGCTTTTGCGGACGGCTCCAAATATCGCGGATCCATATCGGATATTCCGAAAATTCCGTGTCTTTCAGGTATGTTTCGAATTATATGCGAATTTTTTATCCTTAAAATCGCCGCCCTCTGTTGCTTTTATATAGACGAAAGAAAAGCTTTTCGGCACTTCACCCCAGCGAATGCCGCCCTGATTGATGGGACACATCAAGGCCCTGCACCGGAAATTCATCCGGCGAGAGATAGTGAACGCGCCACAGCCCGTATTTGTAGGATGCAAATCCGGCGGGTATTAAAAACAGTAACGATGCGGTTATCAGAAGAATTTTTAATTTATTTTTCGTCATGGTTTTTCCCGGTATATAGCGCATCCCTTATAAAATGATTCAAAATATTCATCTTTTTGCTTTTCCCGCGCAAGCGGGTATCTTTTAAAAATAATTCCGTAAGACCCCCGCTTTCGCGGGGGAAGCATAATCATTTTATCCGGGACCAACTATATTTTGCCAATGTATTCAACGCGTTTGAGCGTTGATTGCAAATATGTGGATTTATCCTGATCGTTTGATTATGGTGTTTTTGGGAAAGGCTGTAAATGACCCCTAAAAAAGCATATCTCATTATTTCAGTTTTTATTTTCCTTTATCTTGGGCTGCGGCTTTTCGCAACATTTTTTCATAGCGATACCGGCGGCATTACCGTACTCCCGGACCATTCAGGGCTTTCATGCGATGCCGGACTTGCGCAAGCCGACATACCAAACATTGATTCTTTTTATCAAGAATACAGAGGTAAGAAGCCTTTCACCTTGCAGCAGCAAATCTGCATATTTGACACAGTATTTGACGGCAGCGTCCGGGACAGGATACATCTCACAGGTTTCAGCGAGCAGATTCTGGAACGTCGGCCCGTAGGGCGGCGTGATATTGCACAGTATTTTTACCGTAAGGCTATTGCCGCCGCGCCGGATGATTCTTTGTCGCAATACATCAAAAGCGAGAAGCTTGAAAACTAACGAAAAGAGGCTCTGCCGCAACGGGAGAATCTCCAATCCCTTACAAACCCGTCTCTTTTTTGTACCAGAGGCCGGAAGCTTTGGCTTCGCGCATGACATCTTTTTCTTTGCTTTCTATTTCCTTCTCCATTCTGAAAACCTGGTTCATCAAACGTTCTATTTCAGAAGCAGACGGTGCGCCAATGGCATCCGATCCAGCTTTCAATATTGCGGTAAAACGACTTGGGACTAACGCATCTGTAATAAAATCAATAGAAACCCCAAATTCAGTCATTTTATTTTTAAGGTCAGCCCGCACTTTCCGCCGCTTGTTATCAAGTGCGTTCCTGTCCCTTTTTATATTTTCAATTTCTTTTTCGTGCTTGGAAATTTCACGGTTGATTTTATCAAGCTCGTTTTTTAATTCCTTGCATTTCTTTGTGTTCTCTTCAGATTGTTTCACTGTCATTTCCTTTCTTTAAAACTTGCTGATGATGAACCACTGGCCGCCGTCGGAGACGACGGTGATGGCGTTATATTGTGCGGCGAGAGGCTGGGCGAAGCCGTCGGGGCCTGTGGCACCCTGCTCTGTCACCGTAATGGCATTGGCGGAGACATCGGTTTTTTTGATGGTGACGGTGCGGCCCACAGCTTCGGGCGCATTGGCGGGGGGAAGGCGGGCGGTCATTGCGCCGCCGAAGCTGGAGAGCAGGTATGTATCCACCGCCATGTCGATGTCGTAGGTTCCTGTGCCATCGAAAAAGCGCGTGTTGCCGGGGGAGCGGTTACTTGCGATCACAAACCATTCTGCGCCGTTGGAGAGCATCATGACGTAATCATTTTCCGCGCCGAGGAAATAATCGCGCGCATCGGGTCCGCTGCCGCTGACTTCCTTGACCGTGATGACGTTGGAGGAGCTGTCGGTTTTTTTGACGATCATCATGGCGCCCACCGCATCGGCGGCGTTGGGCAGGTTGACGGTGATCGCTCCGCCGAAGCTGGAAACCAGATGCACCGAATGAGACAGGTCGAGGGTAACGGTGCCTGACGTATCAATGAATTCGGTGTCGAAACGCTGGAGCGTGGCGTTCATGTCGGTGCAGGTTGTACGCTGAAGACGGTTTTTGTTGGGAAACCCTGCGTTATAGGCGGTGTATTGTCCGCCTGAAAGATCCCAGATGGCTGCGCCGTCGCTGGCTGAAAGCAGGTTGAAGATCGAGGTTTCGATGGAACCGGCTTCGAGTTTTATATTCGGGACGCTGTTAAAGCTTTCTGCGTATGGGTTAATCAGCAGGGTTTTATCGCAGCCTGAACCTATCGTGAAGCACCCTTGCGCGGTGCCGTGGACATTGGCTTCGCAGTCGATAAAGGCATTATTGAAGCGCCCCTGCTCGATATAAAATCCGTGGCCTGTTGAGGCTGTGCCGAGCGAGTATGCCCGGCAGGCGTGGAATTTATTCGCATTAGGGGTGTCGCCCGCGCCGGAGCGATACAGGTGGAAGCCGTGGGTGTCGAATTGTTCGACCAGCACGCGGTCGAAATTGTTCCAGTAACACGGCTTGTTGGTATCGGTATAACCGTCAAGCTGCACGCCGATATTGGGTTGAACGATTGTGATGTCGCTGACCGAAGTTTGCACGACGGGGCGGGTTACGCCATAGAGCTTTATGCCTATATCGGAATTTTCGATGCGGAAATTATGGAGAGTGCAATAATCTTCGGTGACTTCGATGGCGTTGAAGGTCTGGTCCTGACATTTCAGGACGGATTTTTGCCCCGCGCCGATGATCGCCTGTTTGGCTGTCAATGTAATTGTACCGGTTATCAAATAATCGCCGATGGGCAGGAACACGGCACTGTGCGCGGCGAGCGCGTTTATAATCGCATTGGTGTCATCGGTGAGGCCGTCACCGACCGCGCCGAAATCCTTGACCGAGATCATGTCGGAGAATTTATCGCCGGAGGTGCGGGTGGCCGCGCCTGTTCCCGTGGCGGTGAAATCCGGCGCGGCCATGGAGCCTTCGAGGGATACGGCGACAGGATCGCCATTGCCATCGAAGCCGAGCGCTTTATTTTTACGCGTATCGCTATCGGGCAATTGCGTGGCTGCCGGTGTTTCATGATCGCCATAGCGGAGCATGAGATCATTTTCGCGGGCCACCTGTTGCAGCGCGGCGATAAGATAATCCAGCTCGTTATTGATGGATTGGGCGGAAAAGTCCCCGCCTTCGAGGAAGTCGGTGACGCGCTCTATGGGGAGTTCGCGGGCGATTGTGAGAATTGCGCCGTTTGCGGGGGCTGTGTCGAACGTGACATCTCCTCCGGCGGTGTTTCCTGCGCCGTTAATCGTAAAGCCGCTGGCCTGCTTTGCACCGTCGATATATACGGCGAGGTCTTCGCTGGCGAAGATGGGAAACGGATAGGTGAAAACCGTTTGGGCACCGCTTGCGACGTAGCGCACTATAGGGACTATATTGGGCATTTTGATATGTTCAGGCATGGATTTTTCCTTTATTTGTTAAAAAATTGTTGCGAACAAAAAGAGAACGTTGTAGGTTCGTTTTATGAAGCTTTTTGTGATTTGCGGTTTGTTATTTTTCGCTCTTTTCGGCATTATCGTTTTTGGCGCTTTTTCAGAGCCGGGCATTTCATACCTTTCCCGGAATATGCCGGAGAGGGACTGCATAGCGCATACATGCCTGTCCCGTGACGATCTTCCGCTTGAATGTCCGGCGGTTTTAAATGGACTGCCGTCATTCCTTCTTATGCCTTTTGTTGAAAGTCATTACTTTCCGAAAAAAGAACGGGCGCAACGCCTGAAAGCCTGCGCGATTAATACGCTGCTTGATCACCGGAATCTGGATGGTGTTTTTTCTGCGGATAAGTTTGATCGCCTTACACCCGACTGGTATGCGTTCATTTTTCAAAAAGCGTTGGATAACGGCTTTACACCTGCCGGAGAGGCGTTGGGCATGGCGTATCTACGCGGGCTAGGCGTTGAGCGTGATGAACAACGGGCAGCGATTATGTTTTTAACCAGTGAAATGCTCGCTTTTCCTTATATCTGCGATCCGGAGAGCGGTTTAAGCAATCTTGACGACTATTTAAGCAGCGAACAAAATATTCCCCTTAAGTTGCAACAGATACGGCTCATGTTTTCTTTTTGCACCATGCCCAGCGATGAACTTTTAACCTTCGCCGAAGAAGCCTTTTCCTACGACAATCCGTATAGGGAGTCTTATGTTGCAACCAAGATCGCTTATTATCTATCGGAAGATAGAAATTATTCTCCCGCATTCGATTTGAACAATAAATCATCGAAAGAACAACTGGCCAAAAGCGGCCTTTAGCGTTGACTTCTCCTCTGCCTTTCTTCGCATCTCCCGATTTCTTTTATGGTGGCAAGCACAACTTTTTCCTGATCATCTATTTCTTTTTTTAAACGATTTCTTTCGTCTAAAACGCGTTTTGTTTGATCTGCCAAACTTTCATATTCACGCCGCTTACGGTTGATTTCATCCGTAACCTCCAAAACATCAACGCCCCGATCCAAAGTACTGCGCCGGGGGATTATTCTCGCGGGAATGGATAGTAATCTTAAAATTTTGCCATAGGTGAAAAAAGACAGGACGATGCCCAGTTTTCTGAAAAGCTCAAGCAAATGTTGTTCCGGCCTTTCCAGTTGGTGCGACAGGCGATTGAACGCCTCATTCGCTTGTTCAAACCTGTCTCTACGGTCCTCCAGTGTGCTTTCCGCATTCTGCAGGTCTATTTTTAATTGGCCGCAGTTATCTGTGTTTCTTACAAAATCCATGTTGATCTCCTTTACGCTCAAAACAATTTTAATTGTCTGGCGATATCTGCGGATTCGAAGCCGAAGTTCAGGACGTTTTCAGCGCGGTCGATGACGGGGTCGAGGTTGTTGAGTTTCTGGCGTTCTTTTAATTGCGTGCGCTGGAGAACATTCAGGCCCGCTTTTTGCGACAGGTCGAGGTCAATCGCGCGGGTGCGCAGATTGTCCAGCTCTGTGCGCCTTTGCAGCTCGCCTTCGGTTTCATCGAACAGGCCGAGCAGGACGGCTTGCGAAGAGCCGCCGTTTTGGCTTACGCCCTGAGCGCCGAAATTTGCGCGCTGGCGGGCGACGGCGCGGCGCAGGGCATCGCGGCGTTCCTGCTCATTTTGGGCGGCGGAGGTGGCGATGCGTTCACGCTCGAGCGCGGCGTTTTGCAAAGCCTGCCGTCGGTCGAGGTTTTGCCGGTCCTGTAGCTGGCGCAGCGCCAATTCTTGCTCTTGCTGCGCCTGACGTGTATCAATCTCGCCTCTGGCCGTGTTTGCGATCAACTGGACGCCTTGCTGAATTGCGCCGAAGTTTTCCGCTATAAACGGCAGGGCTGTGCCGATCGGATTGAGTGATCCCATGGTTTTCTCCTTTTAATCATTCACTTTAATCTGTGTGGTGACGGACAGCAGGGTGAAGCTTAGCGGCACATCCTGCTCTATCCGCCAGAGGGGTTTGGTTTTATCGTTTTGCCAGCCTAAGCTGCGCACCTTTATATCGCCGCTGACCAGTGGCGGGGGCGCGTCGAGGATCGGGTCTTCGCCCAGTTGACGCAGGGCAATATCTGAAATTCCACGCCCGACATCAAGCTTCAAGCTTTGCGTATCTTGCAGGCGGAACACCCCTTCGATCAATCTTACGCGCCGCCCTCCTCCGGCATTTCCCAACTCACTGGGCGGCAGAGGTTCCACAATATGCGTGTATGGCAGGCCGATTTCGATTGTGCTTGCCGCTTCGGAGAGCATGATTTGCCCACTGACCACAGTTTGGTTGGCAAGCACTTCGCCATCGGCGACGATGGAAACGCTTTGCCCGTCGAGATGATCGAGGCCGGACCAGAGGGTTGCGGGGCTGCCGACTTCGCCGGTCAGGGCCGAGTCGAGATTGAGCGTGTCATCGAGCTGTTCGATAAAATAATCTGCGCCGCGATTCACCAACATGAACACATCATCGCCGACAACGGCGACGGATTTTACGCTGCCCAGTGTATTATGCAGGGTCCATGCGGCGACAGCCTCGGCGCGGAAAACGGTGAGCGCGGCGAATTGCCCGTCTCCGCGCACCAGAAACAGCAAGCGCCGCTTGGAATCGTAATCCATATCGACCGGGTCTTCAATCATATGGCGCGAGAGCAGTGCAAGGTCGCTGGATTTGTAGGCTTGCTCCAGATCGGTGAAGAGGAATTCCTGCACCTCGCTTTTGTTCCGCGCAACGAACAGGGTTGCGCCGTCAACATTGACGGGCGGGATATGCCGATCAACCAGAGAGCCGTTGCGGGTTTGGCGGCGGATTTGTACGCTGGCCGGGGTGAGCGGGTCGCCTGTGACCTGCCATTCCGCGCCGGAGGTGAAAACCTGTAAATGCCGCCCGGAGAAGATGCCGCGGATGGCGTTGACCTGATCGGACAGGATGGCGAATTCGATGGATTCATCGTCCAGCCCGGTGCCGAGATCGAAGTTAAACAGATCCCCGGATTTGGAAAACCACAGGCGGTTGGGCATATCGCGGGAGCCGCCAATGACGAGACGGTCCTGATGGAAGGCTACCGTGGCGGGGTATCCGCGCACCGGGGAGAACGCCTGTTCGAACCAATCAATCGTGGGGTCCGTATTTGGCAGGTCTTCGATTGTTGTCACGGTGACGACGGTGGGGGAGTCGTAATCGGTGATTTCGACCTCTTTGCCCGCCACACGCATTCTTGTGTTTTCATGGCCCTCCTCGAAGACATCTGCCGAAGCGGTGAGCGTGATGGATCCTGTTGTGCCGCTGGGCGTGAGGGTGACTTCGCTGTCGGCGAATTTGAAATATGGCTGGGCGATAATATTGTTATCGGTGAAGAAATTCCAATCGGTGAGGCTCCATGTGCCGCCGCTGTTCCGGGTGAGTTTTTTCGGCGGAACATCGGGGTGGGTGAGCAGCAGCGTATCGGCGCTTTGCGTCCAGGCGAGCTGAGCGATTTGCGCGGCGGTCCACGGGGCGGCAATGGTGGCGTCTTTGACGCCGCCTGCGTATATATCAACCTGCGTATCGGTGATGACGAGCAAATAAGTTTGCTGTGTGTTGAATTCGAACGCGATGAGCTTGCCGTCTCCGGCGGCTGTGTCGATATAGCCCAGCCCGGCGCGGCGCGTGACGCCTCCGGTGGGGTTGATAAAGACATTGCGCAGGGCCAGAGCGCCGTTTTCGTAAGCGCGCAGGTCGCCCCGGCCCAAAAGCTCGCGGGAGACCTCGCCTGCTGTAAATGTGGTTTTGATTTCTCTTATTCTGGTCACACTTATACTCCTTGGCCGTTTTGTTTAAATGCGAACAAAGCTGCGCTTTGCTTCGCGGCTGTAAATGTGGTTTTGATTTCGCGTATGCGTGTCATGTTGGTTTTCCCTTAAATTTTGGCAATAAAAAAACCCCGCGAGATGCGGGGTTGTGTAAATTGAGCTATGTTTCTGCTATTTCGCTTGAAACAAAGACTTCGCGATAATAAAGGGCAAGCCTAAAATGTTCAGCGTTGTCGTTGCCAGTAATGCTATCAAAATTTCGCTCTCCAAAACAAATGTTTCAAATCCAAAGGCAGAGAGCGCCAAATTCAATACAACGTAAAATGATAAAAATGCGGCGATGAAAATCAGCCAACATTTTACTGCGGCCCTAACCCATTCAAACATTTCCTTTTGAAGATCCAGCTTTTGCTGAATATGGTCATTTTCAAGTCGTTTCTTGCGATTTACTTCGTCTTCTACATTCTCCTGATCAGGCTTTTCCTGATCAGGTGCTTGTGAAAGAATACTTTGAAGTATTTCTTTAATGATGATGTCATCATTTTTTGCCATACTTCTTTTTTATACCCTCTAGGCTTCTTGCGACGATGTCTTTATCATCCAGCTTTGTATACAGTCCCTTTTTTTTCGCATTGTACCATGCTCCACCATCTTCATGTGTAATGTCACTTAACGTCCAAGCATCGCAATCCTTATATGAATTCCAAACTGTAGAAATCAGGGCGTGAACTTCTTTGTCACCGGGATCCACAACCGGATAGCGAACATCAATGATATAGCCATTATTGTCCATCACAGCTTCGCTTGCAAAAGTATCAATAGGTGTTTTTCCAAAACGCTGAAATTGCCCATATATTTGTGGGATAACAGGCCCATGTTGCCATGCTTCAATCGGGGCATCAAACAACTTCCTGTGCAACAAGGCCAGCACCCATCCATAACAGATGTAAACCAGCTTAATCAATTGCATGGGCGTGACAGGCTTTCCTTCTTCACGGGCCAGCCATAAAATATTGTTCGCAACAGCTTCGGGGGTGTATTTTTTATATTCTTTTGTCATTCAGACCAATGTAATTTCTTAAAATAAAGAGTATCTATTACGAATCTTTACTCCCA
Source organism: Alphaproteobacteria bacterium (assembly GCA_041397865.1). Taxonomy (GTDB): domain Bacteria; phylum Pseudomonadota; class Alphaproteobacteria; order Micavibrionales; family Micavibrionaceae; genus TMED27. The sequence continues at coordinate 408,366 of JAWKVT010000002.1, read as the reverse complement.
GAGTCTACAGAAAACATATCCTATTTTAAAAACACTTACAATATTTTCTATATTGCATTTACCCCCGCACATCCACCAGTGAGAAATTCTCGATTTTGTTGGGGGTGTCTTGCTGGGCGTCGATCTGGCGGGCGCGCTGGAACTCTTGGTCGGCTATGCGGAAATGGGCTTCGGCGCGGGAGGTGCTTTCGGTAATGGGAATGGTGAACTCTGCGGAAAGCCTTGCGATGAGGGCCTGATCGAAAAATGGCGGGAATTCGCTTTCGTCCGGGCGGAAGATATAGGTGAGCGCCACGGTGCTTGCGTTGGTGTGCAGCGCACCATTTGCGATGCGGTAATTGAGGCCGCGCCCCTTTGTACCTGTTCCGGCGGAAACTGCGCGCAGGTAATCGTTGGGCAGTTGGTAGGCAAAACTGTAATCGGCGAGCGGGGCGGTTGCGAGTTGCGAAAGCGCGACCTGTCCGGTTGCGAATGTCCAGGGGTATGCGGATAACAGCGCATCGCGCACAGGGGCGTAGAGCGCTCCGGCGATTTCGGATTCTGCGGTGCCGTCGTCAAAACTTGTAATCGGCGTGGCGCCAATTCTTATTAAAGCGCGGGAAGTCAGTGCCACGTCATTCAGGGCCATGGTGTTTTCTCCTTAAATTATAAAAAAGGGGGGAACGGCCCCGCTTGGAAAAGGGAAAAGCGGGACCGTTCTTGTGGTCGATACTCTCTTTGGAACACATGTGCAGGGCTTGGCGAGCGCTAGTGGGGACGCGCTCAGAGCCTTGAAGCAGTGTTTCGAGGAGGGACGATCGCGTTAGCGCTTATGCATACGCTGCGATCGTGACACTGCCGCCTGCGTTGGCTGTGACCACATAAAATGTGGTGGCAGGGGTTCCGTCTGTATCGACATTCGCAATAATCAGATCATTCACTCGCAGCATTTCAGACGCCTTGTCGAAATAACCGGCGATGGTTACATCGGCATCTGTCGTCACGTAATGCCAGAGTGTGAAGTTGTTCGCGTACGCAAGCACGCTTAAATCGCTGGGCGTAAAAGCCATGATTTTTCTCCTTAATATAAAAGCCGTCATCCCCGCGATTGAGCGCAGAGAAATTCAAACAGCGGGGATCCATATGTGAATTTGCAACTGCAAATTCTCTTTACTAGATCCCGTTTGTTTAAGCTCGCTATCGCTCGCCAACGGGATGACAAGGAAGGTTAGGTTGTGCTTGGGCTGGATTAGTCAGGCGTTTCATCACAGTTGATGGTGATGATGCCGTTTTCGTCGATCAGTCCGGCGCCCTGACTCATCATGTTATTGACGAAATGGGCGGCGCGGTCGCCATGCCACGAAACATCGGTTTCGACTTCACTCGCGGCGGCGTGTCCGACAGATGTTTTGTGATACCAGAAACATGAGCGGATATCGTTAACATCAACCGGCAGGCCGGAATGGGGAATGAAGATGGTTCCGAGGAACATTTTGGCTTGCGTCACGGATGCGAACGGCAAGGCGTCCTTGCCGATATAATCGGCGTTGACGAACTCGTCGATGCTCAGCAGTTCGCTCCATTGCTTCCAGCCGACGATACAAAAACGCTGTCCATCGTCGGGAACGTCCTGCTCACCGAATAGTTCGAAGGACTCAAGAATTTTATCCTTGGTCATGCCGACATTGCCATCGGCAATTGTATTGGCGCTGGCTGTGGCCAGAGAGTTGATGATGAGTTCGTCGGTTTTGCGGCCCAGTGCGTTTGCGCCTGCGGCGGCGATGACCTGACGCTCGTCGATGTTGATTTTCAGTTCGTCCAAACGGTCAATCCAGTCACCGGCGTAGTAATCTTCCAGCGTGACCTCAACATTGGAGTGATCGAGATTCATGACCGGGACAAGGCCGTGAGTCGATTTAGTTGCGGCGGTGCCAACACCGATTTTCTGGAATACGGCAGAAGAGCCGTTGACGTTTGAAATTGTGCGCACAGTGTTTCTGAGTTTGGAACCCTGACGCTGGTAGGCCTCATGCACTTCTTGTTCGAACTGCTTGATAAAGGCCTGATCTATTGTCGTAGACATAGGCGTATACCTCATATTTAGATGTTAAAAGAAAGGGGTTGAGGCCCGGCCCTCGGGTGGTTTTCGTTCTTATAAGAACGGCCTGACTACGGGGAATTCGCAGACCGGACCTCTTAAAGCAAGGCGGCGGTTATCTGCGCGTTCAATTCTACAGGGGTGGCCCGAACGGATTCCGGGCGTTGTTGATTTATTTATATGAATTTATTCCTATATTGTCAAGCTATTTTTTGGAAAAATTCATTTTATCTGCATCTCCGCCCTAAAAATTGCCATAGTTTTGTGGATACTGGTTTTGGATAAAATTGTAATGCACGCCAAATCGTATTAGGATGGTGTGAACGTTAGGGGACAGCATGTTTGCACGATTATTCTCATCATTAAAAGCCGATAACAGCAACGAGCCAAGTGCGGCACGGCGGAAATATTCACGACGCGATTGTGATCGCTGCGTCAGTGTTATCAACGGCAAAACGTATCCGGTTGAAAACTGGTCTTTGGGCGGTGTTTTGCTGAGCGCGGACGAGCGCGAATTTAGCGAACAGGATGAAATGAATATTACGCTGAAATTCAAGCTGCGTGATAACATTATTGATGTTCCGCATGCCGCGCGCGTTATTCGCAAAGGGCGCAATAAAATTGCCTTTGAGTTCCGTCCGTTAACCCAGCAAATCCGCAGCAACTTTCAAAATGTGGTTGATGATTACGTTGCTTCGCAGTTTGCGGCATCACAGGGGCAGTTTTAGTAAAATCCAGATATCGTCATTGCGAGGAGGCTTTGAAGCCGGCGCGGCAATCCAGAGTCCAGATTGCTTCCCCCGGATCAAGTCCGGGGTCGCAATGACGGGTACCTTGCTACTGTCCGTAAACTTTCTCAAAGCCTTCGGTGACCTTGGCAACAAAAGCGGGATCTTTATCGCGCCAGTAACGCGGATCACGCATCATGGATTTTAAATCATTCTCGTTTACGCCCGAGAAATTGTCGGCTTTCTTTTGCAGGCCGGGTTCGTCCGATTTCATCATTCTGTGCAGGGCCAGTACGCCTTCAAAGGAGTTGGACAGATTCTCGAGGACATCGGCGGGTAAATTTCTGCGACCAAAGGCGAGAAGCTGGCGGGAAACCTCTTTCCACTTATCCGGGCCGCCGAAATGCCCGATCAGTTTTTCAACTTCACGATCGGCGCTGAAGTCGCCAGCGATTTGTTTAATCATCGGCACCATTTTTTCAGCCGCAAGGTCGTAGACTTCCTGCACCTGATCCTGTGTCATGCCTTTGGCGTGCAAACGGCGGTTTATGTCCGTATCCGGCGTAAACAGACCGTGATCGCAATTCACACAATAATCTTCGTGCGATGCAGGTGCGCCGGGCGCAGATGACATTTTCTTTTCCAATTCCGAATAAGAATTGATGAGCGCTTCCATACGAACTGCGCCCGTTTGCGGGTTTTTAAATTTATCCGGCACCATTGCCGGGTCAATATCTTCGACGAGTAGGTTTGTCATGTTTTAGTCTCCTTTATAGGGGTTAGAAACTTATTGAGGTTTTCGGCCACGGTCGATGAGGCGCAGGATTGTCGCAATCATTGAACGCTGGCCTTCGCTATAGCGCAGATGTTCATCGGCGACGCCCGGCCCGAGAGCGCGGTGAAAGGTGATGACTTGCAAATGAGAAAGGACTTTCTGCCCATCGTCGGTGGCGAAAGCCCTCGCGAAAGCTTTTTCGATTTCGCGCATTTCCGTTTTGTTTGGCTCTAAGGGTCCATGGACAAGCCCTTTCTCAGCGGCTGTTATCGGCAATGGCGGTTCTTTTTTCAGCAGATCTAGAATCATAGCTGTTCTCCTTCTTGTGGAATTTGCGTTTCATCAACGGCCCGAGCCAGTTCGGACAAATCCAGTTGCGGCAGTTCCTTGCGGATCAGGTCATTTGGTACGCCGAGCGCATCACCGAGGAAGCGGGCGGCTTCGGGCAGGTTGATTGCGGCGGAGGCTTCGGGGCCCATGGCGAGGACGGAGGAAATCCAGCTCAGCGTGTTTTGCACGTTTTTCTGGCCTTGACTGCGCGCGAGCGGCGAGCGGTAATCGACAGCGACGAGGCGGCCATCAAGAGCAATATCGGGCACTTCGCCCCGGCGTTTGAGAATGGCAAAGGCGCGCTGGATCAGCGGGGTCAGCAATTCCGTTTGCAGGCGTCCATAGGTCGCACCAAGCAGGAGTGACATTTCAGCGCTGCGCTCCAGCACTTCGGTTGCGGTCATTTTCGGCGAAGCGATGGGCGCGAGGCGGTCGGCCAGCAGCGCGTGACGGATGCGCGATTGCAAGCTGTCCAGCACAAGCTGCGAGACATCAAAACGTCCGGGCATGTCCAGCGGTTGCAATCCCTTTGAGCCGATGGCTTTGGGGATAATGCTGCCGGGCGTCAGTTCTATATTTGCGGGGTTCAATACGCCGTCATCATCGGCCTGCCAAATTCCGGTTACCGCGATGGAGGCGTTTTTGAGGATCAGCTCAACAACCTTATTCGCGGTTTTTATATCGGGCAGCGCCTTCATCACGGGGGAGCGTCCGTAAATTTCTCCCGGTGACTTCAGCCAGCGAAAAGAGATCACGGGCGATTGCTCGAAGCGCCCGGTTGAAAGGAGAGCGGGCTGATCTTCCATCAAGCACGCATGATAGGTATAGACCAAACCATCGGGCAGGACGGCTTCGAGAACCTTGAAGCGTTCCTGCGGGTCGTGCGCCGCGCGTTTTAAAATATCAGCGGGAAGCTGGCTTTCCGGGTAGCGGGAGGTTAATTGCTCCAGTGTCATTTTCATTTGGCGGAAAGCGCCGTCAAGATAGCCGTTATCGCCCTCCTCCAGCACTATTGCGTTGAGCGGGGCTGCGGAGAATTTAAAGGCGGAGAAACTGCCGGGCCGGGCTTCTTCGAAATACAGGCTTGCGGTGCCGCCAACGATGAGATCGAGGTAGCATTGGTGAATTTCGACGGCAAAGTTCGAGCGGTCGAAATGGTCCTGAATGGTTTTGGCGGCTTTTTCTAAAACGGGCGCGAGGCGCTCTGCTTCTTCGGCGCTTAAATCCGGGCCGGGTTTAAGGCCGAACCATTGCGACCATGTCGGGGTGAGGCTGCCGAGCATGGAAGAGGCAAGCTGGTCGGCGGCGTCCATGGCCGTGGCGTCGTAAATCTGATTGGTTCTGCTGCGTCCGGCCAGCGGCTCTGCTGTGAACCCGCCGCGCTGCGGCAAGGCGTAGTCGTAGCACTCCTCCCAGAGTTTTTCCCAGTTTTCGCGCCGCGCATGGGCGGCTTTAAACCGCGTGAGGATCAGCGACAGCCGCGCCTGAATCTCTTCCGGTTCGAGCGCGGTTTGGTCAATTGCAATCACATTTTTCATGTTTGGTCCTTTCTATCGGCCTGTTATTCGCCGAGCAGCGTTTTGCGGCTGTTTGTGTTATCCGACAGGCCGAGCAGCCCGCGAAAACCGGTTTGTACTGTGCCGAAACGGCTGCGCTCGCGTCCTAATAAACTCTGCCTACGCGCTTCCGACGCGGTTTCTTCGGCGGAAGGCGGATTTTCGGTTTGCGGCGTTGGGGCCGGAGCGGGTTCGGCGGTTGGCGCAGTTTGCGGTACAAAGACCACTTGCGGCTGCGATGGCGCTTTGGGGCGTGAGGTTAAACTTCCCATGCTTTATCTCCTTTGGGTTGCTGTGTCTGTTTGATTTGGATTTCTCTTAAATAGCGGTAGAGCTGCCACGGCGTAAAAATCAGGCGCTTATGGATGCCCAGCACGCGCTTTACCGATTCCACGCAGCTATAAACCGCAAACGGAGCGGGGCGGGTTTCGCGCCGCAGCGGCGCTTTTATGACGGTATAGCCGTTGGTTTTCATCCAGAGCGGCAAATCAAATTCCGGCGGCAAATCATGGATGGCGATTTCGGTATAATTCGAGAGCGGGTCAACCGTGACCCAGCGCCGACCGTCATTCATCAGGACTGCACAATGGCGAAATCCGGGTCTGAGAATTTTCAGCCACGGCAAGTCGGCATGGCCGCTGAACACGGCCCAGGCATGAGGGCGTTTTTCGGTTTCATTTCCGGTTATCATTCCGCTGCGACCTCCCACCCTGCTGCGGTTTCCATGCGCAGCGATTCGCCTATCCAGTTTTTATGCTGCGCGGGCGGCGGTTCGACGATACCCTTGCGCTCCAGAACTTCGCCGATTCTTTCCAGGGCTTCATACCAGAGCCGGAACGCGCACATTTCTTTGGGGCGGCGTTCATCGGGCGGCATATGGCGGCGGCCATAATGGCGCAGCACCAGCAGATGATCGCGCAATAGCCGACGATTGCGGTACAGGCGATCAAGCACTTTCAAGATATCCACCGGTTCGCAAGGCCTTGGCATCAGGCTTTGTCCGGCGGCAAACCTTGCCCCGTCCAGACGGGCTTCCTGTGCGGCGACAAACCAGAACCACGCTTCCTCCGCATCCTTAAACGGTATGGTTTTCAAGGATTTTCCGCTGTCTTCTTCCGTCTTGTTTTTTGTGAGCATGTCGGGGGGTTCCTGTTTTTAGATATAATTGTTCCCTTTATGTTCTCATTTGTGGTATATATTTCAGTAGGTGTCAAGAAGAAAATAGGATTTTTTTCTTATTTTTTTTGCTTTATTTATATGCAGACAAATGGGACTATCGTCCTATGTTGACTCACGAAAAAATCTGGACGGCCATAGACCGGCTTGCAAAAGCTTTTGGCTACTCCCCTTCCGGCCTTGCCAAACAAGCGGGGCTGGACCCGACATCCTTTAACAAAAGCAAGCGGATCAGCCCCGACGGCAAGCCGCGCTGGCCTTCGACGGAAAGCATTGCGAAAATTCTGGCCGTGACCGATTCCACCATGCAGGAATTTATCAGCCTGATTGACGATGAAACCGACCGCAGGCGGCAAATTGTTACGATGGACAAGCCGGAGATTGCCAAAACGACGGCGCAGATTTTGCTTGATACCGAATCGGTGCTGTTTAACAGCCGGGAGCCTTTTACTTTAAAATCGGGGCGGAAAAGCCCGGTCTATATTGATTGTCGGCGGCTTATTTCTTTTCCGAAGGAGCGCAACTTTCTGATGGATGCGGCGGCGGGGTTGTTGTCTGCTGAAATCGGCGCGGAGAATATCGACATGGTTGCGGGTGGGGAAACCGCAGGCATACCTTATGGCGCATTTGTTGCGGAGCGCCTTGAAAAGCCCATGATTTACGTTCGCAAGGAGCCTAAGGGCTATGGCCGCACAGCGCAGATTGAGGGATATCTGCCGGAGAGCGGGAAGCCGAGGGCCGTTCTGATTGAAGATTTGCAAACAGATGGCGGCAGCAAGAAGATTTTTGTCGATGCGATGCGCGATGCCGGGCTGGTTGTCGAGCATGCCTTTGTGGTTTTCCATTACGGTATTTTTCCGCGCAGCCTGCAAAACATGGAAGAGATGGGGCTTACGCTGCATGCGCTGGCGACGTGGTGGGACGTTCTGGCGCTGGCGAAGGAGCAGAAATATTTTGACAAGGACACGCTGGCAGCAGTTGAAGCCTTCCTTAACGATCCGGAGAACTGGGAGGCGGCAGCATGAAGCTGAGCTTCTTTGCGGGCCGGAAACCACGGGCGCAAAAAGCGCTTGAGGAGTTGAAGAGCGCTTACGGGACTGTAGAGCCGGAGGAAGCCGATACGATTGTGGTGCTGGGCGGCGACGGGACGATGCTGCGCGCCCTGCATGCGTTTGCCGATTATCAGGCGCCGCTTTACGGACTCAATCTGGGGACGCTGGGTTTTCTTTTAAACCCGCATAGAAAAGACGATCTGGAAGAACGGATTCAAAACGCCAAGCGCTTTACGATTCATCCGCTTTCCATGGTCGCCATTGACCGGGACGGCAAGAAACACGAAGAGGTTGCTTTTAACGAAGTTGCGCTTTTGCGGGAGACGCATAACTCAGCCAAAATTAAAGTGCATGTGGATGGAGAGCTTCGTATTAAGGAGTTGATTTGCGACGGGGTTATGGTTTCGACGCCCGTGGGCAGCACGGCTTATAACTCCTCGGCGGGTGGGCCTATCCTGCCGCTTCAGGCTAATATTATTGCAATGACGCCAATTTCAGCATTTCGCCCGCGGCGGTGGCCGGGGGCCATTTTGAAGAATGACAGCAAGATTAAGTTTGAGATTACAAAATCTCTGGAACGCCCGGTGAGCGCGACGGCGGATTCAAAAGAGGTGCGTGATGTGAAAGAGGTGAGCGTTAGCGAATCGAAAAAAATTACGAAGTCGCTGCTGTTTGACCCCGAAAGCCCGCTTGAAGAGCGGGTGTTTAAAGAGCAGTTTTTTAGTTAAGAGCGAAATAGTATCCCAGTGCCAGAATAGCGAAGGCGCGAAGCTTACGATGCCCATTTTACGTTAAATCCTCTTACTTTAAAATACCTGTGAGGAAAAAATGAAGAGATTTGTAATTGTATTAAGCGCTTTGGTTCTTGGCGGTACGGCGATGGCTGTAGCGATGGGTAAGATTGATGGCATGGGAAAGTCGCATTGCTGGCGATACAAGATGACTATAGAAATTAACACGCCTGAAGGTGTGAAGAGTGGGAGCGCGGTACGTGAAGCATGTTTAACTCCATTTCAAGGATACAACCCGCAAGTAGCAGATTTTAAGGAAAAGGTGATCGGTGAAGCGGTTGTAGTTGATTTGGGAGAACGAGGTGTCCTCTTTGCTAGTTCTCATCCGAGCACTATGATATTTGATGTTGCCAGATCAATAGGTGGCCCCCGTCTATTTACACAAGAGGGTCTTGAGTATTATTCGAATCTAGAAATTGGAACGAAGGCACCACTACCGGAGAAACAGTATCCTACTCTTGTTATTTTTAAAGACTTAAGCAATCCTAAAACAATTGATATTGTTTTAGGTACAATTTTTGACTCTGAGAAAAAAAAATATATGCCTGTAAATAATTTTTCTAAATATTTTGGAGATGGTGTGGGTTTGAAAAATATAATTATTGAAGTTACGAATGAGCCTATCCAATGGAGAGTTAGAGATATTTTGCCATGGTTGGATAATTATTACGACAAGCAGTTAGATGGTTCACGGCATAATTTCTCCGGGGCTAAGAACCCGATAGCAAACCGTTTCGGTGCAGGATCATTTTCCTCGCCAAGGGATAAACAAAAATGAACGATAAATTAGGGCAAGAATCTAAGTTTTCCTTGGTGCGCTCGGTTTGATGTTTTTGAGCTGGCGTTTTTTTGCCAGTTCGTTTTCGATCTGGTCGAGTTTTTCGAAGGTTTGCTCGTTGATGCTGCCGCCTTCGGGGACGAGCCCGAGTTTTTCTGCGATTTTTTGATAGCCTTCGATCAAATCGCCGAGATCGTAACGGTAGCGGTCTTTGTCGAGCCTTTCGCCGGTTTTGTCATCCCACAGGCGGCAATTGTCGGGCGATAATTCATCGGCCAGAACCAGATAAATTTCGCCGTGTTCTCCGTAAATCCGGCCAAACTCAACCTTGAAATCAACCAGACGCAAGCCGAGACCGGCAAACAGGCCGCTGAGGTAATCGTTAATTCGCCATGCCATGGCGGTTATTTCCTCGAGTTCGTAAGGATCGGCCCAGCCAAAGGTTATGATATGCTCTTCGCTTAAAATAGGGTCGTTGAGCTTATCGTCTTTAAGGTAATATTCGACGAGCGGGCGGTTTAAAGCGGTGCCTTCTTCGATGCCGAGATGGCGCGTCAGCCCCCCGGCGGCGACATTCCGGACGACGACCTCCAGCGGAATAATCTCGACGCGGCGCACAAGCTGCTCGCGCATATTGATTTGCTTGATGAAGTGAGTAGGAATTCCCAGCGCTTCAATCTTCGTCATAAGATGCGCGGAAATTCTGTTATTGAGAACCCCTTTGCCGGCGATCGCTCCTTTTTTATCGGGATCCACGGAGGTGGCCGAAACGTCGTCTTTGAAATACTGAATCACCGTTCCGGCGTCAGGGCCTTCATAAATAATTTTGGCCTTGCCTTCATATATCATTTTTCTACGTGCCATAACGGGCGGTCCTTCCTGTGCTTGGGGCCTTTCAGGGCTGCACCTTTAAACCATTTTTGTGCATATAACAATGGATTTTACGATACCACGGTGTTACAAACCAACAAAGGATTCGCAGATAACCCCTTAACTTTTAACTGGAGAGATGTAGATGGCAGCATTTGATGATCGGGAAAAAGCTTTTGAACGCAAATTCGCGCATGAGGAGCAACTGGACTTTGCGGTGGAAGCCCGCTGTTCCAAGCTGTTCGGTCTTTGGGTTGCGGAGCAAATCGGGCTGGAGGGCGCGGATGCAAGCACCTATGCGATGGAAGTTGTAGAATCGAACCTTGAAGAACCCGGTTTCGACGATGTTTTGCGCAAGGTGCGTGCGGATCTGGAGGCAAAGGATCTCGAGATTTCCGATCATGTGCTGAATGTCGAGCTTGATAAAGCGCTTGAAACCGCTAAAAAACAGATTTCTGAAGAGGGATAAGCTCCGGCTTTTTAACGGACAAGGGGTTCATTTCATGGCGATGGATATGGCGACAATCAAGGCGATGATTCAAGACAGCCTTCCGGATGCGGAGGTTCGAATTGAGGATCTGCGCGGGGACGGGGATCATTATGCGGCCTATATCACCGCGCCGGGATTCCGGGGCAAAACGCGGGTACAGCAGCATCAGATGGTTTATGACGCGCTACAGGGTAAAATGGGCAATGAGCTGCATGCCCTGGCCATTCAAACATCCGCCCCGGCGGAAGATTAGTTTTTTTTCAGATAGGAGTTTCTCATGCAAAATGTAGTTTTTGAACGTATTCAGGCGGAAATCGACGGCCATGATATTGTGCTGTTCATGAAGGGAGAGGCGGCGTTTCCGCAATGCGGATTTTCCTCTCTGGTTGTGCAGGTTTTGTCACAGCTTGGCGTGAGTTTTAAAGACATCAACGTTCTGGAAGACAGCTCTTTGCGTCAGGGGATTAAAGATTTCGCTAACTGGCCGACCATTCCACAACTTTACGTTAAGGGCGAGTTCATCGGCGGTTGTGACATTGTTCGCGAGATGTATGAATCTGGCGAGTTGCAAAGCCTTCTGGAAGAAAAAGGCATCAAGGCGGCTTAAGATCAAACCTTATGCTATAATCCTCTACTTAATGCCTTCAGCCTGCAATCTCTTTTGAACTCTGGCTTGAAGTTCAGGGACAAGGCTTTGGCCCCAATCCTGACCTTTGATCGTGGCTTGCCGTGTAATTTCGGGCATTTCTTTCGTGACTTTCCGGCCAAGCGGCGTTTTATAAAATTTTACAATTTCTGTAAGCTCTTCCGTCGAAAACTTGACATCGTAAATCGGGTAAATCAATTCATACAAACCACCAGCCTCAACTTTTTCACGAAAAAATGTACGCAATTCTTCATCTACTGCTTGCAAAGCCTTGTCCGGTATATCCGGTTTTTGTTTTTTAATTATATCCAACATGCTTTTGGATGTCATATCAGCCATAACTATAGCAACCTTATTCGCCCCGGAAAGGTCCATAAGTTCCTTGATTACGGCCTTTTTTTCGGCATCGACCGCCCCGGCGGGAAGCGGCGTGGCCAGCATAAAAAAGGCAATTATGAGGACATGGTAGATATAGCGAGATTTCATAAGACAGTCTCCGACTTTGGGTTTTATAATTTATTTTTCAGATAGGCTAGCCTACACACTCAACAGGCGTTTTATCAACGGCTAATCTTGGAATCGTGGCCAAGGCTGCATGACATCATCAGTCCAAAGCCGATGAGGGCGGCGAGCATTGAGGTTCCGCCATAAGAAATCAGCGGCAGCGGCGCACCGACAACGGGGATCAGCCCCATCACCATCGCGATATTGATAAACACGTAGAGCGAGAAATTCACGCTGAGGCCCAGCGCGAGGTAACGTGCGAAATTCTGGCGGCAGCGCAGCGCGATCCACAGGCCGTAGAAGAAAATCAACCCGAAGAGAAGCAGGAGCATGGCCCCGCCGAAAAGCCCCTGCTCTTCCGCCCAGAGCGTGAAAATGAAGTCTGTTTGTTTTTCAGGCAGGAAATTCAGGTGGCTTTGCGTGCCTTCGAGAAAGCCTTTGCCGCTGACGCCGCCGGAGCCGAGCGCGATTTTTGATTGGGTGATGTGATAGCCCGCGCCCAGCGGATCGCTTTCCGGGTTCAGGAAGGTCAGGACGCGCTGTTTCTGGTAATCATGCATAAAGTGCCAGGCGATCGGCAAAGACGCAGCCACAGCAATCGCGCCGCCGATATAGAGCCAGATGGACGCCCCGGCCATGAAGAACATCGCCGCGCCGGCCATGACGATCATCAGCGACGTGCCGAGGTCGGGCTGCAACAGCACCAGCGCAACCGGGGCCACGATAATCAATAAGGGGATGACGAGGAAAGGCAGGCGGCGCATATCCTCGATTGTGGCGCTGTGAAAGTAGCGGGCAAGCGCCATCACGACGACAATCTTCATAAGCTCAGAAGGTTGGAGCTGCATAAAGCCGAGATTGATCCAGCGCTGCGCGCCCATGCCGATTTGTCCCATCACTTCGACTATCACAAGAAGAACCAAGCCAAGAAAGTAAAGCGGCCATGTCAGGCGGAACCACCATTTCAGGTCGATCAGGGCGATGATAATCATGCCAACGGCGGCTACGGCGAAACGCATCATTTGCTTTGACGCCCATGGAGAAAGCGAGCCGCCCGCAGCCGAATACAGCGCGGCGAAGCCGATACACGATACGGCGCAGATGAGCAGAACAAGCCCCCAGTTCAGGTGCTTTAAGCGTTCGAAAATGCTTTGGTCGGAATGGAGTGTTATGGCACGGCTCATCTTATGTGGGGACCTTTCCTGCGCCTGTGGCTTTGCCCAGCCCTTCGGCGCCTTGTATATGTACGGGCGTTGCGCCGGGGTCGCGCTTTTGGGTTTCAATTAACAGGTCGCGGGCCAGCGGGGCGGCGGTGCGCGATCCGCCGATACCGTGTTCGACGACAACGGAGCAGACATAGCGCGGGTTTTTCAGCGGGGCGTAGCCGACAAACAGGGCGTGGTGGCGGCTTCGCCATGCCAGTTCCTCGTTTTTAATTCCGGCCAGTCTTTGCTTCATTGTGATTCTTTGCACCTGCCCGGTGCCGGTTTTGCCGCCGAAAGCATATGCCGGATCTATGGCGCGGGAGCCATAGGCGGTTCCTTTTTGCGTATTCACAACACGGTCCATGCCGTCTTTGATTATTTTAAGATGTTCGGGTTTAACCGCGAGTTTGGGCCAGCTTTCCGATGACAGGGCGTTTTTTGCGAGGTCTTCTGCCGTAACCCATGGCTTCACGGCGTAGCCGCCATTGACAAGGCGGGCGGTCATTACCGCAAGCTGGAGCGGGGTGGCCTGTAAGTAGCCCTGACCGATACTGGCGACGATGCTTTCGCCGGGCTGCCATTTCTGTCCCATTTGTCCGAGTTTCCAGTTTTTATCCGGGACCAGCCCGGCGCGTTCTTCGCTGAGTTCAAAATCCAGCTTTTGCCCCAGCCCCATCATACGGGCGACTTCGGCGATTTTATCAATGCCGACTTCGGTTGCGAGTTCGTAAAAATAAGTATCACAGGACATCTGGAGGGCCTTGCGGCCATCGACCCAACCGTGTCCACCGGCTTTCCAGCAATGGAAGCGGTCGCGGCCATATTCATAGTACCCCTTGCAAAAGGCGGTTGTGTTTTGCGTGACTTTGCCCGCTTGCAGCCCGGCGAGCAGGCTTATCATTTTAAAGGTTGATGCGGGCGGGTACTGACCGGAAACGGCCTTGTTGGTTAAGGGGTGGGCGGGGTTGGCGAGTAATTCCTCCCAAAGCGCGGCTGAAAGACCGGCGGTAAAAGCGTTGGGATCAAAAGACGGGGCGGAGGCCAGCGCATAAACCGCGCCGCTATGGGCGTCGAGAATTACAGCCGAGGCGCTTTTTTCCTGTGAGAGGCGCTCTTGCGCGAAGCGTTGTAATTCGCCGTCAATTGTCAGGGTGACTCTGCGCCCGGGGCGGCTATCTTGTTTTTTCAGTTCGCGGACTTCGCGGCCCACGACGTTGACCTCTACTTCGGCGCGTCCGGCGATGCCGCGCATTTCCTTATCAAAGCGTTTTTCTATACCTGTTTTGCCAATTTTGAACCCCGGCAGGCTCAGCACAGGGTCGTCGCCGATATCGTTTTCGCTGACCGCGCCGACATAGCCAATGAGATGCGCGGTGGCTTCGCCGAAAGGATAGCTGCGGCGCTGCCCGACATCGGTGCTGAGGCCCGGCAGGTCGGGCAAGTTGACCTCAATCCGGGTGACATCCTCCCAACTCAGATCGTCCCTGACTTCGATCGGTACAAACTTGGCCGTCTTTTTTGCCTCTTTTAAAACCCGGGCGATGTCATCTTCGGACAGTTCAATGGTTTTGCGGAGGCTCCGCAGGGATTGTTCAATATTATCGGCCTGCTCGGGCACGATCAGCACTCTGAAGTTTTGTGCATTCACGGCCAGAGGTACACCGAAGCGGTCGACGATCTGGCCGCGCACGGGGACCAGAACCCTCATATTGATTCTGTTTTTATCGGACAGCGTTTTATAGCGCCGCCCCTGCGCGATCTGAAGCCATGCGAGGCGTCCGCCCAAGACGCCAAGCAGCGCGCCCTGCAGCCCGCCGATAACAAATGCGCGGCGGGTAAAAACCTTAACCTGTTCCTGAGTCTTTTTCATGGTTTCCGATTATAAGGTCATATCGGATTTTTGCGAAGCCAATCTGCTTTTGCTTCGCCTTACGGGTTCGGGAAGGATTTTATGGGTCATGTGCAGGAACAGGTAGAATAAAGGAAAGGTCACGATCCCCAGAAGCATAGACGAGCTTAATTCCTGAAACGGTATCCATGCGGCGCTTAGTGCCGAAAACATACACCATTGCAGAAGATGCACGGCAATGTCGAGCGCACAAAACCCGATCCACACGACAGGGAAAGCCTGCCCGGTCAGAAAGCGGCGCTGGTCGACAACGAAGATCCGGCAGAACAGGAAAAGCAATGCGCTTAAACCCGTATACGGCGCGCCCGCAATCAGATCAAAGAGGAACCCGCCGACAAAAACCAGCCATGGCGGAATGAGGGTCGGACGATAGATGGACCAATAATATACGGCCATGAGTAACAAAGGCGCTTTAAAAAAGGCTGCCAGCGGGTACGGGACGGAGACAAGCCCCAGAAAAAAGACAAGCAGCATGAAGGCGTACGGCACAACCATACGCGCAAGAAATTCCAGACGGTCCGGCAGGGAAGAATACGGTCCCATTTTATTCTTTCGTTCAACGCTTTGAAAAAGAGATTAGCAGGCCGGGAGATGTTATCACAAGACGACGATGTCGGAAAACTATCTGAAACGGCTATACTGCCGTGGAGAAGTATGGGGGTATTTTGCGCGTGGGCCTTATAAACCGGCAGCCGGGTCCAAATTCGGGTCTTCTGGGCGGTTAACAATGCGCACATGCATCAGGCGGTTGAAATCGGCGAAAGGCTCAACGGTGATCTCATCGCCGACCGCGCTGACCCGTCCAAGCGGCAAACCTACGGGAAAGACCCCGCCCACGCCGGATGTAATGACGCGTGCACCTTCGGAAACCTTGCTTTCGGGCGGCAGGTGGACAAGCGTTCCGTTACGCCCGTTTTGCCCTGAAAAAATTGCCTGCTGGCGGCTGTTTTCTATCAAAACCGGTACGCGCGAATTTATGTCCGTAATCAGCAGCACTCTGGCGCTGCGCGCTCCGGTTTCAATAACACGGCCAATCAGCCCGTCTCCGGCAATCACGGCCTGTCCCCGGCGTACGCCGTCCTGACTGCCG
Organism: Alphaproteobacteria bacterium; assembly: GCA_041397865.1. Lineage (GTDB taxonomy): Bacteria > Pseudomonadota > Alphaproteobacteria > Micavibrionales > Micavibrionaceae > TMED27. The sequence continues at coordinate 392,389 of JAWKVT010000002.1, read as the reverse complement.
GCGGAAACGAGGAGGCTTTTGGCAAAGCTGCTGGCGCTATCGGATAAAATTCTGGCGGTGATATAGGTATGGCCGGGTTCGACCTTCACATTCATCAACTCGCGCAGCGATTTGTTTTCCGCTTCGAGCAAAAGCGCGGTTTGATACCATTCGCGCAGCTTGATATTTTCCTGCGCCAGCCTTGCATTTTCGGCCTGAATTTCGGCCAGACCGGTTACATCGCGTACAAAAATGGCGGCTTTTTGCAAGGGCGTGGAAATTACGTTCAAAACGGGAGCAAACGTATCGGCTGCGCTGACGCGCAGGCCGCCGAGCATTTGCGGCTGAAACATCGAGACAAAAAGAAAAAAAGCGGCCAGAGCCACCAAGAAGCCCGACGCGCCCGCACCGCTGAGAAGCGGCAACGCCGCTATGCGTGGAAAAGCTTTAGAGCCTGTGGCTCCGCCTATTTTCTTGGTTCGGCGTTTCAACGCGCCCCTCTTTAAATTCGTCTTGTGAATCCATACATTTTAAAAGCAGATAGATGCGAAAGACAACACACCATTTTTTGATTTTACAGGAAAAACGTTTAAAAACAAATAAGATAGGGAGAGATGTTCACAGGTTATCAGACCGGTTCTTTTGCACTTTTGCGTCTAATACGAGCCGATCAGCACATTGCGCAGGACTTTAGGCTCCTCCAGCGCATGGCCGGTGCCCAGAGCGACGCAGCTTAACGGGTCGTCGGCAAGGGTGACGGCCAGACCGGTGGCGTGACGGAGGACAAAGTCGAGATTGGTCAGGAGTGAACCACCACCGGTCATGACAATTCCTTTATCGACGATATCGGCGGCCAGTTCGGGCGCGGTATGTTCCAGCGCGACTTTCACGCCTTCTATAATCTGGCCTACGGGTTCGGCCAGCGCTTCGGAAACCTGACGTTCGGTTACGACGACTTCCTTGGGCACGCCGTTCATCAGGTCGCGCCCGCGGATTTCTATTTTGCGCCCTTCCCCGTCGGCGGGCGGACAGGCCGAGCCGATTTCCTTTTTAATCCGCTCTGAAGTGCTTTCACCGATCAGAAGGTTATGTACGCGGCGGATATAGGCGATGATGGCTTCGTCCATTTTATCGCCGCCGACACGCACGGATTTGGCGTACACGATGCCGCCGAGCGAAATCACCGCCACCTCCGTCGTTCCTCCGCCGATATCGACAACCATGGAGCCGGACGGCTCTGTGACCGGAAGCCCTGCGCCGATCGCTGCGGCCATCGGCTCCTCAATCAGTTCTACACGCCGGGCGCCCGCGCTTTCAGCCGATTCGATAATGGCGCGCTGTTCCACCGCTGTTGAGCCGGAGGGCACGCAAATCACCATTTTCGGGGAGACAAAAGAGCGGCGGTTATGCACCTTGCGGATGAAATACTTAATCATCGCCTCGGTCACTTCGAAATCCGCAATGACCCCGTCGCGCAGGGGGCGCGTGGCGGAGATGCTGCCCGGCGTGCGGCCCAGCATTTGCTTGGCCTCGTTTCCTACGGCCAGCACATTTTTCTTGCCGTAGTGCATTTCGATAGCGACGACGGAGGGTTCGTTCAGAACAATACCCTGATCCTTCACATAGACCAGCGTGTTAGCTGTTCCCAGGTCGATCGCCATATCGGCAGACATAAATCCAAAAAGGCCGGAAAACATACGGTTTCTTTGCGGTTAGGCGTTAAAATGCTTCGGTTACGCTTTATAACAGAGAATATTTACGAATGCATCATGTGTTTTTGCGTTCGCAGCGAGATTTCAACAACAGTTTTAAGGGAAGAGGGCGACTTGAGGATAAGAACCGGAGAGCAGTCAAGCACGGCAGGGATTAACCCTGACGCGCTTTCATACGCGGGTTTTTCTTATTGATCACATAGACGCGGCCCTTGCGGCGGATCACGCGGTTGTTGCGGTCCCTTGTTTTCAGCGTTTTCAGCGAGTTCGTGACTTTCATAGCTTTTGCCTTTAAATTCAAATACCGGGCGGACAATAAAGATATCCGGGCGGCGTTGTCAAGCACTTCTTTTAGGCTTTCTATGCCATATGGCGTTATTTGTATGTTGATTTTAAGATTAAGACACCCCAGAGTAGTACCTTCTTTAAACACTCAGGCAACAGATTCTTAAGTATATGCGTGAAAACGAAAGCAAAAGATCCTTTCAGGCCGGTGAGATTATCATGCGTCAGGGCGACGCGGGGGATTGCGCCTATATCATTAAATCGGGGCGGGTTGAAATCCTGGTCGAAAGCGGAGACGGGACTGTTCAATATCTTGGCTCGCGCGGGCCGGGGACCATGATCGGAGAGATGGCGATTCTCGATAACGCCCCCCGCAGCGCGACGGTCAAAGCTACTGAAAATTGCGAGCTTCTGGAAATTACGAAAGAGGATTTTGCCCTGCGCCTGAAGGCCGCCGATCCGGTTTTGAATATGACGACGCAAATTATCCTGACGCGTTATCGCGACATGCTGAAACGTTCGCAAATTATAGGCGATCCGCCGAAAATGAATGAGGCGGAAAGTATAGAGCTGGATTATGCGCAGGATTCCGGCGCTGTTGAAACCATCAAAATTACGAATGAATTTGAAAACGCGCTTAAGAGCAATGAAATTTCCCTGCATTATCAGCCTATTATAGACCTTCAACACGGCAAGATCTCAGGACTTGAGGCTTTGATGCGCTGGGAGCACCCGGAAAAAGGGTTTATATCCCCGGCTGTCTTTATTCCGGTTATCGAAGATAGCGGGCTTATTATCAAAGCTTCGGCGTGGGTTCTTAAAGAATCCCTTGCGGCCCTTAAGCGCATTGAAGGCCGGGCGGGGTACGAGCGGGATCTTTTTATGAGCGTTAATTTTTCCTGCCGTGATTTTGCCGCCCCCGACTTTGCCAATAGCGTTTATGAGACGGTTAGCACCACCGATGTTGCGGGCTCTCAGGTTCATCTGGAGATTACAGAGCGGCTTTTGATGGGGCAGCCCGAAAACGCAAAAGACACGCTTTCCATGTGCCGCAAAGCCGGGATGAGCATTTCCATCGACGATTTCGGAACGGGGTATTCTTCCTTAAGCTATTTGCATTATTTCCCGATTGATACGCTTAAAATCGACCGAAGTTTTATTATGAAAATGTTGGAAGATCAAAGTTCTTTAGCGCTTGTGAATTCTATCATCGGCCTTGGCAAGAGCATGAACATGAGCATTATCGCGGAAGGTGTTGAAAACAAAGCAGAAGCGGTGCTGTTGAAAAAGATGGGATGCGATATGGCGCAAGGGTATTATTTCGCGCGCCCGATGCCGGAGAAAGAGGCGGCGGCTTTTGCTGCGGAAAACCGGAAGATTGATATTTAAACGGCCAAAGGAACGCTTGGCGTTATTTGCTTTTTGCCTCAAAAACGCCGTCCCATTTTTCCTGCGGCGGTTTTTTGATGAGGGTTTTCAGGCGCTGCTCATACATCCGATATGCCGGGGATAAATCATATATATCGCCGCTGCGGCATTCTTTCAGTTTTTGCTGTGCGGTTTTGAAATCTCCGGACTGGTAAGCTTTTATCATTTCGCCGTGGGTTTTTTTCAGGGCTGAAAATTCCGCAGATGAGGCCAGCCTTTCATCGCCCAACAAAGCGTATACACGCACAGGCTGTTGTTTTCCCTTTACCCTGAGCAGGTCCATTTCCAATACGGCCATGCCGGGAATTTTCCCGGCGGTTCTCTCGCCAATGAGTGTTTGCACCCCGTAATTTTTGGTTTGCCCCTCCAGGCGCGAGGCCAGATTTACGCTATCGCCCAGCGCCGAATAGGCAAAACGCTGGCGCGAGCCCATATTGCCGACGGCGCAAGGGCCGGTATTGATGCCGATTCCAGCCTGCAATGATACAGGAGGTGTACCTTTTTCTTCGGCACGCTTGCGCAGGGTTTCGTTCACGGGCTCAAGCGCGGCCTGCATTTTAAGCGCGGTGATGCAGGCGAGCTTTTCATGCTCTTCCACATCTCTGGGCGCATTCCAGAATGCCATCATTGCATCGCCCATATATTTATCTATCGTGCCTTCATGTTCGAGGACGATATCACTCATGGCCGTAAGGAATTCATTCATCAGGTTAATCAACTCGCCGGGGGTCAGTCCTTCCGAAATGCTTGTGAAATTGCGGATATCGGTAAACATGACCGTGAGATCTTTATTCTCCCCTCCGAGTTTGAGCTTATCGGGGTTTTTCTCCAGATCGCGCATCACATCGGGGGAGACATACATTCCAAAGGCACTGCGCACCTGTTTTCTTTCACTTTCAACCCGCAGATAGGTGAGCAGCGCGGAGACCATGAAAATTACGAAGACCGACAGGCTGGGGTAAAAAGGGTCGAGCAGGACTTTATAATCAACATAGGCGCTGACCGCGCCGAGGAAAGCCAGCACGACCAGCGCAAAGCACATGAAGCCGAGAACCAGAGCGTTAATGAACGGGGCAAGCGCGATCATCAAAAACCCGATGCATAAAATATAGGTCGCTTCGGCGACGATGGTGATATCCGGGCGCAAAAGGTAATCGCCTTCCAGTATCTGCTCTATAACATTGGCGTGAATTTCGACGCCGGGCTGAAACGGTTCGAGCGCGGTTGAACGCAAGTCCTTCAGCCCCTCGGCACTGGAGCCGACAAGAACGATTTTATCCTTGATGCGCGCGCGGATTTCTTCGTGATATTCGGGGTTGATGACCTTATGGGCGGAGAGATAATCGTCGCCTTCAAACTTCCGATAATAAACCCAGAGCAACCCGTTGCTTTCAACAGGCACGTTATAATTGCCGATAATGATGCGGTAGTTTGTGTCGATTACGCGTTTGTTTTCCTCAGGATTGACGCCGATTTTTGTAATAAGCTTGGGGTTGCCCTGTGCGACCCGGACAGCCTCGAGGCTTAGCGCGGGGTAGAGGTTTTGGGAGTCGCTGAAAATCATTCCTGTGCGGCGCAAAATCCCGTCGAGGTCGGGTTTGGCCATGAAGCTTCCGTTGCCTGCGGCGGCTTTTTCCAACTCGGGCAGGAAGACTGCGGCTTTTTGAAATTTTTCGGCGTTTTCGAGAAACTGCTTTTTATCGGAATTTCGGACCAGTATCTGTTTGGTGATCCTTGGTTTGCGCGGAATTTGCGAATAGCTGCCATAGGTAAAGCCGGAAACAAAAATGCCGGAGTCTTTGATGGCGCGGGCGAGAACCTCATCATGATCGGGCAGAGATTTGATTTCCTCACCCAGAGCCTCGAAACGTTTATCGTCGGGCAGGTTTTGCGCGACAAAGCGCGGGGAGGAGCGGTCGGGTTCGGCCAGCACGCCATCAAAGGCAATGGCTTTAGCCCCGAGATTTGTCAGATTTGTGACCAGCGCGGCGACATCCGTGCGCGGCCACGGCCACTGGCCGATTTTGAGCAGGGAGTCATCATCAATATCGACGATCAGGACACGCTGGGCAGTTTCGCGCGGATAGACGGCGTTTAATCCGTCAAAGACGAGTGCCTGCATTTCCCGGCGCCATCTGTCCTGTGAGCCGCTGTGATATACAGCGCCGAGCAACAAAGCCAGAAGAAGTGCGAAATGGATCCAGCGATTGGTTAGAAATCTAATCATTGAAAAGCCTTAACCTCAAACCATCATTACACGCGAATGAAATGAGCGCGGCAATCCAGTCTATTATGGATTGCTTCGTCGCTAAAGCTCCTCGCAATGACATGGAATTATTGCTCCGTGAAAGCGCGGTCGCGTGCGCGCAGGACAGGTTTAAGAAGATATTCGAGAATGGTGCGTTTGCCAGTGATAACCTCGACCTGAGCAACCATGCCGGGAGTAATCGGCAGTTTTGCGGTTTCGTCACCCATGTAATTTTTTTCGGTATGAATTTCGATTTCAAAAAACGTGCCGCCGTCGCGGTCATGGCCGGAGGTTGCGCCGATGCGCACGAGGTTGCCGTCGAGGCTGCCGTATTTTTGCGCGTCATAGGCGGTGATTTTTACCTTGGCGCGCTGGCCGGGGCGGATGAACGCGATTTCATGGGGCTGGATACGGGCGAGAATTTTCAGTTCCTCATCGACGGGGACGATTTCAACAAGGCGCATGGCGGGTTCAACCACGCCGCCCAGAGTTTTAACCGCGATGTTGTTGACGATGCCATCGACAGGCGCTTTGATCTCGCGGCGCTCCACACGGTCGCCAATGGATTTGAGGCTTTCACGCAGAGAGGAAATTTCGGTTTGTACGGCGTTGAGTTCGCCCAGCGCCTGAGAGCGGAATTTGTCGAGCTGGCTCTCGCGCTCTTTTTTGGCGACCTGCGCCTCGGCCTGAAGCGATTTTTTCCGCTGAACCTGCGCGTTGACCAACCCGGCGATATCGGCGATTTCGCGGCTCAGGCGCATTTCTTCAAGCTTCGGCATTGCGCGTTTTGCGACGAGATCCTTCGTGATTTCGAGTTCCTTGTTCAGGGCGGATCTGTTCGTAGAAAGACGGTTGATCTGGGCGTTGACTTCGGCCATGTCGGCATTGGCCTTGTTAATACGATCATCGAGAATGGCGTAGGCGTTTTTCAGTTCGCGCTGACGCGAATCGTAGAGCGCTTTTTCGTTGGCGGCAATCTGGGGCGCCTTTTCCGATACTTCGGCGGGGATTGAAAATTCATTTCCATTGGCTTCGGCCAGCAGGCGCGCTTTTTTTGCTTCCAGCCCCAGAAATCTGGCCTGTGTGCCGCGCTCTTCGGATGAGAACTGGATGTCGCTCAGGCGCATAAGGACCTGACCTTTTGCAACCAGATCGCCGGGGGCGACGAGAAGTTCTTGCAGGATTCCGCCTTCAAGGCTTTGCACAAGCTGCACGTCCTGAGAGGGGACGACCTGCCCCTGCCCGCGCGTTAAGACCTCGACCTGCGTGATTCCGGCCCAGACAATGCCGAACACGACAAGGGCCATGATTGAAAACAGCATCATGGTTGCCGAGGCAGCGGGCTTCATTTTCGTGGCGGCGTCGAGTTCCGACATAAAATCGAGTTCGTTTACTTTGGGTTCAAACAGGCTCATGCGCGCACCTGCACTTTCCCGCCTTGCAGCGCGGTTATGACCTCATCGCGCGGGCCGTCCATGACGAGCTTGCCCTGATCCAGCAATATCAGGCGATCGACCATATCGAGCATGGCATGTTTATGGGTTATGAGAATGAAGGTTTTGTCTTTAATTTCTTTTTCGACATAAGTCTTAAAGGCGGCTTCGGCCTGCACGTCCATGGCGTTGGTCGGCTCGTCGCAGATCAGGACTTTCGGCTTTATCAACATGGCGCGGGCCAATGCGATGGCTTGCCGCTGGCCGCCGGACAGGCCTTCGCCGTGTTCGCCTACGGGTGCGTCATACCCCATGGGGTGGCGGGAGACGAATTCATGCACGCCTGCGGCCTTGGCGGCTTCGAGTATGTCCTCTTCGGCGGCCTGAGGGATGGACGCGGCGATATTGTCCCGCACGGAGCCTGTAAAAAGGACGACATCCTGCGCGATATAGGCGAAGGCGCGGCGCAAATCCGCAGGGTCGATCTGGCGGTAATCGGTGTCATCGGCAAGGATGCTGCCCGCGACCGGTTCATACAGCCCCATCATCAGGCGCGCTGTGGTGCTTTTTCCCGAACCGATGCGGCCAATGATGCCGACCTTTTCGCCGGGGTTGATGGAAAAACTGAGATTATCAAGTACGCTGCGTTTTACGCCGGGATATTCAAACGACACTTTATCGAAGGTGATTTTCCCTTCGATATCGGGGCGGTGCAGGAAGTTTCGCTCCGGCGGGCGCTCAACGGGCCGGGCCATGATGCCGTCGAGGGTTTTGAGGGCTCCGGCGGCCTGATGATAGCGGGTGAGCAAATTGGCGATCTGGCCGATGGGTGCCAATGCCCGGCCACTTAATATGACGCAGGCGATCAGCCCGCCGGTTGTCAGATCTCCGCCGGCGACCAGATACATGCCGGTCAGCACAATGATAACGGAGGAGATTTGCTGGATGAATGTCGCGATGTTTACGCCCAGCCCCGACACCATGCGCGAGGACTGGCCGTAAGCGGCGCTTTCCCCGACCAACGCGCCGTAACGTGCGCGGAAGCTTCCATCCGCGCCGATGGCTTTGATCGTTTCCAGCCCGTGTATGGTTTCAACCAGCATGCCGTGTTTGGCCTCGGCGGAGCGCGTCGCCTTACGCACCAGCGCCTTTAGCGGAATTTGAAGGAACAGGCCGATACTAATAACCAGCGCGAGCAACCCGATTAAGAGGAGAGCGATAACGCCGCCGAGTTTGTAAATGATAAAGAGGAAGAACAGCGTGAAGGGCAGATCCACGAGCGCGGTGATCGTGGCGGAGGTGAAAAAGTCGCGGACCGAATCAAAATCGCGCAGCATGTTGGCGAATGCGCCGCTGGATTTCGGGCGATGGGACAGGCGCATATTGAGGACCTGATCGTAAATGCGGCGCGTGGCGATGACATCAATACGCCGCCCGGACAAATCTATCAGATAGGCCCGCAGGGTGCGCATAATAAAGTCAAACACAAACACGACCAACGCGCCGATACCCAGTGCCCAGCCCGTTTCTATTGCGCTGTTGGGGATGACGCGGTCATAGACGTTCATGATGAAAAGCGGGCTGGCCAGACCGAACAGGTTGATGAAAACCGCACCGAGCAGCGCCATGGCGAAGATGCCGCGATTTTGTTCCACCAGCGGCCAGAACCATCTGCCATGCGCGGTTTGACCGTCTTGTGCGGGCCGGGCGGAACCAGCATCAGGGTTGGCGAATTCGGGGCGGGCCTGCGTTAAAATGACGTAGCCTGTGAAATCCTTTTGCAGGGCGGCGCGGTCGGCTTTTACTTTTTTGCCTTGCTGCGGGTCGTAGATTTCACCGGCGGGCAAGAGGACGCAGGCCTTTTCGTCCTTAAGGACCAGAACCGCAGGCAGGACAGTTTCGGGAATATCTTTGAGCTTTGATCTTTTGAGCGCCTGCGCCTTCAGCCCCAAGCGCTGCGCGGCGTCGATAAAAAGCTGCGGGCGCATGTTTTTGCCGTCATAGGCCAAACCGGCGGTGAGTGCGCGGGCAGATTTCGCCCTGCCGTAATGGGCCGTTAAGAACACCAGACATTCCAAGAGCGGATCGGCTTCCCGCGCAATGCCTTTTGTCTTTTCTGGCGTGTTTTTGTTCATTGCATCCCAAGACGGCGTTTGATGCCGATTATTTCAAGGCTCTTTTTAAGGTGCATGGCGAGAATAAGACGACGATGCCGAGGACGTTTCGATACTCAGCGCTTTTTGCAAATGCCCCATCGCCGCCAAAATACCATACTCGGAAATCATAACACGACTTTGTGCGTTTGACTCCTCAAGTTTTGTGAGCAAAACCTGATTATCGGCGCGCATGATTTGCAATACGGAAATCAGAGATCCTTCGAACTGTATCTTATATGTTTCAAGAAGCTTTTGGTTTAGTTCATGGCGTTTCTTTTGGTTCTCAAGGCGGCGGCGGGCGGTTTGCCGCTCGGCGTAAGCCTGGCGTACAGAACGCTCGATTTGCCGCTGTACATCGTCAACGCGGGCCATGGCTTCCTTATATTCATAGGTTCGCTGTTTAATCCGCGCTTTTTGCGCGCCGCCGGTTTCGAATTCCCAGTTCATCCGCACAACGGCCTTGGCGTCTTCGACCTCGCCGCCGATCACATCTTCCTTGTCTGTTTTCATGTAGGATAGCTCGCCGTCAAATTTCGGTATATAGGCCGCTCTTTCAGCCTTCACGCCGTATTCGGAGGATTTGGTTTCAAACTGCGCGGATTGGAGCAAAGGGTGCCCGGCTTTTGCTATTTCGATAGCGGTTTGTACATCTTCGGGGATTTTTTGCATGTTGAGAACCGGCGGTTCCAGTGCCCCTTCAGGGAAATGTCCGGTCAGTTCGACGTAATCCGATTCAAGCGCGCGGGCCTGCCCCTCATAATCGGCAATAAAATTATCGAGTATGACGGCGACATCTTTAGCCTGTTGCAGTTCAGCCTCATCGGCAGCGCCGTCATTGACCATCGTCGTTATCCGCGAGAGATAATCGGCGACAATTTTTTCCTGCCCGCGCAGCAGGGAGAGACCCTTTCGAACCCGCAGCAGGTTAAGATATGTGCGCACAACCTTTAACGCCAGCGTTTCACGGATATCGGCGACAGACAGCGCGTTTGCCCGGATATCGGCCTTGGCCGCGTCCACTCTGTTTTTTGTTTCCATGCCGTCGAAGAGCATCTGGCGTGCCGATACGGAGCCTTCCCACAAATATGAATATCCCGAGCCGCGTGTTACGCTCAGCCCCCGGCTGGTCGAGTTATCGCCGAAGATCCGGCCTCCGGTTGTGCTTACGCTCAATTCCGGGAAGTAGCCGGAATACTCCTCTTTTTCAGCTTCTTCGGCGCTGCGCAGGGTTGCCATCGCGCCCTCAACCTGCGGATGTTGCGACAAAGCGGTGGAAAGCGCCTGTTCCAGCGTTTCCGCACGCGCCGGCGCAGACACGCACAGAGCCGTTACTCCCGTTAACAAGAAAAGCTTTTTAAACAAAAACATTGGACGCACTTTGGACAACATATTTTAAACGACACGGATCGGAACCGATTGCGGAAAGCGGCGCAAAAAAAACACCTAAGACTAGAATCTAAAGAAAAAACACCTAGATATCAAGATAGATACGTTTTAAAGCCCTATCTGTCCCGGTTTTCTTTCAGGTGACTGGGCAAGCATTAACACCGGGCAGTATTTTTGCTTTGACCCTTCACAAAGCCGCAAAGATCGTGCATCTTTTGGGGAGGTTCGAAGCTAGAGAATGCGCCAAAGCAACAAGAACCGACAAAAAGAGGATCGAAGCACCGTGGGACTAAAAATCGCCGTACCGAAAGAAACAGCCGAACATGAAAAACGCGTGGCCGTTTCTGCCGAAACGGTTAAGAAGCTCTGCGATTCCGGTGTTTTGGTGATGGTCGAAAGCGGCGCAGGCGCAGGGGCGGCGATTTCCGATGAGGCTTTTAAAACCGCCGGGGCGAAAATCGCCAAAGGGGCGGATGATCTTTATAAAGGCGCGGATATCGTTCTTAGGGTTCAGGCGCCGGATGAAGGCGAGCTTGGGCGAATTCCCAAAGGCGCGCTTTTGATTGCCATGCTGTCGCCTTATACCAAGGGCGCGCTTATCCATGCGCTGGCCAAAAGCGGTGTTGATGCGTTTGCCATGGAGCTTGTCCCGCGAATATCGCGCGCGCAAAGCATGGATGTTTTGTCTTCACAATCTAATCTGGCCGGATATAAAGCGGTTTTGGATGCGGCGGGACATTATGCCCGCGCCTTTCCGATGATGATGACCGCGGCGGGAACTATTCCTCCTGCTAAAGTGTTTGTTATGGGCGCGGGGGTTGCGGGGCTGCAAGCCATTGCTACCGCGCGGCGGCTCGGCGCTGTTGTGAGCGCGACCGATGTGCGCCCGGCAGCGAAAGAGCAGGTTGAATCACTGGGCGCGTCTTTTGTCGCCGTTGAAAATGAAGAGTTCAAAGAGGCGGAAACTGCGGGCGGGTACGCCAAAGAAATGTCGAAGGATTACCAGAAGCAACAGGCCAGGCTGGTGGCCGAACATATCGCCAAGCAGGATATCGTTATCACCACTGCGCTTATTCCCGGACGCCCGGCCCCGGAGCTTATTTCCGATGCCATGGTTCAATCCATGAAGCCGGGCAGCGTGATTGTTGACCTCGCCGTGGAATCAGGAGGGAATGTCGCCGGGTCAAAGGCCGGAGATGTCGTTGAAAAAGACGGCGTAAAAATTATTGGCCATATTAACGTGCCGAGCCGCCTGGCGGCGGATGCCTCTGCGCTGTATGCGAAGAACCTGCTGAACCTTTTGAACCTGATTATCGACAAAGAAAGCGGCAAGCTGGCGATTGACCGGGAAGATGCGATTATTCAGGGCGTCGCCCTGACGCTTGAAGGAAAGATCGTTCACCCGAATTTCGCGGATCAAAAACCGGAGGCAAAAACGCCAACTCAAAAAACGCCCGTGAAGAAGGCCGCGCCGAAAAAGGCGGTGGCGAAAAAGCCTGCCGGGAAAGAGAAAGGATAAGAGCCGATGGATGAACTTGCCCCTGAAAGCGCGGCGCGCACACCGAAGGAGAGCCTTGCGGATCTTGTTGAACAGAGCAGAATTTTAAGCGAAAAGCTGGAGCAGGCCGCGATTGACGCCGGACAGGCCATTCAGGCCGATCTTGTTCACGGTCAACCGTTTTTAATTACGGGGATTACCGTTTTTATTCTGGCGTGTTTTGTCGGGTATCATGTTGTGTGGCGGGTTACGCCCGCGCTGCACTCGCCGCTGATGGGCATTACGAACGCGATTTCATCGGTCATTATCGTGGGGGCTATCATGGCGGTGTGGCCGAAAGACGGGGACTTTTCGCTGCTTGGGTTTCTGGCGGTTATTTTTGCCTCTATCAATATTTTCGGCGGATTTATTATTACCCGGCGGATGCTGAGCATGTTTAAGAAAAAGGGAGGGTAGACAATGGAAAGTTTTGCAGCCCTTGCCTATATCGTTTCAGCCGTTTTATTTATTCTGGCTCTGCGCGGACTTTCGCACCCGGAAAGTGCGCGGCGGGGGCTTACTTTCGGCATGGCCGGGATGGGGCTGGCGATTTTTACAACCCTTTTGCTGCCGCAGGTCGGCGGGACGTTCTGGATTCTGACGGGGATTGGGATTGGCGGGGCGATCGGGGCGTATATCGCCCGCACGATTGACATGACCGCCCTGCCCCAGCTTATGGCCGGTTTTCACTCTTTGGTCGGGCTGGCCGCCGTGTGCGTGGCGGCAGCGGCGTTTTATACGCCCGAAGCCTACGGAATCGGTACGAAAGACGATATTCATTTTGCCTCTATGGTGGAGATGTCACTGGGGCTGGCGATTGGTGCGGTGACGTTTACCGGCTCGATCATCGCCTGGGCAAAGCTGGAGGGGCGGATGTCGGGTAAACCGATTACCTTTGGCGGGCAGCATGCGCTTAACGGGATGCTTGGGGCCTTGCTGCTTTTGCTTATTCTTATTCTTTGCATCACGGAAAGCGCCTTTATTTTCTGGCTGGTTGCTATCTTGGCCATGGCGATGGGCGTGCTTATGATTATCCCTATCGGCGGGGCGGATATGCCGGTGATTGTGTCTATGCTCAATTCCTATTCCGGATGGGCGGCAGCGGGGATCGGCTTTACTCTGCATAACAATTTGCTGATTATCACCGGGGCGCTGGTGGGCGCGTCGGGGGCTATTTTGTCTTATATTATGTGCAAGGGCATGAACCGTTCGTTTGTCTCTGTCTTGCTGGGCGGATTTGGCGGAGAGAAGGCTTCCGCGGCGGCGGAAGATTATGGCGACCGGAGCGCGAAAATCGGCAGCGCGGAAGATGCGGCCTATATCATGAAGAACGCCTCGAAAGTGATTATCGTACCGGGTTACGGCATGGCCGTGGCGCAGGCCCAGCACGCTTTGCGCGAGATGGCCGACATTCTGAAGAAAGAGGGCGTGGATGTGAAATACGCCATTCACCCGGTCGCCGGACGGATGCCGGGACATATGAACGTTCTGCTGGCTGAAGCAAACGTGCCGTATGACGAAGTGTTTGAGATGGAAGACATCAACCGCGAATTTGCGCAAGCCGATGTCGCCTATGTGATTGGTGCGAATGATATCACCAACCCGGCGGCGAAGAATGATTCTGGATCGCCGATTTACGGCATGCCGGTGCTGGATGTTGAAAAAGCGCGGACTGTGCTTTTCGTCAAGCGTTCTTTGGGTACGGGGTATGCGGGCATAGATAATCCGCTTTTCTTTGAAAACCAGACGATGATGCTGCTGGATGATGCGAAGAAGATGACCGAGGATATTATTAAGGCTTTGGAGTAGATCTTTGCATTTCCTTAACCTGTTTGCCTTAATGTTAAGCATTAGAATGGGCTAATTTTAGGTTTTATGAGCAAAACAGATACAAACATTCCCGACTTTGAAGACCGCTTTTTAGAACCGGAAGGGTGGCGCTGGCATTCCTTTACGCGCAAAGGGCGCGTGATCCGTTTTGGTACGGTTTCGCCCAAGGGGCGGGTTCCCGATGCTATTGTCGTCTGTCTGCCGGGGCTTGGCGAATTTGGCGAGAAATACTTTGAAACGGCGCAAACCTGTCTTGGCATGAATTTGGCTTTTTGGATCATTGACTGGATGGGGCAAGGCGGTTCGGGGCGCTATCTTAAAAATCCGCAAAAACGTCACGGTTCCAATTTTCAAAACGACATTGACGATTTGCATTATTTTTACACCGAATATATCAAGCATTCTTCGGTTCATCCCGATGTGGGGCGTATTCCCGCGGCGATGCTGGCGCATTCTATGGGCGCGAATATCGGTCTGCGCTATCTGGCCCAGCATCCGGGCATTTTTGAATGCGCGGCCTTTACCGCGCCGATGTTGGGCCTGAAAGCTTTGGAAAAAACCCCGATGCCTTTTGCCTTAGTGCTGAGCGAGTTTCTTCATGTCTTTACGGGGGAAAACTATGTCAAAGGTGGTAGAGACTGGAATCCTTCCATGCGCCTGTTTGACGGGGACGAGGCTTTATCTTCGGACAGCGCGCGGGTGAAGCTTCACACGCAATGGTTTGAGGCCCGGTCCGCCCTGCAGGTCGGCTCTGTCACCTATGGATGGGTTCATCATGCGCTTATGTCCTGCGCATATCTTGGCAGGCGTTCTGTGTTGCATACGATTGAAACACCCTGCCTTTTTGCCCTGGCGGGGCGGGAAGCCCTTGTTGACAACCGTAAAGCGCGGCGTGGGGCGAAGATGTTAAAAAACTGCAAAGTGCTGGAGTTTCCCGACGCGGGGCATGAAATCCTGATGGAAAAGGACGATATACGCGGGCGCTTTTTCGAAGCATTTTATGCTCTGGTTAAAGAAAACATTATTGACCGGCCAGAGACCTTGAAACCTTTCTAAGAAACGGGCAGAGTGTTGCGTAGGATTTTTTTGAGATGGGAGAATAGAAAAAATGGAAACTGCCGATAAGGATATGATCCGCCTGAGCGACCGCATTTTGTCTGCGCTTGAGCTTGCGCTGGAACAAGAGGATTTGAAAATTTCCGAGATTTTGACGCGGGCGCTGGAACAGGCGATGACGCGCAATACGGGCGGTGGAGAATTTATCGAGCGGCGTGATTATCCGCCGGAAATTGAAAAGGCTATGGACAAGCTCTACACATTGCGTGACCAGAGCGACGGGATTTGATTTAGCCGCTGATTAATTTAAGCCAGTCTTCTTCGGAAAGGACCTCTACACCGAGGTCCTTTGCTTTTTTCAGCTTTGAGCCAGCGTCTTCGCCCGCGATCACGTAATCTGTTTTTTTGGAAACGGAACCGGCGACCTTTGCGCCCAGGGATTCGGCCTTGGCTTTGGCCTCATTACGGGTGATGGTGGAAAGCGTGCCGGTAAAGACCACGGTTTTACCCGCGATAGGGCTGTCGCCGACTTGCGGCATTTCATAGGGGTGAATATCCAGATGCTCTTTAAGTGCGGCCAGCACCTCCTGATTATGCTCTTCGGCGAAAAACCCGACCAAATCGTCGGCTACGGCGGGGCCGATATCTTCTATATTGATGAGATCATCGTAAGCAAATAAGGCCCCGGCTTCCGCGGGGGTTGCATCTTTTTTGACTTCCCCGTGAAAACGGGGATCTTTTGCCGCGTCTTTCATGGCATCATTTAAAGATTCCAAAGTGACGTAAGTCCCTGCCAGTCTTTTGGCGGTGGCCTCACCGACCTGACGGATACCGAGCGCATAGATAAAGCGATTGAATGCGATTTCACGGCGGGCGTTTATGGATTCGAAGAGGTTCCTCTCTGAAAGCTCTCCCCAGCCTTCACGCTGCCGGATGGGTGTTTCGAGGGTTTTGTTGATTTCTTCCAGCCTGAAAATATCAGCCGGAGATTTAATCAGGCCCTCTTCATAGAATTGTTCGATGATTTTACTGCCCAGCCCTTCGATATCAAAAGCGAGGCGGGAGACAAAATGTTTAAGCCGCTCGACGGCCTGAGCGGGGCAGATCAGCCCGCCGGTGCAGCGCATGACGACGTCGTCGCCTTCGCGGATGGCCAGCGAGCCGCAGGCGGGGCAATGATCGGGGAATTCAAACTCCTTTGCGTCTTTGGGGCGTTTGTCTTTGAGAACTTCGACGACTTGGGGAATGACATCCCCTGCCCTTTGGATAACCACGGTATCACCGATGCGGATATCCTTGCGTTTGATTTCATCCTCGTTATGCAGCGTGGCGTTGGAGACAACGACGCCGCCGACGCTGATCGGCTCGAGCCGGGCAACGGGAGTGAGCGCGCCTGTGCGGCCAACCTGAATGTCGATGTCTTTTAGAATCGTTACCGCTTTTTCGGCGGGGAATTTATGCGCGGTGGCCCAGCGCGGGGCACGGCTGACAAAGCCCAGCCTTTGCTGAAAATCCACATCATTAACCTTATAAACCACCCCGTCGATTTCGTAATCGAGGTTGGGGCGGGCTTCTTCCAGCGCGTGGTAATTATCCATTATATCTTTGACAGATTTACAGAGCTTAAACTGTGTTTCGGGGATTCCCCATTGTTTGAGGCTCTTTCTAAGCTGTTCGTGCGTATCATAAAAACGATGACTTGCCTCGCCGATACTATAACCGAAAAATCTCAACGGGCGCGTGGCGGTGACTTTTGAATCGAGCTGGCGCACAGACCCGGCGGCGGCGTTGCGCGGGTTGGCAAAAACAGGTTTTCCCGCTTCTTCTTGCGCCTTGTTAAGATTTTCAAAGTCGCGGCGGGCCATGTAAATTTCGCCGCGCACCTCTAAAATGTCTGGGGCGTCTTTGGGCAATTCGTGAGGAAGGCCGTCAATGGTTTTAACATTGGCGGTAATGTCTTCGCCTTCGGCTCCATCGCCGCGCGTGGCGGCAAGAACCAGCTTGCGGTGTTCATATCTTAAAGAACAAGACAAGCCGTCGATTTTCGGCTCGGCAATAATTTCTATGGTTTCGTTTTCGGGCAGGCCGAGGAAGCGGCGAATCCGATCGAGGAAGTCCTCAACCTCCTCTTCGCTGAAAACGTTGGAGAGCGAGAGCATGGGCACGGCGTGTTTTACTTTTTTAAAACCTTTGGAGGGCGCGGCACCGATAGTCTGGGTGGGGCTGTCTTTTGTGATAAGATCGGGATACTTGGCTTCTATCCTTTCCAATTCCTGACGCAATTTATCGTAATCAGCATCGGAAATTTTCGGGGCATCGTCCTGATAATAAGCCGTGTCGTGGGCGCGGATTTGCTTCACAAGGTCGGCGTGGCGCACCTGCGCATCGAGTTTTTCGAGGTCCATTAATGTGTTCACGCCGCAACCTCCAGCAATTTATCGGCGGCGGCGCGCGCTTCCTCAGTGATGATGGCTCCGGCGAGCATGCGGGCGATTTCCTCGCGGCGCTGCTGACCGGGCTGGAGCGCTATGACGGAGGTTTTTACATCATCTTTGCCGTCTTTGACGACAATCCAGTGGTGGGCGGCGCGGGCGGCAACCTGCGGGGCATGCGTTACCACCATAACCTGTTTACCGGCGGAGAGTTTTGCCAGCCGCTCGCCCACTGCATCGGCGACGGCCCCGCCAATTCCGGCATCGACCTCATCGAAAATCAGGCTTTGCGCGCTGCCGATTTCAGTCATGACGACTTTCAGCGCGAGCATAAAGCGCGACATTTCACCGCCTGAGGCAATTTTATTGAGCGGGCCGGGGTCTGCTCCGGGATTGGTGGCCACCAGAAAGCGCACGCGGTCAAAACCATGCGGGCCCCATTCCGTTTCTTGCGTTTTTTCAACCTGCGTGACAAAACGCGCCTTATCGAGTTTAAGAGGGGGGAGTTCTTTGGCAACCAAAGCGTCCAGTTTTTCGGCGGCCTTTTTTCTACCGATATGGTTTTTTTCCGCCTCAGTGATATAGGCGGCTTTGGCTTTTTGCGTTTTCTTTACGGCCTCTTCGAGCAGATCGTCGGCGTGTTCTATCGCGTTGAGTTTGGCTGCCAGCTCTTCGCGTTTGGCGGGAAGCTCCTCTGCCTCGCATTGGTGTTTTCTGGCCTGCGCGCGCAGATCAAACAGGCGGTCGTCAATGCTTTGCAGATCATGCTCCGCATTTTGCAAATCGGCGAAGAGGCTTTGAATTTCGCTGAGGGCTTCCTGAACTTCGGAAGAGGCCCGGTCCAGTGCGCCCACGGCGGCTTCGGCGGAAGGCCCAACCTTATCGGCGACCCGGCTCAGCGCGCCCCAAGCCTTGCGCACCGGGTCATCTTCACCGCTGAGTGCGTGATAGGCTATGTTCAGCGCTTCGAGGACCTGCTCTCGATGCCGAAGTGTTTCGCGCAAAGAGGCAAGCTGTTCTTCTTCGCCGGGTTTGGGATCGAGAGAGTCGAGGTCTTCGAGAGATGTGCGCAGGAACTCTTCCTCGGCGCGGGAATCGGCGCCTGCGGTTTTTAAATCTTCCAGCGCGCGCTGCGCTGCCTGCCATTCCTCCCATGCGCCGGTAACGCCGTTTTTAAGGTGTGCATATTCATCAAGCATCCGGCGGTGGGTGGCCGGGTTCAAGAGCCCTTGGGTATCGAACTGGCCGTGAATTTCTATCAGGGTCTCCCCGGTTTCGCGTAACAATCCCGCGCTCACGGGACGATCATTGATATAGGCCTTTGAGCGGCCATCGGCGCCAAGCGTTCGGCGTAAAATAATATCCTCACCATCATCAACAATGATATCGGCCTGTTTTAAGAGGCTTCGCGCCGGGTGGGCGGGCTTGATATCAAAGGCGGCTGTGACCTGCGCCTGCGCTGCGCCTTTGCGCAAAAGCCCGGCTTCGGAACGGGCGCCGAGCGCCAACCCTAAAGAATCGAGCAAAATGGATTTCCCCGCGCCGGTTTCCCCGGTGAGCGCGCACAGCCCGGCGCGGAATTCGATATTGAGTTGCTCAATCAGGACGACGTTTTGAATACTCAGGGAGGTTAGCATAAGGCCGCCCTCTAATCGGGTTTAAAAATGCTTTCGATCGTGCGGTCAACAAATCCGCGCTTATCGAGGATACGTTGGCGCGACTTATCGTCCAGCAGATCGTAGCTGCGTTTATACCACTGGCTGCCCGGATAATTATGGCCGAGAACGGCGGCAATTTGCGTGGCTTCATAGCCAAGACCTAGGGTCAGGTAGGCCTCGACCAGGCGGTGGAGCGCTTCGGCGGTGTGGGTTGTGGTCTGGTATTTCTCTACAACGGTGCGAAAACGGTTGATGGCGGCGTTGATGTGGCCGCGATTGAGGTAGTACCGCCCGATTTCCATTTCCTTGCCTGCAAGGTGGTCGTAGGTCAGGTCGCGTTTTAGCGCGGCGTCGCGGGCGTATTTGCTGTCGGGGAAGCGGCGAATCAAAGTTTCCAGCGCTTTAAGCGCTTCTTGCGTCATGAACTGGTCGCGTGCGACATCGGAGATTTGCTCATAAAAGCACAGGGCCTTGAGATAGTGCGCGTAATCAATGCTTTCATTACCGGGATGCAGTTCTATAAAGCGGTCAAGCGCGATGATCGCCTCGTCATAGCGCTGATCTTCGTAAGACGCATAGGCACCCATAAGCTGAGCCTGCGTGGCCCACTTCGAATAGGGGTGCTGGCGTTCGACTTCCTCGAAATATTGCGTGGCTTCGGCGTATCTTTTATCGTCCAGCGCGGCGGCGGCCTTGTTATAAAGCGAATCTACGGATTCCTCGACTTGCGGGGTGTTGCCATCGCCGGAGGTCGAACAGGCCGGGAGGATGCCGATAAGGGCAAACACCATTAAAACATGGAAAAGGCGCATGGGGGCTGTGTCTTTCATTTTTACCATACAGATATAAATAGCGCCCTTCGCACAGAATGAAAAGGGCGCTGATTGTTTCAAAAGCTTTAAAAAGGGGACAATTTTAAGCGTTGATTGTTTCGCCTGTACGCACCGGTGCAGCGGTAGCGGCGGCGGAAGAGATCGGGCGTTCATCATCCATTTCGCTCAGTTCGTAAGCGCTGTCATCTGCGAACAATGCGCGCAAGATGAGGTTGTTCATTTCATGTCCGGCTTTATAGCCGTCATATGCGCCGATGATCGGGCCGCCAGCAAGGTAGAGATCGCCGATGGCGTCGAGCAGCTTGTGACGGATAAATTCATCTGCGAAACGCAGACCGCCGGGATTCATAACGCCGGTTTGGTCCAGAACAATCGCGTTATCCAAAGATCCGCCCAAGGCCAAACCTTTAGAGCGCATATATTCAACCTCATGCAAAAAGCCGAAGGTACGGGCCTGCGCAATATCGTGCTTGAAATTGCCGTTCAGAAGGCGCGTTTCAAATTTCTGTTCCCCGATTTCGGGGTGGTCAAAATCAATCGCGCCGCCGAATACGGCGCCGTTTGCGGGTTTTAACGTTACGGTTTTGCCGTCTTTTTCCACGCTGACCTCTTTGAGAATGCGAATCGCGCGGCGCGGGGCGGCTTGTTCTTGCAGGCCCGCATCTTCGATCAGCTTGACAAAGGGCATGGCGCTGCCGTCCATGACGGGCACTTCCGCGCCATCAAGTTCTATACGCGCATTGTCAACATTACAGCCGCGCAACGCGGACATGAGGTGTTCGATCGTGCCGACAGTGATGCCGTCTTCGTTGCCGATCACGGTGCAAAGCTGCGTATCGACAACGGCGTCCCAACGCGCGGGAATGAGATTATTTTTATCTGTGATATCGGTGCGCACAAATGTTATGCCGCTATTTTCCGCAGCGGGTAAAACGGACAGGGTGATGTCCTTACCGGAATGAAGGCCTACGCCCTTTAGTGATATCGCGCTTTTAACCGTATTTTGCATTTTGTATCCTGAAACAGCCGTTAAAAATCTATACACTTAATATTATGCATATTTACACGGCTTTAATATACGGTATACAAGGCTCAGAGCGCAAATCACAGTTTGTTGCGCTTTGTTACACGGCTTAGGGCCTTACGGTAAGGGTCCAAAAAAAACCCGGCATCATAGCCGGGTTTTGAAGGAAGGTCCTGGAGAGATCGTAACCATTTTTACTTTACAAATTTATTTACAAACGCCCTTGGGCGCGGAATTTTAATTCGCCTGACGCCGTAAAAATGCAGGAATATCAAGGTTTTCATCACCGCCTGATGGCGATTTTGACGGCGCGGAGATGTTCAGACTTCCCTGTGAGGGGCCAGCGCCCTCTCCTCCGGCCATGGGACGCAAGCCACCATCGCCGGCGGTCGGTGCCATACGCTGACGCTGCGGAGATTCTGTATGCTTTCCGCTTATACCTTCCAAATGCTCCTGAACGCTGCCGGTAATGCGCTCAAAAAGTGAAGGCGTGCGTGCCTTGCGGTGGTCCGGCGTCGGAACCTTCGGCGGATTGAGTTTCAGGCCCGGCGCGGCAGTGGAAGCCTGCTGGGACTGAGCCAGCGGCTGCGGCGCTTGCGGCGCAGACACATGCTCACCATGGAAGCTTGAGATATAAGGCGCGGCGCCCGAGGGTGCCCTGTCAATCTCAGCGGGAGGCGGAGGAATGAAAGAGTCCTTATAAAGTGTTCCGCGTAAAGCCGTGTTCTGCGGCATATTGTCGCTGCCGTCGGGCTTTGCCAGCTCTG
Organism: Alphaproteobacteria bacterium; assembly: GCA_041397865.1. Taxonomy (GTDB): domain Bacteria; phylum Pseudomonadota; class Alphaproteobacteria; order Micavibrionales; family Micavibrionaceae; genus TMED27. The sequence goes on along the minus strand of JAWKVT010000002.1, from coordinate 370,625 downwards.
CAAATTCGCGCTGTTCGAAAATATCAATTACGGTTTCGCGCGGAGCTTCCGATGCGCCGCCGCTACGAGCTGCAGCTATTCTTTCCGCAGGGGTTTCGACGACCGGCGGGGCTTTAATGGCCTGAACGCTCTGGGCCGACATAAATGCCGGAGGCCGGTTTGATGCGGCAGAGGTATCGACTGCGCGCTCCGCATTGGGAACGGCGCGCTCCAGTTTCGTCCGCGCGTTGACACCGCCGCCGCCTGTTACAGCCGGGCCGCTGCCGCGTTTTTGCGCTTCGACTTCCTTGTCGATGCCGGTGGCAACAATGGATACGCGCATTTTACCCTCAAGACCTTCATCGAAGGTTGCGCCGAAGATGATATTGGCCTCGGGATCGACTTCATCGCGGATGCGGTTACAGGCTTCATCGGCCTCAAACAGCGTCATGTCATAGCCGCCTGTGACGTTGATGATGACACCGTTTGCGCCTTTCATCGAAACATCGTCGAGCAGCGGGTTGTTGATTGCGGATTCGGCGGCTTCAATCGCGCGTTTGTCGCCATCAGCCTCGCCGGTTCCCATCATCGCCTTGCCCTGCTCCAGCATCGCGGTGCGGATATCGGCAAAGTCGAGGTTTACCAGACCGGGACGAACCATCAGATCGGTAACGCCGCGCACACCGGCCTGCAAAACGCTATCGGCCATCTGGAACGCATCGGCGAAAGTGGTTTTTTCATTGGCGACGCGGAAGAGATTCTGGTTGGGAATGACAATCAGCGTGTCCACATAATCCTGTATGGCTTTCAAACCTGCTTCGGCTGATTTCATGCGGTGAGACCCTTCGAAATGGAAAGGTTTGGTCACCACGCCGACGGTGAGAATGCCGCGCTCGCGGCAAGCCTTCGCTATCACGGGCGCTGCGCCGGTGCCGGTGCCGCCGCCCATACCAGCGGTGATGAAGGCCATATTCGCGCCCTCGAAATACTGCATGACTTCCTCGATTGATTCCTCAGCCGCAGCGGTGCCGACTTCGGGTTTTGAACCTGCGCCGAGGCCGCCCGTTACGCTTTCGCCAAGCTGCACCTTTCGATCGCAGAGCGAGTTTTCCAGCGCCTGCGCATCCGTATTACAGACAAGGAACTCGCATCCTTCCAGCCCGGATGAGATCATATTGTTGACAGCGTTGCCGCCCGCGCCGCCGATACCGGCGACCACAATTCTGGGTGAGAGTTTTTGGACTTCCGTCGGCTGCATTGCGATGTTGATAGCCATGATAGTATTCCCCGAAATGATCGTTTTGCGTTGCCCAAGAAAGGCTTCGCGATGTGTGTGCTTAAGTGTAGGTAAGTTTGCATACGCAGAAAAGTGAAAAATCGAAGGGACTCACAGGGTTTGGAACCTGAAAGCCGTGTTTTGAGTTTAGCACCGCTTTACACAAAAACGCAAAAAACAACGCTAAGTGACTCATTCATTTATTTTTTCCAACCAAAGCGGAGAAGTCCAAAGCTGTGCACAAGTTACACACACAATGCTGTGGATAAATTTCAACCATAGTCGCGCTGGAATGTTTTAGTCGCCGCTGCTGCTTCCTGCTCGTGCCGGGTGCTTTTACTTATAACATCATGGTTTGCAGAAGACCGCATCCCATCTTGCAATGTCGCCCGCCACCACGTAACCATAAAATCCCTATGGACCATTCCAAGCTCATAGGCTTTTTCAAAATAGTCATCTCCTAGAGAGGTTATGGCCTGCTTTAAAATATCGGGATAATTTTCGTATTGAATAACATCGGGGTTGCTTTGATTCTTTCTTAAAAAGTTCAACAGAACTTCGCTTACCTGACCCTCGCTATCACAAAAATTTTCTGCTTCGTGCAATTTGCACAAAATGGAATTTGGGCTGGGGATACCTGTCGTGACCTCATGCTCAAAATCTGTTAAGAAATCTTCCAAATCATCCACCATCTCACCCATTCGCCCTAGTTTTGAAGCCTTTGGGAAGACCCTACAGACATCCGCATGCGACAAGCCTTCATTTTTGGCAATGGCCGTGACCTCAGGTTCAGCGACATAGTGCTGCAAAAGATGCCCCCTAAGAACCTCACAAAGCTTTAAATTTGCTTCTGTCATTTTTTGCCTATCAGCAACAGAATACGAAGCTAAATAATCAATTTCTGCATGCGCTCCTTCCTGAATAAGAACCGCGTATAAATTGCTGAATGAAACCTCCTCTTCATAGCTTAGAACTCCCTGTTCAGACATTCTTTTTATGACACCATGATATGCTGGCACGCACACATTTGGGTTTTGCAAAAACTCGCAAGGCTCCTTTCCTATACTTGAAACTCCCATAGAAAGCCTCTTTTCAGCACTCATTTCGTCAACAATATCATCTATTTGGTTAATAAGGTGGAACAGCCCCCGCATAAGGCCTTGATTTGCCAAGGCGGTATTGGCCTGCCTTAGCATATGATAGGCAGAAACACCGTTAGCCCCCGCATCGTTAGCTGCCAAGCACAACGCAATAGAAAGTAGTTTACGAGAGCTTTTATTAAACCCCAAAGAACCCGCAAAAGCGAAATGAAGTGCTTCTTGCAGAAAATTCCCTTTAATTGCTTTATGGTTCATAAGTCGACCGTTTTATTTACTATAAAACTAGACACTTAAACAAATATGGCGGTTATGTCAACTCTACCAGTTTTCCCTGAGCCAGTAGCGGACGCGTTCCCAAAGGTTGCCCGGTTCGGTCTGGGCCATGATTTCGGCGGGCATTTCACCGGCGCGTTCGGAGACATAGGTGAGCAGGCCGGCGGTGGTGGCGAAGGCGGGGCCGCTGACGGCATCGGGCAGGCCGGTCAGGCGGATGGGTTTGCCGAGGCGCACCTGTTTGTCGAGAACATGGTGGGCGAGATCTTTCAGCCCTTGAATCTGGCTGGAGCCTCCGGTGAGGACAACGCGGCGCCCCACCGCATTGCCGAGGCCGCTATCGTTTAATTTTGCGCGCACCATTTCAAAGACCTCTTCGATACGCGGCTGCATAATACCGACAAGCAGCGAGCGCGGCACATGGTTGGGGGCGGCGTGTTCATCCTCGCCCAATTGCGGCACGTCGATCAGTTCGCTTTCATCCATGTTCGAGGCCATGGCGCTGCCGTAGAGCGCTTTAAGACGCTCCGCATCGTTCATGGAGGTTGTCAGACCTTTGGCGATGTCGTTTGTTATGTGCGCGCCGCCGACGGGGACCGCATCGGCGTAGACCATCCGTCCGCCGTTAAACACGGCGAAAGATGTTACGCCGCCGCCCATATCAATGACGGTGCAACCCAGATCCATTTCGTCCTCGACCAAACTGGCCAGCCCGGCGGCGTAGGCCGATACGCATAATGCTGTGATATCGAGGTGCGAGCGCTCAATCGCGGCAGCCATGTTTTGCAGCGGCCCCATATCGCCGGTGACCATATGGATGTCAACGCTCATATCCTGCCCGAACATACCGCGCGGATCGCGTATTCCTTCGTTGCCGTCAATGCGGAAATCCATGGGGATTGTGTGGATGAGCTCGTATTCGCTGCTGAGAACTTGTTCCTGCGCTTTGGCCAGAGCGCGGCGCACATCGTTGTCGGTTACTTCGTGACCGGCGATCTGCACATCGGAGGTATAAGCATGGCTGACGGCGGACACGCCGGGCAGATTGACGACAACTTCGCGCAGCGGGTAGCCCTTCATGATGTCGGCGGCCATGTTTTCGGCGGCATGCACCGTCTGGCGGATGACGGCCTCGGCGGCATCGAGGTCAACGATCACGCCGCCCTTAACGCCTTTGGAGGCATGGTGGCCAACGCCGAGAACCTCGAACGTGCCGGCGTCATCAATGATACGGCCAATAAAACACGCGATCTTGCTGGAGCCAATATCCAGCGCAGCCAAGAGCGCTCCCTTTGGTTTATGCGTATGCTTCATGGCCTAAATATTATTCCCCGCCTTGCTTTTTACCGCCGCGTCGATTTTAAGACCCGTTTTATACTCGCTGAGCTTACCGGGCTTTGTTTGGACGCTGATCCGGTCGGGTTCGCGCATATCAATGGCGATGATATCCTTATCGAGCAGACCGTCTTCTTCCTGTGCCTTGGAAAGCCTGCGCAGGGCGAGGCCGATATCGTTTTCCGGCAGCTTTACCTCTATCGCGTTTTTCAAACGCAGATCCCAGCGGCGATCGCCGATCCAGCGAGCGATTTCGACGCATTCATATATCGCGGTTTCGGCGGCAAGGTCGCCGATCAGCGCGGCGGCGTGCTCCGGAGCTTCCTGACCCACCACCATGACGAGATCGGCGAAGCGCTCGAGACGGCCTGCGGGGATAATTTCACCGCGGCTATCGAGCAATTTCACACGTTTATCTGTTTGCCAGAGCGCAAGCGGCGTGCGCTCTTTGATGCGGATATAGATGGTATCGGGCCAGCGGCGCTGCACTTGTGCGGATTCAACCCAGCCGATCCGGGTTATGAGCTCCTGCGCCTCTTTGGGATTGAAGGAAAAAAGCGGATCGCCTTTTTCAATATTGACGATGGCCAGCAATACGGCAGTGTCGGTGTGGGTCCGGCCTTCGACCATGATGTTTTCGACTGTGAAGCCCATATCGGCGGTGACCTGCCAGAGCTTTGCCTCCGTCCAGTTTCCGGCGCGGGCGAGTGCGCCGCTCAGGTAAAGCCAGGACGATGCCCAGACAATTGCCGTACACACGGCCAGCACCATGCCGAAGCGGCGCATCCACGGGATAACAACCGCGAGCAATCCCTTGCGACGTTTGTTAAAGCTGCTGCGGCGCGTGCCTTTTTTCCTGTGCTTTGCGGCCATTGTCAGCCTTTCCTTTCCAGCAGCCGCGCATCGGCGGGGACAGGGTCTTTGGGCATATTGCGTTTCTTGCGTTCTTTGAGCGCTTCTTCAATCAAGCCCGTCATAAGCTCTGTGAACAGGACGGGATCGGCGGCGGCTTCCCAAAGGAAATAGCCGATGGAGCCGGGCCACGGGTTGACCTCGTTCAGCCATAGCTCGCCTGTTTTTTCATTGCCGATGAAGTCGATGCGCGGCGCGCCTGTGCCTTCGACAGCCTTGAACATGGTTACGGCCCAGCCTTGAATGTTTTTTGTTTTTTCGGCATCCAGTTCGGGGTTGAGTTCGCGGGTGAGCGAGAGCATGCCTTCGCTGATTGCACCGACGGTTTTCGTGCCGCCGGTTTTGTCCCCGGTTTTACCGCCGCCGCCGGAGAGATATTTCTGTTTGAAATCGAGAAGCTCATCCGTGGCTTTGGGGCGTTCAATCGCGGAGGTGCTGATTTCGCCGAAGGCTTTGGATACGGCGACGTTATATTCAACGAGATTTTCAACGAAAGGTTCAAGGATCGCCGCGTCATCAAATTCAAAGATGAGCGGCAGCGCAGCGCGCAACTCCTCAATCGTGTTGACCTTGGCCACGCCGATTGAACTGCCCAGATGCGAGGGCTTAACGATGCAGGGGAACTTTATATCGCCCATGGCGGTTTTCAGCTTGTCTTCGGGGATCATGGTGCCTTCATCGGGGCGGTAGATCATGGCGTAGGGCAGGACAGGAATGCCTGCGCCCTGCAAGATTTTTTTTGTTGCGCCTTTATCCATGAGCAAGCTTGAGGCCATGGTGCGCATGCCCGCATAAGGGATACCTGCGATTTCAAAGAGGCCCTGAATATTGCCGTCTTCGCCGTAAAGTCCGTGAAAGGCCGGAACAGCGACATCGAACTCTATGGGCTTCGCATTGCCGAGCAGGCCTGTTTTGAGCGGGACAAGCCGCGCTCTTTTATCCGGTTTCAGATCCAGCGTCACAGCGCTTACCTGTTTACGCGTCTGCGCACTGAGCATATAAGAGCTGCGCTCGCGCAATATATCGCCGGTGAGCCATTCCCCTTGCGTCGTGATATAAACAGGGAAAGCGTCGTATTTTTGCGTGTCGATCGCGCTTAAAATCTGCAAGCCTGTGACCACGCTGACATCGTGTTCGGGGCTGCGCCCGCCGAAAAACACCGCTACCGTTTTTTTAGAACTGGACATGATTGCGCCCTTATGCTGCCCTGTGACTTGGTTTTAGATGTGAAGCCTGATAGAACTTCAGATTTGGAAAATCCATTTTAACGATGAATTCGTGCCATGTCACAAGATATTTACTTTAAAACAATTGGGGAAAAAACAGGACAAGACGGAGCGCCCGTATTCTGGGGGCATGGCTGGGGGCAGGATCACCGGGCTTTTTTGCCTTTGGCGCAGTCTTTGGGCGCGGCTGGGCGGCATTATGTTGTTGATTTTCCGGGCTTTGGGAAGTCGTCCGCGCCCGAGGAAATCTGGGGGACCCAGGATTATGCCGATGCGCTGGCGGGTTTTATAAAGTCGCAAACGGATGAAAAAATAATCTGGATCGGGCATTCATTCGGTTGCCGCGTTGGATTGCAACTGGCGGCGAAATATCCTGAGCTTGTTGCCGGGATGTGCCTGATTGCGGCGGCAGGTTTGCCGCGCAAGCGTCCGCTTTGGCACAAAATTTATTACGGCGCGCGGGTGAAGCTTTTTAAATTTTTGAAAAAGCTGATTCCGCTCGGCCTATCGCAAGACTGGCTCTACACAAAATTCGGCAGTGCGGATTACCGCAGCGCCGGACCTTTGCGCGAAATATTCGTGAAGGTGGTGAATGAGGATTTGAGCGCGGTGGCCGGAACCGTTACCTGCCCGGTTACACTTATACACGGCACGAAAGATACGGAAACGCCGCCGGAAATCGGGGAGCGTTTATCGCGGATAATTCCGCATTCAAAATTGATTTTGATGGACGGGTTCGATCATTACAGTATCTTAAGCGGTGCGCAACATCAGGTTGTACACAGAATTAAAAGCTTCATGAAGGAGATTCAAGACGCCGATGGTTGATTTTGCCAGCACTGTTCTTCTTTTTATGACTTTCGCCGCTTTTGCAGGAAAGCGGGCGATGACGTATATGCACGCCTATCAGCAGGAAGAATATGATACGGTGCGGCTGTTTGACTGGATCACGAAAAACAAGGCTTTCGACAAACGGCTGAGCGGCGCGATTCTGGCGGTGAGCGGTCTTTATTATCTGGCTACGGCGTTTGTGTTCGATTATATCGCGCCGGTTTTTCTGAATTGCGCGCTGGTGGCGCTTATGGCGGTTGCGACGGCGCTTGAAAAAGACCCGCGTAAAAATTCGAAGAAAAAGCTGGTGGCGACAAACCGCGCGAAGCAGATTTTCTTTCCGGCTTATATATTAAGCGTGCTGGCGGCTGTGTGGTGTTTTCTGCCCCTTGTGCCGATGCCGTGGATCTGGGTTTTTAACATCCATTTTATCCCTTTTTGTATTGTGCTGGTGAACGGGTTTTTAGCGCCGTTTGAGCAGGCCAAGCAAAAACGATTCTGGGATGAAGCGCATCGTAAAGTGAGCGATTACAAGCCTACCGTCATCGGTGTTACGGGGTCGTTCGGCAAAACGTCGGTGAAGCATATTCTGGGCCATGTTTTGAAAACACAGGCGAAAACGCTGATTACGCCGGGCAGCGTGAATACGCCGATGGGAATCTCGCGGATCATCCGCGAAGAGCTTGAGGAAGATCACAAATATTTTATCGTGGAAATGGGCGCGTACGGGCATGGCTCTATTGAGCGGCTATGCAGACTTGCGCCGCCGGATATGGGGATTATCACCGCGATCGGTCATGCGCATTACGAGCGGTTTAAATCTCTGGACGCTGTTGCGGAGACGAAATACGAGCTGGCGCAATCTGTTCTTTCGCGCGGCGGGCAGATGATCGTGCATGAGCGCACGCTGCGGTTTGATTTTCCGCGTGAGATCAGGAAAGAGAATGAAGAACGGTTTGTTGCTTGCGGAGAACGAATTAGCGGGGAGAACTCCTATCTTACGACAGGCGATCTTGAGATTTTGAGAATTCTGCAACATGAGCGCGGGCTTGAGGTGCGCTTTAAATGGCGCAAGGTTCAATACAATGTGGAGTGCCCACTTTACGGCATTCATCACGGGCATAACATTGCGCTGGCGTTTGCGGCGGCATTTGAGCTTGGCGTTACATCGGCCGATATTCAGGCGGCGATGCTGAGCATGCCGCAGATCGAACACCGGCTTGAGGTGCGTAAGCAGCCCGGCGGTTTGACGATTATTGACGATGCGTATAACTCCAATCCTTTAGGGTTTCAATCGGCGCTGGGGCTGCTTTCGCAGATCGGCAGTTCGGGACGGAAGATCCTCATCACGCCCGGTATGATTGAGCTGGGCAAGGCGCATGACGAGGCGCATAAGAAGATCGGTGTTTATGCCGGGGAAGTTTGCGACGTTGCCATTATCGTGAAGGGCAAGCGCATTCCGACCTTTATTGACGGGTTTAAGGAAACCGGCGCGAGCAAAAAGCTGGAGCAGGTTGAAAGCTTTGCCGAGGCGCAGACGTGGATTGCGAAGAACAAGCAGGACGGCGATGTTGTGCTGATTGAAAATGATTTGCCCGATATTTATGAGCGGGTTCCGCGGATTTAGGGTTCTTCACATTTCCAAAATTCTTTTTGTAGGCTTTGCCCCTGCTGGTCAAAAAGCGCTAAACATTTAAAATGTGTTTTTCTAGGCTTGCCTCCCAAATATCTCATTCCTTTTTCCAACTTCTTTTCGCTAGAACCTCTAATTGTTATTTCCCATACGTACGATTTAGGGTCTTCTCGGTAGCTATAATCTATATATTTCGTGCCTGAACAAATATTTATGTCTTCCGGATTGTGTTTTTCTTTGTAACTTTTTATGAGTTTTTCTGCTCCTTTTTCTTTTGTTAACTTAAGAGCTTCCCTAGGATACACGATAGGGTATTGTACTTTTTTTGAATATTGAGGCGGTTTGTAAAATTTCTCTAATGCCATACATTCTCTTTGCCCTCCCAGATGGACAAGCGCGGCATTCAATAATAATTTTTTCTCATCATAAAATATACTCACATTAAAATCGTTTATCACTCTATTTACTTTGTACAAATCACCGGTGGTGTCTTCATATGTCCTTGGCCCAGCATAACGTATATATATCTCAGCCGCCTTACCGCGCGTTTTTATCTCACCTGTTTTGGTACAATTCCCTTTACCAGTGTCCTTGCAAAACAAGAAATCAGGATTATCGGACATAAAAAAATAATCAGATTGCGAATTCTTCATACAGTTTTTATCACATGCGATTCTAAGTCCTGAGCATATCGGATCTCCCATCTTTTGGACTGACAACCCTTCAAAAAAGATATCGGAATAAGTTTCTTTGTTAAGCGGCGTAACTATCCCTGAAGAATCATTTCTGTCGAAAAATCGAGCCTTCACAACATCTATATTAAGCTCACTTCCACAGATGGAGAGAGCCAAAGCGCTTTTAGGTGAAAAACCAACGCTTAAACACAAGAGCAGAAACAAAGCTATTTTATTGATCAATGTTTTCATTGTTCATTTTATCATTTTACAAATCTACATTTCAAACTTTAGGCTTTCTCCCCCACCCGCTTAATCTCCCAATGCAGGGTTAGGCCTAAATCATGGGCGGCGCGGGCGCGAATTTCGTCGCCGAGGGTTTCGAGGTCGTGAGCGGTGGCGGTGCCTGTGTTAATCATGAAGTTGCAGTGTTTTTCGCTCATCTGCGCGCCGCCGATCATCAGGCCGCGCCCGCCGACTTTTTCGACGATTTGCCAGGCGCGGGTGTCTTCGGGCAGCCCGGCTTTGCGCAGGGCCTCCGGCGACGGGTTGGCGAAGGTGGAGCCGCCGGTGCTTTCCTTTATGGGCTGGGTTTCGTTCCTGCGCTTTTTGATCTCGGTGATGCGGGCTTTGACGGTGTCGTAGTCTTCGGCTACGCCTTTTAATATCGCGCTGATGAAGATGAGTTCTTCCGGGGTTTCGGTATGACGGTAGGTCATTTTGAGGTCGTCGGGCGTTAAGCGGCGGTGAAGACCGGAGCGGTTGAGCGCGTTTATACCGACAAGGACGTCCTTCATTTCGGACCCGTAGGCTCCGGCGTTCATGGCCAGTGCACCGCCCAAAGAGCCGGGGATGCCGGAGAGGAATTCGAGGCCGCCTATTCCGGCTTTGACGGCGGCGGCGGCGATGTTTCCGTTGAGCGTTCCGCATCCGGCGAGGATGTAACGCTCATCAAGGACCTGCACATCGGCGAAGTTTTTACCGAGCTGAACGGTTGCGCCGCGAATGCCGCCATCGCGGATGATGGTATTGGCGAGACCGCCGATTATGGTGAGGGGCTGTTTTACCGGCCATTGGTTGAGGAATTCGGCAAGGTCGCCGGTGTCGGCGGGTTTAAAGAGAAGGTCCGCGCTGCCGCCGCAGCGGAACCAGCTCTCTCCTCCCAAGGGGGCGTTTTCGATGATTTCGCCTTGCAAGTTCTTTATTTTATTCATTTTTTTAACGCTTTATAGTTCGTTTTTCATTTTTAGGGGGTGGGGTGGGGGTCTCTTTCTTTTTTGCTGCTGTTTTTCTTTTTATCGTAGGAAATAATTCCTTTTTTGTCAACCCGCTTTCGCTACGCTTCAGCGTGGCAAGTGGGAATGTTTTTTATTTTAACCACGGAAAACACGGATGAACACGGATTTTTTGTCTTAAACATATTACGCGGAGGTGGCGAGATGGATTGCCGCGTTTTAGAGGAGCAATGAGTATGGACCTTAGAAGAGCAGATTTAAACCATATCGTGATTGATTTGCGTCAAAGTTATACAAAAACATTGCTCCGCTCCTAAAATATCTGGGTTTGCGTTGAGTTTCTCTAAGGCCGCTAGTCTGCGGCGTGCTGCGTCAAGATCTTCTTCCGGATTTGTGATTACCCATCGTAATTTCTTTTTGCCTTGTTTTTCTGGAGGAGCTTCTATTGGTTTGGAGGTGGAATTAACTAGATCGGAAAGAGAAACGACGCTCGCCCTAGCTTCCTGAGTGAAGTGTTCCAAAACAGCAGGTGCATGCTTTATACGTATATCGAACAATCGATCCTGAATTTCCGGGTCCGGGCCTTCTCCTTTTGCGTAGGCCGCCAAATTCATGGCTGTAATGAGGCCGCAGCTATGCCGATCTCTTTGCTGGGCAACAGATGAAACATTGATGGTGTACCCGCTGAAAGTATTTTCTAATACGCTTTTAATCTCATCGCTCGGAGGCGTTCCATAGGGGTCATGAAAGAGGATTGCCTTGTTTTCATTGTCAATAACCAGAGCGACGGCATGGCCTCCGTCATGTCTTGTTGGTGAAGGAATTGAGGCTGAACAATAGATTTTGTTTGTTGACGAAGTTTTCAGGCTTGTGAGCTGGTCGAAAATTTCTTCTGATTGAAAGTTAGGACCATAGTGGTAGGATTGTCCTGGTTTTAAATTATCTTTTCCAAACTCAAGGTCAAAAGCTAGGGTTCCGAATTTATGTTGACCATAAAATTGAAAAACACGGTCGATTTCTCCTTCTGAAAAGTTGCTGAAGAGCTGCATAATTTTTGGATGACTTTGTATTGATCGCTCTATCTCGGCATGCATTATCATAGCCCCCTCAAATATTGAGTTATGTAAAAAAATATAAGATACAGGAAAAAGTAGTGAAAAGTCAAATTTCAACACCCGTATGAAGACATGAATATTGTCATTGCCTCACAATGACGACAACCGGTCAGGCCGCTGATCCTTTTGCCTTATCCAGTTCCGCATCGAGCGCGGCGGGGAGGTCGTAAGCCCAGCTTGTTATATCGCCTGCGCCCATGCAGATGACGTAATCGCCGGGGCGGGCGATTTTGGCCACCATGTGGGGCAGTTCCTTGCGATCGGGCAGAGTCATGACTTCGCGGTGGCCGTGGTTTTTGATACCTTCGACAAGGCCGCGTTTGTCCATGCCTTCGATGGGGTCTTCGCCGGCTTCGTACACGTCGGCGATAATCACGGTGTCGGCATCGTTAAAACATTTGCAGAAATCCTCGAACAGATCATGCAGGCGGGAATAGCGGTGGGGCTGCATCACGGCGATAACGCGGCCATTATTTTCCGTGACGGCGGTACGTGCGGCCTTGAGAACGGTTTCGATTTCGATCGGGTGGTGGGCGTAATCATCAATGATGGTGATGCCCTTGCTTTCCCCGGTTTTGGTGAAGCGGCGCTTAACGCCTGTGAAGTTTTCCAGCGCCTTTTTCATGATGGGGGGTGCGATACCCATTTCATGGGCAATAGCGAGCGCCGCAGCGGCGTTTTGCGCATTATGCCGCCCGAGCATGGGCAGGTGGACATCTTTGAGGGTGCTTCCATCAGGCATTGTTATGTCGAAAAGGCTGCCGTTTTTGTCGCCGCGCAGGGCGGATATCTGCACGTCGGCCTGAGGGGTGAAGCCGTAGGTGATGATTTTACGATCACGCACGGAGGGGATGAGAGCCTGGACCTCCGGGTGGTCGATGCACAACACCGCATAGCCGTAAAACGGGAGATTATGGATGAACTGGCGGTAAGCGGATTTGACGTTTTCGAAACTGCCGTAATGTTCCATATGTTCGGGGTCCATGTTCGTGACCACAGCCACGCTTGCGGGAAGGCGGGTGAAGGTGCCGTCACTTTCATCGGCCTCCACGACCATGATGTCGCTCTTGCCGAGGCGGACATTGGTGCCGTAGGCGTTGACGATACCGCCATTGACCACGGTGGGATCAAAGCCTGCGGTTTCGAGCATTTGCCCGATCATGGAGGTGGTGGTGGTTTTGCCGTGGGTGCCGCCGATGGCCACGGCCCATTTCATGCGCATGAGTTCGGCGAGCATTTCGGCGCGGCGGACGATCGGAACTCCGGCTTCGCGTGCGGCATGGAGTTCGGGATTGGCGCTTTTAATCGCTGAAGAGATGACAACGGCGGCGGGGAGATCGCCGTTTTTATCCTTAATATGGGCGGCTTCGTGGCCGATTTTTATATCGACGCCCTTTTCACGCAGGCGCTTTACATTGGCGTTTTCGGCCATATCGGAGCCTTGCACGTCATAACCCAGTGCGGTGAGAATTTCGGCGATGCCGCTCATCCCGATTCCGCCGATACCGATGAAGTGGAGAGGCGCTATATCTTTTGGCATTCCGTGTTGCATAACGTTTAAACCCTTAACAGTCTGTTTGTCATTGCGAGCGTAGCGAAGCAATCCAGTCGCTGCAAGTTAAGAGTTATAGATTGCTTCGTCGCCTTCGGCTTCTCGCAATGACAGGAATATTCTATTCATTCCAGCCGCTCATAATGGCGGTGACGAGGTTGCCGAGTTTGCGGGCCGCGTCGGGGCGGGCGCATTCACGGGCTTTTTCCGCGGCGCGGAACAATATTTCGGGATTTTGCAGAAAAGTTTCGATTTTCGCAAGGATTGCTTCGATTGTGAAACCGTCTTCGGTCATGACCCAGCCGCCGCCCGCATCGGCGATTGTCTCGGCGTTCATTTTTTGCTGCTGGTCTTTATGGTGGGGATAGGGCACGAAAATGGCGGGGCGTCCGGCGGTGGAGACTTCGGCGACTGTGCTGGCGCCGGAGCGGGCGATGACGAGGTGCGTTTGTTCCAGCTCTCCTGCCACATCCTCAATGAATGTTGAAAGATTTGCCTCTATTCCGGCGGCTCCGTACTGACGGCGGGCGATGGGAAGATCCTCTTCGCGGCATTGCTGGGTGATGCGCAGGCGGGCGCGATGATTTTCAGGAAGGCGCGATAATGCGGCGGGCAAAACCTCGCTAAACACAGTTGCGCCAAGCGAGCCGCCCATAACAAGGATGCGCATTTTCCCGCCGGTTTCAAGGGCCGGATAGGGCCGCGTATAAAGCGCGGAAATTTCGGGGCGAACCGGATTGCCGGTAAAGACCATTCGCATGCGGTCGCTTTCCTCTATACCGCGCAGCTCCGGTGTGGAGGAGGCAATGCGGGCGGCTTTGGGGGCGAGCATGGCGTTGGCCTTACCCAAAACGGCGTTTTGTTCATGGATGATGGTGGGGATTTTTGCCTTTTGCGCGGCGTAAAGAGCGGGGAAAGACGGGTAGCCGCCGAAGCCGACGACGATTGCGGGGCTTTGGCGGCGGAGAATTTTTTGCGCCTGAAGGATTCCGCGCGCGAGATTTATGCCGCCGAGCAGCTTGCCTTTCAGCCCTGTGCCAAGGGTGCCTGCTTTTATTTCGTGTATGGGGATGTCGCCGAATGCGGGAGCGAATTTCATGCCGCGCTTGTCGGTGATGAGCTGAACTTTGTATCCGCGCGAGAGCAGGTCAAGCGCCAAGGCCTGAGCGGGCATAACGTGGCCTCCGGTTCCGCCTGCACTTAACATGACCAGTTTATCACTCATGCGTTTATATCCTGCCGCTGTGCGGGTACCAGAGAAAGGCCCGCTTTTGAAACGCCGGAGCGGTTTTTGCGCCGGGTGAGCGCCAGGACTATGCCCATCGAAAAGCCTATGGAGAGCAGCGACGAGCCGCCATAGCTGATAAACGGCAGGGTCATGCCCTTGGCCGGCAGGAGATGAAGGCTGGAGCCTATATGCACCAAAGCCTGCAAGCCGAACATAGTGAGCAGCCCGCCAACGGCGAGGACGACGAACATATCGCCCGTATCCATCAGGCGGTTATAACCGCGCAGGAGGATAAAGCCGTAAATACCGAGCAAAACAAGGACGAAGATCAGGCCCATTTCTTCAGCAGCGACGGAGAAAATGAAGTCTGCATGGGCGTCGGGCAATTCCATTTTTACGGTGCCCTGCCCCGGGCCGGTGCCGAAAACGCCGCCGTTGCGGAAGGCCTCTATGGATTTATCGACCTGAAAGGTGTCTCCGGTTTCGGGGTGGAGGTAGCGGTCGATCCGGCTATGGACATGGTCGAAGGAAAAATAGGCGGCGACAATTCCGGCGACGCCCAACCCCATCAACCCGGCAAGCAGCCGGAAAGGGAAACCGGCGAGAAAAATCTGCGCAGCCCAGATGGCGGTGACAATAATGGTCATGCCCAGATCGGGCTGGAGCAATAAAAGCGTGATGGTCAGGGCATACAGCCCGGCGGTGAGCGCGTTGCCGGGGAAGCCCTCTTTTTCTTTTTGCAGGGCCATAAGCCAGGCGGCAAGAACGGCGAAGGCGGGTTTTATAAACTCGCTGGGCTGGAGGGAAAAGCCGAAAACATGAATCCAGCGCTGCGCGCCCTTGATTTCCATGCCGGTTATCAGGACGGCGATCATGGCGGCAACGCTTCCGGCGAAAGCCAGTGTGGCGAGACGGCGGATAGCGCGGTGGTTTAAAAATGAAATGCCGACAAGCATGGCGAGTGCGGGGAGGAGAATTATCACGTGGCGTTTAAGGAAGTGGTAATAGCCCAGACCTATGCGCTCGGCCACGGGGGGGCTGGCGGTGGCCACCAGAACGACGCCGAATGTTGCCAGAACCAAAAACGCAGCGAGCATGCCGCGGTCAACAGTCCACCACCATTGCCCGAGCGGGGATTTGTCGGTGCGGGCGAACAGGCTCATGCGGCGCCTCTTATACCCTGATTTTCTTCAAGAGCCATGACGAGCTTTATGAAATTTTCGCCCCGGTCTTCAAACGATTTGAACTGATCGAAGGATGCGCAGGCCGGGGAAAGCAGGACGACGCCCGCGCCGCCGGGCCGACCGCGTTCGTTTTGCGCGAGGGTGTGGGCTTCGAGGACGGCGTTTTCGAGATCGCCGCACATAGTATAGGACACCGCGTACTGGTCGAGCCACCCGGCGAAGGCGACCATAGCCTCGCCGATTAAAAAGACGTGGCGGATTTCGTTTATCATGGGGAAAATTTCTTCGAGAGAGTCGCCTTTGGGCCGCCCCCCGGCGATCCAGTATATGTTTTTGTAGGCGGCCAGAGCCTTGCTTGCAGCTTCGACGCTTGTGGCTTTGGAGTCGTTAATATAGGGGATGCCGTTTATCAGCCTGACCCGGTCCTGACGATGGGGCAGACCTTCGAATGTGCGCATGGCCTGAAGGATATCAGCCGGATTCATACCGACATCTTTTGACGCACAGGTTGCGAAAGCCGCGGCGATATTCTGGTGATTGTGTTTTCCGCGCAGGGCGGGGAAGCTGTCGATCTCGCCGATTTTTTCGGCATGGCCGCCGCGGGCATCGAACAAGGTGCCATGCTCCACATATATGCCGTCTTCGACCGCGCCTTCGAATGAGAACGGGCGGATGCGGCGGTTTTCATTTTCAGATGTGAGCAAGCGTTCGTAGATTTTCCGGCAGGGTTCGTCATCGAGGCTGATGATTGCGAGGTGGGCGCCTTCGAAAATGCGGGCCTTGGCATCAGCATAATTTTTGAAATTGCCGTGGCGGTCGAGATGGTCGGGGGTGATATTGAGCATTACGGCGATATCGGGGCGGAAGGTGGGGCATAAATCCATTTGGTATGACGAAATTTCAAGGACGAAAAAACCGTCAGTGCCAGGCATATCAAGACCGAGGACGGGCGTGCCGATATTGCCGCCCATGGCGACCGGCTTGCCGCCGCTCTCCATGATGTGGTTGATGAGCGCGGTGGTGGTGGATTTTCCGTTTGTGCCGGTGATGCCGATGGTTTTGCGGCCATGGGCGCAGCGGTGGAGAATTTCGAGATCGCAGATGATTTCGAGATTGCAGGCGCGGGCGGCCACGACGACTTTATGGGGCCGGGGATAATGGAGCGGGATGCCGGGGGCGAGAACGAGCAGCGCGCAATCTTTTAGCGTTTCATCATCGAGGCGGGTGATTTCCGCGCCTGCTTTTTCGGCGGCTTCGAGGGCGTCAGCGCTGTCGTCCCACGCCTTAACCTTTGCGCCCGCAGCGGCGAGGGCCTTGACCGTGGACAGGCCGGAGCGCCCGAGGCCGAAGACCGCTACAGGTTTATCGCCAAGTGTCTTTACGAATTCAGAACAATCAATCATGCGCTATCTCAGCTTCAGCGTTGCCAAACCTATCAATGCCAGAATTACAGCTATAATCCAGAAGCGTATCACGATTGTGGGTTCGGACCAGCCTTTTTTCTCAAAATGATGGTGAAGCGGAGCCATGGCGAAAACCCGCTTTCCGGTGAGCTTGAAGGAGACGACCTGAACGATGACCGAGACGGTTTCAAGAACGAACAGCCCGCCGACAATGGCCAGAACGAGTTCATGCTTGGTGATGACGGCGATTGTGCCGAGAACCCCGCCCATAGCCAGAGAACCGGTGTCGCCCATGAAGATCATGGCCGGGGGGGCGTTATACCAGAGGAAGCCCATTGCCCCGCCAATAAGCGCGCCGCACAGGATGGCGAGTTCGCCGCTGCCGATGATATAGGGAATGCGCAGATATTCCGAGAACAGTTCGTTGCCGACAAGGTAACTGATGAAACCGAAACAGGCCGCAGCAATGGCGACAGGAACGATGGCGAGGCCGTCAAGGCCGTCTGTGAGATTGACGGCGTTAGACGCGCCGACCATGACCAGAAGTGCCCAAGGAACGAAAAGCAAGCCGAGAAAAATGTAAACGTCCTTAAGGACGGGAATGGAAACGTGCTGATTCAAATGGCCGGGCAGCGCGCCCATGATCCATATGGCGGCGATGCCACCTATAAGAAGCTGCGCGAGGAGTTTGAGCTTGCCGGGCAGGCCCTTTGTGTTGCGTTTTGTGAGTTTGAGGTAATCGTCGCCAAAGCCGATGAGGCCGTAGCCGACCATGACCATCAGGCATATCCAGATAAAGGGGTTGGACAAATTCGCCCAGAGCAGTGTGGAGATTGTCACCGATACGAGAATCATCAGCCCGCCCATGGTCGGGGTTCCGGCCTTGACGAAGTGGGTTTCGGGGCCGTCTTCGCGGATGGGCTGGCCTTCCTTTTGCAGTTTTTTGAGCCAGCGGATCATCGGCGGAGCCATGACAAAGCAGATGAAGAGCGCGGTCATAATCGCGCCGCCTGTGCGGAAAGTTATGTATCTGAACAAATTGAAGACTATGAAATCTTCGGAGAGCGGGAAAAGCAGATGGTAAAGCATACGGTTTAAGCTTCCTGAGTTTGTTGCGTTTGCGGAAGCGCCCTGACGATTCCGGCAAAACGGATGCGAAAACGCGGGCCGACATGTTTAAAAATCATGTAGTCCCCGGGAGCCACCACTTCGGGGACGATCGCCGCGAGCTTTGCGTTGCCGCTGACTGCGCGGACGGCTTCGGTCACATCGGCGACCACACCGAAAGATTGTCCCGTGTAGATACAGTTGAGGTTCGCAATTCTGCGCGGTAAAGACAAGCCTTTAGACGATTTTGTTTTCTGTTCCAGATCAATTTCCCACGCGTCAGGCAGGCCGTTTTTCAAAATGACCGTCTGGTGCCCGTTTCCGGTGTCGATCAGGCCGCTGACTTTGAGCACCGAATAGGGCGTTCGCGGCTTTGGCTGGACACTAACCTTTACCCCTGCGAGGCGCATCGTCCTCCAGTTCAGTTTATTACTTCCCAACATTGCTTTTCCTTTATCTCCTTAAGTTTTGTTTAGGTTGCTAACTCAGTGAAATGTTCAATGGCGGCGCGGGCTTCCTCGACATCATCGAAATGATCGGTACGGGTGGCGAAGATCTGGCCCTGCTCATGCCCTTTTCCGGCGATGACAAGCACATCGCCCGCTTCGAGCGCGTTAATTGTTTTGTGAATAGCTTCGCGGCGATCACCGATTTCCTGCGCGCCGGAGGTTGCGGCGAGAATTTCAGCGCGGATATCGGCGGGGTTTTCGCTGCGCGGGTTGTCGTCTGTGACGATCACGGAATCGGCGTATGTGCTTGCTATCGCACCCATGACAGGGCGTTTGGCTTTATCACGGTCGCCGCCGCAGCCGAAAACGCAGACCAGCTTCCCGCCAGTATGGGGGCGCAGGGCTTTGAGGACGTTTTCCAGAGCGTCGGGCGTGTGGGCGTAATCAACATAGATAGCGGCGCCTTTGGGATGGCCCGGCACCAGTTGCAAGCGTCCGGGCACATTTTTGAGTTTTTCAAGCGCCTCGATATAGAGGTTTTTGTTTTCAGGGTCCCCGGACACGACAAGACCGAGGGCGCACAGGGCGTTCATGACCTGAAACTCGCCAACCAGCGGGAGAGTTATATCCCTGTGCGCACCGAAAAGGCCGAGTTCAAGTTTCTGGCCGTGGGATGCGGGTTTTGCGGAGATGATTTTGAGGTCCCTGCCCCGGTGTCCGTAGGAGACGATTTTCAGGCCACGGTCTTTGCAGATTTCCTCCAGCCTCTCGAAATGGGCGGAATCGGCATTCAGGACGGCGGTTTTTCCCGGCTCGAGCAGAGCAGCAAACAGCCGCGCTTTGGCGGCAAAGTAGGCGTCCATATCTTTGTGGTAATCGAGGTGATCGTGGGACAAATTCGTGAAACCGGCGGCAGCGAGATTAACGCCATCGAGGCGGCACTGGTCGAGGCCGTGGGATGACGCCTCGATTGCCAGATGCGTTATACCAGCGGTGGAGAGATCGGCCAGTTCCGCATGGAGGGCGACAGGATCGGGGGTTGTCATTTTTCCTTTTAGCGTTCCGAGGGAAGAGGCTTTGCAGCCTGCGGCTTCCCAGAGTTGCTGGGCGAAGGTTACGACCGATGTTTTACCGTTTGTTCCGGTGACGGCGACGATATATTCAGGCTGATGCCGATAGAATCCGGCGGCGAATTTTGCGAAAGCGCGGCGGGGATTTTGATCGGTGGCGAGCGTGACATTCTTTGTGCCCTCAGGGAGCTGCGTTCCTTGGCCTGCAAGAATTGCGGTTGCGCCGCGCTCAATGGCCGCAGGGATAAAATCGCGGCCATCGGCTTTTACACCGGGCAGCGCGGCAAAGAGGTATCCGGGTTTTACTTCTCGGCTGTCTTGGGTTAAGCCTTTGAGCGTGGATATGTCGATCATGGTGCCTCCTTCGCAGAAACGAACTGCTTTAGAGATTCGCCGAAATGGTTTTCGGGGGCGTTTTCCGGGGCAGGAGGAATACCGAGAATGGAGGCCATGGAAGCCATAACGCGTGCAACCGCCGGAGCAGCCACCCAGCCGCCCGTAGCGTAGTTCCATGTGTGTTTTTGCCCTTTGGGTTCATCAACCATAATAAAAACGGCGTAGCGCGGCGCATCCATCGGGAACACCCCGACAAAGGACGATATTTTCTTTTTGTTGTCGTATTTGCCGTTTACGATTTTTTCAGCCGTACCGGTTTTGCCGCCAACACGCAGACCTTTGACCTCGGCTTTTTTCGCCGTGCCGTCAGTGACGACAAGGCGGAGGAGCTGGCGCATTTTCTGTGCGGTTTGAGCCGAAACCACACGTGGTTCTTCGGTTCGATTTTCTTCGGTTTCCTCGTTCATGACAAGGACAGGGTTAACGCGGTAGCCGCCATTGACGATGGATGAAACAGCCGTGACAAGCTGGAGCGGCGTGGTGGACAGGCCGTGACCGTAAGATGCGGTCAGGGTGTTAATCTCGCGCCACGGATCAGGAACCAGAGGACGGGCGACTTCACGAATTTCGAAATCGAGCGGATCCAAAAGCCCGAGGTCGCTATAAAACTTCCGCAGTTCTTGCGTGCCGACAGCCTGCCCCATCAGGGCGGAGCCGATATTTGAAGAATACATGAAGACTTCGGGAATTGTAAGGATGCGGTCTTCGGCGTGGTAATCGCGGATCGTAAAGCGTCCGGCTTTAATCGGCTCGGAAGCGTCGAAGGTGGTGCTCATGGGCAAGTCGCGGGCCTCGAAAAACGCGGCCGTGGAGAAAATTTTAAACACGGAGCCAAGTTCATACACGCCGAGGGTCAGGCGGTTAAATATTGCATTATCGGCCGCAGCGCCGGGGTTATGGGGGTTAAAATCGGGCAAAGAAACGCCGGCGAGAATTTCACCGTTTGTAACATCCATAACAACGCCCGCAGCGGCGGGGGCCTCGAACTCATCCATCGCAGCAAGGATCTCCCGGCGCAGCGCATGCTGGAGACGGATATCGACGGTTAGCTTCAGGTTGTGGCCTTCATTGAGGTAATTGTTAAAGCTGCGCTCTATTCCGGCGAGCCCTTGCGCATCGACGCTGCCATAGCCAAGAATGTGGGCGGTCAGCGGCCCTTGCGGGTAGAAGCGCCTGTACGCCTCCTTGAAATCCAGGCCGGGTTCGCCGATCTGGAGAACCTGATATTGCTGATCGGGGCTGACATTGCGCTCTATCCATTCGAAACGGCGGGGGCTTTGCAGCTTTTGCAGGACATCGCCATATTTAAGGTCAGGAAAAATCTGCACGAGTTTTTTGGCAGCTTCCTGCGCGTCGGCGATAAGATAAGGATCGGCGAACAGCGCGGCGGTTTTGAGCGTTGTGGCAAGTAGCACGCCATTGCGGTCGGCAATGTCGGCGCGGCGGATACCGGGGCGCGGGGCAAGCTCGCCGGGCAGATTTTGCGCGGCGATGCGTCCGTCGTCGCGAGCGGTGGGGCGGCCTTGTATTACAGCAAGGTCGAAAGCACGCACAACAAAGACCATGTAGACGAGGATGAAAAACCCGCTCATTATCACAAGACGGCCCCGAGCGAGGTCCAGCGCGGAGCTGCGCTCCCCTTCGAGCTTCACAACATTACGGCGGATGCGCGCTGAAAGCATTAGCCTCCCCTTCCGAGTTCGTTGAGAAGATCGCCGAAAGCCTTTTCCTGCGGCGGCGTTGCTTTTTCTTCGGACGCGGGAGCAGCAGGCGGGCGCGGCGTAGCCAGCGGTTTATGCGCAGGTTTGGGCGCGGGCGGCTTTGCGGTTTCGAAGGTTACAGACTGGAGGACCGGTTCGTAACCCTCCCCGCCCTCGTCATCCACGGGCGCAGGTTCCGGGAGAAGCCCTTTATCGCCGAGGGCCATCTGGCCGGGTGCGGGCGGCAGAAGATCGAGAAATTCATCGGCGAGGCGTTCGAGGCGTTCGGGCCTGTTGAGGGCCTCCCATTCGGCGCGGAGCATGCGGGTTTTCTCCCGTTCGCGGGCGAGAGAATGCTCAAGGGATTCGAGACGCTCTTCCGCAAGCTGGACATTTTGCGAGGTGTGGAGAAGCACCGCGCCGGATAATCCGGCAAGGGCAAAGATAATGAATGTGCGGGGTCTGAGGAGTTTCACGGGCCACCCCCGAGATATTCCGCCGCGCGCAGGCGGGCTGAACGCGAACGCGCGTTTTCGGCGATTTCTTTCGCAGAGGGCTTTACGGCCTTGCGGGTTTGCAGCCTGAACACGGGCGCGGCGCTTTCGGCAGCCGGGGCGTAGCGCGAAACGCCGCGCTCTCCGGATTTTTCACGGAAAAAGCTTTTGACCAGCCTGTCTTCAAGCGAGTGAAAGGAAACAACCGCCATGCGCCCGCCGGGCTTGAGAATTTTTTGCGCGGCACCAAGGGCGCGCTCAAGCTCACCAAGTTCGTCGTTTACCGCGATGCGCAGGGCCTGAAACGTGCGGGTTGCCGGGTCTATACCGTCGCGCGATTGCGGCACGCAGGCGCGAACAATGTCGGCGAGCTGCGCCGTGGTCTTGATGGGGTTCTCACGGCGCAACTCGACGATTCTTTTGGCGATGCGCCGGGATTTGCGCTCTTCGCCGTATTTGTAAATGATATCTGCGAGGTCTTTTTCCTCAGCCTGCGCGATCAACTCTGCGGCGCTCCTCCCGCTTTGCGGGTCCATGCGCATATCGAGGGGCGCATCATGACGGAAGGAAAAGCCGCGATGCGCCTCATCGAGTTGAAAGGAAGAAACACCAAGATCAAGAACAAAACCATCGACTTTGCCTATGCCCGCCTCGCGGAGCAAGCGCTCGACATCGCCGAAACACCCGCGCAGGAAGATGAGGCGCTGTTCACCGAGGGTTTCAGCGCGTTTTTCGGCATATGGATCGCGGTCAATCGCAACAACAGTGCAATCAGCCGCATCGAGGATCGCCTTTGTATAGCCGCCCGCGCCGAAGGTTCCATCAACATAAACACCGCCATCCACAGGGGATAGCGCCAAGAGAACCTCAGGTAACATCACAGGATAATGGCTCAAAGGCTTGAGTCCTTTTATTGAATCAAAACAAAGCGTTACGCAGCGATGTGAGAATCGATTCTGGATTCGAAATAAGGCTTATGAACAAGCCTTGACTCTTCTAGAAGTATCAGATTGTTAAGAGATTCGTCAATTTATCCGCCGAGTCGTGCCCTGAGTTGTGCACATTTATCTTTCCTGTGGAGGAATCGTTTGCGAAATCTGATTAAGCTGTAAAAACTTGCCTTTTTTAAAGGAAAGCAGCATATTGCCATCGTCAGAAGATCGGGCAGCCGCCGGTTTTTGCCTCGGCAGGAACGGGAGGAAAGTCCGGGCTTCATGGAAAGACGGCGCCGGGTAACGCCCGGGGGGCCGGTTTTTAAAGGGCCGGTCTACGGACAGTGCAACAGAAAGCAAACCGCCTGATTTTATCAGGTAAGGGTGAAAGGGTGCGGTAAGAGCGCACCGCGCGGCTGGCAACAGACGTGGCACGGTAAACCCCGCCGGAAGCAAGACCGAATAGGAACGCATATGGCGCCTTTTCACGCCGCGTTCGGGTTGGTCGCTTAAGCGCGTCAGCAATAGCGCGCGTAGATGAATGGTTGCCGCCCCGCTTGCGGGGTACAGAACCCGGCTTACAGATTTTCTGATATTCTTGTGAAGGGCCGCCCGAGGGGAAACTCCGGCGGCCTTTCTTTATTGAAAAACAGATTCAGGGGCCTGCGGCGGCATTTGCAAAGCCTGCATCACAGCCTCTAAACGCGGCTGTATAATCTCCCGGCCTGCTTTTGAAAAGCATTGGCGGTGGCATATTTTATCCATGAAGACAATCTGGTTTTGGGGTGTGTATTCTCCACCTCTTTCTTTTGCAAGCTCCCGGCCTGCTTGATGCGTGGTTTGCACATCCAGATGCGCTATGCCGACATCAGCATCCTGCAGCATTAGCGCCGCATCGACGAGATCGTTACCGGGCGTTGTTTTTTCGATAAGAACTCTGAGCTGTGGAAAGACGCCCTCAACATCACTGTTCAAGGTGAAGCGCTTGAGGCTGTCTGCGGGGGAAGCAGCGCGGGGATCGTCAAAGTCCTTACTGACATCGGTCGTTAAAACAAAGGCTTTAATTATTTCGAGGTCGTCTTCATCTGCCCCGGCCTCAATAAGGCTTGCTTTGGATTCTTCGCAGGATCTATTTTCTAAACGAAACTGCTCGCCGTTATTTGTTGTTCCATCATGTTTATAATCATGGATCAGCGCGGCGGTGAGGAGGTTTCCGAATGTTTGTGAAGTAATCCTTTCTTCCTGAAGCGCTCTTAGGCCCAAGGTGTATGTTGTTGCAAAGACCTGAAGGAAGTGCTTGTTTCCGTGAAAGGCGTTTGCATTGGGTTCTGCGGCCAGCTTTGCTGCGACCATGATGACGCTTTCAGATTTATCTGAAAAACCAACGTTGGCAATTGCATTTTGAACAAAGCCCTCTATATCAGGGGGCTGCCTTTGCCATTTTCTAAAGACATTCGCCATTGCGGGGGCATCGGCCTGCGCAAAGGGGCGAACATCCTCATGTAATTTGGGCTTCTTTACGGATACCGCCATGCGGTTAAAATCGTTCATGCGATCACCTTAATTTTTACATCCCTATATAATACATAATTATTTTCCATGTCAAGTTCGCCTCCCTCTTCCGAAACACTGTATAGCCTACGTCACATAAAATGATTCAATTTTGAAGAGGTCGTGTATGGAGCACATAAGCTGTTTTCTTACGGCTTTAGTATGGGCCCATTTTTGTTCAATGGGATTAAGATCGGGGCTGTAAGGGGGCAGGAAAAGCAAGCTATGGCCCGCATTTTGAATAAGGTCTTGTGTATCCTGCCGTTTGTGGAAGGTGGCGTTGTCCATGACGATCACGGCTTTAGGCGGCAGTTTGGATAATAAATCCTGCTTCACCCATGCGGTAAAGATGTCTGCCGTGATGTTGGCGGTAAACAGCCCCACTGTCAACGGGTTTTCCCAATCAGAGCCCCTATTGCATTTGTCCGGCCTTTGGCATGCCAATCTTGTGTGCCGGTGCAACGCCCAATCGGCGCATAGCCGTCAGGTGTGGCATGTCGTGGAAACCCGCTTTCATCAATATAAACGAGCGTTCGATTCTGATGTTTATACAACGCGATGAGTGCCTGGAAGGAGCGCCGTGCGCCGTCCGTCCGCCTTCGGATGCTAGACTTTTTTTATAAGAAACCCCCATGCGTCGCAAAGCATGTCCAATGCCTTTTTCGCTGACCCCAGTCTGCGCGCCCGCTCGTATTGATAGGCATCCGGGTAATCCAAACGTCATGCGCAAAGCGTCCATATCTATCTGTGGTGGGTTTGTGACGGGTAAGCTTCGATCTGGTGTTTTAATCCAGCGTTACACCGGCAACTCCTACACAAAAACGCGGTCGCTACCTGCGCAATTGTAAGGCCTTCCTTCTCGCGGACAGATAAGACTTTACGGCGAAAATCGGATGAATACGTCATCCTTACAATATAATCAATTTATATGAGCTTGGCTATATTTGCCAGTGACAGGGGAAAAACCGTTAGGAAGAATGGATACAGGGGATGCCGTGGCTGTCTAGCCAGAACCAGTCGAAAAGTTCGCCGGGGTCCTGTTTACGGCCGGGAGCAACATCTTCATGGCCGAGGACGATGGTAACGGGCTGGCGGGACATTATGTTTTTGCACAGCGCGGCGAGGGCGGCCATTTGCTCATGCGGGAAGGGGCGATAGCCAAATTCATGGCCGGGGTTGACGAGTTCAATGCCGATGGAAGCGGAGTTGATATCGGTTTCAATTTTGCCGTTTATACTCCACTCCGAGACACCAGCATGCCAGGCGCGTTTATCCTCATCGACGAGTTGGTACGTTGCGCCGTCTTCGTCGATGACGTAATGGGCGCTGACTTCAGCGGCAGGATCGCAGAGCCTTTCCAGCGCGGCTTTTGCGCTTTCCATACCCGTGTAGTGAATGACGATCATCACCGGCGCGTCATAGCCGATGCGTTCATTAAAATTCGGTGAGGTATAATCCGATTTTAAAAGCATGTAACGAATCTGTCATTGTTGTCGAATCTTATATTAACAGATTCCCGCCTGCGCGGGGATGGCAAAAAAAGAGACGATAGAATGAATAAGTTTTTTGGTTTACTGGTTGTAGCATTTGCGGTTTTTGCGCTGTTTTTGTTTATTGGCGGGGATAGCAATGCGCAAAAAACGTCTTTAACACTCGGGAGTGATTTGATGGATGAGAAACCTGAAGGATATCCGGCAGCCATATTTGCAGGCGGTTGTTTCTGGTGCATGGAAAGTGAGTTTCGCGCGCTGGAGGGGGTTTTATTCACCCGCGCCGGGTATATGGGCGGGACGCTGAAAGATCCAGCCTATGGCGATGTTACCACGGGACAAACCGGACACGCGGAGGTGATTGAGGTGACGTTTGATCCAGACAAGACGACGTATGAGGCGCTGGTGGAGTTTTTTCTTACGCGGGCGCATGACCCGACGCAGCTTAACCGGCAAGGGGTGGATGTCGGGACGCAGTACCGCTCGGCGATTTTTCCGGCTGACGAAGAGCAGGAACGTATTGCGAAAGAGGTAATTGCGCGCGTAGAGGAAAGTAAAATTTACGACAAGCCGATTGTGACGGTGGTTGAGCCAATGGGTACGTTTTGGGAAGCAGAAGAGTATCATCAGCAATATTACGAGAAGTATGAAGAAAAAACAGGCAAGCCGCATTTGCGTGTCTTGCTGAAAAAAAGCAAGGATGAGTTGAACGGCCTTTAAAATTCAGATCTGAAAACATGTTGAAAAAGACTGTCGCGGTTTTTATAGTTTTTCCGGTGTTCCTATTTTGATGAAAGGCTGCCTCTATGCCCGCCCCGCTTGCGAATGTTTTTGACCCGGATCAGTCTTTTTCTTCGGATCTTTCGGCCTTTACCCGCTATACGGACATGCTGGCGCGGTTTCAAAATGCGCTGGCGGGCGGCGATGAAAGTACGGCAGCGTGGCGCAGAGTGATTAGCGGCTTTCGTTTTTTGCACCCTATGTTGCAGATTATTCAGGTGAATGAAGCGATGAACCGGCGGCCTTACCGGAGCGAGGCGCGGGATCACTGGTCAACGCCGGGAGAGTTTTTGAAATTTGGCGGCGATTGTGAGGATTTCACGATTGCGAAGTATCTGGGCCTACGGGATTTGGGTTTTGATGAAGGTGACATGCGGATTGTTATTGTCAATGATTTGCAAAAACGCATTCCCCACGCTGTCTTGGCTGTTCGGCTTGCGGGAGCCGGGGAGTATATTCTGGACAATCAGCATAAATCCGTACGCCGCAGCGCCGATGTTCACCGCTATAGCCCGATTTATTCCATCAACCGCATTGGGTGGTGGCGGCACGGGCGGCTTTTGAGCGTTTAGGCGGAAGTGTTTCAACTACCAAGAACACCACAAAAAAGAGCTTTGAATCGCGAAGACGCAAAGCTTACGGTGGACGCTTCATGGGTGAGATGGTGCCAAAGTTTTTTAAACTATAAAGAGTACAAGCGAATAGCGCCTTGCCGTTACAGTCCTACAGCTACAACAATTCTTGACATGGACTTTTACTTCCTTTACAGAATCTTCACCTTGCACAATAAGACAAGAAACGTAGGATTTAGCTATGGGCGGTATCCGTAAAAATTTTGAGCAAAGGCGGCAGAAGAGAATTGCAAAACATAAAAAGGCCCGCAAAAAAGTTCTCCCTAGTAAACACCGCTATGATGACGGGGTAACTTTGCCTTCCGGTTTCTTTCAACAGTGGTATGAAACAGCAGGTGCCGGGGGCGTGCATGAAACAGCCCAAAACCCTACTCAAGCATTTGTTGACGCTGTTGCCAACTCTTTGAAAAACACTCACGGCACGGGCACTCAACATAGAAGAGCAAGCGGGCCACCGATATTAACAATAACCCCCGGCGGGAAAGCTTGATATATTCGAAGATGGATTGCCGCGTCGCTAGCGCTCCTCGCTATGACGGTTTTTCTTATGCGGCTTTTTCCTGTGCGGATTTAACGACGGCGGTGCAGCGGTTACAGAGGTCGCCGTTTGCTTCAACTTCGGGCAGGACCTTCCAGCAGCGGACGCATTTTGCACCTTTGGCCGCTTTTACTGTGGGGCCAGATAAAGTCTTCACTTCGTTATTTTGTGGGGAGGTGATATTTTCCTGCTCATAATCGGAGACAATGCAAACTTCTCCCAGATCTAGGTTTTCGAAGTCTTCGGCTTTATAGCTTTGGCCATCGAATTTCATTTTGAGAACGGCACCCAGAGAAGAGTTAATCTCTTTATTCACTCGCATTTGCTCTAATTCGAGCAGCACTTCATCTCTGAGTTTTTTAACCTTCTTCCATTTTTCGTCCAGCGCATCGTTTTTCCAGTTTGCGGGGACTTCGGGGAAGGTGCGCAGGTGGATGGATTCTTCGTCGCCGAAAACGCCTTGGGGGCGGTGGGACCATGCTTCTTCCGCCGTAAAGGACAGCACAGGGGCGAGCCACGCGGTGAGGCCATTAAAGATGACGGCCATGACGGAACGCGTGGCGCGGCGTTCGAAGCTATCGGGGGCGTCGCAATAGAGACGGTCCTTGCGGATGTCGAAATAAAAAGCGCTGAGGTCTTCGTTGCAGAAATCATGCAGCGCTTTGGTCAGCTTCATGAAATCGTAGCTTTCGATATGCGTGCGGATTTTTTGATCCATTTCATAGAGGCGGTGCAAGGTGAGCTGTTCGAGTTCGGGGAGATTTTCCGGCTCATCAAAAAACTCGATCATTTCGTCTTTAGTGAAACCGTCGAGTGCGCCGAGGAGGAAGCGCAGCGTGTTGCGGATGCGGCGGTAGAGGTCGCCGGTTTGTTTTATGGAGTCCTGACCGATGCGGATATCTTCGGCGTAATCGGAGGTGAGGGTCCACAGGCGCAGGATGTCCGCGCCGTATTGTTCCATGACTTTGAGCGGGTCGACGACGTTTCCGGCGGATTTGGACATTTTATAGCCCTTTTCATCCAGCACAAAACCGTGGGTGAGGACGGTTTTATAGGGTGCGCGCCCACGTGTGCCGACACTTTCGAGCAAGGATGAATGAAACCAGCCGCGATGCTGGTCTGAGCCTTCGAGGTAGAGGTCGGCGGGGCTTTGCAGTTCCTCGCGGTCTTCACAGACAAAGGCGTGGGTGGAGCCGGATTCAAACCAAACATCAACGATATCGAAGACTTGATCGTAATCTTCGGCGTTGTAGTCTGGCCCGAGGAAATCTTGGGCCGGGCGCGACCACCAGCTATCGGAGCCTTCTTTTTCGAAGATGTCGCCGATGCGGTTCAGGACGTTTTCATCGCGGAGGATTTCGTCTGTTTCTTTATGCACGAACAGCGCGATCGGCACACCCCATGCACGTTGGCGCGAGATGCACCAGTCCGGGCGGTTTTCGATCATGGACTTAATGCGCGCTTCGCCTTTTTCGGGAACCCATTTTGTGTCGCTGATGGCTTTGAGTGCTTTTTGTCTCAGAGAATTTTTAAGAGCCTCCTCAACGACATCAGGGTCAGGTTCTTTACCATATGCTTCCTTAAACCACTTTTTATAAGGCTCTATCGCATCCCCCATTTCGATAAACCATTGCGGGGTGGTGCGGAAAATAAGCGGGGCTTTGGAGCGCCAAGAATGCGGGTATTCGTGTTTGAGGGAACCTTTAGCCAGCAGTTTACCCGCTTCGTCCATGGCTTTGAGGACGGCGAAATTGCCGTCGCCGAGTTTTCCTTCTTGCGTGTAGACCTCAAGACCCGCGAAGAGCGGGACGTGGGGACGAAATTTTCCATCATCGGCGACGTTATCGGTGACTTCTATGCCGTTGGCGACACCAAGGTAGAAGTCGTCTTCTCCGTGACCGGGTGCGATGTGGACGAAGCCTGTTCCGGCTTCTTCAGTCACGAAACTGCCAGCGAGGAGCGGAACGTCGAAATCGTAGCCTTGGCCCTTGAAAGGGTGTTGGCAAACCGTTCCGGCGGCATCTTTGCCCTTGAATGTGCCGAGGCATTCCCACTCTTCAATTTTTGCAGCTGCCTTAACGCTATCGGCCAGCGCGGTGGCAATAGCTATTTTTGCACCGTTTTCGGCGCGAGCACCCTCGCCTGTGGATTTGATCTCATAGACGCCATATTCCATGTATTCACCGAATGCGATGGCGCGGTTGGATGGCATGGTCCACGGGGTGGTCGTCCAGATGACGATGTCGACGCCTTTGAGCAGATCGACGTTTGTTTTTACAACCGGGAAGCGAATCCAGATCGTCACCGATTTGTGTTCTTTATATTCGACTTCGGCTTCGGCGAGGGCGGTTTTTTCGACCGTAGACCACATAACGGGTTTTGCGCCTTTATAGAGGCCGCCGTTTAGCACGAATTTATGGATTTCGCGCACGATTTTCCCTTCGGAACGCAGATTCATGGTGAGGTAGGGGTCTTGCCAATCGCCGGTGACGCCGAGGCGCTGGAACTGTTCGGATTGCGTATCGACCCATTTTTGGGCGAAAGCACGGCATTCTTCGCGGAATTTCAGGATTTCGACATCGTCTTTGTCTTTGCCTTCGCTGCGGTATTTTTCTTCGATTTTCCATTCGATGGGCAGGCCGTGGCAGTCCCAGCCCGGCACGTAGGGACTGTTGTACCCCAGCATAGAATAGGATTTTACCACCACGTCTTTAAGGATTTTGTTCAGCGCGTGGCCCATGTGGATGTTGCCGTTGGCGTAGGGCGGGCCATCATGCAGAATCCATTTTTCTTTATCTTTGGCAGATTCGCGCATTTGGCCGTAGAGGTCCATATCCTGCCATTTTTTCAGGATTTCCGGCTCTTTTTGCGGGAGGCCGCCGCGCATGGGGAAATCCGTTTTGGGGAGGAAAACGGTGTCTTTATATTTGTCTTTATTGCTTGTATCTTCTTTATTCATTTTTCATAATCCGATTTCTCTGGAGGGGCGGGGCTATTCTTTGTGTTCACTTGTTATCTTTTTGTGAGAATGATTGCAACGTCTGAACGCCGCGAGAAATACCCGGTCTCTTAAGTCAGAGCCGGGATGATAATTCGAATGATTATGGCGCGGTTCATTTGCATCCGGGCACTATGGCGCGAGGCGGCGTTAAAATCAAGGCTCATGTCCGTATCGAAGAATACAAGCCCCAAGTCTTGACATAAGGCGAAAAGCTTTTAATATCTGTTTGATAAGAACAAGGAGAACGTTCATGGATGACAAACTTAGAGAGACTGTAGAGAAATACCATATTTCTCTACGCCACGAAACCGACGGTGTCTTTGCCCTTTCTGATGACCCTCACGATTCGGGACAATATATTTTTGCTGTAAACTCTATACCCCACCTCAAAGACGTTTACAATGGCGATGCTGCGCGTCTTGATATTTTTAGCGCTGCGGAAAAGCTTGCAGCAGAACAGCAGCAAGAAAAGCTTGAAGCTGTTATGTAGTGCGCGTTTTACGCGCCTAAAATTTCGCGGGCGCGGGTGCAGTCTTTGGCGATCTGGGCGATGAGTTCGTCGAGGGAATTGAATTTGGCTTCGCCGCGCAGGCGTTTTACGGGCCGGGTGCGCAGAATTTTCCCGTAGATTTCTTCATCGAAATCGAAAATAAAGCTTTCAACCTGCGCGACGGGAACTTCGAACATCGGGCGGATGCCTATATTGGTGGCGGCGGGGCGCCATTGGGTTTCCCCTTCGATTTGCACCAGCGCGGCGTAAACGCCGTAGGCGGGGTGGACGGTTTCGCCGAGCTTCACATTGGCGGTGGGGTAGCCAAGTTCCCTGCCCCTTTGGTCGCCCTTGACGACTTCGCCGCGCATTTCCCATTCCCAGCCGAGCATTTCATTGGCGGCATCAAGGTTTCCGGCGCGCAAAGCCTGACGGATATTGCTTGAGGAGAGAGCTTGCGCATCGGCGGCGGCGATTTTTTCGATTGCCGTGGTGGGTATGCCGGATTTTTCAATATCTTCGGGTGCGCCTTTGCGGAGTTGGCCAAAGCAGAAGTCTGCGCCGACAACGACATGGGCGGCGTTTATTCCATCTTTCAGGACGTTCGCGATGAAGTCACTGGCGCTTTGCGAGGCGAAGTCCCAATCGAAAGGAAGGGAGAAGAGCGTATCTACGCCGAAGGTTTCCAAGCGCCAATGCTTTACGGATAGGGGGGTGATGCGGTTTGGCGGATCGTCGGGGCGGAACAGGCGGCGCGGGTGGGGTTCGAAGGTCAAAACAGCGAGGGGACGTTTTTTTTCGGCGGCGATGGTTTTGGCCGTTGCCAGCAAAGCTTGATGGCCGCGATGCACACCATCGAAATTACCGATCGCGACGACAGCGTTTTTTGCCGATTCCGGAATGTTTTGCAGGGATTCGTAAATATTCATAGTCCTTACGTATAAATCTTTTTGATTTAAACTCAATCTATGTGCTGGATTTTTTTACCAAACGTTGTAACCTTCGTTTCACTGCGTTCGAAAATACAATCACAGGCGGGAGGCAAGCCCGCCAAGTACTTAACCATTATAAGGAGATATATAAAATGGTTTCCAAAAAAACTGTTAACACATTGCTCGTTTCTGCTGTTGCGCTGACTGTTGCTGGCAGCGCAGGCGTTGCACATGCAATGGAAGGTAAAGAAAAATGCTATGGCGTTGTTAAAGCCGGTGCGAATGACTGCGCGAATGCTTCAAAATCCCATTCATGTGCAGGTCACGCGACTGCGGATGCAGATGGCGGTGAGTGGCTGGCTTTGCCAAGCGGTGTTTGTGAAAAGCTTGCGGGCGGTTCGCTTGAGCCTGTAGACGCTGATGTTGAAGCTGAAGCTGTCGACACTGAGGCTGAAGCTGCTGACGATGCGGCTCATGGTGAAGCCCATTAATCAATATGAATCATTCCCACCGGCGTCCATTCCGGATGAGTCGGTGGGAATTGGTCTTCGTGCGCCGCATTATCAGGAAGTTCTGGAGACTGATCTGAATTTAGGGTGGATCGAAGTTCACCCGGAAAATTATTTCGGCGGCGGGGCCCATCGTCATTTTTTATCCGAAGTGCGGAAGACATATAACCTAAGCCTGCATGCTGTGGGGCTATCGCTGGGGTCTGACGCGCCCGTTTCCGAAGAGCATTTGCGGCGATTTAAAGAGCTTATCGACATTTACCAGCCGTTTAACGTCTCCGACCATGCGTCGTGGAGCGCCAGCGGGAATGCGCATTTGAATGATTTGCTGCCGCTCCCTTACACGCAGGAAAGTCTGGATAAGCTGGCGCGCAATGTTGAGCGTGCGCAGGAGGTTTTTGGGCGCAAGATGCTGATTGAAAACCCGTCGACCTATCTGGCGTTTAAGGGGAACGAAATGCATGAAGATGCGTTTATGAACCGTTTGGCGGAAATGACGGGCTGCGGGATTTTGCTGGATCTGAACAATATTTATGTGCAGGCGCATAATCACGGGTATGACGCGTGGGCCTATGTGGAAACGATTGAGCCGCGGCATGTCGGGGAGATGCATCTGGCGGGGCATATTGAACAGGACGCGGGAGACGGCGTTATTCTTGTTGATACCCATAGCCGCCCGGTGAAGGGCGATGTTTGGGATTTATATGCGCATGCGGTGGGCAAGATTGGTGTGGTGCCGACGCTGATTGAGTGGGATAACGATATTCCGGATCTGGCGACATTGGCGGGGGAAGCGGAGAAGGCAAGAAAAATACTGTCATCCCTGCGAAAGCAGGGATCTTATGCAAGCCACCACAACCAGATCCCGGATCAAGTCCGGGATGACGGGGTTAGTAATGCAGCTAAATGAATTTCAGGAACGGTTTAAGAATTTGATGCTGGATGATCCGAAGGCTTTGGATGATCCGCCGGGGGATTTGGCGGCATTTTGCGCAGAAGGAGACATTCCGCTGCCCAAACGCCTCAGCGTTTACCGCAACAATATTGTCGGCAGTTTGACGGATTTGATGGTGGCAACGTTTCCGGTGACGGACAAGCTGGTGGGGCGGGGATTTCTGGAGCTTATGGCACGGAGTTTTATCCTTAAAAATCCACCGGAGCAAGGATGTTTAAGCCTGTATGGTGAGGGTTTTGCGGAATTTGTTGAAGGGTTTGAGTTGGCGAAGTCCCTGCCCTATCTACCGGATGTAGCGCGGTTTGAGCTGGCGCTGAACAAGGCTTATTACGCGGCGGATGATGCGGCGCTCAGGGCTGAGAATTTGGCTGAACTCCCGCCGGAAGAGCTTGGGGATTTAAAGCTGGCTTTGCGCGATAATGTGCATCTGGTGCGCTCGCGTTATCCGCTTACAGCTATTCGTGATTTCTGCATGGCCGAAGTGCAGGACGGCACATTGAATATTGGCCAAGGCGGGGAAATGTTGATGGTTTATCGTTCGAATCTGGAGGGTGCGAGCGTTATTTTGCAGGCCGATGAATATTTGATGTTGGAGCATTTGGGGCAAGGTGAAGCTCTTGGGGCGGCTGTGGAGAGCGTTCTTAATGAGCATGAAAGTTTTGATTTTCAAGGTTTTTTACAAAAACACCTCTCCCTTGAAACTTTTAAGGCTTTGGCTGCGAATGCGTAGGCAGAGTTTGAATTTTAAAGGGAATGATAACGATTAAAGCCGCACGAAAAATTGACACTCTGATTGGGCCGCTGCGCAGGTTTTCGAATTGTGTGCTTTCGCCGTTACTGGATTTGGGTATACGGGTTTTTGCGGCCAATATTTTTTTCTGGTCAGGCAAAAGTAAGTTCGAGAATTATCTTAATAACGATTGGGACAGCACTCTTTATTTGTTTCGGGAGGCGCATGTTGTTCCGTTTCTGCCGGTCGAGGTTGCGGCAGTGCTTGGAACCGCAACGGAGTTGATTTTACCTGTCCTTCTTGTCTTGGGGCTTTTTACGCGGGCGGCAGCGCTTGGTCTTTTGCTTACGACAATATTGATCCAATTTTTTGTCGCGGACGAGTTTGGCGATGGCTTGAGCAACCCGGATCATTATCTATGGATGCTGCTGCTTGCGGTTCCTCTCATTAAGGGTCCGGGGAAATTATCTTTGGATGCTCTGATTTTGAAATGGATTCGCTAAGCCAAACACGTTAAAAGTCAGGAATGCAAAAAGTTCCGTATCTGATTTTGGCGTTTTTCCTGCTTGCCGCCGACCAGCTTAGTAAGTGGTTTATGAGTGAGCAGATTATTCGTCCGGCTTTGGACGGGGCGGGGGCGGCGGTCGGTTTTGCGGAGTGGCTTTCGATGCCGGTAGGGCGTCTGCCTTTTGCCAGTATTGAAGTCCTCCCGTTTTTCAACATTGTGATGGTGTGGAATCAGGGCGTGAGCTTTGGCATGTTCAACGGTAGCAGCGCGTATGGGCCGCTTATATTGAGCGGGCTTTCGCTGGTGATTGCCGGGATATTTCTGGTCTGGCTGTTTCGGAGCCGTTCAAAGCTGCAATGCTTTGCGATTGTGTTTGTGATTGCCGGGGCTTTGGGGAATGTGGTGGACCGGGTGCGCTTTGGCGCGGTGATTGACTTTCTTGATTTTCATATCGCCGGATTGCATTGGCCCGCGTTTAATGTTGCCGATTCTTGCGTTTTTATCGGTGTTTTTCTGTTGATCGTCCAATCCTTCTTTTTTGAAACGGGGGCAAAAGATGCTAAGTAACTCATACTCATTTTTTTTGAATTTATGAACCGGGTTGTGGACCATGCGTGATTATAAATATTTTCTTCTTACGGTTTTGAGCGTTACGGTTTTGTCGGCGTGTGAAAGCGCGCAGGAGCAGTTGGGGCTGAATAAGGCGCCACCTGATGAGTTTCAGGTGGTCAAGCGGGCTCCGCTTGAGATGCCGCCGCAATATACGTTGCGCCCGCCGAGTCCCGGTGCGCCGCGTCCGCAGGAGCAAGCGACGATGGAGCAGGCGCGGCAAAATGTTTTCGGCGGTGACGGCGACGATGGGCAGCAATATGCCGCACCGACGAACGCGGAGGGCGCGTTGTTGCAGCAAGCCGGGGCTTCGGAGATTGATCCGAATATTCGCAGCCGCGTCGATAAAGAATCGGCGGAGATGGTGGATAAAAACGAGCCGGTTATTGATAAGCTGATGAATCTTGGCCGCGATACGCAGCCTCCGGCCAAGGTGCTGGATGCGGCTGCGGAAGCGGAGCGTTTGCAAACAAATCAGGCAGAGGGCAAACCCGTTACAGAGGGTGAAACCCCGTCTATTGAGGACTAACAATGCATATGAGAGCTTTTATTCCATTTCTTCTGGCTGTTCTTTTTCCGGCTTATGGGCTGGCTGCGGGGGCGGCGCTTAAAAACGAGCAACCGGCAGAGGCCCCGGCGGTGCAGGAAGAGCGTAGCAAGACCTTTGATGCCGAGAGTTTTACACTGGATAACGGGATGCAGGTGATTGTGATCCCCAACGCCCGAACACCGGTGGTGACGCATATGGTGTGGTACAAGGTCGGGGCAGCGGATGAGCCGCGCGGGCAATCGGGCATTGCGCATTTTTTAGAGCATCTTTTATTTAAAGGGTCGGAGCAGATCGGCAGACCGCCCCTGAAACCGGGTGAGTTTTCGCAGATCGTGCGTTCATTGGGCGGAAATGACAATGCCTTTACAGCGCAGGATTACACGGCGTATTTCCAGTCTGTTCCGGCGCAGCATCTTGAAACGGTTATGCGGATGGAAGCGGGGCGGATGAACGGGATCAGCCCGCCGGAGGCGGAGGTTGATTCGGAGCGTAAAGTGATTTTGGAAGAGCGCCGCCAGCGCACGGATAACGATCCGCGCGGGCAATTCGGCGAGCAACTGGCGGCGGCGGCTTTTGTCAACCATCCTTACGGCATTCCGGTGATCGGCTGGAAACATGAGATGGACGAGCTTTCCTATGCCGACGCCAAAGCGTTTTACGACCGCTGGTATGCGCCAAATAATGCGATTTTAGTGGTATCAGGGGATGTGACACCGGGTGAGGTGTTCCAACTGGCCATTGATATTTACGGCCAGTTGCCACGTGAGGATGTGCCAGCGCGCAAGCGCACGCGTTCGCCGGAGCTGAATTCCCAGACTTCAGTGACCTTGCAGCATCCATCCATTCGCGAACCGGTCGTGCAGATGTTGTTCCGTGTGCCGAGCGCAAACCAGAACCGGCAGGAATCGCTGGCATTTGAAATTTTGCAGGAAATTATGGGCGGCGGATCGACGGCGCGGCTTTATAAGTCACTGGTGGCGGAGCAAAAAATCGCTTCGAATGCGGGGCTTTCCTATAACGGTTCGAGTGTTGATGATTCGAGCCTTTGGATTTATGCCAGCCCGGTGGAGGGTACGGGGCTTGAGGTTATTAAAAAAGCGCTGACGGACGAGTTGCGCAAGCTTGTGAAAGACGGGGTGAGCGAAGAGGAGTTGAGCGATGCGAAGAGCCGTTTGCGCGACCGGGAGGTTTACGCGCGCGACAGCCTGACGGGTCCGGCGATGATTATCGGCTACGGGCTGGTCACGGGGCAGAGCCTCGACGATATTGAATACTGGTCTTACGATATTGCTGAAATTACCGAAAGACAGGTTCAAAGAGCCGCGGATAAGTACCTGAACCCCGACACCCCCGGTCCGCATCCCCCGGTTACGGGATATCTGTTGCCTGAACTTACGCAAGGAAAATAGGATATGAGATTTATAAGCGTTCTTTTTATCGGCCTTTTTATGTTTGCCGCTTCCGTTCAGGCGAGTGAAAGCCTGCTGGATATTCAGGAAGTAACCAGCGAAGGCGGTATTCGTGCGTGGCTGGTGGAGGATCACAACATTCCGGTTATCGCGATGCAGTTCGGGTTTCGCGGGGCCGGAGCGGTGGCGGACCCGGAAGACAAGCAGGGTCTGGCGCGGATGCTTTCGAATACACTGGACGAAGGTGCGGGGGGGCTGGATGCTCAGGCGTTTCAGAAAGAGCTGCGCGATCTGGTGATATCCTTGAGTTTTTCGGCAAGCCGGGACGATTTTACGGGTTCGTTGAAAACGCTGAGCAAAAACAAAGCGCGGGCCTTTGAACTTACGAAGCTGGCGCTTACGGATCCGCGCTTTGACAAAGAGGCGGTGGCGCGGATGCGCCGGGCCAACCAGAGCCGCATTCGTTCGTCCCTTTCGAATCCGGACTGGATGGCGGCGCGGGTTTTGAACGACAAGGCGTTTGCCGGGCATCCTTATGCGTTGAACAGCGGAGGCACGTTGTCCTCGCTTGAGAAAGTTTCTCCTGATGATCTGGAAAAGTTTCATGAGGCCTATCTGGGGAAAAACAATTTAGTCGTAGCTGTCGCGGGGGATATTACCGCGCAGGAGCTTGGCGGTATTCTGGACGAGGTTTTCGGCGAATTGCCGGAGGTGGAATTGCCGGAAACGGAAAATATAGAGGTTCAGAATCAGGGGGAGATTTTTCATTACAAGCTCGATATACCGCAAACTGTGATTGAAATTATCCAGCCCGGAATCGGGCGTAAAGATCCGGATTTTCACACGGGACAGGTGATGAACTTCATTTTAGGGTCTTCGGGTTTCGGTTCGCGGCTGACCGAAGAAATCCGCGAAAAGCGCGGACTGACTTACGGGATTTATTCGTATTTTTACGATCTTGCGCATTTGAAGGGATTTGCCGTTTCGACCTCAACCAAGAACGAAAATGTGTCGGAGATGCTGGATCTTATCGCTGCGGAGTTTACAAAGATGACCGGGGAGCCTGTTTCGGACAAGGAACTCAGCGATGCGCAGTCTTACCTGATCGGCTCCTTGCCACTGTCTTTGACATCGACAGACAAGATTGCGGGGCTTCTTAATTCGCTACAACTTGACGATTTGCCGGTTGATTATCTCGACCGGCGCGAAGCGGCCATCAGGGCCACAACAAAGGACGATATCATGGCGCTGGCGCGGCGCATTCTTAATCCGAATGCCTTTGTCACGGTTTTGGCGGGGCAGCCTGAGGGGCTGGATGTCCTTAACCCCGTAACCGTGAAAACTCTGCCAAATGTCGAGTAAACCGCTGACAGCTTTGCCGGAATGGGCGCGCCTGCACGATCACAAGCGCTCGATGGAAACGCTGCACATGAAGGCGATGTTTGAGGCGGATGCGGCGCGGTTCGAGCGTTTCAGCGTTAGCATTCCGGGATTGTTGTTCGATTATTCAAAGCATAAAATTACGGCGGAAACGAAAGATGCGTTATTGGATTTAGCGCGGGCGCGAGATGTTGAGGGGCGGCGCGATGCGCTGTTTGCCGGAGAAGCTGTCAATGTTTCCGAAAACAGGGCGGCGTTGCATATGGCGCTGCGCGGGTCATGCGACGGAGGCCTTGAAATTGACGGCGAGAATGTCCGTGATTTTGTGGATACGACGCTTGGGCGCATGGAAGCGCTGAGCGATGCGGTGCGAAGCGATAAGAACATTACGGCGGTTGTAAATATCGGTATCGGCGGTTCGGATCTGGGGCCACGCATGGCGTATAAAGCCCTGAAACCTTTTGCCAACGGGCCTGATTTGCATTTCGTTTCGAATGTTGACGGCAGCGCTTTGCATCAGCAGTTACAACGGTTAGAGCCGGAAAACACGCTTTTTATTATTTCTTCGAAGACTTTTACAACACTGGAAACACTGGCGAATGCACAAACGGCGAAACGCTGGCTTTCAGAGGACCTTGGCGCAGACGCCTGCGGGCAGCATTTTATCGCGGTTACGTCGAATGACGCCGCGGCTAAAGATTTCGGCGTTGCCGAGGCGCGTATTTTCCCGATGCGCGATTGGGTTGGCGGGCGGTATTCCTTGTGGGGGGCGATTGGCTTGCCGCTTGCGATTGCGTGCGGATTTGATGTGTTCAAGGCGCTGCTTGACGGAGCCAAGGCGATGGATGAGCATTTCGCGAATGCGCCGCCGGAGCGCAATATTCCGGTTCTTATGGGGATGCTGGGCCTGTGGTACCGCAATTTCTGGGATTACCGCGCCCATGCGGTTTTGCCTTATTCCCACGATTTGAGCGCGTTTCCGATTTATCTGCAACAGGTGGATATGGAATCGAACGGTAAAGGCGTTACTGCCGGCGGGCGGGTGGTTAATTATGCAACAGGACCGGTTATTTTCGGCGAGGCCGGTACGAATGCCCAGCATACTTTCATGCAGCTTTTGCATCAAAGCCCGGAGGTGGTCCCGGCAGATTTTATTCTGGCGGCCCAGCCTGTGCATTCTCACAAGAATCATCATGCGGCGCTTTTGGGGAATGCGCTGGCGCAGAGCAAAGCGCTGATGGAGGGGCAGGACAATACGAACGAGCCGCACCGCTGGTTTCCCGGAAACCGGCCCAGTTCCACGCTTATTCTGGACCGGCTGGACGGTTATCATCTGGGGATGCTTCTTGCGCTTTATGAGCATAAGGTTTTTGTTCAAGGCGCTGTGTGGGATGTTAACAGCTTTGACCAGTGGGGGGTCGAACTGGGTAAAAGAAACGCGCAGCGCATTATTCAATCTTTTGAAAGCGGCACGGGGCTTGATGATTATTCCGACAGCTCGACCAAGGGGCTTTTTGACCATCTGGTGCAAAAGTTTATAAAATCTTAGAGAGTACTTCTGTAGAATAGGCTTATTGAGATAGGATGGATTACGGGCGCAGACGTGCGCCCGGTTACAAGCGAAGGATGCGCGCGCGGCAAAGATGAACTTTGAGATCCCCGACCCCAACGAACTTTTACCGCTTCTCCAGGATGATTTGGAGGAAATTCTTAAGCGGCACAGTATGTATTTGCGCGGTCAAATCGGCGGAGCGCGGGCTGTTTTGAAATACCGCGATCTTTCCAGCCTTGATTTTCAAAGCGCGGATGTTTCGCAAGCCGACTTTACCGGTTCTTTATTTGTTGAAACGGATCTTTCGGGGGGAACTTATATCTCGTCGTGTTTCTTCGCCTGTGACATGCGCAATGCCAATATGCGAAACGGCAATTTTTCGCGAGCCGATTTTCGCGGGGCTTATGTCGCCGGGGCCAATCTGGCGGGTGCGAATTTAAGCGACGTGGATTTGCGCGAAGGCAAAATTATGAAGCGCGGGGAGAAAGGCTTTCTCGAAGACCGGAAGCGCTCGGGCGGGACGGGTTCCAAGGCGGTGTTTTCCGGGGCGAAAATGAATGACACGAATATGACCGGAGCGTATGCGACATCGGCAGACTTTTCAGATTCCGATTTAACCGGCGTTATCCTGACCGGATGCAATCTGAGCGGGGCGAGTTTTGAAGGCGCGAATTTGACGGATGCGGATTTGAGCGGATCGGACCTTACGAAGACGAATATGCGGCGCTCTATCATGGCCGGAACGGTTATGGAAGAAACGGAACGAAGCGGCATGGACGCGACGGCGGCGATCACGGAAAACGATATGGGCAGCACGCTGGAAAATCTCGGCAAAACCCTGCCCGAACTTTTGGACGAACATACGCTTTGGGTTGCGACGGCGGGACGCAGCGGGCGGCAGCTTGACCTTGGCGGGTATGATTTGCGCGACGTTCTGGATCTTAAAAGATTCCCTCTAACAGCGATCCAGTGTGTGGGGGGAAATTTCCTGAATCAGGATTTGCAAGGCGCGGAGTTGCAGAGCGGGAATTTCGACCGCAGCGATTTCCGCGACTGTAACATGATTGAGGCTGATTTACGCGGTTCGAGCTTTAAATATGCGCAGATGGCGCGGGCAGATCTGACGGGGGCTTTGCTTTGCCCGCTTGAATTTAAGAAAGAAAACGGCCAGAGCAGCCTGAAACGGGTTGATTTGAGCGGAGCGAATTTGCGCTTTACCTGCCTGAAAGATGCGGATTTACGCGATGCGGTTTTGATGGGGGTTGATTTGAGCAACGCGAACTTAAGCGATTGCGATTTGCGGCGGGCGGATCTGACAGGGGCGATTTTGACGGGCGCGAAAATGGAAGGGTGCAGGCTGGATGAGGCGATTATTGATCTAAAATCACGTTAAAAAGTTATCCACTCCTGCCCATACGTTTCCATGCGAAAAAACTGACAACCGCAGGTGTGCTGCGTTAGTTTTCTTTTATGTCCATTCGATATTTACCGGAAACGCTGATTAACCGGATTGCGGCAGGGGAAGTGATTGAACGCCCGTTTGCGGCGGTGAAGGAGCTTGTCGAAAATTCAATTGATGCAGGAGCGAGCCGGATTGAGGTGACGCTGAATAACGGCGGGAAAAGCCTTATTGTCGTGCGTGATAACGGGCGGGGCATGGACCGGGACGACCTGATCGCGGCAGTAGACCGGCATGCGACCTCGAAGCTGCCTTCGGACGATCTGGTGGATATCCGGCATCTGGGATTTCGCGGGGAAGCGCTGGCCTCCATTGCGGCGGTGGCGCGCTTGCGGATACTTTCGCGGGCGCACGGTGCCGATGAAGCGTGGGAGATCCGGGTGGAGGGCGGACAGAAATTTGAGCCTGTGCCGTCCGGGCATCCGGAGGGCACACAGATCGAAGTGCGCGATTTGTTTTTTTCGACTCCGGCGCGGCTGAAATTCCTGAAAACCGAGCGGGCGGAATTTATGGCGGTGAAAGATACGCTGAGCCGCCTTGCTATGGCTAATCCGGGCATTGCTTTTCGTTTGGTGCATGAGGGGAAAAATTCTCTGAACCTGCCGGTTGCGGCGGATGCGCAGGAGCGCATGGCAGCGATATTGGGCCGGGAGTTCGGCAGCAATGCGTTTGAGGTTGAAGCGGAGCGCGAGGGGATTATCCTTTCCGGGCTTGCCAGCCTGCCGACCTACACCCGCGCGACAACGCAGTATCAATATTTGTTTGTGAACGGTCGGACCGTGCGCGACAAGCTTTTACATGGCTGTATCCGCGCAGCTTATAGTGATGTTTTGCATGGTGGACGGCATCCGGTGGCTGCGCTGTTTGTGACGCTTGCGCCCGATGAGGTGGATGTGAACGTGCATCCGGCCAAGGCAGAGGTGCGATTTCGCGATCCGGGGATGGTGCGCGGGCTGATTATCAGCGCGTTGAAACACGCCTTGCATGAACACGGGCAGCAAGCCTCCAGCACCGTTTCCCATGCGATGATGGGGCGCTTTAAACCGGCGAACGGCCCTGCTCTGCCGCTGCACCGGGGCGCGGGCGCGGCTGTGCCCTCTGCTTATAGGAGCGGCTATGCTTACGGACATTTGGCCGAAAGCGTTCAAAATGCCTATGCGCCGTCTCAGCCTTCGATGGCTGTTGATATGGCGCCAGCAGCGAAAGAAGCGCTTGCGGAAGATGTTCAGGAAGCGCCGCAGAGTTTTCCATTGGGCGCGGCGCGCGCGCAGATTCACGAAAACTACATTATCGCGCAAAATGAAAACGGGCTGGTGGTCGTGGACCAGCATGCAGCGCATGAGCGGCTGGTTTATGAGCGCTTTAAGGCGCAGCTTTCCGAACGCGGGGTGGAGAAGCAGGGCTTGCTTAGCCCGGAAATTGTGGAGTTGGAAGAAAATGAAGCCGCGCGGCTGTTGAAGTTTTCCGAAGAGTTGGCGCGGTTGGGGCTGGAGATCGAGGCTTTCGGGGCGGGGGCAATTGCCGTGCAGGCAGTTCCGACTTTGCTTGGTGCGCGGGCGGACCTGCAAGGGCTTATCCGCGATCTGGCCGATGAAATTACCGAGCACGATACGGCGCAAGGTCTGGAAGAGCGGCTTAACGAGATTCTTTCGACCATGGCGTGCCACGGCTCGGTACGTTCAGGGCGGCGGATGAACGCTGATGAGATGAACGCGCTGTTGCGGCAGATGGAGGCGACGCCGCTTTCCGGACAATGCAATCATGGACGACCGACTTACGTTGAATTATCCTTAAAGGATATTGAGCGTTTATTTGGCAGGAGATAGCTCTTATGGGCGAACAGCCCACAGGTCAAAAATACATTCTCAATCTTTACGCCGCGTTTGGCGTGAGCTTGATTCTTGCGGTCCTGCCCTTTATGGCGGCGGCGTTTTTGTCTCTGGTGTTTTTTATGGGGGTGCTGATTGGCGCTTATGCCCTGCGCAAGCGGGCTGGAGATTGCAGCCTGAGCGAAAATCACGCGACATTCATTATCCGCACGTTGTGGATCAGCGCGTTTTTATCGCTGGTGACGACGGTGGCGGCCACGGCATATATGATGAGCGGGATTGATTATTCGACTTTTGAGCCGTGCGCAAATTCTTTGGCGCAC
The DNA here is from genome assembly GCA_041397865.1 of Alphaproteobacteria bacterium. Taxonomy (GTDB): domain Bacteria; phylum Pseudomonadota; class Alphaproteobacteria; order Micavibrionales; family Micavibrionaceae; genus TMED27. The sequence goes on along the minus strand of JAWKVT010000002.1, from coordinate 326,294 downwards.
AAGGGACCAACGTGGGTGGAAAGCGCCGGGACGATGGAGATTTACGCGGTTATAGAGCCGTGTATTGAGAGTTTTATCAGCTTTAACAAAGCATTGCTGACGAACGCGCTGCTGATTGCGGGAGGGCCGGTTATTCTTTATATGGCTTACCGGATGGTGAAGGGGCTGTCGCGGGCGGTGAAGGGTTACCGGCTTTCCGATCCGAAGGGCTGGTTTTAAAGAAGCCGTAGAAATGTTTCTGCCGCTTCGAGATCGCGGAGCATGGCGGCGTCTTTTTGCTCCTGCTGCGGATCGCGACCATATTTTTCGGCGTTATAGATTTGATCTTTAAAAAGCTCTTCGACGCGAGCGGCTTCGTAGAACTGCTGTGGGGTGATTGCGCCTTGTGTAAAGGCAAGCCCCAAAACCAAGGACCCGGCAAGCGGGACAGCCAGTTGCAACACCGTAAAACGGGCCTCGTCAAGACTTTCGACTTTTTCCTTTACGGCTTTGTGAACAGCCTCAGGGTGTTTGAGCGCGATGATGCCGGAGGTTATCTGAAGCCTTTGGCCAAAACCTTCTTCGAACCAATCCAGCCAGGGGTCCCAGATTTCGGCCTGGCGCTCTGCCTGACCGGGAGGCTCTTCTTTGGGCGCCCGGTAGCACAGCAGGTCAGTGTCAAGGAATTTGAGAATTTCGACGCTCATGGTTTGGCGCTGAGCGCGCACGCAATCAATTTGTGTGCTGAGGATCTGGGTGAGCGGCATGGTTTCGGGGATGATGGCTTCTTCCTGCGCGGCCCATTCGCGCATAATTTCATTTGCGAGCGCTTCGTTTGGCGCCAGCAGGGTTGTTTTGAGCGGCGTTTTGACGGGTTTTGCGTCGAGGTGGATGGCCCAGCCCTCGGCTTCTTCATGTGTGGAGACAAGTTTATAGAAACGCTTCATAATTTATTCGTTCGGTACGGGCATTGGTGTGAGCGCCTCTTCTTCCGTTTTTTCTTCGGGAGATGATTCAGGAGGTGGAAGGACTTCTTTTTCGATGACGAAAGCCTTGCAGGGGTGGTTTTCATTCAACCCCAAGTCGGCCAGCGTCAAGGCGTAGAAGGCCGGATTGACCGCGCCGAGAAGAAGTCCGCCAACCGTTTTGCCCAGATCAAAGGCGTTGGGCGTCGTTTTTAAACCCGACAACGGGCCGGAAAGGTTGACCGCAGCGGAAATGTCGCCGATGGAAATATCCTTGGGCTTTGGCTCCAGCACCATTTCCAGGTGGTCGGCTTTGAAATCGTAGGTGCCTTTCCCGCGCAGGGTGACGCGCTGCGTGTCCACGAATACGGCGTCGCTCTGAGCTTTGAGGTTTTCGATATCGAGATTGGCGACTACGCAATTGACATTTAAATCGCTGCTCTCTTCAAAGCTGGGGAGCAGCGCGTTGAGAAGTCCTCCGCCCCAGACATCAAGCAAGCCGGAGCGCATGCGGGCCTTGCCGCCTACGAAACCGGCCTTGCCGGATAGCCCGTCAATTAGCGCGGCGGTGGTTTTACCTTCGGATTTCAGGTCGAGCGTAATGTGCGCATCTCCTTCGATTTCGGCTTCACGTTTGAGCTGTTTTTGGAGGGCCGCATAGTCGAAGTTTTTGATTGTAATTTTGGTTTCAAGGGCGGCGGGGCTTTTCTGCGCATTGATACGGATATCGCCGGAAAGGCTGCCGTTTATAACCTTGCCGCCAAGCGGGCCGATATGCAGGGCGCTTTCCTTTAGCCTAAGCGGCGCTTTCAGGCTGCCGAGATTGAGCGCACCGGATTTGACCTGAGCAGCCTGCATTTTTATATCCAGATCCAGCCCGCTGAAATCCAGTTCCTTGTTGCCGGAACCGAAGATCGCGGCGATTTCATCAAGCATGCGCATGAACGGGGCTTTGGCCGTGAAGTCGCTTACGGTGAGTTCCGGGCTGTCTATCTTTCCGGAAATGATATGTTCCTTGCCGCTGAAATCCAGCAGCAGATCCGGCTCGAGCTGCGTGTTGCCGGGCTGTAGGCGCCCCTGCCCTTTGAGATGAAACCTTTCTTCCCCTTTAGCACGGATATCGAAATTTCCGCGCAGGGCTTTTTCTTCGCCGACGCTCAGGTTCATATTTTCGAGCTTAAACCCGCCGCCGATCATATTTTTTAACCCGGATTCAAGGTGCAGCGCGCCCAGCGTTATATCGAGCGGTCTTTCATTCCCGATGCTATAGACGCGCTTTCCCGGCGCTCCTTGTGCTGTCAGGCCGATACTGGCGTTTAAAGTGGCCTGCCCGATTTGCCCCTGCACCTTTAACGCGGCTTTTGCGCCATCGTCTTCCACGCTTACGGATTTGAGCTTTACGGCCTGTTTCAGCAGGCTTCCGGGCGCGGCGCTGAGTTCCTGCATTTCGATATGTCTGAAATGGCCGGGGCGGAACAAAACGTCGAAGAATTTCAAAGACAGTTTTGCCTTTGATACACGGATCAGCGCTTCGCCGGTGGCGTCGCCTTCCCTGAATTCAATTCCTTCCACATCCACCGAAATTGAGGGAAAAATGCGCATATTGTTCAGCGTTTGAATCTGGACACTATAGGGCGTTGAATCGCTCAGGACATCCTGAATGGCGATTTTGAACGGCTCGCCGTTGCCGCCGATGCGCGAAAGGATGGTCAGCGCGATAAATATGAATACACCGAGAAACAGGGATATTTTGATGAAGCGCTTGAACGCTCCTTTCCAGCTTCGTTTTTTGGTTTTTTCGGCCTGCTTGTCTTTTTTGTCTTCGTTCATCTTTTAACTTTAAACCTCAAAAGGGTCTTGTTTTAAATTGGTGCTAAAGCCCAGCGCTTTCCAGCTTTTTACCAGTTCGGGCGGGAGAGGCGCGGTGATATCGAGCATGCCCTTGCGTCCCGGATGGGGCATCATGACCCGGCGGGCGTGTAAATGCAAACGCCCGGACAGATTCAAGGGCTTTAAGTCGGCCTCGGCTTTACGGCGGGCTTCGTGAGTTTCCTCCTGCTCTGGCAGGCGGGCGTATTTTTTATCGCCGACGATGGGGCAGCCGATCGCTTCGGCATGGACGCGAATCTGGTGGGTGCGCCCGGTGCGGGGCCAGAAGGCAACGAAAGCGGCGCTATCTAAAGCTTTTTCCAGCACAACAAAATCGGTGATTGCGCTTTTACCGTCTTTTTCATCCACGCTCATGCGCTCTTTGTTGCTGCCGCCAGCCTTAGCGAGCGGGGCTTTGATTGCGCCGTCGGCGGCTTCCGGGGCGGGAGAGCAGACCGCCCAATAGATTTTTTTGACCTCGCGCTTTTTAAACGCCTCGCCAAGATTTCTGGCTATTTGCGCAGAGCGGGCGAGCAGCAGGACGCCGCTGGTGTCTTTATCGAGGCGGTGAACAAGGCGCGGGCGCACGCCATCTTTGTTTTTCAGGGCGTCAAGCAGGCCGTCGATATGGTATCCGGTTTTGCTGCCGCCTTGCGTGGCCAGCCCGGCGGGTTTGTTGAGGGCGATCACGTCGGCGTCTTCGTAAATGACGAGGGATTTGATAAAGGCTTTATCCTTGTCGTCCAGTTTTCCCGCCTCAAGCCGGGGGCGCTCTTTCACCGGGGGGATACGAATTTCCTGCCCCGCGATCAGGCGCGTATCCGGTTTAGCGCGCTTACCGTCAACGCGCATCTGGCCCTTGCGCAGGAGTTTCTGGATCAGGGTATAGGGGATCTCGGGGAGGTTTTTCTTCACCCAGCGGTCGAGGCGCTGGCCGTCATCATCTTGTTTTACTTCGATTTTACGGACGCCTGCCGTGTTGCGCTCGCTCATGAGACAAAGGCCCGTACAAGCGCCATAGCGGCGAACAGCCCGGCGATGGAGAGAATGACCGAGCCGCCAAGATAAAGAGCGCTGTGAAGATAGGCCTGGCGCTCCCACAGGCTGGCGAAATCGAGAGAAAAAGTGGAAAAGGTTGTGAACGCACCGAGAAGCCCGGTGATGAGGAAATATCGTATGGTTTCAGGCGGTTGCCAGTAATGGGCGAAGAGCGCGATGCACAGGCCCATGGCGAAAGACCCGGCCACGTTCACCGCCAGCGTGCCATAGGGGAAGCCGTGGCCGAGCAGCCTGACCGCGCCGATATTGACGCCGTGGCGTAATAAAGCGCCGATTGCGCCCCCGGCGCTGATTGCGAGTATTGCGTTCATGATGATAAATCCGTACAAAGCATGTTCACGTTTGTAACCTGAGTTCGCGCAATGTTCAATCGTCTTAACACATCGCATAAGGGAATGGTTTTTGCTCTGGCCGGTTATTCGGGTTTTGCGATCAGCGACGCTTCGGCAAAATTTCTGACGGCGAGCCTGCCCATTATTCACATTGTTGCTTTCATCGTTCTTTGCGCATGTATGTTTTTAGCTCTGGCAGCGCCGTTTATCGGCGGATTTAGAAAACCAAAGCCGGGACTTTTGAAATTTCATATTTTGCGCGGAGTGATGAATTTTATGGTCAGCGTTCTGATCGTGACCGCCTTTAGCAAGTTGCCGCTGGCGAGCGCCTATACGATTGTTTTTGCCAAGCCTTTTCTCGTGGCGCTACTGGCCATTCCGCTTTACGGACAAAAAGTTCAACCTCGACACTGGGCCGTTATTGCCGCCGGGTTTACCGGGGTTGTGATCGCCATGCGCCCGTCCCTTGCGGGCATTGACCCGGCGATGTTGCTCGCTCTGGGGGCTGCTTGTTGCTCTGCGCTCATGTGGGTTACAGCGCGATCCTTGCAGGAAGAAACGCCGTTTGCATTAGGATTTTATCCTGCTTTATGCACCGCTGTTCTTTGCTTGCCCTTTGTTCTGGCGAATTTTCAACTTCCCGCACTGGGACAATTGCCGTTTATTATGATCTGCGGGGCGGGCATTTCATGCGGGATTGTGTGCCTGTCTCTAGCCTATCGGGCCGCGCCCAGCAGTGCGGCCATTGCCCCTTTTCACTATTCACAGATGATTTGGGGGGGACTTTTGGGATATCTGATTTTTGGGGATGTACCGAGTTCGCACACGCTGATTGGCGCATTCATCATTATTGCCAGTGGGTTGTTTTTGATTTTAAGCGAGCGGAAAAATCTGTGAGCGAAAGTTAAAGTAAAGACTTAGATTCTAATTTTATAAAATTTAATTCGATACGTTTCGTATTTATTTTTTACCCCCTCTGAGCTTAGTCCAATATTCGATACGCTTGTTTATTTCTCGTTCAAAACCGCGATTGGGCGGGTTGTAGAATTTTTGCCTTTTCAGGTCATCGGGGAAATAACTCAGGCCGGAGAATCCTTCGGGTGTGTCGTGGTCGTAAATATAGCCGTCGCTATAACCTTCGGCTTTCATCAGCTTTGTCGGGGCGTTTACGGCATGTTTGGGCGGCATGAGGGAGCCGGTTTCTTTCGCGGTGCGTTTGGCGGCTTTTAGGGCCATATAGCTGGCGTTCGATTTCGGGGCGCATGCCAGATAGGTGCAGGCCTGTGCCATGGCCAGTTCGCCTTCGGGCAGGCCGAGACGCTCGAAAGCCTGCCAGGCGGCGATGACGACCTGTAAAGCCTGCGGGTCGGCGTTGGAGATGTCTTCGGAGGCTACGCAGGTCATGCGGCGCAGGATATATTCCGGGTTCTCTCCCCCTTCGAGCATGCGGGCCATCCAGTAAAGCGCGGCGTCGACATCGGAGGCACGCAGGGATTTGTGAAAAGCGCTGATGAGGTTGAAATGCGCGTCGTGGCCTTTGTCGTAAAGCGCGGCGCGGCGCTGAACGAGGGCCAAAAGTGCCTCTTCATCCAACATTTCGCGCTGAGCTATAATTTGTTCTGCCATAGACAGGACATAGCGGCCATCGCCATCGGCCATAGTTATAAGGAGTTTGCGCGCTTCGGGCGTTAGAGGGAGAGGTTTTTCTCCCTCCGCTTTTTGCAAAAGCGTTTCCAGAGCATCTTCGCCTAAACGCTTGAGAACAAAGACTTGTGCGCGGGAAAGCAGCGCGGCATTGAGTTCGAATGACGGATTTTCTGTGGTCGCGCCGATAAGGGTAATCGTGCCGTCTTCCATAACGGGAAGGAAGGCGTCCTGCTGGGACTTATTGAAGCGGTGTATTTCATCGACAAAGAGGAGAGTCCCCTGCCCGTTTTGTTTTCGGATTTTGGCGGCGTCGAAAACTTTGCGTAGATCGCCAACGCCGGAGAAAATGGCGGAGATTTGTTCGAAATGCAGGTCGGTGTGATCGGCCAATATACGCGCCAGCGTGGTTTTGCCGCAGCCCGGCGGCCCCCACAGCACCATGGAAGACAGGCGGCCACTTTCAATCATTTTACGGATGGGCGCGCCCTGTCCCACCAGATGCCCCTGCCCGGCTATATCTTCAAGATTTTGCGGACGCAGGCGATCGGCGAGCGGACGATTTTCATCGCCCTGCGTATCTTTATTTACTGCAAATAAATCCGGCACTCTTTATCCCCTTTGGCTTGACCTTGACTGCGTAAATATGTGAGATACTTCTTTTATAACAGCCGCAGCGAACATTTAAAGAACAAATCATGTCAGCAGAGCGTTTAGAATATACGGATGAGGTCGCAAAAGCGACAGACCCCATTTATGCAAAGCTTGGGGGGCAGTATAAGCTTGAACACTGGAAGACACTTGCGCCTTATATCTATGAGATTAACCGGCTGAAGGCTGAAAAGAATGCCGTCATTCTGGCGCATAATTACATGACGCCGGATATTTTCTATGGTGTGGGCGATGTGGTTGGCGATTCGCTGATGCTGGCGCAAAAAGCGGCGCAGAGCGATGCGGATATTATCGTGCAATGCGGCGTGCATTTCATGGCCGAGACCTCGAAAATTCTGGCCCCTGAGAAAAAAGTAATCCTGCCGGATATGGAAGCGGGATGCAGCCTTGCCGAATCCATCACGGGGGAGGATGTGCGAAAGCTTAAAGCCGCGCATCCGGGGGTTCCGGTTGTAACGTATGTGAATACTTCGGCGGATGTGAAGGCAGAAAGCGATGTGTGCTGCACTTCATCTAACGCGGCGAAGATTGTGAAGGCGCTGGCCGCGCAAGGGCATGAGCGCGTGATCATGACGCCGGACAAGTTTCTGGCGCAAAATGTCGAGGCGCAGTTAAAACGAGACGGGATTGATGTGGAGGTTATTATCTGGGAAGGGACATGCATGGTCCATGAGCGCTTTAGCGCCGAGGATGTGCGGCGGATGCGCGCGCAGCACCCTGATATTTTCGTGCTTGCCCATCCGGAATGCCCGCCCGAAGTTCTGACGGAGGCCGATTATGCGGGCTCTACCGCGCAGATGGATCGGTATATCAAGGAGCATCAGCCCAAGCAGGCGGTGCTGTATACGGAATGTTCCATGAGCGATAATATCGCGGCGGCCAATCCCGGCGTTGAGATGATCGGCACCTGCCAGATGTGCCCGCATATGAAGCGAATTTCATTGCCGAAGATCTTGCGGGCGTTGCAAACAGAAGAGCCGGAAGTGCGCGTTGATGCGGATATAGCCGCGCGGGCGCGGGTTGCGGTTGAGCGCATGCTGGAGATGAGTTAGATGCTATCACCCCTTTTTATAGAGGAGCAGGTCAAAGCTGCGCTGAAGGAAGATTTAGGGCATGGGTTTGACATTACCTCTAATCTGCTGATTCCTGCGGGGGCGCAGGCCAAGGGTGTTTTGCGGGCGCGGGAGAGCGGACGGCTGGCGGGGCTTATTGTCGCGCTTTCGACATTTTCGCTGACCGATGTAGATTTTGACATGACCGTGATGGCCGAAGATGGCGCGGATTTAGAGGCCGGTGACGTGATTGCGGAGATTACCGGTCCGGCGCGGAGTTTATTGACGGCGGAGCGCGTGGCGCTGAATTTCCTGTCTCATATGAGCGGGGTGGCGAGTCTGACCGCGCGGTATGTGGAACGGATTAAGGATACGGGCGTTGAGCTTTGCGATACGCGCAAGACGGTGCCGGGCATGCGATTGTTTCAGAAATACGCGGTGGAGATTGGCGGCGGGGCGAACCACCGTTTCGGGCTGGATGATGCGATTTTGATTAAAGACAACCATATTGCCGTGGCCGGGGGGATTTCCGAAGCGCTGGACCAAGCGCATATGCTGGCCGGGCATACGAAACGCATAGAGATTGAGGTTGATAATTTAAAACAGCTTGAAGAGGTGATCGAAAACGGCAAGGCTCATATTGTGATGCTGGATAATTTTGAACTGCCGGATCTTAAAAAAGCGGTTGGCCGGACCAAGGGGCGGCTTATCAGCGAAGCCTCCGGCGGGGTTAGCCTTGAAACGGTGCGGGGCATCGCCGAAACGGGGGTGGATTATATCTCTGTCGGCGCGCTCACCCACAGCGCCCCGGCGATGGATATTGCGCTGGATATTGAGGTGGGTTGAGTAAGCAGGAGAAGGCCGCCATGGCGAATGAAGAGATAGACCGGGACATCTACGAGCTGTTTTTATCCAGCCGTATTCGTCAAACTTTACGGAGTGGTGATTTTAACGCTGCCTCAGAAATTTTTCGAACTCATAGCAATTCCCTGCTCTATGGCCTTGTATGCCAACCTAGAGCAAATATCAGTTTGGGAACAGTGGTTGAAGAAGAGTTTCCTGCCTATGGGCGGTTTGCGCAGGCTTTACGCACAGAACGCAATGCCATGTTAGAAAAGGGGGTACAAAGCACTTTTACTTTTATGGCATCCGCAGGGGCCGCGCTTGGCGCTTATCAAATATGGCCGGATAGTGAGAAAACGACGCAACAGGTCTTTACGGAATGTGCGGCAAACCCGAACGGTACGGCTTTTTGCCCCCCGGCTTTTCAGGAGGCTTTACAGGAGAGCGGGTCTTTTCTGCTGGCTTTGACGGCCTGCGCTCTTGCCAAAAAATTTGTCGACTTGCGCCATGAGCGCAATCAGGCGGAAAAGCGGTTTGAGGCTGTGTGCTATGAACCGCCAGTCAACCCTTCCTAATCAAAGTGCACGGTTACAATCGTATATTTCGGGGCATTGCACTGAAAAACCTTTAAAATACAACATGTTGTCGCACGCATAAAAAGCCGCCCGGTGGGTGTGTATATTAGCTTTCCCTTCACTTTTTAGCGCTATAATTATATGTAAAGCACCTTAGGGGATAAGTAGTAGAAAATTCATGAAATCAACGCGATTTTACAGCGCTTTCTTTTTGTTCTTTTTTTCCGCATCCGTCTTTTTTGCGCACGATTCTGTATGTCTTGCGGAGGATGATGTTTCGACCCTGACGAAGCAGAATATTAGAGCGTTTATAGAAGAGACGACCGATATAACAACAGGAAATGGAGGGTTATCGGCGGAGAGAATCAGCACCTATCTGGACAAGCATCTGGATAAAAAAGCGCGGTTTAAAAGCGTGATGAAATACCATATTCCGGGTATGCCCTCGCAGGAGGTTGGGTTCAGTCTGGGTAAGGATGAGTTTATGGAATCGGTTCAAAAAGGGGCGGAATCGACGCAGGATTACGAAACGGTTGTAGAAATCAAGGATATCAAAATCGCCTCAAACGGGAAGAAGGCTTTCGTTAAAACACGGAACACCGAATATGCGACGATGGCTGTGCCGACCGATACGGGCGGCAGCGAGGCGGTGCCGATGGAGGGCGTTTCGGAATGTATGCAAATCCTTTCCCTGAACAAGGGAATTATCCAGATGTATAGCGCCAATTGTGTGACGAATATCCAGTTTATGGAATATTAACGGCGCAGAGCCATAAGTTTCTTGATTTCTGCAATCGCTTTGGCCGGGTTGAGACCCTTGGGGCAGGTGTTCGTGCAGTTCATAATTGTATGGCAGCGGTAGAGGCGGAACGGATCTTCGAGAGCATCGAGGCGCTCGCCGGTGGCTTCGTCGCGGGAATCGGCGATCCAGCGATAGGCTTGCAGCAAGATGGCGGGGCCGAGGAAGCGGTCGCCGTTCCACCAATAAGACGGGCAGCTTGTAGAGCAGCAAAAGCACAAGATGCACCCGGCGGGGCCGTTGCCGTCCGCGCCGTTGAGGATTGTTGCGTCTTCGTCGGTTTGCAGGCGCTCGCGGTTTGGCGCGGGTGAGTCGGTTTTAAGCCACGGTTCGATTGAGGTGTATTGCGCGTAGACGTGGTTGAGATCGGGGACAAGATCTTTGACCACCGGCATATGCGGCAGCGGGGTGATTTTAATATCGCCTTTACAATCATCTATCGCCTTGGTGCAGGCCAGCGTATTCGTGCCGTCGATATTCATCGCGCAGGAGCCGCAAATCCCCTCGCGGCAGGAGCGGCGGAAGGTGAGCGTCTGGTCCACGTCGTCCTTGATATGAATGAGCGCGTCGAGGACCATCGGCCCGCATTTATCCAGATCAATCGTATATTCATCAAGGCGGGGGTTGGCATCGTCGTCCGGCGACCAGCGGTATATTTTGAAGGTGCGCGTGCGCTTTGCTCCGCCTGCGGCGGCGTTTATGATTTCGCCTTTAGTGATTTTGGAGTTTTGGGGGAGTGTGAATTCAGCCATTTGAGATGCTTCTTGCGCGTTGTTTTTTCGCTTAAAAGCATACGGGTTTGGGGAAGAAATGTGAAGAGGTTTGAAAGATTATCTCACTAGCGCTCGCTCTGGAGCGCGGGATCATTGGCGGGAGGTTTCATATGTTGGGCTAAGAGACGTCCCTTCTTCCCGCTCTTTTTTACTGCGTATAGCTGTGTATCAGCGAATTTATATAAATTTTTAGCGTTGCATAAATGATCTGTGACAGCAACGCCGATACTGTTCCCCACATCAATTGCCGTTCCATCATACGTAAATTGAAACTGACAAACGGCCCCTTCTAAGCGTGTTTGTAATTGTTTTATATCCTCCATAGACTTTGCTTCAACAATCACAGCTATTTCTTCACCACCGATGCGTGCCACTACGTCATCTTTTCTAACCGCATGCGTAAGCTTTTTTACAACTGTTTTGATTACCTCATCTCCGAATGGATGACCGTAGGTATCGTTAATGTTCTTAAAATTGTCAATATCGGAAATCGCCAGCATGACGTACCCATCACTCCGCTCAAGGCGCTGAAGCGCCAGATTCAGCCTTTCCTTATACCCCTCCCGGTTATAAGCGCCCGTCATTGGGTCCCTAAGGGCCTTTTCTTCGGCTACCTGCATTTTCTTTTGAGCAATAAAAAGCTCCCATGCGAGCCTCTCAACTTGTTCAGCCAGAGATGAGGTCATAAGACACTCACTTATTATCTGCTTTTCAAGCTGAATACCTTTTCCCTGCAGCAGTCCCACTAACTGCTCGCTCGTTTCCTCTACGGCCTCCCGCGTCACCTTCTGGGCCGCTGTTCGAAAATCGCCATTACTGTTGGGCAAATTGTTTTTCATGCCCGGACCATATACTTATTTCCATATAAAATCAAGCTTTTTATGATGGGAATTAGTACACCCTCTCCTTCGGCGGGATGGGCTGGACTTCATCGGTCAGGGTTTGCATGATGACGGGGCGGTAGTCGATTCTGGTTTGACCGCTCTCATTAACCCATGTGAGGGTATGTTTCATCCATTTTTCATCGTCGCGGGCAGGAAAGTCTTCACGCGCGTGAGCGCCGCGGGATTCCTCACGATTGGCGGCGGAATGCATGGCGGCCACGGCCTGAGAGAGCAAATTATCCAGCTCCAGCGTTTCGACCAGATCTGTGTTAAAAATCATAGAGCGGTCGCTTACGCCGATATCGGCCTTGGCGGCAAAGCATTCGTCAATCTTTTGAATGCCTTCGGCCAAAACCTCGCCGGTGCGGAAAACCGGAGCGTGGGCTTGCATGGTGCGCTGCATCCGGTCGCGCAATTCGGCGGTACGGGTGCCGCCCTTGGCGTTGCGGAAATGGTCGAGGCGACCCAGCGCTTTGGAGCCGTCATCGCCGCTTAGCGGCCTGTGCGGCGCGCCGGGCGCAAGAACCTCGGCGCAGCGATTAGCGGCGCTGCGGCCAAAAACCACCAGATCAAGCAACGAGTTGGAGCCAAGGCGGTTTGCCCCGTGAACGGAGACGCAAGCGGCCTCGCCAATGGCCATCAGGCCGGGCACGATGGCATTGGGGTCCCTCTTCGTGGGGTTGATGACCTCGCAATGATAGTTGGCCGGGATACCGCCCATATTGTAATGGCATGTCGGCAGGACGGGGATCGGCTCTTTCGTTACATCCACGCCGGCAAAAATCCGTGCGCTTTCGGCGATGCCGGGTAGGCGCGAATGGATAATGTCCGGGTCGAGATGTTCGAGATGCAGGTGAATATGGTCCTTATGCTCGCCCACGCCCCGTCCCTCGCGGATTTCGATAGTCATTGAGCGGGAGACGACATCGCGCGAGGCGAGGTCTTTGGCGGAGGGCGCATAGCGCTCCATAAAACGCTCGCCCTCGGAATTGGTGAGATAGCCGCCCTCCCCGCGTACGCCCTCGGTAATCAGGCAACCAGCGCCGTAAATACCGGTGGGATGGAACTGGATGAACTCCATATCCTGCAAGGGAATGCCCGCGCGCAGTACCATGGCGTTACCATCGCCCGTACAGGTATGAGCAGAGGTGCAGGAGAAGAAGGTGCGGCCATAGCCGCCGGTGGCGAGTATGGTTTGGTGTGCGCGAAAACGGTGGATTGTGCCGTCATCAAGGTTCCAGGCCATTACGCCAAGGCATTCGCCTTCATCAGACATGATGAGGTCGAGCGCGAAATATTCGATAAAAAACTCGGCCCTGTTTTTAAGGGCCTGGGTATAAAGCGTATGCAAAATGGCATGGCCTGTGCGGTCGGCAGCGGCGCACGTTCTTTGCGCTGTGCCTTTGCCGAAATGGGTGGTCATACCACCAAAGGCGCGCTGGTAGATTTTCCCGGCAGCGGTGCGAGAGAACGGCACGCCGTAATGTTCAAGCTCGATAATGGCGGGGATTGCCTCGCGGCACATATATTCAATTGCATCCTGATCGCCGAGCCAGTCTGAGCCTTTGACCGTGTCATACATGTGGAAGCGCCAGTCATCCTCGCCCATATTGCCCAGCGCGGCGGAAATACCGCCTTGGGCCGCGACTGTATGAGAGCGCGTGGGAAAAACCTTCGAAAGAATAGCGGTTTTAAGCCCTTTTTCGGCGCAGCCAAAACCGGCGCGCAGACCCGCTCCGCCAGCCCCCACGACAACGACATCATATTCGTGATCTATAATTTCGTAATTTGTTGTCATTTACACACCCATAGTAAAAGCTATTTTTAGAATTGAAAAAACACATGCCGCTGCAACGGCGAAGAAAAACAGATACATGCCGATGAGTTTTGTGATTTTGAAAAATTCATTGTGGAAGTAATCCTCGACAATTTCGCGGTTTCCCAAAACTGCGTGGGTAAAAGCGGATATTATCAGGAGGATCATACAAATCGCGTTGCGGGGATCGGCGAGCCGCCCGGTGAATTCAGCGTGGCTTGCACCGATAGTTTGACTTAAGAACCAGAGGAACCAGACGGACAGGATCGCATTGGCGATGGCGGTGACGCGGAGCTTGATCCAGCCACCAACGACCGAGCGTGAAGCCCCCAGCCCGCGTGCCCGCGCCAAGGGTGTTTTCATGCCGTGATTATCCCATTTCATATGCATCTCTAAATCCCCGCTTTCATCAAAACGCAATACCATGTAATGGCCGTCAAAACGGCGGTAAACAGCAGGACCGCGTAGCCGGCGCGGTAGGCGTTTTCGATTTTAAAGAGAAGCCCGGTATCCCAGATGAGATGGCGGATGCCGTTGGCAAGATGGTAATAAAACGCAACCGTAAAGCCGAAGAGCAGGAGCATGCCCGGCGCCGAGCCTGCGAAATTCATGAAAACATCGTAAGGGCCGGGGCCGATGGCGGCGGCGACCAGCCACCATGCGAACATGAGCAGCCCGACGGTGAGCGCCACGCCTGTTGCCCGGTGGAGGATGGATGTGAAGGAGGTTAATTGAAACCTGTAAAGGGTGCCTAACATGAACGGAGAAAGAGGCCGCTCGGTTTTTTGTGGTTGTGTTTCGGACATGTTCGTTTCTTATCATGATCGCGTATGCTTAGAATCATAATAAGGGTTATCGTTTAGAATTCAATGAGAGTTTTACGCTTCCTTAAACACCAGCGCCGCGCCGTTGATGCAGTGGCGTTTGCCGGTCGGCGGCGGGCCGTCGTCGAAGACATGGCCGAGGTGGCCGCCGCAATTGGCGCAGTGTTCTTCGGTGCGGGGGTAGACCAGCACGTAATCGGTTGAGTATTTCACGGATTCATCATTATAGGGTTGGTAAAAGCTGGGCCAGCCGGTGCCGCTCTCAAACTTATGGGCGCTGGAGAATAGCGGATGGTCACATCCGGCGCAGTGAAACACGCCATCGCGTTTTTCATTGTTGAGTGGGGACGAGCCGGAGCGCTCCGTCCCAGCCTTGCGCAGCACGCGGTAGCTTTCGGGCTCAAGTTTTTCTTTCCACTGCGCGTCGGTGAGTGTGTATGGAAAGCTTTCCGCTTTGCCTTCGCCTTTTCTTGTAAACACGTCGAATGCTCCTGCTTTTTTTGCGAGAATGAGGGTCAGCAACGATGCGCCGCCGAGTATAAAGTTTCGTCTGTTCATTGCTTTACGCCTCTTGTTACATAGAGAAATTCGTACAGAAAGAGGGAAAAGTTACACAGCGCGGCGGCGGGTTTACGCCTTGCCTTTAACCAACAACTCCGCAATCTGGATAGTGTTGAGGGCCGCGCCTTTGCGGAGGTTATCGGATACGCACCAGAAATTGAGGCCGTTTTCGACCGTGATATCTTCGCGCACTCTGCTGACATACACGTCATCCTCGCCCTGAATTTCGACCTGTGTGACAAACTCGAGGCCCTCATTTTCCAGATCGACGAGCGTTACACCTTCGGCCTGACGGAACAGTTCTTTGGCGCGGGCGGCGGACAACTCGTTTTCCAGCTCGACATTGACCATTTCGGCATGGCCGATAAAGACGGGAATACGTACGCAGGAGGCGCAGACCTTAATATTGGGGTCGAGAATTTTTTTGGTTTCGACCACCATTTTCCATTCTTCCTTGGTCATGCCGTCATCCATGAACACGTCGATTTGCGGAATCGCGTTAAAGGCGATCTGCTTCGGATAGACGGACGGCACCGGCGTTTGGTTGGCGTAAATGCCTTTGGTCTGGTTGAACAGCTCATCCATTGCCTCCTTGCCGGAGCCGGAGGTCGACTGATAGGTGCTGACCACCACGCGTTTGACGGTGGCGGCATCATGCAAGGGTTTGAGCGCCACGACCATCTGAATGGTGGAGCAGTTCGGGTTGGCGATGATGCCTTTGTTGATTTCGTTAATCGCCTGCGGGTTCACCTCGGGCACGATGAGGGGCACGTCGGGATCCATACGCCAGTGTGAGGTATTGTCGATCACGGTTGCCCCGGCGGCGGCGGCTTTGGGGGAATATTCGGCAGAGACTTTCGCACCCGGCGAAGACAGCACGATATCCACGCCTTTGAAATCGAACGTGGCCAGATCGCGCACTTTCAGGTTTTTATCGCCGAAGGACACCTCTTTGCCGACGCTGCGCGAGGAGGCCAGCGCGATGACGTCATCGGCGGGGAAGTTGCGCTCATCTAGGATTTTGAGCATTTCATGCCCGACATTCCCGGTGGCGCCTACGACTGCGATTTTATAGCCCATTATAGTCACTTCCTTTTTAATTTTTTAAACCACGAAGCCCGCGAAGATCACGAAGACCTTCAACACAGGTACACGCCTTCGTGCGTTTCGTGATCTTCGTGGTTAACCAAAGCGTTTTTAGGTGATACTTTACTTTAGGGACAAAAAACAAGGAATTTCATGCCTGAAACACTTTCCAGAGAAGAATTAGAGGAAAAAGTCGCCCAAGCCGATGCGGTGGCGTAGACTAATCAAAAAATGTAAAGCAGCGCAAGCTATTTAGCCAGAGGCAAAAGAACTGGTAGGCTTGGATCATCCTTTTGCCCTGTCAAAAAACTGGAACTTTGCGCAAGCTGCTCCGGAGGGTGTTTTTCAATCAACTTGAAAAGCATCTTATTCGTCAGTGATATCATTGACTCATCCTCACTAACAACCATGTACCCCTCATCCACCAAATATTTCAATGATGAGCTATTATGTACACCCGCCATAACATTATCAGACGCAAGCTTTAGTTTATTAAAAGGCTTTCCCGTCTTTAGAATCCCAGAAATTGTTTGCTGAACAATCGTTTCTTTTTCTGCTGCATGCTCTGTACCTTCAAACACAGACATTAACCAAGGGTTTTTTTGCAAAACCCCCTCCAAAAATGCTCTGACACCCTCCGGAATTTGCGTTGCGTCATTGAATACCGGATTTATTTGATCTGTTGCAGTTTTTGTTATCTCGTTCATAATTGTAGCCTTATCGTTATTCTTTTCCATGTAAAGTGAGCGGTAACGTAGCGCAGAAATATATATATGTCAAATAAAATCAGAGAGCTTGAACAAAAAGTCGCGCAGGCCGATGCGGTGGCGCAGATGAAGTCGAATTTTCTGGCGACGATGAGCCATGAAATCCGCACGCCGATGCAGACGATTTTCGGCCTTTTAGAGCTGATTGCCGATGAAAAGCCTTCGGACAGGGTTATGGAGATGGTCGGCACCGCGCAAACGGCGGCGGCGGGGTTGCTGGAAATTCTCGACGATATTCTGGATCTGGCAAAGATGGATGCCGACAAGATGGAGCTGGATCTGTTCGAGGTTCCGGTGCGTCTGCTGGTGCGCGGCTTATTGGAAGCGCTGGCGGTGAAGGTGCATGGCGTCGATATCGCGCTTATCGACGATATCGAAAAAGACGTGCCGTTTGTGGTGGTGGGCGATCCGAAGCGCCTGCGGCAGATTATCATGAATTTGTGCGGGAATGCGCTGAAATTTACGCATCAGGGCAGCGTTACGGTGCGTGTGAGCAGCGATGCGCGCCATATTACCGCGCCGGAGGACGGAGTTGCTCTGCGCTTTGAGGTGATTGACACCGGTATCGGGATGCCGCCGGACGTCTGCGACAAGCTGTTCCAGTCGTTTACACAGGCCGATAGCTCGACCAGCCGCAAATATGGCGGAACGGGTCTGGGGCTTTCGATTTCAAAAAAGCTGGTTGAGCTTATGGGCGGCAAGATCGGCGTTGAAAGTGCGCCGGGTCAAGGTTCTACATTCTGGTTTGAAATCCCGACAAAAGAGGTCAGCATCGACAGCTCTACGGTTGAACTGCCCTCTTTGGACGGCATTTCGGTTTTATCTGTTGAAGATCACCCGCAAGGCGGGAAGGAAATTGTCAACTCCCTGCGCTCTATGGGCGCCACGGTCGAGCTTTGCACAAGTTATAAAGAAGGTTTGGAACTGGCTGGCCGCCGTCCGTTTGATGTGGGGGTGATCGACCAGGGGTTGCCCGACGGGCTGGGGCTGGATTTGATTAAAGAAATCGTCAAAATCCGCCCGAATATGGGGCTGGTGATGTATACGGTGCGCGATGATGTGGGGCTGTCGCATTCCTTGCAGGCGCTGGGCGTTACGTATTTGACAAAACCGGCAAGCCGGATCGGGTTGGGTGAAGCCGTGCGCGATGCGGCGCACAAGCTGGAGCGGATGGAAATTAGCGGGCCGACAAAGATGCTGATTGCCGAGGATACGCAGAGCGTGCGTGACATTCTGGGGCGGCAGCTTGAGAAGCTTGGGGTTGAGGCCAGCTTTGCGGGAAACGGGAAAGAGGCGCTAGAGGCGCTGAATACCGGGCAATACGGCATTTTGATTACCGATTTGCACATGCCCGAGATGGATGGTTACGCGCTGGTCGATCATATCCGCAAGAAAGAAAGCGCCTGCGGCAACAAGGCTCATTTTCCCGTTATCGCTTTAACGGCGGATGTGCAGATGGCGCAGCGTGAAACTTATATGAGCCAGGGGTTTGACGAGTGTTTACTGAAACCTGTTTCATTGGGGCAATTTAAGCGACTGCTCATTCGTTGGGGGCTTTTGCGTGAAGACGCGGGCGCAGGTGAGAAACCGACAACAGCGATTGAAGAGCAAAGCGCGGCTGCGCAGGATGGAAAACCGCCTGCGATTGACAAGGCGGCGATGGTCGCGCAAATGGGCGCGTTTGATGCGATTGCGGTTGAGATGCTGGGTATGTTTGTTCAGATGACAAGCCCGCAGATTGAGCGCATACAAGCGGCCCTTACGGACGGGGACTTTCACGCTTTGAAAGAGTTGGGGCACAGCCTGAAAGGCGCGGCACGCTCGGCATGTTGCAACGTGCTTGGCGATCTGGCGGCGCGGTTGCAGGATGATGCGGCGGCGCAGAGGCCTGTCGATGCGCTGGTCGGAGAGATTGCCGAAGAATTCCAGCGCGTAGAAGATGAGGTTGCCGGGCTATAGATGCGCCCTATGGCCATCAATTCGGCGGCGACAAACCACAAAGCGTCAAATCAGATATCCGAAGAGCCGCAGCTATTATCAATCGCATAATCGCCATGCGGCGCGGTGGCGTTATTAATCACCCAGACGCGGAAACATATTTCACCCGCCGGGCATGTCGCCTGCGCGGTGACGTCGCTATCCATATCCACGGCACCGCCTGTGGCGTCTATGATATCGGCTTCGCATTCCTGAAATTTTTCGTCCAGTTTTTCCAGCGCGGCGGAGATAAAGGCGTCTGTTTTGGCCGTCCGGGTCCAATAGAAAACCCCGTCTGCGCCGTTATAAATCTGCCATTCCTCAAACAGATCCGGAGGCGGTTCGAGAAACTTTCCGCTTGCGCCGGTAAAAATGAGCGCGTGGTTGTCATGGTTTGCGTTTTCGCCGCCGTTATCGCCGGGGCAGCGCATATTTCTGACCAACCTGTCAGCGGTCGCGCCGGGCGTGGCGTTTGCGAAATGATCGGAATCGGGGTTTAACGGGTAGCGTTTGTTCGCGCCAGGGGTGTCTGTTGCCGTTGTCGTGCAATAGGCAGGCGTATCGTCTTCAATACATTTATCCCCCTGAGGATAGAGCAAAACGCATCCCTGAATGGCTGAGCGGATGCTGTCAATCTGACCCTGAAGCGCGGAAACCGTTTTAAAGGTGTTCTGGGATGAGGTTTGCTGGGATGAAGGCTCCATAAAGCTCACGGTCAAAACCGCCAAAAGCGCGATGGCGATCAGGATATAAACAAGCGCGCTTCCCTTTTCGGAAGCGCGCCTGCGCATTTTTAGTAGGGTCTTCGGGTTCATTCTTATGTTTTATCTTTCAACAAGAACGTGGTAGTAGACCATTGTTGCGCCGCCGGCGGAGGCATCATTTTGGTCGTAACATCCGAAAGGCTGCCCGGCAAAGTCACCGTCAATCAACGTTCCGGGTGCCGCCGCAGGGTTGTCGATGTTCACGTTGCCTTCGGTCCGGCTCATGTTTGACGCGGATGTCGGCAGGGTTGTCGCGCCGACAGAAACGCCGTCGCTGTCACCGTCATTGAGGTTTGTTACCCCGAATTCCTGATTCAGACGGGTACATACCGATGAGCTAATTCCGGGAAACATGGCGATGATATCGTTCGCACTCGTGCCGATATCCTCGATCGCATATTCACTGGTGAAAATCCACGGAACCTGCACACCGCTGGCCGTCACCGTCGCAGGCGCGGAGACATAGGTCGCGCCGCCGCCGTTAGGATGGAACACACATGATGCGGACAGGTTGTCACAGCTTGTTCCCGGAGGGGCTTCGTCAAAAGCCGAAGGCGGATCAAAATTCAGTCCCGTAACGTCCGTGCCGCCAATAATCATCCGCACAATCGCGGTTCTGACCGAGGCCGGATACTGCGTAATCTGCGCCGAGTTGACCAAGTTAGCCTCCCCGTCCGAAGCACCGCCGCCGGAGCGAGACGATTGTGTTACAGCGTAAGAAAGCGCAGCAAACAGAGCCACGGCAATCAAGATCAGGAATAAGACGTTTCCGCTTTCCATTTTCCGATTTGTTTTTTTCATTTTTTTCCCCTTATTTTGTCCCTTGTAGAAATTCTTAAATTTATTCAGCATGTTATTTCTCCACTCTGCTTCCTTATTGTACCATCCCAATCAGTTCACGGAAACCTTGTTTATTCTTAAAGAGGCGTAAAGCGGGTATTTTTCGCATTCGCGCCCCACACAAAACCTGTCGATATTCACGCGCCAGCCGGAACCGCCGTTTTGAACATGGCCGATGGCCTCGCGAAACTGGCCGAACGCGCCGGTAGAACTGGCTGTCAGCGTGATTGTTGAGCGGCTGGCGCTGATTTGCAGCCCGCCATAGATCTCCTCCATCTGTTTTGCAAATTTTTCCACACTTTTTGCATCCACAGCGACATCCTTAATTTCCGGCACCTGCGGCTTCAGGGCTTTTGCCTCTTGCAGCTCTGCGCGGATTTCCGTCAATTTTTGCATTTGAACCGTTGTAAACAGGCCGATTCCACCGGCTGCGGCCCATGCAACACCGGCAATCACAAGCATGGTCTGGCCGGTATTTTGCGGCAGCTTTTCAAGGAAACGGTTGAGATCGTCGGCGGCATGCGGCCCGGCGTATTTTTTCAACGACCGCCAGTCAAAATTTCTGGAGGAACGCCCTAACGCCTTAAAACCCTGTTGTAGCTTACTAAAATCCAATCCCTGATCCCCGGAGGCTCTTGTTAATAAAATTATACTGGAATTAAGTATAAATCATAGAAGTTAATGCCTTTTAAAACTTACATAAAACACGATGTATTTTTTGAGTATATTATCCTATCTTGTGCCGATTACACGAATGCGGCCATCTTTTTCCTTTTTCGATTCATCCACTCTTACGGCATATTTTTGCAAAACGGTTTGAATATAGGCTGGTGGCACCAAAGCCTCCCATTCGACCTGATTGCCCTTTTTGATTTCGTAGCGCACCAGCGTGCTGTCCAGACGCCCCAGACCATCCAGAATTTCCTGTACCCGCACCATATGTTTGATCGTATCGCTTTGCATCGCGTTATACGCACCGATCATCAGGTTTTCCGAGGTGCGCTGCGTTTGCTCCTGCACGCTTTTTAAATCGCGCTGGATCATGTTGACGGATATGTAGCTGAATGAAAGGATCAAGACCGCAACCAGCGATACACCCATTCCCGACAGCACAAGCATGCGGGCCGTGGCGCGAGAGAGTTTTTCGGTTTTCAGCATTTTATTTTGCCAAGGCACGACTTCGGCGACTTCGGGATTGATGGTCACAAAGTTGGCGTCCATGCTTTGCACCCTCGGCAAAATCGTTCTGGATGCGCCGAGGAAAACCTGCATCCGGCCTGTTTCAGGGTCCCAGCGCAGGGCGGAGGCGAGGCCCTCCTGCTCATAGAGATAAACCGTTTCGCGGTCCCAGTATTCGCTGTTGCCCGGCAGGGAGGCCGCCAATGGGCACCAGCTATCGGGGTTTGAAGCCATGGAAGCGGATGGGCAGGCGAGATACCAGATACGTCCTTCGTCGATGGAATAGCAGTAATGTACTTTTTCCGTGCCGCAAGCCTGCGATGCGGCGTTCCAGACAGCCTCTTCTTCGGTTCCGTGAATATGAGGAATAACGCCGCCGACAAGCTCCTGCGGTAAATAGGGTTTCAGTTCGGCAACATAGCTGCCCGCTTCGCCGGCGAGGTAATCGCTGATGCCGGGGCCGGGCCGTGAAACACCGCCGGTGTTTCCACGGACGCCTTTACCGGAAAGATCTTTATCTTTTGAAATCAGAGCCAAGCCGCTCTCCTTAAATTGCGCCTTCCATCAGACCACCCATCATTGAATCCATGCTCATATTCATCACAGTCAAAGCGTAAATGGCGCTGCCGAAGGCAATGGCGAGAAATACCCCTGTCAGTAAAAAGGCGATCCAGACGATCATCTTATGTTTCGTCCGTGCTGCCTGCGAACGCATTTCAGCAATGGACTCCATTACTGTAGCAACTTGATCGAGATCAGACAAGGACGCTATCTCCAGACGCTCGGCTCTGGTCAGCGGGGCGCGGTCAAGCGCCGAGCCTAAAGAGACGCCGCGGCTGAGATCGGCCATGGATTCTTCCCAATAAGCCGTTACGTCCGGGGCGGAGGACGCCTCGGAGGATTGCTGGAGCGTTTCGTTGATCGGCACAAGGCCGCGCAGCATCCGCGCCGCTGCCGACATCGAATCGGCAAAGGCCAGATCGCGCAAATATCCGCCGATCAGCGGGATCTTTCGTACAATGCGTGCGGTCGGCCAGTCCTTCTTTCCGCGGTTGATCCAGTATGAAAAAACGCACCAGCCCATAAACAAGCCGGAGCCGACGGAGAAATAAATCAAAACATCCCATGTCAGTTCGAGACGACCGACCACTGTGAGATATTTTTCAACGTCCTCTTGCGGAGCGTTATCGCGGAACCAGCCCAGCACCATGTCCTTACCCGCCCATAGTGACGTGACGATTGAGAACACATCAAAAGCCAGCCAGCCCATGGTTCCCATGATGGCGGCAGCGTTTTTCTTTTTTTGGGTGATGGAATGGATAGCGTGGGGAATGCCTTCCACCAGACGGTTGGCGCGCTCGGACCCGGCGAGAATCGCCAGCGTTCCGTGGTCGAAAACATTGAGCGCCTTGAGCGCGTCTATGACGCCAAGCCCCCGTGCCAGCGCCTCACGCGCCGGAGCCATAATGTTCTGGCGGCGCGGATTTGTTTCGGCCTGAATAATTTTCCACAGCGCCACGCCGGGCGAGGTGGAGGTTGAGCGGAACTGAATGCCGCGTAAAAGCTGGACCTGCCACCATGTAGAGCGGGCGAGCAGGCGTTCAAGCGGGGAGCGCTCATGCGGACGCACATTCAGCACATAGCCGCCTTTTTTGCTCACAGCGATACGTACATCCTCGACAGAAGGCAGGTAAAAAGATTCGGTGGTCCTTTTCGGACCCGAAGATGTGTCATACGCAATTTCCGCAACCCATTGCTGCATATTGTTACTTTCTTTGCTTTTTGCAGTGCGTTGCTTCGCTCCTAAAGTAGCAATTGTACTCATCGTCGCTTGCGCCTACTGCAAAAAGAAAATCAAGCAACAATCCTTTCCAGAACACCCCCATTGCGTGTACCTTGTCAGAATGAAGATATGAACAACGTTGGAACTCCGTATCTGTAAAACTGCCCGAAAGGGCCTACCAACCCCTCTATTTTAAAAGAAAAATTCTAGAATTTTATTAACTGAATATGCAAATCACTGTTCGAGGTATGACATGGCGGCTTTCGGATCGACAAGGCCGGAGAGGATCAGATCGACAAGCCCTTCGCGGCGCGTATGCACAACGACGCCGTCTTCCTTGGTAATGTTATTGACGTTGCCCATCAGCGCTTCGTAAATCTCGTTTCTTTGCGCGGGGCCGAGCGTGATAAGCAGCGCGTCAAGCAGCAGCGTTCGTCCGGAAATCCCTGTGCGATTGCATAAATCGCAGCCCGACGTGTTATGGCGGCGCACCTTTGCGTCTGCGGGGATGCTCAAAGCCTGCAGTTCATGGTCTTTCAGAACCTTTCCGGCCTCGTCTTTATGCGCGCAGCCCTGACAGAGCGTACGCACCAAGCGCTGGTTGAGGATGCAGCGCACCTGCTGGGCCAGCGTATAGGTTGAGGAGCGCTCGCGCTCGGCAGGCATTAAGGAGCGCAGGCGCTCGAAAGTCTGGAGCGCGGTGTCGGCGTGGATTGTCGAGATCACAGTGTGGCCGGATTCAGCAGCCTTAAGCGAGGTTTCAACCGTCGCGGCGTCGCGCATCTCCCCGATGATAATATAATCGGGATCATGACGCATGGAGGCGCGGATGAGATCGGCGAAGGAACCGCCGGGCATGCCGGGGCGAACCTGCCATTGCGTGGCGTAGCGCAGTTCGTATTCGATCGGATCTTCGATGGTCAAAACATGGCGGCGGCGGCGGTCGATCTGCTGGACGCAGGCATAAAGCGTGGTGGTTTTACCCGAACCCGTCGGGCCGGAGAGCAGGATCATCCCCCCTCCCCCCTTGATATCGGGCGAAAGCAATCTGGCGAGGTAGTCGCCGACATCCTGATGACGGCTGAAAAGCTCGTCGAACCCTTTCAGCGCGGCACGGTCGAGCAGACGCAATGTGAGTTTTTCGCCGTCCTGAGCCTGCGGCCCGGCAGCCACACGCACGTCGATCGCGCGGCCCTGCCACGTGAAGCCGAAGCGCCCGTCCTTGGGCGTGGTTCTGTCCCCGAAGTTCAGGCCCGCATCGCGTTTCAGGAGCGTTGTCAAACGCGCCATAGCATCAGCGGGGAGCAAATGCATGGGAATCATATCGCCGTCGATGCGGTATTGAATCCAGTTCGGCGCGTCGGGGTTGTTGTCCTGCACCAGATGGATGTCGGAGGCGCGCATTTGCAGGGCTTCGGCCATCATATCGCGCTGGAACTGATTGAGAAGCAAACCGTTATCGGAATCGGCCAGCCACTGGGCCAGTGTTTTTTCGCAGCGGTCCGCCGAAAGATCATGCACGGAGCGTAGCGTGTCGATCAGCTCCTTGCGGTCCCAGACCTCGACCTCGATGCGCTCAACGGCGAAGCCGGAGCGCTGCGCTGTGGAGACAAGGCTTTCAACCTGACGCTCATTCAGATCGTGCAGCGGGGCGATGCGTAAAACGCCTTCGCGCAGGCCGATGAGGTGGATGCTTAAAGGAAGCCATGATTGCACAGGCAGGATGGCGCGGAGCTGGTCGCCGGTGGCGCGGTCTTTTATACCCTCTTCTTCGTCCGAGGGCGTCGCGGCACCGGCCATATCCAGAAGTTGCTCAGTAGAGCGGGCGATCCCCTGATCGAGCATCAAAGCGCGTTCGCGCTGGACCATATCGAGATAACGCTCGCGTCCCTCGGAGGAACGCATTTTCTTGCGCATACCCGCCATGCGGCGCTCGACACCGCCGGGCGGCTCATCCGCTTTACCGGACTTGCGTGGCTGGTGTTCGTTTTGCGTTGTATCGTCGTTCATATTCCACCATCTTTAACCATCGCTATCGGCATTCCCGCTGCCGGTGTTACTGCCTGACGATGAATTGCCATTGCTACTTCCTGATGATGCATTAACACGGTTAATAGAAGATAAAGATCTGTCGAAAAGCAGGAGAACCCGCTGACCCTGATGCATAAACTCAATGCCGTTGGCCTGAATAAGCACCAGCCAGGGAACGCCGCCGAGAACGACTTCCTCGTTGTCAAAAACAAGGCGGCTTCCGCCGGGGCCGTTGATAATGGCGCGTGAAGATGAGAAGGATGTAATTTTGTAGCCATCCAGAACACCGGCCACATTTGCGAATGACGGCTTGGCCGAGGTTATGCGGGCGGTGTTTTTGGCGGCGGCATCTTTTTGCGCGGCGCTTACATCATCGCCGGAGCGGCCCTCATCGTCGTCAACAGGTTCCGGAATCGGGGTCACGCCGGGGAATTCTTCCTGCGTCAGAACAATAGCCTTTTGATCCTGACTGACCGTCGATACAGCGGTGCCGCGCACAGGCAGCACCAAAACCCCGCGGGCACCATCATGCAGGATCTGGATATCGTCGAGAACTTCGCCGACACGCGTGGGCGACCATGTTACGGTTAGCGGGCAGGCTTCGACAGGCTCGAGGATCGTGCCGGGAGAACATCCGTTTTCTTTAAAGCCCACGCCGTTATCGGAGCCGGATACGCGGATATCGCGCAGCATAAGATCCGCATCACCGGTATTCACAAGAGAGACGGTAATCGTCGATGCGGTTTCGATATCTGCGCCGAAATCAATTTCCTCGGCAGACGATACCAGCAGTCCCTTGCCAGGAACAGCCTGAGGGAAAACTTCGGCTCTATTTACATTTTCGGGAGAGTATTCGCCTTTCAACGCGACACTTGAAAGCGCGGCAGGGCCGGTATGGCGCACAACCAGAACGCCGGAGGACCGCCCTTTGAGCTTGGGCGACCATGTGACAGTAGCAATACAGGATTGTCCGGCGGCGAGTTTGTCGCACTCGGTCTTGAGCGAATACCCGGCCTGCGATCCGGCGTCTATATAGATATCGGTGATATCAATTTCGTTTGAGGTTATATTGCGCAAAATTACAGGCTCTATCAGGGTTTGCGCCGCATCAAGAGAACCGAAATCCACCTCCTCGGGGATGGTCTGGACATCGCTTGTCAGCCGGTTTCCCGCGCCTTCTGTGGTTTCAACCGTTCCAGATATGGTTGCGGTGACAAGGCGCGTGCGGCCACTATGGGCCATGAGCATCTCAACACGCCAGGGGCCGGCCTGAAGCCCTTTCACAGACAGAGCAATGGCGCATTCCGCGCCGGGAGGGAGCGGTTCATCGCTACATTGGTTCAGGGACACGACTCCACTGACGGTCGAAGAAGGGTAGAGACGGATCGTACCGGTTTCTACGGGCTGGCCGCCCTCATTACGAAACAGGACAACAACCTGCGCGGTGGCACCGATGGGAATAGCCCCGCCGGAAATCTGCGGCTCGACAGGCACCAGACCGGCAGAGCCGCCGGACATCGCCGCGCCGGGATCATTGAACCCCGGATACTGCGCCATAGCGGAATCAGCAAAAAATGCTGAAACACTATAGATTAACGTCAATAAAATTATTAAATGCGAACGCATAATGAGAAGAACATCTGATCAGAAATGTGGATGCCGGAGCGCTTGCACGAACCGACCTATACCAAATCATACCACAAAAAAACAACTCGGCAGTAATAAATGCTACTTTTTTTGTGTTTTTATTATGAAATCAGGCTTTCGGAGTTTTCACTACGGACGCGCAGGGTTGAGCATATCGTCGGATACTGCGGAGGTCGGGAAGACCACGGGACCGCGATCAACAGGCAGGGCGTCGTAGGCACTGCCACTCAATGCCTGCCGGGCGTGTCTTTGTGCGTCATCTTCGGAGGTATAGACAATCACCCGCGGTTTGAGCAAAAAGACAAGCTCGGTATTGGAAACGGTGGCGGAGCGCGAGGTGGGGAAGAGCGGCCTGTTAAAACCGGGGCCTGAGGTGTCATACTGGTCGCTTTCGCGCACCAGCCCTGCGATCAACAGAGAATCCCCCGGACGGATACGGATTTGCGTTGACAGTTCGCGCTCGGTCGTCTCAGGCAGTTGCAGCACCGTACCGTCGGCATCGAAATTCTGGAACCCTTGGAATTCCTGCAACTCGATGTCGATATTGCCGTAAATCGTCGCATTGTCCCAAATACTGGAAATCGTCAGGGTAAAACCGGTATCGACAGAGTCTGTTTCCGTGGAGACCGTGACTTCGCCATTATCCACGGAGCGGCTTAAAGACGATACGTAGTTTTGCGTATCGGCGGCGCGCAGGGACGCCTCAGCGCCGGAGAGAACGGTAACCTGCGGCTGCGATATCGTTTTAACCGCGCCATAGGTCGAGATAAATTCAAGCACATCGTTGCCATCAAATGAGGGCGTCCCGGTTACGGTCGGCAAACCGATACTGATCGGCGTAAAGCCCGCCCCTACGCCACCGGGAATATTAATGCCGGTTGCAAACTTCCCAAACACATCAATCTTTTGCCAGTCAATCCCCGTTGCGTTGGCTGAATCGAGGCTGACCTCCCAGATATAAATCTCAAAGACAATCAGGGCGGTGTTCGAGCGCACGCGCTGAAAATAGCGCTCCGCAAGCTTGGCCGTTCGGTTGGTCGCCTCATAAATGATTGTGCGCGTTGCCGGTTCGGTTATCGGGGAACTTCCGATAATGGCCTGAAGCCCCGTCGCCAGCGAGGACAGAAACTCCGTCCCCTCACCCACAGGCGGAATAGTCACCGTAAAAGTCTGGGTTTCCTTAATCACCAAAAGCCCATCCTCGAACGAGCAATACAGATTGGCCAACGAGCAGACCTTATCAACGACGCTACTCAGCGAACCACGCAAATTGGCCACGGTTATGGTGCGGGTCAGACCTTCGTCCGTTTCGAAAGCCAGCGGAATCTGGTAATCAGCGAGAATAAGCTGCAAAGCCCCGGCCAGCGTTTCGGAGCGCAATTCGAACGGTCCGATGATTTCATCAGGCAAGGCCGCACCCGAAGACGCCTCAGGCACCAGAACGTCACTGCCAAGGGGGAGGTACAGAACACTGTCGGGACGCTGGTTAATTGCCTCGGGTTTATTCTCCACCATCGCCGGAGATTCAATTTTCAGGTTCCGTGCGCCCGGCACATCCACCCCCGCACACCCGGACATAGAAAGCGTGGCGAGCAACCCGGCGCAAAGCACCATATGCCGCAGCGCATATGCAGACTTTCTTCGGCTTTTATGGAACTCACTCTTCATTTTTCAATTAGCCCGGGACAAAGATTGAAGGGTTCGCGACACAGTCTTTACCAGCCTATCGCGCTGGACAGGTTTCATCAAGACCGCCGCGATATTCCACTTACCCGCCTCAGCCAAAAGGTCAGGGTTTTGGTCGCCCGTGACGAGAATAACCGGCGTTTCAATATCCGATCCGCGTAGCGACCTTACAAATTCAAAACCATCAATCGGCTCCATCCGCACATCAACAATCGCCATAGCGATTTCAGGATTTATTTTATCCAGCGCATCCTGGCCATCGGTGGATTCGAAAACCTCATACCCCTCCTCCTGCAGAAATTTAACAATCTGCATACGGACAAAGTCATTATCCTCTACGACCAGAATTTTATGTTGATCGGCCATTGAATCCTTAATAGGGCTGAGGCTACACCAAAGACATGATGTAAGAAACAGTACATAACATTTCTATTCTAGAATAAAAACATGTATATAAACAAAAGTTTTCAACGGAATACACACAGCTTTTACATGCTTAATATCGTCTCTGTCATCTGCCTTACTGCTGCGCTTCCTATTCTGGGCGCTCTGGTTGTTATTGACCTGCGCACGCGGCTTTTGCCAAACATTCTGGTTCTAGGGCTGGCCATGGCGGGCTTTGCCTTTCATGTCAGCGCTCTATTTTATTATGATCCGGTTCGGGATTTGCTGGCCGGGGCGCTGATCGGCGGGGGAATGCTTTACGCGATCCGGCTCGCGGGGAATTTCTTCTACAAAACAGACACGCTGGGGCTGGGGGATGTCAAGCTGATGGCCGCCGGAGGATTATGGCTCGGGCCTTATTACACGCTTATTGCACTGATCGCAGGCGCGGTAGCGGGGCTTGTTCACGGCGGCGCATTAATTGGCTACAAACGGCTAAAAACAAGAGAAGCGGCTACTCTGTCAACGTTTTCTCTACCCGCCGGGCCGGGCTTTGCTGCGGGGCTTCTCATCGCCGCGCTTGCAAAATTTTGGGCTTTGCCGCATCTTGCGTTTTAGATGAAAAAAGCTCTCAATAATATTCGTGTTTTGGATTTATCCCGCATTCTGGCGGGGCCGTTTTGCACGCAAATGCTCGGGGATCTGGGCGCGGAGATCATCAAGGTTGAAAAGCCCGGCACAGGCGACGATACCCGCGCGTGGGGGCCACCTTTCGTGAAAGATGCGGAAGGGGAGGACACATCCGAAAGCGCCTATTACCTTTCATGCAACCGGAATAAAAAATCCATCGCCGTGGATCTTCGCATTCCCGAGGGGCAAGAGGTCGTACGCAAGCTGATTGCCCAATCGGATATCGTGATTGAAAATTTTAAAGTCGGGGGCCTGAAAAAATACGGGCTGGCCTATGACGATTTGAAAGATGTGCATCCGGGCCTGATCTATTGCTCGATTTCCGGGTTTGGGCAGACCGGACCGCTGGCCGCCGAGCCGGGCTATGACTTCCTTGCACAGGGCATGGCCGGGCTGATGGCCTGTACAGGTGAGCCGGACGGGGCGCCGATGAAAGCCGGGGTGGCTTTAGGTGATATTATGACCGGCCTGAACGCGGCGGCAGGCATTCTGGCGGCGCTTCATCACCGGAGCGAAACCGGCAAGGGGCAGCATATTGACCTCGCGCTTACCGATTGCATGCTCGCAGCGATGACCAATATCGCGCAATATTACCTGACATCGGGGGAAAACGCGCCGCGGCTCGGCAATGCGCATTCAACGATTGTGCCGTATCAAACATTTGAGGCGGCGGACGGGCATGTGGTTCTGGCCGTGGGCAATGATACGCAGTTTGCCCGCTTTGCGGCCTTTGCCGGGCACTCGGAATGGGCGGAAGATGCGCGCTTTGCCCGCAACAGCGCGCGGGTAAAAAACCGTGATGTGCTCGTCCCCATGATTGCGCAGGTTATGGCGCGTGAAACCATGGCGCACTGGATTGAGGGCTTGCGGGATATCGACGTGCCCTGCGGGCCGGTCAACACCATGGACAAGGCCTTCAAAACCGAACAAATTCAGGCGCGGGGTATGGAGATTGAGATGACCCATGCCCTGTCCCGCGCCCCGGTGCATCTGGTCGGCAGCCCTTTGAAGCTTTCGGAAACACCCGTATCATATGACGCGCCGCCGCCGCTTTGCGGGCAGCACACCGGCGAGGTTCTGGAGAAATTACTTGGAATGCCAGAGGCGGATATTCAGAAACTTGAAGCTCAAAACATCATCCAAAGGCGGCGCTTTTAAGGATTAAAATCAGGGTCGTCAGAAGGCTTTTTCTCTGATGAGAGAACAACGCTATTCTCCAAAGAAGATACTTTGATCTTACCCAGAGATACCGGCTCATTACTTTGGCCATGTTCCTTATGAGCATCAACTGCAGCGATTACAACAGGTTCAAGACTTTGAAACCCTTTGTCGTTTACATTTAAAATCTCCATAACCATTACTCCTTTGTTTTAATTTTTATATTCTGGCAAAAAAGGGTATGCATTGCATAATTCTTTCTTCATTGTCGTTGCTGACCAAAAGCACCTTTTTAGCGGCCTTAAGCTGCTCCAGAAACTCCTTTTTTATCTCTATTTTAGCTTCATCCAGATCGCCGTTCATCTGCGCAATTGTCATGACCCGGCTTTCCCCATCCCATTCGACCCAGCTCGGGACGTTGCTGAAACTATGCTCCACGACCAGAACGAGGTGACCATCTTTCAACGCCAACAGCGGTTCTTTCTCTATAACGCATCTTTTAGGCTCTGTTTGCGCTTCAACAGCATCCGGTGCAACTTCCCGCACCCCGGAAGCACACTCGTCACAGAGTCTTAATTTATGAAGTATATTTGTTAAGATTTTGATAATTTTTGACATTTCACAAAGTCTTTTTAAAAATTGGAACCCAAGATTAGGTACATAGCATACTCGGTATAACAGATTAGCGACAACAAAAACATTTCTCTGGACAATCCCTGATGCTATGGTTCTGCTCAAGCGGTAGCAATTAACATAGGATACGTAAAAAACACATGAAGCATTTGTTGGGGATTGATGAGCTGAATACCGGTGCCATCAACGGCTTTTTAGACCGGGCGGAATATTATTCGCGGGCGCTGCGCGAAGGAAAGTGGGACCATAACCATCTGGCCAATAAAATTATTCTTCATCTGTTTTTTGAACCTTCAACGCGCACACTGACTTCGTTTGAAGTGGCGGCGAAGCGGCTGGGCGCAAAGGTGGTGAACTGGAACCCGGAGACAAGCTCGCTGTCGAAGGGCGAGAATTTTACCGATACGATTGATACTTTGGCGGCGATGATTCCCGATGCGATTGTGATGCGCCACGCCGATTACGGTGCGCCGAAATTCGTGGCGGCGCGGAGCGGTTGCCCGGTGATTAACGGCGGGGATAGCTGGCGCGAACACCCGACGCAGGCTTTGCTCGACGCGCTGACGATGAAGCAGCATTTCGGGCGGATTGAGGGGCTGAAAGTTACGATTGTCGGGGATATTGCCCATAGCCGGGTGGCGAGTTCGAACATGCAGCTTTTGTGCAAAATGGGCGCGCATGTGCGGGTGGTGGCGCCTTCCGTGTTAATGCCGGAGAAGCTACCGTTTGAGGAGATCGAGACGTATGACAATCTGGCCGAGGGGATCAAAGACGCGGATGTGGTGATGACCTTGCGCCCGCAAAAAGAGCGGATGGACGGAGCGCTGATTTCATCGGACGCGGCATATTATAACGAGTTCGGCTTAACGCTGGCGCTTTTGGACAAGCACGCGCCCGGTGCGGTGGTGATGGACCCGGGGCCGCTGGTGCGCGGCGTGCAGATGGAGGATTCTCTGGCTGAAGACCCGCAGCGCAGTCTGATTTTAAAGCAGGTCGCGAACGGCATTCCGACGCGCATGGCGGTGCTTGATATTGTGTTGGGAGATTGAGCATGAATCGCAAAGACGCAAAGACGCGAAGCATACGGCACCAAAGACTGTCATTCCGAGCGCATGCGAGGAATCTTTCCCTGTTGACACCTGATCCGATTCCTCCATTGCTGCGCAATGTTCGGAATGACAAGAGTGTGGGGGGTTAGAGATGGAGAGTTCACCAGAAATCATTACAAATATTGTTTATTATTCAAGCTTATATTTTGCTATTTTCTTTTACTATCTTTTACCAGCTTACTTAATTGGCTCAATACCATTTGGATATTTGCTTACAAAACATATCTTAAAAACAGACATTCGAACAGTTGGGTCTGGCAACATCGGGGCCACAAACGTTTTAAGATCCGGCAATAAAAAAATCGCGGCCCTCACTCTTTTTTTGGATGGATTGAAAGGTGCTGCCTTCATCTTATTTCTATCCTTTTTTGTAGTTACAACGATGGAGGACATACTCGACCAACCTCAAGGACCGAAATATTATGCTTACCTTAGTATAGTTGGACTCTTTGCCATCCTCGGGCATTGCTTCCCGGTGTGGCTCAAGTTCAAAGGCGGGAAAGGGGTGGCGACGACGTTTGGGGTTTTGTTTGCCGCGGTGCCTTGGACCGGGTTTATTGCGGCGGTGACATGGGGAATCGTTGCCGGATTTTCGCGCTATTCCTCTCTATCTGCGTTAAGCGCTGTGGCGATCGCGCCGCTTGTCACCCTGATCTATTACGGGCCGATGCCTGCGGGGATTACGGTTCTCATCGCCGCGCTGGTGTTCTGGCGGCATAAGGATAATATCAAGCGTTTGACGGCAGGGACGGAGCCGAAGATTGGTGCTAAAAAAGAAAAGGATTAACCACGAAGCACACGAAATACACGAAGACATCGAAAAAAGAAAAAGCGCCGCAGGCTATAATAAACAAACAGTCTGCCTTAAGTATGAGTTTATTGCGCCTTCGGCGCGGCAATTGCAAAATTCTTCGTGTATTTCGTGTGCTTCGTGGTTAAAATTTAAAAATGTTAGAAAACAAGATTTACAACCATCCTTTATCCGAAAGTGAAAAGCTGGATTGGCTGCTGCTGAGCCGCACAGAAAATGTCGGGCCGATTACGTTTTACCGGCTGGTGGAGCGCTATGGCTCTGCCTCGGAGGCGCTGGAGGCTTTGCCGGAGCTGTCAAAACGCGGCGGGCGGGCGAAGCCTTTGAAAGCGCCGGACTCATCGCTGGCGCAAAAAGAATACGAGGCCCTGCGCAAAATGGGCGGAGAGATCGTTACGGCGGCGTGTGAAATTTATCCGCTTGCCTTGGGCGCGACCGACGATGCGCCGCCTGTCCTCTCGTACTTTGGCGATATCAAGCTGGCCAACCGCAATTGTATTGCGCTTGTGGGGGCGCGGAATGCGTCTTTGAACGGGCGGAAATTTGCGGAGCGCCTAGCCGGCGAACTCGGCGCGCGCGAGCAAACGGTGGCTTCGGGGCTGGCGCGGGGCATTGACACGGCTGCGCATAATGGCTCGCTATCAAGCGGCACAATCGCCGTGGTCGCCGGGGGAATTGACGTTGTTTATCCGCAGGAAAACACGGCGCTGTTCGAGCAGATTAAAGAGCGCGGGCTGGTGCTGGCGGAAAGTCCGCTTGGCGCAACGCCGCAGGCGCGGCACTTCCCCAAGCGCAACCGGATTGTTTCGGGGTTAGCGCGGGCCTGCGTGGTGGTGGAGGCAACGATGCGCTCCGGCTCGCTCATCACTGCGCGCATGGCGGGTGAACAGGGGCGCGACGTGATGGCGGTGCCGGGGCATCCGCTGGACCCGCGCGCGCAGGGGCCGAACCATTTGATCCGCGAAGGGGCGACGCTGGTGCGCAATGCCGATGATATTTTGGAGATCATCCGCAATTTTTCCGGCAACACCTTGCGTGAGCCGGCGCGTTCCACGCAAAGCTTTAGCTTTACAAGCATGCCCGCGAATGATGACGACGTACCGCAAAATGCGCAAGAAACGGTGCTGGAGAATTTGTCTTTCACAGCCGTAGCGCTTGACGAATTGCTTCGATCCTGTCATTTAACGATTCCGGTCTTGCAAACCGTACTGCTTGAATTAGAGCTGGCTGGACGCATAAAAAGGGAGCCGGGCGGGCGGGTGAGCCTGTTGCAGGAATGAGATTTTAACCGCGGAGGCGCGGAGATTCGGAGATGACAAAATGGGTGAATTTTCAAATGTTTTGTATGGTTCGTGCCATTGTGAAAATGTCAAAATAGAATTGCATACGCATAAAGATATAGACGCGTTTGTTCCGCGGACATGTCAATGCAGCTTGTGTAAAAAACATGATGCGAGCTGGATTTCCGACCCGGAAGGTGAGGCAAAATTAATACTTAAGGATCGGGGTGAAACAAATTTTTACCGCTTTGGCCACGGAACTTCGGATTTTGTTGTGTGCAAAAATTGTGGCGTTTTGACGATTGCGCTGTGTGAGCTTGAAGGTAAAACGAGAGCGGTTTTGAATATTAAATCCATGAGCGACGAAACATTTACGGCGGAGCCGATCATGACGAATTTTGATGAAGAAACCGTTGATGAACGTCTGGCCCGCCGGACAAAAAACTGGACGAACAATGTTATTATTGAAGATCAGGCATAAATTTTAACCACGAAGAACACGAAACACACGAAGATGGCAGAGCCGCAATTTAAAAGTCATATAGATGATAACGATGTTTCGAAAATCGTTGTGGATTGCGCTTTTCATGTTCATAAGCAGCTTGGTGCGGGGCTTTTAGAAAACGCCTATGAAGAGTGTTTTTGTATCTTGCTTGATAAACAGAACATTCCTTTTAAAAGGCAAGTTACAATGCCGCTTGTTTTTGAAAACCAGAAAATTGATATTGGTTATCGTATTGATGTTCTTGTTAATGACGAGCTTGTTGTGGAGCTCAAGGCCGTTGAAAAACTTATTCCACTTCATCATGCTCAACTCATGACATATATGCGGCTATCAAAAATAAAAACAGGCTTACTCATAAATTTTAATACAAAAATGTTTAAGGATGGAATTAAACGATTTGTGCTCTGAAAGTTTTCGTGTTCTTCGTGCGCTTCGTGGTTAATAATAAGGAATAAAT
The DNA here is from genome assembly GCA_041397865.1 of Alphaproteobacteria bacterium. Taxonomy (GTDB): domain Bacteria; phylum Pseudomonadota; class Alphaproteobacteria; order Micavibrionales; family Micavibrionaceae; genus TMED27. The sequence continues at coordinate 290,860 of JAWKVT010000002.1, read as the reverse complement.
TTTGAGCAATAACCTTGTCATTGTGGAATCACCGGCAAAAGCCAAAACGATCGGGAAGTATCTGGGGCCGGATTATGAAGTTTTGGCGAGTTTCGGGCATGTGCGGGACCTTGTGAATAAGGACGGATCGGTTCTGCCCGATGAGGGCTTTGCTATGAAGTGGGAACTGGGGGAACGCAGCGCCAAGCATGTGAACGACATTAAGCGCGCGGTGAAAAAGGCCGACGCGATCTGGCTCGCGCCCGACCCCGACCGCGAAGGGGAAGCGATTGCCTGGCATGTGCAGGAGCTTCTTGAGGCCGATGGCTTGCTGAACGGCAAGCAAGTTCACCGCGTCACGTTTAACGAGATTACCAAAGGCGCAGTGCAGGATGCGTTTTCGCATGCGCGAGGGCTGGACAAGCCGCTCATTGAGGCTTATCTGGCGCGCCGGGCGCTGGATTATCTTGTGGGTTTCAATCTTTCGCCCATATTATGGCGCAAGCTTCCGGGATCGCGCAGCGCGGGGCGGGTGCAATCGGTGGCGCTGCGTTTGATCTGCGAGCGCGAAGCGGAGATCGAGGTTTTTAAACCGCAGGAATACTGGTCGATTGAGGCGAAGCTGCATACGCAAGAAGGCGTGCCCTTCCTTGCGCGGCTCACGCATCTGGCCGGAAACAAGCTCGGCAAAATGGATATCGGCGATGAGCCGTCCGCGCAAAAAGCGGTGGAGCGCATTCGGAACAAAGCCCTGTCGATCCAGACGATCGAAAAGAAGCAGGTGCGGCGCAACCCGCCGCCGCCGTTTATTACGTCATCTTTGCAGATGGAAGCCTCGCGCAAGCTGGGGATGAGCGCGTCGCAGGCGATGCGCACTGCACAAAGCCTGTATGAAGCGGGATTTATCACCTATATGAGAACCGACGGCACGACACTTTCCGAGGATGCTGTTCAACAGGCGCGGGGCGTGATTAAGAGCGAGTATGGCGATCAGTATTTGCCCGATGCGCCGCGGCTTTATAAGTCGAAAGCCAAAAATGCGCAGGAAGCGCACGAAGCCATTCGCCCGACCGATCTTTCAAAAATTCCGGGCAAATCGGGAAGCCCGATGGGCGATGAAAAAGAACGCCGCCTGTATGAACTGATCTGGAAACGCACCATGGCCTCGCAGATGGAAAACGCGGTGATGGATCAGATGAAGGTCGATATATCGGACGGAACCGATGATGTGATTTTGCGAGCAAACGGCTCGGTTGTGGCGTTTGACGGGTTTTTGACGCTGTATCAGGAAAGCACCGATGATGCCGATAACGACAAAGACGTCGATACGCAGGATGAAAAAGACCGGCGTCTGCCGCCGATGAATGAAGGCGAGAACACCAAGCTTGTCGGCGTTACGCCGGATCAGCATTTCACGCAGCCGCCGCCGCGTTATTCCGAGGCCTCTTTGGTCAAGGCGATGGAAGAGATGGGGATTGGCCGCCCGTCTACCTATGCCTCAATTATGCAGGTTTTGCGCGACCGCAATTACGTGGAAATGCAAAGCCGCCGCTTTGTGCCGCTGGACCGGGGGCGCGTGGTCACGACGTTTCTGGCCAAGTTCTTTAGCAAATATGTCGATTACGACTTTACCGCCAATCTGGAAGAAGAGCTGGATGCGATTGCGGGCGGACATGTGCAGTGGAAGGAAGCCTTGCGCCAGTTCTGGATCGACTTTATCGCGGCGGTTGATGAAGCCAAGGGGCTGACGATCACGGAAGTGATTGATTACCTCGACGAAGACCTAGGGCCGCATTTTTTCCCCGGCGGCGATAAGGAACGCGAATGTCAGGCCTGTAAAGAGACGCATGGAAACGGACGGCTGGGCCTGAAACTCGGCAAGTTCGGGGCGTTTATCGGGTGTTCCAATTATAATGCGGGATGCAAATTCACCAAGCCTCTGGTCGTGCCCGATGGCGAGGAAGACGGCGAACTGGCCGCGCTGGCCAATGAGCCGAAAGTTTTAGGAACCGAGCCGGGAACCGGGCGCACCGTGTCCTTGCGCCGCGGGCCGTACGGGCCGTATGTGCAGATCGACCCCGCGCCGGGAAGCGCGCCGGATATGGCCGGGTATGAAGCCGAAATCGCGGAATGGGAAAAGGCCAAAGCCGCGGCAAAAGCCGAAGGCAAAAAAGCGCCGAAAAAACCGAAGAAGCCCACTGCGCCGAAGCCCAAGCGGCAGGGTTTGCCGAAGGGCATGGCGCTTGCCGAGGTTACGCTGGAGGCGGCGTTGTCGCTATTAGCATTGCCGCGTGATGTCGGTGAACACCCCGAAACCGGGAAGATGATAAAGGCCGGGATCGGGCGCTTTGGCCCGTTTGTTCAGCATGACGGGAAATTTGCCTCTATTCCGAAAGATGAGGATGTGATGAGCATCGGCATGAACCGCGCGGTGGACCTGATCGCCAAGAAGATGGAACGCGACGCGGCGAAAGAAGCGGCCAAGGCGGCGAAGGAAGAAGCGGGAGCAAAAAAGAAAGCCCCAGCGAAGAAAAAAGCCAAGAAGAAAGCGGCCAAAAAAAAGACGTCCGCAAAAAAGAAAAGCGCTTAGATTTCCAATAGCTGATGGACACAGATACGCATGGATTATTTTTTGATGTTGAAAACATCTGTGTTCATCCGTGGCTATCTGTGGTTTCTTAAAACATGATCTTAAATCAATCTGAAATTTTAGAATTCCTTCAAAACTCTCCCGTGCCGTTGACAAAGCGCGAGATTGCTCAGGCTTTTAAGGTCAAAGGCGGGGAGAACCGGATACTCCTGAAACAAATTCTCAAAACGCTGGAGGCCGAAGGCGTCGTTGTAAAACAGCCCGGCGGGGGGTATAGCGTGCCAAAAGGCTTGCCTTCGGTGTGTGTGATTGAAGTCTGCGAGGTTGATATTGACGGGGATGTATTTGCCCGGCCTACGGACTGGAATGAAGAGGCGCAAGGGCCGTTACCGCGCATTGAGCTTATGCCCGACAAGAAGGGCCACCCGGCGGCGAAAGAGGGTGAGCGGGTATTGGCGCGGCTTGCGCGGGTGGAGGATAATCTTTACGAAGCACGGACGATCAAGCGGCTGGACGGGCCGCAGGGGCGCGTGCTGGGGCTGGTTTCCTATGACAAACACGGGCCGATATTGGTACCGAGCGATAAAAAAGCGAAATATGATTTCATCATTAACCCCGGTGATTTGAACGGGGCGAAAGAGGGCGACCTTGCCGTGGGGGAGATCCAGCCTGCGCGGGGTTTGCGTCATAAGAAAGTCCGGATTACCGAGGTGATCGGCCAGCGCGGTGATCCCAAAGCGATCAGCATTATTTCTTTGCATGAAGCCGGTTTGCGCGAGGACTGGCCCGAAGCGGTGCTTAAAGAAACTCAGGGTATGAAAGTTCCTGATTTGAAAGGCCGGGAGGATTTGCGCGGGTATCCGCTTGTCACCATTGACGGGGCCGATGCGCGGGATTTTGACGATGCGGTGTTTGCGGAAAAGCTCGAGGATGGCGGGTTTCATCTGATCGTCGCGATTGCAGACGTGGCTTATTATGTGCGTCACGGCAGCGCGCTGGACACGGAAGCGCAGCGGCGCGGTAACTCGACGTATTTCCCCGACCGCGTTGTGCCGATGCTGCCCGAAGCTTTGTCGAACGATCTTTGCTCCTTGCGCCCCAATGAAAACCGGGCATGTGTGGCCGTGCATATGTGGATTGATGCGCAAGGCCACCTTAAGAAATACAAATTTGTGCGCGGGCTGATGCGCTCGGCGGCGCGGCTGGTGTATGAGCAGGTGCAGGGAGCGGTGGATGGTGTGCCTGATGATTTGACCGGCCCGCTTTTAAAACCGGTTATCGGCCCTTTGTATGAAGCCTATGAAACGCTGGATGCGGCGCGGCAAAAGCGCGGCGCTTTGGACCTCGACCTGCCGGAAAAGCAGATCATCATTAATGACAAGAATGAAATGACCGGTGTGCGGGTGCGCGCGCGGCTGGATGCGCATAAGCTGATCGAAGAATTCATGATTTTGGCCAATGTGGCGGCGGCCAGCGCTTTGGAAGATAAGAAAGACCCGAAACGTTTCCCTTGCGTTTACCGCATTCACGACCAGCCCAGCGCGGATAAGCTCGACAGCGTGCGCGAATTTATCGACAGCTTCGGCTTGTCCCTGCCCAAGGGGCAGGTTACGCGGCCCGCGCAGATTAATCAGGTTTTGCAGAAAGCGGCAAAGCTCCCCTACTCTCACCTCATCTCAACGGTGATTTTAAGATCGCAGTCTCAGGCGGTTTATGCGGCGCAGAATATCGGGCATTTCGGGTTGGCGCTGACAAAATACGCGCATTTTACCTCGCCTATCCGGCGTTATGCGGATTTGCTGGTGCATCGGGCGCTGATTAGCGCCTACGGGCTGGGCGATGGCGGGATATCGGAAGCGGAAATCGCACGTATTGACGAGGTTTGCGACCATATCTCCACGACCGAACGGACCTCTATGGTTGCCGAGCGCAGCGCGGTGGACCGCTTTACGGCGGCATTTTTAAGTGAACAAATCGGCGCGGAATTTAGCGGAAAAATCAGCGGGGTCACGCGCTTCGGCCTGTTTGTCACGTTGGATGAAAGCGGGGCGGACGGCCTTGTGCCGATGAAATCCATCGCAAACGATTTTTATATCCATGATGAGGAGGCCCATGCGCTGATCGGGCGGAGAACCGGGCGGGTATTCCGGCTGGGGGCGGCGGTTAGCGTGCGGCTGAAAGAAGCGGACGGGCTGACCGGCTCGACTGTTCTGGAGCTTTGCGGCGACAGCGTGAACGGCGCGGATATTCCGGGTATGGTGTTTAAAGCGAAAAAGGGCCCTTTACGCTCAAAGACAGGGCGAAAGTCCGGCCCGGCTCGCGGCCGGTCAAAATCCGGGGCCAAAGGGCCGCCCCGCCATCGCAAAGGTGGGAAAAAAGGGCAAAAGCCCGGGCAAAAAAAGACTTGACGCTTTAGGAATTTTGTCCTATATTGGGATCAGGTTAACCTTGTGCGGTTGCCCGGTGACAAAGCCACGGGCGTTGCTTACGCCTCTACCTTCCCAAAACGGGAAGAGAAAATGGGTGAATGTCCGGTCCGCACGCCGGCAATAAAGCGCTCCGACGCGGGCGCCCGCGTTCTTTTCTTATAAGAAAACGCAAGTAAACAGGCCGTTTTCTACAGGCCCGAGACACCATTTCCAGCACCCTCACGCTCCCAAAAGCGAACGAAAAAACCCTTTCGGCGACTTTTCTATACCTTTTTGCGGTCTGAGCTTTAGATATAAGTAAAGTTGGCGCTTGACATTTTTTGCGGAAAGCGGCATAAAGCCGAACAATTATGAATTCAGGAGATTAGCGATGGCCAAAGCCACCTATGTCAAAGTGAGATTAGAGAGCGAAGCGGGTACAGGATACCGCTATTACGCCAAGCGTTCCTCACGCGCGGAATACAAGATTCGCAAGAAGAAATACGACCCGTGGGCCGTGAATGAAGAGACAGGCAAAAAAGGGGCGCATGTGTTTTTTGTCGAGAAAAAACTGCCGCCGCATAAAAAGAACTAAAGAGCTGTTTTATTGAAGTTTTCGAAAGCGCCTTTAGGGGCGCTTTTTTGTTTTTGGAGTTATTATGAAGCCACGTCATTGCGAGGAGCGCTTGCGCGACGCGGCAATCCGTTTTCCTTATTCCGGTTTTCGGGCTGGATTGCTTCGTTCGCTATACTCTCTCGCAATGACGATGAAAGAAAGAGAATGTTTTTAAACAAGAGTGAAAAATACACGCTGGACTACACGCCCGATACGGATATTCCGCGCGGGTTGTTCGCTTATGTCCGCTGGGTAGTGAAGCGCAACCCGGTGATGTGGAGCGTGTTTATCATCAGCGATATTTTGCATGCGATGCGCTATCCGGTTTGTTTTTATCTGCTCGGACAGCTTATTGACATGATGAGCGTGCTGCCCGACGGTGCCGAGATTCCGCAGAGCGTATGGCATTACACAGCGGCGATTTTCGCAGTCTTGCTTGTGGGCGAGCTTGCGCATGCGATTCCGCATTACTGGACGTTTGACTGGTGGAAACGCGCCCGTGCGGAGTTGCGTAGTGATTTGTTAGCCTATAGCTTGCAACATTCCTACACCTACTTTCAAAATCATTTCGCCGGGTCGCTGGCACGGAAAATCACAGAAGGTATAGAAAAAGCCTTGCTGATTAACGAGCAGGTGCGATGGAATATCCTTTTGCCGCTGACGGTCATGGGCACATCGGGACTTGTGCTGTTTAAAGTTTCAGCGCTGTACGGCCTTATCGTGATTGGGTTTTTGGTTTTGATTTTGCTTCCTGTGTTTTTGAAATTGCGAAAGCTAACCGAAAAATCGCGTATCTATGCCGATAGCTGCTCTGATGTTTCCGGACAGGTTGTGGACAGTTTGACGAATATGGCCTCGGTGAAATCCTATGCGCGGGAAGCGCAGGAGATGGAAGAGCACGCACGGGTTTCCGAAGAGCAAATGAAGGCGTGGCACAAGATGCTGCGCGTGTTTTTGCTGCTGGATAACTACCGCCGTATGACGCTTGCGGTGTTTGGCGGGGGGATGATGGCGGCCTGTATTTTGGGGTGGCAGCGCGGGCTTATAAGCCTCGGCGATATTGCCACCATTATGGGGCTGTCTTTCAGCTTTACCGGCAATGCCTGGCATTTGAGCGGCGGAATTATCCGCTTGATGGAATCTTTGGGGTATCTGAATGATTCCCTGAGCACGCTGATTAAGCCGCATGCGGTAACGGACCGGGTTGATGCGAAAACACTCGCGGTTTCACAAGGGGAAATCGCGTTTAAGGATGTGGGTTTCGAATATGACGCGCTGGGCGTTTTTGAGGGCCTCAATATTACGATCGCGCCGAGGCAGCGCGTTGGTCTCATCGGGCCGTCGGGCGCGGGGAAAAGCACGTTTATCAATTTGATCCAGCGTTTTTACGACGTGCAGGGCGGAGCGATTGTGATCGACGGGCAGAATATCGCCGACGTTACGCAAGAATCGCTGCGCCGCTCTATTGCCGTTATCCCGCAGGATACGTCCCTCTTCCACCGTACGATTGCGGAGAATATCCGTTATGGACGCCTTGATGCGAGCGATAACGAAGTGCGTGCGGCGGCGGAGAAAGCCCATGCGCTGGAGTTTATCGAAGCCCTGCCCGACGGCTTTGAGACTTATGTGGGCGAGCGCGGGGTGAAGCTTTCGGGCGGGCAGCGCCAGCGCATTGCCATTGCGCGGGCGATTTTAAAAGACGCACCAATTCTGATTCTGGATGAGGCGACCTCTGCGCTGGATAGCGAGAGTGAGCGGCAGATTCAGGATGCGCTGGAAAATTTGATGGCGGGGAAAACCGTGATTGCGATTGCGCACCGGCTTTCAACGATCAGCCATATGGACCGGCTGCTTGTGATGGAAAACGGGCAAATTGTAGAGGATGGCGCGCATAGTGAGTTGGTTGAAAAGGGCGGTGTTTACCAGCGGCTCTGGGCGATGCAATCGGGCGGGTTTTTGCCGGAGTAAAGAAGCGGTTTATTCCACCGTTTTGCGTTCGGTGATTTCGTAATCGTCCGGGTTGAGTTTTCCGAGGTCTTCGAAAACCACGCAATTGCGCCCGGATTCTTTGGCTTTGTACAGGGCTTTGTCTGCGCGTTCGAGGACTTCGTGAACCGTGTGATCTTCGAAATCAATGACTGTGCCGCCGATTGAGGTGGTGATATCGAGCGGGCCTGCCTGCGCGCCAACGTCAAAGGGGGTGTCGGCAATGGCGCGGCGAAGGCGCTCGGCAACCATATGGGTGCGGCGCTCGGACACGTCGGGCAAGATGACGACGAACTCTTCACCGCCGATGCGCGCAACGAGGTCAAAGTCGCGTAAATTATCTTTGAGGCGCTGCCCAAAAATTTTGAGGGCTTCGTCCCCGGCTTTGTGGCCGTGGGTGTCGTTAATGGGTTTGAAATGGTCGATGTCGATCATCATCACGGCCAGAGATTTTTTGCTGATTTTATTTTTCTGGAGGATTTTTTCGAGGTGAACTTCGAGATAGCGGCGGTTATAAAGGCCGGTGAGGCTGTCTGTCAGCGCCATTGAGAGGCTGATTTCATAGGTGGCGCGCAGGCGTTCCTGAAAACGCTTGCGGCGGATTTGCGTGCGGGTGCGGGCGAGAAGCTCGGAGCGCTCTATCGGACGCAGAAGATAATCATGCGCACCGATTTCAAGGCCGTGGGCGATGCGGCTCATATCCTCTTCGCTGGCAATCATCACAAGGGGGACAGCGCGGGTGCGTTCGTTGGATTTGAGATGCGAACACAGGCGTAGGCCATCTTCGCCGTCAAGATTCAGGCTGACGATAATGAGATCAAAATTGTGGGCCGCGATTGCGGCCATCGCTTCGGTGCCTTTTCCTACGCTGGTGATGGTGTGATGGTCGCCGCGCAGCGTTTCCTCAATCTTGCGCAGTTCGAAATCCTTATCCTCGACAACCAGAACATTGGCCTTTTCCGCCGGTTCGCTCATCGCGCTTGCGGAAGTATCGACAACGCCGAGCTGATTGGCGGTATTTTCACGCACGCGCCATTCATCAGTGGACATTTTCAAGCGCACGAGGGAGCGAACGCGGGCCATGAGCGCGGTGTCGTTAATGGGCTTGGAGAGAAAATCATCCGCGCCGGATTCGAGGCCGCGCACTTTGTCCTGCACATCGGTCAAGGCCGTGACCATGATGACGGGGATGTGCGCGCTTTTGGCGTTTTCCTTGATTTTTGCGCAAACCTCGAAACCGTCCATGCCGGGCATCATGACGTCGAGCAGGACGATATCGGGGCTTTCCTCGGCAACCTTGCGCAGGGCTTCTTCGCCGTTCATGGCGGTGAGAACCTCGTAATATTCACTGGAGAGCTTGGCCTCCAGTAATTTTACATTGGGCAAAATATCATCAACAACCAACACCCTTGCAGACATATAGTCACTTCCTTACTTACAAATAGCTTTGTATGACATCCATGAAATTTCCAACCGAGATGGGTTTGGAAATATAATCTTCGCACCCGCCTTCGCGAATTTTTTGTTCGTCGCCTTTCATGGCAAATGCCGTTACCGCGATCACGGGAATGTGTTTGAGTTCCTCGTCGTCCTTAAGCCATTTTGTTACTTCGAGGCCTGAAACTTCGGGCAATTGGATATCCATGAGGATGAGATCGGGTTTATGCTCGCGCGCGATATCAAGAACATTACGGCCATCGTTGGTTTCCAATGTGGCGATGTCATGCGCTTCCAGCAAATCCTGAAACAGCTTCATGTTCAATTCGTTATCTTCGACAATCAGAACGGTTTTACTCATAAAATTTTGCCCTTACGTCTTTTCGGCCTTTCAGGGGCCGGCCCCTATAGAAGAGTATAATGTCTTTATTTCCAAAGTGTTAAGATTGACGCTCCGTTTTTTATTTTCTGCGTGAATTCTATAGGTTTTTGTCATGGTTGAGAACCTCATTTATACAGCCCGGTCAATCGTTGAACTGGCCGCGGTTACAGCCGTCTTCGACCGCTTCTACGGCGATGAGTGTCTGGGATATTGAAAAATCGTCATATTCGATCAGCATATCGCTGATGAGGCCGTTTTCGTGGAAGACCAGATTCATTTCATAGTCCGAGGCGGCTTCCTGATCGCTTAACGGGAAAAAAGCAAGGCGGACAGCGCGGGCCGGGGATTCGAGCAAGGCCTTATCGAGCGCTTTGGATGGTGGAGATTCAAGCTGGGCGGGGGTCACCGGCTTGCCGATAAAGGCGTTGACGCTGACGGGGCCTTCTTCATCGCTACCGTCAAAGATCGGGGCGTTATAAAACTTTTTCCCTTCCTTTATTTTTTCCGCTACGGCGATGGAATGGGCGACGGGGAAAAGCGTGCCTTCGGGGAGGTCGAATTCAAGCTCCGCGGGAATCGTAAACTGGGCGTTTCCAGTCAAACCTGCGGTCATGGCCGCGCTTCCGCGCATTTCCTCGAACACTTCGCCATCGCGTTTACGCTGGGAGGTGAAGCTCAGGCTTTGCCCGTCAAAGGTTTCGTAGGTTGAGAAATTGCTGGTGATGCGCATCGGCGCGCTATCGGCATATTCGTAGAGGATATTAAAGCGGTGATTGGTCGTCCATGCCTCGCAGGAGGGCTGCCATTCATAGAGCATCTGCCCGGAAATATTGAGGATTTGAGAGCCGCTGCGCGCACCGGCCAGCTTTATATCGTAAAGCGCTTTATGCGGGCGGAAACCGAGAGATTCGGCTTTTCCGCGGATTTCATCGGCCATGGCGGCCTGCGCGTATATTGCGGCGGCCATGAGAAGCAAAAGGGCACGATATAATGAAATTGGGCGATGGCGCATGAAAAACTATTTCCCTGATAACGCGGCTATCATATCAAAGCGGGAGTCTTGCGCAAAGCCTTAATATAGCCGTTTTATTGCGCTTTTCGGAGGGGCGGGCAAAAAACTCCTTATCTTTTACACGGCGTTTCCCCCGCAGGCGGCAACTCGCATCAAGAGTTCACAGTAAGCATTTGAAATAAAACATATTAATGTGAAATAAAACTGGCACAGCATTCGCAACAGCTTTTTTATAAAAGGAATAAAACAGGGTGGCTGAATGACCTCGGACACGATTCAGAATAAACATGCAGCGCGGGCGGAGGCGTCTTTGTCCGGCGGTCTACATGAGCGGCTGGAGCTGACGCGCAATCAGTCTTTTCTTGACGGGCGGCGCGATATTTTCGACCTTTTGGCGCGGGGGCCGGAGGAACCGGCGGCTGCGGGCGGGCTTGACCCGCTGACGGGCTTTGCGGACCGGCAGGGGCTTTTTGCAGCGCTGCGGCGCGAGATCGCCCGGACAAATCGCGGGTATAGCGATGGCGGTTTGCTGGTTATTTTCACGCTGGAAAACCTTTGTTCTATTGAAGAAAAGCAGGGTAAAGCTGCCGGAGAGGCTGCGCTTACACTCATCGCGCAGGCTTTACAAAGTGAGATCCGCGATATGGATATGGCAGCGCGAACGCAGGAGGATGAATTTGTTTTATTATTTGCCGATACGCGCATGGGTCAGGCGTTGAGCCGTCTTCAGAACATGGCGCTGCGGCTGAACCGGTTATCGCTGATCCGTGGCGGCGAAGAAATTCGCATGAGCCTTAGCCTGGGACTTAAAAGCTATGCGCCGGGGGCGAAGGCGGAGATGATCTTCGGCAGCGAGACGGCCAGAAAGGAGGCTTTGGGGTCATAGAACCGTTTACCCTGATAAAGCCAAACGACTATAGAATCCGGGCCTGCTTTCCCCCTTCCCAACCGTGAACCCAAAAAAGCAGGCACGCCCAAAAGCCCGGCTCTCCCTTCCTTCCCCTTCAGGAGCGCCGGGCTTTTTTTGACAAATGGCGGGCAGATCGTGTAGTTTGGGGGGGGCATTGGAATAGAGGATGGGTTATGGCTCCTGACGGATTACCGGTTTTTACGCCACAAGCGGATGCGGCAAATGCGCAGCGGATTGCACAGGCTGCGATAGAAAAAGCGCGTGCTTCGGCGGAGGCGGTCGCGGTACTCAACCCGTTTCTTCGCATATCACTTCCTTTTGCCCCGAAAGACAGGGCGGAGCTGGAAAACCTGCTTCAGATTCTTACCATTTTGGGATTGGGGAAAAAAGCGGGCATTGCGGACGGCACGTTTGCCAAACGCCTGAAAGATTTAAGCGATGACGAAGCTTTGTCGGAATTTGACAAACTCCGCAGGGCATTGGAAGAGGAATACAAATTATTCTGCGAGCAATATACGCAGGTCGGGGAAAAGATTCAGGCAACGGAAGCCCTTATCAAAGAGCGGATTCATGCGATTAACGATGAGATCCGGAAGATTGAGGAAGAGGCGTCAGGAAGCGCTTCGGGGAGCGCTTCGGGCGGCGGGGATAGCGGCGGGCACTCGGCAAAAAACACAGAGCGCATCGCAGAGTTGAAGGCGCAAAAAAAGGAGCTTAAATCATTAAAGCGTGACGTCAAAACTGCGAGTAAAAAACATGCTGCGGCAACCGACACCGAGGCTCTGGAAAAAGTGGAGACGCAGGTGGACGATGTTGCACAGCAAGCGCATAACGCGGCGGCGGCGGGACCGGGATTATCTCCCGGACTTTCTTCGGCCAATCCTCTTAACAACCCGCTTAAAGGGAATCCGAATGCGGCGCCGTAGCGCCCTTTCCGATATTGAGTTCCCCTGTTTCATGCTTTAGAGTTAATTTTTTAACTTTTGCGTGAGCCGCCAAAAGCATATGAACGATACCCCAAGCACCGCCCCTTCCATCAATCCTGAGGACGTTATCAAAGGGTTTGAGGATGCCAGCGAAACGATCCTTTTGCTTTCCGATACACTGAAGCTGTTTTTGGCGACTGAAAAAGGCGGCGTGAAAAATCCGTATGAAGAGATCAGCCATGAGGAGGCCATGGCGCTGTGCGGGAATCCGGCCCCCCTGCCCGGGCATTTGAAAAACTTTATCCTGTGGCAGAGCAATATTTTGCAGCGCGATGTTCTTGAGATTTCAGAGACGGAGATGCCGAAGAGTTTTCACTGCAAATATGATGTGAAGGGTTCGTGGCTGGCGGATATGGAGTCTGATGATTTGCGCAAGGCGGCGATGCAGACCTATCTGGAGGAAGAAGAGGCGTATTTTACGGTTTTTAATGAAGCGTGCGCGCTTTTGGAAGCCGCCGAAGAGCGGCTGGCCAGCGTGGAGCGCGTATTGCTGCAAGCGAAAAGTCTGGGTGGCGGCGTTACGGCGCGGGTGCAAGCCGAGCATAAAATGCTGGAGGAAACGCGCGGGAAGCTTGGGGATATCCGCGCGGCCATGGAGGGGCGGATTTTGCCGGATCCGGCCACTTTTCAGGATGTGCCGGAGCTTGTGCAGGAAGCCCTTATTCGGCTGGGCGAGATTCATATCACCGCGCATGACGCGGTGCGGCTGCACGTGCTGGGCCGGGACACGGCAGAAGGCGCGGTTTAGGAGAGCTATTAAGCCGCCTCTTCGCTGATGGCTTTTTTCGGCAGGTTGAGCTTGAGGTGGAGTTCCTTGAGCTGTTCGGGTTTGGCCGGAGAGGGAGCCTGCATCATGGCGTCTTCGTATTGGCCGTTCATCACAAAAGCGTAGACTTCGCGCAGGTTGGGCTCATCAGCCAGCAGCATGACGATACGGTCTATGCCCCAAGCGCAGCCGCCGTGGGGCGGAGCGCCGTAGCGCATAGCGCCGAGCATGCCGCCGAACTCTTTTTCCAGTACGTCGGGGCCGTATCCGGCGATGCCGAAGGCGCGCTGCATGATTTCGGGTTTGTGGTTGCGGATCGCGCCGGAGCAAAGTTCGAAGCCGTTGCACACGCAGTCATACTGGAAGGCATAGACTTCGAGAGGGTCTTTGTTTTCGAGGTCGTCCATGCCGCCCTGAGGCATTGAGAACGGATTGTGGGAGAAGTCTATTTTCTGCGCTTTTTCATCGAATTCATACATGGGGAAATCGACGATCCAGCAGAATTTATAGACGCCTTTTTCGCGGGCGGCTTCGTGGTTTTCGGGCAGGGCGTCGCAAATGGCGTCACGGGCGGCCCCGGCGAATTTGGCAGCCGCAGCTTCCTGATTACAGATGAAGAAGATGGCGTCGCCGTCTTCGAGGGCAGCGGCTTTGCGCAGTTCATCTTGCGCGGCGGCGGGGATGAATTTTGCGATGGGGCCAGCGCCCTCGCCGTCTTTGAACAGCACATAACCCAGCCCCGGTGCGCCTTGGCCTTGCGCCCATGAATTGAGCTTATCAAAGAAGCTGCGCGGCTGGTCGGCAACATTGGGGGCGCGAATGGCGCGGACGACGCCGCCTTTTTCGACCACGCCTTTAAAGGCTTTGAATTCGACATCGTCGCGGGCGAAGATTTCGGTAACATCGACAATTTCAAGAGGGTTGCGCAGGTCGGGCTTATCGGTGCCGTATTTGAGCATGGCGTCTTCATAGCGCAAATTCGGGAGCCATTCGACCTTGCGTTTTTCGCCGGTGAAATCTGCGAATTCCTCGAACACGCCCTGCACAACGGGCTGGACGGCGTTATGGACGTCTTCTTGTGTGACGAAGCTCATCTCCACATCGAGCTGGTAAAATTCGGCGAGACGGTCGGCGCGGCCATCTTCGTCGCGGAAACACGGCGCGATCTGGAAGTACTTATCGAAGCCGCCCATCATGAGAAGCTGTTTAAACATTTGCGGGGCCTGAGGCAGCGCGTAGAACTTGCCGGGGTGCAGACGCGAGGGGACGAGATAGTCGCGCGCGCCTTCGGGAGAACTGGCCGTGAGGATGGGGGTCTGGAACTCCTGAAAATCCTGTTCCCACATGCGCTTACGGATGGAGGCAATAACATTGTTTCGCAAGCGAATGTTTTTTTGCATTTTCTCGCGGCGCAGGTCGAGATAGCGGTGGCGCAGGCGGATGTCCTCCCCTGCCCCGTCGTCTTCGTAGACCTGAAACGGAATGACATCGGCGGCGGATTGCAGGGTTGCCTTTTCAATGCGGATTTCGATTTCGCCGGTCGGCATTTTGGGGTTGATTGTTTCCGCTGTGCGGGCGGTGACGGTGCCTTCAAGCGTGACAACGCTTTCAACGCGCCATTTTTCAAGCTCGGCCATGAGGGGGGAGTCTTCCTCGACCACGCATTGGGTGATGCCATGGGTATCACGCAGGATGATAAACAAGACGCCGCCAAGGTCGTATATGCGGTGAATCCATCCGGAAAGTCTGACGGAGGTGCCTTCGTCGGTTTTGCGCAGCGCGGCGCAGGTGTGGGTTCTGTATGCGTGCATGGTTACCTCTTTATTCATTAAGGGGTTTTAAACGCCAAAACGCCGGGATGCAAAGGTTTTTATCAAAAATTACACGGCGTTTCGAAAATAAGGATACGACCTGTTTAGTTGGATGATATAGCCCATCTCTTATAAAATGATTCACATACTTCAGCGTCGTCATCACACGCATTTTGCTTTGCTGTGGTTTTTGTGTCTTGTTACGTCTTGCAATTCTCCTTGCACTTTGTGGATAAAAAGCGTTTAATGGCAGTTATCTTTGGATGACTTCGCTTTTGACTAACAAATAGCTCGAATACCGAATACCCCGAAGAGCTATTTTTTTAACGTCAACGCGAAGGAGTATCGTATAATGGCAACTGGAACTGTAAAATGGTTTAACCCCGATAAAGGCTTTGGCTTTATTGTGCCCGATGATGGCGGCAAGGATGTGTTTGTGCATATTACAGCCGTTGAAGCAGCGGGTATGAAAACGCTGGAGGAAGGCCAAAAGGTCGAGTATGAATTGCAGGAAAACCGTGGCAAGGAAGCGGCTGGAAATCTTAAGGCTGCTTAGCCTGGGATGTTTTTTGTATTGATGAAAAAAACATCATCCAAAAACGTTTTTTTTAGTTTTGCGACAGCGCTTCTCGTTTTGGGAGGCGCTGTTTGCTTTCAGGCGCTTGCTCAGGAAAACGAGGCGGCGGCGGGGCATAAGCTCAATAGTGTAAGCATCAGTGTTGAAGGCGATATGCGCTATATCAGCGCTTATGGCGTTCCGCTTCATGCGGCGGCGAATTTAAAGGCTCTGGGGATTGAAATGCAGCCTTATGCTTTTCGGGTTCATGCGAAGCCCAAGACAGCCAATGCGAGTACAATTTGGGCGCCGGGGATGTTTTTCGGTGTTGCGCTGGACGGGGTGCCGATTGCTCAGAGCTTTAGCGGAGCGTGGAACTCTCAGGAAAACTGGGTTATGCGCGGCAGCAAAGCCGACCAGCATGGCGGGATGAGGCAGTCTGGAGGGCGGTATGTTTACACAGCGGCGCCTGCGGCGCTTGTGAACAAGAATTTGAGCCATGTCGGGTATGCGGCGGACGGGTTTCCGATTTTTGTAAGTCAGAGCGATACGTTTACATCAAGTTACAGCTTAAAAGAGGGACGGCGTCCGGAGCCTCCTGCCGGTCCGGGGGGGATTTATGACGGGACATATCTTTCGGATTATGTGTATATCCCGCGCTCAGGGGTTTTGGACCGCTGTAATGGAATCAAGGTTAAAAACAAATATTATATCTATATAATCGGTCATGAATTTCCGCAGATACCGTTATGCTGGAGCGGGGTTCCGGATCAAAGCTTTGCCAATAATGATGCTTTGCACAAAACACCTTCTTCCAATAACTCTTATAAGTCTCGCAAGGCGCAATCGAAAAGAAAAAGACGCGTGGGAGGTTAGCGCCGTTGAGGCTTCACGCCTTGCGCGGGGCGGCTCTTTCGAAGGTACGGGCGTGTGTTTATTGTGCAGCGCACGGCTAAAATTTGTAACATGATGCAGAAAAATGTACAGTTCGTCTATTGTTGATTAGCAATAGGGGGACCTGATTATGAGAGCGTGTGCATCAGTTAGTGGCGGGGTCATGTTTATTCCGGATGAACTGGAATATAAGAGCAAGCCGACCAAATATTCGCAGTTTTTGGAGCAAGAGGGCGTCACGGAAAAAGTTGGCGTTTTCGGCAAGAAGAAAAAAGCGGGTAAAGGGCGGGAAGCGAAAGCAGCCTAGGCTCGAGCTTCATTAAACCCACCATATTACGTAACGGCGCGCACTCTTTCGCATGGCAAGCCGATCAAGGGGATAGATTGGACAGGTACGTGAGCCTCTCCTGAAAGACTTACGGATGCTTCGGGCGTTAAAATGAGCCGATTGCCAGGAGAGTCACATTTTTTTACTTTTCCAACGAAGAAATGCTTGATTTTTATGATTTAATACCTTTATAAAGCAGCAGCCTTTTCGGCATTTCTAGTGCGTCCCGTTCGTCTAGAGGCCTAGGACACCGCCCTTTCACGGCGGCAACACGGGTTCGAATCCCGTACGGGACGCCAATAATTTCAATGGCTTAGCTGATTTTCATGAAAAACGTAGTGCTGTTTTTACTACTAAAACGGTAGCGAATTTCCACGTTTATGTGCGAACACTTCCAAGCAAAACATTTTGGGGGCATAATTGGGGGTATCGGAATTTTAAAAGATGCTTCCGGTTCGAATCCCAGCGGAATTCGAACCCGTGTTGCCAGCGAATATATAATTAAAAAAAGAGACATTATCATGAGTTTTGAAGCATATAATGGAGTTCAGCTTGACGACGTATCCGTACCACCGGAATCCTTTGAGGGCTTGAATAAAGAAGAGAGCCTAGAAGCCATCAAGGAATGGTTTTTCGAGAACTTCGAAGATCCAGCCCACAGAACTCCCTATGAAAGTAAAGAAGGGGGATATCAGTACATTTGGGGCGGCCCCTACGACGCAGAAGAGATCATAAGGGAAGCGTTTGAAGGAAAGGCTTCAGAGGAGGTCATTGCCGCAGTTATAGACGACATACAAGCAGAGGGCTGGGAATGGACAACAGCAGGAAGCCGCATTCAGCCGCCGGAGGAGGATTACGAAGACTATGTTGAACACCTCTTCAATTCGATGCAAAGCCAAATTACAGACCTGGAGAAAAAACTAGAGGAATTCAAAAGCTCGCCTGCGCCTGGTATGGGTCATAACAATCCACCCGGTCCCATAAACGAAATGGCTTTGTCCAACATCCAAATCCAGAACATCACAATAAACCTCAATGTATTAAAGGAGCAGTCGCCGCATGAAGCAGATGAAAAAGCAAAAGCTGCTGTAGAGGCTTTAGAAACAGAAAAAAATAAGCTCGGCGATTATTTGAAAAGCAAAGGCGGCATGTTCTTAGATGAGACAATCAAAGGTGCTGCAAACAAGATTGGTGAAAAAGCCGTCGATTTAACCTTTTGGTATGTCATGTTCGAGATGCTTAAGGAGCTGATTGAGACAGCATTAAAATGGCTACACTTAGGCGGCTAAAATGGTTTCCAACATAAAAAAAAGAATGACAGAACGATCTATTGTCGAACAAACCGCCGAGATGATGGATGTGTTTTTTCGTCCGGAAAACAAACCACGGGAAGCACAGTGGCTATCTTTAAGGTTGAAGAAAAAGAGGGCGTTTCCAGAGATTTTCTGTTGTACTGTTTACAACACTCCATAGATAGCCTTGCTGGACATTCGCATGGCTCGACCATGAAGCACATAAAAAAATCAGCGTTAGACCATCATTCGGTTTTCCTGCCCCCACTTCCCGAACAGGAAAAAATCGCGGAGATTTTGGGGTCTGTGGATGCGGCGATTGAGGCGACGCAAGGGGTAATCGACCAGATTACCCGCACCAAAAAAGCCCTGATGACCGAGCTTCTACAAGGGAAAAAGGATGCTGCTGGAAACATAACGCCGTGGGAAAAGGTTAGGTTTTCTGAGGTTACACGGGAACTAAAGAAAAGAAATACTGATGGCGCGCTAGGTATAGAAAAAGTCATGGGCGTAAATAAGGCTCTCGGTATTGTGCCGATGCGACGGGAAACCATAGGCTCTTCGCTTGATCGTTACAAAATATTGCCGCCGAACGCCTTTGCTTATAATCCGATGCGTTTGAATATAGGCTCTCTGGCAATGTGTAATAAGACACAGCCCGTTATGGTCAGCCCAGATTATGTTGTGTTTGAATGCCGTGAAAACGTACTTAACCCCTCATATTTTAATCACTTCCGCCGAAGCCATATTTGGGATCGCTTCATGGAAATAGCCGGAAACGGAAGCGTCCGTATCCGTATTTATTATAAAGATTTAGCTTCGTTGCGCCTCCCTCTCCCGTCATTGGAAGAACAGGGGAAAATTGTAAAAATTCTGGATGGTGCCGATACCGTTCAGGCTACAAATCAAGCTCGGCTGAACCAACTCAAAAAACTCAAAACCGCGCTGATGCAAGCCCTGCTCACGGGCACGGTGCGCGTCCCGGTGCAAACCACTATTCAACACACCAACCAACACAAGGAGGTCGTCAATGGCTAATGACAAAAACTACTGGACTACGAAACATGGAGACGGATGGGCTGTAAAGCGCGAAGGGAACGAACGCGCAACATCCACTCATGATACACAGGAGGGTGCGTGGAATGAAACACGCCGCCGTGCGCGAGGCTCTGGTGGAGAAGCTTTTTTACAGGGAAAAGACGGGAAAATCCGCGCCCGTAACACTTACGGTAAAGATCCATATCCACCAAAAGGATAAGAAAGATGGCTAAAAAATTAATCCCCTTGGCTATTGCTTATGATTTTGACGGGACGCTTGCGCCCGGCAATATGCAGGAACGTGATTTTATTCCTGCCATAGGCATGACCACAAAGGCGTTCTGGAAGGAAGTATCTGACCAAGCCAAGGAACATGAAGCTGATAATATCCTTGTTTATATGGGGCTTATGCTTGAAAAGGCTCGATCTAATCGTGTGCAAGTCAGGAAAAGCGATTTTGAGAAATATGGGAAGGAGCTTTCCTTCTTTGATGGTGTTCTTCCTTGGGCGGATGACAATGGCGAAAATTATAAAGGCTGGTTTGATCGCATCAATACCTACGGGAAAGAGAGCGGCGTTCGGGTCGAGCACTACATTATTTCTTCCGGGATCAGGGAGATGGTTCAGGGCAGCCCCATTGCATCGAAATTCAAATCCATTTTCGCCTCTTCTTTCCAGTACGATCATCATGGCATTGCCACATGGCCCGCTCTAGCTTTGAATTATACGACCAAGACACAATATCTGTTCCGCATAAACAAAGGCGATCTGCACGTTTACGACCACAAAAAGATTAACGATTTTGTTCCAAAGTCTGAACGGCCTATTCCTTTTGAAAACATGGTGTTTATCGGAGATGGTGAGACGGATATTCCATGCTTCCGGCTTGTAAAAGATCAAGGCGGACATTCTATTGCCGTATACGCGCCCAACGGAAGAGGAAAAAAGCAAAGAGCACAGACCTTAAAAAAGGATGGGCGCGTCGATTACGTTACCGCAGCAGATTATCGGGATGGCGGAAAGCTGGATCAGGTTATTAAGGGAATTATTGACAAATTATCAGCAGATCATCACCTCAACTCAATTTGTAGAGACTAGATAGCCGATGACTAGACTGAATAACATCGACGAGTTGAACAAATCCGAGCTTCCGGCGGCGCAAATCCTGAGCGCGACGGGATGGGTGGAGGCCACGCCGGATTTGCTTGAGCAAGAACGGGCCTCCCGTCGTGACGTAATTTTAACCGAGCGGCTAGAAGGTGCGCTTCAACACCTGAACCCGTGGCTCTCGGACGACAATGCAAAGAAGGTCGCGCGGCAGGTGAGCCAGATACAGGCGATGAGCTTGATCGGAGCCAATGAAAAGCTGCATACGATGCTGACCTATGGCCTGTCGGTGCAGCAGGATATTGGCGACGGGCAAGGTGTCAAAGGCCATACGGTGCGTTTTTTTGACTTTGATCGGTTTACGTCTAACGAATTTACATTCTGCCGCCAATACGCTGTGCAGAACGCCAAGGGAGTAACCTGCATCCCCGATATTACCCTGTTCGTCAACGGCATTCCTTTGGGTGTGATCGAGTGCAAAAGCCCGACTGTCCCCGGCGCGATTGATAAGGGGATCACGCAACTTTTGCGCTATCAGGAGCTTGACGAAGCCTATGACGGGACGGGAATGCCGCGCCTGTTTGAAACCGTGCAGGTGATGGCGGTGATGTGCGGAACGAAGGCCAAATTTGCTACCGTAGGAACGCCGCCCAAATTCTGGGGTGAATGGAAAAAGCCCTGGCCTTTGACTTTGGATGAGCTGCGTCTTGAACTTGGGCATATGCCCTCCGAGCAAGACGTTTTGATGCGCGGGATATTCACGCCGGGGAATTTCCTTGATTTGCTGCGTAACTTTATCGTGTTCGAGGTTGAAGGCGGGCGCAGCATAAAGAAGCTGGCGCGGTATCAGCAATTTATCGCCGTGAACAAAGCCATAGAACGCATCCGTAAAAATGCGGACAACCCTAAAGACCGGGGCGGCGTGGTCTGGCATACGCAAGGATCGGGGAAGTCCCTGACGATGGTTTATATGGCGATGAAGCTGCGCCGGATGCCCGAAGCCGAGAACCCGACGCTGGTCATGGTCACGGACAGAAAAGATCTCGACCGTCAGTTGACCGACACGTTCACGAATTGCGGGTTCCCTAACCCTGTAAGGGCGACGCGGATTTCTCACCTCATTGATTTGCTCTCGGAGCATAGCGGTAAAACGATCCTGACCACGGTGCAGAAATTCGGCGGTTTGACCAAAGAAATGACCAAGGCCGAGAATATCTTTGTCATGGTCGATGAGGCGCATCGGACGCAATATAAAAGCCTCGCGGCGAAGATGCGGCTGGCTTTGCCCAATGCCTCTTTCCTTGGCTTCACGGGAACGCCGATTGATAAAAAAGACCGCTCGACCTTTTCAACCTTCGGCCCTTATATCCATACCTATACGATAAAAGAAGCCGTGGACGATGGCGCGACCGTTCCGATTTATTACGAGGGGCGGATGGCTGAGATGCATGTTGAAGGCCAGACTATTAACGCGATTTTTGAGCGGGTTTTCAAAGACAGGGACGAAGAAGAGCGTGACCTGATTAAGTCGAAATATGCCACCGAAGCCGCGATTGCCGGGGCACCCAAACGCATAGAGCAGATTTGTCTTGATCTGATTTCTCACTACGAAAATCATATTGCGCCGAACGGTTTTAAGGCGCAGGTGGTGGCGGTCAACCGGGAAACAGCCGTGATGTATAAAGAAACACTGGATCGGCTCGGTGCGCCGGAGTCCGCCCTTGTAATGTCGGTCACGCATAACGACACAAAAAAATATAAGGACTTGGCTACGCCCAAGGACAAGCTGGACTCGGTGATAGAAGACCAGTTTAAAAACCCCGATCATCCGCTTTCGATCCTGATTGTGTGCGACATGCTGTTGACGGGGTTCGACGCGCCGATTGAGCAGGTCATGTATCTGGATGCGCCGCTGAAAGAACACACGCTGTTACAGGCGATTGCCCGCGTCAACCGGGTTCGTGAGGGGAAAAATTACGGCCTGATCGTTGATTACTGGGGTATATCGGACAATCTCCAAAAAGCCCTTGATATGTTCGAGGTTGAGGATGTGCAATATGCCATGCGCCCGATCTCCGAGGCTTTGCCGCTGTTACAATCACGCCATCAGGCCGTTATGACCTTTTTTCACAATGTCAGTGACAAAAACGATATGGAAGCCCTGTTATCTGTCATTGAGCCGGAGGATATTCGCGCCGAGTTTGATATGGCATTCAAGAAATTCTTGCAAAGCCTTGATAATGTCCTGCCCGATCCGGCGGCGTTAAAATATACGGGATCGTTAAAATGGCTGAACGATATTCGCTCGGCGGCGCGGACGCGCTTTCGTGACGATACGATTGACCTGTCCGGTTGCGGCGAGAAGGTGAAAGAAATTATCGAGCAATATGTCTCGGCTCATGGGATCAAGCAACTGGTCGAACCTATCTCTATTTTCTCCGACAAGTTTGAAGAGCACATGGGGAGCCTCAAATCACCGGAAGCGAAGGCCAGCGAGATGGAACATGCTATTCGCCATGAGATTACCGTCAGGCTTGAAGAAAACCCTGTCTTTTACCAATCGCTCAAAGACCGTTTGGAAAAATTGATCGAAGCGCGGCGGAGACAGCGTATCGACGCAGCCGAAGCCCTTAAAAAACTGCAAGGCTTGATGGATGAGGTCAAAAACGTCAGTGCACAGGCCGAAGAACTTGGCTTGAACGAAGACCAGTTTGCCGTGTTTAAAATTCTGGAAGCCGACAATGACAATCAGGGGCGGACGGTGCGTGATCTCGCGGTGGCGATTATGGAGGAGTTGGAAGAACTCGCCGTTGTAGACTGGAAGAATAAGGATGATGTGCAGCGGGAAATGCGGCGCAAGACGAAACGGCTGATGAGAGCCGCAGGGTGTAAGGATAATATGGAAGCCCTGACCAATGAAATCATCACCGTTGCCAAGGCGAGGCTGTAGACATGGAACGCTCGGCGGTACGCTTTGGAAACAGAACGATAAATTTTGAAATCTGCCGCAGCGGACAGAGAAAAAAGACTGTAAGCGTAATCGTTGACCCTGATCGCGGCGTGTCCCTGAAAGCCCCTGTTCATGTGGATACGGAAGCGTTGAACGCGATAGCTCTTGATAAAGGCGCATGGATTGTCCAAAAGCTTGAAAACCATGCGCAGAGCCGATACGACATAGCGGCGCGGGAGTTTATTATGGGCGAGTCCGTCCAATATCTGGGGCGCAATTACATTTTGAAAATCGCAAACGATCCATTGCTTAAAAATGGCGGGTTCTGCCGTTTGAAAGGCAAATATCTTGAATGCTATGTGTCCGATAAAGCGAATGAGGCCGTTGCTCTTAAAACAGTAAAGCAATGGTATTATGACCGCGCCGCAGACAAGCTAAAAGATCGTGTCGATCTGTTTGCCCGTAAGATGTCGGTACAGCCCGGTGACGTTTTGATCCGGGAGCAAAAAAAGCGTTGGGCAAGCTGTGATGCAAAAGGCAATTTGCGCTTTAACTGGCAAATCATTATGGCCCCGCTGAAACTGGTCGATTATGTCGTTGTCCACGAGCTTGCGCATGTTCGGGTACACAACCACTCCCCGGCCTTCTGGAAGGCTGTAGGAGCCGTGATGCCCGATTATGAGGATCGTAAAGAAAAGCTACGCAAACTGGGGATGCAGTTTGCGTTTATGAAGAAGTTGGAAGAAAGAGGCTCTGGTCTCGATGGAAGATGAATTTGTACAGGAAAACTGGTGGCTTAGAAGGACGGTCATGAGGCAGAGGATGTGGTGTTTTATGTTAAAGTTGGTCAGTTAACGGTGGAGCGTGATTGTTGAGCAGATGCCTCCAAGCGGTATGACACAAAACAACGATTTGTAGCTTAACTTTGCAGAAAATCTGTCCAACAAAGCAGGAGGACTTCTTAGCTTGCATTTTTTATGCATTTTGTCGTAGCGTACTTTTTTGCAATAGGCAAACACGCCTGTTGCGTGTGTGGGAAATGACTGCGTAGAGCTGAGTAATACTCAAGAATAGGAAAGCCCGAGAAACGGGCAAAAGCACAATTTTCACGATGACATTGATGGTTTTTCAGTAATGCCAAAATAATCGTTTTGGCGATGGCTTTTGACATCCTACGGTTGTCTTAATGCGTTGATTTTAATTGAAAATATTATTGACAGGCTCAATTTTTACCGCTACGGCTGAAAACATCGATGCACATTTTATGCGTGGGCAGGGAGAGCGCCTTGGGGAATAAAATGCAGTACATGTTTCAAGAAGCAGTAGTCTCGACTATAGGTGTTTGTACCTTAATATTATGTTTGCTTAGCAATTTTTTCATTCTCTGGCTGTTTCTATATCCTTTATATGTTGGTTTTTATACCAAGAATAAATTAGCCGACATTAAAGAAAGGGCGGAAACATATAAAAATTTTTCTAAAAAAGAGTTTATCCTTAGAAGTTCTTTATGGATTACGGTCAGAATAGCCCTTTTATTTTCTATACCATTTCTTTTGTTTGCTGTGTTTTTGAGCTTTGGTGACGCTAATGCTGTTACTTTTGTCTCTCAAAAAAACTCTTTTGATATTTTGCATTTAGAGTTTCTATCTTTTTTCAAACCAAATATTTATGCCTTGAGAAGCAACGACATTATAAACATACAGCACGCAATTTTTTGTGCTAATTCTCTGTTTTTAAGTATGGTCTTTCTTGTCGCCGTTCTTGTTGTTTTTTGCTTGAAGCCGTGGGTTAAGTTGCTGTTCGTGGATTTTGAACAACATGCCATGAGTGATGGTGGCGTTTATGTTGAAGGATTGGGGCTTGATGTGTCGCTTATACTTCTTGGGCTTCTGCTTCTTTTAACGGTGTTTCATTTTAGAGATTTTGGACTTTGGTCAAAAGAATTTATTTCAGAAAAATTTATTTTAGACAGTCTCGTTGTTTCGTTTTATCCCGCATTTGTTTTCTTAAACATTGTTGTTTCAACAACACAAACGTGTCGATTTACTAGGCCATTAAAACCAAAAGGAGAATAGACCATGTCTCAGACCGATGAAGAGTTAAAAGATAGTATTAAGCACGAAATGACGGTAATGGAAATTTTAATAAAACTGCGGTGACCTGAAAAACGACTATCCCCGCCGCAAGCAACGGGGTATTTAGCCGTTTTTCTCCTTCGGATCGGTCACCTTCAATCCCAATACGCCCCAAGGGGCGAGGAATTAGACCCGAAAGGGATTAAACTACCCGATACCGTGTTGCGCGGCCTTGTCCAAGTTGATCCAGCTTCTTCATATCAACCAGCTTTTTCATGATTTGCTCAATCGTGCGCGGCGGAAAGCCAAGCGCGTCGATAGCATCACCACGGCTAAACTCTTTTCTGCTCAAGCTCTGCGCCCATTGCCAGAACGCAAGTTGTTTCTCTGATAGCAAATACTCAAACTGATCGCTTTCAAGAATGCGCTGCGCCTCTCTAGCCTGTCTCAAAAACACATCGAAAATATACAAAAGCCACGGCGATATATCTTCGTTCTCGCTTTTCCATGTGCGCTGCGTTTTATTGAGCGCGAGATAGTATTCCGCTTTCGTTTCCTCGACGATCTTCTCATGCGATACCAGTGTAGAAAAGCTGTACCCGGATTGCAGCATCATCAAGTTTGTGAGCAAGCGACTCGTCCGGCCATTCCCATCTTGGAACGGGTGAATGGCCAGATACTCAAATACAAAGTTGGCGATCAAGATCAACGGGTGTTTGAAGTGTTCCTTGTCCGCCCATTGATACCAATCGATGAGATCACGCATTTCTTTTTCGGTTAAGTGCGGCGGTGTAGGATCAAAAATAACACCAACGATTTTCCCGCTTTGATCTTTCGCTTCCACGCGGTTCGGGCCAAACTTGTAACGTCCCTTATGCCCTTCGTCCTTGTCACTGTATGACAGCATGTCTTTATGCAGTTGCAAGATATGGCTCTCGGTGATCGGAATGTCCGCATAGTTTTCAAAAATACGTTCCAGCATTTCAATATATCCCGCGACTTCTTGCTCATCCCGCGTTTTGAAAGACTTGATCCGCATATTGCGATAGAGCGCATCAACTTCTTCATCGCTCAATCGGTTTCCTTCGATACGGTTCGATGCACCTGTAGAGGTGACGATGACGGATTGCGTCAACCGCTCTATCGTTTGCGGCAAAAGGCGATTGGTCAGGGTATAGGTGTTTTTGACAGCATCAATCTCTGCAATCGCGGAATATATCTTTTCCGTGACATCCGAGGGCAGCGCAAGCCGTTTGCTTAATCTAAAATCGCGCAAGTCCATATGTGAGATTATGTGAGATTATGTGAGAAAAGTCAATGTTCCACATAACCGGATGTGACATTGTGTGAGATTATGTGAGAAAAAGATAGGGTTTATAGCTAAATCAATGAGTTATATAGCAGCTCAACATCACGAAATAATGGAGCAAAACCATTGATGAAGAATCGTATTTGACGCTGCATTTCCATCAACACGCAGCGCAGAAATGTGATTTTCGGTTTCCTTAACGTTCTGCAATCCCGGTTCATGAATGATTTCAATACCGCTCTGAAAACAGCGCAAGCTCTTGCCCGGTAGCTTCATTTCGGCGATATACATGCGCTCGATTTGTTCCGGCGTTAATGTCGCGGTGTCTGCGCATGCATGTGTTATGATCGACACACTCATAAGCGCGGCCATAAACGCAGGACTAAACTTTTTCATTCTCTCAACTCCCTTTGTTAGAAACGGAAACGACTTCCAGATTTCTCTGGAAGCCGGGAGTTTAGAAGTCGCTGTAACACGACCGCGACGGCCTTTAGCCGAGGCTTGGACAGGGGATTGCGATTTTCCTTCTCTTTTGCGCCGCGTCCCTGTATAGAAAGCCCTTGAAAGAAAAAGCCCCTGCGGCGAAGGCATAAGGAAATACCGAAAAAATATGAGCAAAGAGCTACGCAATATCGCGATTATCGCCCATGTCGATCACGGCAAAACCACGCTGATCGACTCCATCATGAAACAAAGCGGTATGTTTCGCGCAAACCAGTCCGTGGACGAACGGGTTATGGATTCCGGCGACCTGGAAAAAGAGCGCGGCATCACCATCCTTGCCAAGCCTACCTCTATACAATGGACAAAAGACGGTAAAACCACGCGGATCAATATCATCGACACCCCCGGCCACGCCGATTTCGGCGGCGAGGTCGAGCGCGTGCTGCACATGGCCGACGGCGTCATCTTGCTTACCGACGCCGCCGAAGGCCCCATGCCGCAAACCAAATTCGTTCTGGGCAAGGCGCTCGCGCAGGGCCTCAAACCCATCGTTATTATTAACAAAGTCGACCGCCCCGATGGTCGCCCGGAAGAAGTCATCGACGAAGTCTTCGACCTGTTCGTCGCGCTCGATGCAACGGATGAACAGCTCGATTTTCCGGTCCTGTATGCTTCGGGCCGCGACGGCTGGTGCGTCAGGGAGCTCGGCGACCCGCGCGAAAACCTCGCGCCTCTTCTGGATATGGTGCTCGAACATGTTCCACCGCCGAAAGTGGAGGAGGGCAAACCCTTCGCCATGCTTGCTACCTTGCTCGACTCCGATCCCTTCCTCGGGCGCTGCCTGACGGGCCGCGTCCTCCACGGCTCGGCGAAAATCAACGACGCGGTGAAGGCGTTAAACCTTGAGGGTCAAAGCGTCGAAACGGGCCGCCTGACAAAACTCCTGATGTTCGAAGGAACCGGGCGCGTTCCGGTAACGCAGGTTCACGCTGGCGATATCATCTGCATCGCCGGGTTGACCAAGGCCTCCGTGGCCGACACGATCTGCGACCCGGCTAATCAAACGCCGCTGGCCTCCACACCCATCGACCCACCGACCATGTCCGTCACCATAACGGTGAACGACTCCCCCTTCGCCGGGAAAGAGGGCAAAAAAGTCACCTCGACCATGATCCGCGATCGCCTCCTCGCCGAGGCCGAAACCAACGTCGCCATCACCTTTCAGGAAAGCGCAGGCAAAGACAGCTTCGAAATCGGCGGGCGCGGCGAACTGCAACTGGGCGTCCTCATTGAAACCATGCGCCGCGAGGGCTTCGAACTCACCGTCTCCCGCCCGCGCGTGCTGTTCCACGAAGAAAACGGCCAGCGCACCGAACCGATAGAAGAAGTGATTATTGATGTGGATGAGGAGTATTCATCCGCCGTCGTCGATTCGATGAACCGCCGCAAAGCGGAAATGACCGATATGCGCTCTTCCGGCGCGGGCAAAACCCGTATAACCTTTCTTGCCCCCTCGCGCGGGTTGATCGGTTATCAATCCCGCTTCCTTACCCAGACACGCGGCACCGGGGTCATGAACCGCCTGTTCCATTCCTATGCACCTTATAAGGGCGATATTCCACAACGGCGAAACGGCGCGCTGATCTCCACCGATACCGGAACGGCTGTGGCCTATGCCATTTTCAACCTTCAGGACCGTGGTGAAATGTTTATAGGGCACCAAACTCCTGTTTACGGCGGCATGATCGTCGGCGAACACAGCCGCGAGAATGATCTGGAGGTCAACGTTCTTAAAGGCAAAAAGCTCACCAATGTCCGGGCCTCCGGTTCCGATGATGCCGTAACGCTTACGCCGCCGCGCAAGATGTCTTTAGAAGACATGATGGCTTATATCAATGAAGACGAGCTTCTGGAAGTTACCCCCCAAAGCCTGCGCCTGCGCAAAATGCATCTGTGCCCGCATGAACGCAAAAGGGCAAGCCGCGCCGCTGGCTAAAGCATCTGCACCCTTGGGTTGACTTTTAATCCCTTACGCGTTCTCTTGAATATAAAGAGAAACAAAACAAAGGGGTTAATCATGCCGATTGATATTAAAGAAACGGGACCGATCAGAATCGGAAACAAGAAAGGCAACGAAGTTTATATCCAGCGCCACGTTCTGCGCCGC
The DNA here is from genome assembly GCA_041397865.1 of Alphaproteobacteria bacterium. Lineage (GTDB taxonomy): Bacteria > Pseudomonadota > Alphaproteobacteria > Micavibrionales > Micavibrionaceae > TMED27. The sequence continues at coordinate 261,817 of JAWKVT010000002.1, read as the reverse complement.
TGGTGGGACACGGTCTGCGATCCTGAGCCTATCGTTCACGAAATAGACCACACGCCGCCCGACTGTTCCGAACGCAAAGAATGGAGCTGCCGCCGCGTCCGTTACGAGAAATATAAAATCTTTGTCTATCAGGCCGAAAAGAAAACCAGCTTTCTCTGGTATGTCGGGGCCATTGTTGTCACCATCGGTCTTGTTGCCATTGGCCTTGGCGTCGTCGCCCTTATCGGGCTGGCGCTTGAAGCGGGCTTTGCTGCGGGCGTTTCCGCAGCCATCGTCTGGTCCAGCATCGCCGCTGGTGGCGTGACGACGGTCGGTGGATCGGCCATTGTACGGCTGAACGCCGATGAATGGGAATACGGCGATTTAATCAGCGAGGAAGGCCCGGAAATCGAGGAAATTGACTTTCAGCCCATGGCCAACCGCCGGGAAATCAAAGTTATACAATGCCCTCAAAGTGCAGGAACCGACACAGGTACAGGCACAGGCAGCTCCGGCCCGTCGGAAAACCAGCCGCATGAAGAAGGTCACTAATAATAAAGCCGGATAAACGAACGAAGGCGGGCAGAGGTCAAATCACGCCTGCCCGCCTTAACGGTGAATGCCATGCACCTTGTGCCGCGTATCGTAAGTATCGCCATGCGGGTCCATGTGAATAATAATCTCGGCATGCCGAAATTCTTTAAGCAAAGAAAACTCCACAGCGCGCGTAACCTCATGTGCTTTGCGCAAGCTCTGTCCTCCGTCCAGTTCAAGATCCATGCTGATATGCAACGTCATGCCCGAGCGCCGCGTGCGCAGGTCATGCCAGCCCAAAACCCCGTCATGGGTGCGAATAATGTCCGCGATTTTCTCGCGCTCGTCGGCCCCGATTTCCCGGTCCATCAGCATGTCTGTCGCTTTTTTGCCGATGTCAAACCCGCTATAGCCGATATAAACCGCAATCAACAGGCCGATTGCGCTGTCATAGGCCGGGTTTTGCGCATAAAGGCTTAAAACCGCCGCCGCAATAACCCCGGCGTTTAAACCGATATCGCCGACATAGTGCCGCTGGTCGGCTTCGACGATCAAAGAAGGCGCTTTGCGCAGCGCGTAACGCTGATACAAAACCAGTATAACCGTAACGAAAAGCGCAAAACACGACACACCGATAATCGAATAATGCTGCACAATCTCCTGAGGGCTGAAAAAGCGCGAAACGGATTCAAACGCCAAAAACACCGCCGAGCCGCAAAGGAAGGACGCTTGCAAAAAGGCCGAAAACCCTTCGGCTTTCCCGTGTCCGTGACGATGCTCTTCATCGGCGGGCATCATCGAAATCCGCAGGCTGATATACCCGACAAGGGAAAGAACCCCATCGCCCAGCGTATCAATCATCGACCCCAGCATGGCCGCCGACCCGCTGGTAACCGCAACCCACAGCTTGGCGGATAAAAGCAAAAAGACAACGGCCAGCGATCCGCGCATCGCCCGCAAAGCGTATTTTTGCCGGTCATACGGATCTATATCTGCGTTTTCTTCTTTGTAGGACATGCTTCAAACCTAACCTTTTTGCAGCGCTCAAGCCACCGCTTTAAGACCCTGTCTTCATCTCCTCCAGCTCCAGCCATCGCGTTTCATAACGCTCCAGTTTTGCCTGTGTTTCGGCCAGCTCTTTGGTCGTGTCATGAAATCCGTCGGGATCACGCCGATAAAAATCTCCATCCGCCAGCGCTTCAGATAACGCTGCAACCTGCTCCTCGGCTTTTTCAATCTTTCCCGGCAATTGTTTAAGCTCCCGCTCAAGTTTATAGGTTAAACGTTGGCGTGGCGCTTTTGGCTTTTCTGAAACGGCTTCAACCTCTGTTTTTTCGGCGCAAGCGGGAGTCTTTTGCCTGCCTTGTTTAAGGTTTTCCTTTTCAGGGGCCGCACCCATATGCCCCTTCATCTCCAGATAGTCGCTATAGCCCCCAACACAGGTCTCAACTTTCCCGTCCCCTTCAAACGCCAGAATGCGTGTCACCGTCTGGTCCAGAAAATCCCGGTCGTGCGAAACCACAATCAGCGTGCCGGTATATTGTGAAAGAATTTCCTCCAGCATATCCAGCGTATCCATATCCAGATCATTCGTCGGCTCGTCCAGAATCAAACACGTTTTCGGATTGGCCAGAATTTTCGCCAGCATCAGCCGGTTTTTCTGCCCGCCCGAAAGCTGCGAAACCTTGTCCTGCGCCCGCGCCGGGTCGAACATAAAGTCTTTCAGATATCCGCAAACATGGCGCTGTTTGCCCATCACGTCGATATAATCGCCTCCGCCCGGACAAAGCGTTTTCTTCAAGGAATCTGTCGGGTCAAGATCGCTGCGTTTTTGGTCGAAATAAGAAAACTCCAACTCCTTGCGCACCTTCACCCGCCCCATATCCGGCTCCAGCTCTTTGAGCAGCAGCTTCAAAAACGTTGTCTTCCCCGATCCGTTCTTTCCCAAAATTCCGATCCGCTCCCCGCGCTGTATGCGCATCGAAAACTTATCGAGAATCGTGATGGTCTTGCCCTCATCTTCAAACGCCTTGCACACGTTGTAAAACTCCGCCACAACCTTTGATGTCGTTTCGATATTGGCCAAGGGTTTCAGCTCTATTTTCTGTGTCGCCTTCCGGTAGGCCGCTTCATCGGCCTTGAGCTTCTCGCGCATCTCCTTTACCTGCTCAAGCCTGCGGACATTGCGCTTCACTCGCGCCTTTACCCCGCGGCTCGCCCACGCCACCTCCAGCCCCACAGATTGTTTGCGATTTTTCAACTCCCGCTCTTCCTGCTCCAGCAACGCGGTAGACCATTCGTCAAAATACTTAAACCCGCGCGGGGAAACCTTAAGCGCCCCCCGGTCCAGCCAGAAAACCTGATTGGTAATATTGGCCAAAAACGTCCGGTCGTGTGAGACACACAGCAAAGTTCCACGATAGCTGTTCAGATAATCCTCCAGCCATTCAATCGCTTCCAGATCCAGATGGTTCGTCGGCTCATCCAAAAGCAAAATATCCGGCTCTTCTACCAACGCCCGCGCCAACCCGGCCCGGCGCACCTGCCCGCCGGACAGCCGCGTCATCTGCGCATTAACATCCAGATGCAGGGCTTCGGCGACAATGTCGACCTTATAAGCATGCAGTTCCCGCTCTTCATCCTTAATTTCCTCAAAGATATATTCAAAAACGCTTTGCCCCTCCTGCGGCACAATATCCTGGCGCAAATACCCGATGCTTACCCCGGTTTCCTCCCAGCGCTCGCCATCATCAAGCTCTTGCGCGCCGGTAATCACATTCATCAGCGTCGATTTCCCTGCGCCGTTTTTCCCCACCAGCGCAATCCGGCTGCCTGCATGAATGTTGAAGGCCAGATTTTCAAACACCGGCTCTTCGCTATAGCGGATCAGCGCGTCTTTGACAGAGAGTAATAACGGCGGCGGCATAAATGTTTCCTTAGTTAAAGCAGCCCGCCTTATAGCATAGTCTTGTTCTGCGCAGGAATATCTTTTATAGAATAACCGCATGAGCCTGTCTTTAACCCAAATTCTCCAGCTTTGCAGTTTCGCCGTGCTTCTGGCCTGCGGCCAAATTCTGTTTAAGCTCTCCGCCTCAACCCTGCCGCCGCTGGCCTCCGTAAACGGCCTTATGGCGTTGGCGGCCAATCTCTGGTTCTGGGCCGCCATGGTGCTTTACGGAACCGCCACGCTGCTCTGGATTTTGATCTTGCAGCAAGTCCCCTTGTCCTCGGCATACCCCTTCGCCGCGCTCGGCTTCGTCCTCGTTCCCGCTGCTTCTTATTTCCTGTTCAAGGAACCGCTGAACCTCTTCTACGCCCTCGGCGTCGTGCTGATTATCAGCGGCCTTGGCGTCATCATGACATTGGCATCGAAATGAACGAAATCCCGAAAATCGCCGTCGTCGTTCCTTGTTACCGTGTGAAGGATCAGGTTCTTAATGTTCTTTCCGCCATGCCCGAAAATGTCTGGCGCATCTACTGTGTTGACGATGCTTGCCCGGATGGAAGCGGCAAACTCATTCAGGCTGAAAGCAAAGATACCCGCGTCAAAACCCTCTTCCACGAAACTAATCAGGGCGTGGGCGGTGCGGTCATTACAGGCTATAAGCAAGCATTGGAAGACGGCGCAGATATCGTCGTCAAAATCGACGGTGACGGCCAGATGGACCCCGCCCTTATCGACGCTTTCACGGCCCCCGTCATTGAAGGCGCATGCGATTACACCAAAGGCAACCGCTTCTATAACGTCGAAGATGTCAAAACCATGCCGCCCCTGCGCTTGGCTGGAAATGCCGCGCTCAGCTTCATGACAAAACTCTCCAGCGGCTACTGGAACGTTTTTGATCCGACAAACGGCTACACCGCCATCCGCGCCGATGTCCTCAAAGTCCTGCCGCTCGAAAAACTCGATAAGCGCTACTTCTTCGAAAGCGACATCCTCTTTCGCCTCAACGTCCTGCGCGCCGTTGTCCGGGATGTGCCCATGCGCGCCATATATGCCGAAGAAGAAAGCAACCTGAAAATCAGCCGTATCCTCCTGCCGTTCTTCGCCGGACATATGCGCAATTTCACAAAGCGCATTTTCTACAATTACTTCCTGCGCGACTTTTCCATTGCCTCCGTCGAACTGCTGCTCGGCCTCGTCTTGTTGCCCTTCGGCCTGATCTTTGGCGCATTGGAATGGTCCCATTCCACGGCTCTGGGCGTCCCCGCCAGCGCCGGAACAGTTATGCTCAGCGCGCTTCCCGTTATTATAGGCGTGCAATTCCTTCTCTCATTCCTCCATTATGATATAGCCGCGGTTCCGCAAAACCGCCTGAAATATGCCTGATCTGTGGACTGTCTGTAAAAACGGTTCGAATTTTTTTGCCCTGATTTTCCAAAATTCGCTATAATGCGATTCCACGCATAAAAATTGAGTAAATGGAGTTATCCGCTATGGGGTTCAAAAGAACATCCGAAGGCCGTATTTTCTTTCAGGCGCCCGAAGACGGCCCGGAAAAAACACCCGGAAATCAAAACCGTAATCAAAACCGTAATCAAAACGAAAACGGCTTTGACAAGCCTATCAATCTCACGCAAAAAGCGCCTGATTCCCCCCCGCAGAGATTAACGCCCGCAAGCGATAACGCCCCGCACACGCAGATGCAAATCGTCACGCTGCTCAAAACCCTCAATGAGCGCCTCAAGCTCACGCAGGCCGAGCGCAACAAAATGGCTAAAGAGCTGGAAACTTATCGGGGCATGATTGAAACGCTGCAAAAAAAATCGGAAGCCAGCGAAAAAGCCTACAACGAGCTTAGCCAAAAAATTACCAAAACCGGCGGAACAGGAGGGCATGCCGAAAGTCTGGCCCGCGATGCTCTTGAAGAACTGGAAGAAACCCGCAAGCTTCTGCACGATCTGGAAACAAAGGCCAACCGCGCCGATAAAGGCGTGAGCGTTCTCAAAAAAATGCAGGACGAGCAGGCCGAAAAAATCTCCGTCAGCGTCAATCACGCCGCCGCTCTTACAAAACGGCTCAAAGACAGCGAACAGCGTCAGGAACAAATCGGCGCGCGCGTTGATGACGCGTTGGGCCAGCAAGCCCGCCTTGCCCGCAAAATCGACAAAGCCATTGAAGAGCGCGCCCGCTTCACCCGTAAGCTTGAACGCATCGAAGAAGCGGTTCTCCAGACCCGTGATTCTCTCAATGCCAAGGCCATGGTCCTGCTTACCGATCAGGGCGTGGCCGCGCACGCCGATCTTGATGAAGCCGCCGCCGCCCGTCAGGGCTACGCGCCCGGCCAGTTTCAGGCCGACCCCTATGCCGCGCAAAAGGCTGCCGCCCGGGGGCGCTCCGAAAAGGCTTTGCAGGTCCTCGGCGTGGCTTTGTTTATCACCGCTGCGCTGCTCGGCCTTTGGCTTTTCAACGCTTACAAGCAGCAATCCGCCACCGTGCTTTCATCCGCACCGCAGGAAGATGTCCGGCCCACAGCCGGGTTTGCCGCGCCGCTGCGCCCGGAAGACCGTCAAGCCCCGCCTTCCGCAGATATGACGGCGATGAACTGGAGTATAGAAACCGAGACATCGGCTTTTAATGGAAAAAACGAAAACACCGCCACCGGCTTTACTGCTCCGCAGATTCAGGTTGAAGGCGACGATATAGGCACGCTCAATCTCAACGATCAGGCGCAGGTCGAAGCGTTGCTCAGTAAAAACCCCGACGCCGTCGCCGCCACGCTCAATAAAATAGAGCCGCCCGAAGCCCTGCCCGAAGAGATCATTCCTCCCGCTGGTGCGTCCTCGCCCCCTCCTGAGGATGCCCCCGCGCGGCAAGCCGAAGCGCCGCGCAGTGAAAAAACCGCCGCCGCCGTTGAATCCGCGCCCGCTGCGCCCGAGCCGCCGCTTCCGGCATTAACGCCGCAAGATCCGGCCAAAGCCGCAAAGCCTGATCCTGCGCTCCCCGATGCCGTAAAAAATATAGAAGCTGAGGCTTTCGAAGGCGTTGCCGAAGCCCAGCACGATCTGGCCGCCATATATACTGCCGGTCACGGCGGCGTGAAGCAGGATTACAAACGCGCCGCGTTCTGGTTTGAACAGGCCGCCGCTCGCGGTGTCGCCAACGCCGCCTATAATCTCGGCGTCCTCAATCATCAGGGCCTGGGCACTTCCGCCGATCTGGAGAAAGCGATTACATGGTATAAGCGCGCCGCCGCCCTCGGCCACCCCGAAGCGCAATATAACCTCGGCATCGCCTACATCGAAGGAATCGGCGTGCCCTATGATGCGGAAAAAGCCGCCGGGTATTTCACCCGCGCCGCCGAAAGCAACATCATGGAGGCGGCCTATAATCTCGGTCTTATCTATGAAAATGGCCTTCTGGGTGATGCGCAGCCCGATAAGGCGCTGCTTTGGTATAAAACCGCCGCCGATCAGGGAAGTCCCGAAGCCGCGCAGGCTCTCAAACAGCTCGCCGAATCGCTGGGCGTAAGCCTCGATAAGGTAAACGGCCTGGCCGAAAGCATGAAGACTTTGAAAAAATCCGAAGCCGGAACTCCGCCTTCCGCCGCGCCCGCGCAGCAGGTTATAACCGCGCAGGTGCAGGAATATCTCATGCGTGTGGGCCTGTATCCCGGCCCCGCTGACGGCATTACCGGCCCGCTGACGCAAGATGCGGTGCGTTCTTACCAGCGCCTCCACAATTTAAAAGCCGATGGAAACACCAGTCAGGACTTGCTCAGCCACATGCTCGCCAATGCCATTGATTCTGAGAACCGGATGGCTCTCGATCAAGGCTCCCGCGCACAGTAAAACCGTGTCCTAATACCTGACCCTAATACCGGGCAGTGCGCCCCAGCCAGCCGCTTTGCACCCACCAGTCCGGGTTTTCCGCCGCCAGATCGTGTCCTGCCGCCTGCGCCTGTTCCATATTGTCAAACAACCCGAAACACGTCGCCCCCGAACCGCTCATCCGCGAAAGCAAGCAACCCTTTTGCCCGCGCAAAGCGCGCAGTGCGTTTTCAATCTCTGGAACAATTCCCAGCGCCGCCGGCATCAGCATATTTTCAGAGCCTTCCAGAAAATCAATAAGCTGCGCGGGAGAATCAAAAGAGGCGGGCAGTGGTGCGCCATCGCCTTTAAACGCGCCCTGAAACCGTCCAAAAACCGCTTTGGTGTTACAGGGCTTGCCCGGGTAAACCAGGACAAGCGGCATTTCCGGCAGGGCCGGAATGCGCTCCAGCCGCTCACCAATGCCCGTGACCCGCATCGTTTCACATGCAAAACAAACCGGCACATCCGCCCCCAGCGAAAGCATAAGCTCATCCAGCCCCTCCAGCGTGGCCGGTAAGCTCCAGCGCTCCAGCAGCCCCCACAAAACCGCCGCGCCATCCGCCGACCCTCCGCCGATCCCCGCCCCCAAAGGCAGGTTCTTCTCAAGCGTGACTTTAAAGCGCGGCGCTTTTCCCGCCAGCCGCGAAAGCCCCCAGACTGCGCGAACCACAAGATTGCGCGATTCCGGGCCGGCATCAATATCGCGTCCTTGCAAGGCGCTGGCAAACGGCCCGGCAATCTCGAAATCAAAATCATCGGCCCCGGTGATACGGACCTCATCGCCGATATCGACAAATCCGATCAGAGAATCCAGTTCATGATAACCATCCGCGCGCTTGCCGGTAACATGAAGATAAAGATTGATCTTGGCCGGCGCGAAAACCCTTTGCATGCTCATTGTATGTCTGTAGCCTGCGCCTCTTCATGAAGAGCCTGCCCGGCTTCGGGCGTTTCATTCGCCTGCGCCCCGGCATGCTTCACATTCTCATCCTCCAGCCCGTCAGAAAGCTTCTGCTCAATAGCCAGAATAAGCGTCTCATCTTCCGCATGGTTTTTCGCCCGCCGCCATTGGAACTCGGCCTCAAGCCGCCTGCCGACCTTCCAGTACGCATCGCCCAGATGGTCGTTGATCGTTGGGTCGTAAGGCATCAATTCCACCGCCTGCTCCAGATACGGCACCGCATCCTTATAACGCCCCATCCGGTAATAAACCCAGCCCAGAGAATCGGTGATATACCCGTCGCCGGGGCGTAGTTCCACGGCCTTTTCAATCATCTCCAGCGCCTCTTGCAAATGCGTTCCCTGATCCGCCCATGCATAACCCAGATAGTTCAGCACATAAGGATGATCGGGCTGAAACGCCAGCGCCGCCTGCAAATCGGCCTCCGCCTTCTTCCATTGCTTGTCCTGCTCATAAGACATGCCGCGCATGTAATAAAGGTGCCAGTAATCCTTGCCAATCGTGCCGATTTTCTTCTCCGCCTTGTTATAAGCTTTGATCGCAGCTTTAAAGTTTTCATCCAACCGGTAAATCGTCCCGATTTGTATCAGCGCGTCAAGGTCGTCATAATCGCGCACAAGCATCTCCAGTTCGGCAACGGCTTCATCGCTCCGCTCCTGCTCATATAAAATATCTGCCGCGCGTCTGCGTGCATTCAGGAAATACCCCTCATCTTTACTTACCCCTTTATACAGCGCAATCGCTTCGTCATAGCGCTCATTGCGCGCCGCAATCTCTGCCAGTAAAAGCCGCGCCTGTGTATGTTCCGGATTTAAGTAGAGCGCCAGCCGCCCAAACACCCGCGCGCTCTCATCGCTATATTCGCGCGTCAGCAACCGCGCCATGTCGTAAAACGCTTCCGCCGCCCCTTGGTCGGGTGTTTTAACACGGATAAAAAGATCCGATGGCTCGCCCTTTTTCGCCATCTCCAGCTTGTTGTGCAATGCCGTGTTTTCCGGATCGGAAAGCAACGCCTGTTCAAACAGCGTCACCGCGCTGTCATTCTCCCCGATATGTGCATAAATATCGGCAATTCGCTCGACGTCCTCCGCGCCCAGATCCCCTGTGCCCAGCGCCTGTTTGAGCATATCCTTGATCGCATCTTTCTCACCCATAAACTCTGCAATCAAAATTGCATGATAAAGGTGAATGCTGTTCGATGACAAATCCGTTACGTCATACTGCCCGAGCGCCGCGCTAGACCAGCCGTAAAGCAAAGGCATGATAAAGACGGAAAGCCCGCCCTCGGGCATCGCCTGAATATGATCTGCCGCGGCCTCGTAATTCTTCTGCTTGAACCCTTCGGCGCTCAGAAACATGTGTGAAAGCGCATTATCGTTTTCGTATTTATCGGTAATAACGCGGGCCATGTCAAAAGCGCGGGTGTAATCCCCCGCCCCCATGGCCAGTACCATCGCCCGCTTGAGCAGCGCCGGGTTTTCCGCATGTTTTTGCAAGACATAGTCGATATACCGCCCTGCGGTTTTCCAGTCATGATGGCGCTGTGCGAAGCGCCCGGAAAGATAACTCCCCGCCGCGCTCGATCCGGCATAAGACGGTATCCGCGCCCGCATGGCCGCTTCCTCCATCTCCGCCATATCGGCCTCCATCCCGGCTTGCGGGCGGATAACTTCCGGCGCGCTTTTTTCCGCAATCGTAATCACATTATCATAAAGACCGTAAGCCGCCGCTGCCGCGCCAAATACACATATCGTTAAAATGGTTTTTAAGTTTTTCAAAGCGATTCCAATCCTGATGAAGCCTACATATTTGGGTAATTCGGTCCGTCGCCGCCCTGCGGGCAAACCCAGTTTATATTTTGCGACGGGTCTTTTATATCACATGTTTTACAATGGACGCAGTTTTGCGAATTAATCTGGAATTTCGGCTGTCCGTCCGTACCATCCACAAATTCATAAACCCCCGCCGGACAATAGCGCTGCGACGGTCCGGCATATTCGGCGTAATTAATATCAACTGGAACAGCGGGGTCTTTTAATTGCAAATGCACCGGCTGGTTTTCTGCGTGGTTGGTGTTGGAAAACGAAACAGATGTCAGCCGGTCAAAGGTCAAAACCCCATCCGGCTTAGGGTAGTCTATTTTTACGCTGTCCGCCGCTTTTTTCATCTGCGTATGGTCGGCATGGTTTTTCAGCGTCCACGGCGAAAGTCCCATGGTGAGTGTTTCATAAATCGCGTTCAGCAAGCCGAACCACAACCCCCTGTGAAATCCGGGCCGTATATTGCGCACCTTTTTAAGCTCGCTCCAGACCCACGATTTTTTCAAGGCTTCGGGATAGGCTTCGCACTCTGCGCCAAATCCTTCGGAGGATTTCAAATGTTCAATAAGGCTTTCCGCCGCGACCATGCCCGATTTCATCGCCGTGTGGTTGCCCTTAATCTTCGGCACATTAAGAAAACCGGCGGTATCACCGATTAAAACCCCGCCGGGAAAAGAGAGCTTCGGGATCGACTGAAATCCGCCTTCAACCAGAGCCCGCGCACCATATGCAACGCGCCGCCCGCCTTCAAACAACCCGCGCACAGCCGGGTGCGTTTTAAACCGCTGCATCTCTTCATAGGGCGACAGGTAAGGATTCTCGTAATCCAGCCCCACGACATAGCCCACTGAAACCAGATTATCCTCCAGATGGTAAATCCACGACCCGCCATAGGTCTTCCGGTCCATCGGCCAGCCGATCGTGTGCAGCGTTCTCCCCGCTTCATGCTTGGCCGGATCGACCTCCCACAGCTCTTTAATTCCCAAACCGTAGGTTTGCGGATCGCTGTCGGCACGTAAATCATATTTCTCAATTAATCTTTTGGTGAGCGATCCATGGCACCCTTCCGCAAACACCGTCTGGCGTGCATGCAGTTCCATCCCCGGCTCAAAAGCCTCCGTCTTCTCCCCTGCCGCATTAACACCCATATCGCCCGTCGCCACGCCGATAACAGCGCCCGCGTCATTATAAAGCACTTCGGCGGCGGCAAATCCGGGAAAAATCTCAACGCCCAGCGCTTCGGCCTGCTGCGCCAGCCAGCGTGCCAGATTCCCCAGCGAAATAATATAATTTCCCTTATTATGCATCTGCGGCGGGGTTGGAAACGGAAAGGCTTTATCTTTGGTCAGGAATAAAAATTTGTCTTTTGTCGCGGGGGTTTTCAGCGGCGCATTCCGCGCTTTCCAATCCGGGATCAACTCATCCAAAGCCCGCGTTTCAAACACCGCGCCCGAAAGCAAATGCGCCCCGATCTCCGACCCTTTTTCCAAAACACACACATTGATATCGCTGTCTAGCTGCTTCAAACGGATCGCGCAGGCCAGCCCCGCCGGACCGCCGCCGACAATCACAACATCATATTCCATGTTTTCGCGGTCGGGCCGTATTGAATCGGGCATAAGCGTAAAGAACCTCTTTTATCTGTCCATCTTATATTTTAACCTAAAAGCCTAAGCATAAACATAGCTTTTTCGAGGCAAAAGACCAATGAACACCGCAATGCATACGAGCGCTGCCAAAGCCGCCCTGCAATTCTATCTCGATAGCGGGGTAGATGAGGCCTTGTCTGCGGAGCCGCTAAACAAGGTGTCACGCGACGGGAATGTGCTTCTCGGCGAAAAAAAACACCCCGCCCCTACACCCACACCCGGCGCCCATAACCCGCTTCTGGGTAAATCCGATGCGCGGATTGAGGCTGTGAAGCTGGCAAGCGCCGCGCAAACGCCCGAAGACCTCCGCGCCGCCATCGCCGGTTTCGGCGGCATCGCCATAAAAAAAACTGCGACCAATCTTGTGTTTTGCGATGGAAACCCCAAAGCGCCTGTCATGCTGGTTGGCGAGGCCCCCGGCGCGGATGAGGATCGCCAGGGCAAACCCTTCGTTGGCGTCAGCGGCCAGCTTCTCGATCGTATCCTCAAATGCATTGATCTGGAGCGTACGGAAGAAAATCCCGCACAATCAATCTATATCTCAAACATCCTCAACTGGCGTCCGCCGGGCAACCGAACTCCGGCCCCTGCGGAAGTCGAGGTTTCCCTGCCTTTCATCGAGCGCCATATCCAGATCATCCGGCCCAAGCTTCTCATTTTCTGCGGCGGCGTATCGGCAAAAGCTCTCCTCGGCAGCGACGAAAGCGTCTCGCGTCTGCGCAATAAATGGCACGATTATCTTCCCCAAACCCCGGAATATCGCGAAAACGCAAAACCGATTCCCGCCATTGCCACCTATCATCCGGCGTATCTCCTGCGCACACCGGCGCAAAAAAAAGCCGTATGGACCGATATGCTGGCTGTGCAGGCCCGCCGCCGCGAACTGGGCCTTCTGTAACTTTCTCATATAGACACTCTAAAACCATTCATGGTATTGACTTAAATCATGCCACTGAATTCAAAATACGGGCGCGGGTTATGCGCGGTTTTGAGCATTATTCTGTTCAGCGCCGTTGGGTATGCTGATGAAATTCCGCTCCCCGAAAAAAAGCCTCAACTCGAAAGCGCGGAAAAAGCCGAAAACACTGGCCTCGGGTTTAGCGTTCTGGACTTCACGGCGTCTCTGCTCGACTTTTCCGCGCCCCCGCTCCCCCCGAGAAAACCGGAAATTATTTTAAAAAAAACCACAGCCATAGAAAAGCTTTTGAGCAAGACCGGTAAAACGCCGCCCGAAGACCCGCTCTCGCGAAAAGAAGCGGCGCTGTATAAAACCGTTTTTGAGGCGCAGGCAAAAGGGAATATAAAAGAGGCCGATGAAATCCTCGCAAAGATCGAAGACCCGCGCCTGCTCGGCCATGTGCTGTTCCAGCGTTATATGCATCCGCGCGCCTATAGCTCAACCTTTCCCGAACTGCGCCGCTGGCTTGAACTCTTCAACGACCACCCCGGCGCAGACCGTATCTATAAGCTGGCTGAATCGCGTCGCTCGTCTGAATTTTCCGGAAATCTGACACCCCCGCGTCAGGCCCGCGGAATTGTCCGCACCGGTGAACCCACAATGCGTCCGGGCAGGCGCTACGTGTCCTCGCGCACCCGTTCGGTCGAAGATGTTCGGGACCTCAACACCCTTAACCGCGCTGTCTATACGTTGGTACGCGCAGGAAAAAACGCCGAGGCCCTGCAAAAGTTAAAAGATGAAGGCGGCCTTCTCGATATTGTGGAATATGACCTTTTACGCGCCGAAATCGCCGCCGGGTATTTGTATCAGGGCCACGCCGATCAAGCCGGGAATCTCGCCGGGCAAAGCGCTGCGCGTTCCGGCCTGCATGTCCCCAAAGCCGGATGGGTTGCCGGGCTTGTCGCATGGCGCAATCAAAAATATGCCGATGCGGCGCGTTATTTTGAACTTGTTGGCCGCTCCCCTTACGCTTCAAGCTGGACCGCCGCCTCCGGGGCCTATTGGGCGGCGCGTTCCCATATGCGCACCGGCAATGTAAAGGCCGTCAGCGTCTGGCTGAAGCGCGCCATGAGCCAGCCCCGCACGTTCTACGGCCTGCTTTCAACCCGCGCTTTGGGCCGCGATTTTGATTTTAACTGGAAAACACCCGCTTTCACAAAAGACTATCTCGACGAGCTAAGCCGCATCCCCGCCGCCAACCGCGCCATGGCGCTCGTAGCTGCCGAACGGCTTGATCTGGCTGAGGCCGAACTCATCCGCATCCGCCCGGAAAACGACCGGCAACGCAAGGCTCTCCTGTCCTACGCGGGTTACGCAAATCTGCCCGGCCTCGCCCTGCGCGTGGCCAGCTCGGCCTCTTCAATACGTCAGGACGGTTTTTATGACGCCGCTTTATACCCCATGGGGCCATGGCAACCGACAGAGGGCTATAAAATCGACCCCGCGCTGGTCCATGCGATCATGCGTCAGGAATCGCGCTTTGATATAACCGCCGAAAGTCCGAGCGGGGCCAGAGGACTGATGCAGCTCATGCCTGCTACGGCCAAATCTGTCGCCGGGAAAAATGACGCGTCCCTCGACCACCCCGAAACCAACCTCGAGCTCGGCCAGCGCTATCTCGAAACCTTGCTGGAATCCTCCGTGGTGAATGACGATTTGCTCCTGCTGCTCATCGCCTATAACGCCGGGCCGGGCAATCTCGCCAAATGGAAGCGGCGTTGGGCCGATGTCAAAGACCCGCTGCTTTTTATCGAGCTTATCCCCTCATCCGAAACCCGCGCCTATGTCGAGCGCGTCCTCTCAAATTACTGGATATACCGTTTAAGAGAAGGCCAAAACACCCCCACCCTCGACGCTCTGGCCGAAGGCCGCCCGGCGCTTTATACGAAGTCGGAAGCGTTGTAGAGCAGAGCGATAAGAGAAAGCTATTTATTTTTTAGATAACGGGCATTGACTTACGTAAAGTTTTGGGTTTAAAGAGTTATAGCCTACGTCACATAAAATGATTCAATTTTGAAGAGGTCGTGTATGGAGCACATAAGCTGTTTTCTTACGGCTTTAGTATGGGCCCATTTTTGTTCAATGGGATTAAGATCGGGGCTGTAAGGGGGCAGGAAAAGCAAGCTATGGCCCGCATTTTGAATAAGGTCTTGTGTATCCTGCCGTTTGTGGAAGGTGGCGTTGTCCATGACGATCACGGCTTTAGGCGGCAGTTTGGATAATAAATCCTGCTTCACCCATGCGGTAAAGATGTCTGCCGTGATGTTGGCGGTAAACAGCCCCACTGTCAGCAGGGTTTTCCCAATCAGAGCCCCTATTGCATTTGTCCGGCCTTTGGCATGCCAATCTTGTGTGCCGGTGCAACGCTGCCCAATCGGCGCATAGCCGTGTGTGCGGGGCATGTCGTGGGCAAACCCGCTTTCATCAATATAAACGAGCGTTCGATTCTGATGTTTATACAACGCGATGAGTGCCTGGAAGGAGCGCCGTGCGCCGTCGTCTGCCTTCGGATGCTTCAGACTTTTTTTTATAAGAAACCCCCATGCGTCGCAAAGCATGTCCAATGCCTTTTTCGCTGACCCCCAGTCTGCGCGCCCGCTCGTATTGATAGGCATCCGGGTAATCCAAAACGTCATGCGCCAAAGCGTCCATATCTATCTTTGTGGCGGGTTTGTGACGGGTAAGCTTCGGATCTGGTGTTTTAATCCAGCGTGTTACACTGGCAACTCCTACACAAAAACGCGTCGCTACCTGCGCAATTGTAAGGCCTTCCTTCTCGCGGACAGATAAGACTTTACGGCGAAAATCGGATGAATACGTCATCCTTACAATATAATCAATTTATATGAGCTTGGCTATACATTCTAAAAATTGATACAAAGGAACAGAGTGATGAGTAAAGCAGCGCGTGAAAGAGCAAAACAAAAAAAACGTCAAGGTTTTTTGGCAAAAGAGCAGCTTAAAGCAGCCCAAATGAACAATCCGGGGGGGAGTAGTAAATACGCCCAAAAGCAAAATGGAGATGCGTATAAAGATCAGGTGCTGAGAGGCGCAAAAGCGGCCAGAAAAGAAGAAGAGAGATATTCTGGATACCGCCCCTATTGGTGGTAGCTTTTAAGCCTTAGCTTTAGAGTATATCAGAATACCTACAACCGGCTCTGCGGCCCGCTGTCATTGCCCAGCCACGGATACCGCCTGCGGTGCGCCGCCCAGAGCCCGAAGCCCAGAACTGTAGCGGCACCGCTGCTCACGATCCCCGTATCGTAAAGAGGGCCTAAAGGCGTGCGTTCGGGTACTTCACGAATACTGCGAACGCAGGATTCTTGAAATGTTCCGGCTTGTACAAATTGCCGCTCCAGCGCCGATGGCTCCTTTTCCCCGCTCGTAATTTTCCGCTGGTTTTCCGCGCAGAGGCTTTGCGCATTGTCTTGCAATCTGTTCCACTCACGGGAATATTCACCCTGATGCGTTCCGTCTATGTAAAGGAAAGCGCATAAAATCGCCGCAGAAACGTTGGAAAATCTTTTAAGTAGCGCATCAGTATTTTTGATTTCCTGACCGTGTGAAAGCATAAAGCCACCTCATGCAAAATTCTGTAAAATATTGAGATAAACGGATAGTTACCATATAGAAAAAACCACGGCAAGAGAAAATAAACACAGAGCAAAGCCGCCCGCTCCATGATGAAAAACGGCTTGCGTTTTAATGGGGTGCGGATGGTATTTGGCCGGATGGCTATTTTGTCTCTACAGTTGGCCTTAAACAGGATGTATTGATGCGTTATATTCAGCATCAAGGAATCGAAGATAACGGACAAGCGAAGCTTGACCTAGGGTGATGCCACGGGCGCAAGGCCATGGAGGTTCACAACTTTATAGACCAAAGGCAGGGTATTCCAGTGTCTTATTACCTCTTATCGGTCTATGAGGTGTTTGGTCTTGGCCTGTGGAAACTTTCGGTTGGTCTTTAACTTTTTCTTCAAAATTATGCTCTTTCACCACACCATTTTCGACCTTAAGGAAATATGGCTTACCGTTAGCAATTTCGAAATTGTTAATGTTTTCCGGTGTTGCGATGTCCAGGTTAATGAGCAGTGCCCGTATGGAATTGCCGTGCCACGATGCGAGGGCGTTTTCTCCCTTCTCGAACATTGGTTTTAGAACTTCCCTATAATACTCGCCAACGCGGCCTTCTACGAGGCTTCTTAATGTTTCGTTTGGATATTTCTCTGGGTCTGTTTCATGCTCCGGTAAACCTGCATCATAGGCGCGCCGCCAGATGTCAACTTGCTCCTGACCAAATTTTTCTACTGTCTCTGCCTTGTTCAACCCCGTTAGGCCAGCATATGACCTTTCCTTCATGCGCTCGTCTATTTCCAGTAACCTTTTGATGGCCTCATCACTGTAGCCCATCGTGCGCATTGCGATCTTGATCGTATCTTGCGCTCTTAGGAGGTCACTGGTTAAATATCGGCTGCCCCCCCCTCTTTGCATCTGCTCTACGGCTTGCCCTAACTCTTCCGCTTCCTGCTTGCCCTGATCGGTTAGGCCGACATCTTCCCATCCGGTGAATTTATTTTCTAAATTCCAGATACTCTGACCATGACGCGCAATCACTATTTGGGATATAGCCATATTTCTTTTCCTTTTTGAGTATGTATCTTAATTTATGTGGGCGGACTATTACATAACGCTACAGCGCCTGCAAGAAAATTCTTATGTCATTATATTTTTGTGGAGGAGAGGCGCTATAGGCCATAAGCGAATAAAGAATCTCCGTGTTCTTCGTGGTTAAAAATTACAGAACTGCCGCGCCAATTATGCTACTGGTAATGACGAAATCTCGCTACCCCAAAACCTCAAGTGCTTCATCCACCAGCGCTTTATCACCCACCGCCAAGACTGTTCCATCGCTCTCCAGCGTCAGCGCCCGCCCGGCAAAGTCTGACATATGCCCGCCCGCGCCTTGCACCACAGGGACAAGCGCGGCATAATCATACGGACTTAATCCCGCTTCAAGAATAACATCCACAAACCCGCACGCCATCAGGCCGTATTGATAACAATCCCCGCCCCAGAAAAACCGCCCCTCGTTAAATTTTTGATAAACCGGCCCAACTTTCTCAAACATCGCCGGGGTCGTGCTGCCGATCCGCGCCGCCTCAAGCGAAGGGCAGGGCGCGCACTTTACAGCCTTGCCGTTAAAAAGAGTTTGTTCTCCGTTAACACCAACCCATCGCTCCCCCAAAATCGCCTGATCAATCACGCCCAGCTTCGGCAAGCCGCCATCGCACAACGCGATCAAAGTCCCGAAAGTCGGGCGGCCAATCACGAAACTCTTCGTTCCGTCAATCGGGTCCAGCACCCATGTCAGCCCGTTTGTGCCGTCTTTAACGCCGAATTCCTCACCTAAAATCCCGTCTTGCGGGCGCTCCGCTTCAATCATTTCGCGCATGCGCTGCTCAATGGCCCTATCCGCAATCGTCACGGGGCTGTCATCGCCTTTTGTTTCCACCTCAAAGGGCTGTCGGTAATATTGCTTTACAATTTCACCCGCCGCATCAGCCAGCCTATTGGCAAGCGCTACAAATTCCTGCATAAATACTCCTTAAATTTTCAATATGAAATAGAGCGCAGACGATGAAATCAGTCAACGACATTCGAAACGAATATTTAAGCTTCTTTGAAGGTAAGGGCCACACGCGCGTAGCCTCCTCCTCTCTGGTGCCCGATAACGACCCGACCCTGATGTTTGCCAACGCCGGGATGAACCAGTTCAAGGATGTTTTTACCGGTAAAGAAAAACGTCCCTATACCCGCGCCACCACCTCGCAAAAATGCGTCCGCGCCGGGGGCAAGCATAACGATCTCGAAAATGTCGGCTACACCGCCCGCCACCATACATTCTTCGAAATGCTTGGAAACTTTTCCTTCGGAGATTATTTCAAGGAAGATGCGATAGATATGGCGTGGGAGCTTTGCACCAAGAACTTCACCCTTCCGCCGGAAAAACTCTGCGTCACGGTCCACTCTACCGATGAGGAGGCAGCCGCGATCTGGAAAAAAGTCACCGGCTTTCCGGACCATAAAATCATCCGCATCCCTACAGACGATAATTTCTGGCGCATGGGCGATACCGGCCCTTGCGGCCCCTGCACTGAGATTTTCTATGACCACGGCGAGCATATCCCCGGCGGCCCGCCGGGAAGCCCGGATGAAGACGGCGACCGTTTCATCGAAATCTGGAACAATGTCTTCATGCAGTATGAGCAAATCGACACCGATACGCGCATCGATTTGCCCGCTCAATCCGTCGATACCGGCATGGGGCTGGAGCGCATAACCGCCACCCTCGGCGGCAGCCACGATAACTATTCAATCGACATCATGCGCGGCCTGATCGAACATACCGCCGACCTCACCGGCGTGGACCCCGATGGCGAGATGAGCGCCTCCCACCGCGTCATCGCCGACCATTTGCGCTGTGCCGCTTTCCTCATGGCCGATGGCGTAATGCCGAGCAATGAAGGGCGCGGCTACGTTCTGCGCCGCATTATGCGCCGGGGCATGCGCCATGCGCACTTGCTAGGGAGCCAGGATCCGCTGATGTATAAACTCCTGCCTACGCTGAAGGCCTCAATGGGCGAAGCCTATCCCGAGCTTATCCGCGCTGAGGCTCTGACAACCGAAATCCTCAAATCCGAGGAAGAGCGTTTTAAGGTAACATTGGAACGCGGCCTTAAAATGCTGGACGAAGAAACGGAAAAACTTTCCGGCGGCTCCAAATTCCCCGGTGATGTTGCGTTTAAGCTCTATGACACATTCGGCTTCCCGCTGGACCTCACTCAAGACGCCCTTAAAAGCCGGAATATTGAGGTTGATACCGATGCCTTTGATACCTGCATGGCAGAGCAAAAAGCCAAAGCCCGCGCCGCGTGGTCAGGCTCCGGCGACGCCGGAACCGATAAACTCTGGTTCGATATCCTCGAAGAATGCGGCCCTACAGAATTCCTTGGCTATGACCTTGAACAGGCTGATGGAAAAACCCTCGCCATTATCAAAGACGGCAAGCGCGTGGAAAGCCTCAAAGAAGGCGAAGAGGGTGTTATCATCACCAACCAGACTCCGTTCTACGCCGAATCCGGCGGGCAGGTCGGCGATACCGGGGAGGCTCAGACCGATCACGCAAACCTCACAATCACCAACACCCAAAAGCCCATCCCTCTTCTATGGGCGCATCATGTAAAATGCAATGAAGGAGAAATAAAACTTTCCCAAGGGCTGCAAATGAGGGTCGATCACACGCGCCGCGCCGCCATCCGCGCCAACCACTCCGCCACGCACCTGCTGCACGAAGCGCTGCGCCGGGTGCTGGGCGATCATGTCGCGCAAAAAGGAAGCTTGCAGGATGCGGACCGCACACGCTTTGACATCTCTCACCCCAAGGGCATCACGCCGCAAGAACTTGAAAAAGTCGAGGCCCTCGTCAATGAGCAAATCAAGGCCGATACCAATGTCGTGACCCGTCTTATGCCTCTTGAAGAAGCCCGTGAAACCGGCGCTATGGCGCTGTTCGGTGAAAAATACGACGATGAGGTGCGCGTGGTTTGCATGGGAACGCAAGAGGGAAATAAACAATTCTCCGTCGAGTTGTGCGGCGGCACGCATGTGCAAAACACCGGGAAGATCGGCGCGTTTAAAATCACCTCCGAATCCGCTCTTTCCGCCGGTATTCGCCGCGTAGAAGCCGTCACAGGCCCGCGCGTTGAGGCCTATGAGAAAGATAAACAGGCCGCGCAGAAAGCCGAAACCGACAGGCTCGTTGCCGAAAACCAAAAGCTGCGCGAAGAGCTGCAAAACCTTGGCGGCGAAGCTTCGCCCGTCCCGCCTGCGGATCAAGGTGCCCTGCGTGAAGACAATAAAAAACTGCAAAAACTAATTTCAGACCGCCGCCGGGCACAAGGCGCAGCCTCTTCTGATGATGATATTAAGGAATTCGGCGGCATGAAATTCATTGGCAAAGTTCTCGACGGCTTCCCGCCAAAAGACCTCAAACCCATGGCCGATGACCTCAAGAAAAAACTCGGTTCCGGTGTCATCGCGCTGGTCGCGACAAACGAAGGCAAAGCCTCCATCGTTGTCGGCGTCACCGATGATCTGACCGGTGAAATCAACGCTGTGGATCTGGTCAAAATCGGCGCCGAAGCTTTGGGCGGAAAAGGCGGCGGTGGCCGCCCCGACATGGCTCAGGCCGGCGGACCGGACGCAAGCGCTGCAAACGACACCCTCACCGCGATTGAAAAAGCGTTGGTGGGTTAGGAGAGGTCTTTTGTTCTCTTGTTATGGCTGGAAGCTGGCTGTAGCTGTTTTTGGAGAAGTGTCAATCCGTAATTATAAGCGTCTGCTTCATAAAGGTTTTTGGTTGTTTTTTCGTAGCCAGCTACGGCTGCTTTTTCTTCATTCGTCATGACTTTTTGTAAGAAAGCTTGATACTCTTTTTTCTGTTTTCTTCTATCGGGAACTTCTACAGGCTCAGTGGCGGCGCGAACGGCTCTGATAACCGCGCCCTCTTGAAGTGTTCGTATCTCCTCATACAGCCTATGTGTGATTTGATCGGTTAGCTGCATGTTTTCATGCATGAATTGAACTTCATAGCGTTCGCTGCGGTTTTTCCCAAGATCAATTTCAATAACCAGATTTGCGCCGATAAAGCCGTGAGGTTTCGGTTCCGCATAATTATCTTCAAACTCAATAATTTTAACATTGTGATTTTTCCACTTTTTCACGAATTTGCCGGGTGTATTGTCATACTGCGATAAAATTTGACGAGCTTTTACAAAGTCGTATGGTGTTTTAAAGATTAACTTGCATCGGCTGACATCGTTGACCTCCTCAATCCGGCCTTTACAGCGGCCTTCTGCCTTTTCAAAAATTCGAGCTATATCTTTTATAGGGCCTCTTTGAATAGCCAGTTCCGGATAGAGTCCCATCTCTTGTGCGAGGTCGGCAGCAAAGGCTTCCCCTGTTGATTGGGCCATTGCCGCTCTTTTTTGTTTGGCGGTCAATTTTCTTTCTGTTTTTAAATCGGGCATTTAAACACTCACAAATTTTCCATATTTATACATGCATTACCCCCAATTTGCAACAAAAATTCACCCCTTGCCCCGCACGCTCATCACCGTTATAAAGCACCCACATTTAATCTGGAATTTAAAAGGACGTTTACCCATGCCCACACAGCGCACATTTTCAATCATCAAGCCCGACGCCACGCGCCGCAACCTTACCGGTGCCATCAACGCCAAGCTGGAAGAGGCGGGCCTGCGCATCATTGCCCAAAAACGCATCCATATGAGCAAAGAACAAGCGGAAGGGTTTTATGCTGTGCATAAAGAGCGCCCGTTTTTCGGCGAACTGACCGAGTTCATGTCCTCCGCCCCCGTGGTCGTTCAGGTCCTCGAAGGTGAAGATGCCGTCGCCAAAAACCGTGAAGTCATGGGCGAAACAAACCCGGAAAATGCCGCCCCCGGCACAATCCGTAAAGAGTACGCGCTCAATATCGGAGAAAATTCCGTTCACGGTTCCGACAGCGCCGAAAACGCCAAAATCGAAATCGAATATTTCTTTAAGCCCGAAGAAATCGTCGGTTAGGTACCGCGCTGCGCGGCGACCCAGCGTTGAAGCGCGCCCTGCGCTTCATCGTTTACGGTTGCAATCTCGCTGATGATTTGAAACGCCTCATCGCGGCGATCCTCTTTCGCCGCCTTTTCAATCTTTTCGGCCATCCGCCGCACCCCGGCCAGCCCGAAATTCCCCGCCATCCCTTTAAGTTCGTGGGCCAGATCATAAACGCCCGCCGTCTCCGCTTGCGCAATTCTTGCTTTTTCAAGCGATTCAACCAGTTCGTCCGTCTTGGCGAGAAAACTCTGCACAAGCTCGTCAAACTGCGCGGCGGGCAGACTTTGCGCCAGCCCTTCCAGATATTGCGGCTCGAAAAGCCCGGCCTTTTCCAGCGTTTTCTCCTGCGGGCGCGCCTCTTCTGGCGGGGTCTCCTGTCCTTCTGCTTGTCCTTTCGGGGGAAGCTTCGGCGCATCCCCTTGCTCAAGGCGCAGCAGCGTCTCAAAAAGCACCCGCGGATCTATGGGTTTCGCTAAAAAACCGTTCATGCCCGCCTCTTCACACAGCTTGCGGTCTTCCTCGCTCACATTCCCTGAAAGTGCGATCACCGGCGTCGCTGCAATATCCCGATCTTCAAATGCCCGTAAACGCCGGGTGAACTCCATGCCGTCCATCCCCCCCAGGCGGATATCGGTGATAATCACGTCAAAATATTTGTTCCGGCAAAGCTCCAAAGCGTCTTCCGCACTCTCCAGCATCGCCAGCCGGTGGTTGTCTTGCCCCAGCAGCCCCTCCATAACGCGCCTGTTCATTTCATTGTCGTCAATAACAAGAATATTCATCGGCTGTGTCTGCGCCCGCACCGGCTCGTCCTGCGTCATATCCTGCGCATTCTCGCTAAAGCCTTTCTGCCCGCGCTGCATCTCCAGCGTGAAGAAAAAGCTGCTCCCGTCACCTTCCCGGCTTTCAACCTCGATCTTCCCGCCCATGGCCTCGATAAGTCGCTGGCAGATCGCCAGCCCCAAACCCGTACCGCCATATTTGCGCGACGTGCTTGTATCTGCCTGTGTAAAGGCGTTGAACAGGTCTTTTTGCGCCTCTTCCGCGATACCGATTCCCGTATCTTTCACCGCGCAGGTCACGGCATAAACCGGCGTTCCGTCATCGCTCTGGCGGGCTTTTACCGCCCCCAGCTTCAATGTAACGCCGCCAACAGCCGTAAACTTCACCGCATTGCTGACCAGATTCAGCAAAACCTGCCGCAGCCGCGTCGGGTCCCCCCGCAACGTGCCGGGAAAATCCGCCGGTATATCGGCTTTCAGCGTCAGATTCTTCTCCGCCGCATGCCCGGACATCAGAGTGACAACACCTTCAACAAGCCTGACCATATCGAAGTCAATAACCTCAAGCGTCATATTGCCGCTTTCGATTTTCTCAAAATCCAGAATATCGTTCAAAAGCGCCATCATCGTATCGCCGGAATTTTGTATAGCCTGCACATACTCCATCTGATCTTTTGTCATCTTCGTCTTGGTCAAAAGCCGCAGCATTCCCAAAATACCGTTCATCGGCGTACGGATTTCATGGCTCACCACGGCCAGAAAAGCCGACTTCGCCCGGTTTGCATGATCCGCCGCATCTTTTGCCTTGCGCATTTCCTGCGTACGCATCATCTCCCGTTCACGCAGTTCTGCCATCAACTCGCGCTCGCGTTCAATCACCCGAAGCAGCCGTGCCTGATCCGCAGATTCCTTTGACTGCTTGATCCGCGCCAGCGATTGTGCCGCGCGGTTTTCCCGCGCAAAAGACGAAAGTGCCTCTTTTTGCGTCATCTTTATATTCTCCAGCGCCGCCACGATGAGCAAAACCGTCTGCGGCGCGAGCCCCGCCCAGTAAAACGAAACAAACAGCCCTCCCGCCTCGCCGACGCCCATCGCCGTGATAAACAGCGCCAGCAATCCGGCAAAGCTGCACAACCACGCTCCGGCCATATAAAACGCGCCGTAACGCCCCGCTCGCGCCTGCATAAAACTCAGCGCGCACAGAAAAACACTGACTCCAAGCAAAGGCAAGAAAAACAAAAACGTATCGTAATGCCCCCCCGCATCGCTTAAAAACGGCGAGAGGATAAACCCCGCCGCGACAAACCCCGCGCTGGCAAAAAGCGCCATATTTGCAACGTCATGCCCGATCCGTAAATCCAGAAAACGCCGCGTCGCAAAAATCGCAATGAAGACTGGCAAAGTAAACAAAGCCCTTAAAAACACAGCGTTTAAACCATCGGCAATAAAGAAAATATGCTGAAGCTCAAAAACAAGCGCCGCGTAAGAAAACAGATACGCGCTGAAAAACAAAAACACCGGTTGTTTTTGCAAGGCGCTGAAAGCCAGAAAAAATCCGCCGCCACCTAAAACAAGAACCCAAAACAGGCTCTCAAAAGCCGAGCCTCTCGATAAATACGCCAGATAGGCTCTTTGTGTCATTAAAGAGGGTACAAATGTATGCACCGGTCCTGAAGCCGTTTGCAGACGGACAACGAAAAGCGCCCGTTCCCCTTGCGCAATTTTTAAAGGAATGCCCGCGCCCTGCAACGCGCCAAAGCCGATCGCTTCGCGCCCATTGAGCGCAGATTGCAAAATAACCTTGTCCGCCCCCGCGTCATAAACCTGTATCCCTTCAATCGCGCCGAAACGCCCGTCGAAAACATCGCCAAAATGCAAAACCCAATCCTCGGTAGAGGCGTTATTCGCAATCGAAAAAGACAGCCATGCGGCCCCGCCCGCCGCGCTCAAATTAAGAATGTTGCGATTGTGAAGCTCTCCGCGCAGATTGCTGCGGTGGCGCTTTGCAATCGCCTGCGCGCTGAGCTTGGCCTCGTCCTCCGCGCTCTCCTCATCGCCCGCATAAATCTCCGGACCGATAAAAACCCGCTCTGCCGCATCCGTAAGCGGTGCATGTGCCGAGAGCGTAACCTGCGCCTCGCTGTCCGCTGCGTTCCCCGCCGCCGTAGCAAAAATCAAAGCCACCGCCAAAGCCCCTCCCGCAAAAAAACGGGACAGGCGCGTAAGGCGCGGCAACCATGCGGTCTTTGCAAATAAGAAAAGCATCAATATTCCGGCGAAATTAACCCCTAAGCCATAGTGTACATCACTTTGCCCTAAAAAGGGTTAAGCTTTTCTAAATACGGAATAAATTGTTGGTTTTGGTCTTAGGCGCCAAACGGCACGAAAAGTGCCAGCAGCGCAATCAAAACAGCGGCAGAAGCAACAACGCCCCATTTTGCGCCGCGCGCAAACGAACCCCAGAATTTCTGCGCGTTTTCAAGCTGTTTCGGGTCGTCTTCAGCAGGGGTATGGCTGGCCATGATCGTAATCCTCATATGTGTTTTAGGCGCGTTCTTTCGCAATTATACGCACAGCTTCCGGATATGCAATATGTTCCTGCTCCAGAACCCGCGCCGCCAGCGTTTCAATGCTGTCACCGGGCAAAACCGGAACAGCTTTTTGTACGATAACCTCTCCCCGGTCAACCTCCGGGATGACGTAATGAATGCTCGCGCCGCTCTTCTCCACGCCTGATTCCAGAACCGCGCGGTGTACATGCTCCCCATACATGCCCTCTCCGCCAAAGTCCGGCAACAGGGCAGGATGCGTGTTGATAATCCGCCCCGGCCATTTCCCGATAAAATCCGCCGTAAGAATGCGCATAAACCCGGCTAGGCAAATCAGGTCCACCGGGTATGCGCTCAGTGTTTCCTGAAGGGCGTTTTCAAATTCGATACGTTTCGTATATTTTTTGTGGTCGATAGTAAACGTTGGAATTCCGGCTTTTTTTGCGCGCTCCAGCCCATACGCGCCGGGCCGGTTCGAAATCACGACCTGGATTCGCGCCGGATAATCCACAGACTCGCACGCATCAATCAATGCCTGTAAATTACTACCGCCGCCGGAAATGAGAACTGCGAGATTCAGCATGCTGTCAGCCCCACGCCTGCTCCGCATTCTTCAAAGTAATCGGCGCGATGCCTGCCGTAATTTTACCGATCTCGTAGACGCGCTCGCCGTTTTCCTCAAAGCTGTAACGCACCGCGTCCCTGAACCGCGCCGGAATAATCACCGCCATGCCGATTCCCGCATTCAGCGTCGTTCCCATATCCTGTGGGCTGAGATTCCCCGCCTGGATCAACCATTTGAACACGTCCGGTAAGTTCCACGCCGCGCAATCAATTTCCGCGCAAAGCCCTTCGGGCAAAACACGCGGAATGTTTTCGATGAATCCCCCGCCCGTAATATGCGCCATCCCTTTAATCGCGGGCCGTTCTCCGTCTTTAATCTGCAACGCCGCAAGAATAGATTTCACATAGATCCGCGTCGGAGTCAGCAGTTCACGTACGTCATAGCCGCGGCTTTGCCCGACAATTTTCCGCACCAGCGAAAATCCGTTCGAATGCAGACCCGATGCGGCCAGCCCCAAAATCACGTCACCCTCGGCGATATGCTCGCCGGTAATCATATCCGCGCGCTCCACCGCGCCAACACTAAATCCCGCCAGATCGTAATCCCCGTCCGCGTACAGCCCCGGCATTTCCGCCGTTTCCCCGCCGATCAGCGCACACCCTGAAAGCTCGCAGCCTTTCGCCACGCCCTGAATCACCTGCTCGGCCACATTGACATCCAAATGCCCGGTCGCAAAATAATCGAGAAAAAACAAAGGCTCCGCGCCTTGCACCACAATATCGTTCACGCACATCGCCACCGCGTCGATTCCAATCGTATCGTGAATTCCGTTATCAATCGCCAGCTTGATCTTGGTTCCCACCCCGTCGGTTCCCGAGACCAGTACAGGGTCCTTATATCCCGTCTCTTTCAGGTCGAACAAGGCGCCAAACCCGCCAATGCCGCTCATCACCCCGCTGCGGCGCGTTTTCTCAATATGCGGCTTGATGTTTTCCACCAGCGCCGCCGCTGCCTCGATATCAACACCGGCTTCCTTATAAGCCCCGCCTTTTTTTAAAACATCTTTCATCATCTTTATCTTTCAAAACCTGCCCAACACGGCTATAAAACCCCTATGGTTCCTTTCTATAAAATTTTTCAGCCGCTACGTACAGCCCTTATGCTGATAACACTGTGTTTTTTTGCGTTGCCGCAGGCTTGGGCGGCCAACCCGTTGTTTACGGTTGAAAACGTCACCGTTGATGTCAGCGCCGAAAACGCTCTCAAGGCGCGTGAAAAAGCGTTTGAACAGGCGCAAGTCAAGGCCTTCGAACAGCTCACAACCCGCATGCTTTCGGAAAGCCAGCTTCAGGCCTTCCGGCCTCCTGCGCCGGAAACTATCTCCATATTGATTCAGGACTATGAGGTCAGCAACGAAAAACTCTCCTCAAAACGCTATATCGGCACCTATAAATTCCGCTTCAAAGATCGCGACGTAAAACGCTTTTTTTCCGGGCAGGGCGCCAGCTACACCGATGTGGCCAGCCAGCCGCTTCTTATCCTGCCCTTCCTCGATACCGGCGAGGGTACGCTTTTATGGTCGCATCAAAATGCATGGATGAAAGCATGGGCGTCCGCGCCGAACCTGTCCGGCGGCCTTGTGCCCATGCTGGTCCCTCTGGGCGATTTAAGCGATGTTTCTGATATCGGCGACGATGAAGCTCTGACCTACAGCAAACGAAGATTAAGCGCCATGCTGGAACGCTACGGCGCAAGCGAGGCCGTCATCGCCATAGCCCGCCCCGAAGGCACCGCGCTCAATATTCAGCTCTATCGCACAGACCGTGCCCGCCCCGAATATGTGCATCAGATCCTTGAACGCGCTTTACCCGGACAGGCCTCCGGTGAAATCTATACCCGCGCGGTGCAAAGCGTCAAAGCCGCCCTGCGTAAAGACTGGAAACAAAAAACCATTGTCGATTCCCGCGCTCACGGTACGATCAGGGTCCGCGCGCAGTTCGCCTCGCTACAGGAATGGTCCGGCCTTGAGCGCGCCTTGTCGCGCGTTTCCGGCATATCGGATATAACGCTCACTGCGCTTTCGCCAAGGCAGGCTTATCTCGATCTGACCTATGACGGTAATATGGAGCGCCTTAAAATCGCTCTCGCGCAATCCGGCTTGGTTTTAAACGCCCCGCGTTTCCAACCTGCAAGCGAAAACGGCCTGAACGCCGATTATTCGCGCGGCCTTCTTGAGCGCTATGGCAAGAATGAAGGCGAAAGCGTAATATACGATCTCACCCGCACGTCTGCCGCCGCGCCGTCTTCGTCCCGTTCCGGACCCGGATATAGGCCGCCCGCTGCACCGCCCGGTGAATCCTACCAAACTCGATTTTAACCCTGAAAGGGAAGGCCCCGTATGACCGCCCGTAATCACGCTCTGTTTTGGTCCGCTGCCTGCGCCGGTTTCTTCGTCTTTGTCTATATTTTCAAAGCCGTCCTCCTGCCGTTTGTTTTGGGCATCGCGATCGCCTATCTGCTCAACCCGCTCGTCGGCGCGCTGGGCCGTATAAAAATCGCCCGTGGCCCTGCCGCCATTCTTATAACGGCCCTGTTTTTCGCCGCCGTCGCAGCTTTTCTGGCTGTCCTCGCGCCACTCATTTACAAGCAAACCCTTCAACTGGCCGAAGACCTTCCAGGCTATTTCGATGCTCTCATGACCTTCATCGAACCCTATTCACAACAGGCCCTCGCCCTGCTGGGGCAGGAAAACGGCGCAGATCTCAAATCCGTTCTTGGAAGTCATGTCGGCACCGCCGCGGGCATCGGCAAGCAAATACTCGAAAGCCTCGCGGCAGGGGGGCAGGCCGCGCTTGGCGCTTTGTCGGTTATTGCATTTACGCCCATTGTCACTTATTTCATGATGAAGGAATGGGACCGTATCACAAGCTGGGCGGAGGACCTCTTGCCGCAAAAAAACAAAAACACAATTCTGGACTTGCTCAAGCAGATTGACCGGAAAATTTCCGGCTTCGTCCGCGGACAAATCAGCGTAGCCGTCATCCTCGGCGTTGCCTACGCGATCGCCCTGACAATTGCCGGGCTGAAATACGGGTTCCTGATCGGCCTGCTTTCCGGCGCGCTCTCCATCATCCCCATGGTCGGCTCCACGGTCGGCCTGCTCGCCAGTGTCGCCGTCGCATGGTTCCAAAGCGGCGATCTGGTCTTTGTAGCCATCATCGCCGGAATATTCTTCGCCGGGCAGCTTATCGAAGGCAACATCCTCAGTCCCAAAATCGTCGGCGACAGCGTCGGCCTCCACCCGCTCTGGGTGTTCTTTGCTTTGCTTGCCGGCGGGTCCCTGTTCGGCATTCTCGGCATGCTGCTAGCTGTACCCGTTGCGGCTGTGGCCGGTGTCCTGCTCGCCTTCGCTATCGCGCAATATAAGCGCAGCCCCTATTATGGAGGGGAAACGGAGAAGCGCCCGGCAAAATCCCGCCCGCCGAAAAAACGTAAGAAACCCAAAAAGAAAACCAAAACAGCCCCTCTTCCTCGAGGAGAGGGTTAGGGGAGTGCAAAGCATGCTCCACCATCAAATACCGCTAAACCTGTCTATGCGCCCCGCGCTGGGGATGGAGGATTTTCTCATCGGCCCGTCCAACGCCGATGCCGTGGCCTGGATCGATCGCTGGCCTGACTGGCCCGCCCCCTTGCTGGTCATCAGTGGCCCCGCCGCCAGCGGCAAAACCCACCTCGCCGCCGTCTGGGGAGAAAAAACCCGCGCCGCCCGCATCGCCCCTGAAAACCTAGTCCAAAGCTCCGCCGAAGACCTTGCGGGGCAGAGCGGCGCCCTGCTTATAGACGGCATAGACCCGTGGATCGGCGAGCGCGAGGCCGAAACCACGCTCTTCCACCTCTATAACATCTTCCGCGAGCAGCGGCGCACTTTTCTTGTGACAAGCCGCATGAACCCCACCCAAAGCGATTTCGCCATCCCCGACCTCGCCTCACGTTTTCGTGCGGCCCCCGTCGCCACCATCAAGGCACCCGACGACACCTTGCTGGCCTCCGTTCTTATCAAGCTCTTCACCGACCGCCAGCTCTCCGTCGGCAACGAAATCATATCCTATATCCTGCCGCGTATGGAGCGCTCATTCGTCGCTGCAAGAGACATTGTCTATAATATAGACACCCTTGCCTATTCCAAAAAGAAAGGCGCCTCCATCCCCCTTGTCCGGCAGGTCTTAACCGATATGCAAGGCGATGAGTATTAAAGGGATAAAGCCCTCTTTGTGAAATTTGGCGCTCTTCGTGTCTTTGTGGTGAATTTGTATATTCTCAAGTCCACCGTGTCGGGCGCGCAGGTGCGTTATAATCCAGCGGGTCCAAAAGCGCGGTGATCCTGCCAGCGCCAAGGCACACTTCCGCCCATCTTGCCACATCCGCTTCAATCACGCTCAGCGTTGCGGGCGCATAACCCTGCCCCAGATGGTTCAAAACGCTCTCCGATCCTTCGGCGCTCATCCGCACTGCCAGTTCATAAATCGTCGGGTTGTGGCCGATAATCATCAAACTCCCCAGCCCGTCATCGGTGCTTTGAATAAGTTCCAGCAAGTCGCCAAGTCCCGCGCTGTAAACCTTCTTGGAAAATTCTGCGTGAACGGGTACATCCAGCCCCTTGAGAACCTCCGCGCATGTCTGCTGCGTCCGCTTTGCGGATGAGCATAAAATATGTGCAGGGACCAGCCCCTTAGCCTTCAAAACCTTCCCAAGCGCAAGCGCATCGCCCAGCCCCTTGGGCGAAAGCGGACGGTCTATATCGCTTCCCCCTTCTGCGGGCATCGCCTGTGCGTGTCTTAAAAGCAAGAGACGTTTCATGAGCCTTGATTCCTGACTTAATCCTGAAATTCCGTTTCAGCGTTGACTTTATACTTCACGATTTTAGAATCTTTCAGCCCCACCGCCAACGCCCCTTTTTTGACCGCCAGCGCGTCACGTCCAAACACCTCATAGCGCCAGCCTTTAAGCGCCGGAATATCCGCATTATCATCCATGGCCAGCGCCTCGAGGTCTTCTGTCGATATAAGCAACTTTGTTGCAACACCATGCTCCGCGCATTGCACCTTAAGCAGCATTCGCAAAATATCCATCACCGCTCCGATATGCGGCGGCGTAGGTTTTTTCTTAACAGGTTGCGGCCAGCCACCAGAGTCGCTATCAGCAGCCTTCTTTATAAGCTCAAGCAGCTTTTTCCCGTGATGGCTGTCCGCCATGTCCCCCGGCATATTGCGAATTTTCTTAAGCTGCGCGGCATTGCGCGGCATCTGCGCGGCCATATCCGCCAGCGTATCGTCACGCATAACCCAGCCTTTCGGCAGATCCTTATCCTGCGCACGCTTTTCCCGCCACGCCGCCAGTTCCTGCAAAACCGCCAGTGTTTTAGGCTTGGGCGATTTGATCTTCACCCGCTTCCATGCCTCATACGGATCATTTGCGTAAGTTTGCGGGTCCATCAGAATTTCTTCTTCCTGAAACACCCATTCGGTGCGCCCGCGCTTTTCCAGCGCCTTCGACAGATGCTTGTAAACGTCCACCAGATACGTCACATCCCCGAGCGCATAGTTAATCTGCTTCTCACTCAAAGGCCGGTTCATCCAGTTCGTAAACTGTACGCTTTTATCCAACCCCTTGCCGGTAATATTGCGCACCAGATTCTCATACCCCACAGAATCTCCATACCCGCACACCATCGCCGCAATCTGTGTATCAAATAGCGGCGCCACCACCTTGCCCGTCAAATTATAAAAAATTTCCAGATCCTGCCGCGCGGCATGAAAAACCTTTAAAATATTTTCATCAAACAGCAACGCAAACAAAGGCCGCAGGTCAAGCGCCCCTTCCACCGGGTCGATCGCCATCGCCCGGCCATCCGGCGCGCCGACCTGAATCAGGCACAGCTTCGGGTAATAGGTCTTCTCCCGCAAAAATTCGGTATCGACCGTAATAAACTCTTCGTTTAAAAGTGACGCGCAGAAATCTTTAAGCGCTTTTTGTTCAGTAATAAGCATTTAAGCGTTTTAACGCGGCGAAGCCGTAATCACAAATAATATTTACGCAGAATTTCAGAGTTGCCAAATATATATGGCTGTTCCGCCCCCTTAAAATGCTCCACTTTTCAGGCTTTTTTTGTAAAAAAGCTTGCTCTTTGATGCTGCGTTCTTTAAGACTTCATGCGAAATTATAGCAAAGAGGTTTAAATGGATATTTCCCAGATTTCTATTGGCGAGGATGTGCCGACGGTTGTAAACGCCATTATTGAGAATCCGCTGGGCGGGGTGCCGGTGAAGTATGAATTGGATAAGGCTTCGGGCGCCATGATGGTTGACCGGTTTTTGCATACCTCGATGTCGTATCCGGGAAATTACGGGTTTATTCCTCATACGCTTTCGGGAGACGGCGATCCGGTGGATATTCTGGCCGTGGGCAGAACGCCTGTGATGCCGGGAGCGGTTATGCCTGTGCGCCCGGTCGGGGTTTTGCTGATGGAAGATGAAGCCGGTATGGACGAGAAAATCATTGGGGTGCCCGCTCCGCAGGTGCATCCGTTTCATGATAAAATACAGGAATATAGCGATTTACCGGAAATTGTGCAGTTGCAGATTCAGCATTTCTTTGAGCATTATAAGGATCTGGAGAAGGGTAAATGGGTTAAGACTGTGCGTTGGGGTGGAAGGGCCGAAGCGCATAGCCTGATCGTTGAGGGGATCGACCGGGCGAAAAAGGCCCGGGCTGCCTGAAAAAACGGCCATAGCGCCCCCTTATATCTGACTCCTCCGCACCGTGAGACTAAACACCTAAGCTGCTTTCGCCTGCGCCTTCTCTCGCATCTGCTTTGCCGCGCTCACCATATTTTTCAGCGCTTCTTTCGTCTCCGGCCATGCGCGGGTCTTCAATCCGCAATCCGGGTTCACCCAGATCTGCCGCTCATCAAGATTTTTCTTCGCCTTATTCAGCAAGTCCACCATCTCCTGCGTACTCGGCACACGCGGAGAATGAATATCATAAACGCCCGGCCCGATTTCATTCGGATAATTATAATCGACAAACGCCTCCAAAAGCTCCATCTGCGAGCGTGAGCATTCAATCGAAATCACATCCGCGTCCATCGCGCCAATGCTGTCAATGACATCGTTAAACTCGGAATAGCACATATGCGTATGGATCTGCGTTTCATCTTCCACGCAACATGAACTCAGGCGAAAATTTTCCACCGCGTTGTCAAGATACTCCTGCCAGTCGTCCCGACGCAGCGGCAGCCCCTCGCGAAACGCCGCTTCGTCAATCTGGATCACCTTGATTCCCGCCGCTTCCAGATCGGAAACCTCATCGCGGATCGCCAGCGCAATTTGCCGCGCCGTATCATTGCGCGGCTGGTCGTCGCGCACAAACGACCACTGCAAAATCGTAATGGGCCCGGTCAGCATACCTTTCATAACCTTATCGGTCTGCGCCTGTGCAAACTTCGACCACTCCACCGTCATCGGTTTGGGCCGTGAAACATCTCCGAAAATAATCGGCGGCTTCACACAGCGTGATCCGTAGGACTGCACCCAGCCATATTTCGAAAACGCAAAACCCGAAAGCTGCTCGCCGAAATATTCCACCATGTCGTTGCGCTCGGCTTCGCCATGAACCAAAACATCCAGCCCGCATTCATGCTGGAAATCCACCACTTCTTTAATCGCACTATGCATCGCATCCTTATAGGCGGCTTCACCAATCTCCCCACGCTTAAACGCACTGCGCGCCTTGCGAATATCTTTCGTCTGCGGGAAGGACCCGATCGTCGTCGTCGGATAAAGCGAAAGCCCCAGCGCCGCATGCTGCACTTCCTGACGCTTGGCAAAGGGTGATTTGCGCTCTTTCATCTCATCGCTAATCCCGGCGACCCGTTCTTCTACGCCTTTGTTATGAATCCGCGCCGAGGCCTTGCGCGATTCCTGCGCGCCGTTACTCGCCGCCAACTCGGCTGCGATATTCTCGCGCCCTTCATTCGCGCCTTTGGCAATAACGGCAATTTCATCAAGCTTCTGCGTTGCAAACGCCATCCACCCTTTAAGCTCGTCATCCAGTTCATCTTCCGAATTCAGATCCACCGGGCAGTGCAGCAAAGAACAACTCGGCGCCGCAAACACCCGGTTGTCACCAAGCTTCTGCACTGCTTTTTCAATATGCGTCAGAGAATCCGCTATATCGTTTTTCCAGATATTGCGCCCGTCAACAACGCCCAGAGATAACACTTTTTTATCGCCGATCAGCGAAAGCGCTTGCTCTACATCGCGCGCCGCATTATTGGCCGTTGTGTTCGCGCGGCCAGAGCCTCGGCACAAATCAATGTGAACGCCATCAACCGGTAAACCGAATGCCAGCGCGGCATTATCCTTTAAGCTTTCAAAATATGTCGCGACCAAAACTTTCAAAGCGCCCGGCGCTTTCAAGCCGTCATACGCGGTTTTAATCACACCTTGGCCGACCGGACAAAGATCAAGTGAAAACACAGGCTCGTCAATCTGCACCCACTCACAACCACGCTCGGCAAGACCCGCAAGGATTTCGTTATAAACCGGGATCAGGCCCTTCACAAATTCCTCATGCTTAAAGCCTTCATATTGCGGCTTACCAAGAAATGTATAAGTCGCCGGGCCGACAATGACGGGCCGCGTTTCAATGCCCAGCGCTTTGGCTTCCTCATATTCGTCAAAAATTTTCGTTAAGGACAATTTGGGGGTCATGCCTTCTTCAAATTCCGGCACGATGTAATGGTAATTCGTATCATACCATTTGGACATTTCCATGGCCGTAACATCCAGCGCATTTGTCTGCGCCCCGCGCGCCATGGCAAAATATGTATCCAGATCAACATTGCCGCCGCTGTGTTTGTAACGCGCCGGAATCAAACCCAATGTCGCCGTCAAATCCAGAATCTGGTCGTAAAAAGAAAAATCATTCGAAGGAATATGGTCCAGCCCGGCACTCTTTTGCAGTTTCCAGTTCTGCGCGCGCAGTTCCTTCCCTACGCTTAGCAACGCCTCCTTGCTTGATTTTTCCTTCCAATACGCCTCAACCGCTTTCTTAAGCTCCCTCATCGGGCCGATACGCGGAAAACCAAGATTTGTTGCTAAGACCATAACCAAACTCCTCATAATAATATATAAATCCGCGCCAGAGTAACCCCGCCCAAACGCTATTGCAATGTTTGTTTTTGCGCCTAATTTACGCCGCCTGCGCCCTATAGCCTAGCGCCGCGCAGGCTTCGCTCGTAATGCCTGTTTTATTCAGTGTGTAAAAATGAAAATGCTCCACCCCGTTTGCCGCCAGATCTTCGACCTGCATGACCAGCAATTCTCTGGCCAGCTTCCGCGCCTCTTCCGTTTTGCCTTCCACTCGCGCGAACTTCTCATGCAGCCATTCCGGCACCTGCGCCTGACACCGCTTCGCAAACCCGGTCATGCTCTTGAAATCATGGATCGGTAGCAACCCCGGACAAATCGGCGTATCAATCCCTGCTGCGCGGCATTCATCGACGAATCGGTAAAACACGTCGTTATCAAAGAAAAACTGCGTAATCGCCCGGTCCGCTCCCGCATCGCATTTCAGCTTGAGCGCGCGGATATCCGCCTCCAAAGACGGCGCATCCGGATGTTTTTCGGGGTAGCATCCCACCGAAATTTCAAAATCATGCCAGCCCTTAAGCCCGGCGACAAAATCCGACGTGTACTGAAAATAACGATCGTCCGAATCCAAAGGCCAGTTTACATCCGAATCGGGCGGCATATCTCCGCGCAGCGCCACGATATGGCGTATATTCATATCCCACAGCCTGTCCGTATAGGCTTTCAGCTCATCCTTGGTTGAATTGATAAATGTAAAATGCGAAGCCAGCGGCACATCGCTTTGCGCCATCATTTGCGTCAGCGTATCCACCGTTCCGTCACACGTGGTGCCCCCCGCACCGTATGTCACCGTCATATAACGCGGCCCGAGCGCGGCAAGCTCGCGCGCGGCTTTCAGCAGCGCCCCCGCCCCCTTATCCGTTTTGGGCGGAAAAAATTCAAAAGAGATGGTCGTCTGGCTCACCGGCTGCAATCCTGATATTCAAAAATACTCCCGTAAGTATCAGAAACCCGCCGCGCTTTTGCAACGTAAAAAACAGACAAATAAAAACACTTGCCATCATGTTTCCAGAACACTACATTCCCGCAAAAATATTTAATTGAGTATAACAGGGAGTACATAAAAAATGACAAACGCAGCTACAGTTCGCGGCAATGGCTTTTTTGCAAAAAAAGCGCCATCTTCAGCAACGCTTTTAGTTGGTGAAATCACAAACGCTTTGAAAGGCACGGGCCTTGCTGCCGGGCAGTTGCCTGATCCATTGCATCAGGAAGTTAAAAACGTAGGTATTGAGGCCATACAACGCGGAAAAACCGTTTACTGTCCACCGGCAGGTTTAGAGGCACTTAGAATTGGAGCAAGCGTTGCTTATGAGGAAGAATTCGGTGTTGTTTATGATTGGCTTTCTCAAATTGGAGTACGCGGAGGCGGAAAAGGCGGACTTAGCAGTCTTTTTGAAACAGTTTTAACTCAAAGCCCAACACCGGCAAACCCCGACTATGATGGCCGTAACAAGGTTATTATTCCTGACGATCAATGGTTGTCCTATGTTCCAATGGTTGCAAATCAAGGACATATCATTACCGTTCCCAGCCCGGCATCTCAGGGATACAAAATGTCTGCGGGTGACTTGCGCACAGCAATTGCAGAGCATGATCCAAAAATTATTCTCTGGGCCGATCCCGGCAATCCTACCGGAGCGTCTCATACAAGACCTGAAATTGAAGCACAAAACGAAGTGTTGGCGGACAATCCTCAACTGATTGCGGTGTCGGAAATCATGTACCGCAAAATTATGTTTGAAGGGAAAAAATACGAACATCATCTCAAAGTAGATCCTACGCTTGCTGATCGCTTTATTTTGAATGACTGTTTTTCAAAATACTCCTTTGGTCATATGCCGGGCCCCCGCGTTGGTATCGTTGCGGGCCCTTCTGATATTATCAAAGCCATGAATGGAAATGCGAGCCATAGCCAAGGAAACGCAAACTCAATCGGTCAATGGATGGGTGTCGGCGTACTCTTTGGTGAAAAGATTGCATTACAGGCTATGGATCTAGATGGAGACACAAGCGCCGTAGAAAAACTGTTAAGATCGAATCAAGCGCTGGATGAATATCACAGACTGGATGAACATTATTTAACCATGGCGCCAATTCTGGAAGGGCGGCGCGATATGGTCGTTGAAAAATTAAGCAATGCGGGCTTTGATGTACCGATTCCGGATGGTTCATTTTACGTTTACCCGGATATGAGTCGTTTTATCGGTATGAAAGTTCCCGAAGGATTAGAGCTTTTTGGTGGTGCCGACCCGGCTATTTTGGATTCTATTAATCAAAAATTTGGCACAAACCTGAAACCTATGGGTGGTCAGACCATTAAAAACTCAACAGACATGTCGAATCTTTTGTTGCTTCATGCCGGAGCAGGTGTTGTTGATGGCGCAGAATTCAACCCCATTAAAGCCTCTGATCGTCCATCAACAGCATTTCGTATGGCTATTGTACTACCTGATGAAAAACTAAAAGCCGTCACCGATCGTATTGTCACTGTTACGAACAATCTTCGACCAAGCATCGGCTAAAGCGGCTAAATTTTCGTACTGGATTTCACGTCATGGGGCTGGTAAAACCTCCCCCATGACAAAAACACAAACGAATGCGCAGGAAAGAATCATCGCCCCTGAGGTTAATAAGTCCCACGATCATATCCTGATCCTCGACTTCGGTTCGCAGGTCACGCAGCTCATCGCCCGGCGCGTGCGCGAAAGTGGCGTATATTGCGAAATCTGGCCGTTCAATCACGCCGACGATGCCAAGATTAAAGCCTTCGCCCCCAAGGGAATCATCCTCTCCGGCGGTCCGTGTTCGGTGCTGGATGACGATGCGCCCAAAGCGCCCGAAATCGTTTTTGAAATGGGCGTGCCCGTTTTCGGCATCTGCTATGGTCAGCAAACCATGGTCAAGCAACTCGGCGGCACTGTTGAGGGCGAACAATCCCGCGAATTTGGCCGCGCCGAGGTCGAAGTCATCGACGAATCAAAAATCGCCCAAGGGGTCTGGAAACCCGGAAGCCATGAACAGGTCTGGATGAGTCATGGCGACCACGTGGCCGAAATGCCCGAAGGCTTCCGCGTGATTGCCAGATCCTCCGGTGCGCCCTTCGCTTTCATTGCCGATACCGATCGCCGCTTTTACGGCACGCAGTTCCACCCCGAGGTTGTCCACACCCCGCATGGCCGCGACTTGCTGAAAAATTTCACCCATAATGTCTGCGGCTGTAAGGGCGATTGGACCATGCAGTGTTTCCGCGCCGAATCCATCGCAAAAATCCGGGCGCAGGTCGGCAGCGGCAAAGTCATTTGCGGCCTGTCCGGCGGCGTAGACTCCTCCGTCACCGCCATTTTACTGCACGAAGCCATCGGCGACCAGCTCACCTGCATCTATGTCGATACCGGCATGATGCGCGCCGGAGAATCGCAGCAGGTCGTCGAGCTGTTTCGCGAACACTACAACATCCCCCTCATCCATGAAGACGCTGCGGACCTTTTCCTCGGTGAGCTTGAAGGCGTCACCGACCCCGAAATAAAACGCAAAACCATCGGGCGGCTGTTCATCGACGTGTTCGATAAATGCGCAAAAGAAGTCGGCGATGCGGAATTTCTGGCTCAGGGCACGCTGTACCCGGATATTATCGAAAGCGTTTCTTTCACCGGCGGGCCGAGCGTAACGATTAAATCCCACCATAATGTCGGCGGCTTGCCAGAACGCATGAACCTCAAACTCATCGAACCCATGCGCGAATTGTTCAAAGATGAGGTGCGCGATTTAGGAAGAGCATTAGGAATGCCGGAGGATTTCATCCGCCGCCACCCCTTCCCCGGCCCCGGCCTCGCCATCCGCATGCCCGGTGAAATTACCCGCGATAAGCTGGAGATTTTGCGCAAGGCCGATACGGTCTATCTTGATGAGATTAAAAAAGCCGGGCTGTATGATGAAATCTGGCAGGCCTTCGCGGTCTTGCTCCCGGTTCGCACCGTGGGCGTGATGGGCGATGGCCGCACCTATGATTATGTCTGCGCCCTGCGCGCGGTAACTTCAACCGACGGTAT
Source organism: Alphaproteobacteria bacterium (assembly GCA_041397865.1). Taxonomy (GTDB): domain Bacteria; phylum Pseudomonadota; class Alphaproteobacteria; order Micavibrionales; family Micavibrionaceae; genus TMED27. The sequence continues at coordinate 222,266 of JAWKVT010000002.1, read as the reverse complement.
GACCGCCGATTACTACCCCTTTACCCATGAATTTTTGGGACGCGTCAGCACGCGAATTATCAATGAAGTCCACGGCATAAACCGCGTTACCTACGATATCACCTCCAAACCACCGGGTACTATTGAGTGGGAGTGATTCTCTTTGAGAATTAATCCTACAGAGATATTTATGTAGCTTGGCGATTCTTGTTTTTTGCTGTGAATTAATATCAGTCGTTGTATCAATGTGTTGTTTACGACTATTATTGGAAACACACTAAAAATTAGGGGCTAAGAGATGGACGATCTAATTGAGAGCGGCGGCGTAAGAAATAAATACACATCAACCGGCAGGCATTCTGGCTATCAAGTTGATCTTTATCATTCAGGACTGGACGAGCATAAGCATCTCTCAGCAGTTGAACACAGTGCGCTTCTGGGGAAAGTTCACAACCAGACGATCTCTTGGCAAGCGAAGTGGGAAAAAGAACTACATAAGCAAGAGCTGCAGTCAAAAGAAGAAAATGCTAGAGAGCGCACTGCTAAAGCACAGGCAAAAATTAAACAAGTTGAGAACATTCTAAAACACACACTTAGCATTGATGATGCGATAGACTGGGAAACGCTAAAACACAAAGATGAGTTTTGCCTGAACCCAAAGTCAAATGCATATGTTGATTATATTATCTTTGACACAAAAAACGGTTTTCCCAAAGAAGTGACGCTTAAAATGCAGAAAGCGATGCCGAAGCAAGAGAGCTTTTTTACAAAAATTGGTTTCTTTCAAAAACTGCTCGGACAAGAAGAAAAAATCAGAGCAAAACAGCAAGAAGAGTTTGATAAAGCAATTGCTACTAGAAAGAATGAAAACGAAGAAATTCGTAAAAATAATATCGAGCGTGAAGCAGAGTTAGAAGCAAAGCAAAATCAATGGGAGAAAGAAAAGGCTGAATTTGAAAAAGCGCAGAATGAACATAATGCAAAAGTTGAAGACCTTGAAGGGCTGTATCAGAAGAAGGACGTTGCTGCGATTATAGAATATTGCGAGATGGTTCTGAATAATTCAGAATATCCAGACAGTTTCCCGCAGGAGTTTGATCTGCAATACAATGATGCAAACGGTATGCTGCTTGTTGATTATCAACTTCCATCAATTAATGAGATGCCAGCGATTAACAATGTTCGCTACGTTAAATCCCGTGATGAACTTGAAGAAAAAACGATTAGTCAGTCAGCATTAGCAAAATTATATGATGAAGCAATTTATCAGATCGTTCTTAGAACGCTGCACGAATTGTTTGAAGCAGATACAATTGACGCTATCTCATCAATTAATTTGAACGGACTTGTAACAGCAGTTAATCCAGCGACAGGTCACGAAGAAACGAGTTGTATTGTTACGGTGCAAACAACAAAAGAAGCATTTGAAGCGATTAATCTTGAAGGAATTGTAAGCAGTCAGACTTATAAAGAATGCTTTAAATCGCTCAAAGGCGTAGGCAGCTCAAAACTTAGCACAATGACAGCAGTAAAACCTCTTCTTGAACTCAACAAATCAGACAGACGTTTCAGAGATCATTATGAAGTTGCTGACAGTCTCAATGATGAAGTCAACATTGCTGCTATGGATTGGGAAGATTTTGAGCATCTTGTCAGAGAAATCTTTCAAAAGGAATTCACTGAAAACGGTGGCGAGGTAAGGGTTACACAGGCATCGGCAGATGGCGGTGTTGACGCGATCGCTTTCGATCCTGACCCGCTAAGAGGCGGTAAGATTGTTATTCAAGCAAAGCGTTATACGAATGTTGTCGGTGTCGCAGCGGTACGTGATTTGTATGGCACAGTGATGAATGAGGGGGCTACAAAGGGTATTCTTGTAACAACGTCAGATTACGGCTCTGATTCATATAATTTTGCAAAGGACAAACCGCTTACGCTGCTTAACGGGTCGAATTTGTTGCATTTGCTGGAAAAACACGGGCACAAAGCAAAAATTGATGTAAAAGAAGCTAAAAAAACTCTCAAGGCGCAAGCGGCATAATTACGGATGTAATCTTACCTATCTTTCACTTCATAGATTATATCTTCATTTTAAAGGAGACTGGTTTGCCTACAAAGGCAAAGCCAGGAATTGGCGGCCCGCAATAAACAAATATGAGCGTTTATGAGTAAATCATTAAAAATAGCAGTTATTGGAAGCGGAACAGCGGGACTGGCAGCCGCAGCCTATCTCAAAAAAGATAATCACAACACCCAAATATTTGAAAGATTTGAACAGCCAAAGCCCCTTGGTGCTGGCCTATTGCTTCAACCCACGGGCCTCGCTTGCCTGGCTAAACTCGGATTAGATGATAAGGCCCTTCATTATGGGGCACAAATAAACAATCTCTATGGCGAAACAGCGAATGGAACCGTGATTTTCGACATTAGCTACCGCAGCTTAAAACCCCATTATTTTGGCCTCGGCATTCATCGCGGCGCGTTATTTACCATTCTTTACGATGAAGTTCTAAGACTGAATATTCCCATCCGGACAGGCTGTGAAATTCTGGATACCAACATCAAAAACAATCAACGTTTCCTAAAAGACAAAAACGGGGAAGAATACGGCCCTTTCGATTTAGTAATTGATGCCAGCGGTATGCGCTCCCCCTTACGAAAACACGGACAAATTAAGCTGGATAAGCCCTACCCTTACGGCGCGGTTTGGGGCGTTTTAGAAGATGAAGGTCAAAAATTCGGCAAAGACTACCTGCAACAAAGATACGATGGCGCACATATCATGGTTGGCATGCTGGCTATCGGTAGTGAACCACATTGCAATAAGGAAAAATGCACCTTTTTCTGGAGCTTGCCGCCCGGTGGTTATGAAGCATGGCTTGACGCCGGATTAGATGCATGGAAAGAACAAGTCACAAAATATTGGCCGGAATTAGAACCGTTTCTTACACAATTCAAAAGCCCGAATGATCTGACCTTTGCACAATACAGTGATATTATTATGAAGCGCTGGCACGAGGATCGATTGGTCTTTATCGGTGATGCTGCCCATAACACCAGCCCACAGCTTGGACAGGGCGCAAATCTAGGCTTAGCAGATGCGCTTGTTCTATCTTCAATTTTAAAAGAACATACTGATGTGAACGAAGCTCTTGCGGCCTATACAAAAGCGCGAAAAAACCACATCTATTTCTATCAGATTGCCAGCCGCTGGCTGACACCATTCTTCCAATCGCATAATAAACTAGCTGGCACGATAAGAGACATAAGCTTCGGCCTGTTGTGTAAAACACCGTATGTCAAAACAGAAATGCTTCGAACACTCGCAGGGATCAAAAACGGACTATTCACACATATAAACCCCGGCGATTGGGACAAGAAATATGACCTCAATAAACCGGATTAAGCTTTTTCAAGCCAGCCGCTATATTTAACAAGCAGACCAAACACAAGTAAGTGAACCTCGACATTAACCCGAAACTTTCCGCTCTGTTCGCTTTCTTCCGCTATCACTTTAGGTTTAAACAACCACCCGACAGGAATTCCCAGCGTGTAAACTTGCTTAAGCTTCAAACTGAGCTTCTCTTTTGACACATCAATATCAAACGCCAATGTCGTAATATTGACCTGCTCATAAAGCGTTCCGCCCTCATCCCATTGTTTAGAGTAGAAGGTCTTATCACCGAAATGCCGCGTCCAATGCTCGGCACCGCCCTCCCGTTTAAAATGCACTTTGAGCTTATGTCCTTGGCCTTGCGGCGGCAAAGACATCATCCATGCCACAAATTTACAAAAAGGGTTGGCGCCGCGCTGAACATTACATTCACCGATGTATGTCGCTTCTTTATCAAAGTTGTGAAGATCCTGTACCGCTTGGGGTAACTGCACATATCGCTCTTTTAAATACCGCACATAAAGAGGCTCATCCGTATACTGCGCAATATTGAGATCACAGACTTCATCCATAAATTCTTGCAGTGTAAAAAGCCCCATACACGGCACAGCACCGCGTTCTTTTAAGCTCCCATTCAATAGCTTTTTGATGATGATTACGGATGGCGTTGCAGGAATATAAGGGCCATCACCCTCATCAGCGATTAGATACCACTCTGTTTGCAATGGTTTATTATCCTGATCCAGCCCTTCAATTTTCACATGCATCCCGCCCTTGTCAGAGCCAAGCGGATAAAACCACAAACTAACCTGACGCAAAACCCCAGCGAGCTTTTCAGGATGCTTGATCCAACTCCATCGGCTAGGCCACGACAAAAACCACAAACCAACATGCAAAATCCCAAGCTCTAACCCCGCATAAAATCGTTGTGTTTTTAAATCAGGATAGCGGCTTTGAAATAAATCAAGATCAGGAATATCACAGTTCGACATATAGCGTTTTCCGATTGCGGGATAATGCGTTCGATGCAGATTTTGCCAGCCGTAAACTCTCTGGCTCGTACCATCTATAAGCGTTTTAAAAGGTTTTCCTACATAGCTAAGAATAGCAGCAACTGTTCCAACACCTCGATCTGTTTGATTTCCAGGCGTGACGCCGTAATCCAGCGCATGTATTTCAGAAAACTGCTCTTGGAAATGATCAACAACCGCAGACGATAACGCCGGAACCGTACTCGCGCCACTCACCACAAAAACATCCTTGGCTTTTGCCGTCTTATCCAGCGCGGCAATGCCTTTTACAAATTCTCGGTTATCTGCAAGGTCTATGTAATGAACGCCGTTTTCAATGCAATACTCGGCAACACTGTAATCCTGCTCGTGATAAGGGCCGGAAGCATTGATAAGCGCAAAAACATTGCCCAAATCGGTGTTCTGAATATTGTTAATATCTATCGCTTTGGCACTCAGCTTACATTCTGCATTTTTTAACTGCTCAACTAAGCTTTGAGCTTTTTCAACAGATCGCCCCGCAATAACAAGCTCAATATCAGGTATACGGCACAAACGCTCACATATGCGTTTTCCAAAAACCCCGTATCCACCAATAACCAGTATCTTGTGCAAAAGCTTTATCCCCTACCCTGCAGGAAAATGCGCAATAATCATGACCCTACTCGCTCTTTTGTTTGTTGTCACTCTTGACCAATTGCTGCTTGGCACCCGCTTCGATTTTGTACCAGTCAATATCGCGGGTAATCACCATGATGAAAGTCAGCACGCCGAACAGCAATCCCGATCCCATAAGCAATGCATAATCTTCGGAACGGATCAGCATATATAATGCGCCATATAATCCGCTCAGAGTACCTGCAAAGATGAGGCCCCTGGCGGCGCTACGCAGCACAAAGCTTACATAGAAACTGATAAGGCTGACGCAGGCGATACTTGCAATAATGTAGGACAAGCCAAACGCGATATGCTCGGACAATGAAATCAGCAGCAGATAAAACAACGCCAGCGCTATACCAACCAGCCCGTATTGAACGGCATGTATACGCAAGCCTTTCAAGATTTCAAAAAGCAAGAAAGCAACGAATGTTAAACCTACAAAGAGTAAAGCATATTTAACAGAGCGCTCTGCCTGCAAGTAAATATCAACACCTTGATGCAGTGATACGCCAAAACTATTATTTTGAAATGCGTTACATTGATTCTGCCGTATACAGCTTTCAAGGTGTTCCAGCATATTGCTTGAGAAAAAGGATGTCTCCCAACGGGCGCTAAAGCCATCGCCAGAAATTTCGCGTGTTTTCGGCAAGAACCGGCCTTCAAATTTCGGATGAGGCCAGGGCGATTTTAAATCCACCCTGGTTGATTTACCTGTCGGCAAGAAAGAGAGGGTTTCCATACCCTGTAATTCCAGAGCCACGTCAAAGTTCAAATCCATATCCTTGTCATACCCGAGATTTAAAGTCCCGTGTATCCCTTGTGGAATGAACGATGTACGTGTCCCCGGACGCGGTTCGACATGCTTATTATTGACATTCAGTTTTACAGACTGATTGATGCCTCTAATATCTTGCACACCAAAAACAATATACGGTTCCTGCCATGTTATATTCGCCAAGTTCTCTGTAAGCCCCAGAGATTTCTCGACATGAAAATGCCCTTCCAATTTAAGGTCCGCCGTATATACAGGAACCTTATAGATACCGCGATAACGCTCTTCCGTTCTTATATCGCCATTGATTTGGATAGCTTCAGGCAAAATATATTTATAGCGCTGCAATATTTGCCGCTTTTGCACCGTTTGCCTTTTCCCATCCTCGTAAACTTCAACGTCTTTTGTGACAATTTCTTTATACGGTGCCACCAAAACAGCGCCGGTTATCTTCTGCGGTCCCGTCCAGCTCGCAGCAATATCATTAACCGCTGCGGTACGGTGGTACTGCCGTCCGTCAATAACGCCGCCAATCATGGATAAGGGCACTAACAGTAATAATACAAGACCGCCAATGGTCAGAAATTTATAGATGAGCGCTTTTTGCATGTTTCGGTCCTTTTGTTTAATCCTGAGAACCAGTCTAGAAACGCTATGTGAAGTGCGTATGAACTCAATGTGAAAAAATCGTGAAATCTAATCTATTGAAAAAACAAGCGATACGCTGCAACCCTTATCACCGGAATCAATGCGCAGATCACCGTGATGCAAGTGCATAACCTCTTTTACAAAACTGAGGCCCAGACCTGAACTTTTCTTGCCCGTATCGGGCCTTGGCAGGGAATAGAAACGCTCGAATATTTTATCTCGGGCATAAGGTGGAACACCCTGACCTTCGTCCTGAATCGTTAAAACATAGCGCCTGTTTGAAAGACTAGCTTTAATTTGAATAGCGCTATTTTCAGGAGAAAAGTCGATGGCATTATCCAAAATATTGTTGATGGCCTGGCGAACCAGAAAAACATCCCCTTTGACACGGTCGCTTGGCACGACATCAACATTATGTATGAGGGATTTTTGCAAAAACTGCGCTTCATGCCTGACCAAAATGTCCTCAACGATACCTGGGAGATCCAGCGGCTCCTTATTTTCCAAAACCTGCTGCTGCTCCAGCTTCGCAAGATCAAGCAAACGATCTACGATATTTTGAATACGCTTTGTATCTTCTTTAATATTCGCAATAAAGCGCGCACGGTCTTCGACATTCATGTCTTCCGATAATAATTCCGACGCACCTGTAATGCCCGAAAGCGGGCTTTTGATTTCATGGGTTAAAGCATGGACATAGCGCTCGGCATATTCCTTACCCTCCAAGGCAACACGCATAGATTCTATTGCATCGCCCAATTGCGACAATTCAGGCTCGGATATTTTGGGCAAGGGCGTTTTTTTACCCTGCTGAACATTTTCCGCATAACGCCCCAACTTGCGTGTGGACCTCACCAAAAACCCTGAAATGAACCAGCCCAGCACAAGCGCAACAACAAACAACACAAGACCAGCTTTCACAATATTACGCTGGGTTAACTGTATAAAAGGCAGCACGCTGATATTAGGCTTTGATACGGTCAGCACACCGATAATTTGACCATTATACTGAATCGGCGCGGCCACATGCATCACCGAAGACTCATCGTCCCGGGGATCGCTTTTCGTGCTGCGCGCACCGTACCGGCCTTTTAACGTAAGATAAACATCGTTCCATTGCGAGTAATCTTCACCGACCGCCTTATTGTTATCAGAATCGTAAACCACAATTCCTTTATCGTTGGTAATATATATACGATAGGTAATCTTGTTTTTTTGAAAGCCCCAAATGTCGGCATTCGGCTCGCGCGATAGAAAATCCTGAACAGCCGTTGAAAAATCACTGTCAGCAATAGCCCCGTCCCGTATGTCCCTTTCCACTATTTCCGCTAAAAGATTGGCCGTATCAACCAGCGTTTCTTCCATGGATTGGCGTACGGCGGGCCGCAATTCGTCACGAACACTCTTGAGCAAGAAAAATCCGGCGATCGCAACAACGAGAAAATATCCCAGAAAAATGCGGTGGCTTAACCTCATACCCTTATTGTCTCACAGATCTATACTGTAACCCATACCACGGTGGGTCTTTATGAAATTACGCTCCGGCTCGACATCCCGTAATTTAGATCGAAGCGTTTTTATATGCGCATCAATTGTGCGATCCATACTGGATTCTGGCGCTTTCCAAACCTGATCCATCAATTGTTCACGGCTGAAAATTCGTTCGGGCTGCGAGAGGAGTAATTTTAAAAGCCCAAATTCATAACGGGTTAAATCCATTACTGTGTTTTGATAAAGAATGCGGCTTTTATCTTCATCAACATGAAAAAAACCGGTTTGTCTTTCATCTGTCTTGCTGACGCGTTTTAATATGACTTTAACACGCGCCACAAGTTCCCGCGGACTAAACGGCTTAACAACATAGTCATCCGCACCGATTTCCAAACCGACAACACGATCCACCTCTTCTTTTCGCGCGGTGAGAAAAATAATAGGAACATCCGAAAAAGAGCGTATAGCCTTACAAACTTCAAACCCGCTAATATCAGGAAGCCCCACATCCAGCACAATAAGGTCTACCTTATTATTTTTAAGATAAGAAACCCCCTCTTGTCCTAAATTTTTCCATTCAGCTAAAAACCCATCCGTTTTCAACGCATAACAAACAGCATCGGCAATAGAATGCTCGTCTTCTATAACAAGAATATTATTTTTCATGCGGCGGGATTACTTCTCTTCTTATGATCAAATAACAGACTATAAATACAATCTTTAAAAAATTTATCCAATACATGATGTTTGAAAGAAAAATAGCCGGTTACACTCAAGAGCTAAAAACATCCTCTTAAGGTTCATACTGTGCCAATATTAAAGCTGGTTTCTAAACCATGTGACTTGCCGTTTGGCGTAGCGGCGGGTGATGGTTTGAGCGGTTTCGATGGCTTCTTCTTTGCTGATTTTGCCGTTTAGGTAGTTGCGTAATTCCTTGAAACCGAGTGCTTTGGACAAGGGCACACCGTTTTTGATTTCACCGGATTGCAAGCGTTTGTCAAACTCTTCAACCTCTTCCAAAGCGCCGTTTTCAACCATCCATTCAAAGCGCCGGTTACAGCGGCGGTAGAGCTCTTCACGCTCGGGCAGAATTTTATGGATTTCGAAATGCCAATGGGCGGGCGGGGGGGTGCGTTCCAATTCTTGCCATTTGGCTAGCGATTTGCCTGTGGCGTCCAGCACCTCCATCGCACGGATGATGCGGGCTTTATGACCTGCGTGAAAGCGGGCGGCCATGACGGGGTCGCGTTTTTGTAATTCCTTATAAAACTCTTCCGCGCCGTTTTCCTCGTAACGGGCGACAACGCTCTGGCGCACTTCGTCCGGGATATCGGGCATGGGGGAGAGGCCTTCGATGAGGGCTTTGATATACAGCCCCGTACCGCCGCAGATGACGGGCGTTTTGCCTGCGGCAATGACTTCTTCAATAACCGGCTCGACCATTTCGCGGTAGTTTCCCGCGCTGCAAACATCGTTGGGATGCAAGGCGGCGTAGAGGCGGTGGGGGATTTCGGCCTTGTCCTCATCGCCGGGCTGGGCGGAGAGGATGGGCAGGCCGTCATAAATTTGCTGGGAATCGCAATTGATAATCACGCCGCCCATGGTGCGGGCCAGTTCTAGAGCTTTGGCCGACTTTCCGCTGGCGGTGGGGCCGGCGATGATGTAAATAGTGCGTTTGGTATGCGTTTCAGGCATTGCAATATCCTAAATTTCTTAAGGCCTCCGATTATGACGGAACAGACACAAAATATCCATAAAGGGATTGGGCTGAGCATTTTGGCGTTTTTCTTTTTTTCCGTGTCGGATACGGCGCGGAAGTATCTTTCTCTTGAGCATGATCTTTACGATATTTTCTTTTGGCAGGCGATTGTGGGGATTGGTGTTCTTATGGTGTTTTCGCCGTGGATGGGCGGCGTGCGCGGGCTTTATAATGCGAAGAGGGTGCGCTGGCATTTATTGCGCGGGGTGTTGATGATGGCCAATACAATCCTGTCGTTAAACGCGCTGAGCCGCGTGCCGATTATGGATGCCTATACGATTTATTTTACGACACCGTTTGTTGTGTGTTTGCTGTCCTTTTTTCTTTTTAAGGAGCCGATCGGGCGCTTGCGGCTTTTGATTATTGCCATGGGGTTTGTCGGCGGGTTAGTGGCGTTTCGCCCCGGCTTTGCCGCGTTGGACCCGGCTTATTTGTTTGCTTGCGCTGCCGTTTTTACCTTTTCATTTTCCAGCCTGATTGCCAAGCATACAAAGGGCGGGCGCGATGCGCTGGCTTATGGCCTTTATCCGCTGGTTTTGCTGCTGTTCTTGTGTGTGGGGGTGAAAGGCGGGGATATGCTTTTTGCGCCGAATTTTGAATTTTTGGCGATTTCCGTTGTGAGCGGGGCGGCGTATGCGCTGGCGCTGGTGGCGGCGTCTTTGTGTTTTCAGATGGCCGATACGGCGGTGGTTGCGCCGTATCAATATACGCAGCTTATCTGGGCGTTGGGGTTCGGTTATCTGATTTTCGGCGATGTGCCCGATACTTTCAAGGTTATCGGCGCGGGCATTATTGTCGGCTCAGGCATTGTGTTTTTTATGCGTGAGCGAACGAGAAAATCGCTGTAGCCGGGGCTTTTTATCCTTATTCGCTTTTATCTTTTTTCAACTTCAATGCCAGAAATCTTACTTCGCCTTCGCGGTTGATGAGCAGGAGGACCGAGGGTCGGCCTGCTTTTTCGGCTTTGCTTATAATGTCTTTAGCTTTGTCGGGGTCGTTGACGGCTTGCTGGTTGATTTCGACGATGACATCGCCTTCGAACAGACCTTTGCGCGCTGCTTCGGATTTTGGATCAACGGCGGCGATAACCACGCCCTCTACATTGCGGGGGATGGCATAATCCTGGCGTAGAGTATCGGTAATTTTTTTGAGGCTGAGGCCGACGGAGTCAACTTTTAGCCCTTCTGTTTTTTTGTCTTGTTCGCCGGGTGCTTCGACAAGGCCTTCTTCCTCGGCTTTTTCCAGTTCACCTATTTTGACTTTGGCACTGCGTTTTTTATTGTCGCGCCAATAGGTCACTTGCGCTTCGGCGTCAATGGCGCTTTCGGCGACAAGGCGGGGAAGTTCCCGCATTTCGGTAACGTTTTTGCCGTTTAGCTCGAGGATAATGTCGCCAGCTTCCAGTCCTGCTTTGTCTGCCGGGCCGTCGGGCGTTACGCTGGCGACAAGCGCGCCGGAGGGATTGTCCAGCCCCAGGCTTTCGGCAATTTCTTCTGTAACCTGCTGAATGCGTACGCCGAGCCATCCGCGGCGGGTACGTCCGAATTTAATGATTTGATCGACCACAGGTTTTGCCAAGGCGGACGGGATGGCGAAGCCGATGCCGACGGAGCCACCGGAGGGCGAGAAAATGGCCGTGTTGATGCCGATCACCTCGCCATTCAGGTCGAACATCGGACCGCCTGAGTTTCCACGATTGATGGAGGCGTCTGTCTGGATGAAATCGTCATAAGGCCCGGCGTTGATGTCGCGCTGGCGGGCGGATATAATTCCGGCAGTGACAGTGCCGCCGAGACCGAAGGGATTGCCGATGGCAACGACCCAGTCACCAACGCGCAGGATATCACTGTTACCGAATTTTACGGCGGTGAGTTTCTTTTCTTTTGCATCGACTTTCAGCACAGCGAGGTCGGTTTTTTCATCGGTGCCGATGACCTCGGCGGGCAGAGTTTCGTCGTCATGGAAGGTTACGCGCACTTCATCGGCGTTACGAACAACGTGGTTGTTGGTGATGATGTAACCGTTTTCAGCGTCGATGACGAAGCCGGAGCCGAGGGAGGCTTGCGGAGATTGCGGCATGCCGTGGCGGCGTTCCATGAATTCTTCGAAGAAGTCTTGGAACGGCGAACCTTCGGGGAATTGCGGCAGTTCTGGAAAATCCTGGGCCTCTTCTGTTTTTTGTGTAGAGGAAATATTGACGACAGCGGGGAGCAGGTTTTCGACAATGTCTGCGAAGCTGCCGGGGGCTGTATTGGTCAGCTGTTTTGCTTGTGCCGGCGCAAGGGGCGCGAGCAGCGTGATAATAAGGGTTAGAGACAACAAGAACTTAGACATAGTGTGTGGTTTCATATCCCGTTTCCTCATGTTTTTTCAAATGTGTTTTCAAGGGGTACCTTAAATTTTAACGCCCATCATCAAAATGTTTAAAGAACTCACTATCGGGAGATAAGATAAGTTGTGTTCCCGGATCGGCAAGAGTGTTTTTGTAGGCTTCCATGGAGCGGATGAAGGAGTAGAATTCTTTGTCTTTATTAAAGGCTTCGGCATAAATTTTAATGGCTTCCTTATCGCCTTCCCCTTTCAGGATAGAGGCGTCACGCTGGGCTTCGGCGAGGAGAACTGTGCGTTCCTTCTCAGCCGTGGAGGTGATTTCGAGTGCGAGTTCTTTTCCTTTAGAGCGGGTTTCAGTTGCGCGTTTTTGCAGCTCGGAGACCATCCGGCGCACGGTGGAGGTGCGCAGTTCGGGTGTAAGGTCTGCGCGGACAATGCGGACATCAACGATTTCGATGCCAAGATTATCTTTTTGTACGTTGTCGTTTACACGTTTTTGGATATCCCCCATGACGTAAGCTCTGGCCGGTGAGAGAAGCTGTTGCAGACTGGTCTTACCCAGTTCGGCGCGGGTGGCGTCGTTCAGAATGTTTTCAAGACGTGAATTGGCGGCAGAGACTGTGCGCAGGGTTTTAAGGAATTTCAACGGGTCAATAATTTTGTAACGTGCGAAGGTATCGAGGATAATCGGTTCCCCCGTGACGTTGGCGATTGTTGATTTGCGCTGCTGTTTTTGTTCTTCGGTGTCTTCTTCAGATTCTATACCGATATCGACGCTGGATATGACGACTTGCTCGGGGGCGGGATCGACCGAGAGGATGCGCTTGTCAAAATATTGCACTGTCTGGATGACGGGAATTTTTACGTGCAGGCCGGGGCCGTTAATGTCACCTACGGGCTCTCCGAGTTGCAGAACAATGGCCTGCTCACGCTGGTCCACGATAAAGAATATTTGCGATGCGCCGATCAGTCCGATGGCGACGATGGCGAGTATAGTGAGTAAGGTTTTATTCATAAGGTTGGTCCTTTTTATCTTTGAGCGCCGGCTGCGGGTTTTACATTGTTGAGCCGGTCAAGCGGCAGGTACGGTACGGCGCCTTGTCCGGCCTTGCCGTCGAGGATGATTTTCTGCGCATTTTTCAGGACGTCTTCCATTGTTTCGATGTAAATGCGTTCTTTGGTTACATCTTTACCGCTTAAATACGCTGTGTATACGGCGTTGAAGCGTTCGGCGTCCCCTTTTGAGCGCGCTACTGTGGCCTGTTTATAGGCCTCGGCTTCCTGAAGCATCTGGATGGCCTGTCCGCGCGCGGCGGGAAGAATGCGCTCGCGGTGAACTTCAGCTTCGTTTTGCGAGTTTTCGGCATCCTGTTTGGCGGACTGAACGTCCTGAAAGGCGGCCTGAACATCGGGGTGAACTTCGGCGCGTTCGATCAGAACCTGGGTAATATTCACGCCGGATTTGTATTCGTCCAGATTTTCCTGAATGATCTTTTTTGTCGCGTCGGCAACGCCTTTACGGCCTGTTGTGATGATCGGAAACATATCGGTTTGGCCGATAACTTCGCGAATCGCGCTTTCGGCAACGGATTTGATGATGCGCTCCTGATCGCGGATTTCGAAAAGGAAATTTTCTGCGGATTTGATGTTCCACTGGATGACCAGATCCAGATCGACAATATTCCGGTCAGAGGTCAGCATCAGGCTTTCCTCCGGTGTGTCGCGGCGGCTGGCAGTGCCGTTGCGGGCGAAGGCTTCCATGAAGCCGATATTCATTTTCTGGATTTCTTCGACGTTGAGGATCGTTACCGCTTCGATCGGTGCGGGCAGGTGGTAACCCAAACCGGGGTCTGATTGCGTGTGCGACCAGGCACCAAAGCGCTGAATTACGCCATATTCTCCGGGGTTGACAACGTACAGGCCGCTGGCCATCCACAGGGCGAGTATACCGAGAAAAATGATTCCGATTATGGGCGCGCCCGAGAAACCGCCGGGCATCACAGTGCGGAAATTTTCCTGTGCCTTGCGCAGCATTTCGTCGATGTCGGGCGGTTCGCCGCCGCCGTGACCGCCGCCTTTGTGACCGCCTTTATTGCCCCACGGCCCGCGATCATCGTTTCCGGGACGTCCCCAGGGATTTTTTTTGTCTTTGTCGTCGCGGCCCATTTTGTGTCTTCCCGATTTTTGTTGATCTTTAATGCCTTCAAATTATATGGCTACATAGAATATTCTTTTTACCGTTGAAAGCAAGGGGTTTGGGGTAAAACATGTTGAAGCAGGAAGACATTTATGAGGCGCTGAAAAATGTAAAAGACCCGGATGCGGGAGTCGATATCGTTAGCGCCGGGATGGTGTCGGGTTTACAAGTTAATGAGGGAGGGCACGTGCTTTTCATGATTGAGGTCGACCCGCAAAGAGGGGCGGCGCTTGAGCCTTTGCGTCAGCAAGCCGAGGCTGTTGTTGCTAAGCTTAAAGACGTACGGAAGGTGACGGCGGTTTTAACGGCGGAGAAATCTGCGCCGGAAAAATCGCCTGCGAACGATCGCCCTGCCGACCCGCACGGTATGGGAAAAAACCCGCGTTTGAATTTGCCGATTAAGAAAATCATTGCGGTTGCTTCCGGTAAGGGAGGTGTCGGGAAATCGACTGTTGCAGCGGCTATTGCAAAAAAATTGGCCAAAAACAGCCAATTAAAAACCGGGCTTCTGGATGGTGATATTTATGGGCCAAGTCAGCCGAAGCTGATGGGGCTGGAAGGGTATAAGCCGGAGCTTACCAAAGAGAGAAAAATCATTCCGCCTGAGGCGTACGGGGTGAAAGTGATGTCAATCGGTTTTATGGTGGAGGCGGAAAAAGCTCTGGTTTGGCGCGGGCCGATGGTACAGAGCGCTTTGTATCAATTGTTCAGAGACGTACAGTGGGCGGAGGATGGTGAGGTCCTTGATGTTCTTATTGTTGATATGCCGCCGGGGACCGGTGATGCGCAATTGACATTGGCGCAGAAAGTGCCGGTTACCGGCGCGGTGATTGTTTCGACGCCGCAGGATATCGCGCTGGCCGATGCGCGCAAGGGTGTTGAAATGTTCCGGGCGGTGGATGTACCAATTTTGGGTTTGATCGAAAATATGAGCACGCATGTTTGTTCGCATTGCGGGCATGAGGAGCATATTTTCGGGCATGGCGGTGCGCGGGCGGAGGCAGAAAAGCTCGGCGTTCCTTTCCTCGGCGAAATTCCGCTCAGCGCCGATATTCGCGCGAAAGCCGATGCGGGCGTGCCGTTTGAGATTGATGAGGAAATTATTACCGCTTTGGAGCTTTCTGTTCGCTAAACCACTGCCGACCAGCGGTCGGCCATATCGTCCGATGCCGTACAGACACAGAATCCTGATGAAAATCAGGATGCGCGGATTTACCCGGGGGTTTTAGCGCCCATGGCGAGCTTTGCGATCTCTGCGGGCAGGACTTCGACCTCGCAGCTTATTTCGCGGGCAATAAGCGCGCGGCAACGGTTATATGCGTCTTCAAGATCTCCATCCCGAAAACCAACACGCAGCGTATGTTTCCCGGTTTTTTCGTCAGCATAGCTGTGCTGCGGCAGGACCATAAGCTGCCCGCCGGCCAAAATCCGGCGGTAACGCGAGTGCAGGCGGTACCACACGGTGGACATCAAAAGGCGCGAGTTATATTCGCCCAGATTTAAGGCGATATTATAATCCGTATTTTCGAAATCTATGTGCGGGTGGCGGGCTTTGTAATCTTCGAGGCCGGATATGACGGTGCTGGGGATGTCTTCTTTTTGCGCTTCGGCATAAAGGTCGCGGCCATAGATGATGGTGCCTTCGTAGCCGATTTCAACAGGTTGGGGCTGCGGGCGGGCGAAGCCGGAAAATTTTGCGGCTTTTTGGTCAACGATCAGCAGGTAGCGCCCCGGCGGGATGCCTGTAAACAGATAAAAACCTCCGATATCGGTGGTAGCGGTTTGCTCGATTTCTCCGTCAGCGTTATACAGATGTACAGGCACGGCGCGCAGCGGATACGCCTGAGCCGCAGCGCTGCGGGCATAGAGCGTGCCGTCTAGTTCTCCGGCGATATGGATGGGGAATTTAAGCTCGGCGACATAGCCTTCACGCGGTAAAACGGACGCGCCTTTGAAGCCGGGTATCCAGTAGGGATCTTCCAGGCTGTCCTTTTCCACAATCACATCGGTCAGTTTTAATTCCGCTACGCGGTGGAAGAAGGCCCTCCCGTTTTCGTCGGTTTCCTGACGCCCGCCGTTTTGCAGGGCGTTTACGGCGACACCTTTGAGCGGCTGCTCGCCTTCGTTAAACTCGCCGTCGCCGTTTTCGTCGAGGAATACAAAAACACTTATGCCCCCATTGCCTGTGATACTCTGATGAAATGAACGAACCTCGCCGTTTTGCGGATCGCGGGCCAGACCGAAATTCGTGTTCAGCCCGGCGAAAAAATCGTTGTCGCTGTTATAGCTGACGCTTGGTGAGATCCGGCCCCATCCGGCCAGCCAGTTCAACTGCGCGGAGGCCTCGGTCAGGGACGGGTCGATCCGGCGGTCGAGTTCAAGCTCCAGATCGAGGTTGCGGGTGAAGTCATGCGTATAGGTTGCATTGACGCCGCGCAGCGCGCTTTCGGGTTTGATTTCATAATCCGAGCGAAGCCTGACCCGGTTTTTGCCGAAGGCGCCGGTTACGGATGCGGTGTTGTTCAACCGGTCATCAATGTCGGTATTGGTTGCGGTGTAGTTGAACTGGTCGCTGAAGGTCAGGTTTTTATAAGCAGTGTCGAAACCGAGAGTTGCGGATGTGAGGGAATCGCCGCTGTTGCTCAAGTTATAGCCCAGAAATGCATTATAGTTCGAGCGCCGCCCTATTGTGAAGGGCAGAGATCCGTTGGCGTTCAGGCTTGCGTCAAAGAAGCCTGCCGTATCACTACCGCCCAGAACGGTGTCAAAATTGTCAGAAAACACCCGCGCCCTGCCGAGTAGATCGTGAGAGCCGATATTGCGGCGGGCGACCAGTTCTCCGGCAAAATCGGCTTCATCGTCAACGGCGATATTGGCGTTGACCAGCGTTTCTCCCAGCAATGTGGACACGCCGCTTTGCACCACGTTGTTGCGCTCGCCGTCTTGTTCATTGCTGCGGAAACCGAAAGAACCGACGGTGCCGGGAGCGAGCGGTTTTTCATACAGAGCGACCAATGACGGGCTGCCCTCGTCTTCATCCTCGAATTTATTTTTGCGGTAGGTTTGCTTGTTGTCGAATGTCAGAGAGACATCGTAAACGCCTGAACCTTCGGCGATGCGGGCAATATCGACGGGGATGGAGACTTCTTTTTCGCGGACCTCCCCTTGCGGACCATAGAAGACAACCCTGAAAACATTTTCAGTGCTGAACAGGATCACGTTATCGAAGGCATAAAACCCGTCGTCGCCGGTGCGCTGGAATCCCAAAAACTGGTTTCCGCGGTACAGCTCCACATCCCAGCCGGGGAAGACGGTTCCGGTGATGGCGGTTGAAGGGTTGGTAAAACCGCGCAGCGGGTCGGCATTTGTGATGCGCGCGCCGAGCTCCTGCCGTACGGAGGCATCTATCGGCAGGCGGGTCTGGAGAACATCACCCAGTTCGAATCGCTTTGCCTTAAGAGGGCCGAGCAAATCAGGCTCCAGAGATTCCTGTTTGTAGTTCGCGCGTATATTTGCGATCTGATCTTTGCTGGTTATTTGCGTTTGCGTGGTCAGCGTGCCGTATGCAAAATCCCCGGCGGTCCTGATATTCATGTTATGGTTTGATTCCGATGTGTTTTGATCCGCCTTGCGGTCATAGCGCGAGCTTGTCGCGATATCGACGAAAGGAACGTCGGCGATTCGTCGTGGTTGCTCGTCAAGCGGCAGCAGAGCGACTTTTGGCGGCCCTTGCCCGTTTTTCTTTTTTTCGCGCTCAAGGCGTTCCTGAAGGGGGAGTTTTTCCGGAGATTTGATCGTAACCCGCAATCCGGGCACATCCATTTTGATTTTAAAGTCAAACCATTTTTCAAGTTCGGCGACGGGTACGAATATGTCCCCGTCTTCGGCCAGAACGGTTTGGGGTATGCTGAAAGCCCCGGCGGCGGAAGTGACGGCGGCGGCATCCATGTCGAGCGCGAAGGTTTTATTTTCCCGGATATACCAGCCCTGCGCCGCTTTGCCTTGCGCGCCGATTTGAATCGGGAAGTCCAGCGCAGCGGCAAAATCCTTAAAAGAAAACAAGACTTGCGCGTTTTTAACCCGGCCAAACATCACGGCATCCAGTTTTAATGTCGATGTCAAAAACACCTCAAATAAAAGCTCTTCGCCCTCGGGCAGGATATTTTGTTTCACAGGGATGGAAGAGGTGGGATGCATAGCCTGTTCCGCGCGCGCAAACCCGCTGCGCATCCGCTTGAGGAACTCGCGCGCCAGCGACTTTCTTTCATCGCGTGTTATGCCCGGCGCCTGGGTTGCAGCCTGCACACCGGTTTCATCCGCCAGAGCCGGGGCGCCCGGGGCGATCAAGCAGCCGGTTAAAATGGCAACGGTCAATATGAACGCCGTATTGTGGCTTGTCATAGTCTTTAATCCGGCTGTGTGTGGGTCAGAACGCAGAAAGCTTTTGTTATTTAAGCATATTACGGCTGTGGATACAATTGACCCCATAGGCGAAGAAAAGGTGTGAATAGATTTTTTGTATGAAATTTAATAATGATTTAACTGTTTTTGTGTGATATTAGAATAAGTAGTCTTAATTTTTCTAAAATTAGAAGCACTGCGTTCAAAGGAAATGTAACCAGGGACTTTAAAAGGAGAAGCCTTATGAAACCTATTTCGACGAAAGCGCTTGCGTTTGCGAGCGCGTTAGTACTCGGGACCGCGATATCATCCGGGTCCGCGATCGCCCAGACAGAAACAGTCAATGCCCAGCTCATCACATCCAGCGCCATCACCACTGTTGATGTGTCCGATATGGATTTTGGGACATATCTTATTCAGTTTACGGCCGGTGACACACCTGTTTTGAACCTGACAAATGACGGTTCTGTTTTGGTCACACAGGTCGGGTCCGTTGCCAACGGATCGCAGGTCGTTCAGATTACCGCACCGGCAACCGAAGGGGTTGTGACCGTGGATGTTCCGGCTCCGGCGTCGCTGACGATGACAGCGTCAGCTTTCACAGATATTGTCGATGCCGGCCTGACCTTGGATGTGGCAACATTCCGTACAGCGTCCGAGAACGGTTCGGTTATCACAGGCGGCGCTGTTGATGCGGCGGATACGATTACCGTTGTGACCGGTGGCGGTACGCCTGAAACCGTTACATTCGGCGGACAGATTGACATCTCCGCCACACCGGCTGATGCGACTCACACCGCGCAATTCGATGTGACGTTCTCGTACTAAGATCAATTTAAAACGAATACAGAAAAAGGCGCTTTTACGGGCGCCTTTTTTACGTTCGGCAGATGCCGCTCCTTACCTGAAATACGTGGCAGAGAGCGCAATGTGATGACGACGGTGGAGTACTTGAAGCATTTTATAAGAGATGGATTCCACCACCAGCTTGAAGCGTTAAGGAAGGCGGAACCCAGACTGCCATAAAGTCTGGCTATGAAATACGCACCCCCCTCCATCAAGGGAAGGGGGTAGAATGATGTTTACTCCCGAATGGGAAAGGTTTTTTCGTCATAGTTGGGCAGACCTTTTGCGCGGTTGTAGTGCGCGAGGACAACCCGCAAATTTGATCCGGGGTTTTCATCAAGCAAAGGCACATCCAGAACCCGTCTATTCACTTCGGGAAATATATGCGCGTTGCTGACTTCACCGATAACCTCATTTTTATCATTATATATATAAAGATGGCCGAGAACGCCGTAGGGTCCGCCTGAGCGGGCCAGCGTCACGATTGCGTGGAGCCGCCCGTTTTGCTCGTTTCGGCGGAAGCTTACGCTTTCGATTGTTCCTTCAACATCGGGCTGCCCGGCACGAAAAATGACCGGAATTGTGTAGCCGACATTAATTTTTACCAAAGCGCCGCTTTTCCTGCCCGGATCCTCGGCGCTTTCGAGCGGCTCAGCTTCGCGCACTTTACTGAACCCCAGATGCGCCCTGTACTCGCCGGGCTGAACCTCCGCAGGGCGGCGCAGAGCCAGCCTGATTTTCTGCTTTCCGCCCGGCGCAAGAGTCACGCGGCGCGGGGTGTATACCATATGCTGGGTTAAATCAAACTCGGTCGTGGGGCCGTCCGCTTCTTCATAGGCAGCGTTCGCACCTTCGACCATTGTGAAAAAGCGCCAGTTTATTTCATAGGTTACCTGCTTGTCGCCGGTGTTTATCAAAACGACCTCTGAGAAACGGTCGCCATCGTTAAAGACTACACGTGTGGGCGTGATTGTGATATCGGCATACGCCGCAGAAGGCGTGAAAAATGACGATATGAAGAGTGACAGACCTAGCAGGACCGCACATATTTTCAACCATTTAGTCATCAGAAGGTTTCTCCTTTTTTATTTTAAAAATTAATCTGTATTTGCAACGTCCCGGTGTAGGTCTGGTCCAGATAGGCTGTTCCGGTTCCGCTTGTTTGCGCGGTGGCGCCGACGTTAATTCTGGCAACGCCCGAACCATCGGTTGTTGCGGGGTGGGATTCCTGAAACGTATTCATTTGAAAATTCGGCCCGCCAGCCCCGGACAGCGGCGTGACCTGCGTAACAGTTACACTTGCGATTGCGGTGCTGGGCGTCATGCCGTCGAGGTCGTATATGCCATATTGGATATTCGTATCGCTAATCAGGATAAACCCGGCAGAATCATAAGCATAGGCAGGGCCGCTCAAATTGACCGTAATTGAGTGGGCGGCATTATTGTTTTTTACGATGAATTCACCAAAATTCAGTTGCTGCACGGTTGTTACCCCGGCCAAGGCGGGAGGGGAAAAAAGCAAAGCAACCAGCCCTATAACTGATAACCGAATACAGCGAATCATGATCGTACCTTTGCGGTTGAGCGGCTCACTTTAGCGAAAATCCAGGCGATTCTCAAGATGCATTCGGGTTTCATTTTTGAGGAAAACTGCGGGTTTTGTGTATAAACGTGTGCATAAAAAGGGAAAACTTCCTTGACCCCGAGTCCCGGCTCACTTACGCTTTATATTGTATCGTTTTGATACGTCTGCGTTTTCTTTGGGCTGTCTACAATTCTTCTTGGGCTTTCGCTTCGTTTTCTCGGAGCGTCTTGGTTCTTCGTTATATGAACAAAAGGTTTGCACTCTGCGCTCTATCCGTGTTGCTTGCGGGATTCACTGCAAGTTGCGGTCCCTTGACAGGTGCACCCAAGGGTAAGACAGCCGCGGACAGCGCACCTTCCGCCGAAAGCACCCTTCACGAAAACGCCCAGCCCACAACGTCTTCAGCCCTTGAAGTCCCTCCTCCCGTCGCCTTGCCGCCCAGCTATGGCGAGCGTCCTCCCAAGCCCGGAGAGACGCAAACAACGACCATGCCCAACGGTCTTCCCGCCTTACAGCCCAAAGGCGTGAATGTCGGTGATTTATTTGCGGAGAACATCACCGACAGCAACAAGCGTTTTGAGCGGCTTGAAAACGCTGTTACGGGCCTCAGACAAGAGTTTGAGTCCTTTAAACCCGCTATTGTCCGGCTGGTTGCGGTTGAATCCGATATTCAGGATTTGATTCGGCAGCTTGACATCCTTCTGCGTAACGAACCAACAGCCCCGCCAGAACCCCTGACGCCACAGCCCGAAGAAGCCCAGTTGTCAAGCGCGGATCAGGCTGAGCCCCCTGCCCCTCCACCTCCTGCACAGGACCCTCCGGTGCCGAGGCCGAAGGAGCAACCGCCGCCTTTATCACAGCCCACACCACAGGCGGCGGGCCCTTTTGTTGTGAACGCTATGCGCATGGGGCAGCATAGCGATAAACTGCGTCTTGTGCTTGACGCTTCCGGGGAGACGGCCTTTAACGTTGATCTGGACAATCAGGAGAACCTTTTGGTTATCGAGTTGCCGGAAGCGGGATGGAATGCCGAGAGAGAGGGGCGCTATGACAGCTCGCCACTTATACGCTCTTACAGCGTTGAAAGCATGGGGGAAGGACGCGGGAGCCGCGTTATCCTGAGCCTGAAGAAGCCGACCCAGCTTCTTAAACAGCAGGCCTTGCCGCCGGGGAATAATCCGAATTACCGGATTTTCCTGGACTTGAAACTGTAGCGAAGACCGGTTTTTTAGGCAGGGCCAACGCCCAATGATTTATAGAGGCGAATCAACGCAGAGGCTTTAGCGGCCTGTGCGGTGATGAGCGCACTGTCGGCCTCGTTTACGGTACGCTGGGCGCTTAGCACGTCGAGGAAAGAGATTTCCCCCTCGGCGAAAAGCTGTTTCGAAAGGGTAAAGGCGTTTTGCGCGTTTTTATAGGCTTTGTGTAATGAGGCGGTTCGTTCGTTGGCATGAGCGTAATCGTTCAGGGCGGTTTCCAGTTCGGCAACGGCTTCGAGGACTGTTTTTCGGTAAAGCTCGTAGGCTTCCCGCTCTCTTGCGCGTGCGGCGTCAACCTGACCCTCCAAACGGCCAAAATCGAGGAGTGAAACAGCGGTGCCGATGGCAACGTTCCAGATGCCGGTGGAACTGGTGAAGCTGTTTTCGGCGATGCCGTAAAAACCGCTTAGGGTAAATATCGGGAAGATATTGGCGATGGCCGATTCAGACAGCTTGCCCTGTGCGCGCAAATTGGCAGCAGCGGCGCGGATATCAGGGCGCAGGGCGAGGACTTTTGCCGGGCTCATCAGTACGGGGGTCACATTCGCGCCGGGGATAGCGCCGGGCGTTTCGGACACACCGGAGAGTTTTTCGGGCAAGACGCCAACCAAAACAGCAAGGCGCAGCCATGCATTTTCGCTTAAGCGCTGGAATTCGGGAATGGCGGCGCGGGTGGTGTTGACTTGATTTTCCGCGCGCTCGACATCGAGTTGGGGGTTTTCTCCGGCGTCGCGCAGATTTTGCACAAGCTCGAGCGTTTGCACCTGCGTTTCGAGGTTTTTCTGCGCGATGCGCACTTGCTCTTCATTGGCGCGGGCTTCTATGTAGGTGCGCGCGACCTCGGCAATGAGGGTGAGGGTTTCATCCTGATATTGCGCTTCGAGGCTTTCCAGCGTTGCATCGGCGGAAGAAAGGCGGGCGCGGTTGCGGCCAAAGATATCAAGCTCATAGGAGGCGTCAAAACGCGCGTCGTAGTAGTCATCGGCGCTGGACTGAGCGGTTTCTTCGCGGCCCGCACCAGCCGATGCGCCGAGCGCGGGGAAGAGCGGTGCGCGAGCAGCGCGTTTTAGGCCGCGGGCTTCGAGTACGCGGGCTTCAGCTATGCGGCGATCGGGGCTGTCGCTCAGGGCTTTTTCGATCAGGGCGCTCATGAGCGGGTCGTTAAAACCATGCCACCAGCCTTGCAGGTTTTGCGCGTTTGTTTCGCGGTAAAGCGTTTCGTTGCCCGATGCTTTTGTCCAGAAAGACGGGCCTTTAAAATCGGGGAACTCCAGCGGCCCGGCGAGACATCCGGACAGCGCAACGGTTGAGAGAAGTATAAACGTGCGTTTCATGATGTCCGGGCCTCCGCTTCTTGTCCGTGTTTTCCGCCACCGGTGAGGAGGTTTTCAAGCTTGCGCATGACCACATAAAAAAGCGGGGTGAAAACGATGCCGAAAAACGTCACGCCCAGCATGCCGGAAAAAACAGCCACGCCAATGGCCTGGCGCATTTCGGCGCCTGCCCCGGTGCTGAGGACCAGCGGGAGAACCCCGAGGATAAAGGAAAAAGATGTCATCAGAATGGGGCGCAGACGCATACGCGCGGCCTCTATAGAGGCATCAACAATGCCGCGCCCTTGACGTTCCAAATCGCGGGCGAATTCGACAATCAGGATCGCGTTTTTACAGGCGAGGCCTGCGAGTACAAACAGGCTGATCTGGGTAAAGATATTATTATCCATACCCATCGGTGCGCCCATCGCCATTTTAAATGCGCCGAACAGATACACGCCGACCATGGCGGAAAGCATGCTCATAGGAACAATCAGGATGACGGCTATCGGCAGGAAAAGGTTTTCATACTGGGCGGCGAGAACCAGATAGGCGAGCAGCAGGCAGAGCGGGAAAATCAGTACGGCGGTGTTTCCAGCCAATATTTGTTGATAGGTCAGGCCGGTCCATTCAAAGCCCATACCGGGAGGCAGAGTTTCTTCCAAAATATCAACAATGGCATCCTGCGCTTCCCCAGTTGAATAACCCGGAGCAGGATTTCCGTTCAGGTCGGCGCTGCGAAAGGCGTTATAACGCTGGGCGACTTCGGGGCCGAAGGTTTCTTCAACACTCATAACTGCGCCGAGCGGGACCATGTCGCCTTTTATGTTACGGGTTTTAAGCTGGAGAATATCAGACGGATCGGCGCGATACTGCTTATCGGCCTGAGCGATGACCTGATAGGTCCGGCCAAATAGGTTGAAGTCGTTAACATAGCGCGAACCGAGATAAACCTGCATCGTATCGAACACTTCCTGCACAGGAATGCCGAGTTGCTGCGCACGCTCACGGTCCATATTCGCGTAGAGCTGGGGGTAGTTGACGTTATAGTTGCTGAAAACACCCATCAAAGCGGGGTGCTGGTTGGCTTTTGCCGTCACGTTCTGTACGGCGCTATCCAGCGCTTCGATCCCCAGATCCATTTTATCCTGAATACTTAAGGCAAAACCACCGACGGTGCCCATGCCACTCACAGGGGGCGGGGGGAAAATCGCGATGAAGGCTTCATCAATCGCCATGAATTTACCTTGAAGCTGCCCGGCGATGGCGGGGCCGTAAAGATCGGGCCTTGTGCGCTCGGAGAAGTCATCGAGCGGTAAAAAGACAATGCCGGAGCTGGCGGAACTGGAAAACCCGGCGATTGACAGGCCGGGGAATTGTACTGCGTTTTGCACCCCCTCTTGCGTCAGTGCTATCTCACCCATTTTGCGCAGAACTTCTTCTGTACGTTCCAGATTTGCGCCGGGAGGCAGCTTGGCGAAGGCGACGAGGTATTGCTTGTCCTGCACCGGAATGAAGCCTTTGGGCACCAGATTAAAGCTGTATACCGTCGCTGTAATAAAGAAACCGTAAATGATAAGCATGATGATACGGCGGCGAACAAACATCCCCACAAGCTTGCCGTAAAGGCATGAGGCCATTTCAAAACCTTTGTTGAAGATTTTGAAAAACCAGCCAAACAGGGCGTCCAATGCTTTTGTCAGAAGGTCTTTTTTATCATCTCCGGTTTGCAAAAGCTTTGCCGACATGGCCGGAGAGAGCGTGAGAGCGACGAAGGTCGAGATGATGGTGGCGAAGGCGATGGTTACGGCGAACTGGCGGTAAAACTGACCGGTCAGGCCGCTGATAAAAGCGATGGGGACGAAAACGCTGATGAGGACGAGCGAGGTGGCGATCACCGGGCCGGTGACTTCTTTCATGGCCTGAAGCGTGGCTGCGCGCGGTTTTTTGCCTTCGGCGATATTGCGCTCGACATTTTCCACCACGACGATGGCGTCATCCACGACGATCCCGATCGCGAGAATCAGGCCGAAGAGGGAGAGTACGTTGATTGAAAAGCCGAGGATGAGCATGAGTGAAAATGTGCCGACAATTGAAATGGGTACGGCGAGAAACGGGATGATGGAGGCACGCCAGGTTTGCAGGAAGACGATGACGACCAGAACAACGAGGCCGACGGCCTGAAACAATGTTTCGATGACCGATTCAATCGAATAGCGCACAAATACGGTGGGGTCGTAGACGATTGTGTATTCTATGCCTTCGGGGAAATCTTTTTGCAGCTTGGCCATTGTTTGACGGACATTGCTTGAAATATCCAGTGCGTTGGCCCCTGGCGCGGCGAAAATAGGGATAGCCACAGCCGGGTTGTTATTGAGCAGCGAGCGTAGCGCATAGGTTTGCGCGCCCAACTCCAGCCGCGCAACATCGCCAAGGCGGGTAAGGACGCCGTTTTCATCGGTTTTAATGATGATATTTTCAAACTCTTCGGTTGTTTGCAGGCGACCTTGCGTATTGATGGGGAGTTCAATTTGGGCACCTTCATCATAGGGTGCGCCGCCGATCTTCCCGGCGGAGACCTGTACATTCTGCCCGCGTATGGCATTGATGACATCGCCCGCGCTCATGTCCAATTCGGCAATCGCCTCGGGGTTGAGCCAGACGCGCATGGCGTAATCGCCGGAGCCAAATACCATAACGCGGCCCACGCCTTGCACCTTGGCAAGCTGATCCTTGACATTGATGGTTGCGAAATTGCGCAGGTACAACTCGTCGTAGCTGCTATCCGGAGAACGCAAGTGGACAACCATCGTCAGATCCGGGGAGCTTTTTGTGACCGTTACGCCAAGCTGGCGCGTAACATCGGGCAAACGCGGGATGGCTTGGGACACACGGTTCTGGACGAGTTGCTGGGCCAGATCAACGTCGGAGCCGATCTTGAACGTTACGGTTAAAGACATCACACCATCGGTGGAAGCCAGCGAACTCATATAGAGCATATTTTCCACGCCGTTGATGGCCTCTTCCAGCGGTGTGGCAACCGTTTCGGCAATGGTGGTGGGATTGGCGCCGGGGAAGCTTGCGCTGACATTGACCGATGGCGGGGAGACTTCCGGATATTCGGAGATGGGCAGGTTGAGCATGGCAATCGCGCCGGAGATAAACACCATGATCGAAAGCACACTGGCGAAAATCGGACGGTCAATGAAATAGCCTGAAAGGTTCATTCTCCGGCAGCCTTTTCCATCGGCTCCACCTCCATGCCCGGGCGAATGCGGATCAACCCTTCGGCAATCACTTTGTCACCCGGCTCCAGCCCGGACAAAACGACGCGCTTTTGGCCAGAGCGGTCGCCGATTTCAACCTGGCGGTAGGCAGCGGTGTTGTTTTCATCGACAACATAGACGAATTTGCGGCTTTGGTCGGTGCCGAGAGCTTTCTCATCGACGAGAATTTGCTTTTGACGATCAGCGCTGCCTAAACGCACCTTGGCAAACATGCCGGGCAGCAATGCGCCGTCTTCATTATCCAGAACGGCGCGGGCGCGGATGGTGCCGGAGGCCGGGTTAATACGGTTGTCAAAAGCATGAATTGTGCCTTCAATCGGCTCTCCGCCGCCGCGCAGCAGAATTTGTACAGGGATTTTGTTTTCGGCCTCTTTATCCTTAGCCTGCCCGCGAACATATGAGAGATAGGTTTGTTCATCGACTTCGAAATCGGCGTAAATTTTTTCATCGGCCACAATGGTGGTCACAACCGGCGCATTCGGCCCCGCCTCCACCAAATTCCCCACGGTGATTTCCGCGCGGCTGACCCGTCCGGAAATCGGCGCTTTAACATGGGCGTAATCAAGGTTGATTTCGGCTTGCTGAATTGCGGCTTTTGCGCCCTTGATTTCCGCCCAGGCAAAATCCTTGGCGGCGCGGCGTTCATCATAAATGCGACGGGAAACGGCGTTTGTTTTGATAAGCTCTTCGGCGCGTTCGAATTCTTTCTGTGCGCGGGTGAAGCTGCTCTGCGCCGCGCTCAGGGCCGCTTGCGCCTGAGCCAGCGCGGCTTCATAGGGGCGCGGGTCAATGACGAATAACAGCGCATCCTTTTCCACGCGCTGGCCGTCTTCGAAATGAAGCTCTGTGATACGGCCACTAACCTGCGGGCGGATTTCAGCGGACTCCACAGGGACCAGCCGACCGGGAAAATCTTTCCAGATGCGCACTTCTTCTGGCTGCACAACCGTTACCACTACCGGCATCGGGCCTTGCGGCCCACCGGGCGGCATTTGCGCATCGGCATGAGGCAACATCCACAGAAATCCACCGCCGACGAGTATCGCGGTCAACATCACTCCGGAGAAAAGCCTGAGTCCGTTTAGTCTAAGCATTGCGATCTCTCCACTGCCACGCACAGAGGTAAAATAGCCCCTCCCTTCATTTTTGCAAGAGTTATTAGCACTTTACATTTTTTCTTTAAAGTGCTTGACAAGAGATGAATTTTGTAGGAATTTATTCATAGCAAAGGGTGAATTGCGCCTGCCGTCCGCCGGAAGCCTGCGCGGCAGCCCTATCGCCCCCATCCCACACGATATCAGGAGATTCATATGCTTTCACTGCTTAGCAGCGTGGCCGGCGCTGCGCATTTAAAATCCAAAGGCCACAATTTTATTCATACGCTTTATGAAGGAAACCCTGTTGCGGGGCTAACATTGCTGAGCGGCAGCGAGCCGTGGAACAGCAAGGAAGAAGGTTTTATCTGGATCCGGGCCACGGCGGCGGATTTATCCTCGACAACGATTGATCAATATCTCATCGACATGAGCGACGGAAGTTCAAGCCCTTCTGCGGGGATTCGCATTCAAGAGAGCCTCGGAGACAGTCCGAGCAACCGTTACCGCGACGACAGCGGCAATTTGTCATCCGGGCCACTCGGCGGAAATCCGGCGATTCAGGATACCTTAAAAACCTACGGGTTTACGTGGTCCAACATTGAGGGCAAGGTGCGCATAATCTCCGGCGGACTTTACAAAGAAAACAGTTTTACGCCGGGTACATTTGCGGCGGCGGGCTTTACGCAGCTTCGCATTGGCGGACGTAACGGCGGAAACGAACCATTCACCGGCACTTACGATGCTTATGAAATCGGCGATAAGTTCCTGAGCTTTGCGGCACTTTCCCGCAGAATGCGTCATAGCGCCCTGCTGAGCCTTGCAGGGGGCGGCCAGTCCCTTATGGATGATTATTTTTCCAGTACGGAAACAGGCGGCTCGCCCGGGTTTAACGAACTTGTTGCTCTGGGCAGCAGTTTATATTCAAAAGAAGTCCTTGCCGTGAACGGAGCGACAGGCTCCAGCGCGGTTTCAAACCTGTCGAACGGAACGAATTACTGGTGGCACAGAAGCACCCAGACGCCCGGACCTGCTTATGATACTTGGCTTTCGGAGATTCAGACGCAGGATATCATCCCAAGCTGGTGTTTCTGGTCACAAGGCGAGGAAGACTGCCATCATGTTGATGCGGGCGGGCCGACGCGGGCGCAGTACAAGGCCGACCTTCTGGCCGTGTTGACCCGTATGCGCGTGGATGTGAACCCTAACATGACAATCGGCATTCAGGGGATTGGCCGCAGAAACGGCGGGTACTTCAATACCGGCGGCGTTCAGGCCATTCGCGAGGTACAGCAGGAACTGGCCAATGAGAATGCGTGGATTCATATGCTGGGTTATTCCCATGACACGGATCTTTACGACCAGGTTCATTTGACAGATGCAGGGTATACGAGCGTGGCCGGGAGAGTTATACGGCGCGCGGCGGATCTTGACGGGCAGAGCGTTACCGGCTCCACGACGGGACCGCAAATCGTATCGGCCTCCCGCGCGGGCACGTCCGTAACCGTGAATCTGATCCATGACGGCGGGAGCGACTTTACACCCGTCAGCGGTATTGTAGGTTTCCGGTTCTTTGACGACGGGGTGGAAATTGCCGTGAGCGCAGCAGTGAGAACAGATGCAACGACCGTTACACTGACGCTGGCCAGTACGCCATCGGGTGTTGAGGAGCTTTATTACGTGTATGATGACGCCAGCGATATTACAAATGCAAACAAGGCCAATGTGCTGAAAGATAACTCCGTGCAGGCGATGCCGCTTGTCCCTGCAAAGATTGTTTTATAGATCCTCCGCCTAAGAAGCCAGAATTATGAACGCTTTGAACAGCTTGCGGCGGAACGTGCGATTTTTGATGTTTTGCATTTTTTCAGCCATGATTTTTGCGCTTTTTCCGGGGTTGTCGATATAGCTACCCTGCGCGTCCGGCAACCCCTCAAAAAACGCGCCATAAGACACACCAAAACAATGCTTTAAGCGATGCAGCTTTTCCGCCGGTATCCGGTTTTGCCCTTTTTCGTATTTCTGCACTTGCTGAAAGGATATCCCGATCGTCCCGGCCACTTGCTTTTGCGACATGCCACAGCTGTGGCGCAGGTGCATTAAATTGCGACCAATAATGGCAGCTTCAGCGTTCACACGCTTTTTCGGTTGATTGGTTTCTTCCATTTTTGCAATTTCTCCGGTTTTTTGACATTTTTTCAAAACAGATTTAAAAAAATCAGAAATAAAACTTATAATTGTATTATTGTTTCTTTTTTAGAAATTATCAACCCAAAATTTCTTTATTGGAAATTTTTTGGGCTTTCCCGGCATGCCATAATGGAAATTATGAACGCGCAGTGGCTCAAAACACAATTCAAACTCCACCCCGATAAAACCAAGGCCGACCTTGTGCGGGCGCTGGACCTTGAGCCTCCGGCCATCAGCAAAATTCTGAGCGGAGGGCGGCAGATCAAAGCGACGGAATATGTGCTGATGCGGACGTTTTTCGGGCTGCCTTCCGATGGGCAGCATGCGGTGACGGGACGCGCTTTGGACGCCTATATCGTGGACCCTTTAAACCCGAAAAAAGGGCTTGAAGATCGCGAGGGCGGCACTCAATCGCAATGGGTGATTCCGGCGCAAATCGTGCAAAAGAACACGCAGGCGCCTTCGGAGCATATTAAGAGTTTCCGCGTTGAGGACAATATGATGGCACCGGAGTTTAACTGCGACGAACATGTGCTTGTCGATTTATCAAACCGCGAACCTTCGCCGCCGGGAACCTTTATTGTTTCGGACGGATTCGGGTTTATGTTGCGCCACTGCGAGTTGATTCCGAACTCCGATCCTGCGCGGGTTAAGCTCACCGCTTTGAAAGAGAGTTTCCAGCCGCAGCAGCTTACTCTTGACGAATTTCAGATTATCGGGCGCGTTCTTGCCAAGCTGCAATGGTTGTAAAGCTTATTCCGACCCGAACCATTCAAACGAAGCGGCCACGAATTCGGGATTGAGCCATTTCGGGTTTGCACCGCCATATTGAAGAGGCGCGCCGTTTATGTCTGTGATCGCTCCCCCGGCAGCGCGCAGGATGGCGTCACCGGCGGCGGTGTCCCATTCGCAAGTCGGGCCGAAACGCGGGTAGATGTCGGCTCTTCCCATCGCAATAGCGCAGATTTTCAGGGAACTGGATTTTTTGACGATTTTTTCAATCTTGAAACGTTCGAGAAATTCATCACGCCCTGCGCTATTTTCGTAGTGCTTGCTGGAGACAACGGTCAGGCCGTTTTTCGGAACAGGACGCACTGAAATCCGTTTTTCGTTATCCGTATCTTCGAGCCAGCGGATTGCGGTGCGGGGACCGTGCGCAGCGAAAAGCTCGCCCTTGGCGGGGGCGTATATCACGCCCAGAACAGGAACGCCCTGTTTTACAAGGGCGATGTTGACGGTGAACTCATCGCTGCCATTGATGAAGTCTTTTGTGCCGTCGATAGGATCGACCAGCCAGAAATACTCCGTACAGGCCACGGCTTTGACCCTTCCGAGGGCGGCAGCCTCTTCGCCAACGAAAGGAACGGCGGGCGTAAGCTGTTCCAGCGCGGCCTGTATAAAGGCTTCCGTTTCGCGGTCGGCAAGCGTTACGGGAGAATCGTCGTATTTTATATCGACCTGCATATCCTCGAGGCCGTCATAATATCTCATCGCGATTTCACCGGCTTCAAGGGCTATGCGGCGAACCATGTTGCAGAGCGCTTCTGGGTGGGTCAAGAGCTTTGCGGCGCGATCTTCGGGCATCAGGAGGCTTTCTTCAAGCTTTCTTTTTCTTCTTTTCCTTTTTCATCCGGGCGGATTTCAGGGCGCCCGATTGAAACATAGTGGAAACCGCGTTCGCGCATATCTTCGGGGTCGTATATATTGCGCATGTCGATCATACGTCTGGTTTTCATGATTTCGGCCAGACGCGATACGGACAAAGCGCGGAACTCGTTCCATTCAGTGATAATCACGAGCGCCTCAGCATCTTTGGCCGCTTCGTATGCGTTTTCGCACCATTCCACATCTTCGAGGAATTTTTTAGCTTCATCCATGGCCACAGGGTCAAAAGCGGCAATATGGGCACCTTCGTCCTGAAGAAACGGGATGATTTGCAGGGACGGCGCTTCGCGCATATCGTCTGTGTTGGGCTTGAACGACAGGCCAAGAACGGCGATACGTTTACCCTTTACGTCGCCGCCGCAGGCCTGTATCACACGCTCGGCCATTGAGCGCTGGCGTTCGGCATTCACCCAGACCACGGCTTCGACGATGTTTTGCGGTTCTCCATATTTTTGGCCGATCTGTGTCAGGGCCAGCGTGTCTTTGGGAAAACACGATCCGCCATAGCCCGGCCCGGCATGAAGGAATTTCGAGCCGATGCGCCCATCAAGGCCGATACCGCGGGCGACTTCCTGTACATTCGCGCCGGTTTTTTCGCACAAATTCGCGATTTCATTGATGAAGGTAATCTTTGTGGCCAGAAAGGCGTTGGCGGCATATTTGATCGTTTCGGCGGTTTCGGGGGACGTGACCACCATCGGGGTTTCATTAATATAAAGCGGGCGGTAAAGATCGCGCATGATATCGGCGGCGCGCTCGCTTTCAACGCCTATAACCACGCGGTCGGGGCGGAGGAAGTCGTTAATGGCGGCGCCTTCGCGTAGAAATTCCGGGTTTGAGCATACATCAAATTCGGCGTCCGGGCGCTCTTCTTTTACGATGCGTTCAATCTCGCGCGCTGTGCCCACGGGCACTGTCGATTTTGTGACGATGAGGGTATAACCGTCCATGGTGCGGGCGATTTCGCGCGCGGCTTCATAAACATAGGACAGATCGGCGTAACCGTCGCCGCGCCGTGAGGGGGTTCCCACAGCGATGAAGACGGCTTTGGAGTCTTTTACCGCTTCGTCGATATCGGTGGTGAAAGACAGCCGCCCGGCCTCGACCTGCTTGGCGACCAGATCTTCGAGACCGGGTTCGTAAATCGGGATTTCACCGCGTTTCAGGCTTTCAATTTTATCGGCATCTTTATCAAGGCAGACAACCTCGATGCCGAATTCGGCGAAACACGTTCCCGAAACCAGCCCGACGTAACCCGTTCCAACCATTCCAATGCGCATTATAATCGCTTCCTTTTAATTTGCAGAGCGTTGCTTCGCTCCTAAAAGTAGTTCAACTACTCGTCGTCGCTTGCGCCTACTGCAAAATTAAAATCAAGCGACTATAGTTTTCTTTAAACAAAAATAAATTCGCTGTCTTTTTCGCACTGCGGCGGGGCTTTTACAAGCTTTAAATCCTTGTTAAGATAATATCGGCTATGCTTATGTTAGGTCTTGAGTTTTTCAAACAACCACGCAAGGCATTGCATAGCCCCCCGCATTTTGATTATATTCCTTTACAGGATTTTTGAATTTCAGAGATTATTGAAGAGTTTCAACATACAAGGACAGAACATGGCTAACAAAGATACGCAAGAAAACGACAAAACAGGGGCGGTACACCAGCCTGCCGCGAACGGTCAAGGACCGCAGGCGGGCGCGAATATGCCTTTGTTTTATACGAATCCGGTGCCTTTGGATGCCAAGGCGCATGGCGATCTGGCGCTTAAGAAAAATTTCGGTTTCAGCTTTACCGAAGGCGTCAATGCGGTGCCTGTTAATCTGGTTGAAATGCCGCAAATCTGCCATTTTTACCCGATTGCCTTTTCCCCGGACGGGAATGCAACGCCGGTGGCGATTTTGGGCCTGCGCGATAATGAAAACCTGTTCCTGAACGGTGACGGGACATGGGAGGCGCATACCTACATTCCCGCTTATATCCGGCGCTATCCGTTCATTTTCTCCGAATTGCCGGAGGGCGAGCAACTAACGCTGTGCATGGATATGAACGAACAGGTTATCGAAAAAGGCGGTGAGCAAAAGTTCTTTACAGAAGGTGGCGGGGCGAGCGAACTGGCGCAAAACGCGCTGGAATTTTGCAAATCCTATCATGCGGCTGCGCAGCAGACGATGGAATTCTCCAAGGCTTTGGCTGCGAGTGATCTTCTGGTTGACCGCGAGGCGCAGATTAATGTTGCGGGCAACAAGCGCATTAATTTCTCCGGCTTTAAAATTGTCGATGAGAAAAAGCTGGCGGAGATGGATGATAAAGCCTTTCTGGAATGGCGCAAGAACGGCTGGCTGCCTTTCCTTTATGCGCATCTGTTTTCCGGCGCGCAGTGGCAGCGTCTTACGTATTTGCTGAACTCGCGTTTGGACAAAGAAGCGGCTTAATTTTTTTAACGCTACAAATATGAATAAAAACAGGCTCTTATTCGCGAATGTGAATGGAGCCTGTGGCTTTTATGGAATAGATTCTTGATCGTGCGGCAAACTCGTGATAGTTCTACACGATCATTCCCAGATTATGAGAGGTAAAAGCTATGGCCAAGGTTGGTGCACAAAGAGCTGCGGAGCTTACGAGTAAATCGAAATCTACAATCCAGCGCGCTATGAATAGCGGGAAGCTCTCTTACGAGTTGGACCCGAACGGACGGCGGGTTATTGACGTGTCCGAGCTTGACCGCGCATTCGGTCTTTCACAGGATGGCGGCGGCAATAACGGCGCGAAGTCGGTGGAGGAAGAGCTGGAAAAAGCTTCGACGCTGATTGAGATGGAGCGCATCAAAATGCGCGTAAAAATGCTTGAGGATCAACTGGTCGCGGCGGAGACGCAGATTGATGACCTTAAAGCGCAGCGCGACCAGTGGCAGCGGCAGGCTTCGCAGGTTCTTCTAACCAGCCAGTATTCGCAAAAACAGGCCGAAGAGCTGGCGGAGAAGCTTAAAGAGCGTGAAGAGCGGGCGCGGGCGCGGCGCGAGCAGATGGAAAAAAGCAAGCTTGAAGAGCGTATGAAAAAGCTTCAAGCGGAAAACCAGAATGAAGAGAACGAAGACGGGCAAAGCGGCGGTAACGCTTTTAGCGGTCTTTGGAAAAAGGTTAAGGGGCAGAATTAGGCCGCCTTTGCGCATATACGCATATAGCCTGCGTCACATAAATTATTTCAGTTTAGCCTATCAAAAATGTTATCATAGAGTGATGAGGCGGATTTTTTTCGGTTTGGCTTTCTTGCTTTTAAGCTTTTCTGCGGCGGATGCGCGGGACGGGGCGCCCTTGCCGGTGCCCGAAGCGCCGCCGCGCACACAGGATGCCATGGACAAGGTTCCCGATGAATATATAGCCGAAGCGGGTGCTGTTTACGACGAATGTCTCGCCAGTTATACGATGAGCCAGTATTATAACTGCGAATGCCTGTCGCTGGCCTTTTTGGATGCGCGGATTGAAAACGGGCCGAGTGTGGCGGCGTCTTCGCTTAAACAGGGGTTAAGCCATATGTGCCGCGATGCGGTCGGAGCGGCGGGGCCGGTTTATCAGTCGTGCCTTGATAAAGCCAACCGTTTTTCGCCGGGAACAGACCCGGAGAAATATTGCGAATGCGTTGCAAATACTTACGTAAAGGACATCAGCCGGAACGCACCGTTTCTGGATTCGCGCTCTATGGTTTCTCATGAGGTTCTCGCCTATACCGCGTGCGACAATCCCGACGACCGGCGTTAAGCCTCCCTATTCCATGAGCGCGTATGCGCCGGAGGATGCGGAAACCAAGTGGCCTTTTGCCAGTGTCAGGTGGTTGCGGATAAAGAAGTTCGCGCTGCGGGCTTTTTCCCTTGCAAATTGCGGATCGGCGGCGGACAGCGCCGCGCAGGATTTTGAGAGCAGCGCCGCGCCGGCGATAATGGCGAATCCTTTTAAGTATGGCATGGCCATGGCTTCGACGAGGTCGAGGTTTTTTGCAGCCCCGGCTTCAAGGATTTTATCCGTGGCCTGTTCCAGCGCTTCGAAATGGTGGGCGAAGTTTTTGCCGTGTTCGTCCTGCACAAGGGATTTTAGATATTTGATATAGGTTTTTACGCTTTGCCCGCCATCGCCAATTGTTTTACGAAAAACAAGATCGAGAGCCTGAATGCCGTTTGTGCCTTCGTAGATGGGCAGGATGCGGGCATCGCGCATATATTGCGCCGCGCCGGTTTCTTCGATAAAGCCCATGCCGCCGTGGATTTGTATGCCGATTGAAGTGACCTCGACGGCCATATCGGTACACCAGCTTTTAACCAGCGGCGTGAGAATCTCGACTTTCGCAGTATCACCGTTATCCAGAGCAAGAGCGGCTTCGTATGTGAGCGCCCTGCCCGCTTCGATTTGGGATTTCATAGATCGCAGCATGCGCTGCACGTTGGCGTGCCGGGCGATGACGACGCGCTCCCCTGTTGTGTAGGATTTTCCCTGCACGCGGTCATTGGCATAAGCAAAGGCACGCTGATAAGCTCTTTCGGCTATTGCTACGCCCTGAAGGCCTACGGACAGGCGGGCGTTGTTCATCATGGTGAACATGTATTTCAGGCCTTCATGGGCTTGACCTATGAGATAGCCCGTGGCGCCATCGAAATCCATTGTACATGTCGGGGAGGCGTGGATGCCGAGCTTATGTTCGAGGCCGATGCATTTGACGCTGTTACGCTGGCCGTCTTCGAGAAATTTGGGGACGATGAACAGCGATATACCTTTGACATCCTCCGGGGCATCGGGCAGGCGAGCGAGGACAAGGTGGATGATGTTTTCGGCCATGTCGTGTTCGCCGTAGGTGATAAAGATTTTCTGGCCCGTAATTTTATAGTGATCGCCATGGGGGTCGGCTTTGGTGCGCAGCAAGCCGAGATCCGATCCGGCTTGCGGTTCGGTCAGGTTCATGGTCCCGGTCCAGACCCCTTCAATGAGTTTGGGCAGGTAATATGCTTTTTGTTCGTCAGAGCCGTGGTGATTAATCGCCTCAACTGCGCCTTGATTGAGGAGAGGGCAAAGACCGAAAGACATATTGGCAGCTTGCCACATTTCCTGAATGGGGAAAGCCAGCGCGTAAGGGAGGCCCTGCCCGCCGAACTGCGGATCGAACGGTACGGCGTTCCAGCCTCCTTCGCAGTATTGCTTGTAGGCTTCCTTAAAGCCCGGCGCGGTGGTGACGTTATCCCCTTCAAGCTTTGCGCCTTGTGCATCCCCTGTCCGGTTGAGCGGAGCGAGAACTTCGCTGGCAAGCTTTGCGGCCTCGTCCAGAACCGCCGCGCAGGTTTCGCGATCAAGGTCTTCGTTTTGAAAGCCCAGAACATCGTGGAGGAGGAATTGCATATCGTCGATCGGAGGGCGGTATTGGCTCATTTATGGTCCTTTTCCTGTTTTGGCACAGCGGTTGCAAATCTTTAACTGAAGTTCAGTATAAAAGAATTCAAACAGAAGATCATTAACTCATGGACGGATTAACAAAAACTATTGCGAACAACGTGTTAGCGACTTTCGGGGCGCAGGCGCCCAAAAACGTTCTGAGCGCGATTGAAAAAGCCAGCACGAAAACGGGGGTCGATTTTGCCTATCTGGTGCAGCAGGCCGGGGCGGAGAGCAGTTTTAACCCGAATGCGAAGGCCAAGACCAGCAGCGCGGCAGGGCTTTACCAGTTTATCGAAAGCACATGGCTCAATACGGTTGAAAAGCACGGATACAAGCATGGCATCAGCCTTGAGGGCAAATCGCGCCAGCAAATCCTGAATATGCGTAAAGACCCGCAAATTGCGGCCAATATGGCGGCGGAATTTGCCAGCGAGAATGAGAAGTTTCTCCGCGATCACTGGGGCGGGGAGCCGGGCGCGACAGAGCTTTATCTGGCGCATTTTCTCGGCGCTTCGGGCGCGGCGGGGTTTTTAAACGCACGTGATGAAAACCCTTTGCAAAAGGCGGCGTATATTTTCCCCGAAGCGGCCAAGGCAAACCGCAATGTGTTTTATGAGCGTGGTAGCGGGCGGGCGCGAAGCCTTGATGAGATTTATGCGTTTTTTGATAAGAAGTTTCAGATTGAAGGCGCGCCGAAACCGCAAGCCGAACCGCAAACAGCCGCGGCCGAGCGCGATATTTCAACCGAGACACTTTTGGCCTTTGGCGTTGAAAATTCCGGGTTTGAGGGCAAGGTGCGCGGTATGGCACAGCAACAGGAATATATGGTCAGCCGCCTTCTTGGCGATGGTTATAAACAGCTTGAAGGGATATATGGCCGGAATGTTGCGGCTTCTCCGTATCAGGCGCTTGTCCATGCGCCGATTGAGATTATGTTGCTGGCGGAGCTTGATCTTCCGACTAACCCTGATATTAAACGTCATAGATAACGTCATTGCGAGCGCTAGCGAAGCAATTTATCCCTTGGGTTAACAATGGGAGGTGGATTGCCGCGTCAGGCCTTGCGGCCTTCCTCGCAATGACGCATAAGGGGGTATGAGTAAAATTATCCATGTCCTGAACAAACGTGTTGAGCTGGCGCAGCCTGAGGACGGGTTTTGCACCTGTATTGATGCGGTGCTTTTGGCAGCGGCGTGCCCGGCCAAGGCCGGAGAGAGTATTCTTGATCTGGGGTGCGGGTTGGGGAGCGCGGCATTTTGCGCGCTCAAACGTGTGGAGGGCACCACGCTTACCGGCATTGATATTCTTCCCGAAGTGATTGAACTGGCGCGGCATAACGCGCTGCTCAACAAGATGAAAGAGCGCACGCATTTTAAATGCATTGATATTCGCGATTTTCCGGACATGCTTCCCCCGTGTAAACGGGGGTCTGATAGCGTGCAAAAAAAATATCCCCGCTTTCGCGGGGAAGACACTATTTTTCGTTTTGACCATGTGATCTGCAACCCGCCGTTTATGGATGCCGGAGAGCATACGCCTTCGCCTTCCCCGGCGCGGGCCACGGCGATAGGCTTTGGCGAAGATGACATGGATTTGAAAGACTGGGTGGATTGTGCCTTTCGCAGCATCAAAGGCACCGGTAGCTTGACGATTATTCACCGCGCGGATGCGGTGGATGAAATTATCCGCGCGATGGGCAAGCGTTTTGGTGCGAGCGAGATTATCCCGCTGTGGCCGAAGGAAGGGCGCGAGGCCAAGCGGGTGATTGTGCGGACGTGGAAACACCGCAAGAGCCCGGCGCGGATACGCCCGGGGATTGTTCTGCACCGCGAGGACGGGGATTATACGGATGAAGCGGAAAAGATCTTGCGGGATATGCAGGCAATCGCTTAAATTGCAGCAACAAACGAGGGAAAGCCATGTCTGTCAAAACCAAAGTCTGTGAAACCTGCGATGCGCTATCGAATATTCCGCTCATTGGCGGATTGTTAAAACCCAAACCCCGGGTTTCCGTTTTGCGGTTGTCGGGCGTGATTGCCGATGCCGGGCCGGGGCGCAGCGGGATCAGCCATCACCGCTATGAGAAATCCATCGAGCAGGCCTTTGATGAATTTGACCTTAAGGCCGTTTTGCTGGTGATTAATTCGCCCGGCGGTTCCCCGGCGCAAAGCGCCCTGATTGGCGATCAAATCCGCAGGCTGGCGGATGAAAAGGACGTGCCGGTTTATGCGTTTGTCGAGGATGTGGCGGCGAGCGGCGGGTACTGGCTGGCGTGCGCGGCGGATGAGATTTATGCGAATGAAACTTCGATTGTCGGGTCGATTGGCGTGATTTCGGCAAGTTTCGGGTTTAAGGATCTGATTGAAAAATACGGCGTGGAGCGGCGGGTGCATACTTCGGGCAAGAACAAGAGTTTTATGGACCCGTTTACGGATGAAAAGCCGACGGATGTGAAGCGTTTGAAGGATATTCAGTGGGATTTGCATGAAACGTTTATCGGCTGGGTCAAGGACCGGCGGGGGGAGAAAATAAAGGGCAAGGATTCCGATTTGTTTGACGGGCGATTCTGGACGGCGAAAACGGCGCTGGATTTAGGGCTGGTTGACGGCTTCAGCTCGGCGAAGCGTTTTGCCAAAGCGAAGTTCGGGGATGACATCAAGTTTGCCGAATTCGGGCCGGAGAAGAAGCTGGTATCTTCGCTTCTGGGTTCTCATATCAAAAGCTCCATCGCGGATGATACGATCGAGGCGCTGGAGCGCAAAGCGATCTGGGGACGTTACGGGGTTTAAGCAGCTTTTGTAATATTGGCGGCACTGGCCGGTTTCATTTTCTCCCGCAAAAACTCTGCGACTTTGTCGAGGTGGATGCGTTCCTGAGACATCGTGTTGCGTTCTCGGACTGTGACGGTGCCATCAGAGACCGTATCGTTATCAATGGTGAAACAATAGGGCGTGCCGATTTCATCCTGACGGGCGTAGCGCTTGCCGATATTTTGCTTGATATCAAGGTCCACGGGGAATTCCTCGCGCAGTTCCAGATAGAGTTTTTGCGCTATGGGCACGTGTTCGTCCTTGGCCGTAAGCGGGAGAATCGCGGCTTTTTTCGGGGCCATGGCGGGCGTGAAGTTCAGGTACACGCCGGAGGGACGGTTTTCATCAACCGTATAGGCCTCGCAAATCAGGGCCAGAACGCCGCGCGAGAGGCCGGCGGCAGGTTCGATCACATGGGGGATATAGCGCTCGTTATCGCGGGCGGGATCGAGATATTCGAGCTTCTGGCCGGAATGTTCCTGATGCTGTTTGAGGTCAAAATCGCAGCGGTGGGCGATGCCCTCCAGCTCTCCATAGCCGGGCGCGGTGAAGGGGAATTTATATTCGATATCGGATGTGCCGAGGCCTTCCTTGGCGTAGTGGGCGAGTTCGTCGGCTTCGTGTTTGCGCATAATCATGTTATCGCTGGTCAGCCCTACGGAGCGCCAGAATTTCACACGCTCGTCAAACCAGAAATCGCGCCATTTCTCGACCTCATCGGGGTGGCAGAACCATTCCATTTCCATTTGTTCAAACTCGCGGGAGCGGAAGATGAAATTGCGCGGGTTGACTTCATTACGGTAAGCTTTGCCGATTTGCGCAATGCCGAAGGGGACTTTGACGCGCGAGGAATCGAGAACATTTTTATAGTTCAGGAAAATGCCTTGGGCGGTTTCCGGGCGCAAATACGCCTTGGAATCCTCGCTTTGCGTCGCGCCGACATAAGTTTCGAACATCAGGTTGAATGCTTTGGGTTCGGTGAGCGTGCCGGGTTCCTTGACATCCGGGCCGATAATTTTAGCGTAATCGGCGACAGGCAGCTTTGTGAGGTTGATCTTTTCGAATAGAGACAAATCGGCAGGGAGGCCAAGTTTTTTGAGCCTCTTTTCCATTTCGCCGTCTTCGGTTTCCTCATGAAAAGCGGGCCAGCGGTCTGCTTTTTCTGCTGTGAGAACGATCAAATGATCCTGGCGGTAGCGTTTTTTGGTTTCCTTGCAATCCACCATCGGATCGGAAAAGCCGCCGACATGGCCGGAGGCAACCCATGCTTTGGGGTTTTGGATAATGGCGCTGTCCACGCCGACAATTTCCACCGGCGCGCCATCAGGGCCAAGGGGGGGCGTGATGACCATGTGTTTCCACCATGCGTCGCGCAGGTTGTTTTTCAGTTCCGTACCCAGCGGGCCGTAATCCCAAAAGCCATTGAGGCCGCCATATATATCGGAGGCGGGGAAAATAAAGCCGCGGCGTTTGCACAGGGCGACGATGTCTTTCATATCGGGGGTGTCGTTTGCGGACATTTTGGTGATTCCATAGTTTATCGTTATTTTCTACAGGCGATACCATGGCGTGAAAACGCATGAAATTCAAGGAGTTTGGCGTGGTTTTCAGCGTGAAATT
This sequence comes from Alphaproteobacteria bacterium, assembly GCA_041397865.1. Classification (GTDB taxonomy): domain Bacteria; phylum Pseudomonadota; class Alphaproteobacteria; order Micavibrionales; family Micavibrionaceae; genus TMED27. Next base: position 180,541 of record JAWKVT010000002.1, on the reverse strand, counting down.
TGTAAGTTTTTACAGTTTTTAATATAATGCAGACAGATCAGATGGAGGAAAAGATGTCTACACATGCACCAGATGGATACAATTACGACTCCATTATGCCGGATAGTGGAGTGGCCCAGCAGAATTCCGGTCGGCTTTCTGTGGCTAATATCCGGCGGTTGACGGACTCATCGTCGGATGCGCCTGCAGCGGAGTCGTCTTCGATTGCTTCCGGTTGGCTGTCTGCCTTTTTTGCAAGCTACAGCAATCTGCCGGGGTCTTCCAACCATCGTGATGAATATAGCTTTTATCCAGGCTTTTAGCGATGGGTTTTCATTCACTGTAAAAAGGCGCTTTACGGCGCCTTTTTATTTTTCATAGCTAATTTGACTCAAAGCCGGAAAATCTATATAATGCAGACATATTAGAAGGAGTTACGCTATGGGTTCTTCGTATAACGGCCCCGAGCTTATAAACAACTACAGTAATCAGAGCACAGTAAGTGCGGGTGAGAAGAATCCGCATGTTATTCGTGAAACCGTTCAGGAAATTGCCCGTAAAGCTCGCAAGATGCTTAACAGCCGAGAGGGAAGTTATGATCCCGGTGGATTAACTGATATGTTTGGCTGGTTCGGTGGCTCTCAAACATTCAGTCCTTTTAACTATAGCTATGATCCGGAACCGACATAGTCATTATAAAAATTGCATGAGGGCGCCTGATTGGCGCCTTTTTTAATGGCTGGATTTCTTATTAACTTAACGGATGACGATGCGCCGGAGGCGGCCATGGGTTTTGAGGGTCAGGGAAATGCCTTGGGGGGTGGCGTTTTTCAGCGCTTTTTCTACATCTGGAACATTTTTAATCTCGCGTCCGTTGATTTCCATCAGGATATCGCCGGCGGAAAGCACGCGGGAGGCTGCGCTGGCGGGGGGCGCTTCAAGGACGACCACGCCCTGCTCGTCGGCGTCCATGCCCAGTTCCACGGCGACAGCGGGGTTGAGGTTGGCGATAAGCGCGCCGTTTAAGAGATGCCGCCCGCTTAAAGTTGTTTCATGGCGCGGGGGATCGTCGGGCGGGGCCATAGCTTTTACATAGACGCTGATTTCCTTGCCCTGACGCATTAATGTGATTTTGGATTCATCGCCCAGCGGCACCGTGGCCAGACGGAACTTCATTTCCGCCGAGTCGCGGATTTCCTTATCGTTTAAAGACAGGATCACGTCGCCGACTTTCACCCCGCCTTTTTTGAGCGGGCTGGCGGGATGCAGGGCCTTGATTAGAGAACCGCGCGGTTTGTTTAAGCCCAAAGACGCGGCAATATCGGCGGTGACTTCCTGCGCCGAGACGCCGAGCCACGGGCGGGTAATTCCGGCGCTTCCGCCCTGCCCGGCTTTTTCCGCCGCCACAACGGAGGCGACCATTTCGGCAGGGATGGCGAAGCCGATGCCGAGGCTGCCGCCATCTCTGGAATAAATGGCCGTGTTAATACCGACCACGCCGCCATCGAGGGCGACCAGCGCACCGCCGGAATTACCGGGGTTGATGGCCGCGTCGGTCTGGATGAAGAAATTGAAATCATTGATATTGAGGGAGGAGCGCCCCTGGGCCGAAACGATGCCGCTGGTGACGGTCTGGCCGACGCCAAAGGGGTTGCCGATGGCGAGGACCAGATCGCCAACCTCCAGCGTTTCGCTGGGCTTAAGGGTCACATAGGGGAGCTTTTCACCACCGGTATCATTAATGCGCAGAATGGCCAGATCGGAGGCTTTATCGGCCAGAGAGAGGCGGGCTTCGAATTCGCGTCCATCGGCGAGGACGACGGTGATTTCATCGGCGCCGCGCACCACATGGGCGTTGGTGACAATCAGACCATCAGCTTCGAGGATGACGCCAGAGCCAAGCGCGCTTTCCATATGTTGCCGCATGCGACCACCGAAGGGCGTGCCCCCAAAGAACTGTGAAAAGAAGGGATCGTTAGCGAAGGGGTGGGAGACTCTTTCGGATACGGTTCGTTTTGTATATATATTTACAACGGCGGGGGCGGTTTTTTTGACCAGCGGCGCGAAGGAGAGCTGTATTTGGTTTTGGGTCTGGGGCAGCGTGCGTTCCTGCGCCAGCGCAGGCCCCGCGCAAAAAACTAGCAACAGGCATAAACTTCTGATAATCATGGGATGAAATTTAGGGCAGCAACGGCCAAAGGGCAAGACCTATGGGTAAAACAATTCAAGATATCAAAGCGTATAAGGGCAAGGGTGAGCCGCTGGTGTGCCTGACAGCCTATACGGCGCGGGTGGCGCAGATTTTGGATCGGCACTGCGATTTATTGCTGGTGGGGGACAGCCTGGCGATGGTGCTGTACGGCATGGACAATACGCGCGGAGTTACGCTGGACATGATGATTAACCACGGTAAAGCGGTGGTGCGCGGGGCGAAGGATACGTGTGTGATTGTCGATATGCCGTTTGGAACGTATGAGGACAGCGCGGATCAGGCGCTTTCGAATGCGCGGCGCGTGATGGCGGAGACGGGCTGTGCCGGCGTGAAGCTGGAGGGCGGCGAACGCATTGCGCCAACGATTGAGCGGCTTGTCTCGGCGGGTATCCCTGTCGTGGGGCATATCGGCTTGTTACCGCAATCTGTGAGCGAGGCCAGCGGATTTAAAGTGCAGGGCCGGACCGATGACGGGCAGGCACAGCTTTTGAACGATGCGCGGGCGGTTGAGCGGGCCGGCGCATCGGCGATTGTGATTGAGGCGACGATTGACAGCGTGGCAGCGGCGATTACCGGGGCGGTGGGCATTCCGACAATTGGCATTGGCGCGTCGGCGGCGTGTGACGGGCAGATTTTGGTGACGGAAGATATGCTAGGGATTACGGGCGAACATGTGCCGAAATTCGTCAAGCAATATGCGCAGGTTTCGGAAAGTATTGAGCGCGCGGTGGAAAACTATGCGCAGGAGGTGCGCAGCCGCGCGTTTCCGGGGGAAGCGAATATTTACAAAAAGAAGAAAGCGTCGTGAGGGTTGCACGTTCATTGGCGGAGTTTACCCGGATGCGCGGAGAGATTGGTGGACGCGCAGGGTTTGTGCCGACGATGGGGGCGCTGCATGAGGGACATTTGAGCCTTGCGCGGCTGGCGAAAGTGCGCTGCGAGCGGGTGATTGTGAGCATCTATGTTAACCCGACGCAGTTTGCGCCGCATGAAGATTTTGACGCCTATCCGCGCAATATTGATGGGGATCTGGCGCTTTTGGAAAATGAAGGTGTTGATCTGGTGTTTTTGCCTTCCGAGCGTGATATTTATCCTGGCGGGCCTGTGGCCGACATTCAGGTCGGGGCAGCGGCGGAAGGGCTAGAGAGCGATTTTCGCCCGCATTTTTTCGGCGGGGTATGTAGCGTGGTGAAGCGGTTGTTTGAGATTACGCAGCCTGATTTGGCCGTTTTTGGCGAGAAGGATTTTCAGCAGCTTATGGTGATCCGCGAGATGGTGGCGGCTCATAAGATGGGTGTTGAGATTGTCGGCGGGGCGACCCTGCGTGATGAACACGGGCTGGCGCTATCTTCTCGCAATGCGTATTTGAGCGAGGGTGAGCTGGGCATAGCGCGGATGCTTAACCAAATTATTTACAAGGCGGCGGAGGCCCCCGGCGAAGAGGCGCTGAAAGCGGCGAAGGAGATGCTTCTTACCGCCGGGTTTGATAAAGTGGATTATGTGGCGTATAGGCCGGAGTGGAACCGGGTGCTGGCTGCCGCGTGGATTGGGAAAACGCGGCTGATTGACAATTGCGCTACGGGTTAGATTAATGAAAGGAGCGCTGTATGCTTAGGAAACTGACCGTGAATTTGAATATCATGACCGCGCTGTCGGTTTTTTACGTGATTATTTTCAAGAATGAATGGTTTTCGGAGAATTTCTGGAGCGGCGGGGGATGGGTTTTTGTTCTGACGCTGGTAAGCGCTCTGGTGACGGGACTTTACCTGAAAGTCACGCGGTTTGAGAAAGAGTCGTATATGGAAGGGCGGAAGATGTGAAAAGCGGGCCGAAGTTCGCCTTTCGGAGGGCTGAACTGAACTATTCGTAATCCATAGAGCGGATATCGGGTTTTAACACCAACTCTACAGAAGTTCGCATTTTCAGCATATATTTGGCGACGGCCTCTTTGATGGCTTCCCTGAGTGATTTTGAAATCGAGCCATTTGAATTCACAATTCCCAATGGCGCATATCGAGCAATAGCGCCCGGAGAAACAGGCTTGTTTGTGTGGGCGGCTTCAAAAAGTTCATAAGCGTGTTCATCACATCCGGGCTTTGTAAGTTCAAAGATTTTTTCCATGGCCGAGGCTGTTTGCGGATCTCTACCGTGGTTAAACTTCTGAACTCTTAGTTTTTCCGTTGCCGTTAACGCCATAATTTCTGCTCCTGCCTCAGTGGATGGAATTATCCTAACAAAACAAACCCGTTATATGCAAATTAAAAAAGCGGACTGAAAAGCCCGCTTTTTTTGAATATTGTAATTGATCCCTGCTTTTACCCTAAAGGGCACAAGCGCAGGGGTAACAGTGTTTATTAACTGCCGCGCTTGGAGCCGCCGGTTTTGGCGGGGGCTTTTTTCGCTGCTGATTTTTTGGCCGGGGCCTTGGCTTTTTCGGCCTTGGGCTTATCGGCTTTTGGGGCCGCTTTCTTTTTTGCCTCAGGTTTTTTCTCCGCCTTTGGCTTTTCTTCCTTCTCGGCTTTTTCAGCCTTTTCCTTGTTTTTCGCGACTGTTTCTTTCAGTTCTTCGGAGCCTGTTACGGGCATATCCTCGAAGTCATTCGCGGGACCGGAATCTGCGCCTTTTGCGGTTTCGTCACGATCGACAAGTTCGATTACAGCCATGGGCGCGGCATCGCCGTAGCGGAAGCCCGCTTTCATGATGCGGGTGTAACCGCCGGGGCGGTCTTCGTAACGCTCGGCCAGAACGTCGAAAATTTTCTTGACCATGGCTTCGTCGCGCATGCGGGAGATGGCCTTGCGGCGTTTACCCAGCGCTTTTTCCGGGTTGGCGTTTGCCTGTTTACCCATGGTGATGAGCTTTTCGATATAGGGTTTCAGCTCTTTGGCTTTGGGCAGGGTTGTGGTGATCTGCTCATGCTTGACCAAAGAGGCGGCCATGTTTGCCAGCATCGCCTTACGGTGGCTGGAGTCTCTATTAAGTTTTCTTTGTTTGATACGATGTTTCATTTTTCGTATTCCTTCTGCCCACCCTTGGGCTTTGCTGCGGCCTTAAACGGGTAAAGCCATTTTACACAACACGAACCCTCTGGAGGGAGCCCTTTCGGGGGTAGAGGCGTGCGTGAAATATGTACAGCAGGCCTCTTGTAGTTCGCATTTCGGGCACCATGCCCTTTTATTATGAGAGGCCGCTTTACGGGCGGCCCCGCATAAAAATTAGAATTGTTGATCGTCGGCTTTTCTGGCCAGATCTTCAATATTTTCCGGCGGCCAGCCTTCGACCTGCATGCCCAGATGCAAGCCCATGACGGTCAGCACTTCCTTGATCTCGTTCAGAGATTTCCGGCCGAAGTTCGGCGTACGGAGCATGTCGCTTTCGCTCTTTTGCACCAGATCGCCGATGTAAACGATGTTGTCGTTTTTGAGGCAGTTGGCGGAGCGAACGGACAGTTCGAGTTCCTCGACCTTCTTGAGCAGGTTCTTGTTGAAGGGCAGTTCATGCTCTTCTTCTTTTTCGGTGGCCACTTCCGGCTCGTCGAAGTTTACGAAGACCTGAAGCTGGTCCTGAAGGATGCGGGCGGCATAGGCCACGGCATCTTCGGGGGTAATCACACCGTTTGTTTGCAGCGTCAGGGTCAGCTTGTCGTAGTCGGTGATTTGGCCCACGCGGGTATCTTCCACTTCGTATGTGACCTTGCGGATCGGTGAGAACACGGAATCGACAGGAATGAGGCCCACAGGGGCTTCTTCCGGGCGGTTTTGCGCGGCGGGGCGGTAGCCTTTACCGGTGTCCACGGTCATTTCCATGGAGAGCTTGGCGCCTTTATCCAGCGTACAAATCACCAGATCCGGGTTCATGATTTCGATATCCGCGCCGGCTTCGATTTGTGCGGCTGTGACCTCGCAAGGCCCTTCGGCAGAAAGACGCATTTTCTTGGGGCCTTCGGCGTGCATACGTACGGCCAGAGCCTTAATGTTGAGGATGATGTCGGTGACATCTTCGCGCACGCCTTCGATAGAGGAGAACTCGTGCAATACGCCGTCGATCTGCACAGCCGTAACGGCTGCACCCTGCAAAGAGGAAAGCAGGATGCGGCGCAGGGCGTTACCCAGCGTCAGGCCGAAGCCGCGCTCCAAGGGTTCGGCGACCACTTTCCCGGTGTTGGGCATCTCTGAGTGCGAAATATCAAGCTTCGCAGGTTTAATAAGTTCTTGCCAGTTCTTCTGTATCATTTTCGTTTCCTTTCGCTTCATCCGGCTCTTAACCGGCCTCTTGCTAAAAGCTTTGATCGTTTGGCCTGTATCGCGTCACTCGGTCGCTTATGGCCCTCCCGGCCACTTCGCTCCTCGTTCCTAATACAAACCAAACGCTCTTTGCTTTTCGGTTTGCTGGCTCCCCGCAACCATTACGGAGATGCCAAAATTCATTACACCCGTCTTCTTTTGGGCGGGCGGCAGCCGTTATGCGGTATCGGCGTAATGTCATTGATCTGTTTGATGACAAAACCGATGGACTGCACAGCGCGCAGAGCGCTTTCGCGGCCTGAACCGGGGCCTTTTACGCGCACGTCAACTTCCTTCATGCCGTGTTCCTGTGCCTTGCGTCCGGCGTCTTCGGCGGCAACCTGTGCCGCGTAAGGCGTGGATTTACGTGAGCCTTTAAAGCCCATCATACCGGAAGAAGACCATGAGACGACATTGCCTTGCTTATCGGTGAATGTGATGAGGGTGTTGTTAAATGTCGAGTTTACGTGAAGAATGCCTTCAACGATATTCTTCTTCTCTTTTCTTTTTGCTTTTGTCTTTGGCTTAGCCATTTTTCATGCCCTCCTATTTCTTCTTACCGGCGATTGGTTTCGCGGGGCCTTTGCGTGTGCGGGCGTTTGTTTTCGTCCGCTGGCCGTTGACGGGAAGACCGCCGCGGTGACGCAGACCGCGGTAACATTTCATGTCCAAGAGGCGCTTGATGTTCATTGAAACCTCGCGGCGCAGATCCCCTTCGATTGTGTAGCCATCGCCGTCGATTTCCGTGCGGATGCGGTTGAGGGTGTCCTCGTCAAGTTCGCCCATGCGCTTTTGCACATCGATTCCGAGTTTATCGCAGATTTTAAATGCTGTTGTGCGACCGATGCCGTGGATATAGGTCAGGGCAATCGGCGTGCGTTTTTTGTCGGGTACGTTGACCCCGGCAATACGTGCCATTTCGTTTTCCTTTCAATTTCAACCAAACCGTTTGCAGCTCCGCGCGTTAAGCTTCCACTGCGCCGGTTTGTAGACTAAAAAAACCCCTAATAAACTTGGAGTTGAGCGGAAATATAGGGATTTTTGAAGTTGCGTCAAGAAAATAATAGTTTCAAAGACAACTTAGATTTAGCGCCGCCTTAATTTCACACCAAACCTCGTCTTTAGACCGCGTCGCGTCAATTTCAGTCATGCGTTTGCTGCCTTCATAATAAGCCCGCAAATCATCTTGATTCCTAAGCATTTTTTCAATCCGCACAGCATCATTACCATCGCCACGGCCTCTCAATTGCAACCTTTGCTCCGCATTATCTTTATCAATGGAGAACAGGAAAACATGGGGCAGATCAACCCCGAGATCCGTGGCAAGCTTATCGTAGTCTCTAGCGCGGTTTGTCGAGCGTGGGGCACCATCAAAGACAATTGAGTGCCCCATATATTCACGAATATGCTCCTTTAACCAAGCAAAATATAAATGGGCGTATCGCATCCCCTCTGGTGTTTTCATTACAGGATCCCTAAAAAGAATCTCCCTAAGAACCTCATCTTTTTCAGCTTTTTGACGGTAAAAATCCCCACCAGAAAAGCGGGTAAATGCTGCCCGAGCCTCAAGCAACTTGGCTTGTGTTGACTTTCCGGAACCTGGCACACCTGTTATGGTTACTAAACGCATCCGACATCCTAAAGAATGCGTTCGATTATGTCAACAAAATATGACGCTTAAGCGGCGACCCGTCCGCTCAGAATGTCGGCGATCTGCACGGTGACATCACCGATGGGCTGCATGCCGTCGATTTTGCGCAAAAGGCCGCGTTCTTCGTAATAAGGGAGGATTGGCGCGGTCTGGCCGTTATAGACTTTCAGGCGTTTTATCAGGGTTTCTTCGTTATCGTCGCTGCGGGTTTCGCCGCTTTCGGCGGCGCGGGTCCGGATGCGATCAAGCAAAGCGCCTTCGTCAACCTCCAACACGAGGACGTGGTCGATCTGGCGGCCCATATGGGAGAGCATGTTACCCAGAGCCTCGGCCTGAGCCACTGTGCGAGGGAAGCCATCAAGGATGAAGCCTTTTTCGCATTCGGGCTCGGAAATGCAATTGGCGATGAGTTCAATGATGATTTCATCGGAAACCAGTTCACCGTCGTCCATGATGCGTTTCAGGCGCCGTCCGAGATTCGACCCGGAGGTTACTTCTCCACGGAGCATATCGCCCGTAGAGAGTTGCTTGATGTGGTATTTTTCCTGAATCAGTTTTGCCTGCGTGCCTTTTCCTGCACCGGGCGGGCCAAACATAATGAGATTCATACGTCGTTTCCTTTTATTTTTGCCGTGCTCTAGCGTGTGCCGCGCATCATGCCGCGGCGTTTACCCAGTCTGGCTTTTTTCATCAAGCCTTCATATTGGTGCGCGATCAGATGAGAGTGGATCTGCGCGACCGTATCCATCGTTACGGAGACCACGATCAAAAGCGAGGTTCCGCCGAAATAGAAGGGCATATTATATTCCGAAATCAGGAATTCGGGCAACAGGCAGATAAAGACCAGATATAGAGCGCCTATAACCGTAATACGCGTTAAAATCCGGTCCAGATAGTCGGCGGTGTTTTTACCGGGGCGGATGCCGGGGATGAAACCGCCATATTTGCGGAGCATGTCGGCGTTTTCCTCGGGGTTAAAAACAATCGCGGTGTAGAAGAAACAGAAGAATGCGATCAAACCGCCGTAGAGCAGCATATAGATCGGCTGTCCGTGTTGAAGATAGCGGGCCAGCCCGGCGGTGAAATCGCCGCCCTCGGCGCCGCTAAAGCCAACGACTGTGAGGGGCAGAAGCAACAGAGACGATGCGAAAATCGGCGGGATCACTCCGGCGGTATTGAGCTTCAGCGGGATATGGTTGGTTTCGCCACCTGCCGCGCCCTGCCCCATTTGTTGGCGCTTGGGGTACTGGACCAGCACGCGGCGCTGGGCGCGTTCCATAAAGACGATAAAGACGATGACGCCGAGAATCATGCCAAACAGCGCCAGAAGTTCAAGGCCGGTGAACGTGCCCTGACGGCCCAGCTCAAGCGTTGAGGCCATTGCACGCGGGAGTTCGGCGACGATCCCGGCGAAGATAATCAGGGAAATGCCGTTGCCGATGCCGCGGGCGGTAATTTGTTCACCCAACCACATGAGGAAGACCGTTCCGCCGACGATGGTAATGACGGTGGAAATACGGAAGAAGATGCCCGGATCTATCACCGCAGAGCCGCTTGAACCCTGCATGGACTCCAAGCCGACGGCCAGCCCGTAGGCCTGAACCGTTGCCAGAAGCACCGTGAGATAGCGGGTGTACTGGTTGATTTTCATGCGTCCGGAGGGGCCTTCTTTTTTCATGGCTTCGAGCTGCGGCGACATGGCGGCGGCAAGCTGCATGATAATGGAGGCGGAGATATAGGGCATGATGTTCAGCGCAAAAATGGTCATACGCGAGAGCGCGCCGCCGGAGAACATGTTGAACATATCGAGGATTCCGCCGCCTTTTTGCGTGAAAATCTCATTCCATACATGAGGGTCGATGCCGGGTACGGGGATATATGTTCCGAGGCGGTAAACAAGGAGCGCGCCCATCACAAAGAGCAGGCGGCGCTTCAGGTCCGTTGCCTTTGCCAGAGCGCCCCAGTTGGCGTTTTTCGCCAGTTGTTCTACGGCTGAAGCCATCTAAGTCACTTCCTTTTCCCTTTGCACTGCGTTGCTTCGTTCCTAACGTACTCATTTATACGTGTCGTCACTTGCGCCTTGTGCAAAGGGAAAATCAAGCGACTTAGGAATCTACTTAAAAAATCAAGAATTCATACATAAAGAAAAGTCGCTGGACGCACAAGCCCCCTTCTGGATATTGGGATATGCTAATTTTTCAGGCCCAGCTTTTTGTCCCATTTTTTACATTTTGAAGCGACACGGGCGTATTCTGCGGCGCTGTCGTGGGCCTGCTGGCGTTTTGCGAGAACCGGCATGATTTTGTTGTTATATTGCTCTATTTTTTCCATGAATTTTTTCTGTATCGTATCCTGGGCTTTGGATATCTGAAATTTGTGTACCGGGCCGACAGAAAAGTCGTTTTTGGCAACCATGCGCGTAAGGTGCTGTTTGACCTTTGGGGAATATTCGCGCACGAATTTGCGTAAGATGCGGATATGGGTGTTTTCGTGACCGAGAACGGCGTTATATTCGCATGTTCCGCGGTGGAAATTGCTGGCGATATGGATTTCGGGTTTGGCGTAGAAAGTGACTTCAACGGATTTGAGCCTGACGCAGGCCTGATTGCCTTCTTGCATGACTTCGAAGCGGCTTTCGGTTTTGAAGCCGATTTCGCCGCCGCCGAGGCCGCCTACACTTGAGCGCTTACCTGAGCCCTTGGCGCCGCCGCCATGCATATTACCCAGATCCGCAGACGATTTTGTGCGGATATATTTTGTGTTGGTGGTGGCGGTTTTAACGGAAATTTCCGGTTTGGAGGCTTTGCATTGAAGCCCGGCCTGTGCCGGGGATATGAGCAGGAAAACCCCTGTCAGCACAATGGGGATAGTGTACGCAATTCTTAAATACCGCCTCATAGGGCCATTTTAACACAAAAATTTGTCATGATGCGAAAACAAAACCCCGCGAGGGGGTGGCAAGAAGGTGCTGAGAACTGAACGGGTTCCTAAATAATCAGGGCGGATCAAGGCCTTCGCGGATTTTCAACTTTTCAACCAGAGACCCAAACGCATTTACGAAATCAGGTACTGAGGCGAATGGTGTTCCGCCAAATTGACACTGCCCTGATTCAAATGCAGAAATTTTTTCGATAATATTTTCGTAGTTTTCAATCGTTGACTTGGACAAGCTATTATTTTCAAAATTTTCGTCGACCTTCTTGGATAGATTAACGATCTGATCGCTTTTTGTTTTTTCTACAGGACAAGCTTCAAGAATGGTCTCGATATAGTCCTTTGGCATTTTTCTCAGCGGGTCGACAGAAAACACAATACGCCCCGACTCGTTTCGGTAGACGATCCGATCTATTGAAGAATCAAATGGAAGTTCAGCAACAATAAATGCTTCGTCAAATTCTTCTATCCCTGTTGGTTCAAAAAGCACTCTGAAATCGGGTGTAAATTTAAACTCGTCTATGATCTTATTATCTTTGGAAACTGTTTGCATGGTTTGTTTTCCGCTAGGCTGGCTAAGGGAAACTCCATTTACTTCAAACCATGGCAGGATGATTATTTCACCTGTTTTATTGAGAACAAATGATACATTCAAAAGTTCCTGCATTTGCGCGTGGGAGGGGGTTGTGTGCATAGATATGCCGCAAAACATGCTTAATGCTATAATGATGAGCGCTTTTATGCGCCGTGGGTGCTGCCTCATTTTTTTATTTTACCATAAGGGCGGGTGGAAAAGCCAAAACAAAACCCCGCGAGGGGGCGGGGTTTTTGAATTCTTAATAATGCGCAAGAGCGTTATTTTTTAGCGGCTTTCTTTTTATTCTCAATAGGAGCGACGATTTTCTCGATATATTCGATTTTACCGCCCGCTTTTTCGACCGCAGCGGCTGCGGTTTTGGTCGCTTTTGAGATTTTCAGGGTGATCTTGCTTTTCAGCTCGCCTTTTGTCAGCAGCTTAATGCCGTCTTTTTTGCGGCTGATGACACCGGCCTTGACCAGCGTGTCTTCGTCAACGGTTTTCCCCGCGTCGATCTGCTTTGCATCAATGGCTTTTTGCAGCTTGCCGGTTGTGAGTTCGGCGTAATGCGTGGCGAATTTCTTGTTGTTGAAACCGGATTTCGGCATGCGCATATAAAGGGGCATCTGGCCGCCTTCGAAGCCGTTAATGGCCACGCCGGAGCGGCTTTTCTGGCCTTTTTGGCCGGAACCTGAGGTTTTGCCTTTGCCGGAGCCGATCCCGCGACCAACGCGCGTACGGGCTTTTTTAGCGCCTTCGTTGTTTTTTAATTCATTCAGTTTCATCGTTCTTATCCTTAAGCCGCGTCTTCGACTTTAACCAAGTGTGATACTTTACGGATCATGCCGCGTACGGACGGGGTGTCTTCCAATGTGCGCGTTTTGTGCATCTTGTTCAGTCCAAGGCCGATTAACGTGGCGCGCTGATAGGCTTTACGGCCAATGGGCGAACCGATCTGCGTTACCGTTACCGTTTTACCGGACGGCGCTTTTTTCGCAGCGGCAGGCTTTTTCGCTGTTTTTGTTGCGGACGCTGATGCTTTGGCTTCGGTTTTCTCAGGCGCCTCTTTCTTAGGGGCGGCTTTTTTCGCAGCGGCCTTCGCCGGAGCTTTTTCCGCAGCCTCTTTCTTAGGGGCAGCTTTTTTCGCCGTTGCAGGCTTTTTTGCCGGAGCTTTTTTCGCTTTTGTTTCTTTTTCGTCAGCCATTGTTCTTAATCCTTATTCTTCACGTCTTACTCTTCGCTTGCGGCTTCTTTTTCACCGCGGCCGGAGACAACGTCGCCTACTTTTTTATTACGGCGGGCCGCTACGTGGCGGGGGCTCTGGGTTTCTTTTAAGGCTTCAAATGTTGCGTTCACCATGGAATACGGATTGTTTGAACCGATGGCCTTGGCGACAACGTCCTGAACGCCGAGCGCTTCGAACACGGCGCGCATCGGGCCGCCGGCGATAATTCCGGTTCCTTGCGGGGCGGAGCGCATGAACACTCTACCCGCGCCGTGGCGGCCTTTGACATCATGGTGGATGGTGCGGCCTTCACGCAGGGGCACGCGGATCATATTGCGCTTGGCTTGCTCAGTGGCTTTTTTGATCGCCTCAGGCACCTCACGGGCTTTGGCATGGCCATGACCAACGCGGCCTTTACCGTCGCCAACGATCATCAGCGCGGCGAACCCGAAGCGGCGACCGCCTTTTACAACTTTTGCAACGCGGTTGATGCCAACGAGGCGTTCCAGAAATTCCGGTTCTTCGCGTTCATTATCACGTTGTTGTTCTTGTGGTTGAGCCATGTTCTTTTCCTTCTTAATCCTTTAAAACTGCTCTTAAAATTTCAGGCCGCCTTCACGGGCGCCTTCGGCCAGTGCTTTTACGCGGCCATGATAGAGAAAACGTCCACGGTCAAAGACCACTTTTTCGACCCCGGCTTTTTTGGCGCGTGCGGCAACCAGTTTGCCGACTTCACCAGCGGCCTGCGCCGTTGCACCGGATTTCAGCTTTTCTTTCAGTTCCGGTTCCAGAGTTGAAGCCGCAGCCAGCGTTACGCCTTTAATATCGTCGATGACTTGCGCATAGATCTGCCTGCCTGAACGGAAAATTGACAGGCGCGGGCGCGTTTCACGCACGCCGACACGGTCAATATTTACGCGGCGGATTTTATTGCGCGTGCGGTAACTTCTACGCTGAGCGGATGTTAATGCTTTAGCCATTATTTCTTCTTACCCTCCTTACGGACAACATATTCGTCTGCATAGCGGATTCCTTTACCCTTATACGGTTCCGGCTTTTTAAATCCGCGGATTTTAGCGGCGACCTGACCGACGAGTTGCTTGTCGATCCCTGTGACCTGAATTTCCGTCTGACTGCCTTTTCCGGCAGCATCTTCCATTTTAACGGTGACGCCTTCGGGCACATCGTAGCGAACCTCATGCGAGAAGCCGAGAGACAGGACCAGCGTTTTACCCTGAAGGTTTCCACGATAACCAACGCCTTTGATCTCAAGCTTTTTGGTGTAACCCTCGCTGACGCCGACAACAATGTTGTTGACCAGTGTGCGCATAGTCGGCCAGATTTGCTTTGCAAAGCGGCTGTTTGATTTTGGCGCAAGCGTTACGACTTTTTCCGTTTTGCCTTCATCATTGGCGATGTCTTCCATTTTTATGGAGACTTCGTCATGGATGCGCAGGTCAAGCTCGCCGAGCTTGCCCTTGGCTTTGACATCCTGACCGTTGACGCTGAATTCAACGCCTTCGGGGAGGATAATGACTTTACTTCCAATACGTGACATCGTCTTCTTCCTTTAAAAGATCCCTTAAAACACCTGGCAAAGCACTTCGCCGCCGACATTGGCCGCGCGGGCCTTGTGGTCGGTCATTAAACCCTGCGGTGTTGAAACAATCAAAACGCCCAGACCGTTATAAAAACGCGGCATGTCTTTTACGTTTTTGTAAACACGGCGACCCGGCTTTGATACACGATCCAGCTTGCGGATTACGCCGCGGCCTTCGGCATATTTCAGCTCGATTTGCAGTGTGTTCTTATTGTTTTCACCTTCAACCTTTTTATAGGCGCGGATGAAACCTTCTTCGGCCAGAACTGCGCAGACATTCTCGCGGAGCTTTGAATGCGGACATTCAATGACGGATTTATTCGCCATCTGTCCGTTGCGGATGCGGGCCAACATATCACCAAGAGGATCGCTCATTGCCATGGGTCTTACTCCTCCTTACCAGCTTGATTTCGTTACACCCGGCAACTCACCACGAGAGGCCAGGTCCCGCAATGCGATACGGGAAAGGTTAAACTTACGGTAGTAGCCATGCGGGCGGCCCGTGAGGGCACAGCGGTTACGCATGCGGATCTTTGAAGAATTACGGGGCAATTCGGCCAGTTGCAAAACGGCCTGAAAGCGTTCTTCAGCAGGGATGCTTTGATCCTTGATGATGCTTTTAAGCTTTTCGCGCTTTGCCGCGTATTTCTTGACCAGTCTTTTGCGTTTTTTATCGCGCTCGACCATTGAAACTTTAGCCATTTAAAGTCGTCCTTTTCTTCTTCAATTAATTCTTAAAGGGCAGCTTGAACAGACGAAGCAGCTCTTTGGCTTCTTCATTCGTTTTTGCCGACGTACAAATTACAATATCCATTCCGCGAATTTTATCGACTTTATCGTAGTCGATCTCGGGGAAAATGATGTGTTCCTTAATGCCTACGGCATAGTTTCCGCGTCCGTCGAAGCTTTTGCCGTTGATGCCGCGGAAGTCGCGCACACGCGGCAGAGCGATCGTTACGAAGCGGTCGAGAAACTCGTACATTTTCTGACGGCGCAGCGTGACTTTACAGCCGATGGCCTGCCCGTCGCGGATTTTGAATGATGCGTTGGACTGTTTCGCCTTTGTTATCACAGGCTTTTGACCGGCGATCAGCGCCATGTCATTCGCGGCATTTTCAATATGCTTGCGGTCCGTTGTGGCTTCGCCCACGCCCATATTCATCACGATCTTCGTGATTTGCGGGATTTCGTGCTTGTTTTTATAGCCGAATTTCTTCTGCATCGCGGGCACGATTTCTTTTTCATAGATGCCCTGATAACGCGGTTTTGTGTTTGCTTTTGCCATTGTTCCTACTCCACAGATCCTATTCAACCGTTTCGCCAGATTTTTTTGCGACGCGGACCTTTTTGCCGTCTTTCAACGTCTTGTAACCCACGCGCGTTGCTTTTCCGGATTTCGGATCAGCCAGAGCGACATTTGAAATATGGATCGACAATTCTTTTTGCTGCACACCGCCGGCAGAAAACTGCGTCGGTTTTGCATGTTTCTTTACGACGTTGACGCCCTGAACAATCACGCGGCGCTCGGCAGGAAGGGTTTTAAGAACCTCGCCTTTGGCGCCCTTGTCCTTACCGGTCAGAATGACGACCTGATCGCCTTTTTTAATTTTCAACTTAGCCTGTGCCATATCTAGAGTACCTCGCCAGCCAAAGAGATAATTTTCATGAAGCCTTTGGCACGGAGTTCACGGGTTACGGGACCGAAAATCCGCGTGCCGACCGGCTCGTTATTATTGTTAATCAGCACACATGCATTTGTGTCGAAGCTGATGGTTTCGCCGTAGGGGCGGTTTAAACCTTTTTTCGTACGCACGATGACGGCGCGCTGAACGTTACCTTTTTTCACGCGGCCACGGGGAATAGCTTCTTTCACGGACACGATCACGATGTCGCCGACGCTGGCCGTGCGGCGCTTCGATCCGCCGAGAACCTTGATGCACTGCACTTGACGGGCACCGGAGTTGTCAGCGACTTCCATTCTGGATTGCATTTGAATCATGATTATTCATCTCCCCCTTTTGCGGCTTTTTTCTTAGCCGGTGTTTTTGCTTTAGCTTTTGGGGCGGCTTTTTTGGATTCTGTTTTCTTCGGCGCGACGGCAGCTTGCTGGTCGCCCGTAAAGACCGCCCATGTTTTACGCTTGGAAATCGGCGCGCATTCGATAATCTGAACGCGATCACCGGTTTTTACGCTGTTGTTCTCATCGTGAGCGGCGTATTTTTTAGTCTTTTTGACGAATTTTTTATAGAGCGGGTGCATGAAGCGACGCTCGACAAGAACCGTAATGGTTTTGTCCATTTTATCGCTGACAACTTCACCTTCTAATATACGTTTTGGCATAGCTTTGTTCCTTATGCAGCTTTTTCTTTAGATGCTTTGGCCTTTTTAGGGGCTGCTTTTTTCGGTGCAGACTTCCCTTCCTCAGGCTTGGCATTCAAAAATGTTTTGATACGCGCGATTGTACGGCGCGTTTTGCGAATTTCAGACGTGTTTTCCAAAGCACCACTGGTTTTCTGGAAGCGCTGGTTGAACTGAGCTTTCTTTTGTTCCAAAAGCAGCTTTTTCAGCTCATCAGGGGTTTTTGTTTTCAGATCCTGGGCTTTCATCTTATGCAGCCTCCTCAGTTGCGCCGACACGGCTTATAAATCTTGTTTTTACCGGCAGCTTCATAGCAGCCAGAGCAAATGCTTCACGCGCAACATCCGCAGGCACACCGTCCAGTTCAAACATGATGCGGCCGGGTTTTACGCGCGCGGCCCAGTATTCGGGGGAGCCTTTCCCTTTACCCTGACGCACTTCCAAGGGTTTGGACGTTACGGGCACATCAGGGAAAATACGGATCCAGACCTTACCCTGACGCTTAATGTGGCGGGTAATGGCGCGGCGCGCGGCCTCAATCTGGCGGGCGGTAATACGATCCGGCGTCAGGGCTTTCAACCCGTAAGCGCCGAAAGCGAGGGTCGATCCGCCCTTTGCATTACCATGAATGCGGCCTTTATGTTGTTTGCGATGTTTAAACTTTTTAGGGCTTAGCATAGCCTTCGTTCCTTATTTCCAAACAAAAAATTCTCAATCACATGGACTTTTCTTAAACCTTAAGAGAGTTCCCATATGGTTAAACGCTTTAAACGTTCCGGTAAATTTGAGCGCTTTATAACGGTTTTACGACTGCGTTACAAGCAAAAAATTACGTTACTCCGGTTAACTTCTCGGCGCGCCGCCCTGACCTTCCAGACGTTTATCGCGGGCCATCGGGTCATGCTCCATAATATCGCCTTTATAAATCCAGATTTTTACACCGATAATCCCATATGTAGTCAGACCCTCGGCTGTTCCGTAATCAACATCCGCGCGAAGCGTATGAAGCGGCACGCGGCCTTCGCGGTACCATTCTGTACGGGCGATGTCCGCGCCGCCAAGGCGACCCGAAACGTTAATACGGATGCCGCCCGCGCCCAGACGCATGGCGCTTTGCACAGCGCGCTTCATGGCGCGGCGGAAAGAGACGCGGCGCTCAAGCTGCTGGGCTACGCCTTCGGCGGCCAGTTGGGCGTCAAGTTCGGGTTTGCGCACTTCGACGATATTCAGGGAAACTTCACTGCCTGCAAGAGCGGAGAGCTTGTTGCGGAGTTTTTCGATGTCGGCGCCTTTTTTACCGATAATCACGCCGGGGCGGGCGGTATGCACCGTTACCTTGGTGTTTTTTGCGGCGCGCTCGATAATGACCTTTGATATCCCGGCGGCTTTCAGGTGTTCCTGAACGAATTCGCGCAGTTTGAGATCTTCGACCAGCTTGTCGGCATAATCGCGGTTCGCATACCAGCGGGAATCCCATGTGCGGTTGATCCCTACGCGCAGTCCAATCGGATTAACTTTCTGACCCATATTTCTAAAGCTCCTTATGCTTCTTGCTGTTCACGGACCACAATGGTCATGTTGGAGAATTTCTTTTCGATGCGTGCGGCGCGGCCACGGGCGCGGGCGCGGAAACGCTTCATCTTCAGCGTTTTGCCAACGGTGGCTTCAGCAACGACCAAGCGGTCTACGTCCAGACCATGGTTGTTTTCCGCATTGGCTACAGCCGATTGCAGGAGTTTGCGCACATCACCGGCCATGCGGCGTTTGGAAAATTCCAAGTCGATCAGCGCACGGCCCGCGTTTTTACCACGGATGCTTTGCGCAAGCAGATTGAGCTTTTGCGGAGAAGTCTGGAAATACTTCCCGTAGGCCATTGCTTCGTTTTCTTTTACCCGGCGCGGGTTTTTATCCTGTCCCATTGCGTGTTATCCCTTCTTCGCTTTCTTGTCCGCCCCATGACCATGATAGGTGCGTGTGGGCGCGAACTCACCCAGTTTGTGTCCGATCATCTGATCGCTGATGACAACTGGAATGAATTTTTTGCCGTTGTGAACGCCAAATGTCAGACCGATCATGTTCGGCAGAATTGTTGAGCGGCGCGACCATGTTTTGATGACTGTGTTTTTGCCAGCTTTGCGGGCTTCCTCAACTTTTTTGAGGAGGCTCTTTTCCACAAACGGGCCTTTCCATACGCTGCGTGCCATTATTTCTTCCTTCTTCTCACGATATATTTATCCGTTGCTTTGTTCTTACGGGTTTTGTAACCCTTGGTCGGAACGCCCCAAGGCGTGACAGGGTTACGACCACCGGATGTCCGACCTTCACCACCACCATGGGGGTGATCAACAGGGTTCATCACCACACCGCGCACTGTCGGGCGTTTGCCCTTCCAGCGGGTGCGGCCGGCTTTACCATCATTGGTGTTCATGTGATCGGGGTTTGAAACCGCGCCGACCGTGGCGATGCATTCGCCGCGCACAACGCGGAGTTCGCCGGATGAAAGCTTAACCTGGGCGTAACCCTGATCGCGGCCCACAAGCTGAGCGAAGGTTCCGGCGGAGCGGATCATCTGCGCGCCCTTGCCGGGTTTCATTTCGATATTGTGGATGATGGTCCCCACCGGCATGCTTCTCAGCGGCATGCAGTTGCCGGGTTTGACGTCCACTTTATCACCGGCGATAATCTTGTCACCGACATTCAGGCGCTGGGGGGCAACGATGTAGCGCTTTTCGCCGTCTTTATATTCAATCAGGGCGATAAACGCCGTACGGTTCGGGTCATATTCGATGCGCGCGACTGTGCCTTCGATGTCCCATCTGTCACGACGTTTCCAGTCGATCAGGCGGTAGCGGCGCTTGTGACCGCCACCGATGTGACGGGTTGTAATGCGACCATAGTTGTTGCGTCCACCGGTTTTGGTCAGACCTTCGGTGAGGGTCTTTTCCGGTTTGCCCTTATACAGATCCTTACGGTCAATCTGCACCAATTGGCGTTGACCGGGGGATGTGGGGTTAAACTTTTTCAATGCCATTTTCTTACTTCCTTTTGCTCATTCTCGGCGAAGCCGCCATAGTTTTAAACTTTATACGCCGGTTCCCGTGTCGATTGTTTGACCTTCTTCAAGGGTGACAATCGCTTTTTTGAAATCTGAACGGCGGCCAATGATACCCTTAAAGCGTTTGGTTTTACCTTTTTGCACCATTGTGTTCACGGCTTTGACCTTTACATCGAAAAGATTTTCAACGGCCTGTTTGATTTCAGGTTTGGTTGCGTCTTTTGCGACTTTGAACGTCACCTGACCGTGCTCGGAACCCAGAGTTGCTTTTTCCGTGACGTGGGGGCTGAGGATAATGTTGTAATCCTTAACCGTGGCTTCTTTTTTCTGTGCCTTTGCCATTATCTTAACCTTTCAGTTTCTCTGTGATGTCTTTCACAGCGTCTTTTGTCAGCACCAACACATCGCGGCGGAGAATGTCATAGACATTTGCCCCGGCGGATGGAAGGACATCAATACGCGGCAGATTGGCGGTAGCGCGTGCAAAATTCACGTCTACTTCACCGCCGGCAACGATGAGGGCGTTGTCCAGTTCCAGCTTTTTCATGGCTGCGGCCATCGGCTTTGTTTTATGATCTTTGGCCTTGGCTTCATCAAGGATGATAAGCTTGCCCGCTGCGGCTTTTGAAGACAGCGCGGATTTTAACGCGGCTGTACGAATTTTCTTCGGCAGTGATGTTGCATGATCGCGCACAACCGGGCCGTGGACAACAGCGCCGCCGCGGTCGATGTTGCGTTTGAGATCACCGGCGCGGGCGCGGCCCGTGCCTTTTTGCGCCCAAGGTTTTTTGCCTGTGCCGGAAATTTCATGGCGCTGTTTGGCCTTGTGGTTGCCGGAACGGCGCTTTGCGAGCTGGTAATTCACCATCTGGTGCATCAGGTCCGCGCGCACTTCCGCGCCAAAGATGTCGTTATCAAGCGTAATTTCGCCTGAAGCTTTGCCATCGAGTGATTTAACTGCGACTTTCATCTTTTAGTCTTCCTTTTTCTCTTCGGGCTTCTCTTCAGACGCCCCTTGTCCAGCTTCATCCGCTTTCGCCTCTGCCGCTTTTAACGCTTCTTCCTGTTGCGCTCTTCTTTCCGCTTCCGCTTCGGCCTCTTTGGCTGCGGCCTCTTCATCAAGCTTAGCCTGTTCTTCAGCCAGCTTTTTCTCATCAACTTTCAGGCCGGCAGGCAAAGGCAGGCCCTCAGGCATGGGTTTTTTAACGGCATCGTTAATCAGAACCCAGCCGGATTTTGCACCGGGGACAGCGCCCCTTACCAAAATCAAGTCATCCTCAAGGTCAACAGCGACCACCTGCAAATTTTGCGTGGTCACGCGTTCATCACCCAGATGGCCAGCCATTTTTTTGCCTTTGAAGACCCTGCCGGGCTCCTGACACTGACCGGTTGAACCGTGCGAACGGTGGGAAATTGACACGCCGTGAGAAGCGCGCAGACCGCCAAAGTTGTGGCGTTTCATTGCACCGGCGAAACCTTTACCTTTGGATGTGGCGGTCACGTCAACATACTGACCGGCGACAAAGTGGTTTGCGCCGAGTTGTGCGCCAATTTCAAGAATGTTTTCATTGGCGACGCGAAATTCCGCAAGCTTTTTCTTCGGCTCAATCTTTGACTTGGCGAAGTGACCGCGCTGCGCTTTTGATGTGCGTTTGATCTTGGCTTTACCTGCGCCGAGTTGAACCGCCGTGTAGCCGTCTTTTTCTTCGGTGCGGACGGCGACAACCTGACATTCATCCAGCTTTAATACGGTTACGGGAATATGACGGCCATCTTCGTCGAAGATCCTCGTCATGCCTTCTTTCCGTGCTATTAGTCCAGTTCTCATTTTTCTTTTTCCTTTCCAGAGGTTGGCTTTTATGCGCCAACATAGAGTCTTTTTACAAACTACAAAATTTATGCTGCCTGCATTTGACCAATCTTGATTTCAACATCAACACCGGCGGGCAGGTCGAGCTTCATTAAAGCGTCGATTGTCTGCGGCGTCGGATCGACAACATCGAGCAATCTTTTATGCGTCCGCATTTCGAACTGCTCCTGCGAGTTTTTGTTCACATGCGGAGAGCGAATAACAGAAAACATTTTAATTTTGTTCGGCAAAGGCACCGGACCACGCACACCCGCGCCTGTGCGCTTTGCGGTGTTGACAATCTCGCTACTGGCCGTATCGAGAATGCGGTGGTCAAATGCTTTTAACGTGATCCGAATGCTTTGCGCGTCCATTTTTCTGTTTCCTTTATTCTACAATTTTGCTCACAACGCCGGCGCCGACGGTTCTGCCGCCTTCGCGGATGGCGAAGCGCAGGCCTTCGGACATAGCGATGGGGGCGATCAGCGTCACTTCCATGCCGTTGATGTTATCGCCGGGCATCACCATCTCCGTGCCTGAGGGCAGGGAAACCTCGCCGGTTACGTCCGTTGTGCGGAAGTAAAACTGCGGGCGGTATTTCGTGAAAAACGGTGTGTGGCGACCGCCTTCGTCCTTGCTGAGGATATAAGCCTCGGCTGTGAACTTTGTGTGCGGCGTGATAGAGCCGGGTTTACACAAAACCTGACCGCGCTCGATCTCCTCGCGCTTTGTACCACGAAGAAGCACACCAACGTTATCACCGGCCTCGCCGCTATCAAGCAGCTTGCGGAACATTTCAACGCCGGTCACAACCGTTTTTTGCGTGTCTTTGATCCCGACAATTTCGATCTCGTCGTTCACATTCACAATACCTTGCTCGATACGGCCCGTGGCAACAGTTCCCCGGCCAGAGATCGAGAATACATCCTCAACAGGCATCAGGAACGGTTTGTCCTTCGGACGGTCCGGCGTCGGTATATAATCATCCACAGCCTTCATCAACTCTTCGATCGCTTTCTCGCCAATCTCCGGGTCACGGCCCTCAACGGCGGCCAGCGCGGAACCCTTGATGATCGGAATGTCATCGCCGGGGAACTCGTAAGAGGAAAGAAGCTCGCGCACTTCCATCTCAACAAGCTCCAGAAGCTCTTCATCATCAACCTGATCGACCTTGTTCAGGAACACAACCAGCGCCGGAACGCCAACCTGACGCGCCAGCAAAATGTGCTCGCGAGTCTGAGGCATCGGGCCGTCAGCCGCGTTCACCACCAAAATCGCGCCGTCCATCTGCGCCGCGCCGGTGATCATGTTCTTCACGTAGTCCGCGTGACCCGGGCAGTCCACATGCGCGTAGTGGCGCGCATCTGTTTCATACTCAACGTGAGCCGTGCTGATCGTGATCCCGCGCGCTTTCTCCTCAGGCGCCTTGTCGATCTTGTCAACGCTCTCGCCGTTGCCGTATTTCTGCGCGATCGCCGCTGTCAGCGTCGTCTTACCATGGTCAACGTGACCAATCGTACCGATGTTCACATGCGGTTTGTTTCTTTGAAATTTTTCCTTAGACATTTTTTAGTCTCCTTCTTTTTTTAAAACTTAAATTTAGGCGCCAAGGCTCTCTTTAACTTCCTGTGCCACCGCAGCAGGAACGGGTTCATAGTGGTCGAACTGCATCGTATATTGCGCGCGGCCCTGTGACATTGAGCGCAGATTGTTGATGTAGCCAAACATATTGGCCAGCGGGACCATGGCGGTAATCACCTTCGCGTTTCCGCGATCATCCATTGAGGCCACCTGTCCGCGGCGGGAGTTCAGGTCGCCGATGATGTCGCCCATATACTCTTCCGGCGTGACAACCTCTACACTCATCATGGGTTCAAGCAATTGCGGGCCCGCTTTTTGCATACCCTCCTTGAAGGCGGCTTTGGCGGCGATTTCGAACGCCATTACAGATGAGTCAACATCGTGATAGGAGCCGTCAACCAGACGAACTTTAAAGTCCAGAACCGGGAAACCGGCGACAACACCCGTTTCTTTTGCCAGATCCAGACCTTTTTGAACACCAGGGATGTATTCTTTCGGCACGTTCCCGCCAACGATTTCAGATTCGAACGTAAAGCCGGATCCGGGCTCTGCAGGCTCAAACACAAGGTCGATTTTCGCGAACTGCCCGGAACCACCGGTTTGTTTTTTGTGGGTATAGGATATTTCAGCAACCTTTGTGATGGATTCACGGTAGGCCACCTGCGGCGCGCCGATATTGGCTTCGACTTTAAATTCACGCTTCATACGGTCAACGATGATGTCGAGGTGAAGCTCGCCCATGCCTTTAATGATTGTCTGACCGGATTCATGATCGACAGAGACACGGAAAGACGGATCTTCCGCAGCCAGACGCTGCAAAGCCTGTGACATTTTTTCCTGGTCGGCCTTGGTTTTCGGCTCTACGGCGATTTCAATCACAGGCTCAGGGAATTCCATACGCTCCAGCACGACAGGCTTGTCTTTATCGCAAAGCGTATCGCCGGTTGTGGTGTCTTTCATACCTACGAAAGCCACAATATCACCGGCATGGGCAATATTCAGCTCTTCACGGTTGTTGGAGTGCATGAGCAGCATCCGACCAACACGCTCGCGCTTATCTTTTACAGAGTTCATAACATATGAACCGGATTCAATTGTACCGGAATAAATCCGCGCGAAAGTGAGAGAGCCGACAAACGGGTCGTTCATGATTTTGAACGCAAGTGCGGCAAATGGCGCATCATCTTTCGGCGCACGGCTTTCAGCTTCGTCAGAGTCAACCTTCACACCCTTTGTTTCACCGATATCGAGCGGTGATGGCAGGAAGTCTACAACAGCGTCGAGCATTGTCTGAACGCCTTTGTTTTTAAACGCGGTCCCGCACATAACCGGCACGAAAGCGCCAGCGATCGTACCTTTGCGAATGCAGGCCTTGAGTGTTTTTTCATCCGGCTCGTTACCTTCAAGATAGGCTTCCATTGCCGCATCGTCCTGCTCAACAGCAAGCTCAACCAGTTTTTCACGGTATTCAGCAGCCTTGTCAGCAAGATCCGCAGGGATGTCCTCATAGGAAAATGATGCGCCAAGAGCTTCACCATCCCAGATGACAGCTTTCATTTTTACCAGATCAACGTGGCCAGCATAGCTGCTTTCCGCACCGATAGGAAGCTGGATCACCGCAGGAACAGCACCAAGGCGATCAACAATCATGTCCACAGTGTTATAGAAGTCGGCGCCGATTTTATCCATCTTGTTGACGAAGCACATGCGCGGCACGTGGTATTTGTCAGCCTGACGCCACACAGTTTCGGTTTGCGGCTCCACACCAGCGTTGGCATCAAACACAGCGATTGCGCCGTCAAGTACGCGCAGGGAACGCTCAACTTCGATTGTGAAATCAACGTGGCCCGGCGTATCGATAATGTTCAGGCGGAATTTCTGCCCATCGAAGTTCCCGCCTTCGGAACCGTTCCAGAATGTGGTTGTCGCAGCAGAGGTAATCGTGATACCGCGCTCTTGCTCCTGCTCCATCCAGTCCATGGTCGCAGCGCCGTCATGCACTTCACCGATTTTGTGCGATTTGCCGGAATAGTAGAGAATGCGCTCGGTCGTCGTGGTTTTACCCGCGTCGATATGCGCCATAATGCCGAAGTTCCGGTAGTTCTCAATTGCGTGCTCGCGTGTCATTTCAGTTATCAGTCCTTAGTTAACGGTTATCAGTTTTACCAGCGGTAATGCGCGAAGGCCTTGTTGGCTTCGGCCATTTTGTGCGTGTCGTCGCGTTTCTTCACGGCATTGCCGCGCTCGTTCGCAGCATCAAGCAACTCGTTCGCCACGCGGTCAACCATTGTGTTTTCGCTGCGCTTGCGAGCCGCATCAATAATCCAGCGCATAGCCAACGCCAAGGCGCGGTCATGACGAACCTCAACGGGAACCTGATATGTCGCACCACCAACACGGCGGGAGCGCACCTCAAGCTTGGGCTTTACATTTTTCAGCGCGCTGTGGAAGAGGCCAAGGCCTTTGCTTTTATAAATCACAGCAGAAGAATCACCCTCGCCGCTTTCCTCGTCGCCTTTTTTATTGTCATTCCCAGCTTTGGTTTCGAGAATGTCGATTGCTTTGTAAACAATACCTTCGGCGGTGGATTTCTTACCATCCAGCATCAGGTTATTGATGAATTTCGACAGTACCAGATCTCCGAATTTTGGATCCGGGAGAATTTCGCGTTTTTCTGCTCTATGGCGACGTGACATGAATAAAGCTCCTATTTGGGTCGTTTCGCGCCGTAGCGTGAACGTGATTGTTTACGATCTTTAACGCCTTGGGTATCCAGCGTTCCACGAATGATGGTGTAGCGCACACCGGGCAAGTCTTTCACCCGACCGCCACGCACAAGAACAACGGAGTGTTCCTGCAAATTGTGACCTTCGCCAGGGATATAACAGATAACCTCAAGGCCCGTGGTGAGACGGACCTTGGCGACTTTCCGCAGAGCGGAGTTTGGTTTTTTCGGTGTTGTTGTGTACACGCGTGTACACACGCCGCGGCGCTGCGGATTGCTCTTGAGCGCGCGGTTTTTCTTTGCTTTTACAACTTTTTTTCTCGGCTTGCGAACAAGCTGCTGAATTGTTGGCATATTCTAAGGCCTCTTTTTAAATCTCAAATTTTTAGGATGGCTGCATATAACGCAAGAAAAGCGCACAAGTCAAAAAGACTTTATATTGCAGAGCATCCCGTTTTAATCAGGATGTTGCACCAAAAGGGGCTAATTCCCTATGGCCCAACAGATTCTGCGCGGAATATAGGGGGAATCAGCTCAGGCGTCAAGAATTTATTTTACGAATCATTTTAAAACATGAAAAAGGGCCTCACGAGGCCCTTTTTGTGTTAAAAAGATCCCCGCTTTTACCCTCTGGGGCACAAGCGCGGGGAAAGCATTGAAATTTAACCGTTCGCGGCTTCTTTGGTTTCTTCCGCAGGCGTGTCACCATCGGCGGTCAGCGCGGCGGTTTCCCCGGTCAGACCTTCAAGCGTTTCCTCTTCCTCCTGAGGCTGGCTGTCAATGATAACCTGATCGCGTTCAGCAGCGACACGTTTTACGCCTGCTGTGTACGCGCCTGTTCCGGCGGGAATCAAGCGACCCACGATCACGTTTTCTTTCAAGCCAAAGAGCTTGTCGACCTTGCCCTGTACGGCGGCTTCGGTGAGAACGCGGGTTGTTTCCTGGAAGGATGCCGCGGAAATGAAGCTGCGTGTTTGCAGAGACGCCTTGGTGATCCCTTGCAGAACCGGCTTGCCAACCGGCGGGCGGGTTCCATCGGCGGCATGTTTTGCAAGCGCGGCTTCAAACTCGTCGCGCTCGGCATGTTCGCCGACAAGATATGTGGAATCGCCAACTTCGGTGATTTCGATTTTCTGCATCATCTGACGAACGATGACCTCGATATGCTTATCGTTGATCTTCACCCCTTGCAGGCGGTAAACATCCTGCACCTCGTTGGTGAGGTAATCAGCCAGTGCCTCAACGCCCATAACATCAAGAATGTCATGCGGCACCAAAGCTCCATCGAGGATCGGATCACCCTTGCGGACGAAATCGCCCTCGGCCACGGCGAGGTGGCGGCCTTTGGGCACGAGGTATTCGCGCGGCTCGCCATCTTCTGTGTTGGCTGGTTTTACCGCGATGCGGCGCTTGGACTTGTAGTCTTTACCAAATTCGACATAGCCGTCGATTTCGGAGATGACCGCGAAGTCTTTGGGCATGCGGGCCTCAAAAAGTTCAGCCACGCGGGGCAGACCGCCTGTAATATCGCGTGTTTTGGATGTTTCACGCGGGATACGGGCAAGAATATCACCGGCTTTAACCTCTTGTTCCGGTTCCACCGAAAGAATGGTGTCCACGGAGAGGTAGTAGTTCGCGGGCAAGCCGTTGGGCAGGTTGATAACTTTGCCTTTTTTGTCCAGCAGACTGATCCGCGGTTTAAGGTCGCCGCCCTTGGGCTGTGAACGCCAGTCAATGACTTTCTTGGAGGCGATACCGGTGGCTTCGTCGACATCGTCGGTAACGGACACGCCTTCCACAAGGTCGAAGTAATGGGCCACACCGTCTTTTTCGGTGATAACAGGCAGGGTATACGGGTCCCATTCGGCCATTTTGTCACCGGCTTTAACCTTCGCGCCGTCTTCGACCAGAAGCTTGGCACCGTAAGGTACGCGGTGGGTGGCTTTTTCTTTGCCTTTACCGTCAAGAAGCGCGATTTCCGTGTTGCGGCCCATGACGATGTTGACGCCTTCGGAGTTCTTCACGACGTTCTGATTGCGAATTTCAATCTTGGCGTCGATATTGGCATCGACATGAGAACGCTCGGCACCTTTCTGCGCCGCGCCGCCGATGTGGAACGTGCGCATAGTGAGCTGCGTACCCGGCTCACCAATGGACTGGGCAGCCATAACGCCGATTGCCTCGCCCATGTTAACCTCTGTTCCACGGGCCAGATCGCGGCCATAACATGCGCCGCAGATGCCGTTATTTTCGCCTTCACAGGTGAGAACAGAGCGAACCAGAACTTCATCAATACCGGCGGTTTCGATTTGCTCCGAGGTTTCTTCGTCAATGATCTGTCCTGCCTTGACAATGACCTTGCCATCAAGCGGGTTTTTAATGTCGATCGCCGAGCTGCGACCGAGAATACGTTCGGCCAGAGAGACAACAACATCGGCGCCGTTCATCACTGCGCGCATAGAGATGCCTTTTTCCGTCCCGCAATCTTTTTCTGTGATAATCGCGTCCTGCGCCACGTCGACGAGGCGGCGGGTCAGATAACCGGAGTTGGCGGTTTTAAGCGCGGTATCGGCCAGACCTTTACGTGCACCGTGGGTGGAGTTGAAGTATTCCAGCACGGTGAGGCCTTCTTTAAAGTTCGAGATAATCGGTGTCTCGATGATCTCGCCGCTTGGTTTGGCCATCAAGCCGCGCATACCGGCAAGCTGGCGGATCTGCGCTGCAGATCCCCGCGCACCGGAATGAGCCATCATGTAAACCGAGTTCAACTCGCCGCTTTCGATGTCATTGATTTTCGCCATCATCGCGTCAGCCACATCGTCTGTACATTTCGACCAGATATCGACAACCTTATTGTATTTTTCACCTTTGGTGATGAGGCCGTCCTGATATTGCTGTTCGAACTCCTTAACCTTGCCGTTGGCTTCGTTGATAAGCTTTTGCTTTTCTTCGGGAATGATAAGATCGTCCTTACCGAAAGAAATACCGGCGGTACAGGCATAACGGAAGCCGAGCTTCATCAGGCGGTCGGCGAAAATAACCGTCTCTTTCTGACCGCAGTGGCGGTAGGATTGTTCGATTACAGCCGAAAGTTCTTTTTTCGTTAAAATCTGGTTGATCATGGAAAACGGCACATTCGGGTGACGCGGCAGCAGATCGGAGATCAGGATGCGGCCCGGTGTGGATTCCACGATTTCAGTTTTCGGATCGCCGTTTTCATCGACCGTGTGGTAACGGCATTTGATTTTGGCGTGCAGTGAGAGAACCCCCTGCTCCAGCGCATGGGTGATTTCACCGGCGCCGCGGAAGATCATGCCCTCGCCCGGCTCGCCATCGCGGGCCAGAGAGAGATAATACAGACCCAGAATGATGTCCTGTGTCGGCACGATAATCGGCTTACCGTTAGCCGGAGAAAGGATGTTGTTTGTCGCCATCATCAGGCAGCGCGTTTCAAGCTGCGCTTCGATGGAAAGCGGCACGTGAACCGCCATCTGGTCGCCATCGAAGTCCGCGTTAAAGGCCGTACAGACCAGCGGGTGAAGCTGGATGGCTTTTCCTTCGATCAAAACAGGTTCGAACGCCTGAATGCCCAAACGGTGCAGGGTTGGTGCGCGGTTCAGCATAACCGGATGTTCGCGGATGACCTCTTCGAGGATGTCCCAGACTTCGGGACGTTCTTTTTCAACCATCTTCTTGGCGGCCTTAACCGTAGAGGCCATGCCGTAAAGCTCCAGCTTGTGGTAGATGAACGGTTTGAACTGTTCGAGCGCCATTTTCTTCGGGATACCGCATTGGTGCAGTTTCAATTCGGGTCCAACCACGATCACGGAACGGCCGGAATAGTCAACGCGTTTACCGAGAAGGTTTTGACGGAAGCGACCCTGCTTTCCTTTAAGCATGTCGGAAAGGGATTTGAGCGGGCGTTTATTCGCGCCGGTAATGACGCGGCCACGGCGGCCATTGTCGAAAAGCGCATCAACAGATTCTTGCAGCATACGCTTTTCGTTCCGCACGATAATGTCAGGCGCACGCAGTTCGATCAGGCGCTTCAAACGGTTGTTCCGGTTGATGACGCGGCGGTACAGATCGTTCAGATCGGATGTGGCAAAACGGCCACCATCGAGAGGAACAAGCGGGCGCAACTCAGGCGGAAGAACAGGAACGATATCCAAAATCATCCACTCAGGGCGCGCACCGGATTCGATAAAGCTGTCGAGCAGTTTCAGGCGCTTGACCAGTTTCTTGCGCTTGGCTTCGGAGCCGGTTTCGCGCAGGTCTTCTTCGACCTGAACTTTTTGCTCTTCCAGATCAAGATCAGAGAGGATTTCTTTCATCGCCTCGGCGCCAATGCCGGCGCGGAAGTTATCTTCACCGTATTCGTCCTGAGCGTTGTAGTATTCTTCTTCGCTGAGAAGCTGGAACTGCTTGAGCGGGGTCATGCCTGGCTCGATGACGATGAAGTTTTCGAAATACAATACGCGCTCAAGCTCCTTAAGCGTCATGTCCATGATGAGGCCGATACGCGACGGCAGCGATTTCAGGAACCAGATGTGGGCAACCGGGGCGGCCAAGTCGATATGACCCATGCGCTCGCGGCGAACTTTTGTGAGGGTGACTTCGACGCCGCATTTTTCACAAATGATGCCTTTATATTTCATGCGTTTGTACTTACCGCACAGACATTCGTAATCTTTGATCGGGCCAAAGATGCGGGCACAGAACAAACCGTCTTTTTCCGGCTTGAATGTCCGGTAGTTAATGGTTTCCGGCTTTTTGACCTCGCCAAAAGACCAGCTGCGGATTTGCTCTGGCGACGCAATCGAAATGCGAATGCTGTCAAAGCTTTGTGGCCCTGTTGGTTGGCCGAAGAGGTTCATGAGTTCGTTCATTGTTTCTTCCTTTAAAGTATTCGTTTCTTTTACGTTAGTTTGAGCCACCGCTCTGTTTCATATCGACATTCAAGCCCAGAGCTTTCAGTTCCTTAGTCAGAACGTTGAAAGATTCGGGGATGCCGATTTCGAAGTTGTCTTCACCGCGCACGATGCTCTCATAGACTTTCGAGCGGCCGGCCACGTCATCGGATTTCACGGTCAACATTTCCTGCAAGGTGTATGCCGCACCGTAAGCCTGAAGCGCCCAGACCTCCATTTCCCCGAAGCGCTGACCACCGAACTGGGCCTTACCGCCCAGCGGTTGCTGCGTTACCAGAGAGTAAGGCCCGATGGAACGGGCGTGGATTTTATCATCCACGAGGTGGTGCAGTTTGAGCATGTACATATAGCCCACGGTTACATCACGGTGGAAATATTCACCTGTGCGCCCGTCGATCAGGCGAACCTGACCGGATGAACGCAGACCCGCACTTTCCAGCAGCTCAGAGATATCAGACTCTTCCGCGCCGTCAAAAACGGGCGTCGCCATCGGTACGCCTTCACGCAGATTTCCGGCCATTTCGATCAATTCGGCATCATCGAGTTTAGAGACTTTTTCTTTAAACTCGCGATCGCCATAGGCGTCTTTCAGCTTTTTCTCGAGCGTTTTCTTTTCATCGTCGCTCATTTTCTTTTTGGCTTTGAAAGCGTCGATGATATCGCCGATCTGCTCGCCCATATTTGCAGACGCCCAGCCCAGATGCGTTTCAAGGATCTGCCCCACATTCATACGTGACGGTACGCCGAGCGGGTTGAGTACGATATCAACAGGCGTTCCGTCTTCGGTATAGGGCATGTCTTCCATCGGGATAACCTTGGAGACAACACCTTTGTTTCCGTGACGACCGGCCATTTTGTCACCGGGCTGCATTTTGCGTTTTACGGCGACGAAGACTTTTACCATCTTCATCACGCCCGGCGGGAGTTCATCCCCGCGCTGGAGCTTTTCAACTTTGTTTTCAAAACGCTCCTTAATATCGTCAACCGCATCGTCGAATGTTTTGGACATGGCTTCGATTTCTTCCATGCGTTTTTCATTTTCGATGGCAATTTGACGCCACAGGCCGCGCTTTTCGATACCGTCGATGATGTCGGCGGTGATTTTCTCGCCTTTTTTCAACTTGGCATCCTTGGGCGCAGATACAACAGCGTTACCCATCAGGATATCGCGCAAGCGGCCATAGAAGCCATCTTCGAGGATGCGGCGCTCATCATCACGGTCTTTGGCAAGGCGTTCGATTTCCTGAGCCTCGATAGACAGCGCACGCGCGTCTTTATCCACGCCGCGGCGGTTAAATACGCGCACGTCAACGATTGTGCCGACAGCGCCCGGCGGCAGGCGCAAGGAGGTATCTTTCACGTCGGCGGCTTTTTCACCAAAGATGGCGCGCAAAAGCTTTTCTTCCGGCGTCATCGGGCTTTCACCTTTTGGCGTTACTTTACCAACCAGAATGTCACCGGGGCCGACCTCGGCACCAATATGCACGATACCGGCTTCGTCGAGGTGGCGCAGGGCTTCCTCGCCAACGTTGGGGATATCGCGGGTGATTTCTTCCGTACCCAGTTTCGTATCACGGGCCATAACCTCGAATTCCTCGAGGTGGATGGATGTATAAACGTC
The DNA here is from genome assembly GCA_041397865.1 of Alphaproteobacteria bacterium. Lineage (GTDB taxonomy): Bacteria > Pseudomonadota > Alphaproteobacteria > Micavibrionales > Micavibrionaceae > TMED27. The sequence continues at coordinate 147,960 of JAWKVT010000002.1, read as the reverse complement.
ATCGCGCACGATGCGTTCGGAAATCAGGATGGAGTCTTCGTAGTTGTAACCGTTCCACGGCATGAAAGCCACACGAACGTTTTTACCCAAAGCCAGTTCACCAAGCTGCGTGGAGGGGCCGTCGGCGATGATATCACCGGCTTTGACCTTATCACCCACTTTCACCAAAGGCTTCTGGTTGATACAGGTGCTTTGGTTTGAGCGCTGGAATTTGGCCAGCTTGTAGATGTCAACGACAGGCTCATCGGCGCGGAGTTCCTCGGTTGCCTGCACCACGATACGGGTGGCGTCAACCTTGGTCACAACGCCTGCGCGGCGCGCGGATACAGCTGCACCAGAGTCACGCGCTACGGTGCCTTCCATTCCCGTACCGACGATCGGCGCAGAAGATTTGAGCAACGGCACAGCCTGACGCATCATGTTCGAGCCCATTAAGGCGCGGTTCGCATCATCGTTTTCCAGGAACGGAATCAGCGATGCAGCCACAGACACCATCTGTTTGGGTGAGACGTCGATAAATTCGATTTGATCGGGCGGAGTCATTTCGTTTTCACCGGCGCGGCGACAAGACACGAGATCGTTTACAAAGGCGCCCTTGGCATCAAGCTCAGAGTTTGCCTGAGCAATTGTCCACTTGGCTTCTTCCATTGCCGACATGTAAACCACTTCGTCGGTCACTTTGCCGTTTTCGACGCGGCGATACGGGCTTTCAATAAAGCCGTACTGGTTGACGCGGGCGAATGTGGCCAGAGAGTTAATCAAGCCGATGTTCGGGCCTTCGGGAGTTTCAATCGGGCAGATCCGGCCATAGTGGGTCGGGTGTACGTCGCGAACCTCAAAGCCAGCGCGTTCACGGGTCAGACCGCCGGGGCCGAGAGCTGAGAGGCGGCGCTTATGCGTGATTTCAGAAAGCGGGTTGGTCTGGTCCATAAACTGGGAAAGCTGGGATGAGCCGAAGAACTCACGCACTGCGGCCTGCGCTGGTTTGGAGTTAATCAGATCGTGCGGCATGTAGGTGTCGATCTCAACAGATGACATACGCTCACGGATGGCGCGCTCCATGCGGAGCAGGCCTATGCGCACCTGATTTTCCATCAATTCGCCAACAGAGCGCACGCGGCGGTTGCCGAGGTTGTCGATATCGTCCACTTCACCGATGCCGTCCTTGAGACCGTGCAGATATTTGAGGATGGCGAGAATGTCATCCTTGCACAGCACGCGGAACTGGTCGTCAGCATCCAGATCAAGGCGGGCGTTCATTTTCACGCGACCAACGGGAGAGAGGTCATATCTTTCGGGATCGAAGAACAGTGAAAGAAACAGCGCATCAGCAGATTCAACCGTTGGCGGCTCACCGGGGCGCATAACGCGGTAAATGTCGATCAGCGCTTCCTCACGCGTATCACATTTGTCGATCAGCATGGTATTGCGGATGTAAGGGCCGACATTCAGGTGGTCGATCGCCAAAAGCGGCAGTTCATCAATTTTTGCTTCTTCAATTCCGGCAAGGTCTTCTTCGGTCATTTCATGACCGGCATCATGCGTCACCTGACCTGTCTTAGCATCGAACAAATCAGAAGCCAAATACCGCCCGACAAGCTGCTCCGCCTGTACGAGGATCTCTTTCAGGCCGTCTTCTTCCAGTTTTTTGGCCTTGCGCGGGGTAATCTTGTCACCTTCTTTTGCGACGACCTTGCCTGTCTTGGCATCGACAAGGTCGGCTGCAAGCTTCACGCCACGGTAACTTTGCGCGTCAAACGCCGTTTTCCAACCTTTTTTATCTTTTTTATAAACCAGCGTATCATAGAACGTACCAAGGATTTCCTCATTGGACATACCTTGAATCATCAGCTGGTCTATATCGGTATCGTTTTCTTCACAGTCGTTGCGGTAGCGGGCGGTTTCCGCAGAGTCCAAAGCACGCAGCAACGTCGTTACCGGCAATTTGCGGCGGCGGTCGATGCGCACATACATATGGTCTTTGGCATCGAACTCAAAATCAAGCCATGAGCCGCGGTAGGGAATCACACGTGAAGAAAACAGATATTTACCGGACACATGCGTTTTGCCGCCATCGTGATCGAAAAACACGCCGGGCGAGCGGTGCATCTGGGATACGATTACACGCTCCGTACCGTTTACGACAAATGTACCGTTTTTGGTCATCAGCGGCATATCCACAAGGTATACATCCTGTTCCTTGATATCGCGGATCGAGCGCAGGCCTGAATCCTCATCAACGTCGAAGACAGACAGACGCAGCGTTACGCGCAGCGGCGCAGCGTATGTCATGCCGCGGGTCTGACATTCCTCAACATCGTATTTCGGGGCTTCAAGCTCGTATTTTACGAAGTCGATTTCGGCTTTATCGGAGAAATCTTTGATCGGGAAAACGGTGGCGAGGACCTCTTGAAGACCCTGCAATGTGCGATCATCGGCGGGGATACCATCCTGAAGAAACAGTTCGTAAGACTGGCGCTGAACTTCGATCAGGTTCGGCATTTCCGCGACCTCATCAATCCGGCCAAAGCTGCGGCGTACGCGCTTGCGACCTGTGAAACTTTCAATATTATTCGCCGGCGGTATTTTTACGTCTGTTTTTGAAGAGGTCTTGTTTGATTTTTCTTTGGTATTGGCTTTTGCTGCGCTCATAATCGGTTCCGTTTCTTCACGTTTAAAACTTTAAAACTTTTTGCTTCAAATCTTGTTTATCACCGCGGGGGCGGCAAAACCTGGTCTTTATTCAAAGCACAAACCCACCTGCACCCTTCTCTATCTTTGAAAAGGCCACAAGTGGCTAAAATTATCCGCTATACCTTTAGCGAAGCGGAAATCCCAAACTGTTTAAACTGGGTTTTCAATGCATTTCCCGAAAGTTTGATGGATATATGGCTTAAGACAGTTTCGATGTCAACACCAAACTCCAAATAAATAGCATCCCCGCCGAAACGGGGACCCCATTGTTTTGCGACCGGCCCCCGGAAAATGCGTTTAACGCATTGATCCGGGAGGCCGCCGCCTGTGACCCTTGTTATTTCAGGGCGATTGTCGCGCCGGCTTCTTCAAGCTTTTTCTTGATTTCTTCGGCTTCGTCTTTTTTCGCGCCTTCTTTGATGCTTCCACCGGCTTCAACAAGATCTTTGGCTTCTTTCAGACCAAGACCTGTAATGCCGCGAACTTCCTTGATTACGGCGATTTTATTACTGCCAGCAGATTCAAGAACAACATCAAATGAGTCTTTTTCCTCTGCCCCACCAGCGTCATTTGCAGCGCCAGGAGCTGCGGCAATAACCGCCGCACCTGCGGCTGCTTCAATGCCGTATTCATCTTTAAGAATGTTGGTCAACTCAGATGCTTCCATCAATGTCAGACCGACGATTTCTTCTGCAAGTTTTGCTACATTTGCCATTTTTAGTTTCCTTTCAGTTTTTCAAAAATAGTTTAAAAAGTTAATTATTCCGCCCTGTCGGCAATCGCCTTCACGGCACCGGCGACCTTGCCGCCCGGGGCACTTATCGCGCCTGCCAAATTCCGTGCCGGAGACATGATAAGCGCCGCAATCGTTGCGCGCAGCTCTTCAAGACCCGGCATTTTCGCCAGCGCCTCAACGCCTTTTACATCCAGAACCTGCTCACCCAGAGCGCCGCCGAGGATAACCAATTTGTCATGCTTCTTTGCAAATGCGTGCGCAGCTTTGGCGGCGGCGACAGGATCCTGCGATGTCGCTACACCGGTCGGGCCTGTAAACAGATCGCTGATCTGCTCGAATTTCGTGCCTTTTAACGCAAGCTTGGCCAGCGTGTTTTTCGTTACCTTGAATGAAGCGCCTTCCTTACGCAAGTCCGTGCGCAGCTCCTCCATCTCACTCACCGTCAGGCCGGAGTAATGGGTAACGACAACGATTTCATCATTAGAGAAACGCTCGCTGAGCGCCTGAATTTCCGTTTCCTTTTGCGTCCGGCTCATGCCCATCGCTTTTCTCCTTATTAAGAGGTTTAACCTTCCTAAAGTCGGTTAAGACCAGTTCTTTCAGTCTTTTTACATCACACTTTTTGCAAAGGCAGATGCGCGTAATAAAAAAGAGATGAACCTTACGGCACATCTCCTATCCGAAACGAAAGAGCGGCTCCCTTATTGAAGTTAGGCCGTTGCTCTCTTCCTATCTATGTAAGGGTTTTTAAGTCTCATCTGACCCCTTACGGTCTCGGACAGTGTGTATTGCGGGCCAACGTTTATAGTAGTGGCGGCGTTGCGTCAAGCATTATTTAAAAAACCTTTACTTTTCCATATGCTTTGCCTATACAAGGGCGCATGACAACACAAAATGTAACAATCTCTTTCAACCGCTCAGGCTCCCGTCACAGCCTTGTACTTGACGCCATGGAGCACGCCAAGAATAGCTTAGACGTTTCCAGCCATAGTTTTGACGGGACAAATGACGGGATGGAGAAATTTACAATTTCCACTTCCTCTGACCGTGTCTCTCAAGCGGTTCATGACGGCCTTGTTGCGGCATTTAACGATCATGGCATTTCCGGCTATAGCTTTGACGGGACCAATAAAGAACAAGGGCCTACTTTCACGTTCGACCATCCCGGACATAATCCGGAAGGCAGCAGTCGATCCGTAATAAGCTACCGCGTTGGATAAAGACCATAACCGGTGTAGAGGATAAAAAAAGCCCCGCTCACAAGACGCGGGGCTTTTTCATTCCTGATTTTCGTATATCGAACTTAAGCCGCGAGGCTTTCGGTCTTGATTTTCAAGCCCGGGCCCATGGTGGAGGTCAGCGTGACCTTCTTCACATAGGTGCCTTTTGCGCCTGAGGGCTTGGCCTTGACAATCGCATCATAGAACGCGCGAACATTCTCAGCAATTTTCTTGTCATCGAATGAGGTCTTGCCAACGCCAGCGTGGACGATTCCGGCCTTTTCAGCGCGGAATTCGATAGCGCCGCCTTTGGCGTCTTTCACGGCTTTTTCAACGTCAGGCGTAACCGTTCCCAGTTTCGGGTTTGGCATCAGGCCCTTGGTCCCGAGGATTTTACCGAGCTTGCCCACTACAACCATCATATCCGGCGTGGCGATGCAGCGGTCGAAATCAATCTCGCCGCCCTGAATTTTCTCGGCCAGATCTTCCGCGCCCACGATATCCGCGCCTGCGGCTTTGGCCGCTTTTGCTTTATCGTCGCGCGCAAAAACCGCTACACGGACGGTCGAGCCTGTGCCGTTCGGCAGGGATACCATACCGCGCACGACCTGATCGGCATGTCGGGGGTCCACGTTCAGGTTGATTGCGATCTCGAAAGTTTCATCGAAATTGCGGGCTTTTGCGGTGTTTTTCAGAACCTTTACAGCCTCATCCAGATCGTATTCCTTGCAACGGTCTACGGTTTCCAAAGCGGCTTTCATTTTCTTTGTCGGTTTTGCCATGGCTTTAGTCCTCCACTACTTCGACGCCCATGGATCTTGCAGATCCGGCGATAATTTTAACGGCGGCGTCAATGTCATTGGCATTGAGGTCTTCCATTTTCTTTTCAGCGATTTCCTTAAGCTGCGATGTGCGGATTTGCGCAATAGTCTCACGCCCCGGCGCGCCGGAACCTTTTTTCTGCTTTGTCGCCTGTTTGATGAAATAGCTCGCCGGCGGCGTCTTTTTGATGAATGTAAAGGAGCGGTCCTCATAAACCGTGATGACCACGGGAATGGGAATGCCCTTTGAATCTTCCGTTTCGGCGTTAAAGGCCTTACAGAATTCCATGATATTTACGCCATGCTGACCCAGAGCCGGGCCGACCGGCGGAGACGGATTGGCCGCGCCGCCGGGGATTGTCAGGTTGATGTAACCTGAAATTTTCTTTGCCATTTTTACCTCCTATAACAAAGAGTTTGTAGTGCGGCTCTGAGCATGGTCTTGGCGCTCAGAAGACCTCCTACATACTTAATGCTGCGTCTTATGGCACAGCATGAATGCATAAATCAAGTTAAAAGATCCCCCGGCATCAGTTGCTATGCTCCTTTTGCCCGGGATGACTTTTTATCGACGGGCCTTACGGCCCGGCTTTTTATACCTTCTCCACCTGCGCGTATTCAAGCTCAACAGGCGTGGCGCGGCCAAAGATGGAGACGGAGACTTTGAGTTTTGCCTTTTCCTCGTCCACTTCCTCGACAATACCGTTGAAGGACGCAAACGGGCCTTCGGTCACTTTGACCTCTTCGCCGATATCGTAGATAATCGACGGGCGCGGGCGGTCTATGCCTTCCTGAACCTGCTGCACGATGCGTTTGGCTTCAGCTTCGGTGATGGCGACAGGTTTGTTTCCGCCTGCGCCCAAAAAGCCGCTGACTTTCGGCGTGTCCTTAATCATGTGCCAGACATTGTCGTTCATATCGAGTTTTGCCAGAACATAGCCGGGGAAGAATTTACGCTCCGCATTGACGCGCTGGCCGCGGCGAACCTCAACGACTTCCTCGGTCGGAACCATGATCTCCTCGACGCAATCCTCAAGGCCGAGTTTTTTGGCCTTATCCTTTATGGCTTCGGCCACTTTGCTTTCAAAGCCGGAGTGAACGTGCAGTACATACCATCTTCTTGCAGACATTTTAAAATCCTCTCTTTTTGTAAATTCTGTTACAAACCAAAGCCCATGATAAACTGGATAATGATCGCGATGAGTTGGTCCGAAAAATATAAAAATACGGCGGCGATAAAAACCATGATGAACACGGCGATCGTGCTTACGGTTGTTTCATGACGCGAGGGCCATGTCACTTTTTTCGCTTCACTTTTAACCTGCTTTAAAAATTCGACCGGGTTTGCCATCGTTTTTTCAATCCTTTTTCCAAGTCCCGGACATTCGTGGTAGAGCGCTTTGATGCGCCGCTTTCGAGCTTTCCATGTCAGGGGATACAAGGAGTTTTAACGCATATGATTTTAAATGTGAAGCGAAAAGTTATTTTCCTCAGACTGTAAGGGCCTGAGAGGGATCCGTAGGAATCGGCCATGCGGACTCTCTTTTAGCAAATCGGCTTGGCGGTGTCTGGGTATGCTTCCCCTGTCCACTGGACGCACCATTAAATTTTCCGGGACGACCATGGCCGTTTGCATACTCATATCCTTCATAGGCTTTTGTAATCACGCTGTTTTCAACGGATGGAATTAAGCCTTGCAACAGTCCTTTGGTTTTTCGTTCAACAACCTGTTCCAACAGTTTTGGAACATGCTGATAGCATGCGGCCATAGCCTGATTAGGCGTAAAACCATATTCCCTGAATCTGGAAGGCATGGCATTTATAAATTCCTGCACCTCTTGCTGCGCCTGCTGCCTTAAACCCTCGTGAATCTGCGCTAAAAATTGAGGGTCTGACTTCACGCCTGCCCCCGCGCCGGAGAATTCGCCGGTTACATTTTTACCCTGTGAAGATCTTTGATAGAAACCGCATGGCCCCATTTGAGTTTTGTAAAAGCCATCCTTATGCTTTTGAAGTTCAGTTACGGCTTGTGAAAGACGCTCCAGTTCAGCGGGGCCGCCCAGGGCCATGGCCACACTACGGATACAGAAAACCGCGTTATCGGATGCGGGTCTTTGATTTTTTTCAGGGTTTTCCGGCAGGTATCTGGGCCATTCAGGCTGGCCTTGCGGTTCCAAAAGCCCTTGCGCTTTTTTTATGACATGATCAAAGCCACCTTTGCCGAACATGGCAGCCAGAGCCACATCGGCCTGAGACGGGCTTTCAACCCCGGCTTCTTGCAAGCGCTCTTGTGTTTCTGCCATTTTTGGCGGCAATTTATCCGCCTGGATGAATTCCGGATGCTTTTCCAGATTTTTCGCCTTGAACGCGGCATCAAGCAGTTTCGGATTGGCCAAAGGCGGAACATCACCCAGCCCTCCGGTCAGATAATTTACCACGCTGCCTGTTATACGGGAAAACGGCGTGTATTGCACTTTTGGATCACCTTCCTCCACAATGGCCGTGTCCAGCTTCATGGCCGCACAATATTCGGCGACCTGCCCGTTCGTCATTGTGCGCCAAACGGCTTCGAAACCCGACATTTCGTCCATCATTTTCTGATACGGCGTAACGCTGGTCGGGTAGCCAAGCTGGGCTTTTACATCAGCCTCGATCCCTGCGACAGCGGCAAAGGCCGCGTCTTCATCATCAAGTTTCATAGCTGTTTTAACGCTCTTGGGAATGCCCATGCCTTTAATCGCGGCCATAGCACCGCCGGCCATACCCGCCAAATAACAGGCATCCCAGACCCGTTTGTTATAGCGCACTTCTGCGTCAGCATAACGATGGCGCGTTTCATATTGTTGGCGGAAGTCGGGCGCTTCCGCGGCTTCATTATATTGCGGAGAACGCGCTTTGACTATTTCCGAAGTGTGGGAGTCAAACATAAATTTAACATCGCGCGCGGAGGGCTGGGCTGTGCCTTGCGCCATGGGGTGCGGCAGAACGTCAAAGGCCATCGGCGTGTTTGTTTCTGCGGCGGCCTCACCAGCGCGCAGGTAAACCGCCTTAGCCAGACCATGGTTGTCATGGGAATGCACTGTGATTTTTTCGCCCGGATATTCTTTGGCGATACGTTTGGTCAATTCATAAACAAAATCAGGATCGCATTTGCCGCTGGCGTTTTTGAGGTATATGCCTTCATCTGCGCCCATAGCCTTCTGCTCAGCCAATGCTTGCATACAGTTTTCGATGGTAATGTTGGGGTTGTCCTCGATACACAGCACTTTGGGCGCGGTTATATCGTAATCATTTTTGCGGGCTTTGGCTACGGCCTTAAATACGCCTTTTTGCATCGGCGCGTAGTTCATGCCGTGAAAATTAGTGACAACTTTCAGGCCGCGGTCGGCGAGTTCTTCGATGACCGCATCAATCACGTCCTGCGGGTTTCTTTCGTAACCCAAAACGCAATCGCCGCGGATCAGCGCGGTTGTGACAACATCTTTAAAGGCATCAAAAATCTTGTCATTTTCGTCCCAGGCATCGCGGCCCTTTCGTATAAACAGATCCATGAAGGTTCCGCCGGCAGCCTGTACGCTGGCGTATTCAGCCTTGCTCGTATGCAGCAACATATCAATGATTTCTTCGGCAGGGAGGTTCGTGCCGAGATTTGACTGAACGCCATCCCTGAAAACGTTATTGAATTCAAAGATATTGGGGTCTTGTCTCTGAGACATTATGCTTGATTCTGACATTGTTATTTTCCCTGTTACGCAAAGAGCCGCCTGTTTTTTATTCGTTTGCGTTTTTTCTCTTTATGAAAATAAAATATTTATGTACAAAAATACATTAAGCTTGTCAAGGTTCTGTTTTTTTACAGCCCCTCTTTCCAACGCAAAACCGGATTACGGGCAGCTTTGACCTCATCAACCCTGCGGCGCGGTGATGAATGCGGGAAGCTGTGAAAATGCTCCTGCGCATCGTTACGGGTTTTTACTTCCTGCGCGATGTCCTTCATCACCGTGATGAAGCGGTCCATCGAATCTTTGCTTTCGGTTTCGGTCGGCTCGATCAGCATCGTGCCGGGTAGAACCAGCGGGAAATAGACCGTCATTGGGTGGAAGCCTCGCTCGATAAGAGCCTTGGCCATATCGAGAGTGGATACGCCTTTTTCCTTTTGACGCTTATCGGTGAGCAAGGCTTCATGCATGCAGGGCCCTTGATGCGCGAACGGAGCATGATAGTCATGTTCGAGGCTGCGCAGAATGTAGTTGGCGTTCAGAACTGCGTCCTCAGACACTTGTTTCAAGCCATCTGCGCCATGGGAAAGCATATAGGACAGGGCGCGCACAAACATGCCGAACTGGCCTTGATAGCCTTTGAGACGGCCCAGAGTTTCGGGGCGGTCGTTTTCCCATTCAAGGCGGTAAGTTTCGTCGTCTTTAAGGACCGTGGGAACGGGCATATATTTGGCCAGCTCTTCGGTGCAGCAAATCGGGCCGGAGCCGGGGCCGCCGCCGCCATGGGGCGTGGAGAATGTTTTGTGCAGATTGATGTGCATGACATCGACGCCGAAAGCGCCGGGGCGGATTTTCCCGACCAGCGCGTTGAAGTTTGCGCCGTCGCAATAGAAATAGCCGCCTGCTTTATGAAGCAAGTCTGTGACCTCTATAATGTCTTTTTCAAAAAGCCCGCAGGTATTCGGGTTGGTGACCATCATTCCGGCGATATCCGCGCCGTCGGGGTCGGTTTTATAAAGCGCTTCTTTAAAAGCTTCGACGGTGAGCATACCGTTTTCTTTGGTCGGGATATTGCGCACTTCGAAACCGCAGATCACAGCCGTAGCCGGATTTGTGCCGTGGGCGGAATCGGGCGTGAGGACGATTTTGCGCTTTTTGCCCTCGCCTTTTTGCTCATGGGCGCGGCGTATGGTCATCATCCCGGCCAGTTCACCATGCGCTCCGGCTGCCGGAGCCATGCAAACGCCGGGAAGCCCGGTGAGTTCGGCCAACCAGTTTTGCAGCTCATACATCAGGCCGAGCGCGCCCTGACATGTAGATTCGGGCTGCATGGGGTGGATTTGGGCGAAGCCGGGAAGACGCGCAACCTTCTCATTCAGGCGCGGGTTGTGTTTCATGGTACAGGAGCCGAGCGGGAAAAAGCCGTGGTCGATGGAGTAGTTCCATGTGCTCATGCGTACAAAATGACGCAAGACTTGAGGTTCGGAAACTTGCGGCAGGCCGATATTTTCGCGTGCCTCCACGCCTGTTCGCAAAGGCGTTCCCGCAGCGGGCGGAAAGTCAACGCCCGGCGTATCACTATGTTCTTTTTCCCAAAGAAGATTTTCTTCGTAATGCAAGGCGCGATCGCCTGTTTCGCGTTTTGCTTCATCCATCATTTCTACAATTTTACTTTCTGCGCTCATTGCTTAACCTCAAACCATGTTCCTGAGTGGTATTGATGTACCAACTCTTCTCCAATATTAATTGATCGCCGCGCTATCACGCTGATTGTTTTATCTTCGTAGTTTCTGACCAGCTTTATATTCGGATTTTCCGAATGGTTGTAAAGCATCAGATACCCAAATCCGATTGCACATTCCTTGTCTTTTTCGTCGCTCCACCAAAGTTGATACTGTCCCAGAGCAGTTTCATATTTCCTTTCAAGATCCATCTCCGATTTTGGAAACGGCACAACGGGGGATTTTTCGACAAGCTCCTTTTCCTCAATATCTTCAAGGGCAAACACACCTCGGCCCTTGCCTGACGTGTCCTTCCAGCGAACTTTTTCTATCATACTAGCGCCTCTTTCAATCCTTCGGCGAGCGCCGCTATATCCTCATCCGTGGTCATTTCGGTGGCCGCGAGCAGAAGCTGATTATCATCGAGAGCATATCCGGCGATGATGCCTTTTGCGGCCAGAGCCTCAACAACGTCCTTTGAAGGTTTGGACAGTTCGACCGTGAATTCATTGAAGAAATTTTCGGTCAGGAGTTTTACGCCGTTGATTGCGCTTAGCGCGTCAGCGGTTTTACACGCGGCTTCGTGGTTGAGGGTTGCCAGTTGTTTAAAACCATCTTCGCCGAGCAGGCTCATATGCACGGTGAAAGCCAGCGCGCAGAGGCCCTGATTCGTGCAGATATTGCTGGTGGCTTTGTCCCGGCGGATATGCTGCTCACGTGTGGACAGGGTGAGGACGAAGGAGCGCTTGCCGCCCGCGTCTTCGGTCATGCCGCAGAGGCGTCCGGGCATTTGGCGGAGGTATTTTTCTCTGGTTGCGAAAAAACCGAGATACGGACCGCCGAAGCTTAAAGGTACACCAACGCTTTGCGCCTCGCCGCAAACGATGTCGGCCTCCACAGGCGCGGGCAGAAGGCCGAGCGAGACGATTTCCGTGATAACAACAACCAGAAGCGCACCGGTTTCATCGCATTTTTTGCGGATGTCTTCATATTTATGCGGCGCGCCGTAAAAATCGGGAGATTGGATAATCACGCAAGCGGTTTGATCGTCGGGCGCACCGTCTGCGATTTCGACTTCGCCGTCGAAATTCCACATATAGGATTTGAGGACGCCGCGATAATCGGGATGCAGCGCATTGCCAATGACAATTTTTTTGCGTTTGGTGATGCGCAGCGCCATGAGCGCGGCTTCGGTGGTGGCGGTTGCGCCGTCATACATGGAGGCGTTGGCGACTTCCTGACCTGTAAGCTGGGCGATGAAGGTCTGGAATTCGAAAATCATTTGCAACGTGCCTTGGGCGATTTCCGGCTGGTAAGGCGTATAGGCGGTTAGAAATTCCGAGCGCTGCATGATGTGGTCCACGCTAGCCGGAATATGGTGAAAGTATGCGCCTGCGCCGAGGAAGAACGGCCCGGCGGAAGCGGCCTGATTCTGATTGGCGTAGCTTCCGAGGTAACGCTCAATCTCCAACTCGCCCTGATGGTCGGGCAAATTGACCTTTCCATCGACAAAGGCGGCTTTAGGGACGTCAATATAGAGATCGTCGATGCTGCTTGCACCAACGGCCTTGAGCATCGCCTCACGGGATTTTTGTGTTTGGGGTAAGTAGCGCATCGTTTTTAGTTACCTTAATATTCATTCATTAAGTTCTGATTTTTTTTGCTCTTCATATTCTTTTCTTTTAGCTTCGATTCTAGCAAAAGGGTTATTCGAATAATCTAAGCCACAACTTTTCTGGACTCCTGCTTTTTCAAGAGCTTCATATTCACCTTTTAGTCTTGCGTACTCTTGAGCTTGAGGAGTGTCACCGTCAATAAAGAATAATGCTGGCCAGAATAAAATAAGCCCTGCGGCCATAGCCGCACTATCACCATCTGCGTTTTTATTTACTTCATACGCTACTTGTTCAGCCCTAGAAGAAACACGCTGAGATTCTGCGCCCAATTGCTTACAACTATAGTCTTGATACTGTAGGGGACTTACATATGCAGCGGGTATTTCATGCGTATGAGAGGCGCAGGCCGTCAACAGCAGTATCCCAAGAAGTGTAACTTTTTTCATCTTTAATCCAGTCCTTCGACATATTCCTTATAGGCTGCTTCGTCCATGAGGCCGTCGAGTTGGCTTGCGTCGCTCATTTTTATTTTGGCGATCCAGCCGCCATCGACGAGGTCTTTGGCGATCAACTCAAGGTCATCAGGCATGTTGTCGTTGGCTTCGACCACTTCGCCATCCACGGGGCTGTAAACTTCGGCGGCGGTTTTGACCGATTCCACAACGGCAAAATCGTCACCTTTGCCGAGCTGCTTTCCAACTTCCGGCAACTCCACGAATACGAGATCGCCGAGCGCTTCGCGTGCGTAGGCGGTGATGCCCACCCATGCGACATCGCCGTCAACGTAAATTGCTTCATGATCTTCGGTAAATTTTAGCTCAGCCATGGCCTGCCTCATCCTCTTTCTTTAGTGATGTTGAATTATTTATAAGTTCGTGGACTTTTTTCGTCCGAGAGTCAATGTAGTATGGAATATTATCCAGATTCGTAAATAAAACCGACAGATATAGAATCAGAAAAACCAGCCCGAAAATTTTGGCTTTCGCCTTGCGTGATATTTTTTGTTTCCTTGTGCGCTCCAGCCCTTGAATCAAAAGCTGGCCGCCATCCAAACCGGGGAGCGGGAGGAGATTTACCAGACCGACGATCACCGACGCCACGGCAAAGAGGTGCATGTATTTGTAGAAAATATTGGTTATTTTCGTATCGGGATGGCCGACGGCGTTGCCGTCTTTAATTACCTCCGGGTCAATGGGAAAAAGCTGGAAAGGAATACCTGCGAGGTTTGAAACAAGGGCGCCAGCATAGCGCAGGGCATCGGTAAAATGCTCTGCAACGCTTTGTTGTAAATAAATATTACCGGGAATTGTGCCAAGGTAAACGCGCTTGTAGTCATCATGATCGGGGTTGTCCAGATTCGGGTTAACCTGTGCGAACAAATGAACCTTAAAAGGTCTTGGCTTTCCATCGGGGCCTTTTAGGTCGATCAGGATGTCTTGATCCAGATTTTTGAGCAGGAGCTTGCGGGCAAGATCCTCGTTATCGCGGGTGTCTTTTCCGTTTATACCCATAACGGCGCTGAGCTTATAGGGGATATGTTCCCATGATACGCCGAAGCGGGTGTTTTTGCGCGTGATGCCGTCTTCGTCTTTATACTCCGTCCAGCCCGGCGTGAAGGGCAGATCGAAAATTTCTTCTCCGCGCTGGATTGTGTAGAGGCTTTGCACTGCGCCTTTGGAATAGGCGATGCGCCAGATATCCTGAAAATTTGAAACGGGCACGCCGTTCACCGCGAGAAAGCGGTCGCCGGGCTGAAGGCCCGCCTTATCGGCGGCAAGACCCGTCTCAACGCCAACCAGCACCGGCGGGGTTGAGGGCTGGCCCACCGCGAGGTAAAAGCCGAAAAATAAGAACGGCAAGATCGCAAAGTTTATGAGCGGCCCGGCGAGAATTGTGAGAGAGCGCTGCCAGAACGGCAGGGCGGCAAAAGAGGACAGATGTACATGCGCGCCCAGCGGCCAGCGGCGGATCGACCAGCGGGTGTCGTGCCGGTCATCCCAGTGCTTAAAGGTTTTTCCGCCGCCGATGACGACCGATTCAACGCGGATACGGAACAGGCGGGCGGCGATGTAGTGGCCCATTTCATGCAGTAGCAAGGCAAGGAAAATCAGCAGAACAAAAACAGGCGGGCCGATCAGATATTCGATTTCGAAGGCCTCACTCAGCGCGTCCATTCTTTACCCACCCGGCGTTTTAAGCTGCTTTTTTCTTCGCGGATTTTGTTTTGGCCGGGACGAAGGGAAGATCCGCAACCACAGCATCTATATTGCGCCCGCGCACATTGACGAACAGGGATTGTCCGGTCTTGGCCAAATCGGTTTGAACATAGCCGATGCCGACAGATTCCTTCAAAGACGGGGAATGGCCGCCGGATGTCAGCGCGCCAACGACTTCATCGGCTTCATTGCGGATTTCCGCGCCTTCACGGGCCACACCTTTACCGGTGAGTTTAATGCCGACAAGTTTGCGGGAGACGCCTTCGGTCAGGTCTTTTTGGATGCGTTCATGACCGAAATATCCGGTTCTTGATTTGCCAATGACCCAGACCATGTTGGCCTCAACGGGTGAGGTTTCGGCGGTGATTTCATGGCCGTAAAGGGCGTAGCCCATTTCAAGACGTAAAGAATCCCGCGCGGCCAAGCCGATGGGTTTGACCGCATCATGGGCGAGGAGTTTTTCCGCCAGTGCGGGGGCTTCAGCGTTTTTAACGGCCAGTTCGAAACCATCTTCACCCGTATAGCCCAGACGGGAGATAAAAAACGTGCCTTCGTTTTCTGCGCGGATGCTCATATAGGGCATGTCGGACAGGTCAAAGCCCAGCGCCTCGCGCATAACGTTTTCAGCTTCCGGCCCTTGAAGCGCGAGAAGCGCCCAGTCGTCGAAGTAGGTAAACTCGACATCTTCGGGGAGATGCTGCTTCATCCATGCGATGTCTTTATCCTTGCACCCGGCGTTGATGACAAGATGGAAGGCGTTCTCGCCCGTTCTTGTCACCATGAGATCGTCGATAATGCCGCCTTCGGGGTTCGTTAGAACCGTATATTTCGTACGATCAATGCCCAGCCTTTCAAAAGAAGAGGGGGTGAGTTTTTGTATGAAATCGAGGGCGGTTGTTTCGCCTTCCGCCCCGGTAATCATGGCTTGGCCCATATGGGATACATCAAACAGGCCGCAAGAAGAGCGCACCCATTCATGTTCTTTCATCACGCCTTCGCCGTAATAAAGCGGCATGTCATAGCCCGCGAATTCGCCCATTTTGGCGCCGAGATCAATATGGAGTTTGTGGAGAGCTGTTTTGCGAAGCATTGTATGGGTTCCTGTTTTTTTTAAAGCGTCAAGACCCTACTCTCCTACCCTCTTCGCGCGCGCCAGTCAATTCCGACATGGGGTTTTCACGCCCGTTCATCAAAAATTCGGCTTGTGCAGAATGGATAAAAGCTGTGCGTTTTGACCCCTAACTAAACGGCCTGCGCCTCAACACCTGTTATAAAACTATCAATCAGATAACCCGTCATATCCGGCGGGTTTTCCTGATTGCTGATTAGCGGGATTTTTCCCGTTTCCTTCAAAAAGCAAATACCGTGAACAGAGGCCCAAAGCACGCGCGCGGCCATTTTGCGTTTGCGCGTCTGCCGGTTTGTATAGAACGGTTCCAGCAAGTCCTCCAACGGTTCAAACAGGCGTGATATTTTTTCCTGATACCATGGCGGCGGTTTTTTGTTTTTGGGCAGGGCATAGGTAAACAGCATGAGCCAGTGCGGTTTGTATTTCCCGGCAAATTCCGCGTAAAGCCGCGCCATTTCCTTCATGTTCTGCACAGGGGTTTTCTTGACAGAGCGGCATTGAGGACTTGAGAGAACAGCGTATAATTCGTCCAGCACACGGCTGTTTACGCTCAGATACAAATCGTTCATGGTGCCGAAAATATTATAGATCGTGCCCGGTGCATAGCCGATTTCTTCGGCAATACGCCGGGCGGTCATCCCTGAAAATCCGCGCTTTTCTACGATTTTCCATGAGGCTTTGAGTATGATTTCCTTAAGTTCCTCGCGTGTGTGGTCGCTGCGTCTTGCCATGATTTTTCCTTCCTTATAACCTATACATTATATGGATTTTGAACAATATTCAATTTTTTATTGAACAATGTTTAAAATTATGTCATTCTATAAATTGAACATTGTTCACTTTGAGGAGGTCTGCAATGTCTGTCAGTAAAAAAACATCGCGGTGGACGGAGGCCGGGCTTCTTTCCGAGGCTCAGGCACAAAACATTATTGCGTTTGAAAAAAAGCGCGGTGCGGGGCGTTTGATGAAGGGCCTGTACGGCTTGGGCGGCTTTGCGGTCCTTATGGGCGTTTTGGCGATTGTTGCCTCCAACTGGCAGGTCATCCCGCCTTATACAAAGCTGGCCTTACATCTTCTTATAAACAGCGTTTTGGCTTACGGCATTTATATCTTTGAACGCCGGAGCAAAACGCTTGCGCGGGAATTGTCTGTGTTCGGATTGACGGGTTTGACGCTTACGCTTATTGCGCTCACGGGGCAGGTTTTTCATCTGAACGGCTCCATTGCCGCCGCCCTTGTTTTGTGGATGGGGCTGTGTACCCCTTTTGCGCTGGTTTACGGACGCACGTATATTTCTCTAATCCCCTGGCTTATCGGGTTTGTCGGCGCAATATTTGCCGGAATCGGCGAATATATTCTGCCGCAGCTTAATGATATGGATGCGGTGGTGGTTGTGGTCGGTGTTTGCGCGCTCTTACCTCTTGCCTTTATTCAGGCGGCGGGAAGCTTTCAAAACATTAACCGTCCGGCTTTGCGAAAGCTTCTTTTTTGTACAGGGCTTGCCGGTTCATTCATCGCGGCCAATACAGCCTGTCAAATATGGTATGATGGCGGCCTTGTAGAATCCTTAACCGCGCAATTTATGATCGCGGGGGTTTTGGCGATGGCGGCTGCGGGCGTCTTTTTAATCAGGCTCCCGGCGGCCCGCGATGTTGCGCAATCGCCGGATAATACGCGCCTGTTTTTATGGGGCGGGCTGGCCGTAAGCGCTTTGCCCTTTATCTTCCCGGAGGTTGAATCCGGCTTGCTGGCTGCGGCAACGTTTATTGCTTACTGGATTTTTCTGGGGTTCATGGGACAGCGCACAGGGCGGCAAAGCCTCGTTTCAATCTCTATCGCGGTTATCGCGATCCGTATTTACGTGATCTATCTGGAGCTGTTCGGTTCCATGCTGCAAACGGGCTTCGGCCTGGTCTTTAGCGGCTTGCTGCTTATGGGTATGGTCTGGGGGGCGCGGCAGATTAACAAAAATATGGGTATGATAAATCTGGAAGGAGACGATCATGAATAAGAACGCTTTGAAAATCGCTACGCTGTTTTTACCCGTCATCGTCATGGCGCTGCTTATCGGCATGCATAGCAACAACAAGGAAAGCGGCAATGAATGGCGCATTCCCGTTACCGGGTATGATCCGCGTGATTTACTGCGCGGGCATTACCTGACGTTTCGTTATGACTGGAACTGGGACGACCGTATGAATGTGGCGTGTTCCGGTCAATCGTGCGCGTTGTGTCTTCAGGAAAGCGGCGCTTCGGGTTCTTACAATCCTAAAGTTTATGTCAGCATGCTTGAGGCCGGCAAAAAGCAATGCGATGGTTTTATTAAGGGGTATAGCAGCCGCTCCCGTCATTTTGAAATCGGTACAAGAGAAGGGAACGGTTTACGGCGCTATTACATCCCCGAAGCCGATGCCGAAAGGCTTGATGCACTCTTGAGAAGGGCGGATCAAGACGGACATACATTTGATATGGGGCTGCGCGTGAATAACGCCGGGCAGGCTTTTATCGAGCAAATGTATATCGACGGGATTGCTCTGGAAGAGTGGATTAAAAAGAATCACTGATTCTTCTCAACATGTTAGGATAGCACCATGGAACTCTTTGCTTTACTTATCGGTCTGTTTTTCCTCATCACAATTTTTATGCCGTGGGTTAACAGTTCACGTTTTAGCGGCCTGCGTGATGATGTTGAATCTCTGCAAAGACGCATTCGGGATCTGGAGGACAGGCTTTGCGGCGTAGAAGGCGGCAAAGCTGTCAAAACCCAGCCCTTAAGGCAACGGCCCGAGGCCGCGCAAGACTCTCCGGGTACTTATGTCTCCGGCGAGGATCGGGAAGAGTGGGCGGCGCGCACCGGGCATTTGCAAGAAGAGCCGCCGCCGGAAGAGGCTTTTACGACTTTGGAAAATTCCGAAACCCCGGTTTCTTCGGTTCCCTATGTTGCAAAAACCGACTGGGTGCAAAAAGCGCAAAACACGTTTGAGCAAAATATCGCGACCAAGCTTCCGGTTTGGATCGGTGCGCTCTCTCTCATATGCGCCGCGTTTTTTCTTGTTAAATATTCTATTGAGCATAGCTGGCTGGGGCCGACGGCGCGCATCTCTTTGGGCGTTTTGTTTGGCGGGGGCTTGCTGAGCGCCGGGCAGTGGATCGGGCGGCGCGAGCACATCGCCAATTCTGCGCGTATCGGGCAAGGGTTGATCGGCGCGGGGCTTGTTGCCCTTTATGTCAGCGTTTATGCCGCGATCCATCTCTATGGGTTGTTGCCGCCGCTACTGGGCTTTGCAAGCATGAGCGCGATCACGGCTCTGGCGGTTATTCTCTCGCTGAGGCATGGGCAGCCGATTGCGGTTTTCGGCCTGTTGGGCGGGTTGCTGACGCCTGCCCTGATCGGTTCGGACGAACCAAACGCCATTGCCATGTTCACTTATTTATTCTTGCTGTTTAGCGGTATGTTCACGGTGCTGGCGCGCAAGGGGTGGTGGGCTCTGGCGGTCATATCGGTTATCGGTGTTTTTTGCTGGTCAGGGTTATGGTTTCTTCTGGTCTTTGCCGCATCGGATGCGTTTGTGCTTGTGCTTTTTGCCATGGCGGTTACCGCCGTCGTTCTGGCCGTGACCGGGCGGCGGGTTGCTGAAAACACGCTTGAGGACACGGAAAAGCTTCCCGTTCACGGCCTGAACTTTACGGCGATTGCAGGCGGCGTCTTGACCATCATATGGCTTGGTTTTGAAATCACTTTGACGCTCTTTGACTGGTCGATGCTGGGTTTGTTAAGCATCGCAGTGATGGCGCTGGCATATTTCCAGCCCGGCGTTTATCAAAAGCCGCTTTGGGTCAAACTCGGCGCGAACCTGATCCTGTTTTTTATATGGGCGCAGGATGCGCCGCTGGCCGATACTCTGGCTGTTCTTGCGGGTATAAGCGCCATTTATGTCGGCGGGGGCGCTTTGCTTATGCGGCGCGTGCAGGACCCGCGTTTTTGGGCCGGGGTGCAAGCGGTCGCAGCGCTTGCTCTTTATGTGCTTTCATATTTCGTTTTGGATTTACCTGCGGCCTTTACCGAAGGTTTTGGCATGTTCTGGGGCATTACCAGTCTTATCCTTGCGAGTCTGGCCATTTATCAGGCCACCGATATTCGCGGGAAATACAGCGCCGATGCCGTTATTCGCGAGCATCTGGTGGCGATTTTCGCGCTGGCGGCTTCGGCTTTTATTTCCCTTGGGATGGCAATCGAGTTGCCGTGGAGTTATGTGCCTTTGGCCATTGCCGGGCAAATAACGGCCACGGCCTGGGTTTATCAAAGAACCCGGATTGATTTCCTTAAAAAGATCATGCTGATCCTGACGCTTGTGTTCGCGGGGCTGAACTACGAACAAATCGCCTTGTTTAGCGAGTTGATCGTTGATTCCCTGATCGGCGACACTCCGTCCGCACGTTATATAGGCTCTTATGTTCTGGACGCTGCACTTGTTAAGCTTGGCATTCCGGCTGCGCTTATTTTTCTGGCGCTGTGGCTCACCGGAAAGTCGGAAGGCCCGGATAGCGGAGCGTTTCACAATATTTTGTTTGGCACCGCTACGCTGCTGGCCATGGCGAGCGCATATTATGTGTTTCGCGGGGCGCTTTATGCGGATCATATCAATATCTTTGCAACGCGCGCCGGTTTTATTGAACGCGGCATCATAACAATAGCCTGCGCAGGAGCGGGTATCGGGCTGCTACAGTTGAGCAAGCGTTGCGGCGCGGCTTTCATCAGGCCATGGGGGTATGGATTATTCCATCTGGGTATATTGCGCTTTGCTTATTTTGATTTCTTTGCTGGCAATCCGTACTGGTCCGGCGCGGAGTTTGTCGGGGACATGCCGCTTTTCAACGGTGTAACACTCACCTATGGAATCGGCGGACTCCTTGCAGTCTGGGCAATCTATAACGAAGAGTTGAAATCCAAAAAAGTGCTTTATAAAACGCTTGGGTTTGCGGCTTTGTTTGCCTTTGCAAGCTTTACGGTGCGTCAATATTTTCATGGCGGGCATATGATGCAAGGCTCTGTCAGCGCTGCAGAGCTTTACGCCTATTCGGTTGCATGGCTGGCGACGGGGCTGGGGTTATTGGCGCTGGGCATTATAAAACAAAATAAAACTGCGCGTATGGCTTCTCTTGCATTTGTCATTTTAGCCGTTCTTAAGGTTTTCCTTTTTGACGCGGCTGAACTGGAAGGGCTTTACCGCGTTTTCTCATTCCTTGGTCTTGGCGTATCTTTAATCGGGCTGAGTTATTTTTATACGAAGTTCGCGTTCGGTGATAGACAAGCCGGGAAAGACGCCTAGCCATGGCTTTTCTTCGTTTCCTTTCGTGCCTGTTTTTGTGTACGGTTTTGGTTTTCCCGGCGCAAAGCGCAGGCCAAAAGGAAACAGTCGTTATCCTGCACGGTATTGCCAAGACAAGCAGCAGCATGCGCCCTGTTGAACTGGCTTTGCAAAAAGCGGGCTATGAAACGCTGAGCATCACATACCCTTCCACAGATCAAAACCTTGACGGGATCGCTGCGTATTTGCGTGGCCAGCATATGGATGAAGCGTTTTGGCAAAATGCGGGGACCGTTCATATTGTGACCCATTCCATGGGCGGGCTGGTGGCGCGGCGTTATCTTGATACCTATAAAGGGGCGATCCCGAAAGATAAAATGGGCCGCGTTGTCATGCTGGCGCCGCCCAATGGCGGCAGCGAGGTTGCCGATACGATTCACAAGCTGGCACCTTATCAATGGTATTACGGTCCGGCGGGCGGCGAGCTTACCTCGGATGCGCAGGTGCGCAACAAAAGCGATATTTATTATGAGTTGGGGATTGTTGCGGGGACAAAGGAATGGCCTTACTTCGTGGCGGCTTTTATTGTGCCGGGCCGAAGCGACGGACGGGTCAGCGTTGAAAAAACAAAGCTGGACGGCATGACAGATCATGTTAGCGTAAACGGTACGCACACCTTCATCATGGATAAGCCGGAGGTGCATCAACAGATTTTGCACTTTTTAAAAGAGGGACAGTTTGAGCATGAGCGATAAAAAAGAACCCTACACGTATGAACCACGTATCATTGAGGATATGAGCGATCGCGCTTTTAAGTTCGGTGAAGGTAAAATCAGCGGCTATGTTTCGTGCGCGTTAGGGGTTTTAAGTTTTTTGGCCGTTCTTTGCTATCGGTTCCCCAGCTACCTTACTGTTGCGGAGTTTCGGGCCAGCTACGACGCTGATATATTGCGCAATATTCTTATGATCGGCATGTGGAGCGCGCTGGCTTTTTCATTGCTTGCTTTTGTATTGGGTCAACACAGGCGTTTAGCTGCGGTGGGTGTTTTGTTTACCCTGTTGGCTTTTTTTCTTGGCGGGTATTCTGTTGAAACAGGAGAGATACACCCTGATAAACTCTCGTTTGGGCTGGACTGGCTCATTCTTTCTTTGGTTGCCTCCGTGGTTTTGTTTACATTTCTTGAAAAAATATTCCCCAAATATAAAGCGCAGGCCATCCTGCGCCCGGAATGGCAGTTGGATCTGATCTATTTTTCTTTAAATCACTTTTTATTTGCGATTATTCTTTTAATTGGAAATTACTTTGTTACTACGGTTTTTGGCTGGGCCATCAATGCCGATCTACAAAATCTTGTCCAGAGTTTGCCAATCTGGGGGCAGTTTATCCTGCTTTTATTCTGCGCCGATTTTGTACTCTACTGGTCGCACCGTATATTTCACGAAAACCCGAAGCTATGGAAGATTCATGCCGTTCATCATTCTGTAGAGCATATGGACTGGCTTGCCGGTTCACGAAACCATTTTATACAAACCATCGTCGATCGTTCAATTGCAATGGTTCCGTTATATCTTTTGGGCGCGGACAAGGCCGCTCTTGATGCTTATGTTGTGTTTGCCGGGCTTCAAACGGTTCTGGTACATTCCAATATAGGTCTTTCTTTCGGCCCTTTGAAATATATCTTCTGTACGCCGCAATATCATCATTGGCATCACAGCTCGGACGCCCCTGCAATTGACACTAACTATGCTGTTCATATGCCGTTTTTTGATATGATTTTCGGCACTTATCATATGCCGCATAAACATTGGCCGGCCCATTACGGTACAACGAAAAGACTTCCCAGAACATTCAAAGAGCAGCTTATATACCCTTTCAGAAAAGAGAGAAACAATGAAAGATAGCCAATTCGCATTACTGAAAGACCGGCGGTTTTTACCGCTTTTTGTGACGCAGTTTCTGGGCGCGTTTCATGATAACGTGTTTAAAAACGCTTTGGTTGTGTTGTTGCTTTACGGCGTGGGGGCCAACGCGGTGGAGAACCCCGAACTGCTTGTCACGCTGGCGGCTGGGTTGTTTATCCTGCCTTTCGTATTGTTTTCCGCTTTGGGCGGGCAGTTGGCCGACAAATTCCCCAAGCACCGCGTTATCCGGGTTATCAAACTGGCTGAAATCGTTATTGCCCTTCTCGGGGCGGGCGCCCTTTTAAGCGGCTCTATTTCTTTATCGTTTTTGGCGCTGTTTGCGCTGGGAACGCAATCGGCTTTTTTCGGGCCGAGCAAGTATTCTATTTTGCCGCAACATCTTGAAACCGATGAACTGATCGGCGGGAACGCCCTGCTTAACACGGGAACATTTCTGGCGATCCTGCTTGGCACCATGACGGGGATCGTTCTTATGGCCACGGGGGCCGGGGCCTTGTTTGTCGGCGGGTTGCTTATTGCGTGCGCGGCGGGCGGGTACGCGGCGAGCCGCTTTATACCGGAAGCTTTGCCGAACGCGCCGGATTTGAAGCTCAACCTCAATCCGTTGAGCGAAACTCTGGATATCCTTAAACATACGTTCCAGCAAAAACGCCCCATCGTGCAGGCGATCTTCGGCGTTGCGTGGTTTTATTTTCTCGGCGGGATGTTTATGGCGCAGATGCCGAATTATACCGAGAACACGTTAGGGGCAAACCCGCATGTCCTTGCGTTTTTAATGGCTATTTTCTCTATCGGTATCGCGGTTGGGGGACTGCTGAACAACCGCCTGCTTAAAGGGCGGGTTGAAGCGCTTTACGTGCCTTTGGCGGCGCTGGGCATTACCGTTTTTTCCATTGATCTGTATTTTGCCGGCGGGGGGATTTTTTACGCGCCGGCCCCGCTTCTTAGCCTTGGCGAATTTCTAGGCGCGCTTTCCCATTGGCGCGTTGTTCTTGATATCTCGATGATTGCGCTGTGCGGCGGCGTCTTCGTTGTGCCGCTTAACGCGATGATTCAGCATTACACGCCGGAGAGCGTTCGTGCGCGGATTCTGGCCGGAAGCGCGATTATGAACGCTCTGTTCATTCTGGCTTCTTCGGCTTTATCGGCGCTTCTTATTTCCGCAGGGTGGGAAATTCGCGAATTGTTCCTGACCTTTGCGGTGATGAACGCTTTTGTCGCGATTTATATTTGCAGGCTGTTACCAGATTATTTGTTCAAAAGCTTTTTGCAGGGGCTTTTCAAGCTGCTTTACAATGTCGAAGTGCGGGGCCTTGAAAATTTTGAGAAGGCCGGAAAGCGCGCTGTTATCGTTGGGAACCATGTTTCCCTGCTCGACCCGCCGCTGCTGGCGGCGTTTTTACCGGGACGCCCGATGTTTGCGGTGAACAGCTTTGTCGCCAACTGGGTATGGGTGAAACCGTTTTTAAAGCTGGTTGATGCGTTTCCGCTGGACCCGACCAATCCGTTTTCACTCAAAGGGCTTATCCGCAAGGTTGAGGAAGACCGCCATGTCGTCATTTTTCCCGAAGGGCGCTTGACCGAAACGGGGGCGCTGATGAAAGTCTATGACGGTCCCGGCATGATTGCCGATAAAGCCGATGCCATGATCCTGCCTGTTCGGCTGGACGGTGTACAGCACACATTTTTGGCGCGGCTTAAAGGCAAGGTGCCGATGCGTAAATTCCCCAAGATCACCATTACGATTCTGGAGCCGCGCAAGTTCAAAATTGACGAGGCGATCAAGGGGCGGGCCCGCCGCGCCGCAGCGGGGCGCCAGCTTTATGACTTGATGGAAGAGATGATGTTTTTGACCGGAGACCGGGAGCAGACGCTTTACCAAGCCCTGCTCCGCGCGCGCTATGTGAACGGTGAAAAGGCTGTGATTGCCGAGGATGTCGAACGCAAGCCGCTGAAGTTCCAAAAACTCATACAAGGCTCGCTTGTGCTGGGGCACAGGTTTGGCGCGATCACGGAAAAAGGTGAAAATGTCGGGGTGTTGTTGCCCAATTCCATCGGCGCGGTTGTCACGTTTTTTGCGCTGCAAGCCTTCGGGCGCACTGCGGCCATGCTGAATTTTTCCGCCGGGGCGGCGGCGCTCACCTCGGCCTGTCAGACGGCGCAGGTGAAAACCGTTTTGACCTCGCGACGGTTTGTTGAACTTGGACGGCTGGAAGATGTTGTGGCGGAAATCGCCAAGCATGCGGCGATTGTTTATCTTGAGGATATCAAAGAGCAAGTGACTTTGAGCGACAAGCTTTACGGCGTTTTTGCCTCTGCCGAGCGGGTTCACAAAGCGCAGAATATCAATCCGCATGATCCGGCGCTTATTCTATTTACCTCCGGTTCGGAAGGCATGCCGAAAGGGGTCGTGCTGAGCCATGCCAATATCATGAGCAACATCGTGCAGCTTTCCAGCCGCGTTGACTTTAACAGGCAGGACATCGTGTTTAACTGTCTGCCGATGTTTCATTCTTTCGGCCTTACAGGCGGTACATTGTTGCCGATACTGTCCGGTGTGAAGACCTTCCTGTACCCCAGCCCCTTGCATTACCGCATTGTGCCGGAGCTGGTTTATTCCTCCAACGCGACCATTATGTTCGGCACCGATACGTTCCTAAACGGTTATGCGCGGATGGCTGACCCGTACGATTTCTACAGGATGCGCTATATTTTTGCCGGAGCAGAAAAGGTCAAGGACGAAACGCGCCAGCTTTATATGAACCGCTTCGGCGTGCGCGTTCTGGAGGGCTACGGCGCGACAGAAACGGCCCCTGCTCTGGCGCTGAATTCGCCGATGCATATGCGGGCGGGATCTGTCGGGCGTTTACTGCCGGGTATTGAATACAGGCTGGACGACGTGCCCGGCGTTGATGTTGGCGGGCGTTTGTTCGTCAAGGGGCCGAATGTGATGCTGGGTTATTACCGTGATACAGATCCGGGTGTTTTGGAGCCGCCGGAAGGGGGCTGGTACGATACGGGCGATATTGTCGATATCGACGATCAGGGCTATGTGAAAATTTTGGGGCGCGCGAAACGCTTTGCCAAAATCGCCGGGGAGATGGTTTCCCTGACCAGCGTTGAAGCCATGGTCAATGCCGTTTATCCGGAGGCTGAGCATGCGGTGGTGAGCATTCCCGATGCGCGCAAGGGCGAGCAGCTTATTTTTGTGACGACGCAGGGCGGGGCGGATAAGAACGCCTTATCTGCTTATGCGAGAGAACACGGCGTGAGCGAACTGGCGGTTCCCAAAACCATTTTGGAGATTGATAAAATGCCCGTGCTGGGCAGTGGGAAGACCGACTACACGGCGGTGCAGGACTTTGTCGAAGAGAAGCTTGTGAAAGCGGCTTAGGGTCTAATCTTACCGCTTGCGAAGATCGAGCGTGAAAGATTTTTCCTTTTCTCTGGCCTCTTCGAGGTGTCTCATGGGGATGGAGGTGTTTACAAACACGGTACGTTTTTCGCCGGTACGCAAATCCTCGGCGGTGTGCATGTTATAGTAGATAATGCCTTCATGTGCGGCTTTGGTGTCGATACGTTTCAGCCCCAGCCTGCTGAACAGGAGGAGTTCTTCCGACAAGGTAATGACATCATAAGCGCCGTTCAGGGTGTATCCATCGCCGGAGATCAGAACCGTTTTGACCAGCCCTTCGCGCATCCATTCGAAAAAATCGACCCGGCCAAAGCGTTTATCCTCGCGTGCCAGAGACAGGGCCAGCAATACAACGTCGATATTTGCCAGATGGTTGCTGACCTCCGTTTGATAGGCGAAGAGCGCGGTTTCGGCGCGCTGCGGGTCTTCTTCATGAAGGGCCAGATAGGCCAGATCGTTGACAGTTTTGAGGACGCGCTCGCCGCCCGGATCATATTGGCGGGTGCGGGCGTAGAGAATGCGGAACTGCATGAAATCGAAATAGGGGGAGCGGTCCTTGAGCGCATCGCGAACCATTTTGTTATAATAGGGCGTGTCCATGTAGCCGGGGCTGGTGTCCTTAAGCGGGGCATCGCGCAGCCTTTGCGCCGCTGCGCTGTGCGGGAGAACCAAAATAAAGAAGGCCGTGATGAAAAGCGCGGTGATGGGTATTTGCTTCATACCGGTATTTTACCATGACCATGGGCGCGGGCGCACATAAAAAAGGCCGGAAACGATATCCGGCCTTTTCAGTTCTTTTTCAATTCTTTATGTCAGTGCCTTATTCGACGATCTTCGACACAACGCCGGCGCCGACGGTTCTGCCGCCTTCGCGGATGGCGAAGCGCAGGCCTTCGGACATAGCGATGGGGGCGATCAGCGTCACTTCCATGCCGTTGATGTTATCGCCGGGCATCACCATCTCCGTGCCTGAGGGCAGGGAAACCTCGCCGGTTACGTCCGTTGTGCGGAAGTAAAACTGCGGGCGGTATTTCGTGAAAAACGGTGTGTGGCGACCGCCTTCGTCCTTGCTGAGGATATAAGCCTCGGCTGTGAACTTTGTGTGCGGCGTGATAGAGCCGGGTTTACAAAAACCTGACCGCGCTCGATCTCCTCGCGCTTTGTACCACGAAGAAGCACACCAACGTTATCACCGGCCTCGCCGCTATCAAGCAGCTTGCGGAACATTTCAACGCCGGTCACAACCGTTTTTTGCGTGTCTTTGATCCCGACAATTTCGATCTCGTCGTTCACATTCACAATACCTTGCTCGATACGGCCCGTGGCAACAGTTCCCCGGCCAGAGATCGAGAATACATCCTCAACAGGCATCAGGAACGGTTTGTCCTTCGGACGGTCCGGCGTCGGTATATAATCATCCACAGCCTTCATCAACTCTTCGATCGCTTTCTCGCCAATCTCCGGGTCACGGCCCTCAACGGCGGCCAGCGCGGAACCCTTGATGATCGGAATGTCATCGCCGGGGAACTCGTAAGAGGAAAGAAGCTCGCGCACTTCCATCTCAACAAGCTCCAGAAGCTCTTCATCATCAACCTGATCGACCTTGTTCAGGAACACAACCAGCGCCGGAACGCCAACCTGACGCGCCAGCAAAATGTGCTCGCGAGTCTGAGGCATCGGGCCGTCAGCCGCGTTCACCACCAAAATCGCGCCGTCCATCTGCGCCGCGCCGGTGATCATGTTCTTCACGTAGTCCGCGTGACCCGGGCAGTCCACATGCGCGTAGTGGCGCGCATCTGTTTCATACTCAACGTGAGCCGTGCTGATCGTGATCCCGCGCGCTTTCTCCTCAGGCGCCTTGTCGATCTTGTCAACGCTCTCGCCGTTGCCGTATTTCTGCGCGATCGCCGCTGTCAGCGTCGTCTTACCATGGTCAACGTGACCAATCGTACCGATGTTCACATGCGGTTTGTTTCTTTGAAATTTTTCCTTAGACATGTCGTTTGTCCTTCATATTTGCGTTTAGGTTACTTGTTAAAGTTTAACGGCTTCGCGTTTTTAGCCATCGGATTCACGCTTAGCACGCAAACCGCCACGAATTCCAATGCAAGACGCTAAAAAACCCGCCAGCATAAGTCAATCACTTTTTTGGCGGGTTTTTCGTTATTTTTGACAGACATTAAGCACTTACATGCTTAATGTTCGACACTTTTACGGATTACAAAGCATCCCCCGGTCCACCAGGAATATCCACAATGGTTAAACCGTGCCATTGCTGCTGATCTGCAGGGACATTTTCTGCTGTAGAATCTAATGCGTCATCCTCTGCACCTGTCTTAGCAAGTGTTTTAAAGAAGGATGTCTCATCTCCCAAATCGTAGGATCTTCTTATATCAATGAGAGCATCTTCTTCAGATGTGGTGTTTTGTGTTGAAGCATCTGAGTGCGCCTCTTTTATTGAGGTGCGCTTTAAAATAACATGTCTTGTTTTACCGTTATCGGGGTTTTGACCGCGGTCCTCATAAGAAGGTGGCTGCCTTAATGTCGCTCCCGTGCTATTTACGGATCGACGGTCTTGCCGGGATGGCTTTATCAACGATGTGTCAAACTCATTTTGTAGCGTAGTTTGTTCCGGCATAGTGTATTCTCCTCAGAAATTACTCAGTATCAAATAAGCATTTAATGTTATGAAATATGCTTATATTCAGATATTTTGGCGAACGCAAGGAATTATTTCGGAAAATGGTGGGCGGTGTGGCCGACCTGTAGAAATGTAGTGTTTTGCATTAAAGTATATAACCCTATGTTTTAACATGATAATTTTTAAATTTGGGGCCATGCGAGTAACTTTTTTCCGTTATCTGGTACAATCCCTGATTTTATATCAATTTTTACACAAATTTTATTATATCTCTGTACAATATAATTATGGCTTGGTGAGTGATTATGGAGAGTTTAGTTGGTCAGAAACCGTAATGATTCAGGTGTTTCTCTGATAGAAGTATCCGTTTTGTTGATTGTTATCGGCGCTTTGGTCGGTCCTGCTATCTATGCTTATAGACTGGCACAGCAAGAACTTGTGATTTCCAGAACCAAAGGAAATCTGGAGTATGTGCGTGATTCTCTTGTCAAATATGCTATTGAGAACGGCAGGTACCCTATTCCTGCCGTGCGTGATTTGCCTGTTAACGACGCAGGGGCCGGAGTGGAATACACAGCCGCAATACTTCCCTGTGGTGCCGGCAACAATGTTCCTTGCCATACTACCGGCGCGCCCCCCAGAATAATAATCGGCGATGTGCCTTTCAGAGCACTCGGTATTAATGCAGAGCATATAATTGATGGTTATAGAGGGAAATTAAGCTATGCTGTAACAGAAGATTTAACGGCTACGGCGACTTTTAGTGATGCGGGAGGGATTATCAGGATTATCAAACTTGATAATCTTGATGAGCCTTTAACCTCATCAAACGCTCATTTTGCTCTTATAAGCCATGGGCGGGATAACAGCGGCACATTTTCATTTAACGGCAGTGCTATGGCACCATGCCCTGCGGGAGCCGCAGCCAACCGCGACACAATAAACTGCGACAATACAGATGTAACCTTCACAACCAACTCGGATTTTACTCTTAGCGGCGATTTCAAGCGTGCGCAATATCTTGGTGCAGGCCCGGCATATTATGATGACTATGTTTATTTTGTGACAAACACACAGCGTGATATCTGGTCTTATACAATCGGAAGCCCTGATATGCAAAATAGAAATGTGGGCAATGCACTCATCGGTCAAATCCCCAACGGGCTTACTACCGGCGTTGGCCCCAGACCTGATCTGGCTGTCGCCAAAATGGAGGTTATGGGCGACGTTCGTACGGATATCCTGACGGCTAATCGCTTATGTCACGTTGACAGCACTGACGGCAAAATTGTAAACGCGGCAACCACATGTCCAGACGAAGTTAACAATCCCGCACTGACCCTTGGTCCAGATACTCAATATCAAATTAACGAGTTTGATCCCGGTATTATTGCCGTTGGAACAACAGACCCGGCCAATTACGGTCTTCAAAGCGGGGGGATACGGTGTAGGGATAAAGGACTAAGAGGTATTGCAAATTCTGACGAAGAATGTGTGAATGTTTTACCTTCGCCTGTTGCCGCAACAATCGTAAACTGTCCTATAGGGTCCTTTCCTAAAGGAACTGATGCACTTGGAGGCTTAATTTGTATCGTACCGCCATAAATAAACGCTGCTATCGCAATGCTTGCGGGTTTAGCCTTATAGAGTTGTCTATTGTGCTGATTCTTAGCGGCTTGATTTTCTCGTCTTTGTTTAAGATGTATGCCCTTTATCTGAAAGACAGGGATATGGCCGAAACAAAAGAGGCCATTGCCTTGTCGAATACGGTGATATCTCAATATCAAGGGACATTCAACATATATCCATGCCCTGCGGATGCGAGTTTGCCAGCAGCAGATCCCCTTTTCGGGGTATCACAATGCGCTAACCCGGCATTGGTTAATCCGGGAGATTGCACCGCCGGAGGCGGGCTATGCCTTACTCAAGGCGTTGCTTTGCCAACACCTATTCTTATAGGGTCTATCCCTATGAATACTATCCGCGCGACCTTGGGAGATTTCGTGAATTTTGCAGACGAAGATTTCGTGGATGCCTGGGGAAACCGCATTATGTATGCGGTTTCGCTTGATCTTACAAACGCGGCGACATACAGATTTTACAACGGCGCTATAAGCGCTGTAGATGAATTCGGGAACCCGACAGCCGGTGTGGATGATGATGCTCACTACGTTGTTTATTCGAATGGCCGCGATAATAGAGGGGCATTCGATCGTTTTGGCGTTCGTAACTTCGCGTGCGGAACAGTTGCGGACAGCACGGATTTTGAAAATTGTGACGGGGACTCTACCTTCGTACAGGCTAAAGGATATTATTTATCACGAGCTGCGGCCGATTATTATGACGACCATATCTTTTTCGGGAAAAAGGTGAATGAAGCTTTGTGGGTATATGAACCGAATATGACTGACGTTCGTACAACAATTACCGGAAATGTAGGGGTGGGCACCAACACTCCCGGTACAAAACTCGATATTCAAAATGGAGGGGTAGCAGAGCTTGAAGCTGATAATGATGTCTTTGCCAGGCAAATTTGCAATGCAGCGGGCACTGAATGCTTTGATATTGAAGCCATCACAGGTGCCGGCCTTATACGCTGCCCCACGTCCGGAGATGTTATGAATGGCCTTAGCCTCCAGCCCAACGACAGGTTTCTTGACCTCACCAATTGCATAACACCGGCATTCGCGCCGCTTAAGCCGAATCAAATGTGTCCCGGATCTGAATGGATTCGCGGCATTACAACTGATGGAGATATCATATGCACAACACCATAAAAAACAGAACAAAAACAACACGTTGTCAAAATGGCTTTACGCTCATTGAAATGTCAATTTCCTTGATCATTATTGGCATATTGATTGCCATTTTTTTTCCTATATACCAGCAATATATTGAAGAGCAACGACGCATAACGACCGAACAAAATGTTGTAAAAGCGGGCGCTTTTATTGAAGAATACAGAAAAGCCAACGGAGCATATCCCTGTCCTGCGCCTATGAAAATTGCAACGAACCTTGCGCAATATGGCCGCGCGGTTGATTGTCGAAACCCACCGTATGATCCTGCGACACTTGCTCCCGGAAACTGTTCCGCAGACGGTATCTGTTATGAAAGTGCCATCGCGGGACGTGCGATAGGTCTTACAGATCCTAATGTCATTGTCGGTACAATTCCATACCGGGATTTGCAACTGGATGAAGACACATCGCTTGACGGTTATAATAACCGGCTTTTATACGCGGTCACTTATTCCATGACGGACAGAACCACCTTTGATTTTTCTGCGGGGGCTATTTCTGTTGTTGACGAGAATGCTCCTAGAGTCTTGCCTGACGGATCCGCCGATTATGTTGTTTTAAGCATGGGAAAAACAGGCACCGGCGGGTTCAGCCGGGAAGGTGTATTGAAAGCACCCTGCGCAGGCGGCACTCGAGACACTCAAAACTGTAATCCCGGATTGGATACCGGTGCGGCTCCGGCGAATTCTATTTATGTTGCGGCTTTAAAAAACACATCTAACACGGCTGACTTTTTCGACGATATTGTTGTTTATTCTTCACCCCAAACAATCTCTCCGTGGAAACGGACGGACGCCAATCAAGAAAACATGGAAGCTCTGGCACTGAATAATGTCGGCGTCGGTACAGCTACGCCATCAAAAAAATTGTTTATTTCTTCCTCTACGGGGGCCACCCCCCCTCCTTCTTTAAGGGTAAGCGGCGGCGCAGGCAATGACGGCAGAATTTTCACAAGCCAGGTTTGCGATTCCGGAGGGAATTGTTTTACACCCGAAAATATTGCCGGAGATAACGCGGCAAATCCTGCAGATGGAACGCCTGGCAACGGCATGAAATGTCCAGCCGGACAATATATGATTGGCATCGAAAACGGGGCGGCGCGATGTAAATCGTCCCTTAATATTGATTGCCCGTCGGACACCGCACCCGTTTTACGCCGCATTAACCCGGATGGCACGCTTGATTGTGCTCCCAGGCCACAAGCCAGCTGCCCGGCTCAAAGCTTTTCGCAATGTGGCGCTGTGGACGCTTTACCGCTCTCTGCTGACGGCACTGTTACGACCTGGCAACCTGCGGGAGATTGTCACGAACAAAAATATGTATGCACAAACGGAACCTGGAGCGCTCCCAGTGATCCCGCTCACAGGCAAGGGTACTGCACAGATGGTATTCTTTCGCCCGCGACACCTGCATGCACTGGTGTAGCAGGCTATACAGGAGGAACCTATTCCACCACTGGCGGCACTTTATGTGGAGGAGCGGCTACCAGCACCCTGACAACGGCTTGTACATGCGTTGGCCTTACAGATACGCAGCCTTGTCCGCCTTGTGATGCCGGTTATTCAAACACAGGACCAATACCGGATTATAACAGAGAGAGAACCTGTACGGCTAATGTTCTGGCCGCGACCTGGACATCTACATCAACCTGCCCGGACAAAAGCACGTATTGTACATGCATGACGCCGGCTAACACAACGCAGTTGGTTGATATTCCCTGCCCCGATCCTACAAATACCCAGCCACACCCCATAACGGGATATAAAAAAGAGCAAGTTTGGGATTCCGCAACTTGCGGCTGGCAAGATACCGGCAATATCATTGGAAGCTGCGTCTGCCAGCCGGGTAATGTTAAAGTGCCGGTACCGGCTACATGCCCCGCTTGCGACCAAGTGCCTGTAGACGGGTATGATGAATTTGCACGCGATCCGATGACCTGTCTGGCTGTCGGAGCGCCTTTACCAAGCTCTGTCGCGCCAAGCTGTACTGTTTTGCCACACTTTTTGAGAGAGCAAGGAACAAGTACGGCAGATTCTTCCACTATATCATTCTCTATAGGCGATGCATGTTCGTGCAGTGCATTTGGCTCGATCTCTGTAAATTGCAAATCACCGACAAATGTTGCGCACACTTGTCTGTGCCTGCCTTGATGGACGGTAGCGACGAGTAACGATGTCGGAAACTAAAATGAAACGGCTATATAAATGGTGGTGGGGGTAGGATTCGAACCTACGTAGACTAACGTCGTCGGAGTTACAATCCGATGCCTTTAACCACTCGACCACCCCACCATGGGAATACCGGAAAGCAGTAAAACCTGATAGCGCAGAAAAAAGACTTTCGCGCTCCGTGTCAAGACTGTATCTTGCCGCGCATGAAAAAATATCGCGCTCCACACGAAAAAAAACAGACTAAAACCCCGGAAAACAAGGCGCCGCAAGGCGAACGGCGGCGCGGGGAGCGCGAGCGCGGCCAAAGGCTTGCGCAGGCCGATCTTTACGGATTTCACGCGGTGCGGGCGGCGTGGTTGAATGAGGCGCGGCAGGTGAAGACTTTGTATTGCACGCAAAGCGCGCTGGAGGGGTTTGAAGAGGCGCTGGGCGCGGCGCGGGCGAAGGGGCTTTCGCGCCCGCAGGCGACGATTCTTGATAAAGCGCAGCTTGAAAAAACCCTGCCGCAAGGGGCGGTGCATCAAGGTTTGGCGCTTGTCACCGCCGGGGCGGCGGAAACAGGGCTGGAGGATATCCTTATCCGTGAACGCGGCAAAGAGCGCAGCCTTATTTTGATTCTCGATCAGGTTACGGACCCGCATAATGTGGGGGCGATTTTGCGCAGCGCCTGCGCCTTTGGCGCGGCGGGGATGATTCTGCAAAAGAAGCACGCGCCGGAACTCAGCGGCGCACTGGCCAAGACCGCCTGCGGCGCGGTTGAGCATGTGCCGGTGGCCTATGAAACCAATTTATCACGCTCTATTGAGGCGTTGCAGGAGGCGGGGTATTTCGTCTACGGGTTGGACGAGCGCGGGGAGGACATTGCCTCCGCCAACACGGCGGGAAAATCCGCGCTGGTTCTGGGCGCGGAAGGGCCGGGGCTACGGCGGCTAGTCAAAGAACATTGCGACGCCCTGCTCCGCCTGCCCATGTGCGGGGCCATGCCGAGCATTAATGTTTCGAACGCCGCCGCTGTGGCGCTTTATGCCTTTTCCAAAAGTTAAGCCAAGTTTAATTTTGCAAACAATTTTAGAACAATTTATCTAAAATTGAAGATTTGTTAACTTTTTGCGCGTTAAACTTAAATCATAAGGGAAAATTCCCGCAAAAGATAAGCCGGACAAACGGTGCAATACATAATAGAGGGTTTGATCGCATGGAGCCGACACGCTACCAGAACGGATTGATGCGCTGTGACAATGCGCGCTTCGGTTTTAAAATCGTAAAATTTTGCTGCGGGCAGATGCGCGGGTTTTTTGACGGCAAGGCTTTTTACGCCTTTGTTGCCATAGAGCCGCAGAATTTCGAGTATTTTGAAAAACGCTACGACCCTTATAAGTTTTCGGATTTTACCGTTTTCGGCGAAGAGCTTTTGCGCGGATGGGGAGAAGAGCCTCCGCAAGACATTCTCGAACACCTTAAGCGCAAGCATGATATTCAATTTGGCATACACCCGGCCTCTCTCCTGAAACTGGTCGGAGTTCCCCTGCAAATACAAGAAAGGGCTAAAAAACCCTCAGATCCTTTCCTAAAACTTCAGTGTTGTGAATACCCTGAGAAACCTGTAGACGCTCTTCGGTCCCGATCCCTGTTAAAGGACTGAAAGAGCGGGTTTCACCCTCACTCCCCACCCCCCTCAAGCGATAGACATGGTCGCGAAAGGGGGGATTTTTTTACAGCCGCAAAACGTTGTTTTTGTTTATAGCGCGGGATCGCTTCTGGACTTGCGCGTGTGAATCCTTCATTTTCTAATGCATGAATCAAACAGCAAAAGCACAAAGTGCGGAAGCTCGGGATGGCGAGCTTTATCTCGTTGACGGCTCGGGGTTTATTTTCCGGGCCTATTTCGCCATGGCCTATTCGGGGCGGGGGGGGATGACAAACCCCGACGGCGTTCCGGTTTCGGCGGTGTTCGGATTCACGCAAATGCTGATGAAGCTTTTGAATGATTACCACGCGCCGTATCTGGCGGTGATTTTCGATCCGCCGGGGGGGAGCTTTCGCAACGATCTCTACCCCGAATATAAAGCCAACCGCGATGCGCCTCCCGAAGATCTGGTGCCGCAATTTCCGCTGGTGCGCGATGCGACGCGGGCGTTTGATATTCCGGCGATTGAACTGGCGGGATATGAAGCGGATGATTTGATCGCGGCCTATACGAAATGCGCTCTGGATGCGGGAAAGAAGGTTGTTATTGTTTCCTCGGATAAGGATTTGATGCAGCTTGTGCGGCCCGGCGTGCGGATGCTTGATCCGATGAAAAACAAGTGGATCGAGGAACAAGACGTTCTCGAAAAATTCGGCGTGACGCCGGATAAGGTCACGGATGTACAAGCGCTGGCCGGGGACAGCACCGATAACATTCCGGGCGTGCCGGGAATCGGCGTGAAGACGGCGGCGGAGTTAATTAATGAATATGGAAGTCTTGAGGAATTGCTGGCGCGGGCGGAAGAGATTAAGCAGCCCAAGCGGCGGGAGAAGTTGATCGAGAATGCAGAAAATGCACGGGTTTCGCATAAGCTGGTGACACTGGATGCGCAGGCGCCGGTCCCTACTCCGCTGGAAGAACTCAAGACGCATGATCCGGACAAGCCGGCGCTGATGGCGTTTTTGCAGGCGCATGCGTTTAACTCGATCATTAAACGTTTGGGTGGGGATACGGTTGCGTTCACGCCCAAAGATGCTGAACCTGCCGAGGAAGAGGTTGCGGAAGAATGGCCCGCGATTGAGAAAAACGAATATGTTTTAATTAACGATGAACAAACGCTGCAAGACTGGATTGATGCGGCTTATAAAACCGGAACGGTTTGTATTGATACGGAGACAACCGCGCTTACGCCCGCCAAGGCCAAGCTGGTGGGAATTTCGATGGCGTCGCAAATCGGCAAGGCAGCGTACATCCCGCTGGGCCATGTGGCGGAGCAAGCCGATCTTTTGGGCGAGTCCGCCGGCTCCGATATTCCGCAGCTTCCCATGGACAACGTTCTGGCAATGCTCAAGCCGCTTTTGGAAGATCCTTGCGTTATGAAGATCGCGCATAACATGAAATATGACTGGCAGCTTTTTGCCGCGCGCGGCATTCATGTTTCGCCGTGTGACGATACGATGCTGATTTCTTATGTGCTGGACGGCTCCAGCCACAAGCATTCGATGGACGCCCTTTCGGATCATTATCTGGGGCATCAGCCGATCAAGTATGAAGATGTGGCGGGCAAGGGCAAATCGCAGGTCACTTTCGACAAGGTGGACATTGAAAAGGCGCTGGATTATGCGGCGGAAGATGCGGAGATAACCCTGCGGCTGTACCACACTTTGAGGCCGCGCCTTATCAAAGAAAAGATGGTGAGCGTGTATGAGAATATCGAGCGCCCGCTGATTCCGGTGATTGCGCAGATGGAGATGGCGGGGATTAAAGTTGATCCGGCGGTGCTGAAGAAACTGAGTACTGCGTTTTCAAAACGTATCGCCGATCTTGAAGAAGAGATTTACAAGCTGGCGGGCACGCCGTTTAACATCGGCAGCCCCAAACAGATCGGTGAAATTTTATTCGACCAGATGGGGCTGGATTCGGGCAAAAAAACCAAGACGGGGCAATATTCCACGGATGTGAAAACGCTGGAGGAACTGGCGTTGCAAGGCCATGAGATCGTACAGAAAATTCTGGATTGGCGCGGGCTTTCAAAGCTTAAGTCCACCTATACCGATGCTTTGCAGGATGAGCTTAACCCGGCGACGGGCCGGGTGCATACCTCGTATCATATGACAGGGACCTCTACGGGGCGGCTGGCTTCCAGTGATCCAAACCTACAAAATATCCCAATCCGCACCGAAGACGGACGCAAAATCCGCGAGGCTTTTGTGGCCGAAGACGGGCATACGCTCCTTTCGGTGGATTATTCCCAAGTGGAGCTGCGGCTGGCGGCGGAAGTGGCCGGGGTGGAAGCGCTTAAGCAGGCGTTTAAAGACGGGGTGGATATTCATACGCTGACCGCTTCGCAGGTGTTTGACGTGCCCTTGGATGAGGTTGATGGGGAAACGCGCAGGCGTGCCAAGGCGGTGAATTTCGGAATTATTTACGGCATTTCGGGATGGGGGCTGGCCAAGCAACTTGGCGTGGACCCGGGTGATGCCAGCGAATTTATCAAGCGTTATCTCGCGCGCTTCCCGGAGATCAAAGATTACATGGAAGAAAAAAAGGATGAGGCGCGCAGCCACGGCTATGTGAAAACGCTGTATGGACGCAAATGTTTTACGCCCAATATCAATGCGAAAATCCCGGCCCAGCGCGGGGGTTCGGAGCGCGCGGCGATTAACGCGCCGTTGCAAGGCACCGCTGCCGATATCATGAAGATCGCCATGGCGAAGATGCCCAAGGCGCTGGCGGATGCCGGGCTGAAAGCGAAGATGCTCCTTCAGGTGCATGACGAACTCATCTTTGAAGTCCCTGATAGCGAGCTTGCCCAGACCTCAAAACTGGCGCAAGAGGTCATGGAAAACGCATTTAAGATTATGGGGGTGGAGATTTCCGTACCCTTAAAGGCCGAGGCGGGTTCCGGCCATAGCTGGGCCGAAGCTCACTAATCTTTTTTCAGAAGCTCTTTAATCTCTTGCATATCCCGGCGCAGGGCGGCGACCTCTTCACCCGCAACCACATTGCTTTTTCGGCGCTCGGGGCCGTTATACTCGTCATTTTCATGTATGAGATTCATCGCATCGACAATGATCCCGATGAATAAATTCAACACGGCGAAGCTGGTGATGATAATGAACGGAATAAAGAACAGCCACGCATGGGGATACACATCCATCACGGGACGCACGATTTCCTGGCTCCAGCCTTCGAGCGTCATGACCTGGAACAGCGTGTACATGGACGCGCCGATGGATTCGAATTTTGCGGCGATATCCGGATCGGGGTGGCCGGAAAACAAGGTGGTGACAAGCACCGCGCAGACGTAATAAATAATCATCAGGACCGCCATGATCGAAGCCATACCGGGCAAGGAATGAAACAGCGCGGCGATCACGCGGCGCATGGAGGGCACGACAGAGACAAGGCGCAAGACGCGCAGGACACGCAGCGCGCGCAGAACAGCGAGGGTGCCGCTGGCGGGCACCAGCGCTATGCCGACAACGATAAAGTCAAAAACGTTCCAGCCCCGGCTAAAAAAAGCAAGGCGATAGGCAAAAAGCTTCAGGCCCAGTTCAACCACGAAAACGCCCAACGCGATTTTATCGAACAGCATCAGGATATGCCCGGCGTCGTTCATCACCCTCGCATTTGTTTCCAGCCCGAGAATGACGGCGTTGATAGTGATAACCGCGATGATAAAGCTGGTGAAGGCCGGTTTTTCGACAATGGCGGCGGCCCTGCTGCGCAGTCCTTTTAACTCAACATTTTCCAACTTTGCAGGTCTGACCATGTTTCCCTCGTCATATTTTTCCAAGCCTAAAGTCCTAACAAGAAAGACAAGTCATTTAAATTAAAAAATTATATTGGTATGATGCGGGCGGAAGGATTTACGTCTCGCTCATGGCTACCCCTGTTCAAATTCCCGCCGGTGAAAGCCTTTATATTCACGGGCTTCATTCGAAACCTGACGGAGATCCGCCTGAGGGCCAGGATAAGATTCTGGTTATCATGGTGCATGGTTTTCCGGGCAATAAAGAGTCCCATGGCAATGTTTTCGCCAATCTGGATCATATCCTGAGCGACAAGCATTACCATACGCTGCGCTTTGACTTTAGAGGTTGCGGGGCGAGTGACGGACAGGCGGAAGACTTTACGACAGACAGCGCGATGCAGGACTTCCTGAACGTTCTGGTTTGGGCCAAAAATCAGGGATATGAGCATTTCATGTTTATTTGCGAAGGGCTGGGAGCGACTATTGCGCTGATGAACGCGCCGGAACAGGCGCTGTGTTATGTGCTTCTCTGGCCGGTGCTGGACCCGCCGCTTGTCGCCAAAAATATTTTCAAGGCCGGGCAGATAGAAGACGAATGGAAAAAAACCGGTTATGTGTTGATCGGGGAGGACCGCGTCGGCATTCCCTTTATCGAACAACTTGAAAAAATCGAAATTACGGATGCTATAGGCGATTTAAACAAGCCTGTGCTGATTATGCATGGGGCGGCGGATGAAACCTCGCCCATCAGCCAGCTTGATATAGCCAGAGCCAATGCCGGAACGCGGCGCATGGAGATCACCAGCTTTCAGGACGGAACACACGGCCTGCCGCAACCCAATCACCGCAGGTCAATGTTTTTTCATATTGCTCAGTTCATGGAAAAATATAGTTGATTTTTTCTTGCTTCTCCCTTGGTTTTTCCTTGATTTCTTTGGGCTGATAGCGTTATAAAGCGCCCATACGAATAGATGGTCTGGCGAATACGGCTGCCTCGGCCCTCATATAACAACCCTTTTAAGGAGACAGAAAATGCCGAAAATGAAAACCAAATCCGGTGCGAAGAAGCGATTCCGCGTTACCAGCAGTGGCAAGGTGAAGGTCAAACAGGCCAAAATGCGCCACATGCAAATGAACAAACCCAAATCCATGAAACGTAAGGCCAAAGGGCAAACCACGTTGTGCGATGCCGATGAGCGCATTGTGCTGCGCAACTGGATGCCATATTTACGTAAGAAGAAAAAGACATCAGCGGAGAAGCTGGCTGCAAAATCAGGAGGCGCTGAATAATGGCACGCGTTAAAGGAGGCCCTCGCGCCCATGCGAGACACAGAAAAGTTATCAAAGCCGCCAAAGGTTATTATGGCCGCCGGAAGAATTGTTTCCGCACCGCCGTACAGGCCGTTGAAAAAGCCGGTCAGTACGCTTACCGCGACCGCCGGACAAAAAAGCGCAATTTCCGCGCTTTGTGGATTCAGCGGATTAACGCTGCGGCGCGGTTGTACGATCTGAAATATTCGACGCTTATGCATGGCCTGAAACTGGCTGGCATTGAACTGGATCGTAAGTCTCTGTCCGAGATTGCAATCCACGATGAAAAAGGCTTTGCCGCGATTGCCAAGCAAGCGCAGGCTGCGCTGGACAAGGCGGAGAAAGCGGCTGCTTAACTTCCGCGCCATTTTTTGGCAGTGAAAAAATTTCAAAAAGGCCCCCCTCCCCGGATGGGCCTTTTTTTATTGACATAAGGCTTGCTTTTCTTTAACAGGTTCAGTTATGTCTGATACCGAACAACAACGCCGCGCAAATCTTTATCACGCTTTGAACATTTTTATCGGCCAAAGCTGCGCGTTACCGCCCTCGGCTGAAAATGTTCGCAATGTCCATACTGAGCTTAACGCTCTTTTGGAGCAGGCGCGGGGCATTGTCGATCCGGACGCCATGCATAAAAACGGAAACTGGCTTGGGCCGGACTTTACACAAAGCCTTTCCAACCGCTATGCCTCCGTTGCAAACCCTGTGCAGCATATGGTTCAAACCGCGCGCTATACCGTCAACCGAATCCGCAACCAAAGGCCGCGTAATACCGCGCCTCTGATGGAAATAAAACGCAGCGTATAAACGCTGTTTAAACGGCGCGGCCTATGTGTTTAAATCTTTCTTATGAATGGAAAACTCTTTGTCTTTGACTGGAACGGTACGATTCTGGCCGACACTATCCCAAGCTGGAAAGCGGGCAACAAATGCCTCGAATTTTACGGCGCGAAAGCCATCAGCCTGAAAACCCACCGCGAGACGTTTATTTTCCCGATTCTGCCGTTTTACGAGATTCACGGCGTGAGCGCTGAAATCGTTTTGGAGCGGCGCGATGAAGGCAACGCAGTATTTCAAAGCGCGTATGAGCGTTATGCCGCTAAAGCCCGTACCCGCCACGGGGCGCGGGTTTTGCTGGAGCATCTGAACGCG
This sequence comes from Alphaproteobacteria bacterium, assembly GCA_041397865.1. Lineage (GTDB taxonomy): Bacteria > Pseudomonadota > Alphaproteobacteria > Micavibrionales > Micavibrionaceae > TMED27. Next base: position 105,921 of record JAWKVT010000002.1, on the reverse strand, counting down.
CGGGGCGCGGAGTGCATGATTTTATCGAATTACCAGACCGATAAGATCAGGGCGCATCTGGAGCGTTTGAAGCTCGATCATTATTTCGCCCATGTGTGCGCCCATGGTTGCGGGGGGACAACCATTTTGCAAAGCACGACCAAGGCGTTGCGGCTTAAAAATTATATGGAGGAGCGCGGCCACGATCCGGCGCATACGGTTATTATCGGTGATACGATGGAGGAGCCGGAGATTGCGCGGGCGCTGGGGATTACTTCGATAGGTATTACGGACGGCTATATTTCGCGCAGGCGTTTGGCTGAAGCCGCGCCGGATTATATTGTTCACCGGCTGGATGAAATTAAGAGCCTTATTTAATCATCGCGACAAGATCATGGATTTGTCCGTTTGCAGAAAGAATAAGATGCTTGTTTCTCATCTTCTCTCTTAGCGGCTCTCTTTCTTCTTCGGGTAAGTTATTGAGGTGGACCATAGAGTCTTCACGTATATAGGCATCTTGATAAATTTTCTGCGCTTCTGGGGTTTTTGCCAAATCAGCAAGACTACCAAGCCTATTTAAGCGATTTTGCTGACGCTGTTGTTGCCCGGCGGCGGGTTTGGGCGAAAGTTCAAATTGTACGGCACGCCAGAATACGTCATTCAGCCTTTCGCCGCCTTCGACCTTTTGTGAGGCGTTAACCAAAAATTTGATGGTTAAATCGTGAACGTGTTCGTCTTGATCTTTCATACCTCAGAATTAGCACAAAAAAATATGTCAACAAAATATTTTTTCATAGTTTTTTGTTGACCTGTTTTACGGTAGCATTTATTTACCATATGGTTTTGTGTGCGGAGTGAGACTTATGAGCAAAAGAATTTCGGCAGATGCGTTAGAAGACCTGATAAACCAGTGCAGAGACTTCCTTCAGGGATCACCGGAAGGGCGCGGGGTTTTTTTCGCGCAAGACGGCACCGCAGATCAAAAAATTCTTGACGCTCATGCGGCTGTCAGCGCACTGGTCGATAGAGCCCATGAGCGGGGCGTTGCCAACAAAGACTTTATGAATGCACATGGTTCGTGGATCGGCAGGAGCGTTGAAATTACCACAACTGAGCTTGCAGACACGCCAGACACAAAAAAAAGATTTATGACAGGAAATCGCTGTATGCATTCCAGCCTTGGGCAGATGGATCAGGGAATATCCGAACATACCAAACGCTATGATATAGATCTTCACAGTGTCTCCGAGCATTTTGACGCCGCAGTGCGCCATATATTGAACAATGCGCGCGCCATACGCCGTGTACACAACAAACCTCATGAGCAGCTTCCTACGCGGCTTACACAGGCGCCTTATACGAATGAAAACTGGGCACCGGCGGTTGTTCGATAACGCACCTATAAAAACGCTTGGTCTGTCCGGTTCTTCCTGCTAAAACTGCCGGGTTATGAGCGATATCAAAACTTTAAAAACAGAATTGACGAGCGAGGTTGAGGCGGCGAACGATCTGGCGGCGCTGGATGAGGTGCGCGTGAGCGTGCTGGGTAAAAAGGGGCGAATTACCGCGCTGATGAAGACTTTGGGCGGGATGGACCCGGAGGAGCGCAAAACCACGGGCGCGGCGCTGAATGCGCTGAAAGACGAGATTGCGGCGCTGATTAAGAAGCAGGAAAGCGCCCTGAAAAAACAGGATATGGCCGAGCGGCTGGCGAGGGAAACGCTGGATGTTACCTTGTCCGTACGGCCCGAGCGGATGGGCAAAATTCACCCGATTTCCCAGACGATGGAGGAGATGGTCGGGATTTTCGGTTCTATGGGGTTCACGGTCGCCGAGGGGCCGGATATTGAGGATGATTTTCACAATTTCACCGCGCTCAACTTTCCGCCCGGCCACCCGGCGCGGGAGATGCAAGATACGTTCTTCCTGCCCGAAGATCCTTCCGAAGAGGGCGAGTACGCCAAGAAGCTTTTGCGCACGCATACCTCCAGCGTGCAAATCCGGCATATGGAGAGCCATAAGCCGCCCTATAAAATCGTGTGCTTTGGCCGGACATACCGCAGCGATTACGACATGACGCACACGCCAATGTTCCACCAGATGGAGGGGCTGTTCATTGATAAAGATGTGAATATGGGCCATTTGAAAGGTTGCCTGACAGACTTTGTCCGGGCGTATTTCAAGCTAGATGATCTGCCCGTTCGGTTCCGCCCGTCCTTCTTTCCGTTTGTGGAGCCGGGGGCGGAGGTGGATATCGGTTATACCAAAAAACCCGATGGCGGGATTAAGCTTGGCAAGGCTGATAAGCCCGAGAACCAGAAATGGATGGAAGTTCTCGGCGCGGGGATGGTGCATCCGAATGTGCTGAAAAACTGCGGTGTCGATCCGGATGTTTATCAGGGCTTTGCTTTCGGCATGGGGCTTGAGCGTTTGACCATGCTGAAATACGGCATTCCGGATTTACGCACGTTTTTCGAATGCGATACGCGCTGGCTCGAGCATTACGGCTTTGACCCGCTGGAGCGCCCGAATACAACGACACGCTAAAGAAAGCCGTAAAAATGGCTGTCAAAATCCGCGCCATAGAAAACCGTGATTTCCCCGGCTGGTTGCCGCTATGGGACGGGAATAATCTGGGCCTTCGTGATGAGGCGGTGACGGCGGAGACGTGGGCGCGGCTGATCGACCCGGCATTTCCGGTGCGCGGGCTGGTGGCGGAAGAGGATGGGAAGCTGGTCGGTTTGCTGCATTATATCGAACATCCGACAACGGGCAGTATCCAGAATGTGTGTTATATGCAAGATGTTTATGTGGAGCCGGAGCAGCGTGGCAAAGGTATTGCAAAAAAGTTGATCCGGGCGCTGGAGGGCGCGGGCAAAGGCCAATGGGCGCGCATTTACTGGCTGGCGGAAAGCGATAACGAGGCCGCGCAAGCGCTGTATAAAGCGCTTGGCGTGAAGCTCGATTTCACACTGCATATGATGAAGTGTGGATGAATAACCCCGCCGCAAGCAGCGGGATATCCTGTCATTGCAAGCCGCTAAAAGCGGCGTGGCAATCCACAAATCTCTCCATGCGGCTCTGCTGGATTGCTTCGCTCGCTCCGCTCCCTCGCAATGACGAACGCCCCAAGGGGCGGGGAATAAATCCCGGAGTGGTTAAACCTGATTACTAAATGTCAGGTTTGCGTTGTTCATTGTATCCAGCCTTTGATCTGCGGCCACAGTCGGCCCGGACGGCGCGGGCGTCGGATCTACCGGTTGAACGAAAGCTCCATTGGCATTGGAAGCAAGAGAGAAGGTATTTGCCGCCGGTTGGCCATCAATATTCACATGATTGACACCATCATTATCAAAGCTCAATGTTATTGCGCTATTGCCTGTCGGCACAATTTCATGTGTCGGCGGGATTATATTTTGCTGTGTTAAATCAAATGGCTTAATGCTGTTCGTAAAAGCCATCCCATCTTGCGCTGGAGCGGTGTTTGCGTTTTCCGCGGCCTCCTGCGTGTTGTTAGCATAAAGCTCCCTGACCGCGGCCAGAGGGTCGGGTTCGTTGCTTGCCACATTTTCGGCAGCGGGCTGCTCAGGCGCGGCCTGTGCCAGTTCTGTCTGAGGCGCGGTTGTATGCTCTCCAAGCTCTGCCAGAGTAATGTTTTCAGACAGATTGTTCGCCGCGACATATTGCCTTGCCGCAGCCATTGTGTCTTTACCGAGCTTCCCGTCAGTCCCGGCAGGCCCCAGATCATAACCTGCTTCTTGCAGCTTGGTCTGCAATGCAACAACCTCTACGGGATCGAGATCGGATAAATAACCACGCGGGCCGATTTCACCTGCGCGGGCCAGAATTCCACCGGCTTCGACCGCTGCCGGGGCGGTTGGTGCTGCCGGAGTAGCAGGCTGCGTTGGTTGCGGCTTTCCTATCGTTTCGGGCTTAATCGCTTCGGGCGGATTAACCCAGGCGACATCGCCATAAGCCTGAGCCTTATCAGCGGCGCTTAGCTCTACTTGTTCCGGCTGAGCGGGTTCGGGCTGGACGGGTGCAGGCTGGGTTTCCACCGTGGCCGAAGCGACTTCCGGTGTTTCGGGCGGGGCGGGGGCGGCGGGAGCTGGTTGTTGCTCTTGCCGGTGGGCAATGACCTCTTCCCGCGCGGCAAATTGCTGCGCCATACTCTGGCTCTGCGCTACAAGTTCCGCTTTTTGTGCGGAGTTTTGGATCGCCAGATCATCCATTTTTACGGCGACCGGTCCCTCCGATGTTGTCAGCATAACGATGCTCTGGTCTTTGGTTGCCTGTACTTCCGCGAGATTTGCGTTTGCCTCAGGAACCTCATATGCATTTCTTTTACCAATTTCTTCCGAGGAGAGTTCGGCTGGCGCTATTTGGCTGACGTGAATTTCACCGGATTTTTGAAAATTTCCGCTTTCATCCTGTGTATAGGTGTTAATATATTGGCCCTGCTGCTCGGGTCTTACATTCACCTTCATAGATTTACTCATTGTCGTCACACTCCTCTTAAATATTTTTTATTTTTATGCGCTTTTGCTTTTGTCCCCGCCGCTTTCGCATTTCAACGCCCTGTAAAAACTTTAAGCCACAAAGGTAAAAATTATGTTAATTTTTAGAGATGTGCGGCGAAGGCGTTGTTTTTTGCTGTAAAACCGTTTAAAAATGCAGCTCTTAACGGGTTAAAGGATTTAAAAGACCATGAAACTCACGCTGAACTGGCTTAAAGAGCATCTGGATACGGATGCAACGCTGGAGGAGATTTCCGATACGCTGACCGCGATCGGGCTGGAGGTTGAGGAAATCACCGATCCGGGACGCGATTTTGCGGCCTTTAGCGTGGCTTACGTGGAAAAAGCGGAAAAGCATCCGGATGCGGATAAGTTGCAGGTCTGCACTGTTAAGACTGCCGATCATGGAACTGTACAGGTGGTGTGCGGCGCGCCGAACGCGCGCGCAGGGATGAAGGGCGTTTTTGCGCCGGACGGGTCGTATATTCCCGGTTTGGATGTGACTTTGAAGAAAACCAAGATTGCGGGGGTGGAGAGTTGCGGGATGCTGGTTTCTGAGAAAGAAATGTGTCTTTCGGAGGATCCTTAAAGGCATTATCGAAGTTGATGAGCATTATGAGATCGGCACGCCTATGGCCGAAATTTTCGGGCTTGACGATCCGGTGATCGAGATTGCGCTAACCCCCAACCGCGCGGATTGCGCAGGTGTGCGCGGCATTGCGCGGGATCTGGCGGCGGCCGGGTTGGGGACGCTGAAGCCGCTGGACTATCCGGCGGCCAAGGGCGGGTTTAAATCCGATATTGATGTGAAGATTGATAATGCGGAAGGCTGCCCGCTGTTTATCGGGCGGATGGTTAAGGGTGTAAAGAACGGCCCTTCGCCCGATTGGCTGCAAAAGCAGCTTAAGGCTGTCGGTTTGCGCCCGATTTCGGCGCTGGTGGATATTACCAATTACATCACGATAGCGTATGCCCGCCCGCTGCATGCTTATGATGCGGATAAGCTGAAAGGCGATATTCGCGTGGGCGCGGCCAAAGGCGGGGAGACGCTGGAGGCGCTGAACGATAAAAGCTATGAGCTTGTAGGCGGCGCGGTGACGATTCATGACGACTCTAAAGAAAATGGGGGCGTAATCGGGCTGGGTGGAATTGTCGGCGGCGTTTCGACGGGGTGCGCAGACGATACGGCCAATGTGTTTTTGGAATGCGCGTATTTCAACCCTGAAATTATTGCGCGCACGGGCCGCGATCTGGGCGTGATGAGCGATGCGCGTTACCGGTTTGAACGCGGGGTAGACCCGGAATTTACCCGCGAGGGCATGGAAATTTTCACCGCGATGGTTCTGGAGATTTGCGGCGGGGAGGCTAGTGATCTTGTTGTCGCCGGAGACGTTCCTGAATGGAAACGCGAGATTGAATATGATCCGGCGTATTGCAAACAGTTGATCGGCATTGATGTGCCGGAAGCGCGGCAGCATGAAATTCTGGCGGCGCTGGGGTTTGAAGTGAATGGGGCGAACATTACCCCGCCAAGCTGGCGCGGGGATGTTTTCGGCAGGGCCGATATTGCCGAAGAAATTGCGCGAATCATCGGTTTTGATGAAATTCCTTCCATCAGCGTCGAAGGACCGGTTGTTCCGGCGGCGGCGGAAACGGCGCTGGGTGCTTCGATGCGCCGGGCGCGGGCGGCGCTGGCGGCGCGGGGATTGCATGAATGTGTGACATGGTCGTTTCTGGGCCGGGAGCAGGCCGAGGCGTTTGGCGCGAACGATAACGCCATTGCCGCGCTGACCTTACAAAACCCGATTTCATCGGAGATGGATGTGATGCGCCCCTCGATTTTGCCGAATTTGATTGCGGCGGCGGAGCGCAATGCAGCGCGAGGATATCCCCATGCGGCGCTGTGCGAAATCGGCCCGGTCTTTGCGGGCGTTAAACCCGATGAGCAAAGCATGGTGGCGTGCGGCATTCGTAGCGGTTCGAACGCAGCGCGGCATTGGGCCGATGAGACGTCCGCGCGCAGCGTCGATGTTTATGATGCGAAAGCCGATGCGATGGCGGCGCTCGAGGCGGTTGGCGCTCCGGCAGGCAATGCGCAAATTTCGGCAGATGCGCCGGACTATTATCATCCGGGGCGCAGCGGGGTTTTGCGTTTGGGTAAAAACGTGCTGGCGACATTCGGGGAAATTCACCCGGCGATTCTGGAAGAGATGGATGTCAAATTCCCGATTGTCGGGTTTGAAGTGATGCTGGGCAATATTCCACAAGCCAAGCAAAAAGGCACCGAGAAGCCTATGCTGCGCCTTGAGCCTCTCCAGCCGCTTTCCAAGGATTTTGCCTTTATCGTGGATGAGGATGTTCTGGCCGCCGATGTTCTGCGTGCGGCCACGGCGGCGGATAAAAAGCTGATTACCGATGCGTCCGTGTTTGATATTTATCAGGGTAAAGGCGTGGAGCCGGGCAAAAAATCCGTGGCGCTGTCGGTGAATATTCAGCCGAAAGAACAGAGCCTGACCGATAAAGATTTAGAGACGCTGATGAACGCGGTGAGCGATTCCGTTCTCGAAAAAGTCGGCGGGGTGCTAAGGGGTTAGCCTCCAGACTCATTGCTTAAATCCAGAGGCATAAAATATCTTTGTCATTCCGAACGTGCGTAAGCGAAGAGGACTCTTAGCCGGTTGAGAGCGGGCGAGATTCTCCGTATGCGCGCGGAATGACAGTAGAGAGTTAGGTCTGACCCAGTTCTTCGGCGACGATATCCTTGCGGGAGAGTTTGCCGATCATGGTTTTGGGCAGGGGACGGTCGCGGAATTCGATGCGTTTGGGGATTTCGATTTTCGAGATTTTATCCTCTAAAAAGCTTTTGAGTTCTTCGGCTGTCAGCTCCCTGCCCTCTTTGAGTTTAATCCACGCTTTTACGATTTCGCCGCGCTGCGCATCGGGCAGGCCGGCGACGATGCATTCCTCGACATTGGGGTGCTTATAGATGGCTTCTTCGACGTGGCGGGGATAGACGTTATAGCCGTTGGTGATGATGAGGTCCTTGATGCGGTCAACGATATAGGTATAACCGCGCTCGTCCATCGTGGCGATATCGCCGGTATGCAGCCTTACGCCGCCGTCATCGGTGGGGCGCAGAACGTTAGCGGTTTCGCTTGGTTTGTTGTAGTAGCCCTTCATGACCTGCGGCCCGCGGATGCAGACTTCGCCCTTTTCACCCAGCGGCATCAGGGTGGTTTTATCGTCCGGGTCAACAATCTCGATAATCGTTTGGGGAATCGGCAGGCCGATGGAACCGGCGATGTTTTCGCCAAAGGGCGGATTGACCGTGACCACGGGGGAGGACTCGGTGAGGCCGTAGCCTTCGACCACTATGCAGCCGGTTTTTTCCTCGAATTTCTTTTTGACCTCCACAGGCAGCGGCGCGCCGCCGGAGATACAGAACTCTAGGGACTTAAGGTCGTAATCGGCGAGTTTAGGGTGGTTGTTGATCGCGCTGAAAATCGCGGGGACGGCGGGCATGTAGCGCGGTTTTTTCTTATGGATGAGATCGAGGGTTTGTTTCAGGTCAAAGCGCGGGATGGTGAGGATTTCCATTCCGGCCAGAACGGCCATATTCATGCTGACGGTCATGGCGAAGACATGGAAGAAGGGCAGCACGCCGAGCATTTTTTCATGCTCCAGCGGGTCGGGGAAATTGGCGTAACACTGCACAGCGTTAGCATAGATATTCATGTGGGTGAGCATCGCGCCTTTGGGCGTGCCGGTGGTGCCGCCGGTATATTGGAGAACGGCGAGATCTTCGAGCGGGTCGATTTCCACTTCGCTCACTTTCCCATCATTATCCATGAGATCATCGAGCCAGATGACGCGCTTTTCAGACGGAGAAATTCTGGCGAGGTCCCGGCCTTTTACCATCGGGAAAAGCAGGTTTTTCGGGAAGGGGAGAAAGTCTGTAAATTTGCCGACAATCAGTTTTTCGAGCCGTGTACCGCTCAGCATTTTCTCCATTTTTTCATGCAGCATTTCCAGATCGAGCGTGACCATGATGTCGGTTTCGCTGTCTTCTATCTGGTAGGCGAGTTCGTCATGAGCGTAGAGCGGATTGTAGTTCACCACGGTTGCGCCGGTTTTGAGAATGCCGTAATAGGCGATGAGAGAAAGCGGGCAGTTGGGCAGGAACAGGCCGACTTTTGTGCCTTTTCTTACATCCATGCTTTGCAGACCGGCGGCGAATTTGTTTACGGCTGTGTGCAGATCGGTCCATGTATAGGTCTTGCCCAGAAAATCGAGAGCGCGAGCTCGCGGCTTTTTCGCGGCGGTGGCGTCAAGGGCTTGCATCACAACGCCCGGCTTGATCTGCATATGCCAATCGGGTCTGGGCGGGTAGGTTTTTAACCAGGGGTGGCGCGGGGTTGTTGACATTTCCATAGGGTCTGTTCTTTTCAGGTTGTTGTCCTGTTTCTTTTTTATTTTACAGGTTTTTGGAGCGGTTTTCTATCGGAAGCGGGGGAAATAAAGCCATTTGGGTATAATGAAGATAGTGGAAAGAAGCCCCTAGATTTTTTATGCAGGATATTGCACAATTGTACATGGTTTATGCGTCTATGCGCTGCCTGTCATTTTTTGAGTAAGAGGAACTTTATCTTGCCTGCCTCTCCTATTCAGCCTCAGCCAGAGGCCGAACTTGAACCGATTAGAATGCTTTTGAAATGGTTTAACGGGACCAAGGGTTTTGGTTTTGTTGTTCCGGAAGATGAAAGCTATGATGCGTTTGTGCATATCACAACGTTGCAGGATGCCGGGCTGCACGCGCTGGGCGAAGGTGCGGTGCTGATGTGTACCATTTATGACGGGCCGAAGGGCAAACAGGTTAAGGAAGTTGTCGAGGTGATCGAGCCGGGCAGCGTGAACCTGATGCCGGAGGATGTTAGTGAGGACGGGACGTTTTCGCTTGGCGGGCTGGTGAAATGGTATAAGCCGGAAAAGGGCTTTGGCTTTATTATTCCCGATGACGGGATGAAAGATGTGTTCATCCATAAGAGCCTGCTGGACAAGCTGGAGATTGAAGAGCTGGAAGCCGGGCAGCGGGTGAAAGTGACGCTTAAGGTTGTCGATAAAGGCCGCGAGGCGGTGGACCTTAAAATTATCCGGTAGGTTTTTTAGAATTCTTATAGCGCATGTCTTATAAGATGATCACGTCATGTCTGCGCGCGCGGGCATCCAGCACTATAGAAAGTGAGCTGCCAAGCAGCTCTCATAAATGGATCCCCGCTGTTTAAGCGCAGAAAGCTGCGCCGTGGGGATGACAAAAATTTTGAATCATTTATATGACGCAGGTTATAGCGGTAAGGCCGCAAGGGGCGGAAAACCCGTCCCCGAAAAATCTGCGCGTTTTGATCCTAGCCGGAGATGACTTTTTTTGCCTCGGCCAGTTCAGCTTCAGCCTCTGCTGTGGCTCCTTCTTTTTCCGCAGCTTCTTCGGCTTTGAGGATGCGGTTGCGGGTTGCGGCCTGATACGCGATCTTCGCATGTTCAGAACAATAAGGCAGCCCGGAAATGGCGCGGCCACCGCAAAAACCGAAGCTTTCGTCTTGAGGATCGCCGAGAGGCCAGCGGCATTCATTTGCCTTCAGCGCGGTAAGGGGGATACCCTGACGGTTATCCTGCGCCGGAATTTTTTGTATCTTGCGTTCGGGAAGCGCGGCGGCGGGCGGCGCTTTAACGGGAGCGGGTTTTTTATTTTGCTGAATAGGAGAAACGCGGTTTGAAAGTTTCAGGCGGTGAGCCTTGCCAATCACGGCGTTGCGTGTTACGCCCCCAAGTTCCTTGGCAATTTCGGCAGCGGTTTTTCCTTCCGTCCAAAGTTTCGTCAGTAATTCAACGCGCTCGTCCGTCCAGCTCATTTTTTCTCTCTCTTCCCATTGCTTATGTAACGCATAACGCGTTGATACACCACGTAAAAACAGTTATTCATGTCTTAAGAACCCGTAGTCTATCAGCAGTGAATTGCTTCCGTCAATTTTCGCAGAGCAGAAAAATGCGTTATCCACATTAAGAAATTTTTTTAATTTTTTTCATAGCTGCAAAAAGATACAGCGAAGGTGCGCAAGGTTTTTTGGAACCGTTACGGGAAGTCAGTTTTTTGGTTTTTTCTTCCTTTCTTTTTGTGTGTTTCCGTTAAAAACATAAGGGGCCCCATATGAAACAGCGACGGTGTTGCCGCGTTTTTAGCTGAGCTGTGTTTTTTCGCAAATGGCGTTTTTCGTTTTTGCTCTCAACCTTGCGCCATTTACCGTCTGTTTTTTTACAGACTATGCATAGTCTGATTTGACTGTATCGCGGAACATTGCCTTTGTCAAGGAAAAAATTCCTATTGTGTACTGTTATTCGAGAAGGCCCATCAGGCGCAGGTTTTCGTCGCGTTCGGCCCAGTTACCCTGCACCTTGACGAAGAGTTTGAGGTGAATGCGGGCGTCGAAAATTTTTTCCAGTTCTTCGCGCGCTTCCTGACCGATTTGTTTGATGCGCGTACCGCCTTTGCCAAGGACGATGGCTTTTTGGCTGTCGCGTTCGACAAAAACAACCTGAGAAATTTTGATGGAGCCGTTGTCGAAAGGCTCCCAATTCTCAGTGTAGACCATTGCGGCATAGGGGAGTTCATTATGCAGTTGATTGAAAATTTTCTCGCGGGTGATTTCGGCGGCCATGAGGCGCATGGGCATGTCGGTGATCTGGTCTTCTTCGAACATCCACGGTCCGGGTTTCATATTGGCGGCGAGGTGGCTTAGGAGCGTATCTGTGCCGCTGCCCTTGAGCGCGGAAATCATGAAGGTGGCGGCGTAGGGAAAGGCATCGTTAAAGGATGCGGCCAGAGTGAGGAGTTGTTCTTTTTTAATTTTGTCGGTTTTATTGAGCGCAAGCAGGACGGGTTTGTTTTCGGGGAGTTTTTCGATGAGCGCCCTGTTTTTTTCCAGCGGTGATTTGAGCGACACATCGACAAGATGGATGGCAAATTCGCTTTCCTCCAGCGCGTCAAAAGCGGCGGCAACCATTGCTTTTTCCATGGGTCTTGAACCGCCCGCATCGAAAATGCCGGGCGTGTCGATAAGGATGATCTGGGCGTTTTCATGTAAGGCGATGCCGAGGATGCGGTTGCGGGTCGTGTGGGTTTTGGGGGAAACGATGGAGACTTTCGAGCCGACGAGGCGGTTTATCAATGTCGACTTTCCGGCATTGGGCAGGCCGATAACGCTGACGAAACCGCAGGCGGTGTTTTGGGATGCGGCGCTCATGACCCGATTATCCCGCGATTGGTTTTGAGAAATTCACGGGCGGCTTCTTTTTCGGCCAGTTGGCGGGAGCGGCCTTTTGCGCGGAGAGGGGGATGGCCCTCGACGCGAATTTCGATTTCGAAAACGGGGGCGTGGTCGGGGCCGCTTTGTTCAATGATTTCATAGACCGGAAGCGGCAGGCCGAGGCTTTGCGCCCATTCCTGAATTTGAGTTTTGGGGTGCTGGGGCGGTTTTTTCATGACATCGAGTTTGTCCTGCCACAAATCATGGATGAGGTCCTGACATTTTTTGAAACCGCCGTCGAGGTAAAGCGCGCCGATGAGGGATTCAAAAACATCGGCGAGGATATGTTCGTTTTGCGCACCGCCTGCCTGAGCTTCGCTATCGGACAAGGCGATATGGCTTCCGAGATTCATTTCGGCGGCGACGGTGGCGAGAAAAGAGCCCTGAACCAGCGCGGCGAGGCGCTTGGCGAGGTCGCCTTCGGATTCTTTGGGGAAGCGCTTATACAGGAGTTCGGCAATGACGAGGCCCAAAACCCGATCGCCAAGAAACTCAAGGCGCTCGTAATTATATTCCGCAGCGGTGCTGGAATGGGTGAGTGCGGTTTTCAGGAGGTCGGTATCGCTGAACTCATGGTGGATGCGCTTTTCCAGAGACGACAGGGGCATGGGCTTAGTCTTCCGGCTGAGCAAGGCGAACGGGGTCAATATCGTTGAAGAAGCGGTTATAACGCAGCGCCCACGGCCATTTCCAGATTTCGAACAGGCTCGCCGAGCCGTTTGTCGAGAAAAACAGGAAGTCGGCCCGGCCAACAAGATTTTCAAACGGGACGAAGCCGACAGCGCCGGGAACACGGCTGTCCTGCGAATTATCGCGGTTATCGCCCATCATGAAATAGTGACCTTCCGGGACGGTGTAGAGCGGGGTGTTGTCGAGCGTTTCGCCGTCGCCCTCTTCGTAAATTTCGTGGACGACCCCGCCGGGCAGTGTTTCGAGATAGTGGTACATGGGGCGGCCTGAGCCTTCGGGGCCGGTGTCTTCCTTCATGCCGATGGCTTCACGCGGCACGATTTCGCCGTTGATATAAAGGCGTCCGCCGCGCACCTGCACCGTTTCGCCGGGTAGAGCGACAAGGCGTTTAATGTAATCAATATGCGGATTGCTTGGCAGTTTGAACACGATGACGTCGCCGCGTTGGGGCTGTCCGTCCCAGACGCGTCCTTCGAGCGGAGCAAGGCCGAAGGGAAAGGAATAACGGCTGTAGCCGTAGGCGGGTTTGTTGACGAACAGGTAATCGCCGATCAGCAATGTGGGTTTCATAGAGCCGGAAGGGATGTTGAACGGCTCGAACAGGAAGGTGCGGATCAAGAGCGCGAGTACGATAGCAACGAGCGCGGTTTTAAAAAACTCCGCGATTTCCTCTTTGGCGGTGAGCGGCGCTTCGGAGGGCGCACGCATCTGCGGATCGGCGCGGAGCTGGTTCTTTGTTTCTTCCATTTTTTCACTCATACTTACGGCTTTTACAGGATTGATCTGCATAAGGCCAGATTTAATCTTTCGGGCGGGCCTCTATTATCACATCGGCTTTGGCCAGAGGGGGTTCGTCGCTCAGGCTTACATGAATGACGGCTTCGTGGTTTTTGGGGGTTATGGCTTTGAGGCGTTCCAGAGCGCCGCCGGACAGCTTGATGGAAGGCGCGCCGCCGGGTGCATTCATCACGCCGATATCTTTCATGACGATGCCGCCGGAAAAGCCGGTGCCGAGCGCTTTTACGAGGGCTTCTTTCGCGGCGAAACGCTTGGCGTAGGTCGCGGTATGGGCGCCGCCGGGGCGGCGTTTTTCGGCGGTTTCCTGTTCTGCGGCGGTGAAGCAGCGGGCGATAAAACGCGCTTCAAAGCGCGTCATGAGTTTTTCTATGCGGCGGATATCAACAATGTCCGAGCCTATTCCCAAAATCATGTTTTTAATCCTGCTGCCCTGTGACTTCGCGGGCGATGCGGTGGAGCTTTTGCTCGCGGGCCTTGCGCCGCGCCTGTTTTGCGCTGCTGACCAGTTTATAAAACACCATATAGTTGAGCGGAACAGAAAAGACCGCAATCAGGTATCCGCCGACAAACCACGGCGCGAAGATGCGCAAGGGTTCGGTTTTTATCAACTCCCAGATGATTGTTAAGGTTGCTTCGTCGGGCGGGGAAGCGGAAGCGGGCAGGCCAAAAAGCTGGAAGATAAAGGCGCCGAGGCTGATGCCCGCCCACCACATAAAGGGGAAGGTCCACGGATTTCCGGCGAATGTACCAATCAGCGCGGCGAGAAAATTCGCCCGCAGGAGATAGGCGATCAGCCCGGCCTGTATGAAATGCGTTCCCAGAATGGGGGTGAAGGAAATGCCGACGCCGATGGCAAGGCCCAAAGCGATTTTGCGCGCGCTGTCGGACAGGCGCAGGACGCGGTGTTTGGTGTAGATACAGGCGCGAATCCAGCCCATGGAGGGCCAGAAAAGCTCGCGGATATTTTGTAGTATCGTACGGGGGTTACGCCGTTTAAACATTTCTATTGTCGCTTTTTGCGATTATGATCATCTTTGGTATTTATGATATGAAGATGAGCGTAATACGATGAATATTCAAGAGCATATACGAATTGTTCCGGATTTTCCCAAGGCCGGGATTAATTTTTACGACATTGCCACGCTGCTGGCGGAACCTGCGGCATGGCGCGAAGCGATTGGAAAGATGCGGCGGCTTGCGGAGAGTTACCGCCCCGATATGCTGATGGGGATTGAGAGCCGGGGGTTTTTGATGGCCGCGCCTTTGGCTTATGAAATGGGGTGCGGATTCGGCATGGTGCGTAAGGCGGGGAAGCTGCCGGGGCGGGTTTTATCGCATGAGTATACGCTTGAATACGGCAATGACGTGATCGAGATTCAGCCGGATCTTGTTCATGCGGGGGCGCGGGTTGTGCTGGTTGATGATCTGCTGGCCACGGGGGGAACAATGGCGGCGGCGGAAGAGCTGATCCACAAAACGGGCGCGCATGTTGTGGCGAATATTTGCCTGATTGAGCTGGACGGGCTGGAAGGACGGGGCAAGCTGGGCGCACCGTTTGAGGCGGTTTTGAAGTGCCCGGCTTAGGGCCCATACAATATCGTGAATTCGCCGAACAATCGGGCATTTTCAGATGATGGAACTGCGCGTTATTGAGACTCTTCTTTTTCAAACAGGATAAGAACGTCTTGTTCGGTGAAGTTTTCGAGGGTTCTGGGGGTGCGCAGGTCGAGGCGGCCTTTGGGTGAGATGTGGCCGATGATTTTCACTTGGCCATCTTCCGCCTGTTTCAACAGAGCTTTGGCGTTTTCCTGCTGCCCTACCCTTGAGGCGCGGAAACGCCAGCCCTGCATAAATTCGGAAGAGATATCCCAAAAATCCATTTCCGGGCGGCCAAAGGTGCGCCCGCGGATGGTGTGGGCGATCTGGCGGCGTTCATGTTCGTTTTCCTGATGGGGAAGGAACTGGTAGACGTTATCGCGGCCAAAATCGTGGACGAACATATTGCAGATGAGCGCGTTATAGGCGGGGTTGTTGCTGACGGCGAGGATGACGTTATAGCGGGCAAGCTCGAGGTGGTATTCGGTTTCTTCGGAGAGGACTTCGCCATAATAAATGGGAATGTCGGCGAGGCGGGCGCTGCGCAGGGCGTGCCAGTTTTTATCGGCGATCATGACATCGACATCGCGGTTTTTGAGGGTTTTTGCGAATTGGAGCGCCCATTCGGATGCGCCGACGATAATCAGGCTGTCTTTGCCGGTATAGGCGAGGCCGAGTTTTTTACCCAGCGGTTTGGCGGTGAGGCCGTGGGCGAAGACTGTGCAAAGGACGATGGCAAAGGCCAGAGCGAGGAGTTGTTCGCCGTCCTGATAACCTATGGAGACAAGATAGGGGCCGAGAACCCCGGCCACAGCGGCGCATACAATTCCGCGCGGGGCGATCCAGCCGGTGAGAACGGCCTCTTTCAAGTCCATTTTCGTGCCGATACGAGAGGCGAATATACTGAGCGGGCGGATGACAAAAAGAAGCAGGGCAATAAAGGCAAAGCCGCGCCAGTCTATGGCGAACAGTATGGCCGGATCTATGTTGGCGGTGAGGATGATGAACACGCCGGAAACCAGCATGATGGAGATGGTTTCTTTAAATTTTTTGAGTTCCTCGATAGAGGTCATGCCCATATTGGCCAATGCGACGCCGAGGATGGTGACGCCGATCAGGCCGAAATCATGTTCGATGGTGTTGCATATCACAAAATAGATCAGGACGGCGGAAAGCAGGAAGGCGGGCTTGAGGTATTCGGGGATGATGTCCTGATTGAAGAGCCGGGATATGGCGTAGGCGATGAGGACGCCGAAGAAGGTAATCATGACGATGCTCAGGATCGTGCCTGTGACAAAGCCGGTGAGGTCCATATTTTCAATCGTATTGAGGCGGAAGAATTCGTAGCACAAGATGGCGAGAACCGCGCCTATAGGGTCGTTGATGATGCCTTCCCATTTGAGGATGGAGGCGGGGCGCTCCTTAAGGTGGGCGTTTTTGAGCAGGGGCATGATGACGGTCGGTCCGGTGACGATCAGCAGCGCGCCAAAGGTGCAGGCGACGGGAAAGCTCAGTCCGGCGACATAATGCCCGGCGAGTGTTGTGAGCAGCCAAGCCAGCGGTCCGCCGATGATGATGATCTGGCGGATGGAGGCGCGGGCGTGGCGTATTTCCTTAAAATTGAGGCTGAGCGCCCCTTCGAAAAGAATGATTCCGACCGCCAGAGAAATGACGGGATTGAGCAGGTCACCCAGAAGCATCTCAGGGCGCACGACATTCAAAACCGGTCCGGCGAGAAAGCCGCCGATGAGGAGGAAAACAATCGCGGGAGTTTTAAATTTCCAGCCCATCCATTGGGCGAGGATGGAGAAAAAGGCAATCCATGCTATCTGGGTAAGGATGGCGCTCATAGCGTTACTGGCCCTTTGCGCGTTCGACGCTGGAGATGATAGGGGTGGCGCGCAGAGCGGCGATGATGTTGTTCAGGTGCTTGGTGTCGTTCACGTAAATATCAATGAGAAGGTCCCAGAAATCAACGGAGCGGTTGGTGATTTTCAGGTTGACGATATCGCCGCCATTGGCCGCGATCACCGTGGAGAGCGTTCCCAGCGCACCGGCTTCATTCTGGAAGGTCAGGTTGATGCGTCCGACGTGCGCTTCGGGGGAGTCGGGGCCTTCGCCCCATGATACGTCGAGCCAGCGTTCGGGGGTATCGGCGAAGGTTTCGAGGGTTTCACAGTCAATGGTGTGGATGGTGACACCTTTACCGGTTGTGACGATGCCGACGATGCGGTCGCCGGGCAGCGGGTGACAGCAGCGCGCGAAATGCACGGCCATGCCGGGGATGAGGCCCTTGATCGGCATGGGGGCGTCGGAGCCGCTGAGGGGCTGAACCATGACGGCCTGATCCATGTCGGCGGAAGGGCGTTTGGCGATTTGGGTTTTATGGCCGGGGAAGATGGCTTTGAAGACATCGCGGGCGATGACGATCCCGGAGCCAATGCGGGCGTAGATGTCGTCGTTTTCCTCGGCCTTGAACTGCCTGAGGATGCCGGTGACGGCTTTTTCCGTGAAGTCGTAGCCTTCCTGGCGGAAAATTTTTTGCAGCATGGCTTTGCCGAGGGTGACGTATTCGGCGCGCTGCTGAGAGCGAACAAATTTGCGGATATGGCTGCGGGCTTTGCCGGTGACGACGAAGCGTTCCCATGTCGGGGAGGGCTGCTGGGTTTTGGAGGTGATGATATCGACCTGATCGCCGTTGGCCAGCGCGGTGTTGAGCGGGGCGATACGGCCATTGATTTTCGCGCCGACGCAGCGATCGCCGATGTCGGAGTGAATGGCGTAGGCGAAGTCTATCGGCGTGGCGCCGGAGGGTAGCTCTATGAGGTCGCCTTTGGGAGAAAAGGCAAAGACGTGCTCCTGAAACAGCTCCAGCTTTGTGTTTTCCCAAAAATCCTCGGGCTGTTGTTCCTGTTCGAGAATTTCGAGCAGCTCACGCAGCCAGCGGTATTTTGTTACATCCTTAAGCGAGGGCATGTCACCGCCTTTATAGGCCCAGTGAGCGGCAACGCCCATATCGGCCTGATAATGCATTTCGGCGGTGCGGATCTGGATTTCCACGCGCTGGCGGGCCGGGCCCATGACGGTTGTGTGGATCGAGCGGTAACCGTTGGATTTTGGCGTTGAGATATAATCTTTAAAACGTCCGGGGATGCTGGAATAGCGGCTGTGGATCAGGCCCAGCGTCACGTAGCATTGTTCGACGGTATCGACGACGATGCGAAAAGCCATGATGTCGGAGAGCTGTTCGAAGGCGACGTTTTTGCGCTGCATTTTTTTCCAGATGGAATAGCCGGTTTTTTCGCGGCCTGTGATTTCAGCGTTTACTCCGGCGTCTTTGAGCAGTTTTTGCAGCTCGTCGATGATGTTATCGACGACATCGTTGCCTTCGGCGCGCAGGAAGGACAGGCGATTTTTAATGCTTTCGCGCGCTTCGGGGTTGAGAACGGCAAAGGCCATATCCTCCAACTCGACCTTGATTTTATGCACGCCGATGCGCTCGGCCAGAGGAACGTAAATTTCGAGGGTTTCGAGCGCGATACGGGCACGTTTTTCGGGTTTTGAGATTCCGTCAATAGTGCGCATATTGTGAAGGCGGTCGGCAAGCTTGACCAGCAATACGCGGATATCTTCGGACATGGCCAGAAGAAGCTTGCGGAAGTTTTCAGCCTGTTTGCCTTCGACGGTTTTGCTTTCAATCCGTGTGAGTTTGCTCACCCCGTCAACGAGGTCGGCGACTTCACGCCCGAATTTATTTTCGAGTTCCTCGTAAGTGGCGTCGGTATCTTCGAGAGTATCGTGCAAAATGGCGGTGACGATGGAACCGAGATCCATTTTCATTTCCGCGAGGATACCTGCGACCTCTACCGGGTGGGTGTAATACGGCTCCCCGGAGGAGCGGGTCTGACCTTCATGCATCTTCTTCGCATAAGCGATCGCGTCTTCGACCACTTTGGGTTCGAAGGCAGCATTATAGGTTTTGATTTTATCCACAAGGCCGAATTGATCGCTCATAAGCCGAATGTAGCATGGTTATCCTGAAAAATCATGAAGAGAATGCGCCGAAAAGCGATGAAAAAAGGCCGGGAAACTCCGGCCTTTCGAGTGTTCCTATAAAAGAGCTTTGACCCTAATCTTCTTCGCCGGGCGTACCGCCAGCCATATCTTCAAGAGAGGGTTCGGCGTCTTCATCAATATCTTCGTCGCTGTAGATGCCGGATGCGCCCTCGCCCGCCTTACCGGCCATGGCGCCCCATTCTTCCTCGCCATCCATAAGGTCGATGGATTCGTCTTCTTCCTCGTAAGCGACCATGCGCTGGTGAGAGCGGATCAGCTCTTCTTTTAAATTTTCAACTTCGACGGTTTCACCGGCGATTTCGCGCAGGGCGATGACAGGGTTTTTGTCATTGTCACGCGCAATGGTGAGCGGTGCGCCGGAGCCGATTTTGCGCGCTCTTTGCGCGGCGAGCATAACAAGCTCAAAACGGTTTAAAACTTTATCAATACAATCTTCAACGGTTACTCGTGCCATTTCTTGCGTCCTTTTGCTTTTCAGTGCGTTGCTCACTCTTCAAACAGGCATTCCTGTTCTTCATCGTTCGCGCCTACTGAAAAACAAAAGTACGCTGCGAAACGCTTTGGTAAGAAAAGCGAGAAGTTGCTTATAGGCATTTTACCGCAGATATGCAAGTGTAAGTGCTATGGAATCTTTAGCTCCTGCCCCGAATTGTGCTTTATGCCCGCGATTGGCGGCGTTTCGTGCGGAAAACCGTACCAAATTTCCGAATCAGTTTAATGCGCCGGTGCCGTCTTTTGGCGGGCCGGATGCGGAGATTTTGATTGTGGGGCTGGCGCCGGGGCTTAAGGGGGCTAATTTTTCCGGACGGCCCTTTACGGGCGATTATGCCGGGGATTTGCTGTATGCGACGCTTTTGAAATTCGGGCTGGCAAAGGGCGTCTATGAAAAACATAAAGATGACGGGCTGGAACTGGTGAATTGCCGGATTACCAACGCGGTGCGCTGCGTGCCGCCGGAAAACAAGCCGACCACGGAGGAAGAGGCCACATGCAGGCCGTTTCTGGTTGATGAGATTGCGGCCATGGCGAATTTGCGGGTTATTGTTTCGCTGGGGCTGATTTCGCACAAAGCGGTGGTGAAGACATTCGGCCTGAAGCAAAGCGCGTTTAAATTTGCGCATGGGGTCAGTCACCGGCTTACAGAAACAATCCGACTGGTCGATTCGTATCATTGCTCGCGCTATAACACGCAGACAGGAAGGCTTACGGCGGAAATGTTTGAGGAGATATTCTCGTCATTGCGAGCATAGCGAAGCAATCCATCTCTTATAGATGGATTGCCGCGTCGGCTCAAAAGCCTCCTCGCAATGACGAAGAACGCTTTAAGGCGCTGACGCCTCGCTCGCCGTTTGCGGGTTGAGGCTTTCGCGTTTTCCCAGAAGCTTGTTGAGCGCGTGGATATAGGCGCGGGCGGAGGCGACCAGCGTATCGGCGTCGGCGCCCTGCCCGTTTACGGTTTTGCCGTTTTCCTCCAGCCGCACCGTTACTTCGGCCTGGGCGTCGGTTCCTCCCGTTACGGCATGGACCTGATAAAGCTGCAAGCGCGCACCGGGATGAGGCAGGATTTCACGGATGGCTTTGAAGATGGCATCGACGGGGCCGTTGCCCTCGACCTTGGCGCATTGTTCCTCGCCGTTTACGCTCATGCACAGATCAGCGGTTTGCGGGCCTTTGGTCCCTGCAACAATTTGCAGCGATACGAAACGAACCGTTTCATTTTCTCTTATCACTTCGTCTTCAACCAAGGCAATGAGGTCATCTTCGAAGATTTCCTTTTTCCTGTCGGCGAGGTTTTTGAAACGGGTGAAGGCGTCCTGAAACGCTTTTTCTCCCAGATCGAAACCGAGTTCCTGTAGCTTGCTTTTGAAAGCGGCACGGCCCGAATGTTTGGCCAGTACAAGCTTGGATTCATTGAGGCCCACGCTTTCGGGGGTCATGATCTCGTAGGTTTGGGCGTGTTTGAGCATGCCGTCTTGGTGGATGCCGCTGGCGTGGGCGAAGGCGTTCGCGCCGACAATGGCCTTGTTCGGCTGCACGCCGAAGCCGGTGATGGTGGAAAGGGTGCGCGAGGTTTTGGTGATTTTGGTCGTATCGACGCCGTTGGTATAAGGGAGGAAGTCGCGGCGGGTTTTTACGGCCATGACGATTTCTTCCAACGCGGCGTTTCCGGCGCGCTCGCCAATACCGTTTATCGTGCATTCGATCTGCCTTGCGCCGTTTTGTAAGCCGGCGAGCGAATTGGCGACGGCGAGGCCAAGATCGTTGTGACAATGGGTGGAGACGATGGCCTTGTCGATATTGGGGACGCGCTCAAACAGCATTTTAATCTGGCGGCCATATTCTTCGGGGATCGCATAGCCTACAGTATCGGGGATATTGATAACGGTTGCACCCGCGTTAATGGCGGTTTCGACGCATTGGCACAGGAAGTCATCTTCGGTGCGGGAGGCGTCCTCGGCAGACCATTCGACATCATCCGTGAAATTACGGGCCAGCGTGACGCTTTCATGAACCGCTTCGATGACCGAGTTCGGCCCCATTTTCAGCTTGTGCTTCATGTGCAGCGGCGAGGTGGAAATAAATGTATGGATGCGGCGGCTTTGCGCGGGTTTTATCGCGTTTCCAGCCGCTTCTATATCGGCGGCTTTGGCCCGGGAAAGGCCGCAAACGGTGGCATTTTTGACAATTTTGGCGATTTCATTGACCGCTTCGAAATCACCGGGAGAGGCAATGGGGAAGCCGGCCTCGATCACATCGACACCCAACTCATCCAGCATCACAGCCATTTTCAGTTTTTCTTCCAGATTCATGGAACAACCCGGCGATTGCTCGCCATCACGCAGGGTCGTATCGAAAATGATGATACGGTTGGGGTCTTTTTGTATTTTGTCGTAAGCGCGGGTCATCGCAATATTCTCCTTCGGCCTTCTTTTAAAACGGCTTTGTTATTTTATCAATGTCTGGATTTTTTTAATTTCCCCTGAAGCGCAGGCATATCGAATGCCTCATGCACCGCTCAGGGGCGAGTGAGGAGGAGGAGATTTAGTAAAAGACTGGTGTTTGTCTTGCTCATACGGGCATATAAGCCGATTTTGGAGATAAAATGCAAGCTATTTGTCAATCTGGCGCGCTTCATCCACCAGCATGACAGGGATGCCGCCGCGAATGGGATAGGCAAGGCCTGCCTGTTTTGAGATCAGCTCCTGCGCATCCTTATCATAGCTTAAGGTGCTTTTGGTTAGCGGGCAGACCAGTATTTCGAGGAGTTTTGGATCGATTTGCGTGCTCATTTTTTGGAACTCTCCACGTTAATGACAATTATTTGAAAGCGGCGCTTTGCCCGAGCTTACGGCGATTTCGAGCATGCTCATAAACATTTGCGCGCGGGTGTTGCAGCAGGGCGCCTCGAGGAGGGCCTGTTTTTCCCGGTGTTCGAACGGGCATATCATGGACAGGCACGTGATGAGCTTTCCGTCAGGGGCGTTATCGACGGCCTGCCAGCTACAGGCCATTTCATGCTGGGTGAAATAATCTTTGAGCAGGGCTTTAAGCTTTTCGCGGTCTATATCCAGACAACTGAACGCCCTTGCGTCTTTTGCGTATGGGGCCCAGTCCGGTTTTATGGTGCGATAGGGTTTGCCGCCGGAGGGCTCTTCGGCGATATCAAAGCGGTAGATGCCCGCAAGGGTGATGAGGTAGCGACCATCGGCGGTTTCGCTGAATTCGATGATTTTTCCGGCGCAGCCCGTTTTTTCCAGCGCGGGAGCGGGGTTTTGTTCCTGCCCGGTTTTGGGGAGAATCATGCCGATCAGGCGGTTGCCGGCCAGCGCATCTTCGATCATTTGCACGTAGCGGGGTTCGAAAATATTCAGCGGCAATTGCCCGGAAGGGAGCAGGAACGCCCCGGCGAGCGGAAACACGGCGAGGGTTTCGGGGAGGCTATCAAATTCCGGGGCAAACGGGTTTCTGCATTGTTCCATAATGTTTTAATATAGCCCCCGGAATTCAAGAGAAAAGGATTGCAGAGAGTTTTTTACGCCCGGCGACCGTCAGGGGGTCTGCGTGACCGAGGGCCTCGAAAAATCTCAGCAGGTTTTTACGCGCTTCCTGTTCGTTCCACTCGCGGTCATGCGCGATAGCGGCCAGCAATGTTTCAATAGCCTGTTCTTTCTTTCCGGAGGCAAATTGCACCTCGGCCAATGCGCACTGGGCTTCCATATCCTGCAGGTTTTTTGCGGCTTTTTCCTCCAGTTTTTTCAATTCGCCGGAAGGCGCGGTGTTTTGCGCAAGCTCTATGGCGGTGCGGGCGGCGGCAAAGCCGGGGTCTTTGGTAATATCTTCGGGCGCGTTTTCGGCCATCGCGGCGGCCTGCTCGACTTGCCCGGCGGCGATAAGCGTACGGATCAGGCCGGTGAAGGCTTCGGTGTTTGTATCATCCTGTTGCAGAACCTGCATGAAGCACCCTTGCGCCATTTGCAGGTCATTTTCCGCCAGAGCCTGCGCCCCGGCCTTGAGGGTTTCAGGGATATCAACCGCGCCGGGACGGGCGGCTTTTGCGGTCTGCACCTGCTTGGCGATAAAGTCTTTTATAGCGCTTTGGGGAATCACACCCTGAAACGCATCGACGGGGCGACCGCCGAGAAACGCGAAAACGGTGGGGACGGACTGCACGCGCAAGGCCTGAGCCAGTTCAGGGTTTTCATCGAGGTTGACTTTGGCGAGCAGGACTTCGCCGCCTGCGGCATTTACGGCGGATTCGAGCAGCGGCATGAGCTGCCTGCACGGGCCGCACCACGGTGCCCAGAAATCCACGATGACGGGTTTTTCCATGGAGGCGGCCATCACGCGGGTTTCGAAGTCTTCGGCGGTTACATCAAAAATGGTTTCGGCGGTCTGCGCGCCTGTGTTTTGCGGGTGTTGTCCGAGCATGGTTCATCCTTTGGTTATAGCTTTTTATGTAACGATTTTGGGCTATAAATCAAGAGTTATGGGCTTGTGCCCCGTATAGGCAAGGAATTTAAGGAGGCCGGCGGGGGTGAGGCTGATCGTTTGGCGGTTATCGAGGGGGTGGTAGTTGACGATTTCGCTTTGCATCATTGCCGCATCGAGGATCAGTTGCACTTCATGGTCTTTGTCATTGATGAGTGTAAAAGGACAGACCGAACCGGGGCGGATGCCAAGGAATTGCCAGAGCCGGTCTGCGGAGCCGAAGGACAGGCGGCCACAGTCCAGCTTTTCCTGCAAGCGTTTCATATCCACTTGCGTTTCATTGGCAGCGACGAGGAGGAAGTTTTTCTTCTTTTTATCGCGAAGATAGAGATTGCGGCAATGCGTGCCGGGGATTTCGGCGTTGATGACAGCGCTTTCCTCCACCGTAAAAACGGCCTCATGATAGTGTATTTCATACGTTATATTAAGCTCCCGGAGGATTTGAAGAAGAGCTTCGGGCGTGGTTGGCAGGGGTTCCAGTTCTTTTTGTTCCGCAGTTTCAGGCATTCGCTCAGTTCCTTTAATTCATAAAATTTTAGCGATCGTAAGCAATTTCTTAAGGTTTCGTCCTTATTATAGAGGGCAAGAACGAGAATAAAAAGCGCGTGAATTGGGGAAATATGTCTAACTATACACCGGAAGAGCTGGCAACCATGGATGAAACCTTGCGGGCGCAGGAAGGCGCTTTAGGCGGGGATGCTTTTGATGCGGCGCGGTTTTGCTCTATACGTGACGGATTTCCTCCACAAACTGAAAATACTGCGGTTCTGGACCCGGAGACGCATAGAATAGAAGTTTTAAGCGGTCAAATCCCCGACGAGCAAAGAATCCATCACACCGCTCTGGAGATTCTTATCGACGCATACGGGCCGCAGCAAGAGGTTACCGCGCGTATGGCAAAGGACTTCTCAAACAGCGCGGCGGGACCTAACGATTTAGCGGCTTTATTTAAAAACGACCCCGCGCCACCGGGACGCACATCATGAATATTGAACTTGGCATCTTAGACGACGGACGCATTACGATGATTTCGGACAGGCCGTTTCCCGACATCATACGCCGGGTTGAATATTACCGCGACCAGCGGCTCTTTCAGATTGTCTATAATGACGACGCGCTTGAAGACCAGCTTATGGAGTGCGAAATTCCCGAACATATGGTTTATCCGGTTGAAAAGAGCCCTAACGTTATTGTCATGACCGTTGTGGAGGGGCTGAAGCCTTTGGGGTATAAAGCGCCGCTGATCAAGATTGGAGAGCTTTATTAATACGCTTTGGTGATTTTGCGCTTGCTTTTGCCGGACAATTCTCTATAAATTCCTCATTCTATTCCAAGATCGCGAGTGTAGCTCAGGGGTAGAGCGCAACCTTGCCAAGGTTGAAGTCGAGGGTTCGAATCCCTTCACTCGCTCCATTCTTCCGAGGGTATCGTTAGAGCTGCGAGGCTGAGAGGGATCATGACATATTTCAGAAAAGTTTTCGTTGTTTTTTGCGTCTTGGCGTTTGTTCCGTTTCATGTTTCGGCCAACGATGATGAAGGGCTGTATGCGCCGCCTGCGCCGGACGGGTCGGCTTTTTTCCGCTTTGTGCATGCTGATGTGAAGGCGGGTGAGACTAGCGCGCAGGCCGGCTCCAAAAGCTATGGTGCTTTGGGATTTGAGGACGTCAGCACTTATTTCGTTACGCCCGAAGGGCCGGTCAGTTTTTCGATGAACGGGCTTTCCGCATCCGGTGAATTAAGCGCCGATCATTATTACAGCATTGTCATGGAAGATGGCCGGCTTCGTGTTCTTGAAGACCAGAAGATCGAAAATCCGCAAAAGTCGCTGATCGGTCTTTATAATTTTACGGCGCAAGATGCCCTGACCCTGCAAACCGGTGGCAAAGCCATTGCCGTAGTCGAGGATGTCGCGAGCGGCCAGAGCGGCGCACGCGAGATCAACGCCCTGAAGATCGAACTGGATATTGTCAATGCGGATGAGAGCATTAAGCAAAGTTTGGAGCCGACTGTTTTAGAGCGCGGGCAAGCTTTTTCCGTTTTTGCTTTTCAGGATCAAAAAGGGGGGATCAATCTTAAAACCGTAAAGGCGGAAACGGACACAACACAATAATTTTTAAAAGCACAGGCAGGAGGGTGCGCCGGGGCACCCTGCCCGGTTGTCGGAGCGCCCATGGTTTTTTCCTCCGCTATTTTCATTTTTATCTTTTTGCCGCTGTTTATAGGGATTTATTACCTTACGCCTTCGCGGTTCCGGTCGATCACCATTTTGATCGGAAGCTATATTTTTTACGGCTGGTGGCGGATTGATTTTCTTGCGCTTTTGATCGCGGTTACACTGGGCAATCACCTTACGGCCAAGGGCATTGTACGTTATGCCGGAAGGCCGGGCGGGCGGCGGCTGATGCAGGGCGGCGTTGCGGCGAACCTTCTGGTGCTGGGGGTCTTTAAGTATTTTAATTTCGGGGTTGATAGCCTGAATGCGGTTTTTGAGAGTTCGGGGCTGAATACATTTGAGGCCCTGCGGTTTATTCTGCCGATCGGGATTTCTTTTTATATTTTCCAGTCAATCAGTTTCCTGGTTGACGTTTACCGCGGCGATGCGCCTCCGGCGCGGCGGTTTGTCGATTTTGCGGCTTTTATATCGCTTTTTCCGCAGCTTATCGCCGGGCCGGTCCTGCGTTATAAAGATCTTGCGGATCAGTTTGAAAACCGTACGCACAGCCTTGATAAGTTCTCGGAAGGGGCCAGACGGTTTATGACGGGGTTTGCGAAAAAGGTGCTGATTGCCGATACGATTGCGCCGCTGGCGGATGCGGTGTTTGCGCTTGAGGAGCCGAGCATGGCGGAAGCCTGGCTGGGCGCGCTGGCATATACCGTTCAGCTTTATTTCGATTTTTCGGGATATTCGGATATGGCGATCGGAATCGGGCTAATGCTGGGTTTTCGTTTTATCGAGAATTTTAATTTTCCCTATATCAGCCGCTCTATTACGGAGTTCTGGCGGCGCTGGCATATCAGCCTTTCGACATGGCTGCGCGATTATTTATACATTCCGCTTGGGGGAAACCGTAAAGGCCGGATTCGAACTTATGTTAACCTGTTTCTAACCATGGTTTTGGGCGGGCTGTGGCATGGGGCCAACTGGACATTCGTAATCTGGGGCGCGTGGCATGGCGGGATTATGGCGATTGAACGTATGGCCGGGATCGGCGGCGGCACAGATGAACCAGGCAGGCGGGCGCAGCGGGTTTTACAGACGGCTGTAACCTTTTTTCTTGTCATTCTGGGCTGGGTGATGTTTCGTGCCACGCATGTTGAAAGCGCCATGGCGATGTATGAGGGGCTGTTCGGGTTTAACGGTTTTGCAATCAGCGAGCGTATGGGCTGGCAGATTACAGGCCTTTCGCTCAGTGCGCTGTGGATCGGGCTGTTTATTATTTTTGCCGGGCCGGTTTTACATGGTTATGCCCGGCAGGTACAATCCGGGCAGAAAGCCGAGCGGCGGCGCGAGGTTATAATACAAGTTGGAATTATGATGCTTTTTGTGCTGGCGGTTTTGCGTCTCTTGGCGCAAAGCTATTCGCCGTTTTTGTATTTTCAGTTTTAGGGGTGGGGGAAGGCGATTATTTCATCGCCCCGAGCATCTCGGCTGCCATTTGGTGTCCGCCTGCGGCGGCTTTTTCCAGCCACTTCCGCGCTTTTTCCGGAGAAACCTCCGTTGCATAACCGGAAAGATAGGTTTTGCCCAGCGTATACATGGCTTCGGTATCGCCTTTTTCAGCGAGGGTTTGATAGAGCGATAATGCGCGGGCGGTATCTCTGTCGACATGCGTGCCGTTCATGTAAAACCCGGCGAGTTTCAGGGTTGCAGGCTGGTAGCCGCTGTCATGAGCCTGTTGCAGCAAGGACAGGGCTTTATCCTTGTTCTTTGCCTGTTTGCTTTCATTTTCATTGTCTTGGGCTTCGAGCAAAATTTCGGCGAGTGTGAACAGATCGGCAGGTTCCTGTTTGCCCTCCCCAACCAAACGGTTGAACCATTCCATTGCTTTAGCAAGATCGAGGGGAGCGCCGTTTTCCCCCTTGCTGTAGGATTTGACGATGAACAGGATTTCATGGTCCTCACACGGGTAGTTTGCCAAGACCTGTTTAAACCAGCGCGGGGTATCTGGCGTTTTTAGCTTTGCCAGTTCGATCATCGCCGTAATCTCGCCCTTTTGCGCGGCATGGGTTAAAAGCTC
This sequence comes from Alphaproteobacteria bacterium, assembly GCA_041397865.1. Taxonomy (GTDB): domain Bacteria; phylum Pseudomonadota; class Alphaproteobacteria; order Micavibrionales; family Micavibrionaceae; genus TMED27. Next base: position 77,679 of record JAWKVT010000002.1, on the reverse strand, counting down.
TTCAGCGCGGGCCGGATCGCGGCCATCTTCGAGAAGGCGGCCCAGTGCAATAAACGCTTCCTGATATCCGTGAGCGCCTGCTTTTTCGTACAAATCCACGGCTTCGGAAATATTTCCCTTGTCTTTCTCCAGATCACCCAGCTTTTTAAGGGCTGAGCCGTGGCCATGATTTGCGGCTATGTTGATATATTCCAGTGCTTTCTTTTCATCATGCTTAATAATAGGGCTTTCGAGCAAGGCTTTTCCGTAAGCGTAATGGCCCGCATAATCGCTTTGCGCCCGGCGGTCTTTTTCTATGGTGCGATCCAGCCATTTTTTGGCTTCTTTCTCCCGCCCGATGGCCTGATAAAGCACCGCGAGGAAAACCATGCTTTTCTGGTCGAAGCGGCGGCGGGCAATCCGCTCAATCTCGGGGATATATTTTGCGATGATTTCCTGCGAATTTTGGGCGGCGGCGATTTCGTCCGTGATGTTTTCATAGGTATCGGCTGCACCGATGAATGCGCCGCGCCCGCGCCAGATTGTTGCTTTACCAGGGTTAATTTCTTTGCCGATGCCGCAGCTATAGGCCTGTTCGAGTCGCCTGAAAGCCGCGCTGTGGTTTTTTTGCGCGGCCTGACGGTAGTAGCGCATGGCCCGCACGGGGTTTTGCTGCACGCCTATTCCAAAGCGGTAGGCTTCACCAAGATTATAAAGCGCTTCGGCGTCTTCTTTACGGGCGGCCTGCACGTAGAGGGAAAATATTTTTTCATTATGGGCTGTTTCGGGCGTTTCGGAGAGTACTTCGGTATAGCGCATCAACATGTCATTGCCGACATCTTCGTGCTGCGCGGCCTTTTCCAGCCATATCAGCAGCTTTTCCCGGTTGCGCAGCAGGCCGTAGCGGCCATCATAGACGGCCACCAGCAGTTTTACGGCTTCGTATTCGCCCTTTGCAGCGGCTTTTTCCAAAAAAGTGAGGGCTTTTACTTTATTTTCGTCGGCATTGGCCGCATCATCGGCTTGCAGATACAGTTTTCCCAGACGCAGGAGCGCCTCTTCGGAGCCAAGGGCGGCGGCCTGTTCAAGCAGGTCGCGCACCGGAGGTACATTATCGCGGTCTTTTAAAAGACCCTGTTTGATATATTCAATGGTTTTGAGCTTGGCTTCAACATCGTCAAGCTTTGCGGCCTCAAGGTACCAGCGCGCGGCTACAGAACGGTTATCTTCCAGTGTTCCGATCCGCTCGTAGACCTCGGCCATTTTCGCAACATAGGAGCAATCGCCCGAAGCGATTTTTTGCAAAAACTGGTTTTGCGCAAGGGTAAAGAAATGACGGGCGCGGTCTTTCCCGCCGGGCAGCCTTCCGCGATGATATAAATATGCCAGAGAGAGGGAGGCTTTGGGGTTGTTATATGCTGCGGCTTTTTCAAACAGGCGGGCGGCTTCCTCGTATTTGTCATCGGCAAGGTTAATTCGGGCCAGTTCAAGGATGACATCTTCCTCATCGACGGCTTCGGCGGCTTGCAGCAAGCGGACAGCCTCATGATAATTGGGGGGATAGCCATGCCCGGCGGAGAGCATCCGGGCTTTTTGCAGCAACGCCTTGTTTCGGATTTTCGGGTCTTTCACCGTTTGCAGGACTTCTTCAAGAAGGGAGACGGCTTTGGAATAGTCGCGGTTGATATTGATACTGCCGCCATAATATAAAGACGCCAATTCGAGTTTTTCTTCATTCGAAAGCGTTTTGAGGTCGCGCCGGGCAAGGGATTCATTTTTTTGAAAGAGAGGACGGCAAAGCTCCGCGCTGATGGAAGGCGGCGGCAAGATGAGGGAATCGGTCTCCATCGCCCCGACTGGCGGAGAAGCGAGCGCCGAAGCCGCAAGCATTCCGGCCAAAAAGGTTAAACCTTTCAGGCGGCCTGTTCCTGTGTGTGTTTTTCTCCGCGTGTTTTTTATATGGTTTTTCATAGCGTTATTTCCTGCACAGCTTGACTGAGAGGTTTGTCTTTACATCGTCACGGTTTTCCAGAGTGATGCTGGAAAGTGGGGATTCAATGTCTTCGGAAAACTCGACAAAAAAGCGTCCTGAATTTTTATAGCGCCCGCCATGGTCGATTGTAAAAAACTCTCCGTCGCCGTCATCATATTCAAAATCCAGTCGGAAGCGGTTGAACACCCGGTTATCGGCCTGAATATAGAGGTAATAATCTGGACCGCTAATTTTTTTGTTTTCGAGAACCGAGAGCAGTGCGACTTTATCAGTTTCTTTATCGAGTGTCACTTTGGTCTGCTCGATGACCTTTTCGCCGGTACATTCGCCGGAAATTGCCGGAATCAACTGGCGAAAATAAATGGGGTTGTCTTCGTTCAGATCATAACGGGGGGCAGTCTCCCATACTATGACCGGAGGTTTTTGCTGCTGGAAACCATCAGAGTTCAGATACGAAATAAACGCGGTAAATAGCTTCCCGCCCGGAATGGCGTGATTTTCGACCTCCACAGAGGCTTCCTTTTCAATAAATTTTTGCAGCGCAGAATTTCCGACCGTGCTAAAGCTTGAACCGATGAGAGCCACCGGCGGAGGCGCGGAGTCACCAAACAAGCTTTCTGCGCTTTCGCTTTCGTCATCCTCGCGCGTGAAGCTGTAAATATTCATTTTTTCCGGTGGTATTTTTGATTTGCACATTTTGCGCAGATGGTCATGTGTATTTGATACATATTCTTTTGTTCCGGATTTTTGAACGCTAAATACGGCTTTATTCAAAGACTCATAAACGGGCAGTTTTTTTAATTCTTCGGCCACGGCGGCGGCTGCGAGATGCGCTCCTTCCGGCGTCCAGTGAAGGTCGATTTTATAAACCAGTTCTTCGGCGCTATCGTCATTATATTTTTCAAGACTTTTGGAAATGTCCGGAGAGACTATGCCCAGTTCCCTGATCTGCTCTGTCAGTCCTCTATAACCGCGAAGCGTGCGAGCTTTATCGTAAACGAACAGTTCGCGTTCGGCAGGTTTTACAAATTTATACGCCATTACCGGTTTCGGTAACAGAGCAGACACTATGACCAGCGTTACGCCTTTATCGGCAAGAGCCTGATTAAATATTTTGAGGTCATGCTGCGTCTGGGTGCTTAGCGTAAAGTTTTCATCAAAGTCATTGTGTTTAAAAAACCAGCCGTCGTAGCCCTGAAAAATTTCGCCGTATCCGGAGCTTCTCGATTTTTGTTCAAGATCGGGGCAATCATAGACCTGCTTTTTTTCATCCTTTCCCCATGGAAAAGCATAGGCCTGCGGCGGATGGAGCAAAAATATTGCACTCAGCAGCGCAACAAAAACCAGAATTTTCGCCGGGGCGTTTTTTTCGTTCATTTTTTCTTTGCCTGCTGTTGTTCTTCCAGCGCCACTTTGGCGTAGAAATGCTTTTGCTTTACGGCCTGCGTGTAATAGGCGCGGGCGCGGGCGGGGTCTGTGTTTTTATAAATTTCGCCCAAAAAGTACAAGGCGTCAGCATTGTCTTTTTCAGCGGCTTTGGTGAACCAGAATACGGCCTGCGCTTGATTTTTTTCGTGATAGGTGAAGTAATTTCCGAGGTCACGCATAGCCAGCGTATCGCCTGCATCTGCGGCTTTTATGAAATACTCTTTGGCTTTTTGCAGGTTTTTTTCCACGCCGATACCGGTGGCGTAGGCCACAGCAAGCTGGCGGGTTGCCCTTTCTTCGCCAGCTTCATGGCCCCTGCGGAAATAATAAAGCGCGCGGACGGGATCGACGGCGACCTGATAGCCGTCGCTATACATCATCCCCAGCCTGTAAGAGGCTTCGGCGCTGCCCAGAGATTCGGCCCTTTTAAGCCATGCAAGCGCGTCTTCAAAGCTTACTGGGAAATATGTTCCGTATGTGTAGGCCTCGCTCAGCGTCATGGCCGCGCGGGCGTCTTCATGTGCGGTTTTGTGCAAAAGCGACAGGCCCAGTTTTTTGTACATCGCGGCCTGCGGGATATCACGGTTGCCGTTTTCATTAAGCTGGTACAACCCAAGCGCAGATAGATAATCGTCATGATATAACCCTATCCGGAACCAGTGTTCGGCCTGTTCATAGTTTTTTTTCTGTTCGTGTAGCTTTCCCAGCTTATAGGCATCGGCCCCGGAACCGGAATTTGCTTTTTGCTCCAACTCGTCCATATACGGCGTTTTTTCGGTTTGTCCGGCGCAGGAAGGCGCGGGCGGAACAAGCGCAAGGCCGAGCGCCATGACCAGCAGTGTGTATTTTACGGTTTTTAAGGTTTGGCCCAAAAACATGTGGCGTTCCCTCCGATATAATCATCCATAAGCGGGCGTTCGTCATCGACCTCGCGGCGCATCAGCGTTTCGAAACGCGCGCGGGAGAAGTCTTCTTTTGCATGCAGGCGGTAGGCTTCGCCGAAAGCCAGCAGATGCCGCCGTCCGCGATTATCCAAAAAGCCCATGTCGGGGTTGAGAAAATTATCGGACGGGCCGGGGATATAGTTTTCAGATGAACGTTCCAGCATGATGCCGGGGTTATAAACCCCGTTGAGAAAGTGGTTCATCAGCAAGGATAGAGAGCGCCCGTTTTTTTCCATGCCGTAGAGGTCATCGCCTTTATTGCGGGCGACCTCAGCCATGAGCGTCAGATCCGCCAGAGATTGACGCAGATACCACAATGCGCGTGCGCCGCGGCGGTTCTCCAGCGGCAAGGCACCGTCTTCGCGCATATCCGAGAGCGCGGCTTCAAAACGCTCTACCCCCTTTTTGTAGAGCGTTTTATCACCGATAAAACCGCCCCAGAGCATAAGGACGGAATCGGCCAGATAGCGGTGGTTGTTATGATCCACATCGCCGTCAAATTTAGCGTCGATACGGCGCACCAGACCGTCGAGCCAATTTTCGAGCGTTTTTTGTTCTTCGGCGCTTATGGTTTCGCGAATGATCGCGTAAGTGGTTATTGTCGGCAGTAATGCGCGTTTGAGGGCATAATACGGGTCATAATGTTCCGGCGTTTGTTCGAGCGCGTTTGCGCGCGCCCATTCCAGAAGCGTTTTTCCGGCATCGCTTGCGGCTTTTTTATCGCCTGCGAGGGCGCGGCTACCTTGCACAATCATATACCATGCGAAGTCATTTAGACTTCTGTCCGAGCCGTAAGCTTCGCTCGCCTGCAACGCTTTAACAGGCTCAAGCCCTTTTTTCGGCAGGGTTTCATTTCCGGCGAGACAGCCCTCACGAATGGCGGCGAATTCCGGGCGGGCGAGTTCCTGACGGCGGCTGTCTATATCGAACAAGGGGAAGTCTTTCGCTGCGCGGGCGGAGGCGGAAAAACCGCCGAGAGCGACCGCCGTTACAATCAAAGCGGGGATCAGTTGCTTTTTCATTGCGCGGCCTCCTGCGTTTGTGCTTCCTGCGGGTTTTCGGATTGTTTTTCGCGTATGGCCGCAGCGGTGCAGGCGCTGGCCCGCAGGCGGGGGAGAAGGTTATCCTGCCCGTCTCCTGCGAAAATGCCTTTTTCACGCAGCGGGCAGGCGTGGTAGCGGTCGCCTGCCTGATAATAGGGACAGGTATCGAACATGACGACGCCGTCTTTATAGCGGAACAGCGCATCGGGATTACCTTCGAACCACGGGCCACGGATAAAGCGCGGGGACTGGTCTATAAAATTATTTTCCCGAATAAAAAGCGCATTTATGGGGTTGGAAAAAATGCCCGTACCGTTTTTTGTCAGCGTGTTGCCGATAATTGTGTTTGCGGTAACACGGTGGAAAGGGTCGAGGTCAAAATCGCGCGTTTCCTGCGCGGCGTTGGAGTTCAGGTCGAGCCTGTAGCTGAAAATTCCGGCCTGTTTATTGTTGTGGAATTCATTGTAGAAAATACCCAGATCAATGGCGTTGCGGGTGCGGATACCCGCTTTTTTGTTGTTAAACACAAGGTTCGATGCGATCAGGTTACAATCGCTTTCGAAGATCGTAATACCGTCTTGCTTGTTTCCAAATGTGGTGTTGCCGTAGATAATCGTATTGACGCTTTCGCGGTCGATCATGATTCCCGTACCGTTATTGTCAAAGCTGAGATTGCCGACAATGAAGGAATCGTTGACTTCACGGGAAATAATGATGCCGTGCTTCTTTTGGCTGTCATAGGCAGTATTGTAGGCAAAAATCAGTCGCCGGGAGCGGTCATGCGGGTCGATGCCGTAAATGACGTTATCGACGTATTCATTTCCGATTACGGCTATGTCATCGGCTTCATAAGAATAAAAGCCGTAATAGGCGTTGTTAAAGGAGCTGTCGACAATGATTCCGGTCGGGCGGGGGAGGAGTTTTTTGTTGAAACCAAGGATTTCGCGCGGCCCCCATGTAAAGGACAGTCCGTAGGATTTTGCGTTACTATAACCCAGAGCGATCAGCTCGGCAGAGGCCATGTATATTTCCGAGCCGCTCCATGCGGTAATGTAGGGACGGAATTCCCGTTTGCGTGTCACACCTTTGTAAAACGGAATCTCCTGATTTTTTTCATCCCAGGAGGCGATTTTTACATCGGTTACATAGAATTTTCCAGCATTGATGATATAGGCCCCGCTGTCCTGAGACAGGCGTAAAGTTTCAAAACCTTCCGGGTTTAGGGTTAGTCCGGCATGCCGCCCGATAAGCATAGGGCGGCGCAACGTGTATGTTTTTCCGTCTTTGAGAATATAATCTTCCACGCCTTGGGCAATGAGAGAGTCATAAATTGCAGGTAAATCAATGACGCCGTCTTGAATGAAAAGAATATCGGGCGAAGTTACTTTTTGCTTCTGGGTAAAACCGGCATTGCCGTAAGGCACGAAAAATTTGAAATTGTAAACGTTGTTTTCGTAGTAAACACGGCTGATGCTCGCCCGGGAGGGCAATGGAAGCATATCTTTGATATATGGCGTGTCGTAAGCCAGCGCCTCGGCAATATCCTGATCGAAGGCCGGGATTTTACGGCCAAGCTCCGAAGGCGGGGCGGCGATCAGCGATGAGGCGCCCAGAACGTCAGACGTGCGGGTTTGCATTTCTTCTTCCAGCTCATGGGATTGAGAAGCCTTCATTTCGTTATCGGCGTTGTAGTCCGGATGGTAGATGAACTGCGCGTCTTTTTTTATATCGTCAGAAAATACGTTATAGATATCGACATTCCTGACCTGACGCTGCGCGATCATACGGTAAGTTTTTGTACGATAGATCGCATCCTTGATGGAACGGGCATGGGCGGCGGCGGCTTCGATTCCCTGTGTATCGAGGAGGTTGAGCGCTTCTTCGCGGTGTTTTCTTTCCGGGTGAGCGGGGTTTTCTTTTTTCAGATTGTTCCGAATTTTTTCCATGCGGCTACGGATCAGTTCTTCCGCCTTGGCCCGGCTTTCGGGGCGGTCAATTTTTTCAAGAGCTGCGCGGGCCAGCACCAAAGACTCGTCCGAACGGCGTTTGTAGCCTTCTTCGAGATAATGAACGGCCAGACGGGAAAACATATTCACCCGCCCGCTTTGGCTATCGGTTTTCAGAGCTATGCGCAGGGCTCTGGAGGTTTCTTCGCCTTTGAAACTTTCTTCGAAGAAACCGCGAAGCGCCTTGTTTCTGATTTTATCGCTGCCGATGGCGAGGAGGCTATCGAGCGCGGCGTTAAACTCATCGCGCTTCATCATTTCACGGTGAAGATTGATGAGGGCTTCGGCCTTTTTCTGCTTTCCCTTCTCTGCGTTCTCAGCGGCGAGCAGGCGGTAGAGTTTTTCGTAGCTTTCGGTGGGCGCTATTTTTGCGACCGCATCGAATTTTGCGATGCGGCGTATCGCATGTAAGCGGTGATCGGGGTTTTCTATATGGTCGAAAAATTCCCGGCTTTGGGCGACAATTGCGGGATCGAAATAGGCTTGCCCATCCTTCAATGTTGTGAGGATCAAAACGAGCGTATAGTAAAGCTGACCCAAATCTTCGGTCTCGTCTTCCTTTTGCATCAGGATCATCGCGTCACGCACCGCGTAGATCAGTTCCGCGCTTTTATCGCGCGGGGCGTTTGCATTTACCAGATGATTGAGAATATCCACCAGAGCCCATGCCCGCGCTTTGCCGTGCAGATGGGTTTGGGCAACATCAAGCGCTTCATCGACTTGGCCCAGCTCGATATGGTCGCGGATTATATTCCGGATAACCAGCTCTTTACCTATGGCTGAGGATACGGGAGCGTCTGTGTTATCCAGAAGGTTCAGGAGATCCGGCCATTTGCCGAGGCGTTGCCGGGGAAGCTCGATCCTTTCTGTTTCAAGATAGAGGCTTTCAACGGGGTGGAGGGCGCCGCCAGAAGAGGCTGCCTGCGCGTCGTGAGGATAAAAAGAAGACAGGCCCAGCGTGCCTGCGGCCAAGGCCGTCAGCATGAGACTTTGCAAACATAATTGTCGTGCGCGCATCTTCAAAGCAGGCTTTCGTTATTTCCGGCAGTGGAATTACTGCGTCATACCCAGCGTATCTATTCTGACCTCAACCGGTGTGCCGATCAGTTCGGCAGCGAGTTCTTTATCCGGTTCAAGTGTGATAACGGAGCTGGCCACGGCCTCTCCGCCTTTATAATTCACGCTTGTAATGGTTGCAGGCATCTGGAGGCCGGTTCCCTTATGGATGATATAGGCCCGGGCGCCTTGATTGAGGCGGATTGCATCCTGATAGGAGACACGCGCTTTTACAAATAACGGCGTGTCCTGCGGTACAAGTTTGACGAGTTGCTGCCCGGTTTTCACGATATCTCCGGAGTCCACGAGGAATTGCTCGATCAGGCAATCGCACAGGCTGTCAACACCTGTCACCACGCCCGAGGATGATAAAACGGAGAGAAGAACCTCGCCCTTGGCGACCTTCTGGCCGGGTTTAATATTTTTATAGCTGATATTGCCCGAACCCGGCGCGCCGAGCGTCATGGTGTTTCCTGTCACCACGGCGGATTTTGCAGAGATGATGTAGTTTTGTTCGTAGACGCTTATAGCGACATAAAGCAGCAACAACAGGGAGAGTCCGGGAACCAGCATGCGCAGGAAGGCGGCTTTTATTTTTTCTGCAATCCCTGCCTCCCCGCGTTTGGGAATTTTTCGCTCCGCCGTCATATTGTTGCGCCCGGTAATATGGATGAGGTCGTTTACATCGACAAGATCGCCGGTGACGTAGGCTCCGACAAGATGCTGCATAATTGCGATCTGACGCGCATCCATTTCTGCGAAACGGGCACCGGCCACAAAATTGCCGTCTTCGCTGATGTGGCGAATTTCCAAAGACATGGGAACGCGCAGTTCAAAGCTGTCCATTTCAAATACGAGGTTTGCCTTATAGACATGGTTTTGTTTAAAGCGTTCAAGTTCGGCCTTATTTTCGACCCTGATATTTACGCCGCCTGTTGACCAGTTCTCGGCCTTAAACAGCCTGCCGTCGATTTCAACGCCAGCGGGCAAATCAACACGGACGTGCTGCCTTTGGGATTCTGCTTCGTGGACTATACCGGGCTGTGCATTTTTCATTGTCGTTTCCTACCATGCTAGTGCGTTAAATTGTACCAAAAATAAAAGTCCGGGATTTCAAGAACCCCGCTGAAAACACCGAGTGCAACCACAAAAAGGCTAAAGCTGAATAAATGAATATAGAAAGAACCCAGATTGGTAAAGCGTTGCATCCATACCGTTTTATCGGATTTCAATGTCGTTTTCTGGCGTGTCCATCTTTGCTTGTCGAGCCGGAAGAAAACATAGATTTTTACGAAGGAGCCGACAAGCTGATTGTAATATAAAAAGAACGGCCAGACCGGACTGACGCGATCTCTGGAGAGTAAAAGGGTTAGAGCCAGTATGTAGCGCGTCAGCAGCATCCAGAAAATGTAATAAACCGGGGCAAGCGGTGTTACGGTAAAAGTGCTGAGAACGGTGAGGGTAAACCCGGTCAGTGCGGTCCACATTGAGATACGCTGGTCGATCGTACTGATCCAAGGGAAGAAGTTCATGACTTTCGGCCCCAGACGGATCGCGCGACCATTGGTGCGCAGCATATTCCCGAACCAACGGCGCATCAGCGTAATGGATGCTTTTATAAAGCTGGGATCGGGGGGCGTTTCGATGGTAACAACCTTCACATCGGGAATGTAGATCATCTCGTATTTTTCTTTGAGGATGTGATACCAGGAAGATTTGTCATCCCCGGTCAGGAATTTGAATCGTCCGAGACGCCAATGGTCGATCCAGTCCATTTCGACCCGTTCGATAAATTCAGGCGAGGTCAGGATATCGGCGCGGAACATCGACATCCGCCCTGTCAGCGTCAAAACGCGCTTGGATAGAGAAACGGACGACATATAGATATGCCTTTGCGCAAAACGCATGGAATACCATTCCCGGAATTTCCAGTGTCCCTGAACTTCGCAAAGTTCGTCGGTTGTTAACGCGCCGAGCTTCGGGTGCAGTTTGAACATGCAGGCGCATTTTTCGATGAGGTTTTCTTCCAGCATGCTATCGCCGTCGATGACGGCGGCGACGGCATCGGGCGCGGGGCGCTGGCTGGAAATGGCGCGGAAGCCATAAGCCAGAGCATCGCGTTTGCCCGTTCCGCCAATACGCACCGAAACGTAGCGGACGTTTTCCGGCAGGTCGCTTTTTCTTAAAAGTTCACGGATCAATACGTCGTCGCTGCGCTCGACGATTGAGCCCAGAATTACGACGGGGATATCGTATTTACGCGCGAAGCTCGCCGCCTCGTTAATGACGGAGGTATAAACAAGCCGCGTTGTTTCGGTGTCGATCCTGAAGCTGGTGACCAGCAGGTATATTTCACTGGGCAGCGCTTCTTTCCCCTTTTCTTCGGCCTGCCTGCGCCATTTCGGAAAGCGGATTTTTGTGTAGATCAGGAACCGGGCGAGGTTAATACACCACCATGTATAGCGCCATATAGCGATGAAGCCGATTAGAAGGATGTAGTCTTTGGAAGCGGGGTCCCAAGCCAGCACCGGCAGCGCCGCAGCGTAAGCTGCAAGCACGGCGATATAGAGCATATGCCCCTGCCATAGTCTGAGATCGCTCACTATAATATCCTGTCCGGCGCTATATTTGAGAGGCTTAATAAGCAAAATAACGCTGGTGTGTAAAGGGCAATAATTTTATACATGTGCTTTGTAACGCCTGTGAAACGGAGGTATTTGTGCGGCTTTTATCCATACCCGTCATCGCGGTATGCAGCTTTCTTTTGGGAAGCTGCGCCGTATCTTTGCAACCGAAGGAGGGCGCCGAAACGCTGATACAGGCGCAAGGTCAGATGGAGGCGCAAAATTACGAACGGGCGCGGCAGCTTTACCGGCAAAGTCTGGAGGGTTCCGGGGATAGCGTTATCCGTTCCGCATCCTTGTACGGGCTGTCTTTGGTTGCACGGGAAGAAAAGCATTACGGCGAACATGTTTCCTATCTTGAACAAGCCGCCGATCTTCGTCCGGACGACTATAAAGAGGCGCTGGCCAAGGCGTATTGGCGTTACGGCAACGCGCAACAAAAAGCGCTGGCCGAAGACACGTTTAAGACGCTTGAGGATTATTCCGGAACGATCGACAGATATCTTGCGCAAATCTCCTATGAAGATGAAAAACCCGACAGGGCGCGGACCTATTACGGCTCGGGGGTACGTCTGGTGAAGGAAAGGCAGCGACGAACGGGGGACCCGGACGGTAAGCTGGCGCTTGAGCTGGGCCGCCTGCATTATCTTTACGAGGGGGTTGAGAAAGACTGCGCGGCGGCGGCGAAGCATTACACAGCAGCGATTGAAAAAGGGCAGGTTGCGGCGGCTTATGAACTGGCAACGCTGTGGCAGGACTGTGAAGGGTATAAGCGCCCGGCGGAAGATGTTTTCGCGCTGATGCTGCAAGCTGCGGAAAGAGAGCATGGCGGGGCTATGCGCTATGTGGCTGCCGCCTATATGGATGGCAACGGCGTTTCCGCCGATACCGATAAAGCGCTGGAATGGTATAAAAAGCTCGGGCCTGAGGCGGGGCGCAAGGCGGCGGAAAAGATTGCCGACAGCCTGATGTTTGCTGGCGGGGCATCAAAGGGCAAGGCTCAACAAGCAGTTGCATATTATGCGGCGGCAGCGGTCAAAGGCTCGACCAGAGGCGCAGTGATTGCGGCGGCCTATGGCCGCGCGGTTCCCTCCTCTTTTTCCGACGAAGAATTGATGAAAGAAGCGGAGCGGCTGGAGCGGCGTTACGGTGCAACGCACGGGCCGTTGATCTGGCGGATTTACGGCACGCTGGCCGAACGTAAAATTCCGGCGGCTATTTTCCGGAAAGCCAGAGCTTATGAGCTTGGAGAATATACTGAAAAAGACCTTGAACAAAGCAAGCTTTGGTATGAGAAAGCCGCAGAAGCGGGAAGCCCGGAAGCCTATTTATACTCGGCGCGGCTTTACATGATTGAGGGGGATGGTCCGGAAACGCTGCGCAAAGCGTTTGAAGATTACCGCAAAGCCGCAAAGCTTGGGAATGTTGAAGGACAATATCACACCGGTCTTATGTACGCCCGCGGCATGGGCACAGAAAAAGATGCGGGCAAAGCGCGTGAATGGTTGCAAAAAGCCGAAAAGAACGGTTATGTCTTAGCGACGAAAACTCTGGATGCTTTGCTTAAGGATCAAGAATAATGCGACAGCCCCGCACGATAAAACCCCTATCTCTTTTTGCGCTGAGCGCAGCGGCGGCGCTGGTACATCCGGCTGTTTCGCACGCGGACGAAAAAAATGTGCCGGTTCTGGCCGCACCTGCGGATGAAAAGAATAAAACGCCTGATGCCGCTTATAAGCTCTTGCAGTACTCCGATTACATTATCAGCGCCGAGGGTGCGGCGGGCGCTCATTATAATGACAATATTTACCGCACAGGGCGGGGAGAAGAGAGCGACATTATTTCCACCTTGGCGCCGAGGCTGCGCGGGAAAAGCAAGTGGGAGCGTCATGCTCTCGGCTTTGATGTCAGGGGAGAACTGGGCGCGTATGCTTCCGACAGTGAAAATAATTATTCGGATTTCGATGCGCGGGTTTTCGGGCGGTATGATTTTTCAAACGCAGTGAGCGCTGATTTGTGGGGCCGCTACCGGTATGAACATTCAGCTATCGGGGGGGACCCGGATGAACCGGATACAACTTTGAAAGAACCGCCGACTTATAATTATTTCGAATTGGGCAGCGCCCTGAACGGTTCGTTCAGTCCTCTTTATCACTGGGAATTGGGGTTGTCTTCTTTGTTTTACAATTATCACAATACTTCGCGCCGCGACGGCGTTTTGTCTATTTATGACGACAAAGACCGGAATGAAAGCAGCGTTCTGGCAACGCTTTTCTATGACGTTGCGCCGCAATCGAAAGTTTTTATCAGCGGCGGGGCCAACCTCATCCGTTATGACGAGCGTATCGATTCGACGGCGCTTTACGATCATGATGCGGACGGGTATCTGGCGCTGGCCGGTTTTTCACATGATACGGAAACGGCTTTCTGGAGTCTGGCAGCCGGATACGGGCATCAGGATTACGAGGCCCCGGAATTTGAGGATGTTTCCATGCTTGCCTTGCAGGGAGAAGCGGAATTTTCGCTGGGGCCGGAAACCGCGCTGTCTTTTGAGCTTTCGCGCGATATCCGTGAAAGTTCTTCTACCGGGGTTTCCGCTTATGTTCAATCACGGGGAAAAGCTGAACTGGAGCATCGTTTCGATGTGAACTGGTCGGCTTCCGCAGGCGCGCGCTATACGGTCAATAATTTTCAGTCGAACACAACGCTGAGCGGGATTGACCGCAAGGATAAGGTTTTCCAGCCCGAACTGGCAGCGCATTACGTCATCAACGACAAGGCGCGGCTTTCGTTGGAATATCGTTACAGTGACCGGTCTTCAAATAATGCGGCGGTTGAGTATGATGCCAATATTGTGGGGCTGCGCCTGAAGCTGCGCCCGTAAAGCGGCATCTAGAAACGGCAACCGGCCCGGAAAGCGCAGAGCCCCGGACCGGTTGAAGGTTTTACGCTTAGAGCGCGGCTTACTACCAGCATATGCCCGTGTAGCCACTTTTGCTCTGAAGGCTGTCATCCAGCCGTACAAGATCGAGAATCCGGGCGTTATCGTTGACACCGGCCAGAACGGTGTAGAATTCCTGCGTTGAGTTGCCGATCACAAAGATTTCGCCATGATCCGTCACTTCCTGTGCGCTTTCGGCCAAGCAGGCGGAGATGTGCGGAATACCTTCTTCGATATAGTGTTTGTTGGCCCCGTCCATTTTGCGCGCCTGCGATACGCAAGGGTCATAGATTTTCAGCTCGTAACCGTCTTTCAGCAGCATATCGGCCAGCGTGACCAGCGGGCTTTCGCGCAGATCGTCGGTGTCGGCCTTGAAGGACAGGCCGAACAGGCCGACTTTTTTAGCGCCGCTTTTTTCGATTATGCCGTATGCGCGGCGAACCTGTTCGATATTGGCTTCGAGCAGCGCATCAAAGATCGGTGTGTTTAATCCTTTAGTTTTTGCACTGGCCCGCAGGGCTCGTACATCCTTGGGCAGGCAGGAACCACCAAAGGCAAAACCCGGTTTGAGATATGCTTTTGAAATATTCAGCTTGGTATCAAGGAAGAAAATATCCATAACCTTGTGACTGTCTACATTATGATCCTTGAGGATATTTCCAAGTTCATTGGCGAAACCGACTTTCATCGCATGCCAGGCGTTGTCAGCGTATTTCACCCCTTCGGCGACCTCAACAGATGTGATGACCTCGGGCGCGTCAATATTGTGATATAAATCGGAAACTATTTTCCCCGTTTTTTTATCACTGGCGCCGATGACGATTTTCGGCGGGTTGTAGTAGTCAAAAATCGCCGTGCTTTCACGCAGGAATTCCGGGTTGTTGGCAAAACCGAAATCCACCCCGCCTTTTTTGCCGGAGGCTTCTTCCAAGATCGGCAGGGCGACGCCACAGGCGGAACCCGGAACCATGGTCGAGCGCAATACAACCGTGTGAAAGCTGTCTTTGGCGGCCAATGCCTCACCGATCTCCCGGCAAACATCGCGGACATAATCAAGCTGCAAGGAGCCGTCCGGGTTGCTGGGCGTTCCTACACAGATCAGGGAAATATCGGATTTTTCGACCGCCTCAGCGCAGCTTTGCGTTCCGGTCAGTTTGCCGCTTTGCGCGCCTTTTTTGATTAGATCATCCAGCCCCGGCTCGATAATCGGCGTGCGTCCTTCACAAATGCAGCGAACCTTAACCGGGTCTTTGTCCATTGCGATGACCTCATGGCCAGAATCAACCAAGCAGGCGGATGTTACCGCACCGACATAACCAATTCCAAAGACACTTACTTTCATCGCTTTTCCTATCTCTTGCTTTGTTACTTTTACGGCCCGTATGCTTGTAGGCGCACTCTCACGTATATTGCTTTTTTGCGTGATGCAGCTTATACAGGGCCACTGTATAAAGCCGAACATATCGAATGAAAAGGCTTTTTTACGAATAGGCAAAGCGCGGGTCAAATATGAGACAGGTTTCAGGTTATTTTCTTATTCTTTTTATGATCTTTTCCTTTGTCGTCGCGCTTCCTGCTGCGGTTCAGGGTTATCGAACGACAGAAAAGTTTACGCCGGATATGGCGGTGAACGGCGGATGGGCTTCTCAGTATGAAAAGGAATTTGCCGATGTCATCACTTTACGCAAACCGGGACTGACGCTTTGGGGCATGGCAGAGTTGGCGTTGTTTCGCGGCGGGCGTCCGGGGGTCCTGATCGGTCGGGACGGCTGGCTGTTCAGCGATGAAGAGTTTACTTACGCGCAAAACCGCGAAGCCCTGATTACACGGCATAAGGCGATGATCGGGCAGGTTATCGACCGTCTGCATCATGATGGCGTTGCTGTGGCTGTCGCCCTTTTGCCGGCGAAATCCCGCATTGCCGAAAGCAAGCTGGGGCGGTTTCGTTATCCGTCCTACAATCGGGCGCTTTACGGCGACATTCTGGCGATGCTCAGGACGCGGGATGTTTTCGCGCCAGACCTGAACGCGGCGCTGCGAAACGATCCGGAGAGTTTTTTGCGTACCGATACGCACTGGTCGCCGCAGGGCGCGCGCATTGCCGCGGACGCGGTCGCGACGGCGATTCGGCAAAAGGGCAAGATCGGGCTGGAAACGCAAGGTTTCATATTGGAAGAGCAGGCGCCGGAATCTCTGAAAGGCGACTTGTTGCGTTATGTTCCTGCGGGGCCGCTTTTGGAGCGTTTCAGCTTTGGACGGGTCGAGGTCCCCCAGCATGCGGCGATTACAAGCGCGGCGGATGACGGCGGGGAAAGCGCCCTGTTCGGTGATGTGAGTCTGCCCGTTACCCTTGTCGGAACGAGTTACAGTGCCAATGGAAGCTGGAATTTTGCCGATTACCTGAAAGTCGCACTGCAGAGCGATTTGTTTAATGCTGCGGATGAGGGACGCGGGCCGTTTGCGACCATGCGCGATTATCTGGACAGCGCGGCTTACAAAACAAATCCGCCGCAACTTGTGATCTGGGAAATTCCGGAGCGCTATATGGCGCTGCCGGAGGCAGAATAAGGGGGGGGGCGTTTATAGCTCCCCGCACTCTTCTTTCTTAAGCGCGTTCATGAGTGCCTTTAAAGAGGCCGCGTTGCTTTGATCGGCGACAAGGACCGCATCGGACGTTTCAGCCACAACGATGTTGTTCAGCCCCGAACAGGCGACAAGGCGTTTTTGCGCATGAACGATCACTTTTTCACAGTTACTGAGATAGACACGACCCGAGGTGACATTGCCGTTTTCGTCCTGATCCCCTATTTCGCGCAGGCTTTCCCATGAGCCAATATCCGACCAGGCCGGGTTGGCCTTAACGACGGCGGCTTTGTCCGTTTTTTCCATCACGGCAATATCAAAGGGAAGTGATTCGGCCTGTGCATACAGGGCCGGATCGAAACGCGTTATTTTTCCGGTGTCTTTCCGGCATGCCCGGTTTACGGCCTCATAAATTTCCGGGCTCAGGTTTTTAAAAGCGCCGCCAACCGCTCCGGCGGTAAAGACAAACATGCCGCTGTTCCAGAGGTAATCACCGCTATTGAGATATTTCAGAGCAGTTGCGGCATCGGGCTTTTCAACGAATTTTCCGATGGCGTACACGTCAGCACCTTCCAGCGGCTGCGCGGCGCGGATATAGCCATAGCCCGTATCGGGGCGTGAAGGGCTGATGCCGAAGGTCACAAGAAAACCCTGCCGGGCGGCGCGCACGGCCTGTTCAAAAGATGCTGCCAGCGCCTGCTCATCGCCGATATGGTGGTCGGAGGGCAATACCCACATCACCGCGTCGGGGCCAAAGGTTTCTTCGACATAAATCGCGGCGAGCGCCACAGCGGCAGCGGTGTTTCTTGCTTCGGGTTCCCCAAGAATATGGACGCACAGGGCGGAATCAAGCTCTTCGTATTGCGCGCGGATTTCACCGGTCATCTCCGCCAAGGTCACGGTTACGACCTCATCGCCTTTTGCCCCTGTAATGTTCTGCGCACGCAGAACCGTATTTTGTAATAAAGAGCGTTCATTCATTAATTTGAGAAACTGCTTGGGTTTTTGTTTCCGGCTGACCGGCCACAGGCGTGTTCCGGAACCGCCACATAGAATTATGGGTATTACGCTCATGAGGGTGGGTACTTTCTACTTTTTACTGTGGGCACAGTATCAAAAGGAAACGGCCTGTCCAGTGTCAGGCCGCTTCAAATGTTGCGATTGCTTTCTTATAAAGCTCAACGCTTTCCAGAGCTTTATGGTCGTCGGCGGCAATTTCGAGCGTTTCACGGCCATTCATGTCGTAAAGACGGTCGTTATCTTCTTCGCGGCAAATGCCGATTTGTTTTTCGTAGACAATTAAAGGTTCATCGGTCAGGTTCATCATGCAGTGCGGCGCTTTTAAGGGGATCATAATGGTTTCATCCCGGCGCAGTGTGTGGAGGTTGCCGTCAAGGATCACCGTCAGCTCCCCTTCCTCGACGCGCCAAATCTCGCGGCGGCCATGGTGGCGCTGTAAAGACAGGGACTGATGCGGGCGAATGCCTATTTTTTTCTCGCAGAATTCTTCCTGGTCTTCCATGCCCACACCCAGAACCTCGTACCAGCCCCAAGGGCGGAGCCCCTTATCACCGGCGGCATATCCGGTCAGTGCGATTAAATCGCCATTTTTACGTAGTGCCTGTGTCAAAGCCGTTCCCCTTACTTTTGATTTCAGGCCGCTTTCGCGGTTGCCCTTTTTCTACGGGAGGCTTTGTTGCGTTGCAAACCTTTAAAAGGTTTGGGGCGGTTTTTTCTACATTATATTGGGGCCGCTCATGGATGAAAGCGCGGGGCCAAAGGAAACATACTGGGGATTGAGGATTTGAGCGCCGCTGTTCGGGCAGAAAATAATGCGCCGGGGGTTGGCGGGGTCGGTATGGGCTTCGCAATCGCGGCGGAGGCCCCTTTTGAATTCTTCATTCGCGGTGCGCACATCGTCGATGCTCAGCGGCGGGTTGCGGCTTGCCAGCGCGGCGTCGATGATTTTTTGGATGTCGTTTAGCGGGACGTGTTGGAAGGCCTCGCCCTCCCCGCTTTTCAAACCGTCATAGGCCTGTTCCAGAAACACGGTTTCCCGCTCTTTCAAAGAACCATCCGGATTTGTCATGTTTGCGATTGAGGTGTTAATAAGTTCCGCCGCAGTTTGTTTGAAAAACTGATTGCTATGGGCTGCATCCGATGCTCTTCCCAAATATTCATCTTTAATGTTTTGTATAGTGAGCTTTTGTTCCTGAAGGAAATGATTGGCAATAGGAGGAATTGCTTCTTTATAACGCGGATAAAGTACGCCGTCATACATATCAATAAGCTCCCCTCTGGCCTTGTCGGCGGCGGCAGGATCAGCGCCGTTAATGCCTGAAAGCAGGGTTTGAATTTTTTCTGCCAGTAAAGATTCAACTTTGATCCCGCGTTTAGAAACACTATCTTCAATGTGAGGATTTTGATGATCAAGAAAGAATAAAACCTGTTCAACCACAGCGTCTCTTTGTGACAATGGTCCGTCTAATGAACTTACAAGAGTTTCGGAGGCCGCTTCTAGGGCGGCATAAAATTTAATACGGAGCCTTTCATCTTCCTCACATTTTGTATCCCATTTTGAATCAACATAATTATCTTTGTTAAATCTTAAAAGTATCGCATTAGCTCGGGTTCCGTTGTGAACAGAAAGGAAACAGCCCTCATATCTAAGCCGATCAACATCGCTAAAAGATGCACAACCTGCTGTCACTGAAGAAAAAAATATGGCCAAAGCTTTGCTCTTAAACGACATCATAAAAACTCCAAAATTTAATCTTTTTCATAAACCATGCTTTGCCATAAAAAGTCAAGAAAAAACGCCTCCATAACGGCTAGGAGGCGTTTGTTTAGGAGCAAAAGAGACTCCCTATAAATTACGAAAAATAATTTATTACTTAACCAGAACAGGAACGGGAGAAACCGCCTCGCCTGTGTACTGAACTTCTGCACCCTGCTGAGCAGAGAAGTCTGTATCTACGGAAACAGGCTCTGTGGAAGCAGGCATAAAATCATCAAACAGAAAGCTTGTTGCCTGCTGAACCTTTGCTCTGCAATCTTGTTCATTGCGTCGATCTGACTTATATCCGGGCGCGTGAGTACAGTTTGACTTGAAATCAGCAACATAAACCTCTCGCGCTCCCGCTGCTGTTTGCTGAGCTTTGGTCTTAAGAATCTCATGTTTGCGCTCATAGATTTTTCCGCTTTCCATGTCCGTTCCACAGTCACCTTTTGCATTCATCCGTTTAACGTGCGCGGTTCGTTCATCACCCTCAGGCATGTTGGCAATATCTGCAGATGTTTTGCCAGTCTCAGAATCAACATACCCCCCCGGTAGGTTGAGGGTTCCACCAATAGCCGCGCCCCATTCAATAAGGCTCGTCCCAATAGAAAGACCATAGACCGTTCCACAAGGGTGCGTTGGAGAACCGCCAAAAACAGTCGGCGCATAAGCCGTTGCCGCTGCCCGTTTGTTCTTTGTAACGTTAACGATACTTCCTTGATGCTGAGTGCCACCAGTCAAGGTTTGGGTACCACCTTCCTGAACCTGAATGCCCGTCTGCTTTGTTGCTTGAATCGTTTCAGTAGTTTGAGTTACGGGATCAACATGAACATCCGTAGTTTGAGTCACGGGATCAACATGAACATCCGTAGTTTGAGTCACGGGATCAACATGAACATCCGTAGTTTGAGTCACGGGATCAACCTGAACTTCGGTGGTTTGAGTCACGGGTTCCACTGTTTGAACCGTTTCAACAGGGACTGTTACGTCTTGAGTGACCTCATTACCATCGACATGGACTGGAACTGTTACGTCTTGAGTGACCTCATTACCATCGACATGGACTGGAACTGTTACCTCAGGAGCGACATCAACTGCGACTTCAACAGGAACCGTTAGCTCAGCCGGAGCGACATCGACATCAACATTCTGAATTGTTTTTTGAACAACATCAGTATCAACGCCAATTTCGTTCTCAATGCCAATAACCGTTTCGTCAGCCGTTTCGTGTCCGTGGTCGTGATGGCCGTTGCCGTTTTTGTGGCCGGTGGGGCTGCCGTTTGACAATGCATTTCCTGCCATAAGCGTAAGAGGTGCTATAATCGCCGCGGCTGCCAATTGTTGTTTCAAGCTAAATCCACTCATAATCTCTTCATCCTTTTGTTGTTTTGTTATCGCCGGGCCGCGCTGTTTGCGGCGATGGTTTGCGATAAAATTTTCCTATAAACCCGAGCTTCTTTCCATAGTTTTTCGCTTATGTCAAGATTTTTTGTAAAAGGATTATGAAACAAAAAAAGCGCCACAAAAAAGAGCTGTTTTCATATTTTGTTTGCATAAAAGAAACGGATGTTTTATGACAGCGCTGGTACATGCAATTAAAACAAATATGACAACGAAAGCGCCTTCGTAAAATCATGAGCACGCTTGCATTAAACACGGCAGACCCGGTTGAAATTCCTTCTCGCTTTGCCCCGCGGGCAGAGCCGGGGCGGCTGGGGAAATTCTTTGGGAAAGTCTCCCGGTTTTCCAAATCCGCTTCGCATGCGGTGAAGACGAATCTCAAGCTGGTGCGTGAGCAAGGCCTTAAGAAAACGTTCAATAAGGCCGCGCCTGCGCTGTGGAGCGCGGCGACCGGCGCCGGGGTTGTTTACGGCGCCAGAGCCGGGGCTTTAGCCGCGGTTGGGTTAACGGGTGTGTCGGGCCTGAGCGCAGTTGGTTTGGGCGCGCTGGCCGCCGGGGGGGCCGTGACAGGCGTGCAATATCTGCTTGACCGCCACCGGGCAAAAAAGGACGGGAAAGCGCTTCCAAGCTGGAGAGATTACGGGCTTAAAGCAACGTTTAACACGATCAGCGGCGGGTTTGGCGCGGGC
Source organism: Alphaproteobacteria bacterium (assembly GCA_041397865.1). Lineage (GTDB taxonomy): Bacteria > Pseudomonadota > Alphaproteobacteria > Micavibrionales > Micavibrionaceae > TMED27. Next base: position 56,213 of record JAWKVT010000002.1, on the reverse strand, counting down.
GCTATGAATTTGCCGGAAAGCGCTTTGGACACTATAGCGAATTTCTTTAAATCCATTCTGGGCATAAAAGACTCGGTGGCGGCTTCGGATATCAATCTTGCGCATTTTAGGTCTGCGGATTTGGATCCTGTTGATGTGGCTCAGGAGGCTCCGGCGCCGGAAACCGGAGAAGATACTCCCGCGCCCGCCGAAACGGTTGTGCTTTCACCGCAGGCGCGGTTTGCCGCGCTGATGGATACGATGGATACAAGCGCGTGGAGCGCGGCTGCACAAGATGATCTAAGGCATGCGATGAACGGGCGGAGCTGGGCGGTACAAAATATTGCCCATTACGCGGCGAACGGCCTGTTGGGGGATGGCAAGCCGGATCTTGAACTGGCCTTGCAGACGGCGTTGCTCTCTAAAGATATGGGCAATCCGATGGCCGGGACGTTTTTGAGCCAGCTTCAGACTCTTGGCGTGGATGTGGATGGCACGGCCAGCGCCCATAAGGCTGAGGCTGTAAGTTTGGTGCCTTTTCCCGCGCCGAAGCCTGATCTTGCGGTGGCCGGGGCGGCTGTTGAGAGCGCGGAGGCGGCGGATCTTTCCGCATCAAGCATGGCAAAGCTCAGAATGCTGGATGAAACGCTTTTAAGCGCACGCGGGCAGGATTATTATATTGCCGCGCTGAGCGGAGATGCCAAGGCGCTGGGGGATCTTGGGCTTCATCTTACATCTTCTTTCGTTGATCCGAAGCTGGGGCTGGAGCTGTTGCAGGATGCCGCCGCGCAGGACCCTCATAGCCTTCATGCGGTCTGGATCGCTTACTACCTTTATAACGGTCTGGATGAAGCCGGGCTGGCAGCGGATAGATCGGCGGCGATAGCGCAGATGCAGGCGATTGAGCATCCGGCGGCACGCGACTGGGCCAAGCGCTGGGCAGATGAAGCTGCCAAAGCTGAAACCGTTTTGCCTGCGCAAGGGTCGCAGGCTTTTTCCGGCGCGGCTCATAGCTGTCAGGTCGTTGCGGAAAAGGCGGGCGATTATATAGAATGCGATGCACCGGACCGGACGATCAGCCCCGGCGATGTTGTGTTTTTAAAGGAGAAAGACGGGCAGGTTACAGAGCTGGGCGCCGGGGGAAATCTTGTGCCGCAGTCTTTGCGCACATTCTTTAGGGAAAGCGTCCTGCCGTGGTTTACGGCGCGCGGAGAATCGGGCGTCCATGTCTCCGGAAATACGGGCCCGCAGGTTGCTGCGGCCAGTCCTCAGTAACAGGGCGCGCGGAATCAGTAGCGGATCAGTACAGGCCGCCGGTGCCGCCGATATTGGTTTCGGGCTGCGGCGGATTATAAGGTTCACCCTCATTATTCTGATCTTCCGGACGCGGCTGCGGCGGACGGGACAAGCCCATTGAATCGTAAATACTGTCGAGCGCACTCCCGCGCGGGAAAGGTTCTTGTCCGTAATTGTAATCGGGGTCCGTATATTCGTAGTAAGCGGCGCTGTCGGTGACGAGGTTAATGCCCGTGCCGTCGAGGATGTACATGTCTTCGGTCGGCTCGGTGCCGACGACGAAAGCTTCCCAGATTACCTTTTCATCGCCGATCTGCGCGCGCGCGCCTGTGGCGGCGTTGATCTGCACATTGCGGATGCCGTTGGGCATGCGGAAAGGGAGGATAGGTTCGTCTTTCAGCGCCGCTTTCATAAAGGTTTTAAATGCGGGCAGTGCAACCGAGGAGCCGGTTTCACGTTTGCCAAGCGAACGCGGCTCGTCAAAACCGATATACACGCCGACTACTAAATCAGGGGAAAAGCCGATAAACCAGGTATCCTTGGATTCGTTGGTTGTGCCGGTTTTCCCGGCCAGAGGGCGGTCAAGTTCCTTGAGCCGTACGCCCGTACCGCGCTGGACAACCCCTTCCATGATCGACACCATCTGGTAGGCGTAGCGTTCATCAACAAGTTGCTCGCGGATATCAGGGGGGTTGGGCGCTTCCTGACCTTCCCAGCGGATCAGCGATCCGCAATTGCGGCACTCGCGTTCGTCATGGCGGAAGATTGTCTCGCCACGGCGGTCTTGTATGCGGTCGATAAAAGAAGGGGTGATTTTTTTGCCGCCATTGACGATTTCGCCATAGGCACTGACCATTTTCAAAAGTGTGGTTTCTCCCGCGCCCAACGAGTTGGCGAGCAGCGGCGGCATATTGTCGTCTATACCGAAATCTTTTGCGATTTTCGCGATTTTATCCATGCCCAGATAATCGGCGAGGCGCACGGTCATCAGGTTTCGGGATTTTTCTACGCCGATGCGGATGGGCGTGGGGCCGTAATATTCGTTGGAATAGTTTGTGGGGGACCAGAAATTACCGGGGCGATCCTCTATCACAAACGGCGCATCAAGAACCAGCGTGGCGGGGGTGAAGCCGTTTTCAAGCGCGGCAAGGTAGACGAAGGGCTTAAAGGCCGAGCCGGGCTGACGCCGGGCCTGCGTTGCGCGGTTGAATTCGGACGCGCCATAGCTGTAGCTCCACCCGCCCTGCATAGCCAGAATGCGGCCCGTATGGGGGTCCATGGCGATAAGCGCGCCCTGCACCTCGGGGATTTGCTCAAGCTTGTAATTATTCTTTTGCCCCTGCGCCAGCGACACGGCAACGATATCGCCTTTCGACACAACAGAAGAGGCGGCTGTAATTTCCGGGCCCAAAGCATAACCTTCGTTTAAGGATTTGCGTGCCCATTTCAGGCCCTCAAGCGGAATATAGCCCTTTTCACCGTTTTCAAGACCGATTTCGGCGCGGGCGCTGCCCGCATCAAGGACCATGGCAATGCGCCAGTCGTCAAGAATACCTGCGGGTTTTTCAAATGTTTCCAGTGCGGTTTTCCATTCCGCCGTCGATGTGAATGTTTTGAGCGGGCCGCGATAGCCGTGGCGGCGGTCATAGGCTGTAAGACCTTCATGCAACGCTTCCCGGGCGATAGACTGAAGCTTCGGATTCACGCTTGTCCTTACCGCCAGACCTCCCTCATAGAGGCTTTCCTCGCCATAACGCTTGCTAAGCTGGCGGCGCACTTCTTCGGCGAAATACGGGGCGTCAACGCGGCGGTCTTCATCGCGCTCTATCACCTCCAAAGGGGCGAGGCGGGCCAGATCCGCCTGGCTTTTGGTGATAAAGCCGTTATTTTCCATGCGGCGGATCACTTCGTTGCGCTGTTTGAGCGCGCGATCGTGGTAACGTACGGGGTGGTAATTGTTCGGGGCTTTTGGCAACCCGGCAAGATAGGCCATTTCGGCGATTGAGAGTTCATCGAGCGATTTGTTGAAATATTGTAATGCGGCGGCGGCGACGCCGTAGGCGCGGTATCCGAGGAAGATTTCGTTGAGGTAAAGCTCAAGAATCTGGTCCTTTGTCATGGCCCGTTCGATACGCCCGGCGAGAATGGCCTCCCTGATTTTCCGTTCGAATTTCCGTTCGTTCGTAAGCAGGAAGTTTTTTACGACCTGCTGCGTGATGGTGGAGCCGCCGATGACGTTCACGTCTTTTCCTGCTAAATGCTGCGCATAGACATAGGCGGCGCGCATAATGGCCGTGAGATCGACGCCCTGATGCGTGTAGAAATTTTTATCCTCTGCGGCGATGAAAGCGTTTTTGAGCATTTCCGGCATTTTTTCGATTGGCATAAAGATGCGTTTTTCGGCGGCGAATTCGGCCATCAGGCGTCCGTCACCAGCATACAAGCGCGTGACGATCGGGGGCTGATAGGTTTTGAGCTGTTTATAATCGGGCAGGTCCGCGCCGTAGTAATTGACGGTATAGATGAGGACCGCAACGCAAGCGAGCAGCCCGAGAAAACCGAGGGAGAATAAACCGAGAAAACCGTACCAGAGATATTTCATATCAATTTAAAACCACAGATAACATCATTTACCGGCCCATCTAGGCAACGCGGCGCGTAATAGGCCCTTCGGCGCGGCCATGGATAAATTGTTCAACATATTCGTTGCCTGAGCTGTCCAGTTCATCGACCGGCCCGGTCCAGATAATTTTGCCCTCATGGATCATGGATACATAATCGGCAATTGTGCGTACAGAGCCCATGTCGTGGGTAATGGACAAGCCGGTCGCGCCGATTTCCCGGACCTGTTCAACAATGAGCCTGTTAATCACATCGGCCATGATGGGGTCAAGGCCGGTTGTGGGTTCATCGAAAAAGATGATTTCGGGGCTGGCGGCCACGGCGCGGGCGAGGCCGACACGCTTTTGCATGCCGCCGGACAGCTCGGCGGGGTAAAGATTGGCGACTTCTTCGCGTAGGCCGACGGCTGTAATTTTTTTGATCGCAATTGCGCGCGCTTCGGCGCGGTCCATACCGCGGCCCTGAATCAAGCCGAAGGCGACATTTTCCCATATTTTCAAGGAGTCAAACAAAGCGCCGCCCTGAAACAACATGCCGAATTTGCGCATCAGGGCGTCACGATCTTTGGGCGAGAGGCCGACGATTTCCTGCCCGTCAATTTTGATGGAGCCTGCATCGGGCTCCAGCAAACCGAGAATGCATTTGAGCATCACCGATTTTCCGGTGCCGGAACCGCCGATAATCACCATAGACTTGCCTTCGGGCACAACAAGATCGACGCCGCTCAGAACATGGTTGTTGCCGAAAGATTTCTTTACGCCGGAGAGTTCGATCTTGGGTGTGCTCATGAGAAAAACACCTGCGTCAGGAGATAGTTAAAGATGAGAATCAGGATGGAAGAGGATACGACCGCGTTGGTGGTGGCCGCGCCGACCCCTTGCGCGCCGCGTCCGGAGTTAAATCCGTGGTAACAGCCCATCATGGCCACGATAAAGCCGAAAACCCCGGCTTTTATCAGGCCGGAGATCACATCCATATTTTCGACGACATCCCATGTCTGGGAGAGATATCCGCCCGGCGAGAAACCCAGATTATGGATGGAAACCACATAACCGCCATAAACGCCGATAATATCGCCGATCAGCACCAGCACCGGCAGGGTCAGCGTGGCGGCTATAAGGCGCGGGGCGATAAGATATTTGAAGGGATTGACCGAAAGCGTGCTGAGCGCGTCGATTTGTTCGGTCACGCGCATGGTTCCGATTTCGGCGGCAATGGCCGCGCCTACACGCCCGGCGACCATAAGACCGGCCAATACAGGGGCGAGTTCGCGGGTAACGGAAAGAACAACAACCCCGGCGATCGCGCTTTCGGCATTAAAACGGGTAAAGCCGGTGTAGCTTTGCAGAGCCAGCACCATACCGGTGAACAGCGCGGTCATCCCCACTACGGGCAGGGAATAATAACCTATATCGACAAGCTGGCGCCAAAGCTGCGCGGGAAAAAACGGTGGGGCGAAACTGTGATATATGCTGCGGCCAATAAAGATGAAAAGATTCCCGGCTTTTTGAAAAAAGCTCAAAAGCGTGTAGCCGACGGGTTGGAAAATATTCAGACTTCGCGTATCCATATACATTCAATAAAACAAAGGTGCAGGCGCGTCCAGATGGAAAAAATCAATCCGGCAGATTTAGTGAATATGCATTCTTTGCATGAAGAGGGATTGGCGCGGATTGAACTGGCTTATGCGCGTAGCGATAACCTGTTGTTTGGCGAGCGGATATACCGCGAAGACGCGCGGTTATGGGTGCATAAAGCGCTCGCCGTTATTATCGAAGGCGCGGTGCGCTCCCTGCGGGAACAGAGCTTGCGGCTTGTGCTGTATGACGGTTTGCGTACAACAGATGCGCAGGCGCTTATGCTGAAAACGCGGGCGGTACGGAGCAATCCGCACTGGCTGGAAGAACCGCGGCTGCTTTCGCCGCCCGGCGCGGGGGCGCATCCGCGGGGAATGGCGATTGATTGCAGCCTTGAGACTTTGGACGGAGAGCTGCTTGATATGGGCACGCCGTTTGACGACCTGAGCCCGCAGGCTCACCGGGATGCACCAGATATCAGCGATGCGGCGCGGGAAAACCGGCGCATTCTTCATAGCGCCATGGCAGAGGCCGCCGGCAAGAGCAGCGCAGAGCTTTTGCCGCTTCCCCAGGAATGGTGGGATTTCAGGTTGCCGCCAGCCGTCTATGAGCGCTATGCGCCGCTGAGCGATGCGGATTTGCCGCCGGATATGCGGATGGTTTAGGCGCCGGCCCTAATTTTTGTAAATGCGTTGGTAGCGGCGGCTGAGGGACGTGAGGATTTCATAGCCGATCGTTCCGGCGGCAGCGGCGAGATCATCGGCGCTTTGGCTGGGGCCGATGACTTCCAGCATATCACCAGAACCGGGGAGATCGTTTTCCGGCACTGCTGATAAGTCCACAGTTGTAAGGTCCATAGAGACACGCCCGCGCAGCGGACATTTATGCCCTTTCCAATATAGCGCTCCGGTGTTTGACAGGCTGCGCGGAAAACCATCCGCATACCCCATCGAGACGATGGCCAGCCTTTGCTCTTTTTCAAAACGATGCGTTGCGTTATATCCGCAGACTTCCCCGCCTGCCGCATCCTTAACTTGTAAAACTTCAACGGCCAGCTCTATTACCGGGTCCATAGGGTTTTCAGCCTCCGGCTTTGGATTTAAACCATAAAGTGACATTCCGGGACGGATCATATCGAAATGATAATCCGGGGAGCGAAAAATACCGGCGGAGTTCGCGAGCGTTTTTCTTGCGCCGGGAAACATTTCGGCGGCGGTTTTAAAAGCCTTATACTGGACATCGTTCATGGGATGGTTTTTTTCATCCGCGCAGGCGAAATGGCTCATCACATAGCGCAGATCTATACCGCCAAGCTTTGAGGCGGCTTTTTCCAAATCCTGCTGTTTCAGGCCCAGACGGTTCATGCCGGTATCTATATGGATGATGGCGGGAAGCAGGCTTTCCCCGCGTGCGGCAAAAGCAGCATAGGATTCTATTTCGTGAACAGAATTCAGAACGGGCGTTATGGCTTCTGCCTTATAAAGATCACAGCCAGCCTCCTCAAAACCGTGCAGCATATAGATATCGGGCTTTGCGCCTACAATAGTGCGCAGCTCCAGCGCCTCGGCAAGTGTGGCGATGAAAAATCTATCAGCCCCGGCTTTTTGCAAAGCTGTGGCTACGGGGGCAACGCCCAAACCATAGGCGTTGGCTTTTACAACTGCGGCGGCAGCGCAATCCGCGCCGGCCATATCCTGAATTTGTTTATAATTTCGGGCAATGGCCGCGCAACTTATCGTTAAGGTGCCCATAGAGTGTCCTTAACCGTCATCTCCAAAACCGCCGGAATAGCCCATATGGTTGGGATCGAGATCTGAAAATCTTGTAATATTGGGATCAAAGAACATTTTCACCGTGCCGATGGGGCCGTGCCTTTGCTTGGCGACGATACATTCGCCGATATTATGGGCGCGGGCGCAGGATTCCTGCCATTTCATATGTTTTTCCGTGCCGGGCTCGGGCTCGGTGCGGGAGAGGTAATACTCCTCGCGATAGACGAACATGACGACATCGGCGTCTTGCTCGATAGAGCCGGATTCGCGCAGGTCGGCAAGTTGCGGGCGTTTATCCTCGCGCTGCTCAACCTGGCGGGAGAGCTGGGACAGGGCGATGACCGGGATGTTGAGTTCCTTGGCGATCGCCTTAAGCCCTTGCGTGATTTCGGAGACTTCCTGTACGCGGTTTTCCTGCCCGCGCTTGGAGCCATTGCCGCGCAAAAGCTGGAGATAGTCGATCACCAGCATATCGAGGCCGTGCTGGCGCTTGAGACGGCGCGCGCGGGTGCGCACCGCGCCGATGGACAGCGCGGGGGTATCGTCGATATACAGCGGGACCTGCGACATTTTTTGCGAGGCTTCGACAAAAGCGCGGAAATCTTCCTGCTTGATATTGCCTTTACGGATAGCATCACCGGAGATGCCGGATTGTTCGGATAAAATCCGTCCGGCGAGCTGCTCGGCGGCCATTTCGAGAGAGAAAAAGGCCACGCGCCCGCCCTGCTGGCCGCCGCTTTCGGCATAGGCTTTAGCGGCGTTAAACGCCCAGTTCACAGCCAGCGCGGTTTTGCCCATGGATGGCCGCCCGGCGAGAATAAGGAGATCGGAGTTTTGAAATCCGCCGAGTTTTTTATCAACATCCATCAGGCCGGAGGTTATGCCCGTGACGTGGCCGTCGGACTGGTAGGCTTTTTCCGCATGTTCAATAGCGATCATGACCGAATCGCGCAAGGTCACAAAGCCGCCTTTGACATCGCCGGTTTCGGCCAGATCGAAAAGACGCGCTTCGGCCTGTTCAATCGTGCGCAGAGCGTCATTGTCCAGCGAGTGGTTAAAAGATTCGTTCACCACATCCTCACCCAGCGTAATAAGCTGGCGGCGCAGATACAGCTCATAAACCGTCCGGGCGTAATCGGTGACATTAACAACGCTGATGACACTGGCGGCAAGATCGGCCAGATACCCGGCCCCGCCGACATCCTTCAGGTCTTCGTCTTGTTCGAAGTAGTTTTTCAGCGTCACCGGCGAGGCGTTTTGCCCGCGCTCTATTATTGTGAGGATGGTTTCAAAAATGCGCTGGTGAGCGGGCATGAAAAAATGATCGGATTTCAGGAAATCACCAATTTTTTCGACGGCGCGGTTATCAACCAAAAGCGCACCGAGAAGCCCCTGCTCCGCATCAATATTATGCGGCAGGATTCTATAGTTGAGCGCTTCTGCTGCGCCGACAGGTTTTAAGCCTTCCTCAGGGGGTTTGAATGCGAGATCGTGAGCCATGGAGGCAGTATAAGCAGGCGCGGCGAATAAACCTACCTTCATATGAGCATACCCTTGTGAATAGCGGGGATGAATTGGCTTGCATCTTTGAAAATATTATCAAGTCTGAAGCGTTTTCTTGTGCTCTTCATACTTCACGTAGAAATCGAAGAGAAAAACGCTGATCTCCCATAAGCCCCACAGGAATAAACCGCCAAGTATAACGACAATCACTGTTTTTTTGATCACACCAAGTATTCTGGCAATTTTTCCCGGTTTCTTTCGTTCAAAATCTATATCGGCCTTGTTTTCGAAAAACACACCCAGATATTGCTCGGTCATGTGATTGAGTGTTGATTTTGTGAAATAGAACCCGATCAGGAAATAAAGAGATATGGTGATCGGAATAATTTCTGTTCCCGGCATGGTTTTTTTCATCCCCCAGATTAACTGGTTTGTGCCGTATTTGATGTAATCGAACAGACCTGACTCGGCGGTTAAATAATTCTCATCCTTTTCCGCGCCCAACATATCGCTTACGAAACTCACATCTGCGATTGAATCATGGCTACGTCGATCTTGGGCTTGTTTGTTGATAAAAACCTGATCGGTATGATTGATATAAATCAGATGTCCGATATCGCGAAAACCCAATAAACGCAGCGGCATTTTGGCCACAATATCACGCTGGTTCACTGTGCAATATATGACATCGCCCAGCTTACGCGCCGGATCACCTTGAATAGCAGTTTCATTAATGCGCTTTGCCGTGCCCAAAAACGCCCCCTTGGGCGCGCCAAATGTAAACACGTTGGTAATATTATAATCTGCGGCCAGATTGAAAGCCGCCAGATGCGCCATCGCGCCACCCAAAGAATGTCCGGCAATGACAACAGAATCGAACTCTGCTTGCGTCAGCCAGCTACGAATGTTTTTGCGCAAGCTCCGCCACGTTGTTTCAAAGCCAAAATGGCGCAGGGGCCAATAAAACGGCAGAAAAGCGAAATCCATAAGCCAATCGAGAATACTGACACTGCCGCGAAACACAATATAGGCCACACCGTTTTTCACGGCGCATACGCCCTGCGCGCCCGTATAGAATTTTGAGAAAAACTCCACATGCGTATAACCCTGCGCGGTTAGGGTTTCGCGCACATATTGTTCGGGATCATAAACCAGAAAACTCAGTGCGAGGCTTTTTTTTAACGCTTCGTTTTCAGCGCCGGTGAGCGTGTCGATCTCTTCTTGCGGCTGTGGCTGCATATCTCCAGAAACCGGCTTGAGGACAGGTGCGGGCGGCGGCGCGCGGAGTTTTTGTTCGATTTCCGGGATATTTGTCGACTGAATCTTCATACAAAAAGTATAAGAGCATGAATATTTTTGTGAAATACAAAAAAGCCTGCATCCATTCGGAAACAGGCTTTTTAACAATATAAGGCAATGCTGTCTTATTCAGCTTTTTCTTCTTCCGCTTCGGGCTGCTCGCTTTCCTCACCCTCAGCGGCGGCGGCTTCGACCTCCTCTGCTGCGGCTTTTGCGGCTTCTTTTTCAGCCTTTTTCACGGCTTTTTCTTCGGCCTTTTTTGCGTCTTCGGCAGCTTTTTCTTCGGCTTCAACCTTGCGGGTTTTTTCAGCTTCCAAAGCGCCCTCTTCCAGAACTTCCGCCAGAGCGTCATCATCACTGGTCACAGCGGCTTCGGCTTCTTCTTCCTGCGCCGCGTCATCGGCGACCAGTGCTTTACCCGTTTTAGCCTGCGTTTGCGCTTCTTCGGCGGAGCGGGCGATGTTGATGATGATTTCGGCTTTGACTTCCGGATGCAGCGTTACATCAATCGGGAACAAGCCGATCAACTTATAGTTCCGGTTGAGCTTTACCGCGCTGCGGTCGATTTTTTCGCCTGTAGCTTCGTTCAAGCCTTCGGCAATATCGCGTGCGGTCACGGAACCAAAAAGCTGTCCGCTTTCAGAAGCCTGACGGATGAGGGCGACTTTCGTGCCTTCAATTTTCTTCGCCAGCTTTTCAGCCTGCGCTTTTTGCTTATCGTTCTCAGCCTGCAAATGTTTTTTCTGCGCTTCGAAATAGGCGATATTTTCCTTGCTGGCACGCAGGGCTTTTTTCTGCGGCAACAGATAGTTCCGCGCAAAGCCGGGCTTTACGGAAACGGTGTCGCCCATATCGCCGAGTTTCTCAACACGTTCGAGCAAAATTACTTGTGTAGCCATGTCTTCATACTCCCTTTAGCTGCGCGGCGGACGCGATTGATGGCGCGGCTCGGACTCTGTCTGCAAATACGGCATCAGACCCATGAAACGCGCACGTTTTATGGCCTTGGCCAGTTCACGCTGTTTCTTTTGCGATACAGCCGTTATGCGGCTCGGGATAATTTTCCCGCGCTCGGAAATATAACGGTTGAGCGTTCTTACATCTTTCCAGTCAATATCCGGGGCTTTCGGCCCTGTGAACGGACAGGACTTCTTGCGGCGGAAAAACGGACGCTTTACTGTTGGGACATCTGCTGCTGACATTATGCGGCCTCCTTCTTTCCTGCTTTGTTATCATCATCGTTGTCGCGGCCACGGCCTTTATCCATCATGACGGACGGACCTTCGGTCGCGGCGTCGAGACGGATAGAGAGGGAACGCATGACATCTTCGTCAATACGCATCAGGCGTTCCAGCTCAATCACGGCTGCGCCGGGCGCTTCAAATTCAATCAACGTGTAGTGTGCCTTGCGGGCCTTGTTGATTTTGTAGGCCAGCGTACGCAGGCCCCATTGTTCGGTTTTAAGGGTTTTACCGCCCTGGTCTGTAATGACCTTGGCGTATTTGTCCGTCAACTCCTTGACCTGGCCTTCGCTCAGGTCTTGTCGTGACATGAACACGGTTTCGTAGATAGGCATCAATATGCTCCTCTCGGGTTACTTTATGCTTTTATGAATAAAGGCATAAAAAAGCCGGTTAAACCATTCAACCGGCGAGGTTATGAATTGAGGCGGACTATAAGCCCGCAGACATCATAAAATCAAGACTTTTCTTTGCAAGCCTTTATCGAGGCTTTTAAAGCGCTGTTTCTTCGAAGTTCTGGTTGGCCTTTTTTGCCATATGACCGGCAATAAAAGACGCCCAGCACCCTTCAGGGTTTTTTGCGCGGCTTTCCTGCTGGCCTTTGCGGATTATCCTGCGCAGTTCCCTGTCTGTGAGCTCGGGGTCGTGAAGCAGGTTTTTAAATTCGGAAAGGCGCATTGAAACAAATGCGGCATAGTCGGTATTTACGCCTCCTACGCAGCTTTCGAAAGCATCGTTTGTTTCCTTGAGCAGGTCTTTAATATGGCGGTGGATGTTCTGTGCCATGTTTTTTCTTCCTCACTCTTTGCTCTTTGTTCCAAAAAAGTTTTACTCTACAAATAGAGGGCCCGTCGAAAAATCGGATATTTCCGGGTTGAAAAATGCTTTTCAGCGCTTTACGAAAAGACTCAAGTTTTCCGGATCAGGCTTCCATAAGCTCGCATATCCGGGTCAAAAAAGCAAACTTTTTGAAAAGGTTTCGTTGTACGAAGCGATATAAAATTGCACTTTTATCTTTTCAATTAAAATTTTATGTCGCTAATATGGGCGGCAAAACAACATGTTGGAGTATTATATGGCACGTTCATTCATCTTCCCGGGGCAAGGTTCGCAGGTCGTGGGTATGGGGCAGGATTTGTATGCAACCTTTGCCGAGGCGCGTGAGGTTTTTCAGGAAATCGACGAATCACTCGGGCAGAATTTATCGAAGCTGATGTTTGAAGGCCCGGAAGAGGACCTCAACCTGACCGAAAATACGCAGCCTGCGCTTATGGCCGTGTCGATGGCGGTGATGCGCGTTCTGCAAAAACAGGGCGGGATTGATCTGGCGAAGGCCGCGCAGTTTGTAGCCGGGCATTCTTTAGGTGAATATGCGGCGCTGACGGCGGCGGGTAGCTTTACGATTGCCGATGCGGCGCGGCTTTTGAAGCTGCGCGGGCAAGCGATGCAAAAGGCAGTACCGGTTGGAATCGGCTCGATGGCCGCTATTCTCGGCCCTTCCTTTGAAGATGTGCAGCGCATTGCCGCTGATGCTGCGGGTGATGAGATTTGTACGGCAGCGAATGATAACTCCGTTGGGCAAGTCGTGGTCAGCGGCCATAAAGAAGCGGTGGCGCGGGCGGTTGAAATTGCCGCGCAACGCGGGGCAAAACGCGCGGTGGTTCTGCCGGTCAGCGCGCCGTTTCATTGCGCGTTGATGGGGCCTGCGGCTGAGGCGATGGAAGAAGCGCTGGCGGCGACCGCTATCAAATCGCCCGTTGTACCGGTTGTGGCGAATGTGACCGCCCGGGCTGCGCAAGATCCGGATGAAATTCGCAAACTTCTGGTGGATCAGGTCACGGGCATGGTGCGCTGGCGCGAGAGCGTACTTTGGATGAAAAATCAGGGCGTTAGCGAGATGGTTGAACTTGGCGCGGGGAAAGTGCTTTGCGGGTTGGTCCGGCGGATTGATCGTGATATAGAATGCGCAAATGCAGGTACACCGGAAGAGATAGAAACGCTCATCTCAAAACTGAAAGGTTAAATCATTATGTTCGATCTCACAGGAAAAACAGCTTTGGTTACAGGCGCAACAGGCGGCATCGGCGGCGCGATTGCGAAAGCATTACATGGCGCGGGCGCGCATGTTGGCATTTCCGGGCGGAATGAAGAGAAGCTTCAGGCTTTGGCCGCTGAACTGGGTGAGCGTGTTTGCGTTCTTCCGGCTGATCTTTCCGCTGAAAATGCGGTTGCCGATCTGGTTAAGGCCGCCGATGAAGCGCTGGGACAGATTGATATTTTGGTGAATAATGCGGGCCTGACGCGCGACGGGCTTTCGATGCGGATGAGCGATGAAGACTGGCAAAGCGTTATTGATGTGAATATGACCGCCACCTTTAAGCTCGCCAAAGCGGTGCAGCGCGGGATGATGAAACGCCGCCATGGCCGTATTATCAATATCGCTTCGGTTGTCGGCGTGACCGGGAATCCGGGGCAGTGTAATTATGTTGCTTCAAAAGCCGGGATGATCGGCTGGAGCAAAGCGATGGCAGCGGAGATTGCCTCACGCGGCATTACCGTGAACTGCATCGCGCCGGGCTTTATCGCCACGGCGATGACGGACGCGCTGAATGACGAGCAAAAAGAGAAAATCAACGCGACCATTCCGGCAGGGAAAATGGGCGCATCCGAAGACATCGCAGCGGCAGCGGCCTATCTGGCTTCCGATGAAGCGGGCTATGTGACGGGCCAAACCCTGCACGTAAACGGCGGCATGGCTATGATTTAGAGCTTTGATCCTTCCGCTGTGGCGGTGTCAAATTTCGGCTCACGTAGTTTTATTACTACGCTTTGCTTCATTTTCCTTGCCACATCAAAATGCTCTTTGCTCTTGAAAGTAAAACCCTATGGCTCATTCACTCATCATCTTTGATTGCGACGGAACGCTGGTGGACAGTGAGTCTTTTTACAATTCCATTATATCCGACCTTCTTAATTAAACCGGCTACGACGAATACACACCAGAGCTTTGTATGGATTTATTCCTAGGCGCAGGATGGGAGAGCATCCTCACCATTCTTGAAGAGCGGCACGGTGAAAAAATGCCGGAGGATATTGTCGAGCGGTTCGTCAAACTTGCGGATGAACGGATGGGGCATGGCTTAAAAGCAGTACAAGATGCGGATAAAGCTCTGAGCAATCTGAGGAGAAGCTTTCTGACCTGCGTGGCATCAAATGGCGAACGTGCCAATGTTTTTAAAGGTCTTGGGATCACAGGGCTTTTACCCCATTTCCATGCAGCACAAATTTTCACGAAAAATCAGGTCGAGCGCCCGAAGCCTGCGCCAGATCTCTTCCTGTTTGCCTGCGAGAAAATGCAGGTGGAACCCGCCAACGCGCTTGTGATTGAGGATAGCGTGGCCGGCGTGGCGGCGGCGCGGGCGGCGGGCATTCACGTACTTGGCTTTACCGGCACAGCGCATGATAAGGAAAACCATGCCGAAATGCTTAAAAATGCGGGGGCGGATGCGATTATTGATACGCTTATCCACATTGAGGCGCACCTTAAAACCTGAAAATCGTTTGGAAATTCATGCGCTTATGATAATCAAACAAAATGTCTTGCAATCAGGGGACGGGCTGGTAAAGTTCGGGGCTGGTAAGAACAATTAAATTTAAACAGAGCAAAAAGATAAGGAATTACGATGAGTGACATTGCTGATCGCGTGAAGAAAATTGTAGTCGAGCACCTGGGTGTTGACGCTGACAAAGTTGTTGAAGGCGCGAGTTTTATTGATGATCTGGGCGCTGACTCGCTTGATACGGTTGAGCTGGTTATGGCTTTTGAAGAGGAATTCAGTGTTGAAATTCCCGATGATGCCGCTGAAAAAATTCAGACTGTCGGTGATGCTGTCAACTTCATCAAGGAAAACGCTGCTGAATAAAGCGGTTTTCACACGCTTGAAACCGGTTTTTCAAGGTTACTTTATAATTTCAGCCGCCTTTGTGAGCGGCTGTCTTTACATTTGAAGGGGTAAAAGTATGAGACGTGTTGTTGTTACAGGTATGGGCATGGTGTCGCCGCTGGGCGTTGGCGTTGAGCATAACTGGCGTGACCTCACAAACGGCAAGAGCGGCATTCGCAGGATCGAGCGTTTTGACGTTTCGGATATCACCTCACGGATCGCCGGGATTATTCCGCGCGGGGACGGCCCGGGGGCGTATAACCCTGATACATTTATGGAACCCAAAGAACAGCGCAAGGTTGACGAGTTTATCGTCTACGGTATGGCTGCGGCACAAGAAGCGATTGAAGATTCGGGCTGGACGCCGGGTGATGAAGAATCGCAAAACCGCACAGGCGTGTTGATCGGTTCGGGGATTGGCGGGCTGGATGAAATTTACAAAACCTCGACGCTGATGAATGAGCGCGGGCCGCGTCGAATTTCGCCGTTCTTTGTGCCTGCGGCGCTGATTAACCTGACATCCGGGCATGTGTCGATTAAATACGGATTTCGCGGACCGAATCATTCCGTGGTGACCGCGTGCGCGACCGGAACGCACGCGATTGGCGATGCGGCGCGCCTCATTGCTTTGGATGATGCCGATGTGATGGTTGCAGGCGGCGCGGAAGGGGCGGTATGCCGCCTTGGCGTGGCGGGGTTTGCCGCTGCGCGGGCGCTTTCAACCGGATATAACGACCGTCCGACCGAAGCATCCCGCCCGTGGGATCAGGGACGGGACGGGTTTGTGATCGGCGAAGGCGCGGGCGTTGTCGTTCTGGAAGAATATGAGCATGCGAAAAAGCGCGGGGCGAAAATCTACGGCGAGGTGATCGGCTACGGACTGTCAGGCGATGCGCATCACATTACTTCCCCGGCGGAAGACGGCAATGGCGGATACCGCGCAATGGAAGCAGCGCTGAAACGCGCGCAGGTGAATCCGGAGGATATTGATTACATCAACGCGCACGGCACATCGACGCCGGTGGGCGACGGCATTGAATTCGGCGCGGTCAAGCGTTTGTTTGCGAATGCTCTGGAGAGCGTTTCGATGTCTTCGACCAAATCGGCGATCGGGCATTTACTCGGTGCTGCCGGAGCAGTCGAGGCGATTTATTCGCTCAAGGCGATTGAAACGGGGGTTTTGCCGCCGACGCTTAACCTTGAAAACCCGTCGGAGAATTGCACCGGTATGGATCTTGTTCCCAAGGAAGCGAAGGAAAAGAGCGTCAAAACGGTGCTTTCAAACAGCTTCGGCTTTGGCGGAACCAATGCCTCCCTTATCTTGAAAGCCGTGTGATGAGTGATCGGCAAGCCCGAACCGGGCTGAAGTTCGTGCTTGGTTTTTTCGTTTACGGGTTTACGACTCTTGTGGTTCTTCTTGCTGCCGGGTTCTGGTGGGCTGCGGGGGAGTTTACCGCCGAGGGGCCTTTGCAGGATACCACGCTGGTTACGATTGAACGCGGCAGCGGTTTGCGCGGCATTGCTTCGACGTTGAAGACTGAAGGTGCAATCGAAAATCCGGCTATTTTTATTTTTGGGACACGGGCTTTGGGGGCGCAGAGCGGCCTTAAAGCCGGAGAGTACGAATTACAGCCGGGCATGAGCGCGCGCGATATCATGGCGGTTTTGCGCGACGGCAAAACCGTGGCGCGGCGTTTTACCATCCGCGAGGGACTGACCAGTTTTGAGATTGTCCGGCTTTTGCAAAGCGTTGAAGGGGTGTCGGGCGAGATTGACGACATTCCGGCTGAAGGTTCGCTGCTTCCCAATACTTACGATTATCAGTTGAACGAAGCGCGTGAACAAATCGTTAAACGTCTTGACCGCGCAATGCTCAACACCATCACGGGAGCCTGCTTAAAAATACTTGATCTTGCCGAAGAGACGCGCGTGAAAGATGTGATGGATGAAGACTGTGCGCCTGCCCCCAAACCACTTCAAACGATCCGTGATGTTTTAACGCTGGCTTCCATTGTTGAAAAGGAAACCGCTGTGGCCCATGAGCGCCAGCGCGTCGCGGGAGTTTTTCTTAATCGGTTGAAACGCGGAATTCCCTTGCAAACCGATCCAACGGTGATTTACGCGGTGACCAAAGGCCAGCATAAAAGTGACGGGAAAGGGCCGCTGGGGCGGCGTTTGCTAAAAAAAGATCTGGAGATCGACAGCCCGTACAATACTTATAAGTACCCCGGCCTGCCGCCCGGACCGATCGCCAATCCCGGGCAGGATTCGATTGAAGCGGTTTTAAACCCGGAAGAGCATGATTACATTTACTTTGTTGCCGACGGGTCGGGCGGGCATGCCTTTGCCAGAACGCTTAGCGAGCATAACGCCAATGTCGCAAAATGGCGGAAGATCCGGCGGCAGCAAAAATGATTTAAGCGGCGAGGCCGAGAACAGGGGCGGAAACCTGCGGCTGCGGTTTGTGCTTTGGTTCATTGTTCAGACCCGCACGGGGGGCGGAAAAATTTTCCTCGTTGGCGGCGGTTAACCCAAAGGCATAGCTTCTGATTTCCTCGAGCTTTGCCAGCGTGGTTTTTGAGCGCTCTTCCGCCGCGCCGGACTTCGCGGTGTTTTCGACATGATCGTGCGTTGAAACCTGCCATCGCTGGAAATGCTCATCGCCTTTGCGGGTTGCGATTTCGCTGCCGGTTAAACGCCCGGCCCATTCCTGATCGGTTTCGGCGGTGTTTGCCGCAGCGCTCATCTGGTGGCTATCGGAATCGCATCTGTTCATCCATGCACGGCTTAAAAGACTGTTATTCGCGGCATTAAGCGCCTGAGAATCAAAGCGCATTTTGAGGCTTTGTGTCCGGGCGATCACAACGTCTTCGTATTTTGACACGAGGGAGATTGCATTATTGGACGTGCTATTATTCGCCATACTCATTCACACCTTATTTTTATTTTCATAAATATATCAAAATGGAAGATGGTCTGCAAATTTTATGGGGTGTATTTCTTTAACTCATTGTTATGTAATATTTTTTTGGTGGGCAAAAAAATTGACAACCGCGTTTGATTTTTGTATTTTTACATAAATTTAAAAAGGTGGGCTTATGACCGTTATTAATATCGTTCCGCAGTTGCATATTCGAAAGCTTAACGCGCTTTTTCAAGGTGTCTCCCAAGAGGGTGCGAAAGCCATGCTGGAGGTGATGACAAAGCCGCCGCGCGGTAGGCCCCCTGCTTCCCCGCTCAACGCTGAGGAAGACACGCCCAAACAAGGCCCGAAATTGCAGCACTTTACATACAGCCTTCACGGTGCATG
Source organism: Alphaproteobacteria bacterium (assembly GCA_041397865.1). Lineage (GTDB taxonomy): Bacteria > Pseudomonadota > Alphaproteobacteria > Micavibrionales > Micavibrionaceae > TMED27. Next base: position 37,670 of record JAWKVT010000002.1, on the reverse strand, counting down.
GCGTTTTCGTAACCCTTATGCTCCTGATCCTGATACGCAGCCAAGGCTGCGTATCGTTCCGAAAACACAGCCGAACACACCGGGCGCAGATCAATCATAATTTCCGATTATTCGTCGTCGCGTTTTTTCGGCGGAATCGTACTGCCGGTGCCGCGGGTAATGCGACCTATGGCGCTGCCCCCTCCCCCGCCGCCCAAACCGGGAACGCTGGGGCCGGGACCGGATGGTGCGGCTTTGGGCGCGATTTCCATCTGGTGACGGCGGGCCAAATGCGGAGCGAATTGCAAGGCCGATGGCACCGCATCGCCGAGGATACAGCCCATATTGCTGTCATCCCCCAAATCCTCACGGTGGACAGGCTGGCCGAACACGGTGGCCTTCACAAAATAATTAAACGCTTCGAGCGGGTTGGGCGGCTGGGTCACGCCCTTAAACGCTTCCCCGCGATAGGGATCATCCAAAAACATAAAGGGCACCTGATAGGCCTGGGCGATATTGCCGTCTTTAATCGCACCGATATGAATTTGCGGGCACATATCGAGCGCGGCGTTGAATTCGGCTTCCACCGGGATATTCAGCTCAAGAAAATCCATATCGACATATTCAAAAGTCAACAGCCCGCTCGTAGTATCGAACACCACCCCGGCGACCTTTTGCACCAGATTTTCGCTGGAAATAAGGCCTGCTTCGCCCCGCGCGGTAAAAAGAAGATCAATATTCATGAAAACATTCACCCTTAAAGTGCTTTATAGTCTATTTTATCAGATATTAACGCTTACAAGAAATATAGATTTATATGTGCGGGATAACAGGTTTTTATACAGATAAAGCAGACAGGACGCGGGCGGAGCTGCATGTGATCGGCAAAAACATGGCCGAAACGTTGACTCACCGCGGCCCCGATAGTGGCGATTTGTGGCAGGACCCGGATGTAGCGCTGCTTCTGGCACATCGGCGGCTGTCGATACTTGATTTGAGCGCAGAGGGTGCACAACCGATGGCCTCGCATAGCGGACGTTATATGCTGATCTATAACGGCGAGATTTATAACTACCGGGACATCAAAAAAGAGCTGGAGGAAAAAGGCTCGGCCTTTCGCGGGCGTAGCGATACGGAAGTGCTGCTGGAGGCCATCGAGCAATGGGGGTTGAACCGCGCGTTACAAAAAATCAGCGGTATGTTTGCCCTTGTCTTGTGGGACCGCCAAGACGGCACGCTGCACTTTATTCGTGACCGTTTGGGGAAAAAGCCGCTTTATATCGGCTGGGCGGGGAAGAGCCTTGTGTTTGGCTCGGAACTGAAAGCTTTGCGCGCACATCCTGATTTTGCGCCGCGGCTTAATACGCAGGCGATGACCGGCTTTCTTAGCCTTGGTTATGTCGAAGCGCCGTTTTCGATTTATGAGGGCGTGTGGCAATTGCCGCCCGGCCACCGGTTGACGCTGGATCTGACGTCTATAAAGTCGGATGAAAACCTTGCGGCGCAGATGAAACCGTATTGGAGTGCGGCAGACAAGCTTGAGGAGGCGAAAGCCCGGCCCAACTCAAAAACGGATAATGAAATTCTCGATGAATTTGAAGAGCTGCTGAGCCTTTGCGTATCTGAGCGTCTCGTCTCCGATGTTCCTTTGGGCGCGTTTTTATCGGGCGGGATAGATAGCTCTGCCGTTGTGGCGTTGATGCAAAAAATAAATTCGCAAGCCATTAAAACCTATTCTATTGGTTTTGAAGATGCGGGTTATAACGAAGCGCCGCATGCGCGGGCGGTCGCCGCGCATCTTGGCACCGACCATCATGAACATATTTGCACCGCCGCCGAGGCATTGGAGGTCATTCCGAAACTGCCCGAAATATATGACGAGCCGTTTGCCGACATCTCGGCGATCCCGACATATCTGGTCAGCCGCTTTGCGCGTGAAAGTGTGAGCGTAGCGCTGTCGGGAGACGGCGGAGATGAAATGCTCGGCGGATATAACCGCCATATTCAGGGACCGCAAATCTGGCGGAAGATGCGGCTGATGCCGCGCGTTATGCGCTCGGGATTATCGCATGTTATACAGCGCATGCCAGTGAACCAGCTTGATGCGCTTAGTCGCAAGCACCCGCAGCTTGGCGGGCGGCTGCATAAGATGGCAAGTATTTTATCACTCGATACGCAGGAAGAGGTTTATACGCGCCTTCTTCGCAAATGGCCGGAAGCGCCCATCGCCGGAGGCGGCGCGTTTGAAAAAAATCTAGACCTGCCGAAAGCCGAGCTTTCCTTCGCCGAAAGTATGATGTTTTGGGACAGCGTGGGATACCTGCCCAATGATATTTTGACGAAAGTTGACCGCGCCTCGATGGCGGTGAGTTTAGAAGCACGCGCGCCGCTTCTGGATCAACGCCTCTATGAATATGTGTGGAGCCTGCCGGAAAACATGAAAATCCGCGGGGGAGAAGGGAAATGGCTTTTGCGGCAAATATTAAAGCGCCATGTGCCGGAGAAATTGTTTGAACGACCCAAGCAAGGTTTTAACATGCCTGTCGGGGATTGGCTGCGCGGGCCGCTTAAAGACTGGGCGGAAGATTTACTCAATACGCAGGCGTTGAAAGATCAGGGCTTGCTTAACGCCGCCATGATTCGTAAAACGTGGCAGGCCCATCTGGACGGGCAAGGCAACCACGCCGATGCGCTGTGGAGCGTTTTGATGTTTCAGGCTTGGCAGACACGGTGGATGTAAGGTAGAACGGCGTCATGAAAATAGCAATTACAGGCGGGGCGGGATTTATCGGGACGCAGCTTGCGAAGCTGTTGAAGGCTGGCGGACATGAGCTTGTTTTAATTGATCTGAAAAAGTCGGAATGCTTTCCCGATGACTCTATAATCGCCAATGTCACTGATCGCGACGCCATGGTGGGTGCCATGAAGGGCGTGGAAGCAATTTATCATCTGGCTGCGGAGCATCGCGACGATGTTTCGCCAGTTTCGCGCTATACGGACGTCAATGTCGGCGGTGGAGAAAATGTAATCGCCGCAGCAAAAGCGCATGATATCAAGACCATCATTTTCACCAGTTCAGTTGCCGTTTACCCTTTGGTTCCGGCGGATCCGCAAAACGGTTCAAATGAAACGCACAGTCCGGCTCCGTTTAATAACTACGGACAATCAAAGCTGGATAGCGAAAAAACGTTTGAACAATGGGCAAGTGAAGATGCGACGCGGACGCTGGTCACAATCCGTTTGGTGGCCACATTCGGACCCGGCAACCGGGGGAATATCTATACGCTGATGAACCAGATTGCGGGCGGAAAGTTTTTAATGATCGGCGACGGGTCAAACCGTAAATCCATTGCCTATGTCGGCAATGTCGCTGCGTTTTTGCAGCATGCGCTTACACTTAAGCCCGGTGCGCATCTTTATAATTACGCCGATAAACCGGATCTGAATATGCGTGATTTTGTCACATCTATCCGCACCGCTTTGGGGCATAAAGGCGCGGGGCCGCAAATGCCCTACGTGGTTGGCTTATTGGGCGGCGGGGTTTTTGACATTGCGGCAAGACTCACAGGTAAAAAATTTCCGATCAGTTCCATCCGCATTAAAAAATTCTGCGCCGATACGATTGTAAATGCCGATAAGTTACGCGAAACCGGCTTTAAAGCGCCCTACTCCCTGCATGACGGTCTAAGCGAAATGATCGAAACCGAATTTCAATCCGCGAAAAAGGCGGCCTGAATGGCACAGAAAAAACTTCTTTTTGTGATTAATCACATTGACTGGTTCTGGTCGCACCGTTTGCCGCTAGCCAAGGGTGCACAAGTCGAGGGGTGGGACGTACATGTGGCGGTTACAGGCGCGAGCGCCGACCCGAATTTAAAGCCGCAACATTTCACCGGCCATGAATTGCCCGGCTCTAACGGGCGCGTTTCCTTGCTTAAAATCATCTGGGCGGTTCACAAAATTATCAAGGCGGAGAAGCCTGATCTTGTGCATGCGATCACGCTTAAGCATGCGTTCCTCGCGGGGCTGGCGGCGCGGTTTCATAAAGATGTGAAGATCGTACATACGCTGGCGGGGCTGGGCTATTTGTTCCGCGCGGAAGGTATAAAACCGCAGATTTTGCGCCTGCTCATCGGGCCGTTTCTTAAACTTGCGCTAAAACATAAACGCGCGCAGCTTATCTTCCAAAACCCCGACGATATGGCGCTGATGATCCGGCGCGGTTTTGCCTGTGCCGAACGCTGCACGCTTATTCGCGGCTCAGGCGTTGATTTGCAGGAATTTCCGTTTACCCCGCTGCCCGAAGATAGCTCTACAAATGGGGGGCCAATCGTCCTCATGCCCACGCGCCTTGTGCATGAAAAAGGCATCGCGGTATTTATTGAGGCGGCCAATATTTTGCGCGCACGCGGCGTAAAGGCGCAGTGTCAAATTGCGGGCGGCATTTCCCGTAGCAATCCGCGCGCGATTTCCGAAGAAGAGATGGCGCAGATGCTTGATGGCAGCGCAGCGCAGTGGCTCGGTCAGGTTTCGGATATGCCCGCGCTTTATAAAACCGCCACGCTGATTTGCTATCCGTCTTATTACGGGGAAGGCGTGCCGAAAGTTTTGCTGGAATCGGCGGCCACAGGGCGGCCCATTATCACCTGCGATCATGCGGGATGCCGGGAGGCGGTCGATGACGGCGTAAGCGGGCTTTTAATTCCGGTGAAAAATGCGCAGGCCACGGCGGACGCCATTCAGACCTTACTGGAAGACCGGCCTCGGATGATTGAAATGGGACGGAAAAGCCATGAGCTGGCCGTTCGCGATTACGATGTTGTCAGCGTTGTTGAGCGCACGCTTAAGGTGTACGCGAAGTCGCCTTAAGGTCTAAAGACAATTCCGCCTTATCAGGGATACAAATTTCATTACACACCATAACCTGTAAATCCAGATCAAGGGTTACGTCTTCATCGGGGTTTTTGGGTGTGATGGTGAGCGGAAAATTCACCTGCCCCTCGTAAGCATTCACATCGAACATATCCATTTCGCGTTTATGGATGGGTTCGGGCCAGTTTATTTCCACGCTTTCAACATTGGTTGAACCCTCCCAGTTAAAGCGCGGCGGCAATCCCGCGTCGCCGGGCGGATCGCCGTAAGTATGCCAGCCGTCCTCCAGCTCCAGCACGAATACGGCTGTAGAATTGCCCCCTTCGGGAACGGCGGCCAGACGGCTACGAAAATGCTCATTTTCCACCCATTCGCCGTCTTTTGCAACGCCTTGCGAAAGCATACTCAGAGCGGCAATCACAACAACACAGCAGAAGATTATAATTTTTTTGTACATCGTTCGTCCATTCGTTGTTAAACTGTGCCTTATATAAAGATAAAGTTTTAAAGCTGAGAAGCAAGAATGAAACATTCCGACGCCTCATATTTAAGCGGTAAACTTTTGCTGGCCATGCCTGCGATTGGCGATGCGCGTTTTCACCGCTCTGTCATTTATATTTGCGCGCATGATGAAAACGGGGCGATGGGGCTGGTGATTAATTACCCGGCGCCGGAATTGAAGTTCGCGAGCCTGCTTGATCAGCTTGGCATTTCTTCGGACATCGAAATTGACGTGAAAACTCTGGATTTGCCCGTGCTTAATGGCGGCCCGGTTGAAACAGGACGCGGATTTTTGTTGCATTCAAACGATTTTAAACAAGAAGACACGGTTGCCGTGGATGAGGATTTCAGTGTGACAGGAACAACCGATGCGCTGAGGGCTGTGGCCAAAGGCGACGGGCCGAAAAAGGCGCTTTTTATTCTGGGATATGCCGGATGGACGCCGGGGCAACTGGAGCAGGAATTGCAGCAAAACACATGGCTAGTGGTGGAGCCGGACCGCGCGCTTGTTTTTGAAGGAAAGCCTGAGCAAAAATGGGAACGTGCGATGGATAAGCTGGGTCTTGATCCGTCTATGCTCTCGGGAGATGGTGGCCGGGCTTAAGAGTTTTTCTGCCAATTTTCAACCGGTAGGCCGAACAGTTCATGGTCTTGCCAAAGACCGTTGATTTGCAGATATTTTTCCGCAAAACCCTCTTTTTTAAATCCGGCTTTGAGCAGCGTGTTTTTGCTGCGCGTATTGTGAGGGAGGCAGGACGCGTTAACGCGGTGGAGATTTAGCGCTTCAAAACTATATTGTAGTGTCATTTTTAAAGCTTCGGCCATATAGCCCCGGCCTTCATGGTCTTTGTCGATCCAGTAACCCAGCGCGGCATATTGCGCCGTGCCGCGGCAGATGTTGTTGATGTTCATGCCGCCGATCAGAATGCCGCTGTTATTTTTAAAAATCAAAAATGCATTGGACAGGCCTAAATCCCATTCGCGGGCCTGACGGTGGGCGCGGCGCTGGAAAAGGTCATACGTGAAGGCGTCTTCCGGCCAGAGCGGGTCGAAGGGCTGGATATGGTCGATATTGGCCTCACGCACTTGTGCCCATTGTTTCCAATCTTCCAATGCGGGCGGGCGCATGGAGATGCGAAAACCGCGCAGGTGAACATCGGGGAAGAGGGCTTGCGGTTTTGCCTTGCCCCAGATCATTTTACGCCGCCAGTCTTTCTTCAATGCGGCCATAGTCCTCGAGCTTATCAAGCGGGCCGAGGGCGGCGAGCGTAGGGCGGGAGGTGAAAATTTTATCAGCGACGCGTTTAATGGCGGCGCGGTCCACATTATCAATGGCGGCGACAAGAGCGTCCAGATCAAAAGCCCGGTTGCGGAAGAGCATATATTTGGCTTGTTGGTCGGCGCGGGTCATCATGGATTCCCGGCCCATGAGCATTCCGGCTTTAAGCTGGGCTTTGGCGCGGGCGAGTTCTTCTTCGCTGACATCGCTGCCGACTTTGAGGACTTCATCGCAGATTACGGGGATGATTTCGTCGAGCTTTTCCGGCCCGGTTCCGGCATAGATACCGAATTGCCCGTCATCCTGATAACCGCTGTGGTAGGAGAAAATGGAGTAAACCAGCCCGCGTTTTTCGCGCACCTCCTGAAACAGGCGTGAGGACATGCCGGAGCCGAGAATTGTGGATAGAGTTTGGGCGGCGTAGTAGTCCTCGTCCAGACGGCCTAGCCCCTGAAAGCCCAGAATAAAGTGGCTTTGTTCAAGATCTTTGACAAGGCGGGTTTCGCCGCCTTGATATGCGGCGTCTTTGTGGTTGGAGGGTTTGGAAGATGGCCGGGCGGCGAAAAGTTTCTCGACTTGTGTGACAAATTCACCATGGTCGATACCGCCTGCGGCGGAAACAACCGTGTTTGCAGGTGTGTAGAACCGGTCGATATAGGTTTGCAGATTGTCCTTGCTCATATTCTCAATATTATGGGCGCGGCCCAAAATCGGCGCGCCGAGAGCTTGATCGGGGTAAGCGGTTTCAGAGAAGATGTCGAAGACCAGATCATCGGGCGTGTCGTTGGTCATGCCGATTTCCTGTAAAATGACTTCTCGCTCTCGCTCAATTTCATCATCGGGAAGCGTTGAATTCAGATACATATCGGCCATAACATCGAGGCCGTGAGCCGCATCTTTGGCGAGCAGGTGGACATGGTAGCTGGTGAGTTCGCGGCTGGTATAGGCGTTCATCGAGCCGCCGACATTTTCAAGCTCTTCGGCGATTTGCAGGGCGCTACGCGTTTTCGTGCCTTTGAACAGCATGTGTTCGACCATATGCGCCACGCCGTTTTGGGCTAGGTTTTCATGGCGCGTGCCAACGCCGACCCAAATGCCCAGCGCGGCGGAATGCATGGAGGGAACGTGGTCGGTGATAATACGCAGACCGTTGGGGAGGGTTGTGGTTTGGATGCTCATGGTTTATGCGGCGCCTTGTTTTGTTGAAACGCGGGAACGGGCGGTTACAAAGTCCTGTACGGCTTTGAGGTCATTGGGCTGGTCGGTCATGATTTCCTTGCGCTCGAATAAATCGGCGAGATGTTCGGGCAACGCCGGGCGCAGGCCGATCGCCTTTTCCACCGCATCCGGGAATTTGGCCGGATGGGCGGTGGCGAGGGTGACAACGGGGCCATTTGCCGCTTTCGCGACCTCTTCGGCGACGTTGAAACCCACGGCTGTATGGGGATCAAGAATGTAGCCGGTTTCATCGTAAACGCGCTTGATGGTTTCCAGCGTTTCACTATCGGACGTTCGGCCCGCCTGAAAATCGCTTTGCGCTTTGGCCAGTTTTGCGGGCGGGACGCTGAAGCTTCCGGTTTGTTTAAAACCGTCCATGACGGCGGCGGTTTTTTCGGCGTCGCGGTCCAGAAGGTCGAAGAGGTAGCGCTCAAAATTTGAAGAAATTTCGATATCCATAGAGGGGGAGATTGTGGCGCGTGTGCCGCCGGCCTTCATTTCTCCGCTGGCGAAAAAGCGCGCGAGGATATCGTTTTCGTTCGTGGCCACGGCCAGCTTTATGGGCAAGCCCATTTGCCGGGCGCAGTAGGCGGCGAAAACATTGCCGTAATTGCCTGTGGGCACGACGAAGGCGACTTCTTTTTCCGGCGCGCCGAGGTCCAGCGCGGCTTTCACATAGTATACGATTTGCGCCATCACCCGCGCCCAGTTGATGGAGTTCACGGCGGCGAGATTAATGCGCTCGCGAAATTTGGCGTCGCCGAACATGGCTTTGACCATATTTTGGCAATCATCGAACGTACCGTCGATTGCGATATTGTGGACGCCCGGCGCATCGACGGTGGTCATTTGTTTGCGCTGCACATCGGATACGCGGCCCTTTGGATGAAGGATAAAAATATCGAGCCGCTCGCAGTGGCGGCAACCTTCAATCGCGGCGCTGCCCGTATCGCCGGAAGTTGCGCCGACGATGGTGATGCGCTCTTCGCGTTTTTTCAGGACATAGTCAAACAGCCGCCCGAGAAGTTGCAGCGCGATATCCTTAAACGCGATGGTCGGGCCGTGGAATTGTTCGAGAATATAGTGGTTGTCTTTCAGGTGATGCAACGGGACAACGTCTTTGTGGCGGAAGGTTTTGGGGCCGTAGGTTTCCCCGATCATTGTCTTGAAAATATCGGCGGGGATTACGCTTTCCACAAAAGGATACATCACAGCAAAGGCGGTTTCCGTGTAAGATTTTCCCTTGAGCGCGGCCAGGTCTAGCGCGGGCCAGCTTTCTGGCACGTACAGCCCGCCATCGGGGGCGAGGCCGGATAGGAGAACTTGTTCGAAACTTTGCGGCTTGTCGCCGCCTCTGGTGGAGATATAACGCGTCATAAGAGCGGTTTTATGGCGTTTTAAGGGGGGTGTCAATGCGCAGGTATTGCGCTATAGTTTCGGGATGGAATTTGTAAGCAAAGACGCCGATATGATTTTGGTTAAAACCAACCCTGAGGAGCTTCAGAAGCTTGCGGCGATTATGCGTGCGTGCCATGACTATGATCCTGTATTATGTGAGATGGATAGCGATGACCTGTTAAGCCTTGCGAACCGTCTTGAAAAAGCGGATCAGGATAGCTGGGTGTTTCATGCTTTAGAAATTTTATACCTTCACAATATTTTGTTATTGGCGCGTATAATGGATCATTCAAAACGTTCTTCTATCATTACACAGGAAGATGTTGTGCAATTGCACGCTGATATTGAGAATATAGATCAATTGAGACACAAAGCTTAAACTTTGCGCTGGCATTGCGCTATAATTTTGAGATGGAATTTGTAAGCAAAGACGCCGATATGATTTTGGTTAAAACCAACCCTGAGGAGCTTCAGAAGCTTGCCGCGATTATGCGTGCGTGCCATGAATTTGATTTCGTGTTGTGCGAAATGGATTCCGAGCATTTGCTGGCGCTGGCTGAGCGTTTTGAAAAAGCGGAGCAGGATAGCTGGGTGTTTCATAATAGGGAGCTTTTTCACCTTGGCAGCATCATGAATTTAGCTATTCGCGGGATGGACATAGAGCGATTCAATGCTTTTTCCGCGCGGCCTTTCACGCGCGAAGAGTTGGAAAAAATAGAGCATGATATAGATCAAGTCTATGATTTAGCCCGGCAATCTTAAATTTTTCTTTACATCCCTGCATTATAATATTTGCAGGGTGTGTTATGAGTCAAAAAACAGTCATAGAGCAAGCTGTCGGGCAGTTTTTAGAACATGCTTATGAGGGACATGTTCTTGGGCAGCGAAACGGTTTTAATGAGTTCGCAGAATTTGGCGTTGAAACATTAGACGAACTTCAGGATTTTATTCTTCAAACGTTAAACGATCCTGAAACAAGAGCTTATATAACAAGCAAAAACGGAAGCCATATATCTTTTTACAATGACCGGGATAATGTGTTTATTGCGATTGAACCTAAATCTGGTGGGACTATTCATCGCCCTGATCTTGAAAAATACCCCGATTATTTTGACAGCAAGCGTGCTGCATGGAAAGCTGAATTAGGTGAAAACTTCCTTGAAGTGAAAGCTGGTGGGCTGCCTGCGCTGCAAGAAGCGTTTAGCAATAAACTCGGGCATGCGATGAAAATTGGTCCGTTGGCACGGCTGGGGCAGGCGTTTGATATTGCAATCGAGATTGCGCCGCGCGCTTTGGGACGCATGTTTAAGTTTGTTCCTCTGGCCGGGACGGCGGCGACATTCATGATTGGACGCGCGGAGGCGGGGGCGCTGCGGGAAGCGGCCTATGAAGCGGGGGCGCAGGGGCATTTGCCGCCTAAAGCGCTGGAAGATTTTGAGGTCGTTTTGAACGTGCATCAATTGCAAGTGAATGCTGATGTTTCGATTATCGGCCATGAAGTGAAAGTGCAAGAAGCTTTTGCGAAGTTTGTAAAGGCTTATGAACCGTATTTCAAAGCGCATCCTGACATGCTGGAAAAGCTGGAGCCGCCGTCTTTGGCGGAGGATTTATTCGGTCAGGAAATGGATCAGAATGTGATGCCGCAATGGGCGCAGGATTATACGGCTTCTTTGGCTGGGCCTTGAGCGCTCTGCGTGCGGACAATCTCTACAAACATTTTATGCATCGGTGATGGGAAATCGAAGGTGAGTTCAGGGTGAAATGTGGTGGCCATATTTTTACCGTCGCGGATCCAGACTGGGGCACCTTGATGCTGCGCTAGGATTTCCACGTTTTTAGCTGTTTCTTTAATCACAGGGGCGCGAATTAGTGAAACCTCATAACCATTAATAAGGGTATGGCAGCTTTCAAGCTGGCGGCCATAGCCGTTGCGCTCTACCGTTATGGGGAGGATGCCGAAGGATTTTTGCGCGGGATTAAGCACTTTTTCAGCCAATAGAATAGACCCGGCGCAAATGCCCCAGACGGGCTTTTGTGCGAATTGCTGCGCGAGTTCGTCCCACAGGTTAAAGCGCTCGATCAGTTTAAGCATCGTCGTGCTTTCCCCGCCGGGCAGGATGAAGCCGTCGACTTCGGCGAATTGCTTCGGGGTTTTGACGGCGCGAAACGCCGCTCCCGCTGCCTCCACATGCGGGCGGTGGCGCTCAACGCAGCCTTGTAAGGCGAGGCATCCGATGATTGGTTTTGGAGGTTTCATTGAAATGTATTAACGGGCGTAGCCCCTATATCATATAAAAAATTTCCGCCCAAGATACATTTGCCCCAAGGACCAGTATCACAACAGACATAAGAAGCCATCTTAGTGACGTCTTGGTCGAGTGGAAATTCTTGGCATGGATTTTCTATCTGAGTGGGATAAACAAATTCAGTACCGCTTTCCAGTTTAACCAATGCCCCTGTATAGAAACGGTTCATAAAGTCTTTGTCATGGAATGTGTCTGAATATTCCTTCAGTCTCTCTTCATTTTCTGGGCTAATGTTTTTGCAGCTTAATGCTGTAAGATTTATTTTATTATCCGGCATGACCACACAATCTGCCGCACTCGTTTTGGGATAAAAGAGAATAAAGGCTAGAGCACAGGCAAAAATGTATAAAGCTTTCATCTACCACCCTCGATCCGCCATTCGCATAGGTTCGTCAATCTCCGAAATCTCTGTGCCGCGCATGGCGACACCTTCGAGTTCTTTGGACGCTTCCAGTACGATGGCCGGGTCATCGAAATGGGCGGTGGCCTTGACGATGGCTTTTGCAAATTTTTCCGGGTTATCGGATTTGAAAATGCCCGAGCCCACGAAGACCGTTTCCGCGCCAAGCTGCATACACAGCGCGGCGTCGGCAGGTGTGGCGATGCCGCCGGCGGCAAAATTCGGCACAGGGAGGCGGCCTTCCGCACGAACAATTTTCAGCAATTCAAACGGCGCGCCGATATCTTTGGCAAAGCCCATCAGTTCAGCCTCATCCATATTGGCGGCTTTTCGGATTTCCGCATTAATGCGGCGCATATGGCGCACAGCTTCGACGATATTTCCTGTGCCCGGTTCGCCTTTTGTACGCATGAGGGCCGCGCCTTCGCCGATGCGGCGCAGGGCTTCGCCCAGATTTTTCGCGCCACAGACAAAAGGCACTTTAAAATTATGCTTGTTGATGTGGAATTCCTCATCGGCAGGGGTAAGCACTTCGGATTCATCAACGTAATCCACGCCCATTTCCTGCAAAATCTGGGCTTCGGCAAAGTGTCCGATGCGGCATTTGGCCATGACGGGGATGGAGACAGCGTTCATGACCTGCTCGATCACCTCGGGCGGGGACATGCGCGCAACGCCGCCTGCCTTGCGGATATCGGAGGGGACGCGCTCAAGCGCCATGACGGCCACCGCGCCCGCATCCTCGGCGACTTTGGCCTGTTCGGCGGTGACAACGTCCATGATGACACCGCCTTTGAGCATTTCGGCCAGGCCGGTTTTGATGTTGATGGTGCCGGTGGAGCCTGTTTTGTCGCCCATATCCTTAAATCCTTATATTTTTCCTATGTTTTCTGCGGTTTATACGCAATTCCCAAGAAGAGCCGTATTTATACATATATGGATGGAAAATGCAAAGGCTAGATGCAGGAAAACATAATTTTGTTATGTATATTATTTGTTGATTTTTGATACGCGGTGTATTATATTTCGATCCATGAATATGACAGCGATGAATATACGGTTAAGAAGCGCCAAAGACCTTTACTCTGACGCGCTTTTTGCGCGTGCTGATCTTATTAGAGAACAGGGTCTTAACGCAACCGTTCAAAAAGAGACGAAATCCTTGCAGGGGCACGGCTTTTTTGACGGTTTTGCCGGGCTGTGTAATGCGTCTAAAACGAATTTGTATTCAGAGAAAAAACTGGCCACATTGTTTAATACACTGGCGACTTCTTCGGGGGTTATAGCTTTAAATACATTCAGCCCTGTTGCTGCCTCTTCCACAAACGATCTTCATGAACAACAAGATAATCTGATAATTGAACCGAAACACAGGATGTTAGGCGCAGGGCGGTTTGAAATGACGGCTGTTACCATTGATGCTGAAAATTTCAGATATCATATTCCTTTACTGGGATTTGATGATGATATTTTAGAGACGTCAGCCCTTCATCCTGACGCGCCTCTTATTCATTCTCTTAGCGCTTTAATGAGTGCCAGCAATCATGACTATATTCATCAATTAACGGACCCCTCTAGCTATGTAGGGCATAAAAAAAAGCCCCTTTTACAATGGCGTGAAGAACGTCTTTTGGGTGGTGATAGTGTGCATAGCTATGAGAATTGGCATATTTTAGCGCATGCCAAGATTTTGCAAACTTATCGCGAAGCCTCGGGGTTTGATAGGGTGGAGGTTTTGGCTCAAAGCTTTTTAAACGAGCTTGAGGGATATTCTCGAGATATTGCCAAATCCGGTTTATCTGCGCAAAAACAGCATGACGTTGTTGATTATTTTGGTCTTGTTGGGGCGCAGGCGCTTATGGCGGTTATGCCGCTGGATGATCCGCGTTTGACCTCTTATCTCGAAAGGCTGGAAAAGATCGACCCTCAGCCGAATCGTGTGTGGGATGATATAAAGCGTCTTGAGTTTTTAAATTTGGCACCAGAAGCCTCTCAAGAAGCGACAAGGAATGCTATCAATAAAATCACGCCTTCCGATAAAGATTTAAATGCTGCATTATCTCATTACAAGGAGATAGGGAATGCCGTGCAAACCCGGGAAAACGGTGATTTGGGTTATTTAAATCTCAAACGTTTGCAGCTTGCTGCTTCTAATCCGAAAACGGCACATGTTCATTCTCCGGACATTCCGTCAGCGTTAGAAAAAGTTTTTAGTTTGAAGACCGATCTTTCAAAAGCGAATAAGGCTGTAGAGCTTTCACTTCGTCCTTTGGTGGACACTCTTTACACTATCAGGAATCTGCCCGCTTAGGCTTTAATCCTCATCTTCCTCTGGTATGCAACACGGGCAGGCGGAGCCGTGGGTTTTCGGGGCGATATGTGCGCCTGTTAAAGGTTTTTGCGGCGGTTGTTTGTCTTGCGTCGTCATATGATTATTTGATAAAGGAGAGAGAGTTTAAAATAAAGGATTTTCATTATGAGCGCCATGAGCCTGGAAGATGCAACCGAAGCGATTTACGTTTCTTTGGAAAATGACAATGAGGATATTGATGTGCATATCCTCAATTTAAAAGAGGCGATGAGCGCTTATGGCGTCACGGAAGCGAAGTTCGATCCGGGGCGGCTGGCGCAGAACAACCGCGCAGGGCGGAAGATGATGCAAAGTTATTTCAAAAAGCGCGGTGTGAAGGTGGGTTTTGCGTAAACCTGCTGTCAAGCTGCCGCCATTTATCTATACTCCGCCGCCCGAGCCTCTTCACATTTTGTATCAAGACGATGATTTACTGGTGCTGTCCAAGCCTTCGGGGTTGTTGAGCGTGCCGGGCAGGGCTGCGGAACATGCCGATTGTCTGGAGGTGCGGGCGCGGGCGGAATTTCCGGGGGCCTTGCTGGTGCATCGTTTGGACCTTGAGACCTCAGGCGTGTTTATCATGGCGCTGAATAAAGAATCGCAGGTGAAACTGGGGCGGCAATTTGAAAACCGGGAAACGGAAAAACGTTATATTGCCCGCGTCTGGGGCATGCCTGAAGAGGATGGTGGGCGGGTTGATTTGCCGCTGCGCTGCGATTGGGAAAACCGCCCGCGGCAGATGGTTTGCCATGAACACGGCAAGCCCGCGCAGACCGACTGGGAGGTTCTGGAGCGGGAACCGGAAGGCTTTACGCGGATGTTGCTTAAGCCTGTTACGGGGCGCTCGCATCAGCTTCGCGTGCATATGGAGGCTTTGGGGCATCCGATTTTGGGAGAGGTTTTTTATGCCCACGAGGAGGCCGAAAAAGCGGCTGAGCGTTTGCAGCTTCATGCGCAGAGCCTGAGCGTTTATCATCCTGCGAGCGGTGATAAAATTACATTTACCGATCCGGCGCCTTTTTAGGGCCAAACTTTTTCCTTTGTTAACGCCAATACTCCGTTTGACATATATATGATCTTTTGTTACTGTCGCCCTCCGTTATTTTGAGAATGTAAAAACCGTTATGGCCCAACCAAACCAACAGGCTTATGCAACCAATGCTTATTTCTTCGGGCAGGAAGAAAAAGGGCATGGCTCTGTTATCTGCGATCTTGACCTGATAAAGCGGCAGCCCAATAACAGGATCGGCATTCACGACATTCAAAGTGAAGGCGATACGCTTGTTGTCGATACGAAAATGCACGATCCGGCTGCGTTGATGGTTCCCGACCCGCGATATCCGGATAGCTGGCGTAAGGCCGATTTTGTCAAGCTTGGAGGTGACAATCCCGACCCGCAACGCATTAAAGAAGCGGAACAGCGGTTTGGTATGGGTTTTCGCTCCGTCCTTGAAAGTAAGCGAACAATCGGCGCGATGTCTGTTGTGGCTTTTGTTTTCGACCGGGACAAAGTGGATTCAGAGGAAGACCGTGTTCAGCTTGCCGTGGTGCAAAGAACCAAAACAGGACCGGATGGAACGCCAAATATGGGCACCTTGTCGCGTACAGGCGGGCAGATGGCCGGTGGGGTTTTCGGCCAAGGCGTGCATGGACCGCAGAATATAGGTTGCCAGAGCATTCGGGAATTCTGGGAAGAGTTTCATCCTTTCATACGTTCCGAAGGCGGCGTTTTAACCCCTATGGATATTATCCCGCAAGGTTATGAGTTGGATGGCCTTAAAGGCGCGTTTACAACATCGGCGATGGATAAGCGTCTTGAAATTTTTGAACGTATCAAGGCGCTCATGGAAAGTCAGGGTCATAAAGTTTCACCGCTCAGAGAAACTTTTAAGGCTGCCAATCTGCATATTCCGGGTTTGAGCAAGCCGGTTATTCAGCGTATAGACGGGCAGGAAATTCTGCATAAGGATCTTATCTGGCGCGATCCACAGCTTAGCCGCCACAATCTGGATTTTAATACGGATATGGTTATGGCTGTGCGCGTTCCCGGTCTTGCGCCGGAAGATCTCATTTTAAAGGATGGAGAGATTCATCAGGAATCAAACCGTCTGCTTGACCGGATTATCTTTTTTGGGAAGCTGGATGAGTTAAGGCGCGCTCTTAACGGTGAGATCATACTGTTTCACCGAAATTCCAGCAAGACGGACCCTGCGGGGTTTTCTCCCGGTTTTCTGGAAGTTATACGATCTGATGCTTTGGTAAAAACTGCGCTTGAGATGGTGCCCTAAGATTTTAATCTTTATATACCGGGCTTGTGAGTCTTCATGAAAAAGGCGCAATTTTGGCTTTGTTAAGAATATAATCCTATATATTTTATGCTTTTTCAAGATAAAAAGCGACAGTTTTTTTGAGGACCGGGAGAAGGCCCGATTCAAACCACGGGTTTTTCTTCAGCCAGATATTATTGCGCGGGGACGGGTGAGGAAGCGGGATGATGTTTTGATCTTTGTATTCGCGCCAGTTTTTTACCGTTTGCGTAAGGTTTTTCTTTTGTCGATCGCCCAAATGCCATTTATGCGCGTACTGGCCGATGACGAGGGTGAGTTTTATTTCCGGCATAACGGCGAGGAGTTTTTCACGCCAAGCGGGGGCGCATTCCTTGCGCGGGGGAAGGTCGCCGCTTGAGCCGCGTCCGGGATAGCAAAAACCCATCGGCAAAATTCCGATACGTTTTGGATCGTAAAATGTATCGCTGTCTATGCCCATCCATTCGCGCAGCCGGTCGCCAGACGGATCATTAAAGGGAATGCCGGTTTCGTGTACGCGGATGCCGGGGGCCTGACCGACAACCAGAATTTTTGCAGCGGGCGATATCTGGAAGACCGGGCGCGGGCCAAGGGGAAGATGCGGCGCACAGATCGTGCAGGCGCGGGCTTCTTCAATGAGGGCAGCAGGCGTGTTTTTAAAGCTTGTATTCATCGCCTTCATTTATTTATAGCCCTTTGTCTGCATGGCAAGGCACATTCATACTCTTTGTATATTTTAATTTTTTGCTTTTGGTTTCATGAGTGAAAAGCAGATCCGGCTTTTATCCCCCCTCCTGCTTCCACTGTTTTTGTTTACGGTGAATGGTGGCGGGGTTGATGTCCAACCTTTTGGACGCTTCGGTAATATTACCGTTACAGGCTGACAAGGCCGCCATGATGGCTTCGCGCTCATAGACTTTAAGCGGTTTGATCTCACCGGGCGTCCGGGGTAAATACGGCTGTATGTCTATGTTCGCATTGCCGGGCGGTGTTTCGGGGGCCTGCTTTGCGTGTTCGTGCAAAATGCTGAGCATGGGAGGTTCAACGATTTTTCCTTTGCCGAGAACGACAATGCGCCGGATGGTATTTTCAAGTTCGCGGACGTTACCCGGCCAGCGGTAGGCCGTCAGAATACTTTCCGCTTCGAGAGAGAACGTCTGAAAATCCTTACCTTCTTCATCAGATATTTTTTCGAGGAAATAACGAGCAAGGCGCATCACGTCGCCACCGCGCTCGCGCAGAGGCGGCAGAGGTACAGGAATAACGTTCAGACGATAATACAGGTCCTCGCGCAAGAAACCGTCTTTGACCGCGCTTAGGGGATCGCGGTTTGTTGCGCAGATAAAGCGTACGTCAACACGTTGCGTGCGCGTATCACCAACGGCCATAAAAGTGCCGGACTGGATAAAGCGCAGCAATTTAGCCTGTAGCGCCATGGGCATTTCACCAAGCTCGTCGAGGAACAATGTTCCGCCATCGGCGCGGGCGGCTGCGCCTTTGCGGCCTGATGTCGCGCCGGTAAACGCGCCTTTGACATGGCCGAAAATTTCGCTTTCAAGCAAATTGTGCGGGATGGCCGCGCAGTTCAAAACTTCGAAAGATTTGTGGGAGCGGGCGCTTAGATTGTGTACGGCGCGGGCGGCAAGTTCTTTGCCGGTGCCGCTTTCTCCCGTGATAAACACTGATGCCTTGCTTTGTGCCGCGCTTTCGAGAATGGTGTAGACGGCCTGCATTTTCGGCGATTTTCCGACGAAATCCTGAAACTCCTCGCGGGCAATTTTTTCATAGGTTTTTGCAATTTCTTTCAGCTCCACACGCTCCAAGGCGTTGCGGACACTAACCTTTAGCCGCTCCGGAGATGCCGGTTTGGGGACGAAATCATGCGCGCCGCATTGCATGGCCTCAACGGCGGTTGTCATGCTGGCCGCCCCCGTAATGACTATAATAGCAGTTGCGGGGTGGCGCTCGCGAATGGATTTGAGGATATCAAAACCATGCATGTCGGGCAGATTGAGATCCAGCAAAACACCTTGCGGCTTTTCGGCCTCCATGGCGCTTAGCCCGTCATGGCCGTTATGCGCCGAGACGATATCATAACCTTCGGATTTGAGATAGCCGGTCAGGATTGCCGCTGTTGTGGCGTCATCTTCGATAATAAGGATTTTGTTTTTCATACGATCGTTGAATTTTGCAAGCTTTTGCACTCCCTTCTTGTATTTTGCAATGGCAAATTTAAATAATCGTTAATGACACGGATTTTCCGGGTTTCGTTTCCAGACATTATCTCTTTGTTATATATGGATAATTTAACTTTCCGGCGAGATTTGTCTTTTTGGCACGGGCGGTGCAATGTGATTGGGGTGTTTTTGTTCCATACAAACAGGGAGAACTGTATGAGCGAAGATATGAGTTGAGATTGAAGCGTCCTGTCAGGCAGTAAGGAACCCCCGGTTTTATACACTCTGGCAGGACCTTTCTCGACCTTTAAGAATTTTATGGATTTTTTCATAGCCCACCCCCCTACCCACTTTGTCATACAATGAAAATGACTTTGGGCGGATAAGAACGAGCAGATAAAAATGTTTGTTTCTATCCGCCCGTTTTTTTACGGTTAGAGAAGGCTGCCTTTCATTTTGATCCAAAGCGCCCCGTTACAGAAATGATATGCGCCGCTGAAAAAATCCATTTTTCCTTTTGCAGCGCAAACACTTAAAGTAAGCGTTCCGGCGACAGGCATCCAGTTTGTACCGTTGCAATATTTATATGTCGAGAGCAGGGTATCAAATTCCATTTCTGCCTCGTTTGCACATACGCCCAAGGTGATGCCCAGATCAAAGTCAAACCAGTCGGAGCCGTCAAAAAACTCATATCTGTTATCGACAGTGTCATAGTGCATTTCCCCGGCAGTTTGCGCCCAGGTCTGAGCAGGGACGACGGTGAAAAGACCGAAGCATAAAAGTAGAGCAGCAAACTGGAGTTTTACAATTTTTTTCATGCCGTTAATCTCTGCTATTTTCAAGGGCCTCAACGCGCTTTAAAAGCCGGTCGTTTTGCCGTTCCAGCTTTTGGATCAGTGTGTTTTGCTCTTTTATCGCCTCAACCATAGGCGCAATGAGGCCGATATAGTTCATGCTGAGCATCCCCTGGGGGTTTTCCAGAACCAAAGACGGGAAAATATTTTGCACATCCTGAGCAATGAATCCGTTTTCTTTTGCGCTTTGAGGGCGCTCTTTCATTTTAAAGGAAACAGGTTTCAGCTTCAGGATTTTATCGAGCTGACCATACGGCAAAGCGCTGATATCGCTTTTCAGCCTTCGATCTGAAATATCAGTGATGGTGCCGACATATTCAATGCTGCCGTTTATATCCAGAGAGACTCCGGAAGCGGGATCTTTTCCTATACCCAGTTCCCCGTCGATCCTGACAAAGTCGTTGTCCCTGTCAAATGTGACCAGCGTACTGACAAAGGCGTTTTCGTAGCGGTCGATCCGCATTTCGTTGTTTGCGCCATCAAGAACAAGTTCAAAGCCTTTATTGCCGGAGGCACCGCCGCTCATGTTTTCTATCAGGCGAATAGCAGGGGTTCCGTTATCGTTTGTTGAGCCGATCGTCACGACCGGGGCAGTTGCGTTTTCAACCGTTAATAACGTTACGGGCGTATCGGTGCCGATCCCTTTGGCGACCGGGTTTCCTTTTGCGCTTTGGAGTACTTCCAGAGTTGTTCCATTGCAGATTAACGACGGCCCGGACGGCGATTCAGCAGTGTAGATTTTATCGGCGACCGTGCAGGAATCACCGGCTCCCGCATATGCCGTGAGGCAATGAAGAGACAGGAGCAGAGGCAATAAAACCAGACTGCGAAAGACAGAATTTTTAAACATCGACCACGCTTAAAAAAGGCCCCTCCGTTTAGGCGGGCGCTAAACAAACATGATGATACCGCGTTTTGAGGGCTGATTAACAGGTGTGCATTCCATCGCAGGCAGATGCGGCGGCTGAATGGTTGGCTCGTTAGGCGCACCAAGCCTCATAACCGCCTGCCATGCTGCTGATATTCAGGTATCCGTGCGTTTTTAGAATCTGTGCGGCCTGAAGGCTGCGCATTCCTTTTTGACAATAGAGTATAACCTGCCGGTCTGTAGGAAGATCGGGGATATCCCCGCGCATCAGCGCCGATAACGGGGTGTGATGCGCGCCCTCAATATGCCCGCTGTTCCATTCATCAAGTTCGCGCACATCGACCAGTAGTCGTGCGTCGTTTTGCATACGGATTTGCTGCGGCGTTATTTCCGCGACAAACCCGCAGACCGGCGAAGCATATTGCAAGGTGATCTCTTCTTTTGCTTTTGAGCAGGCCGGGCAATCAGGGTTTTTGGAAAGGCCAAGCAGGGTGTTTTCCATGCTGCGCATATCAACGGTCCAAAGCTTTCCGGAAAGAGGTTTGAAGCTTTCGCCGCCGACAATGATTTTCAGCGCTTCCATGGCTTGTGCCGTGCCTATCATTCCTGCGACTGCGCCGATCACGCCGGCTTCGGCGCAGTTTGGGATGTGCCCCTTGGGCGCTTCGGGAAACAGGCAGCGGTAACACGGACCGCCGTTATGGCCGAATACGGCAAGCTGCCCTTTAAACCCGAGAATGGAGCCGTAAATAAAAGCTTTTCCCGTTTTGAGCGCCGCATCATTGATTAAAAATTTTGCCGGGAAGTTATCCGTTCCGTCGATAACAATATCGTAGCGGGTCAATAGATCCGGGGCGTTTTTTTCGGTCAGTTCTTCGGCATAGGCGTCAATACGGATTTCAGGGTTGAGGGCTTCCAGCCGGGCTTTGGCAGCCAGCGCTTTATTTTCTCCGATTTGATCGAGGGTAAACAAAACCTGACGCTGGAGATTGGTTTCATCCACCACATCAAAATCGACGATGCCGATACGTCCGACCCCCGCAGCGGCCAGATAAAGCAGCGCGGGGCATCCAAGCCCTCCTGCGCCGATACACAACACTGAGGCTTTTGCAATCCTGCTTTGCCCTTGCGTGCCTATTTCCGGCAAAACGCTCTGGCGGCTATAACGGGTTTTTGTAGTCATGCTTTTTACCCTAAACTTTGCGCCGCATTACGGCTGCGAAAAACCCGTCCGTGTTATGACGGCGGGGAGTTAGTCTCATATACGGCGTGCCGAGATTATCCGGGGCGGGTTGCAGTTCAAACTCGGGGTGGTTTTTGAGAAATTTTTCGATTTGATCCTCATTTTCAGCCGGAAGCAGCGAACAGGTGGCATAGACCAGCCGTCCGCCGGGTTGGACGAGGGCGGCGGCGCGGGTCAGAATTTCGGACTGGGTCCGGGTGAGTTCGTCCAGCGCCGGTCCGAAATTGCGCCAGCGCATATCGGGGTTGCGGCGCCATGTGCCGGTGCCAGTGCAGGGTACGTCGGTAAGGACGATATCAAATTTTTCCTTCTGGCGCTTGAGCCATTTGCGCTGTTTTTCATCATCAAGGCAGCGTACCTCTATAATGTCGGCAAGGCCGGATTTTTTGTAACGCTGGCGGCCTTTTTCAAGGCGCCCCGCATCTGTATCCATCGCAACGATGCGGCCTTTTCGTTTCATTGCGGCGGCAAGGGCGAGGGTTTTACCTCCCGCGCCTGCGCAAAAATCGAGAACCTGCTGGCCGGGCTGTGCGTCACACAGATGGGCGATAAGCTGGGAGCCTTCATCCTGAATGGAGACATGACCCTTGGTCAGGGCCTTGGTTTTGGCGAGGTAGGCTTTATCAGAACAGCGCAAACCCCAAGGGGAATACGGGGTTTCTTCGGTGTCGATGCCGTCGGCTTTGAGGGAGGTTCTGGCGTCCTCGCGGGTGGTGGCGAAAATATTTACGCGCAGGTCCAGCGTTGCGGCGGGGATGAGCGCGGTCATTTCGTCTTCGAAGCTATCGCCGAAATACTCTTTAAGCGCGGCTTCGTAATCGGGCGGGCATTCGACACGGGTTTCAAGGGGCATGTCAGGATGGATAAAATCGCGCCCTACCATGTGTTCGAAGCGTTTAAGTTCTTTCTCATTGAGTTTTTCGGGCGCGTATTTGGAGCCGTCAAAAAGATCGTTGAGGCGGGCTTTATCAACGCCGTCGCCGCCATTTTCGCCAAAGGCGAGCCAGACGAGGACGCGGCCCCGGGCGGTATCCTCGGCGCCGGTTTTATCCAGCCACCATGTTATTCGAGCATGTGCGCGAGCCATGTTATAGACGCGCCCTGCTATTTCGTTGCGGTCTTTGGCGCCGATATAGCGGCGGGTGCGCATGTAATCACCGACGACCGAATCCATGGGGACGCGGGAGATTTCAGCGATTCTGGCCAGGATGTCGATCGTGGCTTGTATGCGGGATGCGGGTTTCATTAGTTCTTTTATTCCAATACGTTATGCCAATTAGTTGCTTTTATGTTGCTTTTATGTTGCGTCATCGTGTTATAATAAAACTACGCCGTGACTGCGCCGATACTTGCAGGTTTGGGTTTGCCCAACACGGCGTCTTTTATTTTGGCCATCTTACTAAACCATATCCTTCCAATCTTCCCGTCGCGCTTCGTCTGAAAGAAGATTCTATTTTTTGAAAGTATCTTTCGTCGTTTCTGGCATATTTTCTAAAAATAGCTCCACCCACCATATCTGCCAGTTGAATTCCTACGCTTAAATCAGACGGGGCAATGAATACACCCTCTATTAGATTTTCGTACGTTGAGAAACTGTTCTTGGAGCCAGTTAACAATCTGTGATGTAAAATTCTCAGTTGTTGGTCGTCTTGTGGTTGACGATGGTCGCAAATGATTATTCCATTTATCTTGCTTCCAACCGTTCTCGACAAATCTTGCAGATAATATTGGAAACGTTCAGTCATCTGCTTATAAGCGTACCAATATAAATCCTGTACTGTGTTCACGTAGGACAAGGCATATGCTTTTCTAACATCCACAACCGCTGAAATTATGCGTACAGATTTATATTTAGAAATGATTTCATAAAGAGCATTCCTCAAGTTTTCTTTTTCTTGTGCGGAAAGATGAGAGAGCGGCGTTGTTTTATGTTCTGGTCTTGTCGGCGCAAAAAACCGCCATTTTATTTCTCCTACAACACTATATTGTGCTTTGAGGCGAGCCAGTTCCTTATCAATTTCATGCCACAAATCTTCAGGAATAACCAAACCTCCCAAAGCAAACGTGGGGGCATTATCAACCTTATCAGGAGGTGGAAGTGTTCCCGATTCATCTATAAAGAAAATTTGCATCTTCTTTAACTCTCAGTCCGGTAGTTCGGGGCTTCGCGGGTGATGGTGACGTCGTGGACGTGAGATTCCTTAAAGCCTGCGCCGGTCATGCGCATGAACTCTGTTTTATCTTTCATTTCCTCAATCGTTGTGGAGCCGGTATAGCCCATGGCCGCGCGTAGCCCGCCGACCATCTGGTGGATGACGGTGCCGACGGGGCCTTTATAGGGGACGCGCCCTTCGATGCCTTCGGGGACGAGTTTGTTCGACTGGGTGACGCCCGCCTGAAAGTAGCGATCGGCGGAGCCTTTGACCATTGCCCCAACGCTGCCCATGCCGCGATAGGATTTATAGGAGCGGCCCTGATAGAGAATCACTTCGCCGGGCGCTTCGTCGGTTCCGGCAAAGACGCCGCCCATCATGGCGACATCCGCCCCGGCGGCAATGGCCTTGGCGAAGTCGCCGGAATATTTAATGCCGCCATCGGCGATCACGGGAATATTTTTCTTTGAGGCCTCTTTCGCCACATCCATAATCGCGGTGAGTTGCGGCACGCCGACACCGGCGACGACGCGGGTGGTGCAGATAGAACCGGGGCCGATGCCGACCTTGATCGCGTTTGCGCCCGCTTTAATCAGCGCAAGCGCCGCATCACCCGTGGCAACGTTCCCGGCCATGATTTGCAGATCGGGATTATCGGCGCGGATTTGTGCAACCGTGTCAATCACCGCTTTGGAATGGCCGTGAGCGGTATCAACCACCACCAGATCCAGCCCGGCAGCAGCCAGTGCAGCGGCGCGTTCCACACCGTTTACAGCGCCCGTACCGACAGCGGCACCGGCGCGCAGGCGGTCGTGCGCATCTTTGGTCGCGTTGGGGAAGAGCGTGGATTTTTCAATGTCTTTGACCGTGACAAGGCCGATGCATTTTTCGCCGTCATCAACCACCAGCAGTTTTTCAATGCGGTGTTTATGGAGGAGCTTTTTGGCTTCGTCCTTATCAACGGTGTTGTAAACCTTGACGAGGTTATCGGCGGTCATCAGCTCGCGCACAGGTTGTCTGGGGTTTTCGGCAAAGCGGACATCACGGTTGGTGAGAATACCGACTAAACGACCGGAAATTTCAGTAACCGGAATGCCGGAGATATTATTTTGCTGCATAATCAGCAACGCGTCTTCAAGTGTGGCATCGGGCGAGATAGTGATGGGGTCGACAACCATGCCGGATTCAAAGCGCTTGACCTTGCGCACTTCATTGGCCTGGGCTTCAATCTCCATATTGCGGTGAAGAATGCCAAGGCCGCCGTTTTGGGCCATAGCTATGGCCATTTGATGTTCGGACACCGTGTCCATGGCGGCGGAGAGGATGGGGATGTTCAGGGTAATGGTTTGCGTCAGCCGCGTGGCGGTGTTGACCTCATGGGGCTGAATTTCCGAAGCGCCCGGCACCAGCAGGACGTCATCGAAAGTTAGGGCTTCACGGATTTTTGAGGGGTCTTTTATCTTTGGCATTTGCAAACTCTTTCGCGCTTATGTGGGCGGCAATCCCCGCCTGCGCGGAGACACGATTTGCAGGTGAGTTATAGCGGAATTTCGGGAGATGTAAAGGATGAAATTTACTTTAGAAGCATGTTTTGTGCACTTATTCTAATGCGTTACGTTTTTCCCAAGCTTGGTTAATATCCTGATTTTTTTGCCGATGGGCCTGTACATTTTCTTTTGCCTGATCATATAGCTTAACAAGTAGCTGCAAGGCCTGCGCTCTTCCCTGCTCAGAACTACGTTGTTCATAGGGTATACATTCGTTTTCCAAATAGTATAGAAACGTTTGTTCGTTAGCGTCTTTAAGCGTCAATTTATTGTTGCGGACAGCCTCACTCACATTTTTAAGAATTGCACTTACACCCCTGCCATATCCGGAAGAGACGCTCTGTTCGTAGTCTGTGCGTATTTGCTTTACGACTTCATTCATCAGATGCCTGAATTCACTTGCGAGGCGGCGCCCGTTATTGTGTGAGGGGCGTCGATTGTTTGCTTGAGTATGGCGGGCTTCTGAAGCTTTTTTATCGAAATCGAGAATATCCAGAATGCCCTGAAATCTTCGACAATCTGTTTTATAAGCCTCAGACTCGAGATCGTCGCGATGATAGGTTTTGACGGCCTCCATCACAGATGCATTGGATACGGTTTGGAGATTTTCGAATGTTTGAACAATAGCTTCCATTCTATTGCAATCTGTCTCCATCATATCAATTTCATCATTGCCAGAAGCATATGCCGCACTATGGCGTTTGATGGA
Organism: Alphaproteobacteria bacterium; assembly: GCA_041397865.1. Classification (GTDB taxonomy): domain Bacteria; phylum Pseudomonadota; class Alphaproteobacteria; order Micavibrionales; family Micavibrionaceae; genus TMED27. Next base: position 11,510 of record JAWKVT010000002.1, on the reverse strand, counting down.
TTTAATACTCACAAGGCTGCCGTCTATCAGGCGTTCTAAATCCTCAGCGTGTTGAAAGGCTGAAATGAAGAAACCGCTGACTGTGTTAAACTCAGGGGCGGAAAGAGGGGGTCCATTCTTCCTTTCCTGATAATCTTTGATGTGCTTTGTTATTGCTTTATGAGCGGTAAAAAAGAAATCGAATTTTTCCGACTGAACACCGCTTACCACGGCTTCCTGCAATTCTTGTGTTCCCACAGGTCTGTCCGTTTCCGAGGATCGCTCTTTAACGATACGCGCAAATCTTTGTTTAAGCCTATCATGGTCCATCCAAAACATAGAAAAATCCTTTTACTCAACTCTTCAAGTTTAGGCTGTGTAGCACTGTATTTTTGTTATGTCAACACGCTGCCCCGAAACCCTTGCGCGATGAGGTATTGTTCCGAGCTTTCCTTACGGGAGGCGGGGGGTTTGATGTGTTTTATTGTTTCGAAGTCCTTTTTCATCTCAGCCAGCAGGGTGTTTTGCGCGCCGCCCTGAAACACTTTGGCAATGAAGGTTCCGCCGGGCTTTAGGGTTTCGGCGGCGAAATAATAGGCGGCTTCGACCACGGCCATAATGCGCAAATGATCGGTTTGTTTATGCCCGGTGGTGTTGGGGGCCATGTCGGAAAGCACAACGTCGGCGAGGCCATCGGGGTTATATTTTTCAATCATGGCCTTTAATTTATCGGGCGCGTCGTTATCCATGAAATCCATTTGGATGAAATCCATATCGGCCAGTTCATCCATTTCAAGCAGGTCGATGGCGATGACTTTCGCGCCTTTTTGTGTGGCGACCTGTGCCCAGCCGCCTGGCGCGGCGCCAAGATCAACGATGATTTGGCCTTCGCGCAGAAAGTCGAGTTTTTCATTGATCTCGAGCAGCTTATAGGCTGCCCTGCCCCGGTAGCCGTCTTTTTCAGCGCGGGCGATATAGGGGTCGTTAAGCTGGCGTTTGAGCCAGCGGGTGGATGAAGTTTTGCGCCCCTTGGCGGTTTTGACTTTTTCCTTGGCCTTGTTACGCGACATGTTAAATCACCATCACAATCATTGAGGTAAACAGGGCGGCGAAGAAGATTGAGATCGACGCGGCCATGAAGATTGTGCCTTTCGTGCCGGGAGAATATAGCGCAAGAGCTATATAAGCTACGTAAAAAATGCTGTAGGTGATCTGGCCGCGGCTATGGGCATCCATAGACCACCAGCCGGTGAAGCCGCTGTTGAAGCCGGTGGAGGCCATAAGTTCGGCCTGAAGACGCATCATTATCATGCAGCCGATAAAAAAACCCGCCGCCCATGTGCGGTGTTGTTTATGGACGGTCAGTACACCGATCGGCAACCAAAGGAGGTCTATATATTGAAGAATAAAGTTCATGACTTATTTTACTTTTCAGACCATTATAGGGGCCATGATGCGGCAAATCAGCATAAAGTTCAAAATAAAGATATTTCTTGCGCTTTTGGGGTTGGCGGTTATGGCCGTTGCTCTCGCGCCGGGACATGTTCACGCGCAGAGAAGCCCACCGCCGATCATCCGCGATACGGAGATTGAAGCGATTTTCAGCGAGTGGGCGACACCGCTTTTAAAGGCTTCGAATATCGGCGAACAAAATGTAAGGATTGTTCTTGTTCAGAGCAGTGAAATTAATGCCTTTGTTGCGGGCGGGGCGAATATTTTCTTTTACACGGGGCTGATTAAAAAAACCGACGGACCGGGGGAAATACTCGGCGTTTTGGCGCATGAAATGGGGCATATCGCGGGCGGGCACCTGATTACGACGCAAGATGCGTTTGAGCGCGCAACATATGAGAGCATTCTGGGTACGGTTTTAGGGATCGGCGCGGCGGTGCTCACAGGCAATGGCGGAGCGGCAACGGCGATTATTTCAGGCAGCCAGAATATTGCCGGGCGGCGACTTCTGGCCCATAGCCGGGTGAATGAATCGAGCGCAGATCAGGCGGCGTTTAGCTATATTACCCGCGCGGGGCTTAACCCGTCCGGACTTTCCAGTTTCTTTAAAAAGCTGGAGGATCAGGAGTTGCTGCCTGCAAGCCAGCAGAGCGAATATATCCGGACCCACCCCATTACCCGCGACCGGATTGAGGCTGTGGATGTGCTGATTGCCAAATCGCCGCTTAAGGACAAGCCCTTGCCTGCACACTGGCAGGAGCAGCATGCGCGGATGAAGGCGAAGCTGACCGGGTTTATCCGCCCGGAGCAAACCGCATGGGCCTATCCGGAAGAAGACCGCTCGGTTGCGGCGGATTACGCGCGTGCGATTGCGGCTTACCGCCTGAACGATATTCCCACGGCGCTGCGCGGTATTGACGATTTGATCGCCGCCGAGCCGGGCAACGCCTATTTTCACGAGCTGAAAGGGCAGATGCTGGTGGATTTCAGCCGCATTGAGGAGGCTATTCCCTCCTACCGCAAAGCTATCGAAATTATGCCCGGTGCGCCGTTATTACGGATTGCGCTGGCCCATGCCCTGATTGAAAGCGGGAATGACAAGACGCGGCTGCGAGATGCGGTTACACAGCTAGACCGGGCGCTGGTGGATGAGAAACGCTCTGCGCGGGTGCACCGGTTGCTGGCGACCGCGCATGGACGGTTGGGGCATGAAAATCTGGCAAAGCTGCATCTGGCGGAAGAAGCGCTTTTGCAAAACCGCCTGCCCTATGCAAAGGCACAGGCCGAAGCGGCGCTTAAAGGGTTTCAGGCCGGCAGTTCTGAATGGATCAGGGCTAAGGATGTGCTTAACCATATTGCCAATCTGGAAGCGGCGCTTCATTAAGTTCCCAGAGCGTGGCGGCAAAAAAAACCGTAACATTTTGCGCTTTTGGCACGAATTTACTTCTAACGGGGCTTTTATAGAGGTTAGAATAAAGGTTTGTAGCTTATATATTCATTAGGAGAGGTTTATGGAGATCACACTCAAAAAGACAGCGTTAACTCTGACGGCGCTGGTTACACTTGCGGCAATGCCTGCTTTTGCGGAAGATCCGGCGTTTACGGATGCGCAAAAAGACGCGCTGGGCGGCCTTATTAAAGGGTATCTGATGGAAAACCCGGGAGTGATTTTTGAAGCGATTGAGGCGCATCGTATGCAGCAACAGGTTCAACAGCAGCAACAGGCCGAAGAGAAAATCGGCGAACATATCCAGTATTTAACGCGCGCAGACAGCCCGTCAATCGGCAATCCTGAGGGCGATGTGACGGTGGTTGAGTTTTTCGATTATAACTGCGGGTATTGCAAACGGGCCTTACCGGATATACAGGCGGCTTTGAAAGACGATCAAAATGTCCGGTTTGTTTTTCAGGAAATGCCTATCCTTGGACCGACATCGAAAACGGCAGCGTTATGGGCTTTGGCGGCGCATAAGCAAGGAAAATATTTCGATTATCACGTGGCGCTGATGGAGCATAAAGGCCCGAAAGACGATGCGCAGCTTGAAAAACTGGCGGCGGATACGGGGCTGGATACCGAACAAATGAAAAAGGATATTGAAGGCGGCGCGCTTGAAAAAGAACTGGAAAAAATTATTGAAGTCGCACGGGAAATAGGGGTTTCAGGAACGCCGGCCTTTATTGTCGGGGAAACGTTCGTCCCCGGATATATCGGGGAAGATGGTCTGAAACAGGCGATTAAAGATGAACGTCAAAAAATGAAAGATGGCGGTTAGGTCTTATGATTTTTCGCATTTTTATCGCTATCATTGCGCTTTTTTGCGTTTACATTGCTTATGACAGCGCGGTTATTGCGTGGGGGAAGTTTTCCGCGCATAAGGTGGAAGATGGCGCTGTACAGGCACCTGCGGATGCGGATATTAGCGTTGTTGAATTTCTCGATTACAATTGCGGTCATTGTCAGGAATTCCATCCTGTTCTTATGCGCGCGCTGGAGCGTGACGGTAAAATCCGCTACATTATCAAGCCTGTGGCTTCTTCAGGCGTTCCCGATGAAGAACAGACCGGGATGCAGGCGGCAGAGCTGGTTTATGCGGCAGGGCGGCAAGGCAAGTTTATTGAGGCGCATAATATCCTGATTGAAAATTTCCGCACCATTGATGAGGATTATGTACGGAATCTGGCCGGGCAGCTTGGTCTTGACGCCGATCAGCTTTTGGCGGATATGCGCGACCCGGACATCCGCAAAACACTTGAGCGGAACAGGAAAGACCTCGCGCGTATCAAAGGGCGGTTCGTTCCCTCTTTGCTTGTGAATAACAAGGTTTTACTTGAGGTTACAGAAAGAATGCCGGGCAATGACGAGCTTTTGAGCTTGTTTAATCGCGCCAGAACGTTATAACCTCTTTTCATGATAAGATTTTTGACTATTTTGGCGGTGGCGGGGCTGTTTGTTGTTGCGCCCGCGCATGCGGAAGGGCCGGTTTTAACGGTTGAAGGCGCGTATGCGCTGGCGACGACTTCCGTGCAGAAAAACGGCGCTGTCTTTGCGACCTTTGCCAATCCGGGAATTAAGCATTTGAGCGGGCGGGATCTGGCGATTATTTCCGCCGAAACGCCGGTTGCGGAAAAGGCCGAGCTGCATGATCATATTATGGATGGAGACGTTATGATGATGCGTGAGGTCGGCACCTATTATGTGCCAGCAGAAAAAAGTTTGAAGCTGGAGCCGACAGGAAAACACATTATGTTGATGGGACTGAAAGAACCGTTGAAGCCGGGCGACACGTTTCCAGTCACGGTTGGCATCGGTGACGGCCATCGTCACGGTTACGGACAAATAACGTTTGAGGTGAAGGTTCTCAGCCCGGCGGAGGCGCCATGAAGGTCCTGATCCTGAATGGGCCGAATCTGAACATGCTTGGCATTCGCGAGCCGGAGATTTACGGCGATCAGACTTTGGATGATATTCGGGGTTTCTGTTTAGAAGCGGCGCAAAGGCTCGGGCTAAGCATTGACTTTCGGCAGTCCAATCATGAAGGGGAACTGATCACGTGGATACAGGAAGCGCGGGGGGCGTTTAACGGCGTCATTATTAATGCGGCGGCGTACACTCATACGTCAATCGCGATCCACGATGCGCTGAAGCTTCTGGATATCCCCGTAATTGAAGTGCATTTGTCGAACCCTAAAGAGCGGGAGGAATTCCGCCATAACTCTTATATAGAGCCAATTGCGAGCGAAGTGATTGCCGGACAGGGCGCGAGGGGGTATGTGATGGCTCTTGAAAAACTCAAAGAACTCTTGTAATCAAGGACGTTAGACGTAAAAACAACAAAAAAACCTGCACATGAAAATTGATTCTAAAGCGATTAAAGAGCTGGCGGCCCTGCTTGACGAAACGGGCCTGAACGAGATTGAAGTTAAAGACGACGATCAGGCCATACGCGTCAGTAAAGGCGGGGGAACAGTTGTTGCCGCCCCGGCGCATACTATACCTGTTTCTATGGCTTCTGACCCGTCCGTACCGCAGCAGCCGAATGTCAGCGCGCCGGATACCATCGCGCACGCTCATCCGGGCGCTGTGACCTCGCCTATGGTCGGGACTGCCTATATGGCGCCGGAGCCGGGCGCGGCGGCCTTTGTCAGTAAAGGCGGAAGCGTAAATGCCGGGGATACGCTGATGATTATCGAGGCGATGAAAGTCATGAACCCGATTAAGGCGGAAAAAGGCGGAACGGTTACGCAGATTCTGGTTGAAGACGGCCAACCGGTTGAGTTCGGCGACGTTTTGATGGTCATTGAGTAAGTTTTTCCATGTTCAAAAAAATTCTCATAGCCAACCGTGGTGAAATTGCCCTTCGGATTATCCGGGCCTGCAAGGAAATGGGTATTGAGACGGTTGCGGTGCATTCAACGGCGGACGCAAGCTCTATGGCGGTGCGGCTGGCTGATGAATCGGTGTGTATTGGGCCGCCGGCGGGTAAGGATAGTTACCTGAATATCCCGGCGATTTTGAGCGCCGCGACGCTGACCGGAGCCGAAGCGGTGCATCCGGGCTACGGGTTTTTGTCCGAAAATGCGCAGTTTGCGCGGATGGTTGAAGAGCATGGTTTTGCCTTTATCGGCCCCACGCCTGAGCATATTGAAAAAATGGGTGATAAGGTTATCGCCAAGCAGACGGTGAAGGCGCTGGGCCTGCCTGTTGTGCCGGGTTCTGACGGCGGGGTGGATACCGCCAAAGAAGGTTTGCAAATCGCCAGAGATATGGGTTTGCCGGTCATTATCAAAGCGGCCAGCGGCGGCGGCGGTAAAGGCATGCAGGTGGTGGAAAACGAGGCGGAGTTTGAAGAGCTGTTCAACCGCGCGCGCACAGAGGCCAAGGCGAATTTCGGTGATGATACGGTTTATATCGAAAAATTCCTGAAAGACCCGAAACATATTGAGATACAGGTGTTTGGCGATACGCACGGGAACGCCATTCATCTGGGCGAGCGCGATTGCTCCGTCCAGCGCAGGCACCAAAAGCTGGTGGAGGAAGCCCCTTCGCCTGTACTGAGTGACGAGCTTCGTCAGGAGATCGGTTCTTTGGCGGCCAGAACGGTGCGCGAGATGGGCTATCGCGGGGCGGGGACGATTGAGTTTTTGTATGAAGACGAAAAATTCTATTTCATGGAAATGAATACACGCATTCAGGTTGAACACCCGGTCACGGAGATGATTACGGGAATAGATTTGATTGCCGAGCAGATCCGTGTGGCGGCGGGGGAGCGCTTAAGCGTGAATAAAGACCGCTTGCGGTTTCGCGGGCATGCCATCGAAATCCGGATCAACGCGGAAGATCCAGACACGTTTGTGCCTTCGCCGGGGACGATTACGCAGTTTCATGCGCCGGGCGGGTTGGGCGTGCGGTTTGATAGCGCGATTTACCAAGGTTACGCCATCCCGCCTTATTATGATTCGATGATCGGGAAATTGATTGTACACGGGCGCAACCGCGAGGAATGTATTCGCCGCCTGAAACGCGCTATCCGCGAGACGATTGTTGCGGGGGTGAAGACGACCCTGCCGCTGCATGACTGGATTTTGAAGCAGGATGCTTTCTTAAGCGGAGAGTATTCGATTAAGTGGCTGGAGCGACAGCTTCAGGACCGTTAAACGTTCATAAAGCCTGAATCCCCAGATCTTTCCGGTGGCCCAGATCAACCCCGCATCTGATGCGGGGTTTCGTTTTTGCATAGAAAATTTGGTATATTTAAAATATGGAGCTTGTTTTAACGCCGGAATTGCTGATTGATGCTTATAAGCAGGGTTTGTTCCCGATGGCTTATAGCGGCGATAGTGCCTATGTGCATTGGGTATGTCCGGAAGAGCGTGGCCAGCTTTCCATTGAATGTTTGCATATTTCCAGCTCTCTTAAAAAAACCATCCTTAAAAATATAAAACGAAACGGCCCGTATGCCATTAAAATTGACACGGATTTTACGGCTGTTATGCGCGAATGCGCCGCCATGAGCGAGAACCGCCCGGAGACGTGGATTAATGAGCCCATTATTGAAGCTTATCGCAAGCTGCATATGCGCGGCTTTGCGCATAGCGTTGAATGCTGGGAGGATGGCGTTCTGGTTGGCGGGCTTTACGGCGTGGCCATTGGTGGGGCGTTTTTCGGAGAAAGCATGTTTAGCCGCAAAGCCAATACCAGCAAGATTGCGCTGGTGCATTTATGTGCGCGTTTGTGGAAGGCGGGGTATACGGTGCTTGATACGCAATTTGTAAACGATCATCTTAAACAGTTCGGCGTTTATGAAATTCCGCATAAAGTCTATCTTGAGCGGTTGCGCCCGGCGCTTAAGCTTGGAACGGATTTTAAGCTTGAGGGTTTAAGCGAGGCGGAGCTGATGCTGGATTATTTACAAAACCGTAACGGTTGATGCGGGCGTTTATTGCGCCTCAATCGCGGGCTGGGCAGGCGTTTCATCCGCGTCCAAAACCCCTTCCCCTTCACGGGCAGCCTGCGCGGCAGCTTCTTCTTCGGCTTTGCGCTGAGCCTCGCTTTTCAGGCAATCAAGCACCCAGACATCGTAAATTGGATGGTCCATGGCGGAAAGGCCCGGAGAAGAGGCAAACATCCACCCGCTGAAAATCCACTCGGCCTTTTCCTCCTTCTCTTCTTCTTTTGCGGGGGGCGTTTCCCAGACCTGCAGGAATGCGGCGGATTCGGGTTGTTCCAGTTCCGGAGCCTTGCGGCAGGCCTGTACCTTAATATAGATCGAGCCGAATTTGATCGTGCGGCCAACGCTGGCTTCGAAAACCTGTGTGCGCGCGGTGATTTTATCGAGAGAACGGAGTTTTACGATCGGGTAATCGACACTGGCGCGCGCGTTTGCGTCCTGTACAACGCCGGTGATAAGCAGCGCAGCGGAGGCCAAAAAACAGACGGCGGCAAAAAAGGCGGAGGCTTTATTGAGAGGCCGTTTCATCATCGCTTTGCATACTGAAAATAAACTGCCCGAGGAGTTGTTCAAGATTTTGCGGGGCCTGCGTATATTCTATACGCCCGCCAGGCTTTATGGTTTCTTCGTCTGCGCCGGGTTCGAGCGCCAGATATTTACCGCCGAGCAAGCTTTCGCTGGAAATCAGGGCGGCGGTGTCGATGGGCAGCTTTACCCCTTCGGCGACCTGAATATGTACACGGGCGAGATAGGTTTGTTCGTCCAGTTCGACAGCGCTGACGGTTCCGACCTTAACCCCGCTGATCTGCACATCGTCGCCCACCTGAAGACCGCCGATACCGGAAAAATGGGCGGTGATTTCATAACCGCCACTGCCTGCGCCGATATTAGCGGTTTTATAGCTGAACATCAGGAAAAGCACGGCTACACCGATCACAAGGGCCCCGAGAGCGGTTTCAACAACGCTGCGTTTCATCTTTTTTCTTTCCTCCAAACTTTATATTTATTACTCATCGGATTTCCGCGTGGGCGGGTGCAAGGCCAACAAAGTTACTCGGGCGGGTGCCAGGCTTTATAGTCCCCGGCCCCTTTATCTCTTTTACCGCCTTCAAGGATGTGGCCGGGCGGACGGTAAGCCCTGTTCGTGCCTGTCATGTTCGGTCGGTGGGGTTTTTGCCACGGGCGGCGAAAACTTCCGCCGCCGCCTTCGGGCACCTCGTCTGTCTGGTAATGCAACCAGCCGTGCCATTCCGGCGGAACCATCGAGGCTTCGGGCCGGTCTTTATAAATAACCCAGCGGCGGTCGCGCTTATAGCCTTTTCGCGGGGCGGCGCGGTAATAGGTATTGCCGAAGGAGTCCTTTCCCACGCATTCCTTGCGCGTGAGAGCGGTAAACATATTAATCTGCGCGGGCGATAAAACCCCGAGAAAACTTAACAAACTCATTTATTCAAACTCCTTAATGTGATTAATATCATGAAAATGATGAAAGGACAGCCCCCTTATGAGTTTAGCAGATAAATTAAAAACACTTGGATATGAATTGCCGGGCGCGCCGGCACCGGCGGCGAATTATGTGCCTTATGTGGTGAGCGGCGGGCATATTTATATCGCCGGGCAGGTACCTTTTGTAGACGGGAAACCGGCGTTTTTAGGACGGCTGGGTGAGGATGTGGCGCTGGAAAAGGGGGTGGAGGCCGCCCGTGTGTGCGGGCTGAACATTCTGGCGCAGGCCAATGAGGCCGTGGACGGGGACTGGTCAAAGGTTAGGCGGCTGGTCAAGCTGGGCGGTTTTGTCAATTGTACGGCCGATTTTACGGATCATCCGAAAGTGATAAACGGGGCTTCGGATCTTATGGTTGCCGTTATGGGCGATGCGGGGCGGCATGCGCGGTTTGCCGTTGGTGCGCCTTCGCTGCCGCTTGGAGTGGCGGTTGAGGTCGATGCGATTTTTGAACTGGTTTAAAAAGCACCGCTCTTAATCATCTTCGGCGGATTTGAACATCTCCAGAGCGTGGGCATGGCAAAGCTGTTTATAGACCGGTTCAGCGGTCTGTTTGTGTTGCCTGATGCGGTCCGTATCTTCATGAGAGAGGCCGTAATAAACCTGTTCAATGCCGACGCTGGCGACCAGCGCTTCGCCGATGCGGGTGGGTTGGGACGAGCAATACAGAACGCAACCGGACAGGTCGGATTGTCCGGTTTTTTCGGCGGCCTTGCGAATAGCGGTCACTTCCGCATGGGCAGTGGGGTCAACGCGCGAAGCTTTGCCGTTTGCGCCTGTGCCCAAAACCTGCCCGTCTTTTGTCGCCACCAGCGCGGCATAAGGACCGCCACGGCGCGCGCGGGCATTTTCGGCGGCCAATTCAATTGTCTGGTCCATTAGCTCCTCGGGGCTGTAACGGGTTACATGACCTTCAACGGCAAGCGGCGCGGGGTTAAGCCCCTGCCGCTGCAAAATGCGGGAAACGGTTTGAATGAGGCGCTGCGGTTCGACCGGCTTGTGAATGACCTTGGCAACCCCCAGAGCGCTGGCTTCCATTAAAAGATCGGCGGAATCGGACGCGGTCACAATGACAACGGGGATTTTAAGCCCTCTGGCCACCACATATTTTACGAATTCGAAACCGCCTTTCGGGGCCATATTGACATCGACCAGCGCCATATCAATCTCGCGGTCCTCAATGACCTTGATCGCGGCTTCACCGTCTGTTGCACCGTAGACGTTGAAAGACTGGGCGCGCAGAATGCCCATCATCATGTCACGGCTGACATCGTTATCTTCGGCAACCAGAATGTTAATGAAATTATTCCCGCTCATGGGAATCATTAAAGCATATTTTGCATGAAGACTTTATAAAATTTTCAGGGCAGAAAAATACGAGAAATGCGGGCGCGAGACTGTTATAATCGCGGGATGAACAAAAGAACTCCCGAAACAGGCAGTGTTATATTTATGATTTTAATCGCGGTAATGCTGTTTGCCGCGCTGAGTTACGTTGTGGCGCAAATGCTGCGCTCCGGCGATGCCAATGCGATTGGCGAGCAGCAGGCCAGCATCTTTGCCGATGAAATCCTGTCTACGGCGCGGCAATATCGTCAGGGGGTGCAGAGTTTGCGTATTTCGAACGGCTGCGCCGATACTGATATCAGCTTTGAGGTTGCGGCCCTTACCGGGTATGCACATTCACCGGCGGCATCGGACGAGTGCAAGCTGTTCCATGCCGATGGCGGCGGGGCCGCCTATAATGCCCCGTCTTTAAGCTACAGCGACGGCAACGACTGGATCTTTAACGGCGGAAATGATGTGAGCGGGATTGGAACGGCGGCGCCGGATCTTGTGGTGATTTTGCCGAATATCAATCTTTCCGTATGTAATTCCATTAATGAAAAAATGGGGATTTCGGATACGGGAAACGACACCACGGTCGATTTTTCAAAGTTTACGGGTGCTTATACATCGACACAGGTGATTAATTTTGCGGCAGGCGTTGCGGCAGGGTGCCTGAATTACGTCAGTTCCGGCGACAATTATTTCTTTTACCAGACGCTGGTGGCGCGCTAGGCGCTACGGGGCGGTTTCCTCTTCCGAACTCTCAGGTTCTGTATTCTCCGTCGCAGCGGGTTTAG
>JAWKVT010000001.1:0-1545054 GCA_041397865.1 Alphaproteobacteria bacterium | reverse complement strand
TGAGTATGGACCCTAGGCGTTCTCAGCCTCATTGTTTTTGGCGGATTGCCGATGTAGTTCTTGCGGGTCGTAAAAATCGAGCTTGTCGATGATTGAAAGGATCCCGGCGATTTCGTGTTTCATGTTCAGCAGACTTTGCGTATCGGTGGCGGGTGTGTAAATATCAGCGGGTTCAAAATGGTTGTAGGGGCTGGCGATGAGGATTAACACCTTGTTTTCGAAGTAGGCTACGGTCATTTTTTCGCCGTTATACTCTTTGTATAACCCTTTCAATCTTTCGATCATCACGGGGTCGATGAGGTAGCGAGCTTCGACCTGATCGTTGGTGTAGGCGTCGAAGATTTTTTCAAATTCGGGATCGACCATGCGGGCGCGTTTGAGTTTTACGGATTTTTCCTTGAACCATTCGCCGAGTTTGCCTTTGTTCATGTCCAAAATGGTGTGTCCGTAGAATTTTTTGCGTTGCATGTCGAGCAGGATGGCCAGACCTTTGAAGATGCTGACGTAATAGGTACGGTTTTTACTGCGGCGGCGTTGTTGGAGGTCTATTTCGGAAAACTCGATATCAATGCCTTTATATGTGCCTTTGAAATAATCTTCGGATTTATAGCGGTCGTGGGCGGGTACGATTTGTGATGGCTGCATTGTTTCGATGGGGATTTTGTAGTCGATGCCGTATTCAAAGTTGCCAAAAAGTTTTGCCAGTTTAGGCAGGATCTCGATTTTATAGGATTTGGCGTATTGGCGCTTTGGCCCAGTGACCCACCAGTAAATGGCACCTAGCATAATAACGCTCAGGCCCGCGCCGTCACTGTCGCTTCCGCTTAAAAATATCAGCCAGTAGTCGATATAACCGGTCAGCGGGATGAGGATCGTTGCCCCGGCGATACCGATTTTTTTGCGGAACTCAAACATTTTGAGTTTTGTCAGGCGAATGATTTCGAGTTCTTCAAGGGTTTTGCGGCTTTGGTCAATGAAAGCTTGTTCTTCGAGTGATTCCACTTCGCGTTTGGGAAGAGGCGGGCGGCGGCCATTAAGGGCAATTTTGAATTTTTCGAGTATAGGCAAAGTCATGACAATTCATTATTGTTGCTTTTATGGATGAAGGTAAAGGAATATTGCGGGGTGAGGATGGGTGCGGGCGATGCCGGTGGTGCGGGGATGATGCGCTGTACGTGTCTTATCATGACCATGAGTGGGGGTGCCCGGTGGTTGATGATATTCGGTTGTTTGAAAAGATTTGCCTTGAGGGGTTTCAGGCGGGTTTAAGCTGGATTACGATTTTGCGCAAGCGGGAGAATTTCAGGGCGGCATTTGACGGGTTTGATTTTACGAGACTTCAGTATTACGGAGAAAAAGACGTACAGCGTTTGCTGGGCGATGCTGGTATTATTCGTCATCGCGGTAAAATTGAAGCGACGATACATAACGCGTGCCGGGCGATTGAGATGGTGGAAGAGTTTGGATCGCTGGCGAAATATTTTTGGAGCTGGGAACCGAAAACAGGGCAACGGGCGCGGGACATGGCGGATATTCCGGCGGTCACGGACGTGTCAAAAGCTTTGTCAAAAGACCTTAAAAAACGCGGATGGAAATTTGTCGGGCCGACGACGTGTTATGCTTTTATGCAGGCGATGGGGATGGTAAACGATCATTTGCAGGGGTGTGAATTTTATGCGCGTGTTGAGCAAAAGCGTCAGGCTTTTGAACGGCCATAGCAGGAATGCTTTGGTTTTTATGTTGAAAATGTTATGATCTGCTGGTTATGACCGAGAAGACGAAAACATCTGTTGATTCCATGGCTGAAGCGACGCGCAGCCGCGCGGACTTTTCCGGGCATGGCGGCGCTCTGGGCGCGGCGGGGTACCGCGAGGCGGCAAATCATCCTGAAAATTGTGAGTTTTTGAATGAACCCGGTTCTACGATTGCGGTTTCGCCTGGTCCGGAGGGGTTTGAGCAGATGCTCATCGGTGTGGCGTGGGACAATGTTCATGTTGAGAAGCAAGAGAGTTTTGTCGGTAAGTTTTTCAAGAAGAATGTTCAAAAGGCCGGGGTTGATCTGGATATTGGCTGTCTTTATGAGATGAAAGACGGGACGCGCGGGGCGATTCAGGCGTTTGGTGAGAAGTTTGGCAGTTTTAGCAAGCCGCCTTATATGCAGCTTTCGGGGGATGAACGTACGGGTAATGCCGATGGACATGATGAGTTTATTCTTGTGAACGGGAAGCATTGGAACGATATCAAGCGGGTTTTGGTTTATATCTATATTTATGATGGCGCGCCGCGCTGGAGCGAGATTAATCCGCAGATTATTCTGGATGTTCCGGGTGAGGACGATCTGATTGTGACGCTGGGCGCGCATGATGATGCGTTGGCGCTGTGTGCTGTGGGCGGTCTCGAGAGTGTGCGTGGCGGGATTAAGCTGACCAATTATACTGAATATTTCCCCGGCCATGCGGAGATGGACCGGGCTTTTGGTTTTGGGTTGGAATGGGGCGAAGGCCAAAAATAACCCCTCAATCTTTGCCTTTTGGGCTGCAAATAAACTGTTTCTGCGCTTCCGTTTCTCAAATAGCCGTAAGTATTCTGCGATACGGTTCTCGAAACAGTTTATTTTCGCCGCAAAATTCTGTGATTGAGGGGTTATTTTAAGGCTTTGACTTTTAGCGTATAAAGTCTGTTCACTTTTTTCTCTTTGTGGTTTCGCAGGAGGATTTTGAATTTTTGAAACTTATCTTCCGCTTTCGTTCGAAGATTAATCGCTGTATGCTCTTGGTTATAGGTCTTAACCCTTTTCGGGAATTTCCATGGATTTTGCTGCTTTATTATTTCCTGTGTTGTTGATGACGATTGGCATTTTCCTGCTGATTAAAGGCGGGAACTGGACGATTGACGCGGCTGTTTTTATTGCGCGGCGTTTCGGGCTTTCGCCGATGGTTGTCGGGTTTACCGTGTTGGCTTTCGGGACGTCTTTGCCCGAGCTTATCGTTTCCATTCTGGCTGTTTTGCGGGGTTCGGAGGGGATTGCGATGGGGAATGTGATTGGCTCGAATATTGCTAATATTCTTATGGTCATTGGTGCTTCGGCGATATTGATGACGATGCATATCACGATTTCGAAAGGGCTGGTTAAAGACCTGGTGATGATGTTGCTGTCGGCGCTTTTGCTTTTGGGGCTTATGCTTTACGGCGAGATTGGCCGGGTGGCGGGTTTGGCGATGGTGGGACTTCTACTTCTTTATACGTTTTTGCAATACCGGATGGCGCTTAAAGGTGAGATTGAGGTTGAGGCGGAGGATCTTCCGGTGTTTAAGCATCCTGCGCAGCCTTATGCATTTTTGTTTTTGGGGTTGATCGGCGTGGCGATCGGTGCGGAGTTTCTGGTGCGCGGGGCCAGCCAGTCGGCCATTATTATCGGTATTCCCGAGGATGTTATTGCGCTGAGTATTATTGCCTTCGGGACATCATTGCCTGAGCTTTCAACGAGTATTATCGGAGCGCGGAAGGGGCATTCGGAGATGGCGCTGGGGAATATTGTGGGTTCGAATGTTTTTAATATTTTGATGATTATAGGTCTTACAGCGATTGTGAAGCCGATTGCGCAGGCTTCTTACAGTGCCCAGCTTCTAGATTTCGATATCTGGTTTATGCTTGCGGTGAGTTTTGTTTTTGCGGCCTTCGTGCTGGGGTATAAGAAAATTACGAAACCGGTCGGGGCATTGTTTATTGCAGCCTATGTGGGTTATACCATTTATATTTATGCCATTAATTTTGGGTCTTAGGTGCAGGGGTTTCGTGTTATAGTGTATAAAGGACGATAGAAGGCCGGAGCATGACAGACGATATTTTTGATACCCGTTTTGAGGGTCAGGCGGTTGATCTTGGTGGGAACAGCGTTTTTCTAGGTGATGATTTTAATCTGACCGGTGCGGACCCGACCTTGCGCCGCGTTACAATTGGCGCGGGGTGGGATGTTAATGCTTTTAACGCCGATGCGCTGGATCTGGATTTGTCGCTTTTTCTTTTGAACAAAGAGAATACGACTCGTGTGGATGCTGATTTTGTTTTCTATAATCAGCCTGAAGCGCTTGAAGGCGGGGTCAAGCATAACGGCGATAGCCGTACCGGCGCGGGTGACGGGGATGATGAGAGTGCGTTGGTGGATTTTCATGCCGTGCCTTTTGATGTTATGCAGATTGCGATTGCGGTGACGATTTATAAAGGTTTTGAGAGAGAGCAAAATCTTGATATGGTGCGCAATGCGTATATTCGCATTTTGAATTCCGATACGAATCAGGAGCTTTGCCGTTATGATCTTGATGGTGTTTTGGATGATAAAACGGAAACGGGTGTGATTGTCGGTGCGTTGAACCGTGAAGGCCCGAAATGGCATTTTAAGCCGGGGGCGGATTTAGTTGCGGGCGGCTTGAGCGAGCTGGCGCGGCGTTACGGTTTGATTATTAATCAAGAGTGAGTATGGGCGCCTAGGGTTTTTTCATGCCGAGCAAGGATGCGGGCTTGATTTTTGGTGATTTGCGCCCGACTCTTCCGCGGCTGCCTCCGCCCCACATACTATCGTCTTTCATTTTATCTTCGGCGAGGGTGTCGAAGTCAGGGAGCTGGCCCATTTGCAGGGCTTCTACGCAGGAGAGGAAGAATTCGCAACCTTTTTCTTCCCATTCGTGAAATTCGTTTTCGTAGTTTGTGCCTTTTATGTTCAGGTGCTTGACGGTCCATTTATTGTCTGTGACGGGTTCGCAGCGCATTTGAAGGATTTGTTCGCGTCCGCCGGGGAGTATTGTGCCTGCGGTATCTCCGCCTTCACCGGTGCTTTCGCTTTCATCATCTTTTTCATCGTGAAGAATCTGAATTTCGGCTTCTATATCCTCGCTGGTGGGGCCCATTCGTACTTCAGCGCTGCATGTGAGCGCTTTTTCTTCGTCATAGAGGAACCACGGATTGGTTTCATAAGGCGATAATTTGCGGCTGACGCCTAGTTTTTCCAGCAGTTTTACAAGTTCCAAACGCATTGAAAACCCGGATCTCCTATGGTTTTTGTTAAACAGGATGCATATTATGCGAGTTTAACAGAGTTCTTCAAGAATTGCTTGTGAGAAAGCGTTTATGGTTTTTTTAGGGGGGTGAAGAAAGGGTTCATGGTTTCAGGGAAAGATGCTATGATCTGAGGGTCAAAGTTTTAAATGAATTTCCGCATTTCAGGCTCCAAAGTTTTTTCAATGTTTTGTTTTTCCAGAAAATGTTCCGGTTTTTTGCTTTTGGCGTGCGCGATTTTTACGGTTGTGGCGGTGCCTTTTCCCGTCATGGCGCAGGAGCAGGCACAGGAAGAGGTGCAGGAAGAGGCTCCGCGCTTTTTTGAGGCCCGTTTTCGTTCGGCGCATGCGACGGTGATGGTGGCGGGTACAACATCCGTTCAGCTTTGGGGTGTGCAGAATATTGAAGGGATGTCGCCGCAGTTTAACGTATCGGCGCGGCATGCGCTGGATGATGCGCTTGGTCTGGATAAGGCGCGTTGCGAGCTTAAAAAGCGCAGCAAAGATATAATTTCTGCGCAATGCACAAACAGCGCTGATATTGATTTGGGGCTTTATATGTTGCAGCGGGGCTATGCGACTGTGGACCGTGCGGCTGTTTACGGCAGTGTTTTTGAGGCACCATATATTCAGGCGGAAAAAGAGGCGCAAAGTCAGGGGCAAGGCGTTTGGGCCATTGGTTCTTCGGGGCATGGGGATGAGAAAGACGGCCGATTTACCCTTGTGTTTGGGGCGGCACTTTTGTTTTTTGCTCTGGGTGCGTTTGCGATGCTGGCGCTTGTGATTATGAAGGGATTTCAGAGGGTTAATGATGCGCAAACGCAAAATCTGGATATGATGGTGCGGGAGCGGCAGTTGCGCGACAAAGAGCGTGAGATTTTTGCGACGATGCTGGATTCGGAGATTAAGGCCAATAAGTCGAAGATTGAGGCTTATATGGTTGTTTATGATGAGATGTTAAAAGATATTAAAAACATTGAGAAAACGCCGAAATACAGAAAGGCCGGAGATATTGTGCAGGCGCAGCCTGCGCTTGACCGGTCTGTTTTTGATCGCAATACGGATAAGCTTGATATTCTGGGCAGCGGTTTATCTTCGCAGGTTATCCATTTTTATGCACGGATTAAAAGTAAGCCTGATTTTGTTAATCTGGAGCCGGACATGACGGTTGAGGATGCGCGAAAAATTGTGCAGAAAGCTTATGATAATGCGGCCCTTTTGAATCAGCTTTCAGACAAGCTGATTGATTTGTTTTCGCAGGGCGGATATTCCTCTGAGGAAGAGTTTTAGAGGTGCAATGAGTATGGCCCTAGTCGAACAGGCTGGTTTGCCGGGTACCGGATTTTGGTGATGATGCAGGGGTTTTTGTTTTTGAGCGGTTCGTTTTTGCTGCGGCTTGCAAGTGTTTTTCATTGTGAAACTCTATATCAAGAATTTCGCCTTCCTTTATTGTGTCGGGGTTTGTGAGGGTGTTGCCATGGTGGTCGCGGACGACTGAAAAGCCGCGCTTGAGAACGTTTTTATAGCTGTAAGCTTCGAGCATTTTGCTGAAATGCTCTATTTTTTGTGCAGGTTTTTCTGTGATTTTGGCGCTGGCTGTTGTGAGTTGTTCGCTCCAACGTTCAAGCATTTGTGTGCGTTCGTTTAGTTGTTGGCGCGGGGTTCGAAGGCGGGCGGCTGATTCGATCAGGTTTTGTTTTTTTGCGCTGAGGTAGTGTTGGAAAATTCCTGTGAGTTTGTCGGAGAGGTGATCGAGGCGCTGGGTATGGTTTTCAAGCATGCGGGCAGGATCACCGAGCCGGGCGTTGAGTGTTTCGATTTTGCTGCGGTGTTCGTTCATTTGCCGGGTTATTCCTGAATGCAGGCGCTTTTGGTCTTCGAGGATTTGGGCTATGAGATTTGCGCGGACGGGTACGGCCATTTCAGCGGCGCCGGTGGGGGTGGGGGCGCGCAGATCTGCGGCGAAGTCGGCCAAGGTGGTATCGGTTTCATGGCCGACGGCGGAGATAACGGGGATGGTGGAGGCGGCGATGGCGCGCACGACACTTTCTTCGTTAAAGGCCATGAGGTCTTCAAGCGAACCGCCGCCGCGGGCGATGATGAGGATATCGGGTTTGTGTGAGAGGGTGTTGAAGCCTTTGATGGCGGCGATGATTTGTTCGGCGGCGCCGTCGCCTTGTACCAGTACGGGCCAGACGAGAACATGGCGGGGAAAACGATCGGCCAGACGGTGGAGAATGTCACGGATGACTGCGCCCGTAGGGGATGTGACAACGCCTATTGTTTGAGGAAGGAAGGGGAGGGGGCGTTTTCTTTCGGGGGCGAAAAGCCCTTCTGCGGCCAACTTCTTTTTACGCTCTTCAAGCATTTTAAGGAGCGCGCCTTCTCCGGCGAGTTCCATTGATTCGATTATGAGCTGGTATTTGGAGCTTTTGGGGTATGTGGTCAGGCGGCCTGTGCAGATGACTTCGAGACCTTCTTCGGGTTTGACGGAGAGTTTGCCGAGCTGGCCTTTCCAGCATACGGCGTCGATGAGGGCCTGATCGTCTTTTAGTGATGAATACATATGACCGGAGCCGGCGATGGAAATGCGGGAGAGTTCGCCGCGTACACGCACGCGCCCGTAGTTTTCCTCTATCGTGCGTTTGAGGGCGTTGGCCAGATCGCCTACTGAAAATTCAGGGATATTTGATCTGTGGGTTGTTGTTTTGGACGTTTCAGACTCAGACATGGTTTCATGATAAGATGAGGGGGAGAAAAAACAACCTTAGAGATTCGATGTTTCAGTCTTTTTCATCTTATTTTGATTTGTCTGAGGAGACCGCTGTTCAAGCGGTGCTTCGTGAACTTCAATGGGAACCCAGAATGGAGCAGGCTGTGCAGGAGCGGGCGATCAGTCTGGTTCAGGCGGTGCGTGGGCAGCGGCGCAAAACGGGTCAGGTTGAAACTTTTTTGCGTCGGTACGGGCTGGATACCGAAGAGGGGCTGGCGTTGATGACGCTGGCGGAGGCGCTTTTGAGGGTTCCGGATAAGGAGACGGCCAATGCACTTATCCGCGATAAGGTTGCGGCGGCGGATTGGCTGGCAAGCGCGGGTGATTCAAAAGACTGGCTCGTCAAGGCGGCGGGGGTTGGGCTGTTTGTTACGGGCCGGACGCTTGAGAGTGCGCTGGGCAAAATCGGCGAGCCTCTTGTGCGCGAGGCGATGGTCAGAGCTATGGGAGCTCTCGGGCGCGAATTTGTTCTGGGCGCGGATGTTGAAGATGCGGTGCAAAATGCGCAAGAGCTTGAGGGCAAAGGCTACCGCATGTCTTATGATATTTTGGGGGAAGGGGCGCGGACGGCGGTGGATGCGCAGCGTTATTTTGAGGCTTATGGAGACGCCATTGACTATATTGGTGCGCGTGTCCGGACCGGAGATGAGAAACGTCCGGGAATTTCTGTAAAGCTTTCAGCGCTGCATCCGCGTTATGAGTTTTCGCAAAAAGAGCGGTGCGTTTCTGAAATGGCGGAGAGGCTTTTGGCGCTGGCGCAAAAGGCTGCGCAGTATAATCTGGCGCTGACGGTTGATGCGGAAGAGTCCGAGAGGCTGGATTTGTCGATTCAGATTTTTGACCGGGTGCTGGCGGATTTGTCGCTGAAAGACTGGGATGGATTCGGGTTGGCGGTGCAGGCGTATCACAAGGCTGCGCTTGCGGTGATCGACCATGTTTATGACATGGCGAAGGCGCAAAGAAGGCGGGTGCAGATGCGGCTGGTCAAGGGGGCGTATTGGGACCGGGAGATTAAAAGGGCGCAGGTGGAAGGGTTAGCGGATTTCCCTGTTTATACGCGGAAAAGTCATAGTGATGCTTCTTATATTTCCTGTGCGGCACGGATGTTTAAATATTCAGGGGCTATTTATCCGATGTTCGGTACGCATAACGCGCATAGCGTGGCGGCGATTGCGGAGATGGGACATGCGGCGATGGCGCCTTATGAGTTTCAGCGGTTGTTTGGCATGGGGGAGGCGTTGTTCGATCACGTTCTTGGAGAGGATAAACTTCCGGTGAGTGTGTATGCGCCGGTGGGGCCGCATCATGATTTGTTGCCTTATCTGGTGCGGCGGTTACTTGAAAACGGTGCAAACAGTTCGTTCGTGAACCGTATTATGGACCCGGATGCGCCGGTGGAAGAGCTTGTGAGCGATCCTGTGGGTAAATCTAAAAACAGGGCACAGTACCGTCATCCTAAAATAAAGCTGCCGAAGGCACTATTTTGCGATGAAGCGCCGGGCGGGCGTGTCAACTCTTCGGGGGTGGACCTTCATGCGTCGGCGGCGTTTGATTGCTTGATGCAGGATATTTCAGGATATGATAAGTGTTACATGGCCGGGTCTTATATTGCCGGGCGGCTTTACAAGCATGGCGTTTGCGAGGATATCGTCAACCCGGCGTTGTTTGAGGACCGGGTGGGGAAGGTTTATAACACCGATCGTAAGCTGGTTGAAGCGGCTTTTGAGATTGCCGTGGAGGGGGTCGCGCAGTGGGGCGGGACCGATAGCGCCGTGCGCGCCGATGCGCTGGAGCGGGCGGCGGATTTGCTCGAGCTACGGCGCGGAGCGTTTATGGCGTTGTTGATCCGGGAGGCAGGGAAAACGATTTCCGATGCCTTGAGCGAAGTTCGGGAGACGGTGGATTTTTTGCGTTATTATGCGGCGCAAGGGCGCAGCATTTTTATGCGCGATGGTCTCGTATTGCCCGGACCTGTGGGTGAATCAAACCGTTTTGTGCAGCAGGGGCGCGGGATTTTTGTTTGCATTTCACCGTGGAATTTTCCGTTGGCTATTTTTACCGGACAGGTTGCTGCTGCGCTTATGGCGGGGAACAGCGTTTTGGCCAAACCGGCGGAACAAACGCCGCTGGTGGCGATGCAGATGGTGGAGTTGTTGCATGAGGCGGGCGTGTTGCCGGAGGCGCTGCATTTGTTGCCCGGTGATGGGCGCGTAGGGGCGATGGTTGTGCAGCATAAAGATGTGGCGGGTGTGGCTTTTACCGGCTCTACGGCTGTGGCGCGTGAGATTAACCGGAGTCTGGCGGCTAAAAACGGGCCGATTGTACCGCTTATTGCGGAGACGGGAGGACAGAATGCGATGATTGTCGATAGCTCGGCGTTGCCGGAGCAGGTGGTTGATGATGTTATTCTAAGCGCTTTCGGCTCTGCAGGGCAGCGGTGCAGCGCTTTGCGGGTTTTGTGCTTGCAGGAAGAAGCAGCGGATAAAATCATTCGCATGCTGCGCGGCGCGATGAAGGAGCTAAGGGTCGGCGATCCGGCGGATATTGTTTCGGATATCGGACCGGTGATTGACGAGGAAGCGCATAGCATGCTCGCGGCGCATCGCGCAGCATTGGACGGATTTGGAAAGCTTGTTTATGAGGTTTCTTTGCCTGGCGCTCTTGAAAAGCAGGGGCATTATTTTGCGCCTTGCGCTTATGAAATTCCAAATTTCCGGGCTTTGACGAAAGAGGTTTTCGGGCCGATTTTGCACATTATCCGCTATGAGAAGAGCGGGCTGGATGAGCTTTTGGCTGATATTCAGGGGAGTGGTTACGGTTTGACGCTGGGGGTTCATAGCCGGATTGAGAGTTTTCACGATTATGTTGCGGCGAAAGTCAGCGCGGGGAATGTGTATGTAAACCGTTCGATGATTGGTGCGGTTGTAGGGTCGCAGCCCTTTGGGGGGAACGGGCTTTCGGGTACAGGGCCGAAGGCGGGCGGGCCGCATTATTTACCGCGCTTTGCCAGCGAGCGGGTTATCAGCGTTGATACGACGGCGGCGGGGGGGAATGCGAGCCTTGTATCTTTGTCAGAATAATTATTGATTTTTACCCGCGGGGCACAAGTGACCTGCAAAGGCTGCTTTTTTGCGCTTCCGGTTCGCATGTATGTTTAATACATTTACGCTTCCGGTTCTCAAAAGCAGCCTTTTCGGTACAAAACTCTTCAATTATTCATATGCGGCGGGTATGTTGAAGCATCTAAATAGATTTCTAACGGGAGTATCTGCGGTATGAAAATTTTGCTTGTCGGTTCGGGTGGACGTGAACATGCTTTGGCGTGGGCTTTGGCGGCATCGGAGAATTGCGAGGTGCTTTATTGCGCGCCGGGGAACGCGGGGATTGAAGCTTGTGCGCAGTGCGTTGATATTGGCGTGGATGATATCGCCGGGCTTGTGGCGTTTGCGAAGGACAAGGCGGTTGACCTTGTTGTCGTCGGGCCGGAAGGACCATTGGTTGCGGGGCTGGCGGATGCGCTCAGGGCTGAGGATATTGACGTGTTCGGGCCGAGCGGAAAGGCGGCGCAGCTTGAAGGCTCCAAAGGGTTTATGAAAGATTTGTGCGCGAAGTACGGTATTCCTACGGCTGCTTACGGGCGTTTTACGGATTTAGCGGCGGCAACGGATTTTATTAACGCGCAACCGGGCAATGTTGTGGTGAAGGCTGACGGGCTGGCTGCGGGGAAGGGCGTTATTATTTGCGAGGACAAGGCGGCAGCGATTCAGGTAACGGAGGAGATGCTATCGGGAGAAGCGTTCGGGCAGGCGGGCGCGGAAGTGGTGATTGAGGAGTTTATGGATGGGGAGGAGTTGAGCTATTTTGCGCTGGCGGATGGGAAAACGATTTTGCCTCTGACCTCGGCGCAGGACCATAAGCGTGCGTATGATGGCGATGAGGGGCCGAACACCGGAGGCATGGGCGCGTATTCTCCGGCGCATTTGATAAGCGCGGAACTGGAGGAGAAGATCATTCACCGCATTATAGAGCCGACGGTTCGCGGCATGGCCGAGGAGGGCGCGCCGTTTACGGGCGTGCTTTATGCGGGGTTGATGATTGTGGGTGGTGAGCCGAAGCTGATTGAATATAACGTACGTTTTGGCGACCCGGAATGCCAGCCGATGATGATGCGTTTGCAGGGTGATTTGCCCGAGATTTTGCAGGCCGGGGCGCAGGGGCGGCTCAATGAGGTTCGCGGGCGGATCACGTGGAGCGAAGAGACAGCTTTGTGTGTTGTGATGGCGGCGAAAGGGTATCCGGGGGCTTATGCGAGAAACACGCCGATAAGCGGTCTTGAAGAGGCTAAGAAAGTTGATGGTGTTTGCGTTTTTCATGCCGGTACGGCAAAGCAAGAGAGTGGGCAGATTGTCAGCACGGGTGGGCGTGTTCTAGGCGTTACGGCGCTGGGTGGAAGCGTTGCGGAAGCGCAGCGGCGGGCTTATATGGCGGTTGATAAGGTTGACTGGCCGGAAGGATTTTGCCGCCGTGATATAGCGTGGAGAGCGCTTGAGGCAGAAAAGGCTGCCTAGGTTTAGGTTAGCGCTTTGATTTAAAGAAATCTTTGAGAATTTGTCCGCATTCTTCGGCCATGAGGCCGTGTTCGACGGATGGTTTATGGTGGCAGGTGGGTTGATCGTAGAATTTACCGCCATGGAGGATGCCGCCACCTTTCGGGTCATGTGCGCCAAATATGACCCGGTTTAGACGCGCAAATGAGATTGCGGCGGCACACATGGCACAGGGCTCCAGCGTTACGTAGAGGTCATAACCGGGGATGCGCTGTGCATTTTTCTGTGAGCAGGCTTTGCGGATGCACAAGATTTCGGCATGGGCGGTGGGGTCTTTCATTTCACGGGTGCGGTTGCCGTTTGCGGCGACAATTTCTCCCGTTTGCGGGTTTACCAGTACGGCGCCGATCGGGACTTCGTCTCTTTGGCCTGCTTTTTTTGCCTCTTCCAAAGCGGCTTGCATATAGATATGGTCTTGTTTCATGGATGAAGAACACCACAAAGTTGAGAGAATTGCAAAAGTTATGGCGCGGGCGGGGCTTTGTTCGCGCCGTGAGGCCGAGGCGTGGATTGCGCAGGGGCGCGTGCGTGTGAATGGTAAAGTGCTTGATGGTCCGGCGGTCAAGGTTTCCAGAGAAGACAGGGTTGAAGTTGACGGGAAGGCTTTGGGGCGGGCGGAGGCGACGCGGCTGTTTCTTTATCATAAGCCTGTGGGGCTGGTTAGTACGCATAAGGATGAGCGGGGGCGGGCAACGGTGTTTGAAAACTTGCCGGATGATTTGCCGCGGGTGGTGAGTGTCGGGCGGCTGGATTTGAATACCGAAGGGTTGTTGCTTTTGACGAATGACGGCGATTTGGCGCGTTATCTGGAGCTTCCGGCAACGGGGTGGAGCCGGCGTTACCGCGTGCGGGTTCTTGGGCGCGTTGATGAGGGTGCCCTTAAGGGTTTGAAGGGGGGGATTACGGTTGAAGGGGTTCATTACAGATCCATTGACGCGAAACTGGAGCGGGAAAAAGAGGGGGCGAATCGCTGGATTAGCATTGTTTTGCGCGAAGGAAAGAACCGGGAGATTCGCCGGGTCATGGAGGCGCTGGGGTTGCAGGTGAACCGTTTGATTCGTACCGGGTACGGACCGTTTGAGCTGGGAAAATTACAATCCGGGGCGGCTTATGAGGTTGAAGAGAAGGTTTTGAAAGCGCAAATTCAGGGGTATTTTAAGGATCGGGAATGAGAATTGTTGCGGGGAAGTATGGCGGGCGGCGTTTGGAGGTTCCTAAAAATCGGGACATACGCCCAACGAGTGACAAGGTCCGCGGAGCGATTTTTAATGCGCTGGAGGCGCGGGGCGTTGTGCAAGGTGCGCGGGTGCTTGATTGTTTTTGCGGGACGGGGGCGCTGGGGCTTGAGGCGCTTTCACGCGGGGCGGATTTTTGCAGTTTCTGGGATAAGGATAAGGCGTCTTTGGGGTTGACGCGGGCGAATGCGGAAGGGCTTGGCGCGGTGGGGCAATGCGGGTTTGAGTTGCGTGATGCGCGCCGGGTCATTGAAGTGAAAAATTCTAAACCCTATACGCTTTTGTTTTTGGACCCACCGTATCGTAATAATCTTATAACCCCTGTTTTGCAGGGGTTGTACGAGAAAGAGTATATAGGGTGCGGGGGGTATTGCGTTCTGGAGATGGAGAAGGATTGTGAACCTATATTGAATGGTCCATTTGAGGTTCAATTTGAAAAAACCTATGGTGAGAGCAAGGTTTTCATTGCCTCTTATAGCGGGTAATTGATGATGGCGAGTAAAATCAGGCCCAGTATAATTCTGTAAATGGCAAAGGGGGCGAAGCTGCATTTTTCCAGCCATTTCATGAGCAATGTGATTGAGATTAACCCGGCGATAAAGGCTATTGAGGCGGCGATCAGGGCTTCGAAGCTTAGGGTGGCGTCACCGTTTTGTGCCAGTTCCAAGGTTCCGAGGACTCCTGCGCCTGTGATAGCGACGATGGCCAGAAGCAGGGAGAAGCGGGCGCTTTGCGTGCGGTCGTAGCCCAAAAACCGGGCGGCGGTCATGGTAATGCCCGAGCGGCTTGTGCCGGGGATGAGGGCCAGTGTCTGGGCGCAGCCGATAATGAGGGCGTCTTTGAAGTTTAAATCTTTCAGCGTTTTGTTTTGGGCGGGGCGGCGATCGGCGATCCAAAGAAGAATTCCAAAAATAAGGGTGGATGCGGCCATGACGTTTAAGAGCAGTATCCATGCAGGTTGGAGGATATGCAGGGCGAGACCTGCCACAATAACGGGCGCGGAGGCGAGCAGAACCTGAAGGTTTAGCCGGGAATTCGCATTTTTAAAATCGCCGCGGAGCCAGCCTGCCGCGCCACGGAGCATTTGCATTATATCTTTGCGGAAATAAACGATTACGGAGAGCAGTGTGCCTATATGGACGGCGACATCAAGGACGAGATGGCTTTGCCAGTCTGCGTTTTGGCCGAATATATTATGAATGAGAACCAGATGGCCGCTAGAGCTTATGGGCAGGAATTCTGTGAGGCCTTGAACAAGAGCCAGAATGACCAAAGGAAAAGTTATCATGTTTATAGGCTTATCTTGATTTTTGGCAGACATAAAGCAAAATGTTAGGCATGATTTATGGTTTCGCGATTGCGGGTTTTATCGGCGGTTTTATGTTCGGGCAGATGGTTTTGTATTTTTTGCTTCGGCATAAAAGCAATGAAGAACTTTTGAACGACCGGATGCTGAAGATTAAGTACGGGCTGGTTGGCTGGGGCTGTGCGGCGCTTGGGGTGTATTCTTTTATCCAGATGTACTATTATTATTTTGCGCCGCCTTGAAGGGATGTGCGGACGCTCTATGTTTTTTGGCTTAAGGTTCCCATTTCAGGAGGTTTTTTATGGTTCGTTTATTGTTTTCCGCTGTTTTTGCGTTTTTGTTTTTGTTTCCGGCGCCTGTGCAGGCGCAGATTGAGCGTTATGATTTTGACAAGGCACATACCCAGATTTTGTTTTTTGTGAACCATCTGGGGTTTTCGAATTCGCAGGGCGAGTTTCACGATTATGACGGGGCGTTTGTTTTTGACCGCGGAGAGCCGGAAAAATCTTCGGTTGAGGTTACGATACAAACAGCCAGCATTGATATGGATGATGAGAAATGGGATGCGCATATGAAGAGTGCGGACTTTTTCGATGTTGAAAAATTTCCGGCTATGACGTTTAAGAGCACGGGGGTTGAAGTGACCGGGGAGAATACGGCGAATATTACCGGCGATTTGACACTTCTTGGCGTGAGCAAGCCTGTTGTTCTGGCGGTGACGCATAATAAGTCCGGCAAGCATCCGTTTGGCGACAAATTTGTCGCAGGGTTTTCGGCAAACGCGGTCATCAAGCGTTCTGATTTCGGAATGAATTACGGTTTGCCGATGGTCGGGGATGAGGTGCAAATACGGATCGAGGTTGAAGGTGTTCGCGCCGATCAGGAAGGTGAAGGCACTGGTAATCCGTAGGTTCATTCAGGGTCATTGTCATGACAAACCGGGGTGATACACAACAGCATTTCGGCTCTGTCGCCAAAGTGTTTCACTGGGGGATGGCGGTTGTTGTTTTGGGTTTGCTGGCGATGGGCTTCTGGATGGTGTCTTTGCCTGCGGGTTCGTTTAAATTCGCGCTATATGGTTTTCATAAATCGTTCGGCCTGCTTGTTCTGGGCTTTGGGATTATGCGTCTTTTCTGGCGGTTCATTTCCGGTGTTCCGGCTGCGTTGCCGACTCACCGGAAATGGGAGAAGGTTTTATCAAAAACGATACATTCCGTTTTGTATATTTCTATTATCGGAATGCCTTTATCAGGGCTGTTTATGTCGTTTTCAGGAGAGTATCCGGTTCGTTTTTTCGGTTTGTTCGACGTGCCGCCTTTAGGCGGTAAAAATGAAGCGCTTTTTGAGTTGATGAAGGCGGTTCATGAACTCTTTGCGTTTATGCTTACGGGCGCTTTGGGGCTTCATATTCTTGGAGCCTTGAAACATCATGTTTTAGACCGGGATGAGACTTTGGTCCGGATGGGGGGGAATCTTTTGATTGGGCTTTTGGGGCTTGTGTTTTTATCCGTTCCGGCGGGGTTTGCCGTTTTGGACTTATGGGAGGAAATTGGAGAAGTGCAGGAGGCTCCGCAGGGGCATGTGACGGCAGATGAAGGTGAGGTCAGTTTGCCTTTTGCTGTTTCGTCTGGTGTGCAAAAGTGGGTCATTGACCCGGCGGAGAGTTCCATTGTTTTCCGGTTCGATCAATACGGCCAGAGTGTTTCGGGGGTGTTTGAAAGATGGTCGGCGGGGATTGTGTTTGATTCTGAAAAACTGGAAAGCAGTGCGGCGCGGGTTGAAATTGACGTTTCAAGCCTTAAAACCGGGAGTGCGGACCGGGATGAGCAGGCGCGCGGGGAAGATTGGTTTGCCGCCGAGCAATATCCCAAGGCTGTATTTGAGAGCGAATCATTTGAAGATCTGGGGGCGAATCGCTATCAGGTTTTTGGGCATTTAAGCCTTCGAGGGGTCCAATTACCGGTATCGTTTCCTTTTCATCTTGTGATTTCCGATCAGGCGGCGGGGGGTCAATTTGCCGATATGGAGGCCGGTTTTACGCTTGAGCGGCTTCGTTTTGGTATAGGGCAAAACCAGTGGAAGGCCACGGATGCCATAGGAAACAGCGTTCAGGTGGAATTGAAGCTGCGTGCCGTGGCGAATTGATAATCTTTTTTGTAATATTTTTGCGGAGGAATGTTTTTTAAAAATTCCTGTTTTTGCCGAGGGATAGCGATTGCACATTTAAAAAAAACTGCGCTAAGCTGTCGTTATGAGAACCTTGTTTCATTTATGGCTGCATCCGTTTTCGCGTAAGGTCAGGCTTGTTCTGGCTGAGAAGAATTTGGAATTTACGGCCCGGATTGAAAAGGTCTGGGAACGCCGGACGGATTTCCTTGCTCTGAACCCTGCGGGGGATGTGCCGGTGCTGATTGAAAAAGACGGGACGACACTGGCCAATTCACAGGTGATTTGCGAGTATCTGGAGGAGGTTTATCCGGAGGTGAACTTATTGGGGCATGATCCGGTGCAGCGAAGCGAAGCACGGCGCCTGACGAGCTGGTTTGATGTTAAGTTCAACCGCGAGGTTACGGATAATATTGTTGGTGAGAAGCTGATGAAGCGGTTTTTAAACATGGGGGAGCCGCATGGACCAGCTATTCGTGCGGGACATGCTAATATTCACTATCATCTTGATTATATAGGATTTTTGACTGAGCGCCGCCAGTGGCTTGCGGGTGACAAGTTTTCTTTGGCTGATATTGCGGCGGCTTCGCACTTGTCGGCCATTGATTATATAGGGGATGTGCCGTGGGAGGAGCATCAGGCGGCGAAGACATGGTATGACAAGATCAAGGATCGTCCGAGTTTTCAGCCTCTTTTGGAAGACAGGATTCCCGGTTTTTCACCTGCGGGCGCGTATGAGGATGTTGGGACTTAAACGGTTTTTTACCGGCGTGTGCGGCGTTTATAATTTTATAGTTAAGGGTAGACGGGACTGGTTGAATGACAAACCCACACAGGTTGTTTTGTTTTGGATACGGTTATTGTTGTGATTATCTCGGGCATGACCTTATGCAGCGTGGGGGGTGGAGCGTTCATGGTACGACGCGCGATCCCGAGAAAAAAGCGCTTTTGAGCGGGCGGGGCATAAGCGCTTCTTTTTTTGATATGAAGACGCCGCTTGCAGATCCTGATGTCCTTCTTAGAGGTACGACGCATCTTTTGATTTCTACGCCGCCGGGTGATGAAGGCGATCCAAGCTTTTTGGCGCATGTGGATGATATTTTGAAGCTTGATAGCCTTGAGTGGGTCGGTTACCTCTCAACTACCGGGGTGTATGGTGATCGCGGTGGAGAGTGGGTTGATGAATCTTCAGAGAGGCGACCGACGAGCCGGCGGGGGTCGCGCCGACAGAAGGCTGAGGATCAGTGGCTTTCTTTGCACGAAGCGCATGGCTTGCCGGTTCATATTTTCCGTTTGGCCGGAATTTACGGGCCGGGCCGCAGCGCGCTGGATTCAATTCGTGCAGGTGTGGCCCGGCGCATTGATAAACCGGGACATGCGTTTAGCCGCATTCATGTTGAGGATATCGTTCGCGGGCTTTTGGCTTCCATGGAAAATCCAAAACCGGGGCGGATTTATAATTTTGCTGATGATGAGGCGGTGCCGAGCCATGAGGTGATTGCCTATGCTTGTGAGTTGCTGGGCCGTCCTGTGCCTGCGCTTGAACCGTATGATGTGGCTGATTTGTCGCCGATGGCGCGAAGCTTTTATAATGATAATAAGCGTGTGCGTAATGAGCGGATGAAGGCGGAACTGGTTGGCGCACTGAAATACGGGACCTACAGGGAGGGGCTTAAAGGTTGCCTTGATGCGGAGGAATATGCGATTTCGATTTTTCAGTCGAAGGGTGGTGCGGTTTAGGGACGCGAGGGCTCCTGCGTCTGATTTTTCTTGCCGATCGCTTCATGCACGTCGTAGGGCAGGCGTATGGTGACTGTTGTGCCTTCATTTACTTTTGATTCGATGAATAGTCCGCCGCCTTGTATTTCCGTTAATTCCTTGCTGATTGCCAGACCCAGTCCCGATCCTTCATGATTGCGGGCGTAAGAGGATGATACCTGTTCAAAGGGGCGGGTGACGCTGGCGAGCTTGTGGGCGGGAATGCCACAACCGTTGTCGATGACTTTGACAACGAGATGATGTTCACGTTCAAGTGCGGAAAGTGTGACTTTTCCGCCGTTTTCCGAAAATTTTACGGCGTTTGAGAGCAGGTTGAGCATGATTTGCAGCAGAGCGCGGCGGTCGGCAATGATTTTCAGGTTTTCCGGGAAGTCTTGGTCGAAATGCATTTTAACGCCGGATTCGTGGGCGCGGCCTTCCATCATATGTATTGCGAGCTGCAAGAGTTTAGCGATGTTGATTTCTTCCAGATTGAGTTCGTATTTGCCGGCTTCAATTTTTGACATGTCAAGGATATCGCTGATGAGATCGAGCAGGTGCTGGCCGCTTTCGCGGATGCCGGCGATATATTCCAGGTATTTTTCGGTGCCGATGGGGCCGAGGAGCTGGCGTTCGACCATTTCGGAAAAACCGATGATGGCGTTCAGGGGGGTGCGTAGTTCGTGGCTCATATTGGCAAGAAACTGCGTGCGTGAGGCGTAAGCGGCTTCGGCCTGCTCTTTAGCTTTGCGCAGGTCGCTTTCATAGAGCATGCGCTCGGTCATGTCCTGCATGATACCGTAAAGGGCGATGACCTCTCCGCTATTGTTAAAAGAACAGCGGCCTTCGCAGCGGATATAACGGATTTCGCCGTCAGGCCGTTTGATTCTGAATTCCATGTCGTAATCGTTTTCGGCGATGACGGCGCGTTGGAAGGCCTGATTTACGCGGGCGATATCTTCGCGGTGGACCATGGAGTCCATATTGTGGAGCGTTGGGTTGAAGGTTTGCGCATTGACGCCGAAAATTCTGTAAATCTCTTCGGACCAGTCCATGGTTTCGTCACCGATGGTCCAGCTCCAGTGCCCCATGCGGCCAATGCCTTCGGCTTGAGAGAGTTGTTTTTCACGGCGGTTGAGTTCTTTTTCCTGTGTCTTGATTTCCGTGATGTCGCGTCCGGAGCAGTAAAGGTGGTTGCGGCAGAGTTGTTTACGCCATTCGATCCATCGGGGTTCGCCGTTTTTTGTTAGAATTCGTGTTTCAAACTTAAAGACCGGTTGGCCGGTGTTCATGTTTCGAGTGTCGAATGCTTTTACGGCGTTGCGGATCAGTGGTTTGTCACGATCGTCAAAAAGATCGAGAAAATGTACGGCTTTCAGAGATTCAGGATCATAGGCCGTCAGATCAAGAAAGGCCTGATTGCATTTTACGATTTTACCCAGATTGTTGAGGATGACCAAGGATTCGTCGGAAATTTCAAGGAAGATTTCCAGATCTGCTTGATTGAAATCATCGAGCCGCATTTCATATGAGGTTTGAGGCGGTGAGGACGGCGTTTTTGTTTTTTTTGCTTTTACGGGCATGGGGGTGCGGCAGACTTCAGGATCAACGAATCACTGTCTCCAGAATACGGCAAATGCGTAAAGCTGACAAGCGGCCTGTGCCGGTAACTTTTGCATTTAATATTTCACAGCGCAGCCATAGGGCCGGGTTTGTGAAATCTCGACAGGGGTTCCGTTGTTCAGGCTTTCTATAGCGGCGAGGACGTAGTTCGTTGCGCCTTCAATTGTTTTGGGGTTGGGGCTGGAGTTGCTGTCGATTGCACCTGCATAGGCGACGTTGCCTTCGGCGTCGATCACGAACATATGCGGGGTTGTCATGGCATTATAGCGTTTGCCGATTTCACCGTTTTCATCGAGGATTTTGGCGGTGATTTTCGCGCCGTTATCAGCGGTGATCGCGTTGGCTTCTTCGGCGCTGACATGGCCCTGACGCTCAGGGGCGGAGGAGACGATGGAAATCCATTCGGCGTCTTGGTCGCGGGCGGTTTTTTGGACGGCCTGCATATTGCCGGAACCGTAGTGTTTTACGACGAACGGGCATTGGTGGTTTGTCCATTCGAGGACGACGATTTTACCTTTATGATCGCTGAGCTTGAAAGGGTTGCCATTTGTATCTACGGCTTCGATTTCCGGGGCGGGTTTGCCGATTTCTACAGCCGCGTTTACGGGCAGGGCTGAGAATATCAAGATGGCCGCGGCCATGGTGTAGGCGATAATTTTAGGCATGGTTAATCTCCTTCGATATAATTCTTTATCGTATCAGGTGTCAGCACCTGTGGTAATAGTTTCGGCTGCGGGCGCTGTTTGGTTACAGGGTCGCGGGGGCCATAATAGACATAGAGCGGTACTCCGTTTCTTCCATGCTTTTGCAAATATTTAGTGATTTCCGGGTCTTCATTTGTCCAGTCGCCAATCAGATATTGCACGTTATGTTTTGCAAAGAGGGTTTTTGTCGCGGCGGTGTTTATGGCGATTTTGTGGTTGACCTTGCAGGTAATGCACCAGGCTGCAGTCATTTCGGTGAAAACAGGGGTGTCGCCGTTGAGTTCCTGTTCAAGGCGAATTTGTGAGAAGGGTTGGCCGAAGCTGTAGGTGGCTTCGATTGCAGGGTTGTTTTGCGGGGCATTTGTTTTTGTGGGAAGAAGGACGAAAGCTGCGATAACCGATAGAACGGCGATGGCGCGGGTGATGTTGTGGGTGAGGGGTTTTTCGGGGATGTGTTTGAACATCCATATGCTGAAGGTGAGCAGGATGGCGCCGAAGAGCGCGGTGGTGATTCCCATTGTGTCGGTTTGTTGGGCCAGTACCCAGAGTAGCCACAGGGCGGCCATAAACATCGGGAAGGCCAGAGTCTGTTTGAAAATATCCATCCACGGTCCGGGTTTTGGAAGGGCTTTTTGCAAGGAAGGAACGAAGGATAGTGTGAGGTATGGCAGAGCCAGGCCCAGGCCTAATGCTGCGAAAATTGTGAGTGAGACCGGCGGGGGCTGGGTGAAGGCGAAGCCTATCGCGCCAGCCATAAAAGGCGCGGTGCACGGTGTGGCGACGAGTGTGGCCAGAATGCCGGTGAAGAACGAGCCGGGCAAGCCTTCATTTTGGGCGAGCCGTCCGCCGAGATTGGCAAAAGGGTTGGCAAGTTCAAAAAAGCCGATGAGGTTGAGGCCGATTACGAACAGCAGGTAGCTGAGCGCGCCGACAATCCACGGGTTCTGAAGCTGGAAGCCCCAGCCGATTTCTGTACCGCCGGTTTGCAGCGCGATGAGCGTTCCGGCGATGAGCAGGAAGCTGGAGATTACCCCGGCGGTGTAGGACAGGCCGTGGCGGCGGGCGATTTCTGGATGTTTTTCGGCGATTTTCACGAGGCTGAGCGCCTTAATTGACAGCACCGGGAAGACGCAGGGCATGAGATTAAGGATGAGTCCGCCGAGCAGGGCGAAGAGGAGGGCTTGCGCTATTCTTGAGTTTTCTGCCGGTGCAGCGGCATTGGCGGTTTGCGGTGCTTGTGCGGCTTTGTATTTTGTCGTTATTTCGTAGTTTTGTTTTTCACCGTCCATTGTTTGGAAGCTTAAAATGCCGGTAAATTCTTTTACGCTATTTATGGCGCGTTCTCCGCGGGTTTGTTTTAGGATGAGGGTGTTATCCTGAATTAAAGCCTGTACGGGGGCCGTGTTGCTGAGCAGACCCCATTCTTCCGGAAAAAAGGCCATGCTGGCGAGGTTTATCTGTGACAGAATATCTGTAGGTGCAGTGATATTTAATACAAAATCACCGTTGTTTTCACTGTGATATACCGGCCAGTTGGTTTTTTCTGGAAGGTCTTGTCTGGCAGCCTGAATATAGGGGCTGTTATCTTCTATGGCGGCGTTCGGGCCGTTGAGGGTTAGCGGGTGTGAACCGTATTCGGGGATGCACTCTTCCTTACAGACGAGGAGTTCGATTTCTGCGGTGAGTTCCAGCGGGCCATCGGGGAGTGTTTCGGGCGCGGTTAATTTTTGCAGCAGGATGGCTTTATCTTCGTAACCGTAATTGAGGAGCGGGCCGTAGGGCAGTTTGTGCGGCGCGGGCCAGTGAATTTCGCTTATTTCGAAGCCTTCGGGCAGGGTCCAGGTTATGGATGGGGTTGTTCCTGAATCGCCGGGGTTTTTCCAATAGGTATGCCAGTGGGGGGTGATGGATTGCTCGATGGCGATCCATATGTTTTCATCGGGCGCGATTTTGCCTTTTTCAGGCAGGATACGGATTTTAACCAGCGGGTCTTGTGCGATTGCGTTTGAAGGCAAAGAGAGCGTTAAAAACAGCGATAAAATTAAAAATAGAATGCGCATGGATGGACGGCCCTTTTTATTCAAAGTCATCGCTTACATGATAATGATTTATAACTTTAATTCTATAGATCTATTCGGTTAATCTTAGCGTAGCGTTACATTTAATTTTAGGGGGGGGGGATGCCTAAAATACTTCATCAGCCAACATTAGAAGAGATGGAAAGCTCACGGCTTGGCGGGTTTGCGGCGTTTGTGCAGGCGCGTACGGGCGAGGGTTTCGGGGAAGCCGGGGCCGAGGCTTACTCGAAATTGCATCGATGGTCCGTTGAAAATCTTGAGATATTTCACGATGCGGTGTGGGATTTTTGCGGGATTGTCGGGGATAAAAGCGGGGATGTTATCAGCAATGCCGGAAGTATTTTGGAGGCATCGTTTTTTCCAGATGCAAAGATTAGTTTTGCTGAAAATATGTTGAAACGCGTTCAAACACATCCGGAAGAACCGGCTATTATTTCCCGCACGGCCGGCGTTCAAGAAGACAGGGTTTTGAGTTGGCGGGAGCTTTATGATGCGGTGAGCGTTTGGGAACAAGCGCTCGAAAAGCTTGGTATAGGTGAGGGAGATCGGGTTGCGACGTATCTGCCGCATGGGCCGGAGGCGTATATTTTGATGATGGCGGCTGCGCAGTGCGGGGCGGTGTTTTCGTCTGTGGGAACCGAGATGGGGGCGCAGGCCACGGCGGCGCGGTTTGCGCAGATCAAACCGAAAATTCTGATTGCTGTGGATGGTTATACGCATATGGCGCGGGAAGGGCAACCGGGAAAAGAAGAAGACCGGATAGGTTTGATTGCGCAATTGCAAGACGAGGTTCGCAGTATCGAACGTACGATTGTGATTCCCAACTTGAAGGATGAGCCAGATCTATCGGGTTTGAAAAATACTGCGCTTTCTCGTGATGTTTTGAAAGACGTACAGGCGAAAAAGATTGAATTTGTTCGCCGTGATTTTAACCGGCCGCTGGCGATTTTATTTTCATCGGGTTCGACGGGGAAACCGAAATGTTTTGTGCACGGGGTTGGCGGGACGCTTCTTAAGCACGCGATTGAGCATCAACTACAGTCGGATGTAAGGCTTGGCGACCGGGTGTTTTTTCATTCGACGACGAGTTGGATGATGTTTAACTGGTTGGCCAGCGGTTTGGCGCAGGGCGCGACAATACTGATTTATGACGGTAATCCGGCTTATCCGGTGCCGGGTGCGCAGTTGCAATTTGCGGCTGATTACGGGTGCAGCCATTTGGGGACGGCGGCGGCGATTATCCATGATGTATGGATGAGAAGCGGTGTGACGGGGAAAGGTCTGGATTTGTCGAGGTTGCGCTCGCTCATGTATACGGGTTCGGTTCTTTCCGAAGATGGTTTTTGTTATGTGAATGATTCTATAAAACAGGGCTTAAGCATAAATGGGGTGTGTGGCGGGACCGATTTTGTTGGCGGTTATAGTTGGGCGAATCCGTTTTTGCCGACCGTGGCCGGGCAGCTTAAGGGGCCGGTTTTGGGTATGGATGTGGATATTTGGAATGATGAAGGCGCGGTTTTGGCTGAGGGTGAGGTTGGAGAGCTGGTCATTAAACGGCCATTTGCCTCGCGTCCGTTATATTTCTGGAATGATGCGGACGGGGCGCGGTTTCGGGCTGAATATTTCGAATATTTCGATTGTGACCCGCCGGTATGGCGGCATGGGGATGCGGTGAAGAAAATGCCCGGCGGGCAGCTTGTGGTTGAGGGGCGCAGCGACACAACGCTTAACCAGGGCGGTGTACGTATTGGCACGCAGCAGCTTTATGATGCGCTTGAGCATCCGGATATGGCCGGAAAAATCGGTGATGCGCTGGCTGCGAGTTTTAAAGATGCCAAAGGTGGAGATCACACGGTGTTGTTTTTGGTGGGTCAGGAGAATGGTGAAGATTTTATCCGGCAGATTAAGGGCATTATTTCTGATTCCGTTGGGCGTTTGTGTTGCCCGCATGAGATTATTTTTGTGCCGTATGTGTTGAAAACGCCAAACGGGAAAAAGGCAGAAAAACCGACAGCGCAGGCGCTGGCGGGTAAGGATATTAAGGCGGCCGAAACATACGGCGTGGATGAAGGCGGAGAGCTTAAGGTTGAGTTGTTTTTGCGCATTGGACAAGAATTTCGTGCAAAAGATGTGTACGGCTTTACGGACGCGGCGTAACAAAAAGCTTGCGCTGCACAAAACTTCATGGCTTTAATGAATTTATGAATATGGATAGTCGCAGTTTTGTTTTTCAAATAGCATCTGCCGCAACGAGCGCGGCGGGCTAGTCCCGTTTATATTTAAGCTCATAGTACGAAAGCGTACGTTCAAGTCAGATTTTCAAAAATTTAGAAAGATATATTCCGCCGCCTCTTTACGCGCGGTGCAGGCAGTAAAGGTTTAAAAAATGAGTGTAAAAAATATCGGTCACGAACATTTGCAGGGCGATGAAACGATTGATGAAACGCGCAGGGGGCCGAAATTTCGTCCCGTTTTGCACGCGCTGACGGCCAATCCCGGCGTGGAGATGATGAATTATGCTTCGGGTAAGCATGATATGATTACGCTGGGGCAGGGCGAGGGGGATTCTCCGACACCTGATTTTATTATTCGTGCGGCGTATAAGGCTATGCAGGACGGGTGTACCGGGTATGGGCCGACTTTGGGGCAAATGCCGTTGCGGGAAGCGCTTTCGGATTATTACCGCCGGATTTACAAGCTTGAGATACCGTCTAGCCGGTTTTTTGTAACTTCGTCAGGTTCGACGGCAATGCATTTATCGCTTGCAGCTTTGCTGGATAAGGGTGACGAGGTTGTTGCCATTACGCCGATCTGGAAAAATCTTCTGGGTGCGGTGGAGTTGACGCAGGCGGATACGAAACAGGTTTCGCTCGATTATACGGATGAAGGGGGGTGGAGTCTGGATCTGGAGAAACTTTTCTCTGCCTGTACGTTAAAAACAAAGGTTATTCTGGTGGTTACGCCGTCTAATCCGACTGGTTGGTCTGCGACACAAGAAGAGATGGCTGCTATTTTGGATTTTGCCCGTGAGCGCGGGATCTGGGTGCTGGCTGATGAGGTGTATGGGCGGCTTGTTTACGAAAGTTCGCATGAGCACTTGCGTGCGGACAGTTTTTTGGATGTGGCGCAGGATGAGGATTTGTTGCTGGTGGTGAACAGTTTTTCAAAAAGCTGGGCGATGACGGGCTGGCGGCTGGGGTGGATTGTCGGGCCGCAGGCCGCAGAGGATAAAATTCGTGATGTGGCGCTGTATAATAATTTGTGCCCGCCGACTTTTACGCAATATGGCGCGATTGCGGCTTTGGAAGAAGGTGAGCCGTTTTTGAAAAGCCAGATTGATCTGTGGCGTTCCAACCGGGATTTAGTGGTTGAGCGGTTTGCGGGGCTGGGCAATGTTCAAATGGCGTATCCGGAGGCAACGTTTTACGGTTTTTTCAAGGTTGACGGGCAGCCGGACTGTAAGGCGATGACGAAGCGCTTTATTGATGAGGCGGGGGTTTTGCTTTCGCCGGGCTGCGCGTTCGGGAAGACGGCAACCGGGTATATCCGTATGTGTTTTGCGGTGT
The DNA here is from genome assembly GCA_041397865.1 of Alphaproteobacteria bacterium. GTDB lineage: Bacteria > Pseudomonadota > Alphaproteobacteria > Micavibrionales > Micavibrionaceae > TMED27. The sequence continues at coordinate 1,518,187 of JAWKVT010000001.1, read as the reverse complement.
CGGAGCGGCGTCTTACCGAAGCGCTGGAGCGGATGGAGACGGTGCTGAAAAGTTAGTGATATGAATAAAGATATGCGCGGGTATTTCGGCATTGGGGTTGAGGGCATTAGCAAAGAGCAGAATGTGGGCACGATTGCGCGTTCTGCGCATTCGTTTGGCGCGAATTTTTTCTTTACGATTGCTCCGGCTGTGGATGTTGAATTGATGCGGGTTTCGGATACTTCGGATGCGTTCGATCATGTTCCGTACTATGAATATAGCAGCGTGGAATCGCTGGCGTTGCCGGATAAATGCGCGCTGGTGGGGGTGGAGTTCATGTCCGATTCGATAGACCTGCCGAGCTTTCGTCATCCGATGCGGGCGGCTTATGTTTTGGGGCCGGAGATGGGCAGTCTTTCTCCCGCGCTTGTCGAGCGCTGCGATCACATTATTAAAATTCCGATGAAGTTTTGCGTGAATGTCGGGGTCGCGGGGGCTTTGGTGATGTATGACCGGTTGCTTTCGATGGGGCGATTTGCTGATCGTCCGGTTCGTGCAGGCGGACCGGATGCGGCGTTGCCGGAGATGCAAGCGGGAACGCCCCGCCGGAAGGTGCGGCGGAAAAAAGTTTGACGCTTTGGTATTGAGCATGAAAAGCATGTGGCTTATACTCGGCGTTCACTGTTAACCGATATACAACAGAAAAGCGCTATGAAAACACTGTATTTGACACTTTTTGCCTTCTGCGTCATGTTTGCTCCTTTTCAGGCGATTGCCGGGCAGCCGCGTTTGCTTGCGACGTATGGCGACTGGGAGGTGTATGTTTTCTTTGAGGATGGGCACAAAGTCTGTTACATGGCCAGCCAGCCGAAATTTAAAGAGGGTGATTATACCAAGCGGGGTGAGCCGTTTGCTTTGATTACGCACCGTCCGGCGGAAAATACGCGTGATGTGTTCAGCTATATTACCGGTTACAGCTATAAAGCGGGCAGTGAAGCGAATGTCAGTATAGATGGCGGCGATTTTGCCCTGTTTACACAGGATGAAACGGCCTGGGCGCCTGATCCGGAGACGGACAGGAAGTTGGCCAAGGCTATTGGCGACGGTAGCAAGATGGTTGTAACGGGTACGTCTTCGCGCGGGACGCTGACGACCGATACGTTCAGTCTGAGCGGGTCGAGCAAGGCGTATGAGCGTATTTCCAGTGAATGCCGTTAGAAACGTGTGTTTTTCCAAGCATTTGTAATCTTTTTGTTTTTTTGTTGCCGGGCGTTTTTGTGTGGGCGATTTGGCCGCTTTTCTTGATCTTTTAAATATTTATATTTTATAATATAGGGGTTGATGTTTACTCAGTTATTCGCATTTCTAACTTGACTCTTTTTATCCAGAAGTCTTTTGTACAATCCATATAGCAACAGGTTGGTTTTCGTTGAGTACTATGCTAGTTCAGGCATTAAAGGATAAATTTTGGTTTGCGGCGCGTGGCCATGGACGGGTGTGGTCGTGGTGCGGTTTTTGTCGAACGCTGGAGTGGTTTAGAATGCGGCTTTTTGCAGCGCTTAAATCCCAATTTGCTTTTTACCGTCTTGTGCCGCTACGGCGGCGTTATCTGGTGACTCGCCATAACAAGGTGCGTTTGCGCTATATGGCGGGGTCGTTTGCGGCCTTGTTTATTGCGCTTTACGGTGTGAGCTGGGCTTCGGCTTCGGCGTCTTCTACTGTTTTGCGGGTGGCCGGGGATTTCAGTACCGCTTATGCGGAGATTGCGCCTGCCGGTGGTGATGAGGCGGGTGATTATGCGGCGGAGGATGTCCGCCTTGAAGCGGCGATCCAGTCGAGCGTTTCGGGTGGTATCCGCAGGGCGTCGCTGGCGATTAAGAAACCTGAACGTCCGCGTTACCGCGAGCTTCAGGTCAAGCCTGGCGATACGGTTGCCGGGTTGCTGCAAGAGGCCGGCTTGAGCGGGGCTGAGGCGTATCGTGCGGTGAAAGCGCTGGAAGAGTATTACGATGTGCGGAAGGTTAAATCCGGCCAGAAGATCGACGTTCATTTTAAGTCCGGAGATGACGGCGTACTTGAATTTACGAAGATGTCGATGAAGCTGGATGCGGTTAAAGAGGTGAGTGTTGTTCGCGGCGGGCCGGAGGACTTTCGGGCCGAGCTTAGTGAGAAAGAGCTTTTTCCCCGCGTTTATGCACGGAAAGCGCAGATTGAAACCTCCGTGTACGGTTCTGCGGCGCGGGCGAATATACCATCTGCGGTTATTGCCGAAATGATTCGTATTTATTCGTGGAATATTGATTTTCAGCGCGATATCCGTTCGGGTGATAAGGTTGAAGTACTTTATGAAGCGTTTGAAACCGAGGATGGCGAGTTTGCCAAATACGGCAATGTGCTTTATGCGAATTTAAGTGTGGGTGGCCGTAATTACCCGATTTACCGGTTTGAGATGGATGACGGGCGCGTTGATTTCTTTGAGCCTGATGGAATCAGTATTCGTAAAACCTTGATGAAAACGCCGATTGACGGGGCGCGGCTTTCTTCGGGTTTTGGCATGCGCAGGCATCCGGTTCTTGGTTATAACAAGATGCATAAGGGTATGGATTTTGCGGCGTCTACGGGCACGCCGATTTATGCCGCCGGTGACGGGGTTGTGGAACATGCGGGCCGCAAAGGCGGGTATGGGAATTATGTACGTATTCGTCATAATTCGAAGCTGAAGACGGCATATGCGCATATGCATAGTATAAAAGTGAAAAACGGGGCGCGGGTTAAACAGGGGCAGGTGATCGGTACTGTGGGGACGACGGGACGTTCAACGGGGCCGCATCTTCATTATGAGGTGCTTGTGTATAATAAGCAGGTTAATCCGCGCAGTATTAAACTGCCCACGGGAGAGCAGCTTGCCGGTAAGGAACTTCAGCGTTTCAAGAATGTTCTGGGCCGGACAAAACAGCAATATGTATCTTTGAGCGAGGGTTTGAAGTTTGCCTCTGCCTCTGCGGATGAAGAGGCATCTTCCAGCAATATTCATTAACTTTTATTTTTATTTCCGGACGATGAAGCGTAGCGTGTAGACGCCCATGAGCGCAGCGGCCATTGCGAACCAGAAGAATGCATATTGCAGGTGGTTGTTATTGGGGAGCAGGCGCGGATTATTTGGAAAGGCCGCATCGAATTTATGGGAGGCGTGTTCGGCGCGCAGGATAAACGGGTAGGGTGCGTCCAGATTTTTGGCTTGTGCGATTTCTTCTATATCGGCTTTGTACCATGCGTTTTGTTCGGGACGGTTTTCCGGGGTGAAGCTGTTCCATTTTGGTGTGCGGGCGAGGCCCTCAAACCAGACTTTTTTGCCTTGCAGGTGGTATATGGGCTGTTTGTCCAGCGGGGCGCCGGTCCAGCCCATATTGACGATGAGCGTGCGGTTTTGCGTTTTTAAGGGAACGAGAAGATCGTGGCCGATTTCTTTGTTCATTGTGCGCGGGCCGAGGAGGAGGGCTTTATCGGGCATGAAGATGCCGCTAACGCGACCATAGGTAAATTCTTGGTTTGTAATGTTTTCTAAGTCTAGAGGGGCGGCTTCTTCTGTCTCATAAGCTCGGTTCAGCTTGTCTATAAGGTTATTTTTCCAGGCAAGTCGCTGGACCTGCCATGTGCCGAGGCTACACAGAATTAAAACCCCAAGAGCGGTGAAGAGTGTTGCCCAAAATGGTGGTTTCATGAGATTTGGCCTTATTTCCAGTCTGATGCCCGGTGTTTGAATTGCAGGGCGATGATATAGGCTTTGAGCGGGCGTAGTGCGCCAACTGTCAAGGTGACGGCTGCTATGCCCCATATTACGGCGTGGAGCCATAGCGGCCAGTGGAACATTGAATCGAGAATGAGGGCCATGGGGACCAGCAGGACACCGAGGATGAAGATGAGGAAGACGGCGGGGCCGTCGGCGCTGTCATTTTTGGTGAAGTCCAGCCCGCAGTTTTCACACTGCTCGCGCAGGTCCATGGTGAGGCCGGGTTTATAGAGGTTTCCGGTTTTGCATTGCGGGCATTTGCAGGTCCAGCCGGTCTTTACGGCGTCTTTGTTTATAAGCGCGAGGGGGAAAATCATTTTATAGTCGTTCCATTTCCGTTTCCGACATCGTTATTCGTCGCTACCGTAGAACTTCCTACGCCTACGCTTCCGGTTCTTAAATATCCCATTTTCGCTAGAGCATGAGCGAATATGAGAAAGGTTCTAATTAATGCGCGGCGGCTGTGGCGCTGTCCATAGCCCCTTCAACGGCGGGGTGCAGAGCTGTGTGGTCCATGCCGATTTCTCCGCCCCACCAGTAAACGGCGATGAACAGGAACAGCCAGACAACATCGACAAAGTGCCAGTACCAGGCGGCGGCCTCGAAACCGAAATGACGATCGGGCGTAAAATGGCCTTTTTGCGCGCGGCGGTAGCACACGTACAGGAACACGGTCCCTACAAAAACGTGGAAACCGTGGAAGCCTGTGGCCATAAAGAAGGTTGAGGGGAAAATTCCTTCGGTAAAGCCGAAATGCGCGTGGGCGTATTCGTATATCTGGAAGCCGAGGAAAGCGCTTCCGAGTAAAACTGTGATTCCCAGAGCCTTGACGGCGTTTTTGTTATCGCCTTCGAGAATAGCGTGGTGCGCCCATGTGACGGTACAGCCCGAGAGCAGCAGGATCATCGTCATCATGAAGGGGAGGTCAAAGGCGGGAATTGTGTGGATATTTGCAGGCGGCCAGACAAAACCTATGGCCTCCACGGGAAACAGGGATGCGCTGAAAAAGGCCCAGAAGAAGGCAAAGAAGAACATAACTTCGGAGGCGATGAAGAGCGCCATGCCGAAACGGAAGCCGACTTCCGCGATCTTTGTGTGTGCTTTTTCAACAACGGATTCGTAGATGACGTCTTTCCACCAGAAAAACATGCAGATCATAATAGATACAACCCCGAGCATGGGGCCCCAGGGTGTGGGCAGGTCCGTACCGCCGGCCTGAAGCGCTTCGCGGTAATCTGGGAAATACATGACCATCATCAGGGCGAAAAAACCGCCGGCAAAGGCGCTTATGAGCGGCCAGATATTGGGGCGCACCAAATGATAAGGGTGCGGTTTACCGGTTGTGGTGTATTCGATATTGCCTGCCATTTTTCAGTCACTTCCTTTTACTTTTGCAGTGTGCGCTTCTAAAGTTAAAGGGAGCGCTCTTAAAGTAGAAATTCTATCCGTCATCGCTTAACGTAGCTGTAAAATAAAATCAAGCGACTGGTTGTTTGTAAGAAATATAAACACTGTTTTTATATACTCTTTTTACTCATTGTAAAAGTCTTCTAATGCCTGATCAAGCTCTTGGGATTCGGCTCTGAAAAAAGTGTACGACAACGTGATATTTCGTACATCGTCCATGTTGGGGTCATCATTGAGCGCCGGGTCGACATAAAACATGACGGGCATGTCGACCTCCTGCCGGGCTTGGAGCGTTTGTTCATCGAAACAGAAGCATTGTATTTTGTGAAAATACTTTCCGACCTTGAGCGGGGTAACATTGTAAAGGGCTGTGCCGGTTACGGGTTTTTCCGCTTTGTTGCGGGCTAAATAGGCCGTAAGGCCTTTTTGACCGAGTTTTACGTCGATGGAGCGTTGCTGTGGTTTGAAAACCCAGGGAAGCCTGGGGTCCGTGTCGGCATTGAATTGGATGGTCATTGTCCGGTCGATGATTTGGCCGGGCAGGGCGGTTGCGACTTGCGTCGTGCCGCCAAAGCCGGTGACGCGGCAAAACAGCCCGTATAGCGGAACAGCGGCGTAGGCCATGGCGGCCATGGCCAGAACCACGGCCAAGACCGTGAGGCCCGTACGTGCGTTTTTGCGGGCCATTTCCTCATGCGGATCTGGGGAGGGGGGGGGCGTTTCGGGTTTATTCATGGTTTTATACGGGAAGGGGCGTTAGAAATTATCCGAGCTGCGCGTGGCGTTTAAAGCCTCCATATCGGCTTCGTAGCGTTTTATGGCTTCGCGGCGCGGGGCGGCGAAGTTTTCCTGACGTTCTTTCATGAGGGTGTCCATTTTGAGGGCTTTTTCACGGTAGGCGAGCTGGCGCTGATAAATGTCGCAATGGGCTTCAGCTTTCGTATCAAGAGCGGCGGGCGCAGGCGTGCCGCAAAATTTTGATTCTTGTGCGTGAGATTCGGAAATGCTGAGTGCCATGAGTAACAGTGATGATATTATAAATATACGCATAACGGGGAAACCTCTTACGTTTACTCTTTATAGTCTACAGGAATACGGGCTTCGGATCAAAGAGTTGTTGGGGCGTTTTCAGCCGCCGGAAATCCGGATCATTGTTACGGCCCATATGAGAGCGCAAAATGCGATAATCATGGCCAGAACGGCAAGGTTTTTCCTGAGTTTCTTTTTGTGTGTTTCGCTGTGGTGCAAGGGTTTCATGAGTGTTTTTATCCCATCATGATGGCGAGAAACAAGGCAAAAAGGTAAAAAACCGAATAGCCAAACATGATTTTGGCATGTTTCAGGTTGTCGTTTTGCAAAACGCGGATTGCGGCAAGGATGAAAAGCAGGCCCAGCGCGGCGGCAATGAGGCCGTATTGCAGGCTGGCAAAGCCGAGCAGGCAGGGGACAAGCGTTAACGGCACCAGAAGCAGGGTGTAGATGAGCATTTGAATTTTAGTAGAGCGGGCTCCGGCGGTGACGGTCATCATGGGGATGCCTGCGCGGCGGTAGTCTTCGTTGGCGAAAAGCGAGAGTGCCCAGAAATGCGGGGGTGTCCACATGAAGATGATGGCAAAAAGGATGAGCGGATAAAGCGTGATGTCGCCGGTTACGGCGGCCCAGCCGATCATGGGGGGGAATGCTCCGGCTGCGCCGCCAATGACGATATTCTGGGGGGTGCGCTGTTTGAGCCAGACGGTGTAGATCACAACGTAGAAAAAATTGGCAAAAGCCAGCAGTCCGGCGGCCAGCCAGTTTAAAGCCAAGCCCATGACCATGACGGAAAATACCGACAGGATGATGCCGAAGCCAAGGGCGTCATCGGGGTGCATTTTTCCGCGTGGCAGAGGGCGTAATTGTGTGCGCTTCATAATGGCGTCGATATCGCGCTCATACCACATATTGATGGCTCCGGCTGCGCCTGCGTTGATGGCGAGGCAGAGTATGGCTACGGCGAGGAGGAACGGGTGGGGTTCGGCCATGCCCGTTACAGTTTTTTGGGCGACCCACATACCGGCAAACCCGGTGAAAACGACCAGACTCATAACTTTGGGTTTGAGCAGGGCGTAGTAATCGGAGACTTTTGCCTCTGAGGAGGGGGGTGCGTTTGTGTTATATGAAACAAGGGTTTCCATGGCCCCTGTATACCATAAATTTTTGGTTTGGGAATGGTTTAAAGCTTTGGCGCAGCGATTTTACGCCGCTTTTCTTAGTTCAGGCAGGGCGTTATTGTTTGGAAGTGATTTTTGTTCTTCCGGATTCAACGCGTCTATGCCAAGCCCGATGGCGTTTTGGAGTGTGTTTTGCAGGGTTTTTTCGTGCGGTAGACGGTTTTGTATATAGCCCAAAATGTCATCGGCAAAATCTGTCAGAGCTTGTGTCGGTTTTTCTGCAAGATTTCGTTCGAGAAGTTCTACGGCTTTGTAGACTTCGCCTTTTGATATCAGGCTTTCAACGCGGCCCTGTATTGTTTTTTCACCGGGCTTGAGCTCAAGGGTTTCTGTATCTTTTTGTTGCGTGATGTTTTCGTCTTCTCTTTCGCTTTGGCAGGCGAAGTTGACGCAATCGTGGCGTCCGCAGGCTTTACAGTCTGCAGTTTCTGCTGCGGTAGTGTTTGGGTTTTGGGTTGGGCTGAATAAGGGGTCGTTGAGGGGCCCTGTATGAGCCTTTGTTCCGTCCCAGGGGAGCGCAACGCTAAAGGCTCTGGAATCGCGCAAGGCAGGTTTTTCCAGTCCTTTATACCCGTAGGATGTAGCCGCCGTTATACTCATAAGGTTCTCCGTAGCAAAGACAGAGATGTATTGCAATAACTATTTTGCAAACCATTGTTTTTGCATGAAATTATTTCACAGCAGGCTGTATATCAAACTGGTGGAATGGCGGGGGAGAGGAGACGGTCCATTCCAGCGTTTTGGCCTCCGGTCCTGCGTTCCAGTAATTGTCGCCGACGCGGCGACCGAAAAACAGCGTGTAGAACACGATGAAAATGAAAAGCAGTGTGGCCGCTCCGGTTAGATAGGCGCCGTAAGATGATACCATGTTCCAGCCTGCATATGCATCGGGATAGTCGATATAACGGCGGGGCATTCCGGCCAGACCGAGGAAGTGTTGTGGGAAAAAGACGAGGTTTACGCCAACAAAGGTTAGCCAGAAATGGAGGCATCCAAGCCATTCTGGATATTGGCGGCCTGACATTTTGCCGATCCAGTAGTAGAAGCCTGCGAACAGGGCGAATACCGCTCCGAGTGACAGGACATAATGGAAGTGAGCAACAACATAATAGGTGTCGTGCAGGGCGATATCCATGCCGCCATTGGCCAGAACAACGCCGGTGACTCCGCCAATGGTGAAAAGGAAGATGAAACCAATGGCCCAGAGCATCGGGGTTTTAAATTCGATCGAGCCGCCCCACATCGTGGCGATCCATGAAAAGATTTTGATTCCGGTCGGGACCGCGATAATCAGCGTTGCGGCGGTGAAGTAAGCGCGTACGTCTACATCCATCCCCACGGTGAACATGTGGTGCGCCCAAACGATGAAACCGACAAAGCCGATGGCGACCATGGCGTAGGCCATGCCCAAATAGCCGAAGATTGGTTTTTTGGAGAAGGTGGAAACGATATGGCTGATGATGCCGAAAGCGGGCAGAATCATGATGTAAACTTCTGGGTGGCCGAAGAACCAGAAGAGGTGTTGGTAGAGCAGCGGGTCGCCGCCGCCTTCGGGGCGGAAGAAAGCCGTGCCGAAATTGCGGTCGGTCAGCAGCATTGTGATGGCGCCGCCCAATACGGGCACGGCGAGAACCAGCAGGAACGCCGTAACCAACATGCCCCAGACGAAAAGCGGCATTTTGTGCAGGGTCATGCCCGGTGCGCGCATGTTAAATATGGTTGTGATGAAATTGGCCGCGCCGAGAATCGAGCTTGCGCCTGCAAGGTGGAGCGAGAAAATCGCCATGTCTACGGCAATGTTGGGGTGACCGATCAGGTCTGAAAGCGGCGGATAAACCGTCCAGCCTGTTCCTGCGCCGCCGCCGATAACGGCGGAGCCGACCAGCAGCATCAAAGAGGGAACCAGCAGCCAGAAGGAAATGTTGTTCAGGCGTGGGAAAGCCATATCAGGCGCACCGATCATGAGCGGGACGAACCAGTTGCCGAAACCGCCGATCAGGCCGGGCATGACAACAAAGAATACCATAATCAGACCGTGGGCGGTAATGACTGTGTTCCATAGATGGCCGTTCGGGCTGCCGTCCGCATTGACCATGAATTGTACGCCGGGCTCTTGAAGCTCCATGCGCATATACATCGAAAATGCACCGCCGATCAGGCCTGCGCAAATCGAGAATATGATGTAGAGCGTTCCGATATCTTTGTGGTTTGTCGAACAAAACCACCGCGTAAAAAATCCAGGTTTGTGGTCACCCATAGTTTTAAGTCCTTATAATATTTTTAAGTCTTTAATTCTGAAATCCAGCCAGCCGGATCAGGTTTGAGCCTGTATCGTTTGCTGCAAACTCTTCTTTTGCCGTAACCAGCCAGTTTTCAAATTCTTCTTTTGTTACGGCGTGGACCTCAATTGGCATGTAAGAATGGTCTTTTCCGCACAGTTCGGAACATTGGCCGTAATAAACGCCGGGCTTTTCAATGCGCACCCATGTTTCGTTCAAGCGACCTGGTACGGCGTCAAGCTTGACGCCGAAGGCGGGCACCGTCCACGAATGGATGACGTCACCGGCGGTGATTTTAAGCGCGATATTCGTATCAATCGGCAGCACGACGATATTATCTGTTGAAAGCAGGCGGCGCTGGTCTTTGTTTTTATCAATGTCGGCATCGGCGATCATGTAAGATGAAAATGCGATCCCGCCATGATCGGGGTATTCGTAATCCCAGTACCATTGGCGTCCGGTGATTTTCAGGGTCATGTCCGGGTTTTCAACGTGGTCGTTGTAATACAAAATTTTCATAGAGGGGATAACGATGATAATTAAAATAATCACCGGGATAACGGTCCAGACCACTTCGAGTAAGACATGGTGGGTGAATTTTGCGGGGACGGGGTTGGCTTTGGCATTGTAGCGGATAATCACCCAGATTAAGAGCAGCAGAACAACAATACCAACGCCAAAGATAATCCATAGAAGCATGTTATGGAACTCATGCAGGTGCGTCGCTGAAGGCGAAACAGCGGGCTGGAAGCCGAGTTGCCACGGTGTCGGCTCTCCCTCGGCGGCGGAAACGGACAGCGGCGCGCTCATCAGGAAAGCGGAGAAAAGAAGCGTTAAATATCTGAATATTTTCATGGTTTTTATATTTTCGTGGCTGTGTTTAAACGTTATATACTATGCCTTAAAAAAAGCCAGCTTCACACATAAAAATATATTCTTTTAAGTGCAAGAGGTAATTCTTGATTTTATTTTTTATTTTCATCTTCGGTGCATAGCTTTGTATGTGACAGGCAGTAAAACGCTGCGGTTTCGGCGCGCAGGATGTCCTGTCCCAGAGAGATGGCGCGGATGATGTCGCAGCGGAGGAGCGCGGTGGTTTCGGCTTCGCTGAAGCCGCCTTCGGGGCCGATGAGATAGGCCTGCGGCGCGGCGGTTTCTTTAAGGGCTTGCGCGTTTAGCAGTCTTTCTGAAGCCCAGTAAATTTCGATATCGGGAGTCCATGCGGCGATTTTTTTATCAAGCGGGCATATTTCATGCAGTTTCGGCAGGTCGAGGCGTTCGCATTGTTCGGCTGTTTCGATGATTTGCGCTTCGAGTCGCGGCATTTTTAATGTTCGTATCTGCGTATGGTCGGTGATAATCGGGTGGAGGTCGGTTGCTCCCAGCTCTACGGCTTTTTCGATGAGAAAATCCAAGCGGTTTTTTTTGATGGGAGCGAAAAGCAGATGCAGGGCGCGGGGTGGAGAGGGCTGGGTTTTGAGTTGTTCTTCGGGCTTAAGACTTGCAGTTTTTTTGCTGAGGGTTTCGATTTTGGCTGCCCATTCGCCGCTGCGACCGTTAAAAATCCGTACCTGCTTGCCGGCTTCCATGCGCAGGACCGTTTTCAGGTAATGGGCCTGAGCGGGGTTTAATATGGGGTGCGCAGCGGCGTTTATATCCTGATCGGTATAGAGCCGGGGGGTTTTATGGATTTCTCTCATTCCAGTTTCTTTCATCCTGTTTTTAAAGCATAAGCGGGGTCTGGATTATAGTGTTTTTTGAGATTGTGCGTGTCGCCCGGCTTGGGCATTATTGCAGGTATGTTTACGGATCTTCAGAAACGGCATTGGATAGAACAGCTTCCTCAGCGGTTTCATCCTTATGTCTATCTGGCGCGGCTGGACAGGCCGATTGGCGTATGGCTGTTGCTTTTGCCGGGCTGGTGGGGGCTTATGCTGGCGTCTTCACAGCTTAGCGGTCTGAGTTTTAGAATTTTTTTTCTTTTTGTTCTTTTTGCGCTTGGCGCTGTTGTCATGCGTGCGGCGGGCTGTGTTATTAACGATTTATGGGACCGCCGGCTTGATGCGCAGGTTGAGCGTACGTGTATGCGCCCTTTGGCTTCGGGGACGGTGAGTGTTGTGCAGGCGATTGTTTTCCTAGCCGTTTTGCTTTGCACCGGGTTTTGCATTTTGATTTTGATGAACGGGGTGACGATTTTGCTCGGGCTTTTGAGCCTGCCCCTTATTGCCATTTATCCGTTTATGAAACGCATTACGTTTTGGCCGCAGGCGGTTTTGGGGCTTGTTTTCAATTTTGGCGCGTTGATGGGGTGGAGCGCGGTGATGGGCGGCTTAAGCATGCAGGCATTGTTTCTTTATGTCGGCGCGTGTTTCTGGACGCTTGGATATGACACGGTTTATGCACATCAGGACAAAGAGGACGATGCTTTGATCGGTGTGAAGTCTACGGCTTTAAAGTTTGGCGTAGACAGCAAGAAATGGGTGAGCGGGTTTTATGCGGGTATGCTTGTGTGCTTGGCTTTGGCGTTTGCGCTTTCTTCCGTGAACCTGCTTGCCTTGCCGGGGCTTGCGCTGGTTGCGGCGCATTTGTTCTGGCAGATCGGGCGCTGGGATATCGACGACCCGGCCAGTTGCCTGAAGGTGTTCAGGTCGAACCGGGATCTGGGGCTCCTTGTTCTGGCCGTAATTTTTCTTAGCGGGCTTTAATGAAGCAATTAACTCCCGGCTAGGTTCCGCAACCGCTGATCGGCGATAATCAACATGGGCAATTCGATTGTGCCTGCACGCTTCAGATCGGCAAAAAGCGGTGTGACCTGTGCAACCTGGGCGGCATTTTTGTCCATCCATGTTGTTGCAAGTGTTGTGTTTTTTGCTGCTTTGCCGCCGGTGTCAATCATAATGCGTGTGGTGATTGCGGCTTGACAGTTATAGAACTGGTCAACAAGGCCGTTTACGGCTTCGGCCTGCCAATGGTCATCGGCGTTGAGGAAGCGGGCCTTTTGCCGGAGCCAGTCTATATGAAAGGCTTCGCCGACTTCAAAATAAGTACGGGCCGTATCCAGCAGATCGGTTTTTTGTTCCAAGGCAATCCGGATGATGTCGCAGGCGGAGGACAGGACAGGCATGGATGCGATTTGTGCGGCCAGTTTTTTCGGCAGGCCGTCACGCTCTGTGGCGGCTGTGCGCATGTCGACGCCGTTTTTGAGGTCCTCGGTCAGCAGTTTGGGCAGGTTTTCGTTGAGTTTGGCAATGTTTTTGCCAAAATTTTCGATCTCCCGGCCAATATCCAGATCCTGCCCGAGGCGTGTAAGGAACCATGTGGTGGCATGTTCGCATAAAAACGTGATTTCGCGCATGGCCTTAAGCTGTACTTCGGCGGGGACTTTGTTATCGAGGGCTTCGATTTGGTCCCAAAGTGCGCGCAGATTGTAGGCGTCGCGTACAACAATGTAGGCTTTGGCGATTGCCGCGGCGCTGGCGCCGGTTTTGTTCATTTTGGCTTTAATGAAGGTTGGTCCCATACGGTTGACGAGCGAGTTGGCCATTGAGGTGGCGACGATTTCGCGGGCCAAGCGGTGGCGCTTGATTTCCTTCACGTATTTTTTCTGAAGGTCGGCGGGGAAGTAATTCAGTATCCAGTCTTCCATATCCGGGCTTTCGGGGATGTCCGAAGCCAGAAGATCTTGCGTGAACGTGATTTTTGCATAGGAGACAAGAACCGCGAGTTCGGGGCGCGTTAACCCTTTGCCGATGCGCAGGCGCGTTTCGATTTTTTCTTCATCGGGAAGGCCTTCTATTTTTCGGCTTAACCCTTTTTCGCGTTCAAGGTCTTTTATAAAGCTGTCATGAATCTGGAGATTTTCTTTGGCTTGCAACTCCGTCAGGCTGATGGCTTGGGCCTGTTGGTAGTTGTTGCGCAGAACGAGACGGGCTACGTCATCGGTCATTTTTTCGAGAAGTTTGTTACGTGCGCCTATATCCATGTCATGGTCTTTGCCGTTCATGACATCGCTCATGAGGATTTTTATGTTGACCTCAAGGTCGGAAGAGTTGACGCCGCCGGAATTGTCGATGAAGTCGGTGTTGATTTTGCCGCCTTTTTCCGAAAACTCTATACGGCCCAGCTGGGTTACGCCGAGATTTGCGCCCTCGCCAATGACTTTGGCGCGCAGCTCCGGTGCGTCGATTCGGATAGAATCGTTGGCCTTGTCGCCTGCGTCGGTGTGGGTTTCGTTGCTTGCTTTGATGTATGTGCCGATACCGCCGAACCATAAGAGGTCTGTGCGGGCCTTGAGCATGGCACGCATCAATTCACCTGGTGAGACTTTGTCTTTGTCCAGATCGAAGCGTTCGCGGATCTCGGGTGTGAGGGTCAGGGTTTTTTCCGAGCGTTCGAAAATTCGTCCGCCTTTGGAGAGTTTGCTTTGGTCGTAATCGGCCCAGCCTTTTACGCCGTCAAACAGGCGTTTGCGCTCTTGCCATGAGGTTGCCGGGTCAGGGTCGGGGTCGCAGAAGATGTGGAGGTGGTTAAAAGCACCGATCAGCCGGATATGCTTGGATAGCAGCATACCGTTGCCGAAAACGTCGCCGCCCATATCGCCGACACCGACAACGTCGAAGGGTTGGGTTTGCGTGTCGTGGTTGAGCTGGCGGAAATGCAGCTTGACCGATTCCCAAGCGCCGCGCGCGGTGATACCCATTTTTTTGTGGTCATATCCGGCGGAGCCGCCGGAGGCAAAGGCATCGTCAAGCCAGAAACCGTATTCGCGGGCAATGCCGTTTGCGATATCGGAGAAGCTGGCTGTGCCTTTGTCGGCAGCAACGACCAGATACGGGTCGTCGTCGTCGCGGCGGACAACGTTTTTAGGTGGAACGACTTTCGTGCCTTTGCGGTTATCGGTGATGTCGAGCAGGCCGCGGATAAAGGTTTTATAGCATTCTATGCCTTCGGCCATGAATTGTTCGCGGCTGTTTGTTGGGGTTTTGACGACAAAGCCGCCTTTCGATCCCATAGGTACGATGACTGCGTTTTTGACCATTTGTGCTTTCATAAGGCCGAGAACTTCGGTGCGGAAATCCTCGTGGCGGTCCGACCAGCGCAGGCCGCCGCGTGCGATTTTGTCGCCGCGCAGGTGGATGGCCTCGACTTTGGGAGAATAGACGAAAATTTCGCGGTAGGGGCGCGGTTGCGGCATATCCGGCACGTTCGTGCTGTCAAGCTTGATGGAGAGATGGACCTTGGGGCTGCCGTCTTCCTGCGTTTGAAAATAGTTTGTGCGCAGTGTGGCTTCGACCAACTTTGTTATGGTTCGCAGGATGCGATCCTGGTCCAGAGATTCGACTTTTTCAAGAGCTTTGTCGATTTCTTTTGCGCTGTCTGTGGCCAGTTTTTCGCTCTTTTTTTCAAGGGCGGGGTCGAGCAGGTTTTTGAACAGATCGACGATCATCCGGCTGATTTTCGGGTGACAGGTGAGGGCGTTTTCCGTATAGGCGCGGCTGAAGGGTGAGCAGATTTGCTTCATATAGCGTACATAGCTGCGCAGGATGGTGACTTCCCGCCAGTTCAGGTTTGCGGATAGAATCAGGCGGTTGAGGCCGTCATTCTCCATTTTGTCGCACCAGATTTTGGAGAAACCGCGTTCAAAGTTTTCTTTTACCTCATCAATGGGCAGCATGTCCTTCATTTCCTGTGCTTCCAGCAGAAAATCGTGGATCCATACGGATTGTGAGGCACCGTGGGGCTTGATTTCGAAAGGAAGCTCGGAGATTGCGCGCAGTCCTAAATTCGCCAAAATCGGCATAACGTCGGAAAGGTTGAGTGGCCGACCGGGATTGTAAACCTTGAAGCGGAGTTGGTGCGGTTCAACGTTTTCGGGGCGGTAGAGGTCGAGACCGAGTTTTTCCTCTTCTAAAGCCTGTTCGATTTTTTCAAGGTCGAATACGGCTTGCCGGGCGCGGTAACGCGCTGTATAACCAACAGGGAAAGCGTGATCGTATTTTCCGACCAGTTCCGTCATGCGGGCTTCGTCTTCATAGGCGTCGCTTAGAGCTTGCGAGAGCAGTTCCTGCCAGGTTTGCCCTGCTTCCTGCAGCAGCTTTTCGATGCGTTTTGTGTCCAGATCGGGTTCGTCTTTCTGGCGGATGTTGATGATGAACATAACGCGCGCGAATACGGAGTCATCCAAAGAGGTATAGAATGTTTCGCATACGCCTTTCAGCTCGGCTTCCAGAATGCCGCACATTTTTTTGCGCAGTTCGGTGCCGAAACGGTCGCGTGGGATATAGACGAGGCAGGAGACGTAGCGGCGGAACGGGTCTTTGCGCATGAACAGCGCAATGTGTTGGCGTTCCTGCAATTTTAATATATTCACTGCGATTTTCAGCAGTTGTTTGGGAGTGATCTGGAACAGCTCGTCGCGCGGATATTTTTCCAGAATGTGGCGCAGAGCCTTGCGGTCATGCGATCCGGAGAGAAATTTCGACATCTCCAGAACTTCTTCGACTTTTTCCCTTAGATAGGGGACGTCGCTGACGCTTCGGGAATAAGTTACGGAGGTGAACAGACCGATAAAGAGTTTTTCGCCTTTGACGTTGCCGTCGGCATCGTAGGTTTTGATTGCCACAGCGTCCATCGGAACGCGGCGGTGGACGGTGGCCATGCGGTTTGTTTTCGAGATTGAAAGTGGTGGCAGATTGAAGCGCATTTCCTGTAAATTGCGCGGCAGCCCTTCGTCGTGATCGTTGATATAGGCAGGGCGAACGTCTTTATGCAGCAAGCCGAGACCGGAGTTCTTAACGGTGCGGCTTTTTAAGGTTTCGCCTTTCCCGATGAATTCATATTCGCGGTAGCCCAGCAGGGTGAAATTGTTGTCGTAGAGGTAATCGAGAAAGGCGCAATATTGTTTGACCTCTTTTAACGGGCGACCGGTTTTTGCGTTTTCAAGGTCGCGGCGGGCCTGTTTTAACTGGTTTAGCATTTCGGGCCAGTCTTTATTGGCGATGTTGACATCTTCCAATGCAGTGTAAAGCCCTTTTTCCAGATCTTTAAGCACGTCTTCGGGCGGTGTGCCCTTAATTTGCAGATGGATGTGGGACTGGCGGATGAAGCCGTCTTTGGCTTGTGTTGATGTTTCCTGCAAATGACCTTTGGTGTCATATTGCGCGTATAAAATCGGGTGCAATAAGAGGTCGATCAGCAGGTTGTTTTTATTGACCTCAGCAACGACGGAGTCGACGAGGAAAGCCAAATCGTCGCTGACGACGTCGATAATTGTTTTGCGCAGGCCCGTATCGGAGGCTGTGACGCTGTAAATTTTGAGCTTGGGCTCACCGCTGTCCCTTTTTTGCGCGAGGTCCCAGTGGGTTTTTGTGATTTTTGCCAGAAGGGCGGGGTCGAAGTGATCCCGGTCTTCTCCGGTCATATTCTGGGCGAGTTCTTCGAGCAGATCAGCCTGATCTTTAGGTACGTCGCCGGGGAGGGTTTTGAGAGCGTTTTCAATAAGCGCGTTAGACATGGTTGCCATTTTTATCTGTTAGTTGGTTGTTTTGTCGAAAATAAGCTTACGTATGATACATAAATCCGGGGAAATCAAGGGTCATTTTTAATAAGGCCCGACAGGGGCGGAATTCATATCATTTACGGGGTTTTATCTCGAGATTTTTGCAGGGTTCTGATTTGTTTTTGTAGCGCGGCGTAGTCCCAGTCCGCGCCGATGATTTTTGTGTGCATGTGCTGATTTACGTCGATCAGGACCGTTTCAGGCAGGCGGTAAGTCTGGAACAGGTTTTTGGTAATATTTTGATCTTCATCAAGGGCAATTAAAATATTCTGTTTTTTGATATCCGCGCCCAGCCTGTCCAGAAATTTGTTCATGCTTTCTGTATTTAAATCCGATGAAATGCCGATAAAAACGACATCATTTTCGAATTCTTTTGCTGCGGTTATGAAGTGGGGGAATTCTTTTATGCAGGGCGGGCACCATGAGGCCCAGAAATTGAGAATGATAATTTTGCCTTTGAAATCGCGCAGGGCGTGTGTTTTTCCGTTAGTGTCGGTGAATGTAAAGTTCGGGGCTTCTTGTCCTTTTTCTATATCTTCAATGGGCGCTTCGGGCTGGATGATTATATCTATGGGTGGGGTGCGGGTATCCAGATAGAGGGTGAAGAAATACGCCGCTGCGGCTATGCAAGCCAGAAGAACAAAATTGACGAGTGGGGATTTATGCACGGCTTAGTTCTTTCTTTTTTGCTGCGAGGTAGAGCGTTGTTATAAGGATTAGCTCTGCGGCGCAAAAGGCGAACAGCCCTCCGGCCAGCCCTGCTGTAAAGCCGTACGAGTGCAGTCCGACGCTGAGCAGATTTACGCCGAACCATGACAGGGCGACAATTATATTTAATGCGGCGATCAGGGCGGTAAATGTTGCGGGTTTGATTTTGTTTGCTGCGCGGCCATGTTGTGTCCACAGAAGCCATAGAACAATGAGCAGCGCACCGTTTTCTTTCGGGTCCCAGCCCCAGAAGCGGCCCCAGGACTGATCGGCCCATATACCGCCTAAGGCCGTGCCTGCTGCGGATAGCAGCAAAGCGATCAGGGACAGGTGGTAAATGTTTTGTTGCAATTTTAGCCATAGAACGGGAGTGTTTTTGAATCCGCGGATAAACAGAGCCGCATGGGCCAGCCCTGCGCCCAGTATGCATGCGCCGTATCCCGCCGTGATGCACAGGACATGGACGGTCAGCCAGAAATTTGTGTTGAGAACGGCAGCCAGAACCTCGAGACTGTCTGCTTCGGGTGCGAGAGCCGGTGCGGTGAGTAATAAGCCTGTACCAGCGGCCAAACCGGCGAGCAGCAAGATGGCGTTTTTACGGTGTATCGCGGTTATTGCGGCGGCGGATACGCAGATAAGTGATACGAACAGGACCGACTCATAGAGCGTTCCGACGGGCGGGCGGGCGAGAATGTATATGCGCGCGCCGAGCGTTACAGTGTGCAGCATTATACCGGAAAGAGCTAGAAAGGCGGGAATTTTATTACTTATGATATCAGGTTTAAAAATGCTTAGCGCCGCAGTAAGAAATCCCAGACCATAGAACGCTAATATCCAGAGATAGGGGGCGGTATTTGTGTAAATGCGCTCCAGTTCAAATTTTTTTGTGTTGAGGGGGTGTTGGCTCTGGATTTGGGTTTCGTCCAATATTTCCGCCGTGATAATGCGCCAGCTTTGCGCGTCTGCGTCGCGGTAGGCTTTGGCCAGATCGGCCCATTGCGAGAGAAGGAAGGCCGAAGCCGGGGAGCCTTCTCCGCCGAGCAGAACCTCCCAAGGGGAGAGCCACGGCTCCTTTGCGTCCTTCCATGTTGAAGGAATAACGCGCAGCAGGTTGTTGTTTTCGCCGCCGGCGCGCAGCATTTGTATGTGGAAGGCCGTTTTGGCGATGCTTAGCTCTTCGGGAGAGTAGGCGGCAGGGTCCCGGCCTTTTGTTGCAATGATCGTGTTTAATTCTTCCTGTAATTGCTGCTCTATCTTAGAAAGTTCGGTAAAGGTGAACTGGCCCTCGATCTGCTTTTGGTAGCGTTGCGGCAGCTCTATATTGAGCGGTAAAAGCGCGGAAAAGCTGCGCATGAGCATTGTCAGTGTTGCGGCATTTTCGTGCAGGCGCAGCAATTCGCGCTCATTCGGGTCCAGGTTTTTTTCGTCTTTTGCGAGCAGCGCGGAGAGATCTTCACGGGTTTTGTCGAGCGCAGGTTTTAGCTCGTTAAAGCTCAGCAGAGTTTTGTTATCGGGGAGGCCGATCTTTTTTTTCAGCGTGTCGTTGGAAATTTTAAAGACGGGGATTTGCGCTGCGCTCTGTGGGTCGAAAAGGTTCAGGGCCAGCCAGTTGGTGGCGGACAGATCTTTAAGGGAGGTTTGTCCGGAAAGCTGCTTAAGGGTTAGTTTTGCAAAACTGTCGAGGGGTTTCAGGCGGCCCTGATGCTGGAGCGGAATATTTTTAAATGCGCTCATATCCAGTGTTTCTTCTGCACGCGCCAGGCCGGAAAAACACATCAACAGCGTCAGCAAAACGGCTAAGAGTCTCATCAGCTTTTTGCTCCTTTCGGGCGGTTATAAAAGGTTACGAGAAGATGCATGAGCAGGCCGAGGGTGAGGATCCCTGTTCCGATATAAGGCATCAGGCGTCCTTTGTTTTCGACAACGGCCAGAATGGTGGCTTCGAAGTCCGGGCCCTGTTCGAAAGAGGACTGGAAGAAGGTATAGCCCTTATAGCGCAGGGGTTTGTTCATCTCTATGCGGGCGGGCCATTCCAGATCGCCGTCTTTGAGAATGATATCGGAGCGGTAATTTCGCGCCATGTCGGTGCCGCCATAGCTGTCTTTGACAAAATCTTCGAGCTTGATTGAAAAGGGCAGGCGGTGTTGGGACTTGCCGAAAATGAGCGTGTAATTTTTGCCCTCTGCTGTGATTTCAAGCGGTTTGGGCATGCCGTCAAAAGCGATATAGATGCCGTCGGCATTGCTGCCGCTGATTTCAAACTCAAATCCTGTGAGGTTGCTTTCGGGTTGAGGTTCCAGCGGTTTGTCTTTAAGCGCCATGAAAGCGGCCATGGATTGATACGGCGCGGTTTCATCATATTCGGGCGTTTCGGCGCGTTTGAGAATTTCACAGTTTTCGCAGGCGCGGCGGAGTTTTATTTCAAAAGGCAGGGGCGGGAAATCAGCGTGCTGTATCCGGCTGAAGGGCAGGTTGAGAATGGCTGTTTTTCCTTCGAAAAGAACGAGGCTGCGGTTTGTATAGCTGTAGATATAGGGCGTTTCGCTGCCTTCGGGGATGAGCATATAGGATTCGCGTGCGGTCATGGCGGTGAGCAAGCCACCGATTAACAGAATCAGCGCTCCGAGATGGGAAAGGATAATTCCGGCCCGGTTCCATTTCCATTCGCTTTTGAGCAGAAATTTAAAAGTGAGGTTGAGGCTTAAAAGTCCAAGCAGAATATAGGCGCCGGGCAGCGGGATAGGCCCTGCCCATATAATAAAGCTGCCGAAAAACATATCCATTGCCGGCCACAGGCCCATCCAGCGCTGGGCCAGCGTTCCGACAGTTAACAGAATCATCAGGGGCGGCATAAGCCAGAAGACCATGTCGGCTTCGGCCAAACGGTAAAGGGGGCGGAGGAGCAAAATTCTAAGGGGCTGTGCCATGGTTTTAATGGTTTTTATAGCCTTTATGAAAGTGGAAGACGGACACGACCCGAAAAAATTACTTACGGCTGCTGGCTTTCGCCCCTGACCGGGTTGGGCAATTGTTCGCCCGCGCCGCCTTCCGGGTTTTATATAAGGATAGTGGCGCAAAAGTGCAAGTGCTGTCTTGTCCGGCATGCGGAATCGTCTTACATATGGGGTATGTCTGAAGATCAAGTTCCATACCGCGTTCTCGCGCGGAAGTACCGCCCGCAAAATTTTGATGAACTGATCGGTCAGGATGCGCTGGTGCGTACTTTGACCAATGCGATTGAAACGGGGCGGATTGCTCATGCATTCATGCTTACGGGTGTGCGCGGGGTTGGGAAAACGACGACTGCGCGGATTATTGCCAAGGCGCTGAATTATGTGGGGGCAGACGGCAAGTCCGGGCCGACGACAGGGCCGACCGATGATTGTGAGTTGTGCCGGGCGATTGCCGAGGATCGTCATCCGGATGTGATTGAGATGGATGCGGCGAGCCGCACCGGGGTGGACGATATTCGCGAAATTCTTGACGGCATTCGTTATGCACCGACAGAAGCGCGTTATAAGGTCTATGTGATCGACGAAGTGCATATGCTTTCGAAAAATGCGTTTAACGCGCTTTTGAAAACGCTTGAAGAACCGCCAGAGCATGTGAAATTTATTTTCGCTACAACAGAAATTCGTAAAGTGCCGATTACGGTGCTTTCACGTTGTCAGCGGTTTGATTTACGCCGGGTGGATGCGGCGACGCTTTCGGCGCATTTTATTTCGATTTGCGAGAAGGAAGGTGTGCAGGCGGAAGAGGCGGCCATTGCGATGATTGCGCGGGCGGCAGACGGTTCGGTGCGTGACGGGCTGTCCATTCTGGATCAGGCGATGGCGCTGGATGGAGAAAAGATTACCGCACAAGGCGTTGAAGACATGCTGGGGCTTGCCGACCGGGCGAAATCGCTCGATTTGCTTGAGCGGGCGCTGAGCGGGGAGATGCCCGGTGCGCTCGATATTCTTGATGATCTTTATCGCAATGGCGCGGACCCGCTGGTGGTGATGCAGGACTTGCTTGATCTTACTCATATGCTGACCAAATTGCGGGCTGTGCCGGAAGCCAAGGACATGAAGCATGCGATGGCGGCGGATGAGGTCAAACGTGCAGGCGAACTGGCCGGGAAACTTTCCATGCCGACACTGGGCAAGACGTGGCAGGTTTTGCTGAAAGGTCTGGGCGAGGTGCAAGGTGCGCCTAATCCGCAAGCGGCGGCGGAGATGGTGGTTATTCGCTTATCCTATGCGGCGGATTTGCCCGATCCGGCGGAGTTGATTAAAAGATTGCAGGAACAGGGCGGAGCGCCTTCTGGGCCGCCATCGGGCGGTGGCGGCGGGCAGATAAGCGCGGGTGCGGGCGCTGCTCCGGTCACGGTTGAAGCGCCGCGCGGTGGTTCTTCGCGCGGATCCGGTGGGGAAATGGCCGCGCTGGCGGTTGTGGCGCAGGATGTACCGTCGGCGTCTGCGGTTTCGATTAAAACGCTGGAAGATGTTGTGGCCGCGCTGGAGGTGGATAAAGAGATTTTACTGGCTTCGCAGGTCTATCAATATGTGCATCTGGTGAAGCTGGAATCTTTAAACTCAGGGGGGCGGCTGGAGGTTAATATTGAAACCGAGGCTCCGGCCAATTTGTCGCAAAATCTGGGGCAGGTGCTTAGCCGCATTACCGGCAATCGCTGGATGGTCAGCGTGTCGGGTGCTTCCGGCCAACCGACTTTGGCACAGAGCGCGCAAGCCGCGCTGGACGCGGAGCGCGCCGAGATTTTGGAAATGCCGATTATGAAAGAAGTTTTGAGCGTCTTTCCGGAGGCACAGATAAAAGCTATAAAACATATTCACGATAACAAGGATGACGATTGATGATGAATTTTAAAAATATGATGCAGCAGGCTCAGCAGATGCAATTTAAGTTACAGGAAATGCAGGAAAAGCTTAAGGACATTGACGTTGAGGGCGAAGCCGGGGGCGGTGCGGTGAAGGCGGTGATGTCCTGTGCCGGGATTGTGCGCAGCGTTGAGATTGATCCTTCGGTGATTTCCGCCGATGACAAGGAAACGCTGGAGGATTTGATCGTGGCGGCGTTGAATAACGCCAACGAAGCCAAGGAAGCGCGGATCAAGAAGGAAACGGAAGAGATGATGGGCGGGCTTGGTTTGCCGCCGGGCACAAAATTGCCGGGCGTGTAAGGCGCTATGGTTGTTCCTGTAAGCGCTTTTGTGGTTTTGACGGCGGTAACTTATGTTACGCATGCTGTGTTTGTGAAATATGCATCCGGGAAAGTCGATCCTTATTCGGCGGTATTTTACTGGTCTTGCGGGGCTTTTGTCGTTGGGTTTATCTCCTTATTGTTTGGGAAATATACGCAAAGCTCTTTTTCAACATTGCCCGGCACCGGGTTTGCGCTGGCCGCCGGTTTTGTAATTGCGCTTGGCAGTTTGGGGTATTTACTCGCGTTTCAGCGCGGGGTGGATTTCAGCTTTGCAACGCCGCTTGTGAATATCAGCGTGGTGATCGGCGGGCTGGTTTTTGGATATTTGTTGTTCAAAGAAGATGTTAATGCGCTGCGCCTAAGCGGCGTTGTTTTGGGCTGCGTGTCTATTTTTCTTTTAACGCGTAGTGGCGGGTGATTTTGTTTATGTGCAGGCGGGGTTGGGCGGCGGCGTTTCAAGCGGTTTATTTAAGGCTGCCTGTTTGATTTCGTTTTTTTGTAAAGTTCTTATGCCACTTAGGAGAATATGCGCATAGGCGTCTGTGTCGTTTATTTCCTGCTGATTTGTGGTTGTTGCGGCCCATGGACGTTTTTGGATCGTTTCTTCTAGTACACTTTTAAAATGTTTCAGACTTTGTGCTCTTTTTTCCGGTGTGTTTAAAGCTGAGCAAAGGCTGTGATCGAGATGAGTTCTTGCTTTCTGCGTTCTGGCGTTAATGGCATGCAGGGCGGTTTTGTTCCATGTTATGTTGTTCACATTGTGTATGGCGAGTGTTGAGTCGTGTGATAAATCGCGTTTTTCATGGTTTGTGAAAAAAGGTGTAAAGGCTGTAACAGCTCTTATTTCTGGAACTTTTTTTAAAAAAATAGATGAGTCATGCCTTAGAATTTTAAAATCCGGCAAAGACCCTATATCAGAATCAATTTCGTGGATTTCAGTGTCAATTATGTCGGGGTTGTCTGTTTTTATGCTCGAAGCTTTCTCCTTGTCGTTCCAGTTTACATTGGCACTGTGGCGCCATTCATGGAGCAGTATATACAGGGACCATGATTCCCAGTCGTCTTTATTGAATTTTTGGAAAGATTTGCCGTCAAGGGTTGTTAGCTTGGTTTTCAGGCATTTGTCTTCCGGTAAATAAATGTTACCCGGAACTGCTGTGTTGTGTTTTTTTGAACTGCTTTTTTCTCTTTTTGCAAAAGATCCGCATTTTAGGCTAGGGAACAAAAATTGTTTTAAAAAAGGTCGCTGATTATAAACTCGTATTTTTGTGTCTTTTGGCATATTTGAGATGAGTTGCGGATCATATCCCATATCTCGTAGTGTTTCTTCGGGTGTTTTTGAAGGGTAGAATCCATCATGCAGGCTTAAAACCGCTGCCAACGCAATACTACTGGAAGTTATCACAATTCTTTCGAACAGCGATGAGCGGTGGCCGGGTTGTTTGGCGTGGACGTTTCGTTTAAAAGAGCTGTTGAGCATGCGGTTTTGTAGCATTGTACATTATGAAAATCAAAAGAAAAAGTTTGGATGAATGAGAATTTGTACTTGGAACATTAACTCTGTACGTTTGCGGATGCCGTTGGTGAAGAAACTCACCGAGGAAGCGGCGCCGGATATTTTGTGTTTGCAGGAAACAAAGTGTCCGGATGAGCATTTTCCGGTCGAGGATTTGCGGGCGATGGGGTATGCGCATCAGCATTTTCACGGGATGAAGAGCTATAACGGCGTGGCGATTTTGTCGCGGCATCCTTTTGATTCCAAGGATATACATCACCGCGTCGGGAGGGAGGACTGCCGGCATATTGCGGCGACTGTGTCTCATGAATTTGGGGGATTTGAGCTGCATAATCTGTATATTCCCGCCGGGGGAGATGAGCCGGACCCGGCTCTCAATGACAAATATGCGCATAAGCTCGATTTTGTAGATGAGATGGCGCGCTGGTTCAAAGATCGTTATACGCCGGATCAAAAGCTGGTGGCTGTTGGGGATTTTAATATCGCGCCGCAAGAGCATGATGTGTGGTCGCATAAGCAGCTTTTGAATGTGGTTTCGCATACGCCGCCGGAGACGGAGCGACTGGCCGGTATGCTGGAGTCGTTGAACTGGACGGATGTGGCGCGGCATTTTGTGTCAGAGGATGAAAAGGCGTACACTTGGTGGTCGTATCGTAACCGCGACTGGAAAAAGTCCAATCGCGGGCGGCGGCTTGATCATGTGTGGGTTACGCCGCCGTTGCAGGGCCATTTGGAATCCTATGAAGCGCTTAGTCATGCGCGGGATTGGGAAAAGCCGTCCGACCATGCGCCGGTTGTGGCGGATTTTAAGTTCTAAACACCTGTTTTTCCGGCGGCGATGATTTTGCCTTGGGCGTTATGAGCGATGACGGCGTAGCCGGTATTGGCATCTGAGGCCGTTACCGGGAAGGCCATGTTCAGCTTTTCCCCGTTCCAGTTCAGGAGTTTGGTGATGTTTTTAATCGCGTTACGGTAGTGCGTATAGCCGTTTTCGCGAGGGTGTATCTCGATTTCCAGCAGCCAGAGCGTGGCATTTTTATCGAGAGGGACGGGGGGAAGGCGAATATCGAGATATTCGCCGTTTTGGCGCAGCCCGACCAGCCGGTTTTTGTTGTTTTTTGCTCTTTCATTAAGGTTTTGTGCGTCTTTTTCTTTGATTCCTGTGGTGAAGCTGTGTCCGTTTTCAACCATCAAGGGGGTAAAGATGCCGCCGGTTTTCAGGGTTTGGTGGTAGACACTCTGGCGGGCGTCGCAAAAAGCGTGTGAGAGGCCGTCTTTGCGGGCACCTCTGTTGAAATATGTGACGTGGCAAGACAGGGCGATGAGGTCGGGGTTTTCGTCGATCAGGCGGTTGAAGTTGCGGTCGCCCGCCGGGCAGGCTGGGCAGTATTTGCTGGTAAAGATTTCGAGGACTGCCGGATTGGCGAGTGCAGGAGGTTGCGCGGGCGTTTGTGTCTGCGCTTGTGTCAGGGCGGGCAAGGTGAGTGTGAAAAGGATTGTCACAGCAAAGATTAATTGGCTAATATTGGCTGTTTTGTGTTTGCATATGTTTGTTTTTATTTGTTTTTTAGAAGTCACTGCATCGCCCCTTTACTTCCCAGTCGCCGAAGCGGGTGGGCTCTTCGAGGCCGGAATCTGCGAAGCCGCCGATTTCTTTTTCGGCGGTTTGGGTTTTTTGCCGGGGTGGATTTTGTCCGGGTTTGTTTTTTTGAAGGTTTTTGCCGATTTCGGGGCTTGGTTTTTTGCCGTTCATATTTCATGATGTAGGGGATTTTCGTTTGTTTGAAAAGGGTTTTGATGTC
This sequence comes from Alphaproteobacteria bacterium, assembly GCA_041397865.1. Taxonomy (GTDB): domain Bacteria; phylum Pseudomonadota; class Alphaproteobacteria; order Micavibrionales; family Micavibrionaceae; genus TMED27. The sequence continues at coordinate 1,491,733 of JAWKVT010000001.1, read as the reverse complement.
ATGACACATGATGTTCCACCGGAACTTGAAGAGTATCGCCGGGAGATTGACGAATGCGATCGGGCGCTCGTTGAGATTCTGGGGCGGCGCTTTGGCGTTGTGCGTAAGGTCGGTGAGATGAAAGTTCGTGAAAAGATGGCGGCGGTTCAGCCTGCGCGGGCGCAGGCCGTGAAAGACGCGGCGGTGCGTATGGGGCAGGATCAGGGGCTTGATGCGGATTTTATGCGCAGGCTTTATGAGGTGATGATTGATTATGCGCATGATTTGGAGCATGAGATTCTTGATCGTGCGGGTAAGGATTAGCGCGCTATGGAGACGCCGCAGGTTGACGTTTCGGTAGAGGGTGAGGCGGTTTCCGACGGAATGGCGGCGCGGGTGGCGGCGCTGGCGCTTTTGGAAGATGTTCTGGGGCGCAAGCAGGCGCTGGATCATGCGCTGGAGAATCAGGAGCGTTTTAAGGCTTTGCCGCAGAGGGAGCGCGGGTTTGTGAGGATGCTGGTTTCCACCGCGTTGCGGCGGCTGGGGCAGGTTGATGATATTATAGAACGTGCGAGTGAGCGCGGCGCCCCGCGTAATATGAGCGTGCAGAATATTTTGCGGCTTGGCGTTGTGCAGATTTTGTTTATGGATGTGGCCGATCACGCGGCGGTGGATACGGCGGTGCGGTTGGCCGGTGCGCAGGGGTTGGAGAAACAAAAAGCGTTTGTAAACGGTTTGCTTCGCCATGTTACGCGCAACGGTGTGGAGTGGCGCGACCGTCAGGACGAGGCGCGGCTGAACACGCCGGAATGGCTTTTGAAAATATGGATCGAGGATTACGGACTGGGAACGGCGGCGGATATTGCGCAGGCGAATTTATCCGAAGCGCCGCTGGATATTACCGTGCGCGACCGGAAGTCGCGGAATTTCTGGGCCAGTAACTTTAAGGCGACGGAAATGGCGACGGGCACTTTGCGCAAGATGTCGGGCGGTGCGGTGCATGAGCTTCAGGGTTTTGACGAGGGGCATTGGTGGGTGCAGGATGCCGCAGCGGCGATTCCGGCGCAGCTTTTCGGTGATGTGAGCGGGCAGCATGTGTATGATTTATGCGCGGCGCCGGGCGGCAAAACGTTGCAGCTTGCGTCAATGGGCGCACGGGTAAGTGCGCTGGACCGTAGCGCGAGCCGGTTGAAACGGCTTGCGGTCAATCTTGAGCGGATGAAACTGGCCGGTATGGTTGAAGCGGTTATCGCCGATGCGGGCAGTTGGAAACCTTTGCAGCCCGCAGGGTATATTTTGCTTGATGCGCCGTGTAGTGCGACCGGAACGATAAGACGAAACCCGGATGTTGCGCATCTGAAAACGCCGGGAGACATAAACCGGCTGGCCGGTTTGCAAGAGCGGCTGCTGCATAATGCCTTTGACGGGCTGATGGTTGGCGGGATTTTGGTGTATTGCACATGCAGCTTGCAAAAAGCCGAGGGTGAGGCGCAGATTGCGCAGTTTTTGGCTGCGCGTCCCGATGCGACCCGGTTGCCGATCATGAAAGACGAGTTGGGCGGGTTTGATGAGGCTTTAACGCCGGAAGGGGATTTGCGTATCCTGCCGTTTCATCAGGCGGCGCTTGGCGGGATGGACGGGTTTTATATTGCGCGATTAACGAAGGTTGAAAGAGGTTAATCCATGAGTCATATGGCGATGATATTTATTGCTGCCGGTACTGGTTTTTGGGCCATTGCTTTTGCGGATACATTTGTTTCTGAAAATTTTAATATACATCTTGAGCGTAATTTTTATGACAATTTTGGTGTTGTTGGCATTCTGCTTATTGTGATTGGTTTGTCTATGCTCATTTATGCTTTTGGCGCAAAATTTCTGGGGTATATGTGGCAAGGTTGTTATGGGCTGTGCAGATGTTTCGGGAGTCGCCTCTATGGCAGTTCTTCTCCCAAGTTTATTCTTCGTCCTGCTACTCAAAGCGAACTGAAAATGATCTATGATATGGGTAATAATCTTTTTGATGGGGGCATTTCGCCTTTGGATCAAATGCAAAGATGGCAAAAAAAGAATGGTGAAGTGTTCTGGGTTTTGAGGAAGTATGGAGATAAGAAATTTGCCCCAATTTATGGTTATTGTTGTCTTATTCCGTTATTGGAAAGCGCTGTTGAGGAATTGAAGTCTGGTGAAATTACGGGTCAATCTATGAGATCTGCGCATATTTCAAAGAATAAACGTCCTAAGTCAGTTTATTTGGGGGCTGTCGCCGCAATTGGCATGCGTGCTAAGGGGGCTATGTTGGATAAGCTTACGCATGAAATTGATTCACGTAGGCGAGGAGGGCAGACGAAGTGTATTTATACTCGCCCTGTTACAGATGATGGTCTTCGGCTTATTAAAAAATATGGGTTTGAGTGCTACGATTGTCCGAAACCGACTAAAGACAAATTGCATTATTTGGATCTGGCTCTTCATGCTTGATTTTGGGAGCGGAAGTGGCGGCGATTGACGCGGCGGGGGCGGATTATATCCATATTGACGTGATGGACGGGTTTTATATTGCGCGATTAACGAAAGTTGCTTGATAGTTTGCATCGAGGCTTTGTTAAGCGGCGTCTCGTTTCGATACAAATTCTCTACGCTATGTTTTGTCCACATTCTCCGGACTGCCCGTTATGATAGGGATGGGCCGGTTTTTTGGCTGTATATATTCATTTCCTTGAAGGATCAGACGCACTTGCAAATGACGTTAGTTTGTTAAGTCGATTTTCTTGTTTGACATAGGGATGATTTTTTGCACTATATTCATCATTCTTTGTCATTAAGGCTTAGAGAGCCTTCTCAAAAACCTAACTGGTCAACAAGCCGGTTAAGGGTGCGAGGGGGGAATATATAAAAAATATACAGGGAGAATACATAGTGAGTGATTTATTAAAAACAGGATTAAACGCGCTTCAGAATCAGTTGCCTGGAGTTTTTGGCATTTCGGTGGGCGGCAATGCGCCGACCCCGGATCTTAATACTGCGGCGCAGAATTTGGATCAGGCTTTGAGCGCTGTGAAGGTGCCGAAGTTTGATGATCCGAGTAAGGTTTTTGATTCTGAGGATCTTCAATCCGTGAATATCGCGAGATTTGCAGCGGTTCAGCATGGTTACGGTACATTAACTGTAGAAGATTGTTTGCAGGACGAAGGGGCAAAGGAAGTTTTGGCGCTGGCGCGGACGATGGCTGAACCTTCGGTAAAAGATAAAATTTTGGGCGCGTTTGATTCGGACGGAGGGCTTGCGCCCGATCTGCTGGATCGGCATCACACGATTGTGGCCTATGTGGTGCATCAGGCTGCTTCGGGTATTACAGAGACGGCGCAGAGTGATGTGAACATTGAGCCGCAGGCGGCGTTTAGAGTATTGGACAATATTCGGGGCGCACAAAATGCGTTGCTGGAGGCTTTGGAGAGCCGGGGCGTGGAGACGGGACTTTCTCCTGCACAGCCTATTGCGGCGCGTTATCTTAACGAGGTGAAGCTGATTTGGAGAGCCGGAGAAGGCACGCCTGCTTTGACGGCCAGCGCGGCTTAGGGTTAACGCACGGAAAATTATTGAAGCGTGAGGTGGAGTGCCGGGCCGGGGGTTGCGGTGGGGGCCTGATGCTCGGCGTGGCGGTCTTGCAGTTCGCGCAGCAGGGCGATTTGTCTGCTGTAGTCGTGGTCGCCGCGTTCGTGCATGGCTTCGAAGCTTGTGACGCAGTTTTGTACGTAGTCGGGGTCTTTCAGGGCTTCGCGGATTTCCAGTTTTTTGTCGTTGAGCGTGACGGTATCGGGCAGGATGTCGTCGGCGATGATTTCCTCGCCCAGCCGGGAGAGGGTCATATGGTCGAAGTCGTTTTCGGCATCAAGGTTCTGCGCCGCTTTGTAGGCGGCAACTTCCTGCCTGAGGGCGGCTAATTCTTCCTTGGCGCCGCCGAGCATCATCAGTTCGATGTTGGCGAAATATTCCCGGTCGATGGAGTCTGTGTTTCTGAACAGATCGGGCCAGAAGGAAGAGTTTGCCTCGAGAATTTGTTGCTGAACGGCAATTTGATTGTCGAGCATGGTTTCGAATTCGGCAAGATTGCGCTCGTCCGTCCAGTCTATATCCCTGAGATTTGTGATGCGCCCGGTTTCTTCGTCGCGGATGACAAGGCCGTTTATGTGGTCGCTGCGGATGAACCCGGAGTATCTGGAGGCGCTGAACATGCTTTGTTTGTAGTTGATGAGAGACGGGACGCCGTTTTCGTTTTGCGCGAATTTTAAGGGGGCGGCGCCCCGTCTTGCTTCTTCGTTCAGGCTGTCTTTTAACCTGCGGTATTCGATCATGGTGTCGGCGAATTTGGCGCTGGCATAGACTGCGCTACCGGTCAGGATAACGGGGACGGCAGCAGCTCCGACGGTGGTGATAAGTGCTCCGCTGCCAACAGTTGTGCCCGTGCCGCCAAGAAGCATTCCTGTGCCGATTCCTGCGCCTGCCGTAGTTGTAACGGCTATAGCGCGTTCACCTTTGTGGCCGAGGCCGCCATCGGGGTCTATGAAATTGCCGTCTTCCCGGTAGACCTGATAGGCTCCGTCGATAAGCATCATGCCCATATTGGCTTTCATCATGGTGCGGCCCAGCGCGGGGGCGAACTCTTTACCTGCGGCGCGCGCAATATCCATGCCGGTGTCGATTCCGCTGACCACGATATTGCCGCCTGCCAGAACCATTCCGGCGTCGTCGCCGTCCTTATACGCCTGATAGGCATAGTAGCCGCCCGCACCCAGACCAAAGCCCGAGGCCCCGATGTGGGCGCCGCTTTTTATCCGGCTGTGCAGGGCGTCGGAGGGTTGCGTGTGTGCGGCTTTGGGTTTTGTGTCTTGGGCTGTGCGGTTGAAGGCTTTGGAGAGGTCAACGTTATCTGGTGTTTTTATATCTGCGCCCAGCTCTTTATACCGCGCCAGAGACGTTCCATGACGCTTAAACATATCTGCAAGTATTTCAGGGTTCTCAGCAAACAGGGTCTTGCTCTGTTTGTCCCATCTCATTGTTGAGGGCTCCAATGACGAGGTGTCAATTTCCAGACGATCCGGCGCGATGCCATATTGTTTGGCCAGCGCCTTATATCCTTCGCCGCCATAGGCTTCCGCGCGGTTGACGAAAGGGACGCCATATTTTGTGTTGGCTTCAATCGTCACGCCTGGTCTGAATTCAGGATCGACCTTCTGGCGCTCTGCATAATCGCCCGCCAACTTCATACGCCCCTTGTCGCTAAGCAAACTATCTATTCCCGGAACTTTGGACGCGCCATAGTCATGAACATCGCGGGTGTAGTTTTTGAGTTTTTGACGATGAACAAATTCTTCTGAGGTCATATCTCTGTTTTCAAAGCGAGATTTTTTATAGATAGCATCCATATCTTCGTAAGAATCATGGGTGAATTCGCTTGCCGCCAGCATATCACGCTGATTGATTTGCACCTCGGCCAGATGCCCGTTTTCAAGCCTTACAGAGAGATTGATATCCCGGTAATGCGTATCACTGGGAACGGCGAACCGGTCCTTCACATGCTCAATGCCCATTTTGGCTCTTTGATCCGGATCGTTTAAAATTTCACGAATAGCCCGTACCTGATCCGGCGTATCAATCACAATGCGCCCACGCACAATATCGGCGACATTTTCTGTTTTGGAAATATCCAGCCCACCAGCCTTATTCGCCAGCTTGGCTGCTGCGCGATCCCATGATTTTACCGGTCCTTGAGAAAACTCAACATCACCGAGAAGATTGGGAAAAGCCTTGCGCATGGCCTCTGCAAGCTTGTTGCCGGAATCATGTAGGAAGGGTGAAGACGCATGGCCGTCCTCGTACAGGCGCGTAAATTTATGCTCGGAATCAACAACATTTTGTTTTGGCTTGCCTGCCATTCACACACCTCCCTTTTTCGCCTTTTTTTTATTATTTTATGGCGTTTTTTATCATTTACCCTAAGCCGTTCTGTGGTATCTCATGTTTTTTTTTTACTTACAAGCTCTTGGCAAAGAGCGTCGAACTCGTCCTTTGATATCTCATCAGTAAAGGGATCGTTTATTGTACTCATTCTAAAGAACCCCCGAACAAGTTTTTTATTCTCAATATCTAGGGTATCTTGTGAAACTTCATATCCATCTTTATTGAATACAATCCTTATGGGCGTGTCTCTATGTCTAAGATATTCGTATTCAAATTCTTTTGGATCTCTGAAATCTATAATTTCAACCATTTCAATTTTCCCTTTATTTTTAGGTGCTGACCAAGCTCAAACCTATTTCAGGTTTAATCGAAGTTTTTTTTTGAAGCTTTTGTTCACACAGCTTACAAAACTCTTCTTCTGTAATTTCTTCGACAAGTGGATCTCTATCCACTTTACTTATCAGCGTAGCGTTTTTTATTAAAATTCCAGTATTAGGGTCAATTGTATCAGCCCCTATAGGGTGAGAAAGGTCATCTGTATAGACAAGTCTTATAGGTGTGTCATGGTATCTGTAATACACCGCTTTAGTGTATTCTTCTCTGTTCCGGTTATCCTTAATTTCAACCATTTCAACCATTTCAATTTTCCCTTTATTTTTATTAGGTGCTGACCAAGCTCAATGTCCCCATCGGGGATGGTTAAAATCCCTCGCCTTCAGGCGAAGAGAAGTTTATACCTGTCGCTATGCGACGTTATACGATAGGCAGCCACACGAAGACGGATTTAAAAGTGCACCTGATCTGGGTTCCAAAGTACCGGAAGAGGGTGATGACAGGCGAGGTGGCGGTGCGCACCAGAGATGTTCTGCGCCAGATAGCCATGGAGCACGAGCTTGAGATTATAACCGGGAAGGTCGCGAGCGATCATGTGCACATGTTTATTGGCTATCGTCCGACGCAGAATATAAGTCAGATCGTGCAATGGCTCAAAGGCATAAGCTCGCGGATTTTACTCTCTGAGTTTGCGCATTTGCGCAAGCAGTTCTGGGGCAGACATTTCTGGGCGCGTGGGTACTGCGCTATCAGTTCCGGAAATATCACAGATGAGATGATCCAGAAATATATCGAGGAACAAGAAGGGGAGCCGGTAGAGGACAGTCGATTTACAATCGACCCCTAACTAACCCCTCGCCTTATAGGCGAGGGTTGTTCAGTTTATCATAAATAACGGAGGGTTGGCGATAGTTTGCTGGTTTTTGGGTCGGGCTTCTGTTAAAACTAATATGAGCAGTATGTTTTCGCATTTTGCTCACAGTTTTATGCACAAATCTTAAGGTTTTCTCGAAAATGCCTCAGCAGCCTGTTCGTATTGCGCCGTCTATTCTTTCTGCGGATTTTTCAATTTTGGGAGCGGAAGTGGCGGCGATTGACGCGGCGGGGGCGGATTATATCCATATTGACGTGATGGACGGGCATTTTGTGCCGAACCTGACATTTGGCGCGCCGGTGGTGAAGGCTATTCGCGGGGCTACGCAAAAGCCGTTTGATGTGCATTTGATGGTTGCGCCGGTTGATCCGCTGATTGAGGGTTTTGTTGGTGCGGGGGCGGATATACTTACTGCGCATGTTGAGGCGGGGCCGCATTTGCACCGCACTTTACAGGCGATTAAGGCTGTCGGGGTGAAGGCGGGGGTTTCGCTGAATCCGCATACGCCGGTTGAGAGCATTGCGCATGTGATGGATCTGGTGGATTTGGTTTTGATTATGACGGTGAACCCGGGGTTTGGCGGGCAGAGTTTTATTCCGCTGATGGACAAAATTTCGAAGGCGCGGGCGATGATTGACGCGGAGACGGCGCGGAGCGGGCGCGCCATTGATTTGGAAGTGGATGGCGGGGTGAACCCGGAAACCGCGAAGATATGTATTGAGGCCGGGGCGGATGTTCTGGTTGCCGGGACGGCTGTGTTCAAAGACGGGCCGGAGAAATATGCGCAGAATATTCTGGCGCTGAGGTCTTAGCGTCTATTTTAAGTTCAACACCCTTACTTTGCCCCTCTTTCTGAGGGAAAGGGATAGGGAGATTAAAGTCAGATTTGAGGGAGAGCCGATGCCGGTTCAGATTTTAAAACATATTCGTGAGCGGGCCAGCCAGATGGCCTATGGCAGCGCGGCTTATAACTGGAGCCTCAAAGGAGAGGTTCCGGAGCGGATGGCGGTGCGTCCGGTGGATGTGTGGCCCGGTGATATGGAGGCGGGGCGTCGCTTGTGCGAAGGGGCTTTGACGCTGGAGGGGGCGCGGTTGCCGCTTGGCGCGCAGGGATGGGCGCCTGAGGGGGTTTGTGAAGCGTGGATGGTGCGGATGCATGGATTTTCGTGGTTGCGTGATTTGCGGGCGCTTTCCGGTGAGCGGGGCATGGGCGCGGTGGCGCGTACGCATGCGAAAATGATGATCGGGAGCTGGAACGCGCATTACGAGAATTGGCATCCGCTGGCTTGGCGAATGGATGTGACGGGGGAGCGGCTTGCGATGTGGCTTTCGGCGTATGAGTTTTTCAGCGCCGTGGAGTTTATTGAAGCCGAAGACGAAGAGTTTTTTCAGGATGTGTTTTTTGACAGTGTGATGCGGCAGGCGCGGCATTTATCGCGCATTTTTACACATGATCGCCGCGAGGGGGATCAGGGTCCGGGGCGGTTTAAGGCGCTGAAAGGGCTTTTATATGCCGGGATTGCGTTTGAAGGGTGCGGGCGCTGGTCAGAGCAGGCGCTTGGGCTTCTGGAGGCTGAGGCGGATGCGCAGATTGCCGGGGACGGGGCGCATCGTTCGCGCAGCCCGGCGCAGCTTTTGGAGTGTTTGCAGGTTTTGCTGGATGTTCGCATGGCGCTGCGGGCGGCGGATATCAGGCTGCCGGAGAAGATCCAGCATGGGATTGACCGGATGGGGCTGGCGCTGCGGTTTTTCCGTTATAACGACAAGCATCTGGCGCTGTTTAATGGCGGGCAGGAGGGGCACGCCGAGGTGATTGATTCCGCGCTTCGTCAGGCGGGGGTGCGCGGGAAGGTTTTAAGCGGGTTGCCGTGTAGTGGGTTTGAGCGGATGACGCTGGGGCGGACGAGTTTGATGGTGGATTGCGGGCAGGGTGCGCCGTGGCCGTATGATCGTCATGCCCATGCGGGGCCGCTTTCGTTTGAGATGACGTACGGGCGGGAGCGGTTGTTTGTGAATTGCGGTTCGCATCCGGCGGACCCGGCGTGGCGGGAAGCGCTGCGCTCTACTCCGGCGCATAGTGCGCTGAGTATTGATGCGCGTAATGCGTGTGAGATCAGGGATGAAGAGGGCCGTTATGGCGGGCGCTTTCAGAAGGGACGCTTTGTGCGCGGCGCGCGGCGCGGGGATGTTTTGCGCGAGGATCTTAAACATGCTGTGTTGCTGGAGGCTGCGCATGACGGGTATGAGGCGCTGAACGGGTTTACGCATAAACGGCGGCTGTATTTGTCCGATCAGGGGCATGACGTGCGCGGGGAGGAGTTTTTAAGCGCGGCGGCGGAGCCGGCGAAGGCGCTGGATATCGCGGTAAGGTTTCATTTACACCCGCGGGTTATGGTTTCGTTGATTTGCGGGGGGCGTGAGGCGTTGCTTCGCCTGCCGGGCGGCGTTGGGTGGCGGTTTCATCACAGCGGCGGGGCGCTGGCGTTGGAGGATAGTGTGTATCTGGGGCAGGGGACGCAGGTGCGCAAGACTAAACAATTGGTTATTTATGGCCAATCTATTGATAAATCAGTTAAAATTAAATGGGCTTTGCAGCGGGAGGGGTGAGATTTATTCATGACAACATCCCGTGAAAGTGTGGCCGGTGTAGGCGAGCAGCATAGCGAATATGATGTTGAACTTTTGCGCCGGATTGAGGATTTGATTCGCAGTTTTCAGCGTCAGGCCAAGGATGCGGCGGGCAGCGAAAAAGAGGACGGGCTTGTTTACGGGCTGCGTGTTCTGGTGGCGCTGGCCAATATGGTTTTGCAAAAGCACGATGTGTTTGCGATTGAGCCGTGGCATATTATTTCACCGCAAGCGCCGCTTTCATGTCCCGGCGAGATGCTTTTGCGGGTGAAAGATTTTAAGGGCGAAGCGTTGGCGCCGTATCCGGCGATTATGGCGTTCTATGAAAACGGCTATACGGCGGCGATTGACGGGATTTTGTTTCTGGCGGCGCTGGGGCAGTTTCAGCGCAACGGCGACAGGCAGGTTTCGATCAATATTTCGGCGCGTTCCCTGCGTGATCCGGATTTTGTGAAATGTACGCTGGAGCGGCTGGAGAGTCTGGAGTTGGAAAGCGATCAGAAGATTATTATCGAGATTCACGAAAGCAGTCCGCATCTTAGCATGAGCAAACAGGTTCTTGAGCTTTACAGGGTTTTGGGGGTCGGTTTTGCGATTGACGATGTGGGGCTGAACATGAACGATGTTTTGCGTTTGGCTGATTTTGAAGGCGTGGCCGAATTCGTGAAAATCGACAGGCATTCGGTTTGCGCTCCGGCGGGGGAGGCGCATGCGCTGGACCAGGTGGTGTCGTTTGTCGGGACGCTGATGCCCGGCGCGGTGGCGGTGGCTGAAGGGGTTCAAAATGAAGCGCATGCCTATGAGATCAGCCGGGCTTATCCGGGTATTGTATATGCGCAGGGGCTTTATCTGAGCGATGACCGGGAGGCGTTTAAGCGCGGATTTTATAGTCATTCCAGTTAAGAACACAGAGCCCAGCCTTCGTTCTTAACTGAAACGACTATAATAGTTTGTTTTTCAGTTTTTGCGGGGTGGGGTGGGGTGTTTTTTTGAACCACCGGGGTCACGGAAAAGTGCGCTTTCGACCCTTTGTTTTTGTTTAAGAACCCCCGGATCCTTCGGTTTGTTTTTTGATTTTAGGGGGATGGGGTGGGGGGTGCAAAAAACGGGGCTGAGGACAAGGCGCACGTATGGTGTTTTGACAATTACAATTTTAGGAAAAAGTTCCTGTTTTGTCAAGGGGGTTTTTGACCGTTAAGAACGTTAGGCGAATTCATGCTCGCGGCAGATTTGCAGTGTTTCCGATTTTTTGAGGGAATCTTCGGTTAGTCCGCATTGAAAGTGTCCGTTGCCTTTATCTTTGTTAAAGCGGCAGGAGCGGCACTGGCCGAACCCTTGGGCGTTTTTTTGTTTTTGCCATGTTGAAAGGATGGCTTTGAACGCGGCGAGGGTTTTTTCGTCGTCGTGTATATCGGGGGTGAGAATTTTTTCGATGCGCTTCATGACCTGTTTTGATTCCGGGGTCATATAGAGCCGCACGATGCGTTTGTCTTCTGTGCAGGGTTTGCGCTCCACCAGATTTTTCTTTTCAAGGAATTTAAGGCTTTGGGAGATGCTGCCTTTTGTCTGGCCGAGATATTCGCTTAAAGCCTGCGCTGTGTTGGAGTAGCGGTTGCATATCGAGAGATATTGCAGAATTTCGATATGAACGAGTTGCATACCTTCCATGTTCGCAGCCTTTCTCATCAGGTTGCGGTGCAGGGAGGACAGGCGTTCGAGCCATATATGCGTATCGCTTATAGTCATATTTATATAGTATAGCATCTAAACCTTCTTGACAAATGAAATTTATACGCTATATCCTGAAACTATATGGTTTAGAAACTAAACCTATAATTCCAACTGTTTTATGAAAGGAAAAGTTATGTCCCATATTCCCCTTAAGAACCCTGAAGAGACATCAGGCGAACACAAAGCTCTGTTCGATCAGATCAACGGCACGTTCGGCGTTATTCCCAATATGTTCAAAGCGATCGGCAATTCATCTGCCGCGCTTGAAAGCATGTGGACATCCTTTGGCGCGCTGGGCAAAGGCAAACTTGGCGCGAAGCTGGGCGAGCAGATTGCTGTGATGGTGGCGGATATGAACCGCTGTGGTTATTGTTTATCCGCGCATACGGTTTTGGGTCAAAAGGCGGGCGCAAGCGAGCAGGAAATGGCCGATGCGCAGGCGGGGAAATCTTCGGACCCCAGAACGCAGGCGGCGCTTGATTTTGCAGCCAAGCTGGTTAAAGAGCGGGCGCAAATCACGAAAGAGGATGTTGATGCTGTGCGTAATGCCGGGTTTAGCGATGAAGAAATCGCCGAGATTCTGGCGCATGTGGCGCTTAATATCTTCACGAACTACACCAATGAAGCTTTTGGCGTAGAGGTGGATTTCCCGAAAACCGGTTTGCGGCAAGCAGCTTAACATCAGAGGGTGAAGGGAAAGAGGCCGCGTTTTGCCTCTTTCCGCTTTGCCGGAAGGAGAAAGACCATGGAGGTTGATGTTTACGATACTTACGCGCAATCAGCTCAGGGACGGATGATTCATTTCGACGTTCTGGTACCGAGCGGTACAAGCGCGGATCAGGCGTTTGCTTATGCGAAGGCGTGGCTGGAGGAGATTGGTGAAAATGCGCAGGGGCTGGATCAGTCGCGCTGTAATTTTTGCCATGTGGAACGGGCCAGACCCCATGTGCAGAATGATATTCAAAAGCAAGGTTATCATATTCTGCAAATGGAAGGTTGCCCGCAATCTGTTGTTTAACTGAACGAGGAAGGACAAATACAATGAAAAAGATGTACAAAAAATTATTGGCGGCTACTGCGCTCGCCGTTTTCAGCATGGGGGCCGCAAACTTTGCGGCGGCCCATGAGATTGAGGCCAAGACCGGGAATGCCAAGCTTGCGGCGTTTGATATTGTTCATGCGAAAATCGAAGCGGCGGATAACTGGCTGACGTTCCATATGCATGTTAGCAAAAAAGCCGGGGAAACGACGCCGACACCGACGGGCAAGCTGGCGGGAAGCGATGTGTTTTCTTATGTCTGGCCGACAAAGATCGACAGTGCGGCTGTGGGCTTTGAAAAAGAGCAGGGCATTTTGGCTATGGCCATTACGTCGCATCCGGATTTTGACGATACACCGCTTTTTGATGAAAACGGTGACGGTAATCTGGAGAATGATGGCGATGTATGGCATTCGCACTGGGTTGTGCTGGTGCCGGATGATAGCTGCGGGGAAGGCGCGTTGAAGGTTAAGGACATACCCGAAGGTGAAACGCCGCAATTGCCGCGGACGTGGCCGGGTTTGCCGATCCTGATTGACAGCCCCGGATATTCGCCGGTTCTGAACGATAAAAGCGTTGAGGTGCGCGTGCCGTTTCGCAATGCCAAGGAACTGCAAGGTGTTGCCTTTGACGGGGTTACGGCGGGCTTGCGCGTGAATGAAAGTGCGCATGCGCCGCTTTTATGCGTAGTGGACGTTTTTGACGTAGCTTCGGGAGATCTCTCCCTTCCGGGGACGGTGCAGTAGGCGCGCGGCATGTCACCTGAACTGAGGCAAGCGCCAGAGTGGGTTATTCGCAAGTGGCTGAACACGGATGAGGATATCTGTGTTCAGTCGTTGCGTGGAAAGGTCATTGCGGCGTTTGCTTTTCAAATGCTTTGCCCCGGATGTGTGGAGCATTCCATTCCTCAGGCCCGGCGGGTTCATGCCCTGTTTGGCGGGGAGGACGTGGCGGTGGTCGGCTTGCATACCGTTTTTGAGCATCATATTGCCATGGGCGAGGAGGCGCTTAAAGCGTTTGCGCACGAGTATAATCTTACATTTCCCATCGGGATTGATACGCCTTCGGGGGATGATAAAGACCCGATTCCCCAAACTATGCGCTTATATAATATGGGCGGCACGCCGACGCTGCTGCTGATTGACCGGCAGGGGCGTTTGCGCAAACAAAAAATGGGGCATGAGCATGATATGGTTTTGGGCGCGGAGCTTATGGCTCTTATTCGCGAAGAGGGGGCGGGGGATTCTTCGCTTGCGGGCGGGCGCGGCGGAGAGGCCGGGGTCTGCATTCCGGGGCAAGGGTGTGAAGGCGGCGGATGACTGTATTGCCATAATTTAATTCGTGCTGTATAAAGGCATTCATGGCAAATGATCTGGTTGGTTTTGTAAATAGAGATTGGTTGGTATCCGCGCTGCAGGATGCGGCGGGTGATGATTCTGTAAGCTTTTTTGATTCTAACCAAGGGATGAGAGACGAAAATGCCGTGCAGACTATTACCGGATTGTTGCTTGTTCAAGAGCCTGATGCTCGAGGGGTGCCAGTTATAGGGGAAGCGGCTGTTGGCGAAATCAGGGATGTTTTAAATGAGTATGTGATGAGAACCTTGGAATCTTATAATCATCTTGAGGGTGATTTAGAGTCTTCGCAAGGGAGGTATAATCCGCCGGATACGGGTAAGATGGTGAAGGCGTGTTTTGCCAGGGCGTGCCGGAACGTTAAGGCGATGATTTCAGACCCTCAGGCGCATGAGCAAGAGATTATACGTGCAGTTAGGCATCTTCAAATGTCGCTTGGTCAATATCATCAGATGCCGAATCTACAAGCGTCTGTGTTTTCGCCGCAAAATAAGCTCAATCCTCCCACGTGAATTTTGTTCTTTATTTGTTCTTGTTTTTGCGTTAGGGTGATTCTTAAGAGGAATCATTATGGCGAAGGCGAAAACATCTTATGTGTGTCAGTCCTGCGGGGCGGTGAGCAGCCGCTGGGCGGGGAAGTGCGAGGCTTGTGAGGCGTGGAATACGATTACGCAAGAAACGGTGGAGGCGTCTATCCCCAAGGGGATGAACGGGAGCAAGAAGGGGCGGCGGCTGGATTTTGTTTCGCTGAATGATCCGGGCCGGACGGAATATGCGCGGCATGTCTCGGGGATTGAGGAGTTTGACCGCACGACCGGCGGGGGGCTGGTGCCGGGGAGTGCGACGTTGATCGGCGGTGATCCGGGGATCGGGAAATCGACATTGTTGTTGCAGGCTGTGTGTGCGCTGGCGCGGAAGGGGCGGCGATGCGTGTATGTTTCCGGTGAGGAGGCGGTGGATCAGGTGCGGATGCGTGCGCAGAGGTTGGATCTGGCCGAAGCGCCGGTGGAGCTGGCCAGCGCTACGAATGTGCGTGATATTTTGACTTCCGTAGAAGGTGGGGGCGTGCCAGTTGATTTGCTGGTGATTGATTCCATTCAAACGATGTATATCGACAATGTTGAATCCGCGCCGGGGACGGTGACGCAGGTGCGCACATCGGCGCAGGAAATTATTCGCCATGCGAAGGCGAAAAATATGGCGGTGATTTTTGTCGGGCATGTGACCAAAGACGGGCAGATTGCGGGGCCGCGTGTGCTTGAGCATATGGTGGATACGGTTTTGTATTTTGAAGGGGACCGGTCGCATCAGTTCAGAATTTTACGTAGCGTGAAGAACCGTTTCGGGCCGACCGATGAGATCGGCGTGTTTGAAATGGCGGGTGCGGGGCTGGTTGAAGTTGAAAATCCGTCGGAGATTTTTCTCTCGCAGCGGAATCAGGACGTGGCGGGGAGTGCGGTTCTGGCGGCGCTGGAAGGGTCGCGGCCCATGCTGGTGGAGGTGCAGGCTTTGGTGGCGCCGTCTTCGCTGGCCAGCCCGCGGCGCAGTGTTATTGGTTGGGACCCGAACCGGTTGGCGATGATTGTGGCGGTGCTGGAGACGCGGGTGGGGGTGCAGATTTCGGGTTGCGATATTTTCCTGAACATTGCCGGGGGAATCCGGATCAGTGAACCCGCCGCGGATCTGGCCGTGGCGGCGGCGCTGATTAGCGCTTTGCAGAATAATCCCTTGCCGCCGGAGACAGTGTTTTTTGGCGAGGTGGGGCTGGCCGGAGAAGTGCGGCAGGTGGCGCAGCCGGATCTGCGGCTGAAAGAGGCGGGGAAACTGGGTTTTCGCGAGGCGGTTATTCCGGTGGTTAAGAAGAAAGATGACCAGGGTGGCGGGGCGAAGAAGAAGGTGGCAGGGAACGACATTCGCGTGAACGAGATTGATCATGTGCAGGTGCTTAGCGATTTGTTTAGCGTGAACGCGCCGCCGAAGGCGGTGGCTGTGTGATGGCGGTTTTTGAACCACGGAGCGTACGGAGGAAGTGGAGGGGGGTGCGGGATAATTTTAGTTGGATTATCGTAAGAGGGTGTGGGGGCAAAAAGACGGTTTTGATTAGAGTATTAATTCAAGAATTACAGGCATTGCAAATAAGAGGCAGGACATCAGGAATATTTTTATGAGCGAGCATCGTGAGGCATAGAGATTTTGCCTATAGGACTTGTCTTTGTTGAAAGCAAGCAGCCCAAGTAGAGAGGTTAACCAAATGAAGGGAAGGAAGAGAAGGTATAGGTGGCCTATAAAGTAAGAGAGCAGCACTATTGTTATAAACGTGATGGTTGTTGCAACGCATGTCATAATAATTTTGAGGGGTTCGAGAATGAATCCGCTGACTAGCGCTTTTATATAGCTGTATTTTTTGACAAAGACGTATAGTAAGGACATGGAAGGGCAGAAAAGAAAGATTGCCGATGCAAGGGTTTCGTAGTTTGCGAGTTTGTATGGGGCTAAAAGGAATAATATGATTGGGAGTGCTATGCATATTCGTCCGAAAATGATGAGAGTTTTGCGGCGGAATGGTTTGTAGTCGTATGCGCCTGTTTTTCCTTGGATGAGTGTTAATGTCCCCATCGGGGATGGTTAAAATCCCTCGCCTTCAGGCGAAGAGAAGTTTATACCTGTCGCTATGCGACGTTATACGATAGGCAGCCACACGAAGACGGATTTAAAAGTGCACCTGATCTGGGTTCCAAAGTACCGGAAGAGGGTGATGACAGGCGAGGTGGCGGTGCGCACCAGAGATGTTCTGCGCCAGATAGCCATGGAGCACGAGCTTGAGATTATAACCGGGAAGGTCGCGAGCGATCATGTGCACATGTTTATTGGCTATCGTCCGACGCAGAATATAAGTCAGATCGTGCAATGGCTCAAAGGCATAAGCTCGCGGATTTTACTCTCTGAGTTTGCGCATTTGCGCAAGCAGTTCTGGGGCAGACATTTCTGGGCGCGTGGGTACTGCGCTATCAGTTCCGGAAATATCACAGATGAGATGATCCAGAAATATATCGAGGAACAAGAAGGGGAGCCGGTAGAGGACAGTCGATTTACAATCGACCCCTAACTAACCCCTCGCCTTATAGGCGAGGGTTGTTCAGTATTGTGTCGGCCCAAAGGACAAGCGCTAAGAGGCAGAAAGTGAATTCTATTAAGCCAGGGGCATCATCCAGAATTGTAGGGTTGCCGGGGGCGGTTATGTTTGACCAGTCGTTTGCCATCCGGTTATTTTATCAGTGTGGGGGGGTAAGTTTATATGAATGAGTGTTTGCGGCTAGGGTGAGAATCTATAGGGTGATTTGCTTTTAAACCTTGATTTTTCAGGGTGTTTTCCCTATCTATTGGGCTTAACTTTCTAAGGTACAAGCATGATTGTTGATATTCTTGTTCTTGTCGTTCTTCTGATTTCGGCTCTTATTGCATTTTTGCGCGGGTTTATTCGTGAGGTTTTGACGATTACGGGTGTTGTCGGCGGGCTGGCGGCGGCGTATTTTGGCGGGCCTTTGCTGGTGCCGGTGATGCGCGGGTGGCTGGGCGTTGAGGAGGGGGTAGAGCCGGAGCGTTTATTCGGGATTTTGCCTTATGACATTGTGGCGGATGCGTTGTCATACGGGTCTATTTTTATTATTGTTGTCATACTGTTGTCCATTCTTAGCCATTTTTTGGCGGAGTCGGCCAAGACAATCGGGCTGGGGGCGGTCGACCGGACGCTGGGGTTCATATTCGGGATCTTGCGCGGGGTTGTTTTGCTTGGTTTGCTGTATCTTCCGGTGCATCTTTTTATTGATGATGAAGCCACGGCGGGATGGTTTGAGGACAGCAAGACGCATTTTTATTTAGAAAAAACCTCGGCGGCGCTGGCTGATTTTATTCCTTCTTCGGCTGTTAAAGATATGGAAGAGGGCGTCGAGGATTTGAAAGAGGCGTCGCAGACACGCAAGAAGCTGGAGGAGATTAACCTTTTGCAGCGTGAGGATGGCGCGAATGGACGGGGGGGTGATGCCTCCCCGGACCGGGGTGGTGAGCAAGGCGATACCGGGCAAGAGGGCAGCGAGGGGTATAGTGATGAGTTTCGTAATAAGATGGACCGGCTTTTTGAAGATGAGGCGGGGCATTTGAATGAGTAGGTGTATGACATGTGCGGTATAGTCGGTTTATTTGGGCATTCACCGGTTAATCAGGCGCTTTACGATGCGCTGACGGTTTTGCAGCATCGCGGGCAGGATGCGGCGGGGATTGTGACCGAAGAGAGCGGGAAGTTTTATTTGCGCAAGAGTAACGGTTTGGTGCGTGATGTGTTTCATACGCGGCATATGCGTAATTTAAAAGGTAATGCGGGAATCGGGCATGTGCGTTATCCGACGGCGGGAAGCGCGAGCAGCGCGGAAAGCCAGCCGCTGTATGTGAACTCGCCGTACGGGATTGTTCTGGCGCATAACGGGAATTTGACCAATCACAAAGAATTGAGCGAGGCGCTGTTCCGGTCGGATCACCGGCATTTGAATACGAATTCGGATTCGGAAGTGTTGTTGAATGTTTTGGCGCATGAGCTTCAGGTCGGGGATAAGCTCCGGCTGGAAAAAGGCGATGTGTTTGCAGCCGTAGACCGCTTGCATGAGCGGTGCCGGGGGGCGTATGCGGTTGTGGCGATGATCTCGGGCTATGGTGTTTTGGCTTTTCGCGATCCGCACGGCATTCGCCCGCTGGTTTACGGGGAACGGAAGCTGGATGACGGGCGGGTGGAGTATATGATGGCCTCGGAAAGCGTGGCGCTGGATGCGCTGGGGTTTGTGTTTGTGCGCGATCTGGCCCCGGGAGAAGCGGTTTATGTCGATGCGGACGGGGTGTTGCACAGTCATGTTCCGGCGGGGCCGGGGAAAGAGCATACGCCGTGTATTTTCGAGCATGTGTATTTTGCGCGGCCCGATTCGATTATTGAGGGCAGTTCGGTTTACAAGGCGCGCGTACGGATGGGCGAATATCTGGCCGAGAAAATTTTACGCGAACATCCCGATCACGATATTGATGTGGTGATACCCATTCCGGAATCGAGCCGTCCTGCGGCGATGGAACTGGCTGTACGTTTGGGGGTGAAGTTCCGCGAAGGGTTTATCAAGAACAGGTACATTGGCCGTACGTTTATTATGCCGGGGCAAGAGCAGCGCGAAAAGTCGGTGAAGCAGAAGCTTAATCCGATCGGTCTGGAATTTCAGGACCGGAATGTTTTGCTGGTGGATGATTCGATTGTGCGCGGGACGACTTCGCAGCAGATTATCGACATGGCGCGTCAGGCCGGGGCGAAGAAGGTGTATTTTGCTTCCGCCGCGCCGCCGATCCGTTATCCGAATGTTTACGGGATTGATATGCCGGTGAAGTCGGAGCTGGTGGCGCATGGGAAAACGGATGAAGAGGTTTGCGCCGAGATTGGCGCAGATTGGCTAGTCTATCAGGATTTGGATGCGTTGATCCAAGCGGTGATTCCGAGTGATGAGCCGGACCCGAGCCGCAAATTCGATTGTTCGGTTTTTGACGGGCATTATATTACGGATGATGTTGATGAGGCGTATCTGGACCACCTTAAGCAAAGCCGAAGCGATGGTGTGAAGAAAAATCATGACGGACATGACGGCGGCGGCGCGGGTGCGCTTGTCGATGTGCATGAGGGGTTTTAGCTTCTGCTTGTATATAGTTATTATCGCACTCTGCCTTCGTTCTTAACTGAAACGAGTATATTAAAAAATATTTACATATATTTTTGTTGTTTTTACGAATGTTTAAAAATGAGTTTCTGGTATGCGTAAGAATGAAAAAGTCAGCATTATCGGGCATAGGGGGTTTTCATCCCGGCACGCGGGGAATTCTATGTGGGCTTTTAGAGCGGCTTTGGAGGCTGGTGTTGATGCGGTAGAAACAGATCTTCGGGAATCATGTGACGGGGTTTTGCTTTGTGCGCATTATCCGTTTCATGTGAGTTCTGTTCCGCGCAACCCTTTTACGAATCCTTTTGTTTCGGGTTCGACGTCTCAAACTCTTGAAAAGCTTGGTTATGTTCCTTTTTCGGATTTACTGGATTTTGTTCGGGGTCAGGATATTCGCATTTTGTGCGATCTCAAAGTTCGAGAGCCGCAGTTTCCCCGGCGCGTTTTGGATCAGGTTGGAAAAAGCAATGTTGATACGGCGCAGATTATTCTGGGTGTTAGGAATATGGCGCAGATGGAGCATCGCGGGCCTGCGAAAACACTCGGGTTTTTACCTTATAAGGATATGCGTGAGTTTTTTAATCGTCAGGGCGATATTTTCCGCGTTTGGGAAAAGAATGTGCCTCGTTTGAATGTTGATGGTGAGAAAGGCGTGCTTCCCCAAGGGCGTATTTGGGTTATGACGAAGATGCTGGGGATTACCGGGAAGAGTACGCAAGAGCGGTTATCTGTAATATATAAGAATCCTCGTGTTACAGGGATTTTGTTAAATGATGTCGGTTTGATTGTTGATAACAAGCCCGCGCTGGATTCTGCGCGGGCTGAGATCTTGGCCAATACGTTTTAACGTGTTTTTATGCGGCTTTTTTGTTGGCGCTGGAGAGCGCTTCGGCGCTTTCTTTTGAAAATTCCAGTGTCCGGGTCGGGAAGGGGATGGTGATGCCGTCTTTATCGAGGGCTTCTTTTACCGCTTTGGTCAGGTCCCATTTGACAGCCCAGTAATCGGAGTTATCTACCCAGAAACGGGCGGTGATGTTGACCGAAGAATCGCCAAGTGCCCCGACGAAATAGAGCGGTTCCTTGCCTTTTGTTGAGATTAGGCGTTTATCTTTGGAGACGGTTTTTTCGATGGTTTTGAGGGCTTTGTCAATGTCATCGCCGTAGCTGATGCCGTTTACAAGATCAATGCGGCGCTGTTTGTTACGGGAGAAGTTGAAAATTTCAGCGTTCCAGATCTGGCTGTTGGGAGCGAAGATGTGGACGTTATCGACGGTTGCGAATTCGGTTCCAAACAGGCTCAGGGCTTTCACTGTGCCTTTGATGTTGCCGGTTTCGATATAGTCACCGACATTGAACGGGCGCAGGATGAGGAGCATGACCCCGGCGGCGACGTTTGAGAGCGTGCCTTGCAGAGCGAGGCCGATAGCCAGGCCCGCGGCGCCGAGGACGGCGAGCAGGGAGGCGGTTTGTACGCCGAGCTGGCCGAGAACGGCGACGAAGGCAATAGCAAGGATGGCGTATTTTGTGAGGCCGCCGAGGAAGGTTTTTAAGGTGTCGTCAAGTTTTTTTATGTTTTTGACGCGCTGACCGGTCCATTTGCCGATGACCCATCCGGCAATCATAATGGCGGCGGCGGTGAGCAGGCGTATGCCCCAATAGGTGATGAGGGTTACGAACTCGGTTTCTGTTCCAATATCCATGGCATGCTCTCCTTTGTTTCACTTCTTATTTCCTTATCATGCATAAGGGGTTTTTATGTTCATGACAAGCCGGAAGGCCGGTGCCGGTGGATTTTGGGCATGTATTATTTGTCATAGAGTTTGTTTTTTGGATATAATGTAGTGAGTGAGCAATTAAATTATGGGGTGGCATTGTGTTTAAAGATCAAAGTTTTAAGCAAAATTTGCTGGGTGTTTTTGAGATTTCCTTGTTTATGAAAGCCGGTGTTGAGCGGTTTTCCGTTAGTCTTCATGATGTTTTCAGGTCGTTTTTCTGGCCGCTTCTTGCGTTTCCGCTGGCGCTTATGGCGACGGTTGTACTTTCCGATGGGGGGTATTCACCGTGGTTTTTGTTTGTTGCACACGGTTTGCGTATTGTCGTTGTTTATGCGCTGTCTTTGTTGCTGGTGTTTTTCTTTTGCAAGAAGGTTAACAGGCTGGAGTTTTTGTATCAGTACATCATTGTGCAGAACTGGTTTGAAATCGCGCTTTTGGCGCTGATCGCCCCGATTTTTATTTTGATGGGAATGGGGGCTCCGCTGGAGCAGTTTGAGAGTTATGCTATTTTTATTACGCTTTTGAGCTATGTTTACAGCGGATTTATTTTGACGCATGCCTTGCGTATACCGTGGGAAATGGGCGGGTTTATTGCGGTGAGCTTTTTGTTTATCGATCAGACGGGTTTTGATGTGATTGAGTTTGTCCGCGATACGTTTGTGCATACGGCGATATAGCCTTTGCTTTACGCATAAGGGTTTTTGGATTTTCTGACAAGGAGGCGGATGGGGACGCCGGGAATTTTATAGTCGCGGCGCAGGCCGTTGATGATAAAGCGTTTATGGCTTTCCGGCAGTTTTTCAGGCCGGGACACCCACAGGGCGAATGTGGGGGGGCGGGTTTTGATTTGAGTGATGTATTTGAGGCGGTTTTGGCGGCCTGAAATAAGCGGGGCCGGATTTTGACTTTCCATTTTGGCGAGCCATTTATTGAGGCCTGCGGTTTTGATGCGGATGTTCCATAGTTCGTAGGTCCAAAGAGCGCGGTCGAGAAGTTTGTTCATGTTTTTGCCGTTCAGGGCCGAGACAGTCTGGTAGGGGATGTCCTTGAGTTGGGCGAGTGAGGTTTTCATTTTGTGGTCGAGTTCTTCGAGCGCGTCTTCGCGGTCTTTTACCGCATCCCATTTATTGACGGCGACGACGAGGGCGCGTCCTTCATTGATGATATGTTCGGCGATCTGGAGGTCTTGTTTTTCGAAGATGGCATTGCCGTCGATGACGAGTATGACGAGTTGGGCGAGGCGAATGGCGCGCATGGAATCTTCGACGCTCATTTTCTCGATATTGTTCTGGACTTTTGATTTGCGACGCATTCCGGCGGTGTCTACCAGTTTGAATTTGCGGTCTTTATAGTCCCAGTCTACGGCGATGGCGTCGCGGGTGATGCCCGCTTCGGGGCCGGTCATGACGCGCTGGTCCTGTACGATGGCGTTGAGCAGGGTTGATTTGCCGACATTGGGGCGGCCTACTAGCGCTAACGTAAACATATTTTTAAAACCACGGGTTAATACGGATTAACACAGATACTTCATTTTGCTTTTCCCGCGCAAGCGGGAATCTTTGCTGAACTTTATGTGAGATCCCTGCCTGCGCAGGGAATGCAGTGTAGGGAGTTATCTATAAGCGCTTAAAGTGCCGTCTTTGGAGAGCAGGTAGAGGGTGCCGCCGGCGACGATGGGGGAGATGGAGATTGTGCCGCCTGCGTCCCATTCACCCAGCACTTTACCGTTTTCCGGGGAGACTTCAATGATTTTTCCTTCGCTTCCGGCGAGGATGAGGCGGCCCCCGGCCAGAACCGGGCCGTTCAGCACGATGGGTTCGTCGTCTTCAAAGCGCGGGAGCTTTGTAACCCAGCGAATTGAGCCGGTGTCGCGGCCTAGCGCGATGAGTTGGTTATCTGATGAGAGGACGAAGATGTGGTTTCCGGCGATCCACGGCGTTTGAGAACCGCTGATTTCGCGTTGCCAGATGCGGGTGCCTGTGCGTTCGTCAATCGCGGCGAGGCGACCCGAGAAGGAGATGGCGACGACGATGCCTTTATCAATGACGGGCAGGGCGCGGATATCGGTGATGGTGGACAGGCCGCCCTGACCGCGAATGTTGGAGAGGTTGTCCGACCATGCGATGGAGCCGTTTTCAATGCGCAGGGCGGTGATTTCCCCGGAAGAGAAAACGGGCAAGACGATGTCGTTATTGGCGGCGGGGCTGGCTGCGCCCAGAAGGGCCGCTTCGTCGCTTAGCCCGGTATATTCCCACAAAACGCGTCCGTCATTCGGGCTGAGGGCGAGAAGGCGGCTGTCGAGTGTGCTGACAAAAACGCGGTTGTTTATGACTGTCGGTGCGGCGCGTGAGGGTGCGGGGATGTGCTGACGCCAGAGAATTTCGCCGCTGGCGGGATTTACGGCAAGGACTTCGTTAAAACCGTTTGTGACGTACAGGAGGTTGCCGCCGGAGGCGATGCCGCCGGAGATGACGGGGTCGTCCTCGTTTTCATCGGCGATATCGGTGTGCCAGAGTCTGTCGCCGTTTTTGATGTTAAAGGCGCTGAGGCGGCTGTGGGTGTTGAGTGTAAAGATACGGTCATCGACGACGATGGGCTGGGCGACGAGGGGGAGGCGGTCGGTGGCGCCGTCGCCGATATCGGCGGTCCATGCGCGGGTGATCTTTGCAGGCAAAGCGAGGTTTTGCATGGAATGGTTTGGATAACCGCCGGCTTGCGGCCAGAATTCGTTTGCCCATTCTTCGGGCATGATGAGGCCTTGAGCCTCGAGAACGGGGTCGTCGGGTTCCAGAGACTTTTGCAGTTCCATGATGCTGATGCGTTCGCCTTTAAGCGGCGGGGGGTCGTCTGAGGCGAACAGGCCGCTGCAGCCGGAAAGAGCGAGAACAGAGAAACATCCAATCAGGGCGGGGAGATAGCGTTTCATGAGGGTTCTTTCGTTTTTTCTTTTGTCTCTTCCGCGTGTGGAAGGGGAGATTTTTGTTCGAGCTTATAGATATGGGCCAAGGCGCGGGCACGCTGATACAGGCTATCGGGCAGGTCTTTTGTATCGGCTATGATCTTGAGGTGTGTTTGCGCATTTTCATAGTTTTGTAACATGCGGGCGTTGATTGCTGCGGCCTCAAGTCGGGCGTGGGCGTTCCACGGGCTATTGTCGGCTTTTAGGATGGGTGAGAGTTTTTCAAGCAGGGCCGTGCCATCTGCATTTTCGTCATGGCTTGAGAGACGTACGGCCATGAGGATGCCGAGGTGACGGAACTCGTCGGGCAGGGCGGCGTCTGCGCCTGCGCGTTCGTAGAGGGCGGCGGCTTCATCGCGTTTATCCTGATCGAGGAAAGCGCCTGCGGCTTGCAGGAGAGTGATGCCGCGCAGCCCTGCGCGCATGTCGAGTTTTTCGCTATCGAGAATGTTGGCGGGATATTCGGGCGCATCCTGCAGGGCGATCAGGGTGGCGGTTTGTTTTTCCTTAACGCCCGCATCCCATGTGCGGTAACCGGAAAGGGCGGCGGTGAGC
This sequence comes from Alphaproteobacteria bacterium, assembly GCA_041397865.1. Taxonomy (GTDB): domain Bacteria; phylum Pseudomonadota; class Alphaproteobacteria; order Micavibrionales; family Micavibrionaceae; genus TMED27. Next base: position 1,466,809 of record JAWKVT010000001.1, on the reverse strand, counting down.
AAAATAGTGCCAATGACAAAGCCGATGATGTAGACGCGGTTTTCCGTCCAGAGCTTTGCCATGCGCTCCTGGTGCATTGCTTCGTCAACTTCTCTAAATAAATCTGCCATCGTCGTTCCTTTAATCTTCGTCATTGCGAGCGTAGCGAAGCAATCCAGAGCTATCAAGTAGGATTTCTAGATTGCTTCGTCGTTTTACTCCTCGCAATGACGATTTTCAATGTTATTTCCATTTAATTGAGCAGCCCATGGAGGCATGTTGTTGTGCCGGTCCGGTTCCGGCTTCGGCGATTTGGGTCATGGCGTTGACGAGTTCTTTTACGGTGTTTTCGTCGGCGGGGTTTGGTCCGGCGGAATCGAGGCGGCCACGGTATTGCAATTGGCCATCGGCGTTGAAGCCGAAAATATCAGGCGTACAGATGGCGTCGTACGCATGTGCGGTTCCCTGTGTTTCGTCGATGAGGTAGGGGAAGGTAAAGCCGTGGCGGGCGGCGAATTTTTTCATGTTTTCGAAGGAATCTTCGGGGTAATTCTTCGTATCGTTGGGCATGATGCATACGGTGTTTACGCCGTTGGCTTGCAAGATTTTCGCATCGCTTACGAAGCGGTCGATGATGGCCTGTACGTATGGGCAGTGATTGCAGATAAAGGCAATGACTGTGCCGTTTTGGCCTTTTATGTCGGCATAGGAGAGCGTGTGGCCGTCGATATTTTTGAGTGTGAAATCAGGGGCGTACAGGTTTTCGTTTTTTTCCGGTGTATGGAGTAGGGCCATTACTTTTTCCTTTCACTGTAAACGTGGTACAATCTTCTTATGTCTGAAATTATTCCTTTTTCGGCTCAGAGTCACGCTTCAGGTTTTACAAACGCCCAGTTTAAAAAGCTGGACGGGCTGTATTTGCAAGCTGCAGCGGCGAAGGTTTTGACTTATCGCAGTGTGGAGTGTGATTTTGATGAGGGGGTTGCCAGCTATACCTATTACAAGGTTGAGGGGCATGCGCCGTATCTGCAATTTATTATCCGCAAGGTTGGGCCGCGGGCCACGATGTATGAAATTTTTATACAGGATAAAGGGCGGATTGCCAAAAGCGGGGTTTTTGAAAAAGCGTTTGAGCGGTTGCAGGCGGAGATAGGCGCGTTGTTTTAGGGGAGCAATGAGTATGGACCCTAAGCCTTTTTAATCAGAGCCTTTCTATATTCTTCGTTGGTTTTTGTGATGAAGAGCGGCAGATATTGATCGTGAAAATACAGCCGTACGGTTTCGAGGGGGGCGAGTTTTTCCAGCAGAGCGGCCATGGGCGCTTTTTTCTTTGTCAGGGTGATGGCGCCGACTTCGCTGCGGCCAAAGCGCATGTTGAGAATCATGTTGCGGACGGGCTTTAGCACCATATCGGTGATTTTAAGGAAGGGAGTGAGGATTTTTGCAAGGGTTTTGTGCGTGCCCGCGCGCAGGTGATCGGGGAAAAAGCCGAAGAAACATAGAAGGGAGAGGAAGAGAACGTCGCGGCTTTCAATCCGGTAGACGACCTGTGCGAGGAAGGCTTCCATTTCTTCATCGGGCAGGTGGTATGTTGCCGGGGTTATGACGAGCGAGGCACCTTTGCGTAAATCCTGAACCACTGCGCCGGTTACGCATTCTTCGGGGAAGATGTTTTCATGCCATAGATAGAGATGCGGGACTCTCAGGCCACGTTCGATACACAAGTTTTCAAGGGTTTTGTAGAACGGGTCGTCATGGGGAAGTTCAAGCCGTTGTGCGCTGAAGAAATACCCGACATCTCCGAGGCTTTGTTTGAAAAACCACATCGTTGCGAGAATGACGAAGACGAACATTTTCACGTAAGGCTTACCGATGCGGTAGATGTTATTGGGTTTGAGTTCGAAACCCCGGAGTTCGTTTGTGAAATTTTGCGGGTCAACGGCATAGGCGAGCGCGGCGATGACCAGTAAGACGGCGGTGAGCAAAAGGGTGACATAAAATATAATGCCGAAAATGAAATAGAAGCTGAGCCAGAGGCTTTTGAGGTTGTTGTTCCACTGGATTTTCTGGATCTGCCCGCCGAATTGTTCGTCCATCGGTCCTTTTCCTTTGGTGTCTTTCGCTCTATATTGGGTTTGGTAAAAAAATGCGCGGGCGCGCTATGACATTAAAAGCAGGATATCATGAATAAAATTAAAGTCCAAAATCCGATTGTTGAAATTGACGGCGATGAGATGACGCGCATTATCTGGGCGTTTATCAAGGAGCGGTTGATTTTGCCGTATCTGGATGTGGATCTGAAATATTTTGACCTTTCGATACAAAACCGGGATGCGACCGACGATCAGGTGACGGTGGATGCGGCCCATGCGATTAAAAAGCATGGCGTGGGCGTGAAATGCGCGACGATTACGCCGGATGAAGCGCGGGTGGAGGAGTTTGGCCTCAAGAAAATGTGGCGCAGCCCGAACGGGACGATCCGCAATATTTTGAACGGGACAGTGTTTCGCGAGCCGATTACAACGAAAAACGTACCGAAATATGTGCCGGGGTGGGAAGAGCCGATTGTGATTGGCCGTCATGCGTTTGGCGATCAGTATAAGGCGACGGATTTGAAAATTCCGGGGCCGGGGACGTTGAAGCTGGTTTATACGCCGGAAGGCGGCGAGCCGGAGGAGCATGAAGTTTTTGAGTTTAAATCTGCCGGTGTCGGAATGGCGATGTATAATCTGGATGAGAGTATTGAGGGGTTTGCAAGAAGCTCGTTTAATTATGGACTTAGCCGAAAATATCCAGTTTATATGTCAACAAAAAATACGATTTTGAAGCAGTATGACGGGCGGTTTATCGAGATTTTTCAGCGGATTTTTGATGAGGAGTTTAAAGCGGATTTTGAGGCGCTGGATTTGTGGTATGAGCATCGGCTGATTGATGACATGGTGGCGCAGGCGATTAAATCCAAAGGCGGGTTTGTGTGGGCGTGCAAGAATTATGACGGAGACGTACAGAGCGATATTGTGGCCCAAGGCTTTGGCTCGCTCGGGCTGATGACATCTGTGCTGTTGACGCCCGATGGGCGATGCGTGGAGGCGGAAGCCGCGCATGGAACCGTGACACGGCATTACCGGGAGCATCAAAAGGGGAACCCGACCTCGACCAATCCGATTGCCAGTATTTTTGCGTGGAGCCGGGGCTTGAAATATCGCGGGGAATTTGACGGGACGCCTGAGGTGGTGGAATTTGCGAATACGCTGGAGCGGGTTTGCATTGAAACGGTGGAGGCCGGGCATATGACGAAAGATTTGGCGCTGTTGATTGGGGCGGAGCAAAAATGGCTGACGACTCAGGAGTTTCTAGATAAGGTCGTTGAACGGCTGCAATGCGATATGTAAAAAATATTACCATTTGGGTTTGGATGCAGTAAGACCTTGGCATGGATGATAAATATATTAAAAGAGGCTTTGAAAGTTCATCTCGAAGAATTGATGATGTTTCCCTTGTTTTTCATGCGCATATTGATGCGCTTGAGAGTATTCCTGTTGGTGCTTTAAAAGAAATGAAGCAGGCTGGTTTTCAGCCTTATAATTTTCAAACAAAAGATGGTGAAGATGCAACAAAGTCTGCTTTAACCGTTAATATTGGGCAGGGGCGAGATGTAGAACAGAGTATGTTTGTTCTTAATTATGTGAGTAATTATCTTGAAGATGCACAGCGAAAAGGGCGGCAGGCTAAAAAAATTATGGAAGACTATGGGATTTCCGGTTATGTCGAGGTTGAACAGGTCTATGAATTACCAATGCCCAATGTTGAGTTCGATCAGGACGAGTTTGATCGTGTGTTTTCCGTTTCTGCGGATGGAAACCGTCAAATGCCGTTCATGGCGCTTAAGGCATCTTTAAAGCCTGAGTTTAAAAAAACTTCTTCTGGTGGGGTGGTGCTTTCAGGTGATTTTTCTGTAGGGGAAATCCATGTCACCTTACCTAAAACTGTTAATGGTCAAGTTGCTACTGATCCTGTGTTAATAGATGCTTTGCTTCAAATGGGTTTTTTAGGGCCGGATGTGCCAAAGCGTATGTATAAAGATGGCGGGGTGATTGATTTGGTGGACGTTCCATTTACGATCAGCGCATCTAATGGAAAATCTCTTGCGGAAATGGCAGATGCAATAATGCGGACTCTTAAAGAGGTCGGCTGGTCCTCTGATGCACGTTTGACAGCAGATATTCCAATTAAAATGAATTTTGAGATTATGAAAGGACATCATTGGATTGGCGGTGTTGACCCGTCAACAACATATAGAGATGTGCTGGAAAAAACATTATTCCATTCACAAATGCTGGAAGAGAAGGTAAAAGGGCGTGGAGGTAGAATTGGCGGCTATAAGCTTCCTCCTGCGGAAAAGTTCCTGTAAGGTGTGAACATGAAGTATCTGGGGTTTGTTTTATTCATTGTTTTAAGTATTGGTGCGCTTTTGCCTAAAGCGTATGCTGCGTATGACAAGCCGTATGTCGGGGATATGATCGAGTATGACGCGCGGTATGAAGATACGTTTGTGCATCTGGCGCGGGATTATAATTTAGGGTTTACCGAACTGCGTGCAGCGAATCCGTACGTCGATCCGTGGTTGCCCGGAGCGGGGACGGATTTGATTTTGCCGACGCGGCATTTGCTGCCCGATGCGCCGCATGAGGGAATTGTGATTAATCTGGCCGATATGCGGCTGTACGCATTTATAAACGGTGATGAGGCGCCGTATCATACGCCGATCGGTGTGGGACGTGAGGGGTTGAACACGCCCGAAGGTATAACAAAAATTGTGAGGAAGAAAGAAGGGCCGACCTGGACGCCGACGGCGCGTATGCGGAAAGAAGATCCGGAACTCAAACCGTATTACGGACCGGGGCCGGATAATCCGCTGGGAACGCATGCGCTTTATCTGGGGTGGCCGACCTATGCCCTGCACGGCACGAATAAGCCGTTCGGAATCGGGCGGCGGGTTAGTTCGGGCTGCATTCGCTTGTATCCGGAGAAAATTACGGAGTTGTTTGAGCTTATTCCGGTGGGGACGAAGGTGACGGTGGTGAACCAGCCGATTAAGGTGGCATGGGTTGATGACGAGCTGTTTTTGGAGGCCAATCCGTCTTTGGAGCAGTCTGTGGCGATGGAAGAGATGGGCGAGGTTCCGGAGGAGAAGCTGAGCAATAGCGAGATGAAGCTCATTATCAAGACTGCCGGGGAATGGCAGGAGCGCCTGCGCTGGCCTGCTATTCGCAAGGCGCTGAAAGAGCGGAACGGTTATCCGGTTGCGATTGCACGCAGGCCGTCGCTTGAGGTGGAGGGCGATGAGGTGAAGGTGCATGATGAGGGGGCGGTGTTTGGTCCGGTGGAGATGCCGGAGGAGGCGGAGGAGCTGTTGGCTGACGATGAAGGTGATAAAACCTCTGGTAAGGACGCAGGAGGCGGCGAAGCGGCTGTTAAAATGGTGTATGGTGACGAAGCGGCGGCGGATGCTCAGGATGCGGTCAGGGGCAGCGCCGCAAATTCGTTCAGGACGCTTAATCCGTAGGCTATCGGCAGTAATGCGGGGATCAGCAGGAAAATGAACCGCCATTTTGAGCGGATCGTGAAGAAACCGAGGCTGACCACCGCGCAGCAAATCCATGTGAGCATTGTTCCTGTGAAAAAGGCGTTGTTGAAGGCTGCGGGGTCGGTTTCGATGATCTCGGTCGGAAAGCGCCCGCTGAGAACGCTTGCGTGATATGTTATGGATGTGGACATGAAGCCGATGGTGTTGGCGAGAGTGAACAGGAGGATGTCGTATATGTTTTTCATCGTTTTATGCTGGCGGGTTTTCTATTCGGGCTTAAACGGAGTGGCTATGATATCCGGTTTTTTGTCTCGCACCAAAGAAAAATGCATGCTGAAAGAAAAAGGCTGCCCTGAGTGTTTCGGGACAGCCTTTTGAAATTTCTTAAAATTCAGAGATTATTTAGTCTGTTGCTCTCTGAATACGCGTTCGGCAGGAGCGGGCGCGGGTCTTGCTGGTGCGGGCTCTGAATCATAGCCTGCTGTACGCTCATCCGCGTAAGGAGGAGCTGTGTCAACGTTGCCTGTACCTGCTGTTTCACATGCAGAAAGAGCAATAGCTGTTCCGGCGATGCAAAGAGTTGCTGCAAATTTCTTCATTTTTAGACCTCTTTCTAAAATTGTAGTTAAACCAAGAAAAAACTAATGCTCTTTTTCATTCGAGCCATTTTTCAATATTCTTTCTTATACACAAACGAAACCGTATTGCACACTGTTTTTCAAGAGTTTTTTATTTTTTTTGCGGCTTATGCGCGATTTTGTGCAAGTCTTAAGTTATTATAAAAAACTGTATTTTTTAAGGACGTGTGGGAGGCCGCTATATCCGCTGGTTTTTGCGAACCTGATCGAAATAGCGGTCTATTCCTTTTTTTAAAGCGGCGGCGAGGTTTTTGCGGTGGGCGTGGGAGTTTAGCATGTCGGCCTCTTTTTTGTTGGACATAAACCCGGCCTCAATGAGGACGGAGGGGATGTCCGGGGCTTTAAGAACGGCGAATCCGGCGTAACGGTGGGTGTTTTCGAGTACGCGGACATTGCTGCTTTTTAAATTCTGTACGAGGGTATTGGCGAAGAATTTAGACTGGTTCATGGTGTCGCGCATGGCGAGATCGACCAGAATATTGGCGACGTCTTTATCTTCAACGTTAAGGTCTATACCGGCGATGAGGTCGGCTTTGTTCTCACGTGCGGCGAGCTTGGCTGTCTGGGCGTCTGAGGCTTTTTCGGACAGGGTGTAGACGGATGCGCCGCTGACGTTTTTGTCGGGCATGGAATCGGCATGCAGGGATATGAAGAGGTCGCCACCATGTTTGCGGGCGAATTTTACGCGGTCGGTGAGCTTGATGAAATGATCGTTTTCGCGGCTGAGTTTGACGCGGTATTGGCCGGAGGCTTCGAGTTGTTTTTTGAGCTCTTTGGCCAGTGCCAGAACCACGGTTTTTTCGTGCAAGTGCCCGGGGCCGGTGGCGCCGGGGTCTATGCCGCCGTGGCCGGGGTCGAGGATAATTAAAGGTTTTGTGTTTTGTGTTTCGGGTTTCGGGGGCGGCGGCGGGGCCAGAGCTACCCCGGCGTTTTGTGCGGCCTTATTCACGTCGAGCGATCCGTGAACGGTGCTTTTGACTTGCTGAAACAGGCTGGGCGATACATTGGCGAAGTCGATGACAAGGCGGTCGGGTTTATCGGCGCTGCGCGGCAGGGCGAAAGCTTTTTGGATGCTGACGGGGCGGTTCATGTCGAAAACGATGCGTGAGATGCCGGGCTTGAGGTTACCGTGGCGGGTGACCAGAACGCCGCCGCTTTGCGGGGTTTGAGTGTTTCCGGCCTGCCATGTGAAGGTGGGCAGGTCGATGACCATGCGGTAAGGGTCGGACAAGACAAAGGCACGGAATTGTGCAGGGCGGTCGAGGTCGAGGACGAGGCGGGTTTTTTCCTGATACAGTCCGAAGCGGACGGACAGGACATCAAGCGCCCGGGCCGGAAGCGGGAAAAGCGTGCTTAAAAGCAGAAGCAGGGCTGTGAATTTTAAGGTTTTGAGGTGCAAGGCGGTTACTCATTTTTTGAATTGGCGTTAGCGTTTTATACTCTATCATATATACGGGATGAGGTGTGTAAACCCTTTTAGAACAGGATATTGGCCAAATGAATCACTTTCTTGCTTGTACATTTCCGGCAAGGGGTATAGAGTGCCGAAAGTGTTTAATGTATTGCGGTCTTAGCGCTTAGGTTTTTTGAAGGTTTCGCGGACTGCAATATCAGAAAATTTGTTTTAAGATTACGCGCGCTTTGGCGCCGCTTCTCCTGTATAAACACCCGGAGTCCCTTTTTGTTTTGGGCTTTGGCGGGAGGGCCGGGCAGCAGCGCGCCATTTGTTTGGAGATACAAAGAATGTCAAAGAAAATGCTTATTGATGCAACCCATTCGGAAGAAACACGGGTTGCGGTCGTTGATAACGGACGCCTGGATGAATTCGATTATGAGAGTGCGTTTCGCAAGCCGTTAAAAGGAAATATTTATCTGGCCAAGGTGACACGGGTGGAGCCGAGTTTGCAGGCGGCGTTTGTGAACTTTGGCGGGAACCGTCATGGCTTCCTGCCGTTTTCCGAAATTCATCCTGATTACTTTCGTATTCCGGTTGCGGATCAGCAAGCCTTGCTTGCGGAGCAAGAAGAGGCCTTGCGTGCGCATGATGAAGAAGAGGAAATGCTGGAGGATGAAGGCGGCGATGATGAATCGCATGATGATGCGGATCTTGATGCGCCGGTAGAAGACGAGGTTGAAGAGTTGGGCGGCGATCTTGCCGTTGATTCTGATGAAGAGGATGAAAAGCCGGAACAGAAGCGGCGTTCATCGAAAAAAACGCGCAGCGAAGACGAGGGAAAAGCAGACAATTCGGAACCGGATGAAGATTCGGAGGATTCCATCGGAAACAGGATTGACGATTCGGCGGAGGATGACGAGCCGAACGGTAATGTTCTGGAAGATGATGACGAGGATGCCAACGGCAATTCCCGCGGTTATCAGCGCGGTGGCCGGGGCCGCGGGCGCGGTGGGCGCGGCGGCGGAAGAGGTCGCGGCGGGCGCGGACAAAACGGCGGGCGCCATGCGGCGCACCGGACGAAGCGTGTTGAAACCTTTGGCGGTGAGGAAATGGACGAGGCGCAGCGCTTCCGTTTTAATCTGCGCCGGAAATACAAGATTCAGGAAGTTATCAAGCGCGGGCAGATTATGCTGGTGCAGGTTTCGAAAGAAGAGCGCGGAAATAAGGGCGCGGCTGTCGGCTCGTATTTGTCCTTGCCGGGGCGTTATTGCGTGCTGATGCCCAACTCTCCACGTGGGGGCGGGGTTTCGCGCAAGATTTCGAATTACAAAGACCGTGCGAAAATGCGCGATATGATGAAGAATCTCGAAGTGCCCAAGGGTATGAGCGTTATTTTGCGTACAGCCGGGGTTACACGCACGAAGACCGAAGTGAAGCGCGATCTGGATTATCTTTTGCGGCTTTGGAACAATATTGTCGAGTTGACGAAAGAGTCCTACGCGCCTGCGCTGGTTTACGAAGAAGCTGATTTGATTAAGCGTGCGGTGCGCGATCATTATACGCGCGATGTTGAAGAGATTCATGTTTCGGGCGCTGAAGGCTATAAAAGCGCTAAGAACTTCATGAAGATGATGATTCCTTCGCATGTGAAAAAGGTGATTGAGTATAAAGACGAGGGCGTGCCTTTGTTCAACAAGTTTAAAGTTGAAGGGCAGATTGCGGAAATCGGTGAAACCAGCGTTACACTTAAATCTGGCGGGTATCTGGTGATTAACCCGACCGAGGCGCTGGTGTCTATTGATGTGAACTCGGGTAAGGCAACGAAAGAGCGCCATATTGAAGAAACGGCGCTGAAAACCAACCTGGAAGCGGCGGAAGAAGTGGCGCGGCAGTTGCGCCTACGCGATCTGGGCGGGTTGGTTGTTATCGACTTTATTGATATGGAAGACCGGCGGAACAACAGCAAGGTTGAACGCAAGATGCGCGATGCGCTTTCGGGCGATCGGGCGCGGATACAGATGGGGCGGATTTCCTCGTTTGGGCTGATGGAGCTTTCGCGTCAGCGGATGAGCGCGTCGTTGACTGAATCGCAGTTTGAGAGCTGCCCGTCCTGTCAGGGATCGGGGCGGATTCGCACTGCGGATGCGGCGAGCATTATGGTGCTGCGGGCGATTGAAGCCGAAGGGATCAAGGGCCGGGCATCACAGGTTATTGTTCATGTTTCGAACGCTGTGGCGCTTTATATCCTTAACCACAAGCGCGCGGTTCTTGCGGAGATCGAGTCGCGCTATGGTTTTGCGGTGTTGATCCGGGTTGATGATAGCGTTGGTGCTTCGGGTTTCCGGGTTGAGGTTGCGAAACCGTCGGATAAATCGGACGGCGATGGAAACGAGGACGGCGAAGCGGAAGCTTCGGAGTCCGGTGATGATGATAATTCGGACGATAACCGCCGTGGTGGCCGCCGTCGTGGGCGTAGAGGTGGCCGTGGCCGTGGCCGGGGGCGCGATAACGATCAGCCGCAGGACAATGGATCGAAGCCTGATGAAGAGGCTGGAGGCAAGCAGGATGATGCTGAAGAAGCGGGTGGTAAAAAATCGGCTGCGAAGAAGGAAGCGGCGAAGAAGCCTGCGAAAAAATCCGAAGCGCAGCCCGACGCCAAGTCTGATGCGGACTCTGCTCCGAGCGATGTGAAGAGTGAGGAGAAGCCAGAGGAGAAAAAACCGGCAGCGAAGAAGCCTGCGGCGGCGAAAAAATCCAAAGCGTCGAATGACGACGGCCAGCCAAAGCCTTTGAAAAAGAAAGAGGCGGCGAAAAAGGATGAAACGCCGAAGGATTATGAGACGGTGAATGAAGCGCCGAAGGTGAAGAAAAAAGGCTGGTGGAGCAAATAGCGCTGCCATCGTTTCCCTCCGGCGTTGTCAGGTTTCGACTTGCGTACGCTTGTACGCGGCGTCTCACCTTCCTAGCCAGATGAAAACGCTGTTTGCGCTACGAATGGAGCGGTCCTTTTTGAAGGGCCGTTTTTTTACCGTTTGATGAGAACGTGGTAGAAGAAGGGTTCGGTTGTGCCTGCGTTGTCGTAGTCGATGCATCCGGATTCCTGACCGGCGGCGAGATCTATGGTCTGGGTTGCCGTGAATGTGCCGGTGAAGGCGGTGAAGTCTACATTGGTTTCGGTTCCGGCGTAGCTTGTGCCTAGCAGCCGGTTGATTTGCGTACATATTGACGGGCGGATTTGCGGCAGGATGAGGATGAGGTCCGGCGCGGTTGTTCCGACATTCAAAACATCATTGGTACCGCTGAAAACCCAGTCTGTCGCGGTGCTGATTCCCGATGGCGGGTTGGCGTAGGTCAGGCCTGCGCCGCCTGCGGCGAACAGGCGGCAGTCAGTGTTTGTGCAGTTTGCATTTGTGTAATCAGTTGCGGTTTTGGTGTTTTGGAAGCTGATATCGTTTTCGGAAACGCCGCGCAGGCGCATTTCCTGAATGGCGGCTTCGAGGCTTTTGGCGGTGCGGAGCATCTGGCTGATTTTTACGCGCTGCTGCTCTACATCGCCGCTTTGGTCTACAGTGGAGCCGGAGCGGGTGAGGATCATGGTCAGGGCGGCGAGCAGCGCGACGGCGACCAGAATAAACCACAAGACATTTCCGCGCTGCGCGTTTTTCATTCTTTTGCTTTCTTTATCCGGCTTTGCGTTTGGCATTGTTTTCCTTTGCGCGTTCGACCCGTTTTTTAGCGTAGTCGCGTGCGATGGAGGCCATGTCTTTATCGGGGTGTTGCCGGCTCAGTTCAAGGATATCTTCGAACCGTTTGGGGACGCCGGCGGTAATATCCTGCGTGATTGTTTTTGCGTCTTTGCCGACCATGGCGACCCAGATGACGCCGCCGGCATTGACGATGTAATCAGGGCAGTAGAGCATGCCGATTTTGTGCAGAAGCTTGCTTTGGCTGTTGCCGATCTGGTCTTCCTGCTGATTATTGGCCGCGCCGCATATGATTTGCACGCTTGCGTTTTGAAGGCGGCGGATGTTTTCGTTGCTGAGGGTTCCGCCGATGGCGTTGGGGGCGAAGATGTCGGCGGGGCTGTCGTAGATTTCGTCTAATCCGGCGCGCTTTATTGTGACGCCTTGGGCGGCGAGATCGTCAAAGACGGAGGCGTTGGTGTCGCAGCCGGTGAGGATTGCGCCTTCATCGTGGAGGTGCTTTGCCATTGCGCCGCCGACCGCGCCGAGGCCCTGCATAGAGATGCGCACGTCTTTGAGGGATTTTTTACCCAGCTTAAACAGGGCCGCAATTTTCATGCACTCAACAACGCCAATAGCGGTGAGCGGGGAGGGTGTGCCGCTGACGAGTGTGGGATCGTTTAGCGTTGCGCCCTTGATCCACGGGGCGGTTTTGGCGATGGTGTTCAGGGCGGTTTCGTCCATGTTCATGTCTTCGGCGCCGTAGTAAACAGCGCCGTTTTCGTTGATGATGTTCAGGGCGCAGGCCATGACGCCGAGCGTTGTCTGGTCGGGCTTGCGGGTGTTTTCCGGGGCCATGATGACGCCCTTGCCGCCGCCGTGGTCGAGGGCGCCTGCGGCGTTTTTCCATGTCATGGCTTCGGACAGGCGCAGGACATCGGCGAGGGCGGCGGTTTCGTCCTCGTAATGTTTGTAGCGGATGCCGCCGAGCGCCGGACCGAGGGCGGTGGAATGTATGCCGATAAACGCGGTCACGCCATGTTTCGGCGCGTGGATTTTGTAGACGGTTTCATGGTTCATATATTGCGGGTGATTGTTTGCGGTGATTGGCGTAACGGTTACGTCCTGAGGGTTTACGGCGCTGTTGTTATATTGGCTGGTCATTTTTTATTTCCGGTGTGGTGAGGGGTTAAAAGGCCCTAAAAAAACAGTGTTGTTCCAGCATAAACTTTTAACGCAAAGATCTGCAAAATGTTTTTTGTTTTGAATTTTCTCAATCTTCGAGAGAATTTTGTCAAAAACATAAAAAATTAGGATTGAATTTTATTTACTTTTTATTCAGCTTTTATGTGTTATGTTAAATATATAAGGACAAGCGGCCGGTGTATTGGGTGTGGTTTCTTTTTCCTTTATGTTTTTAGACCAGTGAATTTGGGACAGGTTATAAAAACTTTATAAAACAAGGTTTTATGGATGGGCAGGGGAAGGCCCACCTTTATAAAAACGGGTTCATGCCTTATGTTAGGCAAGGTTTAAGTGTATTTTTGGTTTATCTCTTATGTCATGCGCACTGGCCTGTATGATGAGTTCGGGACTTCTTGTTGCCCCATAAAATCCCGGGCTTAATATCATACAGGCTTTTTTTTTGCCCCGATGCGGGCTATTTTCTTTTATAGTATGAACTTTCCGCATATTTAAAAAACAAACAGGTTTATGACATGAAAAAACTGCTCTTTCTTTTTTCCGTTTTGTTGATTTCCGCTTATGGGCTTCCGGCTTTGGCGGCGGATGAGAAACAGAGTGAGGAGCCGCCGCGCAATGAGGCCCTTGAAGCGGCGCAGGATTTTATGAAAGATCTGGATGAAACTTCGCAGCGGCATTTTTCGGTGCTGCATGGGAATTATAATCTTATCAAGGTTGTTGAGACGGTTCGCGAGAGTGTTGATGAGGCGGTTGCGGCTTGCGGGAAGGCCAACCCGGATATGAAAGAGGCGCTGGGGACCCGTTTCGGTGCGTGGAAAGAGGCGGTTAGGCCGGTGATGAAAGAGGCCGATGCGAATGTGGAGAATATGATTCTCGCGCAGGATTATGCGAAGCCGAAGGAAATACGCAGTTTTCTGAAAATGGTTGATAAGGCGCGGAAGAAACAGCGTGATGCGGTTGAAAGAGTGCCGGTGGTGACGCCGGAGGCCTGTCAGAATCTTTTGGAGAAGATGGATGATACGCAGGAGAATATGATCAGGCTGTTGAAGGCGACGCTTGTGAGCCTGCCGCAGGTGATGCAGGCGCAGGACGATGAGCGGCGGGCGAAGGTGCAGGCGGAGAAAGAGAAGGCCGAAGCGGAGGCTGCGGCTAAAGCTGAGGCTGAAGCTGAAGCCGAAAAAGAGAACGCTGAGAAAGAGGCTGAGGAAAAGGGCGGCGAGTAGGCTTTGTAGGCGCGTTTTTCAAAGAGAAAACCGGATATGAGAATCCTTCAGGTTATGGCTGGCGGCGAGCATGGGGGGGCGGAGACGGCCTTTGTCGATATGTGCATTGCGCTGCATGAAGCGGGGGAGACGATCGAGGTTGTTACGCGGCCCAACGACATCCGGGTGCCGCGTTTGAGGGCGGCGGGGATTAAGGTTCATACGCTTGCGTTTGGCGGGAAGGTCGATGTTTTTACGCCGTGGAAAATGCGGCGGATTATCCGGGCGTTTCGTCCCGATATCGTGCAAAGCTGGATGAGCCGGGCGCCGTCGAAAGTGCCGGGCTGGAAGAAATCCATGGGTATTGCGCGTTATTATCATGTCGCGCGGCTGGGCAATTATTACAAGATGAAATATTTCAAAAGCGCCGATGGCTTTGTCGGGATTACGCCGGAGGTTTGCACGTATATTGTCAAACATACAGGGCGGGCCGAGCGTGTGCGGCATATCAATAATTTCGCGGAAGTGGAAACGGTGGAGCAGGCCGCTGAGCGCGGGGCATACGGCGTGCCGGAGGGCGCGCCTTTGCTCTTGGGGCTGGGGCGGCTGCATGATGACAAGGCGTTTGACACCCTGATACAAGTGGTTGCGCAGATGCCGGGCGTTTATGCGTGGATTGCCGGGGAGGGGCCGGATCGGGGCAAGCTGGAGGCGTTGATCGAAGAGCTTGGCGTGGGCGAGCGGGTGACGCTTTTGGGCTGGCGCACAGACCGGGCGGCGTTGTTACAGGCGTGCGATATCTGTACGTTTATTTCGCGTGACGAGCCGTTCGGGACGGTGTTCGTGCAGGCGTGGGCGCAGGGGACGCCGGTTGTGGTGTGCGATTCCGACGGGCCGCGGCAGTTTGTGCGCCATGAGGAAGACGGGATGATGGCGCCGATTGACGATATCGCGGCGATTAAAGATTGTATCCAGTGTTTGATCGACGATGCGGATCTGGCCGAAAAGCTGGTTTGTAACGGGCGCAGGCGCTATGAGGCGGAGTTTACGAAAGAGACGTGTTTGCAGGGTTATCTGCAGTTCTACCATGATATTCAGTCTTCTTCATTTGTGTGAGTTTTGTCCCTCGTTTTTTGCTTTAATAGTTTGTTTTTCAGTTTTTGCGGGGGGCGGGGGCGGGTGTTTTTTGAACCACGGAGGCCACGGCAGAGACGGGCTTTTAATCCTTTGTTTTTGTTTAAAAACCTCCGGATCCTTCGGTTTGTTTTTTGATTTTAGGGGGATGGGGTGGGGGGTGCAAAAAACGGGGCTGAGGACAAGGCGCACGTATGGTGTTTTGACAATTGCAATTTTAGGAAAAAGTTCCTTTTTTGTCAAGGGGGTTTTCTGCACAAGCGGGCGGCGGCGTTAACCTTTTGTTAACCATTTGAAATCATTAGAAAATTTGCAATGTGAGCGTGTTTGTGGCATAATGCCTTTAGCTTAGCCGTGGCGCTTGTGATGCGCTTAAAATTTAAACAATAAAATCAATTATTTAGGCTGGCGTTATTTGAGGTGAAAGCCCCGTGAAACAACCCGGAGAATAACCGGGCGGGCTTTTGAAATATTAGAGGGTGTAACGAAATGGCTGATCTTTCCAGTCTCACCATAGAAATTGATGCGCTTAAGCACTCTTTGCGCTCTGCGGGCGTGGAGGTTGGCGTTGCCATCGACGCACCGGAAGAGGATCTGCGGCTGGGGCTGGTTGCTTTCCTAGGCAAGATGAACAAGGTTTTCGGTGCGGATACGTCCATTGTCAGCGGCGATACGTATGATCCGAAGGTGGTGGAGAATATCCGGAAGGGTTTGCAGAAAATCCTTAATGAGAAGGATGCGGGCGGGAAGACGGAATTTGAGTGTTTTGAAGCGATTGCGCGGGGGCGCAAAGAGGATGTGGATTTTATTACCAAGGATGTGACGGGTACAAGCTGGGGCTTTGATAAACAAAAACACGCGAGAAAGACACTCAATGAAATTTATGCGGAGAATTCCGCCGATCCGCTGAAAGCGTCCAGACATGTGCTTTTACAGCTTTCGGAAT
Organism: Alphaproteobacteria bacterium; assembly: GCA_041397865.1. Classification (GTDB taxonomy): domain Bacteria; phylum Pseudomonadota; class Alphaproteobacteria; order Micavibrionales; family Micavibrionaceae; genus TMED27. The sequence continues at coordinate 1,451,041 of JAWKVT010000001.1, read as the reverse complement.
GGGAGCAGGGCGATCAGGATGACAAGGTCAAGCCGGTTACGACGTTTTTGGGACGGCTGATTACGGATGCGCCGACGCTTTGGCATGATATTCCCTTGCTGGTTGAGTTTGTAAGAGATTCTGAAAGCACGCTTAATAATTTGGAAACGTTGCATGGCGCCGGGTTTTTTGAAGATGCGGTCGATGCGCAGGCGCTTGCGGAGCTGGATGAAGGGCAAAAGCTGGATGCCGATATCAAGCTGGTTCAAGCCACAATCGGCGCGCCTGCCGACGGGCAGTGGGACGATGGGGACAGGTTGCTGTTTAAAGAGCTTATGCGGGGATTTCAGCATGATCCGTATTTCGCGGAAGGCTGGGGCGGGGAGAGGAACGGCGTTTACACGGACGAGTTTAAGGCGCATTTCGCGGCGCGGGTTGAGGCCATGCCCGAAAGCAGCGAGGATGAGCGTTTGCGGAAGGAGGGTTTCCGGCAGTATGTGGCGGCGCTGGAGACTATGGAAGAGCGCGGGCTGAAGCTGCGCCTTGCCAGAGATGAGTTTACGCCGGAAAGCGCGACGCGGCATGTGGAGGAGGTTTTGCAGATGCTTGCGCCGGAGCTGAATGCGCAGCTTGAAATTGCGGCGAAGAAAAACAAGCTTCCCAGCGCTTTGCAGGAGATGCTGGCGGTGTTTGGCGCTGCGCCGGATATGGGCATATTGAAGCACCGGATACCGGAAGTTACGAAAGTTGACGATGTTTTGGATATGCGCTCGCAGGCGTCCCTGCAAGGGGTTTTGACGCTTTTGAGTCATCCGATGCTTTTGGGGATCAAGGGCGGTGATAGCTGGCGCTATACACCGGAGGTGGGACAGCATATTGTTAACAATCTTGATACGCTGAAAAAGAATTTATCCGGCTTTATGAGTGAGGAGGATCTTGAGAAGTTTGATGAACTTTTGGAGGAGAAGAATGTCCGGAAGTTTATTGATGCGCTGGATCATCTTTATGAAAGGGGCCTGATTGCCGGGGAGCGGATAGAGTACGACCGGGCGCTGGTTCCGGCCTATACGCGGGAGCTTTTTAACCGTCTTTTGACATCGCAGCTTGATGATGAAGGCAAGCCGATTGACGGGCATGCGCAGGCGATGAAGGATGCCGGTGCGGAGCGGATGATGGATTTGGTCAATACCAATCCGGATATGTTGCGGCTGCTTGATACGTTGACGATTGAATATACGGGGCGTGCAGGGATTGCGCGGTTGATGCCCGAAATTGAGATGCCGCCGATTTTTTCCGCCGGGGGGGATGTCCGGGATGAATTTGCCAATGCCGGGAAAGTCCGTTCGCAGCAGCTTTATGATTTTTACAAGGCGGCGCGGGAGAGGCATAGCGGGACGGCGGAGGAGTTTAATAACGATATTTTTTATCTGATTAATACGGTTGCGACTTTGCCGTTTGGCGATGCGGCGTATCGCGGGGCTTTTGCGCAGGAGCTCGGCGAGGTTGTTAAAGCCGCCGGGGCGCAGAGCGATCCGGACAAGGCTGCGGAGGTCTTCGCAAAAGGCGTGAGCGAGAAGGTTGCGGCTTTGCACAAGGACGGGGTGCCGGCGTATAAGCGTTATTTTGAGGGTGATGCGGATGCTGCGCAGCGGATGAATCCGCGTTTGCGGGCTTTGGAGATTGTGTCGGGCGGGCACACATATACGGCGCATGATTTTAAGCAGGCGTATGACGATTATATGTCGTTTAAGGCTCAGGCTTTGCGTGGAAAGATGCAAAAGGGCGGGCAGGGCTATGTCGTGTTTAAGGGCGATAAGGGACCGGACGGACGGGAAGATTACTATCTTATGGCGGTGGATAAGGATTCCGGGGTGTTTTCGGTTGAGAAAATTGATGCGGGGGTTTTGGCGGGAATTGCTAAAGAGCATGCGGATAAGCATTATACCGAGGTGTGGAAATTGATGGAGGAGGCGTCGCCGGCGTTTGCGCTTGCCCGGTCGGCGTCGCCGGGTGCGGGATGGGCGGAGCTTTCGGCGCAGATTGGCGCGGGTGATGTTCCGGCGTTTAAAGATTTTGCGCAGGACTATCGGAAGCAGGCGGAGTTGATTGAAAGGGCGGTTTTGGAAAAAGGGCTTCGCGATGCGCCGTCGCAGACGCTTGTTGTCAGTGACGAGGAGTTTTACGGGCGCCCGGATGCACCGCGCGGGGGCATTGATGTTATACCGCATCACGATGTGGCCGGGCTTATGGATGTGGGGAACGCGGTTAAGAACGGGCCTGTGGTTATTCAACCGGGTGAAGAGGATTTATGGGCGCTTTTGCAACGTAATTCGGGGAAAAAGCTTTATCGTCCCAATCTGGGGATTTCGGGGGTTGATGCTGAGGGGGGTTCGCCGGAGCGGCCTGTGATGGCGCATTATGACCGCCGCAGCGCGCAGGTGCGTTTGATTGAGATTCCGGATGAGTTGAAGGGTTCCGAAGGGCTGGAGGTGTTGAAGGGGCTTATTTTGCCTTCGCAGGATTTTCCTGTGTCTGAAGCGCTTTTGGGCAAAACGGTTGCGCAAAATGTTACCGATCCAAACGAGGAGAGCAGAAGGTTTGGGGCCGTTATCGTTTCCAGCGGTACGGTTATAGATGAAAATACGCTGGGGCTTATGCGGGAGGCGGGGGTTGGAGAGGTTGCGGTTATGGGCGCGGCGGTGAACCCGCAGCATTTTGTGGAGGGGATGGAGATGCGTCCGGCGCTTTTCAATCTTGTTTGTGCGGAGGCGGGGGTTTCTCAGAAAAAAGAGGGCGAGCGTTACAGTCATGATGAGATATGGGCGCTTAAGAAATCCTTGAGCCGCATTGTTTTGAGTATGGAGAAGGGCGTTTCATCAGGTTCGGGTATACGCTATGCGGAGCCGACGGCGGCGCAGCTTACCGAGCGTGCGCGGGCCGAGGAATTTAAGCGCGCGGCGTGGGAGGAGACGCAAGCCAAAGCGCAGGATGAGGGGCGGCCTTTGGCCGTTCGGCGCAGGGCGGAGGCTGATGCGGGTACCGGTACGGATATGGATACGCGGCCATCGGATTCTGATGTAGCTGCTAAGCCCGATGCGGATGGGCATGTGGCGAAACTGAAGCCTGATGATATCTCCGGACCTGTGTAATTTTCTTAACTGAACGACTATATATTCCTCTTTATGTCTTCATAAATTCTGCGTGGCGGGTTATTCTTTAGGTATGTAAGGTTTAATCATTCAGGTTTTAAGAGTTTTTCATGTCCGATATGCCGCCATCTTCCGATTATTTTTCATCAGCAGAGTCTGAAAACAAGCTGATGAGCGATCAGTTTGAGGAATTTAAGGAGGCGCTGGAGGTTTTGTATGTGAGCGGCAATTTGAGCGGGCGGGTGAAGTTCGCGCAAAGCTGGGCTGCGCCTGCGTCTTATCTTTTGGGGGATGAGTTGATACGTCAGGATATGGAAGGCACGCAGGATAAGGAGCGGCGGGCGGAGTTGGAAGAGCAGGCTGAGGAGCGGCGGCTTGCGCTTTTGGAATTTATGGACGGGGTTGAGCGTAACAGCGTTCATGAGGGCACGTTGCAGATTGACTATGTGCGCGGGGCGATTGAGAAAATGGGCAGACCGATATCTCTTTTGATTTACGGGCAGAAGATTGTCGATCGTTTTGCACCGCCGACGGCGGAAGAGCTGGCCGCGGCGTCTGCGGAAGCCGAGATGGAGGGGGGTGTTGCGGCGGATGTTTCGCAGGAGGCCATCGTGCCGGAGGATTCTATGGGCGGCGGCGGTGTGCCGCCGGCTTTCCCGATGCCTGAGGAAGAGGAGCCGAGCGATCCGATGGACAGAATTAGGCCGATTGATATGGATGTGCCGGTTGCGGCTGCGCCTGTTTCTGTGCCTCAGCCTCAGCCTCAGCCGCAACCGCAGGAACCGGAGTTATCAGCCGGGGGCTCTGTTCGTTCTCTTGAAACGCCTGTCGCGCAGGAGGTCAGGTCGATAGAAGAGGCACCTGCACAGCCTGAGTCCTTGTCTCCGCTCCGGCAGGAAGAAAAGGTGCCGGAAGAGGCCTTGCCGCAGGTTCCGGTTCAAGAGCCGCCGCAAAGTGTTTCTCCGCCTGCCGCGCCTGTTTCCGAGGTCGCGCCGTCGGTCGGACCGGCGCCGGAAATGCCTGTTGCTCCTGTGATGCCGGAGCCTTTGCAGTCTTCGCCGCAGCCGGAGGAAGCGCCGAAAGCGCCGCAGAAAAGTGTGTCGGGGACGGTTACGTTTGTGTCTTCGAAAGATATTAAAGACAAAGATAAAGCGCCGCCTGAGGGTGATGGCGACCCAGTTTAATCTTTGGCGTTTCTTTTATGCGTTCGGCGGGTTTGAAACACGCACATTAGCACTAGTGACAAGAGGATGACGGCTCCGGCCTGATGGGTTGCAGCGGCGTCGATACGGACGCCGGAAAGAAGCGTTGCTATCCCTAAACCCATTTGAATGAGCGCCATCGCGGCGGCGGCGTGAAGGGCAGGGAATGTGTTTTGTTTTACGGCAGCGTGGAGCCATAGGCTGAGTGTAATGATGACGGATGTGATGGCGAGCCAGCGGTGGGTGAATTGTACGGCGCTGTGGTTGTTCAGGATATTGTTTTGCAGGGTATCGTATTTCCAAAAGTCGGGAGGAATCCACGCGCCGCACATTTTCGGGAATGTTTCGTTATAGACCAGCCCGGCGTCCAGCCCGGCGGTGAACGCGCCCCAAATTATTGTGAGCGCGATGAGGGCCAAGGTTATAATGGCGTGGATGTTCAGGGCGCGGCCTGCAAAGCGGCGCGTTTTTATTTTCAGGGAAAGGCCCAGCCACATCAGGGCGGAGAAGATGATAAAGGCCAGTGAGAGGTGCGCGGCGAGGCGGAAATGGCTGACGGCGGGTTGGTCTATGAGGCCGCTTTTGACCATGTACCAGCCCATAAACCCTTGCGCGCCGCCAAGCAGGAGGAGGCCGAGGAGTTTGATGTGGTAGCCGTGGGGGATCATTTTACGGACCCAGAAAAAGATGAGCGGCAGGGCGAAAGCCAGACCGATGAGGCGGCCCCAGAGGCGGTGGAACCATTCCCAGAAAAAGATGGTTTTAAAGTCGCCAAGCAGCATCCATGAATTTTTTTTCTGGAATTCCGGGCTTTGTTTGTACAGATCGAAAACGCGGTTCCATTCTTCCTCGTTTAACGGCGGGAGCGCGCCGATGAGTGGGCGCCATTCGACCATAGAGAGGCCGGATTCGCTGAGCCGGGTGATGGCGCCGATGACCATCATGGCGAAGACCATGAAGGCGCAGGCAAAGAGCCAGAAGGCAAGGGCTTTAGGATTGTGTTTTGTTTGTGTGTCCATTTGTTGCACGGAATAGCACTTTCACGGGAAAGACAATTGTGTATGATCTTTATTAGGTTTTGTAAAGGTCATGTGAGAATTTATGAGCGCCAGTTTTGATTTTGTCGAATGTGCGGGCAAGTCCTATCTTTTTTTGTGGGAGAGGCGCAGGGATGTTTTGCGGTTGTCGGCGATGGCGGTGGCTGTGAAGATTGTGTTTTTTGTCGGGTTTGTCGTGTTTGACCTGCAACAGGATATTTTACGGCAGGGGCTGTTTTTGCTGCCATCTTATATGCTTGAAGGGTGGGTGGTGGCGCATTTGATGATTATGGCGCTGCATCATGAGGTGTTGAAAAGCGGGGAACGGAAGAAGAGTTTTTTGCCTGCGCCGGAAGAGCTGGACGGGGCGATTAAGGCGAGCATGATTGTGTATGTGTTGCTTAAGATGGGGTTGTCGGTTTTGGGCGGGATCATGTTTAACGGGGTGCAGGGGTTGCCTGAAGGGCCGCCGCCGGACCCGGGTTTTGATACGTTTGTTGTCGTGTTGGCGATGCTTGGTTTTGTGGTTTGGGCGTTCCGGTTTTTATGGCTTTATGTGCCGGTGGTGATGGGGCGCGGCATGATCGAGTTTGTGCGGCGCTTTAGGCCGTTTATGTCCTCGTTCAGTTTTCTGGGCGTGTGGGGGATGTGTTTTGTGCCGCCTTTGCTGCTTTTGATGTTGTTTTCACAGATTTCCGGGACGCTGGCGGCGGGGAGTATTCTGGCGGCTTTTCAGGCCGTGATTGATTATTTTATGGTTTTGAGTTCGAGTATCGGTGTGGCGTACGGGGTTTATTCGGTTTTTAAAGGGGAGAATAAACCTACGGCCATCTGGTAGAAATCTCTTTTTTTATAAGCGGATTTTAGGGTCTGGACCTATAAATTATGTTTATCCTGCGCGTGTCAAATTTTTGATGGATGGAAGTAAAAATCGTGCAGGGCATAGCCGTAGCTACGTTCAAACGATTTTTACGATCAGACACAAAAATTTGCCGCGCCCTTCGGGTTTCAAAATTATAGGGCATCTGCATCGTCAAGCAAGAACCTCCGATGCACCGGCATCGCAAAACCTTGCTTTCCTTGCATCTGCCCTATAATTTTGAAACAGTATTAATCATAATTTATAGGTCCAGACCCTAGATAAGAGATCAGCCATGAAGATTTATGTGATAACGCAAGATGGTGTCGAGCATGTTCTGGAAGCCATTGAAGGCTGGCGGGTGATGGAGATTATTCGCGAGTACGGCCTGCCGATCAAGGCCGAGTGCGGGGGGGCGTGCGCGTGCGCAACGTGCCATGTTTATGTCGATGAGGCGTGGGCCGGGCGGTTGCCGGAGATGCGTGAGGATGAAGAAGCGATGCTGGATGAGGCGTTTGATTTGCAGGATAATTCGCGGCTTTCGTGCCAGATTATCATGGATGAGAGCCTGGACGGGCTTAAGGTGCGGCTGGCGGTGGCGGGTTAAATTATTGCAGCGTTTTTTGCCAGTCGGCGTGGCGGTAGTCCGAGGATGTGATGATTTCGCGCTTGGCGACGTAGACGGAGTGGAGGCGTCCGTCGATTTCACGGGTCCAGAAATCCAGAAATTTTCTTAAATGCGGGAATTTCGGGGCGAGGTCATAATCCTGCCAGATGAATTCCTGCAGGATTTTTTCGTAATCCGGCAGGTGGTAGATAATTTTCGCCGTTGTGAGGCGGAAGTCTCCTAATTGTTTATATAAATCAGCCATTTATCCCCCTTTGTCCAATACTTGAACATCTTTGGTTTTTCGCTCATTTATATGGATATTCTATCCCATACACTTTTTATTTTACATGTGAATTCTTGCGGAAACGTTAAATATCAACAGTTTTGGAGGATTCATGGTTTTTCTCTGAAAAAACTTGAAAGTTTTCGGACTCTGTCCTATATCTGTTCTGCTTTTGTGGAATTGAGTCAAGATGGCTCTGGCAAAGGCGTTGGAGGGGTTTTTAGAGTCCGCTCTTTTACGGGGCTTAAAAACCTGCTTGTTATCAACCAAAAACCAAAGGAGAAAGCGAAATGAAATTTCGTCCTCTACATGACCGCGTTCTTGTTCGCCGCGTTGAAGCGGATACCAAAACAGCCGGAGGGATTATCATTCCCGATACGGCGTCCGAAAAACCCATGGAAGGTGAAATTGTTGCTGTTGGCAACGGCCATGTGAATGACAATGGCGAGGTTCGTCCGTTGGATGTGAAGGCAGGCGACAAAGTTGTCTTTTCGAAATGGGCCGGTACGGAAGTCACTATTGACGGTGAAGAGCTGATGGTGATGAAAGAATCCGACATCATCGGAATCGTCGATGAAGCCGCTTAATTTAATGAGAACGTAGATTTAAAGGAGTTTATTATAATGTCTGTAAAAGATGTAGTGCTGGGCGGAGAAGCCCGTGAAGATATGCTGGCGGGAATTAACATTCTTGCCAATGCTGTGAAGGTGACGCTTGGCCCGAAGGGGCGCAATGTTGTGATTGAGAAGTCGTTCGGCTCTCCGCGTACAACAAAAGACGGCGTGACCGTAGCGAAAGAGATTGAGCTGAAGAACAAGCGCCAGAATACGGGCGCGCAGCTTATCAAAGAAGTGGCGTCCAAAGCCAATGACCATGCCGGCGACGGTACGACGACGGCGACGGTTCTGGCGCAGAGCATTGCCAATGAAGGTGCGAAGGCTGTATCGGCAGGACGTAACCCGATGGACCTGAAGCGCGGGATTGATCTGGCGGTTGCGAAGGTTGTTGAAGACCTGAAGAAACGTGCGAAGAACGTGAAGGGCAATGAGGAGATCAAGCAGGTCGGTACGATTTCTGCCAATGGCGAAGCTGAGATCGGCGAGCTTTTGGCTGAAGCGATGGACAAGGTCGGCAATGAAGGCGTGATTACGGTTGAAGAAGCGAAGTCTTTGGACAACGAGCTGGAAGTTGTTGAGGGTATGCAGTTCGACCGTGGTTATCTTTCTCCGTACTTCATCACGGATGCGGACAAGATGCAGGCCAATCTTGAGAATCCTTATATCCTGCTGAACGAAGGCAAGCTTTCGAATTTGCAGGCTTTGGTGCCGATTTTGGAAGCGGTTGTTCAATCCGGGCGTCCTTTGCTGATTGTGGCGGAAGATGTTGAGGGCGAGGCCCTTGCGACGCTGGTTGTGAACAAGCTGCGCGGCGGTTTGAAGATTGCCGCTGTGAAGGCGCCGGGCTTTGGCGATCGTCGCAAGGCGATGCTGGAGGATATGGCGATTCTGACCGGCGGTCAGGTCATTTCCGAGGATCTGGGCATCAAGCTTGAGAATGTGACGCTGGATATGCTGGGCGAAGCTAAGAAGGTTACTATTACCAAAGACGACACGACGGTTGTTGACGGTAAGGGTAGCAAACAAGACATCGAAGCGCGTTGCAGCCAAATTCGCAAGCAAGTTGAGGATACTTCATCTGACTATGACAAGGAGAAATTGCAGGAACGTCTGGCGAAATTGTCCGGCGGGGTGGCTGTTCTTCGCGTCGGCGGTGCGACGGAAGTGGAAGTGAAAGAGCGTAAGGACCGTGTGGACGACGCTTTGCACGCTACGCGCGCGGCTGTGGAAGAAGGCATTATCGCCGGTGGCGGGACTGCGCTTCTTTATGCGACTAGAGCGCTGGAAGGCGTGGAAGGCAGCAATGACGACCAGAATGTCGGCATTGAGATCATTCGCCGCGCGTTGCAGGCACCGATTCGTCAGATTGCACAAAATGCGGGTGATGAAGGTTCTGTCATTGTCGGCAAGCTGCTTGAGCAAAAGAGCACTGATTTTGGTTATGATGCGCAAGAAGGGACGTATACAGACCTGGTGAAAGCCGGGATCATCGACCCTGTGAAGGTTGTGAGAACAGCGCTGCAAGATGCGGCGAGCGTTTCCAGCTTGCTGATTACCACCGAGGCGATCATTACCGAAGCACCGCAGGACGATAAAGGCGGTGCCGGTGATATGGGCGGCATGGGCGGTATGGGCGGCATGCCGGGCATGATGTAATTAAAATGGCTTTCAGCGTTTGTGCTGTGACGAGGAAAATGGTGAGGCGACGTTTATAAAAAACAAGCCGACATTTGACAGCGCTACAGCCAAACGCTGCTTGCAATCGAACTATATTTTTTAATCTTTTGAATGGATGCTGTTTTTTAGTAAAAAAATGTCAGAAGGTTTACAAAAAACTTGCATTTTTATACTCTTATGGTGTAGAAATCGTTTGATTTTGATATGAAAAAAAGTTGTGTGAAATGAGCCTCGTTGCTGCAGCCGTTGAAGAACAAGTTAGAGTAAAAAATTCGGCGCCTATCTTAATTGAAACTGTGCTTGATTTTAGTAATACGAAGCATGTTACTGACTTTACCGTCAATGGCAATGTGTCTAATTGGGCTAAAAAGGGGGCTGCGCGTAAACCGCCTTCAGAGCTTACGCCTGCTGAGAGGTGTATTCTTACTTTAGCGGGCCATTTTAATTACAGTGAGCGGGCGCAGGAATATTACCATACGAGCCAGCAGCTTGTCGTGGAAAAGTCCCCTGAACATAGTGTGAGCTTAACTAATATGCTTATGAATGGTGGGCAGTCTATGCACTTCCATCCAAATTATGGAAAGAGCGCTCCTCGGACATCTTATAGAATTTTAATTGCAATTCCATTTGCGAATTCTAGTGAAACAGAACATAGCGCTGGTATTAGTTTTAGTGCATTTGAATTGGACTCTTCTGTTGTAGATACTGATTCTATGGAGGCTGTAGGGAATCCGGTAACACCTCAATATAAAGCGCACTTAGTTCCTGGTCAGATTGCAACAATTGTTTTTGGTGGTGCCAAAGGAGCGGTGCATGCGTTTGAAGGAGATGGGCTGATTTTATCCATTCATCCGCAGGATGAATCGGCGAAGATGAGTAATATGTATGACGCGCATACGGTCTCATGGAACGGCCCTAAGGAACTTGATGAGCAGGTAGGTTTGATTGCTAAGCCGTATAGTTTGAAAGGTCGAAACTTAGGCTATGGTTCTGCGGGGGATCTTAACGGGCTCGTTGATCGTTTTCGCAATGAAGCTCTGAGGTTTGTAGAGCGAATCGCAAACAGTAATTACGACCCTCAAATGCCTGTGACGCCTGAACGGATTAATAAGTTTAGGGCAGATTTGCGTTCACACGTAGTAAGCGGTCCGTAGTTTGTGCCAGATTTGTGGTGGGGCTTGTTATAGTTCTTTTGCTTTTTTCCAATTCTCTTCAAAGATCTCTCTGTAGAATTTCGTGACCATTGGATGGTCAATAATGAAGATGCTGACGTTGTTTTCTTCAAACATCATCAGCGCTGTTTTTTCGCCGAAGATATAAAAAGGGAAGTCTCCAAATTCTTTTTCCGGTAATGCGCGATATTCAGAATGATATATAGCAGGCAGGCGCTCATCGCCTTCCTTAACGATAGAACGAAACCTTAAATTGGGGTTGTTCTTTTTAATTACAGGCATTTTTGATCTATAATTTTCATTGGGCTCGCCCTCGCCCCATTTGTCATACAGCCGTTCATTTACATTGGCGACGCATATATCTGCGTTTTCGAGGGTTTCAGCTTCATGGAGCGTATCAAGCCTGAATTTTGCGAAGCCTTCTTTGCCTTCATATAGCGTAACTTTATTGACGCGCTTTCTGACACCGCCGTCGATGAATTCGATGTCAGCCTTATCAAAAGCGTTTTCAATTTTTTCCAATGTTTTGGAGTTTGGGTTATTCGTGCCGTTTTCGATGCGGGCGATGCCGGTTTGGGACAGGCCGGCCTTATCGGCCAGATCGTGCTGGTTCCAGCCTAGAAGGGCTCTTGCAGCCCTGATTTGTTCGATTGTCGGCATTTTTTTTAATCCTTTAACCGGCGTAATAACCAGCGTATTTTGTCCCTGTATTTGTGCGTGGTATGTTCTATAGACTTATTCAAAGGGTTTGTCCAGTGGTTTTTTCATATGTAAAATTTGGTTTGTTATAAATTTAATATTTTTGTCTATTTTATATAACTTTTTCTTGACTCGGGTTGATCCGGTGCTATAAAAATATCACAAAGCTGACAATCTGTATGAAATATATGGGCTTCTCTCCTTTTGTTTTTGTATTGGAACAGCTTTTGAATCCCCACACACGTAAAGACTTTGCCGGCCGGATTTATTCCGGTCGGTTTTTCTTTTTTGATTGCTTTGGCGGCGGATAGAATCGGTAATGCGGCGGGGTAAATATATTGCGGTGTTTGCGGAGGGCGGCTGCGGATTTGTTTTGCATCTGGGGATGTCGGGGGTGATCCGGATTGAGCCGACGGCTGCTGCGCGGCGGTATGAAAAACACGATCATGTCGAGTTTTTGATGGAAGGCGGGGAGCGCATTGTTTTTAACGATTCGCGGCGTTTTGGGTTTGTTGAGGCGCTGGATGCGTGTGGATGGCAGAACTACCGGGCTTTTGCGGCGATGGGGCCGGAGCCTTTAAGCAATGATTTTAACGGCCCGGTTTTGGCGCAGACGCTTTTGGGGCGCACAGGGGCGATAAAAACAGCGCTTTTAGATCAGAAAATTGTGGCTGGAATTGGCAATATTTATGCGTGTGAGGCGCTTTATGCCGCGGGGATTGATCCGCAGCGCGGGGCCGGGGATTTAAGCGAGGGTGAGTGTGCGCGGCTGGCCGGGGCTATCAAGAGCGTTTTACGTGCGGCGCTTGAAGCGGGCGGTTCGTCTTTGAAGGATTACAGGCATGCGGATGGGAAGCTTGGGTATTTTCAAACGTCTTTTGCTGTGTATGACCGGGAGGGGGAGGCGTGCGGGGTCTGTGATTGTGATATGATAGGTGGCGGGTGCGGCGTTCACAGGATTGTACAGGGCGGGCGCTCGACATTTTATTGTTCGCAGAAACAGAGGTGATTCACATGATGCGGATGCTTTTTTTAACCGTTATGTTCCTGATTTTCGGGATTGGAGCGGGTTTTGCGCAGGGCGCGGGGGCGCCGTCGCCGGTACAGTTTTTCGAACAGTTGCAGGATATTCCGCTTATGCCGGGGCTGGCTGAGCGGGACGAGGATACGGTGTTTTTTGATAAGCCCGGCGGGCGGGTGGTTGAGGCCGTAGCGGATCTGGAAGGGTTTTCGCAAGAAGCGGTGGAGCGCTATTACCTGTTGGCCTTGCCGCAGTTTGGCTGGAAAAATGCGGGGGTGAACCGGTTTAACCGGGACGGCGAATCGCTGGAGCTGGTTTTTGAGGGTGGCGGGGATGTGCAGATTTTAAGGATTTTGGTGCAGCCGCAGTGATTCGCGGGGGAGGCAGGCAGGGTTTTCTTTAATACGAAAAGATCTATCATTTCCTTGACAAACCTGCCTTGTAGCGCGTATACCTCTTTTCGATCTGTGAAGGATAAGAGATTTTTGCCCGCTTTGCGGCGCATTTCCTAGTTTTTAAAGACGAGAAAAAAGGTTAAAAAATGGCAAATCATAAGTCATCAAAAAAGAGAATTCGCCGGAACGCCAAGCGTGCGGATATTAATAAATCCCGCGTCAGCCGTATGCGCACCTTTATCAAAAAGGTTGAGTTGGCATTGGCTGGCGGTGATGCGAAGGCTGCGGAAGAAGCGTTGAAAAATGCGCAGCCCGAGATTCAAAGAAATGTCTCGAAAGGCATTATGCATAAAAACACAGCGGCCAGAAAAATTTCGAGATTGTCTACGCGCGTTAAATTGCTTAAAAAAGCAGCGTGAAGATCATCAAAAAGCGCGAAAGTTTAGTAGCGTTTCCGGTATCTGTTTGAAAGATTAAGATGTTTAAAAAAGTCCTTTGGATCATTTCTGAAGGGCTTGGTTTTGTTTGGAAATCGGGAAGATAAGAAAATTTCTTTTTTTGATGTTCCTGTTTTATTCGTATTGCATCCACATATTTTTTTGGTATAGGTTTATTTTATCGCAGTCATTGAGGGAGCTTTTTTGTTTTTGGGGTGGTTGCGTTCTATTGCTTTTCAGGACACGTGTCTTTTGAATATCGTCGTGTGTTTGAAGTGTGTTTAATCCTCCTTAATAAAAGGAGGGGTTGGGGATTACGGACCGCTAAGCCGGGTGCAGCAGAAACTGCGGGTTGGTTTTTTCGGTTCACAAACTCATAAAATTTAGAAGATTGCCATGAAGAAGATTTATGCGGGCGCGCAGCTTGAGTCCGCGAACCCTTCTTTGCGCCTTTTTTCAAGGTTTCGGGGATCTTAAAAATAAAAGTTTATGTGTAAATCGTTATAACATGGAGAGGAGAAAAAATGTCTGAAACCGGAGGGAAATCCGTTGCTCTTATCAGGGGCAATGCTGAGTATCAGGAAGCGTCACTGGAGCCGAGTATTGATATTATGAAGCTTTGGAAAAAGGTTCATAACGACATGCGGAGCGAATTTGGCGAAGCTATTTTCCGCAGCTGGTTGAAACCGCTGACCCTTCAGGCTTTTTATCACGGTACGATGGAAGTATCGGTTCCGACCCGTTTTATGCGTGACTGGATTCAAAATCATTATGCGGAGCGCATTCTTGCGATGTGCGTTGAGGCAAGCACCGGGACGCTGGAGGAAATCAAGCGTTTGCAGATTGTTGTCGTGCAGAATGCGATTTTAGATGATGAGCCGGAGGCGCGGGAGCCTTCTAAGGCGAATCAGAACAAAAAGCTGGATCTTTCCGAGATTTCATCTCCGCTGGATGAGCGCTTTACGTTTGATACCTTCGTTGTCGGCAAACCGAATGCGCTGGCCCATGCCGCGGCGCGGCGGGTGGTCGAGAGCGCGGCTATTCCTTTTAACCCGCTGTTTATCTATGGCGGCGTGGGTTTGGGGAAAACGCATTTGATGCATGCGATTGCCCATGCGATTGAAGAACAATATCCGGAAAAGACGGTGATGTATCTTTCGGCTGAGAAGTTTATGTATCAGTTTGTGAAGGCTTTGCGCAGCGATTCGGCGATGACGTTCAAGGAGCAATTCCGCAGTGTGGACGTGTTGATGATGGATGATATCCAGTTTATCGCGGGGAAGGAATCGACGCAGGAAGAGTTTTTCCATACCTTTAACGCGCTGGTGGATCAGAACAAGCAGATTATTATTTCCGCCGATAAATCGCCGAGCGATCTGGCGGGGCTGGATGAGCGGTTGCGTTCGCGGCTGGCCTGGGGGCTTGTGGCGGATATTCATCCGACGACCTATGATTTGCGTCTGGGCATTTTGCAGACGAAGCGCGAGCAGCTTGGCGCGGCGGTGCCTGACAGCGTGCTTGAGTTTCTGGCGCTGAAAGTGACGAGCAATATTCGCGAGCTTGAAGGGGCGCTTAACCGGATTGTGGCGCATGCGGATGTGTCGCGTCAGGAGATTACGCTGGAGACGACGCAGGAGGTTTTGCAAGATCTGCTTCGGGCGCATGATAGGCGGATTACGATTGACGAGATTCAGCGCAAGGTGGCGGAGCATTATAATTTGCGGATGGCGGATATGCATTCGGCGCGCCGCGCGCGGAATGTGGCCCGCCCGCGTCAGGTGGCGATGTATCTGGCCAAGCAATTGACGGCCAGAAGTCTGCCGGAAATTGGCCGGAAATTCGGCGGGCGCGATCATACCACCGTGATGCATGCGGTGCGTAAGGTTGAGGAGTTGATCGAGGAAGACGCACAGATTGCACAGGATGTCGATGTTGTGCGCCGCGCATTAACAGGTTAGACGCTCCATAATTTGCACAGTGAGTGCGTCAGACTTCGGTCTCGTAAATGCTCATGTACTAAATGTACATTCCGCTTTACTCGCCTTGTTTTCCTGCTCACTGCGCAAATTTTGTTCGCTTTTCAGTGAGGCCGTTTTAATTTTGACAAACGCGGGGTTTATGCTTTTCCCCGCGTTTTTTTTCGATTAGAGTTCGGGTTATGACACATACAATTGAAGAGGTTCGGGCGCTCTATAACCGTCCGCTTTTGGATCTGGTTTACGATGCGGCCACGGTGCATCGCGCGAATCACGATCATCATGAAATGCAGATGTGTACGCTGCTCTCTATCAAGACGGGCGGGTGCATGGAGGATTGCAAATATTGTTCGCAATCCATCCATAATAATGCGGAGCTTGAAAAAGAGATCCTGATGAAAACGACGGATGTTCTGGAGCAGGCGCGTAAAGCGAAAGAAGCCGGATCGACGCGGTTTTGCATGGGTGCGGCGTGGCCGCGAGTGCTGGACGGCAAGGCGTTTGATCGTGTGTGCGATATGGTGAAGGGCGTTTCGGACATGGGGCTGGAGGCGTGCTGCACTTTGGGGATGCTGAGCGAAGAGCAGGCGGTGAAATTGAAAGAGGCGGGGCTCTCGGCGTATAACCACAATCTTGATACCTCTGAAGAATATTACGACAAGATTATTACTACGCGTACATATCAGGACCGGCTGGATACTCTGGCGAATGTTGCCAAGGCCGGAATTTCGGCGTGTTGCGGCGGTATTTTGGGGCTGGGCGAATCGGAAGAGGACCGGATTTCGCTGCTGCGTACGCTTGCGAACCTTAATCCGCAGCCCGAATCGGTGCCGATTAATATGCTGGTGCCGGTGGAGGGGACGCCTTTGGAAAATGTGGAGAAGCTTGATATTTTCGAATGGATACGGGCGATCGCTGTGGCGCGGATTTTGATGCCGAAAGCCATGGTTCGTCTTTCTGCCGGGCGACTGGAAATTTCGAAAGAGGCGCAGGCCATGGCGTTTATGGCCGGGGCGAATGCGATTTTTACCGGGGAGAAGCTTTTGACCACGCCGAACCCGGAGAAAGATTTTGATTATACGCTGTTGGGCGCGTTGGGGTTGAAACCGATGAAGCCTTACAAGGGTGGTGTTAAAGGCGATGGCGGGCAGCAAGAGGCTGCCTGAGGCTTTCTCCGCAGATATTTACAGGACGATTTTTTATGAATCAGCCGATTATGCATGCCTATCAGATCAACGGTGACGGGACGGGAACGTTGCTTGAAGGGGATGACGTTTCGCAGGTGATTCGCGCCGATCAGCTTGCCTGGGTGCATCTGGATGCGACGATGCCCGAAACGCGTGAGTGGCTTATGCGCGAGGTTTCCTATCTTGATCCGCTAGTTTTGGATGCGCTGCTTGCGGATGAAACGCGCCCTCGGGTTCTGGAGCATGAGCAGGGCATTTTAATGATTTTGCGCGGGGTGAACCTGAATGAAAATTCGGAGCCGGAGGATATGGTTTCGATTCGGCTATGGGCGGATTCACACAGAATTATCAGTCTGCGCCGCCGCAAGCTTAAGGCTGTTCAGGATTTGTGTGACAGGCTTGAGAGCGGAAGGGGGCCGAAAAATTCCGGGGAGTTTATCGCGGGGTTGTCTAATGCCTTGTTTGAACGCATGGAGCCGGTGTTTTCGGAACTGGATGAGAGGCTCGACGATATAGAGGAGAAAGCGCTGGAGCATTCCGAAAGTGTGGAGCGCAGGGCGATAAACAAAATCCGGCGGCAGGCGATTATTTTCCGGCGTTATGTTGCGCCCCAGAAAGACGCGATGGCGCTTTTGAGAAACAGCGAAGCCGAATGGCTGGATGTACGGCACCGGCGGAGGATACAGGAGGCGCATGACCGGTTGACGCGGTATGTGGAGGATCTGGATGCGATTCGCGAACGTGCGCAGATTATCAAGGAGGAAATCTCTGCTGCTTTGGCCGATACGATGAATAAAAACATGTATATTCTTTCGGTTATTGCGGCGGTTTTTCTTCCTCTCGGTTTTTTGACCGGGCTTTTGGGCATTAATGTCGGGGGAATTCCGGGCGCGGATTACGATCTGGCTTTTGCCGTTTTTTGCGGGTTGCTGGCGGTGATTGTTCTGGCGCAGATCGTTTTGTTCAAATTCAAAAAATGGTTTTAGGGGTTTTTCCTTAAAAGGCGTTATTTGCATTTTATGTATAATTGTGTTTTAATGTCCCCATCGGGGATGGTTAAAATCCCTCGCCTTCAGGCGAAGAGAAGTTTATACCTGTCGCTATGCGACGTTATACGATAGGCAGCCACACGAAGACGGATTTAAAAGTGCACCTGATCTGGGTTCCAAAGTACCGGAAGAGGGTGATGACAGGCGAGGTGGCGGTGCGCACCAGAGATGTTCTGCGCCAGATAGCCATGGAGCACGAGCTTGAGATTATAACCGGGAAGGTCGCGAGCGATCATGTGCACATGTTTATTGGCTATCGTCCGACGCAGAATATAAGTCAGATCGTGCAATGGCTCAAAGGCATAAGCTCGCGGATTTTACTCTCTGAGTTTGCGCATTTGCGCAAGCAGTTCTGGGGCAGACATTTCTGGGCGCGTGGGTACTGCGCTATCAGTTCCGGAAATATCACAGATGAGATGATCCAGAAATATATCGAGGAACAAGAAGGGGAGCCGGTAGAGGACAGTCGATTTACAATCGACCCCTAACTAACCCCTCGCCTTATAGGCGAGGGTTGTTCAGTTATAATTGAACAATGTTCAATTAATTGTTGCGTTGGAGGAAATAATGAAAGAAATAGTGTTTAAAAAGAGTTGCGGCGGAGTACGTGTTAAATTGGCGCTTTGTTTTTATGTGTTTGCGTTGTGTGTGCCGCAGCCAGCAGACGCATTTTTGTTTACGCGCAGTTTTTCTGATGACTTTGGCCCTGTTATAGGGCGGCCTTTGGACTGTGTCTCAGTTGTCTTTTGGGGCGATTGTTTTGATTCTGGCAAGAATAAAAAGCATAAGAGAAAATATAAGAAAAAAGTTTATCGGCCACTTACAGAAAGGGAGGCTCAGGCTGCTGTGCGTCAGTACATGCCTGCCTTAAAGAAACCTGACCGTACAATAAAAGATTCGCGTATTCGCTAGATTTTCTTGAGAGTCCTGTGGTTATGGTTTATGGCTGACGTATGCAAAACTTCAGGAGCAAACTGCGGCGGCTTAGGGATAAAAACCGTTTTCGTTCTATGAGTCTTCCTGCGGGGCGGGACATGGCTTCCAACGACTATCTGGGGATGGCTGCGCATCCGGATTTGCGGGCGGCGGCGATTGAGTTTTTACAAGGCGGCGGGGCGGTTGGCTCGGGCGGTTCGCGACTTTTGCGGGGTCATACGCAGGTGCATGCGGCGCTGGAGGATTTTGCAGCCGATTATTTTTCTGCGCCGAAAGCGCTTTATTTTTCGTCCGGGTTTCAGGCGAACTCTGCGATTTTTCAAACGCTTTGCGGGCGGCATGATGTGATTGTTTTTGATGCGTATGTTCATGCGAGCGCGCGGGAGGGCATTCAGAATTCTTCTGCGCGGCATATTCGCGCCGCACATAGCGACATTGACTCTTTTGAAGCGGCTTTGAAAGATGCGCAGGCGCAGTGCGGATCTCGCGGGCGGATATGGATTGCGGTGGAAAGCGTGTATTCGATGGATGGGGATATTGCGCCGCTGGATGCGCTTTATGCGCTGGCGGAGGCGTATGACGCGGTTTTGGTGATTGATGAGGCGCATGGCACCGGCGTTTTGGGGCGCGAGGGTAAGGGCGTTTCTGAAGGGCTTATCGCTGCGCACGGGTATGAGCGGATTGTTACACTGCATACCTGTGGGAAGGCGATTGGCGTTGCGGGCGGTTTGGTCTGCGCGTCGGAAGAGGTTGTCGATATGCTGGTGAATTGCGCGCGCGGGTTTATTTATTCGACCGCGCCGATGCCGCTACAGGCGCATCTGGTGCAAAAGTCTTTGGAGATTATGGCATCGGAAGAGGGGCAGGCGTGGCGGGAAAAACTGACGCGTTTGTGTGAAAAGGCGCAAGGGCTTTTCAGCGGAGCGGGAACGCATATCGTGCCGATTGTTATTGGTGATGACGAGGAGGCTTTGCGGGTGGCGGAGTTGTTGCGGCAAAGAGGCTGGGACATTCGCGCGGTTCGCCCGCCGACCGTGCCGGAAGGAACGGCGCGGTTGCGGCTGTCGTTGAGCGCGGCTTTGGATGAAGGGGCGTTGGAGGGTTTTGCAGCGGATTTGGGAGCGCTGATGAGGGAAAGGGCTGCGTAAAAATGAGTAACACTTGCATTATTACGGGAACGGATACGGATGTCGGTAAGACGGTCGTGGCGGCGATGCTTATGCTGGCACTGGGGGGAACGTATTGGAAACCGGTGCAGTCCGGTGTTGCGGGCGGGGTGGATACGAAAGCGGTGCAGAAAATGACAGGGCTGGCGGATGAGCGGTTTTTGCCTGAACGCTATGTTTTTACCGAAGCGCTGTCGCCGCACCGGGCGGCGGAGCTTGATGAGGCGCGGATTGATATGGGCGCGCTTGAAATTCCAGCGGCTCCGGGGCCGCTGATTATTGAGGGCGCGGGCGGGCTGATGGTGCCGCTGACGCGGGAGAACCTGCTGATTAATCTGTTTAAAAAGTGGAATGAGAGTGCGCATGTGCCGGTTATTCTGGTGGCGAGAACCGGGCTGGGGACGATCAATCATACGCTGCTTTCTCTGGAAGCGTTATGGAGCCGAAAAATTCCGGTGCATGGCATTGTTTTTGTCGGTGATGAGAATGAAGATAATATGCAAACAATCGCGGGTTTTTCAGAGATAAAAGTGCTTGGGCGTCTTCCAATGCTTGACTCTTTGGACGCAAAAAGTTTGAGTGTAGCCTTCGAAGACAATTTTAATATTGAAGATTTTTAGATGAGCAATCGCGTTTCACCGATCTGGCATCCTATGACCCAACACAAGGTGTTTGGTCCGGCGCTGCATGTTGAGAGTGCGGAAGGGGCATATTTGCATTTGCGCGGCGGTCGGCGGGTTCTTGACGGGATTTCGAGCTGGTGGGTGAATACGCACGGGCATTGTCATCCGAAAATCGTGGAAGCGGTGCGCGCGCAGGCGGGGAAGCTGGAGCAGGTGATTTTTGCCGGGTTTACGCATGATCCGGCGGAAAATCTGACGCGTAAATTGCTTTCAAGTGTGCGGGATTCCTTTAAGGCATGCGAAGGCCGGCCTTTGGATTTTGTTTTTTATTCCGATAGCGGTTCAACGGCGATTGAAGCGGCGCTGAAAATGGCGATCGGTTTTCATGAAAACGCCGGGGAAAAGCGCCATAAGGTGATTGCGCTGGATGGCGGGTATCACGGCGATACGTTCGGGGCGATGTCGGCGGGATCACGCGGGGTGTTTAATGAGCTGTATGCGCCGTTTTTGTTTGATGTGAAACATGTTCCGTTTCCGCAAAAGGGACAGGAAATGCGTAGCCTGCAATGGCTGGAAAAATGGCTGATGAAGTTTGGCAGTCAGACGGCGGCTTTTGTGTTTGAGCCTTTGGTGCAAGGCGCTGCGGGCATGCGCTCTTATTCGCCGAAGCTGCTGGCGAAGATGGCGCAGATGTGCCGTGAACGCGGGGTTTTGCTGATTGCCGATGAGGTGATGACGGGCTTTGGCCGTACGGGCAGTATGTTTGCGTGCGAGCAGGCGGGGATTGCGCCGGATCTTCTGTGTCTGTCGAAGGGGCTTACGGGCGGATTTTTGCCGATGGGCGCGACGCTGGCGACGAAAGAGATTTATAAGGCGTTTTATCATGACGACAAGGCGCGGCAGTTTTTTCATTCCACATCATTTACGGGGAACCCGATGGCGTGTGCGGCGGCGCTGGCGAGTCTTGAAATCTGGGACGAGGAACCGGTGATGGAGCGCGTTCAGGCGATTGAGGCCGCGCATCGGCGGGCGGCGGGCTGGTACGCGGCGCGGCCCGATGTTACAGATGTGCGGGTGAAGGGAACGGTTTTCGCTGTCGATATTGCTGATGAGGTGAGCGGATATTTATCGGGTATCGGCGGCGAGATTTACAATTTTATGTTGGAAAACGACATTCTCTTGCGCCCCATAGGCAACACGGTTTATATATTGCCGCCATACTGCATAGAACAACACGATTTGGAGCGTATTTATGAAACACTCTGGCGATCCTTGGACGGTTTCCGGGATGAAGGACTTCAACAGGCCGCATGAGGCTCCGGTTCGGTCCTTTCTGGCGGGTCTTGTTCAGGACCCTCAAAACCACGCGAAGTTTTTGAATATGCTTTCGATGCTTGAGCATATGGGCAGCCGCAAAATTATGGTTTCGCAGATGAACCGCCCGGAAGGGCTGGATCAGGATACGTTGCAGCATCTGGCCGAAGAGGCACGGCATGCTTATTTTTTCAAGCGGCATGCGGAGCGGATTAATGGCGCGGAGATGAAAGGCTGGAGCGATGAGAATACATGTGCGCGGGTTCCTGCGCTGATGTATTTCGGCCGGATGGATGCGGGAATTTCTAAGCAAGTTTCCGAGGGCGCGGCTTATGGCTGGGTGTCGTTGATTATCGAACTGCGGGCGTGCTGGTTGTATTCAATTTATAACGAGGTTGTCGAGGAAGCCGGGGTGCATTTGCCGTTGAAAGGGCTTTTGGCGGAAGAAGACCACCATCTGGCGGAGATGTTTGAGATGTGCGGGGAAAATCATGATTTGCTCCGCGCATTGTCGCATTACGAGACGGGTCTTTTTGAGACGCTGTGGGCGGCGTTGGAAAGGGCCTTTCCATGCTATGTGGATAGCGCGAAAGCCGCGTGATTTTTGGGCTTTGACGCTGCAAACCCCTATGCTAGTATCCGATTCCCATATCATTTTAAGTAACGGAAGATTTTTGCCATGAAGCTGAGCATTGAACGCGCGTCCCTTTTAAGAGCCCTTAGTCACGTCCAGAGCGTTGTGGAACGCCGGAACACTATTCCCATTTTGTCGAACGTGCTGATGAAGGCCGAGGATGGCATGTTGTCGCTGGCCACAACGGATATGGATCTGGAGATTAACGAGTCGGTGGGTGCGCAGGTTATGGATGCGGGCGCGACGACGGTGCCGGCGCATACGCTGCATGATATTGTCCGCAAGCTTCCGGATGGCAGCGATGTGGAGTTAGCGGTGAACGCAGAAGGTACGCAGATGACGGTGAAAGCCGGGCGCTCGCAGTTTAAGCTTTCGTGTCTGCCGATTACGGACTTTCCGGAGATCGGTGCGGGGGAACTTCCGGCGGGCTTTGCGCTTCCGGCGGCGGATATGCGCGCATTGATTGACCGGACGAAATTCGCGATGAGTACGGAAGAGACGCGCTATTACCTGAACGGCATTTACCTGCATGAGGCGGAGCATGATGGCGTGAAGGTTTTGCGCGCTGTGGCGACGGACGGGCACCGTTTGGCGCGGTTTGAGATGCCGTTGCCCGATGGCGCGGCGGGGATGCCGGGCATTATTATTCCGCGCAAGACGATCGGTGAGCTGCGCAAGCTGGTGGATGAGGCGGGCGATGCTATTCAAGTGACGCTGTCGGAAAGCAAGATCCGCTTTGCGTTTGACCATGTGGTGTTGACTTCGAAGCTGATTGACGGGACGTTCCCGGATTATCAACGGGTGATTCCGGAAGGGAACGACAAGATTGTCGAGGTTGATGCGAAGACTTTGACGAGCGCGGTGGACCGGGTTTCGACGATTTCCGACGGGAAGAGCCGGGCGATCAAGATTGCGCTGAACGGCAAGTTGATGACGGTTTCTGCGAGTAGTGCGGAATCGGGCAGTGCGACGGAAGAGGTTGAGGTGAACGGCGAAACCGATATCGAAATCGGGTTTAACGCGAAATATCTGCTGGATATTACCTCGCAGATCGAAGGGGAGGGCTGCCGTTTTACGCTGGCCGATCCGGCGTCGCCGACGATTATTCAGGATAATTCCGATCCGTCTGCGCTTTATGTTTTGATGCCGCTTCGGGTATAGTCAAACTTTCCTTTCGGATTGTGAAAATGCCGCTTTTCTGTGCTTTCGCTTCTCAGGTACTTCTATGTATTTTGCGAGGCGGTTTTCGGAAGACGGCATTTTTGTTGCAAAATGCTTTATTGATGAGCGTACAGCTTGCTCAGGGTCGGTCATAGAATATGCGTGGTGTTTTTCTCGATTTAGCGACCTATACGCCTGATGAGCGGCATCGTGCGCTTTTGGAGCCGGTGGTTGATGAATGGGCGTTTTATGACGAGACGGCTTCGGGTGAAATTTTGGCGCGGGCGCGGGGTTTCGATATTCTGGTGACGAATAAGTGCCGGATTACGCACGAGGTTTTGGCGGGTCTTCCCGATCTTAAATTTATTGTCGCGGGGGCGACGGGTGTTGATAATATTGATGTGGGCGCGGCGCGGGAGAGGGGCGTTGCGGTTTCTAATGTGCGCGGTTATAGCACTGAAAGCGTGGCGCAACATACATTTATGCTGATTTTGGCGCTGTGCGGGTCGCTTATCCCTTATGATGAAACGGTCAGGGCGGGCGCGTGGCAAAGCTCCAAAAGCTTTAATGTGCGGATGCTGCCTGTTACCGAGGTTGCGGGTAAGGTTCTGGGTATTATGGGGCATGGGGATATCGGTAAGGCGGTGGAGCGTATTGCCAAAGCTTTTGGGATGAAGGTTCTCATATCGGCGCGGCGCGGGGCTGAGGCTACAGATGGCCGAACGGCGTTCGAGGATGTTTTGAAGCAGGCCGATATCCTTAGCGTGCATTGTCCGTTAACGGCAGAAACGCGCGGGATGATCGGGGTGGAGCAGATTGCGAGGATGAAAAAAGGCGCGAGGATTATTAATGTTTCGCGCGGCGGGATTGTCGATGAGGCGGCGCTGGCGGAGGCTTTGAAAAGCGGGCATATCGGCGGGGCGGGGCTGGATGTGCTTTCGCAGGAGCCGCCGACGGATGGAAATGTTTTGCTGGATGGCGGTATTCCCAACCTGATTATCACTCCGCATACGGCGTGGACCAGCGAAGAAGCGCGTTTGCGGATGTTTGAAGAGATTGCCGCGAACATTCAGGCGTTTCGTAATGGCCAGCCGCAGAATCTTGTGATCTGACGTTATTTACATTTAGGGGCCGTATCGTTTTTTACCGGTTTGGTGCAGGAGAGATTTTTCAGGAATTTCTCAGCGTTAAAGCAGTTGCCCTCGGAAGAGTTTAGTGTTGCGGCCTGACGGATCATCATTTCGCATTGTTGTTGTGATCTTACCGGAACAAAGCTCATGCTGTCCTGCCCGGTTTTCAGCCACATATGGGTGGCGGGAATGAGGTCTTGTTTTTTCTGGGCATGGGTGGGGGCGATAAATGTGAAAACCGCGCATGTGGCGATAAAAAGGCTTATAATAAGTGTCGATTTCATGGCGAATCCTTTTTGCGTATCTTATGGGACTATATGACATTTATCTCTAACCTCAAACTTCATAACTTTCGGTGTTATTCGGCGGTGGCGCTGGAGGGTTTATCTTCGGGGCTGATTGTTTTGCACGGGGCTAACGGCGCGGGGAAGACCAATGCGCTGGAGGCCGTGTCTTTGCTTTCACCGGGGCGGGGTTTGCGTGGGGCGAAAAATATTGAGATTCAATGCCAAAGCGAAGGGAAGCCCTGGGCGGTGGCGGCGCGAGTGGAAACGGGTTACGGCACGATGCGGCTGGGGACGGGACTGGACGCGGCCAGTGAAAAGCGTGTGGTGCGGGTGAATGGCGAGAACGCGCGCGGGCAAAATGCGCTAGCCGAACATCTGGCGTGCGTGTGGCTGACGCCGCAGATGGACCGGCTTTTTCTTGATTCGTCTTCGCACCGGCGGAAGTTTCTGGACCGGTTGATTTTTGCTTTTGATCCGGGGCATTCGGGGCGGGTTGCACGTTATGAGAATGCGATGCGCCAGCGTTCGAAATTATTGCAGGAGGGTTTTAGGAGCGGGGGCGTTGATCCGGCGTGGCTTGACGGGTTGGAAGCGCAGATGGCAGAGACGGGGTGCGCGATTGCGGCGGCGCGGCTGGATTTTGTGCAGCGGTTGCAGGCGGTGTGCGAGCGCGCGGCGTCAGCGTTTTTTCCAAAGGCGGATTTGCGGGTTACAGGGACGATTGAGGCACTTTTGGAACAGTCTTCGGCGCTGGATGTGGAAGAGATGTTTCTTTACCAGCTTGCGCAGTCGCGCGGGCAAGACGCCGTGCGCGGCGGGGCTGCTACGGGGCCACATCGCTCCGATCTGGCGGTGCGTTATGCGGCCAAGGATATGGCGGCAGATCAATGCTCAACCGGGGAGCAAAAGGCTTTGCTGATTGGAATTGTTCTGGCGCATGCGCGGTTGATTGCGGCGGAGCGCGGGGCTCCTCCGGTTTTGCTTTTGGATGAGGTGGCGGCGCATCTGGATGAGCAGCGCCGGGCGGCGCTTTATGGTTTGCTCGGCGAGCTTGGCGGGCAGGTCTGGTTGACGGGAACGGATGCGGATTTGTTTAGGGCGATTGAGGGCAAGGCGCAGTTTTTTGAGGTTCAAAGCAGTGTCATTTCTAACGTATGCGAGAAATCTTATCAGGTGGCGACCGTGTAAGGCTTATGAAACGGCTATAGGATGTATCATATTTGTAAGCCATTACTGCAAAACCGCGCCTTTAAAAAAGACGCGGTTTTTATTTCAGGAGTTGCTGTTTTGTGGTTATCCCAGACCGGATTTATAGCCGATATCGGCGTTTTTTTCGCGGTCGTATTTGTAGCTGGCCTGTTCATCTCCTGTCGGTTTCATGAAGGAAGGCGGCATATATTTGGTTACGAATTTACCGGCCTGAGCCAGCATATCGGTTGTTGAAACCTTAGCGTGGGCAATGCCGTGGGCGAGATTGCCCATAACGTTTGCGTAGGCTTCGGCAGCGATTTGCGTGCCCAGAACAACCATTTCGATGATTTTTCCAAGCTCGGGTGTTTTTCCCTCGCTTACGCTTCCGAAGGCGTCCGATGCCATTAATTTCACGTCTTCGAGTTTTCTTTTCGGTTTTTTACCGCCACTTCCACCTTTGCCTGAAGTCCCTTTGCCTGTTTCTTCCCCGTCTTCGTCTTCGCTTTCTTTATTGTCGTTGATGACCTCTATGTTCACATAGGTTGGTGTCTGGAACGATACGGGATAGTATTTCAGTCTGGCCGGTTCGAGGTCTTTTCCGGAAAGGCCCGCTTTGATTTCTATCTTGATTTTTCCCGGATCGCGCCAGTCAAAAACCACGCAGTGGCTTTTATATTCTCCCGGCTGACGGCAGGAATGGACCAGACGTTTACCGGGGTAAAAAGCTTCGGTAATCCCTGATTCTTCCAAGAATTCTTTTACGTTCACCTGCATCTATACAACTCCTCTATTACCGCAGTTTGTCCAAAGTTTGGCTTGTTTTCGCCAATTCAATTTGTTTGAATTATGTCTATCATGCATTGAAATCGTTAAAAAAGGTTTAAGGAATTCAAAAAGTTGAAAAGTTATTAGAAAAGGGGCTGTGTATCTTTGTTTTTGCGCGTTTTGGAGTTTTTCTGTTACACTGTTAAGAGAGCTTTTTTGGGGCGGTTTATTTATGATTCGTAATGTGCTTATCGTGTTGGTCGTTATCGCTGCGGTGGGGTTTGCGCCTGCTGTGGCGCAGGATTATTTTATTAAAAAAGATAAAGAGAGCGGGGCGGGCAAACCGATCCTTTATAATAAGCTTCCGGCAAAGCCGAAGAGTTCTTTAGGGCACGGTGGTTATAAGGTTCGGTATAAAGATAAACTTGAAGTTAAACGGCAGAAAATTACCAGCCTTAAAATGGCGAAGTCTTTGGATGAAATTTATGAGTTGGGGTTAAAGCCGAGGAATGCGGAGGAGTTGATCTTTTATGCGCAGGCCAGCCGGGCGGTGACGCAGAACATGGTTTACAAACGCCGTGAGGCGCTTATGGAGCATCTGGAAAAACAGGAGCGACAACTCGATGCGCAGATTGCAAGCATGCAAGCGGGTGGTTTTGAGGCGGATAAAGGCAGCAGGGTGAAGACAAAAAGTGTGCGGGTTAAGAAACCTGTAAAAACCGGCGGCTCTTATACAAAAGAAAATGAAAAGCCGAGCAGGCCGCAGATTTTCGTTAAGTCAAAGCAGGATGGAGATAAGCCGAGGAGTAAGGTTTTTACCGGCTATCGTTAAACCTGTCCGCCGAGAGCAAATTGCGGGGCAGGTTTAAAAGGGGCGCTTTGGAATTTTCATTTTTGTGATGCTGTGCTAATGCTTGGGCTATGGATATCTTTGCGGCATTGGTGTTTCAGGATTGGGCGCTTTTTATTCTCTCTCTTACAGTTTTAGGCGTGGTGGCCGGTTTTATGGCGGGGTTGTTTGGTGTGGGCGGCGGGCTGGTTCTGGTGCCGGGGTTGTTTTTTGTTTTTCAGGGTTTGGGTTTTGAGGCTGAGAGTTTGATGCATGTTTGTATCGGGACTTCGCTGGCGTTGATTATCCCTAATGGTTTGATGTCTGCGCGGGCGCATTGGAGGAAGGGGGCTGTTGATTTCGGGTTGGTGAAAACTCTTGGGGCCGGGGTTTTGACGGGTGTTTTTATGGGTGTTGTGCTTGCGGATTATTTGGCGAGTGCGGCGTTGCAGAAGGTTTTTGCGGGCGGGGTTTTGGTTTTTGCGGGGGTGATGCTGTTTGATCCTGCCAGATTGAAGGTTTTGACGGGGGTGCCTGCGCGGCCCTGGACGGGAATTGTGGGCGCGGGGATCGGGGCGGTTTCATCGTTGATTGGAATTGGCGGCGGGACGCTGAGCGTGCCGTTTATGAGTTTATGCGGGGTTCCCATTCATCGGGCGATCGGGACGGCGGCGGCGCTGGGGGTGGTGATTGCTGTTCCGGGGGCATTGGGTTTTATGTTCACCGGTTTGGGGGAGGATGGCAGGCCGCCTTTTTCCGTGGGGTATGTGAATATTCTGGCGTGGGCGCTTATTTTACCGGGGGCTTTGGTGAGTGTTAAAGCGGGAGTTTGGGCGGCACATAAAGCACCGGTGGATGTGATGCGCAGGGTTTTTTCGGGGTTTTTGGTGATTGTGGCGATCAAGATATGGATTGATATTTTTTAGATGTTAGAGGTTAAGGCGCAGAGTTTTCGGGTGGGGTGTTTTGTTGTGGCGCTTTTGCTTTATGGCGCTTTGGGGTCGCCGACGCCGGATAATCCGGGGGTTTTGGAAGTTGTGATTGCGGGGCTTTTGGTTTTGGCGGTTGGTGTTTCGGGCGCGCTGCGTGTTTTTACGTTTGAGGATGGCGGGGCGGGCTGGAAGCAATTTGCGCAGGTGTTTTTAATGTCCCCATCGGGGATGGTTAAAATCCCTCGCCTTCAGGCGAAGAGAAGTTTATACCTGTCGCTATGCGACGTTATACGATAGGCAGCCACACGAAGACGGATTTAAAAGTGCACCTGATCTGGGTTCCAAAGTACCGGAAGAGGGTGATGACAGGCGAGGTGGCGGTGCGCACCAGAGATGTTCTGCGCCAGATAGCCATGGAGCACGAGCTTGAGATTATAACCGGGAAGGTCGCGAGCGATCATGTGCACATGTTTATTGGCTATCGTCCGACGCAGAATATAAGTCAGATCGTGCAATGGCTCAAAGGCATAAGCTCGCGGATTTTACTCTCTGAGTTTGCGCATTTGCGCAAGCAGTTCTGGGGCAGACATTTCTGGGCGCGTGGGTACTGCGCTATCAGTTCCGGAAATATCACAGATGAGATGATCCAGAAATATATCGAGGAACAAGAAGGGGAGCCGGTAGAGGACAGTCGATTTACAATCGACCCCTAACTAACCCCTCGCCTTATAGGCGAGGGTTGTTCAGTTTTTGGGCTGAGCGTGCCGCTTATTGGCGGCGTTATTGGTGGGAACGGCCCGGGGTTTATTATCCGTGACGTTATTCCGTTTTTGTTTCTGTTCTTGCCGCTTTTTATCGTCGTTCATAACCGGGCTTTGATTTTGTGCGGAGTTTTGGCTGTCGGTGTTTTATTTGGTTTGCGAGCCGGGTTTGACGTTTCGTTTTTGGGCGGCGGGGATAAATTGTTTTATCTGGCGAATATGCCGAGTGTGTTTTTTGCGGCGGTGTTTTTTGCCGGGGCGGCGGTGAGCGGTTTTGCCGAGCGGTTTAATGTACGCGCTGTTTTGAAAGCTCTGGTTTTTGTAGGGTTGGCAGGGGTTTGTTTGTTGCCGATTTTGGAAACGCAGCAGCGCGCAAGCGTTGGCGTATTTGTTTTGAGTATGGCGGCGGTGTTTGGGGTTTATTTGTGGAGGCACCCGCGCAGGGTGGTTTTTGTTTTGGGCGTTCTGGTCCTTGCGCTGGTTCTGGTTTTACCGGAATTGCGGGGTGTTTTTGAGGCTCTTGGCCGCAAGAGCGAGCTTGTGGGGATGAATATGCGGGCCGAAGAATGGCGGGCGGTGTGGGCGGAGATTTCCGCGCATCCGTTTAGCCTTTTGGTCGGGAAGGGTTGGGGGGCAACGTTTTCCTCGCCAGCGGTGGCGGGTATTGAGGTGAATTTTACGCATGGGCTGGTTTCGAGTTTATTGCTGAAAACAGGTTTAGTTGGCGCGGGGATGGGGTTGTTTTATATTGGGGCGCTGGGGCGGGGGCTTTTGAATTCGTGGAGGGAACATCTCGTTTTGATTGTGGCGCTGGCCGGGGCTATCCTGATTGATGTGTTTCTCTATGCGAGTTTTAAATCGCTGGATTTTGGTTTGATGCTTCTTTTAGCCGCACATTTTGGTTTTTACGGGGATGGAAGTGCGCGCGGCGTTGAAATGAACGCCTCTGTGTTGTATGCAAAAGAAGACAGCATATCATTGTAGAATCTAATTTTCAGGGACGTTTCGGTTCGCATGCGCAGGCCCTCCATTCTTTTTATAAATCGTGTTTATCCGCCTGTGCGCGGGGCTTCGGGGCGCGTTTTGCGCGATCTGGCGCGGAGTTTTGCGCGGGCGGGTTGGCAGGTTACGGTGATTACGACGGGGCCGAAGGCGATGAGCGAGCGCGATGGCGCTGTGCGGGTTATTCGGGTTAAGGGTTCGGAAAAGCCGGGCGGTGCTTTGAGCTATGGCTGGATTTTTATGAAATTGTTGTGGGCTGCCTTGCGTTTGCCGAAGGCGGATGTTGTGGTGACGCTTACTGACCCGCCGCTTTTGGCGATTGCGGGTCGGGTTATTAGCAAATTTAAAAAGAACCGTCATATACATTGGTGTCAGGATTTATATCCGGATGTGTTTCCGGCGCTGGGCTATAAGTATCCTGCGTTTCTTATGGCGTTTTTGAAAAAGCAGGCGCGCGGGGCGATGAAGCGGGCCGATAAGGTTATTGTGATCGGGCGGTGTATGGCGCGGCATTTGAGCCGTGACGGGTTTGATCCGCAGCAGATTACGGTTATTCCGAACTGGCCGGATATGGAGCTTGTTTCTCCGCCGGGTGAGGATGGGCTTGCGCCGCCGCGCGTGAGTGCGATTGAAGGATACCGCGCATATGAAGAGCAGCGTAAACACGGGCCGAAATTTCGGGTGCTATATGCGGGGAATATTGGCCGGGCGCATCCGGTGGAGACGATTTTGGCGGCGGCGGAGATTTTGAATGAGAGCCATTCGGATATTGAGTTTGTTTTTGTGGGGGATGGGCCGCGGCATAATTTTATCAACCATGAACGGACGCGGCGGAATCTGGAGAATGTTCGGTTGTTGCCGTATCAGCCGGCGAGTCGTTTGAAGGATTTGATGGAAAGTGGTGATGTGCATTTGGTTTCGATGCATGAGGGGGCTGCGGGGATGATGGTGCCGGTGAAGCTGTATTCGGCGCTGGCAGCGGCTCGCCCTTGCGTTTTTGTTGGGCCGACGGGGTGTGAAACGGCGAAGGTGATTGAGGATTTTAAGGTGGGGAGCGTTGTTGCCCAAGGGGACGTTCAGCGGTTGGCGGAAGATATTCGACAATACCGGGAAAATAGTGATAAATGGTTTGCAGCCTATGAAGGGGCGAAGGCGGCTTCGGAGGTTTTTGTGCCGCAAGATGCGATTAATGCGTGGATGGAGCGGGCGCGGGGTGTTGTGGAGCAGGATTTGAAGGTATGAGCAGTGCAGAGCCTGTGAAGAGGGAAGACACGCTGGGGGATTTGGCGGGCGCGGTTTGGGCGGGCCGGGTTTTTGTTTTATTCGGGCTTATGATTGGGGCGCTGGGGGCGTTTGTTTTTGTTGAGGCGGCGGTTCCGCATTATGGCGCGCGTATGGTGCTTGTGCCGGCCAGTCCGATGAATATGGCGGCGGTTTCGGAGGTCGGCAGGAGCGGGGCGGTTTCTTCTGTAAACGCCCAGAATGATATGAGTTTTACGCGGTTTGAGGCGAGTTATAAAGGCGTGAGCGTTGCGGGGTTGTTGTTGCGCGATCCGGAGATTACGGCGGGTCTGGCGCAGGATAAAGCGTTTGTGTTTTCGGATGTTGAAAGAGGATGGAGCGCGGAAAAGCTGGCGGAATATATTGCGCGGCGGGTGGAGATTGACCCGGTTGGGGAGACGCGCCTTCGGGGGTTTCGTTATTTGCATCCGGATAAGGATTTTGCCGTGATGTTTTTGCGGCGGTTGCACAATATTACCGACGGGCTTATCCGTCACGGTTTGCGTAAGGATGTGAATGAGCGGATTGCGTATTTGAATGAGGCGCTTTCGGAGACGATGAATCCGGAGCATCGGCGGGCGATGACGGATTTGCTGATGGAGCAGGAGCGTTTGAAGATGCTGGTGTCGATTGACCAGCCCTATGCGGCGAGTGTGGTTGTGCCGGCGGCGTCGAGCGTTAAGGTGATATGGCCTGATCCGGCTTTGGTGTATTCGGCGTTGATGGCGGTGGGCGCGTTTTTGGGCTTTGTTGTTTTTAGCATTCGCAAGGGGCGGGCGCAGGATGTTCTGGCTGGATTTCCTGTTCAGAAAATTCGTCAGGAGCCGTGGTTTTTTCCCGAGAGCGGGAATAGCAATGAGAGACCGGAAGAGGTGCGCAGGCCGCTGACGGGGAAGAAGAAGCCGGGGAAGCTGGGGAAGCGGAAGAAGGATATTCCGCCGGAGGCTGCGGAGTAGAAGAGATGGATTGCTTCGTCGTTACACTCCTCGCAATGACGGGATGATTTCATGGATAAGATTCCCGTCAGCGTTATTGTGACGACTAAAAATGAAGAGGGGCGGATTGGTGCGTGTCTGGCGGCGTTGCAAGCGTTTGATGATGTTTGGGTGGTGGATTCAAATAGCGAGGACCGGACGCGGGAGATTGCGCGTGCGTATGGGGCGCGGGTAGAGGATTTTGAATGGAACGGGGCGTATCCGAAAAAGCGCGGGTGGTGTCTGGATCACCTGGATTTGAAATATGAGAGGGTTTTTTTTGTTGATGCGGATGAGGTTGTGCCCGGTGCGCTGGTCGATGAAATTGCGGCGCTGAACTGGGCTTGCGCGGGTTATTTTGTGAGCGGGCAATATGTGTTTGAGGGGCGGCAGCTTCGCCACGGTTTGCGGAATAACAAGCTGGTGCTTTTTGACCGGCGCAAGGTCGCGTTTCCGGTTGTTGATGATCTGGGTATTGAGGGTATGGGCGAGATGGAGGGGCATTATCAGCCGGTTTTAAAGGGGACGGGGAAGCTTGGGCAATTACAAACGCCGCTTGTCCATCAGGCTTATGAGGACGGACCAAGTTGGGAGGCGCGGCATTTTCGTTATGCGCATTGGGAGGCGGGGATGAATGCGCAGGACGCGTGGCCCGAAGATCCTGTGAAATGGCGGCAGAGATTAAAGCGGGTTTTTCGCGCTTTGCCGTTTCGCGGGGGGGCTGCGTTTGTGCATTGTTATGTTTTTAAGCTGGGGTTTTTGGATGGCTGGGCCGGTTATCGCTTTGCGCGATCGCGGGCGCGTTATTACCGGATGATTTTAGACGCCAGTAAAGCGCGGGGGCGATTTGGCGGAGTTTCCACGCAAGCGCCTGAAGGCCTGTGATTATTATGTTGTGTGCGGGGGCGGTGAGTTTTAGTTTTTTGCGGATTTGATATTGTTCGCGGCGGCCCAGGGCGGCTTGTTGTTGTGAAATTCCGCCGGGCTGGAAATTGCAGAAGGGGAAGGGGCAGTAGTGGATTTTTTGAGAGCCGCTATGCGGTTCACTTTTTGGATCCCCGCTGTTTAAATTTTGCTGCGCAAAATCGCGGGGATGACAATTTAGTGATAAGAGGAAGCGGGCGGTGAAGTCGTAGTCTGCGGCTATTTTATAAAACGTGTCGTAGCGTAATTTTTCTAAAGCTTT
This sequence comes from Alphaproteobacteria bacterium, assembly GCA_041397865.1. Classification (GTDB taxonomy): domain Bacteria; phylum Pseudomonadota; class Alphaproteobacteria; order Micavibrionales; family Micavibrionaceae; genus TMED27. The sequence continues at coordinate 1,417,520 of JAWKVT010000001.1, read as the reverse complement.
GCGGTTATAGAGCATGGATTGGTGGTGGGTGAACATGCCGCGCGATATGTTTGGCGGGCGGGCGGGTTTATAGGCGCTGCCCTCCAGAGCATCGCCGTAGATGAAGGCGGGTAAAGAAGGGGGAAGATCCCCGCTTTCGCGGGGAAAACAATTAGGAGAGCGGGGAAGGCCATGGGGTGAGCGGGGAAGATGGTGTTTGATTTTTTGGAGTGTATCAGCGCTTGCGAGCGTATCCCCGGCATTGAGGAAGAGGAGGTATTGGCCGTTTGCGCGGGCTATGCCTTTATTCATGGCATCGTAAATGCCGTTATCGGGCCTGCTGGACCAGTGGAGGAGGCCTCCCTCACCCCGTCCCTCTCCCTCAAGGGAGAGGGAGTGCAGGTAATCGACGCTGTGATCCGTCGAGCCGCCATCGACCACAATCCATTCAAAATCACGGCAGGTTTGACGATTTATTGATTCTTCTGTGCGTTTCAGGCCCTTTAAATTGTTTAAAGTGACGGTGATTATTGTAAATAATTGTTGCTTTTCAATGGTTTGTGTCATTTTCGTTTTCAATTTTAACAAAATATTAAAGTTTCCCAAGCATAATATGAAGGCGAAAAGCGTGATCGGGTTTTACAGCCCTGAAAAAAAAGCGTGAATGCGGTGGTGGTGGCTGCAGAAAAGAATAAAAGAGGGTATGGTGTATGGCTGAAGAGCCTTCCAGAATAATCGACAGAAATATCTCAAAACCCGCAGAGCAGTTTTTGAAGCGCCTTGCCGATGACGTGATTCTTCAAGGCGATGTTGGTTCGATGTCTGAACTGATTCAGGGGCTTTTTAAGAAAGATTCCAACGGTAATCTTGATTTTACTGAAGAGGGGCGCAAGGCTGCGGCGGCCAGATTGATCGACGGGCTGGACGAACTGGACAGGAACAGGGATGAGCGGAGCGAAGAGCAGCAGGCGCAGTGGGAAAAGGCAACGAATGTTATTGAGAGCTTTTTTACTGATGAAGAATTAAAAACGCCGGAAGACATCGCCGGAGCTATCAAGGCTTATGAGATGGAGAAACATGCGGCGTATGATAGGGCCGTGCGGGAAGGCCGGGACGCCCGAAGGTTTGATATTCTGGGGATGCTGGAGCAGGGCGGTTCCAAGATGAGGATGCAGCTTTCGCAGGAGGTTCTGGACAAGCTTGTCATGGCTCTTAACCGGATTAGTCCCGGTTTAGGGGGGGTGATTGGCGGTATTTTGAACCTTGCGACCGGCGGGCAGAATCATTTAACGGAGGATCAACGCGTGGTGAGCAGCCGTTTTGAGCAGGCTTTTGATGCGATGACCCTTGGCCCTTCGAAGCTGGCGGCTTTTCGCAGTGTAGAGCATTGGCTGGATGCCGATGGGGACAAGGTCTTTTTTAATAGAATGCTTACAAGGCCATCTAATACCGAAGGCTGGAAAGCTTTTTTCAGTGAGGAGGGGATGAAGGATGCTCATGACGGGCAGCCTGCGCGGTATGAGTTTTATGATAATGACGGGACGGAGGGCAGTGACGGGAAGGCCGGACTGCCCGTGAGTTTTGACGAGATGATTTTAAAGCAGCTCGAGGATGATGGTCTTATCCGGTTTGCCTCCGATGCGGCGCGGAATGATTTTATACGCTATACCCATCAGATTATGGTGGGAACGGAAGCGCTTGGCGAGACGTTTGTTAAGGCTCTGGAGGCGGAAGGTCTTATCACGTTTGATTCCGATCAGGCGCGGGCAGACTTTATTGATGGTCTGGCGGAGCTTAATCCGAAATATATGGATAAGGACAAGCTTGCTATGGGTGTGCAATATTATGCTCTAAATGTTGTGAAAGGGGTGACGCTTAACGGATCACTCGGTGAGATTGCTGCGGTTGCCCATGATTTTACAAGGGTTACGGGGCGGCGTGACTTTGCCCAGCGGTGGATGAAATATGCGCAGATGCCTGAAAGCGGCGTTGAGCTTAATATGAAGCAGGCGAACGATACGAGGTTTACGTCTTCGCCTTCGTCACCGGCGGCGGGCGCACTGGCGGGGGGGGGGGCTTCCGCGCCGCGGGATGTTGTGCGGATGGCTCCGAGGGTTGATCCGAGCGCGGGTAACGGCATTCAATACGGGCAGAGCGTTACGGTGAGCGGCTCCAATTTTGACGATTTTGGTTTTAGTGATTCGGTAACGGTTTATACGCTTGATGATCAGGGGCATATGGATGTGCAGCCGGGGGCAAGCGGTAATTTGAGCATTGATTCTGATAAAATTGCCGGAATTCTTAACCAAGGCGGGAATTTTGAATTGCAGCGGGTTGTGGTTAATGGCGATGAACAGGGGTTTTATGCTTATAACCCTCAGGCCGGGGCCGGGATTTATCTGGGTCCGGATGCGATAGATCGCAGCGCGATGAGCGGTGTGATGAAGCAGGAGTTGTTTACCGAGATCGGCGATAATCCGGCGCCGACAACTGCCGCTCCATCAGGGCCGGGGGGTGGTGTTTCGCCCTCCATAGGGCAGTAGGTTTATCTAATCATCCGCGACATCGTCGATAAAGATTGCTGTGACGGCCAGGTTTGAGAGGATCTGGCTGACGTCTTTTGCGCTCTGGATGAAGTCGAAGGGTTTGGGATCTCGCGGGACGACAACGGTGGAGCCGGGCGGGATCATCACAGGCTTGTAATTCCATGAGGAGACTTGCAGGGGCTGGGCGGAGCCGTCGGGGTAGATGACGAAGGTGCGGTCTTTATCGGCGTGGAAGGTGAAGCCGCCTGCTTCGTGGATATAATCGAGGGAGTTTTTACGCTCGCGGAATTGGAGGGAGGCGGCGGAGAGGACTTCGCCCGATACGCGCACGGTGAGGTTGCGCTTGGGGATGAAGATGCGGTCGCCGGATTCAAGGAGCATGTCAAGCTCGGGACTGACGGCGAGCTGGGCGGGGTCGACCTCAACGGTGATGCGGCCAACGCCTTGTGCGTTACGGAGTTCGGAGGCCAGAGAGCGGGCTTCGGCGATTTTTCCGGCATTGATTTTTTCATCGTCGGCTTCTAACGCGGCGCCGATGGCGAGCTCGACCTCGCGAGCCTGAGCGCGGAAGCGGGCTTCTTCGGCTCGGCGTTCGGATTCGCGGGAGAAGATTGCGCCGTAGGGGTAGGCTTGATCGGTGAGGCCGCCGGCGCGGGCGAGGAGGTCGGAGACTTTATCGCCGGGGACAAGGTCGTAGCGGCCCGGGTTATGGACTTCGCCCATGATGAGGACGGAGTTGTCTTTGATCTTGTTGAATTTTTGATTTACGCGCACGGAATCGCCTGCGCCGATGATGATTTCGGTTGGGTTGGTGTCGCGGAGATTTATACGGGTTCTTGTCGTGGATGGGCCGTTATTGGCGGAGGTGACTTCGATGTTTGAGCGGTCGGCTTCGAGGGCTAGGCCGCCCGCCACGGCGAGGACGGAATCGAGGGAGACGCCTTGGGAAACAGGATAGTGGCCTTCGGAGCGGACTGCACCACGGATGAAAGCGGAACGTTCTTTGAGATAGGCGCGGAGGGTTTCGTCAGTTTCGAGAATGCCGGGTTCTTCGTTTTGCTCCAGAGAGCCGACGGGGATGGCTTTCTCTTCGGTCAGTTCATCATCAAGACTTTGAATTTGTACATTGGAGAAGAGGTGGACGATATCGCCGTCTTGGAGTTTGCGGTCGTAATCACCCTTCAATACGAGACGGAGCGGAAAGTCGAGAAGCTGGCGGGTGAGCTGGTCTGCGTCCCAGCGTTCAATAACCCCGATGAGAGGGTAGATGTCATCGCCCAAAATATCACCGTTGGGGATGAGTTTGCTGAGGGTTGCGTTTTCGGTGACGGGGTGGAGGCCTGGACGTAGCGTGTGGCCGGTGAGTTCGACCGTTCCGGCGCGCTTTTCGCTGCCTTTGGAGATCATGAGGATCGAACCGTCATTGAAAGTGGGCTTAAAGGGGTCGGTGATGTCTTCGACGATTTCCTGACCATTCGGGGTGACGCCGAGTTTGATGAAACGGTTTTTACCCGGCGCGAGGACGCTGCCGCCGAGTTCGAGCATTTCATTGAGCGTAAGTTTTTCGCTGCGGTTTTCCGGCTGGTGACGCATGCCGCGAACAGTGGGCAGGACTTCGTAAATGCCGGGGCGTTTGACTTCACCAGCAATGGCAAGGGTTGGGCCGATGGAGGGGACGATGATGCGGTCGCCATCGCGGAGCTGCATGTCAATATGGGTGGAGCCGTAGAGGAGGAGCGCGTAGAGGTCGATTTGGGTGGAGCGGCCATCGCGCACCAGTTTGATTTGGCGGAGGGAACCGGTTTTTTGGATGCCGCCCGCTTCCATCAGCGCATCGAGGACGGTGTGGAATACGGTAAGGGTTTGACGGCCCGGTTGCTTGGCGTGGCCGACGACGAGGACGTTAATCTGGCGAACGCTGGCGAGGGAGACGTAGGCTTGCGTGTTGTGCCAGTTGGCTGCGGCAGCTTCTATCGAGATGCGAACCTGGCCGATTGTGCGCCCTGCGGCGGGGATTGGCGGGAGGTCCGGAATGACGAGGAGGCCTTGTGAGTTTATTTTATAGGTTCCGCGATCTGTACGCTGGCCAGTGAAGAAGACTTCAAGCTCATCACCGCTGGAGAGTACGAAATGATCTTGTACCGCGCCGGAGGGGATGGAAGGGGCTGCGCTGGCGGCTTGTTCGAGCGCGGGGCGCAGGGCATCGGAAGGGACGCCGAACATGTCGTAGCCGAATTGCTCAAGCTCATCGACGATGCGGTTTGAATACATGTTTTCAAGTGCGGACGGGGTTGGAGGTTTTTGGGATGGGAGGGATTGGATGAGCGGGTTATAGCGCCGGGGTGGTTGCTGCGTATTTTGAGGTTGCGCGCTGTATTCATAGGTGTTTTGTGTGAGGGCTTGCGGGGGTTCGGTTTGCAAAGAGCGGAAGTTTTGGTATTGGCGGATGCGGCTTTGCGCGTCGGTGTTATCGACGCTCCATGGCGCGATGACGGGCTGGCTTTGGGCGAGCGCTGTCAAGGCTAGGCCAAACAGGGCGAGCGAAAAAGTAAAAATGCTTAAAAATATTTGCGTCTGAAAGGACATGCGGCTGGAGGGAGCCTGTAGTAAGAATTGAATAAATTTACCTTTTGCAATTATACACATACATGTGCATGGCGGGTATGGTTTTTTACGCAAAAGAAAAGTTAACCACCAAGGCACCAAGGGCACCAAGTTTTTTTAATGTCCCCATCGGGGATGGTTAAAATCCCTCGCCTTCAGGCGAAGAGAAGTTTATACCTGTCGCTATGCGACGTTATACGATAGGCAGCCACACGAAGACGGATTTAAAAGTGCACCTGATCTGGGTTCCAAAGTACCGGAAGAGGGTGATGACAGGCGAGGGTGGCGGTGCGCACCAGAGATGTTCTGCGCCAGATAGCCATGGAGCACGAGCTTGAGATTATAACCGGGAAGGTCGCGAGCGATCATGTGCACATGTTTATTGGCTATCGTCCGACGCAGAATATAAGTCAGATCGTGCAATGGCTCAAAGGCATAAGCTCGCGGATTTTACTCTCTGAGTTTGCGCATTTGCGCAAGCAGTTCTGGGGCAGACATTTCTGGGCGCGTGGGTACTGCGCTATCAGTTCCGGAAATATCACAGATGAGATGATCCAGAAATATATCGAGGAACAAGAAGGGGAGCCGGTAGAGGACAGTCGATTTACAATCGACCCCTAACTAACCCCTCGCCTTATAGGCGAGGGTTGTTCAGTACTTTCTTCTCGGTGTCTTGGTGGTTAACGAATGCCTGCGGTGGTGCTATGGATTTTTGATTTTTTGCTGTTATATAAAGCTTATGGCGATTCATATGATTAAATTGATTGTGGGGTGTGAGAGCCTTGAGGATTATGCGCGGTGGCAATCGCAAGAGGTGGTGGATTATCACGGGCAATCTGCTGTGCCCTGTGTTGGACGCGGTTTAAAGCCAAACGGGCCGATGAGATTGTACGCTCGGGCGGGTCGCTTTACCGGGTGTTGAAAAGCCGGATTGTTTGCAGGCAGCGGATTTTGGGATTTGAGATGTTGGAAACAAAAAGCCATGGCACGCGCTGTATGATTTTGCTGGATCTGGAGATTATTACGACGGTGAATGCTTTGCACAGGCCGTTTCAGGGCTGGCGGTATTTTGATGAAGCGAAAGCGCCGGCAGATCGCGGGATTTATGTTTTGGGGCAGGATATGGACGCGCCGCCGCCGGAGATGGAAGAGAGCTTGCGGGCGGCAGGGTTGGTTTAAACCGGTTTGGGTTCAAGATTATGTGTTTGCGTGTTGTTTTGCGCGGTTTGTTGTGCTTCGGGGGCTGGAGTGGGTGCGGGCGCAGAGGCAGGTAAAGGCAGGTCTTCGAAGTTTTCGCGCGAGGTGCCGGGTTTTTCCTGGAAGAAAAATTCTTTTATAATGTTAAACACGGCGGTTACGATTTCAGCCCATTCCGAATAGGTTGAGGTCAGGTTTTGTGTGGTGCTGATTTCGTCGCCTGTCAGGAGGCGCCCGCCGTTTAAAAGATCTTCCGTGCTGACATCCCTGTCTTTTGTGCGGGTTAAACCGTTTACGCCGTGGGTTGTTAAAGCATTGCCCAGTGTAGGCAGGCTGTGGTTTTCCATGAGACCTGTTATGTTGTTATTTTCTGTTTTGAAAGAAAATGTGCGTTCGGCGGCCTGGGCGTTATCGTTAAGTTGGTCGCCTGTTTTGAGGCTGGAATAGATTGTTTCACGGTCGGAGCGGATGCTGGTTGAATTTTTGAGGATATCCTGCGCGAGTGCTTCTCGTTCTTCCTCGGTTGCATTTGGTCTGGCGGTTCTGTTTGTCCATTGCTGGAGGGCTTGTCCGGCGGCGAAGGGCTCGAGCATTATGGTTTGGACGTCCGCGAATTTCATATCGGGGGGGGGGAGGGGGGCAGCACTTTTCTGATATATTGCGCTTAATGACGGATCATTGGTTTGGCCGGTTCTGGCTCGGGCGTGATATGCTGCGCCGAGCGCGATTGCACCTGCGGAATATGTGCCGATTGTCAGATTGCCCATGTTGCCGTCCGGGGAGCGCGCGGCCATGTTGGCGATGATGCCGTCTGTGACTTTGGTGACGGCGTCGTAGTGATCGCTCATATCGTCGCCTGCTATGATGCGTTCATAGGCGTTTTTGTCTTGGGTCGTATTTGAAGAGCCGTGGAAGGTGATGACGGCTTCCTTGTCGCCGTTTTGCGTTTTATAGGGCGTGCCGTCGAGGTTGCAGCGTTCGTAAGCGGTGGCTTTGACGTTTGTGCTTCCATCGGCGTAGGCATCGGTTTGTTGCCAGTATTCTATTTCCCCGCTGGGGAGGCGGATTGAAACCCTGTAGAGCTTGGTTGTTTCGTCTTGGGCGTAATTGATGCGTTTTTCGCCATTGATGTTCATTTCGTCGTTTGTGTCTTTGCCGCCGGGGAGGAAATGCGTGAGTGCGGCGACGCGATAGGCGTTATCGACGTCCTGGATTTGAACGGGTTTGTCCGTTGATTTTGTTGATGAATTTGGCGCGTTTCCTGCCATATGTTTTTACCCTCTATGCGTTTTCACGCTTTTTTGTATTTTATGGGAAAAAAGTTAATGAGGGTTTAATCGCGGGCTATTTTGCTGTGCGGCCATATTTTTCCGCGTTTTCCAGAATTTCGTAGGCGATGGACGTGATGTAGGAGTTGATGCGGCGGTAGTCGCGGATGATGTCGAGGTGCAGGGAACTGGTGGCCAGGCTTGCGGGCAGGCCTTCGCGCAGGCGGTCGAAATGCATGGCGGAACTGGCACGTTCGGCTATTCCGACTTCCTTTTTCCGGTCTACAAGTTTTTGGGCGAGGTCTGGGTCTTCGGAGAGGAAGATGTTTTGGGCGCTGCGCATGTTTTCCACGATCTGGTTGTGGAAGTTTTTAATCTCTTCCCAGCCCTCGTCGGAGAAACGTTCTTTGCTTTTGATTTTCTTTTTGGCCAGTTCCATCAGGCTTTTGTCAATGATATCGCCGATATGTTCGAGATTTGTGGCGAAGGTGATGATTTGCAGGTAGCGGTCGGATTCTTTGGGGTCGAGGGCTTCTTGTGTGAGCCGTGTCATGTAGAGTTTGATTTTGCCGTAAAGGCGGTCGACGGTGTCGTCGTTTTTGCTGATTTTATTGGCGAGGCGATCGTCATTTTGTTTGAAGGCCTCAATGGTGTTTTCCAGCATTTGCTGGACCATTTCAGCCATGCGCAGGGTTTCGCGCGCGGCGCTGGCCAGCGCGATGACCGGAGTAGAGAGGTTCTTATCATCCATGTAAACCGGCTCGTATGCCGGTTTGGGTGCGTCTTTTGCTTCGGGAATCAGTTTTTCGCAAAGCCGGGCGACCCAGTGTGCAGTGGGCAAGAAGATTAGCGCGAGGACAAGGTTAAAGAGGACGTGTAGGTTTACCATATGGCGGGCAGTGTCCAAGTCGTAGTGGGTCAGGAGTTCGAGGGCTGTGTCCATGAGGGGGTAAAAGAGGGAGACTATAGCGCAGCGCATGATGATGTTGCCGGTTGTGATCTGCCGGGCGGTGGTGCCGTCTTTGTATGTCGCGACGAAAGCGATGAAGCTGCCGCCTAGATTTGCGCCCAACACCAGAAGTGCGCCGAGTTGCAGGTCTATGATATTGTTGGTGGCGAGGCTGGCGAAAAGTAGGATGGCGGCGAGGGATGAATGCATGATCCATGTCAGGACGGCAGCAAATATTATCGCCGTGAGGGGGTCTTTTTCGAGCGGGCCGAGGATGAGCGGCAAGGTTTCCGAAGTTGCCAGCGGTGCGGAGGCTTGCCTGATAAGAGAGAGCGAAAGCAGCATGAGGCCGAGGCCGATCATGACGCGGAAGAGGTGGCGCTTTCGTCCGCCATGTTCGTAGCGCATATGGCCGACGATACCGATGATGAGCAAGGCGGGGGAGAGGAATGAGAGGTCGAAGGTTAGAATCTGGGCTATTAGGGTTGTGGAGATGTCGGCGCCGATGACGACGGCCAGCGCCATTGTGAGGGGAATGCGGTTGTTTTTGACGAAAGAGATGAGCAGGAGCGCGGTGGCTGTCGAACTTTGTAAAAGGGCTGTGACGCCTATGCCGGAGGCGCAGGCAATCAAGCGATTCTGTGTGCCGCGGGTGATAAATTTGCGCATGGATGTGCCGTAAGCCCGGGTGAAGCCAAGCTTGACAACTCGCGTGCCCCAAAGGAGGAGACATACGGCGCCGGCGAGGTGGAGGAGAATCAGGGATATGGGGATGGCTTTATCCTATACAATTTTAAGTGTTGTTTCAGAAAGATTTTTATCACTATGAAGTATAAGCAATTAGTGCTGTTTACAAAACAGCATTTTTTGTTTGCATATTTTTTGATTCTATCTGTGGAAGTTTAAAGTAGGATTTAAAAATGAAGAAAGCCATTGATGTTCCAGGTTATATTCTGGATATGGTTTCAAAGTATGCAAACTCATATGTTGAGTTGTCACGCGAACGTTTGATGCCAAATGTTAGTGATGAAGTTTGGGCAGACTTTATTCAAAACAGATCAACGCACCGCTTGGCAGATTCTTCTGAAAGACGAAAAATTCATCAGGCTATATTGGGAGAGATTGCAAAAAGGGGGCTTGTGGGGGAGAGACCCGAGCGTCCTTTGTTGATTTATGTTTGCGGTCCGAAGGCAAGCGGGAAAACAACGTTATTGGAGGGGTTTCAACAACGTATTGAGAAGGAGCAAAAGCAAGGTGTTTATGAGGAATATGAGGCTCCTTCTTTAGAAAGGTTTTTTCAAAAATATAAAGCCGCAGTGGCGTATTTTATGATGGCTGATTTTCAGCTTTTTAAAGAGAGTCTTCCTGAGTTTGCAGAGTCTGGTGGTGAGTATGCTGTTATAAGGGCGGAAGCTGCAGGATTGAATGAAGCGTGTAAAGCATGGGCGGAAGAGTTGGGCGCTTGTGTTATTATTGAACAGTTGGGATATGGAGGTATAAACCGAGAGGTTCTTAAAAAAATGAAAAGCGGGTATGAATTGCACACCGTTGCCGTTTCTGCGCCGCCTACTGTAAATGCGCAGAGATTGTTGCAGCGGAGTAGAGAAAAAGATGAGGCTGCTGATTTGGATGAGTTGGCAAGAATGATACGGGGGATTTCGCAACCGGATGAGGTTTTGCCTGTGTTGGAGGCGGGTGCGTCGGGTGCGCTTTTATTCTCCGATCAAAATTATCGGGTTGTTGCATCTTGGGAAAAGGGTCGCGAGGAGGTTTTTCAGCCTTCTGATATGGAACGGTTTAGAGGCTATGGGGGTATGAGCGAAAATCAGATTAAAGGCTTGTTTGCTTTGTCTGGAGTGGGTGTTTTGGATCTGAGAAATAGCTAATTTTCAAAAAAAAGCAAAAAAAGTTAAAAAAAGATGAAAAAAAGGTTTGACGAGGCGTACGGCTTTGCGTATATATCCGTCCACAGCTTGAAACGGGGAGACTCAAACAAACTGTGAGACATTGAAAATCTTCGGTTTTTTAGTGTTTTGTTGACGGCCTTAGTTCGACGGACTATAAAGGGTCATCACTGATTAAATTTGGTTTAGGACGCGAGTAACAAGAAGTCGCAATTTGAGACTTCTTTTTTCTCGGTTGTTTTATGACTGAGCGGTTCTTGTACATCGTGAATAGGAAAGAAGGAATACGCAGGCAGCAGTGCTTTGGCCGAGCCTCATTTATTTGGTGCTTGGTGTGTATTGAATACACTTAAATAAAAGATCTGTTGTTTAATTTGCGTATGTCTTTCATGACGCACAAAGCCTTAACCGGGTTTCCCCCCGGTTAAGCAGTAAATTAAAGCAGGTCTTGAAGAAGACGTTGCCTTTATGGCAGCGCATTACTTCAATAACCAAAAATTCTTTTGGGCATTGATGGATTCAAACTTAAGAGTTTGATCCTGGCTCAGAACGAACGCTGGCGGCAGGCCTAACACATGCAAGTCGAACGAACCCTTCGGGGTGAGTGGCGCACGGGTGCGTAACGCGTGGGAATGTACACCTTGGTAAGGAATAACTGCTGGAAACGGTAGCTAATACCTTATAATGACTCCGGTCCAAAGATTTATCGCCAAGGAATCAGCCCGCGTTAGATTAGTTTGTTGGTGGGGTAACGGCCTACCAAGACTACGATCTATAGGGGTTCTGAGAGGATGATCCCCCACACTGGTACTGAGACACGGACCAGACTCCTACGGGAGGCAGCAGTGAGGAATATTGGACAATGGGCGCAAGCCTGATCCAGCCATGCCGCGTGTATGAAGAAGGCCTTAGGGTTGTAAAGTACTTTCAAACGTGAAGATAATGACGGTAGCGTTAGAAGAAGCTCCGGCTAAATTCGTGCCAGCAGCCGCGGTAATACGAATGGAGCAAGCGTTGTTCGGAATCACTGGGCTTAAAGCGTATGTAGGCGGAAATGAAAGTCAGGAGTGAAATCCCGGGGCTCAACCCCGGAACTGCTTCTGAAACTTCATTTCTAGAATCCTGGAGAGGTTGGGAGAATTCCTAGTGTAGAGGTGAAATTCGCAGATATTAGGAGGAATACCAGTGGCGTAGGCGCCCAACTGGACAGGTATTGACGCTCAGATACGAAAGCGTGGGGAGCAAACAGGATTAGATACCCTGGTAGTCCACGCCGTAAACTATGTGTGCTAGTTGTCGGAATCTTAAGGTTTCGGTGACGGAGCGAAAGTTTTAAGCACACCGCCTGGGGAGTACGGCCGCAAGGTTAAAACTCAAAGGAATTGACGGGGACCCGCACAAGCGGTGGAGCATGTTGTTTAATTCGAAGCAACGCGAAGAACCTTACCTACACTTAACTATCCTCCTGGGAATTACAGAGATGTTTTTCTTCGGTTCGGCCGGGGAGTGAATAGGTGCTGCATGGCTGTCGTCAGCTCGTGTCGTGAGATGTTCGGTTAAGTCCGGTAACGAGCGCAACCCTTATCATCTGTTGCCATCATTCAGTTGGGCACTCTGATGAGACTGCCGGTGACAAGCCGGAGGAAGGCGGGGACGACGTCAAGTCATCATGGCCCTTACGTGTAGGGCTACAAACGTGCTACAATGGCTGTGACAGTGGGCAGCGACCTCGCGAGGGGAAGCTAATCTCCAAAAGCAGTCTCAGTTCGGATTGTTCTCTGCAACTCGAGAGCATGAAGTCGGAATCGCTAGTAATCGTGGATCAGAATGCCACGGTGAATACGTTCCCGGGTCTTGTACACACCGCCCGTCACGTCATGGGAGTTGGCTTTACCCGAAGGTCGTGTGCTAACTACGGAGGCAGCGAACCACGGTAAGGTCAGCGACTGGGACGAAGTCGTAACAAGGTAGCCGTAGGGGAACCTGCGGCTGGATCACCTCCTTTCTAAGGTTGTATTTGGTGCACATAAAGTGCTGTTGCCCGCATATTTCTTCTTTCCTTGATTAAGAATTGGATCGACCGATCTTGAGCTTTGCTCACATTAGGTTGGTTCCGGAGGGCTCGTAGCTCAGTTGGTTAGAGCGCACGCTTGATAAGCGTGAGGTCGCAAGTTCAAGTCTCGCCGGGCCCACCATTTTTTGCCCACTAGCAGCGTGATTGTCTCCTTGCGTATGTCTCATACGCGGCGTCGAAGATCACTTGCTATTGAGCAAAAAAAGAGCCTTAAAAAAGGGTCCTTAGCTCAGCTGGGAGAGCGCCTGATTTGCATTCAGGAGGTCAGCGGTTCGATCCCGCTAGGATCCACCATTTCCCTGCGTCTTTTTGTCCATGAGCGGCGCGTTTTTCGTCCTCGCCTACGTTTCGTAGGCTTCGTCAAAAAACACTTGCTCCTGAACAAAAATACTTGGAAAATGGTTTTTTGAGGTTATTTGAAAAATGAAGAAAATTCCTGAATGGGCTTTCTTGCCGCTTGGTTTGTCAGTTGGGTTGTTTTTAGCATGGTTAGCTAATTTTACTCTTGGTTATGTACCCCGCTGGCCTGCGTTTTTGGTAATGTTAGTGATTGTTGGTTCGGGTTTGTATTTCAGCAGAAGAAATCAAAAATGAAAAGCCCTAAAGCTTTTCATTTCTGGTTTTTAATCAGAGGTTCTTGTACATCGTAAATAGGTTTGAAAATTTGTCATCATGGGTGCATACCCCCAAGGAATGCGCCGACTAGACATGGTGACAGATGAAATGACATTATTTTGAAGTTTATGGCTTCGGCCATGAATTGAAGAATAATCGTTTGTATCACCGCTTGTAGGGTTAAGCGTTTTTCATAGGATGCTTGATCTATGGTGATACGAACTCCAATGTCTGACAAAACTGAGAACGAGTTGATATTACTATTTATCAATTCAAAATCATTCAGATTACGACACTGGTCCTAAGTTCCAATTGGATCGGTTTTGCGGGTTTACCCCTGCGCGTGATATGAATTCAAGCGTTTTGAAGGGCATCTGGTGAATGCCTTGGCAATCAGAGGCGATGAAGGACGTGGCAGGCTGCGATAAGCCCCGGTTAGAGGTCAACACTCTTTGACCCGGGGATTTCCGAATGGGGAAACCCACCTCTTTTGAGGTATCATGCAGTGAATACATAGCTGTATGAGGCAAACCCGGTGAAGTGAAACATCTCAGTAACCGGAGGAAAAGAAATCAACCGAGATTCCGCTAGTAGTGGCGAGCGAACGCGGATCAGCCCAGTGGCCTAAAGTTAATAAGTAGAAGTGGATGGAAAGCCACGCCAAAGTAGGTGATAGCCCTGTATACGTAAAAATTCTTTAGGTCTTCGAGTAAGGCGGGACACGTGAAATCCTGTTTGAATATAGGGGGACCATCCTCTAAGGCTAAATACTCCTGATTGACCGATAGTGAACAAGTACCGTGAGGGAAAGGTGAAAAGAACCCCGATAAGGGGAGTGAAATAGATCTGAAACCGGATGCCTACAAGCAGTCGGAGCACGTTTATCGTGTGACGGCGTACCTTTTGTATAATGGGTCAGCGAGTTAGTCTATCATGCAAGCTTAAGCCGTTAGGTGGAGGCGCAGCGAAAGCGAGTCTTAAATGGGCGTCATAGTATGATGGATTACACCCGAAACCCGGTGATCTAGTCATGGACAGGTTGAAGTTAAGGTAACACTTAATGGAGGACCGAACCCACTCATGTTGAAAAATGACGGGATGATCTGTGACTAGGGGTGAAAGGCCAATCAAACCGGGTAATAGCTGGTTCTCCGCGAAATCTATTTAGGTAGAGCGTCAGGTTATACACCTTCGGGGGTAGAGCACTGGAAGGGCTAGGGGGGCGCGAGCCTTACCAAACCTTACCAAACTCCGAATACCGAAGAGTGCTTTCCTGGCAGACAGACTACGGGTGATAACGTCCGTGGTCGAAAGGGAAACAACCCAGACCTACAGCTAAGGTCCCCAAGTGATAGTTAAGTGCGAAAGCAAGTCGGAAGTCCATGACAACCAGGAGGTTGGCTTAGAAGCAGCCACCCTTTAAAGAAAGCGTAATAGCTCACTGGTCTAAACAAGACTTCTGGCGGCGAAGATGTAACGGGACTCAAACTATCCACCGAAGCTTAGGATGCACTTTGTGCATGGTAGCGGAGCATTCTGTAAGCCTGTGAAGGGGCGCCGTGAGGCCACCTGGAGGTATCAGAAGTGAGAATGCTGACATGAGTAACGAGATGAGTGTGAGAAACACTCACGCCGAAATCCTAAGGGTTCCTACGTAAAGCTAATCTGCGTAGGGTAAGCCGGCCCCTAAGGCGAGGGCGAAAGCCGTAGTCGATGGGAACCACGTTAATATTCGTGGGCCAGTGGATGTGTGACGCATCACGTAAATTGTTCTTCCTTATTGGATTGGAAGGGCCGTGAAGTGGTGCCAGGAAATAGCCTCCACATTAGACCGTACCCGAAACCGACACAGGTAGGATGGTAGAGTATACCAAGGCGCTTGAGAGAACTATGCTGAAGGAACTCGGCAAATTACATCCGTAAGTTCGGGAGAAGGATGCCCACCATTTAGGCAACTAGGTGGTGGGGGCACAGACCAGGGGGTGGCGACTGTTTATCAAAAACACAGGGCTCTGCGAAGTCGCAAGACGACGTATAGGGTCTGACGCCTGCCCGGTGCCGGAAGGTTAAAAGGAGGGGTGCAAGCTCCGAATTGAAGCCCCGGTAAACGGCGGCCGTAACTATAACGGTCCTAAGGTAGCGAAATTCCTTGTCGGGTAAGTTCCGACCTGCACGAATGGCGTAACGACTTCCCCGCTGTCTCCAACATCGACTCAGCGAAATTGAATTGCCTGTCAAGATGCAGGCTTCCCGCGGTTAGACGGAAAGACCCCATGCACCTTTACTATAGCTTCGCACTGGCATCAGGATTGTGATGTGCAGGATAGGTGGTAGGCTTTGAAGCGGGAACGCCAGTTCTCGTGGAGCCTCCCTTGAGATACCACCCTTCGCACTCTTGATGTCTAACCGCGGCCCGTTATCCGGGTCCGGGACCCTGCGTGGTGGGTAGTTTGACTGGGGCGGTCGCCTCCCAAAGAGTAACGGAGGCGCGCGATGGTTGGCTCAGAGCGGTCGGAAATCGCTCGTTGAGTGCAATGGCAGAAGCCAGCCTGACTGCGAGACTGACAGGTCGAGCAGAGTCGAAAGACGGCCATAGTGATCCGGTGGTCCCAAGTGGGAGGGCCATCGCTCAACGGATAAAAGGTACGCTGGGGATAACAGGCTGATGATGCCCAAGAGTCCATATCGACGGCATCGTTTGGCACCTCGATGTCGGCTCATCTCATCCTGGGGCTGGAGCAGGTCCCAAGGGTATGGCTGTTCGCCATTTAAAGAGGTACGTGAGCTGGGTTTAGAACGTCGTGAGACAGTTCGGTCCCTATCTGCCGTGGGTGTAGGAGACTTGAGAAGACTTGCCCCTAGTACGAGAGGACCGGGGTGAACGCTCCACTGGTGGACCAGTTGTCGTGCCAACGGCAGTGCTGGGTAGCTATGAGCGGACAGGATAACCGCTGAAGGCATCTAAGCGGGAAGCCCCCTTCAAAACTAGGTCTCCCTTGAGGGCCGTGGAAGACCACCACGTCGATAGGCCGGAGATGTACGCGCAGCAATGCGTTCAGTTGACCGGTACTAATTGCCCGATTGGCTTGATTTGATCCAGTAAAAGCAAGGCAAATCAAAAGCAGACAAAACGTCGTTTTGCTTCGTGGCCAACGCGGTACGCGCAGCGGTAAGTTCGCTGTTGTGATTATGAGTGATTGCTTGGTTTTACAGACAAGGATGTTATTTCATCAATTTCGATCAAGTAGGTTTTAATGATCTGGTGGTTATAGCGAGAGTGAAACACCCCATCCCATCCCGAACTGGGCCGTGAAACCTCTTAGCGACGATGGTACTTCGTCTTAAGGCGCGGGAGAGTAGTTCGCTGCCAGATCTTTAAAGTCTATTTGATCTTTTCAAACCTGTTTTACGAAGTTTTACAACCGTCCGTTTGGGCGGTTTTTTTTATGTTCACATCTGCTATAAATGATGAATGAGTGAGAAAAATAAGATCAGTGCAGTTGGTTATATTGTTGCAGCCTTGATTCCACTTTTTATAATTTTTTTGATTGTATTGCCGGGAGCGCTATTATATAGCCTACGTCACATAAAATGATTCAATTTTGAAGAGGTCGTGTATGGAGCACATAAGCTGTTTTCTTACGGCTTTAGTATGGACCCATTTTTGTTCAATGGGATTAAGATCGGGGCTGTAAGGGGGCAGGAAAAGCAAGCTATGGCCCGCATTTTGAATAAGGTCTTGTGTATCCTGCCGTTTGTGGAAGGTGGCGTTGTCCATGACGATCACGGCTTTAGGCGGCAGTTTGGATAATAAATCCTGCTTCACCCATGCGGTAAAGATGTCTGCCGTGATGTTGGCGGTAAACAGCCCCACTGTCAGCAGGGTTTTCCCAATCAGAGCCCCTATTGCATTTGTCCGGCCTTTGGCATGCCAATCTTGTGTGCCGGTGCAACGCTGCCCAATCGGCGCATAGCCGTGTGTGCGGGGCATGTCGTGGGCAAACCCGCTTTCATCAATATAAACGAGCGTTCGATTCTGATGTTTATACAACGCGATGAGTGCCTGGAAGGAGCGCCGTGCGCCGTCGTCTGCCTTCGGATGCTTCAGACTTTTTTATAAGAAACCCCCATGCGTCGCAAAGCATGTCCAATGCCTTTTCGCTGACCCCCAGTCTGCGCGCCCGCTCGTATTGATAGGCATCCGGGTAATCCAAAACGTCATGCGCCAAAGCGTCCATATCTATCTTTGTGGCGGGTTTGTGACGGGTAAGCTTCGGATCTGGTGTTTTAATCCAGCGTGTTACACTGGCAACTCCTACACAAAAACGCGTCGCTACCTGCGCAATTGTAAGGCCTTCCTTCTCGCGGACAGATAAGACTTTACGGCGAAAATCGGATGAATACGTCATCCTTACAATATAATCAATTTATATGAGCTTGGCTATATTTAGCTGCTTATATAAGTGATGCTGCTTATATAAGTGATGATGTATATCAGGACGAAATTTTAGGTTATTTTGTGTTTCTTCCGTTAATGTTAATGTACGTAGTTAAAGAATATATTATTGGGTTAGTTTTAGTTTGGTGGGGCTTGGTAGCGTTGCGTTTTTTTGCTGATGTTAGCTATGAAATTACAAAATAAAAAATAAATAAAAAGGAGGTCTGTCCCAGATAACTGAAAAAAGTTACTGGTGTTGATATGAGTATAGACCTTAACCGGAGCAAACAATGTTGTTTGGTGAAGCGTTTTGTAGCTGGAAAACTGTGCGATGTGCTGTTGATTTGTGTGTGTGTAAACTTCCGAAAATAGTGGTTTATGCAGAGTGTTGTCATACAAAATTGGTATTTTATACGGTTTTTCTTGGACGGAATGCACTGCTGAATGCCCTTTTCGCGCAGAGCTTGCCTCTTCCCGGGAACCAGTCAGTATCTTAGCCGTGATCAAGCGCGGGCATGTGCCGAGCGTGCAGGGCTTTTCAGGCGGCTTTCTTGGCGTTTAACGCTTTGTGGACATGTTCGTATTCTGTAAGGATGGCTTTGTGCATTTCGGGTATTTTTTCTGTTTTTTCGGGGAAAAGTGTTTGTGCTTTGTCGCAAATTTCGGCCAGTGCGCGGGCGCCGATATGTGAGCATGCTCCGTAGAGTTTATGTGCCCAGTTGTCCCATTCCTCGTAATTTTCATCGTTGAAGCTTTTTTGTAAATGGTTCAGATCGACTTGCATGTTTTCAATAAAGATGCGAATGATTTCGTTTTCCGCATCTTTATCGCCTTCGGTAAACTCGTGGAGGCGCTGCCAGTCAAAAATTTTTGTGTTTTCTTTTTCGTTATTCATATAGTTTTGCCTTTTTCCGGTTTCTTCCGGTATTGTATTATCATCGCCGGGCAGCCATTTTTGCAGTAAAGTCTTGAGCTTTTCTCTATCTACGGGTTTGCTGATGTAATCATCCATACCTGCTTTTATGCATTGTTCTTCGGCTTCTTTCATGGCGTTGGCGGTTACGGCAATGATGACCGGCCTGTTTTGCAGTGGCTCTGTTTTGCGTATTGCCGCAGCGGTTTCGAATCCGTCCATTTCGGGCATCTGGCAGTCCATGAGGATCATGCCGCAGGGGTTTTGTTGAAAGATTTCCAATGCCTGTCGTCCGCTTGAGGCTTCCTTAAAGTTTTCAAAACCGAGTTTTTTGAGGGCTTTGCGCATGAAGAGCAGGTTGATCGGGTGGTCGTCTACGATCATAAGTTTTGTTTTTGTGTTGATTCCCCCCGGTGTTTCGCTTGCTGTTCTTTGGGGTGTGCCGCCTTGGACACTGGCAACTTGCGCAGGAAGGGTGATTGTAAATGTTGAGCCTACGTTTTCCTGACTTTCGAGTTCAATGGTTGCGCCCATCAGTTCGGTGAGGTTCTTGGTGATGGCCAATCCGAGTCCTGTTCCGCCATATTTGCGTGCGGTGGAGGTGTCGGCTTGCTGGAATTTGGCGAAGACATCTGCTTGCTTGTTTTTTGGGATGCCGATTCCGGTGTCGGTAATGGTGATGCGGGTTATAAAACGGTTTTGCTCGTCTTCTTTCCCGTCAACGGAGAGTGTTACGGAACCTTTTTCAGTGAATTTCAGGGCGTTGTTTACCAGATTATTCAGAATTTGTTGAAGACGTGCCGGGTCGCCAATGATGTAAGGGGGAACATTTTCGGCAATATGGCTTTGCAGGAGGAGGTTTTTTTGCGCTGCAACGGGTTTTTGAAGGTTTTCGATTTGCCGGATTGTTTTGCGCAGGTCAAAGGGGATGGATTCCATTGTCAGTTCGCCCGCTTCGATTTTGGAGAAATCAAGAATATCGTTGAGCAGTATGAGGAGGCTGGATGCCGAGCTGCTAATGGCTTCGACGAGTTCGCGTTTTTCGCCTTGTAACTGCATGTCTGCAAGAATACCGGACAAGCCGATGATTCCGTTCATGGGGGTGCGCAGTTCGTGGCTCATATTTGCGAGAAATTCGCCGCGGGCTTCTTTGGCTTTTTCCGCGCAGATGCGGGCTTCTTCTGTCTCCTTGCAGGCTGTTTCAAGCTGGCGTTCGTATTCTTTTTGTGCGGTGATGTCGTAGAAATATACGATGTAGGTTTCCTTATCGTCTATCTGTGTGGCTGTAACGCTTTGGTGGTAGGTTTTGTTCTGGTAAAAAATTTCACGGGTTTTATGTTCAGTGATGCCTTTTAGGACCGGGTGAGCAGTTCCATGCGGTTCGATTTCCGGGAAGGTTCGCAGAGCGGCAGAATTTGCGAACAGGATGTCGCCTTTTTTATTGATCTGTATCAGAGGGTATGGGTTGTTCAGGGGGAGTTGTGCGATTTCCTGCGCCTCGCGTTTTGTGCGCAGGAGGAGCTTTTGAGCTTCGTTAAACTTTCCCGAGCGGCGCAGATATAGCGCAATTTCTGTCAGGATAAAAAGCGAAGCCATGCCAAGGAGAGGAAGCCAGAGCGTTTCCATTATGCCGCCGTGTTTTGCTTGTTTTGGACGAAGGGAGAGTTTTGAACGTGGGTGTAGAGCTGTTCGCGTGTGAAAGGCTTGCCGAGAAAGCCTTGTGCGCCTATTTCCAGCGATTTCATTATGGTTGTTTTGTCTTTACGTCCGGAAAACATGATGATGTAGGCTTCCGGGTTAATCTGGAACAGGCATTCGAGAACTTCATGGCCGCCGATATCGGGCATGCCGATATCGAGGAAGAGGATGTCGGGCGCCGCAGCGACGAACTCCTGAAGGGCTTCGCTTCCGTTTTTTGCGAAAGCCATGTCGTAATCGCCGCGTAGAACGTTTCCGGCGAGAGTTCTGGAGAGTTGGTCGTCATCCGCGATCATCACCAGAGGGCGAGTACGTTTGTCACGACGCTGGGTAATATTGGCGACCTGATCTGGGTTGATTTTCGAGAGTACCTCTAGTGTGGTTTGTTCTGCGGTGTTTTTTCTTTTTTCTTCCCGTTGTTCTTCTTCAAGTTGGTTTATGGCGTTTATTTTTTTTGTATAGAGGGCTTCGAGCTCATCCCAGTTTTTTCCTATTTCGAAAATATTTATGATTTCTGTGAGATCGTCTGTTTTCAGTTCCTCGGCCAGTTTTTGTATAAACCCGTGGAACTGGCGCTGCATGAAACCTTCCATTATGATGAGAATGTCCTTGTCCCGGCAAAGGTAGACTTTTGCCATATAGGCGTTAGTGACTTCTTCCAGTTGACGCAGAAAGGTTTCGAAAAGCGGGCCTTTTGGAATGTCTGTGCGGGAGAATTCCAAAAAGAAGCAGCGCTGGTTTGGTTTTAGTTTCGCGCATTTTCGTAGATCGTCCCGGAGCCGTATTTCGGTTTTTGAGGCAATGACAATCATGGTTTGTTTCTCCTTATTTGTGTTGTTAAGCCGCCATTTGTTCAAATGCGCGCCGCGTTTGGGATAAGGCGGCGGAGAGATTTTCTATTAATCCGGTAACTTTTTGGAGGTTGTCGCTGTTTTCGTTATCTTGCGTGTTTAACGTTTTGGCAGTTTGTTCAATTGCTTTGGCAAGATCGGATATTTTGAGAGCGCCCATTTGTTTGCTGGTGGATTTGAGTGTGTGCGCGGGGCGGATGATCGATTCAATGTCGTTTTGCTCAACGGCTTTTGTGATTTCATCTATGTGTTCCCGGCAATTTGTCAGATAGACCTCAACCATGGCATCGTATTTGTTTTTGAGAATATTTTTTGCGCTTTCAACCCCTTCTATATCGAGGATGTTTGTGACCAGCATTTTGTCCGATTGTGGGGGCGGCGGCGATTTTTCATTATCTTCGCGCTTGCCGGTCTTTACTTTTTTGTCGACCATCCATTTACAGATAGTTTCTTTCAGTTCTTTTCTGCGGACAGGCTTTGAGAGGTAATCGTTCATGCCTGCGTTCAGGCATTTTTCCCGGTCGCCTTTCATGGCGTTGGCTGTGAGCGCAATAATTGGCAAGTTTTCGGGGAGTGTACCGTTATTTTTAAGCTTGCAAATTTCGATCGTGGCTTCGAAGCCGTCCATAACAGGCATGAGGCAGTCCATGAGGATTAGATCGAAAGTTTGTTTTTGTACGATATTTAATGCTTCTTGTCCGTTGGGGACGACTGTGTAGTCGCATTGCGTTTCTTCGAGAATTTCCTTAATGAAAATCTGGTTTACGAGATTGTCTTCTGCAACGAGAATTTTCGCGTGCGGTATTTTGATGCCGTCTTCGGCAGCGTTATCGCGGCTTAAAGCGTTTGTATCAAGGTGGATGAGTACGTCTTTGTGTCCTTCTTTATATTTGCTCCAGACAATTGCGAGGCTTTTTATCAGGGCTTTATGCTCTACGGGTTTGGCTATATATGCGGAGAATCCTTTTTCTGCAAAAGTATCATCGGCCAGCGGGTTTCCTGCTGCGGTGAGCATGATCAGGCATGTGTCTTTCAGAGTCTCGTGGTCTTTGATCGCTGCTGCGAGCATTTCTCCGTTCATGCCGGGCATAAGATAGTCGATGATTGCGATTTGAAACGGGTCTTTTGTTTGGCAGGCGTCTTCCATGATTTTTAAGGTGTCTTCACCGGTGGCGGCTGTGACGCAATGCATGCCTGCTCCTGTCAATTGCTCTGTGACTAATTGCCGGATGACCGGTAAATCGTCGACGATCAGTACTTTTATACCGCTTAGAGATGGTGGTATTGGCAGGATGTGGTTTTCCTGCCTGTTGCGGGTGAATTCAATTTCGAACCAGAAGGTGGCGCCTTCGCCCTCCGCGCTGGTGACGCCAATTTTTCCGTGCATGAGTTCAACGAGACGCTGGCAAATGGACAGTCCCAGACCGGTGCCGCCGTAGTTGCGGGTTGTGCTTGTGTCTGCCTGTGAGAATTTTTCAAAAATACGTATTTGGGCTTCTTCGGACAGGCCCACGCCGGTGTCGCTGACTGAGAATTTCAGCTTGGTTTTATCTTCAGGAAGATTGGCGTTTTTATTTTCTTCAACGGTGATGGTGATATGACCCCGGTCTGTGAATTTAATCGCATTACTGACGAGGTTTTCCAATATTTGCCGCATGCGCAGGGGATCGGCGTAGATAAACTGCTCGGAACCGGGGACGTATCGTACAACCAGTTCAAGGGCTGCATCACGCGCTTTGACCGCGTGTAGTCTGGCGATGTCTTCGACAATGTCCACCATGTCTACGGGCATAGGGTCTATTTCAAGTTTTCCCGCTTCAATTTTGGAGAAGTCCAGGATGTCGTTGATAATGTTTAGCAGGGATTCGCCGGAATTAATGATTGTGCGCGTGTATCCTTCTATCTGCGATGAAGGGTGGGCGCCCTGTATCAGTTCGGCCATGCCCAAAATGCCGTTCATCGGTGTGCGGATTTCATGGCTCAT
The DNA here is from genome assembly GCA_041397865.1 of Alphaproteobacteria bacterium. Lineage (GTDB taxonomy): Bacteria > Pseudomonadota > Alphaproteobacteria > Micavibrionales > Micavibrionaceae > TMED27. Next base: position 1,394,500 of record JAWKVT010000001.1, on the reverse strand, counting down.
CATGGCGAGAAAATCGGATTTTATCTGGTTTGCGGATTCTGCAAGGCGTGTTTTTTCTTCAAGTTCAATATTTTTGATTCTGAGCTCTTCTGTTCTTTTGAAAATTTGTTGTTCGAGCGTGTCTTTGTGTTGTTGCAGTTCTGCGGCTAGTTTTTGTTTTTCATGTAAAGCCTGTTTGAATTTTTTGGCGGCTATGGCGAGTTGTCCGATTTCGTTTTTCTTTTCGGTGTAAGGGATTTCAACTGTGGAATTGCCTTTGGCGATTTCCTCCATCGCGTTTGCCATTGTTACGAGCGGTTTGCAGATTTTATTTGTAATGACGAAATAGAGTAGCCAGAAGATATAGATGACATACAGGACGGCAATGGTTTTTGTTGCGTATAGGAGGGTGTTGGCTTTTTCCTGTGCGCTGTATGTCTCGCGGGCGGCGCGGATATTCATGGTTTTTTGGAAATCTTCGATGGGGGTCATGATGATTTTTTTCTTTTCATCATATTGTTCGCCGAACATCAAAGTACGGGCACGTTCCAGATCGCCGTTTTGTACGGCGGTCATGGCTTCTTTTTCAATCTCGACTAGAGCGTCAGAGTTGGTTTTGGCTTTTTCAATGAGCGCCAGTTCTTCAGGCGGCGCGCTCATCTCTTTTAGCCGCTCTATGACTTTATCTCTGGTTCGGGTTTCGTTGACTTCTTTCCAATAGACGTCGTAGTGGATAGCGTTTCCAAAAACTGTGTAACGCTGTGCTTCGTGCGTTAGAAGGTCGCTTGCGTTTGCAAAATGCTGACCGAGTTGGCGGAATTCGGCCTGTCTTTTCGTGTAGTGGCGTTCTTCCATGATGGCGCCGTACATCATGATAAGCATTGTTAATGTCAGGATGCTTATAATGATGCAGATAAAACTTGTTACTTTTGTGAGAGTTGATATTTTCATATGTTTTTTGTTACCATTCCAGTTGTTTATTTATTCCAACGAAGGCGACAGCCTGATTGCCTGACTGGTTGTAAGTGAGTTTATCGAAGCTCATAGTGTTTGCCTGAGCGATGCCGCGTCCGTGGTTGTGCCCGGCGCGGGCGGGGTCTATTTGTAGAAAGTTTTTCCATTCAAACCCCCGGCCCTGATCCTCAATGACGACATAGGTTCCGTCAATTTTGTGAGCTACTGTTGCGGTGGCGAATTTGTGCTCGTGTTCAGGCAATTTTTGCAGGCGATTGATTTCACTTTCCCATGTGCCATCTTCTACCAGTTGTGTTTTGCGGTCGTAGCCTATTGCAAGATTGCCGTGTTCGATCGCGTTAATCAGAAGCTCCCCCAGCCCCGATACGGCACGTTCCGGATCTGGAAAGCAGTTAGCGATAAAAGCCGCGAGGCTTCTGGCTTCGGTGAGTGTGCGAAAATTAAATTTTGCCGTTTCGATGAGGTTGAAGCTTGTATGGTGTTTGCTGAGTTCACGGGCTAAAGTTTTGGTTTGTTTGGCTTCGCGAACGGCTGCTTCGAGAACGGAGCGCAGCATTTCTTCTTTGACCGGTTTGGTAAGATAATAAAATACTCCTGCATCAAGACCTTCTCTCATTTCTTCTACACTGTCGGCACCTGTGACCATGATGATGGGAATGTTTCGCAGGAGGGGGCGGTCTTTTATGCGTTTGACGGCGCTTAAGCCGTCCATGACGGGCATGATCCTATCCATTAAAACGACATCTATTTTATTGTGTTCGGTTTCGAGAATGCTTAAGGCCTCACGCCCGTTGGTCGCGCTTAGTGTGTTGTGCCCGAGTTCGTCGATCTGCATTTTTAGAAACTCCATGGACAAATCGTCGTCGTCGACGGCGAGAACATTTATCGGGCTATCTTTTTCCAGCAGGGAATCATTAATTCTTGCGTCGGCTGCCATGGATTTATCTTTCTGTGAAGGCTGTTTTAAGGGAAATGTGAATGGGTTTGAGCATGTATTGGAGGATGGTTTTTTTACCCGTAATGATATCCGCCATGACGGTCATGCCCGGCATGACGATGTTTTCGGGGTTGTTGCCGACGTAGTTTTTGTTGAGTAAAACCCGTCCCTGATAATAGCGTTCGCCGTTTTCTCCTCCGAATGTGGATGCGGAAATTTGATCCAGTGTGCCTTTCACGGAGCCGTAACGCGAAAAATCAAAGCTGCTGAATTTGATTTGTACGGACTGTCCGGGTTTCAGGTGGCCTATATCCTGAGGGGATATTTTAACGGTTACTTCGAGGCGTTTGCCTAAAGGCACAATTTCCATGATTGTGAAGCCGGGCTGGATTATCGCACCGATGGTGTTGACGTTGATGCCTTTGACCATCCCTTGCGTGGGGGCGCGAATTTGCAGGCGCTCTATGCGTTTTTCCAGTTTGTGGATGAGTTCGGTGTTTTGTTCTTTTTCCGCAAGGATTTGGTCGAGTTTTTCATTGGCGTTGTCGCGGTGGCTTGCGGAGAGTGAGGCTAACCTTGTTTTAAACTCTTTGATTTCGCTTTGAGCGACCAGAATTTGGTTTTTAAGCCGTGCGATTTCTCCTTTGGCTTGATTGACGTTGCGTTCATCGTCGAGAAGCTGCATGTCGGAGGCGTAGCCCTTTTTATTGAGTTGTTTACGTCTGCTGTGCATGTCTTGTGCAATTTTGTAGTTGCTTTCGGCTGTGGCGAGATCGGTTTTGAGGGCATGTATGGATTGTTTTTTTTGGGTGATCTGGTCGCGAATTACATCTTCTTCCTCTTTTCTTGCGTTGCGCATGCTTTCGAAAAACAATTTCTGGTCGGCGATCATGCTTTCGGTTGCGCCGTTTAGTTTTGTGAAGTCTGGTTCGCGGTTTTCGATAAAAGCGCGTAGGCGCTCTGCCTGTTTTTCTAGCGAGAGTTGTTTGCTTTTTGCTCGCTGGAGGTCTTTTTTTATGATGGTTTCGTCTATTGTGACAAGGATTTGCCCGGATTTGACGATATCTCCCTCCTGAACGTTAATGTTTTTGATGATGCCACCTTCGAGGTGTTGGACTGTTTGCTGGTAGCCGTGGGGGATGACTTCACCGGGCGTGCGGGCGATTTCATTGATGTTTGTAAAGCTTGCCCAGACGATAAAGGCAAGCAGGGCGAGGGATACCATAACCATTGTTGCGCGGATGATATGCGGGTTTACCGCTTCTTCAAGCTGTATGGCCTGAGAGAGGTAGCGTGTTTGTTTTTCACGTTTTGGGTTTTTTGCCGTCATTGCATCTTTCTCCTTATGCTTATGCGACTTTTTGTGCCGTATTCATCATGTCAAATAGTATATCCGTTGAACCGGTAATCGGGGCCTGTAAACCACGTAACCATACAATCGTATCGGCCAATCTCATGAAGTCTTCTCGATAGGCGCATAGTAAAATGGTGCGTTTTCCTTTGGCGCGGATCAGATATTCTTTCAGGTTTTGTCCTGTTTTTCCGGAGAGCAGTGCGTTTGGCAACTCGTCAATCAGCAAAATTGAGGCCGGGTGCAGGTAAGCGCGTGCTAATGAGAGCCGTGTTGCCAGACTGGATGTGAGTTTGGTTTTGCCGTACGAGCCGATGACAGTATCGAGTTTTTGCGGGAGTTTTTTGATATCGTCCCAGGCATCGGCCAGTTCTAAGGCCTTTATGACATCCTCTTCACTCGCCATGGGGTTGCTTAATCTCATATTTTCGATGACGCTACCGTTGAAGAAATGGGGCTGTTTGGGGACGTATGCTATTTGGCGGCGTAGGTCCGGGGCGTCGAGTTGGCGGATATCGAATCCGTCTATGCGCACTGTTCCGTGGGTGGCGCGGTGCAGGGATTTGATGAGCTTCAGGACTGTGGCTTTTCCTGTGCCGTTACTACCTGTAATGATGATAAAATCGCCGGGTCGGGCTTCAAATGAGAGGTTTTCGAAAATTGCGTCGGCATCGTCGTTATAGCGGAAAGCGACGTTGTGGAACGAGATTTCTCCTTTGAGCGCGGGAAGGCGGGAATAGCTTTTGGCTTCTTCGGTTTCCGTTTCGATATCCATGAGGTCGTTGACCTGTTGAATTGAGTTGCGCAGTTGTTCCAGTCGCGGGATCATTGTGCAGATTGAATAAAACGGGGTAAGGATGCGCCAAACCAGGATCATGGTTGCAACCAGCGCGCCGGTGCTTATGGATCCGTTCCAGATCATATGCACGCCGAAACCGATTGTTATGACGGCGGCGGTGACTGTGAGCGTGTGAGCGAAGGTTTCGGCGACCATGCCCAACCATCCCAGCCGGAAATGGGCCATCATTTCCCGGCCAGAGAGGTGGCGAAACTTTTCTTGCCACTTTTTGTGCAGACCGTGACCGCGCAAACCTTCAAGTTTTTCAAAGGTTTCGATGGTGAATTGCTGTCGTGCGGAGCTGGCTTTTGCGGCAAGGCGGATGGATATTTTAATTTTATGTCGGATGAACATAAATAGCGCGGTGTAGCCGAGAACCATGAAAAGGGGGACGAAAACCAGTTTTCCGGCGATGAGGGCAACGGCGGCGATGGACAGGAAAACGAAGGGGGCTTCGAGTAAAGAAAGGAAAACGGACCCGCTGAAGAAGTCGCGTACGGATTCAAAAGTTTTGATGCGGGCGATTTGTGCGGCGACCGATGCTCTTTCTATCATGTTTGGGGAGAGGCCAATGAGGTGAGCGAAAATTTTGTTGCCGACGATGTTATCAAGCCTTCCGGCTAACCAAGACAGACCTGTAGAGCGGATGTTGCGGAGTTTCCATTCAAACCCGATGGCAATAAAAGCGCCGAGGGCCAGCATGGGTAATGTACCCGGTGAGTTGGCAGCAATTACCCGGTCGTAAACCAACATGATGAACAGCGGCGTGGCGAGTGCGATGAAATTCAGGATGAGTCCGGCGGTTATGATCTGTGCAAAGGTGCCTTTAAAGCGGCCCATTAGGGCTTTGAACCAGCTGTGACCGCTGCCTTTGCGCATAAATTTTGAAGTTGCGACCCTGTTTTCATCGTATTTCTGGAAGAACCAGACTTTTCCGGCTTTGTCGAAAGAGGATGGCACGTTGCTGACCAGTTTTGAAACGGGATCGTAGAATTGCAGTTCGCCGTTTTTGTCACGTGAGAGAACGATGCATGGTTTTCCCTGTCTGGGGATGAAGACGCCGGGGAGAAGTCTTTCGTCTATATTTTCCAGTGCGGAATCTGCCGGGCGGCAGTAATAACCCAGATGTGCCATGGTGTTTAGAAAGTCGGCTTCATCCATAGGCAAGGTATCATAGGGGAGTGCTTCCAGAATATGCTGGACTTTGCATCCGGGTTTGAGTTTCAGAATAAGTGCGCACAGGCATACTTCCCATGAGCCGTTTTCGTTGAAGTTTTTTCGCCCCGTTTCTGCAAGCATTGAGAGCATGCTGATAACCGGCTGGCTGTCGGCAAAACGTTCAAAGGTTTTTGTCGGGTCGGTTGGTTGTATCTGTTTCTGCTTTTGGGGGATCATAATCGTAATTCCTTATAAGGGCGGACATTGCCTTTGTTTAATAGGTTTTCGTTTTCAACCAGCCCCTCCCGGGTGAGGGTGTAATGCCGCTCGGCGAGGCTGCGGATGTTGCGGTCGTCGGAGACGAGGATCATTGAGGCTTTGCCTTTTAACCGGGCCAGGAGGCTGTAGATCATTGCGTAGCCTTCCTTGTCCAGTGAACGGTCGGCATTGTCGAACAGGATCAGGCGCGGTTTTGTGGCAAGAACGCGTACTATCGCGATGCGTTGTTTTAATCCCGGCGGGATGGAATCCGTATTGTTGCCGCTCAGGAACGTATCAAAACCGCCGGGAAGTTGTGCGACGTCTTTATCGACATTCAGGAGGGCTGCGACTTCCTTGGCCGTGTTTTCATCCGTTTGTCCGAAGCAGGTAATGTTATCGCGGATTGTGCCTCGAAAAATCAGTGTGCGTGTGCGGATGTAGCCGACATGGTTTACGAGTTCTTCGGGTTCGTATGTATTGATGTTTTCACCGTCGATATGAATTTCTCCGCTGGTCGGGGGAAATATGCCGGCGATGAGGTTCAGAAGCGTTGTTTTGCCGCAACCGTGGGCTCCGGAGATGAGGATGTTGTCTCCACGTTCCAGCTTCAGGCTGAGGTTTGCGAAGACCGGTTTGTCTTCATTTTTATACTTAAAAGACAGGTCGTAGATGCTTAACCGCCCGTCAGGCATGTGATCAATGACATCTTCACGGGTGATAATTTTTTGTTGCGGGGTTGCGAACAGTTCTTCGAGATGTTTGCGTGCCAAAATATAGTTTTGATATCTGGCCCATAGTGTCAGAGTTTTTTGAACCGGCTGCATAACGCGTCCAGAGAGCAGGAGTGTGGCGATTAATCCGCCGGTGCTTAGATGTCCTTGCAGGACAAACCAGGCTCCGGCGCTTATTACGCTTGTGACCATGATATGGGAGAAAATGGCTCCGGTGTTGAAGGTTCGTGCGGTTTCCTGCGTTACGCTGAAGTTTTCCCGGCAGGAGTTTTCTTCCAGCCGTTCATAGCGGCGCTCGAAAAATTTTTCCAAGGCAAAGGCTTTAAGCGTATGAACGCCTTCGAGCGATTCAATAAGGAAGTTGAAACGAATGTCGTCGGCGCGCTCGCGACTTTTTAGAGCGTAACGCAGGCGGTAACCTTTCCATAGGGCTGTGAGGATAAACAGGCATAAAATGCTCGCAGGAACACAGGATAGGGGGCCGCTGATATATATTATCAAAGCGAAGAATAAAGGAACGAAGGCCAATTCGGCCAGTATGGTCAGGGCGTAGCCGTTGTAAAAATCCTTGAGTTTGCCGATTGAGGCCATGTGGTGCAGATGTTCGCCTACGCCGTATGTGTTCATTCGGGATAAATCTGCGCCCAGAACCGTTGCCATGGCGTTGCATGCTGTGCGGTGTTCGTATGCAGCTCCGGCGCGGCCTATGACATAGGCGCGGGACAGGCGAAGGAGGGCTTCCAGAAAAACGGCGAGGCACACTCCCGTGATTAACACAGGGAGTGTGCCTGTTCCCGGGTTGGGAAGAATGCGGTCATAAACCTGTAAGGTCATGACCGGTAAACCGAGGGACAGTATGTTAATGGCAAGTGTGCATATTAAAAGGGAGTATATGTTTTGTCGAAACCCTTCCGGTTTTAATACGTCCTTTTGTTTTTTCCGCTTTTGCGGAAATTTTGTTTGTTTTTCAAAATTTTCGTTTCCGCAAAGAGGTTTCTTTGCGGTATTCCCCAACCCGTGTGTTTTCATGTTTTTATCCGAAAAGGCCTCCTAATGATCCTGAGTCGAGTTCAGGCTCGACGTTCAAAGCGCCTAACCCTTCTGCGACTGTACCGCTTGGATATGGCAGAATATCTGCGTCTCCGCTTAAACCTCCTGTGAGGTCGTCAAACAGTCCGCTTTCGTCGATTGTGCTTTCCGTCCAGTTTGTTTCATTGTCTGTGGATCCGGTTTCATTGCTGTTGTCCGGGTTGTCGCTGTTTAACAGGCTGAGTACGCCGTCTATATCCGAATCAGCGATATCAGCGATGATTTCCTCTATGGTGTTGCTGGAGGTGTCGAGATTATCAAAATTGCCGAGATCATTTGTCAGATTTGAGGTTGTGTTTGTGGTGATTTCTGTGGCTTCGTCAATCGAGAGGTCAAAAATTTCGTTGACTTCAAACTCGTTTGCAACGGCATCTAGAGCACCATCTATGTTTTGTTCGCCAAGTGTGTCCAGAATTTCTTCTGTATTGGCTAAGTCTAGATTATTCATGCCGGAGAGGGTTTCATCGGCGGCGTTTTCCAGAGTGTCTATATCGGCGAGTTCTGTCGGGAGGTTTACGTCGATGTTGATATCTCCGACGATGTCTTCAACCGGGTCAAGCGCGATATCGGGCGTCTCAAGTCCGGAGATGTTGATATCGTTTCCATCTGCACCATCGCTGTTATTGAGCAGGTCAAACCCTATATTTACAGCGGAATCAGGTGTTATCGCCGGGTTTAGGCCGCTTAGATCGTTTACGATATCAGCTATGTTGTCAGTAACAGCAGAAATATTGATATTTCCTTCTATGCTGTCGCTTATAGTTATGCCTGAAGTGCTGCCGAGCGCATCGAGTATATCGAGATCCAGATCGAGAGATATCTCTCCACCATCCAGAACATCATTGATAATATTGGCTACGTTTTCGGTTGTTCCGGTAATTTCAGTCAGTGTGTTCGTTATGTTTTGTGTCAGGCTTTCCGTGATTTCGGTTATTTGCGTTAAATCGAGGTTGTTGACGGTATCGCCTAAAATGTCTGTGATCTCTGTGATTTGTGTTGTCAGGTTGTTGATAATATCGCCAATTTCGGTAATTTCCTGATTGATAATTTCAGTTAGGTTTTCTTCGGTAATATTGATGGTCTGGCTATTGTCGTTCGTAACGCTATTGCTACTACTATTGTCTATGTTACCGCCGTCATTGCTTTTTTGTACGCTCGGGCTGTTAGTGATTGCTTGAGTAGCGGCGGTTTTTAAGCCGGATGCGTTTTTGATACCCAGCCCGTCTTCAAGGGTTAACCCGGAGCCTTTGGGCTGGAAAGCGCCTGCGCCTGAGGAAAGCTGTGAGGCGCTTAGCGAGCCGACCGTAGAGTTTGCAAAGTTACCGTCGTTTGTTTGTCCGAAATTTACATCATTATTGTATTCAACCGGTCTGTCGGTGTTTATGTCTGCTTTTTCATCGCTGATTTTTGAATCTTGAACATTAAGCATTTCATCTGTCTGAGAGGCTTGTAAGGCACCATAGGCAAGATTTCCAGATCCGAAAACGCTTTCGGTTACGCCGTCGAGATCATCTGCGGAATATTGATCGGCATCCAATTTTCCCGTGGGGATAACAAGCGGAGTTTCGAGCGTGTCGAATTGTATGTTTGTTACATATTCCGTTTTTATATCCTGATTTTTAACGACCATAGTTGGAATCCCCTTAAAAATATTTATTTAGCCTCGCTGTTGTAGTATTTATAGTAGCAACCTGAGGTTGTTCGATCGTGAATTTTATGTTTCAGTATTATGATTAAATGTTTCATTTTTGTTTCGAAAAACCGTTGAGGTTTCTATGAACACGCTGCTTCTTGTTGAGGATGATAAAATGCAACGCCAGATGCTTAGGGAAAGCCTTGAGGGTGAAGATTTTGTTGTTCTTGAGGCTGCGCTTGGCAGGAGAATGCTTGAAATTCTAGATCATCACAGGGTTGATCTTATATTGCTTGATTTACGGTTGCCGGATGGGAGCGGGCTGGACTTTATTGAGGAAATTCGTTCTCGTACAGATGTGCCGCTTATTATTGTTAGCGGTGAGCATAATGCGTTTAAACGTATTTGCGGGTTTGAAACCGGAGCGGATGATTATGTTGACAAACCTTTTGATGTGGATGAGTTGATCGCGCGGATCAGGGCGAATTTAAGGCGATATTGCAATATTCCCTCGAATGAAAACGCGCTGCAAAATACCAACAGGGTTCGGTTTGCGGGCTGGGTGCTGGAGCGTGAGAAGTTTCAGATTGTGGATCAAAGCGGTGTGACGGGCGACTTGACTTCCCGCGAGTTCCAATTGCTCGATTTCCTTATTGCCAATGCCGGACGTGCTATTCAGCGTAGTGAATTGTGTGAAGCTATAGGCGAGAAAAACTATATACCGACACCGCGCGCTATTGATGTGAAAATTACCCGTATTCGTAAGAAAATCGGTGATGATGCAGGTGATCCCCAGATTATTAAAACTGTGCGCGGAGTGGGGTATATGTTTAATGCAGATGCTATCGTTTGTGTTTAACGCCCTTGATGGGTGTGCAACCATACGTTTGTATTTCGTGTTCGTGTTTTTTTGAAAAAAGGTATAATGGTGTGTTATTTCAGACTCATATATTTTAGATTTTTCGTTTGTTTTTTTAAGGCATAAGACCTCCATGCGCCTTTTCCTTTTTTCTATTAGCGTTTTATTTTTTGCATTTTTTATGTTTACGGGCCGTGTTTATGCGGTAGACGGGGAAGAATATATAGGGCTTGAGGATGTTTTCATTCGTGTTTATGAGGGCCATCCGACTTTGCAGGCGGCGCGGGAGGAGCTAAAAGCGGTGCAGGAATTGTATCCGCAGGCACGTGCAGGGTGGTTGCCGAGTCTCGATGCGGAGGCCGGTATTTTTTCCACTAAGGTGGAGAGCAGCAATTTTGGTGCAGGTGACGGGGCAACGACTAAAGATTTGACGCTTAGTCTTGATCAGCCGCTTTGGCGGGGTGGACGCACCTTTGCTGAAACGGCGCGTGCGCATGATTTAATCCGTGCGGGTGAGGCTGTTTTAAGCGGTGCTGTGCAGTCGCTTTTTCTTGATGCGGCAACCAGTTATATGGACGTTTTGCGCGATCAGGACTTGTTTGAGTTGCGTAGGCAAAGCGAACATATCTTATTGCAGGATTATTATGCGGTTAGAGAGCGAGAAAAGCTCGGATCGGCGACTGTTACAGATATTTTGCAAACCCGCGTGCGGCTGGAACGTGCGAAATCGCAGCGTATTGACGCGCATAATAATTTATCGCGCAGTCTTGCAGCGTTTCAAAATATTATGGCTGTGTGGCCGCCTTATATTTTGGAAGCGCCGCAACACGATTTTGAGTTTTCCGGCGATATGGCGGAGATGGTTGCGGTGGCTGAGGAGCGTAATCCGGAACTTTTGATTGCAAAATATGAATATGACGCGGCAAAGCATCATAGTGACGCGGTGTTTCGTGAGCTTTTGCCGCAAGTTGCCGCTTTTGCTTCATATAACAAGCAATACGACCCTCAGCCGGGTATTGTGGAGGAATCGGAAACACAGTCTGTGGGCGTGCGGATGACGCTTGCCTTATATCGGGGCGGGGGAACACGTTCGCGCATACGTGAGGCAAAGCGGAATTTTAAACAGCGGGAATATGAAATTTCTGAAATACGGCGCGAAATTCAGCAGGAGATTGTCAGTCATTGGCGATCTTATAAGGCGGCGCAGGCGGAAAGTTTTATCAGAATGCGGGAGATTGAAGCGGCGCAGGCGGCGCTTCAGGGTGTGCGTGAGGAGTTTGTGCTTGGGCAGCGCGTGATGCTTGATATTCTGGATGCGGACGAGGAGCTTATTAATGCAAGGGTTGCTTTTACTCGTGCGCGCCGAAATGAAAGTGTTACCGGATTTGCGCTTGCGAAGAGTTTAGGGTTTTTGAGTCCTGCGGCCTTGGGTGTTGTGCAGGCCGGGCGTGTGGAATAGTTCTGATTTTGTGGAGTAGAGCCATACAAAAACTAAAGTGGCAAGGATAGCGCCGACGATTTGGGCAGCGATGAAGGCCGGGGCGTGTTCGGGGCTGATTCCTGCGAATGTATCGCTTAAACTGCGGGCAAGGGTTACGGCAGGATTGGCGAAGGAGGTGGAGGGCGTGTACCAGTATCCGGCCATGATGATAAATCCTACGGCGTAAGGCAGGGCTTCGGTACGCGTACGGAGGCAGCCGATAATTGTTGCTATCAGTGCGAAAGTCGCAATGATTTCGCCCACCCACATTCCGCTTCCTGTACGGGCTTGCGTTGCCGTTGTGATCAAGGGGAGGTTGAACATGATGTGGGCTGTGATTGTTCCGCATATTCCGCCTGTTATTTGCGCTGCTGTGTAAAAGCTAAAATCTTTCCATGATAATCGGCGTTGAAGGGCGAAGGACAGGCTGACTGCCGGGTTAAAATGCGCGCCGGATAGTTTTTCAAAAATCAGAATAAGGGTGGTGAGGGCCGCGCCGGTGGAAAGTGTGTTTGCAAGGAGCGCCAACCCGGTATTTCCGCCGGATAATTGTTGCCCCATAATACCGGAGCCGACAATGGCCATGAGCAGTAATGCGGTGCCAAGCCCTTCTGCGGTTAATCGCCGGGGGAGGCTGAATTGCTTTACTTCATTCATTGGTTAAAGCCTTTATTCTGGTTTTCAGACTCAGGAAGGCTTCATCAAAGGCGGCGTTGATTTCTTCTTCGCTGCCTGTTGCTTTGGCCGGATCCGGAGTACTCCAATGGAGCTTTTCTGCAGAGCCGGGGAAGATAGGGCATGTTTCGTTTGCGGCTTGATCGCATACGGTGATGATAAGGTCGAATGTTTGGCCGGAGAACTCATCCCATGATTTGCTGCGCGGGCTTCCGGGTGGAATATCATGGCGCTTAAGCGTTTCGATAGATTTAGGATGTACTTTACCAGTCGGGAAACTTCCGGCACTGACGGCGGTGTATTTTTTGCCGTCGAGGTGGTTGAATAAGGATTCGGCCATGATTGAACGACAGGAATTTCCTGTGCAAAGAACCAGTACTTTTTTAACCAAATTTTCCTCCGATATAATCTCTGGTCTTCGGGTCGTCTGGATCGTTGAAGATTTTTTCTGTGTCGCCGGATTCGACGATGTGGCCCATATGGAAGAAGGCGGTGTGGCTGGAAACCCGTTCCGCCTGTTGCATGGAATGGGTGATGATGACGATGGTGAATTTTTTCTCCAATTCCGCGATGAGGTCTTCGATGCGTGCCGTAGCGATGGGATCAAGGGCAGAGCATGGCTCATCCATGAGAACGACTTCGGGTTTGGTTGCGATAGCCCGGGCGATGCACAAACGTTGCTGCTGTCCTCCCGATAGTGAAGTGCCGGGGGTGGAGAGCCGGTCGGCGACTTCATCCCAAAGACCGACACGTTTGAGGGTTTTTTCGACCAGTGCGTCGAGTTCATCTTTGCCTTTGACCAAATGATGAATTTTGGGGCCGTAGGCGACATTTTCATAAATTGATTTTGGGAAGGGGTTGGGTTTTTGGAAAACCATGCCGACCTTTTGCCGTAGCAAAATGGTATCGACGTTATCTTTGTAAATGTTGAAGCCGTCGAGTTTGACCTTGCCTGTTACGCGGCAGTTTTCAACGTAATCATTCATACGGTTGAGGCAGCGCATGAATGTTGATTTACCGCAGCCGGAGGGGCCGATCAGGGCGGTAACTTTGTTGCAGGCTATGTCCAGATTTATATCATGCAAGGCCTGATCGTTATTGTAAAATACACTCAGGTCTTTTGTTTTCATGCGGATGTTCCCGGGGCCGCATTGTGTGTTGTCTTTTATTTTTTTTTCTTTGCTCATGTTTTTCACCATTTGATTTCAAAGCGGCGACGGATATAAATCGCCAGTAAATTGATTAACACCATGAATATCAGCAGAACCATGATGGCGGCTGCTGTTTTTTCCACGAAACCGAGTTCAGGGTTGTTGGCCCATAGATAAACCTGCACGGGTAGCGTTGTTGCCGGGTCCGTTAATGTTTTGGGGACGTCGGCGATGAAGGCGACCATGCCGATCATCAGCAACGGTGCGCTCTCGCCGAATGCGCGGGCAATGCTTAATATCACGCCGGTCATGATGCCGGGCAGGGCATAAATTAAAGTGTGGTGGAAGACCACTTGTGTCGGAGTTGCGCCGAGCGCAGCCGCGGCGTAGCGGATAGAGGGAGGAACGGCTTGCAAGGCGTTGCGCGTGGCAATAACAATGACAGGCAGGATGAGTAGTGCCAGCACCATACCGCCGACGAGAGAGGAGGAACGTGGCAGACCAAAGAGGTTTAGATATACGGACAGGCCGAGCAAGCCGAAGATGATAGAGGGCACGGCGGCGAGGTTGTTGATGTTGATCTCGATAAAATCCGTGAACCAGCTTTTGCGGGCAAATTCCTCCAGATAAACGGCTGTGGCGACGCCCAAAGGCAGCGCCATGGCGATGCACACAAGGATGGTCATGAAAGAGCCGACCGTACTGGCCAACACGCCCGCTTGTTCGGCTTCTCTTGAATCGCCGTTTTTGAAGAAAGCGGCGTTGAATTTGAGCCGCATTTTTTGCGCTCTTGTCAGCTTTGTGACCCATGCGGCTTGCGCTTCAGATATTTTGCCGCTTCGCTTGGCTTGTTCGTATAGGTGCTGTTTGTAAAAGAGGCTGACGGCGCTGGAGGCGGGAATCCAGACCAATGCTTTTCTGCCGACAGCGTCCGGGTTTTCTTTGATTATGTCTTCAAGGATGTGCGGGGCGCTACGGCTGACTAATGCAAAGAGTTCTCTTTTTTCTTTTCTGTCTGTAACCGTTGGAAATAACTCGAGAAGTCCGTCCTGTACGATTTTTCTGTAGGCGCCGCGCTCAACCAGTTTGGCCTGAAAATTTACAGGCAGATTTATTTGCGCTTCGGTAAAGGCTGAATAGCCGTTTGAAAAAATGTTCCAGATCAGGCTTGTCAGGAAGCAAAAGGCAATCAAAATGCAAATAAGCCCGGCACGTTTGAAGCGGCGTTCCTGCGCGTTTCTCTTTCTAAGCCATCTATGTTTTGGTTTCTTGCTATAGGCTTTGTAGATAAAAGGGCTTTTTTTCTTTTTGACCCGGTCTACGGCGATGCGGGTGCGTCTTTCAAAAAGTTTAATCATATTGCTCCCTATATCTTTTAACGATGATGAGAGCTGCGATATTTAAGAGCAGCGTCATGACAAAGAGTGAAAAACCGAGGGCGAAGGCGGCAAGCGTTTTGTCGCTGTCAAATTCATGATCACCGACGAGGAGTGTTACGATTTGTACCGTGGCGGTTGTTACTGATTCGAGCGGATTGAGTGTCAGGTTCGCGGCCAACCCTGCGGCCATGACCACGACCATTGTTTCACCAACGCCGCGCGATATGCCGAGGAGAAGGGCGCTGACGATGCCGGGCAGGGCGGCGGGGAGGACTACTTTTTTGATTGTTTCAGACTGCGTTGCACCCATAGCCAAAGAGCCGAAGCTTAAGGACTTGGGGACGGAGCTTATAACGTCTTCTGATAATGACATGACATAGGGCGTAATCATGATGCCCATGACCGTTCCGGCGGTCAGGGCGCTTTCCGAGGCGATGGACAGGCCGATTGCCTCGCCGCCTGCACGCAGGATGGGCGCAATTGTGATTACGGCAAAATAGCCGTAAACGACGGAGGGTACGCCTGCCAAAATTTCAAGGACGGGTTTGGCCCAGGCCCGAAAACCTGCGCTGGCGTAAACGGAAAGAAAAATCGCGGCGTACAGGCCCAGCGGGGCGGCGACGGCCATGGCTATTAATGTGACCAGAAAGGTTCCGGTGAATATGGGGATTGCACCGAATGTTCCGGAGCTTCCGGCCTGATCGGCTCTGAGCGCTGTTTGCGGGCTCCATTGAGTTCCGAAAAAGAAATCTGCCAGCGGAACATGCGAAAAGAAACGTATCGTTTCAGAAAAAACGGAAAGGACGATCAACCCGGTTACGAGGACTGAAAGCATTGTACAGGCGAGGAGGCTTGCTTTGATTAATTTTTCAAACTTTACCATCGTTTTTTTGTCTTGTTTCAAGCTTAGTGGTTATAAGAAATAGCCGCTTTATACAAGCGGCTATTTCCCATGGAGGAGATATTTTTTAAAAGTCCCATTGCGCGCGAACGTTATAGATCGTTGGATCATCGTTGGCGGCTGTGGCGGCATTGTTGTCCGTATCGACATCAATTACGTTTGCCATTAAACGAACGTGATCTGTGAGATGCCAGTTTACACCGACGCTGGTTGTGTCCATTTCTCCACCGGTGATTCCTGCACTCGTATCGTTCAGGTCTGTATTGTCATAGCGTGCGAGAAGTTCCCATGCGCCCCATCCACCTTCTTTCAGGCTGAATGGGTTTTTCGGTTTTACGCGGCTGAAGTTTCCGGTTTTTCCTTTGTATGGGCGGCTTTCACCAGTGATAAGCCAGCCTGCTTGGGCGTAATATCCGTCGAAATCAGCATCCTGATTTCCACCGCTGCGGTTGGCATCGGCTTTGAAATATTCGCCTTGGAAACTCAGCGGCCCTGCAACGGCGGCGAGTTCGGCGTTGTAGACACCAACGCTGTCAACCGCGCCGAAGCTTCCGGTGTCGATTTGGCGTGCGCCGTCTCCTGTGCCGGGTCTGGCCCTGAAACGGACAGTGCCTGTCGGATTGCGATAGCTGTAGCCTGCGCCGAGGTGGAGGACGTTCTTTGTGTCTTCATTGGCGAGGCCGAGCACATTTACAGATCCGCGTACATCATAGGTGATGTCTTCGTCGTCACCTGTGCTTGTATTGCCGCCATCTTCGTTGAAGATACCTGCGCCGAGCGACCAGTTTTTGCCTCCGGCCAGCACGTTGAGGCCCAGTTCTTCATCGCGTGTGAAGGCGTTGGTCGGTGCGGAACGCTCTATAAACATCAGGTAATTCGAACTTGTGTTTTGCTCCATACCGACAAAGGGTTTCTGGTGGCCGATTTTAATGTCGGCGGCGTCAAGCCCTGTATATGTCAGTGTCACCTCTTTGAAAGCAACGTTTTCACCGGCGAAGTCGATTTCGGATTTATATTTGAAATCCTCACCCAGATTTCCTTTGAAACCCAAACGGGCCCGGCGAAAATTTGCATTGTCGGCATGGTCAAATTTGTCGTCATCAAAAGCGGTGGCGTCAAGATGAACACGGCCAAAGGGTTGGAAAGAGTATTTTCCGTCAGTTGACTCAATCTTTGGTGAAGGGCTCATGGAGATTTTTACGTCGCCCAGGCCTTCTCCCGCAGCAGGTTGGATATTCGCGATGGCTTCGGCAGAGGCTTGTTTCTGGTTTTCAAGCTCGGCGGCCTGACGTTTAATCGTTTCGTTTTGGCTCTCAACGACCTTTGACAGATTTTGAACTTGGGAGGCAAGCTGTTGGAGCTGTGCCTGAATTTCGTCCATCGACATTTGTTCCGCCGCCATGGCCGGGCTTGCCCCGATTAAGGCAACGGCAGAGGAGAGGAGAAGGGTTTTCTTAAACATCGTTTTTTCCTTTCTGATGTGTGAGAATGTTTTTTCAGTTAGTTAGAGGCACTTTCAGCGAGAGCGCTTACACGGCTTTGCATGGTTTCGAGTTCTTCTGCGGGCAAGGGAATTAAACCTTTTTCTGCCAGATAGCCGAATTCGCCGGCGGCTTCATCGCCGATCAACTGTGTTGCAAATTCGCGCAAACCCGCAGTTTTGCCAATATGGGCATTTTTCAGGTACACATAGAGCGAACGGGAAATACCGTATGAGCCGTCAGAGATGTTGCTAAAGGTGGGTTCTTTACCCTCTATGATGCTGCCCTGAACGATATCTCCGCTTTGGTCGAGGAAGCTGAAACCGAAAATGCCCAGTGCCTGCGGATTGCTCTGAAGCTTTTGCACGATCAAATTGTCGTTCTCACCGGCTTCAATGTAGTGACCGTCTTCGCGCAGGAGGTGGCAGGACTTTTTGCGGGCTTTTTTGTCCGGGAAGGCTGCTTTGAATTCGGGGAGGTCTTTACAGGCTGTTTCCATGACAAGCTCAGAAAAAGCGTCGCGGGTTCCTGATGTTGTCGGCGGGCCGTAAACTTCGATTTTTACATTGGGCAGGGCGGCGTCAATGTCACTCCAATTTTGATTCGGGTTGTCGATCAATTTTCCGCCGGACGGGATTTGTTTTGCCAAAGCCAGAAAGATTTGATCTTTTGTCAGGCTGTAACGATCAGCTTTTTTGGAATTGGCTAAAACAATGCCGTCATAGCCGAGCTTGATTTCCGTGATGTCTTTAACGCCGTTTTTCGCGCAAAGCTCCTGTTCACTTTTTTTGATTGCGCGGGAAGCATTGGAGATGTCCGGGTGGGATTCGCCAATTCCTGCGCAGAACAGTTTAAAACCGCCACCGGTGCCGGTTGATTCAACAATGGGTGTGTTGAATTCTGTGTTGTTGCCGAATTCTTCGGCGGCGACGGTGACGAAGGGGTAGACTGTCGATGAGCCGACAATCTGAATATTCGTTCCGGCTTGGGCCTGCAAGGGCAAGGCCAGAGCCGTGAGGGCTGTTAGCGTGTATAATATTTTTTTCATAACATTCTCCTTTGGTTTAAAATTATGAAAGGGGTTAAAATTGGATGTTTCTGATTTCAGGTACAAAAAAAGCGGTTTAAAAACCGCCGGACTCATAGAATCTATACATGTTTTTTTTAACGGATTCGGACACGGGTCCCTTTCGAGCCGCCCCTGCGGCCCGTATGAAGGTTTTACGATGGTGTTTTCTAGTGCCATCTTTTGCTTCGCTTTTCGACTTCTGCAAGTTCTATTACGGCTGATAAGCCGTCTGTCTTGCTGTTGCGCGTACTGGCGACATTTTTTGAGCAGCAATCATCGACCATGAAACGTAGTAAATCCTGAAACACTATGAAATTGACAGTGTAGATTACGGAGCGGCCCTCTTTGCGGGATAAAATCAATTCCGCATTATTCATGTGGGCGAGGTGGAATGAAAGCGTGTTGTGAGGAATACCGAGCTGCTTGCTGAGCAAGCCAGCCGGAGCGCCCTCTCTCCCATGTTGTACGAGCAGGCGAAAGACTTTCAGGCGTGTTTCCTGAGAGAGGGCATCGAATGCTATAAGGGCGTCTTGTATGTCCATAGGTCTAGACTTATAGACGTATCTTTGCCGGAGTCAACAGTTTTTTTACAGGAATTTTGTATGCTTGGCTGTGAGCTGTTTTGAAAGCCGTGTCTATGGCTTTTACAGGGCTGTGGGTTGTTTTCTTTTGGGCGGGGAATGTAAAGCTATTGTGAGCGGTCGCCGTTTAAAACAATTCGCCCGTAATGATTTTTTTCATTACGGGCGAATCGTAAGTTTTTATCTTACAAGTTCTTGAACTCAGGCGGTAAGCCTGATCTTTTTAAAACGGTACGGCGATCTGGACCCAGATTTTTTCCCGATCGGCGATGCCGCTGTCACCATCGTAATCGGCATATTTAAGCAAGACGTTTACTTTCTTGAACGGCTGGCCTGCATCCGGAAGTGTGAAGCTTTTGCCGATCGACAGGTCTAGTTCGTCGCCGAAATCACCAGTGCCGGATGCGTCGCTGTCATAGTCGTGATAGACGGCTGTGAATTTTGTGCCGTCTAAAAGGCTGTTTGTGCCGGAGAACTGATAAGAAGCGCTGATGTAAGCATCTTCCAGACCGGCGGCCGGGGTTGCCAAAAATGCATCGGCCCAGCCGTTAAACTTATGAAGTGTTGCAAGAGGCGTTGCGAATGAGTTGGTGCCATTGCCTCCGAGCTTTTCATAGCCTGCTTGAAGGGTGAAGCCAAGGCCTTTAATACCCGGTGATATGTGGTAATAACTTTCGTCGTAATTGGCGGTGTTGTTGCCGTGATCGTCCTGTTTTGCACCTTCGGCTTCATAGAAGAAGGTCCAGTCGGCGTTGATCGGCACACTTCCTGTTGCACGCAGGCCGTAAGTTTTGTTCGACAGTCCGGCGGCTTCGTCGAAGTCGAGCCAGTAGCCATAACCTGTCAGTTTCAGCCAGTCAGCAAACTTATAGGAAACATTGGCGATATGGATTTCTGAATCCAGATCACCGAGAGGGTGATCGCCGCCTTGAATGCGGTTTACATTGGCGACGTAGCTATAAAGAAGATCGAGGTTTTCGATGCTTGAGTTTGTAATCTGCACGGCATCGAAAGTTTGGTCGTTTTGCCTCCAGTCAACAGTGCCGATAAAACGCAGGTTGTCGATGTTCATTTTTTGGCGGCCCACTTTCACGGTTGTTTCTGGCAGACCGGACCAAGAAAGCCATAGCTCGTTTATTTCCGCCACGTCGGGGTCGGCAACAACGGGAAATGTTGTTTTACCGTTGGTGGTGCTGTTGAAATCTTCATTGCCGATATTTTGTACAATCTGTGCTTCAACCAAGCCTTGAAAATTCTTGTAAACCCCTGTTTTGAAACCTAGGTTTGTACGCACTGTGCTTGCGTCTGCATCGTTTGTGAATCCGTCCTGCTCAACGTGTTCATAACGGTAACGGGCAACGCCGAAAATTTTACCGTCCTTGATCAAAACTTCAGGATCGTCGCTGCTTGTGGTTGCCAAAGCGGGAGAGGCAATGCTGAATAACGCAGTAGTCGTCAGGGCGAGCGCTTTAAAGAGTTTCATGGTTTCTTCCTATGAATTTGAAAATTAATATCGCATGGCACAACGGCCATTTTCTACAAACCCTAGAATAAAAAGGATTCTTTAAAGCGGGGCAACAAAAAAGTGGTTTAATACACATGAATGAATTGTGGAAAAGACGCTATTTGTTGTTATGGTAATGCTCTATCCGCGTCCCCGGTAATTCGCAACATCCTGTTTAGGAATCCAGATATCTTTAGGTGGTTCGCCGGTTTGATAAAAAATATCAATCGGGATGCCGCCGCGCGGATACCAGTATCCGCCCAGACGCAGCCATTTCGCTTCGGTGATTTCGAGGATGCGTTTGGCGATGGTGATGGTGCAGTCTTCATGGAACGCTCCGTGGTTACGAAAGGAGAAGAGGAACAATTTGAGCGATTTGCTCTCGACCAGCCAGTCGCCGGGTACGTAATCGAGCATCAAATGCGCGAAGTCAGGCTGCCCGGTGAGGGGGCACAGCGAGGTGAATTCCGGCATGGTGAAACGCACGGCATATTGCGTGTCTTTTTGCGGGTTGGGTACGCGCTCGAGCAGGGCTTCTTCGGGTGATGCAGGGATTTTGGTTTCACCACCGAGCTGTTTCAGATCCTTATAAATATCATCACTCATTTTAAACTCCTCTCTTGTTGCCCCAGAGCATGACATGAAGTTGGGGCAGGACGCAGGCTTTTGCGTTATTGTTTGCAACCTTTTGGGCCAGCCATTCGAGGCGAGCGTGCAGGCCCGGTATATCCGCCTCACCTTCGGTTTTGTGGTTGCCCGGTTGCAAGTATAGCGGCAGGTCTGGGTAACGCGCAGCGGCCTCCTGAGCATATTGATAATCGGCTTCGTCGAATACTACGATTTTCATGGTAGTTTGCGGTTTGCCGCCTGCTGCTTTTAAGCATTCATCGAATCTGGCCCAGTCAGTGTTCATGCCGCTGGAGGGCGGTTTGGGTGAGAGCGTGAGGACATCAAGATCGGCAAACCAGTCTTGTGCGACAGAGCCTTGGGTTTCGAGAGCGAAGGTATACCCCTTTTCATGGCCGCGCTTTATCAGGCTGCCGAGGGGCTGGATGGCCGGGTTGCCGCCCGAGAGGGTTATCATGGTCGGATTGCCGCCGGAGAGGTCTTCGATTTCGGCTATAATGTCTGTTGCACTCATGGGGGTCCATGTTTTGCGGTATTGGCTGTCCACGGCATGGAGCGTATCGCACCAGCTACAGCGGTAATCGCAGCCGCCGGTGCGGACGAAGATCGTGGGGCGGCCTATTAATGTGCCTTCGCCCTGAATAGTCGGGCCGAAAATCTCGCTGATGCGGATGAGATCGGTCATCTCCTGTATTCCGCGCAGGTTTTTGGGCTTTCCTTGACGCGCACCGCCGATACTTCCGGCCAGCGGGACTTGCACCAATCGTAGAAATGCCTGGCGATCAACTCGGCGGTGGTGTTGTCTTTGCCTAAAACGTCGTTCAAGTGGCGGTGATCGACCTTTTCATCAATATAGGTTTTTAGCTCGTCCAGCTCGCGGTAATCGCGGACAAAGCCGGTTTCGTTCAGCGTCGCTGATTGCAACTCGACCTCGACAATATAATTATGTCCGTGCAGGCGGGCGCAGGGGTGGTCTTCATCAAGACCGTAAAGCTGGTGGCTGGCGGAGAAGTGATATTCTTTTGAGATGGTATACATTACGCCGCTCCCGCCTGTTTCACGGTTTCGCGCCAGAATTCCGCATCGGCATATTCTGTAGGGTCTGTTACGCCCGCGTCGGCAAAGGCTTCCTGACGTTCGACGCAGGTGCCGCAGCGGCCGCAATGGATGTCCCCGCCCTTGTAACACGACCATGTATGTTCAATCGGTACGCCGTATTTTGCGGCATCAGCGGCGATATCGGTTTTGGTTTTATCCAGATAGGGCGTGAAAAGCCTGATATCGGCCACGCCTTCAAGCGCGTCATTTTGCATTTTGGCAAATGAGCGGATGAATTCGGGGCGGCAATCCGGGTAAATGAAGTGATCCCCTCCATGTACCGCTGTGGCGATGGCGTTCAGCTTTTCCGCTGCGGCAATACCATAGGCGATGGTGAGCATAATGGCGTTGCGGTTGGGTACGACGGTGATCTTCATGGTTTCAGCGGCATAATGTCCGTCGGGGACATCGACGTTATCGGTCAGAGCCGAGCCGGTCAGCAGTGCGCCTGCTTTGGTGATATCGACAATGGAGTGCGGTACGTTCAGCAATTCAGCCTGTTTGGCGGCGAAATCCAGCTCCTTTTTGTGGCGCTGGCCGTAATTGAAGCTGACAAGGCGGGACAGGGTATGCTCTTTGGCGATTTTGTAAGCCAACGTGACGGAATCGAGGCCGCCGGAGCAGATGACAAGTGTTTTCATGTTCAGTCCTTGTTTTCTCTATAAAGCCGGGTAGGAATTCTGCGACCGGCTCCTGAATCCATTCAGGTGGGGCTTTATAGCACCCCTTTTTACAAAAAGAAAGGGGCCTCCCGGTGGAAGAGGCCCCTTTCAAAAAAATCGAAACGAAGCGTATTAGAATTCTAACTCGATTTCATATTTTATAGTGCCGTCGGCGGCGGCTTTGCTGATGCCCTGATAGTAACCAAGTTTAAACTCAATCTCGCGTAGCGCGCCGGGTAGGTGTATTTCAGAACCGATGATCGGGCCGATGGCATGTTTTTGTTCGCTATAACCATTGTCATCAGAGAGGTTGCCGAAATCGGCGAAATATTCGACGCCGACATTCAGGAACTCGCTGAAGTCATAGTATCCGCCGAGGGCGGCTTCCAGCTCGACGCCGTTTTCAGCATCTTCGCCGACTTCACGGGCCAGTTCTATATTGGAAAGAACCTCGATATCGCCGAGATATTTTTTCAGCAGTAACTCAAGCTTGGCCTTGTCAGCATCCCCTGTGCCTGAAAAGGCATAACCGGCTTCGACGGCGGTATCGACCAGCCATTCGCCGGGTTCGGAGAGTTCATAACGAATGCCGATGGCGGTTTTTTCGTATTCCGTATCTTCGCCGTGTTCTTTCTTAACTTCGGCTTCCAGTTCCAGCAGGATTTTTTCGGTCAGACCATATTCAAGTTCAAGTTCATTTTCCCACTCATATTCGTCTTCGCCGTGTTCTTCAATTTCGTATTTGCCGGTCAATTCAATTTCCTTGGCGCCTTTATCGACCTGTGGGCTGCTGATTTTTCCGACACCGGCAAGGGCGGGACTGGTGAAAAGCTGGGATCCCAGAATCAGGGCGGCCAGAGCGGCGGTAGTTTTGAAGGCTGTATTCATTTTTTCCTCTATATTTGTAAGAATTAAGTGAGAACAGTTCTCATTTGAGAAGCGATATCCACTCTGTAGTTTCAAAAAAAAGTAGAGTCAATCATTTTTTTGAGAATAATTCTCATTTACATTTTCCTTGATTTTGGTTTAATGTGGTTATAGTTTGTTTTTGTAATGATAATTATTCGCATTTGATATTGAGGACTTTATGTCATGAAAAAATTGTTTCTAACCGCCGTTGCCTTTGGCTTGTTTTCCGCTCCTGTTTTTGCCGGAGAGGTTCCAGAGTACAATATTGTGATCAAGGATCATAAGTTCACGCCCGATGAGATTCGTGCACCTGCCGGGCAGAAGATCAAGCTGGTTGTTGACAATCAGGACCCGACGCCGGAAGAGTTTGAAAGTGATGATTTCCGCCGTGAGAAAATTATTGCGGGAAATTCTAAGGCTACTATATTCGTTGGACCTTTGGAGCCGGGCAAGTATCACTTCTTTGGAGAGTTTAATCTTGATAGCGCCAACGGCACTCTTTACGTAGAATAGGAAAAATCTCATGTTTCCCACCGCTACCATTGTTTTTCGTGAAATTATAGAAGTTGCGCTCGTTATCGGCATTGTGATGGCGGCTACGGTCGGTTTGCCGGGCCGGTTCAAGCTGGTGCTTGGCGGTTTGGGGCTTGGTGTGCTGGGCTCTGTGGTTATTGCCTTTTTTACAGATAGCATCTCTCAGGCCATTGATGGTGTCGGGCAGGAGATTTTTAATGCGGCAGTGATGTTTGTGGCCGTGGGTTTTCTTAGCTGGACTGTGATATGGATGAAGACGCACGGGCGGCAGCTTGCGCAGAATATTAAAGCGGTGGGCGCGGATGTGATGCGCGGTGACCGGTCGGTATACGTGCTGGTTGGTGTGATTGCGCTGGCCACTTTTCGGGAGGGGGCGGAGATCGTTTTGTTTACCTACGGTATGCTGGCGTCTGGGGCTTTCCCGATTTCGGAGATTGTTCTGGGCGGTGTTATAGGCGGACTTGGTGGGGCGGTTATTGGCTTGATGCTGTATATGGGCTTGCTTCGGGCCGCGCAGAAGCATCTTTTCACTGTTACAAGCTGGATGCTTATTGTTCTGACTGCTGGAATGGCGGCGCAAGGGGCGAATTTTCTTATTGCTGCCGGTGTTTTACCACCATTGCATCCGCAAGTCTGGGACACGTCTGCTATTCTTTCAGGCGGCAGCTTTTTGGGCGAAACCTTGAAAGTTCTGGTTGGTTATACGCCGCGTCCGACGGGGATGGAGCTAGTGTTTTACAGTGCCGTGTTGCTGAGTGTCGGTGTTATTTATAAAGTTATCGGCGGGGTGAAAAAGCAGCCCTCTGCTGTTGCCGCCGAATAAGATTGACCGGTTCTTTAAAATCTTTTAAACCAGAAAAAACTCCAGCGCCGCTGTAGCTCAGGGGTAGAGCAACCGCTTCGTAATTAAACGGTCGCACGACGGCAGCGCTAGAAATACAGGGGTTTTCGGTCTTGCCCCCGCCCGTAATAAGGCGATAATAAGGTCGAGCATATTTTCTAAGCCGCATTAGCTCAGTGGTAGAGCAGTGCTTTCGTAAAGCAAAGGTCGGGTGTTCAAATCACCCATGCGGCACCATTTTTCGCCATTTTTATAGACAGCCTTTACCTTATTAAGATCTTTTAATAAGGTTTTTGTCCTGTTCTGATAAAACGCTGATATGTATCTTCCAACCCATCACCATCCTCTTCTTCATAAACTTTAAAAGGCGGGTCTTTCGGATATAAAAGCAATGAAATCGTCATGTCGTGATAATCAGAAAAAATTGTCATTTCGTGTACGTCTTCCTTATCACTCCACACACCTTTGGAATGCTTAACGCCCTCAATACCGTTAATCGAATTATCCTGCTTAGCTGCCAGTGATTGCGATGGCAACTCTATCGTTTCTTGTCGTGCGCGATAAAACACCCCCGATTTTAAAAGAGGCTCGCTCGACCATGACCAATCCATAAAACCGTCTTTACCAACAACGATCATCGCACGTTGATCTGTGATGCTAAGCCATTTCAGAATTGCGGCACTCACGGATACCCCGTAGCGGTCAGCCACATGCTCCATAAGAGCCATTGATCCCTTGTGCCCGTTTACCTGTGCGCGAAAATCGTCTAATGGCATAAGCAAAAATGAAGAAAAGGTGTTCGCCTGCGCTTCCATCTGCGCGTATTCCGATTTCCAGTCCAGCATGTCCCGGCTTGTACATTGAATACCTTCTGGCGACTTATGCCTATGGAGTAAGTAATGGCCCAGCTCGTGACCAAGGGTGTAGTTTTGACGGCCTTTTGAACTAATAGCGTTGTTGTAAAAAATACCCCACTCACCTTTCTTATGTGGGTTAGGCATCAGCATCCCTTCAAAATTTTTTGACATAGCCTGCCCTTCAACCAATGTAATCGGTTCATTTGGAAAAGCTTGCTTCGAATATTCCTGTGCAATGGCGGCCACATCTACAGGAAAACGGTCAAAACCGTGGACATCCTGAAAAATTTTCAGGATTTTTGATAGATAAATAGCCCATCCTTCCGGAGAGGTTGGTAGCTTTATTTCCTTTTGCCCCATGACTCAATCATTTCCTCAATGCGTTCTTTATCCTTTGGATCAAGCTTACTGAATTTTCTAAAGAACGCTTCCTTGACAACCTCTTCGTCCGGCTGTGCCGTATCGTCTAAAAGATAATCCGTAGTCACCGACAAGACACTTGCTATTTGAGTTAATTTTTCTGCCGAAGGCTTCACGGCTTTCTTGCCCGGTCGCGGATTTTCAAGTTCCCATAAATAACTTTTACTCGATTCGCTTAATTCTGCCAATTTATCAAGAGAATATCCCTTTTCTTTACGGTGCTTCTGGATTTTTTCTCCCAGTGATAACGCCATAAATGCTCTCCTTTCATATTGCAAATCTACCGTTCGATTATATCGAACAAATTTGTTCTTGACCAGAACTCTATTTCGTGGTTTTGTTCTATATATCGAACAAAATTGTTTTACAGGAGGTTGTAATGAGTAAAGATCGAGATCGCATGGTTTATAAGCGCGGGAACGAATGGGTGAACAAGCGCAATGATGCTGAGCGTGTTTCCAGCAAACACCAAACGCAAAGAGACGCTGAAATTGCGGCAAAGCAGATGTTAAAAAATCAAGGCGGAGGAGAGCTTACCACTAAAGGGCGCGACGGTAAAATTCGCAGTAAAGATACTATAGCCCCCGGAAACGATCCGTGCCCACCAAAAGACACAGAGCATTAAGGAGAAAACCATGAGATACTTTACCCTTAGAGAGGCACGGGAAGCGGCAAGCAGTGGATTCCGCACAGCCAAGAGTGTGCTGAGCGAAGAAGCTAGGGAATTTAAATCATACAAGAGCTATGACATTTTTCTTTCGCATTCTTTTTCCGATGCTGACTTGGTTCTAGGCGCAAAAAAACTTTTAGAACGCGGGGGCTTCACCGTATATGTCGATTGGATCGAAGACCCACATCTCGACCGGAGTCGCGTCACTAAAGAGACCGCGCAACATATAAAAGAACGGATGCATTCATGCAGACGGCTTGTGTATGCCACGTCAGAAAACTCAAAAGATTCAAAATGGATGCCTTGGGAGCTTGGTTATTTTGACGGCCACAAGCCGGGTGAAGTTGCGATTTTGCCTTTGATGGAAAGCGAACGTGCAGATTTTAAAGGTCAAGAATATTTGTCCCTTTATCCAATTTTACGGAAAGATGGAGCTTCTTCTTATTCCGGCAGTGGCATAGAACTGTATGACGGCAGATTTGCCAAAACTTATTCACGGATTGCCGCATAAAATGATTAACCAGTTATCACCAGCATTACGGCTTTTTGTGTTTGTGGGCGGTCTGATCGGCCTTTGTAAAGGAGTGGAATATCTTACGAGCAAAAAGGTTTTTATTAGTTTCGCTGTTGAAGATAAAAACATACGGGATTTGCTTGTAGGACAGTCGCGCAATGAAAAGACTCCGTTTGAATTTATGGATATGTCTGTCAAGAAACCGTGGGACAGCGCATGGAAAACACAATGCAGACAACGAATTAAAGGCTGCCATGGCTTGATCGTGCTGGTCAGTAAAAATACCGCAAAAGCGGACGGCGCAAATTGGGAAATAAAATGTGCACGCGAAGAAGGAGTTCCGGTCATGGCCATATACGCTAGTAATGACGACAGGGGATGCCGCCTTCCGGCAGAATTGCAGGGAAAACGCATCCATAACTGGTCATGGCCGAACATTAGAAATTTTGTGAACACCCTTTAGATAGGAGAAGAACTATGGGAAAAGCAAGAGTATTTACCGCCTTTGATTTCGATCACGATGAAGATCTTCGGAATCTTCTTGTTGGACAATCTAAACATTCAGACTCACCGTTTGAAATGGCTGATTGGTCTGTCAAAGAGGCCATGGCCGGAGACTGGAAAGCAAAAGTACGTTCCAAAATTCGTGGTGTAGATCAAGTTATTATCATGTGTGGAGAACACACTGACAAAGCAACTGGCGTCAGCGCCGAACTTGAAATTGCTCAAGAAGAAGGCAAGCCGTATTTTCTTTTATATGGGCGTTCGTCAAAGACATGCACAAAACCGAAATCGGCCAAGTCGGGTGACAAAATGTACAAATGGACATGGGATAATTTAAGAGCATTGATCGGAGGAAGTAGATAATGAAGAAAGCCCTGATTGTAGGTATTGATGACTATAAAGGAAGTCCGTTATCGGGTTGCGTCAACGATGCCTTGAGCGTTGCAAATATTCTTGAAAGAAACGGCGATGGCTCACCAAATTTTTCGGTTAAGACTTTGACAAGCAATGATGTTGAAGTGAACTGCGAAACCTTGAGCGAAAATCTGGAAGCCTTATTTCAAGGCGGTGCTGATATTGCCCTTTTTTACTTTGCTGGTCACGGCCTGATTAATGTCCCCATCGGGGATGGTTAAAATCCCTCGCCTTCAGGCGAAGAGAAGTTTATACCTGTCGCTATGCGACGTTATACGATAGGCAGCCACACGAAGACGGATTTAAAAGTGCACCTGATCTGGGTTCCAAAGTACCGGAAGAGGGTGATGACAGGCGAGGTGGCGGTGCGCACCAGAGATGTTCTGCGCCAGATAGCCATGGAGCACGAGCTTGAGATTATAACCGGGAAGGTCGCGAGCGATCATGTGCACATGTTTATTGGCTATCGTCCGACGCAGAATATAAGTCAGATCGTGCAATGGCTCAAAGGCATAAGCTCGCGGATTTTACTCTCTGAGTTTGCGCATTTGCGCAAGCAGTTCTGGGGCAGACATTTCTGGGCGCGTGGGTACTGCGCTATCAGTTCCGGAAATATCACAGATGAGATGATCCAGAAATATATCGAGGAACAAGAAGGGGAGCCGGTAGAGGACAGTCGATTTACAATCGACCCCTAACTAACCCCTCGCCTTATAGGCGAGGGTTGTTCAGTGAAGGCGGTGAAGGCTATATCGTAGCACAAGACGGCAAAAAAGGTGCATGGGGAGCAGCCATGACTGAAATACTTGCCTTAGCCAATCAAGCACAGGCACGGATTAAATCCACAGTCATAATTCTCGATTGCTGTCACTCCGGCAACATCGGTGACGTTCCGAGTTTAGGAACAGGTGACAAAGTTTCTGTCATAGGCAACGGCGTAACCATTCTGACAGCCTGCGACAGAAGCGAAGGCGCTGCGGAGTTTAACGGGCATGGACTCTTTACTGGTATTCTTATCGATAGCTTGAGTGGAAGCGGCGCTGATATTTGCGGTCGGATCACTTCCGCTTCCGTCTATGCACAAGTTGACCAGATATTAGGGCCGTGGAAACAACGCCCTATATACAAAACTAATGTGCGCAACCTAATTAGCCTACGCGAAGTTGCCCCCAAAATACCGTTAGAAATTCTAAGGAGACTTCCCACATACTTTAAAAATCCGGCAGACAGATTTAATCTTGATCCGTCGTTCGAGCCAGACCGTGAAAATGTGCCGAAACATCTGCAAAAGGTTCCGGTCAACGATGATAACGCAAAAATTTTCAAAGAATTGCAAATGTGCAATCGCCACGGCTTGGTTGCGCCCGTTGATGCCGAGCATATGTACTATGCGGCTATCAACTCTAAGAGCTGCAAGCTAACGGCACTTGGCGCTCATTATAGAAAATTGGCTGAAGAAAATCAGATTTAAAATTTTCCCTTTGTGATTTCAGCTTCCCCAGTTATCGTTAGCGCGGATCAACTTCGTTGGTCTGGGGCTTAAGAACCCCTGTCAAAAGCGGCATTCTAGACACTGCCGTTATCCGTGTCGCCCTCAGTCTTTTACGGCTGGGTGGCGATGTCATGTCCAGGCGTACGCTAAAAGCATCGCGCCGTTTCTTTTGACACGGTTCTTAACACCCAGCCACCAAGAGCAATCTTGGTGGTTTTTGTTTAACCGTGAGGAAGAAAGCTATGAGAAAGATATTATTATTGAGCACAACAGTTTTGTTATCGGCCTGTGTCACCACAAGTTGGAACGCCACAAACCATTACGACGAATTTACCGACACAAAAACCTGCCGCGTGGAAAAAGGTACGCAAGCTCAACGGGACTTCGCGCGAGGCTTTACAGGCATCTATTACACTCAGCTCTTTTACGCAGAAAATAATAACGGACAGGTGCGGGCTGGAGTTCGTACAGACCCGCCGCTACCCATTGGCGGAGATGTTCAGATCAAGGTCGGTGAAAAGCTCTACACCCTGACCTCACGGGATGCACCGATAGATGTTGCCCCCACTGTCCCGACCGAAAACAAAGCCGCCGAAGCTGCTATGGGTAAAGCCTACGCTGAAACCATGGAAGCCATTGTCAAAAATTCACAGCAGATTGCTTCACCCTACCGAGCCTATACCGGAGAAAAAGCCAAAGCCCTGTTAAGGGATATTGCCTCAACCAGCGAGGAAATAAAATTCCGTACTGTGGGGGTCAACATGGCCACCTCTGATACAGGCTCATTCACGGCAGGCGAGGATTTTAAAGCCGCTTTGCAGACCTGCGGGATCAATTTGTAGTTAGCCAATCTGATAAAAATGATAGTTTTTTATACGCGCGGGCGGGCGGCATATCGATTATATCGATAGTTTCTTTTCGCGCACGGGGGCAAGGGTCATCTTATATACTATAACTTTTCCTCTATGCGCGCGGGCGTGAACGGGCAAAGTCTGATAAGAGGGGAGCGTAATAAATGGCTCTCCTTTCCTTTCAGAAGGCCGAGGAGGTAGGAAGCCGTCTAATCTCAAAGAACCCCTATTCATTCGGCAGACTCCTTCTCCGGCTATAGAACGGCAAAAGAGAAGATGCGCACCGGATCGCAAACATCCGGTGGATTCCGGTGCGTTATTAACCCATCGGAATTACAACGGAAAACCGTAATGACCGGATCAACCGGATAAAAAGAAAGGCCGCTTAAAAAAATTAGCGGCCTTAAATCTGAAAAATTTTTCAACAAAAAGGATGCGGCGAATCCGGTGGATCAGGTTTATGCTTGTAAAAACAGGGCAGTAAGAAATCCGCATCCGGTTTAAAACACCGCATCATCCGGTTTCTTGGGAGCGTTTGCCCAGTGCTCTGCCGAATCCCAATCAACATCAAACCGCTTTTTGTTCCATATTTCACGCGCGTCCTGCAACGGCGGAATCAACCATGCGGTTGGGCGTGTGTTCCGGTCATGCTCACAGCCCATATTCCGAAGGTAATCACCTGCCGCCTTCAGCGTGATATGCGGCAGGGCATGCACCAAATCAGCCGTGGCAATCCGCACTCTAACGCCGTCCGGTTCACCCAAGGTCGTCTCACCCGTATAAAGCCAGTTAAACCAGAGCTTATCCAAGCCGCGTAGCGAATGTATGCGCTGATCGTTCAAGGCTTCATTGGCAGGGATTTCATCGCGGGGATGCCAATCGCCAATATCAAGGTTAAGGAGAAAGCACAGCATAGCCTCTGCACCCCCATTTTCCATTTCAACCTTAATATCAGCGAACCACTCTTTATTTCGCGCCATTTCGTCCGATACGTCAAAAACAGCAAAGCGCCTTTCATCGGCAGACGCCGGAACGATCCATTCAGAGTTGGAGGCCATGACAACATGCAGAAGGTTTGGCACTTGAATAACGTCTTTGCCCTTACCCTCGATTGGTATCGTCGGCTCTGTCAAAATCCCTTTTAATACGTTCTCTGCCTCTTTGTTATTCGGCGCAATGGCTTCGTCCGCAAAAAGTAAAACACAATCCCGCAGGTGGGCATTAAATTGACCGGAAATCAGCTTAGACGAAAAAATCTGTAATCCGTGCTGACCGAACAGTTTTTTTAGCCAGCGGCAATACGTACCTTTTCCTGTGCCTTTGCCGCCCCGGAATACCAAGGCCACCTCAGCAGGTTCCCTCATATTTTGAACCGCCCACGCTGACCAGAATATGATGTAGCGGAAAGATTTCTTATCCCGCCGCGCCAGCACCACCCACACATGACGCATCATTTTCCGAAACGACCCACTCTTTGGCTCGTACGCAAAGCCCTGCCACAGATTAAATAGATGCGGCGGCGTTTCTTCTCCGGGGATAAATTGAATCTGCTCATACTGGCGGCGATCAGGATGTTCCAGCCAATATTTACCGAGGGGCTTCATAATAGGCTTACCGTCATCGGTATAATCGGCAATGACGTATCTGTTCATAAAGCGTTTTTTGAAGTCCTCAAAGGACTGTAGAACCAAAACCAGCCTTATTTGGTCTTTATCCAACGGTTGCTGAGATAAAAACGCTACACGGCATTTCCCGCCATCGTTCTCAATAACAAGAAAACGCTCGTTAAGCTCCGCAATTTCCTTTTCGGCTTTGGCGGTAACGGAGCTTGCCGATCCATAAAGCCATTTGGATAAAACGTCTTTCAACTCCTCTATGCCAAGCAATTCACAGAGTTTCGGCAAACCTGTGACTTCTTCTCCGGCATCCATCTTTCCTTTGGTCGCCTGAGTCTTTTTACGTTTTTGAGCCTCATTATCGCCTTTCTGTTTGGCTATAAAAACAATCCAGTCATCGACTTGATCGGGTGTGAGGCCTGCCCGTAACAATGCCCCTGCCAAGGCCAGACAAATTTTGTCACGCGCTCCCTGTGCTGTTGGATATTTCTTCAATATCACGGCGAGAGAAGCGCACAGGCCACAAAGTTTTTGAAGCTCATCCCATTTCATTTCCGGGATGTTGGCGGGTAAGCCATTATGCCACTGCACAATTTCACCGGAGGGATGAACGGACGGCGGAAACATAGTGTATCCACCGTTTGCCCGCAGTTCCATCACTACAGCCTTCTCGGTAAATCCTGCTATCTCTGCTTGCTCCGATGTTAGCTTAAATTGCTGCGTTTTTCGGGCATCGGGACAATACAGAATTTTATGGCCGTACGGGGCGGACTTTCTTCCAAAGCCCGGCAAATGTGGAAAGAGCTTATTAGCAACGATCCCAGCTTCAGGGCTATCAAAATCCAGATCAACAAGACCATTGCTGTTTTCTCCCAACGCAACACCTATGTTGCAATCTTTGGAAAAGTTCCTTGCTGCTTCAGGCGTGAGGCGAGTGTCTTTCCACTTATAGCCGTCAAAAGGTTTTTTGTCCTTTTGTTGTAGAGGAATTGGCAACCAACCAAAATCAAGGTATGTTGCGGCGACATTGTAAAAATTATGCATTGTCACCCCCATACTCAGAGGTAGATGTGAAGCGCTGTTTTTCGAGATAGGCCTCAATATCGGATAGACGGTATTTTACACTGCGGCCCACCTTATAATAGGGCAAACCGTTTCCAATTCTGCGGTCTCTCTGGAGCTTATGAGTGCTACAATTCAGAAGTGTAGCGGCTTCTTTTTCTGTAATTAACTGCATGACCATCTCCTTTCTTTTTGATGTTGAAAGCAGTTGGTCTATTCAATTATCGAGTATTTAGGTTTATGGCCAAGCAGTTTTGGGCTTATTTTTCTTCAAATCTGACTTGACTGCCAAAACGCTGTAGCCAGTCAGGAAAGAGCGTTTTTATAAATTCAATTTCCTTATCGGTTTCTTCGTATTCGAAGGCCTGTTTTGTGCCGTATTTGAAATGCAAACGCCCATAGTGTCTGATGTTCCCTTTTAGCTTACCCATCAGTCTAAGACGCGTAGCTCTAATTTGCTCTTTATCATTTTCCGTGATGCCGTCTGGTAACTGTGTTTGAAATTTGTACCCTTTGATATGCTCCATACGGGCGATTTCTTCACAAGCCTCTGTAACGGTCAACATTCGTTTTAACCGCGTCCCAGTTTTTATATCTTTCCGAAAACAGGATTGTGTCATAACCGCAGCACGAGATAAAAGCTCATTATCATCCCTATAGCCGTCTTTTGAAATTTTCTTTTGGGGATCACCCAAAATGATTTTCAATAAGCTATTATAGCGTTTCTCCATATCCCGATTATTGAAGTCACGGGTTTCATATATGATTTCAGCTAGGAATCTTTGCAGTACAGGATAACCGTAGTCAGCTCGTATGAGCCGATTTATTTCCTGCTTCTTGGTTGCCATCCACCTTCTCCAATATAAACGCTTCGATTTTTTGCACGGGGCTTCTTAAGCGTTCTACATCAACAATGATATAACCGCCAGTAACATCCGTGACGCGGTGATTAATAAGCCGTTTTAAAGCGTATGCGGAGATTTCAAGGCTTTCGGCAATGGTAATAAATGTCCGGCGCAAATCGTGACAGGTGAAGGAAATACCGGATTGTTTCACGACTTTGGCGATGCCTTTTTTCGGTTCAACCAAATGGCCGTATTCTCCGGGACCGGGAAACACAAACTCATAATTTCCGTAGCGTTTTTGTCGTGTTTGAAACATGCCGTACAGAAAGCCCCCCATCGGCAATGTCAACGGATCACCATTTTTTGTGTCGGGGATGGTGAAGGTGCGGTCCTTAAAATCAATGTCCGCCCAACGTAACGATTGCGCTTCACTACGGCGAAGCCCCGTAAAAAGCAGGAACAACAAAAAATCACGGTATGTGTCATTCTCCAATGCCTGCACCGCCGCCCACCAGCTTTTCAATTCATGGGGCTTGATATAGGTGCGCTTGCGTTCTTCTTTGTACCACGCCTTAACGCGGGTTAAATAGACGACCGGATTAACAGGGCAAATGTCATACGTGGCTTGCGCGAAGTTAAAGATTGCCCGTAAAAGGCGCATGGCTTTGTTTGCGGTATACGCCCCAAATTCTTCGGCAATTTTTGCGTGCTTTGCACCTACCATATCTTTTGTAATGTCAGCCAGCAATTTGTCTTTCCAGTCCTTAAGATAGCGATCCACAATATAACGGTAATCAGTTTTTGTACGCTCTTTCAGATTCCGCCGCGTTGCCAGATAGGTTTTCAAAGCGTGATCCAGTGTTATCTGCTGCGCATTCTGATCTTTTTCCTGCGCGTTTGGGTCAATGCCTTGCGCCATTAAATTCAATTTGTCTCTGGCAATTTTCCGTGCTTGTTCCGGGGTGAAGTGTCCATGCCGGCCAATGGTATAGCGCACCGTACGACCTTGGATGTCTTTCTGGGCAGTGTAGGTTTTGGCCTGTGTGCCGACGATCAAATAAAAGCCCCGCAAATCGGTATCGCAATACGCCACCTGTCCTTTTTCGGGGCATGGGACTTGATCAACGAATGTTTTTGTTATCTTGGCTTTCGGCATTATTTCGTTTCTGCTTAATAAGGTTTTTATATCGAACCTATAACTCAAACAAAACGCAAAAGACAACCAGAAAATAAAAATAATTAAATTATTTCAGTAATTTATATTACTACATACGGCGCCATACGAAACAATACAAAACCATACGACCTTCGGATTATTTTGTTTTTTAAGAAAAATAAAATTTCAGTGCATGGACAGAGAAAGATAGAAAAGTTACTGTCTTCTCTATGGATGATTCAGAAATTAAAGCCTTAGAAGAAAAAGCCTGCTGGCCGGAAAAAGTAAGATTGGAGGATTTCAATCCAGACGTACAGTTACCTCACGGGCTAAAAGCAGAGCATATTTGCTCTGCTATGAATGAGTTTATCGACTTCATAGGTTTTATAGGCCAACAACTCCATGGGCGCGATATTCCTCGATTGGAAAGTATGCTCATGCCTGCAAATTTTTCGAGTATTGTCGGTGAATTTGTAACAACATCAATTCCAAAATATTGCGATACGATTGTTAGAAACCAGTATCACAATGGCCACCCAGACATGATACCCGCAGGTATGTTTCAGAACGATGCCGTGCAACACTCTCCACATGGAATAGAAGTGAAAGGTTCTCGTTATTTAAAAGGCTGGCAAGGACACAACGCTGAAGATGCTTGGCTCATGGTTTTTTGTTTTGATAGCAATAGGCCAGTGGATGAAGCAAAAAATATTCCGCCGAAACCTTTTGAATACTTAATGGTAGTAGGAGCACAGTTAGAGCAGTCCGATTGGACTTTTGCGGGGCGCTCGGAAACCAGCCGCAGAACAATCACAGCCTCAGTTAATAAATCTGGCTATGAAAAAATGATGTCAAACTGGATTTATAAATCCCCGAATCTAAAGGGGAAGGGCGACTTGCTCTGAACCGATAATACCGCCTGATCTTTGTTTTTTAGGCTTAATTCCCTGCAATTCTAAAACAGCGTCTTCGGCCATTCGATAATAATCATTATACCTTTCCACGCCGAGACATTGATAACCTATAGATTCAGCGGCGGCTACGGTTGACCCCGACCCCATAAACGGATCGACAACAATGCCAGTACCTAGTGGGAGAGCTGCATATACAAGCTGTTTCATTAAAGACTGGGGTTTTAAACTGGGATGATTGGCAATATCACGTTCTCGTCTTGGCGTTCGTTCGCTCATAATGACATCAGAAAATGGGTTTCCATCTGGCTTCCGCCGCAAACCGCCTGTACCAAATTCTCTAAGACACTCTCTTACCGTCATACCTTTAGGTATAGGCTTCCTAAACAATCCCCAAGGCTCATACCCCCCTCGTGGCAAAGAGCAGACATCGGGGAAATCTTGCTCTCCCAGCTTTGGACGATCTCCACCTCTTAGAGTTTGCACAAGCCTAATAATTTCAGTTCTAAACTCTAA
Source organism: Alphaproteobacteria bacterium (assembly GCA_041397865.1). Lineage (GTDB taxonomy): Bacteria > Pseudomonadota > Alphaproteobacteria > Micavibrionales > Micavibrionaceae > TMED27. The sequence continues at coordinate 1,357,969 of JAWKVT010000001.1, read as the reverse complement.
ACCTCCCTCAATCAGGCTTGAAAAAACGAGCTGTGACATAAAAGAATTACAGGCAACAAAAACATGCGCTCCCGGCTTTAGTGCGGGCAAAACAAATTGCGCCCATTCTTTAAAAAAGCGCCGCAAATTATCCCGTTCTTTTTCATCAAGAGCTGTAAAGCGCGGTAATGGAGCACGAGTATTGCCGTCGAAAGAAGGAGGAATGCGCCATATCCCGGTTCCTCCACCATTGTGCATCCGTTCAATTTCTTTGATTTCGTATTCTTTGACACCGTATGGAGGATCGGTCACGATGGCATCAATAGAATTTTCCGGTAAATGTTTAAGCCAATCAAAGCAGTCAGCATGAATAATCATGGACTGTCCTATTTTCTTGTGCTCGTAATCAAAAACGTATTTGTGCAGATCAATTTTCATGCGTTTACTATAAGGGCTTTTATTGAAACCATAAACCAAAGAGTTTGCAAAAAGGTGGTTTGTACACGTACAGCCTTTTTAAAAAGGTGATAATAAGGTGGAAAGATATTGTTCGCGCCTGAGTAATATTAAAAGAGCTGTTTTTAAAAACAGAAAAATCTCTGGAAACGCCTAAAAACCCGCCGTATTATATGGCTGGATATTGAATCAACCCGCACCATGCTATATTTACCATAAAATAATTCGTAATGCGTGGGTCGGAGGTTCAAATCCTCTCAACGGCACCATTCTTTCATAAAATGATTACATAGCTTTCTGAAATTTCTACCTTATTACAAATATAATTTGCCGTGCTTTATCATTTCTTTGAGAATAAGAATATTGCAATATCTACAATATGTTATTAGTTTCAAAAAGGCTTTTCCAACAGAATAGTCTCTGTGTTGAAACGATCATCGAAAGACATAAACATGACCCAAATACCACTGAGCTTACAGCAAGCGATTGAAAGCGGTAAGTGTGTCTTATTTCTTGGTGCGGGAATAGGAGGACATTTAACAACAAATGGAAAGCCTCTTCCTAATGGGTGGGAATTGGCACAAGAACTCTGTAAAAAATTTGATTTAGAAGCTAAAGAAAGCTACCAGCTTCCTTTGGTATCTAGAGTGGTAGAGCTAAAAAAAGGTCGAAAAGAGTTAGAAAGCTATATTCACAAAAGATTGTCTGATGCACAACCAGACGAAGACTTACAATGGTTACTGTCCCTAAATTGGCGATCCATAGCGGCCTATAAAATCCTTGAGCGTAATCCGGTGCGCATTATTGCGGAGACAAAATCCGGCTATCCCATAAAACGCCGCCGGACGTATATCAAGCCGCACCAGCTTCCGGCATGGTGGGAGGCGGTAGAGGACGAAGAAACCGATACCTCACGCGATTATTTGCTGCTCGTTCTTTTTACTGGCTTGCGGAGAAGCGAAGCGTGCCGCCTTAAATGGTCGGACATAGACCTCATCGGAAAAACACTTTCCCTTGAAGACTCCAAGAACGGAGAACCCCTGACGCTCCCTCTTAGCCGCTTCCTACTCAATCTCTTGGAAAACAGACACAAGAGATACGGGAACTATGAATATGTGTTTCCCGGTGACGGGGAACATGGCCATTACATCGAGCCGAAAAAATCCGTGTACCGCGTAGGCAAAAGATCAGGGATACACTTCACCATCCATGACCTGCGCCGGACGTTTATCACGATTGCCGAAAGCCTTGATATATCGGCCTATGCCTTGAAGCGATTGATAAATCACAAAATAACCAATGACATTACGGGCGGTTATATTATTGTGGACGTGGAACGACTGCGCGAACCAGTCGAGAAAATAGCACAGACGATTTTGGGATATAAGGATGGCGTTTCTGTTTAACGGTCTTGAAGAAATTTTGATGGGCGTGATTAAAGCAACCGCGCATTCCGACAGTCGCATGGAAGATGCAGAGCGGCTGGAGAACGCCCTGAAAGCGATTTATGGCGACCATTATGATAGCGCGTACAAAAAACCATGCACCGGATTAACGCATGATGATTTTCTAGAAATTGTGAAACGCAAGAAAAATGGTGAAGCCGTTGAAGCCGTAACTGAACAACCCTCGCCTATAAGGCGAGGGGTTAGTTAGGGGTCGATTGTAAATCGACTGTCCTCTACCGGCTCCCCTTCTTGTTCCTCGATATATTTCTGGATCATCTCATCTGTGATATTTCCGGAACTGATAGCGCAGTACCCACGCGCCCAGAAATGTCTGCCCCAGAACTGCTTGCGCAAATGCGCAAACTCAGAGAGTAAAATCCGCGAGCTTATGCCTTTGAGCCATTGCACGATCTGACTTATATTCTGCGTCGGACGATAGCCAATAAACATGTGCACATGATCGCTCGCGACCTTCCCGGTTATAATCTCAAGCTCGTGCTCCATGGCTATCTGGCGCAGAACATCTCTGGTGCGCACCGCCACCTCGCCTGTCATCACCCTCTTCCGGTACTTTGGAACCCAGATCAGGTGCACTTTTAAATCCGTCTTCGTGTGGCTGCCTATCGTATAACGTCGCATAGCGACAGGTATAAACTTCTCTTCGCCTGAAGGCGAGGGATTTTAACCATCCCCGATGGGGACATTAAAATTATCGTTAAAAGAAAATTTGAAAATCCAAGCATATTTGAAAAGCTTGATCCTAAAGATCGGGAAGCTAAAAAAGCCAGTTGGGAACGGTCGTTTAATGCTCAAGTGGCTACGGCAAAAAAATACCTACAAAGAAATAAAAAACTATACGAGTCTTATATATCGCCTGAGAAACGAAAAGAAATTGCTATGGATTTTGAAGGCGTGGATGAGATAAATGCACAATTAAAAGAAGACCGTAAGAAGATTCTTACAGCCTTGCGACAGGCAGGGTGGCCCATCTAATAGGGACACAAACCGCTTAATTTGTCCCGAGAAAATTTCGAAACCATGTGAATAATTGGTTGTCAGTCAAACGCAAGAAGGAGACTGACGATGAAATTACTCAATCAAGTGCAAGCCGCAGACATGCTAGGCATGTCTATTAGCTGGATGGAGCGGAAACGCTGGGAAGGTGGCGGCCCAAAATACATTAAAATCAAACACGCCGTTCGTTATCGCAAAGAAGACTTGGAAGAATGGATAAACGAAAGGCTCAGGAGTTCAACATCCGAGTGCCAGCGTGATTGCTCATCTTGTCCTATGAGAGAGTTTTGCGATGGGAAATAAAATCGAAGATGTTCTGGCTGTTCTGGATAACGTTAAAAGGCAGGGCAAAAACTATACCGCCAGTTGCCCCGCGCATGATGATAAAAATCCGTCTTTCTCTGTCTCGGAAAAAGACGGGCGCATTATCATGAACTGTTTTGCCGGATGTTCGCAGGAGCAAATTGCAGACGCACTTGCTGCCAAAGGTGTTTTTCTAAACGAAAGGAAGCAGGAATATCAATATTCCCCTATTCCTGACGATGGAAAGAACGAGCCGGATTTTGAGGGTTTGCTGCATTATAGACCTTCGGCTGTATGGCGCTATCTGGATGCCGAAGGGTATTTGCTTGGCTTCGTTTGCCGCATTGATGAGGATGGGAAGCCAAAATCTTTTAGGCCTGTAACGCCGTGGAAAAACGAAGAGTTTAAAATCGTATGGCGGAAAAAATCCTTTCCGTCCCCCGCGCCGTTATACGGGCTGGATTTGTTGGCGCAGCATCATAAAAAACCGGTACTGGTAGTGGAGGGAGAAAAAGCCGCCGATGCTGCGCGCGATATGGGGGTATTTAAAGATTATGTCGTCGTCACATGGCCGGGTGGAGCAAACCGACAGAAGCAAGCTGACTGGACACCCCTGAAAGGGCGTGAAGTCGTGATATGGCCGGACAATGACGATGCCGGAAAGAACGCTGCGCGAGAAATTGCAAAAATATTGAAGGAGATAAAATGAATATCAGGATTGTATCGCTGCCCAAAACTTTGCCCGAAAAATGGGATTTAGCTGACCCCGTTCCAAAAGGCATCTCTATTGCAGATATTTTGCAAAGTTCTGACAAGCCGAAAGAGTTGCACGAATTTATAATCTCTGCAAAACAGCTTCATGCGATGGCGATTGTTCCGCGTGAATGCATCGTAGAGCCGTTTATCCTGACGCAGAGCCTGAACATGATCTATGCCAAACCCGGCATAGGCAAAACATGGATGGCCTTACAGCTTGGAATATCCATCGCTAACGGCTGGCAATTTTTGCATTACAACGTGCCGAAAGCGCGGCGGGTTTTATTGATTGATGGGGAAATGCCGCTGGCCGATCTGCAAAAACGCCTTCGCATGTTTGCTGGATTTGAGACGGACTACTTTGATTTTCTGCCTTCTGAATCGCTGCACAAAGAAGACAGGCCTCTTAACATTCAGGCGGAAGAAGATAGGCAACGGATTAAGGAGGCTCTCGCCGCATTGGAACTTTTGGGTCGGCGCCCGGAAATGATTATTTTCGATAATCTATCGTCCCTTTCCGGCGGTGTGGACGAAAACTCTAATACGGAACTTGATGATTTTATGCGGTGGATGGTGAACCTGCGGCATGAAGGGTATTGCTTAATGTTTGTCCACCATGCAGGAAAAAGCGGCGACCAGCGGGGCGCATCGCGCCGTACCGATCTGCTCGATACCGTGATTAAGTTATCGGAACCTAAAAAGGAAGACAAAAGACCGAGCACGGAAGGGGCGCACTTCGTCTTTTCTTTTGATAAGACACGGGGCGAACGACCTGTACCGTTCGAGTTTACCGCCGAATTGATGTGTAACGCCGATGGTAAGCTTGATTGGGGAATGGGAGCGATTGTAAATGTGCCGAAATATGTTCTGTTGTTAAGAGCGGTGCATGAAAACCCCGGTCTAAAACAAGGGCAGTTTGCTGACATCATAGGTGTTAAAAAAGCGCGCATTTCACAAATCGCAGGAGAAGCGGAAGAAAAAGGATTATTGCTGCGAAAGCCTTTGAGACTGACACGGGAAGGCCAAAAGATATTGGCTGATGCATGGCCCGACGAATTTGCGCTGCCGGAGCCAGAGCAGCAAAGTTTATTGTCCAGCCCTATCTAAACTTTTTCTCTTGTTTATAGCAGCGAGGGTACGTTTAGGGTTTAACCCTCCTAAGGGGTTAAACCTAAACCCCGGATAAACCATTTTTTTTTTTTTGAAGTTTTTTGGTTTTTGTCAGAATATTGCAAGTGTATATTTTCCCCATTTCGGAGATTGCGCCTTGCCCGTTTTGGTCTTCTCGCGTAAAATGAGAACAAAACAGGTACTTTTCCACAGAGTTATGCCCAGAGATAGCAACAGTCCAGTTTTAACCTCACTCGAAATGTGCGCCGGAGCGGGCGGGCAGGCCTTGGGACTGGAACAGGCGGGCTTTGAGCATGAGGCGCTGGTGGAGATAGAGCCGCCTTGCTGTGAGACATTGAGAACAAATCGCCCCCACTGGAATGTTTTTGAGGCAGACCTGAGCGAGTTTTCCGGCAAGGCGTACAAGGGCATTGATCTTCTGGCGGGAGGCCTGCCGTGCCCTCCGTTTTCGATAGCGGGAAAGCAGCTTGGCAAAGACGACGAGCGCGATTTGTTTCCGACGGGATTGCGCCTCATTGACGAAATACGCCCAAACGCGGTTATGATCGAAAATGTGCGCGGCCTGATGGGCGCAAACTTCGAGGACTACCGCGCGTACATTTTAAAGAAGCTTGATAAATTGGGGTACAAGGCGGAATGGCGACTGTTCCAAGCCGCCGATTTCGGTGTACCGCAGTTGCGCCCCCGCACTATTCTTGTTGGCGTAAAAAAGAATATTTCCGAATTTTTCGAGTGGCCGGAACCTCTGGCAACACAAGCCCCCACGGTTGGCGATGTTTTGCACGACCTGATGGCAGAGCGCGGCTGGAAGGATGCGGATATATGGCGGCAGCAAGCCAATAAAATCGCGCCTACAGTGGTTGGCGGGTCGAAGAAGCACGGAGGCCCGGATTTAGGTCCAACCCGCGCCAAACGCCAATGGGCGGAACTGGGCGTAAACGGGCATACAATCGCGAATGAAGCCCCTGACCCCGACCATGAGGGGATGCCACGCCTCACTGTGCGCATGGTCGCCAGACTGCAAGGCTTCCCCGACGATTGGGAAATAACGGGCAAGAAGACCAGTGCCTACCGGCAAGTGGGAAATGCCTTTCCTCCCCCTGTTGCAAGAGCCGTTGCAGAGAAGATCATGCAATGCCTTACGGCAACACGCTCGACGCTTTTAACCGGATAAAAAGCCAGTACTGACTCCAAAGATTCCAAGATTTGTGTAGAATTGTGGCATGAGCCATGATTCTGAAAACGCAAAACAAGAAGACGTCAAAATTCTGAAAGAATTACAGGCCGCCATATTGAAAAATGTTGGCGGACAAACTGGCCTGGAGGATGGTTTTCCGAAGCTGATACGCAGGGCAATAGACGAGGTTATTGATACGCCGCGCACAGGCCGCTTGACGCTCGAAGAAACAGAGAAGACCGAGAAAACATACATCGGCACCAAGATCGAAATTTTGTTCCGCAGCTTTATCGGGTTTCCAAAAGGCTTGTACGATCTGGAGATCAACGGGCGGGATGTTGATATTAAAAACACCGTGGGATCAAACTGGATGATCCCGCCGGAGGCACATAACAGCCCGTGCTTTCTGATTAAAAGCGATGAGAAAAAAGCCCTGTGCAGTCTCGGCTTGATCGTTGCGCGGTACGAATATCTGAACAAACCCAACAGGGACGGGAAAGGAACGATCTCGAAAGCCGGAATGGAGTATGTCCTTTGGCTTTTGTACGACCACCCGTACCCGCCGAATATATGGGAGAATGTGCCCAAAAATAAGGTTCAAAGAATATTCGAGCCAAAGGCGGGAACGGAACGGCTTGTCCGGCTTTTCACAGAAATGCAGAATACGCCTGTTTCGCGGAACACTATCGAGGGTATCGCGCAGCAAAAGGATTATATGAAGCGGCTCAGGAAAAACGGCGGGGCGCGTGATAAACTGGCGAAGAAAGGCATTGCCGTTCTGTCGGGCGCATACGACAAGAAGCTGATAAAAGCCCTCGGGTTGCCCGCCTGCGGGCGGGACGAGTTTATCGCGTACCATGCCCAAACGTCCGAAGAGAAGAAGCTTTTGCACGAAAAGCTGACTTGATAGGGCTTTCTTCATTCATTCAAAAGTAGGAAAACTCTCAACCATCGCCCATGGACGAGCGCCGTAGGGTCTCCGGTAAAAATCTCCTGTGCAGCATAAGTAGGCCATAGGTAGGTCTGCGATTAAAAAAGCGTCCTATTGTCTCAATTGCCTTAAAAGACCGCATTTCCGATTGCCATTTTGCATCAGTGAATTATCATGAAGTTTCCTATTTCTTCATACGCCTTAAAAACGATATGGAAATAATTCGTAAGCGGTGGGTCGGGTGTTCAAATCACCCCAGCGGCACCATTTTATTTTCCTGCATGTAAAAACCCTCTACCGCGCTGAAAGGAAACGCCTTTTTGGTGTTCAAAAACCCCTCTTCGCAGCTATAGGATAGTGGCCCGCAAAAGGCCAGCCTGAGCACTATTCTTTGCAGGTCAAATCGTCCGGAGGTCCATATTTTATACGGGTTAGCAAGAAAGCGCATCGAGAGTTCAAACATTTTTTCGAAAGGTGCGAGCGGCTGGCCATTTTGGGCGGCTTTTTCACGCAGGACAAGCTGGCGCGTTTCCAGCTCATCAATGCGTTTTTCAAACGCGGAGACCACACGCGGGTTCGTTGCATCGACAAGCTTGTCCACCAGCTTGGTGATCTGCTTTTCAACATCCCGGATTTCGGTCTTTACGGCGCTTAAGGATGCCGCCGCATCCTGCCGGAACATCTCCCAGCAGTCTTTGAACATGGCGCGAAGCAGAGCGGATATTTGAGCGCCGGGCTGCAAGCCTTTCAGCAGCGTTTCAAACTCACCTTCAATCTTCTGCCGCGCAATCATGCCCCGCGCAGAACAGCCTTTGGTTCTGCAAAAATAATACGGATATTTTTTCGTTTTGCCCTTCGACCATCCGGCTGTAAGCGGCGTTGAGCATTCCGAACAGCGCACCGCCCCGCGCAGGGGGAAGTCTTTGTGAATATCCTTACGCGCAGGCGCATAAACCCCGCCATCCAGCTTTTGCTGAATCTCAGAGATACAAGCCCGAAACAGGTGACAGCATGAAGATACAAAAATTCGATGGTTATGGCATTAGGGGGCAAAGGCAGTATCATTTTTATGAGCGTGATTTATCCAATAATGTGCCCCGCTATACAACCTTGCAGGAATTGCATCATGAGAAGAACCAAACAGTAACGCTTTCAGGAACGACACGCGGATCATTTGGACGCAAAGATTACATATGCCCCATACATATGGAAAGAATGCTTTCTCGAAAATCTTTCATAAAACCGGGAATATATAAGAAAGAGGAGCTTCGTCATGATGCTGTTATAGGATCGCTGAACCATTTTAATAATAATGGAGAACCGATACTATTTTGAATCCAAATTCTCCAGCAGCAGACTTTCCGCCTGCACAATATTTAAATATGCCTGTGTGATGTCGCGATAATCTGCATTTGAAATTTCAGCGCTGGTATCAATATTTTTAGCGGCCTTTCCGCGAACTTGGGAACAAAATTTTTTCATCAGGCTTTCTTTGATTTTGTCTAAGTTTTTCAAATCACTTCTTTTATCCATAGTATTTTCCTTTTGGTGCCATTGGCCCCTGATTAAAATAATATGAAAATACATTTAATGTCCCCATCGGGGATGGTTAAAATCCCTCGCCTTCAGGCGAAGAGAAGTTTATACCTGTCGCTATGCGACGTTATACGATAGGCAGCCACACGAAGACGGATTTAAAAGTGCACCTGATCTGGGTTCCAAAGTACCGGAAGAGGGTGATGACAGGCGAGGTGGCGGTGCGCACCAGAGATGTTCTGCGCCAGATAGCCATGGAGCACGAGCTTGAGATTATAACCGGGAAGGTCGCGAGCGATCATGTGCACATGTTTATTGGCTATCGTCCGACGCAGAATATAAGTCAGATCGTGCAATGGCTCAAAGGCATAAGCTCGCGGATTTTACTCTCTGAGTTTGCGCATTTGCGCAAGCAGTTCTGGGGCAGACATTTCTGGGCGCGTGGGTACTGCGCTATCAGTTCCGGAAATATCACAGATGAGATGATCCAGAAATATATCGAGGAACAAGAAGGGGAGCCGGTAGAGGACAGTCGATTTACAATCGACCCCTAACTAACCCCTCGCCTTATAGGCGAGGGTTGTTCAGTTGATACTTCGCAACCATTCAATAGGTTGATATTCCTATCTTTAAGGCTCTTAAACCCTAAACGTTTCTTTATAATATCTTGAAAAGATCGGTGTTTTTTTTAAGCATTCTTAAGGATATATGGGGCACAATCCTATAATATTTAGAAAAAAGGCATGACCATGGAAATTAAAGATAGCCGAAGCAAAGAAGAGTTCGATTTTGAATACTATAAAAGCATTGAAGGCGAAGGAGAGGTTGATACTCCGATTAGGGCTGCTTTTTACAAGGGGGAGCGAGTCGCTGCTGTTATTGAGACAATTAACCCAGATACTGGAGAACTGGTTCAGGACGCGGGAATAACGCGCTATGATACAGACCCCTATGTAGAAGAAATTACAGAAGAAGAATTTTATGCGCTGTGCGGACAAAAGATGCAAAAAAAAAACTGTGACCAAACCTGAGATAGGTTTGGGTTTAGTCAGCATCTAAAAATAAAGGGAAAATTGAAATGGCTGAAATTATAGATTTCAGAGATCCAAAAGAATTTGAATACGAATATCTTAGACATAGAGACACGCCCATAAGAATTGTATTCAATAAAGATGGATATGAAGTTTCACAGGACACCCTAGACGTTGAGAATAAAAAACTTGTTCGGGGGTTCTTTAGAATGAGTACAATAAACGATCCCTGTACTGATGAGATATCAAAGGACGAGTTCGACGCTCTTTGCCAAGGGCTTGTAAGTAAAAAAAAACTGAGATACCACAGAACGGTTTAGGGTAAATGATAAAAAACGCCATAAAATAATAAAAACAAGGCGAAAAAGGATGCCTTGATGCAGGGCGACGAACGGGTGGAAAGCGGGGACAAGGGCTATGCCGATGACAAGGACAACCTCCCGCGCCATGCAAAACGTATCGCCGTTTCATCACTTAAAAACCTCCAACTCATTGAAAAAAGGATATATGCATATTTTTGTGGAGAAGTTTGTGACAGTGTAGCATGTAGGTTATTATTTACATTCGTTAACGAAAACAAAACATTTAACATATAGAATAGTGGTCGGAGATTTATTATGGGTGAGCAGCAATACAAATATTTTACCAACGGTGTTTGGCCAATTCGAGCGCTTTACGATGATCAAAATCGTTTGGAAGGGACTGAGACTCCTAATCCTGAAACAGGTGAAATTGAGCTGAATATGTATTGGATTAGCAAAGTCCGAGAAGACAGAAGCGGTGACATTGATGAAATCACAAAAGAACAGTTTGACCAAATGGTTACTGATTTTTTGAGTCAAAAAAAAACTAATCTCCGCCAGCCGCCAGAAATAGGTGGCATGGGGTAAAACGATTTCAGCAAACAAAGAATAATAAGCTGAAATAACAAAAAAACAGGGTGTGTAATGGGAGACGGTATAAAACGGCCACAGCCGGATTTGCCTTTTGATGAACTGTATCAGCAGGCGCAAGCTTCTGCCCCTGTATTGGAAAATACAGGGCAATCTATTCTTGATCGCTTAAAAGCCCAAAATCCTGAAATGTTTGAAGGCGTTGTTTTTGAGATGGGCCTCTGAAAGAACCTGAACGCGCCTTAGAAAAAATCAATAGTGATTATAAAGGAGACCCTCGGCAAATAAAAGATTTGGTGCGCGGTCGGTTCGTTGTTGATACGCCGGAGCAGATTGTCGCGATCAAACAAGCCATTTTAGAAGAGCTGGATGTTGATTCCTTGAAGGACAAATATGCCGAACCGTCATCAACAACCGGATACAGGGACTTAAACACAAAAGTAGCTCTGGAGAACGGACATATCGCCGAAATTCAGGTTCAGCAGCGCGACATGATGCGCGTGAACAAGCCTACACACGATCTCATGGAAGAAATTCAGGAAATAGACCGTCAGGCTAAAGCCGAAAACAGAGTATTAACTGAGGCAGAAAAGACACGTATTGATACTTTAGAAAACCAGGCCATTGAACTCCACAATGCCGCTGCTCATGACGGGAAACTCAATGACCTGGTAAAACCGGAATTGCGTGAAAAGTTCACCTACACAGGTGAGCTTGATGCCAAAGGAAGCGCCCTTGGAAAACTGGCTGAAACTTTCAGCAAACTTGGTAAACATGGAGGAATTGTCGCAGGCGTCGCTTTCGGCGGCCTTGCAGGGGCTTTTACACTAGCCGCCGGAGGCTCAAAAGCTCAGGCCGCCGAAGTTGCGTATGAATCTTCCGTACCCTACGGTGAAACCAGCCTTGATGTTCTGGGCGGCGATATGAATGCGGCCAAACGCTCTGCCACAATCGAAACAGTCTCCAATGTCGGCTCTGTGGGCGGCGCAGTTGCAGGAGCCGCAGTCGGGGCCGCAATAGGTTCCGTTGTTCCTGTTGTCGGAACGGTCGCAGGCGGTATTGTTGGTGGCATAATGGGAGCCGTCGGCGTTGGTGTAGGGAGCGGATACATAACTGAAAAAGTCTATGATAATTTTCAAACCCTGAAAAACAGTGCTGTTAACGTTTCCCACGAAGCCGCCGAAGCATTGAGTACAGCCATGCAGGAAACCAAAAATATGATGGGGGCTGCATGGGACTGGATGGCCGGAGAGAACAAGCCGCCGATAAATCTGACAGCCGTGTTCAACGGTCTCCCGGATAGCGTCACTGACAATATGCCGCCGGAAGTACAGGCGCTTATTGAGGTACGGGAAAATTCAATCCTGTTTGAACAAGTCTTTAACGATTTAAAGGATCATGGCGGGCTGAATATTGTCGCCATGTATATAGAGGATAACCCTCTGTCTGAATCCAAGCCTGAACAGACGCACACGGTTTCAGAAAAACAGTTTGCCGTTCAGTCACAAAACTCCACGATGACTTTTGCGTCATAAAACTCAATTTAGGATATCTTGTGCCTTCACAAAATAAGTTCACCTCGCGGTTCATGTATTGAAAGGCTTTGGCCTTACTTTGTCTAAAATCAGGTAATTTGCGTTTTACGCAAGCATCTGTGTTTTCAGTCAAGCAAAAATTGCCTTCAGGCCGAGTCGAGCAGAGCCCTCAAATAGCTCAAGCGAGACTCGGCCGATAATCCCCCACATTATCAGCAAGGGCATTCAATCTGCCATTTGCGATTTTCAGCAATCAACGTATTGGCGATGATAATCATTTTTCGCATAACAGCCGTGAGCGCGACTTTTGGATTCTTCCCGCGCCGCACCAAATTTTTGTAAGTGAGCCCCAAAGAATTCGATCGCCTAATGCAAGTAATGGAACACATATAAAGTGCATTGCGAACGTGCTTGCGGCCACCCCGGATCATGCGGTTTCCGTTTTTAATCCCGCTATCCCAGTTCATCGGCGCAACGCCCGCAAGTGCCGCTATTTCCTTGGCGTTGACCTGCCCCAGCTCCGCCATATCGGCAAGTAGGATGCTAGCTGTCGTTTTTCCGATACCGGGAATCGATGTCAGGATGTCGAACTTGTTTTTTAGGTCTGGCTGGCTCGCGATGAGGGTGTGGATTTCTTTTTCAAGAACGGATTTGTGCCGCTCGCCCATGGCGATTCTAGCTTTGATTTGCCGCACGGCAAGCGGATGATCTGTTGTGTGCAACTGGCGTTTGAGGTCGCAAATTTCATCTAGGACTTGCCGCCGCGCTGTCTGGAGATCACGAAGTTCCCTGCATTGCGTGTCCGGCGGTAATGTAGGTTCCGGGTTCATGCGCTGAGCAAACAAAGCCAGAGATTTAGCGTCGATTGTATCCGTCTTTGCCAATCGTCCAAGGCTGTCCGCAAACTGCCGTGAGCGGAACGGATTGATGACAGCAACGACAATTCCGGCATCATGCAACATGGAATGCGTGAGCCTGTGATACTTGCTCGTTGCTTCCAGTGCAACAAGCTCGATATCGTGCTCGGTAAGCCTTTTGATAAGAGCCTTAATTGCACTCTTGTCGTTTTTGATTTGCATTTGAACCCCAATCGGGTGGATAAAGATATCCAGGTAGTCTTTGCCAACATCAATGCCCGCAAAGGTTTTTGGTGGTTGTTTTGTTATCTGTTCTTGCATACGGGACATTGCTGCAATTCCCCTTCATCTGTTCAGATCAATGAAACATGCATGACCCGATCCTGCTTGCGGTCGGTTCCAATGAACCAAAGATGTGCCCGATCCAAATCATGCGCTGAAGACCCTCTCCAGCAGCCCCATTGTTGCAAAGAATGAAGCTTAAGGAACTATGCAAGATGTGCATGTCTGACACATGCAATCTTTTACTTCGCTGCACTTCGTTTGCTCGGCAAAGGAGACGCTGCGCTCTCCCGTTGCATCCCTCTGGCCCTATGGCGCTCCGGGGCACAAATGCCCAACCTCCCGCGCCATGCAAAACGTATCGCCGTTTTATCACTTGTGCTATTCTGAGAATGCGAAATTGCTTGCCAAATATATTTGGCGACTGTATAATGGAAAGTGAGAGTATGGTACAGGCTACAGAGCCAAAACAGGTCATTGTTTATCAGGACGAAAGCGGCAAGGAGCCGTTTACTGATTGGCTGAATGACCTGCGGGATCAGAAGGGCCGAAGGGCTGTTCTGAAACGGGTTGGAAGGCTAGAACATGGCCTGTATGGCGATTGTAAACCCGTAGGCGAGGGGGTTTCAGAATTGCGGATATTCGTTGGTCCCGGATACCGGGTTTATTTTGGCGAAGAGGACGGCCATATCGTCGTTCTCTTATGCGGCGGCGATGAAAGGCTCGCAAGCCAAAGATATAAAAGCCGCCAAAGCATACTGGAAGGAGTATAAAGCTCATGGCTAAGAAAAGAAATTACAGGGCATTCAGGGATGTTGAGGAAGACTATTTCCGCAACCATCCGGAAGAGATCGGTCCCTACATTGATGAAATATTCGATGAATATGCCGAAGACGGCAATTCAGCCGCCTTGCTTGCGTCTTTGCGTGTGATTGCCAAAGTCAAAGGCATTACCAATCTGGCCGAAGCCACCGGCATGACCCGGCAGGGCGTCCAGCACGCTTTGTCCAGCAAGGGCAATCCCCGCTTTGATAACGTCAATGCGATCATGAACGCTTTAGGCTACCGCCTGACGCCTGCGCCTATTGAAAATGCGCATGGGGTGTAAATAAGCCGTACTAAAATCATTGTAGGCAGATTAAAGAATCATGCCTCAAGCCGCTGGCAATTCTGTAAAAATGTGATACTGTACAAATGTTTTTGTTTTGTTCTAAAGGTGGGTCATGACAGGTAAAAGCAAAATTGAGTGGACGGAACATACTTGGAACCCCACGACCGGCTGCACCAAGGTCTCTCCGGGCTGCAAGCACTGTTATGCCGAAATCATGGCACAACGCCTTCAAGCCATGGGAGCAAATGGATACGATAATGGCTTCAAGCTCTCCATTATGAAAGAACGCCTCAATCAGCCTTTAAAGCGGAAAAAGCCAACAGTTTACTTTGTTAATGTCCCCATCGGGGATGGTTAAAATCCCTCGCCTTCAGGCGAAGAGAAGTTTATACCTGTCGCTATGCGACGTTATACGATAGGCAGCCACACGAAGACGGATTTAAAAGTGCACCTGATCTGGGTTCCAAAGTACCGGAAGAGGGTGATGACAGGCGAGGTGGCGGTGCGCACCAGAGATGTTCTGCGCCAGATAGCCATGGAGCACGAGCTTGAGATTATAACCGGGAAGGTCGCGAGCGATCATGTGCACATGTTTATTGGCTATCGTCCGACGCAGAATATAAGTCAGATCGTGCAATGGCTCAAAGGCATAAGCTCGCGGATTTTACTCTCTGAGTTTGCGCATTTGCGCAAGCAGTTCTGGGGCAGACATTTCTGGGCGCGTGGGTACTGCGCTATCAGTTCCGGAAATATCACAGATGAGATGATCCAGAAATATATCGAGGAACAAGAAGGGGAGCCGGTAGAGGACAGTCGATTTACAATCGACCCCTAACTAACCCCTCGCCTTATAGGCGAGGGTTGTTCAGTTCCATGAGTGATTTGTTTCATGAAGACATTGGCGATGAATTTCTTGATCGTGTTTTTGATGTGATCAGGCAAACACCGCATCACACATATCAGATTTTAACCAAGAGAGCCGAGCGGCTTCCTGAGTACTTTTCAAAACGAGAGATACCTCAAAATGTTTGGCTTGGTGTTTCCGTAGAAGATCGTAAGTAGGGCGTACCAAGGATTGATCTTTTGCGGCAGATAAACGCTTATGTAAGATTTTTATCCGTTGAACCGCTGCTTGCCGATGTCGGTGAACTGGATTTGTCAGGCATTCACTGGGTCATTGTTGGTGGTGAAAGTGGTCCGAAAGCAAGGCCGATGAAACCTGAATGGGTTGAAAACGTTCGCATCCAATGTGAAGAGCAAGGCGCATCCTTCTTCTTTAAACAATGGGGTGGATGGGGTGCAGACGGTAAGAAGCGGCCAAAATCTAAGAACGGTAGACAGTACCAAGGAAAAACATGGGATGAAATGCCTGCACAAGTCAGTGAGGTTCACGGAGCATAAATGGCAAAGAAAGAGTTTGATTGGGACGAAGGTGTCACGTTAGATGACCACAGTAAACGAAAGCACAAAATTTTAAGGGAGTACTTCCGTAAGTATCTCATTACGCGGTGCACATATCCGCGAGACAAATTTCGATTAACCATCGTTGACGCGTTTAGTGGGGCTGGTCGTTATGATGATGGTAGCCCTGGCTCTCCCTTGATTTTGATGGAGGTTCTCAAAGACACTTTTAATGTCCCCATCGGGGATGGTTAAAATCCCTCGCCTTCAGGCGAAGAGAAGTTTATACCTGTCGCTATGCGACGTTATACGATAGGCAGCCACACGAAGACGGATTTAAAAGTGCACCTGATCTGGGTTCCAAAGTACCGGAAGAGGGTGATGACAGGCGAGGTGGCGGTGCGCACCAGAGATGTTCTGCGCCAGATAGCCATGGAGCACGAGCTTGAGATTATAACCGGGAAGGTCGCGAGCGATCATGTGCACATGTTTATTGGCTATCGTCCGACGCAGAATATAAGTCAGATCGTGCAATGGCTCAAAGGCATAAGCTCGCGGATTTTACTCTCTGAGTTTGCGCATTTGCGCAAGCAGTTCTGGGGCAGACATTTCTGGGCGCGTGGGTACTGCGCTATCAGTTCCGGAAATATCACAGATGAGATGATCCAGAAATATATCGAGGAACAAGAAGGGGAGCCGGTAGAGGACAGTCGATTTACAATCGACCCCTAACTAACCCCTCGCCTTATAGGCGAGGGTTGTTCAGTGAAATCAATCTTGAACGTGTCACACAAGGAATGCGCCCGATTTCGATGGAATGTCTTTTCATCTTCAATGATTTTAAAGCAAGTGCCATTGAACAATTAAAGCAAAACGTTGCGCCCATACATGCCGAAATCAATGACAGCATTGAGAGTTTGTTCATTGACGTTGATTACCATTCAAAGGCGTTCAATGAACTTTATCCAGAAATTAAAACAAGAATTCAGGCTCTGCGGTTTGGCAATGTCCTTTTTAACCTCGATCAAGGGGGATACAAAGACGTTGATGACAACATAATTGCAGACATCATGAACACATGGAAATCGGCAGAAGTGTTTTTGACGTTCATGATCAAGGCTCTCCTAACATACCTATCGCCGGATCAGGAAAAGAACAGGTCTCTTTTAAACAATCCAGAATTGATTTCAAAAATTTACCAGATGCTCGAAAGCAACGACAACGTTATGAGCAAGAATGAGTTTTTAGGAAATGCTGAAAAAATAGTCTTTGATAACTTTAAAAGATTTGCGCCTATCGTAAGCCCATTTTCAATTCACAACCCGGATGGGTGGCAGTATTGGCTCATACATTTTGCAAATTCTTACCGTGCGCGGCAGGTTTACAATGATGTTTTGCACGAAAACAGCACCATGCAAGCCCACTTTGGGCGGTCTGGCCTGCGCATGCTGTCATATGATCCATCTCATGAAGGCAACCTGTATCTTTTTGATGAAAGTTCTAGGACAAAAGCAAAAAACGAATTGCATGATGACATTCCACGGATGATTTCAGATCATGGCGATGCTTTGGATGTCATGAGTTTTTACAATGCGTCGTATAATGAAACAGCTGCTCATAGTGATGATATTCATGAAATGATCATTGAAAACCCAGATGTTGAGGTTATCACACAATCGGGTGGTGAGCGGCGCGTACCCAATACTATCAGGCCGGACGACATTCTGAGACTTCGGGATCAGAAGAGCTTTTTTCCTATGTTTATCAAAGGCAAGATAAGGTGATTAGCCCTCCACCATCTTTCGCTCTTCATCATTAACCAACATTGATGAGAGTAAATCTCCAAACATGTTTAGGCTATATCGGTACGTTTTTTGCCAAATATAGCAAACATTAGACTGATAAGTGCCATAGTCATGACAATTGATGGTCCCGCGGGCCAGTCAAAAGCATATGACACAGATAAACCCACAGCATAGCTGCTAACAGAAACAATGATGCCCCATAGCATTTTGAGCCTTTTCACACGAACAACCGCAAGAGCCGGAAAAATAAGGCTGGCGAAAACTAAATAGATACCAATCATATTAACGGCAAAAGGGATAACGAGAGCAAAAAGCGGATAAAATAAAATGCCGCGCTTATTTTTTATTAAAATCCATAAAAGGAAAGCTGTTATAAAAATGGGTAAAACTAGCTGAATATCCACCCAATCAATCCATAGAATTTGTCCGGCAAGGATGTTTTTCATTTCTTCCCCGCCATGCGGATCGTTCGCCATCAGGATTAGGGAGAGGCAAGCCGCGAGGATAAAGGCGCAGCCGATCAAGGCTTCCTGATACCTGCCTGCATATTTTTCAAGTACCTGAAAGCTAAACGCGCAGGCAAGAGCCGCCATTATCCCAGTGGCAAGTGGGCCGTACATACCCATATAGCTATATTCATCAACATTGGCCAGAACCTGAAAAGTAATCATGCCCAATGCAGCAAACTGAGCCACAGCCAAATCCAAAAAGATAATGCCTCGCTTCAGAACCTCTTGCCCCAATGGAACATGAGCCAGCGAGATAACTGCCCCGGCTACAAGAGCCGGAGCGAGTAAAATTATGGTTTCCAGCGATGTGCTCATGAAGCCTCTTTTAGCAGACGGATAGTTTCAGAAAATACGTCCTCAAGATTATTGGTATTATCGTTGCCCCCCACGGTGAATGGTAAGTGAAGTACAGGGATGCTGGATTTACTGTGAAGCCATTCCGCAGCATCCTCATTTTCGTAAGGAGCAACAAAGATTGCCTTAACATCTTTGCCTTTTACGTTGTTCAAAACCGTTTCAAGATGCGATGCTGTTGGCGGTATACCTGGTTTAGGTTCAAGCGTTGCCACAACATCCATGCCGAGCCATTTGAGCAAATAAGCCCAGGCATTGTGATAGACGACCACTTTTTGCCCTTTTAATGATTGCGCTTGGGTTTCCCACTGCGTTATCAGGCTTTTCCATTTGGCTTGAAAGGCACGCAGGTTTAACTGATAGGCAGCCGTATTCTCACCATCTATCAGCATCAAGCGTTCAGCGAGCACATCTGCAACGACTGTGATGTTATGCGGATCAAGCTGGATATGCGGGTTTCCTTCCGGGTGAACATGGCCCATAGAGCGATCAACATGCTGCATAACTTCGAGTTTTTCAACGTAATCAGAGGCCATGACCCAGCCAACAGTTTCGGGTTGCACATCCGGTCCTCCCGCCTTTTTGGTAAGGATGGGAAGCCAGCCAATTTCCAGTGAAGCGCCCGTACAAAAAACAAGGTCGGCTTTGCGCATTGCTGCGAGCAAGCTTGGCTTTGCACGGATATGGTGAACATCTTGTTTAGCGTTGGTGGCAGATTTAACATTAACCAAGCTGCCTCCGATCTTCTCTGCCAGCGCAGCCCATTCAGGTTCGCAGGCAAATACATTCACTTTGGCATAGGCGGAAGACGGGGATGCGAGCAGCACCCCCAAACCGGCTATGATGAAGAGTAATTTTTTCATAGCGGTTTCTCCCTAGTATGCGTGAGCGCCATGAGCGCCGAGGCTCATGATGTACTGCAAGACAATCTGATCATCTTCGTTTCCATCGGATAGCTCTTCACGGTTGAACTGCAAACGTGCGCGAGAAAACTCGCTGTTTGTCCAATCAACCATGGCAGAGGCCGCCCAAGGGTCATGACCGCCATCATCAAGCGCGCTTCCCGCAAGCCCGGCTGGAACATCTCCGGCGTAAAGCTGTGAGTAACGCGCACCAACGCGCCATTTGGGATGAAATTTATAGACGCTCTGCGCATACCAGCCGCTTTGATTGTCATCATAAGCCACTGCGCCTGTGCCAGCATCCATATCGTCATAGGTTCCGTTTTCATCGCGGTAGAAATATTCACCTTGCAGGGTGACTTCCTGTTCAGCGTTATTTCCGGTTGGGGCGTAGACCATTCTGGCATCGGCAATATACAGACCGCTATCACCATCAAAGACAACCATCCCCTCATTGGCAGAACGTTCGCCGCCTTCAACCTGCAATGTCGAAAGTCCTAAACGCCAGCTTGTATTATCACCGATGTCACCGCCAACACGTCCGTAAGCCGTCCATGAGCCGATGTCATTGCCATCTGCGCCGCCTCCGGGGAAATCATCTCCACGATAGATACCTCCGCCAATTTCAGAATAAACATCCGTTGGCAGAACGGCAGAGATTTGCACCCCGTCATCACCGTAATTTCCATCAAGGAAAGCACGGTTTGTTAAGGGACGATCTGCAAAGTCATCGGCATGGCTGTGGTGCGAGTTGAGATAGCCAAGCTCAGAGAAGAACCGTCCGGCTTTGGCCTGAAGGCCGTAAGGCAGGGATGTGGTTTCAACATAAGCTTCTTCGATTTCAACCTCCGTTTCACCGCCATGCTCGTGCAGGGCAACGGTTGCACTACCACGGAACAAGTTATCGACATTGGCAGAGAAGTTCAGCTCCGTTTCGTCAATGCTCAAGCCTTCTTCACCGCGTTCAGCTTCTTCACCAACGGCAAAGCCCGCAAATTCGCTGCTGTCCTCAGAGAAAGATTGATGTTTTCCTTGAAGAATAACGCCGATTTCAGGATTAAAGCTGTTGTCGTTAATCCGTCTTTTCGATGTTGCCGGGATGGATGACCCACCCGCCGCCGGTTCGGTTGCAGCGACTTTTGCCGCTGTTTGAGATTGCTTGGCTTCTAGCGTTTCTACTTTCTGCTCAAGCTGCTCAATTTTACTTTCATATGCCTGCTGCATTGCTTTGATTTCATTGCGCAGGGCTTCAAGGTCAGCATCTGCGGCAATAGCAGGAGATGCAGTTAGGATGGCAGCGACACTTGCCGCCAATAGAAGTTTCTTAGACATGGGTATGCCCTTTCTTATCTAAAGTTTTGAATAAAAGTTTTGTGGTTTAGATAAGAAGGATGGGCGGTGCGCGGGGATTGTATGCGCTTGTTGTGGTTTGGGAAAAACTAAGTATTTCCGGTTCTGGAAATGTTTTTTTGTATAAAACAAAATCAATATTTACAATGTTATCCGTGTGAAACGCGGCTTGTATGGACTTCGCCAATAAACATTCGGGACATTGATGCGTTTGGGACGGGGGTTCGTCGTCGTGTTCAGGGTCGGAAAAGGAATGATGTATTTCTGCGCTTTCAAAGCCATGCTCTGGGTGAATGGCACTGTGATGGGTTATCGCGACTTGTGCGAAAACCAGAGCGATTAAGACCCACAGTGAAATACATTTTCTTGAAAACATGCAGCCACAGTTAACAAAATAACTGAATCTTAGCAAGCCACTTTTGCTTAGGGCTACGCGCCCTCAGCGCACTTCATAAAAAATAGACAAGGCCGTGGCTCCGCAGCCATGGGCTTTGTGCGCCCGCACCAACCTTGTCGATTTTTCATTCCGTTTGCACACCCCGTTCTCGGCGAAGGCCAAGGGTTCATGCGAACCCACTTCCAAGAAGGAGAAAGAAAATGACACAGTTTTACGCCCAACCTTACGATATTTCGACCACAGGGTTTTATTTTGAAGATATGCGGGAATACGACAAAGAATACGCCGCCTGCAAAAATGATTTTGGCGGGCAGGTCGAAGAATTTGAAATCCAGTTCATCGACGGCGAGTCTATAGACGCAAAACTCTTTAACACCCTTGATGTTCACCAAGGCAATATTCACCTGTTTATCGACAAAATTAAGCAGTGGGAGGAATGGGAAAAGCATATTCTGATTATTTTTGCAGGCGAATGTGGATACGATTTTAACCTGACAGAGGATGATCCATCAGATTTTGATATTGATATCTATGAAGTTGACTCCATGCGCGAATTGGCCGAACAATTTGTCGAAGAAGGTCTGTACGGCGAAATTCCCGAGCATCTGCAACCCTATATCGACTATGACGCCATCGCCCGTGATTTGTCTATGGATTACAGCGAAACCGTTATTAACGGCGCAGCTATAATATATCGGTGCTTATAGCTCCATGCCCCGCGCAGGGCCGCGAATGCGGTTCTGCGTTTGTTTCTGGGCCTTTCTCTTTTTCATGAATTCCTTTTTACGGGTTTCAAAATCCGGCTCTTTCATC
Source organism: Alphaproteobacteria bacterium (assembly GCA_041397865.1). GTDB lineage: Bacteria > Pseudomonadota > Alphaproteobacteria > Micavibrionales > Micavibrionaceae > TMED27. The sequence continues at coordinate 1,335,998 of JAWKVT010000001.1, read as the reverse complement.
TGCCGGAAATATTCAGAATCGGCTTTGAGGTCCTGCGCCTGCACCTCAAATTCCTTTTTCTTCTCAAGCCGCTTTTGCATGAGCTGATTTTGCGCTTCTTGTTGCTTCGCCAGTAAATCGGCTTTTTCCTGCTTATCACGCAGCAGGGCTTGTTGCCGTTCCTGTTCATTATCCTGCAAGGTCCGTTTGCGTTTACCAGTAATCCGGTCCAGCAATCCCAACAATCCCCGCCGCAAGCGCGCTTGGCGCAGGCGATTTTCCTGCTCCTGACGAGCTTTGAGGTCGGCTGCCTGTTCTTGCTTTTCGGCTTGCTGCTGCACCTCTAGTTTCTTGCGCTGCTCCTCAGCCTCACGTTCCTTTTGGCGTTGCGCTACAGCGGTTTCATGCTGAAAGCCGTCCATTTTAGCCAGCATCTCTTTTGCAATCATGGCTCGTGTATCGGCCACGCTGGGCAGCTTATCCAAACCGCCCAATCGTTCCTCAATCTGTTTGGGCTTCACACCCGCCCAACGGGAAATCGGATAAACTTCCCCCTGATAATCAACAGCCACAAACCCCCGACGATCCCCACGCGCCAGCCTATATCCACGGTCCTGCAAAGCATGGGAAAAAGCCGTTTTAGAATTCGACATAGCCCACGCATCCTGAAAATCCATTTTAGCCTGTTTGGGGTCTTTATCAGCGCGCCGTGCCTGTTGCCATTCTGCCAGCGTAAAATTACGCGGATCGCGTTCTTCGCTATTGGCCAGCCCGCGCGGCATTTTCCAGCCATGCTCAATAAAAAGCTCCCGCGACAGCGCATTGAGTTTCTTATGATCAAATGACATCTGCACCGCTTTCATCTCCTGAATATCAATGCGGCTCCAGACACAATGCGCATGACGGCGGCCATTCTTTTCATGAAACACAATAGCGCGAGACTGACCAGACAGGCCAAGCTTATCCTGAGCGCGGGTAATCGCGTTTTCAAAATCTTCTATAGTAACGTCTGCATCCGGCGGCGGGTTAAGAGACAGTGAATACAGAAATTGCCTACACCGCGTAGCCTGACTGATCGCGTAAATTTCATTCAAAGCCCCCATAAGATCATCGGACATAAACCCGCGAAGCTCATGCAGCTCAACACGTTCATTCTCATCTTTCATGAGATGAAGCGCTAAATCCTTGGCCCCGCCGCGCTGATTGCCAACCAGAATCATGACCCATGCTCCGGTTTGACATTCAGAGCCAAAATCAAAGCATTGCGCATGTCGTGAATATCATCACAGGCCCGCTCCAGCTTGCCTGAAACCTCAGGCGACACATTCAGATCACCCATCTGCGCCGCCAGCGCAAGCGCCAGCATACTCGTCGCTAGTTCAGACTGCCCGAACGTGCCAAGCAGCTTGGCAATCATCTGCGCATCCATATCCGGGCGGCGCTGCTTTTTCGTATAGTGCCGCTTACGAAACACCGCCATATCCCCCAACACCCTGTGCCGGATATAATCACTCAACGACAACGAACCCCGATCCCGCTCAAGACACCGATATTCCTCATCCTTAAAACGAATGGTCACACGATGGGATTTCTTAGAAGGCCAGCTCATAACTCCGGCCCTCCCAATCCATCATTCAATTCTTGTTCTAAAGGCTTGAGTTGCGCTTCCCAGTCTGCTAATTCCTCAAACAGAGAGTTCAAAATCTCTCTATCACCGGGCACCATTATTGGGCGTTAGCCGGCTGGAATTCCTTTAGACAGACAAAACCGTTTTTGGCGGCGATTGTGGTTTCACGGCTGAGGCTGGCGGTTATCACTCCCGGGGTGAAGTCGTGCGTTTCCTCCCAGATTGTATAATCGTAAACCACCCAGAGCTGATTATCGAAACGTGCGAGGCTGCCGAAACGGCCAAAAGCGCGGCCAACAGCGTCTATTTCCTGCACTGTTTTATTCCAGTCGAAAACGCGCTGTTCATCTGTGGGCGGCGTTAAATATGTGGCTTCCTTTTTATTTTGGGGCGCTGCTTTTTTCCAGAGTATGGGCAGTTTGCCGACGAGTTCGGCCAACATATCGGGGGCGCGCATGGCGATTTTTGCGCAGTATGTTTCAACGGTTTCATTTGGGCTGAGGCTGAATTTTTTCTGAAGCAGTATGTCTCCGGCATCGAATTTCTGTGTCATTTTATGGGCGGTGAAGCCTGCGGCGTTGTCCATATGTTCCATGATGATACGCGGGATAGGCATAAGGCCGCGCGCTTTGGGCAGATATGTTGGGTGAACATTTACAGCGTAGGCTTGTTTTTCATCGACGGGGGGGAGTTTATGCGGGTAGCCTGCGGCGAGAAACAACTGCGCACCTTGAGCAAGAAAGCTTGTGATGTGGAAGTCTTCAACGGGGGAGAGAATGAAGGGCAGGCCTTTTTCTTGTGCCAAGGTCTGACATTCGGTGTTGAAATTGAACATATTGTCGCAATCGAACGTGAAAATACCGATCAGTTCATGACCCTCATCCATCAAACGTTTGATGGAGGGCAGCATAAAATCATAACCGAAATACACGAATTTCATGCAATTAGTATTGAATAAAGTTTGTTAGCCGACAAGGAGATACTTTTATTTCAACCGTTATGCTTTCCCCGCGAAAGCGGGGAAAGCATACAGTGTAACAATTTTCAGGATGTCTTAGACTTTGTCATCAAAGATACGGAAAAGTTCGTCGCTAAGCTCGGACGCTGTTTCTATAGTTTTTATGTTTGCTTTGTATTGGATTTCCGCCAGATTCAGATTTACGGCTTCTTCGGCCAGGTTGATATTTGGCACGCCGATGATTCCGTTTTCATCGGCAAACGGGGAATCGGGGTCGAATGCGGGGACAAACGGGTTGTCGCGCGGGGCGAATGTTGTGGCGACGCCCTGAGCGTTGCCGTTTCCGTCGGTTATGGCGGTTTGCTGCGTGCGCAGGGGTGTGTAGGGCGCTTGCTCGCCTTCTTCCAACGATCCAACAGTTTGTAAATTGGCGATGTTGGAGGCGCTTGCGGCGAGCTGTTTTCCTGCCGATGCCAATCCTGTGAGTGCGATGTTAATTGCGCCAATCATATCTAGAATTGTAACATAAAAACTGTTAAAATCTTCTTGAGATTAAAAGGAGAGAGTGGTTATGCGTAAATTTATGATATTTCAAGTGTTTATGGTTTTGCTTGTCGCCGGGTTTTCCGGTTTTGCGGCGGCGAGCGATTTGAGCATGTTATGGGGAAACATAAAGAAAGATTTTTGGGGGCCGCCACATAGTGATTTTGTACGTCCGCATCTGGAGGAGGCGAAGCTGCCGCATAACAGCCGCTGGGCTGATGATGAGTGGGAGCCGCAGGACTGGATTGATGCGCGCGGCGGGAGCGTGGTGCGTGTTGTGAATGGATTTTACGATGCAGGAATTATCGTGGATCAGTATTTTGACGATGATGTTCCGGTTCTGGAAGTGGGACAGGGGTTTATTGAACTCGGCGCGCAGGATAAACGCCGCGTGGTGGCGTTTATGGATGAGGTTTTTGGGGTTACAAAGTTCTCAAAACCCGGTGTGATTATGGTTCATTTTCATGAAGATGATGCGCCTATCGGGGTGTTTAATGCGCAAGGGTTGCAGCTTCAGTGAGAGGCCGCATTCTTTAAGTTTGAGCGTTCTTTTTGGCGCTCGCGGTAAAGAATAATGAAATTGGCGCAGATGATGATCGCTGCGCCCGCCATAATGTTCCATGTCGGCACTTTATTCCAGAATAAATAATCGAACAGCACGGACCAGATAATCATCGTATACATGACGGGAGCGATGATTGATGCTTCGCCGAGGCGGAAGCTTTGGCTCTTGGAGAGTTGTGCCAGCAATCCTGTAAACCCCAATCCGCACATAATCCACAGGGCAGGCGTCGAGAAGCTATTGTCCTGAATTTCTGCGAATGGCCAGTGCAGGCCGCATAGGATTGAACCGATGAGCATGAAGTAAAATGTTGTGGTGGCGGATTTTTCGGTTGATCCCATCCAGCGCAAAATCGTATCCACTGCGCCGGAAATAAATCCCCAGAAGAGGCCCGCAGCAAGGCCTAAGAGGGGTAGGCCTATATGACCGTCAAAGGGATTGGCAAGGATGATGATGCCGATAAAACCCAGGATAATGGCGCTGATGCGGTAAGGGCCGATATGTTCCTTAAGAAATATCCATGCCAGAAGAAGCGTCCATAAAGGCGATGTGAACAGCAAGATAGTGGCTTCGGCGAGGGGGAGGATTGAGACGGCCAGCATGCCTGATGCGATTCCCAATGTACCGACCACGCTGCGGAATATATGCGCCCATGGTCTTTCGGTTTTTAACAGGAAGAGTTTATGTGTAAAAACCAGCCAGAGAAAAAGGACTGCCAAGGAAAAGATGTTGCGAAAGAATGTGACTTCTATAAAGCCGAAATACTGTCCCAGTAATTTGGCGAACAGGCCCATCCCCGCCAGCATTAAAGCGTTTATGCAGGCAAAAGCGATGGCGGGCCAGAGATGATCTTTAGGCTTGGCGTTTGGCATGTTTATGCTCTCTGTAAATAATGTAAAGGCCTGACCCGATGATGATGGCACCGCCGATAAAGACCGGCCAGCCCGGTATGATATGCCAGATCAGGATGTCGAGGCCGCTTGTCCATATCAAGCCGGTGTAGTTGAATGGCGAAATCACGCTTGCCGGGGCGTTGCGGAAGGCATTGGCCAGAAATAATTGTGCCAGACCGCCTGTTATGCTCACGCCCAGAATATAGGGGAGGTCTGATAAAATTGGCATGGCCGGTGAGAGGAAGGGCAGAATAAGCGCGGGAATCAACGTGCCGCCCAGCAGGAAATAGAATGTGATGGTGGCGGCGTTTTCGCTTTTCAGGTAACGCAGAAAAATCTGGATGATGGCGTGTCCTATGGCTGCGCCAAGTCCCATGGCAATGCCGATGGGCGCAAAGCCTGACCCGCCGGGCTGGATACATATCACTACGCCTATAAACCCTATCAGCGTGGCGATTATCCGGTGGATGCCGATTGTATCGTTGAGAAAAAACACAGAGAGCAGGGGGACCAGCAGGGCGGAAGTGAAAAACAACACGGTGGCGTTGGCCAGCGGCAGGGCGTCCATGGCCCCGAACGTCAGGAGCAGGGCAAAAGTGCCGATGACAACCCGGAAAAACAGAGCTTTGGGTTTTGTGCTTTTAAACAAACGGGCTTTACCTGCGGCTATGAAATATCCGCTAAAAGCCAGCATTGGCAGAAGATTGCGGTAAAATGCGATTTCAATGACTGTGAATTTTTCGCCAAGAAGTTTTACAAAAGCAGCCATGATGGCCAGCGTAAAAAACGCCGCGATGCCATAGGCGATGCCTTTGGCGATGTGGTCTTGTGTGTTTTCCTGCTGTTTTGTTTTCATGGCCGCGTATTAAAAAAGGCTGCGATGGGGGATATCGCAGCCTTTAAAGTAAAGTTTTGTTTCTGTGATATCCTAGTTTTTCTCTTTATCAACGAGTTTGTTTTTGCCGATCCATGGCATCATGGCGCGGAGCTTGGCCCCGGTTTCCTCGATCGGGTGCTTGGCTTCGCGCTCGCGGATTTCAACGAGTTTGGAGAGGCCTTCTTTGTTGCCGCCCATAAAGTCCTGCACGAATTTGCCGGACTGGATGTCTTCAAGGATGCGTTTCATCTCGGCCTTGGTTTCGCTTGTAATAACGCGCGGGCCGGAAACATAATCGCCGAATTCTGCGGTGTTGGAGATGGAGTAGCGCATGTTGGCCATGCCGCCTTCATAGAGCAGGTCGACGATGAGTTTGAGTTCGTGCAGGCATTCGAAATAGGCCATTTCCGGCGGGTAGCCCGCTTCGACCAGTGTTTCATATCCGGCCTTGATAAGCTCGCAAGTGCCGCCGCAAAGAACGGCTTGCTCACCGAATAGATCGGTTTCGCATTCATCCTTAAACGTGGTTTCGATGATGCCGGAGCGGCCTCCACCGACAGCGCTGGCGTATGACAGCGCGAGGTCTTTGGCTTTGCCGGAGGCATCTTGTGCTACGGCGATCAGGCAGGGTACGCCGCCGCCTTTTTGGTATTCGCCGCGCACTGTGTGGCCGGGGCCTTTGGGCGCGACCATGATGACGTCCAGATCGGCGCGGGGTTTGATGAGTTCGAAATGGATGTTCAGGCCGTGGGCGAACATCAGCGTTGCGCCTTGTTTCAGGTTGGCTTCGAGTTCGTCGCGGTAAAGGTCGGCTTGATGCTCATCGGGGGCGAGGATCATCACAACATCCGCAGCGGCGGCGGCGTCTGCCGGGCTCATCACTTCGAAGCCCGCGCTCTTGGCTTTTGCAGCAGAAGCCGAACCATCGCGCAAACCGATGATGACGTTTTCGACGCCGCTGTCCTTGATGTTTTGCGCATGGGCATGGCCTTGAGAGCCGTAGCCGATGATAGCGACTTTTTTGGATTTTATCAGTTCCAGATCACAATCCTTGTCGTAATAAACATTCAGAGATGTTGTGTTCACCGGAGTTTCCTGTGCTGCGTTTGTTTGAGCCATTTTTATACCTTGTTTCATAAAATTAACGTGCGAGGGGCATAAAACAAGGTTTTGAAGGGCAAATCAAGAAAAATCCCGCGCGAATTTATTTGACATATATTTTTGAGATTTGTAGAGTGGGCGAGTTTTTTTAAGTTAGGGAAAATAATAATGATGATTAGAGTTCAATGTAGAGTTATGTTAGCCGCCGGTTTGTTGTGCTCGTTATTGAAGCCGGGAAAATAAACTATGATTACGGTTAAATTTAATCTTAAGGCAGGCGGGCGTTTGGAACTGAATGACTATCAGTTTACAACCGCAGAATCCGAAATTGTTGCGCGGCTGGTCGAGGGGAAAGGCCGTGAGGAGATTATCAGGCAATATGGGGATGGCCCTGATCGTGTCAGAAGCTTTTTCTCGCGCCTTTATAAAAAAACAGGTCTTCGTTCAAGGACTGCGTTGATGGAGGAGGCTGTCAAAAAATATCCGGAGTTTGTTTCTTTAAAATATGAGGCGGTAGAAGGCGAGGCTTTGTCCGGTACGTTAAGTGATGAGGAACAGCAGGTTTTGACATCGTTGGGAGAGGGGATGTTTATAGAGGATATTGCAAAGAGGATGCACATAACACCCAGAGCGGGAAAGGCCGTTTTGAGCACTGTTTACAATAAGGTTTTTCTTAAAGACCGTATTGAAAAAATTTTGGCTTTGGGGGTTCCCGGTATGGTTGGTATTGGCTTTGCCCGTGCGGATGAAAAACTTAGGTTTAACGGTGCGGTGCTGTCTTCAAAAGAAACCGATGTGGTAGTGCCACTGTTTGAGGGTAAACAAAATAAAGTTATTGCGCATTTGCGCGGCATTAAAGAGCGTAATGTGAAAGCTCATATGACGGAAGTTTTTAAAAAAACAAAGTTGGAAAATCGCTATAAAATGGCGGTGCATGCTGTTAAAGAGCATTCCGATTCTTTTTCTTTAAAATCTATTGAGGGGCGCGATATTGTTTATGATGATTTGTCGTATGATGCTTTGCTCGCGGGCTTAACGCTGCGAGAGGTTGATGTTTTGGAGTGTTTGATTGAGGAAGGGAACTCTGCACAAGAGATAGCGCGGAAAAAGGGGATAGGGATCAGAACGGTCAAGGCGCATTTGACGGAAATTTATAAAACATTGAATTGCGCGGAGCAGTTACAAACAAGCGTTGTGATGAATCTTTTGAAGCAGCGCCGTGATGAGGCGCCGGATGTTTCTGTTTAAGACACTCCAGTTACAGGTATGATTACGGTTAAATTTAATCTTAAGCCGTTTTCTTCTCCACCGTTTCAACTAAAATCTTGCCATACAAGGTTTTATGGGCTGGGCATTTCTATAAGCTGGGCGGGCTGCTGGTTGGTTTCTTTTATTTTCAGGGAAATTTTACGTGAGAATAATGCGGATGCTTCTTTGCCAAATTTGAAATTTTTAGAGGAATTTACGTTTTTTGACAGTTCTTCGTGTGGTTTAAAATTATTTGCGTAGCGCTTTGTGGTTGCAGGTTTGTCACATCCAGCGTGAGTTCGTTGGGGTGGTTTGTCTGCATGATTTCGTGGTGTTCCCTGAATTTGCGCGCGGTTTCGGGGCGCAGGGTTTTCATGTGCAGCTTGCGGTCCGGGTGGGTGATACGTTGCATGTTTTCTTCAATCTCACAGGTCAAGCGAACCGGCACGAAGGTGGCTTTTCGTGCAATCGCCGTATTTTCTATAGCTTCGTAAATTTCCTGATCGACCGGGTCGTTTGCGATCAAAGCGTTTGTGAAGACAAAGCTATAATCGGGAGGAGAGAGCGTTTTCATCGTGTTCAGCACGACAGCCCTGATTTTTGCGGTTTGGTCCCAAACTGCTGGAGGTAGCAATGTTTTTCCTTTATCTCCGATCACTGCGAAAACCGGATTGTTGATAAGGTGGTTGTCAACCAGTCTTACATCGGCTTGCTTGCAGATTTCTTTTGCAATGGTGTATTTACCGGTGCCGGGGAAGCCGAGGAGGTAAATGATTGTGTTTTTCATGGCTTGAATCCGTTTAACAATTTAAGTACCAAATCATTTTGCTCGGGTGTGCCGATGGATATACGGATGCAGTTTTCTGTGCCGGGTTTGGTGGAGAAATCGCGCAGGATGACGTTATTTTCGGCGGCGAATTTTATGAAATCGGATGCGTTGTTCATCTCTACTAGCAGGAAGTTGGCATCGCTGGGGTAAACATGTGTGATTTTGTCTGATTTTTCCAATGCGGTTTTTATTCGCTCCCGTTCATCCAAAAGCTTACGAATGTTTTCTTTTGCTGTCGCGCTTATTTCCGGAGATAGGACATGCGTCGCAGCTTCGACTGAGGCGCGGGGCAGGGGGTAGGCGTCGAGCGCCTTGGATTTAACCAGTGCGATAAAATCTGTGTCGCCAGAGATAAAGCAGCCCATGCGCATACCGGCCATGGCATAAGACTTTGAGAGCGTGCGCAGGATGATGAGGTTCGGATGATCGTTCAGGCGCGGCGCCATGGAGCCTTGGGCGGAAAACTCGGCGTAGGTTTCGTCGAGAATAACAACCGCCTGGCCTTCGGTCTCGGTGCAGATTTCGGCGATGTCTGTGTGAGGAAAAGATGTGCCGGTCGGATTGTTGGGGGAGCAGATATAGACCAGTTTCAGATTGTTTTGCCGATTATAGGCAGCCTTGATGATAGCGGTTTTGTCGAGGGTAAACGTGCCGTTTTCTTTTTTAAGCGGGATTTTGAGGATATCGGCAGGCATTGCATTGGCATTGACTCCATACATGCCGAATGTCGGTGGGCATATGAGAATGGTGTCTTTGCGGGGTTCGCAAAAGAGTTTGGTGAGGATAACGATGGCCTCATCGGCGCCGCGGGTCATGACGATTTGATCGGCATTCACGCCGTAAGCGTTTGCATAGGCGGCGGCCAGAGCTTTGGGCTGCGGTTCCGGATAGCGGTTAAATGTCTCCAGCCCCGGCAATTCATACGGGTTTTCATTGGCGTTGAGGAAAATCAGGGATTCAGATTTTTCAACTTCCATTCCGGCGGAAACATAGCCTTGCAGGTCGATGTAATGCGGGCGGAGAAGATTTTTTAATGCGCTGTTCATGGGGGTGTGGTAATAAAATCCTATGGCGTTGTCTTGGGTTATATTTGCATTGATTGCGGCTTTGGCGCAAGCAGTTGTGCCGCTGGTCGGGGAATATTTTAAAACGCAATCATTGCCCTTGTTGTTCTGGATGCGTTTGGCTGTTGTTGTTGCGCTGGTTCCTTTTGCGATCTTTCTGGTGCCACCGGGTGATCCGCTGTTTTTTGTGTTTGTCTTTATCGCCGCTTTAGGAGCGGCTTACTGGGATATTTATTATCTTGGACTGGCCGCAGAACACGGCGGGGCCGGGGTTGTAACCCGGATTGAGCCGTTGGCGGTTGCGGTGACATTTGTGTTGTGGCTGGTTTTTGCGCCTGCTCTTATCGCAGAATATATACAAAGCCCTGTGCGGGGCATCTGTATAGTGTTTGCTTTGCTGGGTAGTGTGTATTTCAGCATGCGTTTGCGGCATTGTCCGGTGAGTTGGCCAGCGCTCCGGCGATTTGCTCCGGCAACGGTTGTTGGTGCTTTAACTGTGATTTGTGGCAAGCTTGCGATGGACCATTCCGGGTATCATAATGGTGTTGCGTGGTATGTTTTTATGCAAAGCATTTTTAGCCTTGGAGCTTACGGTTTGCTCCTCGGTGTGAGGCCTTTACGTTCAAAATTAAAAGATTTGGGGCAGGAAACACGGTTGTTTTCCCGTTCTGCCTTTGTGGCTGGGCTGGCATTAGCCGTGCCCTGGCTTGTTCATACACCGGCGAAATATTATGCGATTTCAGCCGTTGAAAACCCGGCTTATGTTACAGTCATTGGTTTGACGGCGCCATTTTGGGTTTTGCTGGTTTATAAGACGCTGGGGCGGCGTGAAAGGGCTGATATTTTGTCCGGGCTTGGAGTCGTGTTTTTTGCGATGCTGCTGGTGGTCTTTTCACAACTTTTATGATTTTAGCTTGTCCTTAAAAACCCCTGAAAAACTGCGCTTTTGCGTTTGGTTTTGGTCTTTGTTCCTGCTATAAATATCGGGTTGATTTTAGCGAATCTTCATCTAAAAAAACATAGTTATAACAAGGGCTTAATAATTTATGAGTGAAGCGGCAGAGAATTTGAGCGCTCAAGGGCGCAAGAGTGGTGGCGATAACGACGAATACGGCGCGGATTCCATTAAGGTTTTGCGGGGGCTGGAGGCTGTGCGCAAGCGTCCGGGTATGTATATCGGCGATACCGATGACGGGACGGGCTTGCACCATATGGTCTATGAGGTGGTCGATAACGCGATTGACGAGAGTCTGGCGGGGTATTGCGACCGGATTGACGTGATTTTGAATGAAGACGGATCCTGCACGGTTAAGGATAACGGGCGCGGCATCCCGGTGGATGAGCATAAGGAAGAGGGGGTTTCGGCGGCCAATGTGATTATGACCCAGCTTCACGCAGGGGGGAAGTTCGATTCCAATTCCTATAAGGTGTCCGGCGGTTTGCACGGCGTTGGCGTGTCCGTGGTGAACGCTTTGTCCGAATATCTGGATCTGAATATCAGGCGCGAGGGCAAAGAGTGGCATATGCGCTTTAAAATGGGCGAGGCGGGCGAGGATCTTAAGCCTATTCGCGATATGGACGTTGGAGAGCGTACGGGAACGCAGGTGACATTTTTACCTTCGCCCGAGACGTTCACGATGACGGAGTTTGATTTTAAAATTTTGGAAAACCGCCTGCGGGAGCTGGCCTTCCTGAATTCCGGGGTGAATATTTACCTTTCGGATAACCGCCCGGAGAACGAAGAGGACAAACTTGTCAGCCATTTGCATTATGAAGGCGGAATTGAAAGCTTTGTCGAGTATCTCGACCGGAGCAAAAAGTCGATGCTGGAAAAACCGATTTCGATTTCCACGCATGACGAAGATGCGGGTGTTACCGTTGAGGCGGCGATTGAGTGGACGGATGCGTATCACGAAACGATGCTGTGTTTTACCAACAATATCCCGCAGCGCGACGGCGGCACGCACTTGGCGGGTTTTCGCGGGGCCTTGACGCGGGTCGTTGGCAAATATGCCGAGGAAAAAGGCTTGATGAAAAAAGACAAAATCAAGCTGACCGGTGAGGATATGCGCGAGGGAATGACTTGTGTGCTTTCGGTGAAGGTTCCGGACCCGAAATTTTCTTCGCAGACGAAAGACAAGCTGGTGAGTTCCGAAGTGCGTCCGGTGGTGGAAAGCGCGATTGGGGAGAAATTGTCCGAATGGCTGGAGGAAAACCCGGCGGAAGGGAAGATTATCGTCGGGAAAATCGCTGAAGCCGCTATGGCGCGCGAGGCGGCGCGTAAAGCTCGCGAGATGACGCGGCGCAAGGGCGTGATGGATGTTTCCAACCTGCCGGGGAAGCTCGCGGATTGCCAATCGAAAGACCCGAGCGTTTCCGAGATTTTTATCGTTGAGGGAGACTCGGCGGGCGGATCGGCCAAACAGGCGCGGGCGCGTCATAATCAGGCGATTTTGCCTTTGCGCGGGAAAATCCTGAACACAGAGCGGGCGCGGTTTGACAAGATGCTGGGGTCTGAGCAGATCGGCACGCTCATTACGGCGCTGGGCACCTCGATTGGCGATGAGTTTGATATTGAAAAAGCGCGCTATCACAAAATCATTATCATGACCGATGCGGATGTGGACGGGTCGCATATCCGTACGCTTTTGCTGACGTTCTTTTTCCGTTACATGCCTACGGTGATTGAAAAGGGCTATCTTTATATCGCACAGCCGCCGCTGTTTAAGGTCAAGCGCGGGAATGCGGCGGAGGTCTATTTAAAAGACGAGCGGGAGCTTGATGATTATTTAATTAATGCGGCGCTGGGCGATTTGATCGTCAAGGACGGCTCCGGTCAGGTTCGCAGCGGTAATGATTTGCGTGATATGCTGATCCAATCGCGGAAGCTGCGTAATTCGATTAACGCGCTGACGCAGCGTGCGGGGAACCGCCGGGTGATCGAACAGGCGGCGATTGCTGGAGCATTTGACGAAAAAGTGCAGGGCGATGAAAAAGCGGGCGCGGCTTATGCAAAAATTGTGGCGGAGCGGCTCAATGCGCGGGCGATGAAAAATGCGAAGAGCTGGGAGGGGCGCTATTCCCTTGATAAAGGCTATGTGTTTGAGCGTACGCAGCGCGGGGTGACGCAAAGCGTTTCTATCGCGCCGGAGCGTGTGCGCAGCGCCGATGCGGTGCGGCTGAACGGCGCGGCGGCATGGCTGGCGGAGGTGTTTGACAAGCCTGTTGAGATCATGCAAGGCGAAAAGGAACTGGCGAAGGTGAACGGTCCGGCGGCGCTGTATGACACGGTGATGGCCGCAGGGCGCAAAGGGCTGGCGATTTCACGTTATAAAGGTCTGGGGGAGATGAACCCGGAGCAGCTCTGGGAAACCACGCTTGACCCCAATGTGCGTACGTTGCTTCAGGTCAATGTGGCCGATGCGATCAAGGCGGATGAGATTTTCTCCACCCTTATGGGTGATGTCGTGGAGCCAAGGCGCGAGTTTATTCAGGATAACGCGCTCAAGGCCGAAGTGGACGCTTAAAAGCGGCCATCTTTGCACTTTGGCGTTGTTAAGCTTCACCTCGCGTATAAGTATACGCGTCGGCTTGCTTGCCTAGCCAAATCACAAAGCTGTTTGCTTTTGGTTTTATGTGCAGTATTTTGATGTCACCTCCGCAACGCGGCCAACGTCATCCCGAGCGAAGTTGAGGGATCTTATTTTTTAAACCGCAGAGGGGGGCGGAAGGACGCGGAGTTTTTAAATGCCTGAAAATAATTCAAAGTTTTATGAACATTACGCCAAACTTAATATTTTATATCTGGAAAGAGTTTTAGATATTGAAAAGATGTTTGCTAGAAACGTGGCATATATATCGCTTGCATCGATTGTAGTGTCTTTGCTTTTTTTGAATTATATCAACACCCCAATTAAGGAAAATGATAGAGGTTTAAACAGTTTATGTCTTTTGTTCGTATCCTGGGGGTTCTTCGTTGCGTCATTGGGAGCTGTTGCTGTCATGACTTTCTTTAGTGCTATTTTTAAAGACATTATGTTTGAAGGGTCTTTAAAGAAAATGAAGGATGATTCGTATAATTTGTATCTAAACCGTAGTCATTGGAGTGGTACCGTTGTTTATTCTTCAGCATTCTTCGCGTCATTGTTTTTTCTTATCGCCTTATCTTTATTGCTTGTTTTTATGGCTCAGTCTCTTTTGCTTTTATGAAGCGTAGTTGGGGAGTGTTTTGAATTTCGAAACTTTGAATCTTCGTGAGCGTCCGGAATTTGCTGAAACCTGTGCGGCGTGGGTGTATGGCGAATGGGGGTGTCAGCGCGCGGAGAGTTGTTTTCAAAAAGTTCTGACTTATCTAAACAGCGCCGGGCCGGATAGTGATTTGCTGGAGTGCCGGATTGCGGTAAACGGCGCAAAGCCTTTGGGTATGGCGTGTTTAAAACGGGTCGAGCATCCTGATCGTCCGGATTTATCGCCGTGGCTGGGCAGTGTTTATGTGCATCCGTTATTTAGAGGCCGGAAAATTTCTTATAATTTGATAGCCGATATCGAAAGACAGGCGGCGGAAGTGTATGGCTACCGCGAGTGTCATTTGCAAACGGCTATTCCTAAATTTTATGAACGTTTGGGCTGGGCGGTTATTGACCGGGTGCGCGATACGATGGGGTTAAATGCGGATGGCTGGTTTTTGATGAAAAAAGCATTGTGATGTGATTTTGCTTCGAAATCAGCTTGCTGTATTGGGAATAATATCCTATAATGTTTTTTAACTTACGGAAAGGACATGAGTAAAAAAACAGGCTTTGAAACAAACTAAAGAAAAATGTAATAAAAACAATGGTGCTAACCCCCCTCTTTCTAAAAATGCGGCAAACGAACTGAAGGATTTTTGTTTTTTAAAATGGTTGCCGTTTTTGTTCAGGCCGGTGAAGTCAAAGCGACTATATAGATTAGTGCATTCACTGGTCAGACTTGCCTCCCCCCATTATATTAGCGCAGGGCGCTGTCTACCGCTTCTGTCAGTTTTTGCATGTCTTCGATGCTGCCGATGATCCGGTAATTTTCCTGACCGATGATGCGCCCGGCGAAGTTTAGCTGATAAATACTGGCGCGGTGGGCCATGCGGCCAAAGCTGAACTCTTCCTGAAAGATGCAGGAATGGCTTTCATCGCGGGGGTGAAAGCCGTCTGTGACGGTGACATCCAGAACAAGCTCGCGGAAACCTGCGCCGAGTTTGGCGTGGTCGTGTATTTTTTCAGATGTTACGGCTTCGATCTTGTCGCCTTCGTCGGAGAAAGCCAGAATTGCGGCCTTACAGGCTTTGACTAAACGCTGGTCGGCGGCGGCCCTGTCTACGCAACCTGTCAGGGCCAGTGTTGAGAGGATGAGCAGGGAAAGGGCCGTTGTTTTTATCATGATTTAATCCGCATCATCATGGGTGGTTGCGCCGCGCGAGATGGCGGCTATGCCTGTACGGCTTACATCTACGAGGCCCAGAGGTTTCATGAGATCGACAAAGGCATCGACTTTTTCGGTTGTGCCAGTGATTTCGAATACGAAGGATTCCAGTGTGGAATCAACGGGTTTTGCGCGGAAAACATCGGCCAGACGCAGCGCTTCAATGCGCTTGTCCTGTGTGCCAGCAACTTTGACCAGAGCTAATTCGCGCTCGATATGCGGGCCGAAGGTGGTCAGGTCGCGTACACGCTTAACGGGGACGAGTTGGCGCAGGGACTCCTTGATCTGTTCGATAACGGACGGGGTTCCGCGCGCGACGATTGTAATGCGGGAGGTGTTTTCTTCATGATCGGTTTCGGCCACGGTCAGGCTGTCGATATTATAGCCGCGTCCGGTGAAGAACCCGATGACGCGGGCGAGGACTCCCGGCTCGTTCGCTACGATAATGGCCAGTGTATGGCTTTCGACCTCTTCATTCACCGGGTTGGGCGCGTAGACCGATTTGCTTTTTTTCTCGCGTTTTGTCAGGGCTTTAATCATGCCTCAAGTTATAGCGGAAATTTCGGGCAAGACAAAGCCTTTATGTGGAAGGCTTTATGTCTTTGTCTTTTGATAAAAGGCTTCCTGCTATCATGCCGACAATAGCCATGAACAGGCCGACAAGCTGTGGCGGAATCACCAGAGCTTCGCCGGTGGTGACGCTGTAGGCTTCAAGAACGGCCCATGAGGAGACGCCAAGGGCGATAGAAACCAGTGCGCCGGTATTGGTGGATTTTTTCCAGTAAACGCCAAAAGCCAGCGGCACGAAAGCGCCGCAGAGTGTAACCAGATAAGCGTTTTCAACCATTTCAAAGATGCTCAGGCCCGCCATTGTGCTGAAATAGGCGTAGGCCAGAACAATGAAGCTGAAAGAGAGTACACAAAGCCGCAGGGCTATAAGCAATTGTTTGTCGTTGAGGTTAAACATGTTTTTGAAGATGTTTTCGGCGAGGATCGCCGAAGGTGCCAGTAATGTTCCCGATGCCGTTGACATGATGGCGGAAAGGAGCGCGCCGAAGAAAACGATCTGAATGGGCAGGGGAACGTCGTTTAATATGAAAGAGGGCAGGATTTTTTGCGGGTCGCCATCTTCGCCCATGTGTATATCAATCAGACTTGGGTCGAGCAGAGTTGCGCCGTAAGCAATGAAAATCGGCACGAAGCAAAAGAGGATGTAGAAACTGCCGCCGATGACGGTTCCGCGTACGGCGACTTTTTCATTTTTGGCCGACATGACGCGCTGGAAGACGTCTTGCTGGGGGATGGAGCCAAGGGCCAGAGTTACAAAAGCGCCGAGGAAAGCCAGAATTGAGATGATATCCAGATCCGGCCAGAATTCGAATTTATTATTGGCCGAGGCATGGTCGATGACTTCCATAAAGCCGCCGTCCAGCCGCGCGGAGATAAGGTATGCGACCGCGCACAGGCCGCACAGGATCAGCATCATTTGCAGGAAGTCCATGATGGCGATCGACCACATGCCTCCGAAAATGGTGTAGAACATGACGACGCTTAACCCGATCACCATACCGATTTCAAGAGAAACCGCGTCTGCCGAGATAAGGTTGATGGTCAGGCCCAAAGCTACGATCTGGGCGGAAACCCAGCCGAGATAGCTGATACAAATGGCGATGGAAACCAGAGTTTCAACCGTGGGGCCGAAACGTTGGCGGTAGAAGTCGCCGATGGTTAGAAGTTTCATTCTGTAGAGGCGCGCGGCAAAGAACACGCCGACAAAGATCAAGCAGATTCCGGCGCCGAAGGGGTCGGCGACGATGCCGCCCAGACCTTCTTCCATAAAGGTGGCGGGCATGCCCAGAACGGCTTCGGAGCCGAACCATGTCGCAAATACGGTTGCAATTGTGATGTATATCGGTAAAGAGCGGCCTGCAAGGATGTAATCGGTGGAGTTATGGACGCGGCGCGCGGCGTATATCCCGATGCCGACTGAGATTGTCATGTATAAAACAACAAAGATCGAGAGTGAACTCATTTCTCTTGTTCCTTATTTTGGAGGCCTATATTTGTGCTGATTCGAGTTTCATGTCTGAAACGCTGTCTTTTTGGATGATGATTTTTTGCACCACGCCAAAGCCGTTGAAATCGGTACGGGAGACTTCGCCATAGGCACCGAGTTGTTCAAGCCTGATCCAGTCGCCGACACGGATATCGGCGGGTAGCATGAAGGGGCCGCGCATCATATCGACGGAATCGCATGTCGGACCGGCAAAGCGGAAGGCCTTGAGCGGCAGGGTATCCGGGCGCTCTTCCTTGCGGATTAGTTGTGCCGGGTAGGGTAGGCCGATCGAACCGCCGGCTTCGAACAGGCCGCCGTATGTTCCGTCATTCAGATACAGGAGGTCATCCTTGCGGCCTTCAACACGGACGATCAATTCACCGGCACAGGCGACAAGGCCGCGGCCGACTTCGCATAGAAGTTCGCAGGCGCCGAGTTTGTTATCTTTGATTGCGGCGGCAATCGTTTGTGTGAAAGCTTCGATTTGTGGAACGGGTTGTTCGGTGTTGAGGTCGGCGGGGAAGCCGCCGCCGATATCAAGGGTTTCAACTTTGACGCCGCTTTCTTCTATGGCGTTTGCGGCGTGTTTGATGGCTTTAGCATAAACGGAAGGGTCGTGACATTGTGTGCCGACATGGAAGCTTAGTCCCAGTCTTGTGCAATGAGGACGGCATATTCTTAGTAATTCTGCGGCCTGATCCGGTTTTGCTCCGAATTTGCTTGAGAAATCCGTTGCGACATCGCCACCGGCCTTTTCCTTAGGGATGGCCATTCGGACGAAAAGTTCGAGATCCGGGGCGGCATTGGTTTCCTGAAGGATTTTGTCGAGTTCATCGGCGTAATCGAGCACGAAGGCTCTGACATTATGGTTCACATAAGCTTCGCGAATCGCTTCAGGAGCCTTAATAGGGTGCATGAAATAAATTTTTGCGTCTGGAAAAAGCTCGCTTATCAGGCGGATTTCACTGATTGAGGCGGCGTCAAAGCGGCGTACACCGCCCTTGTACATGGCTCTTAGCAATGTAGGGTCGGGGTTGCATTTTACCGCATACATGGCTTGTCCGGTGAAAGCTTTAATAAACCGGCGGGTTTTGCTTGTCAGCACATCCGGTTTTGTAATTGAGACAGGAATCGCGGGATGAAGCTTTCTTATATAAGCATCATCAATATCCTTTTTCAGATACTGGATCTGTGCGTTGCGTGGAAAAAACTGGCTTTCGGGAAGGGAGAAAGCGCACACGGAAGCCTCTTGGCTTCCCTTAAACAGGTCGTCGGTCATCAACGGTAAACCCTATGCTAATGTGGGGCGAACCCCAAGTTAACTACAAGATGTACGTCGTTGCATAACCGCTAATAGGCCATAGGCACGTGCGTTCGTCATATATGCGCTAAAATTACGAAAAACGCAATCTTTTTTTGCAAGTTTTTGATTTTTTTCTTTCTGCGCTTTTGTTTTTTAAACCAGACTTTTATCGAACTGATCCGCATCGGGGGAGAGGATCATTTCGTTATGCGCCTTGCCCGAGGGGATCATGGGGAAGCAGTTTTCTTTCTGGTCCACGCAGACATCGACGATTGTGACCTTATCGGTTTTGAGCATTTCCTCAATCACGCCGTCAAGCTCATCGGGGGTTTGCGCACGCAGGCCGATGCCGCCGTAGGCTTCGGCGAGTTTGACAAAGTCGGGAAGGCTTTCCGTATAGCTTTCGGAGTAGCGCTCTCCGTGCAGGAGTTCCTGCCACTGGCGGACCATGCCCATCCACTGGTTATTGAGGATGAAGATTTTTACGGGTGTGCGGTATTGGACGGCGGTGGACATTTCCTGAATGTTCATCAGGATGGATGCTTCGCCCGCGACATCGACGACCAGCGCATCGGGGTGGGCGATTTGCGTACCGATGGCCGCAGGCAGGCCGTAGCCCATGGTGCCGAGGCCGCCGGAGGTCATCCAGCGGTTTGGTTCGTTAAAGGGCAGGAATTGCGCGGCCCACATCTGATGCTGGCCGACTTCGGTGGTGATGTATGTGTCGCGCGGGTCGGCCTGTGTGAAGTGGCGCAGGCGCTCCAGCGCGTATTGTGGCTTGATGATTTTGCTGTCCTTCTTATAAGCGAGGCAGTTTTTTGCCCGCCATTCGTTAATTTGTGCCCACCATTTTTGGGAGGCGGATTCATCGGCCTTGTATTTACGTTTTTTCCAAGTTTCAAGCATGGCGCGCAGGGCTTGCGCGGCGTCGGCGACGATGGGAATGTGGACGTGGATGTTTTTGTTAATGGAAGAGGGGTCGATATCGACGTGGATTTTCGCCGAGCCGGGCGAAAATTTATCGACGCGTCCGGTTACGCGGTCGTCAAAACGTGCGCCGATGCAGATCATGACATCACAATCATGCATGGCCCAATTGGCTTCGAACGTACCGTGCATGCCCAGCATGCCCAGCCATTGCCTGTCGTTGGCCGGGTATGCGCCAAGGCCCATTAATGTCGAGGTGATGGGAAAGCCGGTTTCGTGGACGAACTCGCGCAGGAGGGTGCTGGCTTCCGGGCCTGCGTTAATGACGCCGCCGCCGGTGTAAAACACCGGTTTTTTGGCATTGGCCATGAGTTCAACAGCGGCCTCAATGGCTGCCATGTCGGGCTGGGTATTTGGCCGGTAGTTATGCCTGCCGGGCGTGTTGGCATCCTTGTACGTGCCTTTGGCAAACTGTACGTCTTTGGGGATGTCGATGACAACAGGGCCGGGACGCCCGGAGCGTGCGACGTGGAAGGCCTCATGTACGGTTTCGGCGATTTCGTCGGCATCTTTGACCAGATAGTTATGCTTGGTGCAGGGGCGGGTAATGCCTGTGGTGTCGGCTTCCTGAAAGGCATCGGTGCCGATCAGAAAGGTTGGAACCTGACCGGTGATACATACAAGGGGGATTGAGTCCAGCAGGGCGTCGGTCAGGCCGGTGACGGCGTTTGTTGCACCGGGGCCGGAGGTCACAAGGGCGCAGCCGACTTTACCGGTTGAGCGGGCGTAGCCTTCGGCGGCATGGAGCGCGCCGCCTTCCTGACGGACCAGAACGTGGCGAATTTTATCCTGATTTTTGAAAATTTCGTCGTAGATGGGAAGCACAGCTCCGCCTGGATAGCCGAAGATGACCTCGACACCTTGTTCGATCAGGGCTTCGATGACCATTTCCGCACCCGTCATTTGCGCCGGAGGGCGGGCGTTTGTTTTGGGGGCTTTGTTTTTTGCTTCCTTGGTGCTCATGGTGTTCTCACTTTTCGTTGCTCTGTTTTTTAATGTTTTCGTGGCCTTACCGCAATAAAAAACGCCCTTCGATTTTATCTTAGGGCGCTGGTTTGTCTAATTTTGAACAATCGAGCCTAGCGCCGCTCCTTCACAAGAAGCACGACCACAAGGCTCACAACGATGGTGTTCAAAAATCTCATGCGTCGCTTATAGCGTATTGGGGAGTGTATGGCAAATGATTAAATCTGGTTTTTTTGCTGTTCAGCTATAGCTGGATTAGCTTTGGCTTCTAAAGAAAAAGCATTTTCGAGACTTTTAAAAAACTGAATTTCTGCACGGAACATAGAGTTCACGCCTGCAAGAATCTCTTTTTTTATTTTGTAATTTTTCATAAGCGGTTTAATTGCTTCCAATAAATTAGGGAAATGCTCTTCTGCATCACATTCAAGATGCATATTTATATACATTCCAGCATTCTTTTTACGTGTAACGATGTCCGGGCTGTCACCTTCATCTATCAGGAATGCATCAGGAAAGCTTTTTTCGACGCCTTGTTTTACATATTCCAAGCCATTGCGCAAATGCTCCTGAACAAGAAATGCGCCAACCTGTTGATATACATTGTTATTTTTTACAAGTCTGTCAATAAATGCGCTGTGCTCCTTAGTTCCCGCTAGTATAGAAGAAAAATTGTGTGATGTGAGTTCTTCTTTTGTAAGCCCCAGAGCTGTAAAAAAGTTTAAACGCATAGTTTCATGTGAAAGAGCATTTTGTGCATGCCCCGTCTCATCATCCAAATTAACCTCTAATTCATGAGCTAAGCTTGTTAGATTGGAGGATTGTGCATTGAGAAAAGCGGTTTGTAATAATTTTTCAAAATTTTGACAATTTATATAAAACTGCGTTCCGTAAACTTTCCATTGTTCCTGTGTTAAGCCACCTTGAGACAAGGTTTTAAAAAATGGCCGAGAAAACAAGTTGTTTGTACTTGCATCCAACATAGATACAAGTTGTTCTATAGGCTCTTCCAGCGTTTTGTTAAATTGACCTTTCGGCATCATGAGTCTCTTTTCTATTTTGTCAATACTCATACACAGATTTTTTTATTATGTCAATATTAAAGCTGGTTCTTGAACCGTGTAACTTGCCGTTTGGCGTAGTGGCGGGTGATGGTTTGAGCGGTTTCGATGGCTTCTTCATGGCGTCTTTCGTCATATTGCGTTTTGAAGGGCGAATTCTTCGTCAGGAAGAGGTTCAAAGTTTTGTTCAAAGGCCTTTTGATATGATTATGGGTGAAGTAATCGCGTTTATTTTCGCTCTAACGTAAAAAACGTAAAGGCGGGGCGGTCGTTTTCGGGGTCGGCGGGGTGTTTTTCTTCGAATGTGATGTTCCATTCGTTCCAGTCGAATTCGGGGAAAAAGGTGTCTCCGTCATATGCCCGGTCGAGGATTGTTAAATACAGTCGTTGCGTGTAGGGCAGGGTTTCGGCGTAAATCTGCCCGCCGCCGGTGATGAAGATTTCGTTTACGCCCATTTGCGCGGCCATGTTTTGCATTGCCTCAATTCCTGCCTCTATTGATTTTACATAATGCGGCCCATCGGGGATGGTGGCGGATTGTTGTGTTTCGGGTTGTGTTTCGGGTTGTGTTTCGGGTTGTGTTTCGGGTTGTGTTTCGGGTTGTGTTTCTTGCTGTATCTCTTGCTGTGTTTTTGGGAGCGCGGATTCCATGTCTTTATAGATATTTGTCGGGGTGTTTTCAGGCAGGGGTGTTCCTGAACGGCTTACCACGATATTGGGTCTGCCGGGGAGCGGTTTGCCGAGGCTTTCGTAGCTTTTACGGCCCATAAGGATGGGTTTGCCCATTGTGGTGCGTTTGAAATGTTTGAGATCCTCGGGCAGGTGCCAGATCATGCCGCCGTTTTTCCCGATGGCGTGGTTTTTGGCGATGGCGACGATGGAGGCGAGCGTTATGGGGTTGCTGTCAGACATATTTCATATATAAATCAGCTTCATGGAAAGTCACGTTAAAATCTTTTTGGATTCCGTAGAAGTCCCCTTAAAAATCGGGATTTTTCCGCATGAGCAGGATGTGGCGCAGCGGGTGGTGGTGGATGTGGAGCTGTTTGCGGACCCGGATACCTATCTTAAAACCGTTAATCTCGACACGATTATTGATTACGGGAAGGTTTATAGCGCGATTAAAAGCTGGGCGGATCGCCCGCAGGTGCAGCTTATCGAGGATTATTTGAAAGAGCTTATGGCTTTGTGTTTTGAATTTGAAGCGGTTACCGCCTGCTGCCTTGCGATTAAAAAGGCCGATGTGTTCGGGCCGGAGCAAGGCGCGGGCGTGGAGCTTTTTATGAACCGCCGGGATTGGGGTTAGGCCCGGGTTGTAATAAAGCACAGGCGGCGGTGTTTGCGGGTGGTTTTTTGGTTGAAGCAACCGCATCTAGTTCTCTTTGGGCTTGATCAATAGTTTTAGGGTTGGGGAGACGGATACTGCCGTTGTGAGCGCCTTGATCCAATGCAAACAGGTTAGGGTCGTTGAAGTTTAAAAGCAGTGCGGGTATTTCTCCATTTCTGCTTACTGGTCTGCTGGATTTGGTCATTGGTGTTCTCCTGATTTTTCTTAAATTATATCACTCTTAAAAGGTATGAATTGCTATATATCACCGGATGCGAGGGTGGGGGGGAGGACGGAGTTCGTTCAGCGTAATAATGATCTCCGGGTGCGCCTATATATATGGGTACGTGTTTGTTGTTAAGTTTCACGTTATTGGCGCTTTGCCCGGAGATGTTGACCTGAATGCGATTGTCTTCGTCCCATGTGCAAAAGGTCATTTTGCACTGTATCCGTCCTTTTTCATTTAAAAATATCAGAGATTCATTTGTTTTGAGATCGAATATTAACCCGGACTGTTGTCCTGCTTTT
Organism: Alphaproteobacteria bacterium; assembly: GCA_041397865.1. Classification (GTDB taxonomy): domain Bacteria; phylum Pseudomonadota; class Alphaproteobacteria; order Micavibrionales; family Micavibrionaceae; genus TMED27. The sequence goes on along the minus strand of JAWKVT010000001.1, from coordinate 1,312,638 downwards.
TCTTGAAAAGCCTCAGTTGTGGATGTTTCACTCTTCAAAAGTTTTGCATACTTACTTCTGCGAAGTGCCAGCAAGTCTGTTCCCACCAGAAAGCGTTGTTCCCGGCCATAGTGTTTTTTGTCATAGGCGGTGCTAATCCTTATATTGATGTGTTCACCAATATCGATTATGTCGTCAGGTCGGCAGGCGATTTTTGCTGTTTTGTATATCATAGTATGGGTTTTTTAGCGCCGAGCGCACGATATGTCAACACATTATGGTATTGGTGTTAAACTGCGACTTTGGCTTTGATATGCGGGTGGGGAGGGGCTGGCTAAATTAAGTCGTTTGTTATTTGGAGGCTGAAATTTTCGGCAACGTGAAGCATGGGCTTTTCAGTATAATACATTGTCCATGCTCGGATATTTTCGGGAATGCGCGCCCAATGCACTGTTCCGGTTATGCCGGTTCTCATGGCGAAAATATCATGTATTTTTGCCGAAGCGGTCTTTGCGTGAATTTTTGGACATTGCAGGTATTCTATGGTGTGTGTTTCGGTGTTTGAGGTTCCCTGCCCGGCAAACCGGCGCGGAATTGCCCCTGTACCGTCTTCTGTGTGTGATACTAAAATGAGGTAACGCTGTGTTTTTTTGTCTAGTCCTTCTGCAAGTTCCTTTGCCGTAAAAGCATCTTTGTCTTTGTGTGGGGTGTTATCCGGACAGGTTCGTCCTGGCGGCTGTACTGTCAGCGGGTTTATGCCAATCGGTGTTTTGAAAAGTTCGCAAAGCATGCGCTGTGTGTTTCGGCGCTCATCCCATAGGGCGCGCAGTTCAGGGAAGCTGCTTTCCTGATCGGTGTCGATCGCGATCTGGTTGCTTTCGAAAAACTCCGTATCTTCTAAATATTGATGGGTAGCGAGGTTGTTTGCGCTGAGGTCGAAGATCTGGCCGCTTCTGATAAGGTCAACGGGACGTTTAAGTTTTGCCGGGAGAGCGCGTTTGTACAAAACGCCTTCAGCCTCAGGGTTGAAGACGATTTGCAGCAAATCAGCGGCTTGTTCTGTAATAATAATTTCGCCCATTTACCCTGCGCCGCTATTATAGAAAACAAAAAGATAGAGAGCTTTATTGTTTGTGTCAATTTTAAACTGCGACTTTGGCTTTGATATGAGGGTGGGCTTGATAGCCGATGAGTTCGAAGTCTTCATATTTGAAATCGAAAATATTATCGACATGCGGGTTGAGGTGCATTTCGGGCAGTTTATAGGGCGTGCGGGAGAGCTGTTCTTTTGCCTGCTGGATATGGTTGGAATAGAGGTGCGCGTCGCCAAAGGTGTGGACGAATTCGCCGGGCTGGAGGCCCGTGACCTGCGCCATCATCATGGTCAGCAGGGCGTAGGAGGCGATGTTGAACGGTACGCCGAGGAAGATATCGGCGGATCGCTGGTAGAGCTGACAACTTAATTTTCCATCCGCGACATAGAACTGGAAGAAGGCGTGGCAGGGGGGCAGCGCCATTTGATCGACCACGCCGGGGTTGTAGGCTACCACCAGCAGGCGGCGGCTGTCCGGGTTGGTTTTGATTTGCTGTGTGACATTGGCGACCTGGTCAATTGTTTGTCCGTCGGCGGTTTTCCAGCTTCGCCATTGCTCGCCGTAAACCGGGCCGAGATCGCCGCTTTCATCAGCCCATTCATCCCAGATACGCACACCGTTTTCTTTCAGATATTTGATGTTCGTATCGCCGGATATAAACCAGAGCAACTCGTGAATAATGGATTTAAGATGGCATTTTTTGGTGGTGACAAGGGGGAAGCCTTGGGCCAGATCAAAGCGCATCTGGCGGCCAAAGACGCTGTAAGTGCCTGTTCCTGTGCGGTCTTCTTTAACACAGCCGTTTTCCAGCACATCGCGCATGAGGTCTAAATATTGTTTCATGCCCTTAATATAGGATGATTCTATAGAGGAGATGAAGAGGCTCGGTTATATTAATGCCGGAATCTAACCGGTTTTGCGAATTTCCTCGATCAGGCTTGTCATCCGGGTCTGGATGTTCTGGATGTTGCCGTTGATCTCTGAAATTGCGAGTTTTTGCTGTTTGATGGCGCCTGAAATTCCGGTGGCGCTGTCGTTTACGTTTTCCAGAGCCTTGAGAATTGTCTGCACGCTGCCAAAACATGAGGAGGTGACATCTTGTATTTCTTTTGTCTGCTGGGTGATTTTTTCACTGGAATCAGCGGTTTCTCCGGCCAGAGACTTTACTTCCCCGGCGACAACGGCAAAGCCTCTTCCGGCATTGCCTGCGCGGGCGGCTTCAATTGTTGCGTTGAGGGCAAGAAGGTTTGTCTTTTTTGCAACATCACCGATGAAATTTACGAATTCGGTGATGTTTTCCGATGTTTGCTGGAGGCTTTGGAGGCTGTCGTTGGCGACTTCGCCTTTAGTTAGCGTGTCGCGGCACAGCGCGTTATTACTCTCGGTGGTTGATATAACCTCTTCAATGCTGTTGTTGAGTTCGCTGGCCAGTTCAGCGATCATCGAGATGCTGTTGCCGACTTCGCCTTCGAATTTATTGACGATTTCATCAATCTTTTCATCTGCGGCGGCTTTATGCGCTTTTTCATAGCATGTTATCGCGTGGCATAAATCCATGAAATTAATTCTTGTGATGACCTGAACGGCCTGCGTGATTTTGGCAATGTCTATATTTTCGTTCTCTGCGGCCATTTTTTGCATGACGATGCCATGCATGGCGTCCACGACGATGCACCCGCTGGCTACGTAATAATCAGGCGTTAGTCCGCATTGCTGGTGGGCGATACCGATTTTGTTGAGGCGTTCGTAATATTCGGGCGTAAACCCTTCGGTGAATGTCTTGCGCCAGTGATCGAACTGGACTGTGTTGATGTGGGCGACAAGCTCGCCGGCTTCAATGCCTTTGCGCTCGCAGGTTTCTTCAACCATTTTGACGAATTCAGGGAGTGAGAGGATGCGCTCATAAAACGCTCCGATCATAGTTTCCATTTCGGGTTCTATGTATTTCCAAAGTTCGGAAGCTATACGGGAATCTGAGTCTTCTATACCAATGAGCTTTAGTGTATCCACAACGTTTCTCCGGTTTTTTAATGGACAAAGGGCCTTGTTTCTTAAGGCCGCAGCGCATCATTCTACAGTATGTTGCGTCGTGATTCCATGGGTAAGGCCGATTATGCAGAGAAAATTTACGGAGAGCAGCCGGGGAGGTGTCTTGCTTGCGGACGGGAATATATTTGAAAATTTGTGGTTTTGTCCTATAATGGTAAGTGCCGGGCTCGCCCGGCTATGACGTTACACGCGGTTGCGGAATAAACGTTCGTGGACCCGGGGGCAGTACCCGGCAGCTCCACCATTTTAAGCCTAAAGCTTAAGGATATGGGGCTGAAACAGGATCGACACACGCAGTAAAGGTGACAAGCGGCGTTCGGCAATCCGCCGTTACCGGATAATCGTTATAAATGCAAACGACAATCATGCATTTGTAGCAGCCAACGACAACTTTGTTGCCGCTGGTGAAGCGATTGCTGCCTAATTGGGCAATGATCGTGCGCTACGCACTAATCCCTAGGTTCTAATGCAACCTAGGTGGGGTCTGGGCCGAACCTCGCAACAGAATCGGTCCATTTCTCTTTTCTTTTCCGTTGACGATCTTTTTGGCTCAGGCATCATGGGGGGATGTCTGACGAGGTTTATAATCCCGCGCCCATATTTTGCCGCACAGGTGCGGGGCTTTGGCTTTTGGGGTTTTGTTTCGCGTTGATGCCGTTTGAGGCGTATGAGGCGGAGAGTTTTTTGCTGGGGGTTCTTTGCGCGGTGTTTTCGGCGCTGTGCGTTTTGGCCGCTGCGCCGCTGCAAAATCTTAAGGGCGCGTTGCGCTCGCCTGTTGCCGTTTTGGCGCTGGGGTTTTGGGTGTTGGCTTTTTTGAGTGTTTGTCTGTCGGACATTCCGTTTGTCAGCTTTATCTATTTTTGTTTTTTCAGTGTGTTTCCACTGGGGTTTTTCGCGTTTGTTTTGCATGGCGGGGCGCGGGCGTTTTTTCAAATTGCGGCTTGGGGTTTGGCGGGGGTGTACGTGTTTCTCGGTCTGTCATCTCTTGTTCAATATTTCTTTATGCCGGAGATGTTGTTTAGCGGGTTTGTGAGCTGGCCGCTGGCCAATCCGAATTCGTTGGGTGGTTTATTGTCGCTGGGTTTCTTTGGCAGTTTCGGCTGGATGCTGGCGGCGCGGGGCCGGGTGCCATCGAACATAGCGCTGGGGCTGGCGTTTATTCTGCTCGTGGCGGTTTTTACGACGGGTAGCCGCGGGGCATGGCTTGCGCTGCTTCTTGCTTTGGCGGTGTTTATGTTTTTTGCGCGCGGGCATGTTAAAAAGCATAAGCGCTGCGTTTCGGCGCTTTTGGGGTTTGGGGGGCTTTCGTTTTTATTGATGGGCGTTCTGGTTTCCGGCAGTGCGAACTCTCCGGCGGCGATGGTCGGGCGTACGTTTGAGGGGACGCAGCCACTTTTATGGGCGCGGCCAGAGATCTGGGCTTCGGCCCTAGAGATTTTTAAGAATCACTTGTGGAGCGGAACGGGGATCGGCACGTTTTTTCTTTATTACCCGGAGGTTCGCAGCGTGGTGGATGCGAGTAGCGCCGGGCTTATGGCACATTCCGACCCGTTGCAGTTTGCGGCTGAAATGGGCGTTTTTGCGCCACTGATTTTTTATGCTTTTATTGGGTTTGCTCTGGTGCGCAGCCTGCGGGCCCTTAAAAATCTGGAGAGCGGCGATGAAAGGCGGATTTTTATTCTCGTGCCGTTTTGCGGGTTTGCGGCGATGGTTGTGCAGGCGCATATCAGCTTTCCTTTTCATGTGTTGCCGGTTTTGATGGTGGCGGGGCTTGGGCTTGGTTTTTGGTTTGTGCAGACGGGTGTGGCGCTTGGGCAAGCTTATGACAGTACGCCGAAAGAGCCGCATGGTCATGCGCCGGTGCGCTGGGGGTTGGCGCTTCCGCTTTTGGCTTTTCTGGGTGTTTTTGTGTCTTTTCAGGCTAGCGAGATCTTGGTTAATCGCGGGCAGGGCGCGATGATGAGCGGCGATATGAACGCGTTTGCCGATGATATTAACCGGGCGGGGCGGCTTTCGGGGAACCGGAATGCCCGGGCGCTGGTTGCGGCAACCCATGTGCCGCTGGGGTTGTTACAACTTAATGCGCCGTTTATGCGGCCTGAAGAGGTTGGGGCGCTTTATGCGCAGGTTGCGGATTTGTTGGAGCGGGCGCAGGAGGGGAACCCCCGGCTGGCGCAGATTTCTTATACGCGCGCGGAGCTGCGTTCTTTTGCGTATGTGTTTTTGCCCGATGACGGGAAAAATGCGGGCGATGACAACGCAGAAAGCTATGCGCTGCGCGCTTTGGCGCTTGATCCTTTGCATCTGGGTGCGCGGGTGATGCTGGCGGATTTTGCCGCGCGGCGCGGTGATGCGCAAGGGGCGCTGGATATTCTCAAAGGCGGTTTGGCGTGGCGTTACCGGACGCAAAACCCCCGATTTTTCCTTGAGAAAACAATCCGGTTTGCGCGTGAGCTTGGCGATGGGGAGGTGTTGCACGCGGCGCAGCGCGAATTTAACATTTACTTTCCACAGGAGATCCGGTGATGGATGAGCTTTATGCCGGTGCACCTTTGCTCAATGTTTTATGCGCTTTTTTAGGGGCCGCGGTGTTCTTTTCGCCGCATTTGTGGTTGTTGTCTTTGTCCAGGCATGAAGCGCCGCGAGAGGGCGGTTTGGGGCTTTTTACCTTTAAAACGGCGATGGCGGCTTTTTTTGCGGTTGCGCTTGTGTCGTTTTTTAACGGCTTATGGGAAGAGGTCGGGGTTTTATGGCCGGAGTTTGCCGTGCTTTGCGCGCTGGCGGGAGGGGCGTTTGTTTATCATTGCGCCGGAAAACGTCCGGCGCGGGCGTTTTTAAAAAACACGGGCGGGTTTTTGGTTTTGACGGTGTTTAAAGTGCTTGGTTTTGCGGTTGTAACGGTTTTGTTTGTTGCCGGTTTGATGCTGTGTTTTGCGGCGCTGAATGCTGTGCTGCCTGCGCCGGTGTTTCAGCCTGTGCGCGAGGCAACGTTTTTGAGCGGGGCGTTGTGGATCGGCGTTTTATACAGGTTGCATGTTCGTGCCGGAGAGCGGCATGAGGGGGCGTTTCACCATAGGCTCTGGCCTTTGGTTGTGGGGCTTTTGGTTCTTATGTTTCCCATGCTTTTGCAGAATCTTGTTACATCTGAAAAATTTCAGGAATCTCTTAACAGGCCGCCGTCGTTGCAAAAAGTGTGAATCTTGTCCACAGCGAAGATGGGGCTTTCTTTGAACGGGGCTGGTCAGGGGCGGGGGTTTCGTGCGATTCATATAAAAGAGTAAGATCTTCTCTTGATTTCCAGCCTCTTATTTGCACAGATATTATCCATGACTGACGACGATATATTACGCTATGACAAAATGGTTGAAGCCGCTCTGAGGGGGGTTGTTAAAAGCTCCGTCGAAGAGGTTATGCGCCAATACGGCGATAGCGGCGGGATGCCGGGCGAACATCATTTCTATATTACGTTTCTGACGGACTATCCGGGGGTTAAAATTCCCGATTATTTGCGTGAGCGCTATCCCGGTGAAATGACGATTGTGTTGCAGTACCAGTTTTCGGACCTGAGCGTTAACAGTGAGCGCATGACTGTTACGCTGTCGTTTAACAATGTGCCGGAGCGGCTTGAGATTCCGCTGGGGGCGATTAGCATTTTTGCCGATCCGTCGGTGAATTTCGCGTTGCAGTTTCAGCCGCTTGGCGAATCTATCGACGATGCGGATCTTGCGATTCTTGATGAGCTTGATGATGACGGGCCGGATGATGACGGCTCCGGTGGCGGTGGTAAAGGCAAGGGCGGCGGCGATACCGGGCAGGTTATTTCGCTGGACCAGTTCCGGAAGAAGTAGGCTGTGTATTCGCCCGAACAAGGCCCGTATAGAGTGCTGCTAAAGCGCGGGGAGTTTGTAGATCCTGCGCGTGATGGCCGCTTGGTTCCATTTAAAGCTTATTATCCGGCGGATTATAGCGGTGGAACGGTGCCGGTGATTTTATGGAGTCACGGTTTTGGCGGCAATCGCGACGGGGCGGCATTTATTTCACGTTATGTCGCGTCTTATGGCTATGTATTGGTGCATATCACGCATCACGGCACGGATTCGAGTTTGTGGGAAGGAAAGCCGGGGCATCCGTGGGATATTTTGCAGAAGGTGCATATCAGCCGTGAGACTACGCTCAATCGTTTTTATGACGTGCCTTTTGTTCTGGACAGTCTGCCGGTCTGGGCGGCGGAAAACCCTGATATTGCAGCGCTTATGGACTTTGAGCGTTTGGGCATGTCCGGGCATTCGTTTGGCGCGATGACGACGCAAGTTATGGCCGGACAGCTTTTTCCTGATGCTGAGGGGAATTTGATAAGTTTGCGCGAGCTGCGCTTTAAGGCGGGGATTGCCTATAGCCCGACTTCGATTACGCATTTAAGTGACGCGCCGCCGGAAGAGTTGTATGGCCCTATTTCCATTCCGCTTCTTCATATGACGGGAACGGAAGATGCGTCGCCGCTGGAGGGGTATGGTTATGAAACGCGCCTTATTATTCATGAGCATACGGGGAATTCGGAGAAATACCTGCAAGTGCTGGAGGGCGGCGATCATATGGTTTATAACGGTACGCGCGGGAAGTTGGATGCAAACCCGAGGCGTGAAGAGCATGAAGGGCTTATCAAAACGACTGTACTGGCGTTTTGGGATGCGCAGCTTAAAGACGATGAAGCCGCGCTGGCTTGGCTTAAAAAGTTCAAGAGTTGATGGCTGGAACTTGCTCCCGTGTTTGCTCAGGCGGGGCTTGATTTCGATAGCCAGGAGGAAGTTTTTGTTCCCGATCTGGATCTGGATAATGACGGGCGGTAAAAATCAAAAATAACCTTGACGATCTAGGAATTTTATCCTAAAAATAGTGTTTTGGTTTAATTGCCGGAAAAGCGTTGTAAGGCTATGGAGCAAACGAAGTGATAAAAAATGTAATAAAAACAATGGGGCCTCCCCCCTTTTCCTATAAAAAAGTGGAAACGAACTATATAAGAAAAGTTGGTTGGATTTTTCAGTGAAAGGCCTTATTTTTTGGGTATGAGTGGAGATGCAAATCCTTGGGCTGTGGACATTACGGACCTTAGGAAGATTTATAAAGGCAATCGGAAAAGTCCGGATAAAGAGGCTTTGAGGGGGGTGTCTTTGCGCATTCCGAAAGGCTCTATCTTTGGTTTGCTCGGGCCGAACGGCGCGGGGAAGTCTACTATCATCAATATTATGGCCGGGCTGGTCACGAAAAGTTCAGGCTCTGTGAAAATTTGGGACAGCGATCTTGACGAGGATTTGCGCGGGGTGAAATCCGCGTTGGGCGTGGTGCCGCAGGAGATTAACGAAGACGCATTTTTTACGCCTGCGGCGCTTTTGGATCTTATGGCCGGGTTTTACGGGGTGCCGAAAAAGGAGCGGCGGACGGCGGAGCTTTTGGAAATGGTGGGTTTGTCGGATAAAGCCGAGGCGTATACGCGCAGCCTGTCGGGTGGGATGAAGCGCCGCTTAATGGTGGCCAAGGCGATGGTGCATAGTCCGCCGATACTGGTTTTGGATGAGCCGACCGCCGGGGTCGATGTGGAATTGCGCAGGCAGCTTTGGGCCAATGTGCGGGCGCTGAATACGCGAGGCGTGACGATATTGCTGACCACGCATTATCTGGAAGAGGCCGAAGAGTTGTGCGATGAAATTGCCATTATCAATCATGGACAGGTGATTGCGCATGAGAGTACGGAAAAGCTTTTATCGCGGCTGGAGGGGAAAGAGATTCGTTTTCGGCTTGACCGGCCAATGGAGGATGTGGAGCGCGTGATGGCGGGATTTGCGGCGGAGAAAGCCGGGCAACGAAGCGTGATTGTGCGTTATAACCCTTCGGAAACGCAGGTCGGAGCCATGATAGAGGTTATTCAAAAAGCCGGTTACGGCATTGCCGATATTTCGACGGATGATAGCGATCTTGAGGATGTTTTTATTCAGCTTACACAATAGGTTGCAATTTTTTCAGGTCGTTTTTCGGCGGGTGTTGTCAAGTTTCTTTACGCGGCATTTTATGCGTCTTATAGTCATTTTATGAGTGTAAACGGTGCAAACGGCAGTGGGCCGGAGGACGATAAAAAGATTATAAAGTTTCCGAGTCTTGCGGAGCGTGACCGCATGCGTAAAGAAGAACTCAAGGAAGAGGAAAAAGCGCGTCGTCAGCACCGTAAAGAACAAAAAGTTTTGCGGGCGGCGAACAGTCAGCCGTTTTTTAAAGCCGGGAATATTCCGCCTTTTTCGCGCGGGCTTGCGGTTGCTTTTATCGCGGTTCATCTCCTGCTTTACCTGTTTTTGGATGCGGGCGGGCGGTTGCAGGCCTTTTACAGCTTTGGCTTTGTTCCGGGTATTTTTACCGGTGCTTATGAGTGGAACTGGGTTGCGCCGCTTACGCTCGTTACGTATGCCTTTCTTCACGGGAGCTGGCTTCATCTGTTTTTTAATGCGGTGATGGGGCTTGTTTTGGGGATGTTTTTGGAGAAAATTTACGGCGCACGGGTGACAGCTATATTTTTTACGGTTTGTACGCTTTGCGGGGCTTTGCTGTATTTTATCCTTGATCCGTTTTCTATTACGCCTGTTGTCGGGGCGTCGGGCGCGATTAGCGGCTTTTTTGGTGCGTTGATTTATATTACGATTACGCAAAACGCGCAGCATCCGGTAACGCAGCGTTTCGGCAGGCGGGGGCCGTGGCCGATGCTTATTTTCTGGGGGCTGTTTATTGTTGTGCCCGGCGTGTTGCTTGGCGGCGCTTCTATGGCATGGCAGGCGCATTTGGGCGGTTATATTGGCGGTGTTGCGTTGATTAGCGCTATGCAAAAAGGGAAGATCAGGCTTTAGGGTCTATAGTCGTTTCATTTTAGTTTCCGACGTCGTCACTCGTCGCTACCGTAGGGTTTCTACGCCTACGCTCCTCGTTTCTTGTCGGAAAACTATCTGAAACGACTATACGCTTCCGGTTCTCAAAAAGCGGCGCTTTCGCTTGTTTTATAGAAGCAATGAGTATGGACCCTAGAGCGTACCGCGTTCTGAGTCACCGGGGGCTTCGATCAGGGCTTCGTTCATTTCTTTATCTGCTTTCATGTTGTCATTGAGCAAGAGGGCGGGTTCGCGGCGGTTATACGGAGCGGCCCATATTATGGTGTTGAAGCTTCCGTGAGGTTCGGCGACCGGGCTCCAGCGTTCGTAAATGTGGCCGGTTTCGCGGCAGACCCATGTTTTATCCGCCGGGGCGTCGGCGGCTTTATTCAACCAGTGCTTTATTGCCGTTTCGTCGTGGGTGAAGCGCTCTTCCAGCGCGGCGAGGCTTCGGTAAAGCCCTGCGCTTGCGCGACCTTGAGAAAGCTCTTCGGCTTGTTTGAAATAATCGCGGGCTTCTCCCCAAATTCCGGCCTCCATTGCGGCTTGTCCGGCTATGCGCTGGCCTGTTGCGGAGGCTTTGTTGGTTTTCAGGAGTTTTTCGATCCAGCGCAGCCGTTCGAGTTTATCGTGGGATTTCTTTTCCTCGAGCAATTCCATCCAGAAAGCAGCCAATGCGCCGTGGGGCGCTGTTTTCCATGCTTTTAAAATGATGCTTTGCGCTTTGCCGGGGTGGCCGCCGGCTTTGTGGGTTTGTGCGAGCAGGATGATTGCCGGGGCAAATGTGGGGTTGAGCCTGAGCGCTTTTTTAATCATGAGGGCGGCGTCGGTTTTATGCCCGCCTGCGATATCTTTTTCCGCCTGCGCGAGATAGAGGGCCAGGCGTTCGCCTGCGGTTTTATCTTTGTTCCATACGCTGTTTTTTTCTAGGCGGGTGAGGGTTTTTTCAGCTTTGTACCATTGCCGTAGTTTGATTTGCAGGTTGTAGACGATTTTCAGGATCCAGCCTTGTTTCGGGTGCAGGGTGAGCGCTTTTTCCGCCAGTGACAGCGCAGTTTCATCATCGCCGTTATCGAGCGCGGTTTGCAAGAGGCCGCGTACACCCAGAAAGGATGCATCCTTGTCTTCCAGAAGGGCGATAAAGCTTTGCGCGGCGTCGTCTTCGCGTCCGTCGAGCCGCGCGGCTTGTGCTTCGAGCAGGAGCGGCAGGCCGGTATCGCCTTTGAGGAACTTGCTTGCGCGGCGGGCCTGAATCGCGGCGGCTTTTTTGTCGCCTGCGGCGACGGCTGTCAGGCCGCGTGTCAGGGCCTGGTACCCTTTTTCACGGGTTTTTATTTCGTTATAACGCGCCATGCTTTTGGGGAAGTCGATGAAGGTTTTTATGGTCTGGTAGACGAAGATGCTGAGTAAAATGAAAGTCAGCGCGCCGAGTAAGAAGAATCCGATATGGATCGTTACGGCGATGTCGTTGTTTTGGAAGTCGACCCATTCCATGCGGATTGTTCCGGGACGCTCGGCGATCCAGACCGCCAGAGCGATCAAAGCGCCGACTTTTACAGCAAACCACAGCGCTTTTATCATGGGTGGGGCTTCTTTCTTAAATGGCTTTATTCAAACGGGTTGGCATCTTTGGGCATGTTTTTTATTCCGGGCAGGGCTTTTTTATGCAGGATGTTAATGCCGGTTTCTTCGTTGCGGATGATTTGGGAACTTCCGGGCATGCCGCCGGGCAGCAGGGCGGCTGAGTCTTCGGGCAAGAGAGGGCCAGCGGTTGCATCTGTGCCGTAGGCCGTCATGTTGATGCTTTGGCCCATCATGGCTTTTAATTTTTGTGCCAGTAACGTTACCTGAGCTTTGTCAATCCAGCCGGCCATTTGCGCGGCTGCAGGACCGTCGAGCGTTTGCAGTGCGGCGATTGCGCCTTCGATATTGTCGTTTTCAAGCTGTTTTCCTGCTTCGTCTACGGTTATCTGGGTTTTTGTCCCTGTAATGAGTTCGCCGTTTTTCTCGACCTGAAAAACTTCGTTAAAGCGGGCTTGTGCGCGTTCGGAGATTGAAACGTCTTCGCCGGAAAGGGAGGCGATTACGGAGTCTCCGGCGAGTGTTTTGAATTCATTTTTTAATCCGCCGGGGGTTAGGACGCCTTCCTCGGCGTGTGGGGCGAGGCGCTCTAACGCGCTGCGCAGTTCGACGTTTTCTTTATCCACCAGTCCCATCAAGACGTTTAAATCGTCTGCGAAGGCTTCATTATCGCGGTTAAGCGATGAGCGGAATTGTGTCATGGCCAGCAGCATGGCCGCAGCTTTCAGGTCTGTAGCAGGGACGCCTTCAAATGTCTGGCCTAGCGTTTCGTTTTCGTTTCGCGCGGTGTCGAGCGTATCGGCAAATTCGGAGGGATGATTATTGGCGGGCAGGTCCTGAAGAGTGTCCATGATGGCGCTTAGACGGTTCATGGCCGCGTCCATTTGCGCGGAGCCGCCGGGTTGTGCGGAGATGCCTTGTATTTTTTCAAGCATGCCGGCGAGAACAGGTGATCCGCCGTTCATTTCCTGTAGGTGTGCTTCGAGCTTTTGGGCACGCTGGCTGATCGTTCCGGCGTCCTGAGCGAGAACGTCGGCGGAGACTTCTTTGGCTTTTTCTACGGCGTGGCCGATTTGTTCTTTTGTCTGTCCGGCTTGTTCCTGAAGCTTTGTTAATTGTTGGTCGAGATCTTCGGGAATTAAGGTGCCGAAGAAGGATTGCTTTTCTTTTACGCCTGCGACCTGACCTTCTATTTCCTGTGTGCGGGCTTCAAGCGCGCTGAGCCGGTCGAGTTTTTCGTTTTTGCTTTTTTCCGTCCATAATACTATGGCGACGACGCTCAGGATGGCAGCGATTAAAAGAAGGACGATGACCGTATTTTTGTTTACGGTTGTTTTTTCTGCGGCGGTGAGGCGGCTTTCGAGACTTTCGAAGTTTTCGGGCGTTTCGGGTTCTGGGGCGATGTTGTCGGGGGCGGGTTCTGGTTCTTTTTCCGTCGGCTCGGCTATTTTTGTTTTTACTTCATTTTTCTCTGTGGGTGGAGATTTTACGGTGTCAGCGGCGTGCGCTTCTTTTGGGGCGTTTTCGTTTGCGGGCGGTGCATCGGGCATGATGTCGCTTAGATCAATGTTGTACGTCTTTGCGGCTTCAAGGATGACGCTGCGCCGTGCGGCGGGGATGACATCGCGTTTTTTCCAGCCCTGTACCGTTGTGACAGCCACATCAATTTTTTTGGCCAGCGGGCGGATGCCGCCAAAACGTTCGATGATTTCCGATGCGTTTTTAATCGGGCCGTTTGCCGGTTTTGCGTTGTCAGGTTGGCTCATGTTTATCTCTTCTTTAGAATTGTTCAGTTTTTCGGCAGTGACGGCATACGAGCTGTGTCATTCCATTCTGGTCGGGGGTGTCCGCGCTGTACGCATTTTGCCAGTTTTTCTTCCGTACGTAATTTAACACGCTTTCACTGATGCACAAGGCTTTTATCCCGGTTTGGCTCGGGTCGAAACCTGCTGCTTCGGCGGCGTGTATGAAGGCTTCGGCTGTACGTTTTGAAAAGAACGTTATGGCATGGAGGCCGTTGTTTTGTAGGGCAGCGCGGGTGGTTTCGCTTAATGTGCGACGCTGCTTGGCTTCGTAAATGATTAATTCCTCGATTGTGAGGTCTCGAGGAGGCCGGAATGCCGGGGTGATGTGGCGTCCGTGCAGGTGCAGGAGCTTTCCGTCTGCGGGGGGAAGTATTTCTATTAAGGACGCGGCGTTTCCGCCTGCGGTTATAACGTCGTTAAATCCTGCGTCGCGGGCAGCCTGAGCGGTGTTGCCGCCAACGGTATAGACGGTGATGTCGGTTTTTATTGTTTGCGGAAGGGCGCGGGCCGCGAAAGCTTTTACGCCGTTTGCGCTGGTGAAAATCAACCCTTCAAAGGTGTCTAGATCCGGTGGGTCAAAGGGAATGTACCGGATGTCGAGCATGGGCTGGATGAGTGAGGTTATGGCATGCTCGGCGAGGGCTTTGGCGAAAAGCTCGGCGTCATCTTGCGGGCGGGTAATCAGGATTGTTTGTTTATCCATTGCTATGGCCGTTTCATTTTAGTTTCCGACATCGTCACTCGTCGCTACCCCCGGCTTTCGCCGGGGCAGGCTGCGGGTTTCTACGCTTGCGCTCCTTGTTTCTTGTCGGAAAACTATCTGAAACGACTATAGGATCATCTGCTATGCTTTGGGTTAAGATTTCCGGAGGGATGCGTTTTTTCAGGCGGAGGCCTATTTCTTCGCCGAGTTTTTCCGCGTCGTCTATAGTGTTTGCGGTGCCATGGATTTCATCTTCGAAGCGGTGTTTTCCATCAAGCGATATGACACATACACGCAGCCATATTTCGCATTCTTTGCGGATGGCGTAAGCGCCGATGGGCGTGTGGCAGGAGCCATCAAGAGTGCGCAGGGCAGCGCGCTCTGATTTTACACAGAGCACTGTATTTAAATGTGAAATATGGCTAAAAACGGATATCGTATCTTTGTGTGCGGTGGGAATCTCGATGCCGACAGCGCCTTGCCCGGCAGCGGGTAGCATGTCTTCCGGCTCCAGAATGAAGTCGGCTTCGCCGGTGATTCCGAGCCGGTTCATTCCGGCAACGGCTAAGAGAGTACAGGCAATGTTTTGCTTTGTGTTGTCTGGGTCGGTTTTGCGTAGTTTGTTAATTCGCGTGTGTACGTTTCCGCGAAATGGCACGATTGTAAGGTCCGGGCGTTTTGAGAGTAGTGCGGCGCCCCGGCGGACGCTTGCCGTGCCGACGATGGCGTTTTGAGGGATGGCTGAAACCCCTTGTATTTTTAATTGGCTATTTTTAGCTAATTCTTTGTTTTTTATTGACTTTGTTCTGTCTGGTCTTTCTCTTAACAGGAGGGCGTCTCTTGGGTCTTCGCGTTCGAGCATATGGTTGATTATCAGGCCCTCTGGTAAATGCGAGTCCATGTCTTTCATGGAATGTACGGCAGCGTGGATTTCACCGGACAGAAGGGCTTGTTCGATTTCTTTTGCGAATTGTCCCTTGCCGCCTTGCGCTGCTGAAAGGCGTACGTCTCCGTCTGCGGGGTTCCAGTCGCCGGAGGTTCTGATAACGACCAGAGCGGTTTTTAGTTCCGGGTGGGCTTGTGCCAGTTTTGCCTGCACAGTTTTTGCCTGTGCCAGTGCGAGCGGCGATCCCCGTGTTCCGATTTTTAAAATTTGTTTCATAGAGTGTCTTTTAGCCTACAGGAGGGCACAGATAAACACAGATTTTAAAAATCTCCGTGACCTGCGGGCTTTCGTGGTCTAAAAGTTTTTCATGATTGTTCTGGGCATTGAGACAAGCTGTGATGAAACCGCCGCCGCCGTGGTGAACGGGGAGGGGGAGATTCTTTCCAATCTTGTGTTATCGCAGCTAGATGAACACAGGGCTTTCGGCGGGGTTGTGCCGGAAATTGCGGCGCGGGCGCATATTGACCATTTGCATACGCTTATACGGGCGGCGATGGATGATGCGGGGCTGGCGTTTGGCGATCTTGACGGGGTTGCGGCGACCTGCGGGCCGGGGTTGATCGGCGGGGTGATGATCGGGATGGTTGCGGGCAAGGCTATTGCCGCGAGCCGGGATATTCCCTTTGTCAGCGTAAACCATCTGGAGGGCCATGCCTTAACCCCGCGCCTGACCACGAAGGGGGCGGAAAGGATTGCATTTCCCTATCTGCTTTTGCTGGTTTCGGGGGGGCATACGCAAATTCTTGTTGCCAGAGGGGTTGGTGATTACGAGCTTTGGGCTTCGACGCTGGATGATGCCGCAGGGGAGTGTTTTGATAAATCCGCAAAATTGATGGGGTTGCCTTATCCGGGCGGCCCAGCGGTGCAAAAAATTGCGGGAGAATGCCGCGATCGGGAAAAGGCTTTGGCGCGTTTTGCTTTGCCCGCGCCGATGAAAGGGCGCAAGGAGCCGGATTTTAGTTTTTCAGGGTTGAAGACGGCGGTGCGCGTGGCGGTTGAGAAGCTTCCGCCGGGGGATTTGAAGCGGAGTGATGTTGCGGATCTTGCTTATGCATTTCAGCATACGATGAGTGAAATTGTTGCTGATCGCTGTAGCGGTGCTATCCGGAGATTTAAAGATACGTACGATCTGGATACGCCGGTTTTGGTTGTGTCCGGCGGGGTGGCGGCGAATGAGGCTATTCGTTCAAGGCTGGAGGTTTTGTGCGCGGAAAACGGAATGCGGGCTTATGCGCCGCCTGTTGATTTGTGCGGGGATAATGCGGCGATGATTGCCTGGGCGGGGGTGGAGCGGTTGCAAAAGGGTTTGCGCGACGGTCTGGACTTTAAGGCCCGTCCGCGCTGGCCGCTAGATGAGAGCGCTTGACCAGAGAGTTTAAGACAGGCATGGTTTGAATTCGAAGAAATCAGGGGAGGCTGTATGCAGTCGATAGGGGTTATAGGTGCTGGCGCGTGGGGAACGGCTTTGGCGCAGATGTTGTGTGCCGGAGGGCGGGATGTTTTGATCTGGGCGCGCGAACCTGAGGTGGTCGAGAGTATTAATGGGAGGCATGAGAACGGGCTTTATCTTCCTTCGGTCGAGCTTGATGAGAGGCTTAAGGCCACGGAAAGTCTGGACGAGGTGGCGCAGCGCGATGTTTTGTTGCTGGTTACGCCCGCGCAGCATGTTCGTGCTACGCTGAAATCTATTCGCGGGGCGTTATCGGAGGGGAAAACCCTTGTTCTGTGTTCGAAGGGGATTGAGCTGGAGAGCGGTTTGCTGCTTTCGCAGGTTTGTGAAGAGGTGGCTCCGGGGGCAAATATTGCGGTGCTGACCGGTCCGACATTTGCTTCGGAAATTGCGGCGGGTTTGCCCGGTGCGGTCACGATTGGTGTGAAGGATAAGGATATTGGTGCGGAATTACAGGCGTTGTTGGGGGTGAAGGGGTTTCGCCCCTATGTTACCGATGACATGATCGGCGTGCAGCTTGGCGGGGCGATCAAGAATGTTATTGCGATTGCCTGCGGGGTTGTTTACGGGCGGAAGCTTGGCGAGAGCGCGCGGGCGGCGCTGCTTACGCGCGGGGTGGCGGAGATTGCCCGTCTTGGTGTGGCTATGGGCGCGAAGAAGGATACGTTGCTTGGCATGTGCGGTATCGGGGATCTGATGCTTACGGCTTCGTCTATGCAATCACGGAATTTTTCGCTTGGCGCGGCTTTGGGTGAGGGCAAGCCGATGGAGGAGATTTTATCGCAGCGTAATGCCGTAACCGAGGGGGTGCATACTGCACGCTCAGCACTGGATTTGGCTAAAAAATATGCTGTCGATATGCCGATTACCGAAGCGGTTTATAAGTGTTTGCATGAAGGGCTTGCGGTGGATGATGCGATTGAGGAAATGCTGAACAGGCCGTTTAAATATGATATGTCGAGTAAAGGGGCGCGTAAGACGTAAGGTCTGAAACCGGAAGGCGCGTTGTTATGCATTGTCGATATACGGACCTTAGGTGTTTTGCTGCAACGGTTTTTACAGGATGTTTGTTTAACACTGGAGATAATGGATATGGCTTACTGGCTTTTTAAATCGGAACCTTATAAATTTTCGTGGAACGATCAGGTTGAAAAGGGTGAAGGACGCTGGGAAAAGCGTGTGCGGAATTATCAGGCGCGCAACAATCTTGCGGCTATGAAACCTGGTGACAAGGGGTTTTTCTACCATTCCAATGAGGGCAAGGAGATTGTGGGTATCGTTGAAGTGACCAGCGAAGCTTATACCGATCCAGACCCGGAAAAGAATGAAGGCGGCAAGTTTGTGACCGTTGATGTCAAGCCGGTGGCGCCGTTGGAAAATCCGGTTACGCTGGCGGATCTTAAGGCGCACCCTATGCTTTCGAATATGAAAGTGGTGAAGCAGGTGCGTTTGTCCGTTTCGCCGGTTACGGATGCAGAGTGGAGCGAAGTGTGCGCGATGGGAGGCGTATAAACCATGAGTGAGACATTTAAACCGTCGGCTGATATTTTGAAAAATGCCGGAATTTCAGAGCCGCAATATGAGGCCATGTATCAGGGGAGTATAGAGCAGCCGGATATTTTCTGGGCGGTGCAGGCCAAGCGGCTTGACTGGTTCAAGAGTCCGACGATTATCAAGAACACCGATTTTACGGGTGATGTTTCGATTAAGTGGTATGAAGATGGCGTGCTGAATGCCTGTTTTAACTGTGTTGATCGTCATTTACCTGCCAAGGAAAATGATGTCGCGTTGATTTGGGAGAGCGATGAGCCGGATCTTGATAGCAAGGTGACGTACGGGGAGCTTCTTGGTGAGGTTTCACGGCTGGCTAACGGGCTTAAAGAGCTGGGCGTTCAAAAAGGCGACCGGGTTATTATTTATATGCCGATGGTTTTGGAGGCTGTGTATGCCATGCTGGCTTGTGCGCGGATTGGCGCGGTGCATTCTGTTGTGTTTGGAGGATTTTCGCCGCAAAGCCTGAAAGACCGGATTATAGATTGCGATGCGCGGGTTGTGATTACCGCCGATGAAGGGGTGCGCGGTGGGCGCGTTATTCCTTTGAAGAATAATACTGACGAGGCGGTTAAAGGGACGCCGGTGGAAAAGGTTCTGGTTTTAGAGCATCGTGATGGCGAGATTAGCTGGGACGATGGGCGCGATGTCTGGTGGCATGATCTGGTTGACGAACAGAGCGACGAGTGTCCGTGTGAGATGATGAAGGCGGAGGACCCGCTGTTTATTCTTTATACATCCGGTTCGACGGGAAAGCCCAAGGGGGTGTTGCACACAACCGGCGGGTATATGGTTTATGCTTCGCTTACGCATGAGGCGGCGTTTGATTACAAGCCCGGGGAGGTTTACTGGTGTACTGCGGATGTCGGTTGGGTGACGGGGCATAGCTATATTGTTTACGGTCCGCTGGCTAACGGAGCGACTTCGCTGGTTTTTGAGGGCGTGCCGAATTATCCGGACTGGTCGCGTTTCTGGCAGGTGGTGGACAAGCATAATGTGGCGATTTTTTACACCGCGCCGACGGCCATTCGCGCGCTTCTTCGTGAGGGTGACGGGCCGGTTAAAAAAACTTCGCGAAAATCTTTGCGAATTCTCGGCACCGTGGGCGAGCCGATCAATCATGAAGCCTGGCTATGGTATTACGAGGTTGTCGGAGAGAAGCGCTGTCCTGTGATTGATACGTGGTGGCAGACCGAGACGGGCGGGCATATGATTACGCCGCTGCCCTGTCATACGTTGAAACCGGGCATGGCGCAAAAGCCGTTTTTTGGCGTTAAGCCTGCGATTGTTGATGGCGATGGGCATATTCTTGAAGGGGCGTGTGAGGGCAATTTTGTGATGCTGGATAGCTGGCCGGGGCAGATGCGCAGTATTTACGGTGATCATAAGCGTTTTGTCGAAACCTATTTTTCCACTTTTCCGGGGATGTATTTTACCGGGGATGGTGCGCGGCGTGACGAGGATGGCGATTACCGCATTACGGGGCGGGTGGATGATGTGATTAATGTTTCCGGTCATCGTCTTGGGACGGCGGAGATTGAAAGCGCGATTAACGAGCATGAGGATGTGGCGGAAAGTGCTGTGGTCGGTTATCCGCATGATATCAAGGGTACGGGAATTTATGCTTATGTGACGCTCAATGCGGGGAAGGAACCGAGCGAAGAGGTTAAAAAGGCTATTATTCAAACTGTACGTGCGGAAATCGGCCCTATTGCTACGCCCGATATTATCCAGTGGGCGCCGGGCTTGCCGAAAACGCGCTCGGGTAAAATTATGCGCCGGATCTTAAGGAAGATTGCCTCAAACGAAGCGGATCAGATCGGCGATGTTTCGACGTTGGCCGACCCGGCGGTGGTGGATGATTTGGTGAAGGGGCGCGGGTAGGCGTATATGCTGTGTTCTAGGGGCGCTCTTTTTGCAGGGCGCGGGCCTGCTCGATATCTTCTTGTGATAAGGGGGTGGGCTGGAGGATTTTAAGGCCGTAGCGCTTTGCAAATTTATTCCGTTTTTGGATGGTGTTGTTGTATTTATCAAGATTTCCGGTTTTGAAGGCCATTCGGGCCAGTTGGTTGTAGAATTCAATGGTTGCTATTGAGCGAGGGAGCGGGTGTTTTTCTCCTTCGGTCATGATCTGGAGGGCTTTTTCATTTTCACCGTTTGACGCGTAGAGCCGGACGAGTTGGAAGCGCGCATCAAGTAAAAGCGGATTGGCTTTGAGGGTTTTGTTTAGCAGGTCTTGTGCTTTTTCCAGACCGTGGGGATCAAGGGTTTTGTTTCCGGCGAAGTAAATCATAGCTTTGCGGCTCCACAGGTTGGCAAACCCGGTGTTCAGGGTTATGGCGCGGTCGATGTATTCATGGGCCTGACGATACAGGGCGGTGCGTTCTTCGGGCGTGTAGGATGCGGTTTTGTCGGCAAGCTTTTGGAGGCTGTATCTGGCTTCATAATCGTAGAGTGCGCCGTAGCTTTTCGGTGCATAAAGGCGGGCTTTGTCTATGGCTGTACGTGTTTGTTCTATCTCCCCGTTTTGCAAAAATTCTCCGGCTTTTTTGATGTAGTATACTCCGGCCATGGCCTGTGACAGCCATATGAGTGGGATAAGGAGCAGGAGGATGAACGTGATGCGCAAAGCCGGTTTTGCTATAGGGCTTTGGATGGCGATTTCCCGGCGGGGGGAGTTTAGGGCACGTTCGGTTGCGATATACCAGCCGGCGAGGAGAAAGGCGGCGAGAAAAAGATTGACCGGCATATAGAGGTGAAAGCTGATATGGGCGTGTCCGGCCAGGGCGAGAAGCCCGCAGAAAAAGCCGTATATCCATATGCGCTCGGGTGAAGAGGGGCTGGAGGCCTGCGTGGCGCGGAGCGTGCGTAAAAATACGGCGACGAGGACGGCGTAAAAAAGAACGGGGGCGAGGATGCCCATTTCCGCCCAGAATTGCAGCGGGTCCATGTGGACGAAATAGCCGTCGCTGAAATCGCCGGGCAGGCGGTACCGCGGGTAGAAATAGGTGAAGCTGCCCAGCCCGGTTCCGAGCCAGAAATGATCGCGGATTATCTGTCCAGTGGCTTGCCATATTAGTTTACGTTCTGTCACGGTTTCGATTTCGCTTTCGCCCAGAGCGAGTACGCTTGTGAAATCCGTTCCCATTCTTCCGGATGTTACAAAGTTTATAAGGAGGAAAGCGCAGGCTGCGGCGGCGGCAAAAAGGAGGAGTTTTTTGATTGTAAATCCGGTTTTCGAGCGGGCAAAAAATAAAAACGGCCCGGCGGCAATGAGGAAGGAGAGCAGTCCGCCACGGCTTTGCGTTGTCAGCAGAGCGAGGAGATACAAAAGGGCGAGGGTGAAGCCTAAAATGGTGTGAAGTTTATGCTGTGAATAGAAGTACAGCGCCAGAGCCGGGAAGAGGGCCATGTTGAAAATGACGGCGAGGTTGTTCGGGTTTAGCATGGGATGGTGAACACGCTGTCCGACATCAAGTATGAAAAACTGTATAAGCGCCCAGAGCGAGAGCAGGGCTGTTCCAAGGGCCAGTGCGCCGAGATGTGTTTTTAAATTTTCCAACGGTTGGGGATTTAGCACCAGTGTAAAGAAGGTAAAGGGCAGTACGCTGAAGATCAGCATAAAAAGAATGCTGTTATAAGGGACGCTCGACCATAGGGGGGTGATGCAGACATAGCCCCAGTATAGAAGCAGTGTTATTACCACGAGTCCGCCGGGCAGGGACCTGTTTTTTTGGAGGCGCGGCCATAGTGTTATGCCGGCGAAGGCGATAATGGCGGCAATATGCGGTAGGACAAGGATGTTGTCCGTGCCGCGAAAAAATAGACCGGCGGCGAAACTGCCCAGAATGAGAGGGATGGTAAAAAAGTGAAGAGCCGATATGTTTTTAAAATGCGCCGTCATGCAAAGGGTTAAAGCATGCCGATTGCGGATTTATACAGATCAAGGAGTTCCTCGCTTTCGCGGCGTTTTTCCGCATCCATTTTGCGCAGGGAGATGATTTTGCGTATGGTTTTGGTGTCGAACCCGACGCCTTTGGCTTCGGCGTAAGTTTCTTTGATGTCTTCGGCCAGATGCGCTTTTTCTTCTTCTAGGCGCTCGATCCGGTCAATGAATGAGCGCAGGCGCTGCCCGGCGACCCCGCCTACATCTCTGGCTTCGCCTTCCGCGCTGCCGCTTTGTGTTCCGGTTTCATCTTCTTCGGTTTTTTCAGGTTCATAATCCATGGCAACAGCAGCATCGGACATGGGCGTGTACTCCTTCATTTTGAGACGTTTTGTTGATTCGAATGTATGAATTGTAGAAGACTGCGCGACGCTGTAAAGCGTGAAGGCTGTTTTTTATTTTTGCTTCTGAACTTTTCCGTTCCAGCTTTCAATCTGTACGCCCATATCATTTTTTGCTTCAGCGGCGCGGCCAACCTGAATTCGCAGAAGTATGTTCCGGCTCTGTGGCTGAATTTTTTTGTAGTCTTTTGTTCCGCGCGGTATGTAGCTTATCATGACGGGAACTTCATAAAGCCAGCGGTAGCGGTCGTTGACGGCGCCTTCGTTCAGCAGGAGCGGCGTTTCGCTGACATAGCTGTTTATGTCGTATTTTCCGGATTGGAGAACGGCCAGAATCTTTTTTTCTTCTATGAAGGATTCGTATTGGGCCCATCCGTTCTGATTATAATACAGTTTTGAGGATTCTAGTTTGGCGAGGTGCTTTTTGTCGAAACTCATGACGTTTGAAACGACGGTTTCCGTCCATTGTGTGATTTCTTCCGTAGAACGGTGGGCATATTTTAACGGGACTATCGAGTCCGGATTGGTGTTTTTCGGTTTGTTTGTTTCTGTGTTTTCCGCCGGATCGGCAAAGGGCGCCTGCAAGGTTTCGGCGGGGATGTTTGTTGTGTCGCGAAGCGAGGGGAAGAAAAATTCGAGAAGGCCTGCATGTGCGGGACTTAGGGGGATAGCTAGAGCGGCGCAAAATAGTGGGATTAAAAGAAAACGAATTGTCATGAAGCCTTTTTAACCTTGTTTATTACCTTACCTAATTGCATCACATTTTCGATACGTCTGTCCAGAAAGGCTTTTGTCTTGTCCATATTTTCTGAGGCGTCATTTAGCCACACAAGCGTGGTTGAAACGATTATTCCGCTGAGCAGGCCGCGTTTGGTATAGTGATTATAATCTGTTGCGGTGTCACCTGCCCAGTTCCATATCCGGTCTGCGGTTCGCCAGACAATTTTTGCACCGCGCGGTTTGCGCGTGGGGAACGCCCAGAACTGTAAGCTTTGGCGCAGAGCTTCTTTGTGCGGGGTGAGCCAGACATAGCGCGCGAGCAATGCGGCGGTGATGCGATCGCGGATGCGCAGGTCCTCGATTTTTGTGGTTTCGAGGGCGGCAAGCATTTCCCTGTCGGCCAGATCGGCAAAAGTGTTCAGAACATCTTTTATCCGATCGGGAAATACCGCCCGCGCCATAGAGGGTGTGTGTCCGGCTTCCTGCGCGGCGCGCTCAATGGTTTCCCATGTCCAGCCGTCGAAAGTTACTTGCGGCAGGGCCGTGAGAAGGATCTGGTCGCGCAGGGCCTGTACGTCTTTTTTGTTCATACAGGCAGTATTGTCATTTTCTTTCAGATTTTCCAGTAAAAATCATGCCACAAAAATATTGCATTATGAAAATTGTAGGCCTATATTGCCGCGTTATGAGCATACAGACCGCATTGAGCCTTTCCGATCAGTCCTTTCCAGTAGCGGTGGAAGGGCCAGTTAAGCTGGGCTATAAAGGCGAAATCAGCCAAATGCTGATCGAAGACATGACGCTGATCGAAGGCATCAGATATTCTAGAAAAAACTGGAGCGTCCACACCGTTGTGCCAAATCGCCACGATGCCATGCATTTAAAATTAGGTATGGCCCTAATCCTATACCCTAAGCGAGATTTTCTAAAACATTATCAAGGTACTTATGAGGCAGAAATATACGCCGACGCTATGGAAAATCTTGTAATGTATTACGACCCTCCTGATAGATACTTCACATTAGAAAATTTTATATCTCAAATAAATTCTTTTACGAGGAAACACTTAAAAAAAGAAAATGAACGGCGTGTTATAATGTGGCTGTTAGGTAAAGAACTCGGAATGTCACATGATGATATTACAGAAGCTTATGGCTGGGAATTCTACGAAATAACAAAAATAGCAGAACATCACGGAATCCGTAACAGATACATTGCCCACAGACCCCACGAGATAATAAGCCCAAATAACCCAGATTTTGTTGTAAGCGAAGAGTCTGAAAAAAATATATTACCCGAAGGCTCAAACGGTTTTGATGTTTTTGAAGCCTACACAGGTCCAACCGATGAACAAATCAAACAAGTTTATACAGCCGTTGCCCCGGCTATCTCCATGCTGAAAAACGTGCCGGAAGACTATAGTATGTTTGACATTAAAATCCGCGATTTGATGGCCGCCATCTGGAACAGTCCTTCAAACGTTATGGGATACAATGTCCAAACGGACCGGGAATGCGTGTGCGCTAAGTAATTTTCCACTGGACATCCCGGTCAAAAACGCCATGTTAGCTCCATGGATGAAAAGGCTTCTTTTAGAGAAAATACTGTCGGCAAGCGTCTTGTGCGGTATGGCCGTGTTTCGGGCACGATGGCCGGGTTGGCGGGTAGGCTGGCGGGGGAGAAATTTCTGGGGTTGAAGATTGAGCGCGAAGAGCATGCGAAAGCTCTTACGCTCGCGCTTGGAAACCTCAAAGGCCCGTTGATGAAAGTCGGCCAAATTCTGGCCACAATCCCCGAAGCATTGCCGTCCGAATACGCCGAAGAACTCCGTCAGCTTCAATCCGACGCTCCGCCTATGGGTTGGCCGTTTGTTCGCAGGCGGATGAGGGCGGAGCTGGGTCCGGACTGGGAAAAACGTTTTGTACGTTTTGATAAAGAGGCTGCGGCTGCGGCTAGTTTAGGTCAGGTTCACAAAGCTTTAGCCGATAATAGCCAATTAAAAATACAGTCTGTAAGCGGTGAAGACGTACAGCTTGCCTGTAAGCTTCAATATCCAGATATGCAAAGTGCAATTGATGCTGATCTCAATCAACTCAAAATCATTTTTGGCATTTACGAACGCTACGACAAGGCTATACGTACGGAGCATATCCATGCCGAATTATCGGAGCGTTTGCGTGAAGAACTGGATTATACCCGTGAGGCCAAAGCGACCAAAATGTATCGCCATATATTGTGCGATGAACGCGGCGTACATGTGCCGGAGGTCGTTGATTCACTTTGTAGCGACCGGTTGCTTACCTCTACGTGGCTGGAGGGTGAAAAGATTTTGAGCTTTAAGGATGCGCCTGCGGAGGTGCGCAATGAAATCGCCCTGAATATGTTTCGTGCGTGGTATGTCCCGCTCTATTATTACGGCATTATCCACGGCGACCCGCATCTTGGTAATTATACGGTACGCAAGGATTTGAGCATTAACCTTCTTGATTTCGGCTGTATCCGCGTTTTTCCGCCAAGCTTTGTTCGCGGGGTGATTGATTTGTATAAAGCTTTGATAACAAATGATAATGCATTGGCTGTGCATGCTTATGAAACCTGGGGGTTTAAGGATTTAAGCAAGGAGCAGGTTGAGACGCTTAATGTCTGGGCGGGGTTTCTTTACGGCCCGATTATGGAGGATAAGGTGCGTCCGATCGGCCATGCGGATGGCGCGGTTTACGGGCGTGAAACGGCGGAAAAAGTGCATGCGCGCTTGCGGGAGTTAAGCAAGGAACGCGGTGGCATTTCTGTGCCGCAGGAGTTTGTTTTTATGGATCGCGCGGCTTTGGGGCTGGGGTCTGTTTTTATTCATTTGAACGCCGAGGTGAACTGGTATCGGTTGTTTAATGAACTTATTGAAAGTTTTGACGAAAAGGCGCTCACGGCGCGTCAGAGTGCTGTTTTAGAGCAGTTCGGCCTTTTTTCCACAGAGTCTTGAGATTCTCGATTCGCGGCTTTTATACCGATTGACAAAATTTATAAGGTGTACGTGTTTTCGATTCGCCTGATCTGTTATGGAATAAGTTGTGCCTATCCCCAACATTCCTCCTTGTTTTCAGGGAATTAATAAGGATTTAGTAACTTCTTTCCTTCATACTTATAAGTGAACAATTTTACATTTTGATCGGTTGAAAATCTGGGGCTTGGGGGCTTTTACCAGTGGATGAAGACATAGAATATGGTATTTATTCGCGCAGGAGACGCGGAGAAACCGGGAACGTATTTTTCACATTATTTGGCGCTGTTGCGATCGTTGGCATTCTGGGGGCTGGCATTATGGCGACTATGCGCGGTCCGCTTTCGACGATGGTTGAAGTTAACCGGCGGGAGCAGGCCAAGGCCGAGTTGCGGGTTGCGGCGAGCCTTGTGCTTGTGGCGTCTGATGATGATGCCCTTGAGGTTACTTGTGAAGCCGGCGTTGCCGACGGCTATACGGAAGGTCCGCCGCCTGCGGGTGCGGGGCCAACCGGTGGCGGGATTTTGCCTTCCGTCGGCGCGGCGCAGAACGACCCGTGGGGGAATGCGTACGGTTATTGTGCATGGGACCATGGCGGCGTAGCTGCGGATTATAGCGGTTGCGGCACTGTTCTGGCCGGGAATTCCAACACCAACAATATTGCCATTGCGGTTATGTCTGCGGGGCCGGATGGCGTATTCCAGACAAGCTGTGTGGCCGATAATGCGGGTGTGAATGATTATGTGGAGCCGGATGGCGGCGGCGGCGACGATATTGTTGTTTCCATGACATACGATCAGGCCATTAGCGGATCTGGTGGTTTATGGACACCGGTCGGGGTTAGTGAAGCTTCGATTAACAGGGATTTGACGGTTACCGGGACGGGGACTTCGACTTTTTCAGGGGGGGCGTCTTTTGCCGATGTTCTGGCTGCTAATGCGGGTATGTCGTTGCCCGATGATACGGCGCTTCCCACATGTAATGCGGCGAATGACAGGGTGCTGCGGATTAATGAAAGTACGGCTGTACCGCAGATTGAGATCTGTGTGAACGGAACAGGATGGGTTTCCGCCGGATCTTTGTGGACGCTGGTGGGATCGGATTTATTTTACAATTCCGGTGAAGTCGGTATTGGCATGAACAACCCGAACAACACGCTGGATGTTGTCGGTACGGTGCAGGTTACGGGCGCGGTTGATTTTGATGATGCTTTGGATGTTGCCACCACGCTTAATGTTGGCGGGGCGACGACTTTGAGCACGACGCTGGGCGTTACGGGGACTTCGACATTCGGGAATGACGTTATTATTACGGGGGGCGCAACCGGCGGGGCGACAGATGCGCTTACGGTACGCGACAGCTCTTTGTCCGTTATCTTTACCGTTCAGAATGACGGAATGGTTGGCATTAATAATGCTGCGCCTAACGATCAACTGGATGTGAACGGGGCGATTGATACGACGAGCTATTATAAGCTTGACGGCAGTATTGTTTTGAACGGTGATGGGACAACTCCGGGTACGATATTGCTTGGTAATGCGGCGGGTGCGGGTGTAACGGGTGATAATAATACGGTGCTTGGCGGCGGAGCAGGGGGAACCCTGACATCGGGGACCGGCAATATTTTGATTGGTCAAGGCGTTGATACGCCGCTTGCAACCACAAGCGATTTTATCAATATCGGCGATCTTATTTTAGGTGATATGGCGAATAATCGTGTCGGTATAGGTTTTACATCCAGTAGCGCTTATTCAAGTTTTAACGATACGCTTGAGGTTAATGGCACTGCCGATATTAGCGATGATTTAAATGTTACAGACGCCCTTACCGTTGGTGGTCTGTCGGACTTTGGCGATAATGTAACTATTACGGGCGATACCGCAGACGGTTCGACTGATCCGTTGACCATTAAAGACAGCGGCGGTTCGACGGTTTTTACAGTTGATTCCGATGGCCGCGTTGATGCCGGAGATTACTATTTTGATAGTGGTAAGGATTTGACGCCAAACGGGGTTTGTGCGGCGGGGAGTTTTAACCGCTGGGACGGCAGCGCCTGGGTTTGTGCGGCTGATACCGGCGGTGGTGGCGGTGCGGGCGGCACACCAACACTGGATGAAATTCTTACGGCGGGGAATGATGGCGGGGCGGACCAGATTAAGAATATTGCCGATCCAACCTTAGCGCAGGATGCTGCGACCAAAGCCTATGTCGATTCGCAGCTTGGCAGTCTTTCTCAGGACCGTATTGAAGATACCGGGGATCAGAACACTTATATAGATGTCGATACGGATAATGCGGACAGTAACAATACGATTTCGATGGTGACAGCCGGGACGGAGCGGGTGCTTATAGGGGCAACGGGCACTGTTGCTGTTACCAATGGTGCGACGGTCGGCGGAGCTTTAGGGGTTACAGGGGCGGCGACACTTACCGATGACCTGATTGTCGATACGAATACTCTTTTCGTTGACGCTTCGGGGAATAATATCGGTGTAGGGACCGCTACGCCGAATGTTTCGGCGCTTGTGGATCTGACATCTACGAGCGCAGGTTTTCTTGCGCCGCGCATGAGCGTTGCGCAGCGCGATTTGATTGGCACACCTGCGGCTGGGCTTCTTATCTTTGCGACAGATGCGGGTGATAACGGTATTTTCCAGTTTTATGATGGAACGAGCTGGATTGATGTCGGTGCGGGGGGGGCTACGGGCGCAGGAATCTGGCAGCCGGACGGCACCAATGATTATATCGAGTATGATGATACTCTTGGTGGTGTACGGATCGGCAAGGTTACGGGTCAGCCTGCGCCGGAAACGGACTGGTATCTGGATGTGGCGGGCAATGTTGTTTACACTTCCGGTAACAAGCTGGGTGTTGGAACGCCAACGATTTCAGGGGCACTCAGCGTCGATGTGGCCGGTGATGTGGGCGCGGTTCAGTATTGTGACGAAAACGGTTTGAACTGTTTTGTTGCCTCGGATGTAAACGCCGGTAATAGCGGGAAGTGGTCCGACGGCGACGATGCGGGCGATATTCATTATTCTTCCGGCAATGTGGGGATTAACACGACGGACCCGGATGTGGGGCTTGATATCGCGACGACGGATGCGGTGATTTTGCCGCGCGGGACGAGCGCGCAGCAACCTGCGCCGGGCGTGAACGGGATGATCCGTTATAACAGCGATAACGAACGGTTCGAAGGGTATCAGAACGGCGCGTGGCAGGATATTTTGACCGATTCTGCAATTGCCGCTTCTCCTGACCGTGGAGTGCAGTTTAATTCCGGCGGGGCTTTGGCGGCTGTCTCGAACTTCGTCTACACAACAGATGGAGACCTCATCGTTGGCTCCAGCCAGATCGACGACACAACCACAGGCTCCGAAGACTCCCGGATGTATTTTGATGTATCGAACAGCGCCTTCCGGGCGGGGAGTGTTACGGGCGCACAATGGGACTTCACCAGCGCTGGCCAGTATAGCGCAGCGTTTGGGCGGAATACTGTAGCCAGTGGAGCGTATAGCGTTGCGATGGGGGAGGATGCAGCGGCCAGTGGACAAGGCAGTTTTGCCGTGGGTCGTTGGGGGGTGGTGGCTTCAGGAAATGCGAGCGTAGCTATGGGAGAAACCTTAACGGCCAGCGGCAATGGAAGCGTTGCGATGGGATTGTGGGGAGAAGCAAGCGGTACGGCTAGTGTTGCGATAGGGGAGAGCGCATATGCTGATGATTATGCCAGCATTGCAATTGGTGAAAATGCGGTAGCCAGTGGAAGGAATGGCGTAGCGTTAGGGCGTAGTGTAAATGCCAGCGGTATTTCTAGCATTGCCATGGGATGGAAAGCGTTAGCAGGAAACGGTACGGCAGGAAATGGGCTTGGTGATGGCTCTATGGCTCTTGGTTTGGTGGATGATGCCGTGACAATTACCACAAGGCCCCAAGTAACAGGCATTCAGTCTTTTGGGATCTTTATGGGCGATCAGGATGGCGGGGTTGATTTAACGGCGGATAATACCATGGGTCTGTTCGGCGGGAAAATGGTGATTGATCCGGCGGTGCCGGCGACGAATTTGAGTGCGGATACGGCGCTGGAGGTTGAGGGGACGTTTAAGGTTGCTTATGGCGGGGAGGCGTGTGATGCGAGCCGTGAAGGTGCGATCCGGTATATGAGCAACACCGACACGTTTGAGTTTTGTGCGTTGACGGCCAATAACTGGGAGACTGTGAGCCTTGGTGTGGGGACGCTGGATGGTCTTTCCGATACGAATATTGCCGCTCTTCTGGATAACCAGTTTCTTCGTTATGACAGCGCGAGCGGCCTGTGGGTGAATGAGACGGTTGACCTTTCCGGTACGCCTGCGGGTTCTGACCGGGAGATTCAGTTTAATTCCGGTGGAGTTTTTGGTGCTGACAGCAATCTCGTGTTTAGTTCTACCGGTGACCTTCTCCTGACCGGAACCTATACCGGCACGGCCAGCGTCCCTGTCTCCGGCGCAGGAACCCGGATGTTCTTCGATACACAAACAGCGGCCTTCCGCGCGGGTAGGCTACTTGGTGGGTCTGCCTTTTGGGATAATGCAAATATTGGTACATATAGCGTGGCAATGGGTCGAGATACCATTGCCAGCGGTTCACAAAGCTTTGCCATGGGCGGTTTTGCAACAGCAAGTGGTAGCACAAGCTTTGCCATGGGTAGCTCTGCGGTTGCTTCAGGTGATTTTAGTGTGGCAATTGGGCAATCTCCAATAGCAAGTGGTGTAAGCAGTTTTGCAATGGGTGATTTCTCTACCACAGCCAGTGGAGCAAGAAGCACGGCAAGAGGACAAGCTGTAACTGCAAGTGGTATAAACAGCTTTGCTATTGGTACAGAAGTTTTAGCCGGAGATGGCACAGCTGGAAATAACAAGGGTGATTATTCATTTGCTTTTGGTTTAGGTGATGCTACAGGCGCGTTCCCTCAGGTGACTGGCACAAACAGCTTGGGTATCTTCATGGGCGATCAGGTCGGGGTTGATTTAACGGCGGATAATACCATGGGTCTGTTCGGCGGGAAAATGGTGATTGATCCGGCGGTACCTGCGACGAATCTGAGTGCGGATACGGCGCTGGAGGTTGAGGGGACGTTTAAGCTGGCTTATGGCGGGGAGGCGTGTGATGCGGCGCGTGAGGGTGCGATCCGGTATATGAGTAATACTGATACGTTTGAGTTTTGTGCCTTGGCGGCGAATGACTGGGAGACAGTGAGTCTTGGCTCCGGCACGCTGGCGGCGCTTACGGACACGAATATCGCTTCCCTGCTCGATGACCAGTTCCTGCGTTATGACAGCGCGAGCGGGAAATGGGTGAATGAGACGGTGAGTGTGGCTGACCTCGCCGCGCCGGGGAATGACCGGGAGGTTACGTTTAATTCGAACGGAACGCTGTCTACGGAAACAAATTTTGTTTACACCGCCGATGGTGATTTGATTGTCGGCTCGACGCAGATTGACGATACCACAACGGGCAGCGAAGATTCGCGCATGTATTTCGATGTTTCCAACAGCGCGTTCCGCGCTGGAAGCGTGAATGGGAACCAATGGGATTTCACCAGCGCTGGACAATACAGCGCGGCCTTTGGGCGGAACACGGTGGCCAGTGGGGCTAACAGTATGGCATTTGGGTTTGGTTCTGTTGCGAGTGGCTCCAGCAGTATGGCGATAGGGCAGGCTAGCACGGCTAGCGCCGTCCGCAGTGTTGCTATGGGTTGGGGAACGACTGCCAGCGGAGACTCAAGTACGGCAATGGGACAATTTAGTGTGGCCAGTGGTGAGGGCAGTACGGCAATGGGTGGCGGTACGGCCAGTGGTTATTTTAGTGCTGCAATTGGAGGGCAGTCCCCTGAAGCGAGAGGTAATAATAGCATAGCTTTGGGAAGAAATTCTGTTTCGAGTGGTGCTGATAGTGTGGCAATTGGACGTGACGTTATTGCCGGGGATGGCACGGCGGATACGAGTTCACCTTATTCGAGTGCGGGTGACGGTTCCATGGCGATCGGTCTGATGGACGATGCGGTGACGATCACGACCAAGCCTCAGGTGACCGGGCTTCAATCCCTCGGTATCTTCATGGGCGATCAGGATGGTGGAGTTGATTTAACGGCGGATAATACCATGGGTCTGTTCGGCGGGAAAATGGTGATTGATCCGGCGGTGCCTGCGGCGAATTTGAGCGCGGATACGGCGCTGGAGGTTGAAGGCACGTTCAAGCTTGCTTATGGCGGGGAGGCGTGTGATGCGGCGCGTGAGGGTGCGATCCGGTATATGAGTAATACTGATACGTTTGAGTTTTGTGCCTTGACGGCGAATGACTGGGAGACAGTGAGTCTTGGCTCCGGCACGCTGGCGGCGCTTACGGATACGAATATCGCGTCATTGGCGGATGACCAGTTCCTGCGTTATGACAGCGCGAGCGGCAAATGGGTGAATGAGACGGTTGATCTTTCCGGTACACCTGCAGGTTCTGATCGTGAAATTCAGTTTAACTCCGGCGGCGTTTTTGGTGCTGACAGCAATCTTGTGTTTAGCTCCACCGGTGATTTTCTTCTAAGCGGAACGCATACGGGAACAGCCAGCGTTCCCGTCTCCGGCGCAGGCACGCGGATGTTCTTCGATACGCAAAAATCTGCTTTTAGAGCCGGGTATGTGAATGGAACGCAATGGGATAATGGCAATATCGGGTCATACAGCACGGCAATGGGCGCCAGTAACATTGCAAGCTATAACTATGCTGTTGCCCTCGGATCTTCAAACACATCAAGCGGTTCGGCAAGTATAGCACTGGGTTCTTTCAATACAGCAACGGGCAGTGGTGCAAGCGGAGCGACAGCCATCGGATATAATAATTACTCAATGGGCGATGGCTCAATGGCTTTAGGAGCAAACAACAGCGTTACAAACCATGCCGGTTTTGCCATAGGAACAAGAAATAATGCAGATGGCGGCAATATGGCCCTTGGCTTCCATGCCGATGTCACGGGAAGCGGCTCTATAGCTATCGGCGCCACTTATACGAGCCCTGCTACAGATCCTGTCATTTCCGGCGCCCAATCCTTTGGCGTGTTCATGGGCAGTCACGATGGTGTGGATTTTTCTGCGGCGAATACGGCAGGATTTTTCGGCGGAAAAATGGTGATTGATCCGGCGGTGCCTGCGGCGAATCTGAGCGCGGATACGGCGCTGGAGGTTGAGGGGACGTTCAAGCTGGCCTATGGCGGGGAGGCGTGTGATGCAAGCCGGGAAGGTTCGATCCGGTATATGAGTAATACCGATACGTTTGAGTTTTGTGCTTTGACGGCCAATGACTGGGAGACGGTAAGCCTTGGCTCCGGCACGCTGGCGGCGCTTACGGATACGAATATCGCGTCATTGGCGGATGACCAGTTCCTGCGTTATGACAGCGCGAGCGGCCTGTGGGTGAATGAGACTGTTACGGTTGCCGACTTGGCCGCTCCGGGGAGCGACCGGGAAATCACCTTTAACTCCGGCGGTAATTTGGATGCGAATGCAAACTTTGTGTATACAAGTACAGGCGATTTACTTCTTTCGGGAACCCATGCTTTTGCGGCTAGCGTTCCAATTAACGGCGCAGGCACGCGCATGTTCTTTGATGTTGGAGCTTCGGCTTTCCGCGTTGGCGCCGTTACAGGAACGCAATGGGACAATACGAATGTAGGTGAATACAGTACTGCATTCGGATCAGACAACATTGCGAGCGGCTATGGAAGTACCGTAGCAGGTTCATCCAGCACCGCCAGTGGTTCAAGCAGCGTTGCGATGGGTGAAAGCGCAATTGCATCGGGTTATGCAACCGTAGCTCTTGGTTTCGGGGTTGAATCCAGTGGAAGTTATGGCGTTGCTTTGGGCAATAAAGTCATTTCAGGAAATGGAACGTCCGGAAGTGGCTTTGGCGATGGTTCCATGGCTATTGGTCTTATAGACGCAATCATCACAACAAAACCGCAGGTTACGGGCGATCAATCTCTCGGTATATTTATGGGCGATCAGGATGGCGGGGTTGATTTAACGGCGGATAATACCATGGGGCTGTTCGGCGGGCAGATGGTGATTGATCCGGCGGTGCCGGCGACGAATTTGAGTGCGGATACGGCGCTGGAGGTTGAAGGCACGTTCAAGCTGGCCTATGGCGGGGAGGCGTGTGATGCAAGCCGGGAAGGTTCGATCCGGTATATGAGTAATACCGATACGTTTGAGTTTTGTGCTTTCACGGCCAATGACTGGGAGACGGTGGGTCTCGGCTCTGGGACGCTGGCGGCGCTTACGGACACGAACATAGCCTCTCTCGCTGATGATCAGTTTTTGCGTTATGACAGCGCCAGCGGGAAATGGGTGAATGAGACGCTCACGGTTGCCGACCTCGCCGCGCCGGGGAATGATCGGGAAATTATCTTTAACTCCGGCGGGGCGCTCACCGGAGACTCAAACTTCAAACTCATGGCCGACGGCGACCTTCTCCTCACCGGCACGCACACCGGCACGGCCAGTGTTCCAGTCTCCGGCGCAGGGACGCGCATGTTTTTCGACACGCAAACATCCGCTTTCCGTGCAGGACGGGTAGGCAATGCTGACTGGGATAATGCAAAGATCGGAATCTATAGCGTAGCAATGGGCGATACCACAGAAGCTACTGGTAATCAAAGTACGGCATTTGGATCACAAACCATAGCAAGCGGTAGTGGAAGCACCGCAATGGGAAACCAAACATGGGCGACAGGTTCAGCTTCTTTTTCTGTTGGAAATGGGACAAAAGCACTAGGTACAGAAAGCGTGGCTGCAGGAATTGGTACAGAAGCCAGTGGTATTCGGAGTATTGCACTAGGGAGCAGCGTTATTGCTGGTAATGGCACTACATTAAACGGCCTCGGTGATGGTTCCATGGCACTGGGTCTGATTGATAATGCTGTCACGATTACGACGAAACCGCAAGTGACGGGCATTCAATCCATGGGGATATTCATGGGCGATCAGGATGGCGGAGTTGTGCTGGCTGATCAAAACACGATGGGCCTGTTTGGTGGGAAGATGGTTATCGATCCGAAAGTGCCGGCGACAAATCTCAGTGCGGATACGGCGTTGGAGGTCGAAGGGACGTTCAAGCTGGCCTATGGCGGTGAGGCGTGTGACGCGAGCCGTGAAGGGTCTATACGGTATGACAGTTCCGCGGACACGTTCTCTTTCTGTGCTTTGGCTGCGAATGACTGGGAGACGGTGGGGCTCGGCTCTGGGACGCTTGCGGCGCTTACGGACACAAACATTGCCTCTCTGGCTGACAACCAGTTCCTCCGCTACGACAGCGCTAGCGGGAAATGGGTCAATGAAACGATCACAGTCGCCGACCTCGCCGCACCGGGCAACGACCGGGAAATCATTTTTAATTCCGGCGGTGCGTTGGCAGGGGACTCAAACTTCAAATTAATGACAGACGGCGACCTGCTTCTAAGCGGCACCCATACCGGCACGGCCAGCGTTCCTGTTTCCGGCGCTGGCACACGCATGTTCTTCGATACGCAGATGTCTGCGTTCCGGGCCGGGTATGTGAGTGGAGCACAGTGGGATAATGCCAGCATTGGGAACTACAGCACGGCTATCGGACAAGATACAATTGCCAGTGGAGCGCACAGTTTTGCTGCTGGCATTGGAAACAATGCTACCGGAAGTGTCAGTGCCGCTTTCGGGCAAGGCAATGATGCAACTGGCGTTCGCAGCTTTGCCACAGGGCAGTGGAATACAGCTTCTGGTCAAAGAAGCGCAGCATTTGGACACAATAACATAGCCTCAGGCGACAACAGCTTTGTGTTGGGAAGGCAAGTCAGATCGACAGGAATCAGTTCCGTAGGATTTGGATTGATAACAGGGGATCCGTCAGTTACCCTCCCCGTTGTATCCGCTTCTCAATCTTTTGGTATTTTTATGGGAGATCAGGGCGGTGTTGATCTTTCCGCTGCAAACACAATGGGTCTGTTCGGCGGGAAAATGGTCATTGACCCGGCGGTTCCTGCAACACAGCTAACCGCGCGGGGCGTACTCGATCTTGGTGCGGCAACGGATGCGATTGTGCTTCCAGCCGGGACAACGGCGCAGCAGCCTGCCGCCGTGAACGGGATGCTGCGATATAATACGGACAATGGAAAATTCGAAGGCTATCAGGCCGGGGCATGGCAGGATATTCTCACGTCCGCCGTGGCAGGCGGTGCAGCGGCACCCGATCGCGGCATACAGTTTAACTCCGGCGGAGATTTCGCCGCTGACGCAAAATTCACCTATACGGTCGACGGGGATTTGATCGTCGGCTCTACCCAAATTGATGACACCACGACCGGAAGCGAAGATTCCCGGATGTATTTCGATGTCTCCAACAGCGCCTTCCGGGCGGGGGGTGTTATCGGGAACCAGTGGGACTTCACCAGCTCCGGGCAGTACAGCGCCGCCTTCGGCTTTAACACGGAAGCCAGCGGCATTTACAGTTTCGCCGCAGGGGTCGGCGCTCAAGCCAGGGCGCAGGCCGGTACGGCTATTGGATTTAATACATATGTAGATGGCGTTAATAGCTTTGCCGGAGGATTTACCAGCAACGCCGCCGGAGGCAACAGCTTTGCTTTTGGCAATAATGCGGCAGCGAGTGGAACCACAAGCTTTGCTTTAGGCAACAGCTCGACCGCCGCCGGAGGCAACAGCATTGCACTCGGAAATCAACCCAGAGCCAGCGGAGAAAACAGCATCGCTATCGGTTCACAGGTCTGGGCCGGAAACGGGACAGCTGGAAACGGTCTGGGCGATGGCTCTATGGCCCTGGGGCTTGTTGATAATGCTGTTTTTATCGTAACGAAACCCCAGGTCACCGGGATACAATCCTTCGGGATATTCATGGGCGATCAGGATGGGGGGGTTGTGCTGGCTGACCAGAACACCATGGGCCTGTTTGGTGGACAGATGATCATAGACCCCGCAGTACCCGCAACGCAAATGACTGCACGCGGCGTGCTTGACCTTGGCGCGGCAACGGATGCGCTCGTTCTGCCTGCCGGGACGACCGGAGAGCAACCGGGAAGCCCCGTTCAGGGCATGATCCGCTATAATACGACGCTTGATACGTTTGAGGGGTATGTCGATGATGGTTCTCCGGGGTGGGAGGACTTGCTCGGCGGCGGCGGGGGCGGCGGCACACCCGCAGGCGCGGATCGCCAGATTCAGTTTAATTCAAGCGGCAGCTTCGGTGCGGATACCAATTTTGTTTACACGGCGGCAGGACAATTCGGAATCGGTACGGCCTCGCCCGCGACCGATCTGGATTCTGATGGAACCCTTAAAATTGCCTATGACGGGGAAAGCTGCGATGCCTCACTGGAGGGCGCAATACGCTATGACAGCTCAACCAACAGTTTTTCCTTCTGCGCATTGGCCGCCAATGACTGGGAGACAATCAGCCTTGGCGCGGGCACACTGGCAGCGCTTTCGGATACGAATATTGCTTCTCTGGCCGATGACCAGTTCCTCCGCTACGACAGCGCCAGCGGCAAATGGGTGAATGAAACTGTATCTCTGGGCGGTGGCGGCAGCAGCAAATGGTCAGACGGGACGGATGCGGGCGATATTTACTATTCCTCCGGCTTTGTTGGAATCGGCACGACCGACCCGGACGTACCGCTTCAGATTCATGGCGCCAATGCCGATACGGAGTATCTTGCGAGTATGCAGATCAACTTTCAGCATGCCGAATATCTGCAAATGAAAAATGCGTCCGGAACGAAAGTCATTGATTTCTGGAGTTCATGGAACCAGCCTTATTTCGATATGAAAGACGCAGCTGGAGCAAGCAGAGTCCAGATGACCACGGGGGGAGCTGCGGGACCGAATATTTCCGCAACCACATCTGTGAGCAAAACGGACGGCACAGACTCAATGGGTTTTGGCCTGCGTATTGGTTATCCCAACAACATGGAAAATGGTATCGCTTTTGGCGATGGCACTGCAAGTTCCCTGCCCAGCTCAGCCATTACCGGATATGACACAAATCCATTGGCTTTTTCAAATCACGGCGGCCTGCGGCTGAAAACCGGGGACGGTTACAACCCTGTCACCCGGATGCAGATCGACCCGAATGGGACGGTGCGGTTTAGCAGCACGGGTGCAATTGTTCTTCCCATCGGCACGGCGGCGCAGCGCCCCGCCACGCCGGAAGACGGGATGATGCGGTATAAAACGGACGGAACGGTCGGGTTTGAAGTGCGCGAGGCCGGCGCCTGGGTCGCCATGGGCGCGGCCGCTTCCGATAAACGCCTGAAAACGGACATTGCGCCGCTGGACGGCAAGGACATTCTGGATCGGCTGGCGCAGGTGGATACCTATAGCTATGCCATGAAAAACGATGACAGCAAGCGCACGCAATATGGCGTTCTGGCGCAGGAGCTTCAGGCGGTCTTCCCCGAGCTTGTGGACGGTGTACCGGACGATCCGGACAATATGATGTCTGTGCGTTATATGAACTTTATCGCGCCGTTGATTGAGGCCACCAAAGAGCTTAAGAGTGAAAATGAGACGCTCAAGACTGAACTTGCGGCGCTTAAGGACGGACAGGCGGGCATTCAAAATGCTGTGGCGGATCTGAATAAGCAGGTTGAGTTGTTGAACAAGGCTGCCGGGCAGAAAGTTGACAAGGCCTCCATGGCGCCGTCATTGCCGGGCTGGGTTTATCTTCTGCTTGGCGGGCTGGGTACATTGTGCGCTATGCTGGTTTTCACAGGCAGGGTTGCCCGCAGCAGGGTGGATTAAAATACCGTCGTTGTTGCAGGGTGCCTGATCCTGATTTGTAAGCAGTTTACACAGTGCCCTAATCTGGTGTACAAGTAGCTCCCCTTCGAAATATTCGATTACGGTTAGCGCTCGTAGCTCAGGGGATAGAGCACCGGTTTCCGGAGCCGGGTGTCGCAGGTTCGAATCCTGCCGAGCGCGCCATTCTCGTTTTCTCACCGAAGTTGTCACCCAACACATTGAAAAGAAACAATAAATCATGGGCTTGATACCCTTCATTTCGGACATAGGTTATACGGTCAGTTTTGACCCAGCCCCTGAAAGTCGGTCCATTTTTTAAGTTAGGAACTGGCTGTTTCACCATTGTATGCATGAAAGTGCTGATGATGTGGGTTACCCACCCTATTTGTCAGTAATGAGCCACAGCTTTTACCGCAGTGAATAAAACATAGAGATAAAATCTCTATGTTTAGTCTGTAGATATATTGTCATCATTTTGGGATTCTCTGAATGATGAAATCAGCCTTATCATTACTAGCTGCAAAACGAATAAGAGCGATGAGAAAAGCCAAAGGTCTTTCTCAAGAGGATTTTGCTGATCTTTGTTCCCTTCACAGAACATATATAGGGGCTATAGAACGCTCGGTGACACCATAGCCAGTCTGAGCCTTGGGTCAGGCGCAGCCATGCAGTTCACAAACGGACAAGAAAGACATGACCTCTATCTAAAGCCGCGCAGCCTGATTATCCTATCCGGCCCGGCACGTTATGAATGGACGCATGCTATTCCTGCCAGAAAATCAGATGTCGTTGACGGCTTTAAAATTGAACGCGGACGACGAATATCCCTGACCTTTCGGAAGGTTATACCGGGTTCACCGTATTGGTTAAATTATCACCCGCCCCCAGCTTTCTTCAAATCCTCATGCTCGAAAGCGGAGACCATAAAGTCGATTTCGCGGGCGTTCAGCCCCAGTCGTTTGGCCACATCTCGCCACCCTTTAACGCTGGCTGCAACCTCTCTGGCAATTTCATGCGCTCGGGTTTTATCCAGACGAAACTCTTTGGCAACGCTCAGCGCCGTATCCAGAGACGCGGTACTGTCATCCAGATCTATGGCGGTTGAAAGAATACGCGGCTTAATCTCGACCGGCGTGGGGTTCATGTCATAGGCCGGAGACAAACGCCACCCCTTGTGACGTTCATAAATAAAGCCATGATTACGCAAATGATCGTCGGTGTTAGAAATAAGAACGGTGAAAACAATCCGCCGCCAGAGCTGCTCCATATCTTGCGCCGGGCTTGCGCCATGCTGCGCCAGCGCGTAACCAATCTCAAGATAGCTGTGCTGTTCATTATCCCGCGCGCCCAGCATGCTCATGGCCGATAAAAACGGAATGCGTTCCCCTTGCACGCGGTCAAAGCGCCGGATCATCAAAACCGGCTTGTCCGTTATATGTTCCAATCGCCACTCCGGAACCTCGATCCCGGCATTTTGCGCCAGCGTAAGAGCAACAGCCTCCCAGATCACCACATTATGCTCGTCATCCTTGCGTGGAAATTTTGCGATAGATAACTGCCCGTCCTGATCCCTCACGGAAGTTTTCGGGCGCGCGCCGCCCAATGAAGATCCCGGAGCCAGTAACAGCTTTAAATCCTCCGCACTTTCTTCGTCTTCCAAAAAGCGTTGAGTGGCAGATAGCAAACGCGGCAGTTCAATCAAAGGCGGGATTGTATTGCTGTCTTTTTGTGCCAGATACGGCCCTTCCGGTTGTTCAGAAAATCGTAAGGCGCCCTGACGAGCTTCGTCATTGACGCCGAGCAGGAAATCAAGCTCGTTTAAGGTATGCGCTGGTGCGTTGGCAGCTTTTGCACGCTGGCTTTCTGCACGGCGCATCAATACGCGCCCCCAGCGATCCGGCGCGGAATCCCCAATCGCACCAAACAGCGACTGTCCGGCCTGCGTATGAAATTGTCCTTCCATCAGTTTTAGAGGGCAGGCTCCAGCGCAAAACGTTCCTCATGCGCCAGCCAGTTTTCATCATATTCAAATGACGCGCTTTCACGGCCTTTGCGCTGATGAAACCAGAGACGACCAACTGAATACGTTTCCTTGCCCAACATCATGGACACATAAATTTGACGGCTGTTCATACTGTTTTCCCATCTTTATCCTTTGAGGGAAGGCGCACGCGCTTGGGCAGATGCTCCTCTTCCAGCGCGCGCCCTGTTAGATCGTGCCGCGCATCGACCAGATCGGCCAGGCGTTCGATCATACCCAACGCAAAAATCACCCCGGCGTAAGAGGCCATACCAACACTGGCATCGCCTTGTTCGATTTTAACCAGCGTACGCGGCGAAATATCGGCACGCTCCGCCAGCAGCTTGAGCGGAATGCGCCGCCGCCGCCGTGCATCGCTGATATCCTGCCCAAGCTTGTGCATGGCCTTTTTAACTGGAATAGAGAGTGATTTGCCCATTTAAAACCTACTAAGTGTACTATTCTGCACTTTAATCCTTATTATAAGCAGTATAGTGCACTTTAAATAGATTGTAAAGTTATTAAATATATTTAAGTGCACAATTCTGCATCATATATGATTTAACAAGCATAATACTACACTTAATATAGAATACTATTTCATCCTTCTAAATGGAAAAACAACATCCGAAAACCTTAAGGCCGCAGATTATAGTCTGTTGAGTGATTGATTTTACTTGTGCGGATTGCTCATAAATTCAGAATAGAAGACTTTCCACATCACAATTTTCGCTTCCATACGAAGGACTTATGATGAATTTGCTTCCGAAATGCTTCCAAATCCGATGCAGGACATCAATCTGCATCGCATCGAAATAACAGCCAAGCCATTAAAATGTAAAGGAAAAAATTGGTTGTGGGGGTAGTATTTGAACCTACGACCTTCAGGTTATGAGTGCTGTGCGGCTCCCTTTCTCACCCCTATGAAACATTACGCATATCTACGCTAATGCGCTGATATTGCTTGATAATATCCTCTTTCCAAGCATCATGGACTTATACGCGCCTTGGCAGCTTTTCGCAGGAATTTGCTTCCGGATTGCTTCCAAAGATGCAGGGCTGCATCGGCCAGCATCACCAGCGCATCGCCCATGATTAACAAAGGAGGATCCACCCATGCCCATCAAACTCACCAAAACCATCATCGATGAAACCAAGCCGCAGGATAAGGAGCTGCTGATCTTCGACAGCCTTGTTTCCGGTTTTGGCCTGCGGGTCAGCCCGGGCGGGCGCAAAAGCTTCATCCTGCAATATCGGTTTCGCCGCCGCACAAGGCGTTTAACGCTCGGCACTTACGGCACCATGACGCTGGATCAGGCACGCAGCCGCGCTGTGAAATCCCTCGCGCTGGTGCAGGACGGCACCGACCCCGCCTATGAAAAACAGGCCGATAAAACCGCGCCGGACATGAACGATCTGTGCGACCGTTTCTGGGAAGAGCATGTGCAGGTGCGCCTCAAGCCACGCACCGCCGCCGGTTACAAACGCGTGCTGGATAAATCCATCCGCCCGGCGCTGGGCGAAGTTCTGGTGCGGGATATCAAACGCGCCGACATTGCCGATCTGCATCACCGCATGCGCCGCACGCCCTATGATGCCAACCGCATGCTGGAGGTGATTTCCAAAATGTTCAATCTGGCCGAGATGTGGGGCTGGCGTGATGAGCACTCCAACCCGCGCCGTCATATCGCCAAATATCCCGAGCGCAAGCGGGAGCGGTATTTAACCCGGGAGGAGCTGCAGCGTCTGCTCTCCACCCTCGATTATGCCGAAGGGATTCTTGATGGCCGCATATTGGAGGGGCGCGCGGATCAAACCCCGCTGATCGTCCATCGCTCTGCTATCAATGCCTTTCGCCTGCTGGCCTTTACCGGCTGCCGCCTGATGGAGATCCAGACGCTGAAATGGAAATATATCGACCGCGAGCATCGTATCCTGCGTTTGCCCGATACAAAGACCGGAGCGCGCGCTGTGCCCGTCAGCCAGCATGTGATTGATCTGCTCACTGCCATCTGGAGCCACCCCGACACGCCGCAGGAAAATGAATTTGTGATTTACGGCACGCTGCCGCTTGCGCATCTCACCGATCTGCAATCACCCTGGCGGCGCATCCGTAAAGCGGCGAGACTGGAGGACGTGCGCATCCACGATCTGCGCCACAGCTTCGCCTCATACGCCGTCTCCGCCGGTCATTCCCTGCCCATGATCGGCAAACTCCTTGGCCACACGCAAGTGCAAACTACCGCCCGCTACGCGCATTTAATGACGGATCCGATGCACAAAGCAGCGGATGATATTGTCGGGAATATGTTGGGCGGTTAATCTTCCCAACCTTCTATAAAATCTTTGGGAGGAACCAGTTCCGCATATCCATCTATTATTTCATTCTTGATAATTTTCTTGGAATAGCTTTTGGGCAAAATCATCTGACCGATTTTTTGAACCCTTGGAATAAGCAGATCTATGAAATGCAAAGCCACATCAACATTAAAAAGAAGGCCTTCTGTACAGTCCTTAAATGTTGAGTCGCTCCTGCCTTCCACTTCCAGTTCGCCTAAATAAAAGGGTATTTTAACTTCAGCAGGACTCGGATTATTTTGAATAACTTTCACGAGACCGTTCCTAAACTTTGTTATTTCTGTCACAGACAGCAATGCTTCCTTTACCTTAACGGCCAATAAAAGAGATTTGGAATCTTTGTAGGCATACGGAGAAAGGTTCTCTGTTATACCGTTCACGTCAAAACC
This sequence comes from Alphaproteobacteria bacterium, assembly GCA_041397865.1. GTDB lineage: Bacteria > Pseudomonadota > Alphaproteobacteria > Micavibrionales > Micavibrionaceae > TMED27. The sequence goes on along the minus strand of JAWKVT010000001.1, from coordinate 1,268,991 downwards.
CATCTCAAGAACATGTTTGAAGATTTGATATGCCTCGACCTCTAATATGTTATTCTGGGCATGGGCTCCCGGATTTCTGATTTTTTTTATGATATTGTTCATTTCTTCATTGAACGGCAGCACATGCTGTTTCTTAAAATTAAGAAGAGAGTTCATATGCGCTATCAATAAAGCCAGGACAGTATTTATCTGAGACAAAGAGTGCTCACGTTCTCGCTTCTTATTGATAAGCCATAAACAGTAAGCACCGCCGAAGGCACCAAATGCCGATCCTGTAGCTGCAACAGAAAAATTAGAGTTCAAAACTGCAGGAGCCGCATCGGATAAAAATACCCAAGCTTCATTAAAATGGTGCTCTATACCTTGCCACATTTCACAAATATTCATTTTTCTAACCCCTAAATAACAAGCTCTTATACGGCATCTTGTGCCTCCTGAAGCACATTGGTAATGTCTTTTACACCCTCACATTCCCAGACTGAATCATTCAGAATAAAAATGGAAGAATTTGTATGATCTGAAAAACGGCATTTTTCGACGACAACAGATCGCGGAATTAAAGCCGCTTTAAAAACTGAAAAATCCGACGAAAACAGAATGCCGATTAAAAAGTCAAAATGACAATTTTCAATGTTCCTTATAGCACTGAGGCGTCTTGATTTGTTGTGTTGAGTTACGCGCCGCGCTTTTATTTCGTATTTGTTATTTTCTTTATCTTTCGCATCATATCCAGCGTTCGAATTATTCTCGAGATCAAGACCAAGTGCTTTGGCTGCCAGATATTCCGCATATCCCCCGGCTGGTGGATTTGAAGTGCGCACAATATCCCGTTTGCGCAATTCCTCAAGTATCGCGTCATAGCTTTTTAAAAGCTCTAGAGTAGAAATATCTGTACAATCCATTTTCCGTCTGCCCCTTTCATCCGCAGCTTGCCTACAAGTCATATTACAATCATTTCCGCATGATGCACGTCAAAAGAAGGCCTAGCATCTGAACAACTTGACTGTGTTTTGAACCGAAGCCTTCATGCTGATGATGCAACCATCATGAAAGGAAGGTTTGATATGACCAGTCCCAATCTCTCCGCTGATATTGCCGAAATGCTGCTGGCCAAGGGCTATGCCGAGGCACCCAGCGACAATAAACAGTGGCGCATTTTCTTTCAGCCCGCGAGCATGGACACGCGCTGGTTCGTGCATGAGGGCGGAAAAGTCCGGCGTGGCAAAAGCGTTCATAATTCCACCGCGATCACGCAGGAAGCCCGCCGCATGCTGGGGCGCTACTGGCTGGAAAAACGCGGCGGCAAGGCTGCGCCGAAAATATCGGCACCAGCCGCCCGGAACCGCGCCACAAAGCCCCCACCAGCGCCAGAGCCGCAAACCGCCAAAGACAAGATCATTACCCTCCTGCAAAGCTCAGGCGGCGCCACCACAGCGGAAATGATCAAAGCCTCAGGCTGGCAAGCGCCTTCCGTCCGGGCGTTTTTATCGCGGTTGCGGAAAACCAATACGCTTTTAACCGAGAGAACAGGGCAAAGCGTTTACTACAAAATTAAACAGCTTCACACCGTCTAAGCCGCACGCCCCCAAGGGTTACGCCTGACGGCGCGCTCCGGCGTAAAATCTCCGGCCAGTTCCTGCAGGGCTTTCACGCGGTTGGCTGTGTTCGGGTGCGTGGAGAATAGATTATCCACCTTGTGCACATGCAGCGGGTTTATAATAAACATATGTGCCGTTGCCGGATTTTGCTCGGCCACATAATTATCGACGCGACCAGCGGCAGCTTCCAGCTTTTGCAGAGCTGAGGCCAGCGCCATCGGATCACCACAGATTTCCGCACCATCGCGGTCGGCGGAATATTCGCGCACACGCGAGATCGCCATTTGTACCAGAGAAGCCGCCAGAGGTGCTAAAATCATCACCGCAATCGACCCGATCATACCTGCCGGGCGATCACGCCCACCGCCGAAGAACATAGCAAAGTTCGCAAGCATCGAAATCGCACCGGCAATCGTGGCTGTGATGGTCATGGTCAGCGTGTCGCGATTTTTGATATGGGCGAGTTCGTGCGCGATCACACCGCGCAGCTCCCGCTCATCCAAAATATTCATGATACCGGTCGTGACAGCCACCGCGCCGTTTTGTGGATTACGCCCCGTCGCAAAAGCATTAGGCTGTGCGTTCTCGATGGTATAAACGCGCGGCATAGGCATGTTCGCCCGCTGCGCCAGCTCTAGTGTCATGTTGTAGACTGGGCCGGATTTGATCTGCTTGGCCCCATAAAGGCCAAGCACCATCTTATCCGAAAACCACCAGCTGCCGATATTCATCACGGCAGCGATAACAAGAGCAATTATCATGCCCTGCTGTCCACCCAGCATGAGACCTATCCCGCAAAACAAAGCGGTCATCGCAGCCAGAAGAATAAATGTTTTCATCATATTCATTGTCCTATACCTCCATCAAAACTTTATGCAGACATGCCGTTCATATAGAGCCAAGCCGTATAAATGATATAAGCGCCCAGCATCGCCAGACCACTGATCCGTCCTATGGTGAGGCCGCGTAGCAGATAAATTGACAGGAACGCAGCTACGCCCAGCATGATCCAGACATCGTATGTAGCAATTTGCTGTCCGATGGGGATCGGCGAAATCATGGCGGTAACACCCAGGATGGCCAGAATGTTGAATATATTACTGCCGACGATATTGCCGATAATAACATCACTGTGCTTACGCATGGCTGCCACTACGGCGGTGGCCAGTTCGGGCAGAGATGTGCCCACTGCGACGATGGTCAGACCGATGACAGCTTCGGAAATACCAAAGCCTCTGGCAATCGATACGGCTCCCTCAACCAGAATATAAGCACCGCCAATCAGCAGAACCAAACCGCCCAGCGCAAAAGCCGATGCTTTAACGCGACTGAGCTGTGGCTCACCTTCAATATCTTCTTCGATATGGGCAACCGTTTCCTCCCCGGCTTTTTTATCTTGCATATACGACCAGGCGATATAGGCAATCAGCGCGGCGAACATCACCAGCCCAGCCGCGAAAGAAATCATCCCTGTCATGGCAAGACCGCAAAGCGCAAGGCTTGCCCCCAGCATGACGAAAGTGTCACGCTTGACGGCGGCTCCGGCGATAAAAATCGAGCACATGATGGCGGCAATTCCGACAATCAGAAGAATATTGGCAATATTACTGCCCACGACATTCCCGATAGCAATATCAGAGGCGCCTTTTAACGCCGCACCAACCGACACCGTCATTTCTGGCATCGATGTGCCAAAGCCCACGACAACGGCACTGACCAGCAGCTTGGATAGCCCGAAATTGCGGGCCAGCGATACTGCGCCCTTAATCAGGCCTTCACCACCGAAAAACAACAGCACAAGGCCGCCCAGTATCATGAGAATATCAATCATTCTTTTTCTTTCTTGTATCAATATATCCGGAAAAGGATTTTACGCCTTTCCCGGACAATAATCTTTAAAAATCAAACAGATCCATGATCCGCGACATCTTGCCTTCTTTTTTGTAATGCTTGCCGGATCCGTAATAGCCCTTTTCTTTATAACGGTGATAATCGTCGTCATCGCGCTTGTATATGTCATCATGATAATCACGGCGTTCCTTATGCGATCTGGATGATGTCGCTTGCATTTCTGCTTCGATATCCTCGCGCATCAAATGCAGAATTTTCTCCAGTTCGCCTTTATCAAGCCAGATACCGCCAGAGGTCGGGCAAACATCAAGCTCAATCCCGTAGCGATGAATTTGCCGCATGGGTGACCCGTCAATCGGTGAAGTCATTAATGGCATGGTCTTAAGTCCTTTCTTTTGTTGTTTATGATTGGTGTTTCCATTTGATCTGGAATTCAATTTCTTCTTCGCCATCGCCGCGCTCATGCTCGATGTTAAAAACAGCGTCTTTGGGAACGTAAATGCGTTCTCCCGCAATCTGGATATCGAAACGCTCGCCTTGCTCAAGGCAATCGGCCAGACGACGCAATTTTTCGACAAACTGCGGGATGCTGTAGGTTTTTTCGATATCGCGGTTTTGTTTTTGTGGTTGTGTCATAGATGATTCCTTTCTTTTGGTTCTGTTTGAAAATTATTGACTCTGCCAATGGCCACGGTTCGCTTTAATGCGCACAGGCTGAAGGCGTTGCGGTGAATGCTCACGCGCAATACGCTCCAGACGATCCTTGATCGCCAGACGGATTTTCTTAAGTTTGAGCAGGCGCATCCAGTCCGGCCAACGCCGTTTATGCTCCTTCTCGATCTCTTCCTGAATCTGAGCGGATTTGAACAATAACGATTTAAAATGCTGAACTGACATAGTTTTCCTCCTTTTTATCAAAGTTACAGCCTTGATCGGGAGGTTTTCGGTGTCAGGGTTTTGAAAAATGTCAACCAACACCGGAAAACTTGTTCCCGATGCGGTCCGACATCACGATAGAAATATAAATTACTTTCCTATCGCCAGAGGGGCCCGGCCCGCTACTAATCATTCAATATAATAAGATTCTTTTCTTTGACAAGGGGTGAAAAGTGAGCAGAAAGCGTTCTATGCCGCAGCCCTCATGCTTACTTCTTCAAGAATGCTGATTAAATGAGTGACCTGATCCGGCTGAAAAACACCTTCAACGCCCATATCATCAATGTCTGTAAACGGGCTTTCATAAAGCAAGCTCGGCTCCATAACACCTTTTTCAGTCAAGTAATTGATGATCAGATCTAAAAATTCAAGTTGGTCGGCAGAAAATGGCTTATCGCTCTGAAACTCAGCAAATGCCTTTTTAGCTGCTTCACGATCAAGGCCAACCAGAGATCGAATAAACAGGCCGAGCTTTATATTTTCCTGAAGTTTTTTTAGATCTTCCTGTGTTGCAATTCCGGCATCAATAAACAGACGTTCGATCTCCTTGATATCTTGAGGCGTAAGAGGCTCGTTTAACCTAATTTTTTGAATCGCAATATGGTTCAAGTTTTGCTGTAAGAAATGCTGAGCTTTGGCTTTAAAACGCTGCATATCAGTGCCCACCGACATATTCGGTAAATCCACTTCTTCATGCTCGCCTATCTCATCCTCAAAGTTTGTAAAGACCCGAGGACGATCCTTTTTTTCAATCAAATTAACAAGTCCGCGCAAACGTTTGCGAACCATATCGAGCATTGGCAGCGTAATATCTGTCCAAAATTCATCTGTCTGCACATCAAGAATAAGCTCCATTTCACGCGCTACCATTGGCACGTTTTGAAGCTCTTCCAGTGCTGAAGCAGTTTTAATCACTTTCTTTTTGTAACTAAGAAAGCTCTTCTCCCCATTCAACAATGTGATCTGTGATCGCAATATTAGTAAATCAAACTGCTTTGCCGCCGTATCATCATCAACCACGCTACTGGGTAAGTCCGACAAATATTCAATAAGTTCTGTTTTTTCATCTAGGCCAAGTTTATTCCAAACATTTTGATCCTGGTACTTTTCGACATAAAGTCTTCGAGGCCGAACGACAAAATTGTCCAAATTCATGCCCATGACTTCATCTTGAAGATGTTTTGAAATCTCATTTCTTAACTTTTGGGCTGCGTCATCTATCAGCTGTGAACCCCCATCCAGATTGCTCATCAGCTCAACACGAGCCTCAAAGAGGCGCTGACTTAAAGATTCAGAACCTGCGCCGTCTGATAAATCGGGGTTTTGATTAAAAAATTCAAAATTATGGCAGTAATCAAATATCTGGAAATTTTGTTTATGCTGGCCCGGTCCAAATAAATCAGGCCGCAAACGCGTGCCCCGTCCAATCATCTGCCAGAATTTTGTCTTTGAGCGCACAACTTTAAAGAACACTAAATTTACAACTTCCGGCACATCGATACCGGTATCAAGCATATCAACGGATACTGCTATGTGCGGCGCTTTTTCAGGCTCAGAAAAATCATCTATCAACGACTGCGCATATTCAGTTTTATAATCGATGACGCGGGCAAATTTCCCCTTTAAATGCGGATAATTGGCATCAAAACGCTGTGCAATAAACTGTGCATGCGGCGAGTTTTTGGCGAAAATTATAGTTTTCCCGAGAACCTCTCCATCCTCAACATAAGTACCGTGAGTCATCAGATGCTTGAGGACTTTATCGACGGTGTCCTGATTAAACAGCCATTTGTTAACGGCTACCGGATCCACATAGTCAGGCTTATCGCCTTCCTCGTCCCATTCTATCGCGTCCCATTGCTCCTTTTCCTCATCACTAAGATCATCATAATTTATACCTAGCGTTGGGAATTTAAGCGGTACAGATATCGCCTTAGGAGGCACCAAATAGCCATCTTTAATGGCATCCTCCAGATCGTAAGCATCTGTGGGCACACCGCGCTCAAGATCAAACAGCTCATATGTATCGCGATCAACTTCATCTTTCGGTGTGACCGTCAACCCAACCAGCATGGAGTCAAAATAATCAAAAATCGCGCGGTATTTCCGGTAAACGGAGCGGTGAGCCTCATCGATAATAATCAGATCAAAGTGACCAGGACCGAACTGGCGCACACCACCATTCTTGGTTTCGTTAATAAGTCCCATCATTGTCGGATAGGTCGAAACATACACGCGGCCTTGCGTGTTTTTGTCTGTGACCAGATTAACCGGCGCTGTGTTGGGCAAGAATTTCTTATAGGCGTTAGTGGCCTGGTTAACCAAAGCCACACGGTCGGCCAAAAATAGAATGCGTTTTGCCCAGTTGGCACGCATGAGAAGATCCGAGAGCGCAATTACCGTCCGTGTTTTCCCCGATCCCGTCGCCATAACAAGCAAGGCTTTGCGTGTATTATCCTTTTCAAAAGTCTCAGAAATACGTCGAATAGCGCGCGTCTGATAATACCGCCCGGCAATATCCTGATCGATTTTTTGCTGCGCCAGAGGCTTTAGAGTAGAACGGCGCTGTATTGCCAGTTCCAACTCATCGCGCTTATAAAATCCCTGCACCTGACGCGGAGGATAGCGCTTATCATCCCAGATCCAATGTTCATATCCATTGGTGTAGAAAATAATCGGGCGCTGATCATATTGCTTTTCAAGACAATCGGCATAAAGCTCCGCCTGTCTTTGGCCTTCACGCGGATCACGTTTTGTCCGCTTGGCCTCGACAATCCCAAGCGGCTTGCCATCCTTGCCCCACAGAACATAATCGACAAAACCCTCACCTTTATTATTCGGCATGCCGGTGACGGGGAATTCGCGGTCTTCTGGCTTATCCAGCGACCAGCCCGCTTCGTTCAGGAGCAAATCAATAAAGGCATCCCGGGTCTGGGCTTCGTTGTAATCATGCTGGTCGGGGATCGCCGCATTGGCCTTTTTAACGGCAGTAATTTCACTCTGCAGACGTTTAATCTCAGCCTCAAGGGCTTCCCGACCTTCTTCGCTTCTCTTACGCTCCAGCTCCGCCTGCTGTTGTGCTTTCAAGCTTTCCTGGTACTGCTTTTCAACAGCCTGCAACCGCCCGAGTGTTTTTGCTTCAACCTGTTTTGTTTGCGGCAGGCTGTCCGCGGAAAATGCAATGCTGGCCTCAGGCTTATTCCCCTTGGCATAGGTGCGCACCAGCCAATAGGAGAAATGGAATAACTCTCGCAACGCTGTTACCGCGCGCTCCTGCCCGATGGCTTTGGTTTCGTGAACGGCCATATTGCCCAGATCCTTGATGATCTTGGCTTTTGTAACAATCGGCTGACCGACAAGATTGCGGAAGCTCGGCTCATGGATCAGCGCGGATAAGGTCGGTTCATAAGGGGAACGCAGCGATTTATCGCTCAGATACATCCATTTAATCGCCGTCTCCAGCGAAAGCCGCGCATAAAAGCACGCGCTGCGCGGATCAGACAGCGCCAATTCCTCCGCCCGGCGGGCGTGATTATATACTTCAATAAATTCATTCTGTAGAAAGTAAAATTGTGATGCCGCCATGCCCGCTCCCTCAGCTCTTATCTTCCAATATTTTGAAGCGCTTATGCAATATTTTCCGCAAGCCTGATATCAGAGCTTCACACTGCTTTTCATTCAACTCCGATGATTTTAGCATTTCTTTGGGGTGAACAATATTTCTCATTTTTCGGATGTTATGTGCCAGATCCGCCTCACGCTTGCCAAGAATACGGTTATCAGAGAAGCTCTTAATCATATTGAAAAGAGTCAGTCCTTCCTCTGATGAAATATAATCATGACGCTCAATTTCAGATATCCAGTCCAAAAGCACAGCCTCCAGAACTGAACCGCAAAGAATAACGCAGGACTTATAAGCTTTAGCTTTAAAACAGACATCAATTTCCTTTAAATCAGAAGCAATAACATCTCGTACCGCACTGAGCTTCCATTTCTTTGCCCGGCTCAGTTGCTCAAGCAAGAATTCAACCTCAATTTTATTGCCTTCTGGTTCTCCCGTTGCAAAGAGCTCTTGATTAACCCGCTCAACCAGGTTTTCTTCTGGCGTCAGATATAGCGTTTCAAATAGAGATTTTGCTCGTTCCTGAACGTGTTTTGATGGTATTTTTATTGGAAATTCCCGCAAAACTTTTGCGGATAAAAATTGTATAACCGTTCCTTGCGCATAGCGTTGCGCGTATTTCTTGCCCGTGTCACTTTGTAGATATAAAAGCAGATATTCAGGAATAATGCTCTGGTCTTTTAACCGAATAACAAAGGTGCCAGTATGCGCATAAAGCGTTTTTTTAGGTTGCTCTGTGACAAGATATGATCGCCCAGCCCCATGTCTTGCATATAAAATATCACCCTTTTGTAATTCAATATTGGTAGTATTCTTTTCTTCTATTCTTGAAATAGATAGCGGATATTCAAAGTAACGAGGACTCAAAACCTTTCCGGGCTTCTTTTCCTGCCGTGGCAACAAAATATCAGCAATCTCATTCAAAGGTTTAAAATCACCAGAACGAATGTCTTTTTCATTCTGCATTAGATCTGGTTCATAATAACGCAATAATAGCTTGTCAGGGTTAAACTCTTTATAAGAGCATGCGAAAGTTTTGTGACAGTCTTTACCTTTAAGCCAAGCAATCATCTCATCGGCGATATTGTAGTTCAAAGAAAGCTTATATTCACCAAAATCTCCGGTATGTCTGGCTATCACACTGCTAGTTGCATTCATTTCTGCAATTCCAGGGAAGTGGCCAAACTGAATATTGTCTTGCGGCGTTTCGCTTAATCTCAGAAGCTGGAATGATATGCCCGTTACAGGCTTCCAGATGGCACCCAAATCGACCATGTGCGTAGGGTAATAGTCCTCCAAAACCATTTCTCGAATGGCTTTGACCTCTGGATGGCCGAGCGTTAAGGCACTTTCTGGTAATATTAGGCTCAGGACTTGTTGATTATGAATTCACAAAAGGCTGACGATGTGATTCACTTGTGGTGAGGAGGCTTATCACCATGAGCGATTTATTTTTATTATCGGAAGATCAGCTAAACAGCATAAAACGTTACTTTCCCTACCCACACGGCAAACCGCGTGTGGATGACCGGCGTGTGATCAGCGGCATTGTTCATGTTTTAAAACGCGGTCTGCAATGGCGTGATGCGCCTGCGTATTACGGTCCGCACAAAACGTTATACAACCGCTTTGTGCGCTGGAGTCGTATGGGCATTTTCGACAAAATCTTTGCCGCTTTGGTGGAGGAAGGCGGTGCGCCGGACCGTTTGATGATCGATGCCACACACCTCAAAGCCCATCGCACCGCAGCCAGTCTGCTAAAAAAGGGGATGTTCCCCGTGCTGTCGGCAGGACAAAAGGCGGCTTAAACTCAAAACTGCACGCCGTTACCGACGGTGAGGGACGTCCCATCTTGCTGGAGCTGAGCGCCGGGCAGGTCAGCGATTATCAAGGGGCAAGAACCTTGATTGACAGACTGCCGCAAGCTCCGACGTTACTGGCTGATCGGGGCTATGATGCGGACTGGTTTCGTGAGGCACTGATCAATAAAGGCATTGTACCGTGCATTCCATCAAAGAAAAATCGCAAGGTACAACATGAATATGACAGAGATCTGTACAAAAAACGTCACAAAATCGAAAACAGCTTCGCCAAACTCAAAGACTGGCGCCGCATCGCTACGCGATACGACCGATGTGCTCACATCTTCAAAGCCGCCATCACCATCGCATGTATCTTCATATGGTGGATTTAATGAGTCCTGAGCCTAGATTTTTGTACTGTCCTGCGACACTAAGGCGATGAGCAATATAATCCAGCTGGTGACGATTTTCATGGCGCGCGCCAATTGGATAGGAAGAGCGCTCCTGCAATAACGTTAACAATTCTGCATGATCTAAAGTCATTACAACTCCCCGCGAAATGCTCGTTGTTGTAGGGAGAGGAAGAGGTTTTCAATTTTATCCCTATCACTATTAAAAATATAATCCAGCTCTTTAATCTTTGTGATCCGCTGTTCATATTGCTTTTGGAGATTCATATCAGGAACCAAAATTTTTACAGGATAAATTCTTGTGCCAGAGACAAGAGGTTGTGAAGAACGGCCAGCATATTGATTGAGATTTGCATATTTTAATGCAGAAGAGAGATATGAAATATTCATATCTCTCTTCAATTTTACGATTAACGCATTATCAGTAACCCACGCTTTTCGATCTGTTACATGAACAGCCCCGCAGTAAACGCCCACACGCCCAATTACAATCGTATCTCTTTCCACATTATAGGCGTCATGCCAGCCATTTACACCATTACCGCCGTAAACAGGGTAATCGCCCCCATTTTGGTTTTCTGCGGTAAGACCGTCACCGCTACCTACTTTTATGATTTGTCCCAATTCCTCAACAGGCATTCCTTTTAAGTTTGTTCTGGGATCGCCAAACATCTCATAAAAAATGGATTGAGAGAGGTCGTTGAGGCGGGTGATAGCGCGGCGACGGGACTGGCTCAGCGCATCGGCCTGATCCAATATCGCCGCAATCCGCTTTTGTTCATTCATAGAAATAACAGGAACTTGCAATGCCCTTAAGACATCAAGCTTAATACCTTTCACGGTTGCTCCCGACGCCTGCCTTTCTAAAACTTGTGAATTTGCCAAAAGGCAATGAAACAAAAAGCGTGTATCTATTTCTGGTGACGGAAAAAGAGCCTTCAAGTCCTGATTAATAGCCATATCAACCTTATTGATTGCCGCTTTTCCTACTGCCATCCGCGTTGGAACAATAATCGATCCAGCAGGAATAATATTGGTGGCAGAGTTTTCGACACCATCTTCCGTGATCATGTCGATAGTATTTTCAATGATTGTGGATTTAAAATCCTTTACGGAAGCCCAAGGGATTGAGCCACCCCAATAGTTAGGGTTTGATTTATCAGGGGTTCCGCCACCCTTGATTTCAACTACCTTTCCCAATTCCACAAAGTTCATCCCAACATCTCCTCAAGCTCTTTCATGCCTTTGGCAATGTCTTTTTCGATCTCACGCAGTTCTTTCAGAATATCTTTTGGCGTGTCGTATTTGATTTCTGCATGCTCAACTTCTTTATAGCGGTTGAGGGAGAGGTCGTATCCGGCCTCGGCAATTTCCGCGCGCGGAACGCAGAAACTTTGCGCGGTGCGTTTACGTTCCAGCTCCGCTCCCTCACGCTCCGCCCAGCGCGCTAGCACATCGGGAAGATTGTTTTTGGCGTGATCGTCTGCACTCAACGCTTCTTTCGGGCGTGGCCCCTGTTTTTCTTTCGGCAGCAGATCGCCGCGTTTATCATCCAGCGATAAGCCATCGGCCTGCAAATCATAAAACCAGACATGATCCGTTCCGCCCACGCCCGTCTTGGTGAAAAATAGAATGGCTGTGGATACACCTGCATAGGGTTTGAACACGCCGGAGGGCAATTTAACGACGGCCTCCAGCTTATGCTCTTCCACCAATTTCTCCCGCAAGGATTTATGCGCGGTGGAGGAGCCAAACAGTACGCCGTCCGGCACAATGACCGCCGCACGACCGCCAGTCTTCAAAAGGCGCAGGAACAGCGCAAGGAACAACAGCTCCGTCTTTTTGGTTTTGACGATTTTTTGTAGATCCTTGGCGCAGCTCTCATAATCCAGCGATCCTGCAAAGGGCGGGTTGGCAAGGACAAGGCTATACTTGCCAGCATCTTCACCATGTTCTTCCGCCAAGCTGTCCCGATATTCAACGGATGGGTTTTCGATACCGTGAAGGGTCATATTCATAGCACCAATCCGCAGCATGGTCGTATCAAAGTCAAAGCCGTGGAACATGTTGCTATGGAAGTGTTTGCGCATATCCGCATCACGCAGCATTTCTGGGTTATGCTCGCGCAGATATTCACTCGCCGCGACCAAAAATCCGCAGGTACCGGAAGCCGGATCGCAAATCACATCCTTTGGTGTTGGCTTTGTCATCTCTACCATCAACTGGATGATATGGCGCGGTGTGCGGAATTGACCGTTCTTGCCCGCGCTGGCGATCATGCCCAGCATGTATTCATAAACATCGCCCTTGGTGTCGCGGTCATCCATCGGGATTTGGTCAAGTTTTTGTACGACCTTATCAAGCAAAGCGGGATTGGAAAAACCAAGGCGCGCATCCTTCATATGCTTTCCGTAGCTGGAGCCTTCTGCGCCCAGATTACGCAGAAATGGAAAGACGTGTTCATCCACCACCGTCATCATTTCGCCGGGATCAAAATTCTTGAAGCGTGACCAGCGCATATCTTCATAAGAACGGCCTTTGTCATCCTTGCCTTCGGGGAAGATGCGTCGTTCCATCGGCTTTTTTAAGCGCTCGCTTTTGAGTTCTTCCAATGTATGCAGATCATCCAGCCGCTTGATAAAGAGCAGATAAGTCATTTGCTCCATCACCGTCAGCGGGTTAGCCACACCACCCGACCAGAAGTCGTTCCAAATACTGTCAATTCTGCCTTTGATTTCGCCGATCATCATTATGCTGCTTCTTTCTTTTTAATTGTCTGCGCCTTTGCCAGCGCTTTTTTGGTTGCCGCTTTATTTGCCACTACAACATGCTGTTCATTCGCGGGCATTTCCGAGCCATCACAGCTTGGGTAAAGGCCAAAGCGGCGAAGGTAATAATAAAGAAGCGCCAATCGAATATTTAGATCCAATCGCCCCTCTGTCATATCGTAATCAAGAGCCACGGCCTTTGCCTGGCTTTTTGTAAGGTCCGGATGGGTTGTTAATGACAATGTGAAATATGTATTCCATTTTTCATCGGGCTGCGTTGGCCACTCGTCGTTTACAAAATCGCCTGTTTCCTGAATGCGGGATAACAGGAAATCTTTGTAATCATAATCCTTGTGGCAGAAAGCCCGAGTGTGCCAGCGCATACCATCGAACGCGAAGGCATGGGGCGATATTTCACGCCATACGGGTTCTTCGCCGTTCATGGACTGGTACAGAACTTTTAAAGTTTTCTGTTCTTTTATGCTTTCAGACACAACACGCAATATATCCGGGTCAATATTACGTTTTGGCATTTGAACAATGTCATATTCCGGTTCATATGACAGCCAGGGAGCGGGGTTGGATTTCAAAGCTAGCATGTCATCGCGCAGTTGCCGAAAATAACTGTCGGCGTCGGGCGTGATAAACGCAGGTTTGAACGAATCGGTGGAGAAATATTTCTTCACCTTGAAGTCATAGTGAAGATTTTTTGGCGCTGCCTCCTGATATTTTGATAGGTCATTCGAAGCTTGAGGCACGGAAACGTCAAATTGATCCATGATGTCAGAGCGGTTGATCTGCCCCTCCCAAAACAAGCGGAAATCAATGAATTCCAGTCGTTTCTCGACACTCCATCGTTGCTCTTTTTTCTTTTGCGGCATTATTTATCCCTTAGGGTTCGTATAGTAAATATACGGACGCTTGACTCTCGTTTCCAGTTCGTATAGTTTTTATACTAATCGTGAGAATCAGTCAATGACTTCCTGCATATAGCAGCAGATAGAATTGGCTCAACAAAGGCAAAACACGGAGGTTATTATGCCAGATAAAAGCAATTTTTGGACACAACAACGCGAAGATGGAAAATGGGAAAGCAAGCGCGAAGGTGCTGAACGGGCATCAAAGGTTACGGACACGCAGGCTGAAGCTTGGAAATATTCCAAAGACCACGCCCGCGAAGAAAAAGGCGAGGCCTTTCTTAAAGGGCGCGATAACAAAATCCGCGAGCGCAACACCTACGGTGATGATCCACATCCACCAAAGGGATAAACAGGAGCAGTATCATGAAGATTACAGGATTAGACAATCTGCAAAAGCGATTACAGAAGCTTGCAAATGACGCTCAGGCACTGGACGGATCCCATGCAGTGCCGCTGGAAGAGCTTCTAAATGAATCATTTGTACGCAAACATACGCAATATTCCTCTTTATCAGAGATGATTGAAAAGAGCGGCTTTGATGTAAAATCGTCCGAAGATTTCAAAGCCATTCCTGATGATGAATGGGATAAATATATAAGATCCACCACTAGCTTCGCTGACTGGAAGGCCATGCTGGGCAAAGCTACAGAGTTATGGGCGGCAAAACGATTGGGATTATATTGATGTTGGCTCAGTTATCACCAGCTTTGAAATTATTGGCACTAGCCGGTGGTGCCGCCGGACTGTACAAGGGCGCAGAATATTTAATGAGCAAGCGGATTTTTATCAGCTTTGCTGTTGAAGATAAGAACATTCGAACAATGCTCTCAGGCCAATCGCGGCATGAAAAAACGCCCTTTGAATTTGTAGACATGTCAGTAAAAAAGCCTTGGGATAGAGCTTGGAAAACCGAATGCAGGAAGAGAATTAAACGATGCCACGGCATGATTGTGCTTGTCACTAAAAACACCAGAAATGCTGAAGGTGTTCATTGGGAAATAAAATGCGCCAGAGAGGAAGGATTGCCCATTATGGCCATGTTTGCCAATAACGACGCTAAAAAATATGCGCTGCCGAAGGAATTAAAAGGCATGCGTATTCATAATTGGTCATGGGCTAATATAAACAAATTTGTCGATAAACTTAGAAAGAAGGAAAAGTAATATGGTCAATAAGAAAGTTGTTTTCGTTGCATTCGCAATGCCGGACGAGAGATCACGCGATGCTTTAAAAGGGCAATCTCTCTATACTAACAGCCCATTTGAGTACATAGACATGTCGGTAAAAGAGGCATATAGCTCGGATTGGAAAACGAAAGTTCGAACACGCATTAAACGTTCTGACGGCGTTATTGCCATGATCAGTAAAAATTCATTATCTTCGGATGGTCAAAAATGGGAGATTCAGTGTGCCAAAGAAGAAGGGAAAAGAGTGCTTGGCATATGGGCCTATAAAGATGATAGGACAGATATATCTGGCGTAAGAACAGTTGTTTGGTCTTGGGACGCGATTAAGGATTTTATAGACAGTCTATAAAAAGAGAAAAATGAAAAAAGCTCTAGTTATTGGTATTGATAATTATGAATCGTCCCCTTTGTCGGGGTGCGTTAATGATGCCGTCGCCGTTGCTCACATGTTGGGAAAAAACGGTGATGGATCACCTAATTTTGACGTCAAACTTCTTACAAGCAATGAAACCGATATTGATTGTGGAGTGCTGAGCGAAAACATCGAACAACTTTTTCAAGGCGGCGCAGATATAGCCTTATTATATTTTGCGGGACATGGGCTTATTAATGAAGCTGGGGAAGGTTATGTGGTCGCTCAAGATGCCCGAAAAGGTGCTTGGGGTACCCCCATGAGCGAAATTTTAAGTCTAATCCATAAAGCGCAAGCTAGAATAAAATCTTCTGTCATCATTCTTGATTGCTGCCATTCTGGTCAAATCGGCGATATTCCTGCTATAGATGATGCAGGAAAAGCCTCTTTTATAGGAAACGGGGTCACGATACTAACAGCGTGCGACAGAACAGAAACAGCACAAGAATATAACGGACACGGTCTTTTTACGGGTATCTTACTTGACAGTTTAGCAGGGAGCGCAGCAGACATTTGCGGTCGCATTACATCTGCCTCTATATATGCGCAGATAGATCAAATATTAGGTCCATGGAAACAGCGTCCAATATATAAAACTAATGTCCGAAACCTCATAAGTCTTCGTGAGGTGGCTCCTAAAATTCCACTGGAAATCTTGCGAAGATTGCCAAAATATTTCCCCAGTCCAAGCGATGTATTTCAGCTTGATCCTTCATTTGAGCCTGATCGAGAAAATGTCCCAGAACAATATCGTAACATTCCTGTAAATGATCAAAATGTGGCTATTTTCAAAGAACTCCAGATTTGCAACAAGCAAGGGTTAATCACCCCTGTTGACGCAGAACATATGTATTATGCAGCGCTACATTCCACAGGATGCAAACTGACTGCGCTGGGCGCCCACTACAGAAAACTGGCAGAAGAAAAAAGAATATAATAATTAACTTCCGTGCGAAGATACGCGAAAAGCCATATTTTATTCTCACACGAAAATTTGTCAGAAAAAGTAAACCAAGGGGTAAACTGGGGCAGTTTACCGGTCAACTAAACTATTCATGAAAATCAAATACTTATCATGTCAAGTAAGTAGACAGTTTACCCCGTTACTTGACGCTTTTATTTAAAGAAAACAAATACTTGTGGAAAATCTGTCAAGTAGCCGTGTCAACTAAGTTGAAACTCCTGACGCTAAAAAAGTCCCGCACGTTCCCCGCCCCTATAGGAAATGCCCCCACAGGACCCGCGCGAATTCCTGCGAGAATGGCAAACCGCTCTGCGCAGGCGTGCGTGCATCACTGAATGATGTGCGAAATTCTGCATATTCCACTGGCTATTGCGGGCGAAGGAAGCATTCATGTTTGCATGGATGAGATACCAACCATCACGATTTACTCACGCGGCCACCCATTAGAGACCATCATCCTTGGCATGAACAAGTTGAACATGGGACAGGTCGACAGTGCGCTGGAGATCTATGCTGAACAACATGGCACTGTTGTCGGAACGATCCTTGGCGTCACAAATAATGCCGCCGTGTTTACACCCACGGAAAACTGGACGCGCGATCTGGGGTTTGAAGATAACACCGTTCATTTTGTAACGTGGGAAGAGATCCGCACGCTTCTCGGAATCGCACCCTGACCGACCAGGATGGGGTGCGTGGATCTGTATCCCACGCCCCCTCCCTTTAGGGAGGGGCAATCTATTCCACACTTCTATATTGTCTATAATCCGCATGAAACATGGGCTTCAGGGAAGTTTACAAAGTTTTTAAAGAAGTTTTTATTGGTACACTTCTTCCCAACTTAACCCCTTCAAAAATAACAAAAGTGCCGTTCAAAAAGTTTTTAGTGTTTAGAAGTTTACAGCTCGCATGCATCACCGCCATCGGCATAAACCCACACATCCGGATCTTCTACGGGTAGCAACGCGCCGGTCTGTTTGTCTTTGAAATGCGTGGGCTTAACCGGAATAAACTCTTCGCACACCTCTCCGGTTTCTTCGTCAACGGTTTCCGTTACCGGCCCCAGCCGCATATCCGGCACACATAAATATCCTCGGTCGGAGCCCTGCGTGCTCTGCTGCGTGACCGGATGCGGCTCGTTAAAGAACTTGATGTCGCCCTTGGTCGCCAGAACATTGACGCGGTTATAAATGCTGGAATAGCTGCCCAGCCCACTCTTGCCCTCAAAATTGCGGGCAAACTGGCGGGTAGTAAACAAGAACCCTTTCTCGGCCTGATCGTACAGAATTTGCAGAATGGCATCCTTGCGCCGTCTGCGCTCGCCTTCCAGCTTACGACTGTAATCCTGCCGCACGAGCGTGACACTGTTCGGATCGGCCTCAACCCACTGCCCATGCTCCTTGGCAACATGCATGTTCACAATACCGGGGCCATTACGCAGCTCAAAATGCAATGATCTGACATCCTCTGCCTCATCGGGCCGGAAAATCAACATGCCACTGGTGTAATAACTGCGCAGCGAACTGGCACCGCTCAGCGCCTGGAACGGGTCGTCCTTGAACATGGCCTTGCTGATTTTCTTGGTATGGTGGACAAGGATAATGCCGGCGCACGGGTTGATCATATCGCGCAGAATTTCCACCCGTTGCTGCAGGAAAAATAGCATGGCGTTATTATCATTCTCACCGAGATTGCCAAAGTCCGGCCCGCCATCAAATACATTGCGGATCGGATCGATGACAATAATATCTGGCGGCGCATCTGGGAATTTCTCATGGATCAGGTCTTTGATAATCTCCAACCCGTCATCATTCAGCAGCAGCTTTAATTGCGGCGTGATATGGATGTTTTGCCCGGCTTTAAAGATGGCCTCTTCAGACAGCCCCATTTTTTGTAGACGCTCGCGCAGATAATCATACTGTATCTCTGCCTGCAGCACGAACACCCGCAGCGGCCTGGGCGGTGTGAATTTCAGGAATGGCTGCCCGGCGGCCATATGGGTCAGCAGCGAGAGCGTAAAATCACTCTTGCCCGATTTGGGCGCGCCGCCAATCACCAGCATACCAGCGGGCGTGAGTAAACGCGGGGCAATCAGATCGTCGGGCATCGGGCTTTTATCGGCGATCAGCTCAGCCAGAGAGAAGGCTTCATAGCGTTGCAGATGTATTTTTGATTTCGGTACCGTTTTCAAAAAGGCCCGAATATTGATGCCTTCCTGCACCGCATCGGCGGCATCCCACTTCTCAGGTTTGTCGGCGGGCGGGGTGATAACCCGCAGGCTTCTGGGCTTGATAGCCCCCAATCCAGTTTTAATGCGCTCAACATACCCCTGCCCAGACCTATCATTGTCCGGCCAGATGGTGATGTCTTTGCCAGCCAATGGACTGAAATCCGTCTTGTCGGGATCAAAATTAGCGCCGCCCATCACTGTTGTGGCTGGGATACCAAGATCAATAAGCGCTTGCGCGCATTTTTCGCCTTCTGTGATGACGATATGATCGTTAGCCGCAATACCGGGCAGATTATACAGCGGCCTAATATTCGGCATGCCATGTTTCTTGGCGATATGGTCATAGGGCAGAAAGCTCTTTTTACCGCCAGGTTCATTTTTTCGCGCGACCATGACCAGGGGCTTGCCCGCCTCATCCGTGTAGATCCACTCCTTGCGATCCAGAAAAACAGGTTTTGCGTGCGGTTGAAGACAGAGCCAATCCGCGCAAGAGCCAAGAACACTGGCAAAGTTACGCTTGGTATCCAGATTATACACCGCCGCCCAGAGATCAAAAATATTCCCGCCAGCATTACTTTCAAAATCATGCCACAGCCCAGCCTTATCGCCCGTCATGCTGACCTTGAGGCTCTGGCCTTTCTCACCTTGTAGGCTGCCAATCTGAAACTCTTGTTTCAACTGCTTGCCCGCAGGAAAGAGATGGCGCAGCACTTCGGGCAGTCTTGCCAAAAGCGCCGCTTTAATCTCGTCCCGGGAAGGTAGATCCGGATCGTTATAATCAAGATTGGGAATACTCATAAGTCAGCATCCATTCCCTGCCACTCATGCGGAAAGAATGTGCGCACTAGATCCTCACATGTGCCGCCGAGGACTGATACCTCCCGCCCGTTCAGCGACAAATATTCTGAATAAATGCACGCATCCCAGGCATGCTCGCATTCGGTCAGGATATACGCCCATTTCATGCCAGCCTGCATCGGCGGGCAAATATCGCGCAGCTCCGTAATGTAATCAAAAATCCAGACGGGTTTTTGTTTGTGCTTATAAAACAAAAGCGCCAGCTCCCAATGACTGGTCAGCAAGAAGAAGTCTGGATCAGAAGGTGCGGTGTAGGTCTCTTTATAGGGCACAGCAATCATGACACCGTTATTGATGATCGTGATGCAGCCATCACATCTTTTATAACCTGAAGTATCGACCGACAGGCCATGCATTTTTGCAAAGCGCTCCATTTTCTCTTCAAACAACATCACACACCTCCATGCTGTTCATTCATGGTGGAGGTGAAGCTGCGTTCATTTTCAAAGGCCTCAACGTCCGAGAGTTTATAAACAACACGCCCGCCGATCTTGTGATAACGAGGGCCGCTGCCGAGCCACCGCCAACGCTCCAGAGTGCGCGGTGATATCTTCCAGCGTTTGGACAGCTCATATTGATTGAGAAATTCTTCCGCCTTTCGGGGCGTTTGTATGATCGGCGGTTTTGCCACGCCGGGTTTTATAAATTGTTCGCTCATCTGTTTCTCCTTTCGCATGTGTTAGAACCGATGATGGGTTCAGTGTGCGAAAATGAGAAAATGCGCGCTACGTTGTCACGGCGGGAGCCGTATGGGTGTCAGGGTATCGCCCTAATATTTGCGCCCGCCGCCTTTACGTGATTTCGGAGAACGGACGAAAGAAGCCATATACGAAGCATCATTGGCGCTGACGGCCTCGCCATTGATGGTCTGCTCAATAAACCAGGCTTCCAGCTCTTTTTTCAAAGGCTGGTTCTGATCAGTAATGCGGTGAACATCAATTGCTTTTTGCATCATCTGGAGATACGGCGTTGAATAGTCGGACTGGCTTAAAGCGTTATCATTTACTGAGCGTGGCTCCAGCCCCAGTTCCTCTAGCAATTGCGATGGTGGGGCGTAGCCCTTATCCTGCGCCCAGAGCAGGAACGGCTTGGGGAAGACTTCCGCCTGCGGATGAGCGGAATCAAGGAGCGTAAAAAGTGACAGATCTGCTTCAACCTCCTTGGGGTTAACGATCTCCAGCTTTCCAGAGCGCCAACTGCCGCGCGCGGTATCAGCCAGATAACTTGCTCGCGCCAGAGCGTCGCGCTCGAAATGATCGCGGCCGGGCTGCAGGTTCGGGCGCCGGATCAGTGCAGCCATGCTTATTTCCGGATTGAAGCCCAATGTCAAAAGTACCGCATCCCACAATAGCCATGAATCCTGCTTTGACAGCCTTTTGATAACACGCAACATAGCGCTGTTTTCGGAATAGCGGAATGCCTGGCCGGTTTCGTCCAGGTGATTCTGCAGGCGTTCATGCCAGGGAATATGATGATCGAAACAAAGCTTCAAAAATAAAACAGGCGCCAAATCTGAAAGGCTTCCGCCTTTTGTCTTTCGGATCAGTACCTCATGCAGCAAATCCCGATATTGATCGACCAACATCAAATGTTTGCCAAACGCCATTTCATACTGGCGCAGCTCTTCTTTTGCAGTCTCCGACAAGACACAATTATTTATGCCCGCCATCGCCGGATCCAGACCAACCAGAAGCCACGCAGCGTCTTCCAGCCCCCATGACCGCTTTTTCAGCCAGACTGCGTAATCAGGGTAAATAGTTTGCAGCCGCACGGACGTATTCGCCGCCTTTTTAGCCGTGGCGTTTGTCTTCTTACCAGATGTTGTCTTTTTCTTTGGATTGGCCACTTGTCCCATACGCTCCAGTCCGCAATTTTTCGCCACATCATATGTGTACAAAACAAGAACGAAAAGGGCAAGACTTTATCGATATCTGGTTACAAACGTATTTTTGATATCTTAATTTAATGTCAGAAAAATATATGCTATAATCTGACATATAGGAGTTAAAAATATGAACGCCGTTGCACAAACCATCAGCAGAAGGATCCGCGCCAAAGGTCGCGGCTGGGTGTTTACGCCCAAAGATTTTCTGGATGTTGGTACACGTGCAGCAGTTGATCAGGCCTTATCCCGCCTGGTGCGCAAGGGGACTATCCGCCGCCTTGACCGGGGTGTATATGATTACCCCAAACAACACGACAAGTTGGGGACGCTCTCGCCCTGCGTGGGTGACCTGGCGCAGGTTATTGCGGCAAAAACAGGTGACAATATTTTTCCGTCCGGCGCAGCTGCGGCAAATTATCTGGGACTGTCCACACAGGTTCCAGCACGGCCTGTTTACCTAACCAATGGGGCGTCCAGAACGAAAACAGTTGCAGGCAGAACTATTATTTTAAAGCATGCCAGAGTACCAATTATGAATAGCGTCACGGATCGAGCCAATTTTGTGCTTCAGGCATTGTCTTATCTAGGTCAGAGACATATCGACGATCAGATTATTGAGCAATGCGCCGCCCGGCTGGATAACCGCGATATGAAGGATTTAAGCGCATCGGTTGCGCGCATCCCCGGATGGATGGCTGATATTATTTTGAAAATACAACAGACAAGACACGGACAAATGGCATGATAAGGTGCCGCATGGAGTAATATTACACAATTCAACCATTCGAATTATTTCGTTATAACAGTAATTTGAAAACTATTTTGTGATAGAATCTGGAAAAGGTATCAAAAAGGCAAACAATGACAAGAGTGGCAATATCTCCAGATATGCTTCAGTGGGCAAGAGAAAGGGCCGGTATGGAACCGGAGGCTCTGCTGTCCCGCTTTGCCAAATATGAAGAATGGGAAGCAGGCGAAACGCAGCCGACTTTAAAACAACTGGAGAATTTTGCCAAAGCCGTTCATGTGCCTATGGGCTATTTATTTTTGCCTGAACCGCCACATGAAAGCCTGCCTATCCCTGATTTCCGAACCTTGGATAACAGGCAGGTCACACGGCCAAGCCCCAATCTCTTGGATATGCTCTACAACTGCCAGGAAAGACAGGCATGGTACAAGGAGTTTGCGCAAATCACACGGCAAAAACCTCTGGAGTTTATAGGCAGCGTCAACCGCTCCATGAAAGTCGAGGATGTAGCAAACCAGATCCGGCACACGCTGAAATTTGATATTGAAGAACGCAGCCAATGCCGCACTTGGGAAGATGCGCTCCGTTTATTTATCCAGCAGGCTGAAGAAGTCGGTATTCTTGTCATGGTGAGCGGCGTTGTTCTCAGTAACAATAATCGTAAACTGGATACACAGGAATTCAGGGGATTTGCACTATCTGACCACTTGGCACCATTGGTGTTTATAAATGGCTCTGACAGTAAATCCGGTCAAATGTTTACGCTGGCGCACGAACTTGCCCATCTATGGCTGAATTCTTCCGGTGTGTCCAACGCGAGTGCCGCACCGCTTAATGGCTTTTCCAGAGAAGAAGTCTGGTGCAATGCAGTCGCGGCAGAATTACTGGTGCCGTTAAAAACTCTCAAGCCACTATTGCAAGATGATGAATTACTGGATAAGGCTGTCGCTCGCCTGTCCAAACATTTTAAAGTCAGCACGCTTGTGATCTTACGAAGACTTCTGGATGCGAAGTGGCTGAGCCGTGATGAGTTCGATCAGGCATGGCAGCAGGAGCGCGCTCGCCTAAGAGAAATCGCCGAACGCAGTGGCAGTGGAGGCGATTTTTACCGCACCACGATCTCCCGTGTCAGCCGCCGCTTTACTCAGGCTATCGTCACCAGCACTCTGGAAGGACAGACACTGTATCGTGACGCATTCCGCATGCTGGGAGTTTCCAAGACTCAAACCTTCAATAATCTTGGACGGGAAGTCGGGGTGATGCTGTGACAAAATATCTGCTCGACGCCAATATTTTTATTCAGGCCAAAAACCTGCACTATGGTTTTGATTTTTGTCCCGCTTTCTGGCAATGGCTTACAGAGCAAAACTCTGCCGGGAAGGTGGCCAGTATAGAGAAAGTCTCTGATGAGCTTTACGCTGGGGAAGACGATTTATCCGACTGGGTCAAAGCCCAGGGAAAGAATTTCTTTTTACCGGCGGATGGTGCCGTTGTTCCCGTTTTAAGCGAGGTGAGCAGTTGGGCCAATGGACAAAATTACGAGCCTTCTGCTATTGCCACATTTTTACAAGTTGCTGATTACTGGCTGGTTGCGCATGCCAAAGCACATGACTGGACCATTGTGACGCATGAAGTTCCTGCAGACAGCACGCGTAAGATCAAAATACCCAATGTCTGCATCGGGCTTGGACTTCATTGTGTTAGCCCCTATGAAATGCTCCGGCGAGAACGAGCCCGCTTCATCCTTGGCCCTGCAAAAGATGCCGCATGAAGGTATTCACCATCGGCTTTACGGGCTCCAGCGCAGAGGATTTCTTTGAACGCCTGGGCGGCGAGGGCGTGAAGAAGGTGATTGATACGCGCCTGTGGGCGAGTTCGCAGCTGGCAGGGTTTGCCAAGAAAAAAGACCTGCCGTATTTCCTGAAACAAATCGCTGGCATTGATTACGAATACCGCAAAGAGCTGGCGCCCAGCGACGATATTTTAAAGCCTTTCAAGGACAACAAGATAAGCTGGGATGAATACGAAATTCAGTATATTGACCTCATTCATCATCGGAATATTGCCAATGTTCTATCACCCGAGGACGTTAATCAGGCCTGTTTTTTGTGTGCCTGCAAAACAGAACATCAATGCCACCGCCGTCTGCTGGCTGAATATCTGCAACGCGAGTGGAGGCAGCCGGTAGAGATCGTGCATTTATGACGGGTCTTTTATTCGATATTCCTTCACCAGCCGCGCCGGATATTCCCGGCCTTCAGTATCTGCCCGACTTTATCACAGCAGCAGAAGAGCGGACGTTGGTTGAGATTATAGACCGGCAGCCTTGGCTCAACGATCTTAAACGGCGGGTGCAGCATTACGGCTATAAATATGATTACAAGGCACGAGCGGTGACAGCTGACTCTTATCTCGGCTCGCTACCGGATTGGCTCATGCCCATCACACGAAAACTTCCATTCAAACCCGATCAAGCCATTGTGAACGAATATCTGCCCGGACAAGGCATTTCCGCGCATATCGATTGCGTGCCGTGTTTCAGTGATACCATCGCCAGCCTGAGCCTCGGGTCAGGCGTAATCATGCAGTTCACAAACGGACAGGAAAAACATGACCTCTATCTTGAGCCGCGCAGCCTTATCATTTTATCCGGAGAAGCGCGGTATAAATGGACACATGCCATCCTGGCAAGAAAATCAGATGTGGTGGGCGGCTTTAAAATTGAGCGCGGACGGCGCGTTTCTCTGACATTTCGGAGTGTGATAAAGCGTTGACTTTTCCATGAAACGAAGCCTTCTTTACTGAAGAAGGACGACAAATGAAAATACTCACCTACAGCGATATTCACCTGGAATTTGGCGGCAACTGGGAATTGCCCGCCGATATAAATGGTGACGTTATGATTTTGGCCGGAGATATTCTTTCATTCGAAAACTTTCTTCCCCTTGAGCATTTTCTGAGAAACTGGAAAAAGCCTGTTTTATTCGTCTCCGGCAATCACGAATATTACAAATGCAGGATAAAACAAGCCGAAAAAGCCTTTGAGACTTGGGCGGCTGATACAGTGCCACAACTGCACTTTCTTAAGAATGAGGCCATCGAAATTGACGGCGTTCATTTTTTCGGTGGCACAATGTGGACCAATTTCAACAATGAAAATCCGCTGGCAATGCAGATTGCCCGGCGGGGTATGAGCGATTTCAGACTGATATACAAAGATGATGGCAGCCATTTTATGCCCGAAGACACATTATCATTACATCGGGATTACACTCAAAAGCTGCTCTCATGGTTTGAAGCGACGTTATCAGGGCCGCGCATTGTCATCTCTCATCATGCACCGGTCGTTAACCCTAACACCCAGTACGTAAACACCCCGCTCATGCCTGCTTTTAATTCTCTGGATATGATTGAAATTATTGAGAGGCATAAGCCGGATCTTTGGGTTTACGGCCACACACATGAGTGCGATGACCAGATGATCGGCAAGACCAGGATTATTTCTAACCAGCTTGGCTACCCTCATCGCACAGGTTTT
Organism: Alphaproteobacteria bacterium; assembly: GCA_041397865.1. Classification (GTDB taxonomy): domain Bacteria; phylum Pseudomonadota; class Alphaproteobacteria; order Micavibrionales; family Micavibrionaceae; genus TMED27. The sequence goes on along the minus strand of JAWKVT010000001.1, from coordinate 1,243,262 downwards.
GAATGTGTTGGCTTTGATCCAACAGGAAAGCCGATGGAGTTAAAATGAGCGACAACGAAAAAATAAAACATATACGGTTCAAAACCTATTGGATTATCCAGCGTGCCGTCGAAGAAGGCATCGCTTATGGCCTAAACCGGGCGCACAAGCACGAGGATAATCCGACAAAAGATAAAATCTCCATAGAGATTGAACGGGCGGTTATGCTTGCGCTGGATGAGATCATCGATTTCGAGAGGGGCTGAGGCTATTCCTGCAGTTAAGATGCCGTGCCGTTTAGTTTATCTTTCAGGGCTTGATATTGTTCTTGGTGCTTCTCAGGGTTTGCATCTTTCAGCTTTTGTATATTCTGCAGCTTCCACTGCACTGCCGGAAATTTTTTAAAGTCATAAATGCTCCAGTCGGGTTCTACATTTTTAACACTGAGCAGGAATGCCTTGTCTGCATCTGTCAGATTGGCGTGAATGGTCTCAATCAGGCACTCACGTGTTTGCTCGAACTCATCGTATGAAAACGGCTCTTCGCTCATACCTTCAAACTGGTTAACCATGGCCAGTCTTTGATCCTGCAGGTTCGGCCTGATGACTTCATGGATGGGGCGGTCACTGGCCAGAAGGCAGAAGATAAAGCCGGTTTTGATATCCTGCGTAAAGCCTTCGCCTTCCAGCATATATTTCACGTCAAACAGATCACGCGGATGCTGTCTGTCCAGCGCCGCGCATATTTTACCGCCGTAAAGCTGACTGATGGGCACAATCGGCATAACGCAAAAAGCCTCAAACGCATTCTGCGCCTTTTGACACAGCGGCAAAGGTTGAGCGGGCATGAATGTGCCTCGCCCGACCAGATTAACCTCCAGCTTGATATCGATGCCCTGTTTTGAGATCAGAAGCTTTCCGGTTTCTTCCTTATGCTGGATCCGAATGCCGGGCACGTGTTTTTCAATCCGCTCTTTGATCCGGATCAGAGCGGCGGCTATATTTTTGAGTGTTGTTGGACGGTCTTCGACAGGTAAATAGGTGAGATCAATATCGACAGACAACCTTGGCATATCACGCACAAACAGATTGATTGCCGTGCCGCCATGCATAGCAAAACATTCTTCCTTTGCCACTTCCGGCAATATTTCCAGTAGTAGCCCGGCCTGCTTTTTATATGTCGCGTTCGTCATGCTCGCCCAATTCCCTCGGCAGTGTTATTTGATATTTGGCATTATAGCTACCGTTACTTACAACACTGCGCTTTCCGCTTCCAAAGTCAACCTTCCCCAGATCAAGATAAGAAACCCAGCCATGACCGGCTTTTTCTGCCAGCACCATAAACAGACGTTTGACTTTTACCGACGTGCAGGCCTCCAGCAATGTCTGCACCTGATCGGGGCGCAAATTATTCAGCCCCTCCATCAGCTCATAGCATTCCACCAGATCCTGATGATCCGGCGCGAGATACAGGCACTCCATAAGCGCACGCGGGGCATTGGACACTTTGATAGAAAAAGTTTTTAACTCAACATCGGTCAGCCCTATATCGGGTGGAAGAAACGATGTCGCGTAATAAGATATCTCCATGCCCCAGTCATGATCCCTGAACCAGACGGGCAGATTTTCACGCGCGCCGCCAAACAGGATCACTTTGCTTTGTGCCAGTTCAAGATAATGCGCCTTACCTAAAAGCGACAGCGCGCTCCTGCCGCCGACATGGACGGAGGAACCAGCCTGCGCCTGTAGCGCATAAAGACCGCCCTCATAACCGACAACGTCCCCAGCTCGTATCATCGCGCCCGTGCCCACGGATTCCAGCCAGCCACTCTTGCGGTATCTTTTTTGCAGATCGAAGCTGTAACCCTGATCTTTCAACCATGATGACAACATCACAGCCCCTGGAGGCATGGATTGCAAAAGTGTGTTTATTTTTAATTGTTCTACGGTACTCATAGTACCATTATACAATATTTTTTAAACCATATCAAGGTATGAGTTTATTTTATAGCCCACAAGGGTACTAATAGTACCTTTAGAAAGAAAATTATAAACCGCACAAGATGAGTCCGGGATCGCTCTTATTTTCACTGATTTTCGAAGGGGTTGTAAGGAATTTGCTTCCGGATTGCTTCCAAATCCGATGCAGGGTATCGATTTGCATCGCATCAAAATGAAAACTAAATCATTGAAATATAAAGGAAAAAATTGGTTGCGGGAGTAGGATTTGAACCTACGACCTTCAGGTTATGAGCCTGACGAGCTACCGGGCTGCTCCATCCCGCGTTACCTATAAAAAAGAACGAAACCACCCCAAAAAGAATGGATGGCCCTATATAGCCCCCTCTCCCCTTAAAATCAAGCATTCGAATTGACTTTTTCCAAAATAGGCCTAATCTGGGGGCGTATTTCACCGGAGGTGCCCGTCTACCGTACTATGGCGCGGCTGAGATTATACTCTTGGGACCTGATCCAGATAATGCTGGCGTAGGAAGCGTGAGAGAGAACATGACAAAAACGCAAAACATCACCGTCCTCGGCGCAGGAATCATGGGCCTGACGACTGCTTATGCCCTGCAAAAAGCCGGGCATAACATCACCATGCGCGATCCGAAAGGCTTCCCCGCCGATAACGCCTCCGCCATGGCCGGCGGCATGCTCGCCCCATATTCCGAAATCGAACACATGAACATGGCCTGGGTTCACGCCGGGTTGGCCGGAATAGCGTTCTGGCGCAATATAAACCTCCAAACCGGCTTCACTCAAAACGGCAGCTTGCTGATCGCCTGCCCCGAAGACCGCTATATCTTAGAGCGCTTTAAAGCGCACCTGCCCAAGGCTCTATCCCCCCACAAAAATGCCGGGGAAATCGAACCCGCTCTCGATAAGAAATTTAAAAACGATACGAGTTGTATATTTTTAAAAGACGAGGCGCACCTCTCTCCGGCCCTTACCATGCAAGCCCTATGCGCCGATTTGCAACAACAAGAAAATGTAATGCTAACCACCAGGAACCCATCGCCTGAAACCCGCAACCTCACCATCGACTGCCGCGGCATGGACGCAGGCGATACGAACCTGCGCGGCGTCAAAGGCGAAATCGCCATCGTCCGCAACCGTGAATTCAGCCTCTCCCGTCCTGTGCGCCTGATGCACCCGCGCTATCCGCTCTATATCGTCCCGCGTGAAAACCACATTTTCATGATCGGTGCCACCGTCATTGAAAGCAGCGAGAATAGAGGCGTCTCTCTGCGCTCATCCATGGAACTGATGAGCGCACTCTACGCCCTGTCGCCAAGCTTTGCCGATGCTGAAATTCTCGAAATCAAGGCCGGTATCCGCCCCGCTTATCCCGACAACCTCCCGCGGATCACAATCAACGATAAGATCATCGGCGCAAACGGTCTTTTCCGCCACGGCTACCTCCTTGCCCCCGTCATGGCGCAGTGCATAGCCGACCATATTGCAGGAAAGCAGAATGAATTTATGTCTTTATTCACCAAAGGATCGAATGATGAAAATCACAATCAACGGGCAGCCTAAAACCTTCGAAGCGCCCCTGAACCTCTACGATATCCTCGCCCAAGAAGAGTTAATAGGCATGATGATCGCCGTAGCCCATAACGGCAACGTCATCCCCAAAGGTAACTACACCCAGATTTTCATCGAAGACGGCGATTCAATAGAAATCGTCGCTCCCATGCAGGGGGGATGAAAATGGATTTAAAAATCAGAAAAGCCAAAGAAAATGACATAAAAGTAATTGCGCAAAATGTATTAAACGTAGCCTTAGAGGGATCAAACGAAACACTTTGTAAAAACAAAGTTTTGGAAGCAGTACAATCTTTTTTGAAAACACCGGAATCAGGAGTCTACTATGTAGCTGAAAGTAACCATAAAATTATAGGTTCTTTAATGATTCAAAAAGAATGGAGCGATTATAAAAACGGTTATCGTTGGTGGATACACAGCGTTTATGTTGATCCCAAATATCGTAGGCAAGGCGTTTACAAAGCAATGTACTCCCACATAAAAAAACAAGCACAAAAATCTGAAAATGTTATCGGCCTCAACTTATACACTGACGAAAATAATAAACCCGCACAAAAAGCCTATGAAAAACTTGGAATGATAAATACCCGGCAAATTGTTTATACAGATACGGACGTAAAATAAATGAACCAGAATTTAAATATTGGTAACACAATCCTCACATCCCGCCTGTTCCTCGGCACAGCCGGGTATCCATCACCCGAGTCCTTACGCAGGTCCATAGAAGCCGCCGCCCCCGGCCTGCTCACCGTTTCACTCCGGCGCGAAAGTAAAGCCGGCAAGGGACAGGATTTCTGGAACATCATTAAGGGTTTTGACATCCCCGTTCTGCCCAACACCGCCGGATGCCACAGCGCCGCCGAAGCGATCACCACCGCCGAAATGGCCCGCGAAATTTTCGAAACCAATTGGATCAAACTCGAAATCATCGGTGATGATTACACCCTCCAGCCCGACCCCTACGGCCTGCTCGAAGCTACCGAAACACTCACCAAAAAGGGATTTGAAGTTTTCCCCTATATGACCGACGATCTCGTTCTCGCGGAAAAACTGATCGCCACGGGCTGCAAAACCCTCATGCCGTGGGGCGCACCCATCGGTTCGGGTCGCGGGCTGAACAACCCCTACGCGCTCAAACTCCTGCGCGAGCGCTTTCCCAATAAGACACTGGTGGTCGATGCCGGTATCGGCGCGCCATCCCACGCTACGCAAGTGATGGAAATGGGCTACGACGCCGTTCTCCTCAACACCGCTGTAGCCAAATCCGGCGACCCTGTCGCCATGGCCGCCGCCTTCGCCAAATCAATCGAAGCCGGTCGGCTGGCCTACATTGCTGGCATCATAACCCCGCAGGAAACCGCGAGCCCTTCAACTCCCCTCATCGACAAACCCATATGGCATCAAAAAATTTAGGCGTGCCTCCCCTTAAAAAAATAGCACACCACATTATAAACCCCTCTTTTTTTAAAAGCTGTAATATAGCTTAACTAAATAATATTGATTATATTATAAGGACCACTTCTTAGAACTGAGCGGTGTTTGAAAGATATTCATCGAACGGCTCTGGGCGTATGACTTTGTGCATGCTCGCACCAAAGATGGACGAGCTTTCAGGATGCTAACGATTATTGATGAATATAGCCGCGAATGCCTGGCTATTATAACAAAAAGAAAGCTCAAGAGCGGCGATGTGTTGGAAACGCTCGAGAATCTATTTATTGATCGCGGCATTCCCGATTACATCCGCAGTGATAACGGCAGCGAGTTTACGGCCACAGTTGTAAGAAGCTGGCTGGAAAAGATGGAGGTGAAGCCGACTTATATCAAACCGGGCAGCCCATGGGAGAATGGCTATAATGAAAGCTTTAACGGTAAACCCAGGGACGAGCTTCTGGATCGGGAGCTGTTCGATACGTTGCAAGGAGCGCAAGTTCTGATCAAGCGTTGGCGGGTGCATTATAATACCAAGCGGCCACATAGCGCGCTTGGATACAGACCACCGGCACCACAAACGATCTTGCCAAAGCCATGTGATATGCCTTACGCTGCGCTTTAGCCATATCACATGGCTAACGCATTGAAACAAAACCAGTGACTAACTCTGGAACTGGTACCACTATGCGGGGCAGGTCACTGTGGTTTCGCAAAGCTCATATTTAAGGCCGAGGCTACCTTGGGGCTACTTTTTTGGTTAAATTTCAAACATCAATACCCAACGCATTAAGCATTTCCCATGCTAATGTTAACGATGAGGCCGCTTGGTGTATTGTCGCTTAGCACAATCTCTGCGCCATGCAGATCACAAACCCATTTGGTCATGGCTAACCCAAGCCCACTACCTTGCTTGTTTTTTTGTACGCGATAAAACCGTTCGAACACTTTGTCTTTTTCACTGTCCGATATACCTACCCCTGTATCAGAAATTTTGATAACGACTTTGTTCTTGTCATTCAGAACAGCAACCTTGATCTTTCCGCCGGGAGGGGTGAATTTAATCGCATTGTCAATCAGATTGCGGAGCATGATGGAAAGTGCATTCTTGTTTCCCTTTACAGCAATGTTGTGGCTGATATTGGCTTCAAGATTGACTTTCTTTTTAATGGCTAGGGGCGATATCTCTTTTAAAACTTCGTGAGCTAACAAAGATAAATCAATACCTTCAAATTCAATTTGATCGGCTTGTAAGCGTGAGAAGTTCAAAAGTTGCTCAACCATATTGGCTGCACGATCAATGGATGCATGAAGGTTGTCCAGCCCTTCCTTGCAATCCGGTATGGCCTGTGCCTTTTTGAGTAAGACCTGTGTTTGTGTTTTCATTGCTGCCAGCGGCGTGCGCAATTCATGCGCTGCATTGTCTGTAAATTCACGTTCTCTGATAAAGCTTTTTTCAAGACGCGTAAACAAACGGTTTAGAGCCTGTAGGAGCGGCGTAATTTCTTGCGGCGTTTTATCTGTATGTATCGGGGAGAGATCGCTACTGCCACGCTTATCGACCATAGCCGAGATTTTGACAACGGGTTTTAGAACTTGACGCACGCCAATCCAGATAATCACAAAAATCACAGGTAAAAACGTGAGTGCCGGAAGGATGAGCGATATCATAAGCTGGAAAATTAGCTCATAACGAATGTCATATCGCTCTGAGACTTCGATTTTTATTTTGTTGGCGGGGTTAATAAATACAAAAAACCGCCATTCGTGATCAGCTACACTTTGATTGGAAAATCCTGGTGGGGCTTCAAAATCTGAGAATTTTCTGCTGTTTTCGGATTGTGTGATAATCTCATTATTTACCCATATGCGAAATCCCAAATTACGTTCGTACTTGTGCTGAAGATCAGGGTTTTCAAGTCCCAGATCAAAATCTTCATCTTCCATGATTTCATGTTGAGTAAGCTGTAATAGTACCTTGGCAGAATGCACGAGCTGTGCATCATAAACTTCTTCAATTTCATAGCGGGCAAAGAGATAGCTGGTGAATACAGCCAACAAGGTTGCGCAGAGAATGGGCAAGCTAATCCATAAAATAAGTCGGCGGCGCAGAGAATAATTGTTCATTTCTCAACCATATAGCCGACACCACGGATTGTCTTGATTAAATCTTTGTCGAGCTTGCGGCGTAAGGCGGATATGTGAACCTCAATCGTATTGCTTTCAATATCCCCACTATCCCAGTCATAGATATGCTCTTCAATCTGGGTTTTGCTCATGACGCGGCCTGCATTGGTCATCAAAAGTTCTAGAACAGCCAGCTCCCGGCCTGATAGTTTCACTGGCTTGCCTTTAAGTCTGGTCTGTTTTGCCGCTGGGTCATAGGTTACATTACCGCACTTAATTTCAGGATTTGCCCTGCCTTGCGAACGCCGAATAAGTGCAGAAGCTCGTGCAATGAGTTCGTCCAAATCAAAAGGTTTGACCAGATAGTCATCTGCCCCTGCGTTCAAGCCTTCTATGCGTTGTGGGAGTGTGTCGCATGCAGTGAGAAACAAAACGGGCCGGTCGTCGTTCGCGGCGCGCAGATCTTTTAGCAACTCAAGGCCCGATTGCCCCGGCAGGTTAATATCCAGGATGACCAGATCATAGGGCGTAGTTTTCAGGGCTGTTGAGGCATCTTCTGCTGCTTCGCACCAATCCACGGCGAATGAGGTTTTGAGGCCCTCTGCTGTGGCTCTGCCCAACATCACATCGTCTTCAACCAGCAAAACTCTCATCCGAACGGTATTTCAACCCCCAATGTTTCTATCAAATGATAATAAGCCCATATAATCAGTATAAAAAGAGCCACCATGATCATCAGTTGATGTTTGAAGCCGTGTTTATGATGAAAGGAGCGATCCTTATGCGCGACCACGTCCATCATTTCATCTCCAAAACGCACGGATAAAAACGTTCCGGCGGCGCACAGAAAAATAATACTCCAATACGGCCAAGGGGTTGTCAGGATTTTATGGAAGAGAGATGTGACAAAGGTTTTATCGTAGGCGTCCGGAGCAAAATGAAGTGTGACCAGGTTCAGGCTGATGGAGATGGCCCAGACAATCATTTCCGAGAAAAACATACGCAGGCCGGTAATCAGACGCACTGGAAAATCCAATAGGAATCCGGCATCGGCGATCGGTGTGCACAAAACAAAAAAGCTCCATGTCAGCACAGAAACGAGGCCGCCTGTCGCCAGATCATATTTAAGGCTGAGATATCCGAAATACCCGAGTAGAACCGCAAGAAGCAGGAGGAATTTATAGAGTCCCTCCCGCCGTGTTTCATGTTTGAACAGGCCTTTTATCGACATTCATCAAGCTGCTTTGCTGCTTGCTATGTCTTCTTGTATCCAGTCAATCGCTTTTTGTCGTTCGGATGCATCAAAATATTTTAGTTTTGCGCCAACAAACGGTTTAACGAAGGCGGTCATGCCTTTTTCCCAGGCTTTGTCGCCGACAACGGCCATGCGCTCGATATCCTTGAGGTGATGGTAGGCGAGTTTGCATTCCTCCCATAACGCGCCCGCGCTCCAGCCCTCAAAGTCAACCAGTTCAGCTATAATCCTGATCTTGTCGTGCTCATTGATCAGGCGCTCGGCTTCGGGCACCAGAAGATCGTAATCTTCGGCTTCCAGCTTGCCGGTGATAACGCCGTGCAGAATGCGGCCCTTTGTTTCAACCGTAAAAGACTTGTATTCAAATTTAAGAGCCATGATAGCCTCCTTTGTCTAGTTATATTTAGATGTGTTTTTATTCTTCATCTTTTGGTCGATTTGCGCAAGGGCGGCCTTAATTTCCTGTCTGCGCCCGGCATCAGCCAAAGGACGGCTGGGCCGGTCAGGAGCCTGCAAGGCACGATTGAGATATGTTTTGGCTTCAGAATACCGGCCATCTTCCAAAAGAAAATCGCCATAGAAGTAATTTGGGTCAATGCCGTTCGGGTTCAACCGCAAAGCCTGTTTTAGATGTTTTTCAGCTTCCTCATCATCGCCAAATGCAACGGGCCAACCGGGCACCTGATAATAAAGTGAACCTAAAGACGTGTGTGCGGAACCATCCAAAGCTGTAGGGTTTTGTTTTAAGGATGTTTCAAACAGTTCTTTGGCCTTTTTAACTTTCCCTAGCGCGGATATACCTTTTACAATCCCGGCATCGGTGGAAAGGATAATACCCTCCCATATTTTTGGTTCGGCATTGGCAGGGTATTTGGCGCTCACAGACGCAGCTTGTGCTTCAAGTCTGTGAATTGCCTCAAGCTGCTGATCCTCGTTGCTCATCTGGTATTTGATATGCGCCCATTCTTTTTGTAAGTCTGCAATATCCTGATCCATTGGTGAGGCTGTCATTATCCCGGCAGCGGTTTCAACCGCTTGCGGAACTGGCTGGCTTTGCGGCGTACGCATCGTCCAGGCATCCTCCGCAAACGCGGAACCGCCGAAACTGGATAAGGCCAGTGCGGCAAGTGCGATAAATGTGTTTCTGGTCATGGTTTTCTCCTCATGTCTGGTTGGTTAGGGTTTCAGGAAAATCATAAAAACCTGCCTGTGCCGTAGCAGCAAGAAGGCGTAAAGCGCGGCTATAACACCGCCTATCACAACCCCGGATGGGTTTGAAAACAGATCGTAAAGCAGGATATTGGCAATAACCGGGGCCAGAAAAAGCAGGGCCAGCGGCACAAAGAGCCGGACAAGCAGCAACAGGCCGGTTATAATTTGCGTGCCGTAAACAATCAGCAGGGCGTAACCGGTGTTTTCCAGAGCCTGCATAAAGGCTGCGCCTTCCTGCGAGGGTTCCGGTATCGGGAAGACATGGAAAAAATTATTCAGGCCGAAGGTCAGCCAGAACAATCCGAAAAGCGCGGTTATAATCAGGTCTGCTGTTTTCATGCGGCCTCCGCATTTTGGTTTCGTTTTTTCTCGGCGTCCAGCGCTTCTTCGCCGATCCGTCGGTTTTTCTGTAAGCCGTTATCAATGACAGAAGGGAAGTTGGCATGCATAAAAGCAAAGAACCGTTCCGGCCAGCCAAAGCGCACATCCGGTTTTTGTGCTACAATAGCCTCAAATATCCAGCGTGCTACATCGGCAGGCTCATCGTATTTGACCTTTGTGCGTTCATTCACTTCTGCCTTTACGCCCGAATTCATGAGCGTCTTAACGGCGCGCGGCGCGATATGGGTGAGTCTGACATTCGTGCCGCCCAGTTCCCGGCGCAGGGCATCGTTAAAGCCTTTCAAGCCTGCCTTGGCGGCAACATAGCCCGTAAGGTGCGGCAATGGGATAAGCGCGGTCATTGATCCCATATTGACGATCTGGCCGGAATTGCGGGCCTTCATGCCGGGCAGTACAGCCTGGCTCAGGCGTATCGGCACCATCATATTGAGATCGACAATCGCCTGAAGGTTCTGGTTTTCGCAGTAATCCAAAACGTTATACCCGGCCATGTTGATCAGAATATCCGGCGTGTTTTTTTGTAGATAGGCGCAGACCTTATCCAGATTGGCGATCAAGTCGCCTTCTTTTTCGATGTCATAGGCGATTACCTTTGCGCCTGCGTCCTGCAAGTGCTGGACAAGCGGCGTGCCGATGCCGCCCGTGCCACCGGTGATGTAAACAGTCTTTCCTTTAAGCGGCATGTTTTAATCCTCCCTCATGTGGAATGGCGCGCAGGACATTGGCAAACAGCCGGAATGTATTTTGTGCGACTTCGATAATGGCTTTCTGATCTTCGTGATCGGTGATTTTGTTCACGGTTTCCTCAAAGAACTTCATGTGAGAGATATCCAACTCGCCGTGAGAATAGAGATAGGAAAAGGCTTTCTTTGGCAAGCCGAGTTTTTGTTTTACGGCATCCGCACCCTTGTTGGCGATTTGTGTTGAAGTGCTTTCCAGCATAAACACCATGCCAAAGAAGCCGACCGGATTTTTACGGGTGATATAGTCGTAATTATAGGCGATCAGCAGTTGTGTCTCTAAATTCGGTGTTGAGTTTCGCGCAGTTTCTTTATCACCGCCCGCAGCCTCAATATCATTCAAGATCCATTCTTCATGGCCGACTTCTTCTTCCTGATACTCGATAATGGCTTTATGCATCCATTTTTTGACCTGCGGAATTTTCGATCCCATCGTCATCAGGAAAGGAACTGTGTGTGAAACATGATGATAAGCCTCAGTGAGGTAGGCGATGTATGTCTCTTTCGAGATATTTCCCTGCATACCGTCCGTTAATTGCGGGACGGTATAGAGTTCCTGCCGCGCAGCTTCGGTTGCTTTAACCAGTTGATCGTAAAAGTTCATGAGATTTCTCCTTTGTTATAATTTGAAAATCTTTGATACGGGCGTAATCCGGCAATTCCGCATTGGCGCGCTGCACAGCGCTTGCAATATCGGCTTTTAAAGAGGCTGGAACGATATCCGCGCTTAAAAAGGGTTGAGCATCGCCGTAAATTACAACGCTCATAATTTCAGGCTGGGCCAGCAATGCAGCCTCCACCCATTCCGGTGAGATATTGCGGCCATAAGAAGTGATCAGGACATTCTTCTTACGCCCGTCGATGTAAAGAAAACCGTCTTCATGCACATGCCCGAGATCGCCGGTTGCAAATTCGCCCCGGTGCGTATCACTGAGATAACCCAGAAAAGCCGGATCTTTAATGACAATCTCACCTTCATTTTCGATCAATTTAATATGAGGCAGAATTTTACCTGCGCTGCCCAATCTGTCATTTTTTGGTGTATTGAGTGAAACAACAGACGCGCATTCACTTAGGCCATAACCTTCATAAACCGGCAGACCCATTTTACGGGCAGCGGATATGAGAGAGGGGGATATTTTAGCCCCGCCGACGGCCACAAACTTTAAATGCGGAAGATTGGGCCGGGTGCTCATCAGGCCACGTAACAGCTCGGGAACTAAAATGGCTGATGTGATTTCATGTTTGCTCATATACTTTGAGAGCGTTGCAAAATCCGGTTCAAATGGGTTGGCAAAACCGGTCTTTTTAAGTGAAGGCACGTAAACACTGCCGCCTGCCATCAGGGTGGCATAAACGCCGGCGACATTTTCCAGCAGCACAGCTAACGGCAAAACGGAGAGGTGTTTATCGGCAAGCTTTGCGCCAAGAACTTCGACAATCGAGCGAGCAACCTGTTCCAAACCTTCTTGCGAAAGGCAAACACCTTTGGGCGTGCCGGTCGTACCAGAGGTAAATGTTACTTTGGCCGTACCGTTCGGCAAAGAAGCCTCTCTCCTTATGCCGGTATCACGCAATCCTTCGGGGGACAGGAGATGCGTAACACCGGCAGATGGGAGGAGATGAGACACTTGTTCGTGAGAGAAAAACGGGGGAACAGGAACGCATGGAATTTTAGCTTTTAAGGCCGCTAAATCCCACAAAATCCAATCTATACTATTGTCCAGTGTCAGTCCTAAAACCGAAACGTCATGTAGTGCGTCCATGCGCTTTTGGATTTCCTGCTTCAGATCACCGTAAAAAACGGATTGCAGCTCATCATGCAAAGCGACCTTATCAGGATATTCAACAGCTATTTTCTCTAAAGTTTTAAACATTTTATCCTACAAAAAACACAGGAATGATCTTTATTTCTTGCAAATACTCGGAAAGTTCTATGATTGGCAGCGCTGCCAGCCACCAGATTGCATCCTTAAACGCGTTGGTCACAAAACGCGGATGAATGGTAATGCAGTCCGGAGCATTGTAATTTGAAAAATTCGGAATCAGAGCTGCTGCATCCTTTTTATAGTTCTCATATTTGCTTCCGAATGTTGTTTGCAAAAAAGCCTGCTCTCTTCTGATCAGGCCGAAATACAAAAACAAAAAGAAAAGCGGCAAGCCAATCATAATCGACACATGGTTGGACATCAGTGCAACCCCGATTATCCCTAGCAGGGAAAAGAAATATAAAGGATTGCGCAAAACAGCGTATATGCCGTGTGTAATGAGCGTATGGTTTTTATAACCTCCCAAAAAGACACTGGTATACAGGCGGCCCATTGCACACAGGCCAACCAGGATAGAGCCAACCATTTCGAAAATTTCATGATGGACGCTTTCTTCCGGCTAATATTGGCGTGAAAAAAGAACGACAAGAACGGTAACGGCCAAGGCTATTTTTGAACCAAGCATTCTGTTTTTGTTTAGGTTTTTTGCCATTAGATTTTTGTTTCCTGTGTATAATGCAGGCGCGGGAACAGGCGCGGACGGCAATCCTCAAACTCTGCTCCCAGCATGACTTTCAATCGCTTTACACCTGTTTCAACAGAGCCGACCAATACGCGTGGCTGCGTATCGTAATAACTGCCCCAGTTTTGTGTATCATGTTTCACAGCCGAGATATCGGCATTACAAAGTTTGCGCGGTTTCAGGCCTACACGTTCAAAATAACGATGGAGGAAATCTGTACCGGTAATAGCGGCATAGAGGATGCCCTTGTTATTCAGGTAAGAAGCCAGCGCAGCGAAAAGAAAAGCGGAGGCGCCTTGGCCAGCAGAGGCCAGATTCCCAATCTCAACAATTTCATGGCGCAAGCAACCCAACAGCGTTTCTATTGGGGCTTGCGTGTAATGCTCCAGAAAGAGCGACTCATCTTTTGCGTGGCGAAAACCGACAGCCGCTAGAATATCGCCATCCGCATTCCGTACACTCATCAGAACAGGATAATTTACTTCGATATCGGCTTTATAGCTCCGCTTGTATATGGCCTTTATAAAATTCGCGACTCGCTCACGTTCCGGCTCAAATAGACTCGTAATACTGACCACCGAAGGGGTGAGCGGACTTATCCGGCGCGTGCGGTCTTCAAGGAGGTAAAGATTGGCCGTATCAATGTTGTTTTCTTGATAGATAAGTTTGAGCACGTTTGCGCACCTTGATTGGTTATGTTCTTTATCAAGGATGCTTTATGAACCTGAAGGGAAGCTGAAGGCCGTTTTTGTTAATGTCCCCATCGGGGATGGTTAAAATCCCTCGCCTTCAGGCGAAGAGAAGTTTATACCTGTCGCTATGCGACGTTATACGATAGGCAGCCACACGAAGACGGATTTAAAAGTGCACCTGATCTGGGTTCCAAAGTACCGGAAGAGGGTGATGACAGGCGAGGTGGCGGTGCGCACCAGAGATGTTCTGCGCCAGATAGCCATGGAGCACGAGCTTGAGATTATAACCGGGAAGGTCGCGAGCGATCATGTGCACATGTTTATTGGCTATCGTCCGACGCAGAATATAAGTCAGATCGTGCAATGGCTCAAAGGCATAAGCTAGCTAATTTCTTTTGATCATCCGGTGTGAACATATGAAGGATAACGCCGACTTCAGTCCAACGTTCTGTTTTACGTTGTTCAAGTTGTATTAAAATTTTTTCAAACAGTGAGTGTAATTTTGCCTTTGGTTTTTCTACGTCTAAGCCATGATCTTTACCATTATAGTATTTATCGATCACTTCTGAGCTTCCAGTCACCATGATCTGACTAAACTCATCACCAAAATCAGGAATATTAAACAAGGTTCCAATATACCAGCCGAGTAAATCCAACTCATCGCCCAGATACTTAACGTTCTGTTCTAATATTGCTCTTTGTTGAATGTAATGGATTATTTGAACAGGGTGTTCGAGGATATCAAATATTGTTTGAAAGTCTCCTAAACAGAATGTAGGGCATGGTTCAAAATTTTCAGGTAGCCACCCAGTGTCTGATATGTTCTTGATGTTTGCCTGTATTGTAGCGAAGTCTTCTAAGGATACAGAAACCCTATGGACTTTGTGTATTTTTGCTAAGTCTATGGGTAATTTTTCTCGAATTGGATCGCTTTTTTGAGGATTGGCAATAAGGTCTAATAATAGATTTTTCAGTCTCAAGGATTGTACACTAGGTTCAATCAACAACTCACCCAAGTCGCGCTGTAATCGTTTGGGGGCCCCACGCAAAGCTGTGTCTGATATTTTTCCAGATTTTGCTTCGATTATTATAATTTGTGAGTCAATGAAACTGATTAAATCCGTTTCATACTCAATCTCGTCTATATGCCATTTTAATCCCGAAATAGTTACTGCTTCAGGAAATCTTGATTTAACAATTTGCTCTATCTTATTTTCAAGATAATTATACGCGAACATTATAAAGCACTATTTTCCCAAATGATTTTATTTTTAAAACCGGAGTTAAAATAGGCTGTTGATGCTAAAATTATGCTTGGCTGATTTTGCTACTGATTTTTGACGCGATGATTTTAGGGAAAGGTTGGTAGCGGTGGGGTGATTTGAACACCCGACACAAGGATTATGATTCCTCTGCTCTAACCCCTGAGCTACACCGCCGTAACCTAAATGGTCATGAAGACCGATTTGTTACCCCAATGATACCCCGAAGGGTAGGGTTATGTTTTTATACTTCTCAAGACATTGGTTCACAACATCTTTTTGGCGGCTCTCAAACAGGAAACAAGGATTATGATTCCTCTGCTCTAACCCCTGAGCTACACCGCCGCTTTAGGGTGGGGAATGTTATGGCGTTATTTATGTGTCATGTCAAGCGGCTTCGCTATGGGTGATCCAGCCGCCGCCTAGTACGCGGTCGCCGGCGTAGCATACTGCGGCCTGGCCGGGGGAGACGCCGTATTGGGCTTCATCCAGGCGTATTTCGGCGCTGCCGTTTGTGTTGTTTAGCAGGCGGGCGGGGACGGGTTTCATGATTGAACGAAATTTTAGGTTTACGGGTAGGCCGTTTTCCGGAATGCTTTCAAGCCAGTTGCAATCCTGAATGTGGATGGTTTTACGGGCGAGGGCGTTTTTTGGCCCCACTACGATACGGTTTGTTTCGTATTCTATGCTGGTCACGTAAAGCGGCTCGTTATTTTTCGATACGCCGCCGCCGATGCCAATTCCGCGACGTTGGCCAATTGTGTAATGGATGATGCCATCATGTTTGCCGATAATGCGGCCATCAATATGCGCGATGTCACCGGGTTTTTCACTTTCCGGGCGGATTTTTTTGACTACGCTGGCGTAATCGCCGCCAGGTACGAAGCAGATATCCTGTGAATCCGGTTTGTCGGCTGTGACGAGGCCGAGGCGTCCGGCTTCGGCGCGTGTTTTGTCTTTGCTCCAGTCTCCCAGGGGGAAACGCAGAAAATCAAGTTGTTCTTGTGTGGTGGCAAAAAGAAAATAGCTTTGATCTTTTCCGTGATCGTGTGCGCGGTGGAGTTCGGCTTTACCCTGGCTGTTGACGGTGCGTTTGATGTAATGACCGGTGGCCATGCAGTCTGCGCCGAGGTCGTGGGCGACTTTTAGCAGATCACGGAATTTGACGCTCTGGTTGCATTTGACGCAAGGAATTGGCGTTTCACCGCGCAAATAGCTATCGGCAAAGTCATCAATGACGCTTTCCCGGAAGTTGCTTTCGTAGTTGAGGACATAGTGGGGAAATCCGCATTTGTCGGCTACTTTTTTAGCGTCGTATATATCTTGCCCGGCGCAGCAGGTCTTTGTTTTTGCAGTTTTATCACCCATATCATAAAGCTGGAGTGTGACGCCGACGACATCATAGCCTTGCTCATGCAAGAGGGCGGCGCATACCGAAGAGTCTACGCCGCCGGACATGGCAACGACGACACGGGTATTTTCTGGGTTTTTGTCAAATCCGAGGGTGTTCATAGTTACTTTCTGTTGCTTTTTCAGAACTTTGTTGGTCCTTTAATCGACAAATTTGTATTTGTCGCTGTTTCGGTTTTGCCAAAAAGCAAAGCCAAGAAACCGAATAACGGGCGGGAATATAAGGGGGTTGTGGGAAAAAGTCCAGAAAATGCGGGTATTTTTAACATAATTTTTTGCGTTTTCGATGTGGGCGGTTAGTCGATTTGCGGTCTTTCAACTCGCTCAGGTTATAATTATCGTGCTTGTTATGCAATTATGCTTTATGCTTAGGGCATGCAGCTTACTTCGTTTACAGATTACAGCCTTCGCACGCTTATGTACTTGGCGGAACGCCCTGAGCGCTTGTCGAGTGTTGCCGAGATTGCGGCATATTACAATATATCGCGTAACCATCTTGTGAAGGTGGTTCATCGTCTGGCGCAGCTCGGCTATATAGAGACTGTGAAAGGAAAGGGCGGGGGTGTGAGGATCGCTGCTGGTGCGGGCCAGTTGCGCTTAGGAGATGTGATTAAAGAGCTTGAACCCAATATGCATATGGTTGAGTGTTTCGACGCGGAACACAATACATGCAGGATTACCGATGCCTGCAAACTTAAGCATTGCCTGTTTGAAGGGGTGGAGGCATTTATCAGAACCATGAACGGTTATACGCTGGATCATGTCGTTAGAAGAGGGGGAAGCCCTTTTTAGGCCCTGTTTCTAGGCAGTTTTTGTGGTGGTTGTTTCTATATCCGCGGCGATGCGGAGTTCACGCAAGGGGCGAACGATTGTCGTAGACTTTGCGTAGAGCGGGTGGGCTTTATAAGCGTTGAGGGCGTTCTGGTCGGGGAATTCTCCGTAGACGACGATATCTATGTCGTTGGCAATTTGATCTGTTTTCCGGTTGCGGGTGATTTCGATGGTGAAGTCGCCGGGGATTTCGGTGAGGTTTTTCAGACCGTTTTCGATTGCCGCAAGGTCGGTTTTATTTCTGGCTGTGAACATGACGATGTGGCGTATCATTTACCACTCCGTTTTGGTGCCGGGCAGGGCGACGATGAGGCCGTCGAGGGCCTCGTTTAATTTTATCTGACAGCCCAGACGTGAAGTGGTGCGTATGTCAAAGGCGATATCGAGCATGTCTTCTTCTTCTTCGGATTTTTCGTTATCTTCGGCGGAGACCCGTTCCAGCCAGTCCGGGTGGATATAAATATGGCAGGTGGCGCAGGCCATGGCACCGCCGCAGGCGCCCTCTATGCCTTTGATTTTATGTTCGAGGGCGACTTGCATGATTGACCAGTTGTCTTCGGCGTCGATTGTTTGTTGCGTTCCATCCGTATGCAGGAAGGTGATTTCAGGCATTTGTTTTGTCCTTTATCCGGTTGATGATGTTTTGCCAGACTTCCAGAAAGCGATCAATGTCGTTTTGGGATGTGTTCCATCCTGTGGAGATGCGCAGGGTGCCAGCGCTTTCTTCTTTGCTTGCGTTCATGGCTTTGAGTACGTGGCTTGGCGCGATCCGTCCACTGGAGCAGGCGGAGCCGTTTGAGACGGCGATGCCTTCGAGGTCGAGGGCCATCAGCAGGGTTTCCGAGGATGCGCCGGGGAGGGAGAAGAGTGTTGTGTTGTTTATGCGCCGGGTATTCTGACCGTAAATTATAATGTCTTTTATGTTTGAAAGAGCGGTTTCCAGATTTTTTTGTAAAGCGGCTGTTTTGCTTTGGTTGTGGCCGAGTTCTTCGTGCGCAAGTTTTGCGGCGGCTCCGAAACCGGCAATACCGGCAACGTTTTCAGTGCCTGCGCGCATGCCTCTTTCCTGCCCCCCGCCGCGCAAAAGCGAAGGGGCGATGCCGCATATGCCTAGCGCAATCGCACCTACGCCTTGCGGCCCGCCGATCTTATGAGAGGAGAGCGTTAAAAAATCTATGCCGTATTCGGCCATGTTTAAAGGGATGCGTCCGGCGGCTTGTACAGCATCGCAATGAAAGAGGGCGCCGTGTTCGTGCGCTAGGGCTGCTGCTTCTTTTACCGGCTGTATTACGCCTGTTTCGTTGTTAGCCAGCATTACAGAGACGAGGGCGGTTTTTTTTGCTTTAAGGGCACGTTCCAGTGCGTTTAAGTCAAGGGTGCCTTTGGAGGTCACAGCGATATGCTGCGCGTTTGGGACGGTTTCCAAAACCGATGGGTGTTCGATGGCGGAAACGAGGATGTGTTCGTCTTCAAAATGCCGGAGGATTGTGTTGTTGCCTTCGGTTGCGCCGGAGCTAAAGATTATTTGATTGGCGGTTGCGCCGACAAGGGCCGCAACATGTTCGCGGGCCGTTTCTATAATTTTTCGTCCTTCTCGACCGTGGCTGTGTATTGAAGAGGCGTTGTGCGGCGCGTTTAAGGCGTCGTTTATCGCGCTTTGGGCTTCAGACCTTATTGGCGTTGTTGCATTGTAATCAAGGTAGGTTTTTGCCTTCATGGCTGTTTTTTTAAGCGCTTTTAGCCATGAGTTCAAATACTTTGCGTGTGTGAGGGTGGTTTTTGAGTTCCTGATTCAGAACATCCTGAAGCGTTACTTTGCTTAGTGCTATTGACAGAATATGTCCAGCGTGTTCCCACAGGGTGTGTGTTTTGAGGCAGGTTTTGCTTTTTGCGTGTCTTGTTTGTGAGCGGCGCGCGGGAGTGCTGTCTTCGGCAGCAACTAGAATTTCTGTAACGATGATACTTTCTGCTGGTTTGCTGAGGCTGTAGCCGCCGCCGGGACCGCGGTAGCTTGCGACAAGGCCGTGACGGCGCAGGCCGGCGATGAGTTGTTCAAGATATGAAAGGGATATTCCCGCATTATCGGCAATTTCCGATAAGGGGAGGGTGCGCGTGTTTTGCGCTCTGGCAAGTTCGACCATAGCCATAACCGCATATTGGCCGCGGGTGTTGAGTTTTACGGTTTGTTGCTCTTGTGGGTGCATGTCTTTTTGCAATCCATTCTTATATTCTCAAGTTGTTATATTAGTTATTCGTAACGTTTTCCAATTTAGATGCAATTATTTGGATGAAATCCACATTTTTTATGATGGTTTTGAGGGCGGGTTGCGTGACTTTGTGCTATCCACAAGTAAAATCAAACGGTTATGTGATTTTTCTGGACATATGAGCCTATGTTTCATATATAGAAAGCGCTTTGTAAAACGCCTGTTTGCATATCTAGATATTGTTAGTGTGCCGGGGGGTGGTTAATGCAACCCGAAAAATGTTAAGGGAACTCTATGCCAGAAGTAATTTTCAATGGCCCGGCGGGCCGCCTTGAAGGACGCTATTCTCACTCAAAAATTAAAAATGCCCCTCTTGCTCTGATTCTTCATCCGAATCCCGAGCATGGTGGAACGATGAATAATAAGATTACTTATAATATGTTTCAGGGGTTTGCGGCTCGCGGTTTTTCATGTCTGCGGTTTAACTTTCGCGGTGTAGGCCGTTCTCAGGGCGTTTATGACCGGGGTGAAGGTGAGTTGAGCGATGCCGCTGCGGCTTTGGACTGGATGCAGGAGATTAACCCAAATGCCCCTTATGTGTGGATTGGCGGGTTTTCCTTTGGTGCATGGATTGGTATGCAGCTCTTGATGCGTCGTCCGGAAATTCACGGTTTTATCTCGATCGCGCCGCCGACAAATACTGAAGATTTTAGCTTTTTGGCGCCTTGCCCGACTTCGGGCCTTGTGTTGCATGGAGAGAAGGATGATGTGGTGGACGCGCCGTCAGTTGCGGAGTTTGTCGATCGTTTGCATCAGCAGAAAGGTATTGAGATTGATTATCGGTCTGTTGAAGGTGCCAATCACTTTTTCCACGGTTATAACGATGTTGTTATTGACCACATGCATGATCATTTGAACAAGGTTGGTGCGGGACGTGAGGTGCGTCTTGAAGATATGGTCGATGCTCTTGCGGGGTAAGTCCTGATAAGGGTTAGACTTTATTTTTCTTTGTTTTATTGTAGGTTATGGCTGTGAGGTCGTGGGTGGTCTGCACCCTGCACCATCTGCATTTGGACTGCCCTGTCCTGCGTAAAGCAGGCCTTGCTGGGCGCATGCGAGCATTTTAAGAACGGTGTTGTCACATATGATATTTCCGTTTGTATCGTAACCTAAAAGCATTTCACCGTTTTTGCAGTGATTGCTGTCCATTTTTGGTGTGCAGATTATTTTTCCACTTGAGTCAACGCCGGACATTACGTATCCGCTGGCGCAGGAACCTGATGAGATTGTGGCTTGGGTGCAACCGTCCCGGTCTGATGATGGGCCTGCCGGTTTGTAGAATGCCGTTTTATTTTGGCAGTTTATCAGGTTTTCCAGCTTTTGTGTGAGAACGGAATCGTCGCGGTATGTTACGTTACGATCGTGAACGACAATGTCGTCATAAAATACAGATCCTTCAGCGTTTGAGGTGGGCGCAATCATAAATGTTCCGTTGCCGTTGCAGTTTTCACCATCCCGGGTTTCGGATAGGCATGAAGTTTGTAAGCCTGTGGGGTTGAATGCGCCGCTTCCTGTCGGTCCGTGTGAGATGATGGCGTAAAGGGCGGGCGGGGTCAGGATGTTTTCGCCCTGAGCTCCGATGATGTTGATAACACCTTCTGAATTTATGTTGCGGTTTGTGGGTTCTCCTTCTTTTGCCAGTGATGTGGTTACAGCGTAGCTTATGCGGTGGCCCCACCCATCGCGCTCAAAAGAATCGGCAAGGCCTAAGCTGCGGACCGGCACGGTGCCGATGCTGACTGTCTTTTTGTTTGGCAACTCAACGGTTGTAATGCCTTCAGGTAGGGGGAGCAGGTTTGTGCAGTCGCTTTCTTTTGCGTGCAGGCTGTTGTCGTTTTGCAGGTTTGTTTGGGCCGGGCAGGGCAGGCGGGCGTTTTGTTTCATAAAATCATGGAGGGCGACTTGTATGGCGGCTATATTTTTTTTTGTGGTACTGGCTCTGTCCTGCTTTAGCTTGATGCTGTAAAAAGACATAAAGCCTGAAAAAATAATCCCTGAAATCATAAGGACGATCGAAAGCTCAATGAGTGAAAAGCCTTTTTCGTAGGTGGTGCGGGTCATAGGAGATGTTTTTTGCCGGAAAGGAAGGGGGTTGAAGATACAAAGCCTGTGGCATTGTACTATGGCAGACATGCCGGGCAAAGTATTATCTCTGCCCGGCATTGTTGTTCTAAAACTTTCCCCTGTAGGGATTTATTTCTTCGGACCGCCTTTACCGCCGCCTTTGGTTCCGCCGCCGCCGCCATCGGAAGTTGTGCTACCTTTGATAACTTCGATCAACTGCGTGGCTTTGTTTGCACTGGTATCAACAGCTTCAACCATAATACTGTGCGTCCCATCGGAAACTTTGCGTAGGTTCCAGTTATAGGACAGGCTTCCGCCCGAGGCACTTGCCGCAAGACTCCCGTCGATATACAGCCGCATTGTGCTGACCGTCTGGTCATCTGTCGCCGAGGCGCTGATCGTTGTGTTACGCCCCGAAACGGTCGCGCCGTTTGCAGGTTCGGAGATTGTCACCACAGGCGGTGTAATGTCGACAATATTGCGTACCTGAACGGGAACGCCGGAAGATGTGGTTGTGTTTCCTGCCGCATCGAATGCCTTGGCCGTCAGGGTCACATCTGCATTACCTAGGGAAGACGTGTCCCAGGCGAAGGTATATGGTGCGTCGGTGTCGGTTCCGTAAAACGCGCCGTTCACGAACAGATCAACCTTGCTCACGCCCACATTGTCATTGGCGGTAACATCCACAACAACGGTGCCAGCCACTGTAGAACCTGCCCCCGGCGTATTAATGCTGGCTGTCGGCGAAATTGTGTCTCGCTCCGGCGGTGTGTAAGTCAAAGCCATTTGCACAGCCGCCGCCGCATCCACGCGCCCGTGACCGTAATAAATGTCATATCCCGGATCGCCAAGATCAACGGCGCTTGTTTCCAGAATTGTTTCTACATCGTTCGGAGATAGAGCAGGATTCACCGAAAGAATAAGGGCGCCAACGCCGGCTGCGACCGGAGAAGAATATGATGTACCAGAAACGGAAGCGTAACCACCGCCAACATTGGTTGTATAAATCCCAGCACCAGGCGCTGCAACATCAACAGAGTTTCCAAAGCTCGACCAGCTTGCCCGCACATCCGTTGATCCCGTGGCAGATACAGTGATTAAATTTAAAGCATCCGGAGAACCGTCATCCGCATTGTAGTTTCCAGCGGAATTAAAAGCCACACCTCCCTTATTTTTTATATAACCTGCAGAACTATTCACAGAGCTACTCGTATGTACAGCATAACTCATATTAGCAATGCGAGCACCATGGTCAGCCGCCCAAATCAAGCCGTTTGATAGCGCACTCCAAGTCGCATAACCATCTGCTTTATTAGAAACCCTTATAGGCATAATTTTTACATTTGGAGCGACACCGGAAACACCAATACCGTTATTTCCTATTGCTGCCGCTGCACCCGCAACACGCGTGCCATGATAATGAACAGGAGATGTATCATCATTATTCATATCTGGATTCCACCCCGGAACCAGATGATCAACAAGATCCGGGTGTGCTGCCTCTACCCCTGTATCCAAAATAGCGATGATTAAGTCTGGACCTCCCTGCGTTATATCCCACGCTTCCGGTGACCTAATAGTAGTATGGTGCCACTGTGAGCCAAAGCTGGGGTCATCCGGGATAAAGTTAGGCTCAGCAATCCTATCCAACTCCGCAAATTCAATCCGCGGGTTTTTGGACAGACGGTCGATAATCATCTGTTCCTTGCCATCGGGTACGCGGACAATGCGGACATTGATTTTATCAATGACGCGGTTTTGTATACCGCCTTCGGAAGAGAAGAGGTTCTGCAATACTTGTTCGGCCACTCCTGCGCGGGGTTTGACCAGAATCTGCCCACTGACGAAATACCCATGCTTGTCTTTTCCGGCATGAGAAGGCGGCTGCGCGTAGGCGCTCACACTCGCGCCCAAAACCATAAGTAATATAAATGTCAAAATTTTATTGATGATACGCATATTAACACCCCGTTTTTTAAATTTTAATATAGATTGCTTATTTTCGGCCTTTGCCCCCGCCTTTGGTTCCGCCGCCGCCGCCATCGCCGGTGGAACCGCCGCCCTTGATGACTTCGATCAGTTGTGAAGCTGTATTGGCGCTTGCATCTGTTGCTTCGACGCGGATGCTGTGCGTCCCATCGGAAACTTTGCGCAGGTTCCAGTTATAGGACAGGCTTCCGCCCGAGGCACTTGCCGCAAGATTCCCGTCGATATACAGCCGCATTGTGCTGACCGTCTGGTCATCTGTCGCCGAGGCGCTGATCGTTGTGTTACGCCCCGAAACGGTCGCGCCGTTTGCGGGCTGAGAGATCGTTACCACAGGCGGCGTGTTGTCCACGATGTTCCGCACGAGAACGGGCACGCCCGAGGATGTGCTTGTATTCCCTGCCGCATCGAAGGCTTTGGCGGTCAGGGTTACATCCGCATTGCCAAGGGATGAGGTGTCCCACGCAAAGCTGTAAGGGGAGTTTGTGTCGCTCGCGTAGAATGCACCGTTTACCAGCAAGTCAACCTTCGTTACGCCGATATTGTCATTGGCCGTAACGTCCACAATGGCCGTTCCGGCCAGCGTAGAACCTGCACCCGGCGTATTAATGCTGGCTGTCGGCGAAATTGTGTCTCGCTCCGGCGGTGTGTAAGTCAACGCCATTTGTACCGCCGCTGCCGCATCCACGCGTCCGTGACCGTAATATTTATCCCAGCCCGCAGTTCCCAGATCCACCGCGCTTGTCTCGAGAATCGTTTCCACATCGTCCGGCGTTAAGGCCGGATTGGCCGCAAATATCAATGCCGCAACACCTGCTGTCAACGGTGCGGACAGAGATGTCCCCCAGGTATTTCCGTAGCTAGATGGGCCCCATGTTGTTAGAATGTCAATACCGGGTGCGGATACGTCTACATAATTCCCGAAACTGGACCAGCTTGTTCTGACATCGGATTGGTTTGTCGCAGAAACCGTAATTAAGTTCGGCATATCGGAATAGAATTGCTCCGCTCCCGTGTTGCCTGCACTGTTGATCGCAACGCCTCCGCGATCACGCAGATAGCCGGTTGCGTTGTTCATTGTGCTGCCGCTGTTATGCGATTCATAGCTGTTGCTGGCAACTTTCGCCCCATGGTCGGCTGCCCAGATGAAGCCTGCCGCAATATTGGTGCCTGTCGCACTTCCGCCTGTATCATTCGTAATCCGTATCGGCATGATTTTGGCGTTCATCGCCATACCAGCCACGCCTTGGGCATTGTTCCCGATTGCGGCAGCGGCACCGGCTGTTACGGTCCCATGACCGTTAATATCCGATGTATCGCTGTTATTGCTGACAACGTTCCAACCTGGAACCATATCGGCAGCCAGATCCGGATGTGAAGCATGCACCCCTCCATCTAAAATAGCGATAATGATGTTTGGATCTCCCTGAGTGATGTCCCAAGCCTGCGGTGAGTGCATAACCTGATGATGCCATGAAGATCCGTAGTAAGGGTCGTTCGGAACAAAGTTCGGCTCGTAATAACGGTCCAGTTCCGCATATTCGATGTGCGGATTCTTGGACAGGCGCTCGATAATCATTTGTTCTTTGCCTTCCGGCACGCGCAGGATGCGCGCATTTATTTTTTCCAGTGCCCGGCTTTGTACCGCGTGTTCGCCTGAGAAAATGTTTTGTAAAACCTGCTCAGCGACACCGGCGCGGGGTTTAACCACGATCTGGCCGCTAACAAAATAGCCGTGTTTGTCTTTTCCTGCATGAGCAGGTGGCTGTGCATATGCGCTGGTATGGATGGCGATGCCCAGTGCCATAGTTAACATTATTTTAGAGATGCTGTTTATAGTGCGCATTTGTAACTTCCCCCGTATTAGACTAGTTCCCCATATAGATGCCTGCTCTGATACAGACGGATTATTACAATGTTATCATATGTGTATTGTTTATGTAAATAAAAAAAACCTTTAATGTCCCCATCGGGGATGGTTAAAATCCCTCGCCTTCAGGCGAAGAGAAGTTTATACCTGTCGCTATGCGACGTTATACGATAGGCAGCCACACGAAGACGGATTTAAAAGTGCACCTGATCTGGGTTCCAAAGTACCGGAAGAGGGTGATGACAGGCGAGGTGGCGGTGCGCACCAGAGATGTTCTGCGCCAGATAGCCATGGAGCACGAGCTTGAGATTATAACCGGGAAGGTCGCGAGCGATCATGTGCACATGTTTATTGGCTATCGTCCGACGCAGAATATAAGTCAGATCGTGCAATGGCTCAAAGGCATAAGCTCGCGGATTTTACTCTCTGAGTTTGCGCATTTGCGCAAGCAGTTCTGGGGCAGACATTTCTGGGCGCGTGGGTACTGCGCTATCAGTTCCGGAAATATCACAGATGAGATGATCCAGAAATATATCGAGGAACAAGAAGGGGAGCCGGTAGAGGACAGTCGATTTACAATCGACCCCTAACTAACCCCTCGCCTTATAGGCGAGGGTTGTTCAGTTGAATATGAACTCTG
The DNA here is from genome assembly GCA_041397865.1 of Alphaproteobacteria bacterium. GTDB lineage: Bacteria > Pseudomonadota > Alphaproteobacteria > Micavibrionales > Micavibrionaceae > TMED27. Next base: position 1,217,032 of record JAWKVT010000001.1, on the reverse strand, counting down.
CTTTTTTAGAGCGGGTTGGATTTCAGGTCAGGATGTGTGTGGCTTGAAAGTTGTTTATTTGTAATATTGGGTGTGGGGTTTAGGTGTTATGCTTATGTACGCTTTTGGAGGTTTTAGCTTCTTATAATGATATAATGATGATATAAAAATATGGAAACCGTGTGTTTTTGTTACTGTCTTTTTTGTTTTTTCTGGTGCAAAAACCTTTTTATATCAGTTCTTTATATATTTGCAGCTTCTCAATATAGAATTTTAAATAATTTTAACTAACTTTTGTTACCTTAAATAGAAGGGGAGGCGTTTGTCTGCTTGGAAAAAGACCGGAAAACGATTGTTTTTTTTTAAAGGTGTAAAAATAAAAAAAAGAGTATGGGGCATGGTTTTGTGTAACGTATCATTGCAAAATATCCTGAAGCAGGAGCATGGTTTCACGCTGATTGACGCGACTGTTGCGTTGCTTGTTATCGGAATTCTGGCGGCTCCGCTTGTTCAACAATATCGCAGTTGGCTTATCACATCTCAAAGAGATTTGACGGTGGATAGGGCGCAAACTGCGCGGGAGGCCGTTGACGATTATTATTTTGCTTTTAACCGTTATCCGTGTCCTGCGGACCCGACGCTTGGGCCGAGCGATGCGGATTACGGCATGGAGTTGCGCGATTTTGGCGGGACGGAACAGTGCGATACATCTGCTGCGGCGCTGGGCCCTTTTACCGTTGATTCCAAACGGGATGCTGATGGCATTGGTGGCGTTGATCCGGTTTATATGGGAATGCTGCCTTTTAAGACGCTTGGTCTTACGCCAAAGCAGGCGCTTGATGCCTGGAATAATAAGCTGACCTATGCGGTTTCTGGATTGTTGACCGATGAGAATACATATAACGGGACATATGGGGGAATAGAGCTTCTTGAAAATTTTGTGCTGAGAAACCCTTTTGCGCTTAATCCCGCGAATCTGAACGTTCCAGACGGGGTTTGTACGGATGTGGCTCTGCTTGGAGTTGGTATGGTTCCGCCGGGGCAGGAATATAACCCGGTTGGGAACGCGCACTATGCGATTTTGTCGCATGGACGGGATGGTAATGGTGCGTATTACCATATCAACAATCCTGCGCCGGCCAAGGTGTGTGATATGGCAGCTGTGGATGCAGAGAACTGCAATAATATTGTCAATAACGAAGCAACATTTCTTTATGACACATGTCAGAGTTCCGGCGCGGATGGCGGCAATCGTTATGATGATTTGTTCGTGGCCAACAATATTATGATTAACAGCTTGCCTTTTGCGAACTGGAATCCGGGTGCGGACCAGCAAGATGCCGGTGCGCCGGTGGGGTATTACGGCATTAATAATAATGCGCCGGAAGCGGAGTTGGATATTGTGGGGAATCTTCGTGCGGATCTTGATCCGTCAGATACAGATGAGATGGGGCGTCTTCATTCATATGAATATTGCGATGTGAGTGGCGGTAATTGTATGAGGCCGGAGGCGATTACAGGAACAAAGCCTGATATGCGCTGCAATATTGCAAATACGGCGATGAAAGGGGTGGCAAAGAACCAGGTGCGGTGTAGTTTTACTGTTAATAACCTGACACCGACAGCATGTCCGTCGGGGCAATTTGTTACGGGTTTTACGTCAAGCGGCGGGGTGTGCTGTAATAATGTATGTCCTTAAAGCTAAACTGGGTAGCGTTATGTGGAGAAAGAACATGATTATGCAAGCCAAGGCGGCCTATAAAGAAAAGGCTTTCGTGCGCCGATGGCGGCAAAGCGGGTTTACGCTTGTTGAAATGGCTATTGTCATGGTGATCTTCGGGATTGTTTTTGCTGTTGCCGCGCAGCTTTATGAGCAAAGACTGCGCTTTCTTCGCGCAGAAAATACAAAAACGGCTATTTCAAATGCCAATCAGCTTTTGGCGGAATATGTGGAAAATTTCGGGCGCTATCCGTGTCCGGCGTCTTTGGAAGCATGGCCGGATTCTCCTGTTCAGGCGGTCCGAGATCTTTACGGCGTGGAAAGCGATTGTACTGATACGACAACGGTTGCTCCTGCTGGCGGCGTTGATCCTACAGAAGGATATGCCGTTGTGTGGGGCGAGCGTAATGTTGCGTATTTTGATCGTACGGTGAATCCGCCTGTGCGAGTTCCTGCTGCGGGCGAGGCGCCTGTGCGTGTGCGGATCGGCGCGTTGCCGTTTAAAAATCTGAATATGGAAGAAAGCGAAGCGTATGACGGTTATCACCAGCGTTTGCTTTATGCGGTTGTGGAGCCTTTGGCGGTTCAAAAGACATTTTTTGCGAGTGCAGGGGCTATTGATGTTGAAAATGAAGAGGATACATCGCTTTTGGAACCGGCGGCTTCGGCGCATTTCATTATTCTGAGTGCCGGTGAAAACGGAGCCGGGGCTTATGATCGTAGAGGCGCCCGGCGCCCGTGTTTGGCTACGAGCGAGGAATCTGAAAACTGTAATTTTGAAGCGGATGCGAAGTTTCGTTTTGCTGAAACCGGGACATCCGATCACGGTGATGCTGCGACTTACGATGATTCTATTTCCTACAGGTTCGAAGGTGATATGCCGATGTGGGAAACGAGCGGTCCAACCGGTGACGCTCTTTTAAAAACTGTTGGGGATATCGGTATAGGCAGCGTTGCGGCGGCGGATCATCCGGCTGAGGATTTGCAGGTTGACGGTACGGTTATTGTGCGGGCGGATTCAAACGGTGATAAAGGGCAGATTGAGGCGGAGACAATTTGTGAGTTTACCAGTGGTTCCACGAACTGTTTTACGTCAGAGGTTATCGCGGGCGATCTTTCCAACGGGAAGGGGTTAGTATGTCCTCCGGGTCAGTTTATGACCGGGATTCAAAATGGAGGCGCTGTTTGTACCAATGAAATTAAAGTTATGTGTCCGAGCGGATATGTTACGGGAATTGATAATAACGGGGAGCTTATATGCGGTACGCCGCCGCCGGGATGTCCATCAACAAGCAAGTCTGTTTGTACCGGGGGGCCTACGGGCATTCTTTCTGCGGCTTCGCATGGCGAACTTCGTACTGTGACTTTGCCTACGGATCCCGGTAATCCGGGGGGGACGCGAAGTCTTACATTTCAGTGTCAAAACGGAACATGGGCGCATTATAGCACTTCGGGCAATTCGTGTAGCTGTACACCTCAGCCGCCGACTCCGGTTCAAGGCCCCTGTGAGGGCGGCGGTGGGTGTAATGGTACGTTTGATGGGTATCAGATCAAAACAACGAGTGTAGAATGCCCAAGCGGCCAGACTAAAACCACATGGGATGTAAGTAATTGTTCCTGCAATCCCGGCGGGACGAAAACTTATTATTATGACTGTCCTAGCGGATTTAACAAAGGGCGCAAAAGCCGTAAAGTTAATTGGACGTGTAGTGCTCAATATACTACGATCGGATATTGTGTTCCGGAAACTCAGAGCCCCATAGATGACCCTAATAATCCGTGTCGCTGTGAACCCGAGGCGCCGGTTTCCCTGACGCCGGTTTCGTGCCCGCTAGGGTTGAGTGGAAGTATTCCGCAGGAGCGGCAGTTTGTTTGTCCGAACGGGCCAGACCAGCCCGGAACGACGACTATTACGCCGGATGCGACTGATCCCGCTGTTATTGCAGCGCATTGCGGTTGCAGCGCGTCGCCGCCCTATGATGATATTCGTCATGATTGTCCGATAGGGTATTCCGGCACGCGCACTTATACCGTTACATCGACATGCGATATTAGCGACCCTTTGAATCCGGTAGTGGTTACTGAAACGCTAAAAAGTGACGATTGTGTTGTCGATCCGTTGCCTCCCGGTACGTGGACGGTTGTGGGGGGGGCAAGCGGCGCTGTGTCACCACAGGTCTCTCTTGGCGCGCCCTGTACTCTCGGAGAGACGCCCCCTCCCCGAATTTGTATGGATGGTGGAACGCCTAAAGGTTGTGCATGCCAATAAGAAGAGGGAATGGTCAAATGATTTCACAAAAATTCAGACAGGGCGCGGCGCGGCATGACGGTTTTACGCTCATAGAGCTTGGAATTGTTCTTATCCTTGTAGGGTTTGTTGCTTCGAGTGTTGCTCTTGGTTTTAGCGTTTATAATCGTAATTTGCGTTCAGATAAAACGTCGGAGTCTATCAAAAAAACGCGGGAGCAACTGGAGTTGATGGCGAAGATTTCCGGGTATCCGTGTCCTGCCGATCCGACGCTTTCTCCGGGTAATGCAAATTACGGGGTGGCAAATTGTGATCTTACGAATCCTTTCATTCAAAATGTTTTAAGCCGGGATATCGGTGGCTCTCCTGCTCCGGATTTGCGGGTGAGGATTGGCGCTGTGCCGTTTAAGACGATTGCCGATTTTTCTGAAAATTTTCAGTTGGGTGATAAACCTTATACCACCAAGGACGGTTTTGACGGGTGGAATCATTATCTGACCTATGCGGTTACGTTTGATCTTACCCGTACTTATGACCCGGCCGATGCTGACCCTGCGCGGCCGGATTTTGATGAAACGATGGGGGCTATCTGTATTGTTGATGAGAGTAATACTAATTTGCTGGAGGAGCCATGCACGGCGCATGCGGCGATTATTTCTCATGGTCCTAACGGGCTTGGTGCTTACGTGAATTCGGGCAATATGAATCCGATTGGCGATTGTATAGATATTCTCCTGCCGCTTGGTCAGCAGGCTCAAATTGCGAATGACGATACGCCCAATGAGAAGGAAAATTGCGACCATCAAATTGGCGGGGTGCTCGCGGATGCGAAATTTGTTAAAGGGGTTAAAAATGATAGGGATAATGATGTTTATGATGATAGCGTCAGTTTTATTACCTTTCGTTCAAACGTTATATGGGAGCGCGGCAGTGATTTAGTTATTGATATTAACGGCACGCCCTTGGACCCGACCGATGATGTGCGAATTCCGAGGGTTTCATCGAAGAATGAAGGGGCTATAGGAATTGGTGAGGATTCTCCGCAGGCGGAGTTGCATCTGCAAGGCGATATTCAGGCCAACCGTTTTCAGGCTGATTTATTATGTGACGCCAATGGGCAAAATTGTTTTGATCCTGAGTTGATCGGCGGGGATGTTGCCGATATGCAATGTCCGGCGGGGGAGGTTGTTCAGAAGATCGGGCGTGTGGATGCCACGGATACAAGTCCCGGTGTTGAGTGTGTCAGCCCGTTTACGTTTTCGTCTTTTACACAATGTCCGGCAGGGCAGGTTGTTATCGGTATTTCCAGTCTTACCGGGTCTATATGCGCCCTGAAGCCATAATGTTGAAGAAACAGGGCGCTTGCGTGTGATTTTAGCAAGACATTGTAAACTTTAGCGGTATAATCCTTAAAGGGTTGTACTATGATTAAGCTTGCCGATACGATTCAAAACCTGCCGCATTCGCCGACCTTGTGGGCGAATGATCTGGTGCATACTAAGCGTGAGGGCGGGCAGACGATTTATCACATGGGGTTTGGGGAGTCGTCTTTTCCTGTGCCGGAGCGTTTGCAAAAAGCGCTTGGGGATGCGGCGCACAAGAATAATTATTTACCGGCGGATGGTTTGTCCGCGCTTATTCGCGCTATCAAGGCTTATTACCGTCCGATTTTCGGCGATGAATATATTGACAAGAGCGATGTTATTATCGCGCCGGGCAGTAAGCTGATTTTGTATAGCATTCAGATGTCTATTCAAGGTGATTTATTGATGCCGGTACCGAGCTGGGTGAGTTACGGGCCGCAGGCCAGGATGCTTCATACCGATGTTGTTAAAGTTTGTTCCCGGCGCGATGATGAAGGGTATCATATTCGTGCGGAAGATTTGGAAGAGGCGATTGCGCAGGGGCGCAAAGAGGGTAAAAACCCGACGAAGCTGATCCTGAATTCGCCGAGTAATCCGACAGGTTTGGTTATTCCCGATGATGAGCTACAGGCGATTGCGCAGGTTTGTAAAAAAGAAGGCGTGTTGATTATTTCGGATGAAATTTACGGTTTTGTGCGCCATAACGATTGCCATTATAAAAGCATTGCGCCTATGGCCCCGGATATTACGGCGGTAACGACGGGACTTTCCAAGCATTTATCGCTTGGTGGGTGGCGTGTGGGCTTCGGGTTTATTCCCAAGGGGGTTGAGGGATTGCATAACGCTTTGCGCTGTATTTCCAGTGAAACATGGTCGTGCGCGGCTGCGCCGATTCAGCATGCGGTGGTTGAAGCGTTTCAGGGGCATGAGGACTTGGAAAAGCATATGCGCGATTGTGCCGATATTCACGGATATATGAATCAAACGATTTCGAAGGGGTTGCAGAGTCACGGGATTATTGCGCCGATGGTACAGGGTGCGTTTTATAATTATCCGGATTTTGAGCCGTTTCGTGAAGCGTTGGCGGCCAACGGCATTAAGACATCGCAAGATCTTCACGAGGTTTTGCTGGAGGAGTATAATCTTGCGACCTTGCCGGGGAAGGGCTTTGGCGCGGAGGATGACGTTTTGACCTTGCGGCTTTCGGGGTGCGATTATGACGGCGGCGCGGCGTTGGCGGCGTATCAAGCCGGAGAGGCGCTGGATCATGCGTTTGTTGAAAAATATGCGCCGCATATTTTGAAGGCGATTGATCTTTTCGGCGCGTTTCTTGAAAAATACGCATGAAAGCTTGAGGGTATCTATAACAGCGGTTTTGTAACCTTTGCCGGAAAACGGCGAAGCTCTGTATATAGGTTTTGGGCAAGGGTTATGAGCTTGGAAAATCAAAGAAATAGTCTGAACAATGTTAAGCGCTGGGGGCCGTTGGGCGTTATTATGCTGCTTACGGCTACGGCTTTTGCGGGGGGCTTGCATGAGCATTTGAGCTTTGAGGCGTTGCAGGGGCAGAAGGAAAATTTTCTGGCTCAGGTTGAGGCGCATCCGGTTTTGTCTGCGCTGGCGTTTATAGGGATTTATATTGCGGCGGTGGCGTTGTCTTTGCCGGTTGCGACGGCGCTCACGCTGGCGGGTGGGTTTTTGTTCGGCAAATGGCTGGGGACTTTTCTGGTTGTGTGCGCGGCGAGCATTGGGGCGAGTATCATTTTTATGGTGGCGAAAACCTCGCTGGGAGAAACGTTGCGAGAAAAAGCCGGGGGGATTTATAAAAAGATTGAGGGGAATATGCAGGACAATGCGGTGGGGTATTTACTGTTTATGCGCTTGGTGCCGTTGTTTCCTTTCTTCTTGGTCAATATTGTGCCGGCGCTGTTTAACGTGCCGCTGCGCGTGTTTGTGCTTACGACTTTTGTCGGCATTATCCCGGGGAGTTTTGTGTTTGTGAATGTCGGAGAGCAGCTTGGTGAGCTTGAAGCTTTGAGTGATTTGGTTTCCAAAGAGACATTGCTGGCGTTTGCGTTGCTGGGTGTGTTTGCATTGATCCCGACGCTCTATAAACAGTTTAAAAACAGAAAGGCTGCCGATGGAAAAGTTTGATTTAGCGATCATCGGCGCGGGTTCCGGGGGCTTAAGTGTCGCCGCCGGGGTGGCGCAGCTGGGGCTGAAAACCGCGCTGTTTGAAAAAGGCGAGATGGGCGGGGATTGTCTGAATACCGGCTGCGTGCCGTCGAAGGCTTTGTTGAAAGCGGCGAGGGTCGCGCAGGGGTTTCGGACATCCGGCGCGTATGGCGTTAAGCCTCAGGAGCCGGAGGTTGATTTCGCGGCGGTGAAAGACCATGTGCAGAGCGTGATTGATGCAATTGCGCCGCATGACTCGGTGGAGCGGTTTGAGGCGCTGGGCGTGCGTGTGATTAAGGACGCTGCGGCGTTTAAGGATGCTCATACGATTATGGCAGGCGGGCATCAATATGCGTTTCGCAAAGCCGTGATTGCTGCGGGTTCGCGTGCGGGCCTGCCGCCGATTGAGGGGTTGGATGCGGATAAGGTTTTAACGAACGAAACAATCTTTGCTTTGCGGGAAAAACCCGATCACCTGATTATTATTGGCGGTGGACCGATTGGGATTGAGATGGCGCAAGCGCATCGGCGGTTAGGCTGTAAGGTCAGCGTGCTGGATATGGGCTCGATTTTAGCGAATGATGACCCGCAGTTGGTGGACATACTGCGCAAGTCTCTAATTGCCGAAGGTGTTGAGCTTTATGAGCATGTCGATATTCAGAAGGTTGAGCATAAAGAAGCGGTGGCTGTTGATTTTGTGCGTGAGGGCGTGGAGCCAAAAAAAATTGTCGGGACGCATATATTGGTCGCTGCCGGGCGCGACGCCTATGTTGACGGTATGGATTTGGAAAACGCGGGCGTTGAATTTGATGAAAAGGGTATTTATGTGGATGCGCGGCTGCGCACATCACAGAAGCATATTTATGCCGCCGGGGATGTGGTTAATGGCGCACCGCAATTTACGCATGTGGCGGGGTATCATGCGGGAATTATCATCCGGAATGTGGCGTTTAAGATCCCCGCAAAAACCGATCTTAAGGCGCTGCCTTGGGTAACGTATAGCGATCCGGAACTGGCGAATGTCGGGATGAAGGCCCGTGATGCCATTGAAAAGTACGGTGAGGGCAATGTGAAGATTGTGTCATGGCAGTTTGATGAGAATGACCGGGCGGTGGCAGAGCGGCGCACCGAGGGCATGATTAAGGTGACGTGCCGGAAGAATGGAAAAATTCTGGGCGCAGCGATTGTGGGCCCGCACGCGGGGGAACTTATCGGGTTGTGGGCACTGGCAATTACTAAAGGGATGAAAATCGGGGATATTACGGGCATGATTGCGCCGTATCCGACATTGGGCGAGATTAGCAAGCGTGTTGCCGGGGCGTGGTTTACACCGAGCTTGTTTAGTGATCGGACGCGGCGTATTGTCGGGTGTCTACAAAAACTACCATTTTGATTTTTCTGTTTGTCATTGCGAGGAACGATAGTGACGAAGCAATCCATACAATCTTTTCTTGCTGCTCTGGATTGCTTCGCTTACGCTCGCAATGACGTTGGACGATGAGGTGGGTTATGGATGCAGATACGCAAGATAAAGTGAAAGATTATTACGGCAAGGTTTTGGAGACGAGCGAGGATTTGAAAACCAGTGCGTGCTGCCCGGCGGAGGGGCCGCCGGGGCATGTGCGGGATTTGCTGAAAAATGTGCATGAGGTGGTGCAGGCCAAGTTTTACGGCTGCGGGACGCCTTTGCCGGAGAATATCAAGGGTTATACGGTGTTGGATTTGGGATGTGGGACGGGCCGTGATGCTTATGTTTTGAGCCAGCTTGTGGGCGAGCGGGGCCGGGTGATCGGGCTGGATATGACCGATGAGCAGCTTGGAGTGGCCAATGAATATATTGGTTGGCATATGGAGAAATTCGGGTTTTCTCAGCCGAATGTTGAGTTCAAGAAAGGGTATATAGAGGACCTTAAAGCGGCAGGGATAGAGGATAACAGTGTAGATCTGATCGTCTCAAACTGCGTGATTAATCTGTCAGTTGATAAGCGGGCGGTGTTTCAGGAAATCGAGAGGGTTTTGAAACCGGGCGGTGAGCTTTATTTTGCCGATGTGTTTGCGGGAAGCCGCATTTCCGAAGAGTTGCAGCGCGATCCGGTGTTGCTTGGCGAGTGTTTGAGTGGCGCTTTGACAGTTGAGGATTTTGAGGCGCTGATGGATGAGGTCGGGCTGGGGTCTGTTGAATATGCGCCGAAGCGTGAATTGACGCTGGATGATCCGGAGATCAAAGCGAAGATCGGGCATATCGACTTTTATTCCATTACGGTGAGGGCGTTTAAGGGTGCAAAAAAGAGCTGTTGTGCTCCCCGGTCCAGCGGTGGGTGCTGCTGATATGCTGGGTGTAATCGGTGGCTCGGGTCTTTATGCGCTGGACGGGCTGGAGGTTGAAGCCGCGCATGATATAGAAACGCCGTTTGGGCGGCCATCAGCGCCGATTATTCAAGGGCTTTATCGGGGCCAGAGTATTTTATTTCTTGCCCGTCATGGGTCTGGGCATGCTTTCCTGCCACATGAAGTGAATTACCGGGCGAATATATTTGCGCTTAAGAAATTGGGGGCGCGGCGAGTTTTTGGCGTGTCGGCGGCGGGAAGTTTGCGTGAAGAATTAAAACCCGGTGATCTGGCGCTGGCGGCGCAATATTTCGATCATACGCGTGGGAAGCGCGATTATACGTTTTTTGGTGAAGGTGTTGCCGCGCATGTTTCAACGGCCTATCCGGTTTGCATGGCGCTTAGCGATGATATTGTGCTGGCGGCGGCGCGGTTGGGGCAGAAGTTGCATGTCGATCAAACTTATGGCTGTGTGGAAGGGCCGCGATTGGGCACGCGGGCGGAGAGTTTTTTTCTGCGTGATGCGGCCAAGTGTGATCTGGTGGGGATGACGAATGTGCCCGAAGCATTTCTGGCGCGCGAAGCCCAGATGGCTTACGCAACGGTTTGTATTGTTACTGATTATGATTGCTGGATGGATGATCCGGACCAGCATGTAAGCGTTGAGAAGTTTTTTGAGGTTTATGGCGGCGCGATGGAGAAAGCAAAGGCGTTGCTTGGTGAGCTTTTGCAAGAGCCGTTTAGTGACACACCGGAAGATATTCGAGGGGCTTTAAAGGCCTCTGTGCTTACGCCCGATGAAGCACTTTCGCGCGAAGAAAAAGAATGGATGGCGGTGCTTCGTGCTTGAAGATGTGAGCATTATAATTCCGATTGCGCCGGATGAGACGGGGCATAAGACTTTATTGAAAGATCTGGATTGCGTTGATGCGGAGATTATTGTTTCTTCCGAGGGTGGCCGGGCTGCGAGCTTGAATGCGGGTGCGGCGCAGGCGCGTGGTGAGTTTTTATGGTTTTTGCATGCCGATAGCCGGGTTACGCAGGAGAATATGGCGATATTGGAGCGGTGTTTAAAGCGGGAGCCGGGGGCATTACATTATTTTTTCCTGAGCTTCGGTTATGGCTGTGTGGCGCTGAATGCGTGGGGAGCGAATGTGCGCTCGGCGCTTTTTGGTTTGCCTTATGGCGATCAGGGGCTTTGTTTGTCGAAGGAGAATTTTGAAAGACTCGGCGGATTTCCAGAAAGCGAATATGGCGAAGATTTATTGTTTGTGCGTAAAGCCAAAAAAGCCGGTGTGCTTCTGCGCATCGTTCCTTCGAAACTACGCAGCAGCGGGCGCAAGTATCACAAACAGGGGTGGTTGAAAACAACGCTGGTTCATCAATGGATGTTGTTTAAGCTGTTAAGGCGAAAGATATGAGCGCGGCGATTGCGATATTCGTAAAGACGCCGGGGTTGTCGTCTGTGAAAACGCGGTTGGCTGCGGGAATTGGTGAGGCGGCTGCGCTGGAGTTTTATGATTTAAGTGTGAAAGCTGTTGCGGATGCTGCGCGGCAGGCTGAGGCAAAAACCTATTGGGCTGTGGCTGAGGAAGAGGGGCTGGGGCATTGGTTAGAGTTTAAAGCGTTGTATACAGGGGGTGGATCTTTGGGAGTGCGGCAGCGCCATGTATATGAAACGCTCCGCCTCGAATATAAAAATGTGCTTTTGATCGGCGCGGATGCGCCGCAGCTTTCGCCGGAAATTTTGAACCGTGCTATTGCCGCGTTGGAGAATTCTGATTTTGTGATCGGTCCGGCGCGTGACGGCGGGTATTATTTGTTTGGCGGACGCGTGGCGGTTGATGCCGATATTTGGGCGCAGGTGCCGTGGAGCGCAAACGACACGCGAGAGGTTTTTGAAAGCCTGCTGCCTTCTCGTCCCTTTTATTTGTCTGTTCTTACGGACGTTGACAGGGAAGGGAATTTGCAGGCGGCTATTGGCGAAATGCCGAAAAATGTGTCTGCGGCGCAGAAAGCGGTGGTTGATTGGGTGCTTAATCGTTGATGCTACAGGCGCCGCCGCCCAGAACGCAGAATTTAGCGCAATGGGGGTGGTTCAGCCGGACGCTTTGCGAGGCTTCTTTCAGTGTTTGCCCCATATTGAATTGCGGGTCGTAGGCCAGCAGAGTGCAGGCCATGACCGAAGGGGCGGCGTTCCCCTTATGCTTGACGACCATGCGGGAGGAGGCGCACATCATGTCATCCGGATTGACGCCTAAAATATCCCAGCACCGGGTGGTGATTTCGGGAACTTGCGCTTTTTCATCCATTTCGGGAAAAAGCATGAGCTGTTTTTGATCGAAAGCGTTGATCTTGATGTTATGGGTTTTGAAAAAGGCTGCGAAGCCTTTGCGGAGTTCTTGTTCATCTTCGCTCCATCTGGTGCGCCCGGCAATGTCGATGGTAAAGCCGTTATCCGAGAGCCATGTCAGTCCCTTCATCATCGGTTCCCATGAGCGGGGGCCGCGCTCTTCTTCGTGTAATGCGCGTTTGAAATGATCGACCGAGATACGGAGGGTCATTTGGCCAGCGTATTGGTCTTTCAGCCGCAGAAGGTCGTTTTTGCATTTCATCATCGGGCGCATGGCGTTGGTCAGAACCAGTAGCTTAAAGCCGCGTTTGAGGGCTTCTTCCATAATGGAGATGATATCGGGGTTCATGAAGGGTTCGCCGCCGGTGATGCCGATTTCTTTGGTGGGCAGGTTGTCACGGGTAATCTCGTCGAGATACTCCGTAACCTCGGCGTGGGTGAGGTAAATCAGTGCGTCGTTTTTCGGGGTGGATTCTATGTAACAGTTTACGCAGGCCAGATTGCACAGGCTGCCGGTGTTAAACCACAGGGTTTTGAGGGCGGAGAGGTCGACCCATGCGCGCTGTTCTCCGTTTGCCGTTTGGTGAGGGTCTGAAAATTTTGCGGTTTGTATGTTCATAATTTGTTTTAGCTGTTTTCTTGTGTTTTGTCATGAGGCCGCATCGTGTAGATATAGGTTATGAAGTTTCAGATTGTCGGTTACACGCTGGGCGTTCTTATCACCATTGTCGGGTTGGCCGAAATGGTGCCAGCGCTGGTTGACTGGCGCTACGGGCATGACAATTTCGAGACGTTTTTCTTCAATGGCATTATCTGCCTGTTTCTGGGGGTGGGGCTGATTTTGGCCAATCGCTCAAGCGGCGCTCATGTCAATGTTCGTCAGGCTTTCCTGTTGACGGTGAGCAGCTGGTTTCTGGTGAGCGTCTTTTGCGCTTTGCCGCTTTATACTTCGGATCTGGGGTTGAGTTATGTCGATGCGTTTTTTGAGGCGGCTTCGGGTGTGACGACGACCGGGGCGAGTGTGTTGAGCGGGCTGGATGAGGTATCGCGCGGGATTTTGGTCTGGCGCTCGATGATGCAATGGGTCGGCGGTCTGGGGGCTGTTGCGTTTACAGTATTGCTTTTGCCCTATTTAAAGGTCGGGGGGATGCAGATCTTCCGCAGTGCGGCTGCGGGGCAGGCGGGTAAGGTTATGCCGCGCAGCACTGAAATCCTGGGGTCTATGGTCAAAGTCTATCTTGGTATCACGGTGCTTTGTATTTTTGTTTATAAAGCTTTGGGGATGAGTTGGTTTGATGCGCTTAACCATGCGATGACAAGCATTTCTACGGGCGGGTTTTCTACGCATGACGGATCTTTAGGGTATTTTGATAATCCGGCGCTGCATTATGCGGCGGTGTTTTTCATGCTGGCTGGAGCGATGCCATTTGTTTTGTATATGCGCATGATTTTTCAGAAGCGTTTTGTGTTTTTTAATGATGAGCAGGTGCGAGCGCTTTTGCTCGGGCTTTGCGTGCTTGTCTTTACGCTGACGTTGTGGCTCTGGATTGATACGCCGTATTCTCTGGGTACGAGCTTTCGTACTGTTTTGTTTAGCGCTGTTTCCATTATTACAACGACAGGATATTCGATTACGGATTATACCGCATGGGGCGGTTTTGCCGTGCTGGTGTTTTTATTGCTGAGTTATCTTGGTGGGTGCGCGGGGTCTAGCGCGGGGGGCGTGAAGGTGATGCGCCTTGTGATTTCGGCCAAGGTTACGGCCCGGCAGTTTAAAACGCTGCTTTATCCGAATGGCGTTTTTGTTCTGAATTATCAGGGGCGGCGGCTTGATGGCTACACGGTTTTGAGTGTTTTGGGCTTTTTGGGGCTTTATGTTGTGGCCAATGTTGTGATGACGGTTGCGTTGGCATTTACCGGACTTGATTTTGAAACGGCGCTGAGCGGGGCGGCATCGGCGCTGGGGAATGTGGGGCCGGGCATCGGGCCGATGATCGGGCCGGGCGGAAATTATGCGGCTTTGCCGGAGGCCGCCAAATGGATTTTGAGTCTGGGCATGATTGCCGGGCGGCTTGAGATTTTGACAATTCTTGTGTTGCTTTTTCCTTCTTATTGGAAGCCATGAGGGATTTGTCTTTTTTATGATTTTATGTAGAGTGTTTTCGTTCTTTCCCGGCTTTCCCCTTCGTGTTAATCATCTGGTATGAAACCACTTCTCGTTTTTGCCATGCCTGAAGAATCGCGCGATATTTTCGGCGGTTATGACGTTTTGCACACGCAAATCGGTAAGGTGAATGCGGCGTATGCTCTGGCCCGGCGGATTGGTGAGCGCCGTCCCGAACTGGTGGTGAATTTGGGGACGGCGGGAAGCCGCAGACATGCGGGCGGGCAGGTTATTAATCCGGCGAAGTTTGTGCAGCGTGATATGGATGTGAGTGTTTTGGGGTTTGAGAAATTTCAGACGCCGTTTTCGGATGATCCGAAGATCCTCGAATACGGGCGGCGTTTTGCGCATTTGCCTGGCGGGGTGTGCGGTACGGGGGACAGTTTTGATGTTTCCGAAGAGGCGAACGACTTTGACGTTGTGGACATGGAGGCGTATGCTTTGGCTTTAATTTGCCAGCGCGAGGATATTCCGTTTATATGTTTTAAGTACGTGTCTGATGGCGCGGATGACGGAGCGAGTGAGGATTGGAATACGGCTTTGGCGCGTGCGGCGGAGGCTTTGAAGGAAACGTTGGAAGGGATTGATCTGTGAATATTGCTACCTGGAATGTGTTGTTGGTTGTTGCTTTGCTGATTGTTTTGTCGGGGGGCGGGTATATTCTGTATCAGAATAACCTGCAAAAACAGGCGGAAGTGGCGCAAGTTCTGGCAGAAGAACAGGCCGAAGCGGCGCGGGCAAAGGAGGAAGAGCAGGTACTTTTGCAGGAGTTTGAGGATTTTCTGAATCAGTTTCTTTCTGATGTTTATGAGAAAGCTCAGGCTTATAAGCAGAATCGCGGGGTTTTGAACGAGCTTGGCAAGCCTTTGAATTTGACTGAGCCTGAATATATCCGGGAAAATGCGCGGCTGGCGGAGAGTACGGTGATGTCTTTGCAGTTGCAGATGGATGATATTATGAACATTTTTGAGCAGGCTGATGCTGACATTCAGGACCTTATCGGGCAGCTTGAGGGGGAAGCGCGTGAGAATGTGCGTCAGAGCTGGGTTGAGGTTCGAGATGAGAATATAGAAAAATACGGGGCGTTTTTTGCTACGGAGCAGGATGTCCTTATGGCGCAGCTTAAGCTTATCGAATTCTACGCGGAGCATAGCGAAGTGCTGAGCGTGGATGCGGATAATGGACGGGTTTTATTTGAGGACGGCGCTTTGCAGGAGCGTGAAGCGTTGCTTCGCGGTGAGATTATGCGGCTCAGGGCGGAGCAAAAAGACGTGCTTCAGAATGGATAAAGGCTGTGAGATTTGACTTTAGGGTGGAGATAGTCAAATCATTTTGGAGAGGCTTTGTTCGTAGGCGGTGCCATAGGTTTCACGGTCCCATTTGATATTTTTGCTGGAATCGAACGCCCGGCCTATTTCGCCGAGAATCCCGAAAATAAAGATTGTGATCGTGTCGGTGGTGTGGCCGGGAAAATATCCGCGTTCCAATAGTGCGGGCATGAGGGAGCGCATTTTGCCTAAAAAAGTTTTTTCCAGAATGGCCATGCGGTCTTTGAAATTTATAGCGGCCTGAGATTCAATCAGGACAATTTTTCGGAATTCGTCCGTCATGCATAAATCAAGAAAGGCATTTGAACCGGAGATGAAGGCTTTCCACGGATCGGTTTCAGTGTCCATTATTTTGCCGATATGCGTCAGGGTTTTTTCCATGGTCTGTTCGTATACGGCCCGGAACAGACCGTTTTTGTCACCAAAATGATAATAGAGGGAGCCGCGGGCCATGCCGGATTGTTCGACGATTCGGCTGGTTGAGGCTCCGGCGTAGCCGTGTGTGCAGAATTCTTTGCGCGCGATATCAAGAAATATGCGGTTTGTTTCTTCGAGGTTTTCTTTGTTTGTGCCGGGGCGCTTGCTCATATATCTTTGAATTTTTTGAAGAAAATATATTTAAAGAAAGTGTATTGACAAGGTGTCAGTAAGTCAATAATATTGATACTGACAGTGTGTCAGTAATAAAAAACCGAAGCAAGTCTGTCAATAAGGACAAGCGGTTGTTGTTTGAGGATGTGTGTTTGATTTAAGAAGCTTTGAAATGTGCGGTTTCGTAAGGTTTTCTTGAATTTTTAGAGTTTAAAGAGCCCCAAGCTCCCTTATCCCTTATCTTCTCCCCAAGGATAAGGGATTTTTTTAGCTTTAGGCTAGGCTTTTGCCGCGCTTGACATTGACGAACGGGCTGTAAGTAACGTACAAAACGGTGTTTGGATTGTAACCCTTAGGCGGGTTTTCCCGGAGTTACAGTGAAGCGGACGTTTTTGCAGGGTAACGGAATGATAGAATGAAAAATGGAGCGCGTATGGAAGCCCACTCCCTGAATGCAGGTTTGAAGGCTGATATAGAAGATTTAAGCTTTTTGGCGGAAGCGCCGCAAGGGCATCCTGATGCGGCTTTTCCACTGCGCCGGGCAGATTTTGGCAGCTTGTGCGAGGCGCTCGATTATGCGGCGCTGGCCAAAACGGGGCTTAATTTTTATGATGTGCGCGGAGGGCATGAGCATGCTCTGAATTATGCGGCGCTTCGGCATGATGCCCGGATTTTGGCCAAAAAGTTTTTGGGGCTTGGGCTTTCGCGTGGGGAGCGCGTGGGGATTGTGGCGGATATGCATCCCGATTTTATTCGCGCGTTTTTTGCGTGCCAATATGCGGGAATGGTGGCTGTGCCCTTGCCGGTTATCACCGGGCTTGGCGGGCGGCAGGGCTATGAGGGACAGCTTAAAAAGGTTTTGAATAGTTCTGAGGCGAGCCTTGCGCTTGGACCGGCTTCATCGCTTGATTCTCTTTCGCGCGCGGCGGAGGGGACGAATGTTGAGATTATTACGACATTGGCGGCGCTCGCGGACAGGCCGGTTTCGGAAGAGGCGCTTAAGCCTCTGGAGGCACATGAAATCAGTCATATTCAGTTTTCATCGGGCAGCACGCGTCATCCGCTGGGGATTGAGATTAGCCAGAGGGCGGTGATGGCGAATGCGCGGTCGATATCGTGCGATGCGCTTGGTTTTACGAACAAAGACCGGGTGGCATCGTGGTTGCCGTTTTACCATGATATGGGGCTGGTCGGGTGCATGATTGTGCCGATTACGTGCCAGCTTACCATTGATTATCTGTATACGGATTCCTTTGCGCGGCGTCCGGCGCAGTGGTTGCGGATGATTTCGGATCATCAATGTACGATCAGTTTTAGTCCGACCTTCGGATATGATGTTTGTGCGCGGCGGATGAAAGGTAAGAGCGAGGATGAGCTTGATTTGTCAAGCTGGCGCGTTGCGGGGATTGGCGGGGATATGATCCAGAGCGATGTGATGGAGTGCTTTGCAGATACGTTTTCCGCTTACGGATTTAAGGGTGAAGCTTTTGTTCCCAGCTACGGTTTGGCTGAGGCGACGCTGGCGTTTAGTTTTCAGCCGCTGGGCTGCGGTGTTACGGTCGATTATATCGACAAGAAAGCGCTTACGGATGAGGCTTTGGCGAAGATTTGCGAGGTTCGTGACGGTAAGCCGGATACGTCCATTGTGCGGGCGATTGCGTCCTGCGGGAAGCCAATGCCCGGTTACAAGATGGAAATTCGTGATGAAAACGGCGTGCGGCTGGATGAGCGGCAGATCGGCGGGGTGTTTGTTCAGGGGCCGAGCCTGATGAGCGGTTATCATCAGAATGAGAAAGCTACGGATGAGTGTATGGATGGCGAGGGCTGGCTGGATACCGGGGATATGGGGTATGTGGTTGACGGCACTTTATACATTACCGGGCGGCGCAAAGATATGATTATCATCAGCGGGCGCAATATTTGGCCACAGGACCTTGAGTGGCATGCGGAGCAGCATGTGGATGCGCTGCGCAGCCGCGATACGGCGGCGTTTGGCGCGCTTGGCCCGGATGATAAAGAGGAGGCGGTGATTCTCGTTCAGTGCCGGATTGCGGATGAAGCGGCGCGCGAGCAGCTTAAAAAAGAAACGCGGGCGGCTATTTTAAAGAATACCGGTGTTGACTGCCGGGTGGAGCTTATTCCGCAGCGTAGCCTGCCTTTTACGACTTCGGGGAAGCTTCGCCGGGCGAAGGCGAAAAGATCGTGGCTGGCCGGGGATTATGACGGCGGATGATAAAGCAGAGTGTAAGGTTGCGGCGGCGGGTAGCGTTGTTGCCTTAACAGGCGCGTCGGGATTTGTCGGTTCGCGTATTTTACGCCAGCTTTTGGATGCGGGCTTTCGCGTTCGTGCTTTACAGCGCCGCACAAAACTTTCAGAGCATGGGAATTTAGAGGTGATAGCAGGGTCTTTGTCTGATCCGGCGTCTTTGGCCCGGCTGGTGGAGGGCGCGGAGTGCGTTGTTCATTGCGGCGGTGCGGTTATGGCGCGGGACCGGGCCGGGTTTTTTGAAGTGAATGCGAAGGGGACGCGGAATATTGTTGAGGCGGCCAAGAGCGCGGGTGTGGAGCGTTTTCTTTATATCTCGTCTTTGGCGGCGCGGGAGGCGGGTCTTTCCCCTTATGCGGCGAGCAAGCGCGAAGGTGAGGAGGTCTTACGGGAAAGCGGGATTAAGGCGTGGGATATTATTCGTCCGCCTGCGGTTTACGGTCCTGGTGATGTGCAGCTTTTGCCGCTTATGCGTTTATTGCAGATGCGCACCGGGCTTCTTTTGGGCGGCAAGGCGGCGCGGGTTTCTGTTTTGTATGTGGGTGATCTGGCGCGGGCGGTGTGTTGTTGGGTGTTTTCCGGCGCGGGGCGCGGGCGGGTTTATGAGCTTGATGACGGTCAAAAAGGCGGTTATACGTGGCAGAGTCTGCTCGAAAGGGCTGCAAAAGTTATGGACATAAGGGTTTTCATCTTTACGCCGCCGCGTTTTTTGATAATCATGGGAGCGTATATTGCAAAGATGGTCTGTATATTGTCCGGGAGGACATTGTTTTTAACGCCGGACAAGCTATGTGAGTTGTTTCACCCTGATTGGGTTTGCCGGGATCATCATGCAGAGGAAGACTTTGGCTTTGTGCCGCAAGTTGGTTTTGACGAAGGCATTGTGCACACGATAGGCTGGTACAGGGAAGAAGGGTTATTGAAAGGTCAGTGATGGAAGATATAGACGATATCGTTGCCTTTATCTGTGAAGAGCTTTCTACGCAGGTTGAAGCTGCGCAGGATTTGGGGGCGGAAACCGACATGACTGCCGATATTGCTGTTGATTCTGTGGCGGTTATGGATCTGGTTTTTGCGCTTGAGGAGAAATTCGATATTTCCATCCCGCTGAATGTTCTGGCGGATATTCATAAAATTGGAGAGCTGGCAGCACTTGTGCAGCGCCTTGCCGGTGAAAGGCAAGAGCGTGCCTGATATTTTTCGGAAGTTTAATCATATCAAGGCGCTGCATGATTCCATTGTCGAGGAAGCGGGTTCCGACCCGCTGGCTGTACGGATTGAGGAGATTTCCGCCGGGGCGCGGGCGAAAATTCGCGGGCGCGATTGCGTTTTGATGGGGTCGAATAATTATCTCGGCCTGACATTTGACGGTGATGCGATTGAAGCGGCTTGCGCGGCGACGCAGGCTTGCGGGACGGGGACGACGGGTTCGCGCGCGGCCAATGGCAGCTATGCCGGGCATCAGGATTTGGAAAATGTGATTGCGGAATTCTATGGCCGGGACAAGGCGGTTTTGTTTACGACCGGGTATCAGGCGAATGTCGGTTTTATCTCCGCGATTGCGGGTAAAGACGATTATATTCTGATCGATTCCGAAAGCCATGCCAGCATTTACGACGGCTGTAATCTCAGCCATGCGACGATTTTGCATTTTCGCCATAATGATGCGGAGGATTTGGCGAAGCGTTTGCGGCGCTTGCCGGAAGATGCGTGCAAGCTGGTGATTACCGAGGGGATATTTTCTATGCGCGGGGATCGCGCGCCTTTGAAGGACATTGCCGCCGCTGCAAAACAATACGGTGCGTATCTTATGGTGGATGAGGCGCATTCTCTTGGCGTGCTTGGTGCGAACGGGCGCGGGCTGGCGGAAGAGCAAGGGGTTGAGGATCAGGTTGATTTTATCCTTGGCACGTTTTCAAAAAGCGTGGGGACGATTGGCGGTTTTTGTGTGTCTAATCATCCGGAGCTTGACATGATCCGGTTGGCCGCGCGGGCGTATTTGTTTACCGCTTCTCTGCCGCCATCGGTGGTTGCCTCGGCGGCGCAGACATTGGGGCGAATTCAAAATGAGCCGGGCTTGCGGAAGGCGCTTTGGGAGAATACGGATATTATTTATGACGGGTTGAAGACACTCGGTTTTGATATTGGGCCGGATAAAAGCCCGGTGATCGGGATTTATATGCCGAGTTTGCCGGAAGGTTTGCGGGCGTGGAATAGTTTGCTGGAAAACGGAGTTTACGTGAATTTGGCGCTTCCGCCGGCGACGCCCGAGGGAGTTTGTCTGCTCCGTTGTTCGGTGAGCGCCGGGCATACGAAGGCGCAGCTTGAGGCAGTTTTGGAGGCGTTTGCGGCTCTTTATGATGAGCTGTATCCGTCGGCGAAGAAGCTGGCGGCGGAGTAGACACTGTTAGCAAATTTTGATAAATGGCCTGCAAATGACAGTTTTCTGCGCTTCCGGTTCTCGAAAACTGTCATTTTCGGCACATTTCTCTTTATTTGCTAACAGTGTCTAATACCCTAACGAAACGCGCCTTTGCGCCAGAGCTTCCATACCAAAGGCCATGCGGCGATGAGGGGGTAGCGGCGCTGGAGGTTTGTGGCTTCCATGTGTACGCCGCTTTGACGTTCAATCTTCCATAGCGCATAGTCTACGCCGTTTTCGAAGGTAAGAGTAGCTTTCATAAGGCGCAGGAATGTAACGGATTTTTGGAACGGGCGTTTTATGCGGCCCGTAATCCGCGCGGCGGTTGAATTGCGCGGGATGTTCGGGAGCAGGGCAATAGCTGCTTCTGTGCGGGCTGTAAAGCTTTGCGCATTGGCATCGAAGAGTGCCTGCGTTCTTTCCGGGCGTTCACTGCGCAGTTCTGCACTATAGGTTTCGCGCAGGCCGCGCAGCCATATTTCGCGCGCAGGCGCATTTTTCGGCGTTAAAGGCAGTGTTTTGCGGTGGAAGGTGAGGGTGCAGTGCGCCAGGGCTTCGAGGGTGCTTTGCGCGGCGGCGTCATCGCGGGCGTAGGTGATGCGGCAGGGTTGTGCAAAACGCGCCCAGATTTGCGGGGTGGAACTGCGGCCTTTTGCGGCTTTTACAAATTGATCCATGCGCATTACGGCATATTTGCAACGCAGGGTTTTTTCGCCGTCTTTAAGTTCCATGTAATAAACATTGGGGGGAAGGGTCGAGCCGAGGATTGTGGGCAGGGCGCGGGAGTCAAAATCGCGGAAGTGGTCAACGAGGACGTAGAAATCATAGATTGTGTCGTCCTCTGCGGCTTTCCAGAGGCCGGAGCCGTAGAATAATATCGCGCTGACATGGCCGCGTTTGGTTATGGCGGCGGTGAGCTTTTGCACCGCTTCGGGCGGCGGGGTGGTCGTTTCGGTTTTGATGAGTTCGATAAGCTGTTTCATTTACATAGGGGGTTTGTACCAGACGACCAACTCATACGGATTCTAACCCATTGTTTAAGCTTATTTAAACTCGTTTGTGGAGATGGGTTGTTTAGTCTCCATTTGTACTCTCTCAAGAATAGCTCAAAGTTTTCTTTTGAAACACCTTTATATGGGGTGAGCTATGGTTCACACAAAGAACGGTTAAAAAACATGGAGCAATAAGCTTAAGCCGATGCGGCTTTCTGTAAACCATGCCACGTCGCTACCATCTTTTTTGCCCGTTCATAATCAACCGGAAAGTCAACCTCACACCACGCATTCTGCGCTGCTTCCGCCACGCTAATCACCTCACGCTTGGCCAATTCGTCAATAATCGAGAGATAATAATTCTTCAAAGACGCCTGATCGCGCATCTGCGCCTCAACCGTGTCGCGAAACATCTCCGCCCCGCGCCCGCGAAATGCAATCATCCCGATAGATTCCGCATTCACATCCGCCCGCTGTAGCCGCTTGCCAATCTCCAGCAAGCGCCCGCGGCTTTCCACAACCTTCATATCGTCATCATCGAAAATATCCTTACGCGAAATCGTCACCGTAACGCTATCATTTTCAGCGCTCTCCATAAGGCTTTCTACCACCTCCGCCGTAAACAGCGTATCGCCGTTAATCAGGATAAAATTCTCACCCATCTCTTCACGAGCCATCCACACAGACCCCAGATTATCCGCAACCTTATAAAACGGGTTAAAAACGCTGCGTGTCGGCAGGCTGTGCGCCGCCAGTTCTGCTTCTACCTTTTCAGCATAAAACCCGCTCACAACAACCGCTTCGGATACTCCTGCCGTCTCAAGCTGCGTCAATTGCCAGCCCAAAAGCGTAATATCGCCACTGACGGGAAGCAGACATTTGGGAAGCGCCTGTGTGTGGGGCAACAACCGGCTTCCCTGTCCTGCACTAAGAATAATCGCCTTCATATCCTGTCCCTCGCCTCGCCCTGCTCAAGAGTTACAAATTCACTTTTGCCCGCATCATAATAACGATGGCTGACCTGTAAAGCGTTTTCACCGCACTCAAACACATGATAATGCGCCGCTTTTCGCGGGCTTTCATGAAAAACCGAAGCCGACCCGGCCCCGTAAACCGGAACGCTGCGTCCGTCCGGCCCGTCAAATTCCGCATAAACCGGGTGATGAAGATGCCCGTGTAAAATGCCTTCCGCCCCGGCTCGCGCGATCACCGCGCGAAACGCCGCCCGATCATGCAAACCCTTGCGCCAACCCGAAACGCCCTCCTGCGGCGGATGATGAATCATAATAACGCGCTGTAGCCCTTCCGCTTTCAAATCCGTCAAAACCGCTTGAAGCCTTACAAGTTGCGCATCGCCAACCCGGCCATAAGCCATAAACGGCCCTGTCGCAATCGCACTGGAAACGCCGATAAACGCCACCAGCCCGCGCCGGTGAACATAAGGAAAGCCATCGCCCATCCACGGCTTCCAATGCGCATCAACCGACCGCAATCCTTCCGGTATATACGCATCGTGATTACCGGGAATAACACTCACCCGCTCAGCCGGGCCAAGCCCGCCAAGCCACTCCACGCTATGCTCAAACTCACCGGGCAGAGCGATATTCGTCAAATCCCCGGTCACACAGATATGATCCGGCGCTTGCGCCTTCAAATCCCGCGCCAAGGCCTCCAACACAACAGCCCGGTGCCGGTACTTGCGGTTGCGATGCCAAGACAAATAGCCTAAAACTCTTTTGTTGAGCAGATCATGCGGCGCGACCCGCGGCAGCGGCGGCATGTGAATATCCGAAATATGGGCGAAACGAAACATAGCATTACAAAAATAGCAGGAGCGCACGCTTGTCAACACCGCACACAAATATCCGCATAATCCCCGCACAGGACATTCCGCAAATCTGGGGTTTAAATGTTGAAGACAGAACCTGCCGACAAATCGACAAAGCAAAGCTTGCGCCTCCCGGCCAACTCCTGCTCCGCGCCGACACCGTGTATGATACCGCAGTTTTAAAGGGGTTAACAGAAAAGTCCGGAACCTTGCTCATCAATGAAAACAAAGAACCCCTCGCTGCCCATGTCCCGGCAAGCCAAACGGAGAACGCCGAAAACTGGCTGACCGGCAATAGCGGCAAGCCGCCGGAAAACACACAAACCCTTACGCCCGCCGAGGCTGGGGGCGCTTATAACCTTATGCTGCGCAAGACTGCTCCGCCGCAATGTCACATCGTCAATAAACACAACGCAAAAGACATTGAATGGAAACTCTACCTCGCTTCCTATAAAGGCGTCACAGACCTTATCACCAAATATCTCTGGCCCGTTCCCGCCTACCACGCCACGCGGTTTTGCGCGAAGCTCAACATCTCTCCCAACATGGTTACATCCGTCGGCGCAATCCTGACCCTGCTGACCCTCTGGCTGTTTTGGGAAGGGCATTACGGCTGGGGACTGCTCGCGGGCTGGATCATGACATTCCTCGACACTGTTGACGGCAAGCTGGCCCGCTGCACCCTGACCTCATCGAAATGGGGCAATATCTTCGATCACGGCATAGACCTCCTCCACCCGCCATTTTGGTATATCGCATGGATTTTTGGACTGGAAGCGCATGGATATATGGTCTTTGGGCTTGAAACCATCATTTGGATAATATTTCTCAGCTATATCGGCGGACGCCTCATCGAGGGCTATTTCATATGGCGTTTCGGCTTCCATATCCACGTCTGGCGGCGCTTTGACTCCTTTTTTCGCCTCATCGTCGCCCGCCGCAACCCGAACATGATCTTTCTGACCCTCTCATGGCTCGTCGGACGTCCTGATTTAGGATTGCTCGCCGTTATCATATGGACCGTCCTGTCCGTTCCTATCCATATCGTGCAAACGTTGCAGGCGGAAATCGCTCATATACGCGGAAAAAATGTGACCTCATGGCTAAGCGCATAACGATCATCAGCAACCCCGAAAGCGGTTATAATGCGCGTAAAGGCATGAGCGCGTTTGACGCTGAAGCGGCCCGCTACAACCTCCCCCATGTCAAGGCTTCTACGCCTGAAGAAATAGAAAATGCGCTCAAAACCCTCAGCCAAAGCGCCCCGGAAACCCTCATCATAAATGCGGGCGACGGCACAGTCGATCTCATCATCACTCTCATACAAAACAAAAAAATCTTCAAAACCGCGCCCGCCCTCATCCTGCTCATGGGCGGCACGACCAACCTCATCCACCGCGATGTGGGAATGAAAGACAAACCCCATATCGCGCTGAAAAAAATCATCAATGGGAACTTGCGCGAAATCACCCGAAGCCCGCTGAAAATACGGCGTACAAATCCCGAAACCGCGCCGCTCTACGGCTTCTTCCTCGGCACAGGGGCCATCCCGCGCGTTATTTTGAAAACGCGTAAGCACCTGCATAAAAGAGGCCTAAACGGCCCGTTCAGCGAAATGTTAACGCTAGGCGGCGTGCTTCTGCGTTTAAAATTAAAACGTGACTTAAACAGCGACGAACTCTTAAAACCTGTCTCGGTCAAGACAGGAAACAAAGATGAAAGCCAAATTTTCATGGCGCTCACCACATTAGAAAAACTCATCCCCAGTATAAAATCACCCGCAAGCGATAACCAAATCGGCATGCTCTACATGAACGATGACCGTCATTTAAAACGTGAGCAGACAAGCGTTCTGAGCATTGAAATCGAAGATCCTTGGGTGCTGGATGGAGAAATGCAAGAACCCGGCAAGATTGAAATTACGCTGGGCGATCCTGTACGGTTCCTGATATGAAACGGCTATATGCCCGCAATATCTTCTAAAAATCACAGCTTGAACATAAAAAATACATCATTAAGATACAGGCATACCAAGTATAGTCATTCCATTTAAGAATAGGACAGCGCTGCGAATGAAGCCGTTTTTTCAAAATCAAGCCGCACGTATACCTGAATACGCTTACGTTTGATTTTGAAAAAGCCGGTCATTCTCGCTTCCTGTCCTATTCTTAACTGAAACGACTATATTTTAAGGATTGAGGGGCAGGCTATGCTGAGAGCGCTTATATGTATTTTATGTTCCGGGTTTTTAATAACTTCTCAGGCCTTTGCGCAGTCTCCCATTGAAGGTCAGATTGATGATCCCGTATTTCTTGAAGTTCCTTCACATTATAACGATGCGGAAAACAAGAACAGCATAAGCTTTAATGTCCCCATCGGGGATGGTTAAAATCCCTCGCCTTCAGGCGAAGAGAAGTTTATACCTGTCGCTATGCGACGTTATACGATAGGCAGCCACACGAAGACGGATTTAAAAGTGCACCTGATCTGGGTTCCAAAGTACCGGAAGAGGGTGATGACAGGCGAGGTGGCGGTGCGCACCAGAGATGTTCTGCGCCAGATAGCCATGGAGCACGAGCTTGAGATTATAACCGGGAAGGTCGCGAGCGATCATGTGCACATGTTTATTGGCTATCGTCCGACGCAGAATATAAGTCAGATCGTGCAATGGCTCAAAGGCATAAGCTCGCGGATTTTACTTCTGAGTTTGCGCATTTGCGCAAGCAGTTCTGGGGCAGACATTTCTGGGCGCGTGGGTACTGCGCTATCAGTTCCGGAAATATCACAGATGAGATGATCCAGAAATATATCGAGGAACAAGAAGGGGAGCCGGTAGAGGACAGTCGATTTACAATCGACCCCTAACTAACCCCTCGCCTTATAGGCGAGGGTTGTTCAGTTTTAGAACGGACAGAGAGCGTTGCCGCGCTTACTACGGAAATAACTACTATCCGGGATGCAGGCCACGCCTTGGCATGGATGGAAAAAGGGCTGTTCAGGGTGTGTCAATGTCTCCACCAATCAAAGGGGAATGGCGCTGGGATAATGATTACATCCTCACATTTACGCCATCGGAATATTGGCTGGCGGATCAAAATTATGTTGTTAATGTTAACCTTGACGGGCTGCGTGTGCCTGAGCGCGTTGTTTTTCCAAAAGGTGCGCGCAAAGTCACGCTCAATATCCGGTCGCGCCCGCTTAGCGTTAATATTACCGATATGGCCTATATGCAGGATCCGGATGATCCTCAGCGCAAACTGGTCGCCGCGCGTTTCGATATGAATTATCCGGCTTTGCCGGAAACGCTGGAGGAGCGCCTTCGTTTGACTCTGGAAGAGGAAAGCGGGGGAAAGCTATCTTCGTCAGAGAAATCATTGCCTTATGACATTCAATTCGGAGCGGATCAGATGAGTGCAAATCTCTCTGTTCCAATCAAAAAACTGCCCGGTAAGGACCGGTATTTGCAATTGGAAATCTCTCCCGGTGTAAAGCCTGAATTTGGCGGGCAATTATCCAGCAAAGCTTTTAAAGAGCGCGCCCGTGTTCCAAGTCTAACCAGTTATCTGGCTTTTCAGGAGTCTTCCGCTGTCATCGCGCGCAGTGAAAACGGCGCACCGGAGCAAGTTTTATCCTTTGAAACCAATGTGAAGGCAAAGCCTGCCGCGTTAGTGGAAAAAACGAGGGTTTATCTTTTACCTTTTGAACATCCGGTTATGGGCCGATCCAAAGAGGGGCAATCCGATGAGCCGTATCGCTGGCAGGCGGCAAATGAAGTTACGCCTGCGATTCTTGAAAAAGCGGAGCAGCTTTCCTTACAGGCCATGCCGAACGGTGCGGGCGACACCACCCGGTTCGGGTTTGGCTTTAAAGCGCCACAGGGCCGCTATCTTTATGTTACGGTGGGTCAAGGGCTGGAAGCTTTTGGCGGTTATACGCTGGAAAAGAAATACGAGAACATTATACAGGTTCCGGCGATTCCCAATGATATTGAAATTATGCAGGATGGCAGCATCCTGACGCTGAGCGGTGCGAAAAAACTTTCTTTGCATGCGCGTGGAACGGACAAGCTCAAGGTGGAAGTTGCACAGATTTTGCCGGAAGCCTTGCAGCATTTTATTTCCCAAACACAAGGCGATATCAGAAATCCTTCTTTCAAACACTGGACGTTTGACAAAAAAGATATCACCCGCATGGATGAAAAAGATGTGAAGATGGCTTATATTGACCCTTATGCATCGCAATATGCCGCCTTTGATTTTGCGCCTTATCTGAAAGACGGGCGCAAAGGCATTTTCCTTTTGAATATTGAGGGCCTCAAAGACGGCAAATCCGTCGGCGTCGCGGCGCAAAGATTTGTTCTGGTCACGGATATGGGCTTGCTGGTCAAACAGAACGCCGATGCAAGCCGTGATGTTTTTCTGACCTCTTTTCAGACCGGGTATCCTGTTGCAAAGGCGGATGTTTCAGTGCTGGGGCAAAATGGGTTACAGGTTTTTACAGGGCAGACGGATAAAGACGGACATATAACCTTGCCGGATTTCGCCGGGTATGAGGCGGATCGCCAGCCGGTCGCAATCGTTGCGCAAAAAGGCGATGATTACGCTTTCATTCCTTATGATCGCCGCGACCGTGTACTCAACACATCCCGTTTTGATGTTGGTGGAACGCGCATTGCTGCGGACGGTCTGAATGCCTTTTTGTTTAGTGATCGCGGTATTTACAGACCCGGTGAAACGGTTCATGTCGGTATGATTGTGAAGAATGCGGATTGGCAGCCCCTGCCGCCCGCATTGCCGCTGAAAGTTGTGATTACCGATCCACGCGGGCGTGTTGCCTTGGAGAATTCAGTGAATTTTTCCGCACCCGGACTGGAGGAAGTCATGCTTGAAACAGGTGAAGCCTGGCCGACCGGGGTCTATATCGTCAATCTTTATATCTCAAATGACGGCAAACAAGGAAGCTTGCTGGGCAGTACATCCGTCCGGGTTGAGGAGTTCATGCCGGACCGGTTGAAAATTAAAACTGAATTTATTCAAAATGGCAAAAGCGTTAGCGAGGATACAGGCTGGTTAAAACCCGATGACCTTAAAGCCAGTGTTGATCTTAAGAATCTTTACGGCACACCGGCCTCTGAGCGGCAGGTTAAAGCCGGCGTGACCCTCAACCCGGCGCGCCTGTCGTTTAAACAATACCCGGATTATCATTTTTACGATCCTTATGCCGCCAAAGCGCGCAGTATTCACTATGATCTGCCGGGTGTGAAAACCGATCAGAACGGTTATGCGGAACTGCCCTTAAAACTGGAACGACAGGAAAAGGCGACTTATAGCCTTAATCTGGAAACGACCGGCTATGAGGCAGGCAGCGGAAAAGGTGTGAGCGCTTACAGCACGGCGCTGGTTTCGCCGATGGACTATGTGATCGGTTATCATGCAGAGGCCAATCTGGGATATTTGAGCAAGGGGAAAGACTATCAGATTCATTTACAAGCCTTAAACCCGGAGTTGTCTCCGGTAGACGTAAACGACCTTTCTCTGGATCTGGTTAAAAAAACTTATATTTCCACGTTGATTAAACGCAATGACGGTTCTTACGTCTATGAATCTGTGCCCAAAGAAGAAACCATCAAAACGCAGGGTTTCTCGATTTCTCAAGACGGCATAGCGCTTGTGCTTCCCTCGAACGATCTTGGCGATTATATCTACAGGCTTAAGACAGCAGAAGGCTTGATTGTCGCTGATATTCCCTTTTCCATCGCCGGGGAAGGTCAGCGCAAAAGCGGGCAAGATCGTGAGGCTGTCCTGAAGCTCAAAACCAACAAATCCGATTACGAGGCGGGTGAAACGATAGAACTGAATATTACCGCTCCTTATACCGGGGCGGGGCTGATTACGCTCGAAAGCGATCATATTCTGGCCTATAAATGGTTTCGCACGGATAAGATGGAAACGCTGGAATCAATTGAAATTCCCAAAAATTTCTCCGGAAAAGGCTATGTGAATGTTGCGTTTGTCAGGGACATTAATTCGCGTGAAATTTACTTAAGCCCCTTAAGCAATGCGATTGTTCCTTTTACGGCGGGAACAGAGAGTCGTTCTATTTCGATTGACCTGAATGTGCCGGAAACGGCAAAACCCGGCGAGGCGTTTGAAATAAAATACAAGGGCAATCAAAAGGGCAAGGCGATCATATTCGCCGTTGATGAAGGTATCTTGCAGGTGGCGAAATATAAGACGCCCAGCCCGGTTGATTATTTCCTACTGAACCGTGCCCTGCAAGTGCAGACCTCGCAAATGCTGGATTTGCTGATGCCGGATTACGAACTTATCAAAGCTTTGTCAGCGGATGGCGGCGGCGCTGCGCTGGAAGAGGCCGTGCTTGGCAAGCATCTTAACCCGTTTCGCCGTAAAATACTGGCTCCTGCTGTTTACTGGTCGGGCATTGTTGATCTTGATAGAGAAGAAAAAACCCTGAGCTTTACGCCGCCGGGTCATTTTAACGGCGAGTTGCGGGTGATGGCTGTTGCTGTTGGCGCGGGGCATGTCGGAGCTGCGGAAAAGGATATGAGCGTGCGTTCGGATATTGTTATCACGCCGAATATGCCGATTTTTCTGGCACCGGGGGATAAGGCCGAAGCCAGTGTGACGATTGCCAACGGTCTGAAAGGTTCCGGGCCAGAGGCTTTTCTTTCGGTGCGTCTGGAGCCTTCGGCAGGTTTGAATATTATCAAAGCCCCGGCAGAAAATGTAAGTATAGCAGAAGGGACGGAATATAGCGTTGCTTTTACGGTTGAGGCCACGGATACACTCGGCCCGGCCAGTTTGATCGTTCATGCATCTATTGGTGATGTGCGGCAAAGTGCCGAAGCCACGTTGAGCATCCGCCCGCCTGTGGCTAAAGAAACAACGATGCAGGCCGGGTATGCAAAAAATGGAAAGGCCGACGTAACGTTGACGCGTCATCTTTATCCGGAATTTGCAGAGAAGAATTTATCCGTTTCCCCGCTGCCGAGCGCTTATATTTACGGTCTTTTGCGCTATCTGGACGGATTTCCTTATGGCTGTACCGAGCAAATCACCAGCCGCATATATCCGCAGCTTTCCCTTATGAGTTTTCCTGAGTTTTCTTTTTCCGAAGACGAAATGAAAAAGAATGTCGGAGAGGTTGTATCAACGCTGCGCAGGCGGCAAACGCAAGATGGTGGGTTTTCTCTCTGGAACGGTGGATATGAAGCCGATGATTTTGTTTCAATTTATGCGATGGATTTTCTGCTGGATGCTTATACCGCCGATTTGCCGGTGCCGTCCGATATGATGCAGCGCGGATTCAATTACTTAAGAAACTGGGCTAATCAGGATATCAAATCTATGGATGATGCCAGGAACAAAGCCTATGCGATTTATATTCTGACCCGCAGCGGTATGGTCACAAGCAACGAAATTTTGCACTGGCTTCAATATTTTGAAGAGAAGAAAACCGAGAACTGGAAAACGGATTTGTCTGCCGCTTATATCGCCGCATCTTATGAAATGATGCAGCAGAAGAAACTGGCGGCGCAAACCATGGATGGTTTTGAAAAAGGCGTATTTTCCAGAGAGGTTAGTTACAAAAATATCAACTGGAATAATCCTTATTACAGTTCCTTTGTTAAATATGCGCAGTATGTTTCAATTCTATCCCGCCATTTTCCGGAGCGGTTTGCGGCGCTGGACCGCGATATTGTCTTCAAGCTGGCCGACTTTATCAGTACGCAGCGCTATAATACGCTTTCGGCCTCTTATGCGATACAGGCCTTAGGCGATTATGCGGCGGGACAACAAGCTGCGCTTTCAGGATTAAAAGTCGTTTTTGAAACAGAACAAGGAAAAAATCCTGCACTAAAAACAGATAAAGAAATATCGAAACGCACTATCCCTCAAAGCACCAATCGTATTGTGATTGAAAGCGGAGAGTCATCTTTTCTTGGCTTGGGTGGTGGTGGAGACGCCTTTTTCTATACGGTCAGCGAGACAGGTTATAGTCGTGATCTTTCCCACGGCCTTGTATCGGAAGGGATGGAAATCGAAAGAACCTACCAAACATCGGACGGTAAAGCGCTGGATAGTCCTGTCAATATAGGTGATATTGTCGAAGCAACCATCACGATCAGAGCGCATGGCGATGATCGTGTCGAAAATGTTGCGCTTGTCGATTTGTTGCCCGCAGGGTTTGCGCTCGAACCGGAAAATGGTAGCGATGAGGGATCAACATTATTTCCTGAATTTGTCGAGCGTCGCGAAGACAGGCTCATTATCTTCACCGACATTGCTCCGCGTGAGCAGGTTTTTCGCTATAGTCTGCGAGCCGTGTCCAGGGGTGAATTTCAGGTGCCGCCGCCCTATGCCGAAGCCATGTATGACCTAAGCAAAAAAGCAAAGGGGCGCGCCGGAACGATTGTGGTGCGCGATGAAGCTCCGTAAATCTTCGGCATCGTCATTACGAGCGAACAACGAGAGTGAAGCAATCCAGAAAAACGGGCAAGACAGGCTTTCTTTCTGGATTGCTTCGTCGCTAGCGCTTCTCGCAATGACGGTATTGGTGATTGTATACCTTGTATTATCCCCCAAGCCGACCTTGCTGGACAATATATCGTTCTCTTCGGCTTATTACGACCGGAACGGTGAATTACTGCGCCTGAGTCTTGCTCAAGATGAAAGTTACCGTCTTTATACAAAGCTGGAAGATATAAGCTCTGATCTCGTAGATGCGACATTGCTACAGGAGGACCGGTATTTTTATGCGCATCCCGGTGTGAACCCGTTTTCCCTCCTGCGCGGCGCTTATGAAACCTATGTGCGCCGTTCCCGCTCTATGGGCGGTTCAACCATTACGATGCAACTGGTGCGGCTGCGTGATGGTCTGGATACGAGAACAGTCGGCGGGAAATTCAACCAGATTGTGAGAGCGCTCAGGCTTGAAGCGCATTACAGTAAAAAAGAAATTTTGGAAGCGTATCTTAATCTTGCTCCTTACGGCGCAAATATATATGGAGCAGGCACAGCTTCCCTGATCTATTTCAAGACAAACGCAAAAAATCTTGCCTTGCCGCAAAGTCTGGCTTTGGCAGTTATTCCGCAAAACCCTGTAAAACGTTTTCCTTTAAAGGGGGATAACAGCGCATGGCAAAATGCCGGAGCGCGGCTTTTTGAGCAACTTCCACTTGAGATCAGGGAGCAGTATGCGCCGTTGATGGCCATGAAGATTCCGGTGTTTGGACGGGATGACTTGCCGTTTCTTGCGCCGCATTTTGTTGACGGCCTAGCCAATCGGGCCAATCAGGGCGTTGTTCAGACAACTCTCGATCTTAAAACCCAAAAAATGTTTGAACAAATTGTCGCGTCTTATCTGAATCGCCGTAAATTTCATGGTCTTGATAACGCAGCGGTCATGCTTGTTCATGTTCCGAGCATGGAGGTGCGGACGCTTGTTGGCTCCAGCGATTTCTTTAATGTAGCCATAGAGGGGCAGGTTGACGGCACATTGGCGCGGCGCTCACCGGGTTCGACGCTTAAGCCTTTTGTCTATGCTCTGGGGTTGGAGCAGGGGCTTATTTATCCGGAAACATTGCTGGAGGATGACCCGGCGTTCTTCGCAGAATACCGCCCCGGCAATTTCGACAAGCGGTTTGTGGGTGAAATACCGGCAAGAGAAGCGCTGGTGCTCAGCCGCAATATTCCGGCGATTTCGTTGGCGCAAAAGCTAAACGAGCCTGATCTTTATGGGTTTTTACAAAGTGCGGGTGCGGACTTTCCTGGAAACAGGAGGCATTATGGCCTGTCCATTGTGGTTGGCGGCGCGGAAATTGATATGCGCAATCTTGTGAAATTATACGCCATGCTGGCCAATGGCGGTGTTTTAAAGGATTTGCAGTTTATAAAAAATCAGAAAATGCCGGAATTGAAGCCGTCCATGCTTAGCCCGGAATCGGCTCTTTTAACGTTAAGCATGCTGGAGCAGCCTCAGCCCGGCACTTTGCCGTTTACGGTGCGCAGCCAAAATCTGCCGGTTTACTGGAAAACGGGAACGTCGAACGGCTTCCGGGATGCCTGGACGGTGGGTGTGTTTGGTCCTTATGTTTTGGCAGTCTGGGTGGGGCATTTTGACGGGCATGCCAATCCTGCGTTAATCGGTTCACAGGCGGCCACACCGCTGTTTTTTGATCTGGTGCAGGTTGTTGAAAACAGGGAATCTTCAAAAGATATGATTATTCCCGCGCTGGCCAATCTGAATGTTTCTCGCGTTTCTGTTTGTCCGGATACCGGGGAAATCGGAGATTGCGGTTTGGCTCAGGAAAGCTGGTTTATTCCGGGTAAATCCCCTTTCGCTGCGAAGGGTCTGAAAGATAAAGCGCCTGAAATTTTATCACCGCGTGAAAATCTTTCTTATGCATATAGCTATAAAGATAAAGAAAAGCTGAGCATTCCTCTGGAGGCGAAAAGCGCTGGAAATCACGCGTCTCTTTATTGGTTTGCCAATAATCTTTTCGTAGGCGTTTCAAAAGCGCATGCCCCTCTCTTCTGGATGCCTCAGCCGGGGCAGCATATGATCCGCGTGGTGGATGAAGAAGGGCACGCGGATAGCAAAAGGATTGCCGTTATCGCATCAGAGTAACTGATTGCTCCATACCCTGGGACTAAACGCCTAGGGTCTATGCTCATTGCTCCTCTAAAACGCTGCAAGCACCACTTTTTTGCGCTTCGGGTTCTCAAAAAGCGGCGCTTTCGCTTGTTTTATAGAAGCAATGAGTATGGACCCTAGTTATCTATGGCCGCGTCATAACTTTTTCCGGAAGCCGGGGCGATGTTTTGTAGTTTTCGGGCGGCGTATTGTGCCGGGATCGTGCAGGGCGGGTGGTTTTGTGCGGATGTGCGGGTGAGGGTTTTTGTTTTGCCCAAAGCGGGGAGGCCGATATAGGCGCGCAGTTCCAGCGTGTTTTGATCGACAAGCTTTAGATTCCCGCTATAGGTTTTGTTATCGTCGGCTTTGTAGATTGTGCCGCCGGTCCATTCATTGTTCGTTGTGTTGCTGGTTTTAAACCCGTGGAGAACCTGCGTGCGGCAAAGGGGTTGGCCGTTGATGTTATAAGGGGTTTCCTCGGCGTGCAGCCATGCGATATGGCCGCATATTTCATCCCCGCATTTTTCAACGTGCACAGCGGCGTCCTGCTTTTTTGTGAGCCAGAGACCGGTGATATCGCCCGTTTCCCCGGCGTGGGCGAGGGGGATGAAGCCAAGGCTTAACAATAAAAACAGCAGGTGTTTACGGTTCATGAGCGTGTGTCTGTACGATGTTTTGGGTGTCCTGTAACATACTGATTTGTTTTTAAAAAGTCAATTTTGTTCAGTTCGTTCTTCAATTTTAGGGGTGGGGTGGGGGTGTTGCTGAAACAAGGTGCAAGTGTGGCGCTGTGGTAAGTACAAACTTAGGAAATTTTTCCTGTTTTGTCAAGGGGTTTTTATATCTTTTCGTTTTTAATGAGGTTACGGACGAATTCGAGATCGGCGGGGTTGTCGATATCAATGGCTGCTTCGGGAATATCGAGCATGATGGCTTGTGGGGTGGTTTGTGTTTTACGGCCAAGGTGGCTTAGGGCGTCTTGCAGGCTGAGTTGCTCGGTGAGATAGCGCAGGAGGGGCGCGGGGCCGAGGGCGCGGATCATTTTCCACGGGTTTTTACGCTGGGCCTCTATGTTCAGCCAGAATTGCAGGATATTTTGCGCGGCGGCTTTATTGCGGAAGATAAAGAGGTTGCAGGCTTTATAGCTGCCGTCTTTGAATTTCAGGCGGGTGCGGCGCATGGCGGGGTATTTTTGGGTCAGAATATCGAGCGGGAGCATGGCCGCGCCTATATCAAAACGGTTCGTGTCGTATTTATTTAAAAAGCTTTTGATTATGGCGGGGGAGAGCAGGGCGTGGTCGGCGGTTGTGAGCAAAAAAGGTGTGTTTTCGTCTATAGTGTCTAAAAAATTTAATACGCTACGTGCCGGTGATTTTGCGCAGGAGATGCGCTGTATATCTTTATTTAAAGGGAGGTCGTCAGGGGTGGAGACGGTGATTTTGTCTATATTGCCGGATTCTTTCAGGGCGGTTATGACGCGCCGGATCATTGGGGTTCCGTTGATTTCTGCCAGTGCTTTGTAAGGGACGCCTGCGGTTTTGGCGACGGGATCGTTTTGGCCGTGGCGGGTTCCGGCGAGGATTAATGCGGTTAATGTCATGTGAGCGTTTTTTCGTAGATGCGGTAGCGTTTATAGGGGGTTGCGCCTGCGTTTTCGACAAGGCGGATCATGGGGGCGTTGTCTTCGAGTATCCATGATAATTCCGCGTCTTTATATCCTTCGGCGCGCAGGGCTTTGTGCAGTTTGTTCATGAGGGTGACGGCAAGGGCGCTGCCGAGGAAGCCGTTTTGATGTTTCGGGCGTACGCCCATGAGCAATATTCGCGCGCCGTTTACGCCTTTGACTTTCAGGCGCCAGAGGAGCTTTGCCCAGCCCAGCGGGAGGAGGCGCCCGCCAAGGCCGCGCAGGGCTTCGTTTAAATCGGGCAGGGCGACGATCATGGCGGCGGGGTGGCCGTCTATTTCCGCGATATGGACGAGGCCCGGGTTTATGAGAGGTTTCATATTGTTTGCGGTGTGGGTGATTTCATCGGCGGTCATGGGGACGAAGCCCCAGTTTCCGGCCCAGGCTTCGTTGAAGATTTCGAGGATGATGCCGAGGTCGCGCTTCAGGTGGGTTTTATCGAGCGTGCGCAGGCGGATACCGGGGTGGTCTTGGGTTTTTTCGGCGATGCGGCGGGCGGCTGCGGGAATAGCGGTGTCTGTGCACATGTGAAAGGCGATGAGATTCTTGGCTTTTTTGTAGCCCGCTTTTTCCAGCGCGGGGCCGAGCCAGCGCGGGGCGTAGTTCATCATCATGCGCGGC
Source organism: Alphaproteobacteria bacterium (assembly GCA_041397865.1). Lineage (GTDB taxonomy): Bacteria > Pseudomonadota > Alphaproteobacteria > Micavibrionales > Micavibrionaceae > TMED27. The sequence goes on along the minus strand of JAWKVT010000001.1, from coordinate 1,180,313 downwards.
GGTGTGTCGTAGCCTTCAACAAGCAGTCCGGCTTCATCGTTGATGGAGAGGCTATAGGGGCCGGTGATTTTTTGAGCGCCGCTTGTGGTGAGCCATTCTTCGGCTTTGGTCAGAAGGGCGTTTAGGGTTTCTTCATTGGCGGCGTCGAGGAAGCCGAAATGGCCGAGCTTTGGTTGGCCGTTTTTTTGGGCGAGGTCGTCGATTTGGGCGCTTATGCGGCCAACCGCTGCGCCGTTTTCATAGGCGATGAAGAATTGGTGGGCAGCGTGTTTGAAGTACGGGTTTTTGGGGCCGAGATGTTCCAGCCGTTCGATGGTTAATTGCGGTCTGTAGAGCGGGTCATCGGTGTAGAGGCGGGTTGGCAGGGTCACAAAATCGCGCAGGGCTTTTTTGTTTTCGGCGGGTTTGACCGTTATCATGCGGCGTCCTCAATATCTTGTGGTTTGCGGCGCTCTATGCCTTCGGTGATGGCGCGGTTTTCGTCGATGTCATCGGTGGCGCGGGCAACCCACGGGTAGCGCCGGACTTCCTCGCCCGTATAGCCGAGATTGAAGACGGTTTCGCTTTGCGGGCGGCCTTTGGCGCTGGGTTTGAATGTGCCGAAGAGGCGGTCGGGCATGAAATTGGTGATGCCGAAATTGGTGTTTTCATCGTGGAAATGGTGGCGCAAATGCAGACGCTTGATAGTCTGGATGAATTTCCATTTGGGCGTGTAGTTGAGGTGCTGGATGCAGTGGTTGAATTCGTAAAAACAGGTGGTGATGAGGCCCGTGGCGAAGGCGGCCCAAAGCCCGGCTGCGCCGCCGATAAGGTAGCCGACGGGCATGGTGGCCAGGGCGATTGTGGGCAGGGTTGTATAGAGCGCGCCGAAGAGGACGTTCAGGTCGTGCGGGTCGCGGTGGTGGTCGAAATGGATGCGTTTCCATGCTTTGGCGGTGAGGGGTGAGCGGTAGAGGTAGCGGCCATGCAGGACATAGCGGTGGAGCAGGTACCAGATGAAGGGGTAGAGAATGAGCGCGGCGGCAATGGACAGGGCGATGGGGAGCGCTGTGGTGGCGGCTTTCCATGCGAGGGTAAGGCTTATGGCGGCGAGGAGCAGGTAGGCCTGTATGGTGTAGTGCATGAAATATGCAATCCATAGGTCTTTCAGCCCCATTTTGTCGAGCCGGTAGTTATGGTTCCAAAAGCCGAAATTCATGTCTTTGGTATTCCTTATTCCTGTTTATAGAGCATAAACCATAGGCTCATTGCCGTGAAGATCAAGAGTGGCGACCATACGGCTAAAAATGCCGGCAGGGCGGCGCTTTCGCCCATGGAGAGCAGGAGCTTTTCCATGATGAAGAATGAGAACCCGGCCATGAGGAAGCTGAAATGGGTGAGGAGCGGGTTATATTGGCGGGCCATGAACAGTCCGAGCGGGGCGGCGAGCAGGGCCATGACGATGATGCTTAGGGGCTGGGCGAATTTGCGCTGGAGCCAGAGGGTGTGCAGAGGCGTTGTTTGGCCGGAGGAGAAGACAAGCGGCCATAGCTGTGTCAGGCGGATTTCTTCGTAGGTTTGGGCGGGGATGGAGAAATCGTCGGGGTGGAGGGGGATGTTTATTTTTACCGATTTTCCGGCGCTGTCGAGCAGTTGCCATGCCTCGCCGTCGTAAAATGCGCGCCGGGCGCGGGTGTAATCGTCAATGAGGCCGGTTTTTGTTCTGTGGATGAGAAGGGGATTTGTGAGGGTGTGTCCGTCGGGGCTGGCGGTTTCGTAGTGCAGGATATAATCCCCGGCGGCGGCCCATGTTGTTTTGTTGGTTTCGGGGGCTTTGGGGGGCGTTTTGGCGTAGTCTTGCGCAGCCCAGAGGCGGAGGCGGGTTGAGGTGGCGCTCAGGGCGGTTTCGGCAAGGACGAACTGGACGAGGCTGAGGAAAAGTGCCCCGGCGCTCAGGATGAGGGCGACGCGGTAGATTGTGAAGCCTGCGCTGAACGCGGCTATCATTTCGCGGCTGCGGGCCATTTTATGCATGGTAATCATGGCGCTTAGAAGCGCGGCTATGGGCATGATGAGGATGAACGTGCCGGGAAGGCGCAGGCTTATATAATCAAGCAGGGTTTTTAGGGCGTTGTTGCTGTTTGTTGTTATGTCTCCGGCGTTTGAGAGGATGTCGAAGACGAGGAAAACGGCGGTGAGGGCGGCGAGCATGGTGAGCGCCGTGCGGGTGAACATTGTTAAAATATAACGTGAAAAAATGTTCATAGCGTTGTCTCGGTAGTTTTTAACTTTTCGGGTATTTTATAGTGCATGAAGAGCCAGCCGCTTAGGCCCAGCGCGGCGAAGGGGGTCCAAAGCGCGAGCCATATTTGCGCTGTGCCGTTGGCGGCGTAGGCCTCGCCCAGCCCGATTATTTTCTCATATAGCACAAAGAGCGCGGCGGCGAGGATAATGCCGCCGGCTTTGCCGGTGCGTCCTGCGCCGATCAGGGCGAGGGGGAGTGCCCAGAGCGCGAAGAAGGGCAGGGAGAGGGCCTGAACCAGCCGGGTATGAAATTCAGCTTTGAGCCGGGCGGGGGGCGTTTCGTGGCCTACGTTTTTAACGCCGCCTGTGAGGAGTTCGCGGGGGGTCATTTCGCGCTCATCCTGACCGCGCAGGCCGTAGGGTTCACCGAGGGTGCCGGGAAGCGGCCAGGGGTAGGACTGGAAGGTAAGGCGGCTGTTTTTGTTCCGGTTGAGGTTTTCCTGAATCAAGTTGCCGTTTTCGAGAATGAGTACGGGTCTGGTTTCGTCGTCATTTCTGGATATGCGGGCTTTTTCGGCGCCGATCAGGAGGTGCTGAGGCGGGTTTGATTTTTTGCGGGAGATGAATACGTTTTCCAAAGTTCCGTCTTCTCTGCTGATATATTCGGCGCGCAGAACCGTGTTTTCGCTGATTTCAAGGAAGATGCCGGGGCGCAGGTTTGCTAAAGGGTTTTCGGCCACTAATCCATGCAGGGCGGCGCGGTAAGTATGGCGCGCGTGGGGCTGGATATAGCAGCTTAGGCAGAGCATAAGCAGTGTGGCGGGGATAATGATGAGGCTTAGGGCTTTATAGAGGTGGCGCGGGGATATTCCGGCGCTTTGTATAATGGTGAGTTCGGAGTCTTCTTGCAGGCGGCGCATGGCAAGGAGAATTCCCAAGAACAATGCGGCGGGGAGGGCGAGGCCGAGATAATGGGGCAGGAGGTAGGCGAGGAGTTCGAAGGTTTTGAAGGCGGGGGCTTTTTGCTCGCTGGTGATTTTTACAAGGCGTAAAAGGCGCTCAAGCGAGAGGGTCATGAGCAGGACCGCTAAAGCCAGTGAAAAAGGGGCCAGGACGCGCCGGATGATGTATAGGTCTAAGGTTTTCATTTTAGGGCGTGCCCCCAAACTCTACTCCTGCTTGCTGCAAATGCGGTTTTCTGCGCTTCCGGTTCGCATGTATCAGTATATACACTTACGCTTCCGGTTCTCGAAAACCGCATTTTCGCTAGCGCATGAGCGAATTTTGAGGCACGCCTTAGCGCTCTTGTTAATGTTTTTTGGTGGTGGTGGGCCATAGGCGGCGCAGGTCCTCTAATAGTTTTTCGAAGGTTTCCGGTGGGGCTTCGTTTGCGTGGCTTAAATCCGGCGGGCCGGGGAAGCCGGGGTCTGTGAAATTTATGTCTTCGAAGGTTTGCGGGGTTTCGTAGCGGGGCAGGACATGGAAATGCACTTGCGGATCGACCATCATCAGCATGAGGTAATTTATTTTGTTATAGGCGAAGCGGGCTTTGAGCGTTGTTTCGATGTCTTTTACGGCGGCGGGCATTTCGGTTGCTGCTGCGGGGCTTATATCTGAAAAGGCGGTGGCGTCTTCGTTGCAGGTGAGGACCAGCGCGCCGAGAGTGGCTTGTTTCGGGCGGAGAAGGACACTCCAATGCTTGTATTCACGGATGAGCGTGGCGGGGTATCCGAATTTTTCCAGCGTTGCATGGGTCATGGTTTATGCTCCTTGTTCTTGTGAGGCAGTGTATAGGCTGGTATCACCTTATAAAAGTTTTTTAATGAGACAAAAATGAGCGATCACAAACACTGGACGAAGCCGCTGCGGGCGGCGGGATTGCTGGGCGCGGGGAAAACCGGGCAGGCGGTTTTGATGCTGGTTGCTACGGCGCTGGCGGCGCGGACGCTGGGGGTGGAGGCGTTTGGGGTGCTTGTTTTGATTCACGGGCTTATTGTTGCGATTGCCAAGACGGCTCGGTTTCAGACGTGGCAGGCGCTTATTCATTACGGGGCGAAAGCGCAGGAGGCGGGAGATACGCGGCGGTTGCAGCGGGTTATAAAGTTTTGCGGTTTGCTGGATGTATTGACGGGGGCGCTGGCGTTTGGCGCTGTGTGGATTGCGAGCGGCCCGGCGATTGATTTGTTCGGGCTGGAGCCGGAATTGAGCGTGGCGGTGCGGGCTTATGGCAGCGTGATCGTTCTGATGGTTTTGAACGGTGCGCCCAACGGTGTTTTACAGCTTTACGACCGGTTTGACCGGATTGCGTGGCAAACGGCGGCGGCGGGGTTTATCCGGTTTTTCGGGAGTGTTTATTTGTTTTTGAGCGGCGGCGGGTTGTTTGAATTTTTAGTTGTGTGGTACGCGGCGGAGGTTTTTGCGGCGGTTGTTTTGATTGTTATGGGGCTGTGTACGCTGCATGAAAAGGGTCTGGTTGCGGGTTTGTTTAAGGCCGAGCGGGGTTTGCTTAAGCCGGAGGCGGGGATCTGGCGTTATGTTTTCGGGACGCAGTTTGCCTCGACGCTGGACCTGCCTGCAACGCATTTGCCGGTGCTGGTTGTCGGCGGGGTTTTGGGGCCGGGGGCGGCGGGGCTGTACCGGATTGCGAATGAATTTGCGAGCGTTTTGCTTAAGCCGGGGGCGAAGCTGTTCGGGCGGGCGATTTATCCGGATCTTGCGCGGCTTTTGGCGCAAGATGAGGTTTTGGCGCTGCGGAAGATGATTGTGCGGACGGGCGCGCTGGCCGGGGCGCTCTCGCTGTTTGTGTTTGGGGTGTTTGTAGTTTTTGGGCGGCAGATTATTATTTTAAGCGCGGGGGGCGAGTTTATCGGCGCTTATGAAACTATGATATGGCTTTGTTTTGCAGGGGTTGTGAGCATGTTCGGGTTTGGGCTGGAGCCTTTGTTGATTTCGGCGGGACGTATTCGTGAAACCGTTATGGCGCGGGGGCTGGCTACGGTTTCTTTTATTCCGGCACTGGCTATTTTGTTGCAGCAATACGGCATTGCCGGGGCGGGGATTGCCGGGCTGGTTTATAGTGTTTTAATGGTGGTTTTGATGGCGGTTTTCGGGCGGTGTTTGCTTAAAGGGTGAGTGGATGATTGAAGATTTTAATGAATGCAGGGAGAGTGCGGCGTTTGAGTGTGATTTGTGCATTATCGGCGCAGGGGCGGCGGGGGTTACGCTGGCGCGGGAGATGCTGCATAGCGGGCTGGATGTGATTTTGCTGGAAAGCGGCGGGGCGGATTTTGAAGCCCGTACGCAGGAGATGGCGGCGGGGGAGACTATTGGTTTCCCTTATTACGAACTGGATCATTCGCGGTTGCGGTTTTTTGGCGGGACATGCGCGATCTGGGGCGGGCGCACCGCGCAGCTCGACGGGATTGATTTTGAAAAGCGCGATTGGGTGGCGGGGAGCGGCTGGCCGTTTTCCAAGGAGGCGTTGGTTCCTTATTATCAGAGAGCGCAGGAATTGTTGGAGATTCCGGTTGTGGATGATAACGCGCTGCCGGGGTATGAAAACCCGTTTGATGAAAAAGTTCTGCGTCCGTCTTTCTGGCAGTTTGATGAGAAGTTTGACCGGTTTGCTTTGCATAGTTGCGGGGATTTGGCGGATGCGCCGCGTTTGAGGATTTTGCTGCATGCGAGCGTTACGGGGCTTGAGACGAATGAAAATGGTAGCCGGGTTGAGCGGGCGGTGATTGCAAACTTGAAGGGCGGGCGCGGGGCGGTTAAGGCGCGGCGGTTTGTTTTGGCGACGGGGGGGCTGGAGGTGCCGCGTTTGTTGCTGGCTTCTAAAACCAAGGCGCACCCGCATGGAATTGGCAATAACAACGATCTGGTGGGGCGCTTTTTTATGGAGCATCCGCGCGGGCGTGGGGCGCAGGTTATTGCCAAAGATATGAAGAAATTGCTGCGGCTGCTTCCGGCGGCGCGGCGGCATGAGGGAGGACGTTATAGTTTATTGCTGCGCCCCGGTGAGGATTTACAGGCGCGGGAGGGGCTGCTTAATACGGGCTTTACGCTGTCGGTGCGCAGGCATGCGGGACATGCGCAGGAAGGGTATCAACGCGCGTATAACGCCATTCGTCATGAGATGTCGCCGAGCCGTTTCGGGCGGTTTTTGTGGAAGATTGTGCGGCGGAGTTCTTTTTATGTGCAAGACACGTTCGGGCCGCAGCTTGAGCATGCGCAATTTAAGATGAAAGAATACGGGCTTTATGCGGTGATGCGGGCGGAGCAGGCGCCGAACAGGGATAGCCGCGTGGTTTTATCGGATGAGCGCGATGCGCTGGGCGCGGAGCGTATTGCGCTGGACTGGCGGTTTTCGCAGATTGACAAGCATAGTGCGCGCGGGGCGATGATGGCGCTTGATCGTGAATTGCGGCGGCTTGACCTTGGGCACGTTGAGCCGGAAGGATGGCTGGAGAATGAAGCGGTTGATTGGGAATGTGACAAGCTGGTGAGTGCGCATCCGATTGGCGGGTATCACCATATGGGTACGGCGCGGATGAGCGTGAGCGAAAAAGAGGGTGTGACGGACGGGGACGGGCGTGTTCACGGTGTGGAGAATTTTTATGTTGCGGGAAGCGCGCTTTTTCCGACTGGAGGGTGGGCGAACCCGACACTGACCATTATCGCGCTTGCCTTGCGTCTGGCCGATAAGATAAAAGACAATAAGACTGGAGCCTAAAGAGGATAGAATATGTGCCGATGGATCGCCTATACAGGCAAACCTGTTTATATGGATACGCTGGTTACTCGCCCGGAGCATTCGCTGGTTGTGCAGAGCTTGAATGCCAAGATGCGCTATAACAAGGAGGGTAGCATTCTGGCGACGAATGGGGACGGGTTTGGGGTCGGCTGGTATGGCGAGAAGAAAGAGCCGGGGCTTTATAAGGTTTCGGAACCGGCGTGGAGTAATGAAAATATTCATGAAATCTGTTCGCACACCAAAGCGCATATTTTTATGGCGCATATACGGGAGGCGACGATGGGGGAAGTTCAGCGCAGCAACACCCATCCGTTTAAATATAAAAACTGGCTGTTTCAGCATAATGGCCGTATTGAGCAATTTAACGTCATTCGAAGAGCGCTGGAGTTTGATATTGATCCGTCGCTTTATCCGCTGGTGAAGGGGAATACGGATAGTGAGGTTTTTTTCTTTTTGGCGCTTACTTACGGTTTGGAAAAAAATCCCCGGCGGGCTGTTGAGCAGACAATCTCCCGCGTTGAACGGGCGTGCGTAGAGCATGGCATACCGGCGGAGATCGCGCTGTCTCTTGCTATCAGCGACGGGGTTTCGCTTTATACAACGCGCTATGCGAAGGGGCTTAAGACCGACACTCAATATTATTCAACCCATGCAGATTGTATGAAAGAGATTAACGGGAGTAGCTGTGCAAAAATTCCACATAAAGGGGTTGTGGTAGTTTCCGAACCGCTGGATCATTCGGAAGAGTACTGGCAGGAAATGCCGGAGTATTCGTTTGCCTCTATCAAAAATGGCCGGTTGAGCATAGAGAAGCTGGAGTGTTTATAGTTTTTTTAGGCGGCTTTAACCTGTTGAAGGAACTCAGCCACTTTTTGTTTCAGGCTGTCGGTTTGGCGGCCCAGTTCGCTGGAGGTGAAGGTTTTTATTTTTGCTTTTGTTTTTGTTTTTCATCTTCTGGCCCTTGTTTATTTTCTGTTAATGAGCCGCCGACAATTTTTTCACAAAGGCCGCCTGGTAATTTGATCCATTCATTTGGATTGCCATCAACTTTTGCTTGACTTGAACAGCTATGTTTATTGGCTTTGCTTGCGCAGTCATTCTTTCCGGCCTTCACAACGCCGTAGCATCTTTCTGTATCTTCGCCTTTACGCGGTTCCAAATGCGCCAAAGCACCAGTGGCAGAAAGGCTCAGTATCGCGGTGGAAATGGTTGCGGAGATGGCCAGTTTTTTAGGGTGATGTTTCATCGTTTTTCCTTTCGGTTGGAAGTTTCAGTTTCCATTGCGTGTATATAGTGTAGAGGACGGGGATAAGAATGAGGGTCAGGATCATGGTGCTGAGCATACCGCCAACCATCGGCAGGGCAATACGGCGCATTACGTCCGAACCCGGCCCGATCGTCAGGAAAATCGGGATCAGGCCGAGAATGACCGTACTGACCGTCATAAGCTTGGGGCGAAGACGCTGGATCGCACCGCGCCGGACATTTTCCAGCAAATCTTCAAAGCTGTGAACGGGATGCTCGCGCATTTGTTGGTCCAGATAAATCAGCATGATAATAGCGGTTTCCACGGCGATCCCCGCCAGCGCAATAAAGCCAACGGCGACAGCCACGGAAATGTTATATCCGGCCAGCCAGACCCACCACACTCCGCCGATCACACCAAACGGCACAGAGAGCATAATCAAAAGCGTGCGATCCCATGTGCCAAAATGCAGGTAAAGCAGGGTCAGGATGATGAGAAGCGTGGCCGGAACGGCTATTTTCAAACGCTCATTCGCTTCCTGCATTTGTTCAAATTGTCCTGAAAGCTTTAGCGTATAACCCTGCGGCAGATCGAGTGATTTGAGCGCATCTTGCAAATCAGTGATGTAAGAGCCAATATCGCGGCTTTCAATATCTACGAATACCCAACCATTGAGCCGCGCATCTTCTGATCGGATCATCGCAGGGCCTTCGGCAATTCGAATAGCGGCGAGTGTCGCCAGCGGAATGTGCGCACCTTGTGGCGATGGAACCAGAATATTATCCAGATCGGAAATATGCCCGCGGAATGGGCGGTCGTAACGCAGCATAATGGGGTAACGTTCGCGTCCTTCCACGGCTTCATCAAGCTGCATTCCGCCAAGGGCTGTTTGGATAATACGCTGAACAGTGCCTAAGGCTATGCCGTAACGGGCGATTTCGCGGCGGTTTGGCTCGATCTCAATATACTTGCCGCCGACAACACGATCGGCAATCGCGCTGCGCGTTCCGGGGACATTCTGCGCAATGCCCTCGACTTCTTTGGCGATTTTATCAATCATCATGAGGTCAGACCCGGCAACTTTTATACCTATAGGCGTGCGAATACCTGTGGTCAGCATATCCAGACGGATCTTGATCGGATACCCCCAACTATCCATCATTCCGGGTAAGCCGACACGTTTATTGAGATCGTCAATCAGCTTTTGCGGGGTCATTCCCTTGCGCCATTCTTCTCTCGGCTTAAGCTCAATCCATGTTTCAATCATGGCCAGCGGGGCAGGGTCGGTTGCGGTATCTGCGCGTCCGGCCTTGCCAAAGGCAAACTCAACTTCCGGCAGTGTCATGATCTGGCGGTTTGTCACCTGCAATATCTCCCGCGCTTTGGTCACAGAGACACCGGGCAGAGTCATCGGCATGTAAAGCAGGCCGCCTTCATAAAGCGGCGGCATAAACTCGCTACCAAGCTTAGAGGCAGGAAGTGCCGTACTCACTAATGCAGCCACAGCCAAAACAATTGTCGCCTTCCGCCACTTCAATGCTGCATTCAAAAACGGACGGTAGAGCGCAATGAAAAAACGATTGATCGGGTTTTCATCTTCACGTTTGATCTTGCCGCGCACCAGCCAGAGCATCAGAACGGGGACAACAGTAACGGATAGAAATGCTGCGGCTGCCATGGCGTAGGTTTTGGTAAAGGCCAGTGGCGTGAACATTTTGGCGGATTGTCCTGTCAATGCAAAAACGGGGAAGAAGGACACGGTGATGATAAGCAGCGAGAAAAATAGACCCGGCCCGACTTCCTTTGCAGCCAAGATAAGAGCTTGTTGTTTTTCTTCCTTGCTCGCATCCGGTTTCATACCGGCTAGCTTTTTATGCGCGTTTTCAACCATGACAATGGAGGCATCGACCATCGCGCCAATCGCGATTGCAATCCCGCCCAGTGACATGATGTTGGCGGTGATGCCTTGCGCGTTCATGATGATAAATGCCGCGAGAATACCAAGCGGGATGGTGATAATGGCTACAAAAGCGCTGCGCGCATGAAGCAAGAACAGGAAAGTAATCAGGGCCACCATGAGGCTTTCTTCAATCAATTTGTCTTTGAGATAATAGACCGAACCTTCAATGAGTTCGCTGCGGTCATAAACGACTTTCACTTCAACACCGCCGGGAAGACCTTGCTTCACGCTTTCCAGGCGGGTTTTCACGTTATGAATGACATCCAGCGCATTGTCACCGGGGCGCATGACGACAATCCCGCCCACGGCCTCGCCAACGCCGTTTAATTCGGTGATACCGCGCCGGATCGCCGGACCTTCCACCACGCGCGCCACATCGCCAATCGTAATAGGCGTGCCGCCTGCGGCTTTCAGTACTGTTTGCTGTAAGTCCTCAGGTTTGTTCACATAGCCAAAAGAGCGGATGAGATATTCCGTCTCGGCCATTTCCAGTGTTCGTCCTCCGGTTTCGGCATTGGCAGAGCGCACGGCCTCAATTACCGTCTGCAACGAAACATCAAAAGCGCGGAGTTTGTTGGGATCGACGAGAACCTGATATTCTTTCACGAACCCACCAACGCTGGCGACTTCGGCAACGCCGTCAATCGTGGCCAGTTCAAAGCGCACAAACCAGTCCTGCAAGCTCCGTAGTTCCGATAAATCATGCTGGCCTGTGCGGTCAAACAAAGCATATTGGAATACCCAGCCTACGCCTGTGGCGTCCGGCCCAAGCTGCGGGTCTGCGCCTTCGGGTAGTTCGCTTCTGACTTGCGAGAGGGATTCCAGAACCCGGCTGCGTGCCCAGTACATATCAACACCATCGTCAAACACGATGTAAACAAAAGACGTGCCGAACATGGAAAAGCCGCGCACGACTTTGGTTTTTGGCAATCCCAGCATTTGCGTGGACAGCGGAAAAGTTACCTGATCCTCAATCACCTGCGGGGCTTGGCCGGGAAATTCTGTACGAATGATGACTTGCGTATCCGACAAATCGGGAATGGCATCCAGCGGAATTTTGGTGATGGAAACAACGCCTGCGGCCAATAGCACCAGCGCACCGAGCATCACAAAGAAACGGTTGTCTACCGACCAGTCTATGATTTTGGCGGCAAAGCTTTTGGACGGGTCGTGGATATCGTTAGTGGACATGGCCCATCGCCTCCATACCGCCCTTTAAATTGCTTTCGGCATCCAGCATGAACTGACCGGATGTCACAATACGCTGACCTTTTGAAAGGCCGTTTTTGATTTCGGTCAGGCCGCCTGATGTAATGCCTGTTTCAACCATGACAGGCTTGAAATACCCATCTTTCACATTCTCCATGACATAGGCACCCATGCTGCCGTACAAAAGAGCCTGTGCCGGGACAGCCAAGCGTGATTGCATGTCAGCATTGAACACGGTATCGACATAGGTATCGGGCTTCAATGCATTATCGGGGTTTTCGAGGATCAGGCGCACCACTACAGTCCGGTTTTGCGGATCGTTCACCGGATGGATAAAATCAATCACGCTTTCGTAGGTTTCACCTGTTTCCGGTATAGTGATTTTGGCGGGGGTTCCCACCTTTAAAAACTGTACATCTCGCACCGGCACATCAACATTGACCCAGAGTTTTGAAAAATCCTGCAAAACCATCACACTGCCGCCTTCATTGACATGCGAGCCTTTGCGGACATTGAGCATGTTTACTGTGCCATCTGCCGGAGCGTAAAACGGCGTTTCCTCAAGGAATTTCCCTCTTTTTTTCAGCGCCGAAATTGCCCGTTCCTCCATGCCAAAGAGCCGCAGGCGCTGTTCGGCATTGCCCACTCTCGCGCCCAGTAGATAATCGACCTGTGCGCTCATTAGATCGGGGCTATAGTAGGTAAACAGCAGATCGCCTTTTTTGACCGTATCCCCTACCGCATCGACTGCCAGATCAACAATCCAGCCCTTGGCGCGCACATCAATCCGGCGCTCCAGCCGTGTGCTGGGCGCAATCCGGCCAAAGGCGCGGATATTCCGGCCAAATTCATGATGCGTGACTTCGGCGGTTTTGACGCCAAGGACATGTACGTAGGAGGGGTCAATATGGAATGCCCCTTCCGGCGTATCGCCATGGCCTTCGTGGTTTTCACCGCTTGGCCCGTCATTCGTCTTAGGGACAAGCGTCATGCCGCAAACCGGGCAACTATCGCCTTTTTCACCGCTGATATGCGGGTGCATCGGGCATATATAAACCTCTTGCGCTGCCCATGCAGGCGGCACGAACGCACATAATAATAGAACGAAACACAAAACACGCATGGGTAAAGCTCCTTTCTTTAAGGCGTGAAACCGTTAAGAGAGGAGCGTGTTTAGATACGGAAACGCTGCGTTGTGAGGATAATGGAAGGCTCGGATTGAGGTCGCTGTGCCCAATCAGGCGGTCCTCGAATACCGTTTATATTATCTGGCGTAAAGCTGTCATCAGCAATCAGATCGACCCATGCGTAATCTATGCTGTCTACGGACAAATCAGGCTGAATATCGTTGCTCACATTCTGCTGGAACAAATCAACACCCATGCAGTCTATCGTCAGCATGAGGCCATCATTATCATCTGTCTGGTGGCAAGGCTCTTGCTCTGCCGCGTTGGCCATAGTCGGACAAGACGCCATGCCGCACGCCAAAACAGGCGTGAGCATTAAAAACGTCATAAATCCGAGCAGAGCTTTTCTCATATCGTTCATATTACACTATTCGCGTAAAAAAGGGGTAAAGTTTCTTAAATTCAGTAAAATGAAACGGCTATATATGGGGCTGTGCCAGATAACTGAAATTCCCTAAGGTCGTTTAGCTTTGTTATGGCCTGGTTGCTGTCGAGTGTGCTGTAAGTGTGCCATACTCCTCTTGTGTCCCGATTCTGCATAGCTTTCCATCAGATCACAAGTCTTGTCGATTCCGGCCCGGTGTTACTCCAAACGGTGGGTAATTGAGTCAAAACGTTACCCCCGCATTACCCCGGACCGGCAAAGAACCGAGGGTCACTTACTTTTTGTACGATGCTTGATGAAATTCATAAATTCTCTTCCTGTTTATATTCTGGAACTTCAACATTCCAGCCCAGATGTTCCTCGATTTTAAATTTCAGGGATGAAGCTGCTTCCGGCTCACCATGTGTGATGAACGTTTTGCGAGGAGGTTCGCGGAAGTGTTCCAACCAGTTGAGAATTTCCTGATAGTCGGCGTGGGCTGAAATATTGTTCAACATGCCGACTTCAGCCCGGACTGGCAGTAATTCGCCGTGAATTTTTATTTCTGTTTCACCATGAGCTAAACGTGCTCCACGTGTGCCTACTGCCTGAAAGCCAGCCAGTAGAACTGTATTGCGCGGATCACCAATATAATGTTTGAGGTGATGGAGTACCCGTCCACCGGTCGCCATGCCACTGGCCGATATAACGATGGTGGGCAAGCCATTGTTCTTATTGTAAATTGACTTGGACTGCTCCACGGTCTTCGTATAAAAAACACTGGAATATACGGCGGCACATTCTTCTTTGGATAATCGATGTTCAGATTGATGTTCGTGCAAGAGCTTTGTTGCACTAATCGCCATGGGGCTGTCGAGATATACAGGAATATCGGGAATACGACCTGCCTGCTTTAGTTTATAGATATAATACATCAAGCTCTGCGCCCGCCCGACAGCAAAAGCGGGAATAACCACAGTGCCGCCACGTGCTGTCGTTTTGCCGATAATTTCTGCCAATTGATCCAGTGGGTCTGTGGTTTCATGTAAACGGTCGCCATAGGTAGATTCCAGTACCAGATAGTCAGCTTCCTGAATTTGCGCCGGAGCTTCTATGACTGGATCATGAGGACGACCCAGATCACCTGAAAAAACAAGCTTTGTCTGGCCGTCATTGATATGGACACAGGCTGCGCCAAGAATATGCCCGGCATGGGTGAGTTTGAAAGACAGGAAGTCGCTTAAACGGTGTTCTTCGCCGAAGGAAACCGGCTTGATCTGTTCCAGAGCATTATAGGCATCTTCTTTTGTGTAAAGCGGTAAGGCCGGATGATGTTTCGTATAACCGTAGCGGTTGGCGCGCTCTGCGTCTTCTTCATGCAGATGGGCACTGTCAGGTAAAAGAATGTCACATAAATCAGCCGTAGCTGATGAACAGTAAACCGGCCCAGCGAAACCGCTTTTAATCAGCAGAGGCAGATAACCGCTGTGGTCGATGTGGGCATGGGTCAGGATCACAGCATCAATACTAGATGGATCAACAGGCAGCTTCTCCCAGTTACGTAGGCGCAGTTCTTTCAGCCCCTGAAACAACCCGCAGTCGATCAGAAATTTCCTTCCACCATCCTCCAGCAGATATTTGGAACCGGTCACCGTACCGGTTGCCCCTAAAAATGTTAGCCTCATATTCCCTCCCTGCCTGTTGTTAAAGCAAACCAGACGGCGATAACTGCTAGCGCCAGCGACAAAACTCTTCGCGCAATCAAGCGGCGCTTTCGGTCTTCCAGAAACTCCTGCGCCGTTCCAGCCAGCGTAACTATAAGACTGTGTATGGCCGTGGCGACGGTAACATAAGTAAGGGTCAATGTCATCGCTTGCAACACAGCAGACGACGATGCAGCAATAAAGCCTGGCAGGATCGCTATGTAGAATACCGCAGCTTTGGGGTTTAGAAGATTGACGATCAGTCCGCGCCTGAAAAATTTTGCATGTTGCAGCGGCCCATTTGTTTTTCCGGGAGAGGTTTCAGGCTCTTCTTTCCATCCATCCCAAGCCAGCCAAAGCAGATAGACAACCCCACCCCACCGGAGAATCTGGTATGCCAGCGGAGAGTTTGAAATCATCGTGGCCACGCCTAAAGCGGCAGCCATTCCGATAACAAACAAACCCAAGGCAATACCGAATGTTGCGGCAAGTCCTGCTTTGCGTCCTTCGCCTGCGCTTAAAACAGCCAGGTAAGCCATATTCGGCCCGGGTGTGGACTCAATAATCAAGCAAGTCATAATAAAAGATATATAGGCTGTTCCGAACATGACGAATTGTTTCTTTTATTTAATAGTGTTCCAAAATACTCTATAACTTTCTGTAACAAAAGAAGAAACAAGGCCATGAAGCACGATGCAGATTTCAATTTATTACAGGGCGCTGAAAATTACGCGATTGATCTGTGGCGTTCTTTCCGCATCTGGCGAGAATTCCGCAAAGGCTTTACCAAGCTGAGCCGCGTGCGCGAATGTGTGACTTTTTTTGGTTCCGCCCGGTTTGATGAAAATCATGAATATTACAAGCTGGCCTATGACACTGCTTACAAGATTGGAAAAGAAGGCTATGCCGTGATGACTGGCGGCGGCCCCGGCATCATGGAGGCTGCGAATAAAGGCGCAAGGGATGCTGGCGCATTATCCATCGGCTGTAATATTCAGCTTCCCGTGGAACAAACTCCTAATCGGTATCAGGATATCTCTCTGTGCTTCGATCACTTCTTCGTACGTAAGGTCATGTTGCTGAGATATTCCAGCGCTTTTATCCTCCTGCCCGGCGGTTTCGGAACGATGGACGAAATCTTTGAAACCGCAACATTAATGCAGACTGAAAAAATCTGTGATTTTCCAGTGATCGTCATGGGAAGTGCCTACTGGAAAAAACTGGGGCCGTTTCTCGACAAGACCATGCTTGATCTAGGCACGATTGATAAACGCGATCTTGACTACATCAAAATGACAGACGACCCTCAGGAGGCACTTAAAATCGTTCAAATGCCCCATACATGCCACATAATGTAACCAGACTCAGGCCCTATTGATTATGGATTCACACAGTGAATAAATTGTGATTCACTTGGGAAGAAAGGAATTCACGATATGACAACGACGAAGAGACGGAACCATTCGCCTGCATTTAAGGCGAAAGTGGCGCTTGAGGCTTTGCACGGCTCAAAGACTGGTGCCGTATCGCAACAAGGTACGACCGCTGCGCCCATACCTTCTTCTCCGCCATCTGCATCGCCGCTATCGTCATATGGTGGATTTAATGAGTCCTGAGCCTAAATTTTTGACCAGTTTTCACTCTGGGGTAACGCCGGGGTAACGAAATAGTAATTTTTGTGGTTTGGGTAACAAAAATCGTTTTCGGGATACAGACCTATTTAAAAAACGGCAGTGCTTGTCGTCTGTCACTAACTATTATTCTCCGGCCTGATTTTCAATGTGAATCTGCCAACCGCCGCCCAATGCCGCATAAAGAGCAATAAGTTTTGTAATAGAGTTTGTTTCAGACACCACAAGATTATCCTCACTGGCGATAAGTTCGCGCTCCGCATCCAAAACTGCCAAGTAATCTTCTTCCCCTGCATCAAAGAGTTCTTTTGCAAAATTCACCGATTGACGGCGGCTTTTTACGCCGTCGGCTAAACGTTTGCGCGTTTCCAACTCTTGTCCGTAACGTGTAAGCGCGGTTTCCGCATCGGCCAAAGCGCTTAGAACAGACTGTTCATAGGCTGCTAAAGCCGCTTCACTTTCAGCTTCTTCTACCTTAATCCTCGCACGAATTGCGCCGCCTTCAAAAACCGACCATTGCACAAGAGAGGCAAGTGACCACACGCCGCCAGCCGCGCTAAAGACGTCACCGAAAACACGGGCTTGTGATCCGATATCTCCGGTTATAAAAAACTTGGGAAACAGCTCGGCTGTCTCGACGCCGATATCCGCAACAGACGCTGCCAGTTCCCTTTCAGCCATACGCACATCTGGACGTCGGCGGAGCATATCGGATCGTAACCCCACAGGCACGATATCCGGTGGTGTTGGCAACGGTTTCACCACCCCCATTTCCTCCAGCAAAGCTTCCGGCGTCTGCCCTAATAAAACCGAGAGGGTGAAAATTGAAGCATGTAGATCAGCTTGCAGATTTGGTATGCGGGCGCGGGTAAGTTGATACTCCCCACGAGCGCGAGACACATCAAATGAACTGGCTTCACCGGCCTCAAGCCTTTGATCCACTACATTGAAAGTTTCCTGTAATAATTCTGCGTTGTTTTCAGTAATGGAAATGCGCTTTTGTAGGCCGCGTGCCTCATAATAATTGCGCGCAACTTCGGCAAGCGTGGAAATCATAACATCCTGATACTCAGCGACCGCACTGCCTATCCTGGCGTTGCTTGCCTCATTTGCGCGGCGGTTGCCACCAAAAATATCCAACTCCCATGATGCATCAAACCCCGCATCATAAAGGTTGCGGATATTGCCGTTGCCGGATGTTGCCACAGCATCACTGGATTTCGAACGATCCGCACTGGTGCTACTGTTAACCTGCGGGAAAAAGGCAGCATTGCTTTCACCGCGCAAAGCGCGGGCGCGTTTTACATTCGCCAGAGCAACTTGAACATTCTTGTTGTTCGCCGCCGCTTGTCCAATATACTTTTCCAATAACGGGTCATTAAAAACTCTCCACCATTCCAACGAAATTTCTTCATTTGAGATATGCTCCGAGCGAGGGGAAAACCACCCTTCGAGAAAACTTGTTTTTTGCGGCGTATAATCTGGCCCAACGCTGCAAGCCGCTAGTCCCAAAGCAAGTGCGGTGATAATGACGGGCTTTTTCATGCGGTTTTTCTCTCTTGCTCTAATTGTCGTTTTACATCACCCGGCGATCCCGTACCACGCGCTAGTAGATCATAAGCCAGCGGAACAACAAAAAGCGTAAACAATGTCGCGGAACTTACACCAAAGAGAATAACAACACCAATGGCAACGCGTGTTTCCGCCCCTGCACCGGAGGCGAGTATAAGCGGCAAGGAGCCGGCAACAGTGGTAATCCCCGTCATCACAATCGGACGAAGTCGTATTTGCGCAGCCTGCATGAGAGCATTTGAAAACTCTACGCCGTCATCGCGAAGCTGGTTCACAAATTCCACGATAAGAATGCCGTTCTTGGCTGCCAAACCGATAAGCATAATCAACCCGATTTGTGTGTAAACATTCAAGGAATTACCCGTGATGTACAATCCGACCAAAGCCCCGGCAATTGCCAGAGGCACAGTTAGAATAATAACTAACGGATGGATATAGCTTTCAAATTGTGCCGCCAGAACAAGGAACACAATAAGAAACCCAAGCGCAAAAACAAACAGCAAGGACGAGCCGCTGCTTTGATAATCCAAAGACTCGCCTTTGTAATCAATTGTCGCAGTAGCGGGCAGGTTCTCACGCACAAGTCCACGCAGATGATTAAGCGCTTCACCAAGTGAATAGCCCTTCTCCAGACCAGCCTCAATGGTAATAGAGCGAACGCGGTTGTAACGGTTCAGTGAGCCGGAGTCTGCGTATTCCTCAATTTTGACCAGATTGGCAAGCGGGATAAGCTTGCCGCTAGCGCTCGATCTCACATAGATATTCTGCATATTGGTCGGCGTTTTTTGCTGATCGCGTTCGCCTTCCAAAATCACATCATATTCCTCACCATCATCGATATAGGTGGTTACGCGGCGCGAACCAAGCATGGTTTGAAGGGTGCTTCCGATGGTTTGTACGCTCACCCCCAGATCCCCTGCGCGGTCTTTGTTGATGCTCAAACGAAGCTGCGGCTTTGTCTCCTTGTAGTCGCTATCAATGTCGGTAAGCCCCGGATTATTTTCGTTCAGTTTATCAATCAGAATATCACGCCACTGTGCCAATTCTTCATACGTGCCGCCACCAATCACAAATTGCACAGGCTTGGACGTACCGCCGCCAAAGCTCTGGCGCATCACAGGAAAAGCCCGAACACCCGGCAAATCAGACAGCTTGCCAGCAACTTCTCCCATAATATCAAAGCCGCCACGGCGTTGTGCCCAGTCATTCAAAACAATGATGATAATACCGTCATTGAAACTGGATAACGTACCAAAAGAACGTGGTGCACGCACAAGCAGACGATTTACTTCTCCGTTTTCAGTATAAGACATTAGGCGTTTCTCAATTTCTTCCATATACTCTTTAGTATATTCATAGGATGCGCCTTCCGGCCCGTTCACCATGAGAAAGAAAGCTCCGCGATCCTCTTTCGGCGCGTATTCTGAAGGGATGGCATTAAAGAGAAAAATAGACAACCCGGCAAGAACAGCAAAAATGCCGAGAACAATAAACCGAAAGCGCAGGGCTACACCTAAAACCCTGATATAAAAACCGCTAAATTTTTGGAATAAACCATCAACCCTATAACTCAACCCACCGCGCTCAGTTTTCCTAAGAATTTTAGACGCAATCATCGGACATAAGGTCATGGCAACAAAGGTCGAAAACGCAACAGCTGCGGCCATTGTGATGGCAAACTCGGTAAAAAGTCGCCCCAGATCACCTTCCAAAAAGGTAATCGGCACAAACACAGCAATCAATACCAGTGTCGTTGCAATGACAGCGAAGCTTACCTGACGTGTGCCGTTAAAAGCGGCAGAAAGCGGCGGTTCTCCATCATCAATACGCCTGTGAATGTTCTCCAGCACAACAATCGCATCATCCACCACTAGTCCAATGGCCAGGACCAGCGCAAGCAGGGTTAGCAAATTAACCGAAAAGCCGAAAACATTAAGAACAATAAATGTAGCAATCAAGGAAACCGGCACCGTAACAGCCGGAATAAACATCGCCCGCGCACTGCCAAGAAACAGATAAATAACCCCGATTACCAAAGCGATAGCGATGAAGAGCGTTTTATAAACTTCGGCAATCGCACCGCGAATAAACACGGAAGTGTCATAGGAGTTAAAAATTTTCATCCCCAGCGGCAAATCAGGCGACAAGCGTTTCGCCATTTCAATAGCGCCTTGAGCAACATCAATGGTATTCCCTTTGGATTGTTTGATCACGCCAATACCGACCATCGGCGTCCCGTTTCCACGGAAAAAAGTGCGCTTTTCAATAGCCTCTTTTTCAATCCGCGCAATATCGCCGAGGCGCACCAGATAATTATCACCGCGTGCCACGACCAACTTCTTGAAGTCATCGGGGCTTTGATAGCCGCGCTGGATACGCGCCGTAAACTGGGTTTCTACCGACTCAATACTCCCCGCCGGCAACTCTACATTTTCCGAACGCAATGCACTTTCCACATCTGCGACAGTCAGACCCCGCGCCGCCATCTGGTTGCGATCCAGCCAGACCCGCATGGAATATTCAAGCCCGCCACCGATTCGTACGCGTGCCACCCCCGGCAACACAGAGAAACGATCTTGTAAGTTACGTTTCGCATAGTCCGTAAGCTCCAGAACATCCATGCGGTCACTGGTAAGATTGAGCCAGATAATCACATCATCGCTGGAATCGGCTTTTTGAATATCGGGTGGATCGGCCTCTTCAGGCAGATTGTCCGTGATCCCCGCTACCCGGTCACGAATATCATTCGCCGCAGCCTCGATATCGCGCTCGACATCAAATTCAATGTTAATGCGCGAACGCCCATCCGAAGAGGTTGAAGAAATGAATTTAATCCCCTCAACGCCGGAAATGCGGTCTTCGATTACTTCAGTGATGCGTGTTTCCACCACATTCGCCGAAGCGCCAGTATAGCTCGTATCCACCGAGACCACAGGCGGGTCAATGTCAGGGTATTCGCGCAAGGGAAGCTGCGTAAAGGACACAATTCCAAACGCGATCAGCAAAAGAGAAAGCACAGAAGCAAAAACAGGACGCGTTACAGAGATATCAGAAAGGATCATTTCGCGCTCTGTCCCGATTCCGGTTTTTGTTCAAGCAAATCATCCAGCGGCGTATCTTCATTTTCTATCGCCCGCACTGTAATCTCAGCACCATCCCGAACCTTGAGCGTGCCATGCGCAACAATCTGATCGCCTTTATTTAAACCAGATAGAACCTCAATCACGCCAGGTTGCCGCGCGCCGATTTTAATTTTTTGTTCTTTGGCAATGGTTTTGTCATCCTTGTTCCTGACAACAAAAACAAAATTTTCTGTGCCACGCTTGATCAGTGCCTCTTCAGGGATAAGCAGTGCTTGACGCATATTCTTAAAAAGCGTCACATTCATTAAAAGTCCGGGCTTCAAAACGCCATCTTCATTTGGAAGGATAGCCCGCACTTTTACTGTGCGGGTCACAGGATCAACTTGCGTATTGATTGTGCGTATCGTGCCGTTAAACTCGCGATCATCAAAGGCTTCAATCTTTCCAACAATATCCATGCCGGGTTTTAAGGTGGACAGGAAAATAGCAGATACATCAAAATCAACTTTGATTTGACTGAGATCATCGATGGTTGTGATCATGTCACCCGGTTGCACAAGCGAGCCGACACTAACCTCCCGCAAGCCCAAAATTCCATCAAACGGCGCTGTAATATCACGCTTGGCTATCCGCGCCTTAATCTCTTCAATAGCGGCCTGCGCTTGCTTTAAAGCCGCCAAGCGCTCTTGTAACGTGCCCTTGGATAACGCACTGTTATTTTGCAATCCCTTGGCACGGTTATAAGACGATTGCGCCTCAGACAAAGATGCCTGTGCTGCGTTGAGTTCTGCCTCTTCTTCGCCTTTATCAAGCGTAATAAGCAGATCGCCTTGTTTAACAGTCTGCCCGTCTTCAAAATAGATCGCCGTCACTTTCTCGACTGCATCAGGCGTAATAACAACAGTTTCATTGGCCCTTGTCGTTCCAAGTGCCTCAACGTTATCGGAAAAATTTTGCATTTTTACTGGAGAAACAATGACAGATGCAGGGCCTTGCGGCCCTTTTTTCTGTGCAAAAGCCACGCTGGAAAAAGTCAAAGCCATTATAAAAAAATAAAAAGGCAGAAATTTCAGCATGTTTGCTCCATATCAAATACAGTTTTTGAGCAAATGCTCACAACACAATATAGATTATACGATATTATTTGCCAGAGCCTTCGCTAGGAATACATAGAATAATCGCTCTGGAAAAGGCCAGCTTCTTGAAATCCCTGTTTCTCGAAGGTTTGATGGCAGGGGATGCAGTTTGTTGCTAAATTTTCTCGATGATCAATATTTTCGCCACTACATACTTTGAGCAATCAGAGAGACGTCTTATAGCGTTTTTCCCAGAGTGGTTGCGTTATGTGAAAGGTGGCCCCCGTTTTGCAAAACTGAAACATGGGTAAAATCTGCATAATTTATGATTTATGATCTAAGCAGTAATCAGAATACCGCTTGATTCCAGTGCCTCTTCATCACTTAAGCCTGAAACGCCGGTGATCTGAGCAATCTGGATAAAGTTATCCGCGCCGCCATTCGCATCCACTCTGAGGTAAGAGTGTGTTCCATTTGACGTCATGTGGACGAAAGCGGTAATCGCATCGGTTTCGGCGTCATACCCTTCCAGAAGGTCGGAAATATCAATCCTGTCGCCTGACGACAGGTCAAAATCCTGGATGGTGTCGATACTGTCAAAGGCGGAGGCTGTCTCAAATACAAAGGTATCTGCACCGCTTCCGCCATAGAGAACATCGCTCCCCATGCCGCCATAAAGGAGGTCATCTCCACCGTCACCGTAAAGAAGATCACCCCATGCCGTTCCCACAAGAGTATTGGCAGATTCATCACCCTTTAGGGTCAGTTGAAGATCGCGCATCGGAATATCCGGTTGGTTTCCAAGTTTTAGATTTTCTATCGTTCCGTTCGAGAATTGATTTTCTATGGTGGTAATATGAGATCCTAACAATTTAATTATCAGATCATCCTCATTTTCCAGATCACGCTCGAACGACAGATCCTCAATCCTGATATTGCTGCCGAATGAAAGCGTGTCATAACCACTGCTATCTGAAATAATATCCGCTCCCATTTGTGCCGCCGCAGACTCATCTGCGGCCGAATCTGCGTACCATTCAAAATCCCCAACGACGACAGCATTTCCATTGCCTGTTAAGTTGGTGACGGTGGTTCCCTGCCCTTCATGGAAACTGAAGTCGTGGAGTGCATCACTCCGATCAACACCGGTTGTAACCTCATCAGCATCCAGAACATGATCCCATACGGTAAAGCTGCTGATGTCGCCTTTGAAATATTCCGGCCCGATGGAAAGGGCGCCGCCATTATCAATGATACGGCCACCGCCAATCTGGGTCTGGAAAACCAGCTGTGCGTCATCATAAAGCTTGATGTCACCGCTTGCAGCATCCCAGCTTAGCGTGATGGTTTTCCAGTCTGTACTCTGAAAACCGGCATAACCTGTGTTGATATGAATTCCGTCCACAGTTATCCAGGCCGAAACAGGGTTGTTGTAAATTCTTATTTCTTCAAACACACCATTATCGTTCGTGTAATAAAACAAGTGTTCGTCAGAAACGCTGTTTCTATCGCGAAATGTCATTGAAATGGTAACGGCGTCTCCACCCAGCGCCGCGTTTTCCAACCAGACCGCGCCAGTCGGCATATTCGGGTTCATTGTGATAAAACGGTCAAAACCTTCGTAATAATAGGTATCATCACCATTTCCCCCGGCGAGGTAATCGTTGCCGGAGCCACCTTCCAGAAAATCAGCGCCATCGCTCCCATATAGATCATCCTCTCCAGCACCACCGCGTAATATATCGTCGCCGTCCCCTCCGTTCATTACATCGTTGCCAGCTTCTCCGGCCATTTGATCATTACCGCTACCACCGCTAACCCAGTCATCTCCTGCACCGGCAAAAACCGTGTCCGCCCCCTCTCCTGCGTCGATCGTATCTTGTCCATGACCAGCTTTAATAACGTCATTGCCTTCCCCACCGTCAATGACATCATGGCCGAAGTTGTAATGCGCATCTATCGTGTCATTTCCCCGCCCCCCATCAATGATGTTGGAACCGAAACGCTCTTCAATGTAGTCGTCCCCGTCTCCCCCATTATGGACGTCATTCCCCTGAAGGCCGTAAATTCTGTCATTCCCGGCGCCTCCATAGGTGATATCATCTCCCTGATTGGAGTGCAGTTCATCATCACCGTGCCCACCGTAAAGTTCGTCATTCGCGTGGCTGGCGATAATCAGGTCATTCCCTAAGCCGCCGACCATAACGCCGACCTGACTACCGTGTTTGTTAACCAAAACATCATTGCCGCTATCACCCACAAAAATCTTATGCCCAGGCGTGTACTCTTCTACATATATGGTATCGTTTCCTGCCCCACCTATACCTTGAGCGGCGGACGAGACGAGATGAAAACTTTGGCTGCCATCTCCCCCCATCTGAACACCAGATACAAGAGTCCAGGGAGTATAAGGAAGAGCCACATTCGGATTACTCAGATATTCAAAGTCATCCTGCCCGGCAGCAAGCGCTGCATCCGAGAGATAATTATATATTCCGGATGGTATATCCGGAATTGTGGCATCCAGCGCCACGGCTTGTAAAATGGAGGCTCGTGAGCTCATGGTTGCTGCTCCCCCAAGAGCACTAATCCAGATATCTGGCACGTTCACCGTGCTGAAATAACTTTCAACGGTTACACTTTGGTTTTCTCCCAGAATAAGAATTTTAAGGTCCTCTCCCTCCTGTTTGAAATACAACTCATTTAAGCTGATTGTGTGATCGAAACTGACAGTGTTGGCTTTCCATGTATTTGCAATAACTGTGTCATGGCCACCACCGCGTGTTATCAGAGCCAAGCTGCTAGAGCCTTTGAATTCAATAAGGTCGTCTCCAGCCCCTCCATTCCCAGAATCGCTATCCCAGAGAATTAGATGATCGTTCCCCGCTTCACCGTATAGTTTTGCATTGGTTGGGGCCGTTAAATGCCCATTCTTGTTCAAGGATAAAGCCTGCGAAGCGCCGTCTGACACCCATTCAAAATCACCGACGACGACAGCATCTCCGTTCCCGGTCAGATTGGTAACTGTCATGCCATAATCTTTGTCGAACTTGAAGTCATGCAGCGCGTCACTGCGGTTAGGGCCGGAAGAAATTTCCTCGGAATCCAGAACATGATCCCATACAGTAAAACGGCTGATTTCACCGTTAAAATCATAGTTGCCCTTCGTATCGCCATAGCTGTCCTGATACTGTCCGATCATCAGTATCCCATCACTGTCGAGCGTTTTACCCGCAGCGTAATTATGGGTCCAGACCAACTGTCCATCGTCATACATTTTGACTTCGCCGGTGCTTCCATCCCAGCTTAGCGTCAGCGTTTGCCACTCTGTGCCCTGAAAACCGGCGTAACCTGTATTTACGAGTTCTCCATCTATATTCAGCCAGGCCGAAACGGGGTTGTTGTAAAAGCGAATGCTGTTATGAGATCCTGGCGTGGCGTAGTGGAAAAGTTTGTCATCCGTCCAGGAAAAATCATTTTTATACGTCATGGAAATTGTAAAGGCGTTCTCGCTCATTATCGCATCATCCAGCTGGACGCGAGCTTTGCCGTAGGACAGACTTCCCTCGAGTGTATCGTTGCCTTCGCCGCCATAAACGTAATCAACAGTACCCATACCGGGATTTAGGTAATCATCGCCGCCATTACCATAGATCGTATCTGTATCTCCGCCGCCGATCAGGTAATCGTTATGATCTGCCCCGATAATCAAGTCTTCCCCGAGGCCGCCGTCAATATTGTCTTCGCCGGAGCCGCCGTGCAACCAGTCATTGCCGTCCTGCCCGATAAGGATGTCATCGCCACCGCCACCAACGAGAATATCATCCTCATCACTGCCCTGAACCAGATCATCGCCTTCACCGGCCTCAACGTAAGTAATGGAAGGCCCATCAACGATCACCTCGATGATGTCATTGCCGTTTGTGCCTTCGATCCGTACAATCTCGTAGCCGGGTCCGATAACGCTATGTATGCGAGTTTCCTCGCCGGTCACAGGATCGGTGATTGTAATCGTGTCACCTTCCAGACTTGGAACAAGAGAGGGGTCGACGCCCTGTGCCAACAGCACCTCGCCCCAGCCGCCGTCAAGGTCTTTCTCATGCGGCAGGTGAAGCTCCAGTTCCGCCGCGCGTTGCAGGATCGCCGCCCAGGCTTGCGCCGCGTGGCTTTCGGGCTGATCCATCATCAGGGCCAGAATGCCCGGAGGATTGCTCAGGTAGAGCTGAAAGGCTTCGGCAACATCAATGTCATCTTTAAATTCATGGATGTTCGCAGCATCGGAGTTATGCCAGGCGCGCATGATGATGGCGTGTCCGCCGACAAGATCAAATCCTTTAAGGAGCTTAAAGGCCGCGTAATTTATAACATCCGTTGCCGTACCGAAAGAGCGTGCATCGCCGCCATTGACGATGATTTCAAATTCACTGCCCTTCATCCCAACCTGAATCTGAAGAGCCGTCCCGCCTGTGCGCAGTCGCCCATGTGTAGCGTCGAGCACGGTATTTACGCCATTGATGACCTGAAGGGCGATGTCTTGCCCAATATCCTGAGATGCACCACCGCTTCCCCATGCCGTCGTTACATTATACTGTCCGTTAATCGGGTCATATTCAATGCGTCCCCAGGAACTCGGTATGCCTTCATCACCGCCAAACAGGTTTCCTAGCAGCGTCCCGGCAACGGTGCCGATAAACGCCCCGATGGCGATTCCGATGGGGCCGCCGAAGGCACCCGCAGCAACAGCATTCGAAATAGTTGTAGAAGAGCTAAAAGCCGTGCTGATTGCAAAACTTAAATTACCCGCAGCTGCGCTAAGCCCGATAGCAGCACCATAAGTGGAGCCCAATGATCCGAACACAGCCGCAATTTCGTTCTCAGCCTCGACCACTTCACCCGCTAGACGACTACCAGCAGAGGCCGCAAAAGCGTTTACGACCTGAAACTGCATAGACTCTCCGACAGTTGTATTGGGAATGTTCGGATCTACCGGACCAATAAGATCCGGATCGACAAAAGCAGGGTCAAATATAGGTGTTCCAAAATCAAACCCACTATTTAATAGTGTTGTGTAAACACCACCATCCAAAGCGTTAAATTGAAGACCAAGAACACTCGTAATAACCCCTGTCGTTACAGAGTCTCCTACAACGTTAAAAATTTCTCCGCCCAGAGTGCCGTCGATGCCGAGGGTTTCTCCGACTTCATCAACGATGATACCTGCAGCGGTCGATATCGTCAGTGAAACAACCTTATTCTGGAATGTTTTTCTAATAGAGGGTTCATCAAGTATAGTGCCTGTCGTCGGGTTAGCGATATACTCCCCATTCATCGCAACATCGACAGTATGTTCGAGATTATTGCCTGCAAGCAAATATCCGCCAAATGTTCCAAAATGATCGGTAATCGTCCCCAATAAAGCTTTATAAACAATGGTCTTATACGCATCCCCATCAGCAAGCTGGTCGGCGAGCAGGTTTCCTAATGTTCCTCCGGCAAGTTGCAAAGCATCAATCAATTCCGCATTCGGAACAATATAAGTTGGTGAGGTATCGAGGATAATAGGGTTGCCAAATGGATCCAAAACATTCGGATTGAGAATATGTTGCTGTATATGGACAGAACCATCCGCGTTGAGCTGATATTCCCCCGTATCAAACAGCAATCCACTCTTTTCAAACACGGTGTTGTTATGCGTGCCAACTTTAATGCCCGTACCTTGCTCAAATTTATCAATGAACTCTGATTTCAAAACACCGTTAGCCGGTTTCGGGCTGCTTCCATCCCATATCGTTTGTTTTACGATGTAAGTATCGCCATTTTGGTCTTCAAGCTCAGTATCGGTTACATTAAAAACAGACCCGTCAGGGTTCGTGATGGTTTCTGTCGATGTTGCAATAACAATTCCACTTACCTGAGCATCGGCGAATTCCGCGTTAAAGGTTTCGATTTTGTGTTGGGCAGGGTTTATGACGATTTCTTCTACAGTGCCATCTTGTTTTTCCAAATTGACTGTTGTTTCGAAAGCTTGGCTTATCTTATTATCTGGCTCGTCAATATGCGTGTTTTCGATGATCAAGTTTTGCAAACTATTATCATCAATGACCGGTTGATCTGGAACCGGGACGTTTTCTAAGATAGACTCGCTGACTAAATAAAGATTTCCAGTAAATCCTTCTAACTCATTAAGTTGTTGTAGGTTTCCTTTTTGCGCATTCATTACTGTCCTTATCCATTCTCTGTCACCTAATGGACTTGAATCAACTGGCGTTTTACCAATCAAGGTTTCGTATATAACCACGCCCGCAGCTTCGGTTATCTGGTCCTGACTTACCAAGTTTTGATTGTAGGTAAAATTAGCCAAAGCCCTATTAAAAAAATCATCTTTAGAAATGGAAATGTCAGGAAATATCGCTTTCATTTCATCATACAAGTCGGCACTGACGCCCCATACAGCCACATCAAATTGTTTAAGGCCCAGCATGTGGTCTAGAACTGTGGGATACGGCTGTACATTACCATTTGGTTGTATATTAATAGCAATATCTGCAATTCTATGGCCAACCCCAATATTAAGCGCATAAATATCTTTAATTTCAGAAGAGATAAATCCGAGCGAACCAGCTGCTTTTTCGTTTGTTCCAAATAACTTAATCCCACCGCCCAAAACTCTGAAGGTATCAAGGTATGGAACCGGTGCGGTTACTGTTGTAGCACCGGTTTCCAAATTGACTGCTGTTGTCGCAGATACCCCTAGAATCTTAACTTTAGGGCCGACAGTTACATTCCCTGATGTGTTAATTCCAGCTGTAACGAGATCCAGTATCGTTCCACCTGCTGAAACGATAGGATTGTTATAATTGCTTAGCTCTATTTGTAAGTTTGCTTCAAGGTACGGCGGAGGCTGCGTGCCAGAAGTTGTAGTCTCCTGAAGCTTTGCGGCCCCTCCCACAGTCAATATATTGTACCTGTAATTTGTCGTATAACTCCCAAATTTATAAGCGTAGTCTCCAATTTTTTGATATAAATCGTAGAAGTTTTCGCTAACCACCACACTATTTGCATTCGCGGCCATAGCGTCTGGGATGAAAGATAACGCCTTATCTGCCACCTCTTTTCTATTTAACCCCTCACTCATTTTCTCCTCCTCCTGTCTGCAAGTCCTTGTGAGGCTCGCGTTTTAGCAAAAATCAGGCAAAACGGCCCTGTTGTCGCTCATTGAAAGCCACGCGCAAAACTATATAAAAAGTTTTATAGTCTGAACTCTTTATATTAAAAAAAATCCATCAGTCAACAAAAATTTTCTTATTGACGCTCAGTTCTTACATTTTATATAATTTTAAGAGTGGCTTCTGGAGGCTGAAAACATGCTTTTAACACCCGATCAAATCCGCGCAGGGCGCGCGCTTATCAACTGGAGCCAGGCCGATCTGGCGCAGCGTTCCGGCCTTGCGCGTCCGACGATTGTCAACATCGAAACAGGTGTGCAGGCGCCCGAACTCAAAACGCTGGAAAAAATTGTGAAGGCCTTTGACGAAGGCGGGGTACACTTTGGTGTGAACGAATCGGTCCATTTAAGAGCGCAAAATGTCAAAATTTACAGAGGGAGCGCGGAGGTTGAGGGGTTCTTCAGGGGCGTTCACAATTTTGCGAAAAGCACAGGAGGGGACATTTTTGTCAGCAACGTTGATGAAAGAACTTTTGAGGGCAGCATGTCCCGGGAGTTTGTGCAGTCGTACTACGCGCGCATGACCGCGTCCAACAAGAATATTAATTTTAAAATTCTCATTAAGGAAGGCGATGACTTCATGCCGGCATCTTCGTATGCCTCCTACAAATGGGACCCGAAGGAGCGGTTTGCCGACGTTCCTTTTTATGTTTACGGTGACTGCCTGTCTATCTTCCTGTTTCTTGATGAGCCGATTATTATTTCTCTATACGATCAGGAAGCTGCAGACACATTCAAGGAAAAATTTTTAATTCAGTGGAAAACCGCCCTACCGGTGAAAAAGAAAAAATGACCATCAGCCCAAACCAAATTCGCGCAGCACGCGCCATGAAAAACTGGACTCAGTCGGAGCTGGCAAAATGCTGTGATCTGGCCGTTCCCACTATTGCCAATATTGAGATTGAGAAGCAAAAGCCCAGCGCCAAAACACTGGAAAAAATAAAAAGAACGCTGGAAATAGCTGGCATAGAATTTATCGACAATTTTGGAATACGGAAGAAAAAGCAAAATGTTCAAATTCTCCGTGGCCAAAAAGGTTATATAGAGCATTTCGATATGGTCTTGAAATATGCCACAGAAGGCGAAGGCTATGTTTATCAGGCTAACGTTGATGAAACGCGTCACAGAAAGTGGTTTCCTGACTTTTTCTCAAGTGAATATTTTCAAAAAATGACAGAGCTTAACGGACGCGTGGATTTTAAAATAATGGTAAAAGAAGGTGATACGTTTTTTCCAGCACAGGGCTATGCAACATATAGGTGGATACCCAAAGCACAGTTTTCACCCATTCCTTTTGAGGTGTTTGGCGACACATTATCAATTAAACTGTTTTTTGATGAGCCAATAATATTTGTTATAAAAAATAAACAGGCTGCGAATCTATATCGCGAAAAATTTTTAAAACAATGGGAAAAATCATTGCTCCCTTCCAAAGATTAACAATCTGCACTCCGTTAGCACAAATTAGACAGGTGGTAGCTACTTACTAAGGTTACAATAGAGATTGTCGCATTTTTTCCAAAAGTTGTATTTCTCACAGTTTTTCTACTTGCTTATTCGTCACCAGCTTTTGGAGGTGAAGCTGCAAACCTCCCCAACGATTGATTTGGGGCTGGTTTGCCCAAACGACAAAGTGACCTGCCCCGCATAGTGGTACCAGTTCCAGAGTTAGTCACTGGTTTGGTTTCAATGCGTTATGCTATGCTGCAGGGACGCCAATGCGGCAAAACCATGGCGTCATAGCTTCCCATCCGACACGGTTATGCTATGCTCATTTCCAGCGGCGTGGTGCCTTTCGCACCGTCATAGCTTCCCATCCGACACGGTTATGCTATGCTAAACATCAGATGCGCCGAGCCTGAAAAATTGTCATAGCTTCCCATCCGACACGGTTATGCTATGCTTGCGTCGTTGTTCATAGTTTTAGTCCTTTCGTCATAGCTTCCCATCCGACACGGTTATGCTATGCTTGCGGGGGCAAACGTGTGTGCTAATGAACCGTCATAGCTTCCCATCCGACACGGTTATGCTATGCTAAGGAAACAGTGCTTACGATAACATCCAGTGTCATAGCTTCCCATCCGACACGGTTATGCTATGCTTTAGAGCAACAGCAAGTGTTGCTCCCGTGAGTCATAGCTTCCCATCCGACACGGTTATGCTATGCTTCAATACCTTGCGGAAAATGATCCTTCATTGTCATAGCTTCCCATCCGACACGGTTATGCTATGCTGCATGATTGCCTTTATCTTTCCAATGGGTGGTCATAGCTTCCCATCCGACACGGTTATGCTATGCTGTAATTTCTTACGGTGCACTAACAAAGGAAGTCATAGCTTCCCATCCGACACGGTTATGCTATGCTCCCGCTTACCCGGTGAAGCTCGGTTGCGCAGTCATAGCTTCCCATCCGACACGGTTATGCTATGCTGGCCAATTCAGAGCATTGCGCCCTTAAAGTGTCATAGCTTCCCATCCGACACGGTTATGCTATGCTCGCCCGCGTAGCGATTATTGTCGCGTGACTGTCATAGCTTCCCATCCGACACGGTTATGCTATGCTGGTAAAAGCCAAAATCGGGCGCGCGGAGATGTCATAGCTTCCCATCCGACACGGTTATGCTATGCTCGATGCGGATAAAAGCAGGTTTAGTCACTCGTCATAGCTTCCCATCCGACACGGTTATGCTATGCTTCAAACTGTCTAAAGGTTCAATCAAATAATGTCATAGCTTCCCATCCGACACGGTTATGCTATGCTTCCATACAACGCTGTCCTAGGTCACAGTCATAGCTTCCCATCCGACACGTTATGCTATGCTTGGTGACTTACGGCGGTCAAAAGCATGTCATAGCTTCCCATCCGACACGGTTATGCTATGCTTCATGCCATCAAGGCAATGTAAAGTCATAGCTTCCCATCCGACACGGTTATGCTATGCTGACCAGAGTCAACCTTAGTCCGTCATAGCTTCCCATCCGACACGGTTATGCTATGCTAGGTACTTGATAAGGCGCTGAAATAAAAAGGATAAAGGCCGAATAGTTCAAAATAAAACGAGCTGTTCGGCCTTTGTTTTTTCGTTATTTTTGCGTGTTCCAACAAGAATCTTCATCCGTTCATATTGCTTGTCTGTAATTTGAATCACCCTCACACTCCCCTTGTCGGGGATAGCCGATTGCAGCCTCAAAAGATGTTTATCCACACGATCTTTGCCGTTGCAGATTCGCGCATAGACGGAAAACTGTATCATCATATAGCCGTCTTTGAGAAGAAAATTACGAAAACGGGTTGCTGTGCGCCGTTCCGGTTTTGTTTTTACCGGCAAATCAAAAAATACAAAAAGCCACATAAATCTGTCCTTTTTTGTGTTCATTCCGAATTATTCTCCGGATTAAATTCGGGCAATATCATGAGGACCGGGCTTTTTCCTTCTATCGCGTTTACAAGGCTGGATGCTATTTTGTCGCAGGCATTGCCTATTGTGTGGTTTTGTCCGTCAATTTTACATTGCACGTTTCCTATATTGGCCAAAGTCTGCCTGTTTTGAACACTCAGCTTCGCGGTATCGTTTTCAAACGCACCCCGTTCTTTCATTTCCCACACAAGCTTGTCGGCAAAAGGGCGAAACACCTCCATAAAATCGTCGGTCAGATTGAAAGCGTTAAGCTGGTTGTTATGGTGGATGCCGAAGGTCGGAAGCAAGCCGTAAGCGACCTGAGAGCGGGCGACATAAGCGCGTAACACGGCGTAAGAATAATTGAGCGCGGCATTTATAATGCAGCCGCTACCCCGCCGAAAATCTTTCCCCATTAATTTAGGCCAATAATCACGGGCGGCCTGAGCCTCTATATTGTTGGGGTCGCCTGATTTTACGCGTTCGGCCATCGCGTAAAGAGGTTTTGCCGGTTTTTCGTCAATCAGAATGTCAAGACAAGTCGCCTGATTCCTGATCTTGGATTGAATGACGCGCTGCCAGAGGCGGTTTTTCAGGCTGTCCGTCCATGTGCTTTGAATATGCGCAACGCGGCTTTGACGGGAATGGGGTTGAAACGGCAGTAAAACCCCGTTGGGCATGTGGGTCAGGTCACAGGTCAGGATCGCCACGCCTTGCTCCTGACACGCCGAAAGCAATGTGGAGGACAGGGTGATTTGCGGCGATTCCAGAATGAGGGTCGTTATATCCTCAATCGGCAGGGTAAATTCACCGTCATCATTCCGCAGCTTCAACTGCCCTTTGTGCAGGGACAGGCCGGCGGGATTTTGTATGAGTACGCTTCGCCACGCCAATGCGTTTTTCCTTTTTTACTTTATGTTTACTACCGAAATAATCGACGATGTATTTGTCGAAAATGAGTAATCTTTTTGCTCCCACACCTTCTTTAATGCCGTTTTTACCGAAAGAGGGATCGCTGTCATGGGCGCGTATATTTATGTTGCCTGTTCCACGGTGCGTTCCGTTGTAATAGCCGATGAACTCTTCTTTCTTGCTTTTAATATGGACGAGGTCGTTTTTATAGAGGGAGAACAAGAAATCATCGTCTGAAACTTCCAGCCAGTCTTTTTCATCTTTAAATGCAACAATGGCTTTATTCGGCAGTTCCTCCTGTGCGAAATGATGGACGTAAATCGGTACAAGCTGGTATTTGCCGTTCACCCGGAACACGTCCACGCGCACCATATCACCGTTGCTGGCAAGCCCCTCGTTAATGATAATTCCGCTCTTTTCTGAGGTTTCCATGCGCACAGAATTGACACGCGGCGCGGTTTTTGACGGATCGTTTACGGGCATATAAACGGCTTCTGCGAACGCTTTTTCCGGTTTATTGCTATGTTCTTCAAGACGCTGTTTTAACAGGTTGTAGAGCTTGATATTCCGCTCTTTATCAACCAGATTTTCTAACTTGGACAGGTTAAGGTCTTTCAGTTTTACGCGCTGAATAACTTTTCCGTCCGATTTACGGATACTGCGGATTGTTTCTTCGTGCGCCGCGCCCGTGATTTTACGTACGGGCATACGGGAAACAAATACCCCGTCTATTGCTTTAAGGGCATCATCTCTGAAATTATCCCATGGTTTGGGTGGAAATGGCTTTTCTGCCGGATTTTTCTTACGGGCTTCATATTTGTTCCAGTTTGAAAGTTTTTGCACCATGCTTTGCGTTGAACAGGCCAGAACAATAGCATCCAGGGCGTGGTGTCTATCATTACGACGGTTCTTGTCAGGAAAGCCCCATGCACCACGTAAATTTGCTGTGAGCGCACCGTTGCGGGTTTGAATGCGGTTTCCCTTACCAAGATCAAGGCTGTCGGACAGGTGGTTTTTCAAAAGTTTTGCGATATAACGCGTGTCATTCAGGGCACGGTCTTTCCAGCCCTGTTCCCTGTCTTCAAAATTTTCAATCAGCAGGTTCTCGATTTTTTTAGGTGGCAGCTTTTGAATGACCGAAGCCATTTGAGCAAAACGCGGCGTTCCGCCCAGATATTCGTACGGCGTTTTATTACCTTTGTTCTGGTTTTCGTCGCTTGTACATAACACCTTGTTCATATAGGAATTATTCCATGAACGGCTATATGGGATAATATGGTCGATCTGTGTTGTCGTACTGTCACGTAACATCTCCGGCGTGATGTATTGACCGGAATAGGGGCATATACCTTCCTGTTCTTTCCAAAGACGGTATTTCAAAATGTCTTCGCCTGTTGGGTCAGACACAATATTTGCGTCCTGCAACTCATTTGCAAGCCTGTCTCTTAATGCCTTATTTTCAAGGTTGCGTTTTTCTATATCCTTGCGGCCTTCAATCCATTTCCCTGTTGTCGGGTCTTTGTGACCAAGCTTGGGCTTTGCGATATCCCTTGCTAATTCAACAATAATCGTGTCCGGCTTGCCGTATTTGCGGATACAGGCATTGATAACTTTACGGGTTTGCGCCAACGCACGGTTCACAACCGGATTGCGAATATCGTCAAAAGGCGGCACAAGCGCATGGGCTTTACATTCACTTAAACCATGATGCCCCCAGACCTGCTTGCGGGCTTCGTCATATCTCAAGCCCTCTTGCAAATAAGGCAGGATTTTGCGAATGGCCTTCAAAGACAGATCGACCGTCTTGCTGAAATTCGTGATCTTGCATAGATTTTGTTTTTCCGTTTCCGTCAGATTATGAACGGAAAGCAACTCATCAACCTGTTTTTTATCCTCATAAAAGGACAGAATGCGCGCGATATCGTCCAGTGTATCCCGGCGCGTATTCATCCAGTTTTGCCAATCCGTTTCGCTGCCCGTGTTCAGCGCCCCCTTCAGGGCATGATAGCCTGCCAGCTTCAGAAATACGGATTTTTCAGTATTGTTACGGATTTTTTCCCATGAATTATCGTCATCCTTAAGCTTGCGATAGCCGATATTAAAACGTTCATTATCGGACAGGCCCAGTTCTTTGCGCGCTTGTTTGTAAGTTACACCGCTTTTGTTTTTGTGTGCGAGATCGGCCAGCCTGTTCTTCTCACCCTGCGTTAATGCCCGTTCGTTGCTTTTAATATCCTTGATACGGGTGTTATTCAGTTTCGACCATAAAACAAACAATTCCGCCGTATACGAACATTTTGGCGCGCGTTTTTCGCCTTCTTCAAAAGTGCACTTTCCAACTAAATGCTCGGAAGATTGCAAGGGGCGCTGATAAAAGGCGATGCCATCCCCTTCACGCGTATTGCGCTCTTCTGCTTTGCCGCTTCCGGCATATTCATATAAAAGCCCTGACGTGGCTTTTTCATTTCCGAATTTACGTTGTGCTTCGAAAATAAGTTTAACTTCCCGGCGCAGTTCATCACGCTTGATGGAATTCGTATAATCTCCATCCCCGTTACGCTGTTTGATCTGCGTGGCCAGATATGCGGCTATTGTTTTTTCGCCCCTGGCTTTTTCTTCCAGTTCGGTTGCGCCGCTTAGAACTTTTTTCCCTTCCGTGTCGTTTTGATCCGTGCCGCCTTTTTTGTTGGACTGGAATCCTCTGCGCTTAGCAATATGAAAGAGGACACGGGCAAACTCCGCATCTGTCAGTTTTCGCTCCAACGCCTCTTTTCTTAAATCCCAGGGTGAGGTGCAGGCTTTTTCCCGCGACTGATCGATGAGATCAATATCTTTCAAGCCATGTTTTGCCAACAGAGCGCGGATTTGTTTTTTCCTTTGGCTGCGACGGCTGATAACACGCCTCATACCCCGCTTTTCACGGCGTTTCGTAGCCAGAGACGATCCATCTGTTTCTTCCGCTTTATCAAAAATATGCGTGCCACAAAAAATAATCTTCTCTTGATCTATATCGACACCTGCAAAACCAACGGATGCAATACCGACATCTATCCCTAATATGTATGTCATGGGATAACTCCTTCTTATAGTATATATATGTCTTGACTTATTCCGTAATGTTTTGCAAGGCTTAGTTGTGATAGCATAACCGTGTCGGACGCGTTGCTATGATAAGGTGTTTTAGGACACCGCAAAGTTTATACCCCCACCGATTTTTTCGTGTGGGGGTATCTTCTTTTATAAGTTTAAAGTTTCTAAATACCTGCCTTTCCACCACTACCTCACAATTCTATAATCGCCGTTTTCCCAGATTACGAAGTCGGTATCTTTGGGGGTGTCGAGGTCGTAATAGGTGTATTTGTCTGCGTCTTCGTACCATTTGAACCGGATACGTTTAAACCTGTACAGAGCCATCGTTTCGGTCATACCCTCGGCAAAGCCTTGTATATTTCTGTTCGCGGCGAACATCCCGGCGACAAATTCAATGGTGCGGTATCCGGGGCCGAAGGTTCTGACGCTCATATCATGCACCCACCCTTTTTCTCTGGCGAGCGGGCCGTAGGCATCGCGTATGATTGGGAAAACCCGCTTTTGTTCACTGGCGACTTTTTTCTTAAACCGCTCAAGCACGGCTTTGTCCTCCGGCACAAGGTCGTATTTTTGCGCCTCTTCGATATTTATGGCGTAGGCGGCAAAGACAGCCAACACAATCTGGAACCCGTCCGCTGTTTTTAAAACCTCGATCCCGTTTTTATTCAGGCTGTCCAGTTCCCTTTGAAGACGCTCTATATAGGGCGCGGCAGCGGCTCTTTGGTTTCTGTAATTCTGCGCTTTGATCGCGGCTTCATAGGCTTTGATAAAATCCGCATCAGCAACGGCCTGATATTTCGCCGCATCTTTGACCGCCGCGCTATGGTCGGTTTTTGTGTCTTTGAGTTTCGAAAGCAACGCCTCCCGCTTCATTTTATATTCGGCGGTGCGGTGCAGGGTTTCCAGCTCTATATCCCCCAAATCCGCATATTCTTTTGAGACAGACAGGGCCTCGCCGTATTTTTCCTCATCCATCAAAGCGTTCAGCTTTTCAATCGTTTCCTGTTTGATCGGTTCAAACGCCGCCAGTTTTTGCTGGCGTTCTTCTTCGTCTTTTTGCCTTTCCTGTGCGGCGATAACAGCCTCTTTCTTTTTGGCCTCATTGGAAAAGTGACTGTCAGCCATGATGCCACCTACAAAAAGGACAAGCAATAACAGCACCCTCGCTCCCATTCTCATGCGCGGAAGGCGGCGGTTGACAGGCGGCAGGAAGCTGGCTCCCGCGATCAGAAAAAACAGCGCGAGGAAAAATTCTGATCCGTAAAAAGGCAAAGAAAAGAGTATGAACAACAATCCCGACACCCATCCGAGGAAGGTCAGTGTCTTGTTCCATATTTTTTGCAAAGTTCCTTCCAGTTGCTCTGTTTGCATGTCACTCGTCATGTTTTAATCCTTTGTGCTATTTGATTGTTTCCCGGTTGGTCCAGTATTCTTTCGTATCGCCCGCGCGTCTGATTTTGACACTGGCAAATCCGGCCTTCACCAGATAGACAGGCTCCCCGTCTTCAAAGAGGGTGCAAACGCCGCCGGATAAGCCGGAGAGCAGTGTTTTTTTGAACGCGGCCTGATCGCCTTGCGCCGCGATTGTGACGATTTTCTTGAAATAATCCTTGTCGGCGCATCCGAACCGTCCGTCACTGCTGACATGGTAATCGGCAGCGCGGGCACTCTGTGTGGCAAGCAGGGAGAGGGATAAGATAGTGGTGAGCAATAACGGTTTCATAAAACACCTCGTCGTCTTTTTCATCGCAAGAAAAAAGCCGCCAGCTTTTGGGCTGGCGACCGGGTGTTAAGAACCGCTTACGAGAAACGGCGCGATGCTTTTAAGCTTGCGCCTTGGACATGACATCACCACCCGGTCATAGACCGAGGGCGACACATTTAACGGCAGTGTCTAGAATGCCGCTCGTAAAGGGGTTCTTAAGCCCCGGCTCCCCTCTGTATGAGGAGAGTTGACGTTACGATAACGATTTTGCAGATTTAAGGAAAGAGTAAAGAGGCTTAAAATATGGCCCCGGCAGCATTATCGGTGAAAATATCACCGTCCCGGATATAACGGGCGAGCATGGAGTCGGAGCGGTGGCCTGTCTGCGCTCTTATCTTCCAAGAACTGACACCGTGTTGCGCGGCGGAGGTGCAAAGGCCGGAGCGTAGGGAATGGCCACTGTATTTGTCGGGGGAGAGTCCAGCTTTTTCAGCGTAATGTTTGATGATGTTGGCAATGCTGCGGTCTGAGAGTTGTTCCCCGGTTGGCTTTCCGCCTTTACGGATCGAGACGAATAACGGGCCGTTTTCTATAGAAGATTGTTCGCGCCATAATCGCACCAACGTCACCGGGCAGATACGCCCGCGTCCGAAGGGAATGCCGATCTTGCGGCCTTTTCCTAACACATCAGTTTTTGAACGCGGGAGCGTCAAGATAAGCCCTTGCGCGGTAAACTCTAAATCCTCCACCCGCACAGCGCAAAGCTCTGATCGTCTCAACGCAGCGCAAAAGCCGAGGATCAATAAAGCTTTGTCCCGGTATCCCTTTAAATTGTCCGGGGCATGGGATAGCATCACAGTCAAATCTTCTTTCAAGATCGGAGCCGCTTGCCTCTGCGGTTTGCCGTGGGTGCGTTTTATCCCTTTCAGCGTCAAACGCACCAGATCGGTACGAGGGTCAGGATAGCCTTTGACCGTATGCGCTTTTGAAATCGCAATCACTCGCCGGGAAAGTGTCGCCATCGACAGGCTTTCGGCATGGTCTGTGAGATACGCCGCCAGCATCTCCGGGGAGCAAGGAATATCCCCTCCACATGTTTTGAAATGCTGTAAATCTGACTTATAAGCGGTGCGCGTATTCTCAGACAGGCTACTTTCCAGATAACGGCGGATGTTTTCAGCCCGTCTCGGTAATAGCGTTTCATGGTGAATGACAATATCCCCCATAATTTTCACCATGCACTCAAGTACAACTTATTGATATTGCTCATTATTATTCGTTTTGAGTCGTGGAGTATCTCCATGTTTTTTCTGACCAGTGCCAACAGGTCGGTTTGCAATTCCGCGCTCATGCCTTCGCAGGACATCCATGCTGCCTCCGTCAATTCCTGCAAACACTGTGAGCCGTTATATTCGAGTTTGTTGTTCAAAAGCTGGCCGTTCAGGATAAAATCGCACCAGCCCATAAGATCAACCGGATCAGCTTCCGGCAGGTGCTTTTGTAAAAACCCCGTCACAGCCGGGCAGGATTTCAAAAACAGCCTATAGCTCTTTTTTCCGACCATCGTATGACGATCTAAGCATTCAGAAGCCCACGGACCGATCATCACGGAGGCTTCTTCGGCTTCGTCAACGGTGCTGATAGTCTCCGATTTTTCAATTTGCATCCACGCTGGAACCAGAGACACGAAAAATTCATAAGACCGGGACAGTTTCAATACGTCTGTCACGAAAGGCGGGATGCCGAGGCTGTAACACACGTCCAGCAACAAATCGGGACTGCCCTTTTTCAAATCCAGATCGTCACAGGGGTAGCGCGTTCCGCACATGAACAAAGCCAGAAGCGTCAACTCCGCACTATCAAGGCTCTGATCCGTAAAGGTTTCAAACAATTCATCCGGTGTCATGCCGGAGTAGATTTCACGCTGCGCGGCACAAAGGGGACTTTTGCAAGCCGTATAAATCAGGTTATCTGTCGCCCGGACTGCCTTTGATTTGCAGAGGATGTGGAGAAGGTAGGCCAGAACGAAATCGTTTCCTCCGTGCTTTGACATCCATTCCCGCTTGCCGCTGGCCCAAAGCACTTGAGAAACCGTATCAAGATCGGCGGGGCCAAAGTCTTCAAGAGCGCAACATTTTAGCCTCCGAAACAAATAGCCTTCATCAATCCGCTTCAAAACCGCCGCTGCGAACATGGCCTGTTTCAGGTTCTTCCGCCGGAGAGCCTTCTGTAACGCACTGGCGGCGATATATTTGTCGGGTATGAGATCGCCGGGAACTGTAAAATCATATTCAGGTTTAAACCGGGAAAGACCTTCAAGAATAGTTGTTTCGGGGCATAAAAAATCAAATAACATCAATCACTTCCTTGTGTTTTATTGTTACAGGAAGCTTAGGCCTATGGTCAGTCAAAGAAAGAAGAAAACACCTTGAAACGCCTTATTTACAGCCGATTTTGGAGGTCTGCGAGCATGGCTTGATGATCCCGGAAAAGCTGCCGCAGCCTTTTAACTTCCGCGCCGCGCAGACCATGTTTAAAAGCGTTCATCTTCGCCGTTTCCTTACCGTCTTCCGTTTTCGGCCCCGTAGACGAGTTCCACGGCTTCCAGTTCCGTATCAGCTCCGACTGCCGCTTTCGCTCTTCTAAAGTCCAGTGTCTCATGCTCGTTCCTCCTGTCGGTTAATAGTTCGTTCGTCGGTTTTTCTTTTTTGCCGTGCGCGGGGGCTGCAATCCGGTTATTCACCTGCTGGTTATGAGCCATGTTATTTTGCTGAAACACCGGACGCGGATTCTTGATCTCTGATAATGTTTCCGCCGTGCTGCGGCATTGCGACTGGGATTTTAAGGCCAGCAAAAGCATGGTTTTGATCTGTTCCAGATGTCTGGTTTTGAGCGCATCGCCCACGAATTTATGGAACAGGGCATCAAGCACCTGCATCTGCGCGGCGAGCATGTCTTCGGATTTGTGCAGATTGTTCCGGCGGAGCTTTTTGGTTTCGTTCAGCAATTCCAGCATGATGTCATTTATATCCGCCAGAACCACTTCCCCGGTATCCGCGCTCGCCACAGGCTCTATCAGCTTCGAAAGCGTCTTCGCCGCCCGCGCTTGCGGCATCATGGCAACATGGGTGAGGTCTTTTCTCATTTTACTCTTCCTCCTTCCCAGTAGCGTTTTTCAGCGTCAGCGGCATGGCTTTTGGGAGTTTCAGCAGATGGCATCCATCAAGCGTATTCAGCCAGTGTGTGCCCCACAAATTTTTCGGCTTCCAGCCCTCGAATTTATTTTGCGACAAGCAATATTTCAGTTTTGAGCGGACATCCTTGGGCTGTAGCTTCAAAGCCGTGTTGGGGCTGCCGCGAAAACGTACGGAGTCCGTGAAGGCTTTCCAATGACCGGGATGCACATTCGGGTGCTTGAGCGGTTTGAGGTTGAAAAATTCGATCCGCTCGAATGGATTGTCAATCAGGGCCAGTTTCTGGATCGGGAATGTTCTCCGCACCCGGCATTCAACCCGCAAAATGTCAATTCCTTCCTCATCGCCGTATTCTTGCAGGGCTTTTTTATAAACCGTGTACTGTGTTCCCTTCGCTCTGCCGAAATAAAGGGTTTCCAGCGTCCCGTCCTGCCCGAACACGTTTTGCGAATGCCGGGCGTATTTTGCTTTAAACATAAAATCTTCGGGATTGAGATGCGGGATGTCGATGCAGATATCAAGCCGCGTAACACGTCCGTGTGATAACGTCTCCCAAAAGCTTTGCCCCGTGATCCCCTGAAAGGTCACATCCAGATGCTCGTACAGCTTTTCCGGTATTTTTGACGGGTTATATTCAATCCGCAGATGGGGCTTGAATCCCTTTCGGGTCTAATTCCTCGCCCCTTGGGGCGTATTGGGATTGAAGGTGACCGATCCGAAGGAGAAAAACGGCTAAATACCCCGTTGCTTGCGGCGGGGATAGTCGTTTTTCAGGTCACCGCAGTTTTATTCAAAAACCGTTTTGGCTATGTCTTGCTGTGGCCCATATCCACGCGTCAAATCGTACACAACGACCATAAAATTCTCGTTTATCTTCTCATATTCAAAACCCACGCCGTTTTCTCCATAGTCTTCAACATGATCGAAGAACGGTTCGCAGTCTGACAGGGTTTCAACGATTTTCGGTACGCCCTCATTGACCGTGCAAAACCGAACTCCTTCTCCATAATCAAGGTTGGGGTCGTACATGTCCTCCAACATCCATCGACGGGCCATATATCTGCCAAGATTAAAGATTTTGAACGGCACATCCAGTTCCACACCACAACGATGTTTCCATGCTTGTTCTGTTTCGTCTTTTTTGCGAGGCGGGTCGTAATAACGCCGTTCTTTCTCTTTCGGCGATCTGGAACAAAAATCGGCATAATCACTGTGATACAGGCTATCACGCCGCAGAAACTCCCACGCCCACACATGCAAGTTCGCTTCGGTTTTCAGATGAGCGTACTCTTCCTCTTCTGCCCAGCAAGGTCTCTTATCAAACATTGCCAAACATCTTTTCATTCATGCGTTTAACAACCTTCGCCGTATGTGTATCTGTGAAGTGGGCATAACGTTTAACCATCGCCAGTGTTTTGTGGCCTAAGATTTCAGCAATTTCGGCCAGTGTCGCGCCGTTCATTGCCAGATATGAAGCCGCGCTGTGCCTGAGATCATGAAACCTAAAGTCTTCTACCTTTGCCCGTTCAAGAGCATTCTCCCATGCTGTTGTGATCTCTATGGGCTTTTCGGCATTGTTGGGCGATGCAAAAACAAGCGTGTCCACTTCCTTGTTCTTGCGCAACTTTTTCAGTACAGAAAGAGCCTGACCATGCAGGTGAAGTGTTCTGGGTTCTTTATTCTTGGTCTTGTACAACCGGATAGCATTTTTTTTTTAAATCCACGTCCTTCCATTTCAGGTTCAGAATTTCGCTTCTTCTCGCTCCGGTGCTCAGTGCCAAAATTACAATGGCGTAAAGATAAGAGTTTTTAGAATTTTGACACTCGGCCATGAGGCGTGTGCGTTCATCATCCGATAAAAATCGTTTGCGACCTTCTTCTTCCTTAAGTGCGCCGATTTTTGACATGGGGTTGGTATCGAGCCATTCCCATTCCTTAATCGCGAAGTTCAGGGCTGTCTTGAGTGCAATCCAGTACCGGTTCACCGTCGCATTGCTGATAGTCTTCCTCTCTTCATCCGGCTTTTGACGTTGCAGCTTTTTATTCTGTAGCTTTTCACGGGCTTGAACAAGCGTATCTTTGGAAAGATCAGACAGGCGGTAGTCCCCCATCTCGGCTTTCCACCACGCCAACAGGTTCTTTACATCGTTTTCACGCCTCGGATTATTCTTACGCAGACTCTCCAGATAACGTTCAATAACATCCGCAACCGTATATTTCTTGGCCTTCACCTTATTGAGATACCGCCCTTCCCGAATTTCGCTTTCGGTCTGCTGTATCCATATTTTAGCATCGGTTTTTCTTGAAAAAGTAGCACTTTGCGGGGGAAAACCCTTTAAGCGCACCTTGGCACGATAAGATGCTTTGCCATTATCCTGTTTTCGCTCTTCGATTGTTCCCATAGAACTTAGCGTATCGAAGAATATCGTACTGTTCCAGTAAAAAGTGTCCCGCTAGTGTCCCATGAGGGTGTAAATATCTGGAAAATGGCAGGGGCAGAGGGACTTGAACCCACGACCTACGGTTTTGGAGACCGTCGCTCTACCAACTGAGCTATACCCCTAAAAGCCTGAAAAGGCGCGATTATTGTTACTTGCTATTGGCAAAATTGGCAAGTGTTAATCATGATTGGGCTTTAATTTCACAAAATTGTTTTGATTGGTCCTGTTTGTGGTTTTCAGCGCTTAGAAGCTTGGTACGCTTATAAAAAACCCGCCGTCAATGCACAGCGGGTTTTTTTGAAATGGTACATTTCTGTTAAACTTAGCCCAATATATTTGGAGTGCGCTCTTCCAGAGAAAACATATTGCCGAAAGAGCTTGCTTCTCTTTTGGCAATGGCGCGCATTTCTTTTCGTGAAACTCCGCCGTTCCTATCAGCAAATCCGGATGAAGTTGTTTGATGGCCGTTAAGCGTTCCTGATCTAGAGCCGTTCAAAGTATTAACATCCAGTGTCATTAATTGTTTGGTTTCAAGGTTGAAACGCTTCGTGTAAGAGCGGCCACGGCCAGCCTCGCCGTCAAGATGTCTGCCCCCTTCGTCCTTTTGGCCGCGTTCGAGATGATATCTCCGATTTCTGCTGGTTTTGCGCTCTACTGATTTGAGTTCAGCTTCCAGAATAGCGTTATCAAGGTCTACCACGGCTTCTTGTGCTTCGGGGCATTGGCCTAGAGCCGCATTATAAACCGGGCCTAAAATTTTCTGCTGTTGTTTATAGGAATTAATTTTTATGGGGCGCTTTGTTTGTGGTGTTATCTCTTGCAACCCC
Organism: Alphaproteobacteria bacterium; assembly: GCA_041397865.1. GTDB lineage: Bacteria > Pseudomonadota > Alphaproteobacteria > Micavibrionales > Micavibrionaceae > TMED27. Next base: position 1,135,513 of record JAWKVT010000001.1, on the reverse strand, counting down.
TCTGTCACGAGGCTCTGTGCAACAAGCTTTTCACGTTTTACACCCGTTAAATCTCTTGCCATTTTTTACTCCTAGAATGTTATAAAATTACTTAAATTCATTATGAAAGAGCATTTTCTAACGTCTCTTTGATGGCAAAGCAAGAAAATTATTTCGGAAAATAAAAAAATTCTGGAGAAAAGGTGGAGCGGGCGACCGGGATCGAACCGGCATATTCAGCTTGGAAGGCTGACGTTCTACCATTGAACTACGCCCGCCTAGCCCTACTGTCTTTCAAATCTGAGCTACGTTATTCGTCGCTCACGTATGTTTATACGCTTCGCTCCTCATGCTTTGTCAGATTTGAAATCCATTGGACTAGCAAGAAGAGTGTTAATCGGTTTTCTTCCCGAAATCAAGGAAATCAAATCCGCATTCTACAAAATATTCTATCAGGGCGCAGGTTTCGTCGAGAATGCCGGGTTGATCGTGGAGCAAGAGGATATGAGAATGTGCGGGGTTTTGCAGTTTTTCGTCGCGTTTCACCCGGTTTTTTAAATCATCCAGCGTTTTGATCGGCTGATGGCCGCGGTGCTTATCGTTGAGCATCCAGTCATGCGCGGCATAGGTGTAGAGGCAATCTGCGGCGGCGGAGGGATAGGACGGGGGCATATTTTTGAAGGGCTGGGTGAATCCTTGTTCTTTCAGATATTTCTGGAGGGTGCGGGTTTGGTCGTTTTCTTCTATGTTGCCGCTGTCAATCTGCTCTATCTTGCGGCCATCGCCGCGGTCGATATAGGGGAAGCGGTAATATTTCCCCGGACGCTTTACGCCGCAGCGCGCATAAGCGGCTTCGATCAAGTGATCGCACAGTTCCAGATCGTCGGCCCAATCTTGCGGTTTCATTGTTCCGGCGGGCTGATGCGCGTAAGAGTGGTTGCCGATTACGAGGCCGTTTTGGATGGCATATTCTATGCCCAGCGGGTTTTGTTCAAGCCGGTCGCCGCGTACGAACAGCAGCGCGGGGATGTTTTTGGCGCTTAAGAAATCGACAAGATTTTTGGTCTGCGCAGAAGGGCTGTCGTCAATGGTCAGGTAGGCTTTTTTAGGCATTGAGAAGCCCTTTGAGTGCGGGGTAGGGGTCTATGACATGGTAGATGGGGGTGGCGTGGAGGTCGCGGGTTACGGAGGCTGCGCCTTGTACGCACAGCCATTCCTCAAACAGGGGAAAATTAAAAAGATCATCAGCAATCAGGCTCTCAAGCACCCCGCCGGTCAGATAGACTCCGCCATAAGCATTTCCGCTTATCACCGCGGTGGCGGCGAACAGGCCGAAAAATTCGTGAAACAGGCGCAGAGCAGTATCAGGATCATAAATTTCGCGCAGCTTTTGCAAGCCCGGGCCGCTCACGACATGTTCAAAAACCTGAGCCTTTATTGTTTGTGCGGCGGTCCATTGTTCATCCGTCCGGGCGGCCAGCGGCATATGCCCGCCATGGGTTTTTTGGACAAAGGGCGCAGCATCGCCGCCATGGAGGTAGCCCAGCCCCAGCCCTGTGCCGGGGCCGAAGAGGCATTTTGAACCTGATGCGCCGGGGGCGTCTTTGAGCGTTGTCATGTTTTCGGCGTTTAAACCGGGCAAGGCCCAAACGCCGGCTTCAAAATCGTTCAATATAATTTCGACGCGCCAGCCTTTTTCTTCAAGCGCGGCGGGATCTATCACCCATTTATTATTGTTTACGAATTTCCAAACGCCGCCGTCTTCATATCCGGCGGTGGCGATACGCAAGGCTCCCGAAGTTTTTCGCCCCTGCTCTTCACAATAGCGGGCGAGCGCGTCTTCAAGCCCTTCGAAATCTTCGGCTTTATATTTTGTTATGCCGCCGGGATCGCCGCCTTCATCCCGTGCGAAGCGCACAAACGTACCGCCTATATCTGCAAGAATACTCATGATTTCATCATGCCCGATGGGAGAGGGGATTGAAATTTATTTTTAACGGAAAAAATTTTCATGCGTGTAACCCCGGTGATCTTCGCTGCGAATGCGTTTTTATAAATGGGTCTCTTCTATTTGTGCAGCGTTTTAGGAGGGCTTGTTTATTTCTTCCTCTCCGCGCTTTTTTAAAAGCGCACAAGCAGAAACCCTCCCCCGGCTCTAACCGGAGGAGGGTTTTTTATTCGCCGAAAAGCTTAGGTTTAATACGCTTTGGTGACGCCGCCTGCGATGGCTTTTTCCGCGTTATCCTTTGACATGATCGAACACAGCGTTGTGCTGCATTTCGGGCATGCGCCCTTGGCCATAAAGCCGCCTTTCTTGGTTTGGTGGATGGCGGGGTTTTGCATGGCTACGCCCTTTTCCTTACATTTCACACAATATGCTGTAATCATTACTAAACTCCTTCATATTAAAGGGAAATTTACAAATGTCGTCTTGTTATTATAGCATTTTTTATGCGGCGGTTCACTTTATTTTCCCTTCTGAAAACCTTTATCAGCAAGGCATACACAGAATTTACAGCAAAAACAAAGTTTTAGGTGTCGCATTCCTCGTTTTAACGTATTAAGATCGGCCTATGGCTTCTACGAACCCCATTCTTGTTTTGCAATTGCGGCCTGAGGACCGCGTTTCCGACAGTGAATATGCCTGTTTTCTTAAATATGGCGGTTTACGGGCCGAGGACACTTACAGAATACGCATTGAGAAGTCCGGCATTCCCGAAGACGTGAATATCAACGATTATGCCGCGATTATCGTGGGTGGCAGCCCTTTTGACATCAGCACGCCCGAGGATCAAAAACAGGCCATACAAAAAAAGATCGAGGCGGATTTTCAACGGTTCCTGAAGCAGGTTGTTTCGCGTGATTTTCCTTTTCTTGGCGCCTGTTCCGGCAACGGCTTGCTGGGGCATTATCTTGGCGCGCGGATTTCCCGGACATATGGCGAGCCTATAGGATGCGTGACACTGGATATCACCGAAGAGGGCAAAGCGGACAAACTGCTTCAAGGCTTTCCGCCGCGCATAGAGGCTTTGCTTGGCCATAAGGAGGCCGTGGATGCTACGCCGGAGGGGGCGGTGTTGCTCATGAGCGGGCGGGGCTGCCCCGTGCAGATGTTTCGTGTCGGACAAAACGTGTATGCAACGCAGTTCCACCCGGAGGGCGATGCGGATGAGTTCAAATTACGGATCGACGTTTATAAAAACCACGGTTATTTCGAACCGCATGAAGCCGATGAACTGAAAGAAAGAGTTAGCCGCAAGCCTACACCGCATGCGCAGGAGATATTGAAGCGTTTTGTTGACGCTTATTATATCCGCAAAGGCTAAGAATGTAGCGAAAGTGTGTGTGGGGGGGCTTTGCACCACTCTTTGTCTGAGCATATTTAGATATTAATTTCCCCGGAGTCTTGTAAAGTAAGGGGTATGAAAGAATCGCTTCTTACAGGAATTTTTTTACACGCAGGCCTATTCTTTGCCCTGAGCAGTCTGGTCATACCTGTTTTGCGCTATTTCAAAATCCCCACAGCTTTGGGGTATTTGTTAGCCGGAATTGTCGTAGGTCCTTATGGGCTGGGCACTTTGGCCACAAGCTTTCCTTTTCTCGATATTATCAGTCTTGAAGATGCGGAACATATCCAAATACTGGCTGAACTCAGTATCATCCTTTTGCTTTTTGTCATTGGGCTGGAATTAACGCCTTTGCGGCTTTGGCGAATGCGCAATCTGGTTTTCGGCCTCGGCAGCGCGCAGGTCTTCATAAGCGCCGGGGTTATAGGCGCGATTGCCTATTTGTGGGGAAATAGCGTGCAGATTTCCATTCTTCTGGGTCTCAGTCTTGCCTTATCCTCAACAGCGATTATCATTCAATGGCTTCAGGAGAAAAAGTTATTTGCCAGCCCTATAGGGCGCACAAGTTTTAGCATTCTTTTGCTGCAAGATCTTGCCGTTATTCCGATTTTATTTCTTCTGACCATATTTGGCGCGGATTTTGGCCAAAATGTTTTTGGTTTTGTCACCACGTCTTTGCTCAAAATGGGGGTTGCCGTTTTGGCTATTTACTTTTCAGGTAAATATTTTTTAAAACCTGTTTTCTATTTTGCCAATAAACACGGCGGTTCCGAGGTCTTCGCTGCCTTGTCTTTACTGGTCATCGTCGTCAGCGCATCGGTTGCCCACTATGCCGGCCTTTCTATGGCGCTGGGCGCTTTTATAGCCGGGCTTCTTCTTGCCGAAACAGAATATCGCCACGAAGTATCTTCTTTTATTACGCCGTTTAAAAGCATGCTGCTTGGCATTTTCTTCTTTTCTTTTGGCATGGGTATTAACCTTGAATATATCAGCGAGAAGCCTCTTTGGCTGTTTGCAGCCGTTGTCGGCCTTATGCTTATCAAGGGCCTCATTATCTTTTCTTTATGTAAGCTCTGGAAGCAAACAACGGCTGTTTCAGTTGAAAGTGCGGTTTTGCTCTCGCAATCGGGAGAGTTCGGCTTACTGGTTGTGGGCAGCGCCTTATCCCTTTCTTTAATAAATCAGGATGTCGGCCAATTCATGTTGATTACCATCGGACTAACAATGGCCTTAACACCGCTGCTTTGCCTTTTTGCACGAAAGGCCGGGCAATTACTGGAAGATAAAGAACAGGACAAGGATAAGTATACGCCCACGGCTGAAGAGCAGGAAGCGCCGCATATCATTGTTTTCGGTTATGGGCGGATAGGCCGGAGCATTGGAAACCTTCTGTGTGAAGAGGGTTTTAAAATTATAGGGTTTGATAAAAAAATTGAAGAGGTTAATACGGCGCGGCGCAAATCCTACCCTGTTTATCTTGGCGATGCGGCCAAACAGGATACTTTAAAAGCTGCGTCTTTAGAGAATGCTCTATGTATCGTCATTACGCTGGATGACGCAGCGGCGACGCAACAGATTGTGAAATCTGTAAGGATGGTTAATAAATATATTCCGATCGTTGTGAGGGTTCACAAAGGCGATGATGCCAAGGTTTTCGAGCCGTACGAGAATATTGATATTATTGCGGAAGACCTGCTTATCGGCAACAGGCTTTCGGAAATCGTTTTAGAGCGCTGTACAACCCACATTGCCGAAGCTGTTTAGTTCTTCGCAATGACGCTGTCTTCAGGCAACTTTGCGTGCGTCTTTCAGGTAGCTGGCGACAACGTTGCGTAGTGTGTTTGCCTGTCGTTTTTTCTTTTAAACCACGTTGGCTTGTATATCTGCGCATGGCGGTTTTGCCGGGTTCATCATTGCGGATAAGAGGCAGACCAGTGCGCTGATGGCTACGCCGGAGACGGAAGACACCACGATCAAATGCGGGTTTTCCGTTATGTTGGCGTAAATGGAAAGCGGCGTGGCTACGACCAGAGAGATGATGATGGCGATAAAGACGTCTTTTGCCGTTATGCGTTCCCAAAACAGGGATACGATTGTCGGCACCAGTCCGGCCCCGGCCAGAGCACCGTAGATAAAGAAAATCCAGAGGAGTTTCGGCTCCGTCATGGCGATCGCGCCGCCGATGGCCGCGCCGCCGAGCATGAATAATCTTGCGCTTTTGAGCATTTCCTTGTCGCCGGGCTGTGTGTTGCGGTAGCGCTTGAAAATATCGACGCTGCCCAATGCGCTCATGCCGCAGAAAGCAGAATCCATCGTAGAACACAGGCCCGCGAAAGCCATCAGAATAAACAGATATAGCGCAAATTTCGGCAGTAACGTTGCAATTACGACAGGGGCAACCATCTGGACGTCGACGACGATCAGCCCTTGCGTTTTGACAAGTGTGACACCGATAAAGCCCAGAAGCGAGAGGATGATCGGCACTATGCCGAATAACAGGCCGCCGCGGACAAAGACGGGCACGATGTTTTCCTTTTTGACGGCCATGGCGCGCTGGTAAAACATCTGATCGGAGATCGGGCCTGCGATCAGGCTGATTGTCATCGGGATGCCCATTGTGTAGGCAATCCACGGATGAAAGAGATTGCCGTGTTGGCCCGTAATTCCGGCCAGTCCGTTTGTGATTGAGCTTAGCCCGCCGCTGGCGAAAACGGCCCAGGGGACAAGGATAAATCCGAAAACCAGTATCATGAGCATCTGAATGACATCGGTAAAGACCGAGGCTTTCAGACCGCCAAGGAGCGAATAAGCCAGCGCGACAAGGATCATGCCGCCCATGGCTATTTGAATGTTTATGCCGCTGGCCAGGTGCAAAAGCGTTCCACCGGCGACAGCATTGATGATGATTGCGCCGAGTTGGTAGCCGAAGGCGATGAGCAGAAACGCGAGATGGACGGGTTTGCTTCCGTTAAAGCGATGCCAGATGAATTCGGGCAGCGTGTAGCCTTCCGGCATCAGTTTCCTGAGCCGTACGGCTACGGTGGCAAAAACGAAGAAGCATAGAATGTTGGGCGCGGTGAACCAGAAGATTCCGGGTAGACCCTTTGTATATGCCTGAAGCGAGCAGATAAAAACCGCAGGTGCCCAGACCCAGCTTACGGCGATTGAAAAAACGCCATGCCATGTTGATACGTTGCGGTCGGCGACTAAAAATCCGTCGGCATGTTTTTCCTGGTGCGTTTTCAGCCAGACCAAAAAAATCATCAGCAGGCCGAACAGCCCAAATAATGAATATATTTCCAATGTCGATAATGTTGCCATAGCAGCTTCCACCTTTCCGGGAACATCTCAATGTTCCTTTGCAAACACATCCGCGCATCATGTTGACGGGCGGAACATTTTCGTTTTGCGTCACTGGCGTTCTCGATAACGCCGTGCGGTTTCAGCTATGCCTGGCATTTAAGACCTGTATGTTCTCGGCAACATACGCATAAGCGTTTTCATAATTATTGAAAACTGAGCAAAAATGCAAGATTTTTTTACACCTTTTTTTCAAAGCTTGTAAAGTGGCTGTGTTATGAAGGATGAAATTTCACATATGAGTCAGATGGTTGAGGTTCCTGCGGGGGCTTTTTTCATGGGGTCGGATACGGGCGCGGCTGTTGAAAAACCGGTTCATGAGGTGTATCTGGACGCCTTTCTTATGGATGTTTGTCCGGTGACGAACAACCAGTTCAAGCGGTTTGTCAAAGACTGTCCGCGATGGCAGAAAGAGTCCGGGGTTGGGCATTATCTTAATGTTTATTATCTGTATACGTGGCGTAAGGGGCTTATTTATCCCAAGGGAAAGCGTGAGCATCCGGCGGTTTACATGAACTGGTACGCGGCGGCGGCGTATTGCAACTGGCGCTCACGCTGTGAAGGGCTTGGCGAGTGTTATGATGAGGCGCGTGATTTTACCTGTGATTTTGGGGCGGGCGGTTATCGTTTGCCGACGGAAGCGGAATTTGAGAAGGCGGCGCGCGGCGGGTTGGAAAACGCTCTTTATCCGTGGGGGGATGAAATCGACAAAAGCAAAGGGAATTTTGACAATATCATCGGCGATACGACGGAGGTTGGAACTTACGCGCCTAACGGTTACGGGCTGTATGATATGGGCGGGAATATCGGGCATTGGTGTCAGGACTGGTTTGATCCGGAATATTATCACCATGGGCCGGGTCAAAATCCTGCGGGCCCGGCGGAGGGGACGCACCGTGTTTACAGAGGCGGATCGTGGGGGAATGCCGAGGATTATCAGCGCGTTGCCTGCCGGTTCTGGATGCTTCCTGTTAACTGCAACCCTGATTTTGGTTTCAGATGTGTGAGGACGTGTTAGTTTAGGTTATGAAGTTTAAGCTTTTTTGCAGACGTTCGTGGTTGATTTGTGCTGAAAGCCTTGCGGTTCTCACCGTTCTTTCCGTTATTCTGGTCAGCGCTTTGGCTTGGCGGCTTTTGTCTGCGCCGCTGGATCTGGATTTTGCGAAGCCGTATATTCAAGAAGCTTTGCGTGATAGTCAGAGCGGGGTTTATACCCGGATGGACAAGGTCGTTTTGTTTTGGCCCGGTGTGCGCGAGCCGCTTTTGTTGGGGCTTCAGGGCGCGGCGGTTTACGGGCGCGATGGCAGCTTGATTGCCTCGATTGATGAGGCGGCTCTCAGCCTGAACAAGGCGCAGTTGTTATTGGGGCGCGTTCGTCCGGAGGGGCTTATTTTGAAGCGCCCCAGTCTTAGCATTATTCGCAATGTTGATAACAGTTTTGATGTTGATGTGCCGGATATGGAAACATTCGGGCCGAAACGTGAGGGCGAGCGTGAGAGCGGTTTTGTGGAAGGGGATTTTGTTGAGCAGGTTTTGGCCGTGCTATCGGGCGGCAGTTCTGCGAGTGGCGGTGGTATTTCGCCGCTGGCTATGCTGAAAAGTTTTGAGATCGAGGATGCGGGGCTTTTGATTGATGATCGGGTGCTGGCGTTGTCGTGGGCGCTGCCAAACAGCGATGCGGTGATTGAACGGGTTGAGGGCGGCTTGCGGGCGCATCTGGATGTTGAGTTTCCGTTTGAACCGGCCAATCCGCCGCGTCTTGCTTTGGATGCGGTTTTGGATGTTACAGGCGAGATTATTGATGTCGATGCGACGTTGCACGATTTTAACCTTTCGCTGCTGGCGGAGAAAATCCCCGAACTGATGGTTCTGGAGGGGCAGGATGTTTCGTTGGATGTTCGTGTGCGTGGCCGTATGGATGCGGCGCTGTCGGTGAAGGAGGCGAATGTGACGGCGCTATCGGAGCGGGGCAGTTTAAGTCTTGCGGCGCTGTCTCCGGAGCCGGTGGCATATAAAGACTTTGGCGTGGCGGCTGCGTATAAAGCGGAAGAGCAGATGCTTGAAGTTACAAAGGCGCAGGTTACGCTGGGGGAGGATGCGGTTTTGGAAGGCAGTGCGGCGCTTCGTATTTATGAAGAGGGGCGGAAGGTTTCCGGGCCTGTGCGGCTGGAGATCGGGCGGATTGCGCAGGCGGCGCTTGGGCCGCTTTGGCCTGCGGCATTGGCGGAGGAAAACGCAAAAGAATGGATTGTCGACCGGCTGGGCGCGGGCGTGTTTTCGAATGTTTATGCGCAAGGGGATCTGGTTATAGACCGGACGCAGGAAGAGCCGCAGGTTGATCTGCAAAAGCTTGTCGCCGGGTTTGAGTTTGAAGGGATGAGTGTTGATTACCGCGCGCCGCTGAAGCCTGTGAGGGAGGCTAAAGGCAAGGGTACATTCGATCTTGATAGTGAAACGCTACGTATTGATATAGAAAGTGCGAAGGTGCTGGATATGGATATTACGAAGGCGGATGTGGAGTTGGTGAACATTATTGAGGCCGGGGCGGGGCAGGCCGATATTAATATCAATCTCAGCGGGCCGGTGCAATCGGTGCTGACGTATATTCGCGATGAGCCGATCGGGGCGGAGACCGATATTGATATTGCCAATGTGAAGGGCCGCGGCGATCTGGAGGTGAATATCGGTTTGCCGACGCGGGCCGATGTGAAAGTTTCCGATGTCAAGGTCAGCGCCAAGGGCCGGGTGGAGAATGTGAGTTTGCCGAATGTGGTGCGCGGTTTAACGCTGAGCGAGGGGCCGTTTAATGTGCGTATTGCGGATAATCTTTTGCGTATAGACGGCAAGGGGCAACTCGCCGGGCGGCCCGTTACGCTGGATTACCGCGAGTTTTTGATTTCTGCGGGGCAGCCTTATGCGATGAAGGTGGAGGCGGCCTTGCTGGCCGATCCGGGGCTGCGCGCGCAGTTCGGCATTGATTTGAGCGCCTTTCTTGAAGGGGATGCGTTTGTTGATGCGGTTTATACCGAGTTTGGCGACGGGCGGGCGGAGGCGGATGTGAAGGCCGATTTGACGCAGGCGCGGTTGTTTGTCGATCCGTTTGATTATGAGAAAGCGCCGGGCGTTAAGGGTGAAACAACGCTCAAAGCGGTTTTGAAAAACGGCGAGCTTAAGGAAGTGCGCACGCTTCGCGGGAGTGCGCCGGAGCTTCGTTTAGAGCCTTCGACGATTTATTTTCGCCAGAAGGGCGGGGAGACGGAACTGTCCTCTGGGAAAATTCCGCGTTTTACGCTGGGCGAGACGGTGGCGCGGCTTGAGTTTGATGTTGAGCAGAGCGGGCGGACGAAAATTATTATGGACGGGCCGTTTCTGGATTTGCGCCCGTTTCTGGATCATGAGGAGAAAGAGGACAAACCCTATGAAAATCCGCCGCTGGAGATTTCCGTTGCCGTTGATGCGATGCGCACAGCGGATGAGGAGACGGTTCAATACGGCAAGATTTATGCCGATATTGACGCCGCCGGGCGGTTCAACCAGATGGAGATGGATGCCATTGCCGGGGCGGGGGATCTTTATCTGCGTTACAAGCCGGACGGGTCGGGCAAGCGGGTGTTCCGGCTGGAGGCCGATGATGCGGGCGCGACGCTGAAAGCGTTTGGTTTGTATGGCAATGTGCGCGGCGGGACGCTGGTGATTTACGGCGAACCTATTCGCGGGGTGTTTGACCGGAACCTTATCGGCACAGCGGAGATGCGCGATTTCAAGGTTGTGAACGCCCCGGCGCTGGCGCAGTTGATAAGCGCGATGTCGTTGACCGGTGCTTTGCAAAACCTTAACAGCGGCGGTCTGGCTTTTAAGAAAATGAAAGCGGAGTTTGACTGGAATTACCGCCCGCAGGGCAGTGTTCTGGTTTTGAAAGACGGACGAACATCGGGGAATTCGCTGGGGCTGACTTTCGACGGGACGTTCGATAATGCGGCGCAGATGGTGGATGTTTCGGGCACAATTATTCCGCTTTCCGGGGTGAATAAGGTGATCGGCGATATTCCGCTGGTGGGGGATATCTTGACGGGTGGCACCGGGGCGCTGATTGCGGCGACCTATACGATGAAGGGGCCGAGCGGAGAGCCGAAGATTTCTGTGAATCCCTTATCTGTGCTGACTCCGGGGATTTTGCGGCGGATTTTGTTTGAGCAATGAGTATGGACCCTAGTTTCCGACATCGTTACTCGTCGCTATCCCCGGCTTTCGCCGGGGCAGGTTGCGGATTTCTACGCTTACGCTCCTTGTGCTTTGTCGGAAAACTATCTGAAACGATTATAGTTTGTTTTTCAGTTTTTTCGGGGTGGGGCGGGGGTTGCTTTTGAACCACCGGGGCCACGAAAAGTGCGCTTTCAACCCTTTGTTTTTGTTTGAGAACCCCCGGGTCCTTCGGTTTGTTTTTTGATTTTAGGGGGATGGGGGCGCTTGTCTGTTGATTTTAACAGATCCCCGCGTGCGCGGGGAAAGCAAAAAAGGCGCAAGTGTGGTGCTGTATTAGTCGCATTGTGTGAAAAAATTCCTATTTTGTCAAGGTGTTTTTTAACGCGGAGATGCGGAGGTTTTATTCTTATTCTTTGATTTTTACGAGAGCGTGTTTTTTCTTTCCGGCGGAGAGTTTGATGTAGCCTTCGGCGGTGAGGTCTGTGTTTGAGGCGCTTTGTTCCTGATCCTCGATTTTGTTGTCGTTAATGCGTGCGCCGCCGCCTTTGATGAGGCGTTTGGCTTCGCCTTTTGTTTTGCATAATCCGCATTCTACTAGAAGGTCAGTAATGTTGATGCCGGCGGATAGACGGGGGGCGTCGATGGTGATGGAGGGGAGGTCGTCGCCGATGGAGCCTTGTTCGAAGACTTTGGCGGCGGTGTCGGCGGCCTCTTTGGCGGCTTTTTCGCCGTGGCACATTTTGGTGGCTTCGAAGGCGAGGATTTTTTTAGCCTCGTTGATTTCGGCGCCTTGCAGAGCTTCGAGCTTGGCGATTTCATCCATGGCTAAGGTGGTGAAAAGTTTGAGGAAGCGGCCAACGTCGGCGTCTTCGGTGTTGCGCCAGTATTGCCAGTAATCGTAGGGGGAGAGTTTATCGGCGTTGAGCCATACTGCGCCATCGGCGGTTTTGCCCATTTTCGCGCCGGAGGCGGTGGTGAGCAGCGGGGTGGTGAGGGCGAAAGCACCGCTTCTGATTGTTACATCAGGTTTTGTATTATCCAGAGTTTTTTCAATGACTTCTTTTAATTCATCTCTGTTATTCATTCTGCGTATGAGTTCGACGCCGTTGATGATGTTGCCCCATTGGTCGGAGCCTCCCATTTGCAGGATGGTGCCGTATCTTTGGTTTAATTCATAAAAATCATATGCTTGTAGCAGCATGTAATTGAATTCGAGGAAGGTGAGGGGTTGTTCCCGGTCTAGCCGCAGTTTGACGCTTTCGAATGTCAGCATTTTGTTAATGGTGAATTTTGTGCCGTAATCGCGCAGGAACTCAACGTAGTTGAGTTGGTCGAGCCAGTCGGCGTTATTGACCATTAATGCATCGGTTTCGCCATTGCCGTATTTCAGGTATTTGGTGAAAATTTGCTGGATGCCGTTGATGTTTTTTTCAATGCCGGTTTCATCGAGCATTTTGCGGCTTTCGTCTTTGCCGGAGGGGTCGCCGACTTTTGTAGTGCCGCCGCCCATGAGGGTGATGGGTTTATGGCCGGATTGCTGGAACCAGTAGAGCATCATGATTTGCACCAGCGAGCCGACATGCAGGGAGTCTGCGGTGGCGTCGAAGCCGATATAGGCGCTTTGGGGGCCTTCGTTTAATTTGGCGTCGAGGGCGTCGAAATCGGAGCACTGGTGGATAAAGCCGCGCTGCTCTAGGATATTTAGGAATTCTGATTTATAACTCGTCATAACGAGGAATTTATAAGCATGAGCGAACATAAAGTCTATAGGGCAATTGGGTTGATGTCGGGGACTTCGCTGGACGGGGAGATCGACGTGGCGTTGATTGAGACGGATGGCAAGGGATATGCCGAGGCGCTGGATTTCTATTCGTATGAATGCGCCGGAAGGAAAAATCTGGAGATTATTCGCGGGTGTTTTGGCAAGCCTGCGCGGGATAAGAGGGCGGAAGAGATTGTTACGGATCTGCATATTCAGGCGGTTAAGGGGAGCGGTTTTGAGGCGGATATCATTGGATTTCACGGGCAGACGGTGTTTCATGCGCCTGATCGCGGCATTACGGTGCAGCTTGGTGACGGGGCGCGGCTGGCGCGGGAGACGGGGATTGATGTGGTTTGCGATATGCGGCAGGAGGATGTGAAGGCGGGCGGGCAGGGCGCGCCTTTATTGCCTTTGTACCATGCGGCGCGGGTGAGGGCGGCGGGGCTGGAGGGGCCGCTTGCGATTTATAATATCGGCGGTGTGTCAAATGTCACCTATATTGAGGCGAACGGGGATGTTCGCTGTGCGTTTGATTGCGGGCCGGGTAATGCGCTGATGGATGATTTTATGCGTTTGCGCACAGGGCATGCTTTTGACCGGGCCGGTATGCTGGCGGCGGCGGGCCATGTGCATGAAGATATTGTGGAGGCGGCGTATCTGGAGCGGGAGGGGTTTTTTTATCAAAGCCCGCCGAAATCGTTGGACAGGGATGATTTTGCGTATGTTTCCGATATGGTTTCAGGATTGTCGACGGAAGACGGGCTGGCAACGCTTATGGCTTTTACCGTGCGGGCGATGGATGAGGCCGAGCGTTTTGGCAGCGGCGCTCTGGCGTGCTATGTGTGCGGCGGCGGGCGGCATAATAAAGCCTTGATGCAGGCTTTGGACGGGGCGTTGCCCGGTGGTGCCCGTGCGGTTGAGGCGCTGGGATGGAACGGTGATGCGACGGAAGCGGAGGGGTTTGCGTATCTGGCTGTGCGTTCTATGCTGGGTTTGCCGCTGACATTGCCGGAGACGACGGGGGTTGCGGAGCCGCAGACGGGCGGTGTATATCACAGCCATGATTAAAGCTGCGAATGAGAAGAGCATAGCGGAGGCTGCCGGGATTTTGAAAGCCGGGGGGCTGGTGGGGATGCCGACGGAAACGGTTTACGGGCTGGCGGCCAATGCGCTGAACGGGAATGCGGTAGCGAAAATTTTTGCAGTGAAGGGGCGGCCTTCGTTTAACCCGCTGATTATCCATGTGCCGAATCTGGAAAGCGCGGAAGAGTATGTTCAGGTTAATGACGCGGCGCGCAAGGCGGCGCATCATTTCTGGCCGGGACCTCTGACGTTGATTTTACCGCGTAAGAGCGATTGTGAAATTTCCGAGTTGGCAAGCGCCGGGCTGGAGACGCTGGCGGTGCGGGTGCCGGGGCATAAGGTGGCTTTGGCGTTGTTGAAGCAGGCGGGGGTGCCGGTGGCGGCGCCGAGTGCGAATAAATCCGGGTCGCTCTCTCCGACGAGCCCGGCGCATGTGCATGAGCAGCTTGGGGATCAGGTGGATTTGATTTTGGCCGCAGGGCCGTGCGCGGTTGGGCTGGAATCGACAGTTTTGGATTTGAGTGGTGATAAGCCGGAGATTTTGCGGCCCGGCGCGGTGACGGCGGAGCAGATTTGTGAGGTTTTGGGCTTTGATATTGCGTATGAGCAGGCGGAAACGGGTGTGCCGAAATCGCCGGGGATGCTTTTGAAGCATTATGCGCCCGAAACGCCGGTGCGGCTGAATGCGATTGATGTGAAAGAGGGTGAGGCGCTTTTGGTGTTTGGTTCGGATAAATTTATGGTGGCGCGGGATTTTCCGGAAGGACGTAAGCGGAATTTGAGTGAAACGCAGGATTTATATGAAGCGGCGGCGAATCTCTTTGCGATGCTCAAAGAGCTGGACGGGTGCGGGGCGAAGGCGATTGCGGTGATGGCGATACCGGAGAGCGGGATTGGGGTGGCGATTAATGATCGTTTGCGCCGGGCGGCGCAGACATAATACAGATGTCATTGCGAGGAGGCTTTGCCGACGAAGCAATCTACCTAAATTGTACTTGCCGCTCTGGATTGCTTCGCTTACGCTCGCAATGACGATTAAGGACGTATCATGAAAAAAGTGTTAGTCACAGGGGCAGCCGGGTTTATCGGGCATGCTTTTACGAAGAGGTTGCTGGCGGCGGGGTATAGCGTACTGGGGATTGACAATCTGAATGATTATTATGACCCGGCGTTGAAAGAGGCGCGTTTGGCCGATATTGGCGATGTGGAGAATTTTGAGTTTGAGAAGCTGGATTTAGCGGACCGGGCTGGAATGGAGGCGCTGTTTGCGCGGTGGAAGCCGGAGGTGGTGGTGAATTTGGCGGCGCAGGCGGGCGTGCGGTATTCGCTGGAAAATCCGCATGTTTATGTTGATTCAAACTTGCAAGGGTTTGTGAATGTGCTGGAGGGGTGCCGCCACAATGGGGTGGAGCATTTGATTTTTGCGTCGAGTTCGTCGGTTTACGGGGCGAATACGACGGTGCCGTTTTCTGTGTCGCATAATGTTGACCATCCGATCAGTCTGTATGCGGCGACAAAGAAGGCTAATGAGCTTATGGCGCATAGCTATGCGCATTTGTACGGGTTGCCGTGTACGGGGCTGCGATTTTTTACGGTGTACGGCCCGTGGGGACGGCCCGATATGGCGTATTTCAAATTTGTTAAAGCGCTTTATGAAGGCCGGGCGATTGATGTTTACAACAATGGAGATATGAAACGCGACTTCACGTATATAGATGATATTGTCGAGGCGATGCTGAGGCTTGTGACGCGCGCTCCGCAGGCAAATGAGCGCTGGGACGGTGCAAGCCCGGATCCATCATTTAGTAACGATCCGTATCGTATATATAATATAGGGCATAGTAGCCCTGAAAATCTGATGGACTTTATCAGGTTGATCGAAAAGGAAACGGGGCGGGAGGCGAAGAAAAACATGCTGCCGATGCAGTCGGGGGACGTGCCTGCAACCTATGCGGATGTATCGGATCTGGAGCGGGATATCGGTTTTGCGCCGTCTACGCCTTTGGCGCGGGGGCTGCATGAATTTGTGGAATGGTATAAGGGGTATTATAAAATTTGAACCACAGCGGGCGCGGACGAAGCACAGCGCGTTCGTCAAGTGGGGAGGGTGGTGTGCTTCTTTTTGCGGGTGTTGTGGTGAAGATATTGCGCCTTCGGCGCGTTTAGGTCTTTAAGGTTTGGTGTTTTTAGTGGTGGATGTCGATGTTTGATTTGAAATATATAGTTTCGTGGATTTTATGGCCGTTTTTGCTGAGCGTTTGCATGGTGATTGCGGGGTATGGGTTTGCGAGCGGGCAGGATATTTTGTTTTTTAACATTGCCTATGTGTTTTTGATTGTGAGTTTGGTTTTCCTGGAGCGGTGGATGCCGCATGAGCGGGAATGGCTCAAGCCCGACGGGCAGAATATTGCGTCTATTCTTCATACGGCGAGTTCGAAAGGCAGCGTGCAATTGCTGTTTATCTTTAGCGGGGTTATTGGGCTGGCGTCGTTGATTACCCCGGCGAGTGAGCCGGGATACGGGATTTGGCCGCGTGAGTGGCCGATGTGGGCGCAGGTTGTTTTGGGCGTTGTGGCGGCGGAGTTCGGGCTGTATTGGGTGCATCGGGCGGGGCATGTGACGCCGTGGATGTGGCGGTTTCATGCGGTTCATCATTCGGTGACGAAGCTTTGGTTTTTGAATACGGGGCGGTTTCATTTTGTGGATTCGCTGGCGAGCATTGTTTTGGGGTTGGCGATCTTGCTGGCGATGGGCGCGCCGATGGAGGTGGTGAAGTGGCTTTCAGCGATCACTGCATTCATAGGTATGCTGACGCATTGCAATGTGGAGATGCGGTTTGGGCCGTTGAATTATATCTTTAATACGCCGGGGTTGCACCGCTGGCATCATTCGAAGGATTTGAAAGAGGGGAACCGGAATTATTGCGAGAATGTGATGATCTGGGATCATGTGTTTGGTACGTTTTACGATGCGGATTATCGCCCGCCTGCGGATATCGGGATGGGGGACTATATGCCCGAGCGGTTTACGTATCAAATTTTGTGGCCGTTTTTGACGAATAAGATGAAGCAAAAGCTTCAGCCGGATTTTGTGCCTGTGCCGTTTGGCCGGGAAGGTGACGAAAACCACTCTTAAGTCTTTCATCTAAAAGACTCTATAATTTCATGCAGTTGTATGCTTAAATGTACCGTATGAGCAAGGTTGCATTGATTACCGGAATTTCCGGGCAGGACGGAGCGTATTTGGCGCGGTTTCTGCTGGGGAAGGGATACCGGGTGCATGGGCTTTTGCGCTGGGACAGCTATACCGACCCGATGGAAGGGCTTGCGCGGCTTGATACGCTGGGGCTGGTTTCGGATGATGTGGCCTTGCATATGGGCGATGTGACGGATGCGAATAATCTTAATTTGTTGATACAGCAAGTTCAGCCTGATGAGATTTATAATCTGGCGGGGATGAGTCAGGTGCGAGTGAGTTTTGATACGCCGGCTTCGACGCTGGGTATTAATGCGGCTGGGGTTTTGAATATTCTGGATGCGGTGCGGGTTACGGGGCTGGAGGAGAGGGTGCGGGTTTATCAGGCCTCGTCTTCGGAGATGTTCGGGCGGGCGGGCGCGCCGCAAAATGAAGAGACGAAGATGGAGCCGTGTAGCCCGTATGGTGTGGCGAAGTTGGCGGGGTATCATTTTGCGAAGACGTATCGCGAGGCCTACGGGTTGTTTGTGTGCAACGGGATTTTGTTTAACCATGAAAGCCCGCTGCGCGGGGAGGATTTTGTGACGCGGAAAATCACCAAGGCGGTGTGTGAGATTGAGGCGGGGCGGTCTGATCCGCTTATGCTTGGGAATCTGGATTCGCTGCGCGATTGGGGGAGTGCGGCTGATTATGTCGAGGGGATGTGGTTGATGTTGCAGCAAGAGGCGGCGGGTGATTATGTTTTGGCGACGGGTGAGGCGCACAGCGTGCGGGAATTTGTGGAGCGGGCGTTTGCGCATGTTGGTGTGCGGATTGAATGGCGGGGCGCAGGCGTGGATGAGGTTGGCGCCGATCAAAACGGGCGGGTGGTTGTGCGGGTTGATCCGGCGCTTTTCCGTCCGGCGGAGGTGCATCATTTGTTGGGGAATGCGGCGAAGGCGAAGGCTGAATTTGGTTGGGAGCCTAAAACCGGGTTTGAAAAGCTGGTCAGTGATATGGTCAATGCCGACCGGGCGTTGTTATCTGAAGAGAAATCCTCATGGAAGATGGCTGGTTAGATACGCCGTTTGATTTATCCGGGAAGCGGGTGTGGGTGGCCGGGCACCGGGGGATGGTTGGCGGGGCTTTGTGTCGGCGGTTGCAATCTGAAGATTGTGAGGTTGTAACGTCCGATTTTGATTTGCGGGAGCAGGCGGCTGTTCATGGCTGGATGGGGGAAAATAAACCTGATGTGGTTGTGATAGCTGCGGCGAAAGTCGGGGGTATTCTGGCGAATGACACTTATCCGGCGGATTTTCTCTATGACAATTTGATGATTGAGGCGAATATTATTCACGCGGCGCATGAGGCGGGGGTGGAGAAGCTTTTGTTTCTTGGTTCATCCTGCATTTATCCGAAGGAGGCGGCGCAGCCTTTGCTTGAGGATGCGCTGCTTGGCGGGGCGTTAGAGCCGACGAACGAGGCGTATGCCATTGCGAAGATTGCGGGAATTAAGCTTTGTGAGGCGTACCGGAAGCAATATGGGCGGGATTTTATTTCGGCGATGCCGTGTAATCTTTACGGGCCGGGGGACCGGTTTGATGAAGAGGGTTCGCATGTTATTCCGGCGCTGATAATGAAGGCGCATGGCGCGAAAGAGCGCGGGGCGGAGGCGCTTGTCGTTTGGGGGAGCGGGAAGCCTTTGCGCGAGTTTTTGTATGTTGATGATTTGGCGGAGGCTCTTGTTTTTATGTTGAAGCGTTATTCGGGCGTGCAGCATGTGAATATCGGGGCGGGGGAGGATATTTCCATTAGTGATTTGGCGGTTATGATTGCGGGTGTGGTTGGTTTTGAGGGGGGTATTGTTTTTGATACGAATAAACCGGACGGGATGTTTCGCAAGCTTATGGATAGCGGGCGCATTCGAAAAGCCGGGTGGGAGCCTAAAACCGGTCTTGAGGAAGGGCTGGCGCTTAGCTATGGCGCGTTCTTACGGGGAATGGCTGTAAAATAAAATTAATAGATTTTGTCTCCGATTTTCCGGTTATACTATAGAGATGGCAGATGAATCGGATTCACAGAATGTATCAGGCGGCGGCGGGCGTTATGGCGGAGAGCGGCGGGTTACGCCTGATTCCGATGTGTATTTTAACGCGCAGTTTAATGCGAAGCCGATTTATGTTCAGCCCGGACGCACCGGTTACGGGCAGCGCGAGGACGAGATGCTGGTGGCCAGCGTCGGCGCGGGGATGTTGCTGAGCGTTTACGATCAGGAGCTTAAAATGGGGGCTTTGGGTTATGTTCTTTTGCCGGAGCCGGTGCTGGATTGTTTTCCTTTTGTTGACCGGGCTGACCCGGTGTTGGTGGCTAAAGCTTTTGAGCCGCTGGAGGGGTGTATCGGGGAGATGAAAAAGCATGGCGCAGGAAAGGCGCGGCTTATGACGCGGCTTTTTGGCGGGGCGGTTTGTGATGACGATCCGGATGAGCGGGGGCTTAAGAATATGGTTTTTGTAAAAGAATATTTGTGCCGTCAGGGGTTGAATATTTCCAATGCTGATATTGGCGGGCCGTTTATGCGCCGTGTTCATTTTTTCCCAGCAACGGGCCGGGTGGTGCGGCGGCTTTTGAAACGGCAGGAGGATTTTGATATTGTCCGGGCCGCTGAGGGTGAATATAACAAAATTATTACATCTTGTGATTAGTTTATATATTCATTTTCTTTATATATTTGTAATGTAACGGTTTTTTTGATTTTTTCTTGACACCTCCTGGTTGTTCTGCATAATTTATTCTGTATCATAAATTTTGAGTGTTTTGCAGTTGGAAGGGCTGGGGCTATGAAACGTAATAGTGCTTACAGGTTGCCGGGCAATCCTTTTTTTGAAAGAAACTGGGAAGAAGATATCGAGCAGGTTTCGGTTGAGCCGTGCGACCCGAAAGAAGATCCTTTGGGGTATGTTGCGGTTTTCTTTGTGAGTGAAGGGCAGGGGCAGGGATCCGGCTGGGGTAAGACGTTTAGTATTGGCGCGTCTTACCTTGCGCGCCGGGCGTATAATCTTGACCGGGCCGGTTATACCGCGCCGATGACGCGTAGAGCGATTGACCTTATTGAGGGCAAGCTTGGGGCGAGTTTGCCGAGTATGGCGGTGTAGGCTTTTTGTTTTTACCGCCGATGGATGCGGACTTGAAATGAAACGCGGCGTGTATCAAGTTATGTAAAATTTGTGTGTGGCGCACAACTTAAGATGATCGTGTCATGTCCGCTTTGTGTGGGCGCCGGGCATCAATACGGATAGAGATTTTAAAATGTGTGGGAGTGCCCGATCTTGAGGTTTTGCCTTTGGTCGGGCATACTTGCTTTGGGGATTCTTCCTGCCGTTTTTTAATTTTTTCTCAAGTTGCCGGAATGCCAAAAGCCAGACAATCGACTAACCATCTTTTGATGATCGAACCTGCGGATTTTTTTGCTAATCCGCAGACGATGGAGACGAACGCTTATCAAGTGGACGATCATGAGGATGTGGCGGTTACGAGTGCGCGGGCGCTTAAAGAATTCCGGGGGTTGCATGACAGGCTGGTTGAAAATGGTGTGAAAATTACGGCGGCGAAGGCGTTGCCGGAATGCCCGGATATGGTGTTTCCGAACTGGTTTTTTACGTTTAGGGACGGGCGGGTGATGCTTTGTCCGATGCTGAACCAGAACCGGCAGGATGAGCGAACGGAGGATCTGGTTGCATTTCTTGGCAAGCTTTATCCCGAAGTGATTGACTGGACGGAATATGAGGATTTTGGGCTGGCGTTGGAAAGTACGGCGAGCATTGTTTCGGACCGGGTGAACAAGAAGTGCTATGCGGCGCTTTCCGCGCGCACGGATGAGGGTTTGGCGCGGAAGTGGGCGGAGTTTATGGGGTATGAGATTGCATTTTTTAATACGCGCAGCCATAAGGGGACGCCGGTTTATCACACCGATTGCGTGATGTGGATCGGGACGACGCTGGCGGGGATTTGCAGTGAGTGCATTGTGGATGAGGACCGGCAGCGGATTGTTTCGTCTTTGCGGAAAACGCATGAGGTTGTCGAATTTGATAATGCGCAGCTCCGGGCGTTTTGCGGAAATGCGCTGGAGGTTGTTGGGGCGGGTGGCGAGAAGATGCTGGTGATGTCTGAAAAAGCGATGAATGCGCTGGAAGAGTCGCAGCTTGCGCTTTGTAAGGCGCATTTTAAGAAGATTGTTTATAGCCCGCTTGATACATTGGAGCGTTATGGCGGGGGGTCGGCGCGGTGTATGCTGGCGGAACTTCTTTAAATTTTTCGCATTGTGATGAAGACGACATCGTGGCCGTATTCTATTTGTCCTGACATCTGTATTTCATTATCGCCTTTGCGGGCGAGTTTCAGGGTTGTTTGATAGGTTACGGGGTCGCGTGTGGGAACGCCGCCGGGCGTTGTTAAGAGGAAGTCGATATCGGCCTCGGCGGGGTCGGCAACGGAGATCATTTGAACCTGAGTGTCGCTGAGTATTTCAAAGGTGCTGGTCCATTGGCAATTGGCGTCATCGCGGCGTTGGGTCTGGCTGTTTTTAATTTCCGTTTCGCCGTCGCTGCGCTTTTCCAGCGGGCCTTTATAGCTGGTTGTAGTGGTGATTCTGTAGGTGCCGTCGAGGGGGTGGTTTGCGGTCATGGTTGCTCCTTATGCATGGGAGGATTTTAGTGGAAGGTGCGGGGATTTGGAATAGGGGTGCATTTTTTATTTGACATTATTCATAACGGTTGCTATTAATCGGGTCGATTGCATAATTATTGTATAAAAATATACAAAATATTCACCCTTAAGCGTGTGTGGTGAAGCAGGTGAAATGAGTTTCGTAAGGTTTTGTGGTCCATTTATTTGGAGACCATAAACGGAATTATCGCGCGTTTGAGCGGGTGCTTTTTGGCTCTTCACAAGAGTCAATCCTCCCCCTAAGTAGTATTCGCGAGTGTGATAATCGAAGCCGGTGAAGTTGTTCCGCACCGGCCCGTAGAGTAACTTGGAACCCCACACACGCCTGAAGTCTAGGGGTTCGCCCCTAGACTTCTTTTTATTTCTGCCATATTTTTCCGTCTGCGGCGTTACTGCGCATCCTCGCGTAGGTCAACTACGCTTCGTCGCTTGTGTCTTGCAGACGAAAAAATCTGTTTGAAATATATGCCTTGTTGTTTTAAGCGGCTTTGTCTTTTTTGATGAGGTTTTCGCGGCGCAGGAGGGCGGCGGGGTCGGCGTCGCGGCCACGGAAATTGCGGTAGAGGATGGCGGGGTGCTGTGAGCCGCCTTTGGAGAGGATTTCGTTTTTGTAGGCGTCTGCTGTGGTTTGGTCGTAGAGGCCGCGATCGAGGAAAAGTTCGAAGGTGTCGGCGTCCAGAACCTCGGCCCATTTATAGGAGTAGTATCCGGCGGAATAGCCACCGGCGAAAATGTGGCTGAAGCTGGCTGATACGGGACCGGCGAGGCGGGGGAAGAGGGTGGTGTCTTTTGTGGCTTCGTCTTCAAAGGCGGCGACATCGGTGATTGTGGCGGGGTCGGTGGTGTGCCATGCCATGTCGAGCGTGCCGAGGCTGACTTGCCGCAGGCCTGCCCAGCCGACCATGAAGTTCATGGATTTTCGGAGTTTTTCGATGAGGTCGGCGGGGATTTTTTCGCCTGTCTCATAGTGGGCGGCGAACATATCGAGGGTTTCTTTTTCGTAGCACCAGTTTTCCTGTACCTGTGAGGGGAGTTCGACGAAGTCCCATTTCACGGATGTACCGGACAGCGAGCGGTAGGTGATGTTTGAGAGCAGGCCGTGGATGGCGTGGCCCATTTCATGGAAGAGCGTTGTGACTTCGCCGTGGGTGATGAGGGAGGGTTTGTCTTCTGTGGGTTTGGTGAAGTTGCAGACAATGGCGATGACGGGGCGCTGAATTTGACCGTTATAGAGGCCTTGGCCACGATAGGCGGTCATCCATGCGCCTTGTTTTTTACCGGTGCGGGGGAAGAAGTCGCCGAAGAGCGTGCCGATGAAATTGCCGGTAGTTTTTTCGAAAAGCTCGAAGGTTTTGACGTCTTCGTGCCATGTTTCGTAACCGTCTGCGGGTTTGAATTCAAGGTCAAAGAGTTTTGAGAAATGATCGAAGCAGCCTTTGAGGACGTTATCGAGGGGGAAGTAAGGGCGGAGGTCTTCGGATGAAAAGTGGAAGAGTTCTTGTTTGAGTTTTTCCGAATAATAGCCGACGTCCCAAGGTTTTAGATCATCGTCTAACCCTTGTTCTTTTGCGAATTCCTGCAAGCGTTTGAGGTCTTCCTGCGCGGCGGGCTTGTAGGCGGTTTTGAGTTTTTCGAGGAAGGCCAGAACGGTTTTTGGGTTTTCGGCCATGCGTTGTTCGAGGACATAATCGGCGTGGGTGTCATAGCCGAGGAGCTTTGCACGTTCGTTTTTGAGCGTGATGATTTGTTTAATGTTGTCGCAATTGTCGAATTTGTCGCCATAGGCGCGGGAGCCGAAAGCGCGCCACATTTTTTCGCGAAGGGCGCGGCTGTCGGCATATTGTACGAAGGGGATGTAGCTGGGGTAGTCGAGAGTGAAGCGCCACTTGCCTTCCATGTCTTTTTCTTTGGCGGCAAAGGCGGCAGCTTCCACCGCGCTTTCGGGCAGGCCGGAGAGGTCAGCTTTATCTTCGATAACTAATTCGAAGGCTTCGGCGGATTTGCCGGCGTTGTTCATGAAAGACGGGCCGAGGGTGGAGAGGGCTTCGTTGATTTCGCGCAGGCGTTTCTTTTTATCTTCGTCCAGAAGTGCGCCGCCGCGGACAAAGCTTTTATAGTCTTCTTCCAGAAGCGTCATTTGTTCGGGGGTGAGGTCTAATTCATCTTTTTTGTCGTGGACAGCTTTGAGTTTTGCAAAGAGCTGTTCATCCAAAATAATATCGCTGGAAAAATTCGAGGTGAGTGGGCCGATTTGTTCAGCCAGATCGTGGAGTTCATCGCCGCCCATACAGGAAAGCTGGTTGTAAAATACGGACGTGACCAGGCCCAATGTTTCCCCGGCTGTTTCCATTGCGACAACGGTATTTTCGAAGGTCGGTTCGTCGGGATTGGATTTTATCGCTTCATATGCTGCGCGGGCTTCCTCGATTGCGGCTTCTACGGCGGGCATGTAATGTTCGTTTTGTATGGTACTGAATTGCGGGGCGTGATTGGGGAGATTTGAAATTTGTAGAAGCGGATTGTGTGACATTGTGGTATAGTTCCTTATCATTTTTTATTGAATATAGAGGTCAGGATGTTTGGCGCAAGTCCTAAAGGGGCCCCGAAGTCGAAGGAATTCGATGATGTTTATTTTTCTGCCGATGACGGGTTGGCGGAAAGTGAGTATGTGTTTCTCGACGGGAACCGTTTGCCGCGCAAGTGGCAGGAGGAGGAGCGATTTGTGATTTGTGAAACGGGATTCGGGACAGGGCTTAATTTTCTGGCGGCGTGGAAACGTTTTGAAGAAACGACGCAAGCGCATCAGCAGCTTGATTTTATTTCGTTTGAGAAGCATCCGCTGGATGCGGAGGAGATTGCGCTGCACCTTCAGCCGTGGCGGGAGATTTTCGGCGGGTATCTGCGCCGGTTGCTGGATCTTTATCCGCCTGATTTTCCGGGGTTTCACCGGGTGGTTTTGAATGAGCGCGTGACGCTGACCCTTGTTTTTGATGATGTGAATCTGGGCTTGCCGCAGCTTGAGGGCTGCGTTGATGCGTGGTTTTTGGACGGGTTCAAGCCTTCGACGAATCCGGATATGTGGAGCGATGTTGTGTTTGAACAGATGGCACGGCTTAGCCGTGAGGGAACCCGCGTTTCAACGTTTACGGCGGCGGGAAAGGTGCGCCGGGGGCTGGAGGCCGCCGGGTTTGCGGTTGAGAAGGTGCAAGGGTTTGGGCGGAAGCGGGATATGATTATTGGCCGCTTTAAATAGTCATTCCATTTAAGAATCGGACAGTGCTGCGAATGAAGCCGTTTTTTCAAAATCAAGCCGCACGTATAGTTGAATACGCTTACGTTTGATTTTGAAAAAGCCGGTCATTCTCGCAAATGCCCTGTTCTTAACTGAAACGACTATACATATAGAGCTTAAACACCCCCACCCAGACCCTTCCCTGCGAAGCAAGTCCGAAGGACTTGTTCGCTCTTTTTTAAAAAGCAAACAAAGTTTCGCTTTGCTTTGCGGGGGAGGGGTGAGAAAGCTTAGCGAATGAAATGAGCCTAGCTGGAGCTGGGAGGGGGTGTACATTTTTAAAGTGGAATGACTATATAAGCCTATATTTGATGGGAATGTTTGAATGAAAATCGCGATTATCGGCGGGGGGCTTGCGGGGTGTGCGCTGGCCTATGTTTTGAGGCAGGCGGGGCAGGAGCCTGTTGTTTATGATGCGGGGGCGTCGCTGGGCAGCGGGGCGTCTGGGAATTCGACGGGGCTTTACGGCCCTCGGCTTTGCGCCTTGCGCGGGGCGCAGAGCGATTATTATACGGCGGCGTATTCTATGGCGCTGCGCACGTTTAAGACATTAAAGGATATTGACTGGAATCCGTGTGGGTCTTTGTATTTGATTCATAACGAGCAGAAAGCGAAACGTTATGCGCAGACGGTGAAAAACTGGGGCTGGGATGAGGGTGAGATGCGTCTTGTGGATACGGTGGAGGCATCGGAGATTGCCGGGGTTGATTTGAATTATGATGCGCTTTATTTACGCCGGGCGGGCTGCGTTTCGCCGCAAAAACTTTGCGCGGCGTATATGAGTGGTGTGGACTATCATGTGAATGCGAGGATTGAAAGTCTGGATGAGGTTGAAGCGGATGTTAGGGTTCTGGCGTGCGGCGTAGGGGCGCTTAAGTTTGTTGAGGGGCTTCCGATCGGCCCTGTGCGCGGGCAGCTTACGCAGGTGAAAGCGAGCCAGTATTCGGCGGATTTGACGTGCAATATTTGTTATGGCGGGTATTTTACGCCTGCGAAGGACGGGGTGCATACGGTGGGGGCGACGTTTCAGCCGTGGCTTGAGCATTCCGAGGTTATAGAGCAGGACGATCAGGATAATATTATGAAGCTGGCGGAGGTGGTGCCGGGGCTGGAGCAGGGGCTTGAGGTTATTGACCGGCGGGCTTCGGTGCGGGCGGCTTCGAGGGATCATTTTCCTGTGGTGGGGGCTGTGCCGGGGGGGCTGGAGGGTGTGTATATTTCTTCCGGGCACGGGTCGCACGGAATTTTGAGTTCGTTGATGGCGGCGCACTTACTGGCGGATATGATTTTGGGGCGGCCACTTTGTTTGGGGGGGCATAGTGTTGCGGCCCTTTCGCCGCAAAGATTTTTCTGATACCAAAGCAGGATGTTGGCAAATATGATTTTTTATGCGGTTTTGGCGATGGCGGGGGTGGCGGCTCTTGTTCCGTTGGCGCGTAAAGCTGCGCCTAAGGTTGGTTTGACGGATAAGCCGGGCGGGAGGAAAGATCATGCGGGGGAGATTCCGCTGGTGGGCGGGGTGGTGATTTTTCCGGTTTTTATTGCGCTTTCGCTGCTTTGGGGGGACGGGCTATCGACGCATTGGCCGCTTTATGCGGCGCTTCTGGTTTTGCTGGTGACGGGGGCGGTGGATGACCGGGTGCATCTGCATTCCCTGACGAAATTCGGATTGCAGTTTGTTGCGGCGCTTTTGGTGGTTTTGCCGGGCGGGGCGGAACTGCACCAGCTTGGGAATTTGTTTGGTCTGGGGGATTTCGGGCTTGGGTTTATGTCTGTGCCGTTTTCGGTTGTGGCGGTGGTGCTGCTTATTAATGCGATTAATTTGATGGACGGGTTGGACGGTCTGGCCGGGGGGGTGAGCTTTATTATTCTGGGCTGGTTTTTGGTTGCTTGTATTATAGCGGGGGAGGCGGTGTTTAGTCCTTCTATCATTATTTTGATGGCGGGGTTGGCGGGTTTTCTGGTTTATAATATGCGCAATCCGTTGCGGCGGAAGGCTTCGGTTTTTCTCGGTGATGCGGGGAGTTTATGTTTAGGGCTGATGGTGGGGTGGTATGCGATTCACCTGTCGTTGGAAGAAACGCGGGTGATTGAGCCGATTTCCGTGGCATGGGTTTTGGCTGTACCGGTCTGGGATGAATGTGCGCAGTTTTATCGTCGGGTGCGGGAGGGGCGGCATCCGTTTTCGCCGGACCGGGGGCATTTTCATCATCATTTTATCGCGGCGGGGTTTGCACCGGGAAAAGCGGTTTTTACGATTTTAAGTGTTGTGGCGCTGAGCGGTTTTATCGGGGTTGGCGGTGTTTTGGCCGGGGTGCCTTTGGCGGTTTTGACTGTTGCGTGGATTGCGGGCATTCTGGGCCATATGGGGTTTTCCCGGAAGAGGGGGCGTTATTCCCGGTTTTTGGGGCGTTTGCGCGGGCAGGGTTAAAGCCCGGTTTTTACCTTAAAATTGTAGCGGCATATGCGTTTCAAGGATTCTCGGCCATGCGGTGCTTAGCGGTTTGTCGGGCATGACGGGAATGAGGAGCGGCACGTTTTTGGCGTGTTTTACGGTTGTATGGATGATCGGCATTCTCGTCCATATGGTGGCGGTGTTGAAGGGGGTGGAGATATATTCCGTACTCATCGCAAGGCTCCCTCTGTTAAGCGATCAGTTGAATGAAACCGACGGCGGCCCATTTCAGAACGTCCAGCGACGTCTGGTGTATGGCCATGCCCGCAATGGCGATAAAGCATGCCAGTTCCATGGGGATGCGCATGACATGCGCGGCCATGAAGGCTGTATAGGCATAGGAATAAAGCGTGATGAAGACCATGAGCGGGTAAATTTCGTTCCATTCATAGTGACCGCTTGTGAACATTGCGACCAGCGGCGCGATTAAAAGCGCGGCGGGAATGGTCAGCCAATTATTGGCGGTGGCGAATCGGTAAAAGGCATCGAGCCTGTCCATCGTGCGGGCCATCGTGTAGACGAGGCTTAGGAACAGTCCGAGATACAAGAACAGGCGCAGAGAATATATAAGGGCCAGCGCCTTCATGGAAGAAGTGCTGAGCGTGCCTTCGGGGTGTGCGGTTAAAACCGTTATCAATGTGAGCGGCAGCAAAATGACGGGAATAAGAAAAGATTTTTGCATGCTTTTGCGGCTGGCGTTAAAGCGCTCCGGCCCACGGCGCATGAACAGCGCGGTTTCGAGGCAACCCATGAGATTTTGGCGGATTTCTTCTTTTCTGAACATTTGTACCCTCTTTATGTTTTTTATTTTTGTTATTTTGAGTTCATATTAAGGCTTAACCTCTTAACAATCGGTTAAGATTTAGGGCGTTGAAAAAGAGAGAGGCGGGGGTATAATTCTTTTTATGAGATGTTCTTTTAAAATGCGTATGTTTGTTTTGTGTTGGGCTCTGGCTGTTTTGGGCGGGCTTGGGGCTTGTTCGGGGACGCGCTATAGCGAATATGAGCAGGCGGCGGTCGATGAAGAGCAGGGCGCGTACAGGCAGGTGGAGAAGGGGGCGGCTTTATCGCCGGAAGAGCAGCACAGGCTGGCGCGGGCGAAGGTTGAGCCGACAAAGATGGTGCAGCACAACCCGTATGTGAAAAATGCGCGGGATGTGAAACTGGCCGAAAATACGCATAGCCGCGTTGTGGAGATGGAGCGCGAGATTGACGGTGTGAAGAAGGATTTCAAAGGTTTAAAAAACTCGATTGCGCATGCGGATATTGCTTTGGCTTCATCGGCGATTGCTCCGGCTTCGGGGGCGGGGGCGCATGTTAAGGGGCTTCGCACCGGGGAACATCCGGGAAAGACCCGTCTGGTTTTCGATCTGGATGCGCCGGGTGACTTTAAATATGAGTTGGATAACGCGCAAAGTGTGCTGATTGTTCGTTTGCCGGGGGCGCAGTGGGATGCGCCGGGTGAGAAGGTTTTTGAAGGCAGCAAGGTTTTTCAGGCTTATGCGGCGAAACCGGCGCAAGATGGCGGGGCGCTGGTGGCGCTGCGGTTGAAAGGCCCGGCGAAGGTTGTTGCGAGCAGCAAGCTTGGGAAGAATGAGGCGGGGGATTATCGTATCTTTATAGATGTCGCGCCACTTTAAATAACATTGCGCTGTGAATCGCAAAGCCGCGAAGACGCAAAGCTTACAAGGTATGTTTTACGCTCGGTGCGTCACATTTTTTGTTTGGGTTAAAAAATGCCTGCGGCGCTTTATGTTCATTGTGTGGTTTAAGGTTTAACCCATTTATCCATGACTTTGGTGGCGGTGAGGTCGCCGGTGACGTTGACGGTTGTGCGGCACATGTCGAGGAGGCGGTCAACGCCGATGATGAGGGCGATTCCTTCGGCGGGAACGCCGATGCCGCTCAGGATGGTGGCGAGGACGATTAGCCCGACGCCGGGGGTTGCCGGGGTGCCGATGGATGCGCCGACGGTTGTTATGACGAGGAGTGCGGTTTCGGTGAGGCTGAGGTCTATGCCGAAAACCTGACAGAGGAAGATGGCGGCGACGCCTTGGTAGAGCGCGGTGCCGTCCATATTCACGGTGGCGCCGAGGGGGATGATGAAGCGGCTGATTTCCGGGCGGGTTTTGAGCTTTTCCTCGGCAGCTTGAATGGAAAACGGCATTGTGGCAGCGGAAGAGGAGGTTGAGAAGGCCAGAAGCTGGACTTCCTTGATGTTGCTGAGGAACGTGCGCGGCGAGCTTTGGGTGAGGATGGCGATAATCAGCATATAGACCAGCAGCATACACCCCAGACCGGCCAGAACGCACAAGGCATAGGCGCCGACGCTGATGAGAGATTCAATGCCGAGGCGAATAACGATATTGCAGATGAGGCCAAAGACGGCGTAAGGGGCGAGGGTCATGGCCCAGGCGATAATTTTCATGGAGATGACCTGTCCGGCGATGCAGAGTTCCTTGAAGGTTTTACCGGTCGCGGGGGGGATTGTGATGAGGGCGATACCGACGAGGATGGAGGCGATTACGATTTTCAGCATATCGCGGTCAAGCTGTGCGCGGGCGGGGTTTGTGGGAATAAGATTGCCTATGCGCTGGGGGATTGTGAGGTTTTCGAAAGTTTGACCGGGGATGCGTCCGGCGGCGGCTTCGGAGGTTATGACGTTTTGTATGAGCGTCTGGTCTATAAACTGGCCGGGGTTGACGATGTTTACGATTATAATGCCGATGGTGATGGACAGCGCGGTTGTCAGGATGAAATAGGGGATGATGCGCAGGCCTATTTTTTTAACAAAACCGAGGCTGCCGCCTTCGGCTATCCCTAAGATGATGGAGCAGGTAATGAGCGGGATGATGACCATCTGGATTAGGCCGAGGAATATGATGCCGGGAAGGGCGAGCCATTCTCCCGTGGCGAAGGCCCAGTTTTTGTAGGTTTCCGCGCTGAAATCTGCGGGCGGGAGCAGGCTGCTGATGATTGAGCTTTCGGGAGAAAGGGCGGCGCCGACGATTATACCCACGAGCATACCGGTGAGGATTTTTATCCAAAGATCCTGTTTCATAATCATATCCGTAGAGCCGGACAGGGATTGGGCGCGTTTTGAAGGCTTGCTCATTTTAAAAATCCTGAAAACTTGCGAAGGGTTTGTGGTATTACTGCGTATTAAAGGTATCACAACTTACAAAAGGACTAAAATGATGAAAAAACTATTGGCGTTTACGGCTGTTGCACTGGTTATTTCGATGTCTCCGGCTCTTGCAGACCATCATGGCGGCGCGGGCCACCATAAGGGTAAGATGTTTGAAAAGCATGATCTCAACGGTGACGGCGTTATTTCCAAGGAAGAGTTTTTGAGCCATGCCGAGGACAAGTTCGGCAAAATGGATGCTGACGGTAATGGCGAGATTTCGAAGGACGAGGCCGAAGCGGCGCATGCGAAGATGAAAGAAAAATGGAAAGAGCGCCGTGAGAAGGATACAGAAGACGGCGGTAGCGCTTCGGAGCCTTCTGAGGAATAAAATCCTTGCATTTACGGCTCTGTCAGAGCATAAAGCCTGTCATGGGCCAGCAAGAGCAGGACATAAGCGATGAAAGCCTGATGGAGCGCGTTTGTAGCGGTGACCATCAGGCTTTTGCGCAAATTGTGGAACGGCATTCTGGTCTGTTTTATTCTGCGGCGTACCGGATGTGTGGTCATAGCGAAGAGGCGGAAGATATTGTGCAGGAAGCGTTTTTGAAGCTTTGGAGTAAGCCGGAAGGGTATGACGCGGCCAAAGGCGCGAAGTTTACGACATGGTTTTACCGCGTTGTTACGAATTTGGCGATTGACCGGATGCGGCGGAAGAAGCCGCAGAGCGGTGGCTCCGAGGCGCTGGAATATATTGCGGACAAGACGCCCTCTGCGGAGAGCAGGCTTGAGGAGCAGGACCGGCAGGATGCGCTGGAGGCGGCGATTGCGGCTTTGCCGGAGCGTCAAAAAATTGCGCTTAACCTTTGTTTTTACGAGGGTTTGAGCAATAAAGAAGCGGCGGAGATTTTGGGTGTGGGGGTTAAGGCGCTGGAATCTTTGTTGATGCGGGCGAAAAAGGCGCTACGGGATGATTTGATGGCGCAAGGGTTTTTGGAAGCCGAAGAAGGGCTTAGGGTTACAGGATAGGATATGTTTGACGATTTGGACAAATTGCTTGAAACGCGCAGAACTCCGGAGGTGCCGGAAGGGCTGAGTGCGCGTATTGTTGCGGCGGCGCACCGGGAGCGATTTGCTGCTGCGGGCGGGGATGCGCGCGGCGGCGTTTTTTGGGAAAGGCTGCGGGCGGGAGTGGAAAATATTTTTCTTACGCCGCGTCCGGTTTTTGCTTTGGTGTTGATTATTTTGGTGTTTGGGGCCGGCTTGTTTCTGGGCGAGGCTTCGGAAGGCGTTGATTTTTCCTTTATGCTTAGCCCCGGTGAGGTTGCCAGCTTTATGACGATTGACGATCGTTTTGTTGTGGAGGAGTGGGTTTAGATGAGCAGGAAATTCAAGATTATTTTGAGTGTGTCGGTTTTGCTGAATTTGCTTTTGGCGGGGGTTGTGGCGGGGCATGTGTATAAGCACTGGTCGACGCAGCCGTGGCATGAGATTAAAAAGGAGCTTTCGCCGGAGGGGCGTAACATTACCGGGCGGGCGTTTCAAAGCGCGTTTCGCGATATTAAGCCGCTTGGGGACAAGGCGCGTAAGGCGCGCGGAGAGATTGTGAAAATTCTTTCGGCGGAGGAATTTGACGGGGAGGCGTTTGATAAGGCTGCGGCGCGGATGCTGGAGGTGCGCGGGGATATGAAAGCGCTTAAAATTAAGGCGCTGCGCGATGTGGCTTCGCAGCTTTCGGTGGAGGACCGGCGGAAGATGGCGGAGCGGATGGCGGAGAAAGTTGGCGGCGGGTATGAGCGGCGGGTGATGCGGCATCGCAGGCCGCATATGATTACGCCTGAGCATAAGCCTGTGCAATAGAATTGTGAAACCGGTTCTAGAAATAATGATGGTTAAGGTTTAATTGGAATAGCGCTTTGAGTAATGTTTTTGGCGGGTTCGGAGGGATTTTTCGCGCTCTGGCGTGAGGGAGCTTACGCAGTGGTGGCAGGAGATGCCGTTTTCGTATTCGGGGCGTTCGCAGTCTTTGGCGCTTAGCGGTTCGCGGCAGGCGTGGCAGACTTTCCAATTGCCTTCTTTAAGGCCGTGGGTGACGGATACGCGCTGGTCGAAGACGAAGCAATCGCCTTTCCATTTGCTGTCATTTTCGTTCACGGTTTCAAGGTATTTCAAGATGCCGCCTTTGAGGTGGTAAACATTTTCGAAACCGTGGGCCAGCATGTAGGCGCTGGCTTTTTCGCATCTTATGCCGCCAGTGCAGAACATGGCGACTTTTTTATGTTTGGCCGGGTCGAGGTTTTCTTCGACCCAATCGGGGAATTCGGTGAAGATTTTCATGTTCGGGTCGATTGCGCCTTCGAAAATGCCGACTTTGGTTTCGTAGTCGTTGCGGGTGTCGATGAGCAGAACTTCCGGGTCGTCCAGAAGTGCGTTCCAGTCTTCGGGGGTGACATATTCGCCAACTTGTTTATTCGGGTCGGCTTCAGGCCGCCGCAAGGTGATGAGTTCTTTTTTCGGGCGGACTTTAAAGCGGTTGAAGGGTTGTTTTGAAGCGTGGGAGTATTTGAACTCGCAGGCTTTTGAACCTTGACGCACGCCGAGTTTTTCATCAAGGAAGGCGATTGTTTTTTCCATATCCTCCGGGTGGGCGGCGATGGTGCCGTTTATGCCTTCGGGGGCGAGGAGGAGGGTTCCGCAAATGCTGGGGGTGTTTTCGTCCGTATAGGCGTAGATGTCCTTTCGAAGCGCTTCGATGTCTTCGATAGGGGTGAATTTGTATAAAGCTGCAACTTTGTAAGTCATGGTGGGGTTTATAGTCTATGGGAGAAAAATTTGCAAACGCTCTTGAAACCTGCTAATCCGGCGTTAGATCATATAACCGGTTTAATTTTAACAATGGAGATGAAGATGCTTGGTATTGGCGATCAGTTACCTGAATTTGAAGTGACGGGTGTGAAGCCCGGTTTTAACGTGCATGAAGAGAATGGTGAGAGCGCGTTTGAGACGATTACGGAAGGCAGTTTTGAAGGGAAGTGGAAGGTTTTCTTTTTCTATCCGAAAGATTTTACGTTTATTTGCCCGACGGAAATTATAGAATTTGCCAATTTGAACAGCGAGTTTGAGAAGCGCGGGGCGGTTGTGCTGGGCGGGTCTACGGATAATGAGTTTTGCAAGCTGGCCTGGCGTCGCGAGCATGCGGGGCTTAAGGGTTTGAACCAGTGGGCGTTTGCCGATACGAACGGTTCGCTTATTGACGGGCTTGGTGTGCGTGAGCCGCAGGCCGGTGTTGCGCTGCGCGCAACGTTTATTGTCGACCCGAATAATGTGATTCAGCATGTTTCCGTGAACGGTTTGAATGTGGGCCGGAACCCGGCGGAAACCTTGCGTATTCTGGACGCATTGCAGAGTGAAGGGCTTTGCCCGTGCAGCCGCGCTGCCGGTGGGGATACTATCGACGTATCTGCCGAAGCGGGTAAGCTGGCGGCTTAATTCTTCGTATTTTGGTCTGCAAATAGCCGTTTTTTGCGCTTCCGGTGCTCGCGTACTAAATGTACGCTGCGCTCCGGCTGCTCAAAAACAACTATTTTCGACTCAAAATACTTTGAATTGATTTTATAAGAATAGGAAAAGGGCGTCTTTATGACGCCTTTTTTGTTTTTTAACACGAAGTTAAAAGGAAGATGCGTGAAGTTCACGAAGTTTTTTTACAATTTTTCTTCGTGGGTTTTGCTTTTCTTCTCTTGCTTCGTGTTAAAACGGAATGGCTATGCTTCTTTGGTAATAAGGATTTCGCGGTGGGGGTAGGGGATTTTGATATTGTTTTCCTGGAAGGCGTCCCAGAGTTTGAGCATGACGGCGGCGCGCATGTTGGTGACGCCTTTTTCAGCGTCTTGAATCCAGAAGCGGAGTTTGAAGTTGATTGAGCTGTCGCCGAATTCCACGAAGTGGCAGACGGGCTCGGGGTCTTTGCAGATGCGCTCATGAGCGTTTGAGGCGGCGGCGATGGCCATTTCATTAATTTCATGCGGGTTGTGGGAATAATCAACGCCGAAGGTGACTTCGACGCGGATGAGGGTATTGCCGTGGGACCAGTTGACGACCTGCTGGGTGATGAAATTTTCATTAGGAATGAGGAAGGATTTGTTATCGCGTGTGACGATTTCGGTATAGCGCGCGCCCATATGCTGGACCCAGCCGAAGGTGCCGTCGGGCATTTCCAGCACGTCGCCGGGTTCGATAGAGCGGTCCATAAGCAAAAGCATGCCGGAGAAGAGGTTGGAGACGCCTTTTTGCAGGCCGAAACCGATCCCCAGGCCGATGGCACCACCGAAGACGGCGAAGAGGGAGAGGTCTATGCCGGCGCTGGTAATGCCGATGAGCAGGGCAAAAACGATGAGGGTGATGCGCACGATTTTTGCGACCAGAACCTGCGAAGAGCGGTTGAGGCTTTTGATTTCGAGGACGCGGCGCTCGGCGAAGGTTGAGATAAACAGTGCGATGTAAAGCAGGGCGAAGATAGAGAACAGCCCCTTGATAACCGCCAGAGCGGAAAGGCGGCCCCCGCCGACGTTAAAGCCTATCGCGTCGAGGGTTGTGGTGGTTTCGTCCAGAACGCCGAAGATGGAGAGCGCGGCGATAACCCATATGGAGAAAGCGAAAAAGTTGCGTACGAGGCTGTTGCCGATGAACTGTACGGCGGCGCGGATAAAGATCCATGCCAGAAGCAGTTTGCTGATCGCTTTGGAGAGGGTGACGTCAATTCCGACGCTTTCCGTTCCGGCAATCAGCGTGGTGATGAAAATGATGGTCAGGACCATAATCGGCAGGATCAGCCTGCGCAGGTTGTGGAGCGCGCGGCGGGCGGTTATGGGGATTTTCAGGGCGTCGACTTTTTCAATCAGCGGTTTGCGGATTATGCGGTAGGCGATGGAACTGGCGACGAAAGAGGCGGCAATGATGGCGAGTTGCAGGAAGGTGTCGGCGGACCAGAAATAGCTGCCGCACCATTCGACGATGGCGGTCCAGTGCTGGGCGATGTCGATTGTTTCGAGCATGTTGACGTTCTAGCACGAAGTCAAAGAAACTTAAATGAAGAACGTAAAACTTTCCGCAGTTTTGGTGTGTTTTTATGGAGCCTGATGGAGGGTGATTTGTTCCGGGAAGAGTTCTTGTGTGATAATACCACTTTCCAGATTGAATTCTGCGACAAGTGTTGGACCTATCCCCGGGTCATAATTGTGTCCGGTAACTGTTCCTGTTTGACCCAATACTTTTTCATTGAATGGAATATGGTCAACGTCGAATCCATTATCTTCGTCAGGGGCGGCAGTTACAGTGACTTCTGTTCCCAACGGGTGTCTTGCTTGTAACTCTTCTTGTGTTAAAAATTCCGGTTCTGCCATGGTTTTTCTCGTTTTGTTTTAGTGGCTTTTCAGGTGTTTCTTTTAAAGTGGATTCAACCTTATGGCAGCTATTTTTTTTGTGTAAAGTGCTTTTTACGCGCTAATCAAGCGGACAGCTTCTTTCGGATATGTTTCGCGGAAGTCGTCGTTGAGCTCTTCGGGGCGGGACATCAGGCGGAAGAAAATAGGGCCGCAGAGCAGGTCTATGGCCATTTTTGTGTCTAGAGAGGCGCGAAACTCCCGGGCTTTCTGGCCTTCCTCGACACTGAACTCGATGGCGTCGAGCAGGGGGGTGAGAAAGGTGCCGGAAAAAATCTTTTTGGCTTTTTCGTCGGCCTGAGCTTCTGAGAAAAGCTGGGCGATCGTTTCGCCGTTATTGCCGTTGAGCATGCGGATGAGTTTGTCGAGCTGCATGATGAGGGCTTCGGCGTTGTTTTTCGGCGTGGGTAGCGGGGATTGAATGCCGGGCTGGCTGATGAGCGCGTCCATGACGACGGCGGTTTTGTTCGGCCACCAGCGGTAGATTGTGGTTTTTCCCACTTTTGCTTTTTTTGCGATGGCTTCGATGGAGAGTTCCTGCACGCTCATATGCAGGAGCAGAGAGTTTGTGGCTTTGAGGATGGCGGTTTTGGATTTTGCGGAGCGGGGGCGGCCTTTTTTTATGGCGGGGGTGGCTTCTGAGTTGTTTTCATCGTTGTTTTGAAGTGCGGCTTGTGTCATCAGGCATCCTCGATTTTTGGTTGCGAAACGATTTGTTTCGTATCGTAAAAATTTTTGCTTTGAGGAACAGAGAGTGCAGGGTTTAGATTAAAAATTCAAGGGTGTATTTTGTGTTTTTTGTAAAAAAAGCTGTGAAAAAAGAAAAATAATTTATGTCAGAAAGTGCTAATATTTTGCATTTGTTGGCGGGTCAACGGATACCGATCCACTGGGTGCCGTTACAATATTGCATGACATTCAGGTCGTCGTTATAGACGACTTCTCCGGCGGGGCCGTCGGGGTTTGTGCATGTGGTGGCGAGGGTTTGCTGGAAGCAATACAGGGCCTGGGTGTTATTGCACCCTCCTGACGGACCAATCGTCCAGAAAATATCCGCCTTGCTGGTTTGTCCGTAACGTCCGCTGGAGCCTGCACCGGAATCTGTCCATTCATTGCATGTATCATTCGATGCTGTTCCGCCTTGTATGCCTGTTCCGTCGGGTGTGACGTTCGACCATGCGAAGCTGGATGCTGCGGTGTCAAGCTCTGTTCTGTTGATGGCGTTATCGAGGGAGTTATCCGTTAAATCCGTCCAGCCGTTGGCGACGGTGGTTCCGTTAACGAGTTTAAAATCCAGAGCGGTTCCGTTTATATCGGTAAAGCGTGTGGCGGGAACGGTGGCGACATTGGTTGTTGCGATCCATGCTTTGTAAGTTCCGGAAAGGCCGGCGTCGCTGGCGTGTTTTTGGCAGATGGCGTCGGCACCTGCGATGGCGCTGGCTGGGGCGGAGCCTGTGAATGTTGTGGCTTCGGTT
This sequence comes from Alphaproteobacteria bacterium, assembly GCA_041397865.1. Classification (GTDB taxonomy): domain Bacteria; phylum Pseudomonadota; class Alphaproteobacteria; order Micavibrionales; family Micavibrionaceae; genus TMED27. Next base: position 1,098,093 of record JAWKVT010000001.1, on the reverse strand, counting down.
ACGAGGTCGCCGGTATAGGTTCCCGATGTTGCAAAAACATACCAGGAGGGTTGTATTTTCGGGCCCATGGATATCCAGTTTGCGCCGTTGCAGTATTGGAGGACGGATTCGTCTTCGTTGTAATTCACCTCGCCGGGAACACCCGCGGGGGAGGCGCATGTTCCTGCGCCTCCGGATTCTCGTGGACCCATGTCGACCCAGTTTGTGCCGTTGCAGTATTGGAGGACGGATTCGTCTTCGTTGTACCACATGACGGCTTCGTAGGCGGCGTTGCAGGTTTGGGGGCCGGGGAAGGAGGCGAGGCAACTGCTGATGTCTATGGTGGTGAAGGAATCGCTGCCAGATGAAGAGACATAGGCGTAATTGCCTGCTATAGCTGTGCTGCGTGCGCCATTGAGCTTTGTTGCGTCTGTAACCCATGCGTTTCCGGCATTGGCGATGGCGGGGTTGAGCGGGTCGGTGATGTCGATAACGGTCAGAGAGTCACTCAGAATTGAGGCTATGTATGCGTAATTGCCAGACACGGTTATGTTGCGCGCATTGTTGAGTTTTGTGGCGTCTGTAACCCATGCATTGCCGGCATTGGCGATGGCGGGGTTGAGCGGGTCGGAAATATCCACGACGGTCAGGGCATTGCCGTTCGTTGAAGAAACATAGGCGTAATTGCCTGATAAGGCTATACCGTGAGCGCCGTCAAGTTTTGTTGCATCTGTAACCCATGCATTGCCGGAGTTGGCGATGGCGGGGTTGAGCGGGTCGGAAATATCGACAACGGTTAGAGAGTCGCCCACTCCTGAAACAACATAGGCATAATTGCCTGCTATAGCTGTGCTGCGTGCGCCATTGAGCTTTGTCGCATCTGTGACCCATGCATTTCCGGCATTGGCGATAGCGGGGTTGAGCGGGTCGGTGATGTCGATAACGGTCAGGGCATCGCTGATGACTGATGTTACATAGGCGTAATTTCCGGATATGGCTACGCTGTTGGCGCCGTCAAGTTTTGTTGCATCTGTAACCCATGCATTGCCGGAGTTGGCGATGGCGGGGTTGAGTGGGTCGGAAATATCCACGACGGTCAGGGCATCGCCATCGTCCGACGTGACGTAGGCATAATTTCCCGAAAGCGTTAACTTGCGGGCGAAGTTGAGCTTTGTTGCGTCTGTGACCCATGCATTGCCGGAATCGGCGATGACGGGGAGGCACTGGGCGTGTGCGGAGAGGGGGTGGAGTACAAAAAAGGCTGCAAACATAAGTGTTTGCAGGGCGGTGCGCAGGTTTTGGCGGTATGATCCCCCCACTTTACTCCCCAGTCTATGGATGTGATATAGTCATTCCATTTAAGAATAGGACAGCGCTGCGAATGAAGCCGTTTTTTCAAAATCAAGCCGCACGTATACTCGAATACGCTTACGTTTGATTTTGAAAAAGCCGGTCATTCTCGCTTCCTGTCCTATTCTTAACTGAAACGACTATAGTGCTATCTTACTATTATCGCAGGATTTTTGTTAAGGGGGTTTTAAGATTTAGGCACAATTTATTCGTGTTTTTTACGGGTATCCGGATTTTGTAATATGAAAAATTTGTAGTTTTGGCGTTTTTGCTTTAAATTATTTGGTAATCGTGAAATAAGGACGCTCTTTGAAAAAATGAGCAGCGCAGCGGATATCGTTTTGGGGACGAAGCGGATATGAAGGAGAAGGCTATGGAAGTGTGGATTTTGTTTAACGAAGAGGTTGAATCCTCCTCTGCGGAAGCGTTTGAGGTGCGGCGTTTTTTGGCGGAAGGCCGGGAGATGGGGGTTAACGTCAAGGTTTTTCACCCGGAGCAGTTTGACTTGCTGGTAACGGATGAAAACCGCGAATCGGTTTTGATTGACGGGGAGTTCGTGCGGCTGCCTGATTATGTTTTGCCGCGCTGTTATGTTATCGGCAGCGGTTATTTCTCGCTGGCGGTTGTGCGTCAGCTTGAGCGCATGGGGGTTCGGGTTTTTAACAATTCCAGCGCGATTGAAACGGTTGCCGACAAGATGCACACGCATCAGGTTTTGGCTGAAAGCAAGCTGCCGACGCCGGTGACGATGCTGGCGAAGTTCCCGATTGACAGCGATCTTGTTGAGCGTTCTATCGGTTTTCCGGTTGTTGTGAAAACGTTGTTGGGGGTGAACGGGACGGGGGTGTTCCTTATGGACAACCGCGATTCGTTTGAGGACTTGATGAGCTTTATGGAGCAGACGAGCCCGAATACGCAGCTTATTTTTCAAAAATATATTGCGAAGAGTCACGGGCGCGATTTGCGGTTATTCGTTGTTGACGGGAAGGTTATTGCCTCGATGGAACGGCGTTCGAGCAATGGCGGTTTTAAGGCCAATTATACGCAAGGGGCGGCTGTGGTTGAGTTTATTCCGGATGAGGAGGCCAAGCGGCTTGCGGTTCAGTGTGCGGAGATTTTGAATTTGCAGGTGGCGGGGATTGATCTGCTTTATGATGAAAACGGTTATACGATTTGTGAGGCGAATTCGTTTCCGGGCTTTAAGGGGCTTGAGTCGTGTTGCAATGTGAATGTGCCGCGCGAGATTTACCGGGCGATGCAGCAGCGTCTTGGGGCGGGGTATGCGGCGTTAGACGATCTCGCAGATGAAACTCAGGCCGTATCTTAAAATTCCTGCGGGTGTTGAAAGGTTGTCGGGGCCTCGTCGATGACGACGGTTTGGCCCCGGCGGAATTCAAGAACGGCGAGGCCGCGCTGCGCGGTGTTGTCGTTGCGGAAGCGGAAGATACCGTCCAGACCGGAAAAACCGTTCGGGTTGCGGATAGAGGTGGTGTCGAAGGCGGGCTTTCCGTCAGTGGACAGTCCGCGCTTTGCTAAAACAGCGGCCAGAGCGGTTGCGTCGAAGGCCAATGATGCCAGACGTGGCGGGGCCGAGCCGTAGGTTGCGGCAAAGCGGTTTTCAAAATTTTTGCGGGCGGCGGGCGGCGGGGCGGCGAACCATGTTCCTTCGAGGTTTTTTTCACTGGCCAGAGAGGCTTCATCCATAAGGCCGGTTCCCAAGCGGCGTACGCTGCGCGGGGGGAGTTCGTAAAGGGTGAGAAGGCTTCCGATTGCGCGGGCTTCCTGATTCCCCACCGGCATGAGGACGGCGTCGAACGGTGTTTGGGCCAAGGCGCCGCGGGCTTTGCGCTCATCAAAGCGGGTGAAACTTTGAACGACAGGGGCGAGATTGGTGGTGCTTGCCGGGAATGTCATGTTTTGTGTGATTGTTATGTTGTTGCGCCCTGCGGCGTTTCTGAAGGTTTCGGTTACGATTCGTCCATAATTTGTTTCGGGGGTTAGAAGGCCGACGCGGGCTATGCCGCGGGCGGCGGCGAATTGTGTTACACGCTCGACCTGATCGAAGGGCAGGAAGCCCATGATATAGGTGTTGCCGCCGGCCAGAGTCCAGTCTGTGGAGAAGGCAATCATGTTTATGCGGGCTTTTGCGGCGATGGGCTTGGCGGCGCGTACGGAAGAGGCGAAGACGGGGCCGAGAATGAGTTGAGCGCCGTTGTCTATAGCTGATTGTGCGGCGTTGCGGGCGCCTTCGGCGGTGCCTTTTGTGTCACGCGGGATAAGTTCGAAATTTGCGTGTCCGATGTCGAACAGGGCTATCTGTGCGGCTTTGAGCATGGCGTCGCCGAGTTTTTTATTCTGGCCGCTTAAGGGCAGGAGGATGCCGACTTTGACGGGCGCGGTGTTTTTAAATTGAGTGTTTGGGGTTGCGTTGCTGCCGAGAAGTTCGTCTGAGGAGGGGGTTCCTAACGCGCGGGGGGGTTGTTGTGCAGGGGGCGTTGTGCCTGAAGGTGTGCGGCTATATCCGCCGCCGGTTTGGCAGGCGCTGAGAAGCAATAGCGGCGTGATTAGCAGGAAACAGGTAAAAACGGCTTTAAGTGTTTGTATCATGGCTCGACCCTAGTATGGTTTCCTGATGGACAGTAAAGAAAAAATGCGCGGTTGGCTACTCCCGGATGCAAAGGGAAGGTGTTTGGGGGCGGGGCTGTATCTTGTGGCCACGCCGATTGGCAATATGGGGGATATATCGTTGCGGGCGCTGGATACGCTGGCGTTGGTGGATGGTGTTTTGTGCGAGGATACGCGGGTTGCGGGGAAGCTGTTGCATTATTTTGGTTTGAAAAAACCTTTGTCGGTTTACAACGATCATAGTGATGAGCGGGGGCGCGAGAAAATTATTAAACGTATTGGCGAGGGTGAGGCGCTTGCGCTTGTCAGCGATGCGGGAATGCCACTTGTTTCCGATCCGGGGTATAAGCTGGTTTGCGCGGTCCGGGAGGCGGGGTTTTACGTGACAAGCGTACCGGGGGCAAGCGCTGTTCTGGCGGGGTTGCAGCTTTCGGGGCTGGGCAGCGGGCGGTTTTCATTTATCGGGTTCTTGCCACCGAAGTCAGGGGCGCGGCGGCGGTTGCTGGAGGAATGGGCGGGTGTGCCGGGGGTGCTTGTTGCGTTTGAGACGGGGCCGCGTCTGGTCGATGCGCTGGGCGATATTGCGGCGGTTATGCCGGGGCGGCGCGTTGCGGTGGCGCGCGAGTTGACCAAGCTCTATGAAGAGGTGCGTAGCGGGCTGCCGGAGGAGCTTCTTGCTTATTATGAGGAGCATGGAAAGCCGAAGGGCGAGATTGTGCTTGTTCTTGAACCGCCGGGGGCATGCGAATATTCGCAAGGGGAGCTTGAGACTATGCTGGAGGAAGCTTTGGAGCGTATGAGCACCAAAGATGCGGCGGCGCATGTGGCGGCGCGCACCGGACATGCGAAGAAGGTGCTTTATGATCTGGCGCTGGGGCTGGTGAAATGAGCGTTGTTAAAAAGCAGGCGGCCTATATGCGCGGGGTTGAAGCCGAACAGGCGGCGGCGCGGTATTTGCGGCGTAAAGGGTATGAGATACTCGAACATCGTTATAAAACGCCGGTGGGGGAAATTGATCTGATTGTGCGGCGGGGCGATATGATTGTGTTTGCCGAGGTGAAAGCGCATAAAAGCGAGGAGCAGGCTTTGTATGCGGTGAACGAGAAGGCCCGGCGCAGGATTGAAGCGGCGGCGGGGCATTATATTGCATATCACGAAGAGATTGCGGCGCTGGTGATGCGGTTTGATGTTCTGATTGTCTCGCCGGGTTTATCCACTCTTTTGGGGGCGGTTTGTATCCGCCATCTGGACAATGCGTGGCTGGCGGGTCAATAATGGGCAGGTCTTTTAATTCGTTTTTTCAAGGGGGTCTTCATGCTCCGCGTTTTGTCTTTGCTTTTGGTTTCCGTTTTGTTTTTGCCTTCTTGCACCGGTCTTTTGGTTGGTGCGGGGGCTACTGCGGGGATTGCCGCTGCGCAGGAGGGCGGTCTTTCGAGCGCGGCTTCGGATGCGCGAATTCAGCTTGCGATTAACGAACTGTGGTTTAGTTATGATGTGGAGACGTTTCGGAAGCTTGATCTGACGATCAACCAAGGGCGCGTTTTGATTACCGGCGTTGTGCAGGACCCGGAGGACCGGGTTGAAGCAGTGCGTCTTGCGTGGCAGCCCAGAGGGGTGCAGCAGGTTATCAATGAAATTCAGGTGAGTGAAAGCGAGGGCATATTAGGTTTTGCCAAGGATACGTGGATTTCAACGCGGTTGCGCACGGCGTTGACGTTTGATCGTCAGGTTTTGTCGATTAACTACAATATTGATACGGTGCAGGGGACTGTTTACCTCATGGGGTTTGCGCAAAACCGGGAGGAGCTTAACCGCGTGATTGAAACGGCGCGTACAATTAAAGGTGTGAACGGCGTGGTCAGCTATGTGAAATTTGTCGGCGGGGGTGATGATACGCAGGGCGCGGGTGGTGCAGGCGGCAGCAGTTATCAAAGTACCTATAGCGATGAGTTTGTGTATCGCGATAGGGAGGGGCGCAGCGTGCCGGTGCAGCCTTATGACGATCCGAATACGCCGATTGATTTGCGGGTGCCGCAGGCGCAGGGTGATACGGGCGGCGCGGGGACGTATCCGAACAATGTGGATCCGCTTGTTACTCGCGGGGCGCCGCTGGAGCCTGTGCAGCGTGAAGGTATAGAGAGCGAGCAGATTCTTTGGGATGGTCAGCAATAAAAGGCAGATCGTCGAGTTGTGATTTTGTACGCAGGGTTTTAGCGGTTTGGGCGTATAAGGGGTGAAGAATAGTTGTGTTCAAAAAAGGGAAGCCTCTTGCGCGGGGCGTTGTAACCGAATAAAACTTTATCCGGAATATAGATTCCAGAGCCTCGTTATTCATATCCAAGGAGGAAACCATGATCCGCTCTTTTTCTCAGACTGCATTTTTTAAGAATTCTTTGGGGCTGTCGCGCCTCTTTATGGTTTTGGCCGTTGTTTTGATTGTTTCAGCCTGTTCTTCGGATGGTGAAGAAGAGGTGGTTCTTGACGGTCAGGGGATAGAGCAGCAGCGCGACGGTATTACGGACGGTCCGTTGAACGAGATTTATCAGGGCGATGTGACGCAGGGCGGTCCGGCACCGGGGACGCAGGCGGATCTGGTTGTGAATGTGGGTGACCGGATTTTCTTTGCTACGGATAGTTATAGTTTAAGCACTGAGGCGCGTCAGGTTCTGGATGCACAGGCGGCGTGGCTTCAGCAATATCCTAATTTGAGTGTGACGATTGAAGGGCATGCGGATGAGCGCGGAACGCGCGAATACAACCTGGCTTTGGGTGAACGCCGTGCGAATTCAGTGCGGAATTATCTTTCGGCTTTGGGCATTGGGCCTTCGCGCGTGAACACAGTGAGCTACGGCAAGGAGCGTCCGGCTGTTCCGGGGGCAAACGAATCGGCATGGTCGCAAAACCGCCGCGGCGTTACGAAGGTTAACTAAGCAAGGGTTTAGACAGGGTTTATGATGTCTTTTCTTTCTTACCGAATTGTGCGGAAGGCCTGGAGAGTTTCAGGCCTTTTGACGCTTTTTGTCGCAATTGGCGGGGCGTCGGCTTTGGCGCAATCTGATTGGGATATGAAGAACCGGGTTAAGCGGCTTGAAAATGAGATTGATACGTTGAGCCGCGCGGTTTACCGGGGGGAAAGTCCGCCGCCGGGGGCCGGTGGTAGCGGTTCTGCTGTTGGGGCGGATGTGGAGATTCGCTTGCAGCAGGTTGAAAATGATATGCGTGAGTTGCGCGGACTTTTGGAGCAGCAGAGCTATGAGAACCGCCAGTTAAAGGATCAGTTGGAGCGGGTTACGAGCGATCTGGAATTGCGGTTGAATGATTTGGAAGGTGCCGGGGCTTCGGGGGTTTCCGGTGGAGGGGCGCGCTATACCGCAGGCAATATGACGGAAAATGTTATGCCGCAAGTGCAGCCCCGTTCTCAGGCGCAGTCTGTCGGCAGTGCAGGCGGGCAGACTTATCAGTGGAGTTCTTCTTCGGGGGGAGATGCGGAATCGGGGCCGTCCGGGCAGCTTGGTTCGTATAGTACGGGCCGGGCCGGGGCGAGCGGCACGGATCTGGCGGCGGCGACCTATGATAACGCGTTTTCACTGGTGAAAAACCGGCAGTATGACCGGGCGCAGGTTGAGCTTGAGGCGTTTTTGGAGGCTTATCCCGGTCATGCTTTGGCGGGAAATGCCAAATACTGGCTAGGGGAAACCTATTATGTGCGCGGCAACTTTGAAAAATCTGCGCGGGTTTTTGCCGAAGGATACCAGCAATATCCGGAAGGGTCGAAAGCGGCGGATAATCTTTTGAAGCTGGGCTTGTCTCTGGAGGCGCTTGGCAAGCGGAGCGATGCGTGTATTGCCTTGCAGCAGCTTAAAAAGGAAAACCCGGCGGGCGCGGCCCCTGTTTTGCGCCGGGCGGATCAGGAAATGAGCCGCTTGGCCTGCTAATTTTCGCCTTTTGGGCTGCGAATAACAGTTTTTTGTGCTTCCGGTGCTCACGTACCCAAATGTACGCTGCGCGCCGGGTTTCAAAAACTATCATTCTCGCCACAAAACCCTTCAATTTTCAGGCTAATCTGGGTGTCTTAATATGATCGAGTTTACAGATTTTCAACAGAGTATGAATGCGCTTGGGCTTGGTTGGTCTGGTGTTTCGAAGATTGCGGTGGCCGTTTCGGGCGGGCCGGATTCGATGGCTTTGTGCAGGTTGCTCGGCGGCTGGGCGGTTGAACGGGGTATAGAGGTCCATGCGCTTACGGTCGATCATAGTTTACGTGCAGAAAGCGGTGATGAGGCTTTGCGGGTTGGTGGCTGGCTCGGGGGGTGGAGACAGGTTCGGCATGCGGTTTTGAGGTGGGATGCGCCGGTGCAGAGCGCTGTTCAGGAAGAGGCGCGGCGGGCGCGTTATGGGCTTATGGCGGAATATTGCCGGGCGCATGGAATCGGGCATTTGTTTTTGGCGCATCACGCAGACGATCAGGCGGAAACGGTTTTGTTTCGTTTGGCCAAGGGGAGCGGGCTGGACGGGTTGGCGGGGATGCAGGCGTTGCAGGTTTATGATGAGGGCTTGGTTTTGGTGCGTCCGTTGTTGGGGTTTGCAAAAGACGATTTGACCGGTTTTTGCGAGGCGGAAGGGATTTCCTATATTGAAGATCCCAGTAATGAGAATGAAAGTTTTGCGCGGGTGCGGTTGCGCAAATCGCGCGATATTCTGGAAGAAGAGGGTTTAAGTTCGAAAAGATTGAATGTGACGGCGAAACGCTTGTCACGCGCACGGAAGGCGCTGGATGCTATGGCGGAAGCGGCTTATAAAGAGGCGGTTTTAAAAAAAGATGCGGATTGTATCGTATTTAATTTAGAGGTTTTGCTGGAGCATCCGGAAGAGATTGTTTTACGCTGCGTATTGAAAGCGGTGGGGGTATTTCGACCCGAAGCGGATTACGCCCCGCGAATGGAGAAAGTTGAAGCTTTGGTTGAAGATTTTATTTGTGGAGGAACGTTTCGAAAACGGACGTTGGGCGGGGTGGTTTTTGAGCGTGACGATAAAGGCGGAGTGTTCAGGCTTTCTCTGGAAAAATAAAGCTATTGCTTGTTTTTGCGGCGGGGCGTATTAAATTTGTATCGCAGACTATAAAGGTAAGGATGTTATTCTCGTGAATGGATTTGGACGTAATCTGATTTTCTGGCTGGCGATCGGCCTGACGCTGCTGTTTTTATTTAATGTTTTTCAGGGCGTGCAGCATGGTGGTGCCGGTCAGTCGGGCGTTATCTCCTATAGCGAGTTTATGGCCGATGCTCAGGCGGGGCGCGTTTCCAATGTGACGATTAAGGGGGCGGAGCTTTACGGGGTTTACGCCTCGAGCGGTGAGAATTTTAAAGTTATGGTGCCGCCGAACGAGAATGTGGTTGACCGTCTTGAGGGGACGTCCGTGCAGATTGCGGCGGATAAAGAAGATCCGCAGCAGATGAGTCTTGCGAGTATTTTTGTTTCGTTGCTACCGGCGTTTTTGATTGTGGGGGTTTGGATTTTCTTTATGCGCCAGATGCAGGGCGGCAAGGGCGGCGGGGCTATGGGGTTTGGCAAGAGCCGGGCGAAGATGCTGACCGAAAAGCAGGGCCGCGTTACGTTTGAGGATGTGGCAGGGATTGAAGAGGCCAAGCAGGAGCTTGAGGAGGTTGTTGAATTTCTGAAAGATCCGCAGAAATTTTCGCGTCTCGGTGGGCAGATCCCGCGCGGGGCTTTGCTGGTCGGGCAGCCGGGAACGGGTAAGACGCTGATTGCGCGTGCGGTTGCGGGCGAGGCGAATGTGCCGTTTTTTACGATTTCAGGTTCTGATTTTGTCGAAATGTTTGTCGGTGTGGGCGCAAGCCGTGTGCGCGATATGTTTGAGCAGGGCAAGAAGAATGCGCCGTGCATTATCTTTATTGATGAAATTGACGCGGTAGGGCGGCATCGCGGGGCCGGTTACGGCGGCGGGAATGACGAGCGCGAGCAAACGCTGAACCAGCTTTTGGTTGAGATGGACGGGTTTGAGAGCAATGAAGGGGTGATTATTCTGGCGGCGACGAACCGCCCGGATGTTCTGGACCCTGCGCTGTTGCGGCCCGGACGGTTTGACCGGCAGATTCATGTGCCTTTGCCCGATGTGAAGGGGCGTGAGAAGATTTTAGAAGTGCATATGAAGAAAGTGCCGCTGGCGAATAATGTCAATGCGCATGTGATTGCGCGCGGGACGCCGGGTTTCAGCGGGGCGGAACTGGCCAATCTGGTGAATGAGGCGGCGCTTCTGGCGGCGCGGCGGGGCAAGCGCGTTGTGGGGATGGATGAGCTGGAAGAGGCGAAGGACAAGGTGATGATGGGATCGGAGCGCCGGTCTATGGCTATGAGCGAAGATGAGAAGAAGCTGACGGCGTATCATGAAGCCGGGCATGCTTTGGTGGCTTTGCATGAGCCGGAGTCGGACCCTATACACAAGGCGACGGTTGTGCCGCGCGGCGGGGCGCTGGGAATGGTTGTGCGCTTGCCGGAAGGGGATCGTTACAGCACATCGAAGGCGAAGATGAAGGCGAACTTGTCCGTCGGGATGGGCGGGCGTGTGGCCGAGGAAATTATTTTTGGTGAGGATCAGGTAACCAGCGGCGCATCGGGCGATATTAAGCAAGCTACGCGGCTTGCGCGGGCGATGGTGACGGAGTGGGGGCTGAGTGAGAAGGTCGGCATGATTGATTACGGCGATGATGAGATGGAGTATCGCCAAAAGCGGATTTCGACGGAAACGGCGGCAAAGATTGAAGATGAGGTGCGTCGTTTGGTGGATGAAGGATATGAGAAGGCGAAAGCAATTTTGACCGAGAATCTGGATGATCTGCATAAGCTGGCCAAGGCTTTGCTGGAGTACGAGCTTCTTTCGGGTGATGAGATTAAGGATTTGCTGGCCGGTAAGCCGATCCTTCGTGATTCGGATGATGATGAGCCGAAGGATACGCCGCCGAAATCTTCTGTGCCTTCGGGGGGCGGGCTTGATGATGGTGGCTTGCCGCAGGGGGCTTGATGGTGCTTTATAATTTTAAAGAAAGAAACAATAAAGTAAAATTATCCAGTCGTGAATTGGCTTTAAAGGTTATAGATAATACAAATGTATCTGAACAAAACAGGCTTCAGCAATGGCTTGCTGAATTGCTGGCGATTAAAAACTCTCCTATCTGTGATTATCAAAAGGCAAAAAAAGCCATTGCTTTGACGCGACAGCATAAAGTGATCTTTCCTGTTATTCGTTCTCTTTCAAAATTGGTTAAGAAGCATTTATGGGATAATAGAACACAAAAAGGGCGTCTTGGCATGATTGGCGCTGGAATTGGTATTACGTTTTTTGGAGGGCAAAGTGCTGGAATTGCAGCTCTTGGTGGTGCAATTGGCTTACCTTTATGGATTGTTCTTGGAGCGGGTGGAGCTTTTGCTGGCGTTATGTTGGAAGAGTTGAAGTATAAGAAAGATTCAAGTGCTTTGGATATAATTACCTCATATAAAATTGTTGATGAGGATTAGGCCTATGATACGGTGATATTTTAGGGCTTAAGCGTCTATCGTTTGTACGGTTTGGTTTGAGGCGTATGCGGACAGGTGGAGAAGCATGGCGTTGGTAAATGTTTGAACGCTTTTGAATTTTGCCGTGTCTATTATTTTCATAGTGCGCTCATCTATGCCCATGGTTTTGCGGTTGAATTCCACTTGTAGCGCTTCGGTTCCATATTGCTTTCCTTTTTCGCCGTTTGTGCCGTATTGCCGGGTGATGAAGCCGCCGGTATAGGGGTGGTTTATCTTTGTGTTTGTGAAGCCATGCTGGCGGGCCAGCTTTGTAAGCTCATTCATTAAGTTCTGATTTACGGATTCTCCGTCTGCGTTGGAGAAAATGATATCCGGTCTTTCCTGCCCAGCGTCGATATCGCAGGGTGGGCCTATGGACGGGCAGGAGTGGGCGTCAAAAATTAATGCATAGCCGTGTTTTCCAGCCGTGTTTTTCACTTCCGTTTCCAGCCTTTTGTGAAACGGGTCGTAAAAGGCGGTGAGGCGCTCAGTGATTTCTGCTTCGTCGGGTTCTTGGCCTTCGCGGTATATCGGGTGGCTGCCATAGAGCGTTTTGAGGGCGATGACGCCTTGTCCTGCACCGTTTTGCGTGTATTGGTCGACTATGGCTTTCAGGGTTGTCAGGTCGCCGCGGATGTTTTCGGGGTTCAGGCTGGTGCGGGCGCGGGCTACATTCACGATTGACGGGGCGATGGTTGATATGATGTGTTTTGCGCCGATTTCGGAGTTGGGCGCGTTTACGGTGAGCCAGTCGGTGTAACGGTCGCCGCGCGCGAGGGTTTCTTGAGGTGTGATTTTGAGATTTGGCAGGACATTTTGAGGGATGATAATTCCTGCGTGCGGGCAGCTTACGATTAAGGGTGTTTCATTTTTTGGAGCTGGCAGGCGCGTTAACACGGCGCTTTGTTCGCCGGGGTAAGTGTTTCCCTTCGGGTGGGTGGTGTTTTGCAGTGCAGATAAGATGTTTTTCATACAGGTTTTTTATATACATAATTATTTTCTTGCAAGGAAATTTCGTTAAATCGCTTTGAGTTTGTGGAGATTTGCGGGTAAAACAGAGCTATGACACGGGAATATTTTGGAACAGATGGCATACGGGGGCGGGCGAATGTTGAGCCGATGACGGCTTCGACGGCGCTGAAAGTGGCTATGGCGACGGCGAAGGTTTTGCGTGCGCGGCGTAAGGGTGCGCCGACGGACCGGGTGGTGATTGGTAAGGATACGCGGCTTTCGTGTTATATGCTGGAACAGGCGGTGACAGCGGGTTTTCTGTCGATGGGGATGAATGTGATTTTGACCGGGCCTGTGCCGACGCCGGGGGTGGCGATGCTGACGCGGTCTTTGCGGGCGGATCTGGGCGTGATGATTTCGGCGTCGCATAATTCATTCGAGGATAACGGGATCAAGCTGTTCGGCGCGGACGGGTATAAGCTGGATGATGATATTGAGCGGGAGATTGAAGCGGCGCTGGTTGGGGATATGGATGAAAGTCTGGCGCTGCCTGCGGATTTGGGGAAGGCGGCGCGGCTGGATGATGCGATCGGGCGGTATGCGGAGAGTGTGAAGCGGAGCTTGCCGCGCGGGACGACGCTGGAGGGGCTTAAGGTTGTTGTCGATTGTGCGCATGGCGCGGCGTATAAGGTTGCGCCGCAGGTTTTGTGGGAGTTGGAAGCGGATGTGATTGCGATCGGGGATGAGCCCAATGGCCGGAATATTAATGACGGGTATGGGGCGACGGCGACCGGGCGTTTGCAGGAGGCGGTGGTTGACCACGGGGCGGATATCGGGATTGCGCTGGATGGGGATGCGGACCGGCTTATCATGGTGGATGAGAAGGGCAACAAGATAGACGGGGACCAGTTGATGGCGGCGCTGGCGATTTCGATGAAAGAGGCGGGGAGGCTTAAGGGCGATACGCTGGTTTCGACAGTGATGTCTAATCTGGGGCTGGAGCGGTTGCTGAAATCCAAAGGGATTGATTTGATCCGCAGCGCCGTGGGGGATCGTTATGTTGTTGAGGCGATGCGCAGCGGGGGCTTTAATCTGGGCGGGGAGCAGTCCGGGCATATTGTTCTTTCCGATTATAATACGACGGGGGACGGCTTGCAGGCGGCGATTAAGGTTTGTTCGATTGTGAAAGAGAGCGGGTTAAAGGCCAGCGAGGCGCTGAATTTGTTTGAACCGTTGCCGCAGATTTTGCGCAATGTGAAGTTTAAAGATGGAAAGCCGTTGGAGAAGGCTGAGGTGAAGGCCGCGATTAAGAAGGCTGAAGGCTCTTTTGCGAATGACGGGCGGGTTTTGGTACGCGCGAGCGGTACTGAGCCTGTGATCCGCGTTATGGCGGAGGGGGATGACCCGGCGAAGGTTGAGGGGGTCGTCGGTGATTTGTGTGCGGTGATTGAGCGTGTGGCGGGGTAAGGTTTTACCACTAAGGGCGCTAAGCGTTTTTTCTTGTCATTCCGAACGAGCGCTGCGAGGAGGAATCTGAAAGTTGTTCAGATCCCTCGGCTTCGCTCGGGATGACGCAAGAAAAAACGCTGTAAGTTTGAAAAAGTAACCACAGCGGACACAGGCGAATACACAGCGGGTTCGTCAGGTAGGGAGAGCGTTGTGCTTCTTCTGTCGTCGCTGTGGTAAAAAATATTGCGCCTTCGGCGCATTCCGCATAAAGTTCAAGCGATATGAAAGATATTCCCAATAATAATGCTTTGTTGCCGAGTGGGTTTGAGGATTTGCTGCCGCCGGATGCGGATGGTGAGTATAAGGCGATTGCGCAGCTTATGGGCGTTTTTCGCCGGTTTGGTTATGCGCGGGTGAAGCCACCGATGGCGGAGTTTGAGGAAAGCCTGCTTGCGCCCGGACCGGGGGCGGCGCTGGCGCTGGATACGTTTCGGGTGATGGACCCGGTGACGCACCGGATGATGGGGCTGCGCAGTGATATCACGGCGCAAATCGCGCGGATTGCACTTTCGCGTTTGGGTGAAGAAGAGCGGCCCTTGCGCTTGACTTATGCGAATGATGTTATTCGTACCCGTGCGAGTCAAGCCCGGACACAGCGGCAATTTACGCAGGTGGGTTGTGAGATGATCGGGCTGGATGATGTTCAATCCGATATTGAGATTGCCGTGGTGGCGCTTAAAGGGTTGGCGGCGCTTGGGTTTAAAGGGGTGAGTCTTGATTTTGCTTTGCCGTGCGTTGCGCCTGATATTTTTAAAGCGAGCGGGATCGACAAAAAAGATATAGACGGGCTTCGTCACCGGTTGGCGGGGCCGATTGAAAAGGCGCTTCCGGCGTTGGATAAGCTTAAGCTTTCGAAAGAGTCTAAAGCGCAGGTGAAGCGTTTGAAGGCTGTTGTCAGCGGTGTTCAGGAAGCTGTTACGGGGCTGGGGCTTGAGGGGGTTATGTTGAGCGTTGATCCGGTGGAAACGCGCGGGTTTGAGTATCATAACGGCTTGGCGTTTACGGTGTTTGCCGCGGGTATTCGCGGTGAGTTGGGGCGTGGCGGGCGTTATGATATTTATGAAGGTGAACAGCCGAAAGAGAGCGCCGCCGGGTTTACGTTTTATATGGATACGCTTCGTCAGGGGTTGGCAAAGGACGCACCGGGGAATGTTAAAATTGTTTCGTTTGATACGAATTGGGCGGAGATTAAGAGTTTGCAGGATCAGGGTTTTGTTACGGTAAGAGGGGTAAAATAAATGGCGAATGTTGCGGTGATCGGTTCCCAGTGGGGCGATGAAGGTAAGGGGAAGATTGTGGACTGGCTGTCGAGCCGGGCCGATGTGGTGGTGCGGTTTCAGGGCGGGCATAATGCGGGTCATACGCTGGTGATTGACGGGGTGACTTACAAATTGCATTTGTTGCCTTCGGGAATAGTGCGTAAGTCGAAAGTTTCCATTATTGGCAATGGTGTGGTGATTGATCCGTGGGCGTTGATGGAAGAGATTAAAACCATTCAGGCGCAAGGTGTGGATGTTAATCCTGAAAAGTTGATGATTGCGGAAAACGCACCGCTTATTCTGCCTGTGCATGGGGCGTTGGACGAGGCGAATGAAATTGCGCGCGGGAACAAGCCGATTGGCACGACGAAGCGCGGAATTGGTCCGGCGTATGAAGATAAAATTGCGCGCCGGGCTATTCGGGTTTGTGATTTGGAATATCCGGATGTGATGAAGGAAAAGCTGGAGCGGATGATGTTGCATCATAATGCATTGCTGCGCGGGCTTGGTGCGGAAGAGGTGAGCGCGGATGAGATTTTTGATGCGCTGATGGCGGTGCGTGATGAAATTTTGCCGTACAAGGCGGTGACGTGGCGTGTGCTGGATCAAGCGCGCCTTGAAGGGAAAAAGATTTTGTTTGAGGGCGCGCAGGGGATGATGCTGGATGTGGATCACGGGACATATCCGTATGTGACGTCGTCGAATATGGCGGCGGGGCAGGCGGCTTCTGGCAGCGGCATGGGCCCGGATCAGATCGGTTATGTGCTGGGGATTACGAAAGCTTACACGACGCGGGTTGGGGCTGGGCCGTTTCCAACTGAGCAGGATAACGAGGTCGGGCAGTTTTTGGGTGAAAACGGGCATGAGTTCGGCACGACGACAGGGCGGAAGCGCCGCTGCGGGTGGTTTGATGCGGCACTGGTGCGCCAGACGGTGAAGTTGGGCGGGATTCACGGGATTGCGCTGACGAAGCTGGATGTGCTGGATGGTTTGGAAGAGCTTAAGATTTGTGTGGGGTATGAGATTGACGGTGAGAAATTCGATTACCTTCCCGCCTCGCAGGTGAAGCAGGCAGCGGCCCAGCCTGTTTATGAGGTGATGGAGGGCTGGAGCGAAAGTACGCGCGGGGCGCGGAGCTGGGCTGAGCTTCCGGCGGCGGCGGTGAAGTATGTGAAGCATATTGAGGAATTAATCGGCGCGCCGGTGACTTTGCTTTCTACTAGCCCGGAGCGTGATGATACCATTCTTATGCAGGACCCTTTTATGGGTAAGTAGTCATCTGCCCCTACGCTCTTAACTGAAACCACTATAGCTCTCGTTGTTAGGGTGTTTTACTTTTTGTTGTAAGGTGGTTACACTTGTTCTCTGGGTTGTGCCATTGTTCTATGGCGTGTGTTTTTATAACGTATTTCAGCTAAAAGGGTTTTCGCATGTCTTCTGAAGGCATGAAAGATAAAGCAGATAAAAACTCCGATCAGGCTGTGCAGGTTAAGGGTGCGCCGAACGGGGGTGAGGGCGCTCTGAAAGACGGCGGGGCAAAAAGCGGCAGCGGCAATCAGAACGGGTCGCGCATGGTGAGCTTTCAGGATAAGGCTGAAATTGATTGCGAGAAGCCTTTGCCGCTTTACAATGCCGGACCTAATCAGGCATATCGCGCTTATTCCAAAGATTCGAGCAGGACGCCGCTTATTGCGATTGTATGCGAGCGCCATGTCATTCCAAGGCGCAATGTGGTGGAAACTTATGCCGGGCTTCCCAGTGCCAATATCATAAGGCTTGTCGGACATGGCGTGGTTTACTGGCCGCCTGCAAACAGGGAGCTTTATGTTTTTATCTATATGGATAACCTTGGGAAGCCGCTTCTTAAGCCGGGTGATAAGGCTGCTTTGGGGTGGAAGCAGGATGAGGTGATGTCTGTTGTTGTGCGGTCGATCGTTGATGTTTTTCAGGACTTCAGGGATAAAGAGTTCGTTCACGGCAATATTAATCCGTACAACATGTTTGATGGCGTGGCTTCAGGCAAGGCGAGCAAGGTTATTTTAGGGGAGTGCCTGTCAACGCCTTCGTCGTTTATGCAATCGGCTCTTTATGAGCCGATACCGAGAGCCATGGCTGATCCTGCTGCTCGCGGAAAGGGAACAATGGCAGATGACCTTTATGCGTTTGGGGCGTCTGTTGCCGTGATGATGCGTCATAGCGATCCGATGGCGGGCTTAAGTGGGGAGGAGGTTGTCCGGCAGAAGGTTTTGTACGGCAGTTATGGTGCGATTACGGGTAAGGACCGCTTTAAGGGTGAAATTTTGGAGCTTTTACGTGGGCTTTTACATGATGATCCGGTGCAGCGCTGGACCATTGATGAAGTTTTGAACTGGCTTGACGGTCAGCGTTTGAGCCCTAAACAATCCGGTTCTGTGAAGAAAGCGTCACGTTCTTTTGTGTTGGGAGAAAGCCGGTATTTTGTTGCACGGCTTATGGCTATGGATGTTGAAAAACATGTTAAGGATCTTAAGAAATCTATTGAAGACGATAGTCTTTTGAACTGGGTTGAGCGCTCTTTGGAAGATGAAGAGGTTTCAGAACGGTTTGGAAATGCGCTTGTCATGGCGCGCCAGCAATCGTCTGGATCCGGACATGAAAGCTGTCTGGCGGGAAATATTTCTATTGCGCTTGACCCCGAGGCACCTTTGCGTTTTAAGGGGGTGCGGTTGTTGGGGAACGGTATCGGTTCGGCGCTGGCCGAGGCGACGGCGCTGAAAAAACCTACCGGTGTGTATGCGGAGGTTTTTTTAAACTCTCTGGCTATAAACTGGTTGAATGTGCAAAACAGCGCTTTGATTGACGTTGCTTCGTTGTTTTCCAAGTTTGAGCGTTGCCGGCGTTATCTAAAAACCAGCAAATACGGTCAGGGTATTGAGCGTGTTCTTTATTCTTTATGTCCTGAAAGTCCGTGTCTTAGCAGCGCTGTTGAGAGTTATTACGTTGTGGAACCCAGCGATTTGCTGAGGGCGTATGAAGATTTGTGTCAGAAAGGGCGGGCTCCTTCGACGTTTCTTGATGCGCATGTTGTATCGTTTTTAAGTGAAAAAGATCAAAAGGTTATAGAGCCGTATGTGTATGATCTTAATACGCATGAGAGCCACAGGGTTATTACGGCTACGCTTAAATGTTTTGCGGCTATTCAACGGCGTTATAATACAGGCTATGTGCCGGGAATTGCCAAGGCTATGGCTCCGCGGTTACAGACGGCTGTGCGGCGTTATCATGACCGCCGGGTGCAGGAGAAGCTTAAGGGGTGTGTTGCAGAGTTTCAGTCTACGGGTGATCTTGTTAAGGTTGCCGCTCTTTTTGAAGATGTGGAAATTTCGAAGAAAGATACGGTTTTGTTTCGTAATGCAATGCAGGAATTTCAGGCCATGGAAAAAGAGCGGCAAATGTTAGAAGAGAAGCTGCAAAGTAAAGAAACGTTTGGCATTGGTGCGGGGAAAGAAATTTCTGTGATGGTTTCGAGTGCGTTGGCGTTTCTTATTATTATTGTGACGGTGTTTATGTTTTTGTCTGACAAGAGCGTATTTTAGGGGGGAAGGGTGGCAACCAAGAAGAAGGCAGCTCAGTCTAAATCCGGGTCTTCCAAAAAAGGCGGGGGGAAGCGTAGGAAAAACTACATGCTGATTAACGTCATGCTGGTGGTGTTTCTTTTGTTTGCCATTGTTTTTCGCTCTAGCGTGTTGATTTTTGTTGTCGGGTTGTTGCCGATGTTTGTCGCCTTTTTTGTGGATCGGAGCGAGAAAAAGACACAGGCTATTACTGTCGGTGCGATGAATATAGCGGGTTGTACGCCGTTTGTGATGGAGCTTTGGACAACGGATTCGAGTATGGAGAAAGCTTTGTCTATTATTATGGATCCGGTGGCGATTATTATTATTTATGCGGCGGCGGGTGTGGGTTATCTTATTGACTGGGTTGTGACGGCGGCTGTTGCGGGCTTTTTATATCAGCGCGGAATTTCGCGCAAGGACGCTATTGTAAAAACCCAGAAAGAGATGGTCGAGCGGTGGGGGGAAGAGGTGAGCGGTAAGGTGCCGCTTGATCATGAAGGGTTTCCTCTTGAGGGAGGCGATGCGGCAAAAAGCTAAAATGCCGTGTATCTTTAAGTAAATTTTCATAGTGTTAGTGCCATACTGTAAGAGTTAGGGTTATGGGTTTTAAAAGCGCGGCACGCCGCTTTTTTTATGCCTGAAATTTGTGACCAATTTAAAATAAATACAAAGAATATTGGCATGCTGGGTACATTGTTAAAAAAATTTTTGAAAAAGGAAGATGGTGCAACGGCTATCGAGTTTAGCCTTATGTTCATTCCTTATCTTATGCTTTCCCTTGGTATTATCGAGCTTTCCGTTATGTATACATCGGCGAGTCTGCTTGAAGGGGCGACGGGGTCGGCGGCGCGGATGATCCGTACCGGACAGCTCCAGCAAAGCGGGGGGGACCCTGAAACGCTTTTTCGTGAAAGTTTGTGCGAGTATGCAGTTGTCCTTATTAATTGCAACGATGTTGTCGTTGAGGTTATCCAGATGGACAGCTTTGCCGATTTTGATACTTATGCGCCGGTTTATGACGATGATGGAAATATGGTCAGCCAGGGTTTTGATCCTGGGGGGTCGAGTGACCGCGTTCTTATCCGTACATCGTATCGTTATGATATGATGACACCATTTATCGGGACGTTGATTGCGGGGCCGACAGCTTCGCGTTTGTTTATGTCTACAGTTGTTTTGCAGACGGAACCGTATGATTTCGCGGGCGCTGGAGGTGGCGTATGATGAAGTTTTTATGTTCTTTGATCGTTTTCCCTTTTCAAAAATGGTATCGCTCCGATGAGGGGCTTGCTGCGGTCGAAGCCGCGATGATTTTTCCTGTTTTGCTTACGTTACTGCTTGGTACGTTTGATGTGGGTAATGCTATTTTAGCAAACCAGAAAGCTATCCGCGCTTCGCAAGTAACGGCGGATTTGATTGCGCGCAGCAGTTCCGTTGACGATGCGGCGATTAACGAAGCGGTTGAGGCCGGGGAGCTGGCTTTACAGCCTATGGATACGATGACTTATGGCGTTGATGTTGTGAGCGTGAGTTTTGACGATGACGCGAATGTCGTTATTGAATGGCGCGAGACGCGCAATATGACGCCGATTGCCGATGTGGAAGCCCGTGTTGCGGATCTTGCGGAGGCCGGTGAGGGCGTTCTTGTTGTTTCTGTTGAATATGATTTTGAACCTGTGTTTGCGGGTTTTGTTGTCGATACCATCCCTATGAGGGAGATTGCGTTTTCACGGGGTCGGCAAGGTGCTGTGATTGAAAGAAACTAAAACCAAAAAATAAACAAAAGACTGGTGGCCGCTATGTTAAAAATAATGTTTAAAAATTTCCTTGTTTACTATCGAAACACGTTGGGCGCGATTGCGATCCTTTTCGCATTGATGGCACCTTTGATTATTGGGGCGGCGGGTATGGCGCTTGATTTTGCGCATGCCTATCTCGTTCAGCAGCGATTGTCTCAGGCTATTGATGCGGCGGCTTTGGCGGCGGCGGCGATCTCGAGCGATAAAAATGTTATTGAGCAAAAGGTTCAGGACTTTTTTGATATTAATTATCCGCCGGAAGAGCTGGGTATTACGTTTGATCCTGTGGTTGTGATTAACGGTAATCTGGTTACTGTTACGGGGAATGCACAATATAATACGTTCTTTCTGGGTGTAATTGGTATTGATGAAATTGATGTAAGTGCCGAGACGATTGTGCAGCGTGAAGTGAAAGGGTTGGAGGTTGTTTTGGTTCTGGACAATACGGGGTCTATGGCAACCAATGACAATATCGGCAAGTTGCGGACGGCGGCGTGTGAGTTTGTTGAAATTCTTTATGGAACTTATGATCCCGATGCCGTTACCGATTGTTTGGATCGCTATGGCAGCTATGTCGAGGCGCAGAACGAATTTGTTAAGGTCGGGCTGGTGCCGTACAGTACTTCGGTTAATGTCGGGCCTTACGGGCTGGGGTATGATGATAATGGTGACGCTTATGAAACGGCCTTTATGAATAACCCGCTGGGTCTTACGTTCAGCAATGACGGCGATACGGATCTGTGTGTTCTTGAAGAAGATGACGGCACGGATGTTCAGGACCATGCAGGTCCGTGGTACATGTACCGTTGGTGCCGGGATAAGGATGATGATAGTCCGCAGTGTAATTATTACAATGATTATGTTTGTGACGGGAACGCTTATAACTCTTCGGGCTCGAACTGTCTGGACTGGGACTATTCTGCGGGTGCGAAAACAGTGTATCGCGCGCCTTATTACAGTTGTCCCCAAGCGTCTATTTTGCCGCTTTCTGAAGATATGACGGCGTTGAAAGACCGTATTGGTGAAATGCAGGCCAACGGGTGGACTTTCGGAAATCTTGGTATGGTCTGGGGGTGGCGGATGTTGTCTCCTGAAGCGCCGTTCACAGAAGGAGTTGAATGGGAGAATGACGCCTGGCGGAAAGTTATCGTGATGATGACAGATGGCGATAATGTTCGAAGCAGCCCTTATGGCGGGTTCGGCTATAACGGCGAGCATACTGTGAGCAGCAGCAGTGTTCTGGATGATCGTCTTGAAGAAGTCTGTCAAAATATGGACGATCAGGACAATGTGACGGTTTATACGATTACGTTCGAGGCGACCTCCGGCGGTATTGATGCGGCGACGCAGGCGCTTTATGAAGCCTGTGCCGGCAATGGCGGGCGTCATGAGCATGTGACGAGTTCTGAAGAGCTTATTGACGTGTTCCGCAGCATTGCTCAGGAGCTTAGCAATCTGCATATTAAAGGTTAGATTTTTTAGAATTTAGACTTTGGTTTCAACGGATAAAAAGCCTTGCGGGTTTGCTCAGCAAGGCTTTTTTCTATTTGTCTTCGGGTCTGTAAAGTTTTGCATAAATACATTTTGCTTTTTTCTTGTATCCTATTGTTTTTTCTTGTAAATTAATGGGCAAATGCTGCGTAATTTAACCTTCCATTAATCAACTTTCGATATCCTAAAAGAGTAACGGTTGGGAGCTTCAGACCTTTTTTCGGAAATGGTTTTGAAGTGTGGGAAACCGGAATTCGGAAAAAATCTTAAAGGAGAAAACCATGTTGAAACTGCTTGCTATGAAAGAAGCTTATTTGAAGAACGAAGATGGCGCGACCGCCATCGAATACGGTTTGATTGCTGCGGGTATTGCCCTGGCGATTGTGGCTGTTGTCTTTACGCTCGGTGATGATCTTCTTGGTATCTTTGAAGGTATTGAGACAGAGCTTGCCGGTGCAGGTACGCCATAATAGCGTTTTTGTAATGATGATAAAAGCCCACCCGCTTGGGTGGGCTTTTTTTACGAGGGCGAACTTTATTCGAAAGGTTTCGCGTATGATTGTCTCTCTTTTCAAAAAAATGTATCTTATCTGGTGCGGGTTTGCTTTTTTCCGGAAGGACGAGCGGGCTGCTACGGCGATTGAATATGCCTTGATTGCCGCAGGTATTGCCCTGGCGATTGTGGTTGTTGTTTTCACGCTGGGTGATAGTGTTTTGGGTTTGTTTCAAAGTGTTGAAACGGAACTGGAAACCAGCCTTTAGTTTTTCTTTTCTGCTTTGATTGCCAACTTTAAAGCGCAGGTTTTATCTATGGTTCTTTTGATTGTTTTTCTGGCGTCTGTTTTTGTTGCGGTCGGTACGGGCGTTTTGTCGGCGTTGTCGGATGTGCGCGGGATGCGCATTCCCAATCTGCATAGCGGCATTATTATAGGTGCGTTTGTTGTGTGTTATGGTTTGCTTTGGCTGGGGGGGCGCGATGACGTGTTTGCGCCGCTTGGCTCACACCTGCTTGGCGGACTTGTTGTGTTCGGCGTTACGCTGGCGATGTTTATGGGTGGGGTTTTCGGCGGTGGGGATTCCAAGCTGGCGAGCGCTTTTTCTGTTTGGTTGGGGCTTAAGGGGCTTATTCCCTTTGTTTTTTATATGAGTGTGGCTGGCGGACTTTTGGCTTTGGCGGCGCTGGCGCTGAAAAAATGGAAGCCTGTGAAAAACCCAAAACCTGAAAGCTGGATTGCGCGGGTTCAGGCCGGTGAGAGTAAGGTTCCCTATGGCGTGGCGATTGTGATGGGGGCTCTGGTATCTTTTGTTGAAATAGGGTATTTTAGAGGGGAGGTCTTATCCTCTTTTCTGGCTGGATAGCTTTTAGAGTTCGCTGTTTTCTTCGTTTTTTAGCTTCATCTTTTTTTAACAAAATAGGCGCATTATAGGAATAGAGGTTCTTTTGTCCATTCGGGCATGACTGCGTTTCACTATAGATTTTCAATTAAGGTCAGGTGAATACCCATGAATAAAAATATTCTTATAGTCCTTGGAGGCGCGGTTCTGGTTGCGGTTCTGGTTGCTATGCTGGTGCAGATTACACTGGGTGGCAAAAAGCAGGATGTTGTTGCTGAGGCCAAGGTTGAGGTGCTTGTGGCATCGAAAGATCTTGGTATCGGGCGGGAGTTGAAAGATGGTGATACACGCTGGCAGGAATGGCCGAAAAGCAGTGTTTTTCCCGGTGCGGTTCTTCGTAAGGGTGAGGAAAGTGCTGAGAAGGCTCTTGAGGGACGTTTGGCCCGTGATATTGCCAAGGGTGAGCCGGTGTTAAAGAGTGCGCTTTTGGGGCAGGCTAAGGGTAATATGGTTGCGGCCAGTCTTGAGCCGGGTCAGCGGGCCATGGCGATTGAGGTTTCAGCGTCGAGTATGGTTGGCGGGTTTATCGGACCGGGTGACTTTGTCGATGTGATTTTGACTTATAAGGAAAGTGTTCGCGCTGCGGATGAAGATGGTCCGCAGGTTGCCAGAATGATTGACCTTAATCTGGACAAGCTGGCTACGGAAACAATTTTACAGAATGTAAAAGTTCTGGCTGTGGATCAGCGTGCGGAGCGCCCTGAGGATGATAAAATCAAAGTGGGGAAAACTGTTACTGTCGCGGTTGGTGCAGAGGATGCGGAGCGGTTGTCGCTGGCTTCGGAGCTTGGCGAGTTGACGCTTGCTCTGCGGGCGGTGGGTGATGATGTGCTTGTTGAGAAGCTCTGGCCAACGGTTTCCGATGCTCGGCTGACGAGTATGGGGGATGAAATTTATAGAGAATATGAAAAAATTCAAAAGGATGCTGGAATTCAACGTAATATTGTGCGAATCTATAACGGTGAGCAAATCACGGCAATTCCTGCGCGTTGAGTTCTTTAACGTGTTTGGCTTCTAAATCACTGTCATTCTTCTGCGTAACTAACTGAAAGTTTTTAAGATGATAGATATGTCCACATTTTTATCCAGATTTAGGAAGGGGGCGGGTCTTGCGGGGCTGCTTGCGCTTCTTATGGTTCCGGCATTCGGCGTCTGGGCCGCTAAAGGCGACTTGGAAACCTTACAGGAGGAGGTGAAGCTTGAGCCGCCTCTTAATATTACGCTGGGTAAGGCGGATCTGGTTTCCGTTGGCGGCGATGTTTCCGATGTGCTTGTTGCCAATCCTTCCGTTGTTGATGTTATGGCGGTGCAGAGCAACAGCCTTTATCTTGTCGGGAAGCAGGTTGGCGATACGAATATTATTGCTCTGGATGCAGCCGGTAATGTTGTGAAGCGGATTGATATTCATGTTTCGTATGATTTGCAGGCGATTCAGTCTCTTGTGAACGAGTTGTTCCCGGAAGAGACGGTGAAGGTCGGCTCTATTCACGATCAGGTATTGTTGACGGGAACTGTTTCCAATCCTGAGGTTTCTGGAAAGGTTGCCAATATTGTCGGTCATTATGTGAGCGATCTTCAGGATGAGAGCGGCAAGACGATTGATGAGTTGATTTCCAACCTTATGGAGGTGCGTGGTGAGCAGCAGGTGATGTTGCGGGTCAAGATCCTTGAAGCCTCTCGAACGGTTCTGAAAGAGTTGGGGGTTGAGAGTTATCTTAACGATCCGAATGAGTTGTCGGCGACGACGTTGTTCGGTGCAACTCCAGGCAGTTCTTTGACGAACCGTGGTGACGGTCTTGATTTTGCAACCGGGGCGGGGATCGCGTTGTCGAAGGATCCGACGGGGATACTTGGCGGTGTTGTTGATACGGGTGTTGATGGCTTGGGGTTGCTTGGGCTTGAGTTGAATGCGCTTGAGGAGCGTAATCTTGTGAATATTCTGGCTGAGCCGAATCTTGCGGCGGTGTCCGGAGAGCAGGCCGGTTTCCTTGCCGGTGGTGAATTTCCGGTTCCTGCGGGGCGTGACCGGCTTGGCAATATTGTGATTGAGTTCCGTGAATTCGGGGTAGCTTTGAATTTCCGTCCTGTTGTGCTGTCCAGTGAGCGGATTAGTTTGCAGATGAATACCGAAGTTTCGTCTCTGGATTACCAAAATGCGGTGACTCTGGCGGATCTGGTTGTGCCGGGTCTTGATATTCGCCGGGCGGAAACAACGGTTGAAGTTCAAAGTGGTGGTAGTTTGATGATTGCGGGGATTTTGCGTTCCGATGCTCTGGAGGGAATGTCGGGTTTGCCGGGAATTAGCAGTACGCCTGTTCTTGGGGACCTTGTTCGTTCTGACAGTTTTCAGCGTGAGGAAACGGAACTGGTTGTGATTGTGACTCCGTATCTGGTTGAGCCGTACTCGGAGACGTCGCGTGCGGACCGTGTGCCGAAACAGCAAAGTAATCCGCTTGCGCAGGCCTTTGTGGCCAATATCCGCCGGAACTACGATGTGGAGGATGAGGGAATCTTCGCTCAGGATGAACAATTTGGATATTTGCTGGATTAAGGGAGCGCGGAATTATGGCACTGGATAAACGAAAATTTACACTCTCGCTTCCCTATACGATTTTAGGGTTGATTATGCTGTGCATGGTATTGACCGGTTGTAAGCTTCATGAGCCGACGAGAGTATCTGAAAATCGTATTCAGGTTGAGGAGACGGAGTTTTCCGACCGCGTTCGCGTTTCGGACTTAAATGAAGTGGCGCTGGAAGGGCTGGCGTATCATTACCGCAAACATGGCGATGGGCCGGTAATGTTGACCGTTGCGTATGATCCGAAGTCGAAAACCGGCAATGCGATGCATGCGAGTGATGCGGCTGCGCGGTTGGCCAAAGAGATGCGGAAGGCGGGGATTTCGCATGTTGAAGCAGGGATTTTGCCTGTTAACGGGCAGGGCGGGCATATGGATGCTCTTATTTCTTATACGGCCTATAATGCGCTGGCGCCTAAGGATTGTTATACGATGCCGGGCTATGGTGTTTCAACGGTTGAGGCTGATGATGATTACAGGTTGGGTTGTACTTTCGATACGGTTTTTGCCCGCCAGATTGCGCGTCCGAAGGATCTGAAAGGGCAGGGCGTTGTGGATATGACAACGGATGGACGTCGCAGCGCGAACACGGTTGAGCTATACCGGACGGGGATTCCGAACGAGCGGCTGGATGGTGAAAGTGCGTCGGCGGAGTAACCGGTTGATGTGATTTATAATGCGAGGGTAATATAAGACTATATGAGTGAGGTAGAAAACCAAACGATCTCAATACTGCTTCCGATGTCGAGTGTGGCTGTATATTCAAAGGATCAGAATACTTTACAGGCCGCCAGATATCTTGAAAATGACTGGCGGTTTGCGCGTGTGAGCGTGCAGGATGAAGAAGGCGATGTTGAAAATGCTATTGAAGCGTATCAGGATATAAATTCGCCGGATCTTTTGATTGTGCAGACCGACACGATTGATGGCGGTTTTACGGCGCGTCTTGAAGAGCTTGCTTCGTATTGCAGTGAAGGAACGTCTGCGATTGTGATTGGCCCTGATAACGATGTGAACCTGTACCGCAAGCTTATTGATATGGGGGTGAGTGATTATATGGTTCGCCCGGTTTCGACGCCTGAGCTTGCCGGTGTGATTGCGAAGGCCTTGACGGAAAAGCTGGGCGTGACGGGGAGCCGCCTGGTGGCCGTTTTGGGTGCGAAAGGCGGGGTCGGGGCAACGGTGCTTTCGCAGATGCTGGCTTGTTCTTCGGCGGACATTCTGAAGCAGAAAACGATTTTGCTTGATGCGTCGGGCGGTTGGTCGACATTGGGCGTGGGTTTGGGGTTTGAGCCAAGTACGACTATGGGCGAAGCGGTGCGCGCGGCTGAAAATCACGATGAAGACAGCTTGAAGCGTATGTTGCATAAAGCCGGCGAGAAGCTGGATGTTCTGGCTGCCGGCGGGGATGTTATGCTGGAGTCAACGGTGGGCCCGGCACAGGTGGAAGCGCTGATCGACATGCTGATGGTTAAGTATCCGGTTGTGATTGTCGACTTGTCTCATTCTGCGGAGGATTTGCAGAAAACAATTGTGAGCCGGGCCAGCCAGATTCTTGTGGTTTCGACGCCAACGCTTCCGGCTTTGCGGCTTGCGCGCAGCCTTATTCAGGAGGTGCGGGAAATTCGTGGCGGTGAAGACCGGGATGTGAATTTGATTATCAATATGCAGGGGCAGGCTGCGGGCAATGAGGTGTCGAAAAAGGATATTGAGCAGGCGATGGAGTTTTCCGTTGCGGCGTATTTGCCTTATGACGCGAAGTTGTTTCTTGGGAATGAAAGTGAAAGCCGCAAGCTGACAGATGATAAAGAGGGGCGGGCGCTGGTTGAAAGAGCGCTTGTTCCGGTTTTGAAAAAAATCGTGTCTGTGGATGCGGAAGATGAAGAAGAAAATGCCGCTCAGGGCGGTTTTATTGGCGGGTTGCTTGGCAAGTTAAAGGCCAAGGCCTAAAGACATTAAAGATGGAAAGATACTTCCATGTTTGGAAAGAAAAGCTCAAATAGCGCATCGGTAAAGTCTGCTCCTAAGGCGGCTTCCAAGTCTGCTGCGCCGCTCGAAGCGCCGGTGAAAAAAATAGAAACGGAAAAGATCCGGGAGGCTTCTGCCGCGTTGGAGGCTAAACCGGAGGCGTTATTGCAGGCGGATGATGGTGGTGGGAATGAAATGCTGGCCGGATTGAATGAAGCGATTGCGGCAACGCCCGAAGATAAACCGGAGGTTAAGCTTGAAGAGAAACCCAAAGCCAAGCCTGCGCCGCAGAAAAAAGAAGCGGTGACGGCGAAAGAAGAAAAACCGGCAGCGGGTCAGGCGGATGACCCGTTTGCAGAAGATCTGGCGGGTATGGAAGAGGAGGCTGCGGAAGAAAAGGCCAGTGCGCATTCGATTACTACGCTGCGTTTGCAACGTGCGCGCAACCGGATCTGGCTTGATTTGCGTGACGGGATTGATCTTAAAGCGCTTGCGAATATGGAGAGCAAGGCCGCGCGTGAAGAGGTTTTGAGTGCGGTTGAGGAGATTGCGCGCTTTCGTAATCTTGATCTTACGCCTGCGGAGCTTCAGAGCATTTCGAAGGAATGCGCTGACGACATGCTTGGTTTCGGGCCGCTGGAGGAATTGCTGGAGCGTGATGATATTGCCGATATCATGATTAACGGGCCTGAAACGACCTATATTGAGGTGGGTGGAAAGATCCAGAAAACTAAAGTTAAGTTTCGTGATAACCAGCATTTGACAACGATTTGCCAGCGCATTGTGGGAGCGATCGGGCGGCGGGTTGATGAAGCGTCGCCGATTTGTGATGCGCGTTTGTCGGATGGTAGCCGTGTGAACGTGATTATTCCGCCTTTGGCTGTGGATGGCGCGTGCATGACCATTCGTAAGTTTACCAAGGACAAATTGACGCTGGAGAAGTTGCAGGAATTTGGCTCTATGACGCCGTCTTGTGCGCAGCTTATCAAGGCGATTGGGCGGTGCCGTGTGAATGTGCTGGTTTCGGGCGGTACGGGCTCGGGTAAGACGACGATGCTGAACTGTCTGACACGTTATATCGAGCCGGGTGAGCGGATTATTACTTGCGAAGATGCGTGTGAGTTGCAGCTTCAGCAGCCGCATGTGGTGCGGCTGGAGACGCGCCCGCCGAACCTTGAAGGGGTGGGTGAGGTAACGATGCGCGATTTGGTGAAAAACTGTCTGCGGATGCGTCCGGAACGGATTATCGTGGGTGAGGTGCGCGGGCCGGAGGCGTTTGACTTGTTGCAGGCTATGAATACAGGCCATGACGGTTCGATGGGTACGGTCCATGCGAACAACCCGCGTGAAGCGCTTTCGCGGATGGAGAATATGATTGCCATGGGCGGTTTGAATTTGCCGCAGCAGGCGGTGCGCGAGCAGATTGCCGGAGCGGTTAATGTGATTATTCAGGTGCAGCGTTTGCGGGATGGGTCGCGAAAAACTACGCATGTGACGGAGATTACCGGCATGGAAGGCGAAGTGGTGACGATGCAGGATCTTTTCGTGCTGGAAATTGCAGGTGAGGACGAGAACGGCAAGCTGATTACCAGACAAAAATCAACGGGTTTGCGTCCGAAGTTTTTCGATCAGGCGCGTCAATTCGGTGTTCACCAGATGGTGTTGGATGCGCTTGAGGGCGCTTTCGATTAAAGGTTTTAAAATATGTCCGTTATTCAAATTATGTTGATCGTTTTGATTGCGGTGCTTGTTGCGGGCATTATCGCGCTTTATCTGATGAATCAGGAAAATGCGCGCAAACGCCGTTTGTATGGTGCGATTCAGGGGCATTCGGCGCAGCATAAAAAAGGCGGGGTTAAGGATGAGAAAGATCGCCGACGGGCGGATCTGGCCAAGAAGCTTAAAGAATCAAAGGACGAAGAGCAGCAGACAAAGAAGAAGACTACTGTTTCTATGATGATTGAACAGGCCGGGCTTGGTTTTTCGGTGCGGCAATTTTGGTTTTTTTCCGTGTTGACGATGGTGGGGTTTGTGTTTCTTGCGAAAATTATGGGGCAGGCGCCGCATATTTTGTTGGCTGCTGCGGTGATCGGCCTGTTTGGTTTTCCGCGCTTTATCTTGAAAAAGCTGGCGGCGCGGCGACAAAAAAAGTTTCTTGAAGAGTTTCCCGATGCGCTGGAGGCGACTGTGCGTTTGCTCAGGGCGGGGATGCCGGTTGGCGAGGCGATTGCGATGATTGCGCGGGAGTTTGAAGGCCCTGTCGGTGAGGAAATGGAGCGCATTCGTGATAAGCAGAAAATCGGCGTGCCGTTGCATGAAGCGGCGCTGGAGGCAACGCGGCGTATGCCTTTGACCGAAATGCAGATGTTTGCGACGGGGCTTTCCATTCAGGCGCAGACGGGTTCGAGTCTTTCTGAGGTGTTGATGAATTTATCGGGCGTTATTCGCGCGCGCTTTCGCCTTAAACGCAAAATTAAGGCCCTGTCGTCCGAGGCGGTTGCCTCGGCTTCGATTATCGGGGCGTTGCCCATTTTGGTGGCCACGGGCATGTATTTCACAAACTATGAGTATATCAGTGTTTTGTTTGAAGATTCTTTCGGGAACGTCCTTTTGGGGATTGCCATATTTTGGATGCTTTGCGGTATTTTTGTCATGAAAGCGATGATTAACTTTAAGATTTAAGCTGCGTAGAAAAGGAAAAGAACATGGATAATGAAGTTGTTATTACACTGGTCAGCGCGTTGTTAGCGGCGGCGTCTTTTGTCGGGTTTGCTTTGCCGTTCCTGAATAAAACGGAGAAAAAAGACCGTTACCGCAGCGTTATTGAAAAACGCCGGAAGGATTTGTTTCAGGCTACGCGGGACGGGAGTCTGGACCGGGTTAAACCCGATAGCGTTTCTGCGGCGGATTCTATGGCGGCGCTGTATAAGATGCAGCAAATGGCCGGTAAGATGGGGGAGGGCATTCGCGACAAGATGTTGCAGGCGGGCATTCGCAACCCGAAAGCGCCGATTAAGTTTATGATTGCACAAGGGGTACTGCCTATTGTGCTGGCGGGGCTTACGATGCTGGTGATTTCAAACAGCGATAAGGAAATTTCGAATATGATGACCCTTATCTCTTTGTTTGTTGCTGTTGTTATTGGTTACAAGCTTCCGGATGTTTTGATTAAGAACGCGATTATGAAACGCCAGCAGGAGATTAATCTGAGCTTTCCAGACTCGCTTGATATGATGCTTATTTGTGTGCAGGGCGGGATTGGTCTGGAGCAGACGGTTGACCGGGTTGCCGAGGAGATCGCCGAACATGCGCCGATTTTGGCCGAAGAGCTGGGGTTGCTTAGCGCGGAGATGGCGATGTTGAACGACCGGCGCGAGGCGTTGCAGGATTTTGCGCGGCGCGTGGGCAGCGGGGCGGCGAAGAGTTTTGCGACGGCGCTTATTCAGGCCGAGCAGTACGGGACGTCGATTTCTCAGGCGATGCGCGTGATGTCCGAGGAATTGCGGGATATGCGCATGGCGGCGGCGGAGCAAAAGGCTGCGGCCTTGCCGCCGAAGCTGACCGTGCCGATGATTGTGTTTTTCCTGCCTGCGCTGTTTATCATCATTCTTGGCCCGGCGGGGATACAGGCCAGCGCGGCGGGTGTCGGCAGTTAAGGTCTGGACCTGTAAATTATGATTAATACTGTTTCAAAATTATAGGGCATCTGCATCGTCAAGCAAGAACCTCCGATGCACCGGCATCGCAAAACCTTGCTTTCCTTGCATCTGCCCTATAATTTTGAAACCCGAAGGGCGCGGTAAATTTTTGTGTCTGATCGTAAAAATCGTTTGAACGTAGCTACGGCTATGCCCTGCACGATTTTTACTTCCATCCATCAAAAATTTGACACGCGCAGGATAAACATAATTTATAGGTCCAGACCCTAAGGTTTGTTCGTGTGCCGTGGGGGCAAGGAGGCCTTGAGTTTTGCCCTATTCGGCCTGTAATGCGCGTTGTTTTGCATATGCGGTTTGGCTCTTTATAGTTTGTTTTTCAGTTTTTGGGGAAGGGGGGGCGGCCTTTTTTGAACCACGGGATGTTTGAAAAAGGTGTGCTTTTACCCCTTTGCTTTTGTTTAAGAACCCCGGATCCTTCATTTTGTTTTTTGATTTTGTGGGGGTGGGGGCGCAAGTGTGGCGTGTTGACAATCATAATTTTAGGAAAAATTTCCTGTTCCGTCAAGCGTGTTTTTTTACTGCTCAATTATTTCCGGTTTACGGCCCGGCTTGGGTGCGGGGGCGCCATCGGCCTGTTTGAGGGCGGTGACGATGCGCAGGTTGCGCTCAATTTCGACGCGGTTTGGTGCGACATCCTGCGCTTTGAGCAGGATCTCTATGGATTCATCCAGATAACCCTGAGAGGCCAGATTAAGGGCCAGGTTATTCATGATTGATGTCGGGTCGCCCTGCCAGAGTTCAAGACCTTTACGGTAGGCGCGCTCGGCCTCGGGGTGCATGCTTTGGGCATCAAGGGCGATGCCGAGGCGGTGGAAGGCTTTGAAATTTTGCTCGTCAGCGATGACGGCCTTTTGCGCGTATTTTTCTGCTGCTTCATAGTTGCCTTGCGCCAGTTGTACGGCGGCGTATTCCGATGTTACGAGGGAAGAGGCGGAGGGTTCTTTTGCGAAAGGCTCCAGAATAATGGCGGCTTGGTTCAGTTTTCCATGTTCACGCAGGGCTATAGCGTAATCGACCGCGTTATTTTCATTTTGCGGGTCTTTTTTATAGGCTCTTTCCAAATATACGGCTGATTTTCCGGGGGTGCGGGTATAGTTTGCGGAGCGCTCGACCGCGCCTTCTATACCAGAGGTGTGGAGTTGTGTATTTGTGCTTTGCGCGGTTTGACAGGCGGAGAGCGCGGCGCACGTGCTTAACATTAGAACCAGTGAAGAAAATTTATGAGTGCTCATCGGATGTCCTGTTTTCGCGGTGTTTTAGCTGTTTAGAGCTTAGGTATTATACACAAATCGTTGAAGTTCACAGTTATAATTATTCGGTGTCGGTATCAGGCGGCGGGGTTTCTCCGTTTGGTCCGGGGGCGGTGTTTCCAGTCAGAATTTCAGCATTGCTTCCGGCTGAGGCTGAACCATCTTCGCTGCCGAGAAGGATTTCGTGGCACATATCGGGACAGTAAAATACGCTTGTGCCCTGACAGGAGTCGTTGTCAGACCCGGCGCAGGAGCGGCGGATGCGCAGGTATTTTTCCTTTGGCGCAGCGACAATTACGTGGCGCTGCATTACAACATCCCCGTTTTTATCCAGAACCGCAAAATGCGTTGCGCCGGGGGCGCGCGGGACAAGGACAAGTGTTTGGGCGCTGTCGGCCAGAATGCTGAGATGATTGGGGTTGCCGATTACGATGCTGGCGGCGGGGGTGTCAAGGCGGACAAGCTCCGATTTGTCCGGCGTCATTTTCAGGGCCGGATGCGTGTGGTTTTCGCTGTCATAGGCAATGCCTTGTTCCTGAGCTGTTGTTGCCGGGAGGATGTCTATAGCACCTGCGCTTTCATTCTGGGCGTGCGCGGAAGCGCCTAGCCCGGCGGTTTGCAGGATTATAAAAGACGCGAAGATCGTGTATTTGAGTGATTTTGAAAAATGCATAAGAAAGACCCTTGAACGGGGAAAGAACATCAATATTCAGTATACCCGGAAAGGGCTTAAGAATCACCATCTTTTTGTTCGAATTTTATATATTAGATTTTTTTTGCAGAGATATTCTGTTTTTAAGAGGAATGACTATATAGATTGTCTTACGAATTTTTCCAGGCGTTCTTTTATGTTTGGTGTTCAAAGGCAGCGTAAGCTTGTGGTCTATAAGGTATGTGCTGTACCGTATCGTTTTTGTATGGAAATCTGATCCATGTTGATTTTGATTGCTTTGTCAGGGTGGTTATCTGATTTTGGTTTTAAGTGGGGTTTTGCTTTACGGTAAATCTGTTTTGTTCGCGGAGGCGCTGTTTATTTTGTTAAGATGAGTGGTTTTTTGGTGGCGATTTTGTGCTGCATTTGTTTTTTATGTATTTAAAATCAATTGCTTGAAAGGTTTTTTTGGCTTTTTGGGTGTACGCTTTCTCTTTAATTTTTGCGGCTTGTGTTTAGTTGTAAAGTTCTTTTCATTATGTATATTGATGTGTTTTCTTGCGCTGGTTTATTCAATAAATTCAAAAGGTTTTACGGAGATTGGATAAAATTTTAATTAAATTTGCATAATTTTGTAAAACTGTGGTAAATTTATATTATTATGTTAATTTAATTGGTGCGTGGAAGGGGTGGTTATGACTTTTCTGAGTTTAAATGAAAAATTTTCAAGTGTGGTTTTGGCGGGTGATGTCGAAGGCTCAGGCGGCGGCGGTGAATTTGGGGATTCTTTGTCGGATAAGAAGGGCGGTTTTGTTCTTGAAGAACATGTGCCGGATCTGGAGCTTGAAGAAGATGTTTATAATGTGGATGTGGATCCTGCTACGGTTCTTGACGGCTATTCTTTCGGGTATGACGGGGCTTTTTTGGATGAGGACGGGCCGAAGCTGGAGCTTGAAGAGGAAATTTATGACGACGGTGCAAGGTTTGCCATGGTCGGGGGAGCGCGGTTTTTTTCCTCTGGCGGTGTGTTTGCCGATGTTTCGGGGGCCGGCAACGCCTCCTGACTTTAGGGAAAATGGTGGGTGGTACAAGGATTGAACTTGTGACCCCTTGCGTGTCGAGCAAGTGCTCTACCGCTGAGCTAACCACCCGTTGCTTTGCCATATTTGTCTTTTGACGTCGTTACTTCGTCGCTCGCGTATATGAATACGCTTCGCTCCTTGTATCTTGTCAAAAGGACAAATCTGTTTGAGCAATAATGGAGGATACTCTTAAAGAGTCTTGTTTATGAAGTCAAGCGGTGAGCATAGTTTCGACCTGTTCGACCAGATCTTTGAGGTGGAAGGGTTTTGAAAGGATTTTGGCTTTTTCGTGGTCGATATCCTTGCGGCCAACGGCGATGGCGGCAAAGCCGGTGATGAACATGACTTTCAGGCCGGGTCTTATTTTTGTGGCTTTGTTTGACAGCTCTATGCCGTCCATGCCGGGCATGACGATATCGGTCAGGAGCAGGTCGTAGCGCCGGGCGCCGTCTTTTATTTCCTTGAGGGCATCGGTGCCGTTATGGACGGATTTTGTGCTGTGTCCGGCCTTTTCCAGAGCGAGGCTCAGGAAGCTGCACATGGATTGGTCGTCTTCTGCGATTAAAATATGGGCCATGGGTTTTTCTATCCTTTTATTTGACCTTGTTCAACAGGCCATCTTCATATTGGCGTCCGGCTGTTTCCCATGTGAAGTGTTTTTTGACGTGTGCGGCGCGCTGCTCAGGGGTGCCGGCGGTTAATGCGCGCTGTGCGGCGGTTTCCAGACAGGTTTCGTGCAGGGCGCCCAGAGCGCTTTCGGTAACGATGTCTTTGGGGCCGGGAACGTTGTAGGCGGCGACGGGGATGCCGGAGGCCAGCGCCTCAATCAGGACCATGCCGAACGTATCGGTGCGGGAGGGGAAGATAAAGATATCGGCGGAGCGGTAATGTGCGGCGAGGTCTTCGCCTTGACGGATTCCCAGAAAGCGGGCGTCGGGGTATTTTTGTTCCAGCTCTTCGCGGCTGGGGCCGTCGCCGATCAGAACTTTTGAGCCGTTCCAGTTCATTTTCAGGAAATCTTCAATGTTTTTTTCGATGGCTATACGCCCGACATAAAGGGCGACGGGGGTTTTTAGGTCTTGATATTTTGTTTTGGGGCCGGGGGTGAAGAGGCTTAGATTTGCGCCGCGGGTGACGCGGTGCATCGGGTTTTGGAAGCCCCATGCCCTGAGGGTGTCCTCAAGGCTTCCGGTGGCGACCATGATAAGGCTGGAGGGGCGGTGGAAGCGGCGCACGTATTTTATGCCAAGGGCGTGTGTGAGCTTGTAAAGCGCAGGGGCGAATTTTGCGATACGTTTGGCGGTGTAATCGGGGAAATGGGTGTGAAAGGCCGTTGAGAAGGGTTTTTTGTGTTTGATGCAATAGCGCCGCGCGGCCCAGCCCAGCGGGCCTTCCGTGGGGATGTGGATGTTGTCCGGGGCGTGGCTTTCGATGATACGTTTCAGGCGGCGGTAGGGCGCGATGGCGAGCTTGATTTCAGAATATCCGGGCATAGGCAGGCATGCGGGAAAGTCTGCCGGGCCGATGACAACAACTTCGTGGCCTGATTTTTGCAGTTCTTCTTGCAGGTGTTCATAAGTTCTGACAACGCCGTTTACCTGGGGGCGCCATGCGTCGGTAATGATGAGCAATTTCATGGCTGGACCTAAAGCAGCATAGACTTTTGTTACGCTCAATCTTACAGTGTATAGGAGTGTTTCAGCAAAGATTCCGTGATGATGATTAACAGATTTCTAAAAGTTTTTGTTTTTATGTGGTTATTGGGTTTTTCCGCGCCGGTTTTTGCGCAGAATTGCGCTGTGCAAGCCGAGGCGATTGTGAAGTTGCGCAAGCCGCCTTTCGGTTCTTATAACGTTTGGGATAGCGTTTATGGCGAGATTGGAACGGATGAGCGCTTTAAGGACGGTGTCGTGATGCCGGACGGTCATATTCTGGCGGTGGGAGAGCGCAGCACTCCAGAAAGCGGCGATAGGAAATCGCTTGTTTTTGTTGAGATTGGCCGTAATGGCCGGGTGAAGCGGGAGGTGCAGCACGATATTCCGGCGGGGGCGGATGTTGTGAGGGCGCTGGCGCGCGGTCAGGGTTTTCTGGTTTTGGCGAATATTACGCCAGTGCGCGGGCGGGCATATATCTGGATGGGTTTTTTCGATATCGCGGGAGAGAAGCTTTCGGAGAAAACGCTCAAGGGCGGCAAGGCGGCGTTGCGCGCGCATGATATAGAGCTGAGCCGTAGTGGGAAGTCTTATATTCTGGCGGTGTCGTCCGTTCTTGCCGGAGGGGATGTTCCCGGTTCATCAGTGGTTTACAGGTTGAACCTAAAGGGTGATGTTGTTTCGGATCGCGGGTTTGTTATCGGCGCGGAAAATGCGATGCAGGATTTGCATGTGCTGGAAAGCGGTGATGTTTTGGCGGTGGGGGTGATTGACAATGTCGTGGGGCGCAAGACCGGCTGGGCGATGCGGCTGAGCGAGGATTTGCGTATGATCTGGCAGAAGCCCTATCCGCGCGGGGCGGCGGCGGAATTTGCGAAGGTTTATCCGCTGGGCGAAGGGCAGGCGGTTGCGGTCGGAACGGCTCTGCCCGAGGGGAGCGGAAACCGGGCCGGGTGGGTGATGGCGTTTGATGAAAATAGCGGGGAGGTTGTTTGGCAGCGTTATTTTACCGGCGGACTTCATCTGGACGGGCGCGATGTTCTGGTCAATGAAGACCGGATGATTAGCGTGTTGATGGACGGGGAGGTTTCTGAAGGCTCGGACGAGGAAGAGCATGTGCGTTTATTTACGCTTAATCCGCGCGGGGTTTTGTTTAACGGTGATGCGTTTTTTAACGGGGCGGGGGTTGATGCGTTTCACTTTTTGCAGAGTCCGCACCGGGAGCGGGTAATTTTTGGCGAAACACGCGTGGTTCATCAGATTCAGGATGCGGAGAAAATGGCTGAGAAGGCATTCGGGGGCGCGGCCGGGCCGGATGGTGAGGGGAATGACGGGATTGAGCGGGTGCCTAGCCGTGAGGGTTGGGTGATTGCCGCGCCGCGCGTTGAGTCTTATGAAGATCCGTGTAAGCCCGTGCAGCGTGAGTTTCCCTGATGGTTATGAGTGAGGAGGCGGATTTGGAGGTCTTGCGTTTTGTTGCCGGTAAGGCGCAGGATGGTTTGCGTCTTGATAAAGCGCTGGCGCAGCTTGCTCCGGATTTTTCGCGTTCGCGTTTGCAGGGGCTTATTCAAGGTGGCGCATTGCAACTCAACGGTTTGCCGTGTTGCGATGTTTCCCGCAAGGTTGCCAAGGGGCATGTGGTTGAGTTGAGCGTCCTGCCGCCTGAAGCTGCGGAGCCGGAGGCGGAGAATATTCCACTTCATATTGTTTATGAAGATGAGCATTTGCTGGTGATTAACAAGCAGGCCGGTCTGGTGGTTCATCCGGGAGCTGGAAACCGTTCGGGGACGTTGGTTAATGCGCTGCTGTATCATTGTGGCGGGGGGCTTTCCGGTATTGGCGGGGTGATGCGCCCGGGGATTGTTCACCGGCTTGATAAAGATACCAGCGGACTTATAGTTGTAGCTAAAAATGATAAGGCCCATCAGGGGCTTGCCGCGCAACTTGAGGATCGTAGTTTAAGTAGAGTCTATGAGGCGCTGGTTCTCGGGGTTCCTGCGCCGCCGAAAGGTGTTGTCGATATGGCGATCGGGCGCGACGGGCGTAATCGCCTTAAAATGGCGGTGAAGGCAAAAGGCGGGAAGGGTGCGCGTACGCATTATCTAGTGCAGGAGAACTATGGCGATGCATTTTCTCTGCTTGAATGCAAGCTGGAGAGCGGGCGTACGCATCAAATTCGTGTACATATGGCGGCGATTAAGCACCCGTTGGTGGGGGACCCGCTTTACGGGCCGCAGGCAAGCGCGGTGCGCGGCGCCGCGAAAAGGGCCGGGTGCGGGGCCGAGCAGCTTGAAATGTTGCTTGATTTTCCGCGTCAGGTTTTGCATGCAAAAGCGCTGTCTTTTATTCATCCGGTGGGTGGGAAGAGGATGGAGTTTGTTGCTTCGCGTCCGGAGGACTTTTCTAAGTTATTGAAAACGCTTGTAAAATAAAAAATACATAAAATTTTATATAAATCGCTTGTATTTACATAAAATTTTATGTATTCTAAAAATATAAGGTCAGTGCGCCCCGTTGGGGTTTTAATCAGGGGAGGGCAACCCCCTGGTTAAAGAATGACAAGAGATAGATTAACGGACAAAAAGGCGGTATAAATTAAGATTATTACTTCATAAGCAGGTGGTTACTGATCTCCTTTAAGACTACTACTTCAATCCCATTCAGTAACCTGCTTTTAAGACTACTTCATCCGATCTGGTACTACTCACCGCTCCCTTCGGGGGGCGGTTTCCTTTTCCAATCTTCGTCTTTTGGGCTGCAAATTTTGATTTTTTGTGCTTCCGGTACTCACATACCAAAATGTATGCTGCGTTCCGGTTCTCAAAAATCAAAATTTTCGCCACAAAATGCTTTGATTGGCTTTCGATGAGGGTAGTTTTTTGGCGCTCCTCATGCCTTGTCAGACAGGAAAATTCTTTTGAAAAAATGTTTGTCGTCATCCCGAGCGAAGCGGAGCGTAGTCGAGGGATCTGATTCACTCTCAGATTCCTCCACTCCTTCCAGTCGGTCGGAATGACAGCGTTGGTGATACCCCCGTTCCTTGCACCCAAGGGCATAAAGGGCGCGGGGTAGCTCATTTTGCGATGTCATCCCAATATTCGGCCATGTGGCGGGTGGAGAAGGGGGTGGTGAGTTCGTAGAGGGGGAGCGGGTTTTCGAGCTTTTGGCCTATGTCTCTGCCGAAGGGGGCGAATTTGAAAGAGGCGCTTGTTTGGCGGGGGGCGTATTTGATACCGCCAAGAGGCAGGCTGAGCCGGATGCCGTGATCGGCGTGGGTGGTGCCGCCGAACAGGTCGAAGTCGCTTTGGTCGGTGATCGTGGCGTAGGCTTCCAGTTTTACGCCGTTATGAAAGCTTTTTTGCAAGGCCAGCGTGCCGCCTATATCTTCGGCGAGGTATCTTCCGAATTTTGCGTTTAGTGTGAGGTCCCAATAGGGGAGATCGTACCAGCCTTGTATATGGCCGCTGAGGAGTGTATCGTCGGTCAGGCCTAAATTCAGGTCGCTGAGCGGATCGCGCTTAAAAGCCAGAAAGCTTTCCGCGCCGACGGCCCAGCGTGCATTAAACGGGCGGAAGAGGATTTCACCGCCTGCGCCGCCATATTGCTCTTCGAGATAACCGCCCAGAAGCGAGAGGTGCAGGTCGGAGCGGAAGCTGTGGGTGAAGGCCTGAAATGCCGT
The DNA here is from genome assembly GCA_041397865.1 of Alphaproteobacteria bacterium. Taxonomy (GTDB): domain Bacteria; phylum Pseudomonadota; class Alphaproteobacteria; order Micavibrionales; family Micavibrionaceae; genus TMED27. The sequence continues at coordinate 1,057,988 of JAWKVT010000001.1, read as the reverse complement.
ATCAACGGCGAGGGTGCGCTGTGCGAAGAGGTCGATATCGGAGCGTACGGGCAGGGAAGAGCGCGGGCGGATGTCGGTCAGGCGGTTGAGGTTATCGGCAAGGTTGATGCGCAGGCTGAAAAAACTGTCTATGAAGCCGAAGAGTTCGGGGGCTTGCGTGCCGATGATGGCGGCGGTTCGGTAAAGTGCGGTGGAGTCTTCTTCGGACAGGCTGGATTGTGTTTCGAGTTTTAGCGAAATATTGCGCAGGCCGTATCCGTGTTGCCACGGGCGGCCTTGTTTTTTAAAGCCGGTTTTAAGCGGGGTGAATTCCGCGCTGTGCCAGATTTCTTCGGCGCTGCCTGCGTCTTTTGCAGCGGTGTTTTCAAGGCTGGCGCGCATGAGGCTGATTTTCGGGCCGTGGAGGCCGAGCCGGACGGGGGTAATGTCGAGGCGTTCGATTGCCGGTCCAGCGTGATTGGCCATATGTTTGGCGGCTTGGCCGATCTGGCGCGGTGCTGAAGGGTGGTTTTGCAGTGTGAAATTGGCCGATGCGCTGTGTGTTTCTATCTGTGCGTTATAGAGCTGGATGTTTTCGGCGGCGGCTTTGAGTTCCATTTGTGCGGGGAGGGCCAGTCCTGTGCGGTATGGACGGAACGGGCTATCGCCCTCGGCATCGTATTTGTGGTCTTGGTCGGGCCAATTCTGAATCAGGCTTTGCAATGATATGCGGCCCATGATTTTGTCTGTGCCTTGGGCGGCGAGGCCGATAACAATCCATGGTTTGGGCCGGTAATTTAATCCGGCAGACCATGGGGCGGGGGCATTAAAATCGAAAGCGGCTTGTTCGGCTTCGAAACGATCTGCGCCGTAATCGAGTTTGACGGAGAGGCCTTTGAGCGGGGTGAAATATTCAACGCCGCCGAAAATGCCGATATCTTCACCCGTGAACCAGTCATCGGGGCGGTTTGGCGCTTCGCCGTCATTTGCGCGTTTTTTTTCAAAATGTCCGCCCAAAGCGTTTAGCGGGTTTTTGAAGTGGGCTGCACCGGCGTAGCGGCCCCATCCCAGCCCGGCAGTGAAGTCGAAATTGTTGTAGCGTTTTGAGATGGCGAGATATTCGCCGGCCATGCGTTTGTGACCGATGGCGGATTGCAGTCCTATGGATATTTCCGGTTTGAGAGCTGTTTCTTTCAGCAGGCGGAGTTTGAGGTCAAGGCCGGGGTATAGTCTGTCTGCCTCGTCATTCAGGCCGGAGATTTCCGCTGTTTGGCGCAGGGTGATAGAGAGCGGGGCGGCGGGTTGAAAGCTTAGCCAGTTATGCAGATACGGATCAAGCGTGGAGACGCCGATGCGTGCGGTTCCGGCTTTGTCCATGCGTGCGCTGGGGACGGTGTTTAAGCCCAGCGGACCGTAGAGCGAGGTTGAGGGTGTTTGCGCGTATGTGAGCGGCGCAAAGGCAAAGCATGCGGCGGGGGTTATCATTAACAGCTTTAATTTTTGCATAGGCTTAAAACCGTTTTGGGAGCCAAAACGCTGGGTCGTTGAATCATTATTCCCAGTTTTGTGGAGATACAGGCGTATGTCAAAAATTCAAAAGATTTGCATCCATAAAAGAAGTTCATAAATAATAACTTATGGTTGTGTTGTTTTTCATCTTTTAAGGGTTTGGGGGGTAGGTGGTTATAGGCCTGTATTTTTGGGCATGCGTTGCGGGAGCCTTTTCGGCTCTGCTTGTTTCCGCCGTTTGCGCTGTTGTGAGGGCGCGGACAAAGCGGGGCTTCAGAGCTTATGTTGCGGCTCTTGAGCAGGCGTCGGACTTTACCGGAAACGGGTTGATGTTTTTTGACGAAAATGAGCGTTTGCGTCATGCGAATTCCAGAGTTTACGATTTTCTGCCCGATATTGATCGGCTGAAGAATGGCGGGGTTATATCGTTGCATGATACGCTCGATTATTTTTACGATCATGGGGTTGATTGCGATCAAAGTCTTTTGAATACGCTGGGGCGCTCGGCGGAGAAGCTTAGCTCTATAGGTTTTCGTGAGGTTATTAATGCCTCGGGCGGACGGCTTTGCCTTGTGGAGGCACAAAAAATTCCGGGCGTGGGGACGAATGTGATCCTTATTGATGTGGGTGAAAGCAAGAACCGGGAAGAGCTTATGCTGCGTCTTAACCGGTATAATCACGAGCTTAGCCAGGCTATTGAGGCGGCGACAAGCGGGATTGTTATCATCAGGCCGGATGCGGAGGGGCAAAAATACGGCATTACTTTTGCGAATAAGGCGTTTTGCAATATTTTTCAATCCGGGCGAGAGGAGATTGCCGGGCGAGATATGGTTGATGTTTTTGGCTGTATTGAAGATCCGGATGCTTTGGAAAAGATCAAAGAAATTGGAAGGATGCAAGGCGGGGGGGATGTCGAGCTGTGCTTGCGGCATCCTGTGGAGGGCGAGCGCTGGTATGATTTGCAGCTTACACCGTTGAAGGATGAAAACGGGAAGCTGGAGCTTTTTGTCGGTATTTTGAATGATACGACGGAGCTTAAAATTCAAGCGGCGGAATCTTCGAAAGCGCAGAAACTTGAAGCGCTGGGACAGCTTTCTGCGGGTGTGGCCCATGATTTTAATAATGTTTTATCCATTATAGACGGTTATGCCCGGATTGTTTCGCGGGATATGGAAAACCGTGAGAAAGCTCTGGAGAATCTGGAGCGGATCAGGACGGCGGCGCAGCGCGGGACAAGCCTTATCAAGCAGATGCTTACATTCAGCCGTCACGAGATTGTTCATAGCGGTGCGGTTGATTTGGGGGAGATGGTGCGCGAGCAGGAGGGGCTGTTGCGCCCTTTGCTGGATGCTTCCATTCAATGCGTGGTTCGGGTTGGGGATGGGGCGATGTGGGTTGAGTGTTCGCCGGAAAAAATTACGCAGATTTTGATGAATCTTGCGGTCAATGCACGCGATGCAATGGAACGCGGGGGGCGGCTTCTTATTGAATGCGGCGTTTGCCCGGAGGAGGCTTTGCCTGAAATTTTGCAGCGTAAGGAGGGGGGCAAGGGCGCTTGTGCGTTCCTTAAGGTTGAAGATACGGGAACGGGGATGGAAAAAGAGGTTCTTGAGCGCATTTTTGACCCGTTTTTTACGACAAAAGAACAGGGTAAGGGGACCGGGCTTGGTCTTTCGATGGTTTACGGTCTGGTTAAGCAGGCTGGCGGGGTTATTGATGTGGAGTCCGTTTTGGGGGAGGGGACCAGTATCACGGTTTATCTGCCGTTGACGGATAAGCCGCCGAAGTGCCTGAGCGGATCTGCGGAAGTGCCTGGTTCCATTCGTTTTGACGGGTATACGGCTTTGGTGGCGGAAGACGAGCCGGATTTGCTTTTGCTGGTGAGTTCGGCTCTGGAAGAGCTTGGGATGGCAGTTCTTTCGGCCTGTGACGGGCGGGAGGCGCTGGTTTTGCAAGATGAGTATGAGGGGGTTATCGACCTTCTTTTGACCGATGTAGTGATGCCGGAGCTTAACGGCGTTGATCTTGCGGATTTTGTACAGGAGTTTCGCCCGGAAACACATGTGATCTTTATGAGCGGATATCCGGATAAGGGGCAGGCGGCGCGGGTGAGTATTCCCGAGAATGCTGTTTTTGCGGCTAAGCCAATCAGGCATGACGATCTGGCGGGGCTGGTTTATAGCAAGCTTAAAGGGGACAGCGGTGATGGCGGGCCGGATTACCGCGCCCCGCGCTGGGCGAGTAAACAAGATGATGACAATGAGAAGGAGTTGGCGCAATGAAAAATGAATTATCTGATTTGAAGGTGTTGCTTGTGGAGGACCAGGGCGAGGCGCGGGCGATGATGCGCAATATGCTGGTCGAGTTGGGCGTTACGCAGATTTTTGAAGCGGCTAACGGGCGGGAGGCTCTGACTTTTCTGGATTCTGCGTTTGATTTTATCGACATTATTATTTGTGACTGGAATATGCCGTCGATGAGCGGTGTTGAGGTTTTGCGGCAGCTTCGCACTGTGGACCCGTCTATGCCGTTTTTGATGGTGACGGGACGCAGCGATATGGAGTCTGTTGTTGAGGCGAAGTCTTCGGGGGTGACGGGATATATCCGCAAACCCTTTTCTTCCAAGCAGCTTGAGGCGAAGTTGCGGATTATTCTTTATAAGATGGCGGCGTGAGCGTATCGCGTCTTTGAAGTTTTCCCCGCTTGCTGTATTTTTAACGTATGAGTGATACGGATTACGATTTATGCGTTATTGGCGGGGGGATAAACGGCGCGGGTATTGCGCGCGATGCGGCGGGGCGCGGGCTTTCTGTGCTTTTGATCGAAGCGGGGGATCTGGCGCAGGGCGCGTCGTCGGCCAGCACGAAGCTTATTCACGGCGGTTTGCGGTATCTCGAATTTTTTGAATTTAAGCTGGTGCGGGAGTCTTTGCGCGAGCGCGAGCGGTTGCTGGGGATGGCGCCGCATATTATTCGCCCGATGGAGTTTGTGTTGCCGCATGATGGCCGCCGCCGGCCATTGTGGTTAATCCGTTTGGGGCTTTTTTTGTATGACCATCTGGCCCGGCGCACGCGCCTTGAAGGGTCGCGGGGTGTGAATTTGCGGGCCAATACGCTTGGTGTTCCGCTGGAGGACCGCTACAGCAAAGGGTTTGTTTATTCGGATTGTTGGGTTGATGATTCACGGCTGGTTGTTCTCAATGCGGTGGATGCGGCACAAAAGGGCGCGACAATTTTAACGCGAACGCAGTGCAGGAAAATTATTCCGCAGAAAGACCATTGGGTAATCGGTACGAAAGGCCGAGATAGCGGCAGCGGGGCTTCATTTACCGCGTCGATGGTGGTGAATGCTACAGGGCCGTGGGTGCGCGGGCTGATTGAGGATTGCGGGCTGGATTCTGAAGTGAAGCCGGTGCCCCGGGTGCGCCTTGTGAAGGGATCGCACCTGATTATACCCAGAGCCTATAAGGGCGATCATTCCTATATTTTTCAGCAGGAAGACGGGCGGGTGATCTTTGTTATTCCCTATGAGGACGAGTATACGCTGGTGGGGACGACGGAGGAGGATTTTGAGGGCGATCTTGATGATCCGCGAATTTCCGGTGAGGAGATGGTTTATCTTTGTGATGCGTATAATACGCATATGGATGGGCAGATTTCCCGCGCAGATGTGATCTGGACCTATAGCGGGGTGCGGCCTTTATATGATGACGGGGAGGATGAAACGCGGGCGGTGAGCCGCGATTTCGTTTTGTATGAGCATATTGAATCGCGCGCGCCGATGATTTCGGTGTTTGGCGGGAAGCTTACAACTTACCGTATCTTGGCGGAGCAGGTGATGGAGCGCTTACTGTATCTCGATAACCGTTATGCCGGGTCGTGGAGCGCGGATGCGCCGTTGCCGGGCGGGGATATTCCGGATGGTGATTTTGGGGCGTTTTTGGACGCGCAGGCGGAGGTTTATCCTTGGCTGCCTGCGGCGCTTCTTTATCGTTATGCGCGGGCTTATGGCACGCGGATGGAGCGGTTCCTGGAAGGGGCCAAGGGGGTTGAGGATTTAGGTGCGCATTACGGTGATCATGTGTATGAGGCGGAGATTGTTTATTTGATCCGCTATGAGTGGGCGCGGGAGGTGGAGGACATTTTGTGGCGGCGATCAAAGCTTGGGGTGCATGTTGCCGATGAGACGGTTGCGGCGCTGGAGAAAGCGTTGCCGCAATTGAAAAAAGAGGTTTTGGAATGAGTGTGAACAAAACTTTACTTGCGATAGATCAGGGCACGACGAGCAGCCGGGCGATTTTGTTTTCGGCTGTCGGTGATGTTCTGGATGTGGTGCAAAAGGCATTGACACTGCATTATCCGCATAAGGGCTGGGTGGAGCAGGATGCGGCGGATATCTGGGAGGATACGCGGGGGTGCTGCGCAGAAATTCTGGAGCGTTGTGCGGCGGCGCCTGTGGCAATTGGCATTACCAATCAACGCGAAACGACGATTGTCTGGGACCGGGAAACGGGGGAACCGGTTTATAACGCGATTGTCTGGCAGGACCGGCGGACGGCGGATTTATGCGCGAATTTGAAGGCGCAGGGCCATGAGGATATGGTGTCCGGCAAAACAGGGTTGCTGCTTGATCCGTATTTTTCGGCGACGAAAATCGCGTGGATTTTGGACAATGTTGATGGGGTTCGCGCGCAGGCGGAGGCCGGAGCGCTGGCCTTCGGCACTGTGGATTGTTATTTGCTGTGGAAGCTGACGGGCGGGGATGCGCATGCGACGGATATTACGAACGCTTCGCGCACGATGCTTTATAATATCGTGGAGCAAAAATGGGATGAAGAGCTTTTAGAGCTGTTTAATATCCCCGCTGGTCTGCTTCCCCAGGTGCGGGATAATGTTTCGGATTTTGGCGTATTTGAGGGTATTCCGATTTGTGGAATGGCCGGGGATCAGCAGGCGGCGTTGATCGGGCAGGGGTGTTTAAAGCCGGGCATGGTGAAATCGACATACGGGACGGGTGCTTTCGCGCTGATGAATATCGGCGGGGACTTTAAGCGTTCGGAAAACCGTTTGCTCACGACCGTTGCGTACCGGATTGATGGAGAGATTACTTACGCGATTGAGGGGTCGATTTTTGTGGCCGGGGCGGCGGTGCAGTGGCTTCGTGACGGGCTTGGGCTTTTTGACGATGCGCAGGAGAGTGAGGCGCTGGCGACCTCCGTTTCTGATAATAACGAGGTTTATTTTGTGCCGGCCTTTACCGGGCTGGGCGCGCCCTATTGGCGGCCTGACGCGCGGGCGGTGATTGCGGGGCTGAGCCGCGAGAGTACGAAAGCACATATTGTGCGTGCGGCGCTGGAGGCGCAAGCCTATCAAACGCTGGATCTTATGAGCGCGATGGAGCGTGACGGCGGGTATGAGGCGGCGGTTTTGCGCGCCGATGGCGGGCTCGTGGCGAACGGGTTTGTATGCCAATTTCTGGCCGATATGGTGCAAAAGCCGGTGGAGGTGCCGAAAGTGACCGAGGCGACCGCGTGGGGCGCGGCGATGCTGGCCGGGGTTGGAGCGGGCGTGTTTGAGGGGGTTGAGGCGGCTGGCGCGGGTTGGCGGGCGGAAGAGCGATACGTTCCGCAGATGGATGCGGCGGCGCGAGAGGGGCTTTATAAGGGTTGGAAAGAGGCTGTAGGTATGCTTTTGCGATAAATGATAAAAAAAAGCTTGCGTCTTTCTGTAAAGTTATGTAATAACCCCTCAAGATTTTTGAATTGTATCGTATCGTTTTATATGCGAGACATAAAGACTGAGTTATATTAGGAGAGTAGAAATGAATATATCAGGTGGATTTAAGAGCGCAGTTGAGGCGGTTTCCGATGCGTTGACGGTATCTAAAAATCAGATTAAAATGTTGGCGGCTACGGCGGCTGTTGCTACGGGGCTGTCTGGTAATGCGCAAAATGCGGACGCCGCGCTTATTGTTGATGCGGATGGCGATAACGGTTTTGATGTTACAGCTTCTTTTGAGCCGGGACCTGATGTTATTGCTTTTGATGTACTATCTCAGCAGCGTTTGAATGGCATATCCGGTACCCTTAATTTGAACGGGTTTGGGGAGTTTACTCTTGTAGAGAATGAGAATTTTAGCAATGCGTTTGTGCTAAACCAGCCAGATGGGGCTGGTTTTGGTGATGAAGTTCTGCTTGTTTCTGATTTTACATCTGTTAGTGGTGGCGATCCTGATGGTCGGTTGGTTATTGACTTTGGCGGCCTTGCCGGTGGACCGACTGATATTTTGGATACTGATGATCTTTTGACTGCTCTTAATGCAGCGGAAAATGGTGCTTTCCCCGATGGCGGCAGATATAGAATTACTTTTAATGATGGGCAAACTCTTGGCGGAGAACTTGACGACTTTATTGTTAATAAGGTGCCTGAGCCGAGTACGCTTGCGCTCGTTGGTGCCGGTGGTCTTGCGACTCTTGCTGTCGGTGCGGCAGCGGCGCGTACGCGCAGGGAAGAAAATGCGGCTCTGGCGCAACAAGCGCAGACGTTCGCTCATACGCATAGCTAGTGATTTATGCTTTCCAATAAAAAGCCGCCAACATGAATGGCGGCTTTTTTGTTTTGAGCTTTTTATGCCGGTAGACCGCTAATGCTCGCGCCGGTGTCTTCGACCAGTAATGTGACATTCCCGTTTGTATAGACATCGAAATTTGTTGCGGCTGCGCCACCTGCGTCGTCATCAATTGACTGGTTTTCTTGTTTTGTAAAGCCGGAAAAATCTCCTGCCACAAAATTTAAGGTGTCATCGTCTGCGCGGATAATCAGCGTATTGTTATGGTTTGTCATTTGTATGACATCGGCGATTCCCAGTGTGATGTTTGCGCCGGCTGTTTGTGTCAGGTCAAGGCGCTCTATCCCTTTGATATAACCGTCATTAATGTTTTGGAAATTAAGGTTGACGCCGGTTCCTTCCAAAACAAGAGTATCGCCTTTGCCGTCCGGCGCGGCGGCGTTGACGAAATTATCATGACCGCCGTCGATGAAAATGTCGTGCGCCGGGGCATTTGTGGTCAGGTCTGCGGCGGCGCTTCCCGCATCCATGTTGATTTTGATGACATCGTCGCCATCCATGGCGTAAACTCTGTTATAAACGTTATCAAGCTGGATGGTGTCTTTATGGAAGCCGCCGACGACGGTGTTGTCAAAGTTTCCTCCCGCGCTGTTTATGGTCACGGCGTTCAGGTCATTTCCAAGGTTGATATAGTTATTATCGCCATTAGATAGTACGATGGTATCGTTACCAGCGCCGGCAAAAATTAGTGTGTTGCTCACAGTGTTGGTGTTGCCGATTGTCGTAAGGAGGCCCGTTCCTCCTGAGTCTGTATATACGCCGCTGCTGACGAAATTTATAGACGAGCCAAGGGTGGCTGTTTTTTGATCCGTGACGAAGTTGTAGGTGTATGAATCCGATGCGCCGGAGTTGTCGGTTGCGGTGATTGTGAAGCTAAAGACATTGCTTCCTGTTAATGTTCCGGCTGTGATCGACAATAGGCCGGTGGTCGGGTTTATAGCTCCGAGCGTGACATTCGGCGGAAGCGCACCGGGCGTCATTGAATATGTCAGGGTGTCCCCGGCGTTTTTGTCGAAGAAATCCAGATCAAAGTGGTAGTTCCATGTTTGTCCGTCGGATATGTGGAAAAATGATGCCGGTGCGCCGCTATGCTGGAGTTTTTGCGTGCTGGGGAGGTGGTTAAAGTTTATCGGCGCGATGTTGCCATCGCCGCTGCTTAGCGGTGGCGGCAGGATCGTGTCTGGGTCTTGTGGCGGCGGAGGGGGCGGCAGTGCTGTGTCTCCTCCTGCTGTCGTTGTGTTATCGCCTGAACTTGTTGTTATCGTGTTGGTATCCTGAGACGTGGATGTTTGCATTAACGGGTCATCTGCTGTGAATTCGTCTGTTGTGCCGAGCGTATCGCCCGTTCCCATGGTATCTGAGGGAGGGGGCGGCAGGGGTTCAGATTCGGGTGAGAGCAGTGGTTTGTCGAGAAGTTCTCCTTCTTTCAGCAGGGTTTCCTCGCCGGTGGGGGCGGGTTCTTCGCCGCCGCCATTTTGTTCGCCTGTGCTTTCACCGCCCGTTTCGTTGAGCGTGCCATCAACTTCGCCGTCGTTGTTTTCATCAACGCTGCCGTCGGCGTCAAAACTTTCTTGCGACTCGCTTACCGCCTCCACAGCATCCGGGGCCTGTTCGGCCATGGCGTCATTGATGGATGAGAATAATGTTGGTGATACGTCGGACACATTCACGAAGCGGTCCGCCATATCTTGCGCACCCATTTTGCCCATGTTTTTGATTCCGCCGAGATTGGCGTCCATTTTCGCGGTTTCAAATCGGGAGGCCAGCGTCATTTCGTTGCCGCTATGATCGCGCAGAACGATGGCGCCTTCGACGACTGTGATTTCGCCGGTGTCGACATCTCCGGCGATGATTGTGCCGCGAATGCCGATGGAGCCGCTTGGCGTGTCGATGTTGACATCGTCGGGGTCGTCACGGCCAATGAGGCCGGATGTGAAGACGAATACGCCTTTGAGGACGGAAAAATTCTGTGATCCGGCTTCGGTTGCCGGGTCGAATACATATTCGTCGATGGCCAGGCGGGCTTCTTCGGAAACGGCGAAGCTTGTATCGTCGATGAAGGAAATATTCACCGCGCCGTCTGCGCTGGTTTCAATAACATCGCCCTGATAAACCAGTGTTCCTTTTGTAACGGATTCAACGCTGCCATCCAGATGCGTGATTGTGGCCTCGCCGGAAACTTCATCTACTGCGCCGACGGGGCTTTCGTCGTTCATACTTGCGTTTTGAGCGAATCTTGCGGGGCTGCGTGCAAAGGATTCAACCAGTTCGGGGGTCAGGACCAGTCCACCGGGGGCGGTCAGGTCGGGGGTCTCTGCGGCTGAGAAATAGCCTTCGATTGTTACTGTGCCTTGCGGGCCGTCGAGGGTTAAATCCCCACCATCACGTATCATGGCGGCATCGCGGATGTAGGATGCATCGGGAAGTTCTACCGTTTTTCCTTCAATCTGGATAATGTTTTGGTTGTTTGACGGTCCCTGTCCGAAAAAATCGTAAGCCATGTCCCTGTTCCCTTTGTGTATACGCGATATACCCTAAATTTTGTTTTTTAGTTAAAGGCCCATATTTAATATGGTCCAATTATTATTTTATGGTAAAAGTCTTAAAAAGTAATAATCTTTGTATAAAATTTTATGTAATTATCTTTTTGAGGTGAGAGTATGGTTAGTGCTTTGTTTTTGAAAAGAAAAGCAGGGTGAAGGGGAGTGCTAAGCATATAAAGGTTAGAGCGGTCCAGCTATAAATAACGGTTTCAAAGCTTAATCCGTAAAAACGGTCTGCGATTTTGTCAAAATCGCCAAATCCGTGGCTTCCTTTTTGGGTGTAATAAAGCAGGCGGTGGACTTCGCTATGGAGCAGGGCATAGAACTCAATGAAAATTCTGAAGATCAAGCCAAAGCCGAATATGGCGTTCAGGATGCGCTCAAAAGAGCCGCGCGGGGCGAGGTTGAAGATTGCGCGAAACAGGAAAAACCCTGCGATCAGGGCTTCAAATCCCGGTCCTGCGAAATCTATAACGCTCATATGGAGGTTATGATTTGAGAAGGTGGAGAGGTTGAGCGCCAGTAGCAGTGCAAGGATTGCGGAGAGCATTTTATATGTACGAAAATGGTATATTCCGTAGGCTAAAAGGCCCCAAACACAGGCTAAAATTATAGTGTTGCTATCGGAAAAACTGACGGACATTCCTCCGCCATGGGTGAAATCAAACATGGGCAGTGTGGGGTAGCCGTAAAACCATGCGGCCAGTGTGTGGCCGATTTCATGAAAGAACGTTGCTGTATAATTTAGTCCTGCGGCGGCCCAGCCAAGGGGGAAAACAGAAAATTTGTAGTGCATGATCCATTGATAAACAGGGATGCAGATCAGGATAGAGCCTGTGAAGCCGATGAGGAGGGTGCGAAACGTTGTCATTTTTTGCCCCTCCCGGTGTTGAAAAGGCCTAGTTTAAGCCGCTGTCCAGCCGCCGTCTATGGAGATGTGGCCGCCGGTCATGTTTTGCGCAGCATCGGAACACAGGAAAAGCGTGAGTTCGGCCAAGTCTTCGGTTTTGACGAATTTTTTGGTCCATTGCGCTTTGAGCAGGACGTCGTTGACGACTTCTTCCTCCGTGATACCGCGGGCTTTGGCTGTGTCGGCGATTTGCCCCTCAACAAGCGGGGTTTTAACGTAGCCGGGGCATATGGCGTTGACGGTGACGTTGTTTTCGGCGCATTCCAGCGCGATGGTTTTGGTGAGGCCCAGTATGCCGTGTTTGGCGGTGACGTAGGCGCTTTTATAAGGTGAGGCGACGAGGCCGTGGGCGGAGGCGATGTTAATGATGCGGCCCCAGCCTTGTTTCTTCATGAGGGGCAATGCGTGGCGGATGGTGTGGAAGGCGCTGCTCATATTAATGGCGATGATGGCGTCCCATTTTTCGGGGGGGAACTCTTCCACAGGGGAGACGAATTGTATTCCCGCGTTGTTCACAAGGATATCCACAGAGCCAAACTCTTTATTGGCGGTGTTGACGAGGTCTTCGATTTCGTCCGGCTTGGTCATATCCGCGCCGTGATAGAGCGCTTTTATGCCTTTGCTTTCGAGGTTTGCGCGTTCCTTTTCAATTTCGCCTTCATCGCCGAAGCCGTTTATGACGATGTTGACACCTGCATCCGCCAGTCCGTGTGCCAGAGCCAGTCCTATGCCGCTTGTGGAGCCTGTGATGATGGCCGTTTTTCCGTTCAAATCGCTCATGATGATGTTTCTGTCTCTATGAATATACGTTTGATGTAAGGATGCTCGGCTTTGATGGCTTTGTCCAGAGCGTGGATAATTTTTTCGATGCGGCCTGTTTCCAGACCGTCTTTAAATTCAAGGCTGATATTGGCGAGGATAAATTCCGGACCCATATGCAGGGTCAGGATTTCGTTGACTTTTTCGATGTCGTTGTGGGCGTTTGCCAGTTTTTCGAGATTTTGAACGGTTTCGGCATCCGCGCCTTCGCCGATGAGCAAGCCTTTGGTTTCAACGGCCAGCCAGAATGCGGTTGCGCCGAGGATGATGCCGATGACAACCGAAGCAGCGCCGTCCCAGACAAGCTGCCCTGTGACTTGCGTGAGGGTGACGCCGATGAGCGCAACGATGAGGCCGAGCATAGCGGCGGAATCCTCGAACAGGACGACGAACAGGGTGGGGTCTTTGCCGCGTTGTACCGCTTTGAGGTAGCCTAGTTTCCCGCGGGATTTATTGAATTCCTTAAGCGCGATACAGAGCGCACCGCCTTCGAAAATGATGGCAAGGCCGAGAACAACATAGTTGATGAGCGGGTTTGTGATTTCTGCCGGATGCAGAATATGATGCACACCCTCATAAATTGAAATACCTGCGCCGACAGCAAAAATCAGGATGGCGACGACGAAGCTCCAGAAATAGATTTCCTTGCCGTGACCGAAGGGAAAGCGTTTATCGGCAGGTTTTTTGGCGGCTTTAAGGCCGTAAAGGAGGAGCCCCTGATTCCCCGTATCGACGAGTGAGTGAATGCCTTCGGAAAACATGGCTGAACTGCCTGTTATGGAGGCGGCCACAAATTTTGTAATAGCAATCAGGGTGTTGCCAACCAGCGCGGCGAGGATGACTTTTTTGCTTCCGGCGGCCATTATATCAGCGCGATGTCCATGAATTCGCGTGTTTCGCTTTTAAGAAGCGCTTCGTTTGTGGCCTTGAGCCGGGTTATGAGCATTTGAAGGAGAGCGCGGATGATCGGGTCGGCGCTTCCGAGCATATTGGTTAAGGCCTGCGGGGTGATGACATAGAGTTCGCAATCTTCGAGGGCGTCAACATTCGCGCCGTAAGCCCCGCCGTTGAAAATTGCGCTTTCGCCGAAAATTTCGTCTTCACCCAGTTCGGCGAGATCGACAACTTTTGTGCCGTCTTCCAGATAGACGCGCACGCGGCCTGAGAGGATCATGTAGGCTTTGTCGGATTTCTCGCCCTGAGTGATGATACGATCACCCTTGTTGTGTTTCATGATCTGAAGATCATCGGCAACGGCCATAGCTGTATTCCCCTTTTTGTCTGATCTTAATGTGTTTTTGGCAAGGAATAAAGGGGAGAAACGGGATTTCCGGGCGCTGTTACATCGTCCGGACCTTTTGGAGGAAGGCGACAACGCGCTCTTGCAGATCTTCGGAGTTGCCGGACAGGGCTTTGGCAACGTCGAGCAGGTCTGTCGAGGTTTGTCCGGATTGGCTTGCGGCAGCCTGTACGCCGGTGATATTCGCCGAGACTTCTTTCGTTGCGGCAGATTGCTCTTCTACAGCGCCGGAAATGGCTGTGCTTATTTCGCTAACCTGTCCGATGACGCTTGTAATGGTTTTTATGGCTTCGGCGGTATTGTTGCTTACATCCTGAATGTCATTGATTTGCAATTTTATTTCTTCGGTTGCTTTGGCTGTTTCTGCGGCCAGTCCTTTAACTTCCGAAGCGACGACGGCGAAGCCTTTTCCGGCTTCTCCGGCGCGGGCTGCTTCAATGGTGGCGTTGAGGGCCAGAAGGTTGGTCTGGTCGGCGATATCGGAAATGAGTGATGTCACTTCGCCTATTTTCGTTGCGGCTTCCACAAGCCCGGCGACGAGTTGTTCCGATTTTTTGGCTTGTTCCACGGCTTCATCGACGATTTTAACCGAGTGGGTGATTTGGGCTGAGATTTCATTGACCGAGGCGGATAGCTCTTCGGTTGCTGCGGCGACGGTATTTGACTGGCTGCTTGTTTCTTCGGCTGCGGCAGCAAGACTTTGCGCTGTGCCTTGCATCTGGATTGCAGAGGCAGCGACGGTTTTCACCAGTGACTGCACGTTGGTTTCAAAGTCCGAGGCCAGTTGCCGGTTTTCTTCTTTGCGCGGGGTTAGATCGGTTGCGAATTTTGTGACCTTAAAAGGTTTGCCGTTCATATCGAGAATGGGATTGTAGGAGGCTTCGATCCAGATTTCCTTACTGTCCTTGCCAAAGCGTTTATATTGCCCGGCTTGAAACTCTCCGGCGCGCAGGCGTTCCCAGAAGTCTTTGTATTCCTGACTGGCGGCGTATTGTGGGTCGGCGAACATGCTGTGGTGCCGGCCTTTGATTTCGTCAAGGGTGTAGCCCATTGTGCCAAGGAAGTTTTCGTTGGCGTCGAGGATTGTGCCGTCCATTTCAAAATGGATGACGGCCTGGGATCTGTTTATGGCATCGACCAGTCCGTTAAGTTCTGCGGTTTCGAGGCTTTTTTGCGTGATGTCGGTGGCGTATTTGACGATCTTATAGGGTTTACCGTTTTTTCTTATAACTGGGTTATAAGAGGCCTCGATCCAGATTTCCTTACCGTTTTTTCCTAAGCGTTTGAATTGTCCGGCTTGAAACTCCCCGGCACGCAGGCGTTCCCAGAAGTCTTTATACTCCGGGCTGTCGGCGTATTGTGGGTCGGCGAACATGCTGTGGTGCTGGCCTTTGATTTCGTCAAGCGTGTAGTCCATAGCGTTTAGGAAATTTTCATTGGCGTCAAGGATTGTGCCGTCGGGGGTGAACTCAATCGTGGCCTGCGATTTTCCGAGCGCGGTGAGAATGTCGCGCATTTCATCAGCGCTTTTACGGGGGGAGTATAAGTTGCTGAAACGCAGAGGTTTTGATGCGGTTTTTGACGGCATTTTTGCTTCCTTAGGGTATGGCTTTTTAATTCACAATAGTTTTAATTATATCATGGATTACACGCAAGAAAAAGGGCGCATACTATTGGAGGGTAAGCGCGGGTCGGGACGGTTTTTTCGTCCGGCGTGTCAGCCGTTTTCGGCTGCGCATGCAGGAAAATGCCGGTGAATGGCTTTTTCAAGCATTTGTTTTAATTCCTTGGCCAAATCACCCTTGTCCGTTTTTACGCTGTTTTGGAGGGCAATATTCATGACGTCGATATGGGCTTTTACGATGGTTCTGTGGGCGGTGTTGGCGATGTCGATCCGGTCTGTCAGATCGCGCAGGGATTGGCCGAAATAGCTCATTAGTTCATGATGGTAGGTTGATGCGATGTCTTTGATGAAATTGGCATGGCGGTGAATTTCGTGAAGAGTGCTTTGCCGGTTTTCTTCGTTATGCTCTGAGGTTTTCTTCCACATGGTTTCAAGGTTTTCTATGGCGTGGCTCAGGGCTTGCGTGCAATCGTCTTGTGTAGCGTCGATAACGCTTTGCGCCTCTGTAATGTGGCGGGGGTTAACGCAGCCGTTTTTGTTTTGAACGGCGGGGGCGCTGACTTTTTCTTTGAGCCTGTTGATCCGGTGGATAATTTCGATTTCATCCGCGCCGGTTTCGTTTTGTTTATCGGGCTTCATGAATAACCTTTATGTCTTCGCATGTTCTGGTTCGTCTTTCGTTGAACGTTAGGGCCGTTTTTTTTCGCCGCCGGTCCGGGCCTTTGAAATTCGGGCTTTTGATAAAGGGGCGGGGGTTGTCGATTATGTATTGAAGGCGGTGTGCGAGTTTTTCGGCGGAGAGCGGTTTGACCAGAATTTCGCTGGCGCCGACATCCCGGCCTTTGAGGACGACGCTTTGGCTTGTGTGAGCGCTGCAAAACATTACGGGAATGTATCTTATGTTTTCGCTTTTGTTGCTGCGAATCCATTGGAGGAATTTCAGCCCCTCATGTTTAGGGGGGAGAAGGTCCGTGATAACAAGGTCTATCTGGCTTTCTCCTGAATCTTCAGCGCAATAGCGGGTTAAGAAGTCTCTGGCTTCGGCTTCTGTACAGGTTGAATAAATTCTTTGGATTTTGAATTTACGGAGCATTGAGGTCATTAAATCGGCCATAAATTCGAAATCCTCAAGAATCAGAATTCTGAGATCCGAGAGGTTGAAAAAGTTATCATTGGGGGCTGCTGCGCTCATTGTTGTATCGCGGAGTTGTGGAGGTCGAGGGAGAACGCAGTTGTATGTATTTAAACATGCAACTGTAGGTTAGGTCAATATCCGTGATGTGCGTTTTGCGATTTTATTCGAGGGTAGAGGGGTCCGGCATAAAAATGTAATGTACGGATAGAACGATAGCGATGGAAACGCTTAATCCGATAACCATTTTCAGGAAATCTCTGCCGATAATCGGGAAGACGTAGCCGAATTTATAAGTGTTGCGGTGTACAGATGCGATGGCGAGTTCGCGCCCCGTCAGTACGCCGACAAACACCCATGTTGTGGACATGGGGATGGAGTTCAGCTCTTTAAAGTACCAAAGGATCATGGCGTAGACTAAATCAATGATTGTGGCGGAGCGGATGAAGCGCGAGCCGGTTTTTTCCAACACGATTTTTTGTATTTTCCCGCCATGGGTGTAGAAAATATAGCCGAGCCAGAATATAAGGATGGCCAGTACGCCGATCAGCATATCAAAAGGGAGCTGGCGTGGCAGGTATACGGCGATGTTGGCCATATCGTGCGAGAGCCATGTGAACCACAGGAAGCCTGTTGCGAACCATTGTGCGATGCGCCAGCCCAGCCGCGTGCCTTTTTTGACCGTATTGAATTTTTCATTGATGAAGTGTCCCATAATCATCCACAAGGCGTAGGAGCACATAGCGGCAAGGCCATAGCCGACTACGCTTTTGACGAGGACTTTTTCAAGGATAACAGTTGATGCGAAGACCGACAGGACAAGGAACGTCGTTGAAACGGGTATGCCGACCCGCGTGAGCAAGACCAGTACGGCAGGCGCAGCTGCGTGGTACCACTGGAAGGTAACAGGGGGGATTTTCGCCAAGCGGCCATAGGAAATATCACCGTTATTAATGTGCCAGCCATAGACAAGCGTGAAGACCAGAACGACGCTGGCGGCGAGCCATAGCCAATACCATTTGATAATCCGCGTGTTGGAGGCGATGAAGGTTCCAAGGGTCTGGACCGAGTCGTTGCCGACTACGGCGTAGGCGGCGAGCAAAAAACCAATGGCGGCATAAATCGTCTGCAAGTCCATCTGCAAATCTTCCTTAGTGTAAGCTTGGGGAAGCTCTAGCAGATAAAGTTATTGAAAAACACCCTTGTTCTTCAAAATAACTTTGTTAGGGTGGTCATTTTTTGCTGCCGCCCATGCGCGGAACGTAGATCGGCTCGGGTTTTACGATGGGTATAAATTCCGGTTCAGGCTCTACGTAGCATTGCGGTACGTTTGTTTTAAGCAGTTCCGGCCATTTGTTAACCCAGCCCTTTTCATGTTCGGCCTCATGGATGAGCGTGTGTTCGACACATTGCGAATCGCCTAGGGCCTGTAGGTAGGTGTGGAGTTCAGCCGGTGAGCCTTCCATATCCTGTCCACCGATGAAGTGGTGTTGGGGGACAGTGCGCAGGCGGGGCAGGCTTGTGCCCAGCGCGTTTACATCAAAGCGTCCGGCTACGGTCCTGAGTGAGAGAACATCTTTGCGCCCGGCGGCCAGCAGGGCGGCGAGCGTGGCACCGCCGTCATAGCCGACGAGGTTGAAGTCCGTTACGCCATAGCGCGCTTTTATGCCGTCGAGAACGGCGTTATAGGCGTTTACGGTTTCGCTGTCGAACCGGGCCTCTCCCCAATAGGCGCGGCAATCGCCGTCTTTGTCCAAAAGGCCGCTATACTGGCAGGGACGGGCGATATAGGCGAGGTTTTTTGATTTGTCCCTGGAGGCCAGATGCAGGGCGACCGGATTATGCGGCGTGGGGTTGAAGAGTGCGGTATCATTCAGGGCCGGGGCAAGGGTTTCCGCTTCGCCGTCGCCTTCTATATAAAGGGTCGCTGTTTCACCGCGTTCATGCATGCGTTCGAAAGCGGTGAGAACGAACGGGCCGGCATTTACCGGGCGTTTAATCATCCATGCGGGGCTGGCAAGGCGGGCGGCGACTTCCTCGCGGAAGGGTTCGTGTTTTCCGCAGGCGCTCAGGCTTAGAGCGCTTAAACCTGCTATGGCCAATAGGGTGTGTTTGAAGAATCTGTTCATGCTTATGCCTTTAGTTTTTTTATAGAGTATCATCAGGGGCTTTCGGTTTCCATCCCTCTTTCCATTGTTTTAGGCTGACAATTTCCGGTGGTGCGCCGTTATTGTGAAACCATGAGTCCACGACATAGGATTGGCCCGTTTTCAGTTCGCTGATGACTGCGGTCTGATGCGGCCAGCGTCCGGCGTGGATGATGGGGAAGCGCGCTGTCGGGCTTTCTACGCGGTGATGTTTGAGTAGACCTTTTTGTTGCAACAGGGAAAGGTAGATTGTGGTATTGGTGCTTTCATCGACGCAGTCGAGCTGGTATCGCCCGGTTTTGCGGAATGTGCCACGGTAATCGACGTCGGTTCCGGTTTGTGCGCCGACTTTTTGTTCGAACAGAGCGATGGCAGCTTTGATGGTTTTGCGCTCGATTTCGGGGGTGCTTTGGTTTGCGCTGAAAATGCGTTTAATCTCTGCCCAGTCCTGCTGTGAAAATGTGACTTCGGCAATATATTGGCAGCCGTAGCCGTGGCAGTGCTGAAAGCTTTCCGGGGTTTGCGGGCCGAGGCCCTTTTGGTCGAGGTAATAGCGGTAAGAGGGCGGGGTTTGGCCCGCGCATCCAGCCAATAAAACCAGAGTTAGGGGCAGGGCCGTCTTTTTCACGATTCAATCTCGATTATAACAGGGGTGTGGTCGGATGGCTTTTCCCATCCACGCGGGGTTTTGTCGATGGTGCAGCTTACCAGCCGGTCGGCGATTTCAGGGGAGAGGAGAAAGTGGTCGATGCGGATTCCTTCGTCTTTTGGCCAGCGGCCTGCCTGATAATCCCAGAATGTATATTGGCCGGGGGCGTTATGGAGGCTGCGGAAGGCTTCGTACAGGCCAAGATTCAGGAGTTTGCGGAAGGCTGCGCGGGATTCGGGGCGGGCCAGCGCATCGCCTTCCCATGCTTTCGGGTCCCAGCAATCTTTATCTTCGGGGATTACGTTAAAATCTCCGCCGATGGCGAAGGGGATATTGTCTGTACGCAGGGCTTTCAGGCGGTTGTAAAGCCGCTCCATCCAGTCGAGCTTGTAGGAGAACTTTTCGGTATCGACCGGGTTGCCGTTGGGTAAATAGATATTGATAAGGCGCAGGCCATGATGGGTTTCAAACTCTATATAGCGGGCTTGTTCATCGCTTTCATCGCCGGGGAGGCGCTCGAGGATCACTTCGATAGGGTTTTTCGAAAAAACAGCCACGCCGTTATAGGCTTTTTGGGTGATGGCGGCGGTTTGCCAGCCTGATGCCTTGAATTCGTTAGAGGGAAACTCTTCGCCTTTAAGCTCTTGTACCATCAGTATGTCAGGGGCGGAATCGCTCAAATAACGTTCAACATGCTGCCGCCGCGCTTTGAGGGAGTTTATGTTCCAACTGGCAATTTTCATGGGGGCAGAATAGAACGATCCGGCTTAAAGATTCAACACATCATCGCGGGTTGCTCTGAGGATGGCCATAACTTCTGTTATCGTGTGCGTAGGGAGGCCGACTTCTGTAAGGGTTTCTTTGAAATGGTCGATTACGGCGTCAAAATGGCTCTCGTCCAGATTGAGGTGTTCATGGGCCTTTCGCAGGCTTTTGCCGGGGTAAGGCATTTCGCACAGAGCGTATTTGAGGAATTTTTTCTGGTGGGCGATTTGCGCGATAATGTCGATTTCGTCGAAAAAATGGCTGATATGCGGGTCCTGTAAAACTTTTGAATAAAAGAGAATCACGATTTTGTCAGCAGCTTTGTCTCCGCCGATTTTTTCAAATGCTGATTGCGACATAGGGATTTCCTTGCATTGGCGTGTTTTTGTTCTGTTTATTCCCTTGAAAAATATAGGCGTTTCTTTTGCGGTCTTCAATTTTTACTTTGGTTTGCATTGTTTTGTATGTGTATGAGTTTTTGTTTCAGCTTTTAATTGAAAAGGATGTCCCGCACCCGCATCCGCTTTGGGCGTTGGGGTTGTCGATTGTGAATTCCGAGCCGATCAGGTCGTCTTTGAATTTTATAGTGGCGCCGTTCAGGAAGGGCATTGAGATATCGTCGGTAACGATGGCATCTGCGAAGGTCAGGTCTTTATCTTTGATGTCTTCGGTAAGTTCGAGGATATATTGAAACCCGGAGCACCCGCCGCCGTCTACGGTGATGCGCAGCATCAGGGTGTTTTTGCCTTGCTGCGTCCGCAGTTCGTGAATGCGCTTTACGGCGCTATTGTCAATGATTAAGCTCATGGCATTATTATATAGTGTAGAGTGAGTCATGAGCAATCCAAACAAGCAACCGTCCTATAATTATTGTGCTTTGCCGCTGGCGGCGTATGCGTGCGTGCCTGAGCATTCGCGGGGGAGGGTGCATGCGGAGAAAGAAAGCGCGCACCGCACCGCGTTTCAGCGCGACCGTGACCGGATTATCCATGCTTCGGCTTTTCGCCGCCTGAAATACAAGACGCAGGTGTTTGTGTATGACGAGGGCGATCATTACCGCACGCGGCTGACCCATACGCTGGAGGTGGCGCAGATTACCCGTTCGATTGCGCGGGCGTTGATGGTGAATGAAGATCTGGCTGAGGGGATTGCGCTGGCGCATGATCTGGGCCATACGCCGTTTGCGCATATCGGCGAGGAGTATTTGAATAAATGCATGGAGCCTTTTGGCGGGTTCGATCATAACGATCAATCTTTACGTGTTTTGACAACACTGGAGCGTAAGTATCCGAACTGGAACGGTTTAAACCTGACGTGGGAAACGCTGGAGGGGGTGGTGAAACATAACGGCCCGCTGAAGGTTGAAGAGGGCGACTTTCATATTGCTGTCAGGGAGTTGCAGGCGAAAGTTGATCTAGAGCTTGGTGGGCATGCTTCGATGGAGGCGCAGGTTGCGGCATTGTCGGATGATATTGCGTATAACAATCACGATGTCGAGGACGGTTTGCGTGCGCATCTTTTTACGCTTAAGGATCTTGAGGATGTACGGCTTTTGGGTGAGGTGATGCATGCGATTCGCGCGGAATACGGCGAGTTGGATGGGCGTTATTTCGTGCCGGAGATCGTGCGCGAGATGATCGGCGCGATGGTTGAGGATGTTTTGCACGAAACCGAGGCGCGGCTGGGGCGGCTTCGTCCGCAAAATGTTGAGGATATTCGCAATGCGGGGCGGCAGGTGGTGGCGTTTTCCGAGGGGATGCGTGAAAAGGTCGATGAGTTGCGCGCGTTTTTGTTCGAGCGGATGTACCACCATTATACGATTAACCGGATTCATCTGAAGGTTGAGCGGATCGTCAGCGACTTATTCACAGCCTTTGTTAAAAATTACAAGGTGCTGCCGGGCAACTGGCAAGCTCGCGTGGAAGAGGCCGGAGGCGCAGGGGATGAGCGGGTCAGGGCGCGTATTGTTGCCGACTATATTGCCGGGATGACTGATCGTTACGCCATTCGCGAGCATGAACGGCTGTTTGATCTGTATTGGGATCTGAAATAGAATTTACCCGTCATTATTTAACGAATCACTGCGTGAGGGGGCTTCACATGAATCAAGATCCAAATTATCCGCGTTTCGGCAACCAGCAGCCGCATCAATACGGTCTGGACAGCTTTGACACCAGACCGGTACGGAAAAGGGGCTTTTTTGAGAAAGCTTTCGGTTCCGGTTTTTCGGATAAGCTTACCAGCCCGCTTGTGGCGACCGGGGCACTGTTGGTTTGCGGGGTTGCGTTTGCTGCGGTGATTATGGCGGTTTATCCCGGTGGAGAGACCGAAGCGCCGGTCGTGCGGGCCGATACGCTGGCTTATAAGGAAATCCCTGCGGATCCGGGCGGGATGAGTATACCGAATCGCGACAGCACGGTTTTCGCCGTGATGGACGGGCGGGGCGGGGCGGAATCCGCGCCGGTTGAGAATCTTTTTAGCGAGGAGGAGACGGTTGACAAGCTTGCGGCTTTTGCCCGTCAGGTTGAGGATGCTGCTGATGAGACGCGCGGTGGTGAACGTGTTCAGGATGATTCCGTGGATGGCGGTTCCACGCTGGCGGCGGCGGAATCTGAAGAGTCTGCGCCGGTGACTTTGCAAAAGATTGAGGAAGAGGTTGAGAAAAGGATGGAGGTCAAGCCGCCAAAGCCTGAGGCGGTGGCATCTGCTTCTGATGTGTCTGCGCCTGTTGAGGCCGAGCGTCCTAAAATTATTCATAAGCCGGGGGAGAGCCCTGAAACGCTGGAATTTGTGAAATCGGTTTTGGACCGAAAAGACAGCAATGTTGCTGCGGCGGGAAGTATTAGCGATGTGGCCACTGGGGCGGCGTCGATCAAGCCTGCGGCGGGGAATGCCCTGCGCGACGACGATGTGCGCAATTTTGCGGTTGAGCCGGGGCAGCATTATGTGCAGCTTGGCAGCGTGAAGTCTCTTGACGGTGCGCAGAGCGAGTGGGGCCGTTTGCAAAAGGCGTTTTCAACGGAGCTTAGTGGTGTGCCGCATCGGGTGCAGGCTGCGGAAGTGGCTGATCGTGGTACGTTCTACCGCATTCAGGCCGGGCCGATGAGTAAGGAGAGCGCGGGCAGGATTTGCGATTCTATTAAAGCTCAGAAACCCGGCGGGTGTTTGGTCACGCAGTAAAGTTTTTTTGACATATGTCTAGCCTCTGTGATACCTGATTGCGCTTGTTAAAAGTGCAAGAGGTTGAGAGTGTTTGAGCGCCCGCAAATTGTCAGTATGGATGACCATCCGGAGGCTTGCTTTACGTTTATTAAGCGGAGAAATTCTGTTAGTGCGGCTTTGCGTGATGTAGATAAGCTTGTTCAACAGGGGGAATGCCGGATTATTGCGTGGATGCCTCCCGGTTTAGAAGATCTTCATGACATTTTGAAGCGTGAAAACGGGCAAGGGACTTTTGTGTATAACGCTCTTACCCCCGATGTAAGAACGGATTTTAGGGCTGGTGTTAACCTTCATACAGACGAGTCTGCCGGGCGGCAATCTCCGGAAAGTATATCTTCGAAAAGGCTGCTTAACGGGCGGGTTTTGAACTTAACGCAATCGTGGGAAGGGCTGGGTACTCATTTTTATTTTGTTTCGGAAGGCTATCCCCAGCGTGATGCGCTGTATAAATCGCTTGGTGGAGATGCGGAGTTGAGTGAAGGAAGTAATCGTTTTAAAAGATATGCCGATAATATTCAGGGGCCTTTTTGTTTGGCTTCGGGGCTTGTAGGTTTTATTGTGCCTGATGCATTTGGCGAGCAGGCGACGATTCACGGGTTTTCTGTGCGATATGGGCTGGGAGATAATCGGAAACGGCAAACTTTAATTGCTCCTATTCAGCCTACAGGGTTTCGTTAGCCGGAACCGCTTATTTCGGTGGTGCATTTTTAGTATATTTTGTATGGTTAATTCATGTCTTTGAGTGATGCAAAAGCGGTGATTTTTTCTTGTGAGGGACTGGAATTAAGTTCCGGTGAGCGGGTTTTTTTTAAAGAGGCCAATCCGCTGGGATTTATTCTTTTTGCGCGCAATTGTGAAAATCCGGCGCAGGTGCGGGCGCTTACGGATGATTTGCGGGAAACGCTGGGGCGGAATTGTCCGGTCCTGATAGATCAGGAAGGCGGGCGGGTGCAGCGGCTGAAGCCCCCCGTTTGGCGGCAATACCCGCCGATGCGGTCATTTGGTGATAAGGCTGTCGGTGATATGGACGGCGCTTTGGAGGCGCTTCGTTTTACGATTTTGCAGATGGCTGAGGAGCTTTCCGAGTGCGGGGTGAATGTGAATTGCGCGCCGGTTATGGATGTGCTTACGGATGCTACGCATGATGCGATTGGCGATCGGGCGTTTAGCAATGATCCGCAAGTGGTTGGAAGGCTTGGTCTTTCTGTGTGTCGGCATTTTCTGGCTGCGGGCATTACGCCGGTGATTAAACACATTCCTGGGCATGGGCGGGGAAAAGTGGATAGTCACAAGGGTTTACCACGTGTTTCTGCATCGCTGGAAGATTTGCGGGGCGCTGATTTCGATCCGTTTCGTATTGTTTCTAAAGCTACTGTGGGCGGCCTTGTCTGGGGAATGGTGGCACATATTGTGTATGAAAAAATTGATCCTGAACATCCGGCGTCTGTGTCTTCTGATGTTATTCAGAAGATCATCAGAGAAGATATTGGTTTTGAAGGATTTTTGCTTTCTGATGATCTGGATATGGAGGCGTTGGCCGGATATGGCGAAGTGGCGGCTCGGGCGGTGCTTTCGATTGAGGCAGGTTGCGATGCAGCACTGTATTGTGCCGGGGATTTGGGGGTGATGGAAAAAATTGCTGAAATTGTGCCTAACTTGTCCCAAAAGGCGCAGAAACGCTTGCAAAAAGCGGCGGGTATGACCAATATGGCGGCATAGTAAAGGATTTAAAGCGCAAATAAACACGAGCGAACACGAATAAAAAAATCAACCACCAAGACACCAAGGGCACCAAGCTTTTATAATCATTTCTTCTTGGTGTCTCCGTGTCTTGGTGGTTTAAAAAATTCGTGTGTATTTGCGTCTATTCGTGGTTAAAAAAATAAAAATGCAAAATGAAGCTCAGAAATTTGAAGAAGATCCGCCGCGCATGGCTCCCGTGAGCGAGGCGGATGCTTTGTTACTCAACATTGACGGGTTTGAGGGGCCGATTGATGTTTTGCTGGAGCTTGCGCGAAATCAAAAAGTGGACCTTATGCAGGTTTCGATTCTGCAACTTGTGCGCCAGTATCTTGCATTTATGGGGCGGGCCAAGGCTCTAAATCTTGATTTGGCGGCAGAATATCTGGTGATGGCGGCGTGGCTGGCCTATCTGAAGTCGCGCCTTCTCTTGCCGCGCGAGGGTGAGGATGCGGACCCGAGCGCCGAGGAGATGGCCGAGGCGCTGCAATTCCAGCTTCGCCGGTTGGAGGCGATGCAGGAAGCGGCGGAGAAGCTTATGGCTTGTCCGCAAAAAGGGCAGGCGGTGTTTGTGCGCGGCGCGCCGGAGGGCGTGCGGGTTAAGACGACGACGGTCTGGGATGTGAAGTTTTACGATCTTATCAAGGCTTATGGCGATATTAAAAAACGGGTTGAGGGCAGTCATTACGATCTGCCGAGTTTTAACCTGATGTCCACGGAAAATGCGATGAGCCGTTTGACCCGCATGCTCGGGCAGCTTCCCCGCAAGGGCATGTCTTCCGTGTGGAGTACGCTGGAAAGCTTTATGCCTGAAGGGATTAAAGACAGGCTGTTTGGCCGCTCGGCTATGGCTTCGACCTTTACGGCGGGGCTGGAACTGGTGAAGCAGGGCAAGCTGGAAATCAAGCAGGACGGGTTGTTTCGTCCGGTTTATATGCGCGCGCTGGCGGGCGAGGAGAGTGAGACATGAGTGAATTAACCCGCATAATCGAAGCGTTGTTGTTTGCGAGCGCGGCACCGCTGTCCACGGCGGATTTGCATGAATATACGCCGGAAGGGGCGGATGTCGGCGCGGTGCTTATGGAACTTAAAAACCATTATGAAGGGCGCGGGGTCAATCTGGTAGAGCTTGATGGCAAGTGGGCGTTTCGCACGGCGGCGGATCTGGGCGAGGCTTTGGCTTTGGAAAAACAGGTGACGAAGAAGCTTTCGCGTGCGGCGCTTGAGACGCTGGCGATTGTCGCGTATCACCAGCCTGTGACGCGGGCGGAAGTGGAGAATATTCGCGGGGTGGCGACGCATCGCGGGACGCTGGATGCGTTGATCGAGGCGGGGTGGGTGAAGCCGGGGCGCAGGCGCGAGACGCCGGGCCGTCCGTTGACATGGGTGACGACGACAGAGTTTCTCGACCAGTTCTCCCTCGAATCGGTTATGGATTTGCCGGGGCTGGATGATTTGAAAGCGTCGGGCTTGCTGGACCGCCGTCCGGCGATTGAGGCGATTCCCGGTGCTTTAAATGATACCGGCGATCTGTTCGCTGGACAGGAAGAGGGGGGCGCGCTACAAGAAGATGGCGAGCCGGGTGAGATCGAGCAGAATGTGATTGATAAGATTGAATCCGACCGCGAGCAAGAGCGTGAAGATGAGTTGGAAGAGATTTAAACTGCGGTAAAGATATGAAAAAGGATTAAGCTATGGCTCCGGGACCGTTACAAATACTGATTGTTGTTTTGTTGATTTTGGTGGTGTTCGGCGCTTCGCGTCTGCCGTTTATCGCGGAGAATCTCGCTAAAGGCATTCAAAGCTTTAAAAAGGGGCTTAAAGATGATGAGGCTCCTAAGGCCGTTGAAAAAAAAGATGATGAGCCTTAAGTCGTTATTACGATCGACCAAGGGGAGTGCGGCAATCCAGTTGAATTGCTTCGTCGCTTACGCTCCTCGCAATGACGTGTGAGGTCCTATGCTTGATTTTGGCTGGGCAGAGTTATTTTTGATTATGGGGGTGGGGGTTCTTGTCATCGGGCCGAATGAAATTCCCGGTCTGATGCGCGGGATGGGCCGTTTATTCCGCCGTTTTCAATATATGAAACACTCATTGAGTGCGCAGTTTGATGACTTCATGGATATGGAGGGGCTCAACGAGGCTGTGAATTTTGAGGCCCGCGCACCGCAGGACAATGAATTCGATGAGGCCGCCGAGGATGAGGATGTGATGGTGGGTTTGGAGAAGAGGGGAGAGGAATGAAGCTTCTGATCGTTTTTTATTTTTTTGTTCTTGCAGCCGCTACCTTTCATTTCGTTTCTATATTGCGCAAAGGGTGTATAAGAATAAGTTGGCGTGGTCTTGGGCCTGTAGAGTTGAAGAATGAAGAGGCGCCTGTTAGATACTATGTTCAGGTGTTTTGCTACCTGTTCTTTATTCTTCTGGGATGGTTTTTTTGTTTTGCATTTTTGTACTCTGAGATGAAGTGAAATGGAAGAGAAAGTACCTTTAACCTCCCACCTCATTGAGCTGCGTCAGCGGCTTCTTTGGGTTATTGGGGCTATGGTTGTCGGTACGGCGGTGTGTTTCGGGTTTGTGGAGCAGGTTTACAGTTTTCTCGTCGCGCCGTTGGCCGGGGCGATGGAGCCGGGGGATTCTCAGCGTCTTATCTATACCGGTCTTACGGAGGCGTTTTTTACATACGTGAAGGTTGCGTTTTTTGCCGGAATTTTCCTGACCTTTCCCATTTTGCTGCTGCAGATCTGGGGTTTTATCGCGCCGGGGCTGTATAAAAATGAGCGGCGGGCGTTTTTGCCGTTTCTGGTGGCGACCCCGGTTTTGTTCTTTGCCGGGGGGGCGGTGGTTTATTATATTGTCATTCCCATGGCGTGGCCGTTTTTCCTTTCGTTTCAAACCACGGCGGGCGAAACTGCGCTGCCTATTCAGCTTGAGGCGCGGGTGAGCGAGTATCTCGATCTTATCATGACGTTGATTTTCGCCTTTGGCCTGTGTTTTCAGCTTCCTGTTGCCTTGACGCTGATGGGCAAGGCCGGGCTGATTAGCGCTGACTGGCTGGCCTCAAAGCGTAAATATGCGCTTATCATTACCTTTGTTGTGGCTGCTTTTATCACGCCGCCGGATGTGATTAGCCAAATCCTTTTGGCTGTGCCAATATTGGGGCTGTACGAACTTTCTATTGTGTTGATCCGCGCTAGCCGTTCCACTTAATTTTTACACGTTGTTACTTCGTCGCTCACGTATTAAAATGCGCTACGCTCCTTGTGCCTAGTGTAAAAGTGAATTGAAACGACTAGCATGTCTCAAAAAACTCCGAAGCAACTCTACCAAAAGCGTCTTGAGACGGGCGCTTTAAAACCTGACGCGGTTCAGGAAAAAGCTGTGGAAGCGCTGGAGCGGCTTTTTGACGACTTGCAAAATTACAAGCCGAAGACGGGGTGGTTTGCGGGTAAAGCCAAACCGCCGAAGGGCGTGTATTTGTATGGCGGGGTGGGGCGCGGCAAGTCCATGCTGATGGATTTGTTTTATGAATGCCTGCCGGGCGATATGCCGAAAACCCGCGTTCATTTTCATGCTTTTATGATCCGTGTGCATGATTATCTGCATGCGCAAAAGACAGAGCGGGACAAGTCGATTGCCCGGCTGGCGAAAAGAATTTCGGAAAAGTCGCGGGTTCTTTGTTTTGATGAGTTTCATGTGACAGATGTGGCCGATGCGATGATTCTGGCGCGGTTGTTTCGCGGGGTGTTCGACCGGGGTGTTGTTGTGGTTTCGACGAGCAACTGGCCGCCGGACAAGCTTTATGAAGGCGGGTTGCAGCGCGACCGCTTTATGCCCTTTGTCGGACTTTTGAAAAAGCATCAGGCGGTGCTTCATCTCGACAGCCCGGTGGATTACCGCCGCGCGTTTTTAACCCGCGAGGGGACGTATTTTATGCCGCTGAGTGCGGAAACAACGCGCCGGGCCAATACGGTGTTTAACGCGCTGACCAATAACGCGCTGGCGGTATCGGATGAGTTGGAGGTTAAGGGGCGGATAATCGAGGTGATGGCCACGGCCAAAGGTGTTGCGCGGTTTTCTTTTGCGCAGCTTTGCGAACGGCCCCACGGGGCGGAGGATTATCTGGAGATTGCTCGTAACTATCACACTGTTTTTATTGAGAATATCCCCAAGCTTGGCTATGACCGGCGTAATGAGGCCAAGCGTCTTATGACGTTGGTAGATGCGCTGTATGAAGCGCGGACGAAGGTGGTGATTACCGCCGACGCGTCGCCGGATAAGCTTTACCGGGGGCATGACCATGCGTTTGAATTTGAACGCACCGTCAGCCGTTTGATGGAGATGCAAAGCGCGGATTATTTGGATGGTTAAGGGATGTATTCACACTGTTTTTCGGACTTTAAAGGGAAATTTTCGATTTTTACGTCTGATTCAAAATCACTGTTTCCAGTTTGGCGAAATACAAGTAGCCATCTTTTACTTGGTGTGTGTGTTTGAACATTAAGGGTCGTTGTTTTAGTGTCTGTGGCAGCGTTTCTCTCGGTTTTTATAGGTTTGACTATGCCGTATGAACGTTCGCCAAACATCACTGTGAAGGTTTCGTCCATGCAAACGCCGCCGCGTGCTTTTGCTTGAGCGGTGATGGTTTCTTTTGTGTTTTTTGAATCGGGGTTTTCGGCGCATCCCCCAAGGAGCAAGGGTAAGGAAAGTGTTGTTGCTGCTATAAAATGCTTGTTCACTTTATTTTCTCCATCTTTTGATTTTATGGGTTTTAACAAAAATCTTGATTTTATGTCAAGTTTTTCGTGATGTGTGCAATCCAGCGGATTATTTGGCGGGTTGATTTATCGGTTCCGGCTCTATATCGCGGCTGATTTTTGCCAAGAGGTCCTGCATGACGGTGAAGGTGTTTTTGCACCCCTCTTTTGCCATGCGGGCGGTTTGTAAAATTGCGATAATCAAGTCATGTCTGAACTGTTCGTTCGTCCAGTTTTCCTGAATATAGCGTTGTGCGGCGGGGTGTTCTACCTGCAGGAGAAAGTGGCGAAGAAGTTCGGGTTCTATCTCGCTGTAATTGGGTAGGGACTGAACCTTGTTAAATTCAAGAAGCGCGGTGGCTTTAAAATCGGTGAGGGAGCAATTGTTCTTGTTGAGTTTTATGTTGCCGTATGAGGCTTTTATGAATTTTTGTTCAATTTTTTTCGGTATAGGGCAGTTATTTTGATTGAGATTTTTATAGATGAAAACATTGAGCAAATACGCGTCTGCTTTTTCAGGGGGAATGCCGTTTTCGATTATTTTCTTTTTCAGGAAGTTAATGTTTTCTTGTAAGGGTTTGATTGTCGGGGCTTTGTCTATGAG
The DNA here is from genome assembly GCA_041397865.1 of Alphaproteobacteria bacterium. Taxonomy (GTDB): domain Bacteria; phylum Pseudomonadota; class Alphaproteobacteria; order Micavibrionales; family Micavibrionaceae; genus TMED27. Next base: position 1,027,661 of record JAWKVT010000001.1, on the reverse strand, counting down.
CTTTTGCGCTTGCTCTGTGGCGTGGGTGATGCTGCATTTTTCAAGTTCTGCTTTTTCTGTCTCTGTTTTTATTCCGGAATTTTTTTCCTCGGCGGTAAAGCGCATAACGTCCCAGAAGATCGCACCCCCTATGAGCAGGCTTAAGAGGGCGATCAGGGCCATGTATTTTTTTGATGTCTGCGGTTGATCTTCTATTTTCATAGTTTTCTCTTGTGCGGGCTTTTTTGACCCTAGAGCAGTTTTTTTTACAGGGCAAATGATAGTTCTGGCATAATGTGTGCTGAGTTCGTTAAGAAATTTCATGTATTTTAGGCAGGCTATGGTGACATTCATTCAAAAGCTTTTCGGCAAAACGCCCAAAACCTATGAGCAGCAAAGGGATGCGGTTGCTTCAGCCAATGTGAAGGAGCGCCTGACACTGGCTGCCGATACCAAAACGAATAAGGAAATCCTGTACTATCTGGCGGAGAAAGACCCTTCGGCCAAGGTGCGTAAGGCTGTGGCGCAGAATAAAGCCATGCCGGTGCAGGTTTCGACCATTTTGGCCGGGGATGATGATTCTGATGTGCGTCTGGCGCTGGCGGCGCGTTTGGTTGACCTTTTGCCGGATGTTTCGCAGGATAAGCAGAGCCAGCTTTATGCTTTTGTGGTGCAGGCGCTGGGGACGCTGGCGCTGGATGAGGTTTTGAAAATCCGCGTGGCGCTATCCTCTACGCTGAAAGATCATGCGCATACGCCGCCAAAAATTGCCGGGCAGCTTGCGCGTGATGTGGAGCAGCAAGTCTCGGAGCCTATTCTTCGTTTTTGCAGCGCGCTGTCGAATGCCGATCTTCTCGATATTCTTAAGGATCACCCGGCGAGTTGGGTGGTGGAGGCGATTGCCAGCCGCGAGGATGTGAGCGCGGAAGTCTCCGAAGCGGTGATTGAAACGCGTGATACGCATGGCGGCGGGGCGCTGATTGAAAATGACGGGGCGAAGATTACGGAAGGGCTGCTTCACAAAATTGTTGAGATCGCGCGCACGCTGCCTGAATGGCAAAAGCCGATGGCGGTGCGTAAATCCCTTCCGGCCTCTATCGCCAAAGATCTGGCGGAGTTTGTCGATGCCTCCGTGCGTGAATTGCTGATGAGTCGTGAGGATTTTGATGAGAAGGAGACGGAGGAACTGGCCGCGATTTTCCGCCGCCGTGTGGATTTTGCCGATGATTTGCAGGAAGAAAATCCTGCTGCGCGGCTTAAACGTCTTATTAAAGAAGGCGGTTTGACGCAGGATGTGATTTCGGACGCACTGGCTATGCGTCACCGCGATTTTGTCGCCGGGGCGCTGGCGCATCTGGCCGGAACCACGCCGGGCAAGGTGATCGAGATTTTTGAGATGAAATCGGCGAAACCTGTGATTGCCTTAACATGGGCGGCAGGGCTTTCCATGCGTATGGCTCTGCAACTGCAAAAAGACGCCGCCTTCGTCCCTCCGCGTGAGATTATCTATCCCAAAGGTGGCACGGATTATCCTCTGTCCGATGATGACCTCAACTGGCAGCTTGATTTTTTGGGGTTGAAGAAGGGGTAGGATTTTTCTTTACATAATATTTACTGTTGTGTTAAATAGCTCTGTTTAATTTAGAGCGGAGCGTTTGCATGGCGGAAGCAATTCCATCTTCATCAATGCCTTTTGATGCTGTGGCTGGTGGTATATTGGCCAGAACTGGCGGGAGCCTTGATATAGAATTTTATCAGAATCTTAATTCTATCGGTCATAAAGCTTTTGTAGATCGTCTTAAAAGTGTTGCTCCGAATGCTCAAGATATACTCGATGTCGGGGCGCGTTACGGTTCTTTAACCTGTAAGCTCAAAGAAGCATGGAGAAACGCAAATGTTATTGGCTTGGACGCCTCTCCCAACAGTCTTGTTGTTGCCCGGCTGGTTTGCCCCGATGCCAGATTTTTTGAGCATGATATCAATAATCTGTTTCCTGTTGCGGAGGGGAGTCAGGATATCGTCGCCAGTTTGGAAACGCTGAAATACCTTAAGACCGCTCCTGCGGCTATTGCTCATATGATGCATGTTTTAAAGCAAGGCGGGGTTGCCGGTTTTTCAATTAGAACTCATGAAGGGGAGTGTGTTGAAGAGCGCGGGAGTTTTTCTCCGGACGGTCACAGAACACCGTCTGCGACTATACCGATCTATAGTCATCCTTTTGCAAGTATTGAAAAAGCCATTTCTGATTCCGGCGGGGTTATTTTAAACAAGCCGTCTGTTTCCGGGGATGCGGTATGCAATACGATCCTTGTGCGGAAGGCGGAGCCTTGACGGTTTTGGTTTTAGAGGAGCAATGAGTATAGACTCTAAAGCGGACATACATTTCCATTCTCTCTTGCTCCACTATTCCAAAGGTTGTAGCCTTTCTTGGTTATTCATTTTCAAGAAAGGTTCATTATCATGAAATCACCCAAGCGCGTTGTTGTTACCGGGGCCGCCGGCCAGATTGGCTATGCTTTGCTTTTTCGCATTGCTTCGGGGGCGATGCTTGGGGCGGATCAGCCGGTTATCCTGCAATTGCTTGAAATTACTCCGGCGCTGGGTGCGCTTGAAGGAGTGGTGATGGAGCTGAACGATTGCGCGTTTCCGCTTTTGCAGGGCGTTGTGACGACGGATGATCCGAATGTGGCGTTTAAGGATGCGGATTATGCGCTGCTGGTTGGCTCTATGCCGCGTAAAGAGGGGATGGAGCGTAGCGATCTTCTCACCGCCAATGGCGGAATTTTCGGGCCGCAGGGTAAGGCGCTGAACGATCATGCTTCACGCGATGTGAAAGTTCTGGTGGTGGGCAATCCGGCGAATACGAATTGTCTGATTGCGAAAGAGAATGCCCCGGATCTTGCGCCGGAGTGTTTCTCTGCCATGGTGCGTCTGGATCATAACCGGGCGATTTCGCAATTGGCGGAAAAAACCGGTGCGCATTCCACTGCGATTAAAAATATGACGATCTGGGGGAATCACAGCTCGACGCAGTATCCCGATTTGCATCATGTGAAAGTTGATGGCGGCGCGGCGTTGGATAAGGTCGATCAGGCTTGGTATGAGGGTGAGTTTATCCCGACGGTGCAGCAGCGCGGCGCGGCGATTATCAAAGCGCGCGGAGCGAGTTCTGCGGCGAGCGCGGCGTCTGCTGCGATTGACCATATGCGGGATTGGGCACTGGGTACACCGGGCGGGGACTGGGTGTCCATGGCTGTTCCGTCCGATGGATCATACGGTATTGAGGAAGGTGTGATTTACGGTTATCCGGTCACATGTTCCGGCGGGAAGTATGAAATTGTGCAAGGGCTGGAGATTAATGAGTTCTCACGTGGGCGCATGGATGCAACGGATAAAGAGCTGCGTGAAGAGAGACGGGCTGTAGAAGATCTGCTCGGTAGCCAGAGCAAAGCGGCGTAACGGATTCCAGTTTTGCTAACCGGGGCGCAGGCGCGTTATTTTCCGCGCAGGCCGGGGGCTTGTTTTTATAGGCGATATTTTGAATCGTGGCGAATTCCTTTGTCACGCGGCGTTCGAATTGGGCGTAGGCTTCGCGGGCGGTGAGGGCGCGTTTTCCCTGATAGAAAAAAGCGCGGTTCATGCGCGCGGCTTCGCGCATTGCCGGGTTGTTTAGTCCGGCCACCGCGATCACCGAGCCGCGGCGTTTCATGGCGTAGAATTCTTTCGCTAAGGGCAGGCCGAGCATGTGGGTGATGTAGTGATCTGTCGCGGTGACTTTACCGCCGCGTTTATAGGATCGGATGACATCGGTTTCTTCTTGCACTTGATATGCTTTGATGAGGGCGGAAATGTCCGGGTCGTGGCGGAGCGATAAAATCTCGGCTTTCAGAAAAGGGTTGCCGTCTTTGATGGCCGGGACATTGGGGTATTTGGAACGGGTGATCGCGTTTGCGTAATGCGGGTAGCCGATTTCACCTCCGTAACGGCGCATGAGCGTGAGCCATGTCGGCTCGATATATTGGAACGCGCCGCGGGCGCTTGTATATTGCGCGGCGTTGAGGCGGCCTAAATCGCTTTCCATTTTGGCTTTGAGGACCATGAGTTCGAAGTCAACGCCGGTTTTGAGTGAGGCTTTATAAATCGCGGTGGCGAGCGTTTCGTCAAGGTTTTGCGCGCGCAGATATTCCCTGAGCGAACGGGCAAGTTCAAGGCGGTGCTCGTCTTTGCTTTGCAAAAGCATAACTCCGGCGGGTTTTATGCAGCTTTGCGTCTGTGCCTGCGCGAGCGCAGGGATGAAAGCCGTTATAAATAAGAGAATGCAAAATCGGGTCATGCGCGGTTTCAATAGCTTTTTGACGGAGGGCAGACCTGTAAGAAAGGGCCGCTTCTTCCAGTGTAGATTTTCCGGGTAAATTCTTTGCTAAATTTAGATTGGATTTGAGGGGAATTAGGTTGGCTTGTTTGTCATTATGTTTTGCCTTTTATAACGGCTTAATAGTGAAATCTTTTGCGGATGCGAGTTGGACGATCGTTTCTTGTGGCAGGTTTTCGAGAACGTTTTCACGGATTTCTTTTAAGGTATCAACTAATGTATCCATGTTGATATGTTTGGCGCCTTCCCATTCCAGCCTCAGGTTTCTTGCGATCCGTGTATAATCTGTTTCTGTGATATTGTTTTTGAACAGGTCGCCGAAGTTGCGCATATGAATTGCGCGTTTGATGGCAAACTCTGTCTGGTTTTCGAGTGTGAATTTGGCGTTGCCGTCGATAAGGCCCTGATCGCGCATTTCTTTTAATGTCGTGTAGACAAATTGATATGCGCCGACGGCGGAAGATCCTGTTCCGCGCGGGATGAGGGGGGTTCCGTTTGAGTCTTTCCATGAATATTGCTCATCTAGATATTGTTTTTGCCATGCGAGGACTTCGTTTACCGTCATCGTTGTGAATTCGGGAACCGTTAATCCGCCCGGCGTTGTATCTCCAGGCATTAGGCCGCTTGTCGCTTTGCCCAGATTGTGCGTGCCGGGTTTGAGCTTGTGTCTGTAGTCGAAAACGATATTCGGTTCGCCGCCTCTGGATTCTTTTTCTACGATGAGGTCGAGCAGTTTTGAGATTTTAGATTTTTGCAGGAATTCGTTTTCTTCGAATAGTTTTGCTAAAATTTCTTTGCGCTCTTTCGGAGTTTCTTCCCTGAACTCTTTGTCTTTGCTTAACTCCTGAGCCTTTTTGACGGTTTTATCCATGGTTTTTTTGACAACTCTGTCGGCGGGGTCGATGACGTCGGTTTTTAGAAAATCTTCAGAAAGCAGGGTGAAGGTTTCCCAGTCGCCGTTAATCAGGGCGAGTATGAGTTCCAGAAAGCCGTTGAACATTTGGCCCATGGTCATATTTTGTTGGGTTTCCATGAGGGTGATTGTGTCTTTGTTTTCGTCTTTTATGCGGCCATCTTTGCCCGGAATTTTATTTTGGGTCAGTTTATGGGGATTGAATTGATCTTTTAGGGCTTTTTCTTCGGGCGTAGCGTCTGCGTCGTCGGGTTTTTTCTCGAGTGGCTCTTCCGCTTGCACAGCTTGCTTGTGGGCGGCAGAGGCGGTGCCGGGCGCGCGCGCGGATGCATTGCTGTCTGCCTCTTCCTCGTTGCCGGGATTTACTGAATCGTCGTCAGCCATGTTGCACCCTCTTTTTTGTTACTGCTCTTTTATTATTTTTTGTTTCCCCCATTATGAAGGAGCGGGGTTAATTTTTTCTTAATGCGGGAGTCTTATGAAATGACTCGATTTCTGTCATCCCGGAGGCGATGCAGAGCATCGCTTAAACATCCGGGATCCGGTTAAAGAGAATTTGCTTTGCAAATTCTCATATGGATCCCCGCTGTAGATGTCTTGCTGCGCAAGACCGCGGGGATGACAGTTCTATTTTAGAGGGTTTAGCCCATCATGCCGGGGGCTGTTGGCGCCGGCGCGGTTTGTGTAAGCCGCAGGTCGTTGTTTTGCGGCTGTGGCTGTGGCTCTGGCTCTGTTGTTATCTCAGGTTCTTTCTGATCGGCTTCGAAGCCTTTGACGTCAATGCTGTTTTCGTTTTCCAGTTTTTCGGCAAGTATTTTCATTTCTTCGTCCGGGATCGTTATGTCGAACTCAGCTTCCAGATGATCTTTCAGGTCTATAAGGGCGACCTCGGTTCCGTTTGTGTAAGCGGCGATGTAATTTAAAGCTTCGTTATGCAGGCGGTAGCTGAGGGTTAATTCTTCTACCGAGTTTGGGCCGTCAAAGTTCAATTCTGTATTTTCTGTCTCGCTTGTGGTGGTGAATGTGACTTTCTCTACGCCCATGATTTCCAGATCGCTCATTTCATCGGCATTGAGGTCTATTCCTTGTGTGGATTCGTTCATTGTATGAAGGAGGGCTTTTTCACTTTCGCTGCCCCAGCCGCCTGCGGTTTCGAAAACGCTGGAGAGGGTTTCGACTTGCGTGTCATATGCCGGGGTTTGTTCTTCGGGCTGGGCGCCGAAGGTTGCGAATTCGTAATCCAGTCCGAGGGCATCTGCGGCGCTTTCAAACTCTGAGGCTTGATAGGATATATCGTAGTTTGTGGCTATATCCTGTAGCATGTTCAGTTCGATCATTTCCTGCGCGGCGCTTTTGGGGACGTTTTGTTCTCCGGCTCCTTTGCCTGTTGTGGTTTTCAGGGCAGCGAGGAATGTTGAAAAATCGTTGTCAAAGGGGGGGTTTGTTTGCCTTTCGCTATATCCGCTGTGAATTAGCGCTGCTTCTTCGTTGATGCTTTCGACCAGATTATTCAGGGCGGCAGCCAAATCTGTGGTGCTCATGCCTTTAAGGTTTATAAAAGCGCCTGTTGAGTGGGTTTCCCGAAAATATTTGGCCACTGGACCGGCGGCGATTTTTGCGGAAATGTCAGCGGGGTTTTGGTCGAATGTAGCGTAGGGGCGCGCCGGAGCTATCCCTTCGTTGTGAGATAGGTTTGTGTTTTTTGTATCCGTTTTTTGAGGGTCGCCGCCCGCCATATTTACACACCCTTATTCAATTTTTCGGTTTTTTAACAAACCTTTATGCGCACGTTTATTATGAAATATAAAAGTTTATATTTTCTTAACGTTTTGTATATTTTTCAGAGGTTTTTATTGTTTTATTGTTTTATTTCAGTTGGTTATTTTTATTGATGTTATGTGTTCATACCGGTTTTTATGGCCGGGTCGGGGGTTGTGTTAGCGATGAGTGTTGTTGTGTCCGCAGGGCTGTTTTCTGCTGCGGCTTTGAATCTCCGAGATGTTTCTCCGCTGTCTTCCGATCTTGCGTATGGGGCGGTGCCAAAAGTGACAGGTTTTATGCCCATGATTTCGGCGTCGCTCATTTCTTCGGCGTTGAGGTCTACACCGTCTATGGGCTGGCTTATTGAATGGAGGAAGGCGTTTTCGCTGTTGCTGCCCCAGCCTCCTGCGGCCTGAAATGTATAGGTGAGTGGGGAGTCCAGGTTGAGATCCCGGGCGAGTTTGGCGGATTCTGATAGCTGTGATATGAAGTATCCTTGGATTCCTTCGTCTAACTGGTTGATTTCGTTTTTTATTGCGGTTTGCTGTTCTTCGATTTCCGCTTTTAAGGTTTCTATTTTCGCTTCTTGTTCTATGAGCAGGTTTTTGTAATATTCCGCTGAAGCATCGGCCATTTCGTTGTCTTGACTTTCAAGGTGGCCAATCGCTTTTTCCAGTTCATCAATCATGTGTTGGGTGTTTTCGAGATCGGCTTGCGCGGTTTTCATCTCTTCCAGTGAGGCATTCAGGCTCATGACATGGGTCTGCATATGGATGTTTTCAGGATCTTTCGACAGCTCTTCAGCTTTTTTTTCAGCCAGTTCGCGGTCAAGTCCTTCTTTGTCGATGAGGTATTGGGTTAAGTCTTCCTTGAGTTTTGTTTGTACAATCTCTTTGATTTGCTCATCGGAAAGATCCGGGAATTTTTCTCTGAGCTGCTGTGTCAGCGTGTCTTCCATGTGTTTCAGGATGGCGGCTTTTTCTTCCGCTGTTTGGGCGTTGTGGTATCTTTCAAACTGCTGGTTGATCCATTCTTGCTGCGTGGCGAGGAAGTTCATCGCGGCTTCTTGCATGATGATGAACTGGATCTGTTCGATGATATGGCGGTGTTTGGCCGTTTCTTCCGCCCCGTCCGGCGCGCCATCACGATATTTTGTGAAAGCGTTTGAGAACGGGGAGTTGTTGCCGAGCTGCGCCGCGATTTGCGAGAGGGCAAATTGTGTTTCCGGGGTGTCCGAAGAGAAAATTCTTTCAAGGATGGCGGGGCCGTTTTCCGGATCTTTTTCCAGCAAATCCGTGATTAACTTATTAAGGTTATCGAGGGTTGCGGGAGCGTCCGCCATTTTCACACACCTTTATCAAATCGTTGGACTTTTTAAACAGCCCTTATGCGTGCGTTCATTATGAAATATAAAACTTTATATTTTGTTAATGTTTTGAAAGTTTATGCGTTTGCGCCGTTTGTCAGCGCGGTGTTTGTGTTTTGCGGAGCCGGTCCAGTTTCTGAAACTTGTTCTTTGTACGGCTCTGCGGCGGCGTGTTGAAATGTTTTGCTTGTTTGACCGTGACCGGGCGCGCGCGCGGCGGCGTGTTTGTGAGGCGCTTCTTCATGGGTGTGGCCAGTGTTATGGCCGCCTGCGGCATGAAAATGTTCTTTGAGCCGGGGGTCGGTTTCGATGTTGTGCCGCAGTATGGCAAGGATATCATCAAATTGTGAGGTGCTTTGGGTTGTAAATTCGAGGACTTCCAGTTTGTTTTCATCCATCCTGTTCAGGAGGTTCGTTTCATCGCGTTGCAGATTTTCGAGTTTTTGTTTGATTTCGTCTGTTTTTTCCTCGTTTGCGGATTTTTGTTTTTCGAGGTTCTCGATTTCTTTTTCCAGTTGTTCTTTTCTAATTTTCAGTTTTTCCATTTCGCGCTGAATTTCAACCTGCCTGCCAAAGAGTTCTTCGCGCTTTGCCATGATGTTGACCAGTCTGTCGTGGGTTTCGCTTAGGCCGCGGTGGCAGTTTACTTCATTCATATAGCGTTTATATGTGCGGTTGAAGCGTTCAAAGGCTTCCCGGTCTTCCTGGCTGAGTTCACTGGCGGGTTTTTGGTTTTTTTCCGAACCCAGCGCGCCCAGAAGATTGGGATTGTTTTGGTCTATATCGACATGCTGTCCGGTTTTTGGGTCTTTAAGGTAGTAGGCTCCATTTTCATCCTGCCAGACGATATGGCTTCGTGTGCCATCGTCCGTGTCGTGGGCGATTGTGATATATTCGTTGTCGATGCCGAAGACATCGTTGAAAAAGTCTTCATACAACTCCGGGTTGTGGTTTTTGAGGAGGTCGCCTATGGCGCGGTATGTCAGCATCGTACTGTCTTCAAGCGTGTTAAGCTGGGCGATGTTTTCGCTGTCGCTGTCTTCGAGAGCTTTGAGCTGCTTTCTTATGTCTTTCAGGTCAAAGTCTGCGCTTTTTATGTGTTCGACGATTTCCTTATATTTTTCGCCGAGTTTTTCAAGTTCACGGATCAGGGCGTTTTTTTGTTCCTGAATAGCGTCTAGAAGCTCTTCGAGCGCGATATCAAAGGCGTGTCTTTGGGCTTCTTTCTTTTCATTTTCTTCCCGCTCTTCGGTGAAGTCGTTTGCATGGATTGTGTGGCCGATACCGGCGATTTCTTCATTAACAAGCTGAAAGCGGCGTTTGTTTTCTGTGGGGGCACCGCTGAACAGGTCTGCGGCGAGTTTTTCTACGGCTTCTTTCGTTGCGTCCGTGTTGCCGCCCAGTACAGCACGGCGGAGGTCTGTAAGGCTTTGTGTTATCTTTTCTTCCGGCACGCGCGCTCCTTTTTCATATTTTGAATGTTAATCGTTAAAATTTAAAATATGGTTAAGGTGTTTTTAAGGTTTTGCGGGTAGGGGTAAGAAATTTTGCAAAAGGATTTACGCGGGCATGTTTACGGGTTGCAAAGGCGCTGCGCTCCCTTTAGCTTTTGATATGAGATTCTTTTTAACTTTGGGGGCGACGATCCTATGAATATTCATGAATACCAGGCCAAAGAGCTGTTAGAGAAATATGGCGTTACGGTGCCGAAGGGCATTGCGGCGATGAGCGTTGATGAAGCCGTGGCGGCGGCGGAAACTTTGCAAAAGGGTGGGACCAGCCTGTTTGTGGTTAAAGCGCAGATCCATGCCGGCGGGCGCGGGGCCGGGCATTTTAAAGGCGCGGGCGATGATAAGGGCGGGGTTCGCCTTTGCAAGAGCATTGATGCGGTGCGCGAGGCTGCCGAAGCCATGATGGGCCAGACGCTGGTGACAAAGCAGACCGGGCCGGAGGGCAAAGAGGTGCAGCGGCTTTATGTGACCGACGGTGTGGATATTGAGAAGGAATATTATTGCTCCCTTCTTCTCGACCGGGCGACCTCAAAGGTCACGTTTATGGTGTCCACCGAGGGCGGGATGGATATTGAAGAGGTTGCGCATGAAAACCCGGATGCGATTACCAAGGTGGCGATTGATCCGCTGGGCGGGATGAGCGACGCGGATGCGGCGAAGCTGGCGGATGCTTTGCAGCTTTCGGGTGGGGCGAAGGAGAGCGCGATTCCGTTCTTTAAGAATCTCTATAAATGCTATGTGGAACTGGATTGTTCTATCGTCGAGATTAATCCGATGATTGTGAGCGGGGATGAAGTGATGGCGCTGGATGCGAAATTTAATTTCGATTCAAACGCTTTATATCGTCATCCGGATATTCAGGCGCTTCGCGATGAAAGCGAAGAGGATGAGAATGAGAAAATCGCGGCGGATAATGATCTGTCCTATGTGCGGCTGGACGGGAATATCGGCTGTATGGTCAATGGAGCCGGGCTGGCGATGGCGACGATGGATATTATAAAGCTCTATGGCGGGGAGCCTGCGAATTTCCTTGATGTGGGCGGCGGCGCGACGGCGGAGCGCGTGGCTGTGGCGTTCAAGATTATTTTGTCCGATCCGAATGTGAAGGGTATTCTGGTCAATATTTTCGGCGGGATCATGAAATGCGACGTGATTGCCGAAGGGATTGTTGCGGCGGCGAAGGAGGTTTCGCTCGAAGACCCGCTGGTTGTACGCCTTGAAGGGACGAATGTTGACAAGGGCAAAGAAATTATGGCAAAGTCCGGCTTGCCGATTATTTCAGCCGATGATTTGGATGATGCCGCGCGCAAGGTTGTTGAAGCCACTAAAAAAGCGCAGGCGGCGGCTTAGGGTTTTTTATTCGGGGAGTTTTTGTGATGAAAAATGTATTGTTATTGTTTGCGCTTGTTTTTGCTTTTGCAACCGTTTCGGATGCGTCGGCGATGTCTTCGACGGGGGAGGCGGCGTCTGCCTCGGAGAGCGCTTTAGGGTTTTCGAAGGATGAGGCGCGGATTATTCGTGAAGTGCTGGGCGCGGTTAAGCGGGCGCAAGGCGATGATGATGAGGATCACGAGGGCGGCCATAAGGGGCACAAAGATAAAGACAAAGGTAAAAAAGCCAAGGGCATGCCGCCGGGGCTGGCCAAACGTGATGGTGATTTGCCGCCGGGTTTGGAAAGGCATATCGAAAAACACGGCACTTTGCCGCCGGGACTTGAGGGGCGTGATTTTCCTGATGATTTGAAGCACCGTCTTGGGAAGGCGCGTAAAGGGACGAAGCGCATTCTTGTCGGCGATGATGCGGTTTTGATTGAAGAAGCCACGGGCGTTGTTCTTGATGTTTTGAAGGATGTTTTCGGGGATTAGAGCTTTAGCTTAAAGATTCAGTGATGCGTAGCTTTGTGGTTCTGGACGGTCGAGGTTTTCCGCAATAGGCTGGTTTCCGACGCGTTCGTGCATGTAGGCGATGTATTCTTTAACGGCCATATCTGTTCCGTCTGGTTTTTCAAATACGGGAAGGTTGTTTTTCCATACGCTTTCCGTTGTATAATCCTTGGCGCGGTGGCCTTGGTTTGAGGGTTCTGCGTAGGCGAAGAGCAGTTCTGCGCCGCCACGTTCGCCGCATAGATAAAATGTTTTGGCGTCGGTGAAATTCATGGGACGCTCAAGGTGTTCTTGCAAATGTTGAATGCGCGGGTGGTTGTCGGGCAATCTGTTTGGGTTTTTTGGGTTTTTTAGCCATTCCAGTCTGTCGCTCACAAGTTTTCTGAAGCGTGACGTGCCGCCCTTTAAGGCTTGACGGAGATGCTCGCGGGCCAGAACCGATACGACATATTCGTTTTCCATTAATGCCCTTGCGGTGTCTTCACTTCCGCCGCTTTTAATGCGCCATTTCGGGTCCGGGGCAACGTATTTGGGGTCGCGCCCTTCGGCTTTTGCAAGCGCGGCTTCTTGTTCCTTCGCCCTGTCGTATTCTTCTATGTTGGCTTCGACAATGGCTTTGTGTTTAGGACTGAGTAAGTCCCGGCTTTTCCATGCGCGTTCGTAGAAGGTTGTCGGGACGAATTGCCCGGCGCTGAATGCGCCGGAGGAGCTTACGGCATTGTTGTCAAAATTACTTTCGCTCCCCAAAATTTTGACCATCAGTTTGCCGGATATGGGGTCGTCTTGTGTGATTTTCCTGATGACCGGGGCGAAGTTGTTGGGAACGTAGTATTTGCGTCCGGTTTTTATGCCTTCGGGCTGTGTTTCTGTTTCTTTAAAGGCCGTATTTACGTCCGGGGCTTTTGCGAAGTTTGTCGGCGATTTTTCCGCTTTTTGTTCGGGTTTTTGCGGCGGTGGAGGGGGCGCTTCTTTCGGGGTTGGTGGTTTGCTTTCCGGTTTAGGCGCGGTTTCATCTGTTTCAGGCGTTATGCTTTCGATAAAATCACCGAGGAGGTCGGGGCTTCCTGTTTCGATTTCTTCAATAAAATCGCCGAGAGGGTCGTTCTCACCGGTTTCGAGTTCCTTAATGAAATCGCCAAGCGTATCGTCTGTGTCTGTCGGTTTAGCCATAGCCCTTTGTATTTCCCTCGTTTTTACCCTTGTTCTTTATTACACAGGGAAAAGGTGAATATTCTTTTAAAAACTGCATGTAAAGTGACAAACAGCCTTTGATTTTGCAGGGAAAAGCGCCATACTGAAGGCTGATTCATTAACAGATATCGGGATTTTTCATGTCAGTACTGGTCGATAAAAACACAAAGGTTATTTGTCAGGGGTTTACGGGTTCGCAAGGCACGTTCCACAGCGAGCAGGCGATTGCCTATGGCACGCGGATGGTTGGGGGCGTGACGCCGAAAAAAGGCGGGCAAACGCATCTGGGCCTGCCGGTGTTTGACACGGTGGCTGAGGCCAGGGAGAAAACCGGCGCGAATGCGAGCGTGATTTATGTTCCTCCGCCATTTGCAGCCGCCGCGATTGAAGAGGCGATTGATGCGGAAATCGAGCTGGCGATTTGTATTACAGAAGGGATTCCGGTGCTGGATATGGTGCGGGTGAAGGCGAAGCTGGCGGGGTCGAAAACGCGGCTGATCGGGCCGAACTGCCCCGGCATTATTACGCCGGATGAGTGCAAGATCGGGATTATGCCCGGCCATATTCACAAGCGCGGGAAGGTCGGCATTGTGTCGCGTTCCGGCACTTTGACCTATGAAGCGGTGGCGCAGACGGGCGCTGTCGGGCTGGGGCAGTCGACCTGTATCGGGATTGGCGGGGACCCGGTGAACGGGACGAACTTCATTGATTGTATTGATCTGTTCATGAATGACGATGAGACCGAGGCGATTTTGATGATCGGCGAGATCGGCGGAACGGCAGAGATTGAGGCGGCGGAATATTATAAGGGCCTGAAAAACAAAAAGCCGATTGCCGGGTTTATTGCGGGAGCAACGGCTCCTCCGGGTAAGCGCATGGGCCATGCCGGGGCGCTGATTTCCGGGGCGGATGATACCGCGCCGGCGAAGATGGAAGCGATGCGCACCGCCGGGTTTGTTGTTTCCGAAAGCCCAGCCGGGCTGGGCCAAGCGGTTGTGGAGGCGATGGCGGCTTAATACACCTCATAGGTGTTATTGGTTGTTGTGCCGCCGAATATGGTTGTTTTTTGTTCTTTTTTCAGGCTGCCGGGCTTGTCGGCGAGGATGGCTAAGGGGGTGTCATTGCATTGTTCGAGCCATGTTTTTGGATTGCTCCAGTCTGGGGAGGTGTATTCGTCTTGTCCGTTATAGGCTGAAATTGTGTAGGTATCTTTCAAGCAGACTTCCTGAACGATAGTGCCATTCCTGTCGATTTTTGGTTCGTGCCCTGTGGTTCTTTGTTGTCTGTGTAACATTCCTGTTTTGCCGTCAGGCATGCTGATTTCTTCAGGAGGGCATATAACGGCGGTTTCGAAGCTGTGTTTTCTGTCTATTGTATTTACGATGGCACCGTCAGTGTCTTTGTTGCATGGGGTTTTGTTGTAAATATGTGTAATGTTTTCTCGCAGCTTCTTGTTACGTTCGGCGTGTTTAGCGATTATTTCTTTTATATTTGTTTGTGCTTCTATATGCGTGTCGTAGAGTCTTTTGAAAGCTCCGCCGCCTACTATTAGGAGCGTTGCTAGCGCTGCTCCTCCTATGGCTAGCATTTTCCTGTTCGTGGCTGCGGGTTTTTCTTCTTTATGTTGCTCAGGCATGGTTTGCTCTTAAAAGATTTTGGGTGTTGTACATAAGTCTGTATTTTTTATACATAAAAAAACAGTGTGTCAACCACGTGCTTTTTTATTACGGAAAATATTGCCGGGCGGCAGGAATGTGCGGGGTGGGGTGGTTAAAATTGCCGGGTTTTTGGCATGGTTGGAAAAGTGCTAAGCTATTGAAAGTAAGATAAAAATATGCTGAGCGTTCCCTAAAAATCGCTGTATATGTTATGTAAAAAATTGGCATGTGCTTTGCAAAGTTTCTTTTACAGGAGAACCCCGGCGGTGTGGATGGAAAGGACAGAGTTTTTCGTTCAGCCCGGTAGCAGGAAAGGAGAAAACAATGCTTAATTATATATACGGATCAGCGACGACATTGACGCTTATTACTATGCTGGAGATTGTGGATCAAAATGTTCCGAATGATCTGGCGTATTATATCGAAATGATTTTACCGTTTTAGGACGCACCATCAATTTTAGTCTTTTGGACTGCAAATGACGGTTTTCTGCGCTTCCGGTTCTCGAAAACCGCCATTTTCGCCACAAAATCCGTCAATTGATGATGCGTCTTGGAAATTGCAGGACAGGTTCAAAGAAGGTTAAGAAAGGTTTTAAGTAAGCACCCTCATAGGAGAAATGTAGCGCGGGAAGCCATATATACGGTGTTTTTGCTCCACGGCACCCACCTTAATGCCCATAACCGTACCCACCCCCGGCTATGGCGTGAAGGCACCGGAGGCTTTTTGTCTGCACAACTCCTTGTTTGTACCTCCCCGGTTTTCATAGTAGACTTAAGGAATAAGTGCTTTGAAAGCCGGGGAGCTTTTTTATGGATGTGTTGAATAAGCTGAGCGTTGAGGAAAGGACGTTGATTGTCAGCCTGCCGTACCGGGCGGGACTTTGGGTCAGTCAAAGTGATTCAGCGGGCGGGGACGAGGCGGATGAAAAAGAGCATACCGCGCTGGCCAATATTGTTGACGGGTTTTCACAGAATGTGTTCGGTTCCGAGCTTTTGCAATATATCATGAATGAAACGGTCGGGCGCAAAGATGAGTGGCCGGTGTGGGAGGAGGCTTCGGGCGATGTCTTGCGCGATTGTGCGCGGGCGCTTGATGTTTTGCGCGGGGTTGTGGATGAAAAGGATGTGAGCGCGTACAGCATGCGCTTGATGGAAATCGGTGAGGCGGTTGCGCTGGCTTTTCGTGAGTATGAGGAAGGGTCGGCTCTGGAGCAGTTTAGGGTTTATGTTTCGTATCTTTTTATGAAGCTTAAGCGCCGTTTGGGGAAACGCCCGTCTAAAAGTTTCGATCAGTTTTTGAGTATCAGCGCCCGGGAGCGCAAGGCGCTGGGCAAGCTGGCGAAGGCGTTGGGAACAACATATGCGTAATATGCAAGAGGGGGGATGATGACTTCACTTTCGGATTTTGCGGCTTCGGAGCGCGAGCTTCTGCTTAGTTTGCCATACAAGGTCGGGGTTTTTGTCAGCCATGCGGATGATGTGGACGGCGAGCATGACGATGAGAAAGAGATGGGGGCGCTGGAGGCGTGCATTAAAGCGATTGCGCGGCTGCATGAGGATAAGCCGCTGAGCGCGGAGATTATGCGGGGGTGTCTTTCAGAGAAGGCGCAATGGCCGCGCTGGGCGGCGCAGAGTTTTAACACGCCGGAGGCGGCGCGTGAGGCAGCGATTTTGCTTGAGGCGCGGGCCTCGGAGAGTGAGTTTAAAAACTACCGCGGCGCACTGATGGAGATTGCGACGACGGTTGCGCAGGCTTACGGTGAGTTTGATGCATTTGACGAAGGTGAAAGCGGCGGCGGTTTTTTCGGCGGGCTGGTGAGTAAAATTGCGGGGGGCTTTTCCGCGCTGAGTGCAGACGATGTTAACCACCCCATGAATGTCAGCGCGGCGGAAGACGGCGCTTTGGCGGAACTAAGAGCGGCGCTTTCTTCATGAGTTGTTGACCTCTTGACCTTGGCTGCGTAAAGATTCACACTCAATTTGTGTAATCCCGATAGCCTGGAGGCCGAACCCCTTATGACACAATCATCTGAAAACCTGACATTCTTATCCGGTGTGAATGCGGAATATATTGCGCAGCTTTACGGCGAGTTTCTTTCGAATCCCGAGACGGTGGATGAGAGCTGGAAAGGTTTTTTCGCGGTTTTAAATGATGACGAGGCGGCGTTGTTGCGTGAGCTTTCCGGGGCGAGTTGGACGCCTGCGGAGAATTCGAAGGCGTCGCGGCGTTTCGGTATGGGGGCTGATGATCCGGCGAATGATAGCGAGAGGCCGCAGCGGCGGGCGTATGACAAACCTTCGGGCGATGACGTCAAGCAGGCGGCGCGCGATTCTATTCGCGTTCTCATGCTTATTCGCGCATACCGTTTGCGCGGGCATATGATGGCGGATCTTGATCCGCTGGAGATGAAGGAAAAAGGGGTATGCCCCGAGCTTGACCCGGCGCATTACGGCTTTACGCCGGGGGATTTGAACCGGCCTGTCTATGTGAACGGGGCGTTGGGGTTTGAGTATGCCAGCGTGAATGAAATTGTTGCGGTTTTGAAGGAGATTTATTGCGGCAAGGTCGGGGTTGAGTTTTTTCATTTGAGCGACCCGGAAGAAAAGAGCTGGCTGAAAGAGCGGATTGAGACGGTTCGCAACAAGACGGAATTTACGGTGAATGGCAAGCGGGCTATTTTGGAGCGCCTGATTGCGGCGGAAAGTTTTGAGCAATTTTTGCATAAGAAATATCCGGGGACGAAACGCTTTGGCGTTGACGGCGGGGAGGCTCTTATTCCGCTGGTTGAGCAGATTATGAAGCGTGGCGGGCAACTTGGCCTTGAGGAAATTGTTCTGGGGATGGCGCACCGGGGGCGTTTGAACGTTCTGGCCAATGTGATGGGCAAGCCGTTTACGAATATTTTTGCGGAGTTTCAGGGGCAGTCTTCCACGCCTGATGACGTGCTGGGTTCGGGCGATGTGAAGTATCACCTTGGAACCTCAAGCGACCGCGATTTTGACGGGAATAATATTCATTTGTCTTTGACGGCCAATCCGTCGCATCTTGAGTTTGTGAATCCGGTTGTGATCGGCAAGGTGCGCGCGAAGCAAATGCTGCGTGAGGGATCGGAGGATAGCAGCGTGATGCCGCTGATTATGCATGGGGACGCGGCGTTTGCGGGACAGGGGATCACGGCGGAAACGCTGATGATTTCCGAGTTGCCGGGATACCGCGTTGGCGGGACGATCCATATCGTTATCAATAACCAGATTGGTTTTACGACGATGCCGAAATTTTCGCGTTCGGGTCCGTATTCGACGGATGTGGCAAAGATGCTGGCGGCGCCGATTTTTCATGTGAACGGCGATGACCCGGAGGCGGTTGTGCATGTGGCGCGGATCGCGACAGAGTTTCGCCAGAAATTCAAGCGTGATGTTGTGATCGACATGTATTGCTATCGCCGTTTCGGTCATAATGAAGGCGATGAGCCGGCCTTTACGCAGCCGCTCATGTATAAGGCGATTGCCAAGCACCCACCGGCGCGTGAGATCTATGCAGAGCGGCTGGTGGCGGAAAAGGTGGTGACTGCCGAAGAGAGCCAGCAGATGCTTGATGATTTTAACGCGCATCTGGAGGAGGCTTTCAAGGCGACGGAAACGTATAAGCCTAGCGGTGCGGATTTTCTGGAAGGCGCATGGGAGGGGATGCAGGTTGCGCCTGATGGGGCGCGGCGCGGGAAAACCGCGATTACGGATACGGAGTTGCAGGAGATTGGTAAAGTCTTGACGCATGTTCCCGATGGTTTCGAGATTAACCGGAAATTGCAGCGCGTTTTGGACGGGAAGACAAAAATGCTGGAAAGCGGCGAGGGGTTTGACTGGGCGATGGGCGAGGCTTTGGCGTTTGGCTCGCTGCTTAAGGACGGTTTTTCGGTAAGGCTTTCGGGGCAGGATGTGGGGCGCGGGACGTTCTCGCATCGTCATGCGATCTGGTACGATCAGGAAACGGAAGAGAAATACGCGCCGTTGCAGCATGTTGCCGGTGGAAGGGTGAAGTTTGAAGCGCATGACAGCCCGCTTTCGGAGATGGCGGTGCTGGGGTTTGAGTATGGGTATTCCATGGCGGACCCGAAAACATTGACGCTTTGGGAAGCGCAGTTCGGTGATTTCGCCAACGGGGCGCAGGTGATGTTCGACCAGTTTATATCCTCGGGCGAGTCAAAGTGGCTGCGGATGTCCGGGCTTGTGATGTTGTTGCCTCATGGCTATGAAGGGCAGGGGCCGGAGCATTCCTCTGCGCGGCCCGAGCGTTTATTGCAGGCTTGCGCCGAAGATAACTGGCAGGTTTGCAACTGTACGACTCCGGCGAATTATTTTCATGCCTTGCGCCGGCAGATGGTGCGTGACTTCCGCAAGCCGCTTGTTGTGCTGACGCCTAAATCGTTATTGCGGCATAAGCTTGCGGTTTCGGGCGCGGAGATGTTTACCGAAGGCTCGACGTTCCATCGTTTCTTATGGGATGATGATTACAAGGAACTGGTTCCGGCGGATCAAATGAAGCGCGTGGTTCTTTGTACCGGGAAGGTTTATTACGATCTTTTGGCGGCGCGGCGCGAGCGCGGGATTAAAGACGTGACGATTATTCGCCTGGAGCAGCTTTATCCGTTTCCGGGGCCGGAGCTTGCCGAGGAGCTTTCCCAGTATAAAAACGCGGATGTTATCTGGTGTCAGGAGGAGCCTGAAAACCAAGGCTACTGGGCATTTGTTGACCGGCGGATTGAGGAAAGCCTTAAGGCTGTGAAGCATAAAGCGGCGCGGCCTGTTTATGTCGGGCGCGCGGCTGCGGCGGCGCCCGCGACGGGGCTTATGTCCCGCCATGTTGCGCAGCAGGAGAAGCTGGTTGATGAGGCGCTGAGTGTTTAAGGCTTCTTCGTCTTTTGGGCTGCGAAAGCGGTTTTTCTGCGCTTCCGCTTCTCACGTATGTTTAATACGCTGCGATGCGGTTCTCGAAAAACCACTTTCTCGCCGCAAAATACTTTGAAGCGGTTTGGAGCCAAGTATGCCCCTTAAGAGTTTCAATATTTCCATCTTCTCATTCGCTATTTTTGTTCTGTTCTCTTTTGCGGCGGCGGCGCAGGGCGGTGGTTTGACAAATGAAAATGTACGCGCTTATTACGAATATTTAGAGGATACGAATACAATCTATAAAGAGGGACGTGAGGATCTGGGTACGTGGCTTTCTTTTCTGGATGAGAGTTTTGCCGATGATTATGCGTATAAGTCCCGTTTCTATGATTTATGCGTGGATGAGCCGGAGGTACCGCCGCCGGTGGATAAGGCGGCAATTCTGGATATTTATCAAACGATCGGCATTCGTAATTATGATGATTTTCGGGTTGAGGTTTTGTCTGTCGATATCGCCGAGGACGCGATGAGTGCGCAAGTGGGCTATAGCATTGATCTTGGTTTGGCGAACGGGGCGGTGGATTTTGCCATGCATCTGGATTGTGAGGCCGAGCATGTGTGGGATGCGCAGAAGGGAAAGGCGCAGGTGCGTGAGCAGCGCTGTGACGAGCGGATATTAAAACAAAACGGGCGGAAGGCGTGCGATTGATGGGTCGCGCTTTTGATTTGTCGGTTTATTTTGTTGCCGATCCGGCTGTATGCGCTGGGCGGGATGTCGCAGACATTGTGATGGCGGCGGTGCGGGGTGGCGCGACGATGGTGCAGTATCGCAATAAATCGGGTGATATGGCGCGAATCACGGCTGATGCGGCGCTGCTGGCTGAGATGCTTAAGCCTTTGGGGGTGCCGTTTCTGGTGAATGATTATGTCGATGTGGCGTTTGCGGCTGGCGCGGATGGTGTGCATTTGGGGCAGGGCGATGCCTCGCCGGAGGAAGCGCGGGCGAAGCTTGGTGCGGGGGCGATTATCGGCCTGACGGCGTTTACGGACGAGCAGATTGAGGCTGTCGATCCGGATGTGGTGGATTATATAGGAACAGGTCCGTTTTACATAACCGAAACCAGGAAAGGGAAGCCTTTATTGGGGGGTGATGAGGGCCGAGCGTTTAAGGCGCTGGCTGCGCTGTCACCCGTTCCTGTTGTGGGGATTGGCGGGATTACGCCGGGCAATGCGCGCGCTGTGCTGGAGGCGGGGGCGCGGGGCGTGGCGATGATGCGCGCGATCAGTGAGGCGGAGGACCCGGAGGGCGCAGCGCGGGCGTTTGCGGGCGTGATCGCGGCGGGTAAAATCCCGGCTTGACTGTTTTCATAAGGGCTTGTAGTGTTGCGGTGTAATTTATGAAAATATTAAAAGAGTTTTAAAAATCATGGCGTTAGCAAGTCAAGTGCAGGCCCGTAATAATTTCAATAAGGCTGCTGAGCATTTAAAAGAAGAGATATTTTCTGCTTTAAGGCTGGGGAATATTTTTGAGTTTAAAGAAAGAATGAAGCTTTGGAATGACGAGAAGGTTCAGCGGGCTGTCGAGCAATCCGGAATAAAGCTGGCTGATAAGAGAGGCTTTAGTCCGGCACATTATGCGGCGTTGCACGGGCATCGGGAAACAATGATTGCAGTCAAAGAGGCTGGTATTTCTTTGCAGGACAGAGTTGATGGTATTGGAACGCCGGCGGATGTAGCAAGATCGCTTTGTTATGAAAATTTTGCCGTTCAAATCGAGATATGGGCGGAGCAGGAAAAGGTAGCGGAAGAAGCCGCTAAGGTGATTGAGCGGTTCGATTATTCAGCGCAATCAAAGTCGGATATTGCGCGGAGTGCACAAACAATTAATAATGAAGCTCTTGAGGTTTTGCTTCCGAAGGCGGCTTAATCTTTACGGGCGGTTTTGCGTGTGGCGCTTTGTTTATGAGCGCATTATAGTCATTTCATGATTGCAAAAGTTTTATCTATCGCGGGGTCTGATCCGTCCGGCGGGGCGGGGGTGCAGGCCGATCTTAAAACATTTTCGGCGCTGGGCGTTTACGGCATGGCGGCGGTGACGGCGCTGACGGCGCAGAACACAAAGGGCCTGCGGGGGCTTGAGTTTTCCGCGCCGTCATTTGTGCGGGCGCAGCTTGAGGCCATTTTTGACGATATTGCGGTGCATGGGGTGAAAATCGGCATGGTTGGGAATGCTGAAACCGCGGGCGCAATTGCGGATGTTCTTGAAGAATTTAAGCCGCCCAATATTGTGCTCGACCCGGTTATGGTGGCGAGCAGCGGGGACAGCCTTATTGATGCGGATGCGGTTCAAGTTCTTAAAGAGCGGCTTATCCCGCTGGCCGATGTGCTTACCCCCAATATTCCCGAGGCGGAGAGGTTATTTGGATTGTCATTGCGAGGAGGCGAGGCCGACGCGGCAATCCGGTTTTGTATGGATTGCTTCGCTGACGCTCGCAATGACGGTTTAAAAGCGGTTCTTATCAAAGGTGGGCATATGAACGGCGCGCAGAGCATTGACGTGCTTGCTACGCCGTCCTTTACGGAAAGCTATAGCGCGCCGCGCATTCTCACCGCCCATACGCATGGTACGGGCTGCACGCTGTCTTCGGCGATTGCGGCGAACCTTGCGAAGGGGATGGATTTGAAAGAGGCTGTGGGGTCGGCGAAACTCTATTTGACGGGCGCGATTAAAGCGGGCGATACTCTGGGTGTTGGTCATGGGCATGGACCTGTACATCACTTTTATGATGCTTGGAAAAAGAATGAATGAATTTGAGATGATCGGGCGGTATTTTCTGCCTCTGACTATGGGACGGAAAGAGGCGGAAGGGTTGCAGGACGATGCGGCGATTTTGGAAATTCCGGAAGGGTATGATCTTGTTATCAGCTCCGATACGCTGAACGGCGGGACGCATTTTCTGAAAGATGAGGCGCCGGAGAATATCGCGCATAAGGTTTTGCGGGTGAATTTGTCGGATATGGCGGCGATGGGGGCGCGGCCTCTTTGCTATCAGATGAATCTGGCGTTTTCTCACATGCCGGATGAGGCGTGGGTGAAGGGTTTTGCGGGAGCGCTTTTGGCGGATAACGCAGAGTTCGGCGTGTTTTGTTCGGGCGGGGATACGACGGTGGCGGAGGGGCCGCTGCTGGTTTCCATGACGGTGACGGGGCTGGTGCCGAAGGGACGGGCGGTGAAGCGCTCGGGCGCGCGGGTCGGGGATCTGGTTGTTTTGACCGGGCCGGTCGGCGACGCGGCGGTGGGGGTGAAGATTTTGCTGGATGTTCTGGAGGTTGAAAATGCCGCGCCGTTTTTGGAGGCGGCGCACAGGCCGGTGCCGCGAACGCCTGTTAGCGAGGAGATTTGCAAATATGCCCGCGCGGGGGTGGATGTTTCTGACGGGCTTATTGCGGATCTGGGGCATGTGTGCCGGGCGTCGGGCGTGGGGGCGCGGTTGGAGCTGGACAAGGTTCCCTTTACGGTTGAAGCGGCGGCGCTTGTCGATGCCGGGCGGGTTTCGTATGAGGATTTGCTTACGGGCGGAGATGATTACGAAATTGCGATGGCGGTGGCGCCTGAAGATATAGAGATGTTTACAGCCGAAGCGGCGGCGAAGGGGGTGAATTTGAGCGTGGCCGGTGTGTTTGTCGAAGGGCAGGGGGTGGAAGTGCTGGATGAGCATGGCGGGCCTGTTGCATTTAAGCGGGCGGGCTGGACGCATTTTTAGGGGGCTTGCCTTTAGGGCGGCTTGCGCGTAGATTTTTAAAGCACATTATCAAGGAAAGAGCAGGACACTCATGACCAATATCGTTGTTCCCACACTTGGAGAATCCGTTAGCGAAGCGACTGTGGCGCAGTGGCTGAAAAAAGAAGGCGAGGCGGTGAAGGCCGATGAGCCGATTGTTGAACTGGAAACCGATAAGGTGACGCTGGAGGTGAATGCTCCGTCTGACGGTGTGATTGCCAAGATTACGGTGGGTGAAGGCGAGACGGTTGAGGTCGGCGCAGTTTTGGGTGAGATGGGCGAAGGCACAGCGGCGAATGACAGCGGCGGCCCGGCGGAGAAAAAAGACGCGCCGGAGGAAGAGACTTCAAAAGAAGATGAGGCCGTTGTTTTGACGACGGAAGCGCCGGAAATTGAAACGAGCGACGAGGTTAAGACTTCTCCGGCTGTGCGTAAGATGCTGGCGGATAATCATCTGGATGTTTCTCAGGTTCCGGCGGATGACGGGCGTTTGACGAAAGAGGATGTTCAAAAATTTATTGAGGCTCAGGGCAGCGCGGAGATTCCGGTTGTTCCTAAGGCTCCGGCTCCGGCGGCGGAGAAGCCGCATGTGCCGCGTGAAACCGGACCGCGCGAGGAGCGCGTGCGGATGACGAAGCTGCGCCAAGTGATTGCGTCGCGTTTGAAAGAGGCGCAGAACACGGCGGCGATGCTCACCACCTTTAACGAGGTGGATATGGGCGCGGTGATGGATTTGCGCAAGCAATATCAGGATGCCTTTACGAAGAAGCACGGGATCAAGCTTGGCTTTATGTCGTTTTTTGTGAAGGCGGCGATTAACGCGCTGCGGGAGTTTCCGGCGGTGAATGCGGAAATTGACGGCAGCGATATTCTTTACAAAAATTATTACGATATCGGGGTGGCGGTTTCCACGCCGCAGGGGCTTGTGGTTCCGGTTATTCGCGATGCGGACCAGATGAGCATGGCGGAGATTGAGGCGAAGATTGTGGATCTGGGCGTGCGGGCGCGTGACGGCAAGCTTTCGATTGATGAAATGACCGGCGGGACGTTTACCATTACCAATGGCGGGACGTTCGGTTCCATGCTTTCGACGCCGATTTTGAATGCGCCGCAATCGGGTATTTTGGGGATGCATAATATTGTGCAGCGTCCGGTGGTGATGCCGAATGGTGAGATTAAGGCGCGGCCTGTGATGTATCTGGCGTTGTCTTACGATCACCGGATTATTGACGGGCGCGAGGCGGTGAGCTTCCTTGTGCGGATCAAGCAAGCGCTGGAAGATCCTTCGCGGCTTGTGCTGGATGTTTAAGGTTTCTTAAAATAGATTGACCATTTCGCCCCGGTCGTTCGTATATTTGAAGTATGGGGTTTGGGTTGTGCCGTCGAGGCCGAAAACGATGCGGTCTTTTCCGGTGTTGTCTTTCATGACGACTGTGGGTGAGTCTTCGGGGCCGTGCATGCGCATTAACAGGCGCAGATAGCCGAAGCGGTCGTGCATACCGAAAAGGGTTTGGCCGCGCTCCATCCCTTTGGAGTAAGCGCCCATTTGTATTTCGGTTTTTCCGTTATCGTTGAAGAGGAAAAGTTGTCCTTCTCCCGTACCTTTTGCGCCTGCTATCACAGCGATGCGGTTGCCGTTATCATTGTGAAAATTGGTGAGGTAGAGGTGTTCTTCTTTTGCCGCGAGCGATGCGGTGCTTGAAAACACGATGGAGCCAGCCAGTCCGCCAAGGAAGCTGCATATTGCGATTGTGAGGAATTGTTTTTTCATGGGGTTTTCCTTTCATTTTAGAATTTTTGCGTCGCGTAATTGTTTGAGCGCCTTTGGGCCGAATTTATCGCGGCTGTCGTTTGTGTTTCCGATTTGAATTTGGTTTAGGCCTGCGCCGAGCATATTGACCAGTTCGCGGGCGGTTGGGGTGCGGCTGGAATAGAGGTGGCCGGGGTTTATTTTTAAGCCGTGGCGGGCGGCGATCATGAGCAGGCGGTTGAGGGGTTCCATCAGGAAGCTGTATTTGTTCGGAGGTTTGTCCATTGTTTCATAGGTGTAGCCGATGGTCGGGTGGGGTTTTACGAGGATGGAAAATGTCTGTCCCCCATGGTCATGAGCGATAGCGATTGCGAAAGGTTCTTCGTTCATTTGCTCGTAAGCTTTGGCGATGAGGGCTTTAAATGCGTTCGAAGCACCCCCCTCCATATCTCCCCCCTCAAAGGGGGAGGATTCAGGTGGGGGGTATTGCCGTATTTCCGGCGGGTTTTCGACGGGTGGTTTATAGCCCGGCGCGTGACGGGAAATGATTTCGAAGCGCTCTTCCTTGCGGTGGATGATGTGGACGTCTATGCCCGCTTTTTCGGCGATGCGCATGGACATGGATTCAAAACTGTCGCCGCGGCGGCGTGCCCAATCTTTATCAAAGCCTTTATGGTCGATATAGAGTTTTACGATTCCGGCTTCGGCGATGTTTTTCATGCAGTTGGGGCAGGGCGGGTCGGTGACGAACAGTGATGTGTTTTCGGTTTTGGGGGCGCTGAGGATGCAGGCCGTTTCGGCGTGGATTGTTCCGCTGGAGTTTCCTATTTTTGTGTTTGTGCCGATGGCGGCGGTGATGGCGGCGGGCCAGTGGTTGACACGGGACAGGGCAAAACCTTGGCCGGTGATGGTTGCGGCAATTTTATTTGTTGGATGCGGTCCGGTGTTTACGATATCGACGGCGGCTTGCATGTGGGTGTAAAGGGAGGAGGTCATATTGTTTATGGGGCTTGTGTTTTGTAGTGACTCTAGTAGTTTAAAGCAGTTTGGAACAACAAAATAGAGAAGAATTCTGATGGCTGAGAAATTTGATGTGATTGTAATTGGTGCGGGGCCGGGCGGTTATGTGGCGGCGATACGCTGTGCGCAGCTTGGTTTGAAAACGGCGTGCGTAGAAAAGCGCGCGACGCTGGGCGGTACGTGTTTGAATATTGGGTGCATACCTTCGAAAGCGCTGCTGTCATCATCGGAGAAGTTTGAAGAAGCCGGGCATCATTTTGAAGGCATCGGGATTGAGGTTAAGCCGAAGCTTAATCTTAAGAAGATGATGGGTTTTAAGGATGATGTTGTTGAGGCCAACACCAAGGGCATTGAGTTTTTGTTTAAGAAAAACAAGGTGACGCGGATTGAAGGGGCGGCGGAGATTGTGGCGGCCGGTAAAGTTAAGGTGGGCGGCGAAGAGTATGAAGCGGGTCGTATTATTATTGCGACGGGGAGCGATGTGGTTTCTTTGCCGGGGATTGAAATTGACGAGAAGAAGATTGTTTCTTCTACCGGCGCTCTTGAGCTTTCCGAAGTGCCGAAAAGCATGGTTGTGATTGGCGGCGGGGTGATCGGTTTGGAGATGGGGACCGTGTGGCGGCGTCTGGGCGCAGAAGTCACGGTGGTTGAATATCTCGATCAAATCCTGCCCGGTATGGATGGCGAGGTGCGCAAAGAGGCGCAGAAGATTTTCAAAAAGCAGGGGATTGCGTTTAAAACCGGGATGAAGGTGACGTCTGCGAAGGCTTCGGCCAAGGGCGTGGATTTGACGATAGAGCCTGCGGCGGGCGGCGCGGAAGAGAAGATGAGCGTTGATATTGTCCTTATGGCTGTGGGGCGCAAGCCGTATACGGACGGTTTGGGTTTGGAGGCTCTGGGCGTAGAGATGAGCGAGCGCGGGCAGATCAAAACCGATGGACATTTTAAAACAAATGTGGATGGGATTTACGCGATTGGCGATGTTATAGACGGGCCGATGCTGGCGCACAAGGCGGAAGATGAGGGCGTTATTCTGGCCGAGATTCTGGCCGGGCAATCCGGGCATATTGATTATAACCTTATTCCGGGCGTGGTTTATACCTGGCCGGAGGTTGCCAATGTCGGTAAGACCGAAGAGCAGCTTAAGGAAGAAGGCGTGGCTTATAATTCCGGCAAGTTTCCGTTTATGGCCAATGGCCGCGCGCGGGCGATGGGGATGATGGATGGTTTTGTGAAAATTCTGGCGGATAAGGAAACGGACCGTGTTTTAGGTGCGCATATGATTGGCCCGAATGTCGGGGATTTGATTCAGGAGGTGGTGAGCGTGATGGAGTTTCAGGGGACGGCGGAGGATATCGCCCGGACATGCCATGCGCATCCGACCCTTACCGAAGTGGTGAAGGAAGCGGCATTGGCCGTGCATAAACGCCCGATCCATATTTAGTTTTATAGTCATTCCACTTAAGAATGTGACAGGTCTGCAAATGCATTCTTTGTTGCGCTTCCGGTGCTCACGTACTTAATGTACGCTGCGCGCCGGTTCTCAAAAGAATGCATTTTCGACGTCTGTCACATTCTTAATTGAAACGACTATAGTCTGCGATCTTTTCCTTTCTTCCTTTCTTCCTTCCTTTCTTTCTTTCTTTCTGTGTGTTTCCGTTAAAAACATAAGGGGCCCCATATGAAACAGCGACGGTGTTGCCGCGTTTTTAGCTGAGCTGTGTTTTTTCGCAAATGGCGTTTTTCGTTTTTGCTCTCAACCTTGCGCCATTTACCGTCTGTTTTTTACAGACTATGCATAGTCTGGTTTGAATGTAACGCGGAACATTATCTTTGTCAAGGAAAAAATTCCTAATATTTTTGGGGTGTTTTTAAGCGCGGGGGTGGGCGGATTTGTAGATGCGCATGAGTTCCTCGGCGTTGACTTCGGTGTAGCGCTGGGTGGTGGAGAGGCTGGCATGGCCGAGGAGTTCCTGAATTTCGCGTAGATTTGCGCCGTTTTGCAGGAGGTGGGTGGCGAAAGAGTGGCGCAGGGCATGGGGGGTGACGTTTTCCGGCAGGCCGAGGGTTGTTCGTAAAACCCGCATGGCTTTTTGGGCAACGCCTTGATTAAGGCGACCTCCGCGTGTGCCGATGAAAAGCGGGCGGCTTGCATCGCGGGGGAAAGGGCATAGTTCCAGATAGGCGTTTAAGGTTTGTATGACAATATCAATGACGGGGACTTGGCGTTGTTTGTTGCCTTTGCCGGTGACGCGCAAGAAGCCATCGCGGGGGAAGTCGGCGATGTTGAGGCTGAGCGCTTCGTCGATCCGCAGGCCGCAGCCGTAAAGCAGGGTAAAAAGGGCGCGGTCGCGCTGGCCGACCCAGTCTTCTTTCGTGAGCAGGTTGGCGTTTTCTAAAATATTTTTGGCCTGTTTTTCGTGGACGGGCTTGGGGAGTTTATGCGGCAGTTTGGGGCTGCGCACCGTTGAAATGGCGGCGTTGTGCATGATGCCTTGTTTATCCAGCCATGTGAGGAAGTTTTTGACGCCGGACAGGGAGCGGGCGCGCGAGGCGTTGCTTGTGCCGTCCATGGCTTTGCGCGACATCCAGCTTCGGAAGTCGCGGATGCTGACTTCGGAGAGGTCGTTCAGGCTTGGGTGTTGGCCGAGGTGATCCGACAGGAAGGTGATGAAATGCGATATATCGGCGCTGTAGGCGCGCAGTGTGTGGCGGCTGAGCTGTTTTTCGTGGCGCAGGTAATCTTGCCAATTGTTGATGTGTTTGGCGAGGTCTGGGGCGCAGAGGGCAAGGGTTTGGGATTTTATCATGACGATTTAAAAAAATTGAACCACTACGGTCACGACGGACACTACGAGTCTATCAAAAAAGTTAAGGTTTGTACGATTTCGTTGTGTTCGCCGTGTGCGTTGTGGTTCGAAAATGTTTGCGATGTCGTCTACGTTGGAAGGTTTAACCAGCTTCTGAAGCATCGCTCAATGACGCGGGCGAGGAAGAGGATCTGGTCGGTGGCCTGGCCTTCGGCGAACATATCGGCTTCGCGGGAGCCGAAAGCGAGGATGGCGGGCGGGGTGTCCATGGATATATCGACGCGCAGCAAGATTTGTGATTTGACAAGGGTTGCGCCGCCGCCATAGATGGCTTCGATGCCGCTGATGTTACTTTCGAGCAGAACCGTTTTTTCCTTCATCCAATTGCTAACGGTGCCTTCGGGGACGGCGCGAATGCCGGTTGTTTGAATTTGCGGGATGGATTCTCCATCGGCCTCGACGACCAGAACGGCAATATCGACATCGAGCAGGGTTGCCAGATCCATGGTGATGGCGTGAATGAAGTCTGCGAAGTTTGTGGCTTCTAACATACGCAGGACGGCTTCGTGGATGCGCTGCTGGTTGTTCATATTGGCGCGGGAGTTTTCGACAATCTCGCGCGTGGTTTGCAGGGCTTCGTTTTTGTCGGATTTCAGGCGTTCGATCATGTAGGCCTGAAAGTCGGCGGGCTGGCCGCGGACACCGCGTTTTTTCGGCGGGATGAGGGCTTCGAATAAATCGGGGTCGTCACGATTGTTTTTCAGGAATTCGAGAACATCGTTTTTGGTTATCGTCATTTTGGTAGGTTCGGTGAGAGTGCTAGACATTTGTTAATTCTACCACCAAGACACCAAGGCACCAAGAAGAAGTGTTTAAAAAATAAACTCTTGGTGTCGTAAATTGTGGCCCTGGGTCATTACAAAATGCTTTGCCCTGTCTTTTTCCAGTCTTCGACGAAGGCGGCGAGGCCGGATGTTGTCAGCGGGTGTTTATAAAGCTGGCGGATGACGCTTGGCGGGGCGGTCATGACGTGCGCGCCCATTTTTGCGCTGTCGACAATGTGCAGCGGATTGCGGATTGAGGCGACGAGGACCTGCGTATCGAAATCCGGGTAGTTGTCGTAGATGCGCACGATGTCGGAAATGAGTTGCAGGCCGTCCTGAGAGATATCATCGAGGCGGCCAACAAAGGGGGAGATGAAGGTTGCGCCCGCTTTGGCGGCGAGGATGGCCTGAGCCGGGGAAAAACATAGCGTGACATTGACCATGGTGCCGTCGTCGGAGAGTTCCTTACATACGCGCAGGCCGTCTTCGGTGAGGGGGACCTTGATCGCGATATTGTCGCCCCATTTGCGGATGACTTCGGCTTCTTTGCGCATTGTTTCGTAATCTGTGGCGGCGACTTCCGCGGAGACGGGGCCTTCTACGATTTTGCAAATTTGCTGAATGACTTCTTTGAAATCCTGTCCGGATTTGGCGATAAGCGAGGGGTTGGTTGTAACGCCGTCGACCATGCCTGTGGCGGCTAAAGATTTGATTTCATCAATGTCACCGGTGTCGACGAAGAATTTCATGTGTTTGTTTCCTTTTAAAATTTTTTAATTTTTACCACAGAGGCTACAGAGATCACAGAGGTTTCACAGAGAAATTGTAAAAAACTCTGTGCTTTTTCTGTGTACTGCGTGTGCTTTGTGGTTAAATAGAAATATGTCACAAGCGCAACTTTTTGAAGAAGAAGCGGAGGATGTTCCGCAAAACCGCAAGTCTATTCTTGTGCCTTACCCTGTGGACAAGGCCTATGATTATGGCGTGCCGGATCGGGTTGAGTTGGTGCCTGGGGATTATGTGAGCGTACCGCTGGGCGGGCGGGAGGTTCCGGGTGTGGTTTGGGGTGATCCGGCGGGGGGCGTGAAACCTGCGAAGCTTAAGTCGGTTGTTCTTAAATATAATCTGGAACCGATGCCCGAAGTGATGCGGAAGTTTATCGACTGGGTGGCGGATTATACGATGAGCCCGCGCGGATTTGTGTTGAAGATGGCTTTGCCGGTTTTTGGTGCGCTGGAGCCGCCTAGCTCTGCGAAGGGGTATCGGTTTTTAAAGTCTGTCGCGTTTTCTCCTACGGAAAAGCAGCAAAAGGTTTTGGATGTTTTGAGTGACGGTATGCCGCGCATTGCGGCGGAGATTGCGCGGGAAGCCGGGGTGAGTGCAGGCGTTGTGAAGGCTTTAGCCGGGAAAGGTGTTTTGGAGGAGGTCGAGATTTTTAACCCCGCGCCGTGCCGCAAGCCTGACCCGCATCGCGGAGGGGCGGCGCTTTCGGAAGATCAGGATGGGGTGGCGGATATTTTGCGTCAAGCTGTGCGCGACCATAAATATTCTGCTGCGCTTTTGGATGGTGTGACGGGGGCGGGGAAGACGGAGGTGTATTTTGAGGCGGTGGCGGAGGCTTTGAAGCAGGGCCGGCAGGTGCTTATTTTATTGCCTGAGATTGCGCTTTCGAATGCATTTCTGGAGCGGTTTCAGGCGCGGTTTGGCTGTGCGCCTGCTTTGTGGCATTCGCATCTGGCGGCGGGGCAGCGCAAAACCACGTGGCGCGGGGTGGCGCAGGGGCATACGAAGGTTGTTGTCGGGGCGCGATCGGCGCTGTTTCTGCCGTATCAGGATTTGGGGTTGATTATTGTAGATGAGGAGCATGAGGCGGCTTATAAACAAGAGGACGGGGTGATTTATCATGCGCGGGATATGGCGGTGGCGCGCGCGCATCTGGGCGGTTTTCCGATTGTTTTGGTGTCGGCCACGCCATCGCTGGAGACGATGCATAATGTTTGGGCCGGGCGCTATGAGCATTTGCATTTGCCGGATCGTTTCGGCGGGGCGCGGATGCCGGAGATTGAGGCGATTGATATGCGCGTGGACAAGCCGGAGGCGGGGCATTTCATTTCGCCGTCTCTTAAGAACGCGATTGTTGAAACGGCCCAGCGTGGTGAACAGGTTTTGCTGTTTCTTAACCGCCGGGGATATGCGCCGCTGACGCTGTGTCGGTCTTGCGGGCACAGGATGGATTGCCCGCGCTGCACTGCGTGGTTGGTGGAACATAAACGTTCGGGGCAGTTGCAATGTCATCATTGCGGGTTTGCGGCGCGGGTGCCGAAGCATTGTCCGGAGTGTTCGGATGAGGATAGTTTTGCAGCTTGCGGGCCGGGTGTGGAGCGGATTTTTGAAGAAGCCAAGGCGTTGTTTCCCGATGCGAATATTATGATGATGGCGAGCGATACGGCGGAGAATAATGAAGTGCTGCGCAAGATGCTTCAGGATATTCGGGAGGGCCGGGTTGATATTATTATCGGGACGCAGATTATTGCGAAGGGGCATCACTTTCCGAATTTGACGCTGGTGGGCGTTGTGGATGCGGATCTGGGATTGCAGGGCGGGGAGCTGCGTGCGGCAGAGCGGTGTTATCAGCTTTTGCATCAGGTGGCCGGGCGGGCCGGGCGTGCAGAGAAAACGGGCCGGGTGTTGTTGCAAACTTATATGCCGGAGCACCGGATTATGAAGGCGTTGGCGAAAGGGGCGCGCGATCCTTTTTTGGAAACTGAGGCCGCTGAGCGTGAGGCGGCGCATATGCCGCCATACAGCCGCCTTGTCGGCATTATCGTTTCGGGGCGTGATGAGGGGCAGGTGGTGGAGGTGGCTAAAGCGCTGGGCCGGTGCGCGCCGCAGGGCGGCGGGATTTTAACGCTTGGTCCGGCGCCCGCGCCGTTTGCGCGGCTGCGCGGGAAATTTCGTTATCGTCTGCTGGTGCAGGCGGATAAGAACCTGAATATTCAAAAAACAATTGCCGCGTGGGTGGGGGCGGTCAAAGCACCATCAACTGTGCGCGTTTATATTGATATTGATCCGCAGAGTTTTTTATAAGCTTTGTGTCATTGAGTTCTGTTCTGCTGTGGTTGTATTCGTATGGTCTGTATTATCCACGCTTTGCGGTTTTTTTTGCAGGGGAAGAAAATCGTTTTTGTAGTGATCTTCCAGAGGGTCTGCGTTTGTGAAAGTGAATTTTAGCCAGTCTTTAAAGGTTGAAAGCTTCATTTTTCAATTCTCCAAAATAATTTTACGTAAAATATGATATTTGTGTAAAAAATGTCAAGTAAAATCCGCCTTATCATATTTTTATGTCTTTGTACAAGGCGTTAAGGTTACTTTCTTTCGTTTTGGTTTTGTGAGAGCATATTTTTATGAGTGATAAAACGCTGCCCCGAGACATTACATCCTATGATTTGCTCAAGCTTTTTGCGGTTTTGACGATGGTTATAGACCATTTTGGGGTTTATTTTTTCCCTGATGAGCTGTGGTGGCGGGTGATCGGGCGGCTTTCGTTTCCGGTTTGGTTGTTTCTGGTGGGGTATGCGCGCAGCCGGGATATATCGCCGCGTCTGATGATTGGTGCGGGGATTGTGTTTGTCAGCAATATTTTCGCCGGAATGGGGATTATTCCGCTGAGCATTCTGGTGACGATTATCGTGGTGCGGTTGGGGCTTGACCGGCTGATGAAAATTTTATCGAAAAGCCCGGTGCATTTGTGGGCGGGGTCGGCGGCGCTGCTTATTCTGGCCTTGCCGAGCTATATTGTGATGGAGTTTGGTTTGCAGGCGTTTATTTTTGCCGGGTTTGGTTATCTTGCGCGGCGGCGCGAGGATGAGGGCCGGGTTTTTCAATATGCGGTGTTTGCGTGTTTGGGCTATGTGTTTTTGCAGAGTTTCAGTTATGGGCTGTTTGGGATGAAATTTGTTGTGCTGGCGGCGGGGATGGCTTTGGTGAGCGCGGCTCTTTATAAATTCGAGCCGAAGACCTATCCGGAGATGACGAAGGATATGAGCGCGGCGGGGCGGTGGTTTGTGCAGTTTTGCGGGCGCAGGACGCTGGAGATTTATGTCGGGCATCTGGTGTTGTTTAAGACCATTGCGGTTTTGGCCGGGGTGGAGGGGTATGAATTTATGAACTGGGGCTGGGTGTGGTAGATCTTCTTAAAACCAAGACGTTGCCTGCGGCGCTTACGAGTTATGATCTTCTTAAAGCGCTTGCGCTTATTCTTATGGTTGTCGATCATATCGGGTATTTCTTTTTTCCTGAGGATATATGGTGGCGGGTGGTTGGGCGGCTGTGCGTGCCGATCTGGTTTTTCTTGATCGGTTATGCGGATACGCGCGCGGTTCCCCGGCTTTTCTGGATTGTGGGCGCGGTGGTGGCTGTGTCGGGCCTTGTGGCGGGGGAGTATCTTTTTCCGCTCAATATTATCTTTACGCTTATTCTGGCGCGGATGAGTGTTGACTGGCTTTTTGTGCATGCGCTGCGCAACCGGGAAGCGTTTGCGGGGATGTTCTTTTTGCTGTTTTTGCTGTCTATTCCGACGTTGCTGGTTGTCGAATACGGGACGCTGGGGCTGTTGTTTACGTTGATGGGCGTTTTGCGGCGCAGGCGGGATATGATTTCCGCGCCGGGGTGGATGGTTCCGGTGTTTGTCGCGGCGAGCATGGCGGGGTATATCCTGATGCAAAGCATGCTTTTGCCGACGCTGTCTGCGGCGCAGTTCGGGGTTTTTCTCGGCGGCATGATTGCGGTGTGTCTTGTGCTTTACCGTTTTCAGCCGCGCTGTTTCGAGGCTATCAACGTGAAAAGATTTCCGCCGGTTGGGGTGCTTCAGATTATGGGGCGCAGGACGCTGGAGATTTATGCGCTGCATTTGATTGTGTTGCGCGGGGTTGCTTTGGCCTTTCATCCCGAGCGGTTTCGTTTATTCGATTTTGATGTTTTTGCCTTTGCGCAGGTGCAGGCTCTTTTCTTTTGACTCTAATAATTTTTGGCGGGGCGGTCGCGGTAAGACTGGTTTTTTATGTCTGTATAGATTGTTTTCGTATCTGCATCTGGGGTGTTTTTGTAGATATAGATCACGTTTGCGATGAGGCTTTCGCTGTCTTCCCAGAGCCGGTATTGTTCGTGGATGGCGTGGCGTGACACATGCGGGAAGACGCTGCGGATTGTGTTGTCGAAATGCCTGCTGAAAGCGCTGTTGAAGTTTGGCGCGAGGACGGTGTTGGCGATCATTTTTCCATCGGGTTTCAGGCGGTTTTTAACACTTTCGAAGAACTCCTTTGTTGCGAGGTGTTCGGGGAGGGTGAGCGCGCCGGAGTAGATGTCCAGAACGATGACATCGTATTTTTTCTGTGTCTGGGTGAGGAAAGCGCGGGCGGGCATGGGGTGAAAGGTTTTGTTTTCGCCGACGGGTTTTTTGAGGATGTATTGTTCGGCGATGTCTTTGAGGTCTTCATCTATATCGACAAAGTCGTAGAGGTTTTTTGCGTCGTCCGCGCCGAGGGTGAAGCCGCCTGCGCCGAGAACGAGAACGTCTTTCGGGCCGTCTTCTGCGGGGATGGGGGTGATGGCGATGCGCTCTATGAATTCGATATATTCATGTTTTTCACCCTTGTCCGTATACATTGAGGAGAAGTTGTTGTTGATAAGCAGGTTGCGCTGTCCGTTGTTTTCTTTTACGGCGATTGTGTTGTACTGGTTGGTTTTGACTATGCGCAGGTCGCGCATGACCTGTCCGGAGTTGCCTATGAGACCGGCGGCAACCAGCACCCATGTCAGGGCCATTCTGGTTGAGAATTTTTCCTTGCTCAGAAGGGTGATGAGCAGGCCGAGGATGACGAAATTGACGGCGGCGGTGATGTTTATGCCGAAATAGCTCATCAGGACGAGGGTGGAGAAAACAGCGCCGAGGAACGAGCCGAGCGTGGAGAAAAACAGGATGCGTCCGGTGATTTTCGAGAGTTTTTCCCGGGTGAAGAAGTTGCAGGTTAGCGGGATTGTTTGTCCGAGCAGGTAAACGGGCGTTACGATGAACAGGGCCGCGTAGAGCGTGGTGAGAAGGACGCGGTGGGTCAGGCCCATTTGCAGCAGGGTTGTGAAGAAGGCGTCGAGGAAGCTGTATGACAGGCCGAAAAGCAGGAAGCCCAAAGCTATGAGGATGTTTGTAATCAGCTTTTCCCGGACGCTTATAAAGATTTTGCCGTTTAATAAGGTGTTGTGAAAACCGGGTTTGAAGCGTCCGCCGGCTTGGTATCCGAAGGCCAGAGGCATGAGTACGGCAGCGATGATGATCGAAACCGTATCTGTGCCGCTGCCGACAAAAGGCAGGCTGAGCCGGATGGCGAGCAATTCGGAGGATAGAACCACGTATCCTTCGAGGATGATCAGAGTGAAGAGTGCGATGGTTGTTTTCGACAGGGACATGGTATTTATATTTAAAGGTTTGTTTGGACGATATTAAGCCTAAAATTTCTTTTTTCCCCTTTCATTTCCGGAATGTAAAATATATCGGCAAAACACGGCTCATAGGGCTTGTCATGCTTGCCGGGCTATGCTAAATCCTCGCCCAACGAATATATGTTGAAAGGGAGCGCCCGCGCAGTGTCATCGTCAAACCAAGCTTCTTCCGTTGTTGCGCAACGCTATGCTAAGGCATTGATTGAGCTTGCAGAAGAGGGTAAAAAGCTTGATAAGGTCGAGCAGGATCTTCAGGATCTTGCCGCCATGATTCAGAACTCTGATGCGCTTGACGAGACGATTCGCAGCCCTCTTTACGGGAATGATGCGTTGTTAAAGGCCATGAGCGCGCTGGCGGATCAGGCGCAATTTCAGGATATCACAAAGAATTTTCTTGGCGTTTTGGTGCAAAATCGCCGTCTGGGCAGTCTTGGCGCGATTGTTAAAGCTTTCGGGGCGGCGCTGGATAAACGCCGCGGGGCTGTGAGCGTTGATGTGCAGGTTGCGCAGGATTTAAGCGCGAAGCAGCAAAAAGATTTGCAGGATGCGCTTTCCAAGGCGATGGGCAAGGATGTTGCGATTAACGCCCGCGTGGAGCCGGGCATTCTGGGCGGTATGATTGTGACCGTCGGTTCGACGATGATTGACGATTCTGTGCGCCGGAAGCTGGAGCGTTTGAAGGTTTCCATGGGCGGCGGCGTGAACGAGAATGTCAGTTTAAAGGAAGTTTCATAGGTTAAAGAGAACGAAAAAGGAAAAAGGACAGATGGAAATTAAAGCAGCAGAGATTTCGGAAATTCTCAAGAAGCAAATTGCGGATTTTGGTGCGCAGGCGGATGTCGCGGAAATCGGACAGGTTTTGTCGATTGGTGACGGTGTGGCGCGGGTTTACGGGCTGGATAACGTGCAGGCCGGGGAAATGGTTGAGTTTCCGGGCGGTCTTAAAGGCATGGCGCTTAACCTTGAAGCTGACAATGTCGGGGTTGTTGTGTTTGGCGACGACCGGGGCATTAAAGAAGGCGATATTGTGCGCCGGACGGGGGATATCGTTGAGGTGCCTGCGGGTAAGGGGCTGCTTGGCCGGGTTGTTGACGGGCTGGGGAATCCGATTGACGGCAAGGGGCCGTTGAAAGACGTTAAGATGCGCCGTGTTGAAGTGAAAGCGCCGGGTATTATTCCGCGTCAGTCGGTGTTTGAACCGATGCAGTCGGGTTTGAAAGCGATTGATGCGCTTGTGCCTGTCGGGCGCGGTCAGCGGGAGTTGATTATCGGCGACCGTCAGACGGGTAAAACGGCTGTGGCGGTTGATACGATCATTAACCAGAAGACGGTGAACAAGGCGTCTGATGAGAAGAAGCATCTTTATTGCATTTATATTTCCATAGGCCAGAAGCGTTCGACTGTAGCGCAGTTGGTGAAGGAGCTTGAGGAGCAGGGCGCGATGGAATATTCGATCGTTGTGGCGGCGACGGCTTCGGACCCGGCGCCGATGCAGTTCCTTGCGCCTTATACAGGGTGTGCGATGGGCGAGTATTTCCGTGATAACGGGTTGCATGCGCTGGCGATTTATGACGACCTTTCGAAGCAGGCTGTGGCGTACCGCCAGATGTCGTTGCTGCTTCGCCGTCCGCCGGGCCGGGAAGCGTATCCGGGGGATGTTTTCTACATTCACTCACGTTTGCTGGAGCGTGCGGCGAAGATGTCGGACGAACAGGGCGGCGGGTCTTTGACGGCGCTTCCGGTGATTGAAACGCAGGCCGGTGACGTGTCGGCGTATATTCCGACGAACGTGATTTCGATTACGGACGGGCAGATTTTCCTTGAGACGGCGTTGTTCTATAAAGGGATTCGCCCGGCGATTAACGTGGGTCTGTCTGTTTCGCGTGTGGGGTCTGCGGCGCAGATCAAGGCGATGAAACAGGTGGCCGGGACGATCAAGCTGGAGCTTGCGCAGTATCGCGAGATGGAAGCGTTTGCGCAGTTTGCTTCTGATCTTGACGCATCGACGCAGAAGCTTTTGGCGCGGGGCGAGCGTTTGACGCAGCTCTTGAAGCAGCCGCAATATTCGCCGCTGACGGTGGAAGAGCAGGTTGTTGTGATTTTTGCCGGTACAAAGGGCTATCTGGACGGCATTGCGGTCTCTCAGGTTGACGCGTATGAGCGCCGCTTGTTGGAGACAGTGCGTTCTTCCGGTCAGGAGATACTCGATACGCTGAATGAAGAGAAGAAAATCTCTGAAGAGCTGGAGGCGAAGCTTCATGCGTTTATCGGCGATTTTACCAAAGGTTTTGCCGGTGAGAGCAAGGAAGCGGCTTAGTTAGAAAATTGAAATTACAAGGTTAGACTTAAGTCATGCCAAGTTTAAGAGATTATCGCGACCGGATTGTTTCGGTTAAATCGACCCGCAAGATTACTTCGGCCATGAAGATGGTTGCGGCCTCGAAGTTGCGTCGGGCGCAGGAGCAGGCCGAGGCTTCGCAGCCTTATGCCAGTGCGATGGCCGGGATGCTGGCGCGGGTTGCCAAAAACGTCGTGGTGAGCGATGCAAGCTCGCCGCTGCTTGTGGGGACGGGGCGTGATGAGAAGCATTTGCTGGTTGTCGTGACGGCGGATCGCGGGCTTTGCGGCGGCTTTAACGGTAATCTGGTGAAAAAGGCGCGGGCGAAGATTGCCGAGTTGAGCGGTGCGGGCAAAGAGGTTTCGATTGTCTGTGTGGGGAGTAAGGGGCGCGATCTTTTGCGTTCCGGGTATTCCAGCAAGATCGCGGAGAGCTTTGTCGGTATTCTTGGTTCTTCCCGCGTGGAGTTTGCCGAGGCCAACAAGATTACGGAGTATATCCTTGAGCAGTTTGAAGCCGGGGCGTTTGATGTTTGCACGTTGATTTATAACGAGTTTGTATCTGTGCTGACCCAAAAGCCGCAGGCGCAGCAGATTATTCCTTTTGCTCTGCCGGAAACGGCGGAAGGAGAGAAGGAAGCGCAAGATGAAGGTCTGGCCTCTCCGTATGATTTTGAGCCGGAGGAGGAGAAAATTCTCGATGCGCTTTTGCCACGCAATCTGGGGGTGCAGATTTTCCGGGCGTTGCTTGATAGCGCCGCCGGGGAACAGGCTGCGCGGATGACAGCGATGGATAATGCGACGCGCAATGCCGGTGAGGTGATTAACGATCTGACGATGCAGTATAACCGCGCACGTCAGGCTTATATCACGAAAGAGTTGATTGAAATTATTTCCGGCGCGGAGGCGCTTTAATGACATTGATTAGTGTTAAAGGTGATGATGTTTTTGAGATAGAAGGGCTTGATGGGTCTACGCCGTCATCAATGACAGATTTTCTGAAAGTTGTTACTGATCTAACTCTGGAAGTTGGTCTTGTGCTTGACCCTGAAAATTTGGCTAAGAAACGGGAAAGGATTCTAGATCTAAAGGGGCAATATGATGCTGCGCTTGTCAGGGTGCAAGAAGATCCTGAATGTGAAGGTTTATGTAGGGGTATCGCCGAATCTTATGAAAATACAATAATGATCTCTGCTGTTAGAGATATGGTTTAAGAAAGTTTAAGGAGAAGGAAAACATGGCTAAGAAAAAAGCAACAGGTGCAAAAGGCGCGATTGTTCAGGTGATGGGCGCGGTTGTTGACGTGCAGTTCAACGAAGGTGAAGTTCCGGCGATTTTGAATGCGCTGGAGACAGATAATCAGGGGCAGAATCTGGTTCTTGAGGTCGCGCAGCACCTTGGAGAGAACACGGTGCGGGCGATTGCGATGGACATGACGGACGGTCTGGTGCGCGGGGCGGACGTTTTTGACACGGGCGCGGCGATTTCCGTTCCGGTCGGGCCGGAAGTTCTGTCACGTATTATGAATGTGACGGGCGATGTTATTGACGAAGGTCCGGAGCTGAAAACGAAAGAACGCTGGGGCATTCACCGTGAGGCGCCGTCTTTTGCCGAGCAGGCAACGGAGGTTGAGCAGCTTGTGACCGGGATTAAGGTTATTGACCTGCTTTGTCCATATGCCAAGGGTGGTAAGATTGGTTTGTTCGGTGGTGCCGGTGTTGGTAAGACCGTTACAATTCAGGAATTGATTAACAACATTGCCAAAGGCCATGGCGGCGTGTCTGTCTTCGGCGGTGTTGGTGAGCGGACCCGTGAAGGGAACGACCTTTACCACGAAATGATGGAAGCGGGCGTTATCAAGGAGCATGATTACAAAAATTCCAAGGTGGCGCTGGTGTTCGGTCAGATGAACGAGCCTCCGGGCGCACGTGCGCGTGTTGCCTTGTCTGCTTTGACTATGGCGGAATATTTCCGTGATGAAGAAGGTCAGGACGTGTTGTTCTTCTTGGATAACATCTTCCGCTTTACACAGGCCGGTTCCGAGGTGTCCGCTTTGCTGGGGCGTATTCCGTCTGCTGTGGGTTATCAGCCGACGCTTTCGACCGAGATGGGCGCGATGCAGGAGCGGATTACTTCAACAAATAAGGGTTCTATTACATCTATTCAGGCCGTTTACGTGCCTGCGGACGACCTGACTGACCCTGCCCCGGCGACGACATTCGCGCACCTTGATGCGACAACCGTTCTGTCACGTCAGATTGCGGAGCAGGGGATTTACCCGGCTGTGGACCCGCTTGACTCAACATCACGTATTCTTGATCCGCGTGTGATCGGTCAGGAACATTATGATGTGGCTAACCGTGTTCAGCAAACGTTGCAGCAATATAAGAACCTGCAAGATATTATCGCGATTTTGGGTATGGATGAACTGTCCGAAGAGGATAAGCTGGTTGTGGCGCGTGCGCGGAAAATCCAGCGTTTCCTTTCCCAGCCGTTCCATGTGGCCGAAGTGTTTACGGGGACGCCGGGCGTGTTTGTTCAGCTTGAAGATACGATTAAAGGCTTTAAAGGTATTGTCGATGGCGATTACGATCACCTGCCTGAGAGTGCGTTCTATATGACCGGCACGATTGAGCAGGCGGTTGAGAAAGCCAAGAAAATGGCTGCCGAAGCGGCATAAGCTTCGATCTTTTCATGCTGGGCCGCGTTGAACTGCGGCTCGCGTATGTTCAATACGCGTCGCCTTGTTCGCCTAGCCAGCATAAAAAGCTCTTTGCTTTTGTGCTTTAAGGTGCAAAATGCTTTGAAGCATGAACTGAAAGTAACGAGATACTCGCGTTCCTCCCTTACTGGTGCGCGTTATGTTAAATTAAAAAGGACTGCGCGATGAGTGAAGCACAAACCATACAATTTGAGCTGGTATCCCCGAAGCGAAGTTAGTGTCGGAGCCGGTGAAGATGGCAGTGATCCCCGGGGAAGAGGGAGTTTGGCGTTTTGGCCGGGCATGCGTCATTGGTTGCGTCTTTGCAACCGGGCGTGGTTGAGCTTCATGGTGAGCAGGACGGTGTGGAGCCGCGGCGGATTTTTATCGCGGGCGGGTTTGCCGATGTGTCGCCGGAAGGATGCACCGTTTTGGCGGAAGAGGCGATGCTGGTGAGTGATTTGAACCAGAGCGAGGTTGAGCAACAAATTGCCGATTT
Source organism: Alphaproteobacteria bacterium (assembly GCA_041397865.1). Lineage (GTDB taxonomy): Bacteria > Pseudomonadota > Alphaproteobacteria > Micavibrionales > Micavibrionaceae > TMED27. The sequence continues at coordinate 985,920 of JAWKVT010000001.1, read as the reverse complement.
AAAAGAAGATCTGGGCCGTGCGGAGACGGAGGCGGAGAAGTCACGCGCCGGGCGGCGTCTGGCGCTTGAGAATGCAAAGCTCTCTGCTGTTACGGGTAAGCTTGCGGCTTAATAAATTGCGGCAAGAGGACCCTGTGTGCATGGTATGCCGCGCTCTCTATTTTCCCAAATTATAGATCCATATTTTGAGACTTCTTCTTTAAGGAAGTTTAAGTGATCTTGTGCATTAAAAGCGTAGGTTATAGCGCATGTCTTAGACACTGTTAGCAAATAAAGAGAAATGTGCCGAAAGTGACAGTTTTCGAGAACCGGAAGCGCAAGTGTACATCAGGTACATGCGAACCGGAAGCGCAGAAAACTGTCATTTGCAGGCCATTTATCAAAATTTGCTAACAGTGTCTATAAAAAGATCATGTCAAACATTTTCTATTTCTCCACCTCGCCCCATTTGCTGCCGTGGAGGTCTATTTCTATGTATTTCTGGGTTTTGAGGGCTTCGCGTAAGAGGGCTTCTTCTTTTCCGGTTGTGAAGAGTTTCAGGCAGTTTTGGGTGATGAAGGTTTCCTTGGCGGCGCGTTTGAACCATTTCAGGAGGTGGTCGAATTCACCGTTTCTGTTTAAAAAGCCGATGGCGCGGCGGTGTTTGTGGAGCTGTTTAAGGCCAAGGGCGCAGACGGCGTAGTAAGAATTCTCGACGCTTGGGGTGTCGATTAAAATCGGTTCGCCTGTGCCGCGGGTGATTTCGTCTTCGAAATGGGGGTAGTGATCGGGCAAGGGAACGGTTGGCGGGGATGTATAACTTTCCAGGGCCGGGATAATTTCTTCGACTGTATCGACGACGATCAGGAAGCGTTCATCAAAATCGGGGAGGGTGTGGAGGTAGGCGATGAGATCGTTCCAGTATCCTTCGATATTGACCAGTACGAGCGGTTTGTTATGCAGGCCGAGATTGGCCCAGTATAGAACCTCAAGGCTTTCGTCTACGGTGCCGAAACCGCCGGGCAGGGAGACAATGGCATCGGCGAGGGCGAACATGCGTTTTTTGCGGTCCCAGAGGTCTTCGACCATCACGGTTTTAGACAGGTTGCAGAGGATGCGTTCACTGTCTTTGAGTTTGCGGGGGATGATGCCGGTGACGTGTGCGCCTGTTTCGAGCGCGCTCATGGCGAGCAGGCCCATCAGCCCGGCATCCATGCCGCCATAAACCAGCTTGTAATTTTGCTGCCCGATGATGCGGCCCAATTGGCGTGCGCTGTCTTTAAACACGGGCTGTGCATGGCCGGAGGAGCCGAGATAGACGGTCAGGGTTTCGATGTTATTCAAGGTGGAAATCCTTATCAATGGTGAGGGATGGTTCGGGCATGGTTTGCCCGTTCAGGCTAACAACAGGTTTTACGCCGCGCAAGCTGTTGGCCAGATATATCCCGTCTGATTTGGCGAGGTCTTCTTCGGTGAGGCTTTTTTCCTGCGCATTGTAGCGCTGGATTAGAGTTTTGCGGGTGACGCCGCTTTGTACGCCGTCGGAAAGCGGCGGGGTGTAGAGCTTGCCGTCTTTGACAATGAAGAGGGAGGCGACGCTGGCGCAGGTTATGTTTCCTGCGTTATTCAGCAAGACGGCTTCATTGCCGCCGCGCTGCCGGGCTTCTTTCAGGGCGATGATGTTTTCGCCGTAATTTGCGCATTTGATTTGGGATAGCGGCGAGCCTTCGTTGCGCCGCACGTTTTGGGCGATGACGGCGTGGATGGGCGGAAAATCCGAAGGGCAGGGCAGGACGCGCATTGTGACTTGCAGGTGGCGGGTTTCCGGTGGGCGGATGCCGTTTCCGCCGGGGCCGCCAGTGACGAAGATGTTGAAGGCGTGATGCCCGGCGGTGAAGGCGTTTTTTTGCAGCAGGGTTTGGGCTGTTTCGATCAGGGTTTCTTTGTCGTATGGAATTTCGAAGTCTATTACTTTCAGGTGATTGAAAAGCTTGTCCATATGCAATGGCCCGCGGATCAGCCGCCCGTCAAGGCACAGGACGGTGCCGAACACGCATTCGCCCAGCCGGACGCGGTCGTGGGCGCTCCAGATCGCTTCGTTTTCATCTATCCACTGCCCGTTATGCCAGAGGGTGCTCATGCTGCCGTTTCCTTTTGTTTTTTATGCCACTGTTTGGTGAGGTCAAAAAAATTTTGCACCAGTTTTTGACCGTTTTCGGTGAGGATGGATTCGGGGTGGAACTGCACGCCATAGACCGGGTGGACGGGGTGGCGTATCGCCATGATTTCGTTATCGGCGGTTTGGGCGGTGGTTTCAAGGCGGCAAGCTTCGGGCATATCGACGATCAGCGAGTGGTAACGCCCGACCTGCATGGGGGAGGGGAGGGTTTTGAACAGGTCTTTGCCGTTATGGGTGATTTGCGTGGCTTTGCCGTGAACGGGTTTGTTTGTGCGCAGGGTTTGCGCGCCATAGGCCTCGCCGATGGCTTGGTGGCCGAGGCATACGCCGAGGATGGGCAGTTCGGGGCCGAGCTTTTTGACGGCCTCAACGCAGATTCCGGCCTCTTTCGGGGTGCATGGGCCGGGGGAGAGGATGAGGGCGGTGGGGTTTAGCTGGTGGATGTCATCAATGGTGAGTGCGTCGTTGCGCTCAATGCGGGTTTTTGTGCCCGCCAGCTCAAAATACCGCGCGAGGTTGTGGACGAAGCTGTCGTAATTGTCGATGACGAGGAACATACAATCGTTCTTCTATAGTTATTCCATTTAAGAATTAGGGCAGGTCATTTTCGCTACCTGCCCTAATTCTTAACTGAAACGACTACCTTTGTCTGGACTGCGTTATTCATTCTTTGCGTATAAAATATATGCGTCATCGTTCATGCCTGGTCCAGTCAAAGATAAGAACGATTGGCGTAAAATAAGTAAATTTCCTGCATAAGTGAAGTGTTTTAAGCTTAGGGTCCATCTCATTGCTCCTCTAAAACGCTGCAAGCACCACTTTTTTGCGCTTCCGGTTCGCATGTATAAAAATACACTTACGCTTCCGGTTCTCAAAAAGCGGCGCTTTCTCTTGTTTTATAGAAGCAATGAGTATGGACCCTAGGGCATTGTTGAGGGGTGTTTTGCGGTTTCCTCGCGCGGTTTAAAGTTTTTGATAACTTCCTCGCTTTTTAAGTCTTTCAATTCGTTTTTTTGTAAAACATCGACATTATCACCTTTTGGCGCATGACGAACCGGGTCGCTATGGCCGGAGAACAGGACTAAACACGGGCAGCCTGTTGCGCCGATCAGGTGCATGGGGCCGGTATCGTTGCCGATGGCGGCGGCGGCTTTCCGGGCCAGCGTGGCGATCTGGTGCAGGTTCGTCCGTCCGGTCAGGTCGAGGCTTTCCGGGCAGCTTTGCGCGATAATTTGTGTGGCGTCGCTTTCGGCCTGCGTGCCGATTAAAACAGGTTGGTAGCCCATGGAGGCGATCATTTTTGCAAGTCTGCCGTATTTGTCTGCGGGCCAGCGCTTTTCCGGGCGTTCGGGCGCGGAGCCGGGGATGAGCAGGACGTAGGGTGTTTTTAATGCGAAGGTTGAAAGGTCGCCTTTCATCCATTCAAGCGAATCGACTTTCACATTTGTAATGCCTGCTAACCCTAAAGTCTGGATATGTCCGTCGAAAGCGTGCCCGGCTGTGCGCTCTGGCGAAGCGTTGCGGTGGGATGCGCCGGGGGCCGCGCCGACCCATTCAGGCCGGTTGCCGGTTTTAAAAAGTTTGAAGTAAAGGGCTGTGCGGTCGTTATTTTGTAAGTCATAAACGCGGGTGAATTTTCCGGTATTGAGCTTTTGGCGCAGAGTGGCCCAGCTTTTCAGGTTCAGCAATTTGGGGCGCGTATCAATCCAGACATCATCAAAATATCCGCATTCTTCGGCAAATCCGGCAAAGGGTTTGGTGGTCAAGAGCGTGATATGGGCGTCTTTATGGGCTTTGCGGATGGCGGCCATGGGGCCGAGGGCCTGGATAAAATCCCCTAAGGCGCTGAGCTTGATTACGAGTATGTGTGGGCGGTCTTCGTTCATGGCTATAAGCCGTATGCGCTATGTTTTTGGTGCTGTGCGTGGAAGGGGCTTTCTCCGGCGGGGGATGAAAGCTCTCCGCGCAGAAGTTCGGCGTAAACATTCATGGTTTTATCGGCCATTTGTTCATTGGTGAAGTTCGCCGCGACATGGGCCATCGCTCGCGTTGCCAGCATTGAGCGCTGTGTTTGCGAAAGGGCGAGGGCTTCTTCAATTGCGGCGGCAAGCTGCCCTGAATCGCCGGGCGCGGTTAGCCAGCCTGTTTGTCCGTGTATGATGGTTTCTTGTGCGCCGCCATGGTCGGAGGCAATGACAGGCCGTCCCATGGCCTGAGCCTCTACGGAAATGCGACCAAACCCTTCCGGGTCTGTTGAGGGGAAGACTACGACTGTGGCGAGCATATAGGCGGCGGGCATGTCGTTGCAGTGATTGACGATCCGGACGCGGCCTGCCAGCCCTTTTGTTTCTATGCTGTCTTCCAGTTCTTTGCGGTATTCTTTGCGCCCTTGGTCAGAGCCGATAATGACGCAGAACAGATCGGGGCGGTTTATTTTTTCCAGCGCGTCAATCAGGACGGAATGGCCTTTCCAGCGGGTTATGCGGCCTGGAAGCATGACGATATTTGCGCCGTCGGGTACGCGCCAGCTTTGCGCCAGAGAGACCATGCGCTGGGGCGTGACGGCGGTGGGGTGGAATTTTTCCATTGGAATACCGCGTGGGATGAGGCGGATGGTCCGGTCATCGAGGTGATAGTTTTCACGCAGGTAATTTGCAACGTAATTTGAGATGGCGATGACGCGTTCGCCTTGTGCCATGGAGCCGTTATAGAATTTTTTGATTTCGCCGTTAATGTTATAGGGCGCGTGGCATGTGGTCATGAAATGCGCGCGGGTTTTTCGGCAGGCATAGTATGCGCTCCATGCCGGTGCGCGGGAACGCACATGGACGATATTGACGTTATAACGCTCGATCAACTTACGCAGGGCGCTGATGTTACGCCACATGACCAGCGGGTTCTTTGAATCTACGGGCAGGTTGATATGCACGGTGCCGATGCGCTCCAGTTCATGCACGCGCGGGCCGCCGTTGGAAACAATAATGGATTGTGCGCCGGAGCGGGCAATTTCTGCGGCGATATCAATACAACCTTGCGGTGCGCCGCCGGGACCAAGCTCGGGGACAATCTGCATGATGACGGGTTGGGTCTGGAATGTGTTCATTATAGAAGGCCTAATCACAATGCGTCATGCCACTGTCTTCTTAACACTGGTCACGAAAGTTTAGATCGTTTATCTATAAAGCTTCGACGTTCTTTTCGCAAGATTATAGCGGTGTTTAAAAAAATTGAGGATATGATGACAACCGAGCCTGCCGATGAACATTTTTTAGAGCCGCTTTATCTGGAGCGTGAGGGCAAGCCGATGCTGGCCTATCGGTATAGCCCGGCAACGGCGGAAGGGGCGGGCTTGCCGCTGGTGATGTTTTGCGGGGGGTATAGGTCGGACATGAATGGCACGAAGGCGCAGTATCTTGAAGCGCGCTGCAACGCGCGCGGGCAGGCTTATTTGCGGTTTGATTATTCCGGTCATGGCGCTTCGAACGGCAAGTTTGAAGACGGCACGATTGGCGCGTGGGCGGGTGATGCGGTTGATATTTTCGATCATGTTGCTGAGGGTCCGAGCGTTATTGTCGGTTCATCCATGGGCGGGTGGATTGCCCTGCTTTTGGCGCGGGCGCGGGCGGGCCATGTGCGCGGGGTTGTCGGGATTGCCGCTGCGCCTGATTTCAGCGAGGATATTTTTGCCTCGCTTAGCCCGGCACAGCAGGAAAAAATGATGGATACCGGTCATGTGCGCGTTCCGAACGATTATAGCGATGAGCCGTATCATTACAGCCGGGATTTTTATCTTGAGGCGAAAGAGCATTTGCTGCTGACGGAGAAACAAAGTGTGGATTTTCCGATAAGGCTTATTCAGGGATGTCAGGATAAGGATGTGCCGTGGGAGATGGCGGTGAAAATTCAGAAAAACTATACCGGGGCCGATGTCGATGTTGTCTTTGTCGACGATGGCGATCACCGCCTGTCGCGGCCCGAGGATCTGGAACTGATTAACCGCGAGGTTCTGGCGCTGAGCGAGGCTATAGCCGTTTCATTTTAGTTTCCGACATCGTCACTCGTTGCTACCGTACTCTTGTACGCTTACGCTCCTCGTTTCTTGTCGGAAAACTATCTGAAACGACTATATTGCGGGCAAAAAATAAAAAACCGCGAATGAACACGAATTATTTGCGCGTATATTGCATTTTCTTGCTTTTTGACCCGCTGCGGAAGGATTCTTTGCCGGCATCGGTCGAATATGTTGTTTTGCTATTTCCGAGCCAGCCAAAAGCGCTTTTTAAAAACAGGTATTCCAGACCTGCAAGGACAAATAGTCCGAAGCCGCCTACAAAAGTTACTACAACGGATTTTTGTGAAAGTATAGAATTTACAAGCGCCATATCTGCCGGATTAGATGCTGTGACAAAACCTTTATAGCTGTCCAGAGAATAATGTGTCCAGCTATAGCCCAAGGTGCTCAGCATAAATCCTTTTTCTGTGTTTACAAAAAACAGATATATGTCGTGGGCAACGGCTATAAAAAAGGGAATTAGACAGATCAAAATTGTTGAAGTATATCGTTGCATTTTACAGAATTTCCAAAACTTGGCTTTGTTTATCTATTTAATTCATGTAATCTGATCTTATCACCGTTGGGGTTATTTCAAAACGGTTTCCTTATAAAAAGATAAAATGATATAGAATTCTTATGTTTGATTACCTTTTTTCATTTCAGGGTCGCGCGAGCCGTCTGTCGTATGTGATGTTTTGTTTCTTATGGGTTCTTCTTACTGTTGCCTTTGTTTTTGCGGCAGTCATGTTCTCTTTTATTTCTCCTGCTTTTCTGCCCTTGGGTTTTATTGGCTTGTCTGTTGCGGCTGTTTTGAGCAGTATTGCGATTACTGTTCGGCGGCTTCATGATCTTAATTTATCAGGCTGGATTGTTGCATTTAATCTTGCTCTTATCGCACTTTTGTATCTGTTTATTATTTTTGGTGGCGTCGGAGTCGGTTCTTTTGTGCCTGATTTGAACTCAGCACTGGTTCTGAGTCCTTTTGTGAAATCTGCGCTAATTATCCTGAACATTCATGTTAATGCGTTTTACGCGATGTTATTGGTGTGGCCTGGTACCGAGGAGGCCAACCGCTACGGTTGATCATAGCGGAATGTACTGGCTTGCGCTTTTTCGGGCTTAAGTATATACGTTGTGCGTTCCGTGTTATATCGGATAAGGTGCTGTGGCCGAGTGGCTGAAGGCGCACGCTTGGAAAGCGTGTATACGTTTATAGCGTATCGAGGGTTCGAATCCCTCCGGCACCGCCATTGACCTAAAACGAACTTTCATATGCCCGAGATGGCATAGCCTCAAAAGCCCAGCATTTGCGGGCTTTTTCGCTGTTTGCAATTGACTTCCTCTCTATAAAAACACCCCGTTTTTCTCTAATTTTTCTCCTATATATGCCCCTTTCCTGAAAAACACCGTACTTGGAAAAGCGAAGTACGGAGCCTTTAGTCATGGGAAATCAAGGCTTTGGCAATTGACCAGTTCGCACCAGTCTATGCCTGTCATTGACTACTGGTGAATATCGCTGATCCAATCGTTGAGATCGCAATTCGTATCTTGCCGGATCATTAAGATTGGCTGGTACTCATACACTGACTTGTTATAAGGAATCGGCTCATCATCAAGCCCAAAGAATTGCTTCAAAGATTTACTCAATGCTGACTTTTGTGTCCTCATTCGGTTCCAATCATCATGGCCAAATAAAGTTCGCAGGTTCTCGCGGTTCAACCCCGGCCCCCAAAGAGCAAACGCCATTAACAAGAACCATTTGTCAGACGGCTTTTTCTCTCGCTGAGAAGCGACAAACATGCCCGGGATATGGAGGCGTTCATAATTTACGGCTGTCTCTTCGCCACACTTAATGGAAACAACATCCCTAGCAAGGAATGTAATTGATATGTCTTTCCAAGTTGTTCCCGGAGGCAGCACCAGTTGATTAGCTTCACTGGGCTTGGCAGATTTTGGCAACACTGTTTCCAGCCAGTTGGAGACGATAGTTTGAGCACTGTCTTTCGCCGTGACCTTACCTGTGGCATCAACGGTAAGTACATCATCTATGCCGATGAGCTTGGATTTATGCCTGCTGCTCGCATCAGAGCTGGCAGTGCTGATGAGACTGCTGGTGGAGGCAATCAACAGAAACGCCTGATCAGCCATGCACAGCTGATTGACGATTTTATCCAGCTGCGAAGATGTCTGGCCCAAAAAGCAATACACAGGAAAGCTATGCTCGGCTTGCGGATTCAGCACACCAAATTTCCAAAGGGCCGTATAACCTTTGATCTGTTCGTGTTGCTCGGTAAAACCAATGGTGGCGGCAACCTTGGTAGCCAGCTTTTTATGGTCTATACGATACAGCGCCAGCTCTGATTTTTTGAGCGTGCGGCGGTCGCATTGTTTGGTATCTGATGTACAGATGCCGACAATATCGCTTGGCCCATGCTGCACGACATTCATGTAGCATCCGGCTCTGCTATTACAGGGAATGGATGAAGCTTGCTCATTGGTGATGGCAAGCAGTTCTTCCGGGAAGTCTTGCCATTCAGCTTTTACACCCTTACCACCAGAAAGCTCTGTGAGTTTACGCCATGGCGGCGATTGATACGGCGTCATGGCTCTCCTGATGCGTTACGGGTTGTGTGCTGTCTTCTTCCTCTTTCTGCTCATTCACAAAGCCACGCTTCCGCAGCCATGTTTCAATCAGGTGAGAATCTTCTTTGCGATCAAAATTGGCCACATTCGGTGTTCGTACCTTGACCATGCGCGGGCGCTTGGCATTTTCAAATTTCACCGAAAAGCTGGCGGATACCAATCTGCCAAAGTTTGGAAATTCACGATCTCTTGAGGCTAATGATGCGAAAATATCGTTTGAGCGCAGTGTTTGCTTGTCATTATAAGGCCCAAGAAACTGGTGCTGGATTTCCACCAGCTTTATATCTTCCAGTCCATCAATATCAGCACAGGCCAAAGCATCAACGCCGTTGTCGATGAGTGGCTGCAATGTATATTTTTCTGCACCGGGGAAATATTCAGCCTGACCGAAGAGATGCTGACTAAACAAATCCAAATACATGGTGCGCTCTTTCTTGGCTCCTGACTTATTAAAGACGGCCAGTTCATTATTGGCGCGATCATAGACAATCACGTCATGAAACTCCGGGCGATAAAAAATCGTCTTGGACTGCCCAGATTCAATCTTGCCCTCACGTTTGAATGGCATGCCATGACGGATCAGGAAGTATGTCTTGTCTTCGTCCTCTGCGCTAACAGGCAAAATCCGACAGCCAGTACCGCGTTTATTTTTCAAAAACCATGCATCCATATCCGCTTCCAGCGTTCGCATTGTTTCCGGTTTTGGAAGCGCAAATGTATCTGGGGATTTTTGATCCGACTGGAAATACATGAATGATTTTGGTTTGAGGATCATCGCCTCTGCGTGAGGACGCTTTAAAAGCTCTGGATCATGAAGCCATAGCGCTAATGCCAAATCGGCTGCGGTTGAATCCTCATGTGTATCAATATTATTGGCTTCGGCCTGTTCGCTCAGCTCTTCAAAATGCTCATCATCGGACATCTCCTGAATGAAGAACAAGGCTTCAACAAACTCGATATCCATGTCCTCGGATGGATTCATCAATACTTGGCACAGTGTCTCAAAATCCAGCTCATTATCTTCATTCAGTTCAAAGCTGAACCCGCGCCCGGTCAGGTAGCTTTCATACCGTTTCAGAAAAGTAATCAGATTATCTTGCTGGATGTGTTTCAAAACATCAGGTTGGGCAAAACGTCGTAAATTATAGGTGCTCATGTAGTTATCCTCCTTGGGGGTTCGTCTAGGAGGGCCTCGGTGTCAACACCCGAGCAGACGTGTAAGACCTTCCCAATTATTTTAAGTTCATCTTGTTGTCCTATGATGATGGGTTTTAGTTTCTGATTTTCAGGGCGCAGTTCAATATGCTCCCCTTCAATGCTCAGCCGCTTTACAGTGGCCTCTTCGCCGACCATGGCCACCACAATATCGCTGTTTTCAGCAATCGGTTGCTGGCGCACAACAACGTAATCTCCCTCGAAAATATCAGCATCGATCATGCTATCGCCTTGCACTTTGAGCGCAAAGCATTTCCCACGCAGCACATTATCCGGCACCATGACCTGACCAATCTGATTCTCAAGGGCGAGAATCGGTTGGCCAGCCGCAACCATCCCTAAAACAGGAACAGCCATCAGATTGGTTTTATCCGGTGTTTGTGCGTGGAGGATTTCGATGGAACGCGCTTTTCGCGCCTGTCTGCGAATATAGCCTTTATCTTCCAGCCGCTTGAGCCCTTCAAACACACTGGGCGCTTTTACACCCAATTCCACAGCAAGCTCTTGTACCGTGGGCGACATCCCCATGGCACGTTTCAGGCGTTCAATGGCCTGTAATAGCGTATTCTGTGCGTTTGTCAGTTGCTCCATAGCATCCTTTCAATTTTGGCTAATAACCTAATATAAGTTAGGTTTTTAATTTTCACAAGCCTAATTTGATTCAATGCACAGCATTGACTGAACCGACAGTTTTCAAGTCATTTCAGTAAGTAACTCCTTGAACGACGCAATAATTCTCAAGGAGGAACGCCCATGTCTTCACTTTCCCCAAACCTAATAAATGAGCGAGATCGCCGCACCGAAGTGGCGCGTTTGCTGGCGCTTGGCATCCTGCGTCGAAAGATTCGCCTGAACCGTCAGAAAGAAGCAACACATCCCTCTAATTCATTGGACTTACAAGTTTTTCCAAGCGTTCATGCCCATGACGAAGAACCAAAAAACCAAGGAGTTCCTGATGAGTCATGAGAACAAAGAGCTCACCGAAAGAGAGCGATTACAAATCAAGTTGGGCCAGCTTCCTGCCGGACTTGTGTCCGATGCAGATCGGCAAAAGGAAGTCGCCCATATTGTCGGCTTGGGCTGGCAACGCCTCCGCTTGAAGCAAAAGAAAAAAACAGAATCTCAGGAGGTGAAGAATGGATAAAACACTTCTGGCGCGTGTGGCCGCGCTACCAAATATGCCGCTATCAGGCCTAAAGGCTTTATGGCGGGATGTGTATCAGGATGAACCACCCGGCGGCCATAAAAGCCACATTGTTCGCAGACTGGCTTATCGCCTGCAGGAGCTTGCTTATGGCGTTGATCCGCAGATTGAGAACCGGATTGAACAACAGGCCAATGATTTATTCGGCTCAGGCAAGAAAGCCAAGCCAAAGCGCAAGACACAATATCAGCGGCCCATCCCCGGCACCAAACTGGTTCGGGAATATAAGGGCATTGAATATCAGGTCACCATTTTAGAAGAAGGCTATGAATATGCAGGCTGCCTATACAAAAGCCTGTCTAAAGTCGCGCTGGCCATAACAGGCAGCAGCTGGTCAGGACCTGCCTTCTTTGGATTAAACAACAAAGCACAAGGAGGCAAACATTGAGCACAACTACACCGAAAAAACGCTGCGCGATTTATACGCGCAAATCCACCGAGGAAGGCTTGGACATGGAGTTCAACAGCCTTGATGCACAGCGTGAGGCTTGTGAATCCTACATTGCTTCACAAAAACATGAAGGCTGGTTTCAGCTTCCTGATAATTACGATGATGGCGGCTTCACAGGCGGCAATATGGATCGTCCGGCTTTGAAACGCCTGATGGACGATATCAAAAGCGGCCTGATTGATACGGTTGTCGTGTACAAGGTTGACCGCTTATCACGTTCCTTGGCTGACTTTGCCAAACTGATCGATCTGTTTGACGAGCACAAAGTGTCCTTCGTTTCCGTTACTCAGCAATTTAACACAACCACATCGATGGGACGACTGACACTGAACATTCTGCTCAGTTTCGCCCAGTTTGAGCGTGAAGTAATTGGCGAACGTATCCGCGATAAATTAGCCGCCTCCAAACGCAAAGGCATGTGGATGGGGGGTGTCACACCCATGGGCTATGTGGTGAAAAACCGGGAGCTTGTGATTGAGCCAGATGAAGCTGAGGGCATCCGAAAAATATTCGACCTGTTTTTGATGACCAAGTCACCAACGGAAATGGCAAAAATGTTGCCGCGCATGGGGGTGTTAAGCAAGAAGCGCACAACCAAGAACGGACGGGTTATCGGCGGCAAGGCACTGGATAAAGGCGGTCTTTATAAGATTCTGCAAAACCCCATCTATATCGGAAAGATCAAACATAAAGACAAAATCTACGAAGGCCGTCATCCAGCCATCATTGATATGGATACGTGGAATAAAGTCCGCGCCACCATGAAAGAAAACACCATCAACCGAGGTGCCATCACGCGGAAGAAAACCAAAGCCATTTTGATGGGGCTTTTAAAGTGCGGTGAATGTGAATGCGGATTGGTGGCAAGCCATACCCGTAAAAAAGGTGGCAGGCTTTATCGCTATTACACCTGCGAGCACTATCGCAAAGGCATCAACCCTGATTGCAAGGTTCGCAATGTCAGCGCCAATGAAATGGAGGCATTGATATTGAATCAGCTTCAAGCCGTTTTTGCCTCGCCGGAGATGATCATGGAAACATGGCGCGAAGCACAAAAAGAGGATGAGACCATCACGGAGCATGAGGTTTACAGCAACCTGAATGACATCGTCCCAATCTGGAAAGAACTCTATCCAGCAGAAAAACAGCGCATCCTTGAGCTGATGATTGAAAAAGTCATCGTCAATTATGAGTTTGTCGACATCCGTATCAGGGCTGCAGGCATGGATAGTCTGGCCCGAGAGCTGGATGAGCAAGACAAGCGATTGCAGGGAATTTCAACCAAAAAACTGGAGGAGCAAGCATGGATAAATGCGTAAAAATGATGGCGAACAATACCATTTCGATTCGGGTGCCTATGCGGATCAAGAAATGCGGTGGTAAGAAGATGATTATTTTGCCCGAAGGCTATCAAATGACCCCGCCCCAAGAAGCCCCAAAACAAGACGAAACACTCGTAACGGCCTTGGCCAAAGCCTATTACTGGCAAAGCCTGCTTGATACGGGGCGCTATAAATCCATTGATGACATGTCGCGCCAACGCCAGATCAATTCCTCATATATGTCGCGGATACTGCGCCTCAATCAACTCGCCCCCCAGATTAAAAAAGCCATATTGGACGGCACACAGCCGCGCCAGTTAAGCCTACAAGATATGCAAACCCCATTTCCCGATATTTGGGATGAGCAATTAAAGCATTTTGGGTTTACAGAGTAGCAAGGTGAGTCTTTATCACCCCTATGTAGTGATTAGCGATTAAATTGATAATTTTATCGGGGTGAATAAAACTGAAAGAGCATGGTTTTTGGAATGCCTCTAAAAACAGAGGCTCAGCTGCTTTCGCATGTGTATCAAAGCTCATTATTCTGTATGCGAAATATAAGTAGTCCAACCTATCACCGTGATCATTTTTCATGGCTAACAAGCATATCATTTGCATTTTTAGGTTCTTTCAACCCACTTGCAGATTTACTCAACGGACGCCAATCTGCATTTGTAGGGATAGCTGGCAATTCATTTTTACGAGGCAAGGTTGGGTCATTAAATAGCTTGTGATATTCAGTTTTGAATCCGTTCATGAGTTCTTCAAAACGTGATTGCTTCGAATTTTCATCATTTTCCCAATGAATATATGCAATCCAAATCCACCCTTCCAAGAGTGACCGTAGCAATGGATGGGTTATATTCCTTTGATCTATAGAATTTGCAACATCTTTAAAGTTCTCAAGAATGGTTCCTGCAATTGAGTGAAATCGCAGCATTTCTTGATAGGTATAAAGCCCGACAGAACTGTTTATTTTTTGTTTATCGATACTATTCAAGAGCTTTTGAAACTCAGCAAAGCTGTGTTTCATTGAGTAAGTTAAATCATCTTCTGTCATAGTTATTTACCTCTTAAATTTTTAACATCCTACATCATTATTTATGCATCTCGGTGAAATTTCACCGACACCCTGAAATTTTTTTCAAAAAAATTCGCACCCACCAAAGCCCCGCATGTCGGGGCTTTTTTCGTTTTTGCGCCTTGAGTAACGCACTGATTTTCAGGGCCTCCAGTGAGTTTTCGCCAGTCCCAGTTGACCCGCCCGCGTGGCGGCTAACCGCAACTGGAGACGAAAACCATGAGCAAAAACAACTATGAAGGAATCCATCCTTATGTCGTAAACCAAGTCCGTTATCACGCACGCAGCCTGATGCGGCATTCCGCCATTCATGGCGTAGAAGTCGAGGACCTCGAGCAAGAGCTAATGCTGGATTATCTATCCCGCAAGCAGGCTTATGATCCCGAAAAAGCAAAATGGTCGACCTTTGTTGACCGCATCCTCAACCACAAATGCGCCAGCCTGATTGAGGCCGCCCGCGCCCAAAAGCGTGGGTCCGGCATCAGTGATTTTTCACTCGATGCATGGCTGGAGGACAAGGACGGCGAAGACAACGCCTTGCCTGATCCTGCAACGGAAGATCTGACCAGCCGCGATCTTCAAATCGACCTTGAACAAGCGGTTCAGCAGATGCCGCCGCATCTGGTGTTGCTGCTGGTTGATCTACGGACGCTAAGCATCAGTGAAATCTCACGCAAAACCAAAACCCCACGCTCGACCCTCTACGGGACGCTGTCCGAACTACGCGGATCGCTGAAGGAGCGTGGCTTTGCGGAATATCTGCACTGAGCCGCCGACAGTTTTTGAGCCATCTCGGTAAGTAACTCCTTGAAGGCAAGAAAACATGCCGGGTTCTCGCGGAAATACAAGACCCCACAAGGAAATACCGCGACCGCTTTGCTCTTTGGGCGGCGTCAGAACCCGGCAGCCGAAACGACACGACCAAAGAGCAATTTTTAACCCACGAAATCAAGGAGGTTTCATGTTTAAACCATCGTTACAAAAGCTGATTAAAGACAGCCTTTACGCCAAATATGTTCCGGCATTTATTCAAATTCCGGCGCTTGGTGCCATAGAAGAAGACACAACCAAACCAATCCATGAGGCAACGCTGGATGATCTGGCCTTTGCCGCACAGGCTTTGGATAAAGAACAAAGCGCCATCTATAAGCGCTTGGCTGCCATCCGTGAGCTTTACACAGAAGCGCGTGCCAAAGGCGCATTAGGTGCTGAAAACATTGTGGATGCACTCTCCCGCAAAGGAGGTGCCCAATGAGCCTTCCTATCATCTCAGCCGATGAACGCTTGAAAGAAACCAAGGGCATTAAAGGATGCATCTTCGGTAAAAGCGGTATTGGCAAAACATCACTGCTCTGGACGCTGCCTGCAGAAAAGACGCTGTTCTTTGATCTTGAGGCTGGTGATCTGGCTATCGAAGGTTGGCAAGGCGATACCATCCGTCCGCGCACATGGCAGGACTGCCGTGATATTGCAGCCTTTATTGGCGGCCCAAACCCGGCCTTGCGTGATGAACAGCCATACAGCCAAGCCCATTATGATGCCGTCACGGCCAAGTATGGTGATGCCAATAATCCAAATAATAGTGCGCTGGATAAATACGACACAATCTTCATCGACAGTATCACCGTTGCGGGACGCTTGTGTTTCAACTGGTGCAAGGGCCAGCCACAGGCATTTTCTGACAAAACAGGCAAACCTGATACCCGTGGTGCTTATGGCCTGCATGGTCAGGAAATGATCGCGTGGCTTACTCATCTCCAACACACACGCGGCAAGAATATCTGGTTTGTCGGCATCTTGGACGAAAAGATCGACGACTTTAATCGCCGTTTCTTCCAGCCGCAAATTGAAGGCAGCAAAACTGCATTAGAGCTTCCCGGTATTGTCGATCAGGTCATCACCATGACCGAGATGACAAGCCCCGAAGGCAAGTCATTCCGCGCCTTTATCTGCCACACCATCAATGATGCCGGATATCCGGCCAAGGATCGTTCCGGTCGTCTTGATCTGATGGAAGAACCCCATCTTGGCCGCCTCATGCAGAAAATTGCGGGCAAAGCCAAGCCTGCTGCCGAACGCCTCACGTTCTCAATTGAACAAGACGCGCCTGCCAGCAGCACCCCTGATTCCCAAGAAAACAACGAAACACAAGGAGGCCAAGAATGAGTTGGAACGATTTTAATAGTGCAGATGATCAAAGCGGATTTGATGTCATCCCCAAAGGAACGCTGGCTAAGGTCCGTATGACCATTAAGCCCGGCGGCCATGATGATGCATCACAAGGCTGGACGGGTGGCTGGGCCACGCGCAGCAATACCACGGGGGCAGTCTATTTGAACTGCGAGTTTGTGGTGCTGGAAGGCAAATATGCCCGCCGCAAAATCTGGAGCCTAATCGGGCTTTACAGCGCCAAAGGACCGGACTGGTCCAATATTGGTCGTGCCTTTATCAAAGGGATTCTGAACTCCTCTCGCGGCGTGTCCAACAAGGATAATTCGCCAGCCGCCCAGAATGCTCGCCGTATCAACGGCCTTGGTGATCTGGATGGTGTCGAGTTTGCTGCCCGTATCGATATTGAGAAAGACCAGAACGGTGACGACAAGAACGCCATCAAACTGGCCATCACACCGGACAACAAGGAATACGCCTCTCTTATGGGCGCTGTATCCGGTGCAGCTTCTGCGCCGCAGTCCAATAGTGATCAGTCCGCATCTGTTAGTTCTGCCAGCAACCTGCCGTCATGGGCGCAATGATAAGGGGACGGCATGTTACTCAGACCAAGACAAAAGGAGCTCGTCTCCAAGACCGTTGATGCGCTTTACACCCATGGCAATACGCTTGCGGTTGCGCCGACAGGTGCAGGCAAGACGATCATGCTCTCAGCAGTGCTGGGACGCATGTTTGACCGCGATATTGAACGTGCCTGTGTGCTTGCTCACCGTGATGAGCTGACCTTTCAAAATGAAGGTAAGTTCAAGCGCGTAAACCCATCACTTTCCACCAGCATTTTCAATGCGAATGAAAAGAGCTGGGATGGCCAAGTGGCCTTTGCCATGGTGCAAACACTATCGCGGGAGAGCAACCTGCAATCCTTGCCGCCGCTTGATGCATTGGTGATTGATGAGGCCCATCACGCCCGGGCCGACAGTTACATGCGGGTGATTGAGCACGCACAGCGCCTCAACCCGAAGATGAAGCTACTGGGCATGACTGCCACGCCTAACCGTGGAGATAAAAAAGGTCTGCGCCCAATCTTCTCCAATGTGTCGGACCAGATCACGGTTAAAGAGTTGATCGCTTCCGGTCACCTTGTGCCGCCACGCACCTTTGTCATGAATGTCGGTGTTCAGGAAGAGCTGAGCAAAGTCCGTAAAACCGCCCTTGATTATGATATGGGCGCGGTTGCCGACATCATGAACACACGCCCGATTAATGATGCGGTGGTTCAGCACTGGAAAGAAAAAGCCGGAGACCGCCAAACCGTCGTATTTTGCTCGACCGTTGAGCATGCGCGGGATGTCATGGCCAGCTTTATCAGTGCGGGCATCGCCACAGGCATGATCTGGGGTGATATGAGTGAGACAGATCGCGCTGATACCTTGGCAGCTTACAGCAAAGGCGATCTGCAAGTCATCGTGAATGTCGCGGTACTGACCGAAGGCTGGGACCACCCGCCAACATCCTGCATCGTTTTACTGCGACCAAGCTCTTACAAATCTACCATGATCCAGATGATTGGGCGTGGGTTGCGAACAGTCGATCCGGCTGAGTTTCCCGGCATCATCAAAAAAGACTGCGTTGTGCTGGACTTTGGCACATCGACACTGATGCATGGCTCGCTGGAACAGGAAGTCCAGCTGGACGACCAGTTCATTGAAGGTGATGCGCCCTATAAAGACTGCCCGGAATGCGGCGCTGATGTGCCGCTCGCTAGTAAGGAATGTCCGCTGTGTGGCTATATCTGGGAAGGCCAGCCCGAGGCTGACACCACACAGACCGCCGATTTCCACATGACGGAGATCGACATTCTCAAACGCTCCAGCTTCCTTTGGTGCGATTTGCGTGGTGATGATCAGTATTTCATTGCAACCGGCTTTGAGGCTTGGGGCGGCGTCTTTTACCGCGATGGCGAATGGTACGCCGTTGGTGGTCGCAAAAACCATGCGGTTAAGCTCTTGGCTGCGGGTGAACGTATTGTGTGCTTCGCCGCTGCCGATGACTGGATTAACCTGTTTGAAACCGAAAGCGCTGCTCACAAAACCAAGAACTGGTTGCACCAGCCTGCCACCGAAAAACAGCTGCGTCACCTCCCTCCTGAATATCGCAATGATTACAGCCTGACCCGTTACAAGGCATCCGCGCTGATGACCATGCGGTTTAACAACACGGCCATCCGTCAGGTCATTGAAAACGGGAGGATCGCAGCATGATTGATCCCACCGATTTTGAACGTGATTGCATGAATAAGGCTCTGCGTCCCCTTGGCGAATATGTCGCCGAGATTGGCACTGACAAAGCCTTCCAAGATTTAACCCGTGAGCAGGTCCTGACGCTGATCGAAGTCGTCGTGACCGCTTACATGGACGAGCTCTCGAAGGGTTCGGAGGAGATTCCGTTTTAGATGCTTGATTTTAATCACAGGCCCAGTTTTACCGAGCGTGTGTCTGAATTAATTGATCAGGCACTGTGCGCGGAACATAAAGCCCAGCCAGAACGCGATTATCTGGGGGCTTCTCGCCTCGGGGAAAACTGCAGCCGCAAATTACAATACGAATATACCAACACAGCCAAAGACGAAGGTTTTTCCGGCCAGACCTTGCGGATATTTGCTGCAGGCCATGTGTTTGAAGATCTGGCCATTCGCTGGCTGCGTCTTGCCGGGTTTGAGCTCTTCACTGAAAAGCCAAATGGCTATCAATTCGGGTTCTCGGTCGCTGATGGCCGTATCCGTGGTCATGTTGACGGCATTATTAATGGCGCACCCGAGGCGCTGGGCCTCACATTCCCGATGCTTTGGGAGTGCAAGTCGCTCAATGCCAAGTCATGGAAAGACACTGTCAAACGCGGCGTTGCTAAATCAAAACCTGTCTATGCCGCGCAGATGGCCACCTACCAAGCCTATATGGAAGGCAGTGTGCCGGGCATCAGCAAGAACCCGGCACTATTTACGGCCATTAACAAAGATACGGCAGAGCTGCATTTTGAGCTTGTTCCTTTTGATGCGAGCCTTGCTCAAAAGGTCAGTGATCGTGCGGTTACCATCTTAAAAGCAGCCGATTCTGGTGAATTATTGCCGCGTCATACCGCTGATCCTGAACATTTTGAATGTCGTTTCTGTGCCTACCGCAACCGTTGTTGGGAGGTGCCTGCATGACAGAAAGCTGGTCCGATTTCAACGATGCGCCAAGCCAATATCCGGAATTTAAAGACACTGCCGTTCCTACGGATGATATTCGTCAGCAACTGATTGGACGTCTGGATCAAGTCTTGTCTTATTTGCTGCCCGCAGGCCACATAAAGCGTGGCGTGTATGAGATCGGTGATATTCAAGGCAATAAAGGTGACAGCCTCAAGGTAGAGCTGAATAGCGGTAAGGCTGGCATGTGGCATGATTTTGCCACGGGCGAAGGTGGCGACATCTTTGATCTATGGGCTGCGTGTCACAATCTGGATACCAAACATCAATTCCCGCAAGTGGTCAGCTCAGCCAGTGAATGGCTTGGCCTGTCTTCGCCTTCACCTGCGTCGATACCTGTTTCTCAAAGTAAACCTGCAAAACATATCCCCGAGGATGAGCTTGGCCCACACACGGCCAAATGGGACTATCTGGATGGCGATGGCAAACTAATCGCCTGCGTTTATCGCTATGACACAGATGACGGCAAGGAATTCAGGCCATGGGATGTGCTGGCAAAAAAACACCGCGCTCCCACCCCAAGACCGCTCTTTAATCAGCCGGGCCTGAAGGAAAATCAGCATGTGGTGCTGGTCGAAGGTGAAAAAGCGGCAGAAGCTTTGATGGCTCATGGCATCACAGCCACAACCGCAATGAATGGCGCTAAAGCCCCGCCCGAAAAAACAGACTGGTCACCGCTCAAAGGCAAACACCTGCTGATCTGGCCGGATCATGATGAAGCTGGCCGCGCTTATGCCGAGGCTGTCAGCACATATCTTGGCACACAAGGCATTGCCGCTTCGCTCACCGTTTTGGATGTACCAAACGATAAGCCCGAGAAATGGGACGCAGCCGATGCGGTTGCTGAGGGCTTGGACATACGCGCCTTTATTGCTGCGTGCATCAAAACCGAAAAAGCTGCTGTCACCGCTGTGCCTGCCTTCACGGTTGGGCATTTTCTGGATGACACATCGCCCATGCCGGAAGATTTAATCCTACCGCGTGTGTTAACGCCGGGTGGGCTGATGGTCTTTGGTGGTGCGCCCAAGGTCGGCAAGAGTGATTTTCTGCTCTCGTTGCTGGCCCATATGGCGGCAGGTGTTCCATTTCTTGGTATGAAGCCACCACGCCCCTTGCGGATATTTTATCTGCAGGCAGAGATTGGCTACCACTATTTGCGCGAGCGCCTGCAAAACATGGCGTTTGATAAAAACCTGCTGCCGCTGGTCCGCAAAAATCTGGTCGTTACACCGCAATTCAAGATGCTGCTCAATGAGCATGGCGTGGCCGCCACATGTGAGGCCATTCGCAGCCATTTTAGTGATCTGGGCGTTGATATTATCGTCGTTGATCCACTGCGTAATGTGTTTGACGGCGGCGAAGGTGATGCAGGTGAAAATGACAATGCCGCCATGCTGTTTTTCTTGCAGCAGCGGCTCGATGCCCTGCGTGATGCCGTCAACCCCGATGCCGGGATTATCCTTGCCCACCACACACGCAAAATCCAAAAGAAGCAGCTGGAAGAAGATCCGTTTCAGGCACTCTCCGGTGCCAGCAGCTTGCGAGGCTATTACACCACCGGGCTGATCATGTTCCAGCCGGACGAAAACCAGTCTTATCGTCAGCTGATTTTTGAACTGCGAAACGGCCCGCGCCTGCGCTCAAAGGTGATCGATAAGGTTGATGGTGCGTGGCAAGAGATGGAATACAGCTCGGATCGTTTGGTCAATCGTGACTATGGTCAAAAGCTGGATGCGGAGCGCCGTCGCAAGCGCGATGTCATCCTTGAAATCATCTATGCAGAATCCCGCGCTGGTCGTGTCTACACCATGAACCAGTTTTGTCAGGCGTTTGAAAACCGCGCCGGACTTGGCGGCAAAGACACCATTCGTGGTCGCTTGGATGTGCTCTCCACCAAGGGCTACGTCAAGTTTTTCAAGAATGCAGACAATTACGGTCTGAGCAGTCCCTCTCGCACCAAATACGGATTTTTGTGCGTTGAAGATATGCATCTTGGCACTGGTGAAGAGATGGTCGATCCGCACACAGGCGAAGTCTCTACCAAGCTGCAAGCGGTCTATCCAACCCATTACAAATGCCGTCAGACAGCCGCCGTCCTGCCTGTCGAGAACCCTCGCGTGTGGATTTATGACGAGGAGGATCAGGCATGACAAACCAGTCCCAAAACACCTGCAAAAACCAATTTTCCCACCCAGGAAAAATGGTCTTATGCGCTCCCAAACTGGAGCAGTTTCGGCCCAATCTGAAACTGCAGCAAATCTGCCAAAACTGGAAAATGCCAGCCATATCAACGGTTTCAGCGCAGTTTCGTGCCAGATTCCAGTTTTGGTCATCCAGTTTCGTTCCAAACTGCCCAAACTGGTGGGAAAGCCTTTTATTTCAAGGCTTAGCCAGTTTGGAAGTGTTTAGGAAAAAGACCCCCTCTCCCTACGGGAGAGAGTGCCCCTATGGGGGCAACTCTCCCCAGTCGAGGGTTTTGTGTGTGCTCATTTCATCTTTCCCAACAACCAAACAGGAGGTCTCCATGGAAAAAACCAACCCCGATTCAGTTATCCGGAAATCCCGGAATACTTCAGTTCGTCGGAATTTCCGACAAACTGAAAATGACCAACCCATTTTGCTCAGTCTCGATCTGGGGACAGCTACCGGATGGGCGCTCTCCAACAAACATGGACGCATCATGAGCGGCACAGCGCATTTTCGTCCCCGTCGTTTTGAGGGTGGCGGTATGCGTTACCTGCGCTTTGAACGCTGGCTGAATGAAACCCGCGATGTGTCGGGCGAGATCAATGCGGTCTATTTCGAAGAAGTCCGCAGGCATCTTGGTGTCGATGCAGCCCATGCTTATGGCGGCTTTCTGGCTTCACTCACCGCATGGTGTGAAGAGCACAGCATCCCTTACGAAGGCGTTCCGGTCGGCACGATCAAGAAGTTCATCACTGGCAAAGGCAATGCTGGGAAACAGGCCGTTATCGCTGCCGTCCAAGCCCTTGGCCATCATCCCGAGGATGACAACGAAGCCGATGCGCTGGCTCTCCTGCATTTTGCCCGTGAGCAAATGATGGGAGGCCAGTCATGAGACATGCCAACCGACTTTTGGAGCAAGCGACACGGACACTGGCAGAGCGTGGTGAAAGCTACGGATCACCCCAGCCACTATTCGAAAACGTGGCCAAACGCTGGTCGCTGACATTGGGTACAGAGGTAACCGCCGCACAGGTTGTTCTCTGCCTGATTGAGCTGAAGTTAGCTCGACTAAACAGCAATTCCAAGCATCATGACAGCATGGTTGATGTCGCAGGATATGCAGGAATTTTAAATGAAATCAATAACAACTAAGGAGGAACGCAATGGATCAAAACTGGACAGAAAAAGACGTGGCTAATCAATTTGAAGAAGCAATTACAACGCTGAACAGATTACCCGCCGTTCGCGTGCAAGGCTATTTCAACTCATGGCCTGATGTTATCAGAACGCAGGAGGAAATCGATGCGAGTGAGCCGATGCCACTGCGCCTTCGTGCAACCCCTGATCAAATCACCCGCATGGAACAAACCTTGCGCTGGGCCATTTGGGTGGAGGTTAACGAGCGCAAATTGATCTGGCACCGCGCTGCACGTAAGCCTTGGAAAACGATCTGCTGGGAGCTTGGCTGTGACCGCAGCACAGCATGGCGTAAATGGAGTATCGCGCTGGCTAAAATTGCTGCGCGTTTGAATGCAGGACAGAAGTAAGCTGTTGCAACACATTAGCATTCGACACTTGCAACATTTTTGGCTATCCTGAAAGGCATAATCGGCAGACATGCACCCAATGCACCGCCGCTCTATTTTCCCCTCCCAAATTTCACGCATACCAAGTCACGGGTCCTTCCTGCGGCTGGAACGTATGCGGGCGGGCTGGGCGCAGTATTTCGCTAGCGTCAGGGCGGCAAAAGAGGTTCGCAGTTCGCACCCGGGTTCGCACGCCACTAACACATAAAAAGGTTTAACAATGGATTTGAATGTTCAGCAAATAGCGCTGGAGCAGCTGGTTCCCTATGCCCGCAACGCCCGCACACACAGCGACTCACAGGTCGCACAGATTGCAGGCTCGATTGCTGAATTTGGATTTGTGAACCCTGTTTTGGTGGGTGGCGATAATGTCATCATCGCAGGGCATGGTCGTGTAATGGCTGCCAAGAAGCTGGGCCTGCAAACCGTTCCGACCATCAAGCTGGATCACCTGACAGAAAATCAGCGCCGCGCCTTGGTGATTGCCGATAACAAAATCGCCGAGAATGCCGGATGGGATGAAGAATTGCTGCGATTGGAATTACAAAATCTAGCAAATGAGGACTTTGACCTTGATCTGCTGGGTTTTGACGATGTGGAGTTGGATGATTTATTGGCATCATTGAATGACGATGAAGCAGCCGCACTTGATGAAAACATTCCAGAAGTACAGGAAAACCCTGTCAGCCGTACAGGCAATATCTGGATTATGGGTGAGCACCGTTTGCTCTGCGGCGACTCCACAAGCGAAGCCGACATGAAAAAACTGATGGGTGGTGAGCTGGCCGATATGGTCTTTACCGATCCGCCCTATAATGTGAATTACGGCGATACGGCCAAGGACAAGCTGCGCTCTAAAGGTGGAGCCAAAGCCGGACGCAAGATTATGAACGATAATCTGGGCGATGACTTTGAGGCATTTTTAACCGCAGCCTGCAAAAATATGTTGGCTCATACCAAGGGTGCTCTTTACATCTGCATGAGTTCCAGTGAGCTGGATACACTGCAAAGCGCCTTCCGCAATGCGGGTGGGAAATGGTCAACCTTTATTATCTGGGCGAAGAACACCTTCACCCTTGGCCGCTCTGATTATCAGCGCCAATATGAGCCTATCCTCTATGGATGGAAAGATGGCAATGACCGCTACTGGTGCGGTGCGCGTGATCAAGGTGATGTCTGGTTTTATAACAAACCGCAGAAGAACGATCTGCACCCGACCATGAAGCCTGTTGATCTTGTGGTGCGCGGGATTAAAAATTCCAGCAAGACACTGGATATTGTGCTCGATCCCTTTGGCGGTTCAGGCTCTACACTCATTGCTGCAGAACATACAGGGCGACAAGCGCGATTGATTGAGCTTGATCCTAAATATGTGGATGTGATTGTGCGTCGCTGGCAAGAAATGACCGGATTACAGGCAACGCTATCTGGTACCGATCAGGACTTCAAGGCTGTTGAAAAAGACCGCCTTGGAAGCAAGGCAGAAGCCTCACTGCCTGTGGAGGGCGAGTGATGCTTCGTGTAAGGCTTTGGCATCGCCAAGCAGTCGATCAAGATCAATGATTGAGCCGATGGCAGCGTTGCGATTGCCGTCATCCATGTAACCGCAGCCCTCTTGTGCGAGGGTGGCCGCTTTTTCCAGCATGTCACGCATGGCGTTCATGTTGGCTTGGATGGCGTTATTGATAATGGGATTTTGGTTGCTCATGCTTGTGTCTCCTTTTTCTCGGTTGGTTTAAGGTAGTAACGGCGGTCAGCGTCTTGTTTTTCTGAGCTCAGCTCAAAGCCTTCGAGCTTTTTGATGACCCGGGATAAAACACCGCGCACCGTATGTTTTTGCCAACCTGTCAGTTTCATCATCTCATCGATGCTAGCTCCTTCCTTGGTGCTGAGTGTTTCGATGATCTGTGCTTGTTTGGTGGTCTTACTCATTACTTACCTCCATTGGCGGTAGATTGTTGGCCCGCTTCATAAGCTGCTTCTAATGCGGCCTTGATGGACCAGACCGCGCAGTCGTGAAAATCGAGGCTATCGCTCTTGCGGGTCTCCAAGGTTTCAAGGTGCAGCTCGTCTTTGGCGATCTGCGCCAGTATTTGGTCTTTTTGGGTGTTTTTTATGTGGTTTGTCATGGTTGCTTCTTTGCTCGTTGACATGTTCATGAACGCTTGGAAACCAAGGCTTATCAAGTCAATTCAAGGGATTAATCGAAGAATATGGGCGTATCGATCCGAGAATATGCAAGACAGCGCGGTGTCAGCGACACCGCCGTCAGAAAGGCACTGAAACAAGGCCGAATTACTGCTGAACCCGATGGCACGATTGATGTGGAACGCGCTGATCGGGAATGGTCATCCAACACGGCGAAGCCACAAACAAAGCGGACGGCAAAGACCAAGCCAGTGCCTGCGGCTGCGGTAGAAGCCGTTGAAGAAACCTTGAAGGAAAGCGGTACACCGTTTTCATCGGGTGGCACGACCTACATGCAGGCCAAAACCGCCAATGAGGTTTTAAAGGCGCAAACTAACCGGGTGCGCCTCAAGCAATTAAAGGGTGAGCTTATCGACCGAAATGAGGCCATTGCCCATGTGTTTCGGCTTGCGCGTCAAGAACGCGATGCATGGCAAACATGGCCTGCAAGGATTTCAAGCCAAATGGCAGCAGAACTCGAGACCGATGCCCACCAATTACATGTGACGTTGGAGCGTTATGTCCGTGAACACTTGGAAGAACTTGGAGGTATCAGAGCAAACTTCAAACAATAATGGATATGACGGCACTTTGTACGATGGATCGCAAACACTTGAACAGGCTTGGTTTGAAGGATTAAAGCCCGATGCCTTTATGACTATTTCTGAATGGTCGGATGAATATCGCTTTCTATCCCCCAAGGCTGCCGCCGAACCCGGTCGCTGGCGCACAGAACGCACACCGTATTTACGCGAAATCATGGATCAGCTCTCGCCCCATAAACGGGCACAGCGCGTTGTGTTCATGAAAGGGGCTCAGATCGGCGGGACCGAGGCTGGAAATAACTGGATTGGTTACGTCATTCATATGGCACCCGGCCCGATGATGGCTGTGGCACCAACCGTGGAGATGGCCAAACGGAATTCCAAACAGCGTATTGATCCGCTTTTGGAAGATTCCAAGGAATTAAAAGCGCGGGTGAAGCCTGCACGCTCAAGAGATTCCGGCAACACCGTGTTGTCAAAAGAGTTTCCGGGCGGTGTTCTGGTGATGACAGGCGCGAATTCGGCTGTGGGACTGCGGTCCATGCCTGCGCGGTATCTGTTTATGGATGAAGTGGATGGTTATCCCGGCGATGTCGAGGGTGAAGGCGATCCGATTTTATTGGCAGAACGCCGGAGCGCTACATTTCAGGGGCGACGTAAGGTTTTTCTTGTGAGCACACCAACATTGAAAGGATTATCGCGCATTGCCCGAGAATTTGACAATTCAGACCAACGCTATTTCCATGTTCCTTGCCCTCATTGCGGTCATGAGCAGCCCTTAAGGTTTTCACAGCTCCGCTGGGCTGAAGGCAAGCCTTCAGATGTCATGTATGAATGTGAATCTTGCGAGGAACTAATCGCAGAGCATCACAAAACAGAGATGCTTGCCAAAGGCAAGTGGATGGCAACAGCCAAAGGTGATGGACAGACAGTTGGTTATCACCTGTCTTCCCTTTATAGCCCGGTCGGATGGTTCAGCTGGTCTGATGCAGCGGCAATGTTTGAGCAAGCCAAGGAACATCCAGAGTTGATGAAAAGTTTCGTCAACACGGTGCTGGGTGAGCCGTTTGAAGAAGAACATGAAGCGCCAGACTGGGAACGACTTTATGCGCGGCGGGAAACTTACGCGCAAGGTGTTGTGCCCAAGACAGGCTTATTTTTAACCGCAGGTGTGGATGTCCAAAAAGACCGTCTTGAATGTGAGGTAGTTGCTTGGGGCCGCGATAAACAAAGCTGGTCCGTTGACTACATTGTGCTGGATGGTGATACCGCCCGCCGCGATGTGTGGCAAAAACTCGAAGATGTTTTGCGCCGAGACTGGCCGCATGAAACCGGACACACCATGCCCATCCGCGTGATGGCGGTGGATTCTGGTTATGCCACGCAGGATGTCTATGCATGGGCCAAAGGCCATCCCCAAGCTGTTTGGGGCGCTGGTGGTGCCAGAGCTAGCCAGCCGCGCACTGTCGTGGCGATCAAAGGTCAAGATCGGGATACAGCGCTTATTTTGAGCGTCTCAAAAGCCGATGTTGGCGGTCGCAGGCGCGGTCTTCGGGTGTGGAATGTTTCCGGCCCGGTGGCCAAGGTTGAACTTTACCGCTGGCTGAAACTGGACTGGCCCTCAGAGGCTGAATTGAAAGACGGTATGCCATATCCGGCAGGAAGCTGTCACTTTCCGCAATATGCGGAAGAATATTTCAAACAGCTGACGGCTGAGAAACGCATTATCCGGGTGCATCGCGGTTATCCCCGCGCTGTGTGGGAGAAAGACCCCACCCGCAATAATGAGGCGCTTGATTGCCGGGTGTATGCACGCGCCGCCGCCAGTATTTATGGATTGGATCGTTTTTCAGAGCGTCATTGGCTGCAGCTGGAGGAAGTCTTGGGCAAGCCTTTGCCAGCGGCTCAGAGTCAAACCCAACCAATAGAAACAAAGGAACCAACGGCTTTGAATGAGCGCTTGAAACAGCGGCCTGTTCAGATGGCTGACGATCCGTATTTGTAAGGAACCGTAATGACAGATTTGGCCACATTACAAAGCCGTCTTGGTGAAGCTGAAAACGCCTATCACCTGCTGATGACAGGTGGCAAGGAAGTCTCGGTCAATATCGGCGGGTATGGCGCTGTCACTTATCAGACAGCAGATGCGCCCAAGCTTGAAAAATACATTGCCCATTTGAAGCTGGAAATCAGACGCAAACAGGGAGGTTCCGGTCGTAAGGCAATTTATGTGGAGTTTTAAACATGACAAAAAGCAATGGTCAGCCAGATACCGCACATCGGGCAGCATCCCTGTCTGCCAGAGAGCTGGCATCATGGCTGCCACCTGCCGGATCTGCCGATAGTGATTTAATTCCAGAACTTGGCACATTGGTATCACGCTCACGCGACCTTGTTCGCAATCACGGCGTGGCCTCCGGTGCATTTCAGACCCTGACGGATAATGTTGTCGGTACCGGACTGAGATTGGCAGCACAGCCTGATTACAAATCATTGGGAAAGGACAAAGCATGGGCAGATGAATGGTCGCGCCATGTGGAATCATTATGGCGCAGTTGGGCTGAAACCACGGATTGTGATGCGGCAAAGTCCCTGACTTTTGCCGGATTAACATCGCAGGTGTTCCGCTCATCCATGCTCAATGGTGAAGCCTTGGCCTTGCCGCTTTGGCTAAAAGAGCGTCGGTTTTCAACAGTGCTGCAGTTGGTGGAGCCAGATCGCCTCAGTAATCCTGATGGCAAACCTGATTCCAAGTTGCTGCGCGGCGGTATTGAAATTGATAGCTATGGGGCCGCGAAAGCCTACTGGATCAGAAAAAACCATCCCGGTGATTATTTGTTATCGGCAGGATCAGAAAAAGATTGGCAACGCATCCCGGTAGAAACGCCATTCGGTCGCCGCCGTGTGCTGCACATCGCCGATCTGGAACGCAGTGGACAAAGCCGAGGCAAACCGCTTCTGACCAGCATCATGCCGTTGTTCAAAATGCTTGATCATTATGAGCGTAGCGAACTGCAAGCGGCTGTGGTCAATGCCATGATCGCGGCATTCATTGAAACCCCGCTTGATAGTGAGGCCATCGGTGAAATGTTTGGTGGCAGCGTGGATGATTACATCGCCGCCCGCAATGAGTGGAAAGTCCGTTTGCAAGGCGGTGCCATTATCCCGGTTTTTCCCGGCGATAAGGTCTCACCTTTCACGCCAAGCCGCCCCAATAGCGGATACGGGCAGTTTGTTGAAAATGTACTGCGGCATATCGGAACGGGCTTAAACATTCCGTTTGAATTGCTGATGAAGGACTTTTCCAAAACCAACTATTCCAGTGCGCGAGCCGCACTTATGGAAGCATGGCGGTTTTTCATGGGGCGCAGGCAATGGCTTGCAACCTACTGGGCACGCCCGGTTTATGAATTGTGGCTGGAGGAAGCGATTGGCAAAGGTCTGATTGAGGCTCCCGGCTTTTATCAAAACCGCGCTGCATGGACACGCTCTAAATGGATTGGCCCCGGTCGCGGCTGGATTGATCCGGTCAAAGAAGCCGAAGCCTCACGCATCCGCATGGAAAACGGACTCTCCACTTTGGAAGAAGAATGTGCCTCACAAGGCTTGGACTGGGAAGAAGTGCTGGAACAACGTGCGCGTGAACAAGCCAAGATGAAAGAGCTTGGCTTGAGCACCCCGGCCATGGTCGCAACATTAAAACAGGATGATAAAGATGAGAGTATGGAATAAAGCGGCTGATGAGCCTTGGGCAATCACATCATCGGCGCTGACAACAATTTTGGATATCGCCGCAAGGCAGAACGCACCGCCTGAAGCGGTCGCAGCGAAACTGGGGCGAGAACTACAAAACAGTTATCGCCTTGAGATGCGAGACGGAATAGCGGTCCTGCCAGTGGTTGGGCCGCTTTTTCGTTACGCCAACCTGTTTACGCAGGTGAGCGGCGCATCTTCTTATGAATTGTTGGCCAAGGATTTCACGCAAGCGGTCGAGAACCCCGATGTGAAAGCCATTGTCTTGAACATCGATTCACCGGGCGGTGAAGTGAATGGCTGCGCCGAATTTGCTGACATGATCCATGAGGCACGCGGGGTTAAGCCCATTGTCGCCTATGCCTCTGGCGATGCGGCCTCCGGTGCCTACTGGATCGCAGCCGCAGCTGACGAGATCGTGGTTTCAAAAACCAGTGCTCTTGGCTCGATTGGCGTGGTCGGTGTTTATCGCGGCAATAAGGGCGAGGATGCGGTGGAAGTCGTGTCTTCACAAAGCCCTTATAAACGGCTTGATCCGGATACGGATGATGGTCGCGCCCGTTTGCAAAAGCGCATTGATGCGATGGCTGGTGTGTTTGTGGATGCGGTTGCCAAGTATCGCGGCGTGGCCTCCAGCCACGTGCAAAACCATTACGGCAGTGGCGATGTGTTCATTGGGGATGCTGCTGTAAAGCAAGGTCTGGCCGACCGTATCGGCTCTTTTGAAAAGCTCCTCAGTGAACTCAGCGGCAATCCGGTCTCAGAGCCTTCCCCGCATTCTATCAATCCAAACCAACAGGAGAAAAGCATGGATGATATCCAAAGCCTGCGGGAGGCTTATCCCGATTTAACGGCCAGTCTTGAACAAGATGCGGTCAATCAAGGTGTCGCAACCGAGCGCAGCCGTGTGCAAGGCATTCTGTCTCATGATGAGGCCAATGCACGCACATTGCTAGCACAGCATCTGGCTTTTGAAACCGATATGGAGGTGGAAGCCGCTGTATCGGTTTTATCCAAAGCGCCACTTGAAACGCCCACACGCGATGATGTGTCGGGTTTTAGTGCAGCGATGGAAGCAACGCCCAATCCTGAAATCACCCCGTCACCCGA
Source organism: Alphaproteobacteria bacterium (assembly GCA_041397865.1). Taxonomy (GTDB): domain Bacteria; phylum Pseudomonadota; class Alphaproteobacteria; order Micavibrionales; family Micavibrionaceae; genus TMED27. The sequence continues at coordinate 955,008 of JAWKVT010000001.1, read as the reverse complement.
GGCCGAGGATGACAGCGAGGAAGCTGTCGCCAAGCGTCTGGCAACCTACTAACGATAAGGAGAAATCGATATGAACGCATATTCTAATCATGCCGGAGGCTTTACCGACCAAGGTGGCTATACCCCGGATAATCTGGTTGCAGGTGAATTTCCTGCAGTCCAACGCATTGAAACCATCACAGGTGGTGCAGCCTATCCACGCGGTGCTGTCTTGGGCCGTATCACGGCATCTGGCCTTTATATCCTAAGCGATGCCAGTGCGACCGATGGATCACAAAAGCCTGCCGCTATTCTGGCTGAGCCGATTGATACCACATCGGGTGATGCCGAAGCGGTTGTCTATCACTCAGGCGAATTTAATAGCAATGCACTGACCTACGGTGCTGGCCATGACGCGGTAAGCGTCTGGAACAGCTTCCGCAATGTTGGGCCTTGCACCATCTTTCTACGCAAAAATCAGGAGGTATAATCATGGTTGATATTTTTTCTACATTTGTGCTGAACCGCACCGTTGAGCATCTGGAGCGACCAGCCTCCTTTTTGCTGGACACCTTCTTTGGCTCGATCCAGACGGAAGAGTCCGAAGAAATCCACTTTGACATTGATCAGTCCAAGCCGCGTCTTGCGCCATTTGTCTCGCCATTGGTCGCGGGCCGTGTGGTGGCCAATGAAGGCTTCACGACCCAGAGCTTTAAGCCCGCTTACGTGAAGGACAAGCGCCGCTTTGATGCCAATACACCGCTTAAACGCAGCATTGGTGAAAAGATTGGTGGCTCTCTTCCGGCAAGTCGGCGTTTGGAAGCAGCTGTCAGTCGCTCGCTGCGTAATCAGCTGGAAAATCTTACACGCCGTGAGGAAGTGATGGCAGCAGAAGCCTTGATCAAAGGCACTGTTACCGTTGCAGGTGAAGATTACCCGACAAAGATCGTTGATTTCAAACGCGATCCGGCTTTGACGCTGGCACTTACAGGTGCTGCCAAATGGGATAGCGTGGATGCGCCCGCTTTGGATCATCTGGAAGACTGGGCCAGCTTGGTGCAGGAAAAATCCGGTGCTGTGGCGCGTGTTGTGATCATGGACCCAAAAGCATGGCGACATTTCCGCAAGAACAAGCAGGTTGTCGGGCAGCTTGAAATCCGTCGCGGCACCAATGCAACGATTTCCACCGATCCTATCGTGCGGGGTCAAGGCAATGAGAAAGCGCGTTATGTCGGCTCCATCGGGGATTTTGATTTCCATGTCTATAACGATGTCTATGTCGCCGATGACGGCACAACGCAAAACTTGCTGCCCGATTACACGGTCCTGCTTGTCAGCCAAGGTCAGCTCGAAGGTACGCGTTGCTACGGCATGATCATGGATGAAAAAGCGGCTTTCAAAGCTCTGCGCTATTTCTCCAAGTCTTGGCTGGAAGAAGACCCTGCGGTTCGCTGGCTGCTAATGCAGTCTGCGCCGTTGGTGGTCCCGTATCGTCCTAACGCATCTTTGTGTGCAACAGTCGCTTAAGGGAGGTTAGAAACATGAATATTATTGCAAAAATCTCCCTTCAAACGCCCGATGGCACTGTGCAGCCGGGTGAGACAATCAAGCTGGACGATGCGGAAGCCAAAGCGCTGATTGTGCGTGGCTTTGCCGAGCCTGCTGGAAAATCAACGGCGGTCAAAACGCCTGAAACCAAAACCGATGATCCTGATGCTAATATTTTGGCAATCATTGATGCCATCGCAGTTCTGGATGAAAGCGGCTTTGGCAAGGACGGCAAGCCCTTGGTGAAAGCACTGGAAGATGTGCTGGATCGTGATATCAGCCAAGAGCAACGCGATCAGGCTTGGAAACGCTATGAACAGGATAATGCCTCATGATCCCAAGTTTCAAACAGGCGGTAGATCGGCTGTTTGATCGCTTGGGGTTGGATGCGCTCTACCGGGTGAATGGCGAAGACATACCTGTCAAAGTCATTCTGAAATCACCGGATCAGATCATTGATTTTCGGGAAGCGCAAATCCACACCCCCACCAACATGATGGAGGTGCGCGTAATGGACATCGCCAAGCCAAAGGCCGGAGATGAAATCATCCTTGATGGTGCAAGCTACCGTGTTCAGGGCGAGCCTGTTCAAGACACACATCATCTGGTGTGGAAAATGGAGGTTCTGAAATGAGGTTGCGTGCGGCCATAAGTGGTGATCTGGACAAATACCTAAAAGCTGAATTGCTGGAAGCCGAACAAGCTGTGACCGGAGCCATCCGCACAGCCACAACGGGCCTTAAAAACAGCATGCGTGCTCAGGTGACAGCCGCAGGTCTTGGCCCGCGTTTGGCAAAGTCATGGCGCGGTGATGTTTATCCCAAGCAGGGTAAAAGCCTGAAAGCCGCTGGCATGGTTTATACCAAAGCCGCCAAGATCATGGAGGGTTTTGAAGAAGGCCAAGTGATCAAAGGCAAAGATGGCTTTTGGCTGGCTATTCCAACTCCGAATGCGCCAAAGAAGGTTCTGGGCAAACGTGTTACGCCCGGTAATCTTGAAAAGGCGCGTGGGATCAGACTGCGGTTTGTTTACCGCAAAAATGGCCCATCGCTGCTTGTTGCTGAAAACATGCGAGCCTCTTACAGCCGCAAAACAGGTGATCTGCGAGGTTTTAGGAAGGCCAGTCAATCAGCACTGAAATCCGGTCGTGGTCTCACATCGGTTGTGATGTTTTGGATGGTGCCACAAGTCAAAATGCCAAAGCTCATCCGTTTTGAGCCGGAAGCTGCAAAATGGCACAGGCGTATTCCTGAGCTGATCGTCAAATATTGGAAAGATTAGAAATGACATCGAAACGCGAACAGGCCCTGCAGGGCCTTTTTTTATGCCTGCAAACAGGTTTGCCCGGTATCAGCGTGCTTCGCAATGAAGTGCTGACCACGGCTATTCCTGAAACCGGGCTTGTCGTGCTGCGTGATGGTGACCCCGGAGAGCCGGATATTCTGCTTTCACCGCCGCGCTACATTTACAAGCACCGCGCCGATATTGAGGTGTTTGTACAAAACGCCGATGCCGCTCAGCGTGAGACTGATCTGGATCAACTGATCACACAAATTGGCGCTGCGCTGGAAACGGCAGGCACGCTTGATGGTGTCATCGACATTTTAAACCCCGGAAGCCCTGAATTAGTGACGGAACCGATTGAAGGTGCCGCTGCAATCAAGGCTGCCACTCTGCCTGTCACGCTGGAGTATGTGACGGCAAACCCACTCATTTAACCAAACAAACAGGAGAAAACATATGGCTCGCGCTTATGGTTGGAATGCCCGGCTTTTGCTTGGCTTTGAAACAGCATACGGACAGCCGCCAGTAAGCGGCGATTATAACGTGGTTCCGTTCATCTCAAGCTCATTGGATTCTGAGCAAGGCTTGATTGAATCCAGCGTTTTGGGTTTAGGGCGTGATCCCACGGCTCCTTTTCAGGACGTGATCAATGTGGACGGCGATATTGTTGTGCCTGTCGATCTTCGCAATATCGGCTATTGGCTGAAAGCACTCTTTGGTGCGCCCGCGACCAACGGCTCTGGCCCTTACGCCCATGATTTTATTTCGGGCGAAGTCAATTTGCCAAGCTTGAGCTTGGAAGTTGGCTTGCCTGATGTGCCGGATTACCCACTTTTTACAGGTGTTCGCGCCAATAGTTGTGCTTTTAACTTTCAGCGATCCGGTGAAGCGCAAGTCACTATTGGTCTTATTGGTCAGGGGGAAACACCAGCCAGCAGCACACGCGATGCCAGCCCGTTGGAAGCGGTTTATAGCCGCTTTTCTCAATTCCAAGGCTCGATCAAACGTGCAGGTTCAAACCTTGCCGATGTGACAGCCGCCTCGCTGACCTACAGCAATAATCTGGAGAAGATTGAGACCATCCGTGATGACGGCAAGGTCGAGGGCATTGATCCCGGTATGAGTTCGCTTTCGGGGTCTATTTCTGTACGTTATGGCGATAACACGCTGATGGATTTAGCCAGAGCCGGAACGCCGATTGATATTGAGCTGGCTTACACCATCGATGCAGATCGAAAGCTTCAGATCATCGCGCATGAAGTTTATCTGCCCAAACCAAAACGCAGTATTAATGGCCCGGGCGGGATTGAAGCCTCCTACGACTTCCAAGGCGCAAAAGACGCCAGCCTCGGCAAAATGCTGACCATAACGCTAACCAATGATGTGGAGGATTATCTCTAATGCTTAAATTATCCCTGCCCAAAGAACCATATTGGATTGATGTCGGACTGGACGTCCGTCTGAAAGTCCGTCCTTGCACAAGTGCTGTCTTTTATCAGGCGCGTGCTTTTATGAATCAAAAGCTGCAGAAACTCGGTGATGCCTACCGCGCTCAAAAAGATGTCGGTGTGGAGCGTTCAGAATTACCCGACCTTGAAGACAGTAATGTGCGTGAAGCCTTGGCTGAACAATATCTCACGGTTGGTCTGGCTCGTGCCGGGATTATCGAGTGGGAAGGTATTTTCGAAGCCGATGCGGATCAGCCCGCTCCGGTTACTGATGAAAAGATTGATGAACTTTTCGGAGCCTATTGGGTCATCGCCGAGACCTTCCGCCAACAATACACAGGCATGCGGGAGCTGTTGGAAGCGGAAAAAAACGCACGCGGGCTCGTATCCGGTGGCACTTCGGAGACGGGCCAAGATATTGCGGCAACTGCGCCGAACAAGGTCGAGCCTGCGCCCAAGGGCAAAAAGGTGAAACAGGCGAACGATGCCCCTATCACGAGCACAGCCTAAAAACCTTGGAAGGCTGGCAGGCTTGGGATGTGGCTTGCAAATTAATTACACAATCACATGAACGCTTTCCTCTTGAGACCGCTCTGCAGCTCAGTGCCTCGCTTGGCTATGAACCGCAAGCGATGGCTGAACTGTTGCCAGAAGTCGCGATGGGAACACTGTTGGCAATAAAAGATATGGGCGACAATAATGGCAGCAACTAAAAAACTATCGATCCGCTTGTCTGCGACAGGTGGAGAGCAGTTGCGCCGTGAGTTTGGCAAGCTGGGCAAGGAAGGCCAACAAGCCTTTCATAAAATCAGCCATGCGACCGCTCCCGCAAGTGCCGGGTTAAAAGCCGTTGATGCATCAGCCCGGGCATTAAATGGCGTCTTGCGTCAGGCTGCCGGATTGATTGGCGCATACGCAGGTATTCAAGGCATTAGCCGTTCGCTTGGGTTTATTGTTTCGACCAACCGTGAGTTTGAGCGTTTACATGCCAGCTTGAAAACCGTGACAGGCTCGGCGCAAGGGGCAGATCGCGCCTTCAAAATGATTGAGGATTTTGCCTCCTCCACACCGTTTAATGTGGAGCAGATCACCGAAGCCTTTATCAAGCTGAAAGCCTTGGGGCTTGATCCCTCTCAAGAAGCGTTGATGTCATACGGTAATACCGCTTCTGCGATGGGTAAAAACCTGATGCAGTTTGTGGAGGCCATTGCCGATGCCGCTACGGGTGAGTTTGAGCGCCTGAAAGAATTCGGGATTAAAGCCAGAACCCAAGGAGAGCAAGTATCCTTCACCTTTCAGGGCGTGACCACCACGGTTGGCAAAAACGCCGCTGAAATTGAGAACTATCTGCGCCAGATTGGGAATGTCCAGTTTGCCGGAGCCATGTCTGAGCAGATGAATACGCTCGGCGGGATATTCAGCAATATTCAGGATAACTTTTCCAAGCTGGCCCGTGAGGTTGGTGCGGGCGGTCTGAATGATGCCATTCGTGATGTGGCCATCAGCCTGAAGGAAACAACCGATAGCGGCAAACAGGCAGCGCGGGCTTTGGGTGAAACACTGGGCGGCGTTGTGCGCGTTGCTGCTGATGGGCTCGGGTTTTTGGTTCGCAATGCCGATTTGGCGGTTGAAGGTTTGACAGCCTTGCTGATTGCCAGAACAGTCGATGGTGCAATTACGGCCATGAACGCAGCCATGCTGGGTAATGCCGGAGCCATTGTCGGCTTTCGCTTAATGGCGCAAGTCTCTGTGGCAGCAGCGGCCAAAATGGTGATTGCCGAAGGAGCCGCGAAATTAGCTACCTTGGCGATGGTCGGGCTTCGCAATGTCATGCTGTTACTGGGCGGTCCCGCAGGGATTGCCATCATTGCAGGACTGGCCCTCTATAAATTGGCACAAGGTCATGACGCAGCCGGAAAAGCTGCGAAAGACCATGCCGCCGAAATGGAGGAACTGCGCGAGACTGTTCAAAAAACAACGGATGATATTGAGGAGCTGAATGCCGCCTCACGCAATGAAGCCTTGGCGCGGTGGACTGAAAAACTCAATATTGCCCAAGAGAATATCCGTGAAGTCACCAAGCAACTGAAATATGGTGCGATTGGTGGTTTTTGGGATCAGTTCTCACGCTTTGGTAGCGATTTACAGGCTGATTTGTTTCAGGTACGCCGCGCCTTTCAAACTGGCCGAATTACGGTTGAAGAGTATCAGGATGCCTTATGGGCTTTAGCGGTCAAATATCCGGACTTCACGGAAAATGCCAAGGAAATCCAAGAGCAGGTTTTGGCATTGCAGGCTGCAGAATTGGCTGCACAACGTGCGGGTGATCAATTGGATCGATTGCGCTCAGGCGTTACGCAGACAGCAGCAGCGCAGGCCAATCCACAAACGCCACAAACACCGACCCAGCAAGCAGCACCGCAGCAGTTGGGCGATAAGGAGGAAGAGAAAATCCGCTCCTATATTCAGGAGTTGGAAGCCGAAGAAGCCGCTTTACGGCGCGTTATTGCCGCCCGTTCCAGTGAAGGTGCTGCGGTTGAAAACGCACTTGTTTTGAATGAGCAGGAACAAGCGCTTCGCCGTTTGGGTATTGATCTCAGCAATAATCAAAGCGCTGGCGTTCAAGAATATGGGCAGCGTATTCGTAACCTGATCAGCCGCAAATATGAGCTGGAGGAAGCTGATACGCGTGCGCGGGAAGCTGCAGAACGCCATGAAGATGCGGTGGAAGAGATCACCCGGGCTTTTAATGCCCTGAAATCTGAAACTGAACAGGCCACCCTCAAAGCCATTGAGTGGCGTGAAGAAGCCTTGGCAGGACTGGATAAAACCCGTGTTGGCTATGATGAATTCCGCGCTCAAGTCGAAGATGTTTATCAAAACATGCTGCGTGAGGCACGTGAAAAAGACCTGCAAAGCTCAAAGCATTGGGAAGATGGTCTTAAACGAGGTTTTCGTGATGTTTTGAATGAAGCCGAAGACATGGCCTCACAGACCGAGCGGCTGGTTAAAAATGCTTTCAAAGGCATGGAAGATGCGCTGGTTGAATTTGTGACCACGGGCAAGCTGGATTTTAAATCCTTAGCGGATTCCATCATTGCGGATCTGGTGCGGATACAAATTCGCCAAAGCATTACGCAGCCATTGGCCAATGCATTGGGATCGATTGATTTTGGTTCCTTCTTCGGGGCGGCGCATACGGGTGGTGTCATCGGTGGTGATGTTCTCGCCAGCCGCCATGTTAATCCTGCGGTATTTTCCGGGGCGCACAAATTTCATAGCGGTGGCATCATTGGCAATGAAGTGCCGATTATCGCCAAACGCGGTGAGACAGTGTTCACACCCGGACAGATGCGCTTGCTTGGGGCTGGTCTTTCTGGGCGTGAGCCCGTGAAAGTCGAGGTCAATGTTCACAATAATGCTGCTGGTGTTCAAGCCAGAACCGAGACGTCACCTCTGCCGGGTGGTGGCAGCAGGCTCGATATTATTATTGAACAGATCGAAGGCCAAATGACCCGCAATGTCGCTCGAGGGGAAGGATTGGCCCCAACTTTGGAGCGACGTTATGGACTTAATCCAGCAGCGGGGAGTTACCGATGATCGCATGGCCAGAAACATTACCGTTACCAACAGTCGAGGGATATGGCATCCAACCCGGCGATGCCATCCTCCGCACAGAAATGGAAGCGGGTCCGGCAAGGCAACGCAGACGATTTACACAAGTACCCAGTCGCGTATCAGTCCGCTGGATTATGCGACGTGATCAGTTCGCCCTGTTTGAAGCATGGTATCGCTGGCAAGCCAAGGAAGGTGGTGCATGGTTTGAGATTGAGTTGTTGGGCGGGCTTGGTTTGCTGACGCAGGAAGCTCGTTTTACAAGGCAGTTTCAGGCCCAGCTACTTGGCGGCACGCTTTGGGAAATCCGCTCTGAGCTGGAAATCCGTGAACGGCCTGTTCTGGATGAAGGCTTGTTGAACTTGCTGCTTAGCGAAGATGCTCAAGGGATTATTACGGTCTCAAACAGCCTTTATGTGCTCGTGCATCAAACCCTGCCGCAGCGCCTTTATTAACTCATAAACAAAGGAAACCCTTATGACCTTGCAGACCGATCTGCAGGATGCGGTGGCGCGTGTCCAAACGGACAGCCAGCTCCTGCATAACATTGTCCACGGCGACGACCAAACAACGGTTCCGACCGACGGCGGTAATGTTAAAAGTGCCGCAAAAGCCATCAAGGATATTGAGGACGGCATACAGGCTGGACTAACCGATCTTGGTGCCTCGGCTGATCAGCTGAATGACGCTGTATCACAAACAGAAACCTATCGGGACGAAGCGCAATCCTCTGCCCAATCAGCTTTGCAAACAGCCAATGCCCTGAATCTACCAACCAACATTAACGGTCAGGCGGGCAAGTTGCTGGCGGTCAAACAAGCCGAAGACGGGTTTGAGGTGATTGAATCCGTGGGTGTGTTCTACGGCCTGCGTGCCGATGCTTCAAAACTCACGGCTATTACAGGGCAAGGCACCTATAACGCCAATGATTTTGACACATGGTTCATCACGCTGCCGGGGGTGGATTTCAACATCAACGAGGATGGCCACCTCATTATCAATATTTAAGAAGGAAATGAAAACATGACACAGATTGATTTGGGCAATATCCGCATTAACTGGCGCGGAGCCTATAATAGTGCCACCAACTATGTGCGCCATGATGCCGTTTCTTATCAAGGTTCCAGCTTCATCGCCAAACGCACGGTTTCAGCCGTCACCCCCGTTCAAGGCGATGATTGGGATTTGATGGCGGCGGGTACAGATCAACTTTCCCAAGAAGGTGATCTGCTCATCCATAACGGCGCTATTCCTGCGCGCCTTGCTCGCGGCGGTAATGCTCAAGTATTGCAGATGATAGGCAATCAACCTGCTTGGCGTGATCAATCGCTCGATCCGTCCCGCCGTGTGTGGAAGCTAGGCAAAGTAAATCGTCATGGTGGTTGGTACACACGCACATATCTTATGGCCAACGGCATTATTAAAGCTTGCGGTTATGGGGGTAATTACTCCAATGGCAATCCAACAGGCAGCCATATCTATATTCCCAGTAGTGTGGCGACCGAAGACCCAGACGTGCGTTTTGTGGATATTTTCTCAGGCGGGCAGCAGCACTACGGGTTAACCGCTACTGGCGAGGTTTGGTCATGGGGCTATAACAATTATGGCCAGCTTGGCCATGGCGATACAGCCAACCGATCCATTGCTAAGCGGATTGAGTATTTTGTTCAAAACAATATCCAAATCGCTCGGGTTATTCCGGGGCGGCCAAACTATCACGATTATGGTGTTGCATATTTCCTAACCACCGATGGGCGGTTGTATGCCTGCGGCTATGGCGGAAATGGCAATATTGGGACAGGCACGACTGCACACCAATATACCCCTGTGCGCTGCGGAGCATTGGAAAATATCGTTGATGTTGGTGTTTCCGGATTGCCCTATACTATTTATGCCGTTGAAGATGATGGATCACTCTGGGTGTGGGGCTGGAATAACCAAGGACAGTTGGGACTTGGTGACACAACCCAGCGAAGCACTCCCATTTTGAATGCGGCAATCCCTGATGCCGTTAAAGCCCTTCCGGTTTGTGGGTATCAAACAGACGGGGCATCACCTACAGGTAGCGGCTTTGTTTTAAGAGCTGATGGGTCAATTTGGGCTTGTGGATTTAATGGCCATGGCCAGCTTGGTCAGGGAGACACAACACAACGTAATAGCTTTACGCAAATCTCTAGGCCAGATGTGTTTACTGATATTTTTGCTTCTGATGGGCGTTATTGCACCGTTGGCGCTTTGAACGATCAGAATGAGGTCTATTTCTGGGGCTATAACGGCTATGGGCAACTGGGAACGGGAAATACTACCCAGCAAAATACACTCTTTAAGCCCAGCGGCCCTTTTCAGGGAAATATCACGCGCGTTCAGATCGCTGGGAGCTCCAGTTATATCGGCTGTATTGTGCAGGCTGGAAACGAGCTGTGGGCGGCAGGTTATAACGGTAATGGCAATATTGGACTTGGACATGCCAACGCGACAAACAACACGTTTCAAAAAGTTTTAGGCGTATCTGGGGTTATTGCCGACTGGAATCCGTATGGCCACGGCACCAGCCCATGGGGGCTTGGCGTTTTATATGACGATGGCCGTGTTGATGCCTGTGGGGAAAACAACTCCTATGGCGAAACGGGAACTCGTCCCAGCAATCTGCACGACATTTTAAATCTAACCAATGTGATTTTTTAGGAGGCTTTTATGAATCTCAAATCCTATTTGCATGATCGTGCGCCGAGCTTTGCTGAAAGTGAAACTGCTCCAATCCATCTGGCTGATCTGAATGGACGGCATTATTACGCCTTTGCTGCGGATGTAACGCCGCCATCAGGCGGTAAAGCTGTGAGTGACGATGAGCTGGCTGATGTCCTTTCAAACAGTCAGCTTATTCGCCAGATCAAGGAAGAAGCCGGACGGCGTATCACCAAGATTGCCCCTGTATGGAAGCAGCAAAATGCACTGGCTGATTTGTATCTGCTCAGCGGTCGTTCTGATCTGACGGACGATGAACAAGCAACGCTGACAAAAGCACAAGCGTTATTAACTGCTATATCACGGTTGCGATCACGATCCGATGCCATCGAAGCTTCTTTCTTGGATGGTGTGGCAGTCGATTACATCACGGATATCGCGTGGGAGGATGAAGATGCCTGATCCTACATTGAATGCGGCGATTGCCGAAGCCTATGCTTCTGCGCCCAGTGATATCGTGATTTTACACACGCTGGAGCTTCGTCATCCTGATTTCACGGATGATGAAGGCCAGCCCATTGCTGTGCGCTTGGTGCGTGACCATCAAGACTTATCAGCCAAGCTGGAGGATACCGCGCCTTTAAACCCGGACGAATATGTCACCTTTATTGCCATGGGTTTTGATCTGGAGTTACCGCCAGTTGACACCTCGCCAGTGCCGGAAATTACCGTCACGATTGATAATGTTAGTCGTGAGCTGATCAAGCATCTGGACGCTGCTGTTGAGAGCGCAGAAAAAATTGAGATCACCTATCGCCCGTATTTGAGCAATGATCTGTCCGGGCCGCAGATGGACCCGCCGATCACCTTGATCTTGAGTGAAGTCGAGGCGGATGTCAGTCGCGTTGTTGGTCGCGCCCGCATGTTGGATATCGGCAATAAGAGCTTTCCGTCAGAAACCTACACGGCTACGCGCTTTCCCGGCCTGACCCGCTAACTCAAAAAAGGAAATATCATGAATGAATTGACCCGGCAGCCAGATGGGCTGCATTGGGCGTGTCGCTATATCGGCTTGCCATGGCAGGCTGGAGCGAAAGGCCCGGATGTTTTTGATTGCTGGAGCCTCGTGGTTTGGGTGCAAAAGCATCATTTTGGCCGAAACCTGCCCGACATTCCTGTCGCAGAGGGGAATTTAAAGCGGCTGGCACTGACCTTCAGGGATCACCCGGAGCGCAAACGCTGGCAGCTCACCGATACACCAGAACAAGGTGATGCGGTGTTGATGCGTCAATCCCGTCATCCTATCCATGTGGGCATATGGATCACCATCAGCCCAAGCGAACAAGGTGTTCTTCACTGCGTGAAGGGCAATGGTGTGGTGTTTCAGAATATGGCCAGTCTCAAACTCGCAGGCTGGCAAATTGAAGGGTTTTATCGGTTTCAGGGGGATGCCCACTAAACCAGACTAATTAATAACGAGGTTCCCATGTTTGCTTGCGTCCACATGCTTCACAATCCTTTTATACCAGCACGCGGACGCGATATTTTTGCGGTCGATCATCCCATCACTATTCGTGAATGGCTTGATGAGGCAGGCATCATAGAATTTGAACGTCCTACTATCTGCCTATTCAATGGCGAAGCCGTATTACGGGATCAATGGAACAAGATCACCATTGGTCTGTCTGACATCGTCACTTTTATCACGCTACCACAAGGTGGTGGCGGTGGGGGTGGCAAGATTTTACGATCCGTTTTGACCATTGCTGTCATGGTTGCAGCCCCTTATGCTGGAGCTGCGCTTGCCGGAGCGATTGGTGTGACCAGCACTGTAGGCATTGCATTGGTCACTGCTGGTGTGGCCTTTGCCGGAAGTGCGCTGTTGAATGTGTTGGTACCGCCGCCTGTGCCATCCACCAGCTTGAATAGTGGCTTTGGTAATACACCAGCAGCCAGTCCGACATATTCATTGCAGACGCAAGGCAATCAGGCACGCTTAAGTCAACCCATCCCCGTGGTTTACGGTCGGCACATTGTCTATCCCGACTTGGCCGCAACGCCATATTCGCTCTATCAGAATAACGAGCAATATTTGCATCAGCTGCACTGCATCGGTCAGGGTGAATACGATCTGGAGCAAATCCGCATTGAGGATACGCCAATCAGCTCCTTCGAAGAAATTGACTATGAAATCGTGCAGCCCGGCGATGCCGTCACGCTATTTGATACGGATGTGGTCACCGCTCCCGAGGTCGCAGGACAGGAATTACTCAGCACAGGCGATGGTGGTGATTGGGTTGGGCCTTTTGTGGCCAACCCCGCGCAAACCAACTGCCACCAGATCAGTGTCGATATTGTCATGCCGCGTGGAGTCTATTACGCCAATGACAGTGGCGGTCTGAACAACCGAACCATCACATGGCAATTTGAAGCGCGTCAGATCGATGATGACGGCACAGCCATTGGCGCATGGCAAACATTGGGAAGTGAAACCCTCACAGCAGCCACCAACACGCCGCAACGTATGACGTTTGATTATGCGGTGGCGACCGGACGCTATGAAGTGCGGGCTTTGAGAACTGATGCCAAGGATACATCTGCCAGAGCCGGACATGAGCTTCGTTGGGGCGGTTTAAAAGCTGTCTTGGATCAAACACCAGATTTCGGTGATGTCACGCTCATCGCCATGAAAATGCGGGCCACGGATAATTTATCGCAACGCTCCTCACGGATGGTGAACTGCCTTGTCACGCGCAAATTACCTGTGTGGGATGAAGCCACCGGATGGTCAGCACCACAAACCACACGCTCCATTGCATGGGCTCTCGCTGATATTGCCCGCAGTCAATATGGCGGCAAACTGGATGATAGCCGGATTGATTTGACGCAGCTCAAGGCGCTGGATGCCAATTGGCAATCTCGCGGTGATTATTTCGATGCCGTTTTTGATCAAACAGTCACGGTATGGGAAGCATTGAGCCGTACAGCACGTTGTGGTCGCGCTGTGAGTTTCATGCAAAGTGGCACTGTTCGCTTTGTCAGAGATGAGCAACGCTCGATCCCGATCGCGTTATTCAGCCCGCGCAATATCGTGAAGAACAGCCTCAAAATCCAATATCTGCTGGCCAGTGATGATACGGCTGACAGCGTCACAGTGGAGTATTTCTCAAAGGAGACATGGCAAACGGCAGAAGAAACCGTCAGCTTGCCGGATAGCACTAGCGACCAACCAGCCCGGGTGAGATTGTTTGGCTGCACTGAAAAGGCTCAAGCCATTCGTGAAGGAAAATATATGGCCGCAGCCAATCGCTATCGCAGGCGTTTGGTGACTTTTCAAACAGAGTTGGAAGGCTTGATCCCCACCTATGGTGATCTTATTGCTATTGCCCATGATATGCCGAGCTGGGGCCAAGGTGCGGAAGTTATTGCGGTTGATGGTAATGTTCTGAGCTTATCGGAGCCATTGGAATGGTCAGAGGAGCTTGGCGATCATTTCATCAGTCTGCGTAAAGCTGATGGCAGCGTTTCAGGCCCGTGGCTTGTTCTACCCGGCGAAGCACCCAATCAGGTAGTTTTACAGGATGAACTGGACTTCGCGCCCTACACCGGAGAGCTGCAAGAGCGCACGCACATTGCCTTTGGCGCTGGTGAGAAATGGAGCACGCTGGCCCGCGTCACAGCTGTTCGGCCTCGCGGCGATCTGGTTGAAATCAGCGCCGTTGCTGAAAACCCGGTCGTCCATACCGCCGATCAATAACCTTTAAAAACAGGAAGAGTAATCATGACCGCTGATAACCATCAACGGCAGGACGATATGGTGTGCCTGCCGCGTACAGAATTTGAGTCTCTGCTCGAGCAAGCTGCCTGCCGAGGGGCCAGAAAAGCCCTCAAAGAAGTCGGCTTGGCAGATGAAGAAGCTGCTAACGACATCCGCACGCTGCGCGATCTGGCAGGCTCAATCAAAACCATGCAACGCACCTTTCTGCAAACCGTTGTGCGCTGGATCACCATTGGTGTTCTGGCGCTCTTGGTCGCAGGCGTGGCTGCAAAACTTGGACCCTTCACCCCCAAATAAACAGGAGAAAAACTATGCTGACATTACTTGGAAGCCTGCTCGGCTTTTTATCATCTGCGTTTCCGGATTTTTTGAAACTCTGGCGCGATCATGCCGACCGCAAACATGAGCTGGCCATTCTGGATCGCCAGATGGAAGCGCAGCGTCAAGGTCACACACAGCGCCTTGAAGAAATACAGGTGCAGGCCGATGTAGCTGAAAGCAAGGCGCTCTATGCTCATGCCAGCCAGCCCAGCGGTGTGAAATGGGTTGAGGCTCTGCGGGCATCGGTGCGCCCGATCATCACCTATGCGTTTTTCATTCTGTTCGCCACCGTCAAAACCGCTGCACTGTTCAAGCTATTAGATCAGGGTGTCGGGATTACCGACGGACTGATTGCCGTTTGGGACGCTGAAACACAGGCGTTATTTGCCGCTGTCATGTCCTTCTGGTTCGGGCAACGCGCCTTGGCCAAGTTCCGCTCAAATCCTTGAAAAACATGATCTTATTCACTTGATAAGCGCCCGGAATGAAGCGTTACTGTAAGTGTAAAAAGCAATTTAAAACAAGGAGATAACGCCATGAGCAAACTATTTTACAAGGCCATGATTGAGGATGTTCAAAACGAAAAATGCACCGATGCAGAGCTGGAGGCTCTGCTCAATGCTTTTGAATATACGGTCAAGAAAATGGCCACCACGCTAGCCCGTAAAGCTTGGTACGCGCTGGAAGATTACGCCACTGCCAAACAATACGGCATTGACCGGTTTACGCTGATGATCGAGCGCAAAGAAGTCCTCGGGCAAGAGCAATGGCATGGCGTTTTTGAATATGGAAGCAAAAACCTCAAAGTTATAGGAACACTGGAAAAATGAGACATATCACACAAAACGGACTGGACCTGATCAAACAGTTCGAGGGCTTCTCTCGGACCGTTTATTTTTGTCCGGCTGGTTATCCCACCATCGGTTATGGTCACGTTGTCAAAAACGACGAGGACTTTTCAGCAGGCATTGATGAATCACAGGCCGAGGAATTATTGCGCCAAGATGCCCAGATTGCAGAACGTGCTGTTTTGCGCCTGATCAATGTGCCGCTGACAAATGGCCAGTTCGATGCGCTGGTGTCATTCACCTATAATCTGGGCGGTGGTGCGCTCCAGCGTTCAACACTGCGCCGTAAAATCAACCGAGAGGAACACGACGAAGTGCCAGAACAATTTATGCGCTGGGTTTGGGCTGGCGGACGCAAGCTGAAAGGGCTTGTTCGACGGCGAGCTGCAGAGGCTGGTTTTTATCAAACCAGCTCGGCCTGAACCATGTATTCACTCATCAGTCCATCGAAACTTCTATTGGAAGTAATGGCATTATGTGGAATGAGAGCATAATGCCATGGTTTTCCACCATTCTCTTGGGCGTGTTGGGTGGCAAACTGACACCAACGCACAGCGGCCTTTTGTTTAGCTAGAACCGTATCACTCTTCATCTCAGAAGCCATTTTAGGTTCACACAGATATTTCGCATCCGCTGTTTCAACTACAAAATCCGGTTCGTAAGAAACGCCATTTTTATACTCGATTTGGAAGAAGCCCGGTGCTGGCTTCATCCAGCGAATGACTTTCTCATCATCTTCCAAAATTTGAGCAAACCTGAGCTCACCATCTACCGAGTCAAATTTTTGCAGCGGGTAACAGCATTTTGCAAAGCCACCGAAAACGATCTTTTTAACATCGCTTTTAATTTCAGGAATTGATCTGAAATCTCGGGGCGCTGCGCCTTCCTGAATAGTGCAGTTGAATGGCTTCAATATTGTGAACCCTCGGCTAACACTTACCTGATAGTCCGTAGGTGTTTCCCAATAATGCTGCATAAGCTGTGCGACGATAAAGTCGGTTATTTTGCCTTGATTATGGATCAGAACATTTTCGACATCGCTCTCATCAGATAGATAAGATTTAAAGCGAGCAACAATCTGTCCAGCAAGTTTGTAAAGCAATTCAGCATGCTCATCATAGTCTACAAGGTCATGATCAATCAGGCCACGAATGACATAGTTTTCAAGGCTCTGTTCTTTATCATAACCGCCGTCCCAAGATAGCAAACTGCTTTTGCTGGTGCGAAGCTGACGGATCAAAATTTCTTGGCTGACAGGCTGAAAATTAAGTCTTTCTAATCCATCAAGGTCAAAATCATGAAATCCGTATGTCACATCGCGTGATGGAATCAGAACAATTTTTGGAATATCGATTGATAACTCAGCGAGATTTTTTGTGACAGTTTCAACAACCTCTTTGACCACAGCACTTGCTGTATCCGGCTCTAACGCCAACGAGCCTTGGTCTGGTTTTATAATTTCTGAAACTTCTTTGATGATCTTTGTTTGAATTTCAGGCGTTGATAATTCGCTAGAACTTTTTAGCCGCTCATAGCGTTTAGCAACTTCCATGGTTACCTCAGCAACTCTATGATGCTGTGGTGTTTTGAGGATTGTTTGCGTTGCTGTTTCTGGCTGGTGATTATAATCATTTCCAGTCACAGAAGAACCAGCCAAAGCCATTGAAGCCATAGACGGAACGGCGATGGCTTGGGGTTTTTCAAACGGTACATCACCGCCGTTACCAATCTCAATTTTCTTCTTGATGATCGAATTTGGATCATTGGCGCGGTCGACAATATCTTGGAACCTGTCATGGGCGATGATCGTCAGGCGATCAACCGCTTCAATGCCCGTTCTGCGTCCATATGGCAAACGCAGACCACGGCCAATAGTTTGTTCGGTTAAAATCTCAGAAGCCGATGCACGAAGCGGAACAATGGTGTAAAGGTTAGTAACGTCCCAGCCTTCTTTCAGCTTGTTAACGTGGATAACGATTTCTGTTGGTTCGTTCGGGTCTTCAACAGAAATCAGGCGCTGAATATTTTCATCTTCTTCTGCACCCGATTGTTTGGAGTGAACCTCGGCAACTTTGCCTTTGTAGCGTCCTTCAAAGAAAGCATCGGATTCCAGTAGCTCGCGTAAATTACGGGCATGTTCGGTATCTTGTGCTACCACCAGCATAAACGGCTTGACGATCTTTTTGTCATACTGACGAGCATAGACATCCAGCTCAACCTTGACGTGTTCATGGTGATGGATACCATCTTCCAGCTTAATGCGCTCAAGCTGCTCAGCCGAATAATTTTCAGGCTTAAAGTCTTTACGCGTAGCCACCGCAGGGTCTTTCACATACCCATCTTCCATGGCCTCGGATAGTGAATATGCATAAATCGTATTCTTAAAATCAACAGGGGTTGATCCTGTGGTTTTCGGGGTAGCCGTCAGTTCAATCCCAAGCACAGGTTTAAGCTCATTAATAGCGGTTGCACCTGCCGTTGCGCGATAGCGGTGCGCTTCATCCATCAGCATGACCAAGTCCGGCAGATTGGATAGATACTCAAAATAGCTCTCCCCAATAGTCTCTTGCAGGCGCTTAATTCGCGGTGTGCTTGATTTGGCTGCGCCTTTTTTGTTCTCGGTCGCATTAATCTTTGAGATATTGAAGATATTGATAAATGGCGTGTCGCTATCTTCAAACAGTCGGCCTTGACCACGGAAATTATTTTCATCGAAGCGAACACCTTTGCCGCTATCATAATCCTCACCTGTGATGATAACAGGTGGGTTTGCGATGAATTCCTGAATGCCACGGAAGACGTATTTAGGGCTTTGTGGGCTAAAATCTTCCTTCAGCTTTTCATAGATGGTCAGGTTAGGTGCTAACACAAAGAAGTGTCGACTACGGCTGGTCAAATATAGGTAGCTGATAAACGCGCCCATCAGGCGGGTTTTTCCAACCCCCGTAGCGAGTGCAAAGCAGATAGACGGGAAGTCACGCTCAAAATCCTGAACGGACGGATACATGCTTTTAATAACTTCAAGGTCACGCTCAAGATCTGGGTCTTTTGACAGTTCGATGCTCTCAAGCACACGAGCCAGAATATCAAGAGATTCATCCTGCGGACGGCGTAGTGAGAGGCGAGCAGATATGTTTCTTACAGTACGGTTCATGATTATGCCTCCTCACTTTCTTCGGTAAATAGGTCGGGTTCAGCTTGTTCATCGCTTTCTGCTGGCTGCAGCTTGGCGACATTCAGGCTGTAATCATCCTTGCCCCATTCACATTTTGTCAAAACTGCCTGCGGTATCTTTTTAAGGGTTAAATTATCGAATGCTTCGGCATTGGCGTTAAATGCTTTGCAGCAGATCAAAAGGGTCCGGTTCGGGCCAACTTCCTCACTGATTGCCCGCAGCTGCTCATGTGTCAGCGAGCTGGTAGTGACATAGATGAAATCCGTTTCGGTGGAGTGACCATGCATCCAATAATGGCTTTCATCGGGGGCATAAGTGAAGCCCATATGCTTGCACATGGCCTCGGTCAGCATTCCGGCGTTGTAATCCTTACTGATGACCCAGTTGCCCCATTTATCCTTTTCCAGCATGGATGGTGCCAGTCTGTAATAGCGGAACCCGCCACCACCTTTCCAGTTAACATCCTTTGAAATGCCTGTTTGATCGCTACCGTCTATAATGCGCTTCATGCGTGGGATAATATGTGTATGGCACTGTTCGCCGAGCTCAACCGCGATCCATCTGCGCCCCATTTTGTGCGCGACCGCTGCTGTGGTTCCCGAGCCTCCAAAGGAATCCAAAACTAAATCGCCATCATTACTGGCTAACTCAAGGCACCTTTTGATTAATTTTTCTGGTTTCTTACCGTTTTTAAATTGCACACCGCCCTCGTTAGCAATGCCTGTCCAGCTTATATCTGACCAGACATCAGTTAAGATTTCTCCCGGAAGTCTCTCACCATCAATGTCGGCCAATCGCCCTTCGTAAAAAACAATGCCCTCTCCATTTAAAATATAAAAACCTTCAACGTCTTCATTAGGATGAACAAATACTTGTCCTTTATTATTTTTCGATTTTGTAATGGTTTCTTGACGTTTAGCCTTGGCCCCGCCGCCTATAGCGGCTGTTCGAAATACTTTTTCTGCATTTTCGATAGCAAAAGCAGCTATCTCTTTCTCAAATCTGTCTTTACCAAGTTTTTTCCTTGCTTCCCTAGATGACTCATAACCTAGATGTTTAGAAACTTGATCTCCTATAGAAACATATTCCCATTCACTATATGGGGCGTCTCGATTTAATAGAACCTTGTTATATGAGGTATCGTAGTCTTTTTGAATGAAGACCTTATTCAATGACGCTTTTGACCTGTCCTTTGCGAATATTATTACGTAATTTACGGTAGAGAATATTTTTGATGATGTAGCTTTAAACCCGGATGGAGCATTAGTCGTCATAGATATGGTGTTTAGGTAATTCTGTCTCCCAAACACCTCATCCATCATGACCTTGGCATAAGCCATTTCACAGTCATCAAGATGAACAAATATTACGCCATCATCTGCCAATAAATTCCAAAGCAATTCAAATCGCTCTCTCATTAAAGAGAGCCAGATGGAATGTTCTAAACCATCTTCGTAATGTTCAAAAGCATTCCCAGTATTGAACGGCGGATCAATGTAAATACATTTTACCTGCCCAGCATACTCAGCTTCCAGCGCTTTTAGCGCGAGCAGATTGTCACCAAATATGAGCTTGTTATCAAAAATGTCGTTTTCAGTAACGCGCTCTTTAGCGTGATAAGACTTCTCCGGGTCTTCCAGCAGGATGCGTGGCTCAAGCCGAGGACGTTTATCTTTCCCGATCCATGTTAATTCTAGTTTTTGTTTTTTACGGCTCATGTGATCGTCCTTAAATTAAATTCCAGCGGATTGTGAAAATTTCATCGGCTGTGTGGGACAGCTTAAGCTTGGCTTCGATCTCTTCAAGCAATTCGTCCGATTTTTCATCCACTTGTTTACGGGTTTCAAAAAACTCCATCATCTTTTTATCATGCTCTTTTTCGAGCTTTTTGACTTGGCGCTGGGCGGTTGTTTTTTCTTCCAGCGTTTTCAGGGCGCGAGCAGCCTTTTTCGCATCCTTGATTTCTTTTTCAAGGCGCTTGAGTTCTTGATTGATCGCCTCTTTGGAATCCTCGGCCCAGCGATCCAGTTTTTCCTGTTCTTCGTTGAAATATTCTTCATTCAGACGCTGCGCCCCTTCAAGGTGAAGGCTTGTAGTAGATTGCTCTGCTTGTTGGATTTTGCCGATAATAGCGCTATCAACACTCACCATCCCGCCTTGGGTCGCCGGGATGAGCATCAACCGTTCGCATTGCTGTTGGTCGAGGGTTGAACCATCATCTGCAACGGCACTGAAAACCAGTTTTTCAACGGTATCGATGGAGTCAATTTTCAGCTTCGATAGCCTTAGCCAGCCAGACTTACCGCGCATAGCTCTTAAATCAGCCAGATGCATGCCGTAGCTTTCATAGTCAAAAGTAATTTCCGTGGGGGTAAGATTGTTTTGTTTGGCCGTATCGATCAGGTTCGTAACGAGCGGATTTTCAACCTTCAGGAATTGACCGTTTTGTTCTTCCGCCAGTTTCCAGTCACAGTAAAAACGCTGCCCCTCATACATAAATCCATCATCATAGTGATCAGCCTGTGGAAGCATACCTCGGCAGAAGGCGCGTATCTTACGACCATGCTCATCCAATACGCCCTGTATCTTTTGCTTGCGCGACTTGAGGCGAGAGATGACCTCTTCATCAAAATGCTCGAGCAATTTTTCACGGGTATTTTGTTCCTTTTCCTCAATCAACTCATCCAGCTCATTTTGAAGGGCATTAAACTCAGCTTCAATTTCATCGGCGTGACGACATTTTTGCAAAATATCGTTAATCCGCTTCTCAATAGAAATCTCGGATTCAATCGCTCCAAGGATTTCATCGCTGGCACCGAACACGCCTTCAAATAACTGGAATTTGCGGGCTAAAAGCTCAAATACCAGTTGGTCGGCCTTGTTGCCCTTGTTAACAAAATTCACGACCACCACGTCACATTTCTGGCCATAACGATGCACACGTCCGATGCGCTGCTCAACCCGCTGCGGGTTCCACGGTAGGTCATAGTTGATCAACAGGGAGCAGAACTGCATGTTCACCCCTTCTGCCCCAGACTCGGTGGAAATCAGGATTGTGGCTTTGTTCTTAAACTCCTCAACGATGGCCGCTTTCATATCAGCGGTTTTTGATCCCGATATTTTGTCACTACCAGCATGACGTTCCAGCCATTCTTTATATATCCGCTTAGAATCTGGGTCGCTATTTGATCCATTCAGCAGAGCCAGCTCACCTTTATACCCATTGGCTTCAAGCAACTCTTGCAAGTATTTCTGTGTGCGGCAGGATTCCGTGAATATTACCGCTTTGCGCTGGCCGCCGAGCTCTTCCACCTTCGAGAAGGCTTTGTCCAGTACCGTTAAAAGTGCTTCACCCTTGGCGTTTTGTTGGATTTTCTGAGCGATTGCTTTGTAGGACTTGAGCTCTTCGATCTCTTCACGAAGCTTGGCTTGGTCAATGGCAGCTTCATCATCCTCTAAGTCCATTTCCTCGGCGACTTCACCAGCGGTTTCATAATCATCAAGGCTTTCAAGGCCAGCTGCGGCGTTTTCCTCAAGGCGCGTAATCATCTTGTCGAGCGTTCCGCTGACAGCAAAAGATGACGAGGCGAGAATTTTACGAATTACAAGTGTTACGAGATGTCTTGCGCCGGGCTTGATAGAGGCAATATCGTCACGCTGCAGATATGATGAAATCTGGTTGTAAAGCTCCATCTCCTCAGTGGAAGGTCGGAAATCCTCGACCATCGAGTGACGGCGTGTAAAATTAATGCCACCTTCTTGCTGAACCTGACGGCGAAGCGTCCTGTTGCAAACCTTTGAAAGACGGTGACGTAAAATATCGAGATTATTCGCAGTCGTTTTTGCCCCGACATATTGGGCTTTAAATGATTCAACGCTTCCAAAGAAGTGTGGGTCAATAATCGATACCAAGCCATATAACTCAAGCAATGAGTTTTGTAATGGCGTTGCGGAAAGCAGGATTTTTTTGCGACCTTCTAATGCCTCTTGTAGTCGTTTGGCTATTTTTGCTCCGTCTTTTTTCCAGATGTTACGAAGCTTGTGCGCCTCATCAAAAACAACCAAGTCCCAGTTGACGCTTTTTAAATCAATATTTTTACGAGAAGCAAATTCATACGAGCAGATAAGAACGCGATCTTCTTTCAAGTCGAAAGGATTGAGCGCACCAGCTTTTTTGTCTGCATTGTAAGAGGACGACTCAAGGATATAAGACGGGATATTGAACTTCTCTAGAAGTTCTTGCGACCATTGATTTCGAAGCATAGCTGGCACAATAAGAATGATCTTGCGTTGGCGCTCTGCCCATTTCTGGGCAATAATCAGGCTAGCTTCAATGGTCTTACCAAGTCCGACTTCGTCAGCCAAAAGAACCCCCTGCGACAGAGGAGACCTTAAAGCAAATAATGCCGCCTCAACTTGGTGTGGGTTCATATCCACCTTCGATGACGCAAGTGACTTTGAAAGATTGTCTTCCGCAGAGCCGTCAATGGTCAGGGCGTGTGCCAGATAGGCCGCCTGATGCTCAGTATAACTTTCCGTTTTTGCATTATTCTGCTTTTGTGCCTGACTCATTTTTACCGCCTCTGCTTTGCTCTTTTGTCCACTGATCGATTTCGCTCTTACGGAATCGCCATGCTCCTCCCACCTTAAAGCCCGGCAATCTGCCTTCAGATGCAAAGCGATAAGCTGTCTTTTCAGCTATTTTCAGGTATGCCGCCAGCTCTTTGACGGTTAAAATCTCATCGTCAGTCATGTCAATTAGGCTCCAAATTAGGAATTAGGATTGAAAATACTGGAAACTTGAGTAGTTTTCAAGTGGTTTAATCCTCACAGCACAAAAGCGGACAATTAATACCATAAAGGCGCACTGAACAGGTGACCTGAAGCTATCAAACTGCCAGTGCGCTTATAACGTAACCTGATTAATCCCTATTGACCAATCAGGCAGCTGGAGAAATCTCAATCCAGCCTAGTGGGCTCAGACAGGTTCGCTGTCGTCCCCACCACCGCGCTCGCTCCATGCCTGACGTTTGATCAGACGGCTTCTCCCACGGTCCCGACGCTTGTTACGGCTCGCACGTAAGAGGATCTCGGTCTCCTCATTGCCTCTTGAATGATGCGCGAAATCAAACCCAGCTTATTTTAAGATTTCCGCACCTGCTTCAGCTTGACTTTGGATCACTGGCCCTTAAAGAAGCCATGTCCGTTATTTTTTGAAACTCTTCCAGAATATCGGGATAGTTCTGACGTAAGAAGCGCTCAATATGCTTATTATCCAAAAGCCGTCCCAGATAGTTTTTGGTGAATTGCAACACGAGATTTTTCTGACCGCGATCATCTTTAATCAGCTTGTATTCACGTTCCAGCTTATCAAGTTCTTCCTGCATCCGAGCACGCTTCTCGGCTGTTAACGCGCGCGTTACTTTTGGCTTGATGGGCTCTTCCAGCTCATGACTCTTGGAGCTTTCCAGCAGGGCTTGAGCATAACGCACTGTAAAATCGTTCATATCAATCATCAGCATGGCGCACTCAATCTGGCGAGCTGGTTTCATTTTCTTCAAATATCGAAACGCAGTGGTCGCAACCATTTTGTCTTTCAATAAATCAACGACTTCCGGGCAAATGCCGTCCAGCATGCTGCGTTTTTGGATGATACTTTTGACATTGATATTCAGTGTTCTGGCAATTTTCTCCTCAGACACGCCATTCTTGACCATTGTCTGGATCATCTTGTGCTCTTGAATCGGCGCTTTGCGGCTGATGTATTTGTTGTAGGTAAAAGCTTCATCATCCGTTGAGATCAAACAGACCGTTTTGGTTTCGTTTATCTGCTTCAAGGCTTCCAAGCGCATATGACCGTCCAACAAAACATAACGGTCTGATTTAGCAGATTGCCTGCTGACAACCAGTGGCTCGATAATCCCAATTTCTTTAATGGATGATATTATTTGCTTAAATTTACGGCTTTCAAGATTGGATTTACTCAGCATTTTGAGCGGAACGATCTGGTCCAGACCGAGCTCTAATGTTTCGCCTTCAAACCCGTGTGCGATATTTTTAGACATGGCTTTCCTCACGTTGCTCAATCATGTCTGACAAACTTTCAGGCATGGTGTTCAGTTTTTCTGCCCGTAGGAGAGTTTTGAAATTATCATCTCGCATCAGATTATAAAAAGACTCTACCACGATCATGAGTGTGGCTTCGGTACGGTTGGCCTTTTCAACAAGGGAGCGCATGCGATCCATTTCTGTTTTAAATTTCCGCACCATTTCTCGGGCGGACAAGCTCTGGCCGTCTTTTTTGCGTGTCCCGCTATTCCGTATTCCTTTGCCAAGGGTCCTACGCTTCTCGACAAGGCGTTGAGCCGTCACAAAACGATTGCCGCGCAAACCTTCCTTCTCATAGGCATCCTGCAACGCTTGCTGCTCATCTCCCGGCGATGAGGCAATTTTAATAGCAATGGTGATAGGGATTTGGTTTTTCTCAACAGCAGATAATAATCGCTCTTCACCTTTGTTAAGAAGCGCAACAATTCCAGAAACATAGGAGTCTGTTAAGCCTGTTTTGCGGGATATTTCAACCACCCCATAACCCTGACTTTTAAGCAAATCTATACCCTTTAGCAAATCCATAGCGCTATGTTGTCTACGCGCCATATTTTCAACCAAGCTCATTACAAACGCGTCTTCTTTGGAAAGATCATGACGCACAATCGCTGGGATCGTTTCCTGCCCAAGCGCAATGAAGGATTTTAGCCGACCTTCACCGCATACCAGATCATAGCCATCTCCATCATCAGACGGGCGCACCGTTACAGGCTTTTTAAGGCCAACATTCTCAATATTGCCTTTGACCGCTTGAAGCTCTTTCGCTGCGCTCGCGGGAATTGATTACGGTGATTTTATCAATCGCAATGGTTTGAATATCGTATTTTTTGCTCATTACGCGACCTCCTGTATGTTAACGCGGCGAGTGAGGGAGAAGAAATCCTCCAAATCGTCAAAACGGTAGCAATCCAGTACGAGACCGTTATTGTCAGCTAAACGAAGCTCCGGGTTTTCAATATCAAGGGCAGGAATAATGTAATAGTCCAGCGGATATTCATTTGCAGGGTCCATGCGGACAATGATTGTGATGTCTGGCTCTAAACCAGAATCCAAACGTACCTTCCAACGGTTTCGTCCCGCTTTGGTTTGATGACAGCGCGAGATAACAATGGAAACGGTTACTTCCTCATTTATCACGATGAGATCTGATGTGACTTCGCGGTGAACATATCCGCCAATTTCTTGTATGCGATGGATAACGCCTTCAGCAATATCCGGATGCAGCCTGCGAATATGGCGGTTGATTTCGATATAGCGCATATCCCGGCTGGGCGTGTAACCAATCATCTTATACGCTTCAACAAGGCTACCAAAGCGATGGGCATAGGCACTGCTGGACGGCATATCCTCAGCCTCATCAATCATGATGCCTGATAGCCAGCCTTGCTTCTCATGCAGGTGACGCAGGCGATCCAGCATCTCTTCGTTGGAATATTTGCGGTTACGCTCTCGAATAATGCCCTGAGCATTATAAAAATAGTTGGTGCTAATAATGGCTTCGAAGGCCTTTTCTTTTTTGACCCATTCTTCCTCGGGATTATTGACGCGCTGCTCTTTCAGCTTGAATGAACGGCGATTAAAAACATTCGTGCCAATATATTTTTCATTGGTCAGGATTTGATGAACGCTGGCACGCGTCCACGGTCGTTCAAAATCTGTAAGAATGTCCCTTCGGTTTAACTCGCCTGCGATTTGATTCTCATTCCAACCTTCATCGACAAACATCGTATAAATCCAGTTGACGATCTGAATTTCTTCATCGGGCCCCGGCACCAAAATAATGCGGTCAGTGGTGATGCTTTTTTGCTCACCAATCTCAAGTTGGCCTTTATGTTTGCCTGTTTCATCAATTAACATCCGCCGCAAACCAAATCCGGCAGGTCCACCTTGACGAAAACCCCGTTCAACGTGATGGCATTGGCCATTGAAAACTTTCGTTGATAGTTCGCGGCTATATTCTGCCGCCATGGTGCGCTTAACAGTCTTCACCAGCTCCGAAATGGGTGAGCCATCATTGGTGAATTGCTCAGCAACATAGTGAACTTCTAATCCAGCAAGACGGCAGATATGCTCGTAATGAGCGCTTTCGTCGGTGCGTTGGAAACGCCCCCATCGGGAAACATCATAAACAAGTAGCAATGAAAAATCGAGTTCGGCTTCTCTGTTTTTAACGTCAGAAATCAGTTTCTGAAAAGAATTCCGTCCCGTGGCAACAACACCGCTTTTGCCTTCATCAGCATAGGCGCGAACAATCTCAATGCCATTGTTATCGGCATAATTGCGTATGAGTTTTTCTTGAATTTCTGTTGAGCATTCCTGCCTTGGATCTGACATCCGCAAATACATGGCCGCTTTTCGCCCGGCCATATTGAGATTCCAGTTTTTTCTACTGTCGTTCTGCACCTTATTCTTACCGCCCTTAAATAAATCATAACTCTCCCCCTCGGTCTTTTCAGGCCGGGAGCTGAAAATTGTTCTTTTCACATTTTAAAGAAAGGAGCAGTTAAATGTCATTAATGGAAAACGAGCCAAATGGCTCAAGCAAAAACAAGGAATATATCGTTACGCAGATTGCCAAAATATTGCGGGAGGATTATAAAAGTTCAGGGTCAGCAATCAAGTGGATCGCCCGCCATACTGGTGCATCAGAACATGCAGTCCGAAAATGGTATGATGCCGCAAGAGAGCCAAGTATAGAGAACTTTATTTCTCTTACCAAAGCATCACCAAGGCTTGTCGAATGGTTTCTTAATGAGGTGGGGCGAGAAGATCTGACACAGTTGATACAAAAACAAAATCAAGCCGCAGGGTCACATCCAATGCGCCGAGATTTGGATATAACCAATCTCATTTTTGAGACGGAGGGCTCGTGCGATTTGTTGGTAAAATTGCAGAAACTGACGCTTCGTCAACTCTGGTTTTATACCCAGATCAAAAATGGTCGCAAATTATGCGCGAAGGATTTAATCCTCGTTTTTGATATTAGCCGGGCAACAGCTTATAGAGACATTGATGAATTGGTCAAAATGAGTTTGTTATGCCGCGTTAGTCAGGGGAAGACTGAGTATTACACGACACTGTAACGTCATGCCTGCGGTGAATAGCCATTCTAATCACCGCATTTTATGCGGTGATTTATCTTGACCTTGCGGTGAATATCGCCTATAATCACCTTAAATAATGCGGTGATTAATATGTGGATTCATGAACATCAAGACTGGCCAAACTTTACATGGGATACAGAAACCCTTGCATCCAAGTTGGCTGATATACGCCATCGCCAAGGCCGTTTGCTGGGGCGCATGGAGGTGCTTGGCTTTAAGCTGAAACGTGAAGCGTCTTTGAGTACGCTTACCAATGATGTCGTTAAATCATCTGCCATTGAAGGTGAGAACCTCAACCCGGAAGAAGTACGTTCATCCATTGCCCGTAGGCTTGGGATTGATATTGCAGGGCTTATCCCTGCAAGCCGTGATGTTGAGGGTATCGTTGAGATGATGCTGGATGCCACGCAACAATTTGCCAAGCCATTAACTAAAGATCGGCTGTTTGATTGGCATGCCGCTTTGTTTCCAACAGGGCGCAGCGGGATGCACAAAATCACCGTTGGAGGATGGCGGACTGTTGAGGCTGGCCCCATGCAGGTTGTCTCCGGTCCTGTCGGTAAAGAAAAGGTTCATTTTGAGGCTCCTGCTGCTGAGCGCCTAGAAAAGGAAATGGAAGCGTTTCTGGCGTGGCTGGCAGGAGAAGATAATACCGACCCTGTGATCAGAGCAGGCATCGCGCATTTGTGGTTCGTGACAATCCACCCGTTTGAAGATGGCAATGGGCGCATTGCCAGAGCGATTGGTGATATGGCGCTTGCTCGTGCCGATGGTACGCCAGATCGTTTTTATAGCCTGTCATCCCAAATTGAGGCAGAACGTAAGCAGTATTACGATCAGCTAGAAGCGCAACAACGCGCAACACCTGATATCACAGACTGGCTGTCATGGTTCTTGGATTGTCTTGGCCGCGCTATCAGTAATGCGGAAGCCACACTTGGCAATGTACTGTTCAAAGCGCAACTTTGGGACATGATCAATCAAAAGCCTGTGAATGACCGCCAGCGCTTGATCATCAACCGTATGCTTGAGGATGATTTTGAGGGCTTTATGAATACCTCCAAATACGCCAAACTGGCTAAATGTTCGAATGATACTGCCTTGCGTGATATTCAAGAGCTCAAGGAACGTGGTATCTTTATTCAGAATCCAGGTGCTGGACGGAGCACCAGTTATAGGCTGCCGGATCGTGAAGAATGATGCGTTTCCAATGAAGGCAAAGCAGGATTCGAACCTGCGGTATGGTACCGTATTACATTCCACAAAGGATGCAATACTACCCAGTATTCGAAATGCGAACCCTCAGTACCGTAGCAACAAAAACCTTGATTTTGTTATCTTTCAGGACGATTATTGTTGCAACTTAATGGTAGGTGTAGAGGATTCGAACCCAAAGGGGGTCAATACACCGCCATTTTTTCTCTTAAATATCCAAATTTCTCGCGTTACTCGTCGCTTACGTATGTTTTATACGCTGCGCTCCTCGTGCCTAATCAATTTGGATATTTAAGGAAAAAATAATGGGATGAAGCATTCGAACCTGTTCGACAATACGCTTAATGAGTTCAAGCAACGCGTAGAACGAATTTAGCATTTGCCACTTTGGAAGGGCCTTTAGGCCCGCACCAAAGAAATCCCTCCGGCACCGCCATTTTTTCATAAATTTCTTGACAATTTTTCCGTAATTGCTAAAACGCCTGCACAATATAAACATTACGGAAACAATATGATGCAAGGAAAACTTAGAGTAGTTAATTCGGCTTATTTGCAGCAGGAACAGGCAAGGGTGGCCTTGGCGGAAAAAATTCGAGAACATTATCCGGCGGCAGCGGGAAAAATTTCTTTGAAGCTGAATCCCAATATCAACGATAGTTTTGGGCAAATACAGCTTACTTTGCAGGCTGTCCGGGCTTTGAGCCAACGTTGTTTTGAGGTGTTAGGGGCCAAAAATTCCGTTTTTCCTAGAAAAAATTTTCAGGCGTTGAATGAAAAGATAGAGACGGTTTCTGGAACGATAGGAAAGGATACGCAAGATGTTCAGAAGTTTAAGGATAAAAATTTAAAGCTGCTCAAGAAAAAGGGCGGCGGGCTTCCTTTTTTAGGTGATGGTGATAATCCGTTTTTATCCTTAAAAGACGTTCAAGACAGGCATGCTTTATTTGAAGACGCGGAAAAAGAATCGTTCCTTGATTATTGTGCGCTTCTTAATGACAAATGGGTTGATGCGGTTGCACATGAATTTTTAGCCAAAGTTCTGAAAGAGCATCTTTCCGTATTGAAGGATCAGTTGCCGCAAGATGATCAGCATGTTCATATTACAGAGATTAAGGCCAAACATGCCAAAGATTTGTTGGAAAGTTTGGGAGAATTTTCTGCTCTTAAAGGCATATATGCCAATGATCTGAAAGCTCAGTTAAAGGGTTTAAGTCAAGTGGCCTATGCAAACTATTCTGATTTGGAGGAATCGCTTAAAGAAATAAACCAAACCGCTTTGGGTAATATGCGCCTGCGTATTCAGGATATTGAAGATCTTTCAAAGAAGGGAAAGTTCAACGACGTTCAGACTGTATTCGACCTTTTTCTGGGAGCGGAAGAACAGCATATAGAGAGCGAGCATGAGATTTTGCAATATCATGCGGGGCTTGCTTCTCTTTGTGTTGCGTTTTTGGAAGCCGCGCAGCCGGATAAGGATAGCGCGCTTGGTCCAAAGAAGAAGAGCGCTAAAAAACAGAAAAAAATGCAGGTGTCTTCGGGGGAGGGAGAGAGTGAACTGGATCATAAAATCGCTGTACAAGATATTTTAGGCAAGGAAATGAAAAGTCTTCTTTCAGGTGTCCACACGATTGGTAACCATGTACAAGCCGTTCACGTAGAATGTAAAGAAAATCTGCCTGTTCTTGCGGCGGGGATGTTTGACTAGGGTTATACGTGCGACTCAAAGAAGGCTTGCCACTTTCATGATGGCTTATGCGTAAGGTTTAGCGCCTCTCTTAAAGACGCTTGCGGCAAGGCAAGGTCATCAAGTGTGTATCGGTCCAAAATACCTAAAAACGCCGAAAGCGCTTCGTTTAGAATATGCTTGAGCCTGCAATCTTCGGCAATGACGCATGTGTTGGTTTTGGCGTCAAAACACTCAACAATCCGGAAATCTCCTTCGGTCTTGCGAATAACTTCCCCCAAAACAATATCCGAAGGATTACGCGCAAGTTTTAAGCCCCCCGAGCGCCCCCTTATGGCTTCAACATACCCTGTCTGGGTCAGGTTATTCACCACTTTCATCAGGTGGTTTTTGGAAATATCGTAATTTGCGGCGATATCTTTAATCGTTGGCGTTGCTTCGGGGTTTAAAGCCAGATACAGCAAAACCCGCAATGAATAGTCACTATATGACGTAAGTTGCATAAAACCGCCCTTAAAAAGATATATTTTATCTATTGCATTTTAATGAGAATATAGCCTAACATAAAAGATATATAATAAATATATCTTTTAAGAGGCGCCCATGTATAAAAGTCCTGAAATTGATGAATATGAACAATACCCGGCCTGTGAAGATCAAAACCCGTCGTCACCGCCCTTAAACGACATTTGTCATCGCGATCACGACCTTCCCGCAATTGCATATATGCTGCTCGCGGGGATATTCAGCGCACTTATGCTGGTGGCTTTCGCAATCTTTTGGAGCGATGCCCACGCATTGTTTATGGTCGTTATCAGCACAGGTTATCTTGCAATGTATATCGGTATCCCCTATCTCCTGTATGGTATGAGCCCGGATTTAGCCGATGGCCGAATGGAAAATTTACGTATGGCTTTAAAACGCAAGGTCCACACCTTTACCGGACATATTTCCGGCTTTGAAGCTATTGCACAGGTTATTACGGTCCCCACAGCCCTGCTTGTAACATTCGCAACCATGGGCATCATACTGGTAACCGGACCATGGTAAAAACAGACACGATTACTGAAAGCACAATAAAAATGCTCGTCGATCGCTTCTATGAAAAAGTTCGGCGTGACAAGACTCTTGGCCCCGTATTCGATGCGGTAATAGGGCATGGTGATGCGGCATGGATTCCGCATCTGGAGAAAATGTATTGTTTCTGGAGCGCTGTCATGCTGACAAGCGGACGTTATCACGGCAATCCGCTGCAAAAACACAAAGACATGCCACCCTTCAATGAAGCTCTTTTTGACACATGGCTTGCCCTGTTTGAAGAAACCGTGCATGAAATCCATACAGGTGCTGCCGCGCTCGACTACATCGAAAAAAGCCAGCGCATCGCCAAAAGTTTGAAACTCGCGCTTTACTACGACCCGCGAAAGGCAACGGCATGAAAACCCTCCCTCAACATGTCAGGAAATATAAAGCTACCCCGGTTTTTGATGAAAACACCCTGCCGCAGGGCTTGCTAAAAGACCATGCGACAAAAGAAAACGTATGGGGCGTTATCAGAATTCAAACGGGCAAACTTGAATACAACATCCAAAATGGAACAAGCCAGGTTTTAACGGCAGATACGCCGGGCATTATAGAGCCGACAGTTAAACACCACATAAAACCTCTGGGAAGCGTTTCATTTTGTGTCGAATTCTATAAATAGGCGAAATCTGCGCGGCGTGGGCGAGTGGCTGAAGACGCACGCTTGGAAAGTGTGTATACGTTTATAGCGTATTGAGGGTTTGACAATACGCTTAATGAGTTCAAGCAACGCGTAGAACGAATTTAGCATTTGCCACTTTGGAAGGGCCTTTAGGCCCGCACCAAAGAAATCCCTCCGGCACCGCCATTTTTTTTTATGATTTTCCGCATTTAAAAAGGTACGAGGAAGGCGCGGGCCATTTTGAAAATGCCCTGACCCGCGCTGACGCGGCGGCGCTGGCTGGTGTCATAAATCACCAGATGCGTTTGCCGTCCGAATTTCCGGATAGAATATCCGCTGAAAAATGTGTCGCTGCGGGTTAAAGAGCTTATGACGTTAAATGTCGTGTCGCGTTGCCATGCGATCAGGCTGGAGGCCTGCATGACATTGTTAATGTCTTTATCCCCTCCCGCGATGGGGGCGGAGGCGGTGCGTACGAAAATGCGTCCCGGGCCTTTAACCGAATAATAAACCGCCTTGCCGAAAATCAGGGAACCGAGGCTGAGCGAGATAATCCGTCCGAGGCGGCAGGTTTCCGAAAATCCGATTAGAGCGCGCATATCAATGAGGATTTCATCCTGTTCGTTTAAATCCCAGATGACGATTTCGGCAGGCGGATCGACGATGATATCGCAGCCTGAAACGCTGTCGTCGGCGTTGAGGTCAATCTGGCACATGACATAGTTTTTTGCGACCATGCGCCGGAAGATCAGGGCAAAAGGCTGCGGGATGCGGCGGCGGTCGATCACGTTATTGCCGCAGGAGCGGAAGTTTATATAGTAGCGCTGGTGTCCGTCATCACGGGTGAGCGTGTATTTATGTCGGGCGCGGGTCATTTTGCCGGGGCCGTTTTTGGCTGGAGTTTCCGGCGGCGCTGAAAGCTCTTCTTCTGCTTCTGCACATTTTTGTGCGGGTGCGGTGGAAGCCCGGGCATAAAAAACACGGGCAAAAACGATCATCAGAGATTTAAACAAGATGATAATACCGTAAATCAGCGCCGCCCAGTTGATATAGCGCATACCGGTGGCGACATTTGTAATGCGGCGGTTTGTCTGGGTTTCAAAATTTTTAAATGTATCGTCTATGACCGCTTTGATTTGCGAGGCCTTTTCCTTCCCCGCACCTTCGACCCTGTTTAACTTTAGCTTCAGGTCGGCAAGCATGCTTTTTTTGGCCGAAAGATAGGCGCTGTTAATCGTATTTTTGGCGATATTTGCGCCGTAACAATCAACGTCCAGAGCCGGGCAGTCTTTTGTTTTCGTGCCCGGAAAGCGTTTGGGCATGCTGCTCTTTACGGCCTTGTAGGCGGCGTCCTTATCGTCTCCGGCGTTTTTTATCCGCAGATCTATCTGGCGTTTTATCGCTTTGGCTTGTGCGCTGGAAAGGCGGCTGACGGCGGCTTTGGACGCTTGCTCGACGGTTTGTGGAGGCGGGCCTTGCTGCGGGTTTTTTACCGCGTCGCCGCCTTCGTAAATTTCGACCGGGTACTCGTCGGTACCCAGCGCATTTAAATGGGCGATAAGCGGCCGGTTGACGTAGCGTTCCTGCAAAAGCTGATAGCCCAGCGTGAAAACAAGAAAGATGAAAACCATCGGCTACCATAAGGACAGCGTTTGGATGCGCAGTTTTTTTCTGGCTTGCGGGTCGGCAACGGCGAGTTCGCGCAATTGTTTGCGGGTCGGGGCGTTTTCGGTGTGAAGTTTGCGGATCATTCGCAGCAATGCGATCAGCAAAATACAGATAATGATGCTGACATGGGAGGGGAAATAGGCCATGAATAAAGGTGAAAGCACCGCGTATGACGGGGTGAAAACGGTTACGATCATGTCGAGCAGCAGCAAGACCAGCACTGTACGGAAAAGCCATGACGATACGGTCGGACGCCGGGCAATAACCGGAAAACTCAGAAGCGCTGTAAAAGCGTAAAGCGTATAGAAGGTTCTCCAGTCCGGTCCCTCGGTGAAGAGCATTTCATGCTGTTTTAGCGCCATACCCAGCAAAAGACCGGAGGACAAGACGCAGGTTATAAAGGTTGTCTTTTTTGTCACGATTGTAACGGCAAGCGTTAAAACAACAAGGATGGCGGCAACAAACGGGTGGTAGATATAGGGCGTACCCGCAGTCATGCTTTCGATGATATCGCCGTTCCACGGATCAAAAATCAATCCCATAATGATGAAGGGCAGCAGGGTGAGCAGCGCAATGCCGCTGAGCTGTGTTGTTAGAAAAGAGCGTAGCGCGGAGGCGTTTAACATTCCGCGGCATTTTGAGAAACAGGCAAGCAAGGGAAATTCCTACAGTGAAAAAACCACTGCTACAGTGTATACCAAGCCGGTAAAATTGCAATAATGCGCCGGGTTTTAAGGCTTGGAGAAGCGCCGGGCATTATTTTTTGAAAACGGTTTTGTAAATCTCATCTTTAAAACCCAGATAAGTTTTGCCGTTATGGGTTAAGAGCGGGCGTTTGACGATCGAGGAGTTTTCATTGGCAGCAGCGATAGCGGTTTCTTCATCCATCGTATCTTTCACCGCATCGGGAAGCTTGTGCCATGACGGGCCGCGGCGGTTGATAGCATTTTCCCAGCCATGCTCATGAATAGCAGCCCGCAGCACCTCTTCGTCTATACCTTGTTTTTTGTAATCGTGAAATTCGTAAGTGACGTTGTTTTCCTCCAGCCATTTAAACGCTTTCTTCATGGTGTCACAATTTTTGATACCGTAGATTTTGGTCATGCTCATCTTTTTTGGGTTCCTTAAACATTTTGTCCGGCAACATAGCCCGAAGACCATGCCCATTGGAAATTGAAACCGCCCAGATGCCCGGTAACATCCACAACTTCGCCGATGAAATACAGGCCGGGCCGGTTTTTGGCCTCCATGGTTTTGGAGGAAAGTTCGTTTGTATCTACGCCGCGCAGCGTGACCTCGGCGGTGCGGTAGCCTTCCGTGCCTGAGGGCACTACCCGCCACGCATTAACAGCGCGGCCAAGGGCTTCAAGTTTTTTATCCGGCAGATCGGCAATGCGCCCGGTTATGTTTTCGGCTTGGCAGATGCTTTCGGCCAGCCTTGCGGGCAAAGCGCCCGATAGCACGGTTTGTACATCTTGTTTGGGCGTGTGCTGCTTGTGGCCCTTTAACATTTTGAAAATATCACGGGTTGGTGCGAGGTCGATAGTAATCGCCTCACCTTCACGCCAGTAAGATGAAATTTGCAAAATTGACGGGCCGCTTAAGCCCCGATGGGTGAAGAGCAAGCCTTCTGCGAAGGAGGTTTTTCCGCATGACACTGCGGCTTCAACCGAAAGGCCGCTGAGGGCTTTACAGCGTTCCAGCAGCGCGGCTTGAAAGGTCAAAGGAACAAGAGCAGGCGCGGTTTCCAAAACATTCAGGCCGAATTGCCGGGCGATATCGTATCCGAACTTGCTTGCACCGATTTTGGGAATCGACAATCCACCTGTAGCAATGACAAGAGACCGGCAGGTTTTAACGCCGCGATTGGTATAAATTTTATAACCCTCTTGTGCAGCCGCCACTTTTTCCACGGCAGTTTCATTTTCATACTTTACGCCCGCGTCGTCACATTCTTTGAGCAGCATGTCGATAATTTGCTGCGCCGACTCATCGCAAAAAAGCTGCCCCAGTTTTTTTTCGTGATAGGCAATGCCATGTTTTTCAACAAGCGCGATAAAGTCGTTTTGCGTATATTGTTTGAGCGCAGATTTACAAAAATGCGGATTGCTTGAAAGAAAGGTTTCAGGCCGCGTATGAAGATTGGTGAAGTTGCAGCGCCCGCCACCGGAAATGCGAATTTTTTCAGCCGTTTTTTTGGCGTGGTCAATCAACCAGACTTTACGCCCGCGTTTGCCTGCTTCAATCGCGCACATTAATCCGGCAGCGCCCGCACCGATTATGATGGCATCATATTGCTGGTTCATGGCTTGGGTTGTATCATACTTTATGGATTGGGTCGTTTATATTTTGAAATGTGGTGACGGCAGTTTTTATACCGGCATTACCAACGACCTTCCGGCGCGGGTGGCCGCGCATGAAAACGGGGTAGGGGCAAAATATACGCGCGGGCGCGGACCGTTTAAAGTTGTGTATCAGGAGGAATGCGCTGACCGCAGCGCGGCCTCGCGGCGTGAGGGTGTGATTAAGAAACTCAGCCGGACGGAGAAACTCAAACTTTGCAGCATTTAATAATGCGGTGGTTTCTGGTTTGCAGGTTGATCGCTTTCGGTGACTTGTTCCAGTTTGCCTTCTAATTTCTGGAGTTGTTTTTGCAGTTTTTCGATATCGCGGCCTTGCGCAATAAGCATATCGCTTAAATCATTGATTTGCTGTTCCTGATGGGCGAGGGTTTCCTCAATACGGTTCTTGTCCTGTGTCATGGGCGGGTTATAGCACAAGGATTTGGACAAAGTGCATAAAAAAGCATACAACAAGGAAGGGGGTTTATAAATTTAAGGGGATTAAGAACATGGTCGGATCGAAATCAATTCTTACGGTTACAACGCTGGCTTTTGCGTTGATGTTTGGCGGGGGCGTTTATGTTTTGACGCATATGAACCAGCTTGCCAAACCCATGGCGGAGCGCATTGCTTCGGATGCTTTGGGGGTGCGCGTGAGTATCGGCGCGATGGTGATTTCCCTGCCGGAAAAACGGGTTGACGTTCATAATATCAAGATCGGTAATCCGCCGGGATTTTCGAAACCGCATGCGCTGACGATTGAAAGTGCGCGCGTGGGGCTGAAATCCGTGGCGGAAAAGCTGATTGATTTTGAAGATGTTCAGGTCAGCGGGACGGATGTGTTTCTTGAGGTCAAGCCGGGCGGGACCAATCTTCACGCGCTGCGAAACGGCATTAAGGGTTCGGAAGCCCGCGAGGCCGCCGATGAGGTGATGAAGGTTATTCTGCGTAACTTTACACTGGGCAATACGGTGATCCATCCTTCGGTAACGCTGGTTTCCGATCAGGATATGAAACCGATAGAAATCGCGCCGATTACGCTTAAAAATGTCGGGGTGAAGGAAAACGGCGTTCTGGCGCGTGAAGCGGTGGCGCAGATTATGGCACCGTTGCTTAAGACGTTCAGCCGCGCCGCCGGGGATGCCGGGTATTATCAGGGGCTATCGGGTGATGTGCTGAAAGATATGGGCATGGGGCAGTTCGATCAGATTAAATCGCAGGTGCAAGATGAGGTCGATAAAATCGGCGAGGGGCTGAAAAGCCTATTCGAATAGCCGTTAAGCCTCCTGTAAGCCGCACTCTTTTTGGCGGCAGTCGCGCTGGCTGAGAGTATGAAACATAATACCCGATATGATGTTTACCAACGCAATGGAGGCGATGATCCCGATGACGCCATAGAGCATCGAGCCGATCAACGCTGCGGGAATATTCATGAGCAAAGCCCTCACAGCGATCATGGTAAAGGCTTTTTTCGGCATGCCCATGGCGTTAAAAGCCGATGACCAGCCGAACACGATATTGCCGACACCGTATGTAACAGGCACAATCCAGAAAAACAGCACCGTATAGTGGATAACCAGCGGATCGCCGGAGAAGCTTTCCGCAATCGGACGAGCGGCCACGGCGAGTATAAAGGCGACGATGGCCGACCAGATCAGGTTAAAGCCGATGGCCAGATTGATTGTTTCATGAACGCGGTCGAATTTTTTTGCGCCCCAGTTTT
Source organism: Alphaproteobacteria bacterium (assembly GCA_041397865.1). Taxonomy (GTDB): domain Bacteria; phylum Pseudomonadota; class Alphaproteobacteria; order Micavibrionales; family Micavibrionaceae; genus TMED27. The sequence continues at coordinate 916,778 of JAWKVT010000001.1, read as the reverse complement.
GGCCGATAATCGGGGCCATGCTGGTGGCCAGCGCGATCACGACCAAAAGCGCAAGGGCTTCAATGCGGCTGACGATGCCGAAAGCCGCTACGGCCTGCGCGCCGTAGGCGGCGAGCAGGGCTGTGATTATGGCTGAGGATAGCGGCATGATAACATTGGCGATACCGGCTGGGATGGCGATGACCAGAAGCCGCCGCGCAGAATCTTTGAATTTGTCGAGGTGCAGACCGTCAACAGCCATCATTTTTTTGCGGATGATAACAATATAAAGCGCGGCTATAGCGCCGCAAGAAAATGCGATTAATGTGGCGAGCGCTGCGCCTTTGACGCCCATGGCCGGAAAGCCGAGAAGGCCGAAAATCAGCAGCGGGTCGAGGATTAAATTTATCAGCGCGATGAAGCTCATCACCATGGCGGGGGTAAAGGTGTCTCCGGCGGAGCGAATGGCGGAATTCGATTTTGTTGGAAAAGCCAGCACAGAGCAGGCCACGAGCCATAGCGGCATGTAGTCGGTGATGACGGGGAATGTTGCCTCATCCGCGCCCATGGCGAAGAATAAAGGTTTTAGCAGGATATATGTGAGCGTGCAGATCACGGCTGTCGCGCCAAAACCCATCATAATGCCGTGCAGGACAATGCGCCGTACATCTTCATGGCGCTTTTCGCCGATAAGGCGCGCGACGACCGAAGCCAGCGCGATGTTAAAGCCGAAAACAAGATGGCTGATGGCCATGGTGACGGGGAAGGTGAAGCTGATCCCGGCCAAAATGGTGGTGTCGCCGAGCAGGGAGATAAAATAAACGTCGATAAGCTGCACAAAAATAACAGCAAAAAGCCCCCAGATCATGGGAATGGTCATGCGGATTAAGTGACCGCGCACCGGGCCGTTTATGAGATCACCTTTATGGGCATATTTTGAAGCGGCGGATGATTGTGGCGCATCAGACATGCCCGCATGCTTATCCCTCTGCACGCAATGGTGCAAGTGATTTCTTCATTTTTGTGATAGAATGAAACTTAGTGCGGGGGCTTTTAATGAGTGATCTTTTTTCAAAACCGTTTGCGTTATCTATCGGTCCGCAGGCTTGCGGGACAGCGGTTTTGCGCGCTTATTTCAAGCGCCGGAGCGATGTGATTTTGCCCGACGTTGAGGAGGTTTTCTTTTTCGACCGGCATATTCACCGGGGGGCGGGTTTTTATAAAAGCCATTTTACGGACCGTGAAGAGGCGTCGCTGTTTATGGAGCTGAGTACGACGACGTTCGATCATCCGCGTGCGCCCGAGCGGATCAAGGAACTTCTGGGCGGGAGGGTAAAGCTGTTTTGCCTCCTGCGTGATCCGGTGGAGCGGGCGGTCGCCGTTTATCAGCATTATTTGCGCTATGGCATTGTTAAGGGCGGTTTTCGCGAAGCGTGCGATCAGGCGCCGCAAATCCTGTTTGCCAGCCGTTATAGCGACCATCTTGAGAACTGGTTTGCTTATTTTAGTGATATTCATTTTATTTCTTATGAGGCTTTGCAAAATGACCGGGAAGCCGTTATTCGTGATCTTTGCCGGTTTTTGGATATTCCTTTTGCGCCGCCACGCTTTTTTTCATTTTCGAAAATTTTGAAGACATTGCGCGGGCGCGTTCATCCCGGCGATGCTTTGAGCCCTGCCGATATGGCATGGCTGCAAGAGCAGCTTGAGGGAGAAGATGAGTGTTTAAAGGCCTTGTTTTCTTAAAACATTTGAGAACGGCACATAGAATATTAACATAATGTTAATCGCTTTATCCTAAGCTTGTAAAAAAGCTGAGGGTGAACACATGGCGGAAGCCGCAGAAAAATGGGTAAATTTGCCCGTTCCGGGAGAAGATCCTGAAATTATAAGCCTATATGCGCCGGGCGGGGCGATGATGGGTATCGTGCCGCTGGCCGTTCTTGCGCGTGTTGAGGAGCTTACGGGCCGTCCCATAACGGATGTGGCGCAGCATATGGAAGGTGCTTCCGTTGCCGGATTTCTGGTTGCAGGCATGAATGTTCGTAAAAGCAATGATCCCGATAGCCCGGATTATAACAAGCCGCGTTATACGATGAAGGAAGGGCTAAAGCTTTTTGTCGATAAAACGCCGGGTGTCTTTCCGCATATTGAAAACCGTTTAGCAAAAATGGTTGTCGGTCAGACAATTGAAACCAGAGCAGAATCGTCGCCTCTTTCGCTTAAGTGTGACCAGGATAATAAAATAGTTTCTTCTTTATGCGATGGTTTTAATATTTTTGCTGTTGGGCTTGATGCTTATACTTCTGCGCTGTTTAGCATTCCTGACAAGATTATAAAAGACACTTGGGCGAAGGATTATATGTATGATTCAGCGAAGCTGGAGGCATTGTATAAAGAGGTTTTGGGCGAAGATACGCAGCTGAGCGATCTCAGGGGTTCTATCAGTATTCCTGCGTATAATATGACGGAAGGGAAGGTGGATTTTTTCACGCTCAGGAAAGAAGATTTCTTTGATTCCGCGCTTGGAAATCAATTTGTAAGTCATGGCGACCCCTATCTCTGGGAGGTGGCTATGGCGGCGACGGCGAACAGTCTGGCTTATAAACCCCATATCATGGAGGTTGATGGAGAGAAAATAGCATTTTTTGATGGTGCGATGTTTGGTCTAGACGTGGCGAACCGGACTTTGACAGATCAGGACGACCCCGACGCGCCGAACGTTACGCTGGTCAAAATTGAGGTCAAACCGGAATCCAAAACACCTGTTGCGGAATTTTTGAAATCATCGGGCGCTTTTGGAACGGTTGCCGATTTAATGAGTAAAGAAATGCCAACAGACAGTGAAACGCTTCAGCGTGTGTTTGGAAATTCTGTGCATGGTTTTACGCAGGGCGGCCTGGATCATGTTAACAAATATATGGCCGATATGGACGCCATGAAGGCTGCCGGGTCTGATCCGGGCAGGCGTATTGTTATTGCGCCACGCGATTTACAGCCGAATGAAGACCCGGCTTCTGTGCCGGGGCTTTTAGAAAGCTTTACGGCGACGCCGGAGAATATCGAGAAAATCCTGAACTATGCGGATAAAATGCTGGCGGATAATGATGCGGCGCTTAAAGATCTTGCCGTTGAATTGATGGCCAATGAGGTTCGCCGGGGGAACCTGACTTTGGATGAGTATAAACAGGCTGTTGTGCGTATTATGAGCAGCGATTATGAGCATTCCGAGATGCCGGAATATCTTGAGAGTTTAAAAACAAAACCGGATGGATCTTCGAATTTGGACATTTCCCGGACACACGGTTCTGAACATTTAGAGCAGAAACACGCCGTACAAAAAACGCATGAGCATACCCCTATCGTGTAGTTTTTTCATTTTTAAAAAATAAAATTTGAACCGCATTTTATATAATTTACATAAATATTTAACAGAAATGTATTATGATGGTATAAGGTTGTGCTTTATGCCTTTAGTATAGGTGGAAAAAACCGGATCGTTTGAGCACAGCCATAGAATAATAACAATAAAAGATTGGGTGATTGGGATGATAGGAACGCCGGGAACAGATATTTTTTCGTATATAGGGATTGTTCAGAATGTTACAATTACGTTGACAAATCCTTATAGCAGCAAATCTTACGATATTGATGACGAATTTCGCGTAAATACCAGCTCGTATGACGGGTTGGGCGGGTTTGACATTTTGTCTTTAAGCAATAACGGGGATTATCTGACGATTACAGATAATACCGGGATGCAGGTTATTGCCAATGTTGAGTTAATCATTGCGGGAGATGGCGGGGACGTTATTAACCTTGCCGATGCAACGCTTACCTACGGCGATGTTACAATCGTGGGTGGAGAGAGCGACGATATTCTTTGGGCCAATGTCGGAAACGATACGATTTTCGGTTCTGCCGGGAATGATATTATTGACGGCGGGCCGGGGGATGACTTGCTGTACGGCAATGACGATAACGACCAGATTTTCGGCGGGGCCGGGGATGACCGGCTTGAAGGCGGGCTGGGCGACGACATTTTGTTCGGCGGGACGGATCTCGGGTTGATTGATCTTGATAAGAGTTTTGATGAAACGGTTACGTTTCCGGAGCTGAAAAGTGGACGCAACATCAAGGATCTTCTTCCTCCCGGTACGCCCGCGCAGGGCATTAACGGCGATAATCTGAGCGTCAGTTTCGATGCAACGGCGACGCTGACCTTCCGCGAAGGGTTTGCGGGTTACAACAATACGCTGGGCATTTACAGCATTGCCGAGGACGGCACGATCCAGATGGCCTCTATCCTCTGGACCAACGTCAAGGATGCCGGTGTGGATGTCGATTATTCGATTGATCTGCCTGTCGGCGCAGATGGCGGGGAATTCGGATTTTTTATCATTGCCAACGGCGACCGGGTGAATAAGGGCTATGACGATCTCGATCATATTACCGATCAGGACGCTATCCATTTTGTCTATGATTACGGCGGGGCGGGCGAGCGTGCGGCCACTGTGAATGATGACGGCAATATGGTTTCCGTTGTTTATGACGACGGGGTAACGATTGAAGTTCTGAAAGGGTTTGTTTATCACACAACGCCGCGCGGGGACGATACGCCCGATATTAACTGGGACGGTGAGATACACGCCTTGTCCGGTCTGCTTGACGGCGGCGATCAGGATGTTTTGCGGATCGGGTTTGAAGATCTGCCCAATCTTGGCGATGCGGATTTTGAAGACGTGCTTTTCGATCTTGATATTGATCGTGTTCATATAGATGCCAGTGAGGTTGGTGACGACCTTCTGATCGGCGGGGGCGGTAACGACATTCTTTACGGTGAAGCCGGGGACGATATGCTTGTCATCGGTGACGGTTTCGATCAGGCTACCGGCGGGTCCGGCGCGGATCTGTTTGTGTTTGATGTGTTCGACTCTCTGGCCGATAAAATCCTCGATTTTAACAGTGCGGAAGGCGATGTTTTGAATATTACAGATATTTTGCAAGGTTATGACCCTTTGACGGACGCGCTCACGGATTTTGTGCAGCTTGTGCAAAATGGCGGCGATACGGAACTTCATGTCGATGCGGACGGCGCGGCAGGCGGGGTTAACTTTACAACTCTTGCCGTTTTTGACGGCGGCATTGCCGATACGCTGGGTGATCTGATTAATAACGGTAATCTTATTGCCGACAGTCCGGTTGTTTTATAGTCATTCCATTTAAGAACGAAGGCAGGTTGCGAATGAAGCCGTTTTTTCAAAATCAAGCCGCACGTATGCCTGAATACGCTTACGTTTGATTTTGAAAAAGCCGGTCATTCTCTCTACCTGCCTTCGTTCTTAACTGAAGCGGCTATATAATCGGGGCTGTTTTTTCAAATTTAAATTCTTTATTCTAACACCATGAAAAATAACATGGTTTTGGATACGCTTTTTTACCCGTTTGAAGCTGGTGTTTTGCCGTGGCCTGCGGAAGAGGGCCGCGTTTTATTTTTGAATGCGCAGGCGCATAAAGCCTTGTCACATTTTCCGTCAGCGAACTTCACCGCGCAGCAATTTTTTTATCCTTATGCCGATGCGCTCAAAGCGCGGGGTTTTGATGTGCAGCCTGTTTTGCCCCAAGAGGCGCAGCAATTTGATTTTGTTTTACTGGCTGCGCCGAAAAATCAGGTGGAAACGATGCATTTGATTGCCGGCGGTTTGCGCGCGCTTAAACCTGGCGGGTTGTTTTTAGTGGCCGCAGATAATAAAGCGGGCGGGGCGCGGTTGGCGAAAAATCTGGGGCATTTTGGGCTGGAGGATATTAGGAGCGATACGCGTAACAAGTGCCGCGTATGCTGGGCGATCAAGCAAGCGGTGGATGAAGACGCCATTGATGCGGCGCTGCGCGGCGGCGCGCCTCAGCCTATTGCCGATGGCGCGTTTCAATCATGGCCGGGAATTTACGGCTGGCAGAAAATTGATGCGGGATCGGCGCTTTTGTTGCAGCATTTGCCAGCGGATTTAAAAGGTCGGGGGGCGGATTTCGGTTGTGGTTACGGTTTTCTTAGTGACCATGTTTTGCAGTATTATGAGGTGCGATCCCTGATTTGCGCGGATGCGGACTGGCGCGCGCTTGCGATGTGCCGGGTTAATCTTGAAAGGTTTGAAAGTAAGGCTGAGATTCATTTTGAATGGAGCGACCTTACACAAAACCCCGGTTTTTCAAATCTCGACTTTATTGTGATGAATCCGCCGTTTCATGAAGGTACAGCTGCGGATATTTCAATTGGGAAACGTTTTATTGTGAATGCGCATCAATCCCTGAAACGCGGCGGAACGCTGTGGATGGTGGCGAATAAGCAACTGCCGTATGAAAGTGTTTTGGAAGAAACGTTTTTTAAGATTGAAAAAATTTTTGAAGGGCAGGGTTTCAAGATTTTTTGTGCAACGAAATAGGTTTGGAAAAATTAATCACCAAGTTACGAAGTTCTGAAGTTTTTTAGATCACGTTAAATTTTATATTTTTCATTTTTTCTCTATGTTCTTGTTCTAAACGTTGTTCTATTGGGTAGTATATTTCTTTTATGGTTATTTCTGATGCTGTGGGGCCTATAGAAAGTATCCACGCAATGATGAGTTTTCTTAATAGCGCTTTTTCTGGAACAGAAGAGTGGTAAACATTATGTTTTTTAAAGTAAAACATCAAACATGCAGGGAGCGAGAAAATTGTGCCCATCAATAGAGGGGTTATTATACCTCTCCATAATGTGCTTAATAGTTCTCCAATAAGTGCCCCGCCTATTATAAATAAAAAAATCAGTAAGATAGCTATTGATATGGAAGCTATAGTTTTTATAAGGGCATGTCTGCTTAATTTATGCTGCCATTCGCTTTTTTCATTATCCATGCTTTTCCAGCCGCGAATAACTGTGATAAGTGCGCTTGTTAAAAGGATCAGGGATATTAAATACGTTCCAGCAACTATTAATCCGGGGATTTGGTTTATGCTGACGCTTATGCTACTACCGTCGTTACCTGTGATGGGAATCTGAACGTAAGTTTCAATGTGGTAAGCGGTAAAAAGAGCGAGTGGTGTTAAAAAAAGAGTATATGAGAGAAGGAGCCTCTTTATAATAACGCTTAAGGGGACGGGTGCATGCCAAATGCCGTGTTTTTTAATGCTGTTTATCATGGTGGCTGGCAGTAAGAGCCATGCCGGTATTGTTAAATAGGCAAAGCCGTGAAGGATATTTTCTGCGTGGTCTGCCCGTGCTACGATCATGATGCCTCCTCCGGTACTTATCAATCCTGAAAGAAGTAAGAGTGTTAATGTGAGGAAAAGGCCAAATCCTTTAAATGGGGTACGGCTAAATTTATGCGATAATGTGCATGCGATGGTGAGCGCGGTAATGAATAGAAAAGGCACGCTTGCTAGTAAAAGCACTGTTTCTACTACGTTGTTCATAAATTAGGATCCGATTTTAAATATGATAAGTGTAGCCTTCGCCTTCGATTTGCTGCACTTGTTTTATGATGCGCTGGATTTTTCTTTCATCGTGCAGCGCTTGTTTGTTCAGGCCTGTTTCGCGCCCGACCATGTAATAGATCGATTCCAGCGTGACTTCCGTGTTTCTTCCGTGTGTTTTCACATGATACGCCATGGCTGAATCCATGGTGATGATGGATTTATCCGGCTGGTTGCGTTTGCGCATATGCTCTTCTGTGAGTTGAATAATGGTCATCAGGCTGTTGTTGGAAATGGTGACGCCGTGGTGCTTTTCGTGGCTGGGGCGGAGCGATTTTAAAATCGCGTATGTTTCAATGACATTGGGAATGCTTAAGAAAACCTTTTGAAAACGCCGGTCGAGCGCAGGGTCTTCGGCCACATACATACGGAATTCGTCCAGTGTTGTTGCGCCGATCACCATTAAATCCCCGGCGGTCAGGTATGGTTTCATCACATCTGAAAGGCCCGCATAAGCCGAGCCGACGCAATTGGGCATGATCTGGTGAATTTCATCAAGAAACATAATGATGCGCGGGTTTTCCGGGTTGTGGTAGCGCTCGGCAATGCCTTTACAAATCGGGATAAAGCGTTCCTGAAATTCAGCCGGGCCGTTCGTTCCTGCGGCCATGCGCGCCATATCCAGTTCCAGAACGCGCGCATCAAGCAAATAATCGGGCACTTCGTCGTCGACGATTTTTTGTGCCAGCGCTACGACCATCGCGGTTTTACCCACCCCGGCAGGGGCGAGCAGCACGGCGTTTTTGCGGCCCTTTTGCATCAGGATCAGGATGGTTTCATCGACTTCCTTGTCGCGGCCTGTGATGGGGCCAAAGCGTCCCATTTTCGCCAGGGCAGTGAAGTCCGTGCAATATTTTCTGAGGAGATCTTCCATCTCTTCGTTGGGGACTGAATATGACCATTGTTCAGACATTCGCCGTCGTTCCTTTAATTCATCCGGACTGTGTTAAAAGAGATACTGTGAAATGATAAAAAACCCAGCATGCGATAGGATTATATCGACTTCTTTATGATAAAGGTAGAGTGTTAAGACTTCGTTTTAATGTTATGGCAATAAATCAAGGCTTCAAAATGTCTTTTTCGCCATAGCCCTGTGCGTAAAGGGCGGCTGTGAAATCACCGTGAATGATCTGGTTTTCAATGTCTTTTTTGACTGTTTCCTTGGCTTTATAGCCAACGCCTAAACCCGCCATTTTCAACATGGGCAGGTCGTTGGCGCCATCGCCGATTGTTATGCAATCTTCAGGTTGTATTTCATGCATGTTTATGTAGTGGCGGAGGAACCCGGTTTTGGCGTCTTTATCGAGGATCGGCGGTTTTACGCGCCCGGTCAGCGTGTCGTTTTTGATGTCCAGAACGTTGCCGTGGTGGTTCATAAAAAGGAGCTTCTCCGCCACGGCAGCGGTAAAAAAGGTAAAGCCGCCGGAAACCAGAACGCAGTGGCAACCGTTTTCACGCATAGTTTTAACCATGCTTTGCGCGCCGGGGTTGATTTTTAACTGATCCAGCGTTTCCTCCAGCGCCGCAACCGGCAGATCTTTGAGCAGGGCGACGCGCTCGTTTAGCGCGGTGTGGAAATCCATTTCGCCGTTCATGGCGCGGGCCGTAATTTGCGCGACCTGCTCCTTAATTCCGGCATGGGCGGCCAGATCGTCCAGCGTTTCACCCTCGACAATTGTGGAATCCATATCGGCAAGCAGCAGCTTTTTGCGCCGGTTTTCAACCGGGGTGATGAAAACGTCTATTTTATCTTTTTCAAGGAACTCCCATAAATGACGTATCATCGAAAAACCGCCGCTTCGGGTAATGCCAAGCTCGGCGACCGTGTGCTTTTTGATCCACACAGGCCGGCCGGTCTGCTCGACATTATAAAAACCGATCATTTTGACGATGTCTTTTAAATGCCGGTCCGTTAAAGGATGCTTGGGGGTCGAGGCGACGAGGGTTAAAACGGTGCTCATGAAGGTTTTATTTCCACATTCTTAAATAAATCTCTGGACAGGGCGCATGGAATTTTTTATCGCTTGTTAGTTTATAGATGAAAGGTCGTTTAAGACAATGGAAAAACCCGCGCTTAAGCCTAAAAACCCCTGTTTCTCATCCGGCCCGTGCGCAAAGCGCCCGGGGTGGAGCTTTGAAAATCTTTCCCATGCCTTGCTGGGGCGCTCGCACCGTGCCGGGCCGCTTAAAGCGCAGCTTAAGGAGGCGATTGACAAGCAAAAGGCGCTTTTGGGCATTCCCGATGATTATGTGGTGGGAATTATGCCCGGCTCCGATACCGGCGCGTTTGAGGCGGCAATGTGGTCCATGCTGGGCGCGCGCGCGGTGGACGTGTTTGCGTGGGAGGCTTTTTCCGGTGACTGGATGAAAGATATCACAAGCGAGCTTAAACTTGAGAATGTGAACACATATAAGGCCGATTACGGCCAACTCCCGGATTTGTCGAAAGCCGATCCGGCCCATGATATCGTTTTTGCCTGGAACGGCACGACTGCGGGCGTGCGTGTGCCGAACGGGGATTGGATTTCTGCAGACCGCGAAGGGCTGAGCTTTTGTGATGCGACCTCTGCCGTGTTTGCTTATGATCTGCCGTGGGACAAACTGGATGTAACGACATGGAGTTGGCAAAAAGTGCTGGGCGGAGAAGCCGCACATGGCATGCTGGTTCTCTCGCCCCGCGCAGTAGAGCGTCTGGAAAGCTATACGCCCGATCGCCCGTTGCCGAAGCTTTTCCGCCTGACCAAAGGTTCGGGCGAAAATAAAAAGCTCAATACAAGCATATTCGAAGGAGCAACCATCAATACGCCCTCTATGTTGGCGGTGGCCGATGTGCTGGATGTTTTGGGCTGGGTGCAGAATATCGGCGGGCTTCGCACAACCATCGCGCGAGCGGAGGAAAACTTCAAGGCCGTTGAAAACTGGGTGGCGAAAACAGACGGGTTTGATTTTCTGGCCGAAGACCCGGCCTCGCGGTCCATTACCTCTGTATGCTTGAAAATCACCGATGCGTGGTTTGAAGGTTTGGCCGAGGATGAGAAAACCCCGTTTATCAAAACGATGTGCAAGCTGCTGGAAGCCGATAAAATCGCCTATGACATTGCCGGGTACCGCGACGCGCCTCCCGGCCTTCGTATCTGGTGCGGGGTGACCGTTTCGGGCGATGATGTCGAGGCTCTCATGCCCTGGGTCAAATGGGCGTATGAGGTGTCGAAGGCCGAAGCGCAGAGGAAGAGTGAGGCTGCGGCTTAAAAATTTGGAGAGCGCAGCAATATCTGCGCTCTCCGTCCGGCAAATCTAGCGCTCTATGAGTACCTGATAGTAAACATATTCACCGCCGTTGTTTTGAAAGCAGCCATAAGGCTGTCCTGTTAGAGCGTCTGTTCCATTTGATCCGCTTGTCCCTAAAATTACTTCATTTGCAGGCAAGGTGTAAGTATTATCCATATAGGATGTATATGGTGCAGAGAGGTCAGCCGTGCTGTTTGGGATTGAGCTGTTGATGCCTATTGTTTCGTTAATATTTTCGCAAACAGACCTGCGGATGCCGGGCAAAAACGCTATAAGGTCATTACCTGACAGATTATTGACTACACTCAAGCCGATATGCTCAATCTCAAAATTCATGTTGAAGTACCAATCTCCTTGTAGACCGCTTGCCATGATGCCAGTCGTGGCCGGATTATAGACAGCGCCCCCGCCATCAGGATGAAAAACACCAATAGTGTTATTTGATAGACTGGTGAAATCTGCCGGAATATTAAATTCCAACTCATCAGCGGATATACCGTCTATGACCATTCTTAAAATTGCCGTACGCAGCCCTGTTGGATATTGGATAAGCTGAGCTGCGTTTATTGTCGATGTCTTATCTGTGCGCAAACTGTTTGGCCGCGTTGTTTGCGTGACTGCGTAGGATAAAGCTGCAAATAAAGCTACAGCTATTAAAATTAAAAAAAGGACATTGCCGGATTCATTGTTTCTCATCGTTTACACTCCCAATATTTGCCGATATTGGTTAGACGATCGAAACAGCCATATTCTTGGAATATTTTTTATAATTTTTAAATTTTGTTTGTTTTCAACGCTCTACAAGAGTATGAAAATAAACATATGTGCCGTCATTATTTTGAAAACACCCGAAAGGCTGACCTCTTAAGCCGGGAGTTTTCCTGTCTCCTAAAACGCGCTCCCGAGGGGGCCATGTGTAGTTTGAGATTATATTTTTTGAATAGGCAGGGGCGTAATTTTCCGTAGCTTTAATAGGACCGCTTATACCTAAGTCCTTATTAAGTTTTAAACATGTTTCTTCTTTTATGTTTGGTAAAAATGCCAAAAGCTCATTTCCGTCAGAATGGTTAGCGCGGCTTGATCCGATACCCTCAATTTCAAACTCCGCATTAAAGTGCCATTGTCCGGGGCGTTTATTGGCCATGATTGTAGCGGGGGCATGCCGATAAGTTCCGCCACCGCCTTGGGGGTGGAACACAGCCGTTTTGAAATTTGTGAGCGTGTCAAAATTTTCCGGCGGCGTGAAATTGAGTTCTTGAACTTTAATACCGTTAATCACCATGCGGATAGTCGCCGTTCGAACACTGGCCGGATATTGTGTAATCTGAGCGTTATTAATTAAATTTGCTTCTTCGGTTGCGCCGCCGCCGCTTCGCGAATATTGTGTAACGCTATAACTTAAAACACCGCCTACAGCTAAAATAAGGCTACATGCTACAGCAAAATTTCTAGCTGCGGGCGCGTTTGAAAAAACTGAAAACAAGGATTTGCGCTGGTTTTTGTTAGACTGTGATTGTTGCAGTTTTGCCCATGCTGCATCTGCTGTCCTTGCCTTTGCACCATAACGCGAATCTGGCGGCTCCAGTTTATTCAATATTGATTCCAGTTCGTCTTCTTCCATTAGCTTTCCCCGTAAATATGTTCGAGCTTTTTGCGTGCTTCATGAATGCGCCACGATACCGTGCTCTCTTTACAATTTAAAATGTTAGCGGCTTCTTTGTGTGTGTGCCCATGTGCGCAGACAAGCATGATTGCTTCCATTTCTCCTTCGGGCAGCTTGTGCAGTTGTCCTAATAAATCTTTGGCCTGTAAAAGCTGATCCGTTTGTGAAGTTGAAGGTATATTTTTATCATCAATATCTTGATGTCTTCCCTGATGCCGGGATCTTTTCTTTACGTAGTCTTTTGCGGCATTAATCACAAGTCGGTAGAGCCATGTTTCAAAACTGGATTTAAAGCGAAACGAATTTAGATTTTCAGCCATTTTTAAAAATGCGTTATGGACGATATCTTCGGCATCATATGCAGAACCGCACCATTTAAAGGCGGCTTTATACATCATTTCGTAATATTCATTGATAAGCCTATCGAAGGCCTGACGGTCTCCATTACAGGCTTTTCGGATTAAGCTTTTTAAAGTGGCTTTGGTCATGCAGATTTTTTATTCGGTGATGGATATAGGCAATCGTTTGAAAGTCTATCTTGAATTTGCACAAAAAACCATTGATTTTTTATGAATAAATTCCTATAATGTCTCCATGTCGAAAGGTTGGACAGACGAGCGGAGGAAAAAACAGGCGGAGATGATCCGCAGGCACAAGCCGTGGGAAAAATCTACGGGGCCGAAAAGTCAGGCGGGAAAGGGGATTTCCGCGAAAAACGCGCTTAAACACGGGCTGTATGGTCAAGAGGCGCAGATTATCAGGGCGCTTCTTGCTTCCAATCGCGAATTTCTGGATTTGTACGCGCTGTTTTCGGGTTTTGAAAATTTGAAAGGCTTTACGAAACAAACTGATAAAAAACTCAATAAAATCAAACCTCCCCGCCCCTCGCCTTTCCGAAATCGGGGAACAGACTAATGCGGATTGAAGCCTATATTTTGCAGCGGAAAATTTGGCGATTTACTTTCGCTTCGAACGTGATATATCTGAACGCCTGTTTGCCTAAACAAGACAAAATTAGGAGTAAAATTGATGGCATCCCCAAAAGTACTCATCAGCGATAAGCTGGACCCTCTGGCTGTGGAAATTTTTGAATCGAGAGGCTGCGAAGTCGATTTCAAACCCGGCCTATCCCCGGAAGAACAACTCGAAATTATCGGCGCATATGACGGCCTTGCCATTCGCTCGGCAACCAAAGTGACGGCTGAGATGATTAAGGCTGGTAAGAAGCTTAAAGTGATTGGCCGGGCCGGGATCGGCGTGGATAATGTTGATATTCCGGCGGCGACCGAGGCGGGAATTGTGGTGATGAACACGCCGTTTGGAAATTCCATCACCACGGCGGAGCATGCGATTGCGATGATGTTTGCGCTGGCGCGGCAAATTCCTCAAGCCAATGAATCTACGCATGCGGGCAAGTGGGAAAAGAAAAAATTTATGGGCACCGAGCTGTATAACAAAGTGCTGGGCGTGATTGGATGCGGGAATATCGGCGGCATTGCGGCTACGCGCGGCGTCGGCTTGAAGATGCAAGTGATTGCGTATGACCCGTTTTTGACGCAAGAGCGTGCGGCGGATCTGGGCGTGAAGAAGGTTGAGCTTGATGAGCTTTTTGAACGCGCTGATTTTATTACTATCCATGTGCCGAAAAACGAGCATACTGCCGGGCTGATTAACAAAAACTCAATCGCGAAAATGAAAGACGGCGTGCGGATTATCAATTGCGCGCGTGGTGGCATTGTCGTGGAGGCGGATTTGAAAGAGGCGCTGGATTCGGGCAAGGTTGCGGGTGCGGCGCTGGATGTTTTTGAAACGGAGCCGGCGACGGAGAATGTTTTGTTCGGCCATCCCAATGTTGTATGTACGCCGCATCTGGGCGCGGCGACGACCGAGGCGCAGGTCAATGTCGCCTTGCAGGTGGCCGAGCAGATGAGCGATTATCTGGTGAATGGCGCGGTGATGAACGCGCTTAACATGGCGTCGATTTCCGCCGAGGACGCGCCGAAGCTCAAGCCTTATTTAAAGCTGGCCGAGCAGTTGGGCAGCTTCGCCGGGCAGATTACCGAACATGCGATCAAGAAAATCGAGATTGAGTATGAAGGCACGATTACGGCGATTAATACCGATCCGATTACCTCGACGCTGCTGGCAACACTTTTGGGACAGCAGATTGAATCTGTGAATATGGTGAATGCGATGCAGGTGGCCCAAGCGCGCGGGATTGAGCTGAAGCAGAGCTATAACGATGAAGCCAAAAACTGGCGCAGCATGATTAATGTGATCGTTACGACAGATGAGCGCGAGCGGAATGTGACCGGGACGTTGTTTACCGGGAAGGAGCCGCGGATTGTTAATATCGAGGGCGTGCCGATTGAGGCGGCGCTTTCGGCCAATATGATCTTTATCCGCAATGACGACAAGCCGGGGATGATTGGCGATCTGGGGACGTTGTTGGGTGCGGAGGGGCTGAATGTCGCGGATTTCCGTTTGGGTCGGAAGGATGAAACTTCGGGCGCGATTTGTCTGGTGGCGCTGGACGGCCCCGTGAATGATGACGTTTTTGCGAAGATTACGGCGCAGAAGCAGATTTTGAGCGCGAAGCGGCTTTCGTTTTAGGCATTTTGCATTGTATTTTACTGCGGCCAGCAGTTTTCTATAGTGCCGCCGTCTTTGCAGATGTCGCTATGCCCAGAGATATCCGTTATGTTTTGGCCTCTGCGTTTTTCTTCGAAAAGACGAAGAAGATGACAGCTTTTATCAACCTCCGGAGGAAGACAAAAAGCAAGATAATTGTCTGGTTTTAAATAAAGTTTTCTAGGGGGTGGCTTGGGCGCGTTTTCAACATCAATATATACAACGTTCTTGTTAGAAGGCTGCGAGCGTTTTTCAAGGGGTTTGGTTATTTTTAAAATTTTCGCCTGAGGGTGTCCCAGTCTTGCCGCATCAAGCATTGTGTGCGCTGTACTGTAAGGGCTGTAAGTTAACCACGTATACGGATTGTTTCGATCCTGAAATCTTTTGAAATTTTCGACTGCATGGTCGTAATAATCCTGTGCTGTTTTCAAATTATATTGTTTTTCAGTCTGTGTTTTGAGCCAGAGTTTTTTGGCTTTTAGGTCTTCATAAACCCATTGATTATAAGAGCTCAGAATAAAAGCGCCGGATATAAAAAGAAGACAAGACACGAATATAATCAATCCGGGAATAGAAAGAAAAAACGCCTTTTTTAAACCTTTTTCAGTTTTAATATCTGCCCAAAAATAGCGTGCGATAACTCCAAACCACATAAGCAAAGATATGGCAGTAACGAAATTAACTATGAGTGTAGGAGGGCCGCAACGAATGCTGTAACCATAAGAAAAATTTCCATCAGTGCCTACAGGACCGCTTACGCAGTCAAAAGGTACAAATGATAAAATCAGTAAGCTGATGAAGATAGGAAAAATAAAAGATAGAACGATAAGTGTATATTTTAAAAAAGACGTCTTGTCGGCCATGCTATATTGTAGCTTTTATTCGTGATGGGGTCATTAATAAAGAACCCCGGCATCCAACATTCAACGGCCAAAGCCATATGAAGCCAGATACCGGGGTCTGATGGGAAGCATAATCCTAATCAGAAACTTACAAAGTTACGAAAACGTTTGTAACCTCTGCAGGTGTCGCTCAGATCAGAACCAACGTCTTGGCAAGAGCTACTTGCCTTTTCGCCTGTCCGTGGATGAACCCCCATCCACTTTATTTATAGTGGCGATCAACCACTCACCGCTTCGAATTTAAAACGCGTTCGTGCGATGTTTCAGGGTAAAATACAAACGCTTAAAGCCTCCAGGTTACGATGAACGTCTTACAAACATTTTTGTGTGTGCGACCACAAGTCTGACGATCAAAGCGGGCTTAAACTTTTTTACCCCTTAAGCTTCCGGATGTTCTAAAGCTTCCAGGGAAACCCGTAGAGCATTTTTCCGAAAACCCGAGCCCGGTGACTAATCCAAACTCTTGTTTCAGAGGCTTTTGCCTTTCGGCTGTGCCCGCTGAACATGATTCAAACTTTAGCCGATATTCGGATGGTGTCGAGTCATTTTTTTAAAATTTTGTAATTTTTTTTTAACGCAAGCCTGCATGTTGAAATTTTATTGCGCAAAATAAGCGATTTGGATTCATTAAAGAATCAGGAATGTCCACATTGTTATGCACAGCTTTCCCACGGATAAAAATTTTTTTATTTTATTTTTTAGGGGCGGATTACATGCGGAAATTCTGGGTGAAGTTCATTTAATTTTAACGAATCGCAGGTAAAAATTTACGATGGAGGCCTGTATTTCGGGCCGTGTTCGCGGGGTGCGATTTGCCTGATTCGGGCGCGCAAACCAGGGATTATAAAGAGGGCACATACATAAGAGGGGCGCAAGGGCAGTTCAGGTCAAAAAAGCGATTCATACCCAGCAAAGACGGCAGGGGCCAACTTTTAACATAATTGTTGACAAAAACTTAACAATACGTTAAAAATGGTTTCATTCTGTTAAGAAAATGTTAAAGATAAGCCATAAGTTTTTATGGCTACTGGGAAAGTCCCTTATTTCGGGGGCGGGGCGTTGCGCCTTTTTTCCGGTTCCAAATTTATATTGAGGAGAGAAGTTACCATGGCAAACGAGAGCGCAAATGCCGGTCAGGCATCAGAAACATCGTCCAATACCGAAGGTCATGAAGTTACCGTCACGCTGGTGGACGGTGTATGCGTTGTGACGAGCGGGGATGCTTCGGCCAGTTTGACGGCTCCTGTTATTATAGAGAAGCCTGGTGCCGGTGAGGTTGCGCAAATTGATGTTGCGCCGGGGCAGAAATATTTCTTCGATTTTAATGAGAATAACGTGCAGTCTTTTGTTCAGGACGGTGACAATCTGACATTGAATTTTGCCGATGGCAGCTCTGTGGTTTTGAACGGTTTCGGGACGGTTTCCAACGGCGTTTTGCCCGCCAGTCTGGTTTTCAGCGATGCGCTTTCGGCTGAGGAGCTTAGAGGCTTGATTCAGGTTGTCGATACGACCCCGGATGAAGAGGGCTTGCAGGAGCCTGAAGCGGACGTTCGCGGCGAAGAGGTCGCTTCTGCGACAGAGGGAAGTATAGAAGGTGAAAGCGGCGATTCTGAGGCGGCGCAACTTGCGGCCATTGAACCTGCGGCGGGTGAGCCGAGCGCGGAGCAGCTTGCGCAGATTGCGCCTGCTGCCGGAGAGGAAAGCGGCGGGGCGGGTAATACCGGTTTTGGTTTTCAGAGTAGTTTTGATGCGCAAGGGGTTATCGGGCTGGAAGATGTCGGGCCGATTGATCCGACGGCGTTGCAGTATGGCGTTGAGTTTGCGAATGAGGATCTTCTTGAGCAGGAGTTTGATGCTCTTCCGGAAGTGGATTCGGACACGAAATTTATTGACGAGACAAATCTCGGACCTTTGAGCGTGAGCGGGAATATCGGTGCGGAATTCGGGGCTGACGGTCCGGGGACGGTTACGCCGAACGGTCTTTTCATTGAAGGCGGATCTTTGGCGGGTGGCGCTCTGACATCGGGCGGCGCAGCGGTTACGGTTGTGAAGACTGCCGATGGTTATGAAGGTACGATTAATGGCGGGGCAACGAGCGTGTTTACGCTGGTGATTGATCCGGTGAGCGGCGATTACACCTTTACGCAGCTTGAGCCTTTGGATCATGCGGATGGAACGAATCCGGATGATGTTATCAGTCTGGTGTTCGGCATTAATGCGACCGATAATGACGGCGATGTTGCGGCGACGACCATTACGATTTTTGTTGCTGACGATGCGCCGCTGATTGCACCGCCGGATTCCAACACGTTTAGCGAGGCTTTGCTTGCGGGCGGGCCGGTTGTGATTCACGATGCTTTGGCGGTGGATTTTGGGAATGACGTTCCCGGCACGGTTAGTCCGGCGCATGTTTATTCGGTGAGCGGCGTGGCTGCGCTGACATCAAACGGTGATGCGATTATTGTTATGCCGACGGCGACGGGCTATGTCGGGACGCTTACGGGCGGGGCGATTGCGTTTGAGCTGGTGATTGATCCGGCAACGGGCGGTTATACCTACACGCAGAATGTAGCGCTGGACCATAATGCGGCGTTTGACACGATTACGCTGAGCTTTAATGTGACAGTGACGGATTTTGACGGCGATTCCACGCCGACGCAAATTATCGTGAATATTACGGACTCTGTGCCGACGTTCGGTGACAAGCCGATTATCGGCGCAGGCGTCGAGGTTGTCGATGAGACGAACCTGCCGGGTGAGGATGCCAGCGGGGCGCTGGTTGTTGATTTTGGTGCGGACGTGCCGGGCGTGGTGAGCGCGAACGGGGCGAGCAGTTCTTCGGTTCCTTTGACCTCGCAAGGGCAGAGCGTGACGATTAATCAAACAGCAACGGGTTATGTTGGAACGGATGGTGTGAATGACATTTTCACACTGACGATTCATGCAGATGGCAGCTATACGTTTGATCTTCTTGGTACTTTGGACCATCCGGATGCGACTGACCCGGATGATGTGATTCAGCTTGTCTTTGGTGTTGAGGTTAAGGATAGCGACGGCGATACGGATACCGGTTCGATTACGATTAATGTGAAAGATGACGGGCCGGATATTGTAGATCCGGCTGTGCAGACGGTGGAAGAGAAAGCCATTGTCGATACGGTGAACGGTGATTTGAGCGCAGATTTCGGTGCGGACGGTCAAGGCGAAGTGAGCGGCGACGGTTCCAGCAGCTTTAGCGGTGTTCCTGCGCTGACATCAAACGGCGCGGCGGTGACGATTACGCAAACGGCGACGGGCTATGTCGGTTCGACGGCAACGGGCGACGTGTTTACGCTGACAATCAATACAAACGGTACGTATAGTTTCGATTTGCTTGGGCCGCTGGATCATGGCGCGAATAATGTTATTACGCTGAATTTCGGCGCGGAGATTGTCGATTTTGACGGTGATAAAGACAGCGCGACGATTTCGATTCATGTGAAAGACGGCGGGCCGGATATTAATGACAAGCCGGAAGTCGGCAAGGGCATTGAAACGGTTGATGAAACGAATCTGCCGGGCGGTTTGAGCGCAAGCGGCAGCGTGGATGTTGATTTCGGGAATGACGCGCCGGGTGCGCTTTTGCCGAATGGTACGAGCGGGTCTTCGGTTCCGCTGACATCGGGCGGTGCGGTTGTGACGGTGACGCAAACGGCGAACGGTTATGTCGGGACAATCAATGGCGGTGCGACGACAGTGTTTACGCTGGTGATTAACCCGAACAATGGCGATTATACCTATGAGCAGTTCGGTCCTTTGGATCATCCGGATGCGACAGACCATAACGACCCCATTCAGCTTACGTTCGGGATTACGGCTACGGACGGTGACGGCGATAGCGATGCGGGCGTGATTACGATTAACGTGCTTGATGATGGCCCTGTGGCTGTGGATGACGGGAATACGGTCGTTCAGAACTCAAACAGCGTGAACGGGAATGTTCTGGCCAATGATGACGGCGGGCAGGATGTTGTTGCGCTGGTTACGAATGTGAGTTTTAACGGCGCAGACTTTGCGGTTGTGCAAGGCGCCCCTACGGTTGTGGCCGGGCTGCACGGGACACTTACAATCAATTCTGATGGGTCTTATACATATGTTTCAAACGGGACGAATGCGGTGGCTGTTCAGGATGTGTTTACTTACACGCTGACAGATTTTGACGGTGACAGCGATACAGCGAAGCTGACGATTAATGTATCTGATGTTGACGACAAGCCTGTTGTTACGGGGTCTGCAGTTACGGTTGATGAGACTGATTTGAACCCGACGGATAGTGACAGCGATAGCGTTACCGGGAATTTCGGTCTGGACGGTCCGGGTACGATCACGCCGACAGGTGTGAATACAGTCACGTTTACGGGCGCGGAGAATAACCAGCTTACGTCCGGCGGGGTTCCGGTCACAATTTCCGTTGTCGGCAATGACTATATCGGGACTGCGGGCGGCGAGACGGTGTTTACGCTGGATATTGATGCGGCGAGCGGTGATTACACGTTCACGTTGCTTGGCACTTTGGACCATGCGGATGAAACGAATCCGGATGATGTTATTCAGCTTAAGTTCGGCGTGACCGGAACGGATGTGGATGGCGATACAGATACGGGCTTTATTACTGTGAATGTGAAAGATGACGGTCCGGTTGCGCATGCGGATTGTAATGAATTTGATATTACAGCGGTGAACAAAGACTTTAACGTTGTTCTGGTTCTGGATATTTCCGGTTCCATGGCCGGTGAAAAGCTTGCGCTGGTTACGAATGTGAGTTTTAACGGCGCAGACTTTGCGGTTGTGCAAGGCGCCCCTACGGTTGTGGCCGGGCTGCACGGGACACTTACAATCAATTCTGATGGGTCTTATACATATGTTTCAAACGGGACGAATGCGGTGGCTGTTCAGGATGTGTTTACTTACACGCTGACAGATTTTGACGGTGACAGCGATACAGCGAAGCTGACGATTAATGTATCTGATGTTGACGACAAGCCTGTTGTTACGGGGTCTGCAGTTACGGTTGATGAGACTGATTTGAACCCGACGGATAGTGACAGCGATAGCGTTACCGGGAATTTCGGTCTGGACGGTCCGGGTACGATCACGCCGACAGGTGTGAATACAGTCACGTTTACGGGCGCGGAGAATAACCAGCTTACGTCCGGCGGGGTTCCGGTCACAATTTCCGTTGTCGGCAATGACTATATCGGGACTGCGGGCGGCGAGACGGTGTTTACGCTGGATATTGATGCGGCGAGCGGTGATTACACGTTCACGTTGCTTGGCACTTTGGACCATGCGGATGAAACGAATCCGGATGATGTTATTCAGCTTAAGTTCGGCGTGACCGGAACGGATGTGGATGGCGATACAGATACGGGCTTTATTACTGTGAATGTGAAAGATGACGGTCCGGTTGCGCATGCGGATTGTAATGAATTTGATATTACAGCGGTGAACAAAGACTTTAACGTTGTTCTGGTTCTGGATATTTCCGGTTCCATGGCCGGTGAAAAGCTTGCGCTTTTGAAGTCTTCGGTTGCGAATTTGCTGGGTGATTTCAACGCCTATACGGGCGGTGATATTAAGGTGCATATCGTTCCGTTTTCTGCGGATGCGGGTGCGGGCCAGACCTTTACCGTGACCGATGCGGCGGCGTTTACCGATGCGGTGAATTACCTTAACGGTTTGAGCGCCGGTGGTACGACCAATTATGAAGCGCCGTTGCAGTCGGCTATTGAGTGGTTGCAGGGTGCGAGCAATGACGATCCGATCGCGGGCGCGGATACGTTTACGTATTTTGTCAGTGACGGCGAGCCGAACCGTTTTGTGAATGATCTGGGCGTTTCAACAAGCGGCAGTGCCGATGTTGTGATGGGTGAAATTACAGGATCGGACGGGACGAATGAAGTTCAAATTCTTCAAAGTCTGAGTACCGAAGTGATCGGTGTTGGTATTGGTGTAAACGGTACGACGCTGGCGCGGATCGGGGTTATTGACTCTGATGGCGTTGCGCTTGACGTTCAGAACCCGAATGATCTGGATGCGGCGCTTGCGGGCACAAATCCGCTTATCGGGACGACGAGCGGGAATGTGATTACTGGTGAGAATGGTGGTCCCAGCGCGGCGGATGATTTGAGTGAAGATCTGGATACAACCGTGACCAAGGTGTCTTTCAACGGGTTTGAAGTTGTTGTCGATCCTGTTACGGGCGCGAGCATTGACGGCGCGCACGGGACGCTGAAAATTTCTGCGGACGGTTCGTATACTTATAAGGTTACGGACAATAATGTTACGAGCGATATCGTTGAGGAATTCGTTTATACCATTACCGATTATGACGGTGATGAAAGCGAGTCGACATTGACGCTGAAAGGGAACGCTCCGGTTCAGCCCGAGGCTCCGGTTTTGGCGGTCGATGAGACGGATCTGAACCCGACTGACAGCGATGCCGCCGTTGTGGACGGTAACTTTGGTGCGGATGTGCCGGGCAGCTTTAGCGTTACGGGGGTGAATACGTTCAGCTTTACGGGCGCGGAGAATAATCAGCTTACGTCTGGTGGAGTTCCTGTTTCGGTTTCTATTGTCGGTAATAGTTATGTCGGAACGGCGAACGGGCAGACAGTCTTTACGCTGGACCTGGACGGGGTGACGGGCGCGTATGAATTTACGCTGATTGGTACGCTGGATCATGCGGATGAAACCAACCCGGATGATATTATCCAGCTTAATTTTGGTGTCACAGCGACGGATAGCAACGGCGATTCCGGTCAGGTTGATATCAAGGTCAATGTTTTCGATGACGGCCCGGTGGCGAGCGATGATTCAGCCGCGGTTGCACAGAATACGACCACAGTGAACGGCAATGTTCTGGCCAATGATGATGGGGGCGAGGATGTTGTTGCGCTGGTTACGAATGTGAACTTTAACGGCGCAGACTTTGCGGTTGTTCCGGGCGCCCCTACGGTTGTGAACGGGGCGCATGGGACGCTGAGCATCAATGCGGACGGGTCTTATACGTATACAAGTAACGGTGCAAATACGGTGGCTGTGCAGGATGAGTTTACCTATACGCTGACCGATTTTGACGGCGATAGCGATACGGCGAAGCTGACGATTGATGTTGCAGATATTGACGACAGGCCGGAGATTGCGGATTCCGAAGTGCGTGTTGATGAAACGGATATGAACCCAACGGATGAAGCGTCGAACTCGCTGATTACCGATTTCGGGACGGACGGACCGGGCGTGATTACACCGGCGGGTGTGAATACGGTGAGCTTTACGGGCGCAGAGAATAATCAACTGACTTCGGGTGGTGTGCCTGTAACGATTTCCGTTGTCGGCAATGATTATACCGGCACAGCGAACGGGCAAACAGTCTTTACGCTGGTGATTAATCCGGCAACCGGTGATTATACCTTTACGCTGATCGAGCCTTTGGATCACGGCGATGAGACGAATCCGGATGATGTTCTCCAGCTTGTTTTCGGCGTGAGAGCGACCGATGCGGATGGAGACACAACGACCAGTACGATCAAGGTCAATGTTTTCGATGACGGCCCGGTTGCGGTGGATGATTCAGCGTCTGTTGTGCAGAATACGACCACGGTGAACGGCAATGTTCTGGCCAATGACGACGGCGGGCAGGATGTTGTTGCGCTGGTTACGAATGTGAATTTTAACGGTGCAGACTTTGCGGTTGTTCAAGGCGCCCCTACGGTTGTGAACGGCGCGCATGGAACGCTTACGATCAATTCCGACGGATCTTACCAATATGTTTCAAACGGCACGAATGCGGCGGCTGTTCAGGAAGCGTTTAGTTATACGCTGACCGATTTTGACGGTGACGAAGATACGGCGCAGCTTGTGATTGATGTGGCGGATGTGGATGTGAAGCCTGAAGTTACGGATTCCGAAGTGCGTGTTGATGAAACGGATATGAATCCGACGGATGAGGCGTCCGGCTCTGTGAGTGTGAATTTTGGTGCTGACGGACCGGGAACGATTACACCGGCGGGCGCGAACACGGTGAGCTTTACGGGCGCGGAGAATAATCAGCTAACATCCGGCGGTGTGCCTGTGGCGATTTCCGTTGTCGGGAATGATTATTTTGGAATAGCTGGCGGTGAGACGATCTTCTCATTGGCGCTGAATCCTACGAATGGCGATTACACCTTTACGTTGTTTGGCACGCTTGACCATGCCGATGAAACAAATCCGGATGATGTTATTGAGCTGAAATTCGGTATTACGGCGACAGATAGCGATGGGGATACGGATACGGGCATTATTACTGTGAAAGTGTTTGATGACGGGCCGGTGGCTGTAGATGATTTCAACACTGTCGGGTCGAGTACAACCACGGTGAGCGGGAATGTTCTGGCCAATGATGATGGCGGGCAGGATGTTGTTGCGCTGGTTACGAATGTGAACTTTAACGGCGCGGATTTTGCGGTTGTTCAGGGCGTGGCCACGGTTGTAACCGGAACATACGGGACGCTCAGCATCAATGCGGACGGGTCTTATACGTATACAACAAACAATACGAACACGGCGGCTGTTCAGGAAGCATTTACCTATACGCTGACTGATTTTGACGGCGATCCGGATACGGCGCAGCTTGTGATCGGTCTTGATGCGGTTTCCGGTCTGTTCATTGTCGGCGATAATGTTGACGATGTTGCAGGCGAGCAAACGCCGTGGGTTGTCGGCGGCGGCAATGCCGAGATTCTTGGCGGTGCGGGCGGGGATATCCTTGTCGGTGACGCGGGCGGCGGAACTGTTGTGAATCAGGGTCAGGATTATAACTTTGTTTATATTCTTGATACATCCGGTTCTATGGGCGTTAACGATCCGAATGACGGGCGGGTTAGCCGTATTGAGATTTTGATTGATGCGGTTAAGAACCAGATGAACCAGTTTGACGCCTATACGAACGGGCAGATCAAGGTTCACCTTGTGTCGTTCTCTACGAATGTGAAATCGACATTTACGGTTGATTTTGCCGACCCGAACGCTTTGGCGGATGTGATTGCGTATCTTGATGCGCAGGACGGATCGGGGCTGACGAATTACGAGTCTCCGCTACAGGCTGCGAATAACTGGCTGTCGGGCAGCGAGCCGCTGGGCGGCAATGCGATTACAACGACGTATTTTATTTCCGACGGTCAGCCGAACCGTTATGTAGACGATCAGGGCAATTTGTTGAACCCTCCGGGTACGCCGGATGAGGAAGAGGCGATTATTCTGGCCGAGATCACAGGGTCAAGCGTGACGACAAGCGATGGTACGTTTGGTGACAGTTCGGACGAAGTCGGTACGCTTCAGGGTCTGAGTGACGAGGTGATCGGCGTGGGGATCGCTATTCCGGATAATACAAGCCTGAATACGATTGATTCAGACGGGGCGGCGACTTATATCGACGATCCGCAGGATCTGGACGCCGTTCTGGCCGGAAGCAATCCGCTGAACAAGTTTGCCGCAGTGGGCGGTGATGTTCTTGAAGGCGGCGCGCGTGATGATCTGATTTTCGGTGATGTGCTGAATACAGATTCGCTGGCTGTGGCTCAGGGCTTGAATACGAATGAAGGCGCGGGTTGGGAGGTTTTCGCCCGTCTTGAAAGCGGTGAGGGCGCTAATGCGAACTGGAGCCGTACGGATACGATTAATTACATTCGCGCCAATGCGGAAAGTCTGGCCGGTGAATCCGTTAACCAGCAAGGCTTTGGCCGGTCCGGCGGGGATGATATTATCGACGGAGGCGCGGGCAATGACACGATTTTCGGTCAGGAAGGTGATGACCGAATTACCGGTGGCGCGGGCAATGACACGCTTTATGGCGGCTCCGGCGCGGATACATTTATTTACGAAAATATTGGCGACGGTGTTGATACGATCAAGGATTTTGATCTGGCCGAAGGCGATGTTTTGGATGTTTCCGCGTTGTTGCAGGGCTATGACGCTTTGCAAGACAACATTAACGATTTCGTATTTGCCAGCGAGTCAGGCGGTAATACGACGATTTCCGTCGATGCAAGCGGTAGCGGTAATGTTGCCAATGCGACGCAGATTGCGGTGCTGGAGGCCGTTACCGGGCTTGATATCGAGTTGGCCACAAATAACGGCGAGGTGATCGTATAAGGCTTAACAGAAGGTCGGAAGCTTTTTGAGTTTCCGGTTCTCTCCACGAAACCCGGTTTTCTTAAAGGAAGCCGGGTTTTTTTACGGGCGGCGGGAAATGCAGCGTTTTCGCGTCTTAATGGGTTGAAATAAAGACATAAAAATTATGCAAAGCGCTTGCATCCTGTGGAGAAAAGAGGCATAACTAGGGTTGGTTCAGGCTGTGGATAAAATTGGGTCCAGCCGCACAGGATTTTAAGATTTTTGAGTGAGAGGAATAAGCCCGTGATTTTTAAAAGAAACAGAGTCCGCACATTATGCCTTACAGTTTCGACTGTGGCTTTGTTGGGGATTACAAGCGGTTCGGCGTTGTCGCAGGATGAGGCCTTGCACCAGTCTTTGAGCATTTCCCTGCGTGATGCGGTTTCGACCGGGGTTGCGACCAATCCCGAATATGGCGTTGTTGCGGCGAGCCGCCGGGCGACGGATGAGGAGTTGGAGCAAGGGCGGGCGTTGTTCCTGCCGTCTGTTGATTTTCGCGGGGATCTGGGTTTTGAACATAGTGATGATCCGGCTACGCGCGGCGGTATCGACAGCGATGACGAAGAGAATCTGTTTCGCAAAGAAGCGTCTTTGACGTTGACGCAAATGCTGTTTGACGGCTGGGAGTCGAAATACGAGGTTGAGCGCCAGAAGGCGCGGGTGGCGTCTTCGGCCAACCGGGTGCGTGAAACAGCCGAGCTTGTCGGTTTGTCGATTGCCGAATCCTATCTGGAGGTTTTGCGCCAGCGTCAGTTGCTTGTGATTGCGCGTCAGAATGTGGCGGATCATATTTCCATTCTCGATCAGATTCAGGACGGCGTGAATGCCGGGCGTTCAACGCAGGCTGATCTGGAGCAGGCTAAAGCCCGTCTTGCGGCGGCGAAGGCCGGTGAATCCAGCACACGTCAGGCTTTGCGCACTGCGGAGGCACAATATCGGGCCGATGTGGGCGATGCGCCGGGGCAGCTCAGCATGCCGGTTGTGCCTTATGACGTTTTGGCGGCGGGTGTTGATGAAGAAGTGGAGAAGGTTCTGGCTTACAGCCCGACTCTGGATATTTTTGCTTCTGATATCGAAGTGGCTTATGCCGAGGCAAACCAGACACGCTCGACTTTCTATCCGCAGGTTGACTTGCAGCTTAATGCGCGGGCCGGGCATGATCTTAACGGTGTTGACGGTACGGACCGCAGCGCGTCGGCTTTGGTTGTCGTGAACTGGAATTTGTACCGGGGCGGCGCGGATATGGCGCGTTCCCGCGAGTTTTTGCATCGTCACCAGCAGGCGAAAGAGGGCCGCAGTGAGGCGGCGCGTCAGGTTGAGAACGATGTGCGCCAGACTTGGGCGGCCATGGTTTCTGCGGGAGAGCGTGCGCGGGAATTTGCTGCGCAGGCCGATGCCAATGTTGAGGTCGTCAAGGCGTATAAAGACCAGTTTAATCTGGATCGCCGGACGCTTTTGGACGTTTTGGATGCGCAAAACGAGCTTTTTGTCTCCCGTTCCAACACGATTAATTCCGAATTTCTGGAGATGTTTGCCATTTACCGCCTGATTGCTTTAAAAGGCAGCTTGCTCCCGACCCTTGGTGTCGAGTATCCTAGGGAGAGTGTTGTGGCGTCTGATGATGTTTGGAGTACTTCTGAGCAGATGGAAGCTCGCTAAGGGATTTCGTCGCTTACATTCGGGCGGTGCTGGACTTTCGGTTCGGGTGTGGTTTTATGCCCGCTGTCTCTTTTTTCCGGACGTATGCAAGTGCTGTTGCAAATGCCGTGCGTTTCGGGATTGCCAATCTGGGGCTTCTTGCCTTCAAACCTGCGAAAAGGTCTTTTCACGGTGAGCGAAAAAAGTTCTAAGACATCAACGCCTAAGGCTGATTCTCCGTCTTCGTCCGGTTCTGCGGATTCCGGGTCTGATCCTTACGATCATTCCGGTCTTTTTGATAAAGAGAGTACGGGTGATTCATGGCCGTTGCAGGCCGACCGGATGGCGATTCGCATGCCTCTGGTTGATTGTTTGCGTGTTATGGCCGGGCATTACGGGCGGCGGACCAGCAATGATGCGCTGGTGGCGGGTTTGCCGGTTCCGCGTGAGGGCATCACGCCTTCGCTGTTTATTCGCGCTGCGGAGCGTGCGGATATGCAGGCGCATCTGGCGGAGCGGTCTTTGGAATCGCTGGCGATTGCGCCGAATTTGCCTTGCATTCTGGTTTTGGAGGAGGGGCAGGCTTGTATTTTGTGGGATATAAAATATCCGGACAAACATCCGCCGAAAAAGCAGACTGGTGATGGCGGGACGCAAGGCCATATCGAGATTCATCCCGGTACGAAATTCAAGGTTCAGTTTCCCGAAACTGAAAATGAAAAGCAGGTTTTGACGCTGGAGAAGCTGAAAAATCTTTATACGGGGTATGCGTTTTTTATTCGCCCTGTGGCGCGGGTTGATGACCGGGCCGGGCCGGCGGAGATTGATACGGGCCGGGACTGGTTTTGGTCGGCATTCTGGAAGAACCGTACGCTTTATACGGAAGTGGCGGTGGCGGCTGTGATTATCAATCTTTTCGGGATTGCCGGGTCTTTGTTTATTATGAATGTTTACGACCGGGTCGTGCCGAATAATGCGTTTGAAACGCTGTGGGTTTTGGCTGCCGGGATTTTGATCGTTTATTTCTTTGATTTTATGCTGCGAAATTTGCGGGCGCATTTTCTGGATTATGCGGGGCGGCGGGCCGATGTGGTGATTTCGGCGAGCTTGTTTGAGCAAATGATGGGGATGAGCATGGCGCACCGCCCGCCGAGCGCGGGGGTTTTGGCGGCGAATATGAAAGAGTTTGAAACGCTGCGTGATTTCTTTACATCGGCGACGATGGTGGCGCTGATTGATCTGCCGTTTGTGCTGCTTTTTATTGCCATTATTGCGGTGCTTGGCGGGCCGATTGCGTTTGTGCCGCTGGCGGCGATTCCGCTGATTGTCGGGATGGGATTTTTCCTGCAAAAGCCTTTGCGGAAGGTGATTAAGGCGAGTCTGCATGAAAGCGCTTTGAAAAATGCGCTTTTGTTTGAGACGATTATCGGGCTGGAAACGATCAAAGTGCAGGCTGCGGAAGGGCATACGCAGAGAAGCTGGGAAGAGCTGACGGACAAGGCTTCGCGAACCAGCGTGAAATCGCGGCAGATTGCGGCGTTTGCGCAGAACTGGGCGATGTTTGTCCAACAAGCGGTGAGCGCGGTGATTGTGATTGTCGGAGTGTATCTGATTTCCGATGGAGCGTTGACGATGGGGGGGCTGATTGCCTGTGTGATTTTATCGGGACGGGCGATGGGGCCGCTGGCGCAGGTGGCGGGGCTTATGACGCGGCTGAGCCAATCGCGGGAGGCTTTGGATCAGCTTGATGACTTGATGAAAAAGCCGGTGGAGCGTCCGGCGGGTAAGCATTTTGTGACGTTGCCGCACATGCAAGGGCGCGTTGAGTTTCGCGACGTTGTGTTTCATTATCCGGGGCAGGCGACACCGGCGCTCAACGGGATTAGTTTTACGATTGAACCGGGTGACAAGGTCGGGATTATCGGCGCGGTCGGATCGGGGAAGACGACGCTGGAGCGTTTGTTGATTAATCTTTATGAGCCTGCTTCGGGATCTGTGCAGATTGACGGGACGGATGTACGCCAGATTGATCCGGGTGATTTGCGGCGGAATGTGGGATCTGTGCAGCAAAGTCCGCAATTGTTTTTTGGATCTGTGCGCCAGAACATCACGATGGGGCATGAGACGGCGCCGGACAGGGCGGTTTTGCGGGCGGCGGAGCTTGCCGGGGTGATGGAGTTTTTGAAAGATTCCGCTGCCGGGCTGGATACGCAGGTGGGTGAGCGCGGCGAGGCGCTTTCGGGCGGGCAGCGGCAATCGGTGGCGATTGCGCGTTCGCTGCTTTACGATCCGCCGATTATTGTTTTGGATGAGCCGACGGCTTCTATGGACCCGGCGTCGGAAAATCGTTTGAAAAAGCGTCTTACGGAGGTTTGTAAGGATAAAACCGTGATGCTGATTACGCATAAAGGCGCGATGCTGGATCTGGTGGACAAGCTGATTTTGATCGACCGGGGGCGGTTGGTGGCTTACGGGCCGAAAGATGAGGTGATCCGTAAATTGCAGGCGCGTCAATATGGCACGGCGGCGGAAAATACGAGTGTTTAGATCATGAGTGATGCAGAAAAAAATACCGGTAAAAAACAACCGATCAAAGAGATGAAGCTGGGTATTGCCGACAACCAAAAGGGCGCGCCCAAGGCTATTTATGACGATAAGAAAACCATCAATGATACGGATGAATGGAATGCTATTCGCGGGAACTGGGCGAAGGAAAAGGCGGACCGGCTGCATGCGCGGGCGCTGGCGGTGTTTGATACGGATGACGATATGCCGCTTTCGAAGCATTTGCTGCTTATGGCGATTTGTTCGTTCATTGTGATTTTTATTGTCTGGGCGAATTTTGCCTCGCTGGATGAGGTGACGCGCGGGGATGGGAAGATTATTCCCTCGAGCGAGGTGCAGGCGTTGCAAACGCTGGATGCGGGGATTGTTGAGAAAATTCTGGTTAAGGAAGGCGAGATTGTTGAGGCGGGCCAGACTTTGATGCTTCTGGATGCGATTGAGGCGGAATCTGATCTGGGGGCGAATCAGGCGCGGTATCTTGGGTTGCTGGCTTCGATTACCCGGCTGTCTGCGGAAGCGGAAGGCAAGGGCAGCGTTGAGTTTCCCGAAGAGGTGATGCGCGGCGCGCCGCAGAGCGTGACGGAAGAGCTGAATGCGTTTCGCGCGAACCAGCAATCTATGAACGGACAGCGCAATGTGTTGCAGCAGCAGATGAGTCAGCGCGAGTCCGAGCTTCGCGAAGTGAATACGCGCATTGCCGATACGCGCGGGGTGATTGCGTTGCAGCGTGAGGAAATTAATATCGTCAGGCCGCTGGTTGACAGGGGTTCGGCGTCGAAAATCGAGCTGTTGCAGCTTGAACGGACGATTAAGGAAAAAAATGCGGAGTTGAATAGCTACACATCCAGTGTGCCGCGCATTCGTTCTTCTATCAATGAAGCCAAAGCGCGGATTAATGAGCTGGAAACGAATATGAAGGCGCAGGCGCAGGCTGAGCTTTCGGCCAAGCTGATTGAGATGAACGAGATTAAAGAGCGGCTGGGGGCGCTGGAGCAGCGCAAGGGGCGCACCGCGCTTAAATCTCCGGTGAAGGGGACCATTCAGGAAATTACTGTGAATACGATTGGCGGGGTTGTGCGTCCGGGTGAGGATATTATCAAGATCGTACCGCAGGATGATAGGCTGATTGTTGAAGCCAAGGTGAGCCCCAAAGACCGGGCGTTTATTTTTCCGGGGCAGAAGGCGGTTATTAAAATTACGGCGTATGATTTTTCCATTTATGGCGGGCTTGATGGGGAGTTGATTGATATTTCCGCCGATACGATTGAAGATCAGGAAGGCAATACGTTTTACCGGGTGAAGCTGCGTACCGATAAGACGGAGCTGGTGCGTAAAGGCGAAAAACTGCCGATTACCGTCGGGATGGTGGCGAGCGTTGATATTTTGACGGGGAAGAAAACGGTGATGGAGTATTTGCTCAAGCCGTTTCGTAAGACTTTAGAAAAGTCTATGAGTGAGAGATAGTGTTATTGCGAGGAAGCCGTTAAGGCTGACGCGGCAATCCAGAAATTGTACTTGATGGCTCTGGATTGCTTCGCTACGCTCGCAATGACGAATTTATGAGTAAGATTATGGAACAAAAAGCGCAAAACGATATTCAGATTACCTTGCCGGATGGGGCCAGCCGCAGTTATGCGCCCGGTGTTACGGGACTTGAAATTGCCGAGAGCATTGCCAAATCGCTGGCGAAGGCTTCGATTGCCGTGAAGGTTAATGGGGCGCAGCGCGATTTATGCGATCCGATTTTTGAAGATGCGGCGTTTGAGATTATCAAGGTTGATAGTGATGAAGGTCTTGAGATTATGCGCCATACGGTTGCGGCGCAGCTTTTGGCGCGGGCGGTGAAGAATTTGTATCCTTCGGCCAAGCTGGCGATCGGGCCGACGATTGAAAACGGGTTTTATTACGATGTTGAGTTTGAACGACCCTTGTCATCGGAAGATCTTGAATCGATAGAAAAAGAGATGCGCCGGATCAAGGAAAGCAACGCGCCGATTGTGAAGAGTTTGAATTCGAAGAAAGATACGGTTAAGGCGTTTCAAGATCGCGGCGAGCCTTACAAGGTTGAGATTGTTGAGGGCGCGCAGCAGGATGATAATTTCCAGCTTTATGAGCAGGGCGATACGGGTTTTATTGATTTGTGCCGCGGGCCGCATTTGCCGTCTTTGAAACATGTTGGTGTGTTTAAGCTGATGAGCATTGCCGGGGCGTATTGGCGCGGGGATAGCTCGAAAGCCATGCTGACGAGGATTTACGGCACAGCGTGGCGTAATGATAAGGAGTTGCAGGAACATCTGACCCGGATTGAGGAAGCGGAAAAGCGCGATCACCGCAAGTTGGGTCAGGAGATGGATTTGTTTCATTTTCAGCAAGAGGCGCAAGGGTCGTGTTTTTGGCATCCGAAGGGGTATGTGATTTACCATGCGCTGGAGGATTATATCCGCCGGCGGGTGAATGATGACGGGTATAAAGAGATTAAAACGCCGCAATTGATTGATAACAAGCTGTGGGAGAAATCCGGGCATTGGGGGAAATACCGCGAGAATATGTTTGTGGTGCCTGATGAAATTCCTTCCGGGGATGATGACGGGCCGGTGGTGAGCGATAAGGCGTTTGAGAAACTTATGGCTTTGAAGCCGATGAATTGCCCGGCGCATGTGCAGGTGTTTAATCAGGGGATTAAATCCTACCGCGATTTGCCCATTCGTTTGGCGGAGTTTGGGTGTTGTCACCGGAATGAGGCGCATGGGGCGTTGCACGGCTTGATGCGCGTGCGGCAGATGACGCAGGATGATGCACATATTTTTTGCCGCGAGGATCAGATTACCGAGGAGTCTGTTCGGTTTTGTAATTTGATTAAGCAGGTTTATACGGATTTAGGGTTTGAAGATGTGCGCGTGGTTTTGGCTTTGCGCCCGGAGCAGCGCGCGGGAAGTGACGAGGTTTGGGATAAAGCGGAAGAGGGCTTGCGCGAGGCGCTTAACAAGGCCGGGCTTGAGTTTGAAGAGGAAGAGGGCGAGGGCGCGTTTTACGGTCCGAAGGTTGAGTATCATATTCGCGATGCGATCGGGCGGAGCTGGCAGTGCGGGACGTTGCAGCTTGATTTTGTATTGCCGGAGCGGCTGGATGCGAACTATATCGGCGAGGATGGGGGCAAGCACCGGCCTGTGATGCTGCACCGCGCGGTTTTAGGGACGCTGGAGCGGTTTATCGGGATTTTGATTGAGAGTACGGGCGGCAAGCTGCCGTTGTGGCTGGCGCCGGTGCAATGCGTTGTGGCGACGATTACCGAGAGTGCGAATGAATATGCACGCGAGGTTTATGAGGCTTTGCGTGCGGCAGGCATTCGCGCGGAGCTGGATATTCGCAACGAGAAAATTAACTATAAAGTGCGTGAGCATAGCGTGGCTAAGGTGCCGAATATGTTTGTTGTCGGTGCGCGTGAAGCGGAAGAGAAAACCGTGGCGATCCGCAGGCTGGGGACAAAGGACCAAGCGGTTGAGGATTTGACACAGGCGGTTGCCGCTTTGGCTGAGGCCGCGCAGGCTCCTTTTTAGATGGCTTTGCCCTGGATCATATATGCGGGCGTTGTTGTTTTTGGGGCAACGGGCATTCACTTTTTTTCAAAGATCGCGAAGGGCAGTATTGATCCTATCATTGCTCTTGTTTACACGATGGTTGCCGGGCTGTTGTTTTCCTTATGTGTTTTGCCTTTTGCGGGTGAGCCTTTTGCTAAATCTTTTTCAGAAGGCCGAGCCGTTATGTTATACGCGCTTGTCGGCGTGTGCATTGGGTTTGCGCATTTAGGGATATACTGGATGTTTCAGGCGGGCGCGCCGATCAGTATCGCTACGCCGCTTGTCCGGTTTGCTCCGGCGGTTTTTGCTGTCTTGCTGGGGGTTTTCTTTCTTCAGGAAAGTCTTAAGCTGCATCACGCTCTTGGGTTATTGCTTGCGGCCAGCGGTTTCTTTCTTATGACGCGGGGGTAGAAAGAATGATTGCTACTGGGTTAAAGCAGCAAGCTCAGCCTCCGTTTTAACATTTTCGATTTGGTACGGAATTTGTTGGCGCCCTTGCAGGTCGTTTATAATTGCGGTCCTTGTTTCGGGCGGGATTTTTTCAAAAGACAGCTCTTGCGGTTCGCCGGTTTTTATCAGCCCAAAGAAGGCAAGAGGCAGGTCTGAGAGTTCATTTGAACTGAGCTGGTAAACGCAGCGCTCGCCCATTATGGCCCTGAAGAAGCGTTCAATTTGCAGGGCCTCTTCATAGGTTTGCAGTATTTCCTGATCCGTGACTTCAATCTTGTTTTGGAGATGCCCGTTGGCGGCCTCTATATATGCATGAGCCATTGTCAGCGCTTTGCTTGATTCTTCCGGCGGAGCGGGTTTTTCGAAATCCTGATGGTTGTTTAGGTTGAAACGGCGTCCTGAGATCATATTGAGCGGATTGATGTGGGTCGGCCTTTGCTGGCCTAACGTATGGACGATGTTTCCGTCAAAGGGTTCTCTGAGTAAAGCGATTTCATAGATTGCAGCCATAAGCTCGTGTTTATGGGAACCGGAAAGGCCCAGGCCGGCGATGTGCATCATTTCATGGAATTTGGCGCGGTCATCGCTCATTTCGCCGAAGTGGTTGCTTTGAATGAAGAGATCAATCGCTTCGCCTGACGGGTAGTGCGTGTCGATGCCGCGGCGGGTGCAAGCCATTTTTGCACGCTCGATATTGCTTTCATTAAAAGCGAGTTGCGCTTCAATTTTTAGTACATATAGGGGTTTAGCGGTTTCGTTCATGTGCATGTTATTAACATAATGTATTATCTGTTGCAAGCGCTTTGGTGGTGTTTTGTTTCCTGCTTTGGTGGGGTATAGTCATTCCATTTAGGAATCGGACAGTGCTGCGAATGAAGCCGTTTTTTCAAAATCAAGCCGCATGTATAGTTGAATACGCTTACGTTTGATTTTGAAAAAGCTGGTCATTCTCGCTTCCTGTCCTATTTTTAACTGAAACGACTATAGTGTTTTTTCATGAAGAAATATATTGCTCCGGTTTTGTGGATTGTTGGTTTCCAGCTTGTTGGCGGAGGGCTTGGGTTTTTGACCAGCCGGAATATTGAGCCCTGGTATGACGGGCTGAATAAGGCGGCGCTGAACCCGCCGGATTATGTGTTTGGGCTTGTCTGGCCGATTCTCTATGTCATGTTGGCGCTGACGGGGTGGCTGATGTGGCGGGACCGCAGGTTGGAAGGGGCGCATATGCCGCTCAATCTGTATTGGATGCAGATGTTCTTTAACTGGGGCTGGACGTTTATCTTTTTCGAATTCAAGCTGGTTTTGCTTGGTTTTTTCTGGATTTTGACGCTGAATTTTACGATGCTGTGCTTTATTATCTATGCATGGAAAAACCACCGGGTGGCGGCGTTATTGGCGTTGCCGACCTTGTTTTGGGGGTGTTTCGCGGCTTATCTGAATTATGCGATATGGGTTTTGAATTGACGGATGTTTAAACCCTTGCTTGACAACGGCCACAGCCATGTTAATGATTCTCAAACCATTACAGTTTATAATTTATTTGTTTTAACAATTTAAGGAGAAAATCCTATCGCCAGACCAGTGAATAACCGCCCGCCTCGTAAGGATGACGGCCCGCGTGTGAATGATATGATTATAGCGGATGAGATTCGCGTTGTTGGCGCCGATGGCGAGATGAGAGGCGTTATGAGCGTGAACGCGGCTTTGAAGCTTGCGGAGGAAGAGGGGCTGGATCTGGTTGAAATTTCGCCGAATGCGGCGCCCCCTGTTTGCAAAATTCTTGACTATGGGAAATATAAATACGAGCAGCAGAAGAAAGCTGCCGAAGCGCGGAAAAACCAGAAAACCGTGGATGTGAAGGAAGTTAAGATCCGTCCGGCTATCGAGGAACATGATTATCAGGTCAAGATGCGCAATGCGCGAAAATTTCTTGAGAACGGCGATAAGGTGAAAGTAACCATGCGTTTTCGTGGTCGCGAAATGGCGCACCAGAATATCGGGTTTGATCTGCTCAAGCGGATGATTGAAGAGCTTTCGGATGTCGGCAAGGTTGATCTGGAGCCGAAAATGGAAGGGCGGCAGATTATTATGGTGCTGTCTTCCGAAGCGTCTAAATAGGCTTCTGTTTTTTTTAAAGAGTTTTGCCGCACATGTTTTCAGGCATTGCAGACCCGTTTTCTATGGTCCAGATTATCGGCTATGTCGGGATGGTGTTGGGCGTTGTCGCTTTTTTGCAAAAAAATGATGTGCGAATGAAGGTTCTGGTTGCGGTTATGGGGGTTGTGCTGTGTATGCATTTTATGATGTTGGAGCGGTTTGTTGCCGCGTTTGCCGCGCTATTGGCCGGTTCGCGCGCCGGGTTGTCAATTTTTAAATGGGTGCGTATGCGGGCGCATTATTTTTCGGCGTTTTACATTATTGTGACCCTGCTCTTGCTGTATTTCACTTATGAGAGCCGGGTTGATATTTTGGCATTTCTGGCTTCCTTTATCGGTATTATTGCCTTTTTTTATCTGCATGGTCTTTGGTTGCGCTATGTTTTGCTGCTTGGCGGGGCGTGCTGGTTTTTGCACAATGTTTTGGCGTTGTCTTACGGCCCGGCGATGATGGAGGCGTTTATTATCATAGCCAATATGGTTACGATTTACCGTTTGCAGATTGCGCATAAAAACCCGCCCTCTGACAACGAAGCGCAGCTTTAATGTTTTTCTCGGGTTGTGCGAGGATTTAAACCTGTCCCTCGATCCATTCGGCGAGTTGCGATTTTGGCATGCCGCCAACGCGGGTGCCCACGACTTGCCCGTTTTTGAACAGCATCAATGTCGGAACGCCGCGAACGCCGTATTTTGACGGGGTTTCGGGGGCGTCTTCGATGTTGATTTTAACGATCTTGACCCGGTCTTTCATTTCGCCGGCGAGTTCGTCAATGACCGGAGAGAGCTGTTTACACGGGCCACACCATTCGGCCCAGAAATCAACGACAACGGGCTTGTCGGATTGCAAAACTTCATCTTCAAAAT
The DNA here is from genome assembly GCA_041397865.1 of Alphaproteobacteria bacterium. GTDB lineage: Bacteria > Pseudomonadota > Alphaproteobacteria > Micavibrionales > Micavibrionaceae > TMED27. The sequence continues at coordinate 879,361 of JAWKVT010000001.1, read as the reverse complement.
TTGTATCTGTAACGGCAGTGCTGGACATATCTTTTTCCTTCTCTTAACGCATTTAATGCATATAGGTTAGCGCATTCACAGATCAAGGGGCATTAAAAACGGTCCGTCTGTCCACAATAAAGCGGCTTTGAGCGTCCGGTCCGGATAGATTTGTTTTAGCAGCGCGGCGTAGGTTTCCATTTGCCGGCGGTAGATTTGGGGGATTTGGTTGGCGGTTTTTGGCGGCGGGCGGTTGGTTTTATAGTCGATGATCCATATGGTTTTTTCCGTGATGCAGAGCCGGTCGATCTGGGCGCTGACTCGTTCTTTGCCCTCTATATGCCCGGTTAAGGGGATTTCTGCCATGGAGCCGGGACCGAAAAGTGGGGCGAAATCGCGGTTGTTCAGGATGTTCAGGGTTTCCTTGACGATATCGGTGTGAATTTGCGGAGGTAATTCGGCGGCGTAGCGTTTCAGGAAGCGCACGGCGGCGGTTTCGCGGTTTTCCTCCGGCAGTTCAGGCAAGAGTTGCAACAGCCTGTGGGTGAGGTTCCCGCGTACAAAACGGTGGGTTCCGGCGTTTTTAAGCGGGGAGAGGGCCGCATCGTTTATCTGCGAGGGGCGGAAGGTTTTTGTTTCCTGCGATTCGGGCGGCGCGGGCTGGTACAGATATTGCGGGATGGCGGTGTTTTGCTGCGGGGTTTGCGGAGATTCAGGTTTGCCGTCTGGCTCGCGGGTTTGCGGGTTTGAGAGCGTAAGGGCGCCGGATTCCGTTTCTTGCGTGTCTTCGAGGCTTTGCAGACCTTTTTGAATCAGCCTGTACCAGCAGTCTTCGGGCAGGGTTTCGGGTTTTTGTTTTTTGCTTAATGCACCGCCGATATAGAGCCGGTCTTCGGCGCGGGTCATGGCCACGTAGAGCAGGCGGCGGTATTCTTCGTTCAGGCGCTCTTCTACGGTGGAGGCGGCTTTTGCGTATGTATCGCAGCTTAAATCTTTGCGCGGGGACCAGAGCGGGATGTTCAGGCCGGTCTGGCCGGGCCAGAGCAGGCGCTTTTCGGGGCGGGTCGGGGCTTGAGCCGCGCTTGAAACCGTGTCTGGCAGGATGACGACCGGGGCCTGAAGGCCTTTGGAGCCGTGGACGGTCATGATCTGGATTTCGCCGGTTTCTTCGGTGGTTTCGCCGTGGGCCGGGCGTTTTATTTCCTGTGCGTCTGTGCGCTGGAGGTGGATAAAGCTTTGCAGGCTGGCGGGGCGGGTTTGCTGGAAATTTCTGGCCAGCGTGAGCAGTTCATCGAGCGGGTCGAGAGCGTCTTTGCCCAGACGCCCGGTGATGGCGCGGCGGGCGCTGAGCGGGTCTGCCGGGCAGGGGCTTTGGAGGAGGTGATTGAAAAAGTCGAACGGGCTTTTTGTTTTTGCGCTTGTCTGGAGGGCGGTGAGCCAGTTTTTTATGTCTTCCGGGCCGCGTTCGCGCAGGCGCTCCCACAGACTTTGCCCGCTCCGCCCTGCGGCGAGTTCGTAGAGCAGGTCTTCGCTCAGGCCGATGAAGGGGGATTTGAGCAAGGATGCGAGGGTCAGATTATCCAGAGGTTGCAGGGTGAACTCTGCGGCGGCCAGGATGTCCTGTACAGCGAGTTCTTCGCTTAGAACCATGCGGTCGAGACCGCTGACGGGGATGGAGAGGTTTTTAAGCTGGCGGGCGATTTCGTTTACGAGCGCGGAGCGTGTGCGTACCAGAATCATGATGTCGCCGGGGCGGAGGGGGCGGTTTTTCGATTCGAGAATTTCGCCCGAATCAAGCCATGTTTTTATGGTTTGTGCGATATGGAGGCTGAGCTTTTTTCGTCCGCTTTGGTTTTGGGCGGTTTCTTTTACCGGAGTCCACAGGTCGGGCGGCTCGGCATTGTCGCTTTCGAAGGGCGGCCAAAGCTCGACATGTCCGGCTTGCCCGCGGCGGAAGGCGGTGTGGATTACGGGAAGTTCGCCCAATCCCTTGCGGGCGGCGGGGCTTGCGAATACCGCGTCCACGGCTTTTAAAACGCCGGAAGTGGAGCGGAAAGAGATGTTCATGGGGACGGCGTCCCAGTTTTGCCGGGCGTTTTCGGTTTTTATTTTGAAATGGTTTTGCATGCGGGCGAATTCTTCGGGGGAGGCACGCTGGAAGCTATAGATTGACTGCTTTTCATCGCCGACCGTGAATACGGTTCGCTGTGTATCTCTATCCGGGTTATGGGCGAAGAACTCTTCGCACAGGGCTTCTATGATTTGCCATTGTTCGGGGTTGGTGTCCTGGGCTTCGTCGATCAGGATATGGTCGAGGCCTTCGTCGAGTTTGAAGTGGACCCAGCTTCCTGTTTTTTCCGCAGGCAGGTTCATGGAGGAGCCGTCGAGCAGGCTGAGCGTATGGAGGATGAGATCGTCGAAATCCATTGCGCCGCGCGCTTTTTTCAAGGCGGTGTATTCTTCGAGTACGGCCTGGCCCAGTATAAGAATATCGCGGGTGAGGTGCGTGATTTCGGCGGCGTTTAGCGTTTCTTTTATGCCGAGGAGGCGGTGGGCCTCGCGGGCGAGGATATCAAGGATTTCGGGGTGGTTTGCGACGCTTTTTTGTGTGGCGAGTTTGGCCCTGATTTCTCCGTCTTTTTTGAAAAATGCGGCGGTGTAGTCTGAAAATTTTCCGGGCCTTTGCTCTTCGGGGGCTTCGAGCCAGTTCAGGATATTTTGGGCAGCGGCGCTGTCGGTTTTTGCGCCGGAGGCGGCCATGGTTCCGGCGGCTTCGCGCAGGGCGGTTTTTTCAAAGGCGCTGTCTTTGCAGGCATCGCTGAGGATGGTTTGAGCCGTTTGTCCGGGCGTTACGCCGAGTTCTGCACAGAGCGCCGTATACAGGCCGTCCGGTCCGAAATGTCTGGAAAGCAGGCGTTTGAGCTGGCTGCGTTCACCGGCGATGTTATCGAGAAGGGCGAGAAACTGGTCTTCGTTGATGGTTGCGGCGATACGGCTCAGGGCTTCGGCCAGTGGAGACGCTTGCGCGTTTTGCGTTTTGGCGAGCGCCTGCATGCGCGCGGCGTTCATCAGGGCGCGGCTTTGCGTGTCTTCGAGAACTTCAAAGTGCGGATTGATTCCGGCTTCGAGCGGAAAGCGGCCCAAAACCGACTGGCAGAAAGCGTGGATAGTCATGATTTTCAGGCCGCCGGGCGTGTCGGTTACATCGGCGAACAGGCGCCGTGCATTTTCGATTTCTTCTTTGCCTGCTGGGCGGCCCAGCAGTTTTCTTAAGGTTTCTTCGAGATCCGTTTCGGGCATGACGGCCCAGCGGCTGAGTGTTTCATTGATGCGCAGGGCCATTTCGCTGGCGGCGGCCTTGGTGAAGGTGAGGCAGAGGATTTTGTGGGCGGGGCTGGCGGGCGCGCCGTTTTTTCCGGGCAGGAGCAGGCGGAGCACGCGGTCGGTCAGGACCTTGGTTTTTCCGGTTCCGGCGGAGGCGCTGACCCATACTGAGGTTTCGGGCGTAGAGGCCCGGCTTTGCAGGACGTTTGGGTCTGTTTCTCGTATCGGGCCTGGGCGCACTTGCGGGTCATTTGCACCGGTTTTTGGCTCAGTATGAAGCGCGGTGTTTTTGGTGCTTTTGCGGGTCATGCGGCCTCTGCTTCTTCATCGTCTGCCGCCAGTCCCCATTCCCTGACGCGGGCGAGGTGTTCGTAGTCGTTAAAGCGCGGGGCCTGATCGGGGCGGGGCAGGCTGAGATACGGCATGGCGGGATCGTCATAGGTTTCAATGAGTTGTGTCAGGCTTTCCCCGGTTTGGACCAAGAGCGTGTCAATATCGTCTTCGAGCGCGGTTATGCTGCCACCGCCCGCGCCGCTTAAGACCCAGTATTGCAGGGATTTGCTTTCGTGTTTTCCCAGAGCCGGAAAGCCGCCGCGAGCGAGAATGAACGCTTCGAGCGGGAGTTGGGGTAAAGCGCCGGTTTGCATGGCTTTTTTGGAAAAGCTGCCGCCGGATTTATAGTCGATAATGGCGGTTTTTCCGTCGTTAAACCGGTCGATGCGGTCGGCGATAGCGACGAGTGTGAAGGGGCCGCCGGGCGTTTTAATCTCTATTTCCCCTTTGGATTCTGTGGCGAGGTTTTGGGCGGCTTTGCGCCAGTTTTTTTCGTGGGTTGCGATGAAGCGGGCGGTTTTTGCGAAGCGCGGCCACCAGAAGCTCCAGACATGCGGTTCTTCCGGGCGGTTTTCGATTTCTTCGCGGGCGATTTTTATGAGCAGGCTTTCGCTGCGCTCGGGCGGCGGCAGCGCAGTTTTTGTTTCGAGCATAAAGCGCTCCAGAACGGTGTGGAGGAGCTGGCCGCGCTGGGCCGCATCGAGCGGTTTTTCCAAGGGCTCGAGCGGTTTGAGTTGGAGAATATGCCGGGCGTAGATGGCGTAAGGGTCGCGCAGCCATGTTTCGATTTGTGTTGCCGAGAGGCGGCGCGGGCGGCTTTCGCGCGGCGGGCAGGGCGCGGGGCGTAATGCGGGAACGGGCGGGGGTGCCTTATCAAGATTTCGGACCCAGTGCAGGATATCGCTGCCGAGCGGACATTCGAGATTTGCGGCGTGCAGGACGGCGGCGAGCCTTTGCAGCCAGCGTGCGGGGACAGAAGCGGCGTCGCCGGATTTTAACGCGCGGGTGAGGACGACTTTCGGGGCGCAGAATCCTTGCACAAAATCATGGGCGGCGAGGCCAATTCCGCGTTCGGGTGAGGGCAGGCCGAAAGTTTTGCGCATGGGCCGCGACATCCACGGGTCGGCGGTCGGTTCGGGCGGCCAGACGCCTTCGTTCAATCCGCCGAGGATAACGAGATCGGCGTCGATGAGGCGGGCTTCGAGCGTTCCGAGAATTTGCAGGCGCGGGTGCGCGCCGAAAGCGGGGCGGATTTGCGTCTGGTCCATGAAATGGTCGAGGGCGGCGGCGTAGTCTTTTAGATCTACGGTTTCCAGCGTTTGCGTGTCGTCGAGCAATGCGGAGAAAACATTTGCGCTTTTGCGGCCTTCTTCGCCGCTCCAGAGGCTTTCGCTGCCGGGTTTTTCATGTGTGGCGGCCAGCGTTTCGCAGATTTGCAGGTGGGTTTTGAGGATTTGGGCGAATGTCGGGGCTTCTTCTTTCAGGGTTTGCAGGGGTTTGAAAATCTTTTCGAGTTTGTGCAGCATGTTTAATGCGGCGGTTTTGATGGCATCATCCAGTTTGTCTTGCTGTTCTATATGGCGGTGCAGGCCCTTAAAACCGGGGCCGGGCTTGGGCCCGCGCAGGGCGTAATCAAGAGCGCGGAGTGCGCGGGCATGGGTTTGGCGGTCTGCGCCGATTTGGCAGAGATCGTGCTTTAAAAGGCTGAGCAGGGCGAGAGGGGCCATGTTTTCAACGGCGGCGGACAGTGCCAGGCGGATGAAAATACCGCGCGGGGTTTGTTTCAGGCTTTGCCCGGCGGAATCGTCGACCGTGATGTTCCAGCGGGCGCAGGATGCGGCAACGCGGGCGGCGAGATTTCTGTCGGGCGTGATGAGGCAGGCCGTTTGATTTGGATTTGTGAGGGTTTGGCGCATGAGGACGGCGATGGTTTCGGCCTCTTCACGGGTGTGTTCACATGCGATGAGGGTGAGGTTTTCGAGCGCGTTTTTGAGGGTTTCGCGGGTTTCCTGATCGCTCGATAAATCCGCCCATTGCCGGGCGGTTTGCGCCGGGCGCATAATTTCGCGCGCTAGAAACCGGCGGTTTTTATTTTGGGCAGTTTCTTCCTGCGTTATATTTTTTTGCGCAGCATTTTCGAAGGGCCGTACGTCTTTGCGGTCTGTATTGAGATGGTTTAGCAATTGTTTAAAGCCGAATTGCGGGTGGGATTCGTTTAAAGCTTCCCAGCTTTGCTCGTCGATGCGGCTGTCCAGACCGGGCAGGATGATTCGCCCTTCGGGCAGGGTGGCGATGACCGAGAGCAGCCGTGCAGTTGAGGGGATGGAGCCTGTTGTGCCTGCGGCGATGACGGGATGGGCGGGAGGCATTTTTCCCCACAACCCGGCGAGGGAAAGGATCAGGCGGTTCCTTCGGTCTGCCTGATCTATTACGCCGTTTTCGTCCAGAATTTTCGGCCAGTGAAGGCTGAGAATTTCGAGGAACTCAAGGGTGATTTGCCAATGGGCTGCGAAATCTTCCGGAGCCAGCCGGGTCAGATCGGCCATGTCCAGATTTTCTGTGTAGATCTGATCCATCAGGCGACCCAGCGCGGCGGCGAGTTTTAAGGACTGTTCCTGAGAGGTGTCGGGGTGCATTTTGCGCACGAGCCGGGCGAGCATGATTTCCCGGCGGAGCGGGGAGAGTGCGGGGGGGATTGCCCAATGCTCGTCCGTATTTGTTTGTCCCATAAGAGTGAGGGAAAGCTCTTCTTCGTCGAGGTCGCCGACGGGCTGCATACGCGGGAGCAGGGTCGGTTTTTGTTCGCGCAGGTCGAGGAACGCTTCGCGCAGGGTGCGGCAGGCGCGGCGGGTCGGCAGGAGGATGAGATAGCGGCTGAGGCGTTCTTCATTTTGTGCGGTTTCATCGAGCAGTTTTTGTGCAAGGATGCGTGCGAAAGGGCGGCCTGCCTCGATGTTATAGATATTTTTTGCTGCGGCGTTCATGGAGTTTGCTCGAGGGCTTTATTGACGGCGGAGAGATCTTCGGGCGTCGAGATATGGTGCCAGTCGCCATTATGGATGAGGCCGTGGAGGCGGCCTTTTTCCTGCGCTTCGTCCATGAGGTCGCGGTAGTTAAATTCGCCACCCGGCGCGTTATCGAAGATATGCGGGGCGTTGATGCGGATGGAGGTGAACATATAGGCGCCGGTTTTATCAAGCGCGCGGGTGGCGCGGCCGTTTTCATCGAGGTCGTAGTCACCGACGCCTTCGGTCAGGCGCATGGCGGCGACGGGCTGGAGCAGCATGAGGATGTCCATGGTTTCCGGGTTCCAGCGTCTTGCCAGTGTTTGCAGCGCGTTTTGGCCGGGCGCGTCCTGCCAGAGCGCATCGCCGTTTAAGATAAAGAACGGCGCATCGAAATGGCGGATGGCGTTTTTTACGCCGCCGCCTGTGCCGAGGATTTGCGGTTCATGGGAGAGGATGATTTTCGGGTGCGTGCGGTTTTTCAGGTGGGCTTCGAGTTTTTCGGCTTTGTAATGGGTGTTGACGATGCAGCTTTGCACGCCTGTGGCGGCGAGTTTGTCCAAGGCCAGGTCGATCATGGGGACGCCGCCGACCTTAACCAGCGGTTTGGGGATTTCATCGGTATGCGGGCGCAGGCGCGTACCGAAGCCGGCGGCCATAATAAATGCCTTGTTAGGGGTTGATTGTGATTGATCTTGCATGAGGATCATTTTCAACATTCGACAGGGTAATGTCCAGTGTATTGCAGGGTTTATACGGTCCTAAACGCTGTGGCCATTCGACGATGGTGATTCCTTCGGTTATTGCGTCTTCCCAGCCGAGCTGGAGAATTTCTTCGGGGTCCTCGATGCGGTAGAGGTCGTAATGGTGGATGGGGCCGTGGGGGCTGTCGTAGGTTTGCAGGAGGGTGAAGGTGGGGCTGGGGACCTCGAGATGCGGGTTGTTTGTAAGGGCGCGGATGAGGCCGCGGGCGAATACGCTTTTTCCCATACCGAGAGTGCCGTAGAGTAAAATGATGTCGCCGGGTTTTAAGTTGGCGGCGAAATCAGCGGCGGTTTGCGCGGTTTCTTTTTCCGAGTGCGTTATGATTTTCATATCTTTTGTATAGGTTTAGTCGTTTGAAAATACAAGGTTTTTTATGTGCGCTGCACAAGCTTTAGCAGTAGGACGTGCGGGAATCATTATGGTATAATGAAAGAATGAGGTGGGTTTTTTTTGTTGTCTTTTTATTCTTAAGTTTTCCGCAGGCTGCGGCGGCGCAGCCGGTTGATAATGCGACGCTGGATGTTATAGATGCGCCGATTTGTTTCGCGCTGCGCAATACAGCGGATTATACGGTTTTCGGTAAGTTTTCGACGGCGAAATATACGCGGCCTGACGGTGTTGTGACGCGGCACCGCTCGAACTTTCGGTTGGAGCCTGCAGGCTCGGTTGATGAAAAGACGGGGGAGAAAACTGACCGCTCCGAATATTGCACTTACGGGCCGTTTTTGCCCGACCGGCAGTTGATTTTGACGATTCGTACGCTGGTTCCGGTTTTTGAGTGTAATACCCGCGTTGATACGGGGCAGGAGATTGTTATTAAGGGCGTACGCAAGGCTGATGACAGCGGGGTGGATACGTGGGCGGAGTGCTTTAACGCCGACGGATCGAAGAGCGGGCGGCCTGCTGAGTAAGCCGGGGACACGTACAGCCTTTCTGTCAGCGTCTTTTTTCAATCCCTTTCGGGTCTAATTCCTCGCCCCTTGGGGCGTATTGGGATTGAAGGTGACCGATCCGAAGGAGAAAAACGGCTAAATACCCCGTTGCTTGCGGCGGGGATAGTCGTTTTTCAGGTCACCGCAGTTTATTTTTGAGGGGGTGGGGTGGAGTTCCTGTAAGCGCTTGTCTTTGTTTGAAAAACACCGAATCCTTCGGTTTGTTTTTTCATTTTATGGGGGTGGGGGTGTCTATTGATTTTAAAGACTCCCGCATGCGCGGGGAAAGCAAAAAAGGCGTACGGGTGACGCTGTGTTATTCCCAGCGTATGAAAAAATTCCTATTTTGTCAAGGGGTAATTTTTGAGCCACCGGGGTACCAAGGGCATCAGGGTTTTTTTGTTTTGAACCACGAAGCGCACGAAGCACACGAAGAGGTTTCGGGAAAGGTGGAAGGGGTGGGGGTTATTTTGCCTTTTTGGCGGTTTTGGGGATTTTGAACGGGGTTTCGAAGGATGTGAAGGGGATGAAGATGGTTACGGTTGTTCCTTTGCCGGGCTGGCTTTCCAGATCGACTTGCCCGCCGTGGAGGGAGATGATGTTTTTGACCAGAGACAGGCCAAGCCCGGCGCCAGTGCGCGGGGTTTTTGCGTTTTGCAGGCCGCTTTGCGCGCGTTCAAACGGTTCGAACACGCGTAGCTTGTCTTCCTTGCGGATGCCGATGCCGGTATCACGGACGGATATTTCGATACCTTCTTTTAGCTTATGCGCAGAGAGCGTGATTTTGCCGCCGGCGGGGGTGAAGTTTATGGCGTTGCGGATGATGTTGATAATGGCTTGTTTCAGGCGTTTTTCGTCGACGGTTATTTTGCCTATATTTTTGGCGCATTTGAGCTGGATTTCGATTTCGGCTTTGCGCGCCCAATCATCGACCAGTTCCTTTATACCGGTCATGAGGGTGTAGACGCTGATGTCTTCGCGCTGCAAGGTGAGGTAACCGGCTTCGAGCGTTGCGAGGTCGAGGATGTCGTTGATGAGTTCGAGCAGGCGCTCGGAGGCTTTGCGTGTGTCTCTTGTGTATTCCTTTTGCCGTTTGTTGAGGGGGCCGAAATATTCCTGATCGAGGATTTCGTTAAAGCCCATGATGGCGTTGAGAGGTGTGCGGAGTTGGTATGACACGTTGGCGAGGAAGTCGAGCTTGAGCTGTTCGGCGGCTTCGAGCGCGGCGTTTTTTTCGCGCAGGGCGTTTTCAACGCGGACCGTATCGGTGACGTCAATATAAGTGATGAGTACGCCGCCATCGGGCAGGGGGACGGTGGTAAAGTCAACCAGAGTGTTATCGGTGCGTTTAAGGCGGCCTTCGTGCATCATGCGGTCGAGCGCTTTGGCGGCAAACTCTTTCTGGCGACGCGGCCATTCTTCTTTTGTGAAGAAGTTTTCGAGTTTTTCGACGATTTTGCTGATATGCGGCTGCCCTTCGAGGAGTTCGGGATTGAGGTTCCAGAGGCGTCCGAAGGCCGGGTTGGAGAGTTTTAGGCGTCCATCGCCGCCGAACACGGCAACGGCTTCGCCGAGATTGTCGAGGGTTTCTTTTTGCACGGCGATGAGGGTGTTATAGGAGGATTCCAGTTCAAGGCGGCTGGTCACATCTTCGAAGGTCATCATCAGCCCGCCCATGGAATGGGGGATGACGAGCATGCGCAGGGCGGTGCCGTCGGGCAGGTAGAGCATTTCGTCATGGGGCTGGATGAGGGTGGTGAACATACCCAGCCAGCTTTGTTTGAATTTGCGGAAGTCGGCCTGTTCGGGCAGGCGGCGGGTGTCGCGGAGTTTTTCCATGATATCGCCGAGACGCGGGCGGGTGTTGAGCCAGCCATCTTCCAGCCCCCAGAGTTGGGAAAAGGCGGAGTTGTAGAATTCGAGCTGTTCTTCTGCGCCATAAATGGCGATGGCGGTGCGGAGTTGTTCGAGGAGTTCGATGTTTGAGGATTGGTGGCGTTTGAGGCTGGTTTCGAGTTCTTCCTCGCGGGAGATATCTTCGCAAAGGCCCAGAGTCATTTCGAGCTGCGGCAGGGGTGTTTCTATAATTCTCATGAGCAGGCGTTTGCCGCCGATGGAGATATGGGCCTGGCTTTGCTGCTTTTCACCGCTTTGCAGGGCTTTTGCGGCCAGTGCCGGGCCGAGCAGGGGGGTGTCTTTTGCGCTTTTTGTTTTGCGGGTGCTGACGGGGAGTTCTTTTTGTTCATTGAGGATGGTGCTGATTGTCAGGCCGGCGGCGTCGCTGTAGGCTTCGTTGATCCAGAGGATTTTGCCGTTTTTATCGCGCATCCAGCGGGGTTGGGGCAGAGCGTTAAAGGCGACCTGAAGTTGTTTGAGAAGCTTGGCTTTGACTTCGGCTTCTTGCTTAAAAGCTTCGCGGGCCTGAAATGTTTCGCTGACATCTTCGAGCCAGAGGATATTAAAGCGGTCCTGAGCATCTGTGCTTTGGCCTTGCGCGCCGGAGATTTTAAAGATTTTCGAGCCGTCATGGTTTTTGGCGTGGGTTGTGAAGGGGGCTGCGGTTTGTTCGAGGCGTTCGAACAGCCCCTCAAGCGCGGCGGCGTCGCCGGGGGAGAGTTTGCTTTGGATGTCGGTGAGCTTTTCTATGGTTTTGAGGCCGAGCATGTCGCAGAAGCTTTGTGAGTAGGCGATGGCGGAATCGGATTCCGACCAGCCGCAATATTCGCCGGGGAAGGCGGAGAGGAAGGCTTCGAGGCGCGCTTTTTCACGGGTGCAGGAAAAGCCCAGCGGCGCGAGCAGCTTTGTTAAAAATCCGTGTTTATGATTTGAAACTGATTTTGTCACAACGGATGAATTCTAGGGAAAAGCGGGGTAAAGGACAATGGGCTATAAAATGACTATAGAATAATTGTTCGGGGGCCGTGGAGGAAAATGCGGCGTTCGGCATAAAGGCGGATGGCGCGGGCGAGGACCCTGCTTTCGGTGTCCTGGCCGATGAGCTGGAGCTTTTTTGGCGTATCGGCGTGGGAGATGCGCACTGTTTCCTGATCTATGATCGGGCCTTCGTCCAGATCGCCGGTGGCGAAATGCGCGGTGGCGCCGATGATTTTTACGCCGCGCTCATAGGCCTGATGGTAGGGCTTTGCGCCTTTAAAGCCGGGGAGGAAAGAGTGGTGGATGTTGATGATTCGCCCGGCATACCGGGTGCAGAGATCGCCGGAGAGGATTTGCATATAGCGGGCGAGAATGATGAGTTCGGCGTCTTGTTTTTCGATAAGGGCGGTGAGGGCTTTTTCCTGCTGCGCTTTATTGCCGGTGTCGATCGGGAGGTAATGGAAGGGCAGGCCGCGTTCTTCGACCAATGTACGGTGGGTTTCATGGTTTGAAACGATACCGGTGATGTCGATGTTGAGTTGCCGGGTTCGCCAGCGGTAGAGCAGATCGTTAAGGCAATGGTCGGCTTTTGAGACCATGATTATTGTTTTGACGGGTGCGCTTAAGTTGTGGATTTCCCAGCCTATTTCAAATTCTTGGGCAATTTTTTCGAATCGGGTTTCGAAGATTTTTTCCGCGCTGTCTTTTAGGGGTGAGAAGACAACGCGCATGAAAAACTGTTCGGAGAGGGGGTCGTGGAATTGTGCGGATTCCTCGATATTGCAATGGCTGTCGCGCAAGGCGGTTGCGACGGCGGCGACGATGCCGGGTTTATCTTTGCAATGGAGGCAGAGTGCATACATATAGTCGTTCCATTTCCGTTTCCGACATCGTTATTCGTCGCTACCGTAGAACTTCCTACGCCTACGCTCCTCATGCCTTGTCGGAAAACGGCCTGGAACGACTATAGAGTTTTTTTATGTTTTTAAAGCCTGAGTGGTGTCAATGAATTGTTGCAGGACGCCGGAGAGCATTTCTTTTTGTTTCTCATCGGTTAAGGTGCCGTTTTCGTCGAAGGCTGACATGGCGCCGCCCAATGCGAATTGCTGCGGGATGACGTGGATTTGGATATTGCTGAGCCACATGCGCAAGGGGATAAGGCCGCGCAGGCCGCCGAGTGCGCCGGGAGAGGCGGCGGTGAGGGCAGCGGTTTTGCCTTTGAACGCTGTGAGGATGGGCTCGTCCTTGCTTTCGGGGCGGGTCATCCAGTCCAGCGTGTTTTTGAGCAGGGGTGAAAAGGAACTGTTATATTCCGGTGAGGCGATAAGGAAGCCGTCATGGCCGGCGAAGAGTTTTTTGAGGGTTTTGGCGGTTTCGGGCAGGCCGTTTTCGGCTTCATAGTCTTCGCAGAAAATGGGCATGGGGTAATCGGCCAGATCTATATATGTTGTTTGCGCGCCGATGTCTTCGGCCATGGCGGCGGCGGCGGCGGCGAGTTTTTTGTTGGCCGAGGCTTTGCGGGCGCTTCCGGCAAAAAAGAGCAATTTTGCAGACATAGTTTTTTCCTTTGGTATGCTTTTAAAGCCGGGAACGGTTTAAGGCAAGCCCGTTATCGGCTGATCTTTCGGCCAGGAAACCGTCCAGCCCAGTTTGATTTCCGTTTTGTCTCCGGGCGGGATTGTTTGGGTCCATTGCAGCACGCCTTTTTTGTTATGAATGTCTTGCACGTAGCCGGGCGTGGTGTGTTTTTCCAGGATTTTGACGCTGATTTTTTCGTTCTGCGGGACGGGTGTGGATTCGCTCAGGACGAGTTTAACCGGCTCTTTGTGCAGGTTGCGCAGCGTTGTGATGTAGCGCTGCTCTTTTACATTGTCGCGCAGGATGATGCCGGACTCGCTGTTTTCCGCTTTGAGGGTTTCGCGGGCGACCTCGATCCGGTCGTCTATGCCGAAGAACAGGTTATAGTCTTTGCCGGGGCGCAGCAGGGGCAGAGCGCTTTGCCCGACATAGGCGCCGTCGCGGAACAGGCTAATTGTGCCGGGGAGGATGGGGGTTTCACCCTTCAGGGTTGTTTTGGCGACGAGGAAGGCGTTATCGCTGATTTGCGGTTTGACATGGGTTTGTATTTCGTTTTCGGTTTCGAAGTTTCCGATGAGCAGTTTGCTTTCCGTGCCATCGGCGGGAACGCTTGAGGGACCGGGGATGACGTATTCGGCGGTGAACCCTTCGTTATTAATGGTGGCGGTGTTTTGCTGCACTTCGCGTTCTTCTTGTAGTCTGCGCCAGCGTTGCAGGGGGTCTTCCTCTCCATCCATATCTTCCGGCATACTCACACTGCCAAGAGGGGGGGTAATAGGCACAGGTAAAGAGGTGTTTTGAGCGGCTGAGTCTCTTGATTCGAAGCCGAGTTCCTGAAGTTTCGGGGCGCTGTGGATGTTGACCCACATGGGGCTTAGCGGGGGGGGGGATGCGCCGCGATGCGGGCGGGCGGTGGAGAGCGTCAGGGCGATGTTCGTCCAGTCTTCGCCCGTGTTTTGCGTGACTGCGCCGTATTGGGTGATTTGCAGGGCGCCTGTTTTCGTATCAAGCCTTGCGTCATAAACCGGGCGCCATGTTGCGCCGGAGAGCTGGTAGCTCAGGTCGATTTTAAGTGTTCCGGCGCGGACGATTTCAACGGGCAGGCGCACTTCGTAGCTGCTTTTCCGGCCTGTATGGAGCTGGCTTAAATCTTGCCGGAGTTTGGTGATTTGTTTGTCGAGGCTTTGTATTTGCAGGTCTTTTTCTATATCGGCTTTTAAGGATTCGGCGGTGCCGGTTTCAATGGTTTGCGCGGCGGCAAGCCATTGGCCGGTTTCGAGGTTGAATTCGGCGATTTCCTCTTTTGTTTTGGCGGCGGCTTGGGCTTGCAGGGAGTTTAAGAAGGTGCGTTTTGCGCCCAGAGCCGTTTTTTCCGCTTCAATAACGCGGCGCTGGTTTTGCAGGGTTTCGATCTGGTCGTTCAGGGTTTTTTCGCGGCCCGAGATCAGTTCGGCGTTATTGATGATTTTGTGTGATAATGCGCCGAGGGTGGCGTCGGCGGTGCCTTTTCCTTCAACGCGCAGGGAGTCCGGAGCCAGAGCTGCGGGCAGGTTTTCGAAGATGATGACGTGTTTTCCGGCGGGAACTTCGAGCTCGGATACATCCGTGAGGCGTGCGCGGTCAGTATAGACGGTGGCGGCTTTGAGGGTTAAATCTGCGGGGATGTCTTTGGCCAAAGTGGGGGCGGCTGTGAGTGTGCATAGGGCGAAGAGGCCGAGGCTATAAAAACTGCGATGCATGGGTGTTCCTGTTTTTGGGTGGTGGTGCGGAGTTGTAAAAATTCAGGTTTTGATTTTATCATAAAAGGTACGAAAGGATAAAGACATGGGACGTATAATTTATTATCTGGCGATGGTCGCGAATTTTCTGGCTTTGGCGGCGGCGGTCTTTTTGTTGCTGACGCAGGCCCGCAGCATGGAGGACAGCCTTGTGGTTTTTGTGGTTATGCTCGCGCCGCTTTTGGCGGTGATCGCCATTTACGAGCGGCCGGACTGGGAAGAGCGCAAGCTGGAGCGCCGCGTGCGCAAGGCCCGGCTGCGTAAAGAGCTGGAAGAGCTTGGCGGTGCTTAAAGCCGGTTTTAATACCGGTAAGCGTCGCTTTTGAAGGGGCCTTTGGGTGATACGCCGATATATTCGGCCTGTTCGTCTGTGAGCGTTGTTAATTTTGCTCCGACTTTTTCAAGGTGGAGGGCCGCGACTTTTTCATCGAGATGTTTGGGCAGCACGTAGACCTTGTTGTCGTAGGCGGAGTGGTTTTTCCAAAGCTCAATCTGGGCGAGGGTCTGGTTGGTGAAAGAGGCGCTCATCACGAAAGACGGGTGGCCGGTGGCGCAGCCCAGGTTTACAAGGCGGCCTTCGGCCAGAAGCAGAATCTTTTTACCATCAGGAAACTCGATATGGTCGACCTGAGGCTTGATATTGGTCCATTTCATGTTGCGCAGCGGTTCGACCTGAATTTCGTTGTCGAAGTGACCGATATTGCAGACAATGGCGTTTTCTTTCATTTCGCGCATGTGGTCCACAGTGATGATATCCTTGTTTCCTGTGGTGGTGATGAAAATATCGGCGCGGGGGGCGGCGTCTTCCATTGTGGTGACTTCGTATCCTTCCATAGCGGCCTGAAGCGCGCAGATGGGGTCGATTTCTGAGACCATGACGCGGCAGCCGGAGGAGCGTAAGCTTTCGGCAGTGCCTTTGCCGACATCGCCAAAACCGCAGACCATGGCGATTTTACCGGCCATCATGACGTCGGTGGCGCGGCGGATCGCATCCACAGCCGATTCGCGGCAGCCATATTTGTTGTCGAATTTGGATTTGGTAACGGAGTCGTTGACGTTAATGGCCGGGCAGCGTAGCTTGCCGCTTTTTTCCATTTCATACAGGCGCAGGACGCCGGTCGTGGTTTCTTCGGAGATGCCTTTAACGTCATCGAGAAGTTTGGGGAAATTTTCATGCATGCGGACGGTCAGGTCGCCGCCGTCATCGAGAATCATATTGGGGGTCCAGTTATCGGGGCCTTCGATTGTCTGGTCGATCGCCCACCAGAATTCTTCGTCGCTCATGCCTTTTTTGGCGAAAACGGGAACGCCGGAGGCGGCAATGGCGGCGGCGGCGTGGTCTTGTGTTGAGAAGATGTTGCAGGAGGACCAGCGTACTTCCGCGCCCAGAGCGGTGAGGGTTTCGATGAGTACGGCGGTCTGGATGGTCATGTGCAGGCAGCCGGCGATGCGCGTGCCTTTGAGCGGCTGGCTTTTGGCGTATTCTTCGCGCGTGGCCATCAGGCCGGGCATTTCTATTTCGGCCAGTTCGATTTCCTTGCGGCCCCATTCGGCGAGTGAAATATCGGTGACCCAGTAATCATTCTCCAGGGTTTTCGGCAGTGCGCTCATAATATGTTTCTTTCTTTTGTCATTTTGAATTTGCTGAGGCGGATTGTTGCCGTTTCGGGCATACGAATCAAGTCAAATCGGGGTCGAGTACATTTGAAAATCTGTTTTTTATGCGAATCTCGTGTTAGACTGGGCTTATGGAACAGAATTTCAATATAGAGAGCGAGAAGCCGCCTTTTACTTATAGGCGTAACCCTTTGATAAAGCATGCCTTTCAAATTTTTCAATGGAAAGAGGAGAAAGGGGATTACGAGCCTGTGGGGGATTATACGCTGATTGATCTGAAGGAAGATCCGGAGGTGACTGAAAAGACCGTCATGAACATTGTTACTATGCTCAACGGCCGCAGTGAGCGTGTGATTGACCTTAAAAGTTTGACTTCGGAGCGGTTATTGTTTAATATATTAACTAATGAAGATGATGCGGAAGAGAGCGATTTCGTTACTATAATGCTCCGAACCCATGATGGAATGGGCGTATCCAAAGAAAATGCGGTGTTAAAAATAGAGAGAGGTGTGTTCCATGTCAGGTACTCCCCAGAATAATGATGTTGTAGGCCAGTTTTTTAGTGACTTGGCGGGTTTGACGCGGGCGGGCGTTTTTGAGCCTTCCGTGATGAAGCCAAGTCCCACTTTGGACCTTACGAACGGCTAAAGTTTATTCGCAGCCGTGAAAACGGGCGCGGGTTTTTCTGTGTAAACCGGTGAAACCAGATCAAAAAGAAGGTGTGAAAAAATGTCGAAGCTAGAATCTTTACAACCAACATGGGATGGCGCTAAGGGTGAATTGTTTGCTGAGAATGCTGCAACGATTACGGCGCAGCCTGTACAGTTGCCTGAATTCAACATAGGCGGTTAGCGTTCAATATCACGGTGTGTGATGTGGGCCGTGCGGTTTTGGGTTTTTAACCATTGCCCGATTTTTTCCGTGCAATAGACTGAGCGATGCTTGCCGCCGGTGCAGCCGATAGCGATGGTGAGGTAGTGTTTTCCTTCACGTTCATAGCGGGGGATAAGCGGCGCGAGTAAATTTTCAAACCCTTTTATAAAATTTTCAAAGTCTTTGTCGGTTTCGATATAGGCGCCGACATCTTTATCAAGGCCTGTTTTGGGTTTTAACGCTTTATCCCAGTGGGGGTTTTTGAGGAAGCGCACGTCCATGACGATATCGGCTTCGCGCGGCAGGCCGTGGCGGAAACCGAAGGAGACGACGTTGATGCTGAGGCTGTTTTCAAGGTGCGATCCGAAATGTCCTTCGAGCATGTGGCGCAGGTCGTGTACGGAAAGATTTGTGCTGTCGATTGTCAGGTCGGCTTTGGCCTTGAGGGGGTGGAGAATTTCGCGTTCTTTTTCGATGCCGGCGCTGATGGTCTGGTTTTCAGCCATAGGGTGGCGGCGGCGCGTTTCGGTGAAGCGCTGTTGCAGCGTTTCGCTGTCGCAGGTGATATAGACCAGCAAGGCGTTTGCAGTTTTGACGGTTTCCAGCACGGATTGTACGGAAAAGCCGCGGGTGCGGGTGTCGATGCCGATGGCCAGCGCGGTTTTACCGGGGCTGTCTTTGAGCAGCGCTGGAACAAGGTGAAGGGGGAAATTATCGAACACCTCGAAGCCGAGATCTTCGAGGTTTTTGAGGACGGAGGATAGCCCTGCGCCGGAGAGACCGGTGACGATGAGGGGTTTATGCATTTTTTTGGTTTCGTTGTTCATTTCGTCATTCATTGCGCGGTTCAGGCCGTGTTTAATATTATGGTGAAGCGTGCGCCGTTTGTTTTTCCGTTTTTTGTATCAATATTCTCAGCGTAAACCTGACCGCCGTGGGCCTCAATAATCTGGCGGCAGATCGACAGGCCGAGGCCGGAATGCCGCCCGTAATCTTCGTCTTTCGGGCGCTCTGAATAAAAGCGTTCGAAAATATTGTCGAGTTTGGATTCGGGAATGCCGGGGCCTTCGTCTTCGATGGTGATCCTGACTTTTTTGTCTAATGGCACGACAAGCAGGGATATGGTTCCGCCCTTTGGCGTGAAGGACAGGGCGTTGGAGAGGATGTTTTCAAATGTTTGCGCCAGCCGGCTTTCCAGTCCCCAGACAAAGATATCGTTTTTGCTTAAGGCGTTCAGCGTAAGGGTTGCTTGCGGGGTTTGGATGGTTTTGTTCCATTCCTGCGCGCTTTCTTTTGTGCGTTTGAGAGGGTCTGCGGCGTAAGAGTCGAGGAGATTGTTGAGGAGTTCTTTCAGATTTATTTTTTCGAATGCCTGACGGGAGAGCTCCGTGTCGATGCGTGAGGCGTTGGAAATGTCGTTGATGAGGCGCTCAAGGCGTTCAATGTCATGTTTGATGATGGCTGTGAGTTTTTTGCGGTCATCCGGTTTTTTGACGATTGATGCGGTTTCGACGGCGCTTTTGAGCGAAGTTAGCGGGTTTTTAAGTTCGTGGGAGACATCGGCGGCGAAGCGCTCGATGGAGTCCATGCGTTCCCACAGGGCTTCGGTCATTTGACGCAGGACGACGGAGAGTTCGCCGATTTCATCGTGGCGGTGTGAGAGATCGGGGATATGGTCGGCTCCGGCTTTTCCTTTGCGCACGGTTTCGGCGGCTTTGGCCAGTTTTTTAAGGGGCTGGGCGATCATGCCGGAGAGATAGATGGAGAGCAGTGTTGTGAGGACCAGCGTTCCAAGAAATATTTTCAGAATTTCCGTCCAGACCAGACTGATGTCTTCTTCGATTTCCGTGCCTTCGTGGGTTAAAAGGATAGCACCGCCGATTTGCCCTTGTGCGTGTAGCGGGGCGGCGGCAGAAAGGAGAATGCGTTTTTCGGCGGTTTGCCAGGCGGAGACGCTGATTTTTTCGTTTAATGCATCGGGGACGTCGGGAAAGGTTAAGGCCTGGTCCTTTGATGTTTGCGGGTAGGCGGGCAATGTCTGGCGCTCGGGCAGCAGACCGAGTATAAAGCGGGTCATGCTTCTGAGGACTTCAACGCTGTGGAAGGGGTGTGTTTTGCGTTCCTCTTTTGCCCATATGCGGTCATCTAGTTCCGGCAGGGTTCGTGAATCCAAAACGAGTGTACCGTTTGTATCAAAAATCTGGATGCGTTGACGGGTTATTGCGGCGAGCCGCGCGGTCATTTCGTATGCTTTTTCTGTATTGATACGCGATGTATCGTTTTGGTTTTCTAAGGCGCTTTCAGACAGCGCGGAGGAGATGAGTTCAAGCTCGGTTTTGAATGTTTCGAGGCGGGCGTTGATGAGGTTATTTTGGTATTGGCTGAGGTATAAAATGCCAAACATTAGCGTTAAAAGCGCGAGCGCGTTTACGCTGATGATGCGCAGGGTCATGTTGGTGATGCGCCGTTCGGGGCCGCCCCAATAGAGATCCATGATGTGGTCGAGTTCCGGGAGATCCGGGCGCGGGGGCGCGAGGCGGAACCACCGGCGTTTTTTGCCGTTTTTAGTTTTCTTTATATCGGTATCCGACGCCATAGAGGGTTTCTATCTGGTTAAAGTCCGGGTCAATTGTTTTGAATTTTTTGCGCACGCGTTTGATATGGGAATCGATGGTACGGTCATCGACGTAAATATTTTCGCCATAGGCCATGTCGATGAGTTGGTCCCGCCCCCGGACGATACCGGGGCGCGTAGCGAGGGCTTTGAGGAGCAGGTATTCGGTTACGGTGAGGCTTAAGGGTTTTGCGTTCCATGAGCAAAGGTGGCGGGCATCGTCAAGCTCCAAAGGGCCGTAGCGGTATTTTTCCGTATCATCTTGCTCATTTGTTTCGGGTTTTCCGGGTTTGCTTGTCAGGCTGTGGCGGCGCAGGAGCGAGCGGATGCGCTCTATGAGCAGCCTTTGGGAAAAGGGCTTGGTGATGTAGTCGTCCGCGCCCATGCGCAGGCCGAGGAGCTCGTCGATTTCATCGTCTTTCGACGTGAGGAAAATGACCGGGATATCTGATGTTTCGCGGAGTTTTTCAAGAACCTCCATGCCGGTCATGCGCGGCATTTTGATGTCGAGGACGACAAGATCGGGGGGGCTTTCCAAAATGCCTTTGAGACCCGATTCGCCGTCATTGAAGGTGGTGATTTCGTAGCCTTCGGCTTCCAGTGCCATTGACACGGAGGTGAGGATATTGCGGTCGTCATCGACCAATGTGATTCTAGCGCCCATAGGGTTATTATGTCGTTATTTCCGGGTGTCTTGCAAGACATGTCCGGCGAGATAAAGCGAGCCGCAGATTAAAGTGCGTTGATGTGCTGTGTCGATATGGTGCAGAGCTTCGCGATAATTGCCGCAGGCGCGGCCCCTCGGGAAGATTTTCAGCAGTTCCCCGGCGCTTTGGCTTTGCGGTTCGTTTTCGATGTCTACGACATAGAGGTTGTCGATGAAAGGCAGGAGGGGTTTAAGGAAGTTTTTTGCGTCTTTTTTTTGCATCATGCCCAGAATTACGGACAGGGGCTTTGCGTCTTTTTGCCAGAGTGCGGCTTGCCGGGCCAGTGCTTGTCCGGCGTTTGCGTTATGGCCGCCGTCGAGGAAGATATTCGGGGCAATTTCCTGAAGACGGGCGGGCCAGTCTACGTTTTGTAAGCCTGTTTCGATGTGCCGGGGGGTTACGGAGTATTTATTTTTTATAAGCTCTAGCGCTTTTAGAGCTGTTGCGGCGTTTTGCTTTTGATGCGGGCCGGGGAGGGCGGGTACGGTTTTTGTCCGGTCAGGATCGTGAAGCGCGATGCCCAGCGTGGCGGCTTTGTTTTCGAATACGTTCATAACGTCTTTATGCGTTTGCGCGGCGATGATGCAGGGTGTTTGCGGTTTCATGATTCCGGCTTTTTCTTCGGCGATTTTTGCGCGGGTGTTTCCCAGAATTTCCGTGTGATCCATGCCGATGGCGGTTATGACGGTCAGCAACGGGTTTTCGATGATGTTTGTGCAGTCCAGACGTCCGCCTAGACCTGTTTCGAGCAGGCAGATATCCGCCGGGGTTTGCGCAAAGGCGGCAAAGGCCATGGCGGTGGTGATTTCGAAGAACGTTATGTCAGCGCCGGCGTTTAATTCCAGGACTTCGTCGATGAGGGTTTCGAGCGGGCCATCCTCAATCTGTTTTCCGGCCAGAACGATTCGTTCATTAAAGCGGATGAGGTGGGGCGAGGTATAAGCGTGGACCTTATACCCGGCGGTTTCGAGTATACTGCGCAACATGGCGATGGTTGAGCCTTTGCCGTTGGTTCCGGCGACATGGATCACGGGGGGCAGGTGTGTGTGCGGGTTGCCGAGTTTTTTGAGCAGGTCCAGATAGGGGGGGCGGAAGGACAGGTCGATTTTTTTTTCGCGGCTGAGGGCATAGAGCAGCGCTAGTTTTTTCTCGAGTGCCGGGGCGGGGTGTTTCAGGTCGCTCGCGTACAAGCTTTATGCCGCCTTGCCGTTGGTTTTGGATTTTGGTGTCTTTCGGCTTTGGTCCATCAGTAAGCCGAGGATGCACCCAAGAGTTTCGCGCAGTTCTTTGCGGCTTACGACCATATCGACCATGCCGTGTTCGCGCAGGTATTCGGCGGTTTGGAAATCTTCCGGCAGGGTTTCGCGTACGGTTTCCTCGATGACGCGGCGTCCGGCAAAGCCGATGGTTGAGCCGGGTTCGGCGAGGTGGATGTCTCCGACCATGGCGAAAGAGGCGCTGACGCCGCCGGTTGTGGGGTCTGTCAGCAGGACGATGTAAGGCAGCCGTGCGTCTTTGACCATTTCCACAGCGATGATAGAGCGCGGCATTTGCATGAGCGAGAGCATGCCTTCTTGCATACGCGCCCCGCCGGAGGAGGGTATAGCGATGAGGGCGGCTTTGTCTTTTACGGCTTCTTCGGCTGCGCGAACGATTCCCTCGCCGACAGCCGCGCCCATGGAGCCGCCCATAAAGCTGAAGTTAAAGGCGGCGATGACGGCTTTTTGTCCGCAAATTGTGCCTTTGGCGATGGTGAGTGCGTCTTTCAGGCCGGTTTTATTTTGCGTTTCTTTGAGGCGGTCGGCGTATTTTTTGCGGTCTTTGAATTTGAGCGGATCGTGGGCGACTTGCGGCAGGCTCAGGGTTTCATATTTTCCGTCGTCAAAAATGATTTCGAGACGCTGTTTGACCGTGATTCGCAGGTGGTGATTGCAGTGATAGCAGACGTTCCAGCTATCTTTGAGGTCACGGTGAAAAAGCATGCCTTCGCAAGACGGGCATTTCGTCCAGAGGTTATCGGGGACCTCCTTTTGTTCGCCGACAAGGGAGCGGATGCGGGGGCGGATAATATCATTCAACCAATTCATTTTTAATCGTTCCTCTATTTGTCTGGAGCGTCGTTATTTCGCTCCTTGCGTATATTTATACGCATCGTCGCTCATGCCTAGTCCAGCCAAAGATATGAACGATTATTGTGGCGATACTTATCGGCTTTTGGGGGGTAAAAGTCAAGTTTTGCTTCTTATTTCAGGGCGTCGGCGAGGGCGGTTACTTGCCCGGAAACGGCTTCAGGGCTTTGTTTATCGGCGATTGTCTGGACGATTGAGGAGCCGACAACGATGGCGTCGGCGATTTTGCCCATTTCGGCGGCATCTTTGGCGGTTTTGATGCCGAAACCGATGGCAACGGGGAGATTGGTGCGGGTTTTGATTTCTTCGATATGGGGCTTGATCGTGTTTATATCCGCTTGGGCGGCGCCTGTGACACCGGTTATCGAGACATAATAGAGAAACCCGCTTGCGCCTTCGAGAATTTTGGGCAGGCGCTCCGTCGTGGTTGTCGGGGTGATGAGGCGGATGATGTCGATGTTTTTTGCTTTGGCAGCGTTCAGGATTTCATCGGCTTCTTCGGGTGGCAAATCGACGAGAATCAGCCCGTCTATGCCTGCGTCGGATGCGTCGTTTATGAATTTGTCTGGGCCGTATTGCAGCACGGGGTTGAAATATCCCATCAAAACGACCGGTGTTTGCGTGTTTTCGGCGCGGAAATCACGGACCATTTGCAGGGTTTGACCCATATTTGCACCTGCATTTAAGGCTCTTTGACCCGCGAGCTGTATCACGGGGCCGTCGGCCATGGGGTCTGTGAAGGGCATGCCAAGCTCGATGATGTCTGCTCCGGCGGTGGGCAGGGATTTGAGAATCTCAAGACTGGTTTGGGCATCCGGGTCGCCAGCCATGATGAAGGTGATCAGGGCGGGACGGCCGAGGGTTTTGAATGTTTGTTCGATTCTGGACATGGCTTTCTTTTAAACTACCAAGTCACCAAGACACAAAGGAAAAATGTCATTTCGTAAGAAGATGGAAAGTTTTTTTGAGTTTATAACGGATAAGATCCCTCACATACGTTCGGGATGACAATTACGGGTTTACTCCCACATGGATGAGGACTTCGTTGATTCCGTCTTCGAAGAAACGCGGGCCGTAGATTTCAAAATCTGTGGCGAAGGTGCGGTCGAGGTCGGAGGACCAGATGGCTTCCCATGTTTCGATGAGGGCTTTAGGCTGCTCTCCGGCGGCGCTCATTACGGCGTATTCTCCAGATATGCATTTTGCATAATGCAAACCGAGAGGGGAGCGGGGAGCGGGGGAGGCGGTTTCTTTTTTCTCAGGGGGAGAAAGAGAGGCAGGCGGTGTTTCTTTTTTCCCGGAGGGGGGCATGCGGTAGCCGATAGTGAGGCGGTAGGGTGCTTCGTGGTCGCCTTGATAATCGCTATAGACGGCGTAAATTGTGTCGTCGAGTTTATCCGGAATCTGTTGGCCGATGCTTTCTTTGAAGAAGCGTTCCCACAGCGCGTTGATGTCGTCAGTAGCTTTTGAATTGTCGGTGACGATTGAAATGCCGAGCACATCGAATTCTTCAACCTCGGCTAATCCGGCGCGGATTTTGTATTGTTGAGGCATGGTCTTACTCCGTAGGGAGCCAAATTTTGAGGTTTTGTTTTGCTGCGTCCATGGAGATGTAGCAGGTGTTGATATCTCTTTTTTTGACTTTGGCGGGGAGTTTTGTCAGAGCGCTGCTGATTTCCGATCTTTGTGCAGGTGAAAAGCGGTGCTTTTTGAACAGGTCTTCTCTCTTTTCGACCATCAGGGCTTCGATTTTTGCGCCGTCTTGCGGGTTGGCCGCGCCGCAACTTCTGAGGAAGTTATAGGCCATGCTGACGAGGACGTATTCCCCGACAAGCTTTGTTGTGTCATCGGTTTTGCTGTCTTGGGCACGGGCGGCGTAAGGCAGGGATGTGCATAAGATCATCCATAATAGCAGGGCGATTTTCAGGGTTTTTTGCTGTTTCATATTTTGACTCCGAGTTTTTCGGCGACGGTGAAGATATCTTTATCGCCGCGCCCGCTTAAGTTCATCACGATGATGTGATCTTTGGGCAGGGTGGGGGCGATTTTCATGACATGGGCCAGCGCGTGGGAGGATTCAAGGGCGGGGATAATGCCCTCGCGTTTTGTGCAGGCCTGAAAGGCCTTGAGCGCCTCGTCATCGGTGACGGAGACATACTGCACGCGTTTTTGGTCGAACAGCCAGGCATGTTCCGGGCCGATACCGGGGTAGTCCAGCCCGGCGGAGATGGAGTGCGCTTCCTGTATCTGGCCGTCTTCGTTTTGCAGGAAATAAGAGTTCATGCCGTGCATGACGCCGGGCCGTCCGCCGGTGAGGGAGGCGGCGTGCTGGTCGGTATCGACGCCGTGGCCGCCCGCTTCCACGCCGATCATGTTTACATCGGCATCATCAAGGAAAGGATGGAAAAGACCCATGGCGTTTGATCCGCCGCCGATACAGGCGACCAGCGTATCGGGCAGGCGGCCTTCCTTGTCTATGATTTGCTGGCGGGTTTCGATGCCGATAATAGACTGAAAATCGCGCACCATCATGGGGAAAGGATGCGGGCCGTTGACGGTGCCGATGAGGTAATAGGTATCATGGACATTGGTGACCCAATCGCGCAGGGCTTCGTTGATGGCGTCTTTGAGGCTGCGGGAGCCGGATTCGACGGGAACTACCTCTGCGCCGAGGAGTTTCATGCGGAAGACGTTGGGTTTTTGGCGCTCGATATCCTTTGCGCCCATGAAGACGGTGCAGGGCAAGTCGAAGAGCGCGCAGACGGTGGCGGTGGCGACGCCGTGTTGACCCGCGCCGGTTTCACAGATGATGCGGGTTTTGCCCATGCGCTTGGCGACGAGGATTTGGCCGAGGCAGTGATTTATTTTGTGCGCGCCGGTGTGGTTCAGTTCATCGCGTTTGAAATAGATTTTTGCGCCGCCAAGGCTTTCCGTGGTGCTTTTTGCAAAATAGAGCGGGGAGGGGCGGCCAACGTAGTCGCGCTGGAGGGTTTCGAGTTCTTTTTGGAATTCGGGATCTTTTTTTGCTGCGATATAGGCTTTTTCAACCTCGAGGATCAGCGGCATCAGGGTTTCGGCGACGTAGCGCCCGCCGTAAGGGCCGAAATGGCCGCGCTCGTCGGGTTGGTTCATTAATGTGTTCGGTTTCATTCTTCTTTGATATTGAAAGAGCAGCCAAATTACAATAGTTTTGAGGTATGGAAATATTTGTTGTTGTCTTTTTTATTATATCTATAGGCATTTGCTATAAATGTGTATTGATTGTACCGGAAGGTTCAACTGGATACATGAAAAGAATGGGTCAGCGTATGCCTGACCTTAAGCCGGGCATGCATATTGTTTTACCTTTTATTGATAAAGTTGTTGTTGAAAAAAGGTCATCCCTGTCCGATTCTTAAATGGAATGGCTATAGTTTTTACGTCAATCAGGCTTTTGTGCTTTGCATATAAATTTTTTGATTTTTTCCGGATCTTTCAGACCCGGCGCGGATTCGACGCCGGAGGAAACGTCGAGCGCTGTTGGGTTAAGCTGAGCTAGAGCATCGCTGACATTCTCAGGGGTGAGGCCGCCCGAGAGCATCCATGGACGTGAGAAAGTCTTGCCTTGCAGCAGCGACCAGTCAAAGCTTTGGCCTGTGCCGCCGGGCAAGGCGGCTTGCTCGGGCCGGGAGTCGAAGAGGAGCCAGTCGGCGGCGGCTTCGTATTGCGGGATGATGTTCAGGTCGCTTTTCTCGCGGATATTGATGGCTTTCATTATATCGAGATTATAGCGGGTTTTAATTTCGCTGACGCGCTGCGGGCTTTCCTTGCCGTGGAGCTGGATCATGTCGAGGGGGACGATGCCGAGGGTTTGTTCGAGCTGTTCGTTTGTAGGATCGACGAATAGACCGACAGCGCGAATCCCCGTGGGGATTTGCCGCGCCAATTCTTTGGCCGTATCAATTTCGATATAGCGCGGAGAGGGGGGGTAGAAGACAAAGCCGACGTAACACGCGCCTGCGTCGATTGCGGCTTTTAAGGTTTCCGGCTCTGAAAGCCCGCATATTTTAATGGCCGGGGCGGCCATTAAAGTTCGCCTTCCTTATCTAGTGCCTGACGGGTTTTGTTCATATCCGCTGCATTTTGTTGCTGTTTTACCTGTGGGGGTTGTTTGTTTTGCAGGGCGTGCTGGTAGTAGTTTGACAGGACGCTTACGCCCAGAACGGTTAGCAGGGGCTGGAAATAGAGAATGATCGGCAGGTATACAAGAGATTGAATCACGATCATGAGGGATGGAGAGCCGCCTTCTCCCGTGGATGAGAGTATAGCCACCGGCATTATGGCGAAGCTTAACCCCATTATGACGCCGAACATTGCCAGACTTACGCGCCATGATGAAAAGATATAAGCGCCAAACATTTTCCAAAAATATCCTTTGGTGAGGTAAAAGGATGTTTTGAAGTCTATCGAAGCGTTGACGGCTTTTGCGGGGAAGTAAAAGCTGATTTTGAAATAGGCGTATATCAGGAGGATGCTGATGGGAAACAAGAGCATGACGAGTCCGGAATTCATACTGAATTGCGAAAGGGCAAATATTTGTAACGTAAAGGGGATGACGGCGCTGATGATGGCCAGCGCGATGAGGAATTCAATTTCGTGTTTTTGCGGCGCAAAAATTTTCATGGGCCGATAATGGTCTTCCCCCAAGAGGATTAATCTGTGCCAGCTTATGGCTATGACGGCGAAGAGATAGCCCATGAGCAGGCTTATGCCGTAACTTAAAAGCATGTGGGGATTCATGAATTCTGAAAGAATGCTTTTTTTAAGTTCGCGTTCCAGAGTTTTTGTTGTGGCGGGTGAGTTTGCCGATACGCCCGTGGTTTCAGCCGTTTGTTTGATGGTTTCGGCTTTTTGCTGTATTTGCGTTATCATATTGTCCATAGCGTGATGGGTCAGGAAGGTGGATGCAAAAAACAGTATCAGCAGAAAGGGGCCGACGGTTTTTAACAGGTTGATGAAGTCATCATGGTGGCTTCTGACAAAACTGCGGACGTTTCGTGATGTTTCGCCTGCGTTGTAGGTTGCTGTGTAATGTTTCATGGTTTCATTCTTTCCTTAACTTAAGCTTTGTAAAATGTTTGCGGCGGCCCTAGCCGGGTCGGGGGCGGCGGTGATGGGGCGGCCAATGACGAGGTGGGTGGCCCCTTTTTGCAGCGCTTCACTTGGGGTCATGACCCGTTTTTGGTCGCCTTTATCGCTGCCGTCTGGGCGGATACCGGGGACCATGAGTTCGAAGTCGGGACCGCAGGTTTTGCGGAGGAGTTCGATTTCAAGGGCGGAGCAAACAACGCCGCGAAGACCGGAATTTTTGGCGAGGAGGGCTAAACGTTTCACGCTTGCGGCGACATCTTCGCCTTCATATCCAATTTCACATAAATCTTTATGGGAAAGAGAGGTCAGGATGGTTACGGCGAGGAGTTTTGTTTCCGGGCTACACGCATCCTTGGCCGCTTCCATCATTGCGGAGCCTCCGGCGGCGTGGACATTCAGGTAAGCGGGGGCGAAATTTGCGCAGATGGTGCGCACCGCTCCGGCCACAGTATTGGGGATGTCGTGGAATTTCAGGTCGATAAACAGGGCGGCATCGGGTGCGGTGTTTTGGATGGCTTCTATTCCGGCTGGGCCGAAACTGTTGCAAAATTCCATGCCGAGTTTTAGCGCGCCTGTGACCGGGCCTATTGTAGCGGCCCAGTTTTTTGCCTGTTCCAGATCGGCGGTATCAAGGGCGCAGAAAATTTTTGATTTCGCAGTCATATTTCCTTTATGGAGGAATTATCCTGCGCGGGCAAGGCTGGAAAAAACTCCGAGTCCGGCGGGGCCGGGGTTTGATCGTTTTTGGTTTGCAGTGTTTCCAGTTCTTTTTCCAACTCTTTAATTGTTTTGCGTTGTTGGCGTTTGACCTTGCGTGTGGGAGCGCTGTTGATCCAGACAGCCAGTCCGCCGAGGATAAAGCCTATGGCCATGAATATCAGGGTTATAAGGTATAGCGGTATTTCGAGCGGTTCGTGAACGGGGCTGTAGACGAGTGTTGTCGCTTGACGGTTTGCCACGGCAAAACCTATGAGGGCAAGGGCCAGAATAAACCCGAAAACGGTACGGAAAAATGCCATGGTTTACAGCCTTGCGCCTGCGGCGCGATTAATACCAGGAATCTTCTTTTTGGGTGCTGTCTTCTTTGCCGCCGTTAAGACGTTCGCGCAGACCTTTGCCTGTTTTGAAGAACGGCAACCGTTTGGCCTCGACATGTACGGATTCGCCGGTGCGCGGGTTGCGGCCCATGCGCGCATCGCGGTGTTTTATCGAAAAAGCGCCAAAGCCGCGAAGCTCGACACGGTTACCATCGGCCAAGGCCTGCGTTATTTCTTCGAAAAGGGTATCAACGATTTTTTCGATATCGCGCAGGTACAAATGCGGGTTTTGTTCGGCTAAGCGTTGAATCAGTTCAGACTTTGTCATAGTCGCTTCCTTTTAATTTTGCAGGGCGTTGCTGCACTTCTAAAGTAGGCTTCCTACTCGTCGTCGCTTGCGCCTACTGCAAAATTAAAATCAAGCGACTAAGTTTTTATCATAGAATGATGATCTATCAATTCATTCAGTATTTTGTATGATTCTACATTGCCCGAAGAGTTGGCCTTTCGTCAAGAAAAAGCGATAAAAATTTATGTTTTAGCCATTGAAAGCAAAGGGTTTTTTGATTCGCTGTTGTCAATAGGGGGCGCAAGCATAAAAAAGCCGGGTCTTATGCCCGGCTTTTTATTGTTATGCCAAACTGGCTTATTTGTCTTTGGCTTTTTTATCCGCCTTTTCATCAGCTTGGTCCTCATCCTTTTTTTTGGATGCGGCTTTTTTTGCAGCAGGCTTTTCGGCTTTGTCGTCAGCTTTGTCTTCGTCTTTCTTCTTGGCCGGTGCTTTCTTAGCGGCTGTTTTTTTCGGCTTTTCTTCTTTGGCGGCGTTAGCTGCCGTGCCTTTTTTCTCTTCCAGAGCTGCGCCGAGGATATCACCCAGAGAAGCACCGGATTCGGTTGAGCCGAACTCCTTCATGGCTTGTTTGTCTTCATCGACTTCGCGGGCTTTGATCGACAGGCCGACCTTGCGGGATTTTTTGTCGAGGCTTGTGATTTTCGCATCGACTTTTTCCCCGACGGCAAAGCGATCCGGGCGTTGCTCGGAACGTTCGCGTGAAAGGTCGCCTTTTTTGATAAAGCCTTTGATGTTGTCGTTGACGGCGACTTCGATACCACCGGAGGTGATTTCGGTAACCGTACAGGTGACGACCGCGCCTTTTTTCACGCCGTCCATGGCGCCTTCGAGCGGATCGTCGGTGAGTTGTTTAATACCCAAAGCAACGCGCTCTTTTTCCGGGTCGATTTCAAGGATTTTAACCTTGACGGTTTCGCCGGTTTTGTAAGCTTTGAGGGCTTCTTCGCTTTCGTCTTCCCAAGAAATGTCGGAGAGGTGAACCATGCCGTCAATATCATCATCAAGGGCGACGAACAGGCCGAATTCCGTGACATTGCGAATTTCGCCTTCGAACTCTTCACCTTCGGTGCGTTTGTCGGCGAAGCCGGCCCACGGGTTTTCCTGACATTGTTTTAAGCCAAGGGAAATGCGGCGTTTTTCTTCGTCAACTTCCAGTACCATGACTTCGACTTCTTCGGATGTGGACACGATTTTACCGGGGTGGGTGTTTTTCTTGGTCCATGACATCTCGGAAACGTGGACCAGGCCTTCGATACCGTCTTCGAGTTCAACAAATGCGCCGTAATCGGCGATATTCGTGATGCGGCCCTTGAGTTTTGCGCCAACGGCGAAGCGGGTGTCTATATCTTTCCACGGATCATCTTCAAGCTGTTTCATGCCTAGGGAGATGCGCTGGTTTTCTTCGTTAAAGCGAATGACCTGTACGTCGATTGTCTGGCCGATTTGCAGCGCTTCGGACGGATGGTTGACGCGTTTCCATGAAATGTCGGTGACATGAAGCAGGCCGTCCACACCGCCGAGATCGACGAATGCGCCGTAATCGGTGATGTTTTTGACAACGCCTTGAAGAACCTGTCCTTCTTTGAGGTTTTCCATCAGGTCTGTGCGCGCTTCGTCGCGGCTTTCCTCGAGGACGGCGCGGCGGGAAACAACGATGTTGCCGCGCAGGCGGTCCATTTTCAGAATGTGGAAGGGTTGCGGTGTGCCCATAAGCGGGGAAACGTCGCGAACCGGGCGGATATCAACCTGTGAGCCGGGCAGGAAGGCTACAGCGCCGCCGAGATCGACGGTGAAGCCGCCTTTTACGCGGCCAAAGATCACGCCGGTGACGCGCTCTTCTTTTTCAT
The DNA here is from genome assembly GCA_041397865.1 of Alphaproteobacteria bacterium. GTDB lineage: Bacteria > Pseudomonadota > Alphaproteobacteria > Micavibrionales > Micavibrionaceae > TMED27. The sequence goes on along the minus strand of JAWKVT010000001.1, from coordinate 848,487 downwards.
GCGATTTTTCAAGTTCGGTCCAGCTTTCTTCGCGGCGGGCTTTTTCGCGGGAGAGAACGGATTCCCCTTCGCGGTTTTCCATGCGCTCTACGAAGACTTCTACAACGTCGCCCGCTTTGATTTCAGGGTCTTCGCCGGGCTTTGAGAATTCCTGCAAGGGGATGCGGCCTTCGGATTTGAGGCCGACATCGACGATGGCGAAGTCCGATGTCACGGCGATGACGGTTCCGTTGACGACGGAGCCGGTGAATTGTTCCTGACCTTTCAGGGATTCATCGAGAAGTTTTGCGAATTCTTTTGAATCTGTTTTGTCTTTGATATTTGCGGCTACACTGGCCATGTGTTTTCTTCCTTTTACGGTTAGAGTTAAAATGCGCCTTCGCCTTGCATTATTGCGGACGGGCGCGTTTTAAATGACAGGCGTGAATGCTTTAGAGCTTTAGGCGCTCGCGAGCGAGAAACAGTGCTTTTTCAAGCATTTGGCCGGCATCAAGATTGGAAGAATCTATAGTGACTGCATCACCTGCCGGTTTCATGGGGGCGGTTTTTCTTTCCGCGTCCCGCGCGTCTCTTTCACGCATATCCTTCAAAACGGCCTCATATGTAACGGTTAATCCTTTGGATTGCAACTCTTTTAGGCGTCTTTTTGCGCGGATTTCAGCCGATGCGGTTATGAAGAGTTTTAAAGGGGCGTGCGGGGCGATGACTGTGCCGATGTCGCGGCCATCGAGAACTGAACCGGAAAAGACGTTGCCGGGGTTTTCAATAAAGCTGCGTTGCAGGCCGTTGAGGATTTCGCGGACTGTTGGGTAGGCGGCGATTTTTGAGGCTTGCTGGCCGATACGGTCTTCACGCAGGGACAGGTTATCCAGAATGTCGGCGGGTTTTTCGGCGTTTTTGATTTTTTTTACGAGAATTTGTGCCGCGTCCACGGCGTCTTTTTCGTCGCGGGTGCTGAGGCCGGAGGTAATGAGTTCGAAAGCGGCGGCGCGGTAAAGCGCACCGGTGTCCATATGGGCAAAGCCCAGTTTTTCGGCCAATGCGCGGGCGAGCGTGCCTTTGCCGCTGGCGGCGGGACCGTCGATTGCAATAATCGGCTTAGCCATTATCTTCACCAATGTTGCAGCCCAGATCGTTCATTAATTCTGTGAAATTGGGGAAGCTGGTGGCGATGGGGCCGGCGTCGTCGACGGATACGGGCTGGTCTGTGGCGCTTCCCAGTACGAGGAAGCTCATGGCGATGCGGTGGTCTAGGGCTGTTTTGACGGTTGCGTCGCCTTTTGGTGGTTTGCCGTTGCCGTGAATGGTGAGCCAGTCTTCACCCATTTCCAGATCAACGCCGCAGGCTTTGAGGCCATCGGCGACCATTTGCAGCCGGTCGCTTTCCTTGACGCGCAGTTCGGCCAAATCGGTCATTTTGGTAGTTCCATTTGCGCAGGCGGCGGCCATGGCGAGGATAGGGAATTCGTCAATCATGGACGGGACGCGGGCGGGATCAACGGCGATGCCTTTGATGGGGTTGGTTCCTCGCACGCGGATATCGGCGACGGGTTCGCCGGCTTGTATGCGTTTATTCGCCAATTCGATGTCGGCGCCCATTTCCTGCAATGTGATGTATAGCCCGTTACGGCGGTCGCTGACGGCGATGTTGGGCAGGGTGATGTCGGAGCCTTCGTGCAGCAGAGCGGCGACGGCGGGGAAGGCGGCGGAGGATGGATCGCCGGGAACATCCACCGCGCCGGGCTGGAGTTCCTGATGGCCTATCACGCTGATGGCATAGCGGCCATCTTCTAATTCTTCGGTTGTGACCTCTACGCCAAAGGCTTGCAGCATCTTTTCGGTGTGGTCGCGGGTGGGTTTGGTTTCGATGACGATGGTGCGCCCGCGGGCATTCAGGCCCGCGAGCAGGATCGCGGATTTGACCTGCGCGCTGGCGACGGGGGTCTCGTATTCTATTGCCAATAAATCATCCGGGCCGGTGACGGTCAGGGGGAGTTTATCGCCATCGGTTGCCTGGAATGTTGCGCCCATCATTTCGAGGGGGGTTATGACGCGGCGCATGGGGCGTTTTGAGAGAGAGGCGTCGCCGGCGAAGGTTGCGCTGATATTGTGGCCGCCGCATAAGCCGATGAGGAGCCGCGTTGATGTGCCGCTATTGCCCATTTCGAGCGGCGTATCAGGTTGGCGCAGGCCGCCGATTCCCACGCCGTATGTGCGCCATAGGCCGTCGGGGCTTTTTTCGACTTTTGCGCCGAGTTTGCGCATGGCCTGAGCAGTGTGGAGAACATCTTCACCTTCGAGGAGGCCGGAGATCATTGTTTCACCGATGGTGAGTGCGCCGAACATCAGGGCGCGGTGGGAGATGGATTTATCGCCGGGAATTTTTGCGAGGCCGTTGAGGGGACCGCATTTTTTGGAAAGAAGCTTGTTCATGGAAGCTAGAGATACAATCTCGGGCGGTTGAATTCAATCTCTATTTCTTTTGTTTACGTCTCAATCGGTTTGAGATCTTCCTTGTAATTTTGGGCGAATTTGAGGAAATCATCGGCGGGGACGGGGCGGGAATAGCGGAAACCCTGAACTTCGTCGCAGCCTTCTTTAATCAGGAATTTTTCATGTTCAAGTGTTTCGACGCCTTCGGCGATGACGCTTAGTCCCAGCGCTGTGCCCAGCGCAATAATGGTGCGGGCGATGGAGGCATCATCGGGGTTGTTAAGCGCGTTGCGGATGAAACTCTGGTCGATTTTGAGGCGGTCGATCGGGAACTGGCGTAAATATGATAGCGAGGAATATCCTGTGCCGAAGTCGTCAATGGCCAGTTCGACGCCGATGGCGTGAAGGTTTTGCAGCGTTTGGATTGTGTGCTGTATATCATCCATGAAAACGCTTTCGGTGACTTCGAGTTCGATTTTACGGGCTTCGATGCCGGTTTTGTCGATGATTTTTTGTGTGAAGCCGCAAAGGTCGCTTTGAATGAATTGTGAGGCCGATACGTTAATGGCGATGCGGATGTCGATGCCGTGTTCGTCGTTCCATATTTTTGCCTGACGGCAGGCGGTTTCCATCACCCATTCGCCGATGGGGACGATGAGGCCGGATTGCTCGGCTACCGGGATGAAGTCAACCGGAGAGATGAAGGTTCCACCTTCTTTGGAATTGTCGGGTTTGAACCAGCGCAGGAGCGCTTCGGCGCCGATGATTTTGCCGGATTTGAGGTCCAGTTGCGGTTGGTAATACAGTTCAAGCTGTTGTTTTTCCATGGCGTCGCGCAAGTCGCGCAGCATTTGGAAGCGAGCCTGAACGGCGCGATCGAAATCTTCGGAATATTCTTTAATCGTATCGCGGCCTTCTTCTTTTGCGCGGTTAAGGGCGATATCGGCGTTTTTCAGGACCTGATCGGGATCTACGGCATCGTCGGGAAAAGTCGCCGCGCCGATGGATGCGCGTACCTGAAAAGATTCGTTAAATACCTTGAAGGGTTCGGCGCGGATGGTGTGATGGATCTTTTCGGCAACGTCGCGCGCCGATGTGATGCCGGTTGTCAGGGGCATCATGACGGCGTATTCATCCTCGCCGGAGCGTGATACTGCGGCGGATTCAGGCATGGCAGATCTCAGGCGTTTGGCGACGCTGCGCAGAATTGCATCACCGATATTGTGCCCCATGGAGTCGTTGATGTCCTTGAAATGGTCCAGGTCGATTGTGACGACAGCGAAACGGTCGGCGCTTCCATCGTGTTTCTGCCGTGCGTTTTCGCTCAGGATTTGCAGGAAAAGCGTACGGTTTGGCAATCCGGTGAGCGCGTCGTAGTAAGCCAGTTTATGGATTTTATCTTCCGCAGCGCTTTTGATGCGGGTTAAATTGTCGGCATTTTGGAGGATCAGTTTTTGCGCTAAATCTATGGCAATACCGATTTCGTCGCGCTTGTCGAAAGGGGAGTCTTCTATGTCCGGGTTTTCCGGGTTTTTAAATGCGGCCTGCAAGTTATTGCGCATGAAAAGCATAGGCTCGAGAAGCCAGCGTCCCAGCGCGATCATCAGAACGCTTGTGACGAACAGGGACATGATCAGCATGACTTTGATCGTGTCTTGGATGTAATATGCGATTTCATCCTGAATATGCCCTACGTTCATACGCATTACGATGTAGTAGGGACGTTTCAGGTCGCTTGCGTTAAGGATGGTTTCGTAAACCCCTTTTTCCGGGATGAATCTGGTTTGGTTTAAATTGCCGGGGCTGATTCTGGTTATGGATGGCGGCGTGCCGAAAGATTTGAGAAATTCCGTTTGGTAGGAGTATATGCTCAATCCTTCTATTTTTGTTGTATCTAAAAGGCGTTTGGCTTGTGCGCCGGAGAAGGGCGGCTGGTCAAAAGCGGCTTTCGGGTCGATGATTGAGGACACAGCGCCCCGACCGGCTTCGCGCAGGTCGTTTAGAAGGCGCTGTTTGAAAGTCGGCAGTGTTCCGAAGTTCATGACTAAGGTTTGCACCAGAAGAATCGTCATGAAAACTGCGGCAGCGATGCGCCAGCTTAAGCGGCTTTTCCAGATTTGTTCCGGAGAAAAGAGTATAATGCTTTTAGCGGAGCTGTTTTTGCGGTCTTTGTGTTTTGTATTCACGATATGCGTATCTGTATCGATCCGGTTTTTAAAGAATATAGTTTTCGTGCTGGTTTGCATTCTATATAGACTCACGCATTCTACACGGAGTTTTCTTCCGCGCAAAAATTAATTTACCGTTCCACTGATTTTAAGGCAAAACTTTCCTCTACTCCAAGATGTTATTGTAACCCTATAAACCTTAATAACTGGTTTATTTAGCCGTTTTGCGTCTGATTTTGAAAAATAATTAGATAAAATTTTAGATAAATTCTTGACGTATTTTATAAAGTTATGTCAACCTTAATAGAAGGGGTAAAAAATATTATTGCAAATTTTTTTATTTTCCCCACATACGGTAGCAGTCAATATTAAGCACACTAAATGGTAAAAGCAGGAGTACATCATGACAATTCAGGACATAGAACAGCAGCTCATTAACGCCTCTTTGCAGGGAGAGTTAGATACGATCAATACGATTATGCTGAGCTTGAATGAATCGCAGGTCGCACAGATTAGTTCTTTTGTGTATGGGGAAGTTTTGTCTAATATTTCCGTTTTGTCGTATGTTGGTGCGAATCCGGCTGGAACAATCCGTATTGTGATGGAGACGGCATCGTCTTATATCACTTCTTTTGCGGTGGAGCATGTTCTTCAGAACATGGCGTGGAACGACAATCTGGAAGGGTTGGATGCGGTTCTGGACAATTTATCGGCGGAGCATCTGTTGCCGGATTATCAGGGCGGAATAAATAGTTTTACGGCGGCTGAGGTTCTTGGTGCGCTGGTTTCGAACGCGCAATATGCGTCTATGTTCGGTGATGTGAGCGGGCATAATGTTGCGATCCGGGACTTTATGGAGGTTCTGGGCGATCATGTGGACTCGTATGCTGTTGGTCGGGCTCTTGTTGATCTGGCGTGGAATGACAATCTGGAGGGGCTGGATGCGGTTCTGGATAATCTGTCGGCGGAGCATTTGCTGCCGGATTATCAGGGCGGGATCAATTTCTCTGATGCTTCCGACGTTCTCAATGCGCTGGTGTCGAATGCGCAATATGCGGGCTGGTACGGTGGCGACGTAAGCGGGCATAATGTTGCGATCCGGGACTTTATGGAGGTTCTGGGTGATCATGTGGACTCGTATGCTGTTGGTCGGGCTCTTGTTGATCTGGCGTGGAACGACAATCTGGAGGGGCTGGATGCGGTTCTGGATAATCTGTCGGCGGATCATCTGCTGCCGGACTATCAGGGCGGAATAAATAGTTTTGCGGCGGCTGAGGTTCTTGGTGCGCTGGTGTCGAATGCGCAATATGCGGGCTGGTACGGTGGCGACGTAAGCGGGCATAATGTTGCGATCCGGGACTTTATGGAGGTTCTGGGTGATCATGTGGACTCGTATGCTGTTGGTCGGGCTCTTGTTGATCTGGCGTGGAACGACAATCTGGAGGGGCTGGATGTGGTTCTGGATAATCTTTCGGCGGAGCATTTGCTGCCGGATTATCAGGGCGGGATTTATTTCTCTGATGCTTCTGAAGTTCTCAATGCGTTGGTGTCGAATGCGCAATATGCGGGCTGGTACGGTGGCGACGTAAGCGGGCATAATGTTGCGATCCGGGACTTTATGGAGGTTCTGGGCGATCATGTGGACTCGTATGCTGTTGGTCGGGCTCTTGTTGATCTGGCGGGGCACTATAATTCGGAGGGCTTGGATGCGGTTCTGGATAATCTGTCGGCGGATCATCTGCTGCCGGACTATCAGGGCGGGATTAGTTCCTTTGCGGCTTCCACGGTTTTGACTAGTATGACTTCCCTTGTATTGTGGAATTATGTCGACGCAGATATCATGGCGCTGCATAGTGAATCTATTCGCGGCTTTATGGAGGTTTTGGGTGATCGCGTTGAAACCCATACTATAGAGAACGCTCTTCAAAATATTTCCCAGAGTTCTCATTTTGAGGGGGTTGATGCGATTGTTTCCAACCTGAGCTCTGAGCAACTTGATGTTGCTGTGGAGGTTCTGGATGATCGTTTTAGTATTTTTACGGAAGGAAACGATTATGTTTACAATCATGGAAATAGCGTTTCGGTCCACGGGTTAGATGGCAATGACACTATTTTGGGTAGTAGTAATGATACCCAAATTTTTGGTGGAAACGGGAATGACAGGCTTTACGATTATCGTGGCGGGGATGATGTTCTGCATGGCGGAAACGGAAATGATTTTCTTGATGGCGGCGCAGGGAATGACGTTTTGTATGGCGGTGACGGATCTGATATTCTGTCTGGTCGTGGCGGAGCGGATATCTTTGAGTTTCGTCAAGGCGATACCGGAGTCGATACGATTTATTATGCTGATGCCCGCGAGGGGGACCGTCTGGATATTTCCGATTTTCTGGATCAGTTTGACCCGCTTCAGGACGCCATTGATGATTTTGTGATCCTGTCGGATAACGGATTTTCGACGACTGTTTCCATTGATGTCGATGGACAGGGGGTTGGAGAAGCTGCCACGATTGCGACGCTTTACGGTTCAACGGGCGTTGAAGTTGAAGGCATTATTGATCTTAGCAGTATCGGGATTGTTTAAGTTTATTTTTGAAGCGGGGCTGCGCCGGGTGCGTAGCCCCGTTTTCATGCCTTGCGCCCGTGGAGAAGGGTTTTTGAGCCATCCATGAGCGTGCAGGCGAAGAGATAGTCTTTCCCCCCATCTTTTAGCTTTAGTTTTTTGCGTAAGGTTGCCGTGTCTAGCGGGAAGTTGCGCGTGGTTATATGGGCTTGTTTTAACGGGACTTTTTGTGCTTTAACCGGATACTGTCCGATGATTTCGAAGCATCGGCCGGGGAAGTCCGGGCGCAGTGTGTTTGAGGTATATAGATGTGTGTGGGCGTGGAGCTTATGGAGGTTGAAGCGTTCGGCTATGGTTTGGAAGCTTCCGCTTTTTTGAAAGGCGGGGCCGGGTTCATAGAGATATTTTAAAGGCATGGATAGCGGAGCATTTGCAGATTTTTCTTCTTCGGCGGTGAAGATTAATTGCGATACGGTGTCTCCCGTATCGTTGATTGATGCAGCGGTTATTAAAGGTTCTTCCGTGGTTCCTCTGTTTAGAATAAAAAGCAGTTCTTTGCAGTCTCCGCGCCATTCGACGATATGGACGGAATGAACGTGCTTTAGGTCTTTTATCGTTTGGGCAATGTCGAGCATGGGGGAGGTTTTGAGGATGATATGCCTAGCTTTTTCGAGGAGAGCGGGGAGAAGCTCAAGGACGCTGGGCGCCGTGCTTTCCAGTATGAATTTGCCTTTTGTTTTTGTATCGCGGCGCTGCGGGTCGATGAGGGCGAGGTCGGTGTTTGGCATGTCTTTGATGAAGTCTTCTGCTTTGGCGCAGCGTATGTCGAGCTTTATGCCGGGGCGGCATAAAAGCGGCAGGTTATGGGCGATCAGCGTGGCGGCGGTTTCATTGCTGTCTATGATGATGCCGCTTTCGTAATGCTCGGTCAGGGCGCAGCTATCAACGCCCGCGCCGCCGGTGAAATCTATGAAGGTTTTTCCTTTGATTAATCCGGCTTTGTAGCGCGCTGTTGCGGCGGAGGAGGCTTGCTCCAGAATATTGGATGGGGGGAAGATTATATCCGGGTGGTGATCGGGCCAGAGCGGGAGTTTTGTACGCGCTTTTTGCCGGGATTTGATTTGGTCGAGGATCAGGGGGTAGTTCCAACCGGGGTCGGGCGGTTTTTTCAGGGCAAGCGCCGCGACATCAGCGTTTTCATGTTCGCGGATGAATTTTTGGATGTCAGGGTTTAACAGGCTTTGCCAAGTCATGGATTTTAGGGTAAGTCATAAGACATGAAATTAACACTCCCGAAATGGTACGATTTACATACGCATCTGCGTCAGGACGGTTTGCTTCCCGCGATTGTGCAGTCGCAAATTGATATGGGGTGTTGCGGCGTTTTGGCGATGCCGAATACGAAGCCCCCGGTGGCCAAGGTTTTTAAGGATGATCCTTTGGCGTATTGGTGCATTGAGGGGTATGTCGATTTGATTAAGAGATCGGGCGGGGCGGCGTTTCAAGATATTATCGTGCCGCTTTATCTGACGAAAGATACGTGCGCAGAAATGATTGAGCGTGGGGCGGAGGCCGGGGTTTTGCGTGCGGCGAAATATTACCCGCCGCATGGGACGACGGGCGCGGATTTTGGGTATCCGTTTGAAGAGTTCATGAGCAATGGCGTGTTTGCGGCGCTGGAATCAGCCGGGATTGTTTTGTGCATTCATGGAGAAGAACACGGCATGGCGGCGGATCAATATTTTGCTGCCGATAGCAATGCCGAGGACTGTTTTTACCGCGAGCGGATGCCGCGGCTGATTGAGAGATTTCCGGCCTTGAAAGTGGCGTGCGAGCATGTGACGACGGCAAGTGCGGTGAAGTTTGTGCAAGGCGCGGGGGGAAATGTGGTGGCCTCTGTCACGCCGCAGCATTTGCTTTATACGATTGGAGATTTGCTCAAGGGGTTGAAATACCATCTTTATTGTTTGCCGCTTTTGAAGTTTGAAGAGGACCGGGCAGCTTTGCGGGAGGCGGTTCTTGATCCGGCAAATACGAAATTTTATGCGGGGACGGATAGCGCGGCGCATACGGTTAAGGCCACGGAATGCGGCTGCGCCGCGGGGTGTTTTACCGGTGGCATCGCCCCGCAGCTTTATGCGCAAGCGTTTGAAGAAGCGGGCGTTGATTTGTCTTCCGAGGCTGGTGGGAAAGCGTTTGAATCCTTTTTATGTCATAACGGCCCGGCTTTTTACGGGTTGGAAAAGCCGCAAGGGACTTTCGATTTAGAGAAAAAGCCGCAAGCGGTTGATGTTCTTGATACGCCGGAGGGTGCGATTACGCCGCTTCCGCTGGGGCTGGGGCAGAATAATCTTGTTTGGCGCTGCTCTCTAACTTCCTAATATATACAAATAATTAACCTTTTCTCTTTAAAATTGTAGAAAATAAAAACGATCGTAAAGGCATGAATGTGGGTTGGGGGATGAAAAACAATGGATCTTATATGCGGCAGCGCCGAGCATTATTTTTTAACGAAATTAGAAGAGCTTAGGAAAGATTCGGGTCAGTGGTTGGGGCTGTATTTTTCTTTTTCGCGGCTGGTCTTGAACTCCGATCTTGTGGGCGATCTTTCGAGTCTTAGCGATAAGATAAAGGCCGGGGGAAAGACGTCCCGGGATTTTGCTGAAGCGCTTCATAAAGAACTGGCCGGGCAGTTTGACGGCGGGGTTTGCGTGTTTGCAGATCATGATGTTTTTGCGCTGATCCGGGTGCGGAGCAAGGCGGAGAAGAAGGTTTTGGACGGTGTTTTTAAATCCATGGCGTCGAAGTTGCCTGAGGGGCTTTCCGATATGGATTCTTTGAACAGTCAGTATAAATCCTATCAGAAACTTGCTGATGAGAAGCTGCTGAGTCTTAAGCGCTTTGAGGCTTATGAAGCGCTGGGTGACAAACACAAGGTTTCAAGCATTGCTGCGCGGCGCAAGCGGCGTGACGAGCCGCTGGTGATGGTTGTGGAGGATGACCGCTTTACGGCGCATTACGCATCGACCATTTTAAATTCGGAGTTTGATCTGATTGTGTGTAAGGACGGAGAAGAGGCTGTGCAGGCTTATGTTGAAAACGCGCCGGATATTGTTTTTCTTGATATTCATTTGCCGGGGATGACGGGGCATGAGGTTCTGGAGGCTATTTATGCCGCAGACAGGGATGCGTTTGTCGTGATGCTCAGTGTGGACAGCGTGCGGGACAATATTGTGAAAGCGACCCAAATGGGGGCGCGGAAATTTATCAAAAAGCCGTTTACGAAGGAGCGGCTGGTTAAAACGGTGAAAGAATCCCCTTACGTCCGGGCGCTGCTGGCGAGCGACCGGGCCGGTACGGAACGGATGTTTCATTAAATCAAAACATTTATCGTATAATGGCCTGCAAATAGTGCGTTTTTGCGCTTCCGGTGCTCACGTACCAGAATGTACGTTGCGCTCCGGTTCTCAAAACGCATTATTTTCGTCACATTCTACGATAAATGTTTTTGATTTAATGTCCCCATCGGGGATGGTTAAAATCCCTCGCCTTCAGGCGAAGAGAAGTTTATACCTGTCGCTATGCGACGTTATACGATAGGCAGCCACACGAAGACGGATTTAAAAGTGCACCTGATCTGGGTTCCAAAGTACCGGAAGAGGGTGATGACAGGCGAGGTGGCGGTGCGCACCAGAGATGTTCTGCGCCAGATAGCCATGGAGCACGAGCTTGAGATTATAACCGGGAAGGTCGCGAGCGATCATGTGCACATGTTTATTGGCTATCGTCCGACGCAGAATATAAGTCAGATCGTGCAATGGCTCAAAGGCATAAGCTCGCGGATTTTACTCTCTGAGTTTGCGCATTTGCGCAAGCAGTTCTGGGGCAGACATTTCTGGGCGCGTGGGTACTGCGCTATAGCCAAGCTCATATAAATTGATTATATTGTAAGGATGACGTATTCATCCGATTTTCGCCGTAAAGTCTTATCTGTCCGCGAGAAGGAAGGCCTTACAATTGCGCAGGTAGCGACGCGTTTTTGTGTAGGAGTTGCCAGTGTAACACGCTGGATTAAAACACCAGATCCGAAGCTTACCCGTCACAAACCCGCCACAAAGATAGATATGGACGCTTTGGCGCATGACGTTTTGGATTACCCGGATGCCTATCAATACGAGCGGGCGCGCAGACTGGGGTCAGCGAAAAAGGCATTGGACATGCTTTGCGACGCATGGGGGTTTCTTATAAAAAAGTCTGAAGCATCCGAAGGCAGACGACGGCGCACGGCGCTCCTTCCAGGCACTCATCGCGTTGTATAAACATCAGAATCGAACGCTCGTTTATATTGATGAAAGCGGGTTTGCCCACGACATGCCCTGCACACACGGCTATGCGCCGATTGGGCAGCGTTGCACCGGCACACAAGATTGGCATGCCAAAGGCCGGACAAATGCAATAGGGGCTCTGATTGGGAAAACCCTGCTGACAGTGGGGCTGTTTACCGCCAACATCACGGCAGACATCTTTACCGCATGGGTGAAGCAGGATTTATTATCCAAACTGCCGCCTAAAGCCGTGATCGTCATGGACAACGCCACCTTCCACAAACGGCAGGATACACAAGACCTTATTCAAAATGCGGGCCATAGCTTGCTTTTCCTGCCCCCTTACAGCCCCGATCTTAATCCCATTGAACAAAAATGGGCCCATACTAAAGCCGTAAGAAAACAGCTTATGTGCTCCATACACGACCTCTTCAAAATTGAATCATTTTATGTGACGTAGGCTATATCAGTTCCGGAAATATCACAGATGAGATGATCCAGAAATATATCGAGGAACAAGAAGGGGAGCCGGTAGAGGACAGTCGATTTACAATCGACCCCTAACTAACCCCTCGCCTTATAGGCGAGGGTTGTTCAGTTATTTATCTCCACCGATCATGGTCAAAAAGCGCATTTGTGTCGATTTACACTCTTTCAAGATGCCGGTGAAGGTTGTTGTTACCGTTGAGGAGCGGCGTTTTTTGACACCGCGGATCGACATGCACTGGTGGTCGGCCTCAATGTAAACGGCAACGCCTTTGGGCTTGAGCGTGGCCTCAATGCATTCGGCAATAGCGCTGGTCATGTTTTCCTGAGAAACGAGGCGTTTGGAGAAAATATCGACAATACGCGCAAGCTTGGAGATGCCAACGACGGCTTCGTTCGGCCAGTATGCGACATGGGCGATACCGTTAATCGGGACCATGTGGTGTTCGCAGTGGGAGGTGAACTCAATATCTTTGACCAGAACAATATCGTTGAAGCCTTCGATATCTTCGAAAGTTTTGCCGAGTTCTTTGGCCGGGTCCTGATTATAGCCTTCGAAAAATTCGTCATAGGCGCGGATGACACGGGCGGGTGTGTCTATTAGCCCTTCGCGCTTCGGGTTTTCACCAATATATTTGAGCAAGGTGCGCACAGCTTCTTCCGCCTCTTCGCGGGAGGGTTTGGGGGCTTTATTTTTGTCGCACATATCAACGATTTTTGATGAAACCATTTGTAAAATCCTCTCTTTTAGGGTTTTCTAGCGTCTAACTTCCGGTTTTGCCAGAAAAAAATACACAAGAATTATGGTTGAGATATGTCAGAGCTTACACTTTTCAATACGTTGAAACGGAAAAAAGAGGTTTTTACACCGCTTGATGCCGCGCATGTACGGCTTTATGCCTGCGGGCCGACGGTTTACAGCTATGCGCATATCGGCAATGCGCGGATGGCGGTTGTGTTTGATTTGCTGAGCCGTGTTCTCAGGACTCTTTATCCTAAAGTGACCTATGTTTCGAATATTACGGATGTGGATGACAAGATTATTGCGGCCTCCCGCGAGACGGGGGAGCCGATTGAGGTGATTACCGAGAAATATGCGCGGATTTATAATGAGGATATGGCGGTTTTGGGCTGTGCGCCGCCGGATGTTCAGCCTAGGGCGACCGAAACAATTTCTGAGATGATTGCGCTGATTGAGCAGCTTATAGAGCGCGGGCATGCGTATGAGGCGGACGGGCATGTGTTGTTTAACGTGCCGTCTTTTCCTGCTTATGGCGGGCTTTCGGGGCGCAGCCGTGATGAACAAATCGCCGGAGCGCGGGTTGAGGTGGCGTCTTACAAAAAAGATCCGGCGGATTTTGTGTTGTGGAAGCCGAGCGCCGCAGATGAGCCGGGTTGGGATAGTCCGTGGGGGAGAGGTCGGCCAGGCTGGCATATTGAATGCAGCGCGATGGCGGAGAAGCATCTGGGTTTGCCGTTTGATATTCACGGGGGCGGAGCGGATTTGAAATTTCCGCATCATGAAAACGAGATTGCGCAGTCTTGTTGTGCGCATGGGCATGAGGATCTCGCGAAATTTGCTGCGGTGTGGGTGCATAACGGGTTTGTCACTGTAGAAGGTGAGAAGATGGCAAAATCTGCGGGTAATTTTTTGCTGGTGCATGATTTGATTGAGAAGTATTCGGGTGAGGTTATTCGCCTGACGTTGTTATCTGCGCATTACCGTCAGCCGCTGGATTGGTCGGAAGATAAGTTGCAGCAAAGCCAGAAGCAGCTTGACCGGTTTTATCGCCGTTTGGATGAAATGGCGGATATGGAGGCTGTGGAATGCGAGGTTCCGCAGGGCGTTCTGGAAGCTTTGTGTGACGATTTGAATACGCCGCAGGCGATGGCGGAGCTGAACGGGCTGTTGAAAAAAGAGAACTCTCCCGAGTTGAAAGGGGCGTTAATTGCTGCTGGAGCGTTTCTGGGAATTTTGCAGCAAAATTCGAAAGCGTGGCTTGGATTCGCCGAGGGCGACAATGACTCTATTGATGTGTTGCTGCAAGAAAGGACCGCAGCAAAAGCGGAGAAGAATTTTGCGCGGGCGGATGAAATTCGTGATCAGATTTTAGAGATGGGCTACGAGATTGAGGATACGCCCGAGGGGGCAATCGCTCGCAAAGTATAGACCCTAGCGCGAAACCAGCACTTTATAGAATACGTATTCAGCCGGAGCGGCGGTTTTTTGGAAGCAGGCCGCTGTCTGGCCGCTTAATGCGGCGGCTTCGTCGCCGATGGTGGCGGTATAGCCGAAGCTGCCGATATAGCGGGTTTCGCCGTATGAGGTGTCTGTGGGCGGGGTTGCGGTTGCGTCTGTTACGCCTAAAAGCCCGTTGATTTGCTGGCAGACGGTGAGTTGCAGTTCATCGACAAGCATAATCAGATCAGCGCAGCTTGCCGCGCCGCAGGTTGTTCCAATATTTTCAATTTCGTTATCGCCATAAAAATGCCAGAGATTGTCCGGGGTGGCGGCGGTGTCCATGGCTTCGCTCGGGGCGTTGGTCCATGTTATTCCCGCGCCATCGGGGTGATAGATTTTGTTGAGGTCGCTGGCGCAGCCTGCGTGATTGTAGTTGCTTGCGCCCCAGCTTGTATGATCAAAGCATAGCTCGTTTAAAGCGCTGCCGCGCAGACGGGTTTGAGCAACGGCGGAGGCCATGATGTTGGCCTGTTCTATGATTTCGCCGGCGTAAAGGCGGGCGCGTTCGGCGGATATTTGCTGCACGTTGCCGCGTCCATTCTGGCTGACGGCAAAAGAGAGCGCGGCCAGCAAAACAACGGCGATCAGGATATAGAAAAAGGCGTTTCCGTTTTCCTGTGTTCTTTGTCTTTTACAGGGAAGGCTGCGGGCGGGGATTGTTTTTTTGTTTGCGCTATTGTTCATCGTTTTCGGCCAGAAAGTCTTTGAAGTCACTTTCGTTGGATTTTGGGATATGGACGGGAATTGTTTTCAGACCCAAGGTGGCGAGCGTTAAAAACGCGGCGCGCCCTGAGCCGATTTCTACGTTATCGAGCATGCCGATTCCTAAAACCGGTTTTTCTACAGGGCGGTTGTTTCTCAGGGCATCGTCAACGGCGCGGCGTTTGTCGGCTTCGGCGGCGCTTAAGGCTTCAAAGGTTTTAATTTCTTTGTTTTCGTCCAGCCATTCATAGCTGAAAAGCGAGTTTTTCCAGCTTTCCAGCGTTTTGGCCGTGTCGACCGTGACGTTTATGTATTTGTCAGGGTTTGCCGTGGCGGCCTTGTTATCAATAAACTCGATTTTTGTCATGGAATGATTGTCTTGGTGTTCGAATATAGTTTGGCTATAATATCATTTTGGTGAAGACTGACAAAGACTAAAAGGACTGTAAATTATGTCTGAGGTTTCGGCTGTGAGGCCCTGTGAGATTATCGTTGTTCCCGATTGCGCAGACGGGGTGTCGTGCGATGGCGGAGGCGGTGCTTTGGGGCACCCTAAAGTCTGGTACAGTTTTGACGGTGCCGAGGCCGCGGAATGCGGGTATTGCGACCGGCTCTTTGTCAAAGAGGCTGCAAAGGCGCGTTACGGCGCGTAAATCTTGATCCTTTTCTAAAAAAGATTATATTATAGATGTGTACGGTGCCTTATTTGGGCCGTAGCTGTATTTTACTCGCTCAATGAGAGGAGAATAGATATGAGTGCAGGACGTTTAACATTGTTCGACAGCCCGCTTTTTTTGGGCTTTGACGAAATAGAGAAGGCTTTTGACCGCATGCGGAAATCGGGCGGCGAGGGCTATCCCCCTTATAATATTGAACAAATTGGTGATACGGGTCTTCGGATTACGCTGGCTGTGGCCGGGTTTACGATGGATGATCTGGATGTTGAGATTGAGCATAACCAGCTTATTATTCGCGGTAAACAAGCGGAGGATGAAAGCCGGGTGTATCTTCACCGGGGGATTGCGGCGCGGCAGTTCCAGCGCAGTTTTGTTCTGGCTGACGGGATTGAGGTGCGCGCTGCGGCGCTTGATAACGGGCTTTTGCATGTAGAGCTTGAGCGGGTGGTTCCGGAATCGGCGGCCCGTAAAATTGAAATTCAGGGCGTTGAAAAGGAGCGGGAACTGCCGCAGGCGATTGATCTGGAGCCTTCGGATTCTTCGGGAAAGAAGCCCGGAAAGAAGAAGTAAACCGGGATTTATGCTGATTTTTAATGTTTTTCGGGCGTGAAAGCGCTATACTCAATTTAAGAGAGGGTCATGTGATGTATAATAGTAATTCCGTTTCAGAGATTTTAAAAAACCTTTCAGCGCAGGATTTCCTGTCTTTCGGTATGCATGATATTGCGTATGTACGTGCGGTTGATATTGAGGGGCGGACGGGCTATGCCGTACATGCGGCGGACGGTACGCCGCTTTCCGTGTTGTCGAGCATGGATGAGGCGCTGCGTGTTATTGCGCATAATGATCTGGAAACCGCCGTTGTTCATTAGGCTGTGTAGCCGTTTCTTTTTATGCGGCCATGAGCCAGCCTTCGGGGTCGATTAAAAGTGCGCGGATGGATTGTTCGTCGCGGGCTTCACATAGCTTTTTATGCAGCGTTTCATTCATCAGCAGGCGTGAAATTCTTGAGAGGCGGCGCAGGTGTAGCGGTCCGTCGCTTTCCGGAGACAGGACAAGGCATACCAAATCGGCAGGCTGGTTATCGGCAGCTTCGAAATCAACAGCGTGTTCAAGCGTTGCGAGAATTGTGAAATGTTTTTGCGGTCCGCGTACCTGCAAATGGGGGATGGCGACGCCACCTTCCATGCCCGAGCTGCTCTTGTTTTCTTTGTTGAGCAAAAGCTGAACGGCGCGGTCTTTAGAAATGTTTAAATATTTTCCGGCCTGAGCCGCCAGCGTGGCTAGAATCTGTTTTCGGGTGGTTAGCCTTAACCGCGGCAGGATGACGTCAAAATGCAGATCCTGATCGTAATTATTCATTGTTAATTTCCCACATCACGTTTCATATAGTCGTTTCATTTTAGTTTCCGACATCGTCACTCGTCGCTACCGTAGGGTTTCTACGCCTACGCTCCTCGTTTTTTGTCGGAAAACTATCTGAAACGGCTATAGTTTTTTTGCAGGGTACAACCCTTGCGTGGGTTTCTGAGTACATTCAAAAACCGGGGAGGTCCAGAAAAAAAAATGTTGCGGTGCATTATGAGCTTTTTCCTATGTTTTCTGCGATATAGAGCAATTTTTGCTGCGTTTATTTTTGATGGCTATGAGGCCAGAAAAAATGCATTTCAGACGCTTTTTTACTGCTTTTTTGATTGTGAATAATTTTTATATTTTTTTTTGGAACTCTGATTGAAATTGTGATTTTAAGAGAAAATTAAGGTTTTGTAGTCATAATAACCTCAAAGCTTTGTAAAAAGCATAAAAATAATTGAGGGTGTAATTATGGCTTCTGGCCTGAAAGATACTATGAATATCGCCGCCGACCCACAGAAGGCGGCGAATTTTCTTGGGCGGTATTCTGTGCAGGATTTAGGTCGTCTTGGGCCGGATGAGTTGCGTGGGGTTCAGCAGGTGCTTAGCCATCTTGGGTTTTATCTGGCATCATCGCATGAGTATTACGCGGATGGTATTGATGGCCCGTTTACACGGCGCTCTCTGGAAATGGCGCAGACGTTATTTCCTCAGGCGGGGGTTCCGTCTGAGGATGTTATCAACTCAGAACTTACTATAAAAATTAGAGATGAAACAATTGGGTTGATTAACAATCCAAATTTATCCAGTAACCAGATTTTGCATTTACAACAGAATTTAAAGTATCTGAAGTCCATTGATATATTGGATGAGGGTGAAAGTTTTGAACTGGATCCGGGAAAAATTGACGGTTATATGGGGCCAAAAACTTCACAAGCCGCGCTTGCTTTTGCACAAAAGTACAGTGTGGGGATAGGCCCTGATAGTACGGTTGGCCGGGAGTTGCGCAGAGACGGTTTTGATGTTGGCGCGCATATGATTGAAGTTTTGCCTTTGCGGGACATTCTTTCCGCAAATGTGATGGGACATTCCAGAATTGAAGATTTGCAGGAGGCGTTGATTGTTATGGGGTTTGACCCCGGCGGGGTTGATGGGATTAGCGGTTCACAGACAATCAACGGTGTGGACGGCGAAGGCGGACTTATTCAGGCTTTAAAGGATGCTCCCGGATTAATTGCTTTTATGAGCAAGGCTGCGCTTCGTATGACGCTTCGCCATTCTTCGGCGGAGAACCATGAATGGCTTACAAATCAATGGGCGGCTCTTTTTCCTACGAATGAAGGGCGGATGAAATGGCTTGCGGAGATTGAACGTGAACCGTATGAGCAGCAGAGTGCGCCGCGTGTGACGCATAATGTGAGACAGGCGTACGCTTCGGAGGCTACGAATTTGTTGCGGCGTGCGGCTGAAGTCGCTGGAGTTGTCGATGTGGACCAACAGGCCTATATTCTTGCTACGGTTAAGCATGAAACTGCGCATAGAATGGAGCCTGTGCGCGAGGCTTTGGGGAGCAGCGATGAGGATTCCCGAAGGAAAATTATGGCTTTTGCACAGCGCTCGGATGTTCAGAGGAACAGCCTTAACTGGTCGCAAAACATGCAGCAATATGCTGCGCTGGATCCAGTGACGAATGAGGCATATTTCGGGCGGGGGTATGTTCAAATTACTTGGGCGGAAAATTATAAAAGGCTTGGAGCTCGCTTGTCAGAAGGTTTAACGAATGACTCCCGGATGGAGGCGTTTTTGCGTGAAAATGGCGTGGATGAAAATCGCCTAGACGTGATGAAGAATGATCCAAGTTGGTTGTACAATAATCCGGGTTTAGCATTGGACCCTGCAATTTCTGCGCTTGTTACAGTTGTTGGCATGAAAGAAGGCTTGTTTACAGGTCAGGGGCTGGATGATTATTTTGGTCCGGGCAAGCGGGCAGATGCGCATAATGCGCGGGATATTGTTAATGGAGACAGTGCGCTCAATGGTGCAAAGATTGCTGCGGACTATAACGCTTTTAAAACCCTGATAGAGCAGGATCCGGTCAACAATCGGGCTGTAACTTCAAATGTATCTGGGGTTGCAGACGGACCGGGGTTTGCTGCCGCGCCCCGGCCGCCAAAAGTTTAAGTCTTTTATTA
The DNA here is from genome assembly GCA_041397865.1 of Alphaproteobacteria bacterium. GTDB lineage: Bacteria > Pseudomonadota > Alphaproteobacteria > Micavibrionales > Micavibrionaceae > TMED27. The sequence goes on along the minus strand of JAWKVT010000001.1, from coordinate 829,346 downwards.
ATGCCCTGAAGGATCGACCCAGCCTATGTTTCCGTCTGAACGGCGGTAGACCATGTTGATGGTTTCGCTTCCGACATTGCGGAAGAGCAGGGCGTTTTCACCGCACAGATCAAGACGCATGACGGCATCGGAGACGCTCATCGTTTCGATATCCTTGATCATTTCGGCGACGATCAAAGGTTCATCGGGCGCTTCGGCTTCGGAGGCGTCGTCATCTTGCTCCGGCGCGGCGGCCAGAACGTAATCGCGGGCTTTGATGATTTCGGTTTCCGGGTTTTGTTCCTGACGCTCGTGGTGGTCGCGCATTTTGCGTTTATAGCGGCGCATTTGCTTTCCGACTTTATCGGCGGCGGCCTCGAAAGATGCATACGGATCGGGGTCTGTGGCATCGGCTACAACCATGAGATTTTTCCCGAGTTGGATCGAAATATGCGCCTTTGTGCGCGGCTTTCCGTGGCCTTCTTTTGAAAAGGTTACGGTCGCGAATGCGGCGTGGCTTAAATATTTCTCATTCAGGTCTGTGAGTTTGTCTTCGACATGGGTGCGCAGGGCGTCACCAACGTCGATTTGTTTGCCATGAACGCTTAGTTCCATAGGGATCTCCTGTGTTTTGGGTATATCTTTATATTAAACACCATAGCGCGGTTTCACGCAAGTTTGAGAGGGGAAATCAGGCGATTAAATGTTTCTTTTCTTTTCGCCGCTGTACGGAGGAGCCGATATGGAGGGCTTCGCGGTATTTGGCGACGGTGCGGCGGGCAAGGTCTATGCCTTCTTCTTTTAAGATGGCGACGATTTTATCGTCGGAGAGGATTTTTTTCGGGTCCTCTTCGTCTGTGAGTGTTTTGATGCGGGCCTTTATGCTTTCGGCGCTGTGGGCGGTGCCGTCTTCGCTGATCAGCGCTGTGGAGAAAAAGTATTTCAGTTCGAAAATGCCGCGCGGTGTGCCGATATATTTATTGGTGGTGACGCGGGAGACGGTGCTTTCGTGCATTTCGATGACCTCGGCAATGTCGGAGAGTTTTAAGGGCGCGAGGAATTCGATGCCGTAATTGAAAAAAGCGTCTTGCTGCTCCACGATTTCGGCGGCGACCTTCAGGATTGTTTGCGCGCGCTGGTCCATGGCGCGGACCAGCCAGCTTGCGTTTTGCATTTGGGTGTTCAGGTATTCCTTGTCTTTTTTCTGCGTGGCGGATTTTGAGACTTGCGTATAATATTCCTGATTGATGAGGACGCGGGGGAGGGTTTCGGTATTGAGTTCCACGCGCCAGCCGCCGCCTAAATTTTTCGGCAGGCGTTTCATGAGGACATCGGGAATAGCTGTCTGGACGACGAGGTGGTCGAATTCGCTTGCCGGTTTGGGGTTGAGGGATTTGATTTCCTCGATCATATCTTTCAGGTAGGTATCGTTCACGCCGCACTTTTCGGCCAGCCCTTTGAAATCATGATTGCCGAGCATGTCCAGATTATCGAGCAGGATGGTCATCGGGCCGTCGAGTTGGCCGCGTTCAGAAAGCTGCAAGGCCATGCAATCGGCCAGGTCGCGGGCGAATATGCCTGTGGGGTCGAAGCCTTTTAGTTCCCTGATGAGGTTGTTCATGCGCTTGATTGAGCAGCCCAGCGTTTCGGCGAGGTCTTCCGGGTCCTCACGCAGATAGCCGCTTTCATCGAGGCGGTCGATGAGCATCGCGCCGATCATGTGGTCGCGGTTATCGTTGAAGGCCATATGAAGCTGTTCGATAAGGTGATCGCGCAGGGTTTTTTCGGCGCTCATGCGGTTTTCGAAGCTGTCTTCGAGTGTGTCGAATTTTGTGTTTCCGCCTGCGCCGAGGTCGGCCATGGAGGAGCCGGGGTCGAAATCATCGTTTGTGTTTGATTTTTCAAAGGCTTCGTCTATTTCGTCCTTGCTGTTTTCGGTGGGGGCGGGTTCGTGCTCGGCGTTTTCCTGTTCGCGCTCATCCTTTTCCAGCAGCGGGTTATTGGCGAGTTCTTCCTCCACCAATTCGGAAAGCTCGGTATTGTTCATTTGCAGCATGTTAATGGCCTGCTGTAATTGCGGGGTCATGACCAGTTGCTGCGACTGGCGGAGATCAAGGCTTTGGGAGATTTTACCGGGAGGGCTGTTCATGTGTTCAGTTTATCATGAAAAGCTTGGATTCAAAGCTTAGAGTCTAGGACATAGGATTGGTCGAGCGAGGTTATGATTTTCAGGCTATTTCCAATTTTGCAATATGATTGTCTGTTTCGTTGATGACTTCTCTTACTGTCAGATTATTTAGCGCTACATCCATGCTTTTTTCTTGTGCTCGAACTCGTACAAGATCAATAAGGGGATTAACCAATTTGTATATGGTGGAAAGCATTTCTTTGTTGTGGAAGGTAAAGGTTTGAAATATCTCTGTACCATTATGTCCTTCGGGTAAGGCGTAATCTTCACTAGAATTCCAATAATACTTTTTTCCTTCTGGGGTTTTGACAGACCATGTAATTTTTTGGAAATCAGCTTCTTTGTGAAAAGCGGTTTTATACCCAAGCTCAGTCATGATGTTTTCCAATTCACTTTTCCCTCTTAATCCTTGTTCTTCATCATTATCGCCGGATATGTAACGGATGTTTGCTATCCTTTGTCCTATTTCTCCGCCAATAATCCAGCCTAGGGTTCTGTAATAATTCTCTTCGCTTTCTACAGATTCAATAATAGAAAAATCGTCAGGTTTAATTTTTAATGCGTTAGGATTGGATGCATGATAGTTATTTAGCACACCTTTGGGAGATATTTTTGTTTCAATATCCATGATGAGAACTTCAGAATGACTTCCTGTCTGAAAGTCTATATAATCTTTTTCTTCTAGGATGCTTGCTTTTTGACAACGATTGTAAATAAGACCCAGAATAAAATGTGCGGCATCGTGTTCATATCGTCCTTTATAGTCGCTTAATCCTCTTAAACGCTCATGTTCTTTTGTCGCTGATAAAACGCTTAAGTTGGGTTCTTCTTCGAGCAATTTAAAAATTGTAGGTATTTCTTGTTTATAGAAATCTTGTTGTGGATTATATATTGTAAGCTTTTGAAATTTTTTGATTAAATTCTCTGTTGCTACCAATGACATAAGATGTACCTTGTCTTTTTTGTGTAAGATAGCAAAAACTGTATATTATGTCAAATTTTATTTTTTTAAAGCTTAAAACCTTCGCCGAGATACACGCGGCGGACGTCTTCGTTGTTGATGATGTCTTCGGCGCTGCCTTCCATCAGGACTTTGCCGTCATGCAGGATATAGGCGCGGTCGATGATGCCCAGGCAGTCGCGCACGTTATGATCGGTGATGAGGACGCCGATGCCGCGCTCTTTTAAATGGGCGATGAGTTCGCGGATTTCGGCGACGGCAATGGGGTCGATGCCGGCCAGCGGTTCGTCGAGAAGGATAAAGTCAGGCCGGGCGGACAGGGCGCGGGCGATTTCGACGCGGCGGCGCTCTCCGCCGGACAGGGCGGGGGAGGGTGTACGCCTTAAATGCTCGATGCCGAATTCGCTGAGCAGTTCTTCCAGCAGGAGTTCTTGTTGTTCTGCCGAGAGGTTTTGGGATTCCAGAACGGCCTTTAAATTATCCTCCACATTTAAACCACGGAAAATTGAGGATTCCTGCGGGAGATAACCGATGCCAAGGCGTGCGCGGCGGTACATCGGCAGGGCGGTGATATCCTGTCCGTCGAGGGTGATGTGGCCGCCATCGGCGGGGATTAACCCGGTTGTGATGTAAAAGCATGTGGTTTTTCCGGCGCCGTTGGGGCCAAGCAGGGCCACTGCTTCGCCGCGCCGGACGGTGAAAGATACATCGCGCAATACGGGGCGTTTTTTGTAGCTTTTGGATAGATGCTGGACGCTGAGGCCTTTGGGCACTTCTTTCAAACGCGGCGCTTTGTTTTTAGGGCGGCTCATTCCAAAATTCCGGTATTGTCTTTAATGCATTTTACTTAAGGTTAAACGTATATCAGAGGTGAACAAAAGTCTACTGTGCCAGTCTGACGCTGCTTTTTAGTAATTTAAGGTGTTTGGTTTCCTTTTTCCAGCTTATTTCAAGGTTTTGCTTCGGAGCCGGGGTAGAAGATGCCGCGTACACGCCCGCCGGGCCGGACATCGGACGTGCCGGGGGCTGTTGTTTTTTCAGCGGCGAAAATGGTGCTGATATTGGTGTTCATATCGACGCTGGCGCGCTCGCCTTCCAGTGTATTGGGGCCGCGCAGGATTTTTACGCCGCCGGTGAGCTCGGCTTTGTTTGTGGCGGCTTTATAGATGCCGTATGCGCCGGTGATGGTTTCAGCCGGGGTGGTGATGACGACGTTCCCGAAAGCCTCAAGCGTGTGGAGGACCTGCTTGCCTTCTTTATTTTCTTTCAGGATGGCCGTGATTTTATCGGCTTTGAGTGTGTCGGTGCCGCCGCCGGGTTTGGGGCGAATGATTTGCGCGTTTCCGATGGCGTTGAAACGCCCTTCGGCGGTCCAGTATTCGAATTTATCGCGGGCGGTGACGGTTTGGTCAGGCGCGGTCATTTTGAGGTTGTCGCCTGTTACGGTGGCCAATTCCTGATCGAGGTTATAGACGGCGTTTTGTCCGAAAACGGCGGTATCGCGCGAGCGCAGGACTACGTTTTGCTGTGCGGTGACTTCGTAGATATCAATGTTGCTTGCGCTTTTTCCTTCGCGGTAGAGGGCTGTGAGTTTTTCCCCGGCGACGGAGGAGGTTCCCTGCCGAGCCAGCGCATTTTTTGTGGCGACGAATTTGCGGTCTTCACGGAGCCATTCCAGTGTGCCGTCGGCGCTGACTTCCAGAGGGTCTTTGGCGTTTGATTTTGCGCCGTTTTGCGCAAATGCGGCATGGCCGGAGAGCATTCCCAGCAAAAGCGCGGCGCTTAACAGGCGCAAGAGTTTTGTTGATGGCTTCATGGTATGAGCAGTCCTTTGTTTGAAGAGCCGCCGGTATCATAGAATACAATTTTTGCCGGGCCGGTGAAAATCAGGTGCCCGGCTTTTGAATCGGCGTACATGCCGGAGGCGTCCAAGGTTCCAAGCGGGCCGTGGCCTGTAATTTTTACATCGCTGCGCGCGGTTCCGGCTTTTAAATCAACGTCGAGTTCTTGTGTCTTTGCGCTGTAGCCTTCATCGTGAAACAATCTTACGTCGTCTTTTAAAAGCAGGCGCTGGGTTTCTTGACGGAAAGCGCCCTGCCGGGATTTAACGGCGAGCCAGTTTCCGTTTCTCAGGATTATATCGGCCATGGGCGCGTCGAGCAACATGAGCTCGTTGTCTGCGCCTTGAAGGGCGCGGGCGGCGGTGATTGTATAGGGCCGGTTTTTGGCGTCGACGCTGTCAAATCTGGGGTTGAGAAGCTCGTTTTTGCCAATGGTTTTTGCGGTTTCGCTACCGGGCTTTGCCGGGGCGATTTCATCGGGCCGGAAGATGTTCCATGAAAACAAAACCGCGATGATGGCCAGTGCGGTGAGGGGAAGCACGATACGCATGGAACGGATGAAAGCCGAATAACCTTGATCTTTGCGGCGGGTGTCATTGTCGCTGCGGCTAAGGCCTGAGAGTTTGGGGCTTTTGTTTTCGGGGGCTGGGTTTGAATCGTTCATGACCCGGTGATCCTAGAGAAGACCGGCCTGTATGCAGTCTTGCAGGCGGATCATGCCGGCCAGTTTTTCACCGTCCATGACAATCAGGGAACTGATGTAGTGGCCGGGCTTTTTTGTCATGGCATTAACGGCTTCGACGGCCAGGGCATCGGCGGCGATGGTTTTAGGGCTTGTACTCATGATCTGTGCTGCGGGCCTTTGCAACAGGTCGGCGGCCATGTGGCGTTTTAAGTCTCCATCTGTGATGATACCTTTGAGATTGCCGTTTTTATCGGTAACAAGGACGGAGCCAAGGTTTTTTTCGCTGAGTTTCAAAACGGCCTGATCCATCAGGGCGGTTTCGTCAATAAGCGGCAGGTCGTCATAACCGATCATGAGTTCGCGGACGCTCATTAATCTCTGGCCGAGTTTTCCACCGGGGTGGAAAATTTTATATTGTTCGGGCGTCAGGCCCATGCGGTGAAGAAGAGCAACGGCCAGAGCATCGCCGAGCGCCAGCATCATTGTTGTCGATGTTGTCGGGGCAAGACCGTTCGGGCAGGCTTCGGGTGCGGAGGGCAGGCGGAGGCAAAGGTCGGCGTATCTGCCCAGAGAACTTTCCACGTTGCCGGTTATGGCGATCAGCTTAATGTTATAGCGCCGCGTATAGTGGATGAGGTCGGATAGCTCCGTGTTTTCGCCGGAATTTGAAAGCATGAGGACGATATCGTGTTCGGTAATCATGCCCATATCGCCGTGGCTGGCTTCGCCGGGGTGAACGAAATAGGCGGGGGTGCCTGTGGAGGCGAGCGTGGCGGCGATTTTGTGTCCGATATGGCCGCTTTTGCCGATGCCTGCGACGATCAGGCGTCCACGCCCATCGGCGTGTTTCATTTGGTCGATGGCGTTGACGGCTTCATCGAAATTTTCGTCTATTGAATCTTTCAGGGCCTGAAGCCCTTCTATTTCCGTTTGCAGAACGGAGCGGGCGCTGTGCCGGTCGTTTTGGTTGTCCGCAAGTGTTTTAATGTTGTTCATCGGCGGGATGTCCTTACATTAATGCATGTCTTTGTGTTTTGATCCCTAAGCATGGGCAAAAATATCTTCATCCGGCCAACCGGCTAAGTCCAGCGTGGCACGTACAGGCAGAAAATCGAAGCATTTTTCCGCCAGATCTATACGATTTTCGCGCTTGAGCATCGTATCGAGTTTTTCTTTTAGCGTGTGGAGATGGTAAACATCATTGGCGGCATATTCAAGTTGCTGGTCGCTTAGCTTTGCCGCGCCCCAGTCGGAGGATTGCTGTTGTTTGTTCAACTCAATACCTAAAAGCTCGCGGCAGCATTGTTTCAGGCCGTGCTTATCCGTGTAGGTGCGGGTCAGGCGCGATGCCGTACGGGTGCAGTAAACGGGCGCGCAGTCGATGCCGAGATTTTTTTTGATGACGGCAATGTCGAAGCGGGCGTAGTGAAAAATTTTCAGGACTTTTTTATCGCTGAGCAGATTTTTCAGATTTGGCGCATCGTAAGTTTCGCGGTCGAGTTGCACGATATGGGCGTTGCCGTCACCGGCGGAGATTTGTACCAGACATAAAGGGTCACGGTTGAGGTCCAGCCCCAATGTTTCCGTGTCGACAGCCAGCGTGTCGCCAAAGGTTATATTTGCAGGGATGTCGCCTTTATGGAGTTTTATGCTCATGAAATTTCTTTAGTCCAATACAGTGTTTTAATTCATCTTGGTTTTATATGGTGCCCAGGAAAGGATTTGAACCTTCACTCCCTTACGAGAACTACGACCTGAACGTAGCGCGTCTACCAATTCCGCCACCTGGGCAGTTTTCAGGGGCATATTCTTTAGATGCCTGATTTACTATATCACTCTTTGCGCAATGTCAAACCCGTGTTGTGTGCCGGGCGGTATAAATTTACCCTTTGCTTTTGTTTCTTTTTCAACGACTATAGGGAGGCTGATAAATTTACTGTTTTCAGGGGATAGAAAGAGTCATGAAAATACTGGTGGTTGATCAAGACGCGTTGACGGCGCAGATGGTTCGTTCGAAGATTGAGCCGCTTGGGCACAGCGTTGTTGAGGAGCCTGTCAAGAATAACGCGGTTGAGCGTATGGCGGCGGATGATTTTGATGTTGTGTTGCTTGACCCCAGTCCGCTGACGACGCCGCGTTCTCTTATTCTTAATATCCGGCGGCATGTTCGCAATTATCCGTATATTATCATGATGTCGGAGGGTCTTTCGCAGGAAAATGCGTTAAAAGCCGGAGCTAATGATCTTTTGGCGAAGCCTGTCGATCCTGCTGGACTTCAGAAAAAACTTGAGAATGCGCAGCGTTTGATAAACCTTGTCCGGCGGATTGGTGATGATTCGGAGGATTTTCCCAGTGCTGGCGGGGTGATTGCCAAATCGGCGTTTAATCAGCTTTTTCTTTCGGCGATGGACCGGGCAGACCGTTATGGTGAGCGGACCTTTATCCTGCAGATTTCTCTGAGCAATCATAAAGAAATTTTTGAGATGGATGGCTCATATGCCGCTGAGTTCGCCGTGGCAAAGCTATGTAAGTATCTGGTTTTGCTCCGCCGTCAGAGCGATATTATCGGTCAGACCGGTAAAAATGAATATAGCTTGTTGTTACAGCGTCCAATTTATGAAAATGAACCTGTGGAGGCGGCCGGCCGTTTTGCCGAGCAGCTTGCGGGGCTTGATGATATTGACGCTTCAGGAGCGACGGCTGTTGAAATTACGGTTTCTTTGATTGATGTGCCGGCGGGACGTGAAGTTGTCCGGCATGTTTTTCAGCCCGGAGCCGGGAATTCCGAAGAGGGTTAGCGCCTCGGAACTGTGATAGGAAAAAAATCCTTGACAACCTTGTAAAAATGGGGCAGGGTTAGAGTCTCACAACGCCATATTTGTATCTTTTATCGTTGTTTCATTTTAATTTCCGGCATTTTTATTCGCGGGGCTTGCGGCTTTTTTTATGCCTCTTGCGCCCATTGTTTTTGCTGAAAATTTTCCTGAGGCGGTTTTTGTATAGATTCATACCGGCCAGCCGGTGTTTTTTATTGGCGTTTTCATTTCATACTTAAAAGGAGATTTTTTATGACTACAAAGTTACCTCTTGATAGCAATGACAATCCGATACCGGCTTTGCGCCTTAAAGACAATGGCGCGCATTCTTTTGCCGCAACGGCGGTTTCGGCCAGAAATGCCACGGCGTTTAGCAGTGATACGCGGGTTGTGAGTGTTTATGCGACGGAAAATGTATATTTGGCCTTTGGCGACAGCAGCGTGAGCGCCACCACTTCGGATCATTTCTTTCCGGCCGGCACGTATTATGATTTTGCGATCGGCGGAGACGGTACGGGACATTATACGCACCTTGCGGCGCTAAGGGCTGATACGGATGGCAGTATTTATATTTCCGAGAAGGAGTAGCGTATTTTGTTTCTTCTCAACTTGCCTTGCGTGAGCGCAGAGCCGTGGTGATGGTGCCGTCGTCAAGATAGTCCAGTTCTCCGCCTACGGGTACGCCGTGGGCGAGATGCGTGACTTCCAGCCCTTCGCGCCGGATATGGTCGGCGATATAGTGGGCGGTGCTTTGGCCGTCGACGGTGGCGCTAAGAGCGAGGATGATTTCGGTTATTTCCGGGTTCTTTGCGCGTTCGAACAAGCTTGCGGCGTTTAGCTGGTCCGGGCCTATGCCGTCGAGTGCGCTAAGCAGCCCGCCCAGAACGTGGTAGCGGCCTTTATAAGCGCCGGTGCGCTCGATTGCCCAGAGGTCGCTGACTTGCGCGATGACGCAGATTTGCGATTGGCCGCGCTTTACGTCCTGGCAGACGGAACACGGGTCGATCATATCGAGATTGGCGCATATAGAGCAGGTCTGTATTTCCTTTGCGGTGCGTTCGATAAGCTGTGCGAGCGGCAGCATGGTTTGCTGGCGGTTGCTGAGCAGGTTTAAAGCTATGCGGCGGGCCGAACGATTGCCAAGGCCGGGTAGGCCGGAGAGCATTTTGATGAGATGTTGTAACGGGCCGTCATGCATTTTAACCGCTTTCTTTTAATCCTAAGTGTGTCGCTGCGCGTCTAAAGTACGTATATGTACTTGTCGCCGCTTGCTCTTGCTTAGGGTCCATACTCATTGCTCCTCTAAAACGCTGCAAGCACCACTTTTTTGCGCTTCCGGTTCGCATGTATAAAAATACACTTACGCTTCGGGTTCTTAAAAAGCGGCGCTTTCGCTTGTTTTATAGAAGCAATGAGTCTGGACCCTAGGCTTAAAATTAAGCGGTTAAAAACTTTAATGCCAGAGTTGTTTTAATCATTCAAGCTGCGGCTTTTATCCGGGTCTGTATAGACGAACAGGTCGGCGGGGTGCTTGATATCGGTTTTAAGGTAGAAGAGTTCGACTTCTGTTATTAAGCCTTGCGCGTCAACAATTCGCCATTTGCTCAAGGTGAGCGGATCTTCCTTTAAACCCAGTGTCAGGGACCCGGCCTCGGGGTCTTCACGCTGAGTTAGTTCCATTTGCAAAAACCCGCCTTTACGCCGCATGCTTTTGACTTTTACATCCTCACTGAGGGATAAATCTTTGCGCAGGAAAAAATCGGCCAGCGTTTGGCCGATGGGGGCGTTGGTCTGTTCGCCCAGCTCGGCATCATAGAAATAGATGAAAAAACCATCGGCGACGACGAAATCCTTAATCGGGTCGTCATATTCGAAGCGGAGTTTTCCGGGACGCTGGAGATAGAATGTGCCGACAAGCTGCGTGCCGTCATGGGTGGTTTGTACAAAGCGCGCGCGTGCGGTGGTGAGGTTTTGGAGATACTTCTCGACCTTGGCGATGTCTTTTTCGAATCCGTCGGTTTTTTCGGCGGCGCCCTGATGCGGGGTGAGCAACAGGATTAGCGCGAAAAAGGCTAAAACAATCTGTTTCATGGGGTTCCTCATTTATTGTTCTTTACAGATAGTATACGTGCGCGGATTTGCAAACCCTTCGGTTTGAGTTTATGTGGATGGCGGGTTATTTTTTGTTCTTTTTATAAAATTTAAGTTCGTTTTTCAGGCGTGGATAGAGCAGTTTACAGCGTTTATAGCCCCATATGATTAATGCTGCGGAGAGAATTACAGACCAAATTTCTATATAAGACAGTAAAAGCGCAAAGCCGCCGATGATGGCGAATCGTCCCTGATTAAATGCCTTAAAATCTCTTTTTATGGGTGGGGGCATGCGCGTAGTGTCCATGTCCCAGAAGTTTCTGGTATATTCGCTGATATTTTCGAGCCAGCTTTTGAGTTGATGTTTTTCGCGCATGGGAGGGGACTATCCGGCTTCGGAAAAATCGGAGACGAGGACTTCGCGTTTGCCGGTTGCGTTGGCTTTGGAGACGACGCCTTGTTTTTCCATTTCCTCAATGATACGGGCGGCGCGGTTGTAGCCGATTTGCAGGTAGCGCTGGATGAAGCTGGTGGAGGCCTTGCCTTCGCGTGCGACAATGGCGACGGCTTCGTCGTAAAGCTCGTCGACCTTTTCGCCGCTTGCGTTGCCGCGATCTTCGAAGATGGCTTGCATGACTTCGCTGGCGTCTGAGAAATCGCCGTCTGTGATGGAGTTGATATAAGAGGGCTCGGCCTGTGCTTTGAGGCTTAGGACGACTTGTTCCACATCTTCGTCAGATACGAAGGGGCCGTGTACGCGTGTTATGCGCCCGCCGGGAGCCATATAGAGCATGTCGCCCATGCCCAAAAGCTGCTCGGCGCCGCCTTCTCCGAGGATTGTACGCGAGTCGATTTTTGAGGTGACCTGGAAGGAGATGCGTGTGGGGAAGTTGGCCTTGATGACGCCTGTGATAACGTCAACGGAGGGGCGCTGTGTGGCCATGATGAGGTGGATTCCGGCGGCGCGGGCCATCTGGGCGAGGCGCTGGATGGCGTTTTCAACGTCTTTACCGGCCACCAGCATGAGGTCGGCGAATTCATCGACAATGACAACGATATAGGGGAGTTCGGATAAATCCATGGGCCGATCTTCGAAAACGGGTTTACCGGTGTCGGCTTCGAAGCCGGTTTGTACTTTTTGCATAATGGTTTCATTTTTGCGTTTGGCTTCGCGTACGCGTTCGTTATAGCCGTCTATATTGCGTACGCCGAGTTTTGACATGGCGCGGTAGCGTTCTTCCATTTCGGCGACGGTCCATTTCAGTGCGACGACGGCTTTACCCGGTTCCGTCACCACGGGGGCCAGCAGGTGCGGGATGCCGTCATAGACCGAGAGTTCGAGCATTTTCGGGTCGATCATAATAAAGCGGCATTTCTCCGGTGAAAGACGGTAGAGCAGTGAGAGGATCATGGTGTTTACGGCAACGGATTTCCCCGAGCCGGTGGTTCCAGCGACGAGTAGGTGCGGCATTTTGGCTAAATCGGCTAAAATTGGCTGGCCACCGATGTCTTTGCCAAGCGCGAGAGGGAGATTGGCGCGGGTTTTCTCGTAGAGAGCGCTGGCCAGAATTTCTTGCATATAAACGATCTGGCGGTTTTTATTTGGAAGCTCGATGCCGATCACGTTGCGCCCGGGTACGACGGCGACACGTACGGAAATGGCCGACATGGAGCGGGCGATATCGTCGGCGAGGGAGATCACCTTGGCGGATTTTGTTCCCGGGGCGGGTTCAAGCTCGTAAAGCGTTACGACAGGGCCGGGGTGGATGGAGGTTATTTCCCCTTCGACATTGAAATCGGCCAGTACGTTTTGCAGAAGCTCAGCATTGCGGCGCAGTGCGGTTTCGTTGAGCTGTGCGGCGTTGCTGCCTTCGGGGCATGATTCGAGCAGGTTGAGGTCGGGCAGTTCCCAGCTTTGCGCGCCGTCGAGGCTGAAACGTTGCTGGGTGGCTCCGGTTGCCGCGGCGGTGTTGGGTTGCGGCGTAACAACGGGGATGCTGCCTGCGGGTTTCTTGGCTACCGGTTGTTGTTGCGCTCCGGCGGCTTGTTGCGGCGGTTGTTGTGTTTGCGAGGCCGGGGTGGCGCTGATTTCGGAGGCTGCGCGGGTTTTTTCGCTGCGCTGTATTTTTGGCATGACTTTGAGCGGGGCAAGAAGGTCGGGACGGTAGCCGGGGTCGTTATGGTGGTGAATCCATTCCCGGAATCCCTGAATTAAGCCGATGGTTACAAGCGCGGTTTTTAGTATTATATTCCAAATATTTTGAAGGATGTAGCCAATTTCAGCCAATTTTGTTGCCGAAGCGTAAAGAGCTAAGGGTATGGCGATGAGCGCGGCGATCGCGGTTAAGGCGAGCGGGTTTAGCCAGGGGGTTATGCCGTGTCCGGCCAGTCCGAGTTTGCCGAGAATTAAAGTGCCGAGCGCCGAGCCCATATAGGGGTGAATGAGCCAGCCGCCGGAAGGGATTTGTGCGCAGGCGATTGCGAAAAAAACCGCAGCGCTTAGTGCGGCGATGATGCGCAGCCAAATCGGTTTTAAGCTTTGCCGGTTAAAGCTGCGAATGCCCCATGAGAGAAATACGAATCCGAAGATGAGGGCGCCTGCCCCCAGCGTTTGCAATAAAAGATCGGCCAGCCATGCGCCGTTTTCGCCCATCCAGTTTGCGGTGCCTCCGGTTGCGCCCGTGCCTGCGCTGTTCCATGAGGGATCTTTCGGGTTATAGCTGAGCAGGGCGAGGGTTATGAACATACCGGTTAGTATGCTGGCGAGGGCGAAACCGTCGACAAAGCGGCGGGCAATAAAGCTTTGCAGGTTTTCGGGGAGCCAGCGGAGCGGCAGGGGCTGCGTTTTTGATTTTTTGCGTTTTGGAGAGCGGCGGATGGTGCGTGTTCTGGCCATGATGAATGTTTTCGTAATTGTGGTTTAATATTGTTCGGGGTGGGGGCGGTGTTTTTTATAGCCATTCCATTTCAAGACAGGACATAGCTGCGAATGAAGCCCTTGATGAGCGCCTAGTTTACAGATATTTGCTGGTGAAAACAAGCCGCATCGTAAAGCGGAAGCAGATGGAGGGTGCGGTGCGGGCGTTATGCCGGGAGCGATTTTAATTTTTCGTTAACTATTTTGTGGTTATGTATACACAGTATCTTTTGTGTTCCGCATTCCTATCACAGACAAACCCGGACCCGGAGAGGTTTTAAATGGCGCAGGCTTGTGCGAAGGCCGGAATTTCAGTGCAGACTGAATATTCCGTTTATATTTATCATTTGCCGGAAAACCAGCATGAGGGACAGAACGACTGGGAGAAGCGGCGCGTTACGGCGGATTTGAATGCGGCGATGCGCGAAGCGCGTATGCTTTACCGTAGCCGGGGATACCGTAAGGTTGAGGTGAAGCAGCGCCTTAAGGACCCGCGAACGCGGCTTATGCGCGATCATACGCTGAAGGTTTTCGGACTGGAGAGCGGCGGCCTTGCGGGCCGGTTTGCGTGTGGAATCTGGCCGGTCGGTCTGGCTGTTTTCTTTTGCGCGGCGGCGGTTTGGGCTTTGCAGGTTTTGTTTTAACGCGGGTTACTCCAGAATCCCCAGCGGATCTTTCATGACCAGTTCACCGATTTGTTTATAGACATTGGCGTTTTCGAGCATTTGCTCTTTAACCGGTTCGTTTTGTTCGGCCAGCGTTGTAAAAAACGTGGCGGCATCGACGAGAAGCTTTCCTGCGAGTTCGCTATGGGGTGTGCCGTTTAACGCGCCTTGCGGGTCTTGTGCGAGGAGATTGCCCATTTGCTGGAATACGGTTGCGTTTTCCTGCATTTGATCTTTGAGGGGGGCGTTTTGTTCACCCAGTGTGAGGAAGAAATCTGCGGCGTCGATCAGTAGTTTTGTTGCGAGTTCGGCATGGGTGGGCATAGTCACTTCCTTTTAATTTTGCAGGGCGTTGCTTCGCTCCTAAGGTATGTTTTATACCTGTCGTCGCTTGCGCCTACTGCAAAATTAAAATCAAGCGACTGAATCCCCATGAACTTAGCATGAAAGTTACGGGTTAACACAAGGGTTAATTTTACGAATTCGTTATTTTAATTGATGCTGCCTGTTTTGTTTGTGCTTGTGCGGAAAGGGTGGGCGGGGTATGCGCCCAGAAATTTCACATCATTGGCGTAGAAGCCGAGTTCCTCGAGGGCGAGTTTGAAATCGTCGCTTTCGGGGTGGCCGTCGATGTCGCAGTAAAAATGGGCGGCCTGAAAATTCGGGTCGACGTAAGATTCCAGTTTTGAGAGGCTGAGGCCGTTTGTGGCAAAACCGCCGAGGCATTTGTACAAAGAGGCGGGGATGTTGCGCACGCCGAAAATGAGCGAGGTGATGGTGGGAACGTTTTCATCCGGGGTTTCCGGCTCGGGGCCGAGTATCAGAAACCGTGTGGTGTTGTGGTGCTGATCCTGCACATCGTTTTCCAGTACGTCGAGGCCGTAGATTTCCGCCGCCAGATCTGAGGCGATGGCGCCGTGGGCGGGGTCTGCGCGCCGGGCGATTTCTTCCGCCGCGCCGGCGGTGTCAGCATGGATATGGGCGTTTAAACCCAGGCGCTGGATTGTCTTGCGGCATTGGGGGATGGCGTGTACATGGGAATGCACGTGTTTCAGCTTTTTAATGGTCGAGCCTTTTATTCCTAAAAGCGCGTGGCGGATGGGTTGGAAATGCTCGCCGATGATGAACAGGTTTCCGCCGGGCATCAGGTGGTGGACATCGGCGACGCGCCCGGCGATGGTGTTGTCGATCGGGATCATGGCCAGATCCGCTTTGCCGTCTGTTACAGCTGCGAAGGCATCTTCGAAAGAATGGCAGGGCACTGTTTCCAGTGTCGGAAAAACAGTGCGGCAGGCCAGATCGGAATATGCGCCTTTGGCACCTTGGAACGCTATTTTTTTGATGTTTTTTAAATCCATAATCCAAACTTTATTTTCATGTCTTAAATTTTTTGGTTGAATGAGCATACCTAATACGTATATCTGTGTCGACAAGCGGTTTTAAACTGCTATAGTTTTGGAACAAATAATTACGCAAACGCACGGATTTTTCATGGATAGTATGGAGAAAAACAAGATTTTCGCAGCGGTGCTTGTCGCCGGGATAACGGCGATGTTTGCCGGTTTTATTGCAGAGCGGGTCGTGCATCCGGAGGTGCCGGGTGAGGATGCCGTGGCGATTGAGGGGAGCGCGGGTGGCGGTTCGGGCGGTGGTGCGGCCAAGGTTAAGATGCCAGATCCGATTCTGAACCTGATTGAAACCGCCGATATCGCCAAGGGCGAGAAGCTTTCCAAGGCGTGCGCGGCGTGTCACTCGTTTGACAAAGGCGGGCCGGACAAGGTGGGGCCGAATTTGTACGGCGTTGTTGGCGGACCTAAGGCGCATTCGCCCTCTTTTGCATATTCTGCGGCGATGACGGAATTCGGCGGGGCGTGGGGCTATGAGGATTTGAACTTTTTCCTGTTGAAGCCGAAGGATTACGTTGCCGGAACGAAGATGAATTATGCGGGTTTGAAAAAACCGGGGGATCGCGCGGCGTTGATTGCGTGGCTCAGGGCGCAAGGTTCGGGTTCGTTTCCTTTGCCTAGCGCGGCGGAGATTGCGGCGGAAGCGGCGAAGCTTGCTCCGCCTGAAGAAGATGGCGCTGCGGCGGAAGGAGGTGAAGCGGAAGCTGCTCAAACTGAGGAAGCTGCGCATTAACCGCTTTAAAATTTACATGAAAAGCCGCTGAGATTTTCAGCGGCTTTTTTTATTCCTTCTTATTCCAGCGGCCTTCGGGGCTTTGTTGCCAGTATGTGACCGTGTGGCCTGCGTCTTTATAGGTTTTCCAGCGGGCGCGGGCGGCTTGAATGGCTTCATTATTGCGGCCATCTATCATGTCGCAGACGAGTTTGAATTGTTCCAAATCGTTCGCGGCGGTGCCTTGGGTTAAGATGATGACATCGGCTTCGTTAGGGTTTTCGTCGAGCGTTGTGATGAAAACCGGCTGGTCGGTTTCGTGACCGTCCTTTGCGCTGCCGTGGGGCAGGAAGCTGCTTGGATCGTAGGCCCAAAGATGCGTGTTGAGGCGCTGGGTTTCCTGATCGTTGGCGGTTTTTACGATGACGCGGTGGCCGCCGCTCAGGGCTTTGGTCAGGAGCTGCGGTAAAACCTGATCGAGGGTTTGGCGTTCGAGATGATAAAAGCGAATTTCAGACATGGCTTATTTTAAACCACAACGGCCACTACGATCACAGCGTTTTTTGCTTTTTGTTTTTTTGTGTGTTTAAAGATCCGTTGTTTCTGTTTCAGGTTTGTAAGTGTGTTTTTCTCCGTTGTGATCGGTGATTTCGTAGGCGCCGTTTTTAAGGGGGGTCAGGGCGCAAGGGGTGAGCGGGACTTTGCCGTGGCCGCCGGGGATGTCGAGCATATAGGTTGGTTGGCACAGGCCGGAGAGGTGGCCGCGCAGTTGTTTGACGATGTTTTGGCCTTCTTCTATCGAAATACGGAAATGGCCGGTGCCGGGGGCGAGGTCGGGGTGGTGGAGGTAGTAGGGCTTGACGTTTAAGGGCACAAGCGCGCGATAAAGGTTGCTGAGAGTTTCGGCGTCGTCGTTGACTCCTTTGAGCAAGACCGATTGTGAGAGCAGGTTGATTCCGGCGCGGTGAAGGGCGCTCAGGCAGGTGCGTACATCTTCGGTGATTTCTTGCGCATGGTTGATGTGGAGGGCCATGTAAACAGCTTTTGGCGAGTTTTCCGACTGGCCGGTTTGTTTTGTTAGGGCGTTTATGAGAGCAGCGGTCATGCGCGCTGGATCGGCAATGGGGACGCGGGTGTGGATGCGGATGATTTGTACATGCGGGATTGCACTCAGTTCCGCCATGATTTCATCAAGCTGGCGCGGGGAGAGGACAAGCGGATCGCCGCCGGTGAGGATGACTTCCCAGATTTCGGGGTGAGCGCGGATATAGTCAAGGGCGGCGCGGCGCTCTTCATCGTTCAAAATATCTGAGCGTCCGTTTGCTTTCGGCCCGACATGTTCGCGGCGGAAGCAGTAGCGGCAGTAAACCGCGCAGACATTGGCAGGTTTGAAGAGCACGCGGTCGGGGTAGCGGTGGACGATGCCTTTGACGGGTGTATGTGCATCATCGCCGATGGGGTCCGGGTTTTCTTCGGGCAGGATTTTCAGCTCTTTGGTCTGCGGGATATATTGCTTTGCGACAGGGTCGTTTCGCAGATCGCCCATAATGGTTTGTTTTACATTTTCAGTGATCCTGTATGTATATTTTTTGAGCAAGACAGGTGTGTTATCGCCGCCTTTTAATTTTATATAGTCCGATTCCGAGGAAGGAGAGGAGATTGTGGTGTTTGAGGTTTCATCCTTCGAGGTTTTATCCTTTGAGGTTTCGGCGGAGCATGATTTTTCAGGCTTTTTTTTATTTTTTAAGGTTGAGAACATATTGGCTGTCCGTGTCTTCCTCGCCGTTTTCAAAGCGTGTGCGTTGTTTTCCCGTTGGTTGAAACCCGTGTTTTATCATGGATTTTCGTGAAGCTTCATTGTTTTTGCGGTGGGAGGCTTCGAGCTTTTTTATTAGCGGATGGCCGTGTGCCCAGTCAATACGGGTTTGAGTTGTTTCGTATGGTATTTATCATCCTTCATAGTATTTTGCGATGAGGTCGTTGAGGATACGGACACCAAAGCCGGAGCCGTATTTCGGTACTGTCGGCTGGTCGGATTTGCGCCAGGCGGTGCCGGCGATATCCATATGCGCCCACGGGGTTTCATTTTCGATGAAATGGCCGAGGAAGGCGGCGGCGGTGCATGATCCGGCGTAGCGGCTTTTGCCGAGATTCTGGATGTCGGCGATTTCGCTTTCGACTTCCTTGCTCCAGACTTTATCAAGGGGCATGCGCCAGAGTTTTTCGCCGCTGGTTTCGGCGGCGGTTTCCATTTGTTTCCACAAGGTATCGTTATTGACGAATGTGCCGCAATATTCATGGCCGAGTGCGATAAGAATCGCGCCGGTGAGGGTGGCCAGATCAATGATGCATTCGGGGTTGTATTTGCGTTGCAGGTGGGTCAGGCAATCTGCGAGGACGAGGCGGCCTTCGGCGTCTGTGTTGAGGACTTCGACGGTTTTTCCGGCGTAGGTGGTGATGATGTCGCCGGGCCGGTAGGCATTTGAAGAGGGCATGTTTTCGGCGAGACCGACGATGGCGACAACATCGGTTTTGGCTTTGCGCAGGGCCAGGGTTTTCATGAGGCCGACGACGGCGGCGGAACCGCCCATATCCATTTTCATTTCATCCATATTCGCGCCGGGTTTGAGCGAGATGCCGCCGGTGTCGAAGGTTACGCCCTTGCCGACGAGGCCGACGGGGCGGGCTGTTTTTTTGCCGCCGCCGTTCCAGCGCATGATGACCATGCGGGGCTTGCGAGCGGAGCCCTGGCCGACGGCGGTGATTCCGCCTGCGCCCATTTTTTGAAGCTTTTTATCGTCGAGGATTTCGATATCTATGCCGAGGGGTTTGAGTTCTTTGCTGATAAGCCGCGCATAGCTTTCGGGGTAGAGATCATTAGGCGCGGTGTTGACCAGATCGCGGGCGAGGAAGGTTCCGGCGGTGGCATGGGCGAGTGTTTCGAAAGCGGTTTTGGCTTCTTCCGGATCGGAGGCGGCGATTTTCAGGGTTTTGAGAGGGGCGGGCGCATCGTCTTTTTCTTTTTTCGATTTATAGCGGTCGAAATTATAGCTGCGCAGTTTAAAGCCGTTTGCGATATGGGCGGCGAGGATTTCAGGTTTTAGTTTTTTACTGCGTCCGGCGAGCAATGTAGCGGTGCTTAGGCCGTTTTTGCCGATGGCGGCGAAGAGTTTTCCGCCTGCGGTTTCGGCGCCGAGGGTGTCTAAATCTTCGTTTTTACCTAGTCCGAGCAAGATGATGCGCGAGTTTTTCGATCCGGCAGGGGTGAAGATTTCCAAAAGCTGGCCGTTTTTGCCCTTGAAGTTTTTGTTTTCTTTCAGCGCGGCGCTGAGCAGTCCGCTGAGGGCTTTGTCTTGTTTTTGTCCTTCCGGGGGAAGTGCGGGGCCGTCAAACACAGTGATGACGAGAGCGCCGGTTATTGCGGCGTTTGTTTTGGGGAAG
The DNA here is from genome assembly GCA_041397865.1 of Alphaproteobacteria bacterium. Taxonomy (GTDB): domain Bacteria; phylum Pseudomonadota; class Alphaproteobacteria; order Micavibrionales; family Micavibrionaceae; genus TMED27. The sequence goes on along the minus strand of JAWKVT010000001.1, from coordinate 809,644 downwards.
GTGACTTTTACGCTCATTGTGGGGGGCTGCTTTCTTTTTGAGTTTATAAAGACTATAAGATTCTAGGGCATATATTCCAGAGTTGTGAAGCGTTTTTATGAACATATTCGAGCGATATATTTTTAAAAATCTTTCGATTGCCACGGTTTTTATCGCGGTGATTTTGGCGGTGGTCATTTTTCTGACGCAGAGTTTGCGATTTTTGGAACTGGTGATTGAATCGGGCGCGTCGAGCGGGGCGTTCTGGGTGCTTACGGTTTTGGCGTTGCCGCGGTTTTTCGAGGTGATTTTGCCGCTTTCTCTGATGGCCGCGACGTTGTTTTTGTATAACCGGATGACCAATGATTCCGAGCTTGTCGTGGTTCGTTCCGTAGGGTATGCGCCTGCGGCGCTTGCGCGTCCGGCGCTTTTGCTTTCGCTGATTGTTACGGTGTTTTTGTTTGGCATTACCCTTTGGATTGCGCCGAAGTCAATCAGTACGATGCAGCAGATGCAGCAGATAGTTAAGGCGCAGTTTTCGACGCTGTTGTTCAGGGAGGGCGTTTTTAATCAAGCCGGGAAGGGGCTTACGGTTTATGTGCGCGCGCGCGGCGAGGGGGGGGCTTTATACGGGCTGATGATTCATGACAGCCGCGATGTTCAGGGAAGCGGGGCGGGGCCTTCGACGATTTTGGCAAAGCGCGGCATGCTTGTGTCGGTGGATGAGGGGTATCAGGTGGTTGTTTATGAGGGGACGCGTCAGGAATACGATGCGGCGCAAGGAACGATGAAGCGCCTTGATTTTGATCGCTATACGATCGACCTGCCCGATAGCGATCCGGTGCGTCAGCGCTGGGCGGAGCCGGATGAGCGGACTATTTTCGAATTGCTTAACCCGGATCTGTCGAAGCGGCGGGATTTTGATAATCTGCGGGACTTCAAGATCGAGATTCACCGGCGGATTATCAGTCCGGTTCTGGCGGTTGTGTTTACGCTTTGTGCCTGCGCGTCTTTGCTGGTCGGGCCGGTTGACCGGCGGGGCCAGGCGTACAGGATTGCCGGAGCGGTGGCCGTTGTTGTTATGATTCAGGGGTTTTATATCGCGGCTTATAACCTTGCGCGGCAAAGCGATGCGGGTTTGTTTTTGATGTACGGGCTGGTTTTCCTTCCTTTGGGGTTTTGCATTTTTATTCTGAGCGGGTTTAGCGAAGGGTTGCGGCGGCGCATTTTGTATCGCCGGGCGGATGCAAGCGGCAGCGGTGGAGCGGCATTATGAGCGTTACGTTGACGTTGGGAAAATATCTGGTGCGCACGTATATTCTGAATATGCTGATGTTGCTTTTGGCGCTTTTGGGGGTTGTTTATCTGTTTGATACGGTTGAGTTGATCCGGCGGGCGAGCAAGCATGAGCTTGTGCCGATAGGGCTGGTTTTGCAGATGGGGCTTTTGAAGCTGCCGAAGGTCGGGCAGCTTGTGTTTCCGTTTGCCGTGCTGTTTAGCGCGATGTTTACGTTCTGGCAGCTTAACCGGCGCAGCGAGCTTATCGTATTGCGCTCTGCGGGGTTTTCGGTGTGGCAGTTTATTGCGCCTGTTCTTGTTGTGGCACTGGGGGTCGGCGCGTTTCAGGTTGCTCTTATCAATCCGTTCGGGGCGCTGCTGCTGGAGAAATACGAGCAGCTTGAAAGGACGTATCTGAGCCGTCAGGACAGCCAGATTGCTTTGTCTCAGGAGGGGCTTTGGCTTCGCCAGAGTACGGACGGGCATGATTTTGCAGGATCTGAGGATGCTGAAAGCGGGTATGTTATTGTTCATGCCCGGAAGGTGCAGCCAGCGGGGTGGGTTTTACAAGATGTGACGGCATTTTATTTCGGGCAAAATGACACGTTCCGGATGCGCGTGGATTCGAAAGAGGCGCGTCTGGAGCCGGGCCGGTGGGTGTTTCCGCAGGCCAGTCTTTACAGACAGGGGGAGGCGCCTTTTTCCCGCGAGGCGGTGGTGTTGCCGACGGGGTTGAGCGTGCGGGATATTGAGGAGAGCTTTTCTTCGGCGGAGACGATTCCGTTTTGGAGCCTGCGCGGGCATATCCAGACGCTGGAACAGACGGGTTTTGATGCCAGCCGTTTGCGGGTTTATTATCATTCTTTGCTTTCGCAGCCGCTCTTTTTTGCGGCGATGGTGCTGCTGGCGGCAACGGTTTCTATCCGTCCGCCCCGTACGGGGCGAACGCTGGCGCTTTTTTCCATGGGGATTTTTATTGGTTTTGTTGTATTTTTTATGTCCAGCTATTTGCAGGCTCTGGGAGCTTCGCAGCAGATTCCGCCGATGCTGGCGGCCTGGTCGCCTGCTATTGTGTGTTTTTTACTGGGGCTTACGGCGATTATGAATTTTGAGGACGGTTAGGTGTTTAGGCTTTGGGGCGTATATTCGTAACATTTCCGGATCTCATGCGAATAGATTAGGGGATGTTAACTTTTGAGTAAGCTTAGGGTGGTTAAATAGCAGGAAGTACAGCTTTCAATCTTGACTTTCACACCTATTTCAATCACTTATTTAGAGGCTAAATATAATGTTTAATATCAGAGCGGTCGCTATGAGCAATAAAATGTGGGATTTCAAACTTTTAACCGGGCTTTGCGCGGCTGTTTTGCTGGTTTCGGCCTGTGCGTCGGATTCAGCCGGACCGGTGGCTGCGGGGGATGTGGAGATCAGCGATCCGTTCGAAGGTACAAACCGGGCGGTTTTTTCTTTTAATAACGCGGTTGACGATGCGGTGATCCATCCAATTGTCAAGGGGTATAATGCGGCGGTTCCCGACCGGGCGCGGACGAGCGTTGATAATGTTTTTAAAAACCTTCGCAGTCCGGTGAATTTTGCGAATGAGGTTTTGCAGGGCGATTTCGACGGCGCGGGGAATGTTGTTGTGCGCGCGGTTGTGAACACGCTTTTGGGCGTTGGCGGGCTTTTTGATCTTGCCGGTTATGAAGGGCTTGAATATCAGAGCGAGGATTTCGGCCAGACGCTGGCGACGTGGGGAGTCGGTCACGGTCCTTATCTGGTGGTTCCGATTATCGGCCCGTCCTCAACCCGCGATTATATAGGGTATGCGGTTGATTCTTTTGCCGATCCTTTGCGCTGGTATCTCTTTAATATTGATGAAGAGGGCATATATTACGGTAAAGTCGGGGCGGAGTATCTTAATCTGCGGGCGTCTCTTGTGCGGGTGCTTGAAGATCTGGAAAACAGCTCTATTGATTATTATGCGGCAACGCGGAGCGCTTATTACCAGCGGCGTGAGGCCTTGGTTAACGACCGTAATGTGAACAGCGCGCCGTCCATTAATTACGATGATTATTAATGACTATGGCGACAGCCTTTATTTAGGGGATTTTCAGGGATGAAGCTCAGGATTTTTCTGTCATGTTTTGTGGGCGTAGCGGCGCTTTGTGCGTATGTGATGGCGGCAAGCGCGGGTGGTTTTGATTATGCCGGGGCGGTGGCGGAGCGTGCCGCTTACCAGCCGGTTTCCGCCAATGCGGATACGGTTTCGCAAGGCGCGGAGAAGTTTATTACCGATCTTGTAGACGAGGGGGTTGGCTTTCTTGGCGATGCCACGATTTCCGCGGATAAACAAAAGGCGGCGTTTCGCAAGCTGTTGAATAACAATTTCGATATGGACATGATCGCCCGGTTTTCTCTCGGACGGCATTGGCGCAGCGCTTCGCAGGCGCAGCGCGATGAATATATGAAGCTTTTTAAAGTGATGATCGTTGATGTGTATTCGGCGCGTTTTAGCGATTATGAAGGTCAGGAGATTGAGGTTACGGGTTCGCGTAAAGAGGGTGAGCGCGATATTCTCGTTCATTCCCTGCTCTCACAGAAAAGCGGGCCGGACGTTCAGGTTGACTGGCGGGTTCGTCAGAGCAGCGGGCGCTACAAGGTTATAGATGTGATTGTTGAGGGCGTGAGTATGGCGGTGACGCAGCGTTCGGATTTTTCATCGGTGGTGCAGCGCGGTGGCGGCAACATGGAAGCGTTGCTTGCGCATTTGCGCACGAATTAAGCTTTTTTGTTTGTTAGATTTTCTGTTTTGCAGGCACGTACACCCTGTGGTCGGCTTATGGAGTCTTGCAAAAAATTTATTTAAATCAGTATCTTGCTGCGATTTTACGCGCGTTTGCCGCATAAAAGCGTGAAATACCAACAAATTAACTAAAATTTTAACTATTTTCACGTTACACTATAAGGAGTGGTGAGTATTTGACGTGAGCGGTATAACAACAAAAGCAGTTTTGAAATATGCAATTATGCCGGGGATTATTCCCCGGTTGCGGGCGCTTTGCACTTCCGGTTTCGGTTATATCGCTTTTTTGATGGCGCAAATCTACGCTACGGTTCGTCTGCTTCCGGCCAATCACGCTTACCTAAGGCCTGAGAATATAGGCCGTTACGGCATTCGCCATGTTATTGCCGAATCTGCAAACAGTCTGGTTCTTAGCAAAAAGAATATCGACCAGATTGCCATTTTTATTCTGATGCTTATGGCCATTGTTATTCTGGCGCTTCAGCTTGGTTCGCTTGTGCTGGCGCTTTTATTCGGTCCGGCTTTTGCCTCATCCATATTTGTTACGCCCGGTTTTAACGGGAATGCGCCGGGAACTTATGACATTGCCTTTATGCTGCTGGATCAGGTTTTCGGTGTCGGTGATGGTACAAACAATTTTTTTGATTCCTGCGTTGCGAGAAACCTGAATTGCGATCCCGATGTCGGGCTGGTGGCGACGGGTGCGACATTTCCCTGGCCGTTCCATCTTGCCCTGCAGAACATGTTTCGTTTTTATTCCATGGGTATTTTGATTATCGGGACGATTATTTTCCTGTATTTTTTGATGGTTGTTGTTGTTGAAACGGCGGTTACGGGTACGCCTTTTGGCCAGCGTTTCAAAAACGTATGGGTTCCGATCCGGCTGGTTGTGGCTGTGGGTTTGCTTATTCCGCTGGCGAACGGTTATAACTCGGGCCAGTATATTGCGTTTGCGGCGGCCAAATACGGTTCGGGCCTTGCGACAAACGGCTGGCGGATTTATAACGAGACGATCAACAGCAATATGGCAGGCGGGACGGGTAATCCGCTTGGTGAAAAAGACAATCTGATTGCGTTTCCAAAATCTCCCGATGCGGCGATTATATCGGAAATGGTTTCGCTGCTTCACGCATGTTATTTCTCCCACTACATTCATGGAGATAATTTTGTAAAGGGAAAGGCTCCCTCGGCGCAGCAGGCGGCAAAGGGCCGGATACAGGTTGATTATCCGACAACGGATGCGAAAATCATAAATAACTATTTAAGCAATGATTATGCGGTGAAGCCTTATCTGGTGAAAACGCCGCCGGGCTGGCAGGCCACCATTGATCCTTCCGAATTCATGGAGGTTACGCAAGCGACCACTTATACGCAGGCTCTGGATTTTTATACCGGCGGGGATATTGTCATTCGTTTTGGCCGCAGGGGGGGCTTTGATATAGACGGTGACGGCACGACAAGCACCTATGAAGCGGATCTTTATCAAGAACATGCAGGGCAGGTGGAGCCGACATGCGGAGAAGTTCGTATTCCCGTGACGGACAAGCGTGCGACGACCGCGGCGAATATACACAACCCCAGCGGCGGTACGCCGAATGCGGGGTATCTGGGCACTGTTGCTGTTCAGCGTATGTATTTTGAGTTGATTCGCGATTTCTGGCATCTTCCGGCCAGTAACAGAAACTATATTCAGTTTGCCGGGCGTATGGTTTTGTTAAGCAGCAACGTTTCAAACAGTGATGATTTCGGCCCTTGTGAAATGGGTTGCGGGAATGCGCTTTTGCCAAGCTGTACTGCGACGATACCGGCGGGTGTTGTTGGCGCGGGGCATAAAGAATGCGAGATCCGTTCGCCTTCTGCCGAATGGCGGCAAGAAGCGATTAACGATATGCAAACGGAAATTGACACGAGGATCACCCAGATATGGAGGGATTACAACGCGGGGACGAACGAATTCGATATGGATGTTGCCTTGTTGCAATATGGCTGGGGCGGGGCGGGAATATGGTTTAACAAGCTTGCGCAGGTTAATGGCGCGTTTATCAGCGCGCTTATGGATGTTCCGACTATGACGAGTTATCCCGTGGTGATGGATCATGTTTCGAAACAGAAAAGCGCAAAAGACAAAGACCCGACAGGTATTGAACAGTTTAATCCGAATACCGGGGGAACGAACACGCCTGAGGTTAAGTTTGACGGTTTGGGGGTTGTCGGCGCCAGAGGGATTGCAATTGATCTGTATAACGTTTTTGAATATTGGAACGGTGGTCATAAGAACATGCTTTCTACCGATAAAACCGTTACAAGCGGTGCGCTCGAAACGGGTATGAATCTGGTTTTCGGGACGCATGGCCTGTTTGCGATGACCAGTGAAAACACCAATATTCATCCGTTGGCGCAATTGATCGCGCTGGGTAAGGGGCTGGTGGAATCTTCGATCAGAAACATTGCCGGTTCTTCTTTGACGGCGGCGATGGGCGGGCTTGCAAAAGCCATAGATGTGCAGGCCGGGCCGCTTGTCGATGCGGCCAGCGGGTTCTTGATGGGGACGGCTTTTATCGGGCTTACTGCCGGGTTTGTTCTTTTCTATGTTCTGCCTTTCCTGCCATTTGTGTATTTCTTCTTTGCCGTTGCATCGTGGATCAAAACGATTTTCGAAGCGATGGTTGGGGTGCCGCTTTGGGCGCTGGCGCATTTGCGGCTTGATGGCGACGGGCTGCCCGGCGAAGCTGCGGCCAATGGATATTTCCTGATTTTTGAAATCTTTATCCGTCCGATTCTGTCGGTTATGGGTCTGATTGCGGCTATGGTTATTTTTACGGCGCAGGTTCGTATTTTGAATTTCATCTGGAATCTTGTTACGGAGAATGTCGGCGGGCATAACGGTAACAATATTATCGGTGTGGTCGGGGACATTAATTTCAGACGTTCAATTGTCGATGAGTTTTTCTACACCGTTCTTTACGCCATTATCGTGTATTTGATGGCGACATCGTCCTTTAAGCTTGTCGATAAAATTCCCGACAATATTTTGCGCTGGATGGGGCAGGGCGTGTCCTCATTTGGCGATATCAATCAGGACCCGACCGAAAACCTTACGCGCTATGCTGCCCTTGGCGGTATGACAGCCGGGCGTCAAGCGGCGGGCGGCGTGAAAGACCTGATTGGCGGTACGGGCAGCGCCGTTGGCGGCGGGCTTGCCGGTATGTTCAGCAAGACCCCGACGCCCCGCTCTGACCGGCGTTTGAAAGAAAATATCGAGCCTTTGGGCTTTGAGAAGGGCATTCCGGTTTACGCCTTTAGCTATATTGGCGAAGAGCAGCGCTATAAAGGCGTTATGGCTCAGGACGTTCTTAAGATTAAGCCTCAGGCCGTTGTTGTTGAAAATGGTTATCTGGCTGTGCGTTACGATTTGCTGGGCCTTGAAATGGAACCTCTTACAGATAAAGGCGGGGAACGATGATACTTGGTTTGACCTTCAGAGGCTTTCTCCGGCATGCGGCCCTTCCGGGTTTTCGCGCAAGGTTTCAGGATCTTTTTGCATCGGGTTTTCGGTATATTCCGTATTTTATTGCGCTGGTTTACGGTGTTGTACGTCTTTTGCCGCCGAACCACCCGTATCTTTTGCCGGAAAATATGGGGCGTTACGGTGTTCGCCATGTTATTGCCGAAGCGGCTAACAATCTGGTTTTCAGCCGCAGGAATATCGACCAGATTTTGCTGTTTGTTTGTATTTTGTTTGGCATGGTGCTGCTTGTGCTGCAAATCGGCTTGCTGTGCGGGGCGATATTCTTCCAGCCTGTTATGGCGGCTATGCCGACAACGTTTCCCGGTTTCTTTATAACGGCCAATCCGGATCAGGATTTGGCTCATATGATGATGGATCTGGTTTTCGGCGTTCCGGATCTCTTTCAATCTTGTATTGATAGCGGCGGCGGTTGTGTCACGAGCGAAGGCGACCCTATCAACAGACCGGCGGGCGGTACGGGTACTGACTGGGCGTTTGAAAACCCCGGAGGCTTGCCTTTGCCCGTTCATACCGGCCTGCACCAGATTTTCCAATTTTATAATATCGGTTTGACGGTTGTTGCGTTTTTTATTGCCGTTTATTTCATTGTTACTATTCTTTTTGAAACGGCGGAAAGCGGAACGCCTTTTGGGCGACGCTTTAATAAGGTCTGGGCGCCGCTGCGCTTTGTTATCGCTTTCGGACTGCTGTTTCCTGTCGGCTTCGGTTATAACTCCGCGCAGTATATCGTTCTTTATGCGGCGAAATTCGGGTCGGGTTTCGCAACGAACGGCTGGAATCTGTTTACCGACACGTTGACGACATCGTATCTTGGCGGTCTTCAGGAACTGGCGGCAGAGCCGAATATTCCGGAAGTTGGAACGTTGTTGCAATTCATGTTTGCGGCCAAAACCTGCGCCGAGGCGGAAAAAATCAGCGGCGGTTTTACAACGCCGACAATCTTTCCCTATCTGGTGAAAGATCCGCTGGCGGTGCCTGTGAATCATCTGGAAATTGCATATAGTACACCTTATGCCGATCTTCTTCAGTTTACCAACGGCGCAACGCAGGCGATTATCAGGTTCGGTACATATAGCGAAGAAGAAAATCCGCGCATGATGGGCCATGTTTCTCCGACATGCGGCGAGTTGACGCTTAAACTCTCCGACCCCAGGCCACCATCGTGTACAGGGGCATGGACGGCAAGCTGGCCGGGCTGTGAACCGGCTGAGCCGGGCGTACAGGCTATGCAGGAATATTACTGGTTTATTATTAAGGAAATGTGGTTTTTTGCTATGGATACGCCCGACCCTTATCCGGAAAATCTTGTTAATGGCACCGCTGCTTTTGAAAAATCGCCAGGACAACATGATACGTTGCTGCCACAGGTTGTGAAGGACTGGATGATCGGGTTACAGGATTTCTATCGTGACGATCTGCGTGAGGCGATGACAGGAGATCCCCCGCCCAGTATGCCTAGTTCAGGAATTTTGGGTTTCATTGGAGGAACTGATGCTTTGACGTTAATGGAGGCTTCGGGCCGCTGGGCGATCGGGCCTGAATTGCGGGCGAAAGGCTGGGGCGGTGCGGCGATATGGTATAACCGTGTTGCTGAGATGAACGGTGCCCTGACCACTGCGGTTTTGAATATTCCGTTGCCCTCGCGCTATCCGGCGATCATGGAAAAGGTTTATGCGAAAAAGCGTCAGATTGAGGAAAAGGTCAACTTTGCGACGCGGTTTAACCCTAAATCGACGACGGAGGCGGCAACGGAGGGTTTGAACGGGGATGAACAGAAAATAGCTTATATACTCTGGAACGCGTTTAATATGTGGCAGGAAGGCGACAGCGTTTCGACAACATATACGCAGCCGACCGGAAATGCTGTGGTCGACATTATTAACGCTCTGTTTGGAACGGAAGGACTGTTCAGCATGCGGCGCAATGACAATGTGCATCCGCTTGCGCAGTTAACCGGCGTTGGCCGTTCGTTGATTGAAACGTCGCTGCGGAACCTGACATATGCTTCGGTTGGCGGGGCGGGCGGCGCTTTGCTTGCGCAGATCAGCCAGTTTACCGGCGCGACGGCGGCGAATTTTTCCAGCTTTCTGGTAACAATTTCAATGATCGGGTTAACGGCCGGATTTATTTTGTTCTATATCGTGCCGTTTCTGCCCTTTATTTATTTCTTCTTTGCTTTGGGCGGCTGGGTCAAAGGGATATTCGAAGCGATGGTCGGCGCGCCTTTATGGGCGATGGCGCATTTGCGCATTGATGGAAACGGTCTTTCGGGGCAGGCGGCGCTCAGCGGGTATTATCTTATTTTTGAAGTGTTCCTGCGTCCGATTTTGATTGTTTTCGGGTTGCTGGCCAGTATTTCGATTTTCTCGGCGATGGTCAGCGTTATGAATCAGGTTTTCGATCTTGTGGTGGCCAATACGGGCGGTTTTGACGTTACGGCGGAACTGACCGGTATCGGGGCGTCAAAGATTGCAGAGATGCGCTCTGCGATTGACAAGTTTTTCTTCACGGTGATTTACACGATTATCGTGTATTTGATGGGGATGTCTTCGTTCAAGCTTGTGGATTTAATCCCGAATAACATTTTGCGCTGGATGGGGCAGGCTGTGGCGACATTCGGCGATCAGCGCGAAGATATAGGCCAGAGCCTTGTCGGCAGTTCGACGGTCGGGGCGCAACAAACTCTTGGCTCTATCGGTGGCGGTTTGCAAGGGCTGGCGGCGCTTGGTAAGAGGCCGTAATGGAACAAGAACGGTTAAACAGATAAAACAGTCAAGGACACAATGAATATATGGCAACGCAAAATCAAATTCTGAAATATGCATTGCTTCCGGGCATCATCCCCCGGATTGTGAGTTTTTTCGGGTCCGGTTTTGTGCATTTGACGTATATGATTGCCCTTGTTTACGGCAATATGCGGCTTTTGCCGCCGGGGCATCCTTATCTTATGCCGGAAAATATGGGGCGTTACGGCATTCGCCATGTTATTGCCGAAGCGGCCAATAATCTGGTTTTCAGCCGCAAGAATATCGACCAGATTCTTATCTTTTTTATCATCCTGACCGGTCTTGTTTTGCTGGGCGTGCAGTTTGTGTTGCTTATTGCCGCTGTAATAGCAGAGCAGCCGGCTTATGCGATGCTGGCGATTACGCCGGAGCAAATGTTTGATAATCCGGTTGGCGGGAACGGGGTTACAGGCGCGGCGGGGCCGACGCAGGATATTGCGTTTATTATTCTGGACCGTGTTTTTGGCATTGGGGATGGTACGGCTGCTGTTAACATGTTTAATTCCTGCATATCCGATTTGGCAGAGTTGTGCCGGGATATGGACAATAACCCTGTGGCGGGCGAACCGACCGCTTTTCCTTTCCCTTTTCATATCGCGCTGCACAGAATGCTGTGGTTTTATTCCATGGGGATTTTCTGGGTCGGTGTTTCCGTTATTATCTATTTTGTGATTGCCATTGTCGCTGAAACGGCGCAAAGCGGAACGCCTTTCGGGCAACGTTTTAACAAAGCATGGGCTCCTGTGCGGTTTATCCTGTTTTTCTCATTAATCGCGCCGTTGAATACGGGCGGGGGGCCGAATGAGGGGCTGAACGGTGCGCAGCTTATAACTTTTTATATTGTGAAAATGGGTTCTAATTTTGCCACGAACGCCTGGACGGTTTTTAACGGTGTGGGGTCTGCTACGACTGCGCCTACGGGCGAGTATATGAGCCAGCAAAGGAGTATTGTCGCTGAGCCTAATTTGCCGATTCAGGAGCTTAACGATTTGATACAGGCGGTCCATGTCGCCCAGACCTGCCGGGCCGGATACAATATGCAAGGTAAGAACGATGTGGAAGTTCATGCCTATCTTGTTCGTCCGCCTGTTCCGGGCGGCATTACTGTTGCGGTAAACGGCACCGCGCCAACTGAAGATGCGGTATTGTTTACGGCGACGAACTATAATGCTGCGAAAACCTTTAATTACCAAGGTAATATTACCGTGCGTTTTGGGCTTTTGGGCCAAGCGGCGAGCGCGGGTCTGGGCGGGGCGCCGCCGGTTGGTACATTTGAAGATAAAAAGTACGAATTTTACAAAGGTAACGTTAAGCCGCTCTGCGGCGATATTACGCTTCAGATTCAAGGAACCGGGCAGCCCGGCGCCGATACCATTTTTGAAGGTTATTACAACATGCTTCAGGCGATGTGGGCCGATACAGATATGATGGATCGTGCGGAATGCCTTGCAAACGATACCCTTACAAGCACGCCGCCATGTACTGCACCTTCATTGCATCCGGATGAAACTTTTGCACTTAACAAGGTTAATCAGTACAGAGCGCAGCTTGAAAATGCGGTTACGAACGGTTTGAATGCGCAAACGACTACGGGCGCTTTTAACCTGCCGCCGGAAATTATCGCGCGCGGCTGGGCGGGGGCGTCTATCTGGTATAACCGCATTGCCGAAATGAACGGCGCGGTTACGACCGCAACGCTGAATATTCCGAAGCTTTCGAAGCTGCCGCTACTTATGGACATTGCCATGAAGAGTAACAGTCAGGAATCGGCGAATGTGAATTCTCAAGATGCGTTTAGCCAGAATATGGCGGATAATCTGGGCGTTAATACCTTGCTTAATATCGGAAAAGAGGAAAACCAGATTTTAACGGCGATGATTAACGCGAAAAATTTCTGGGTTCAGAAAGGAAACGCGCACCAGTCTAACTTTGATAAGCCGACCGGGAATATCGTTCTGGATTTTGTTAATTCGACTTTTGGAACGAACGGTATTTTTGAAATGCGTGAAAATGCAGACGTACATCCTCTTGCGCAGCTTACGGCGCTGGGCAAGGGTATGATGGAGGCCACGATGCGCAACGCGGCTTATGGTGCTATTCTCAGCGGCGCGACCTCTGTTGTTAAAGCTGCGGATTTAGGGTTTTCCGAGCAGATGGGCAAGACGGCTACGAAATTCTTTTTTGCCATGACTCTTGTGACTATGGGGATGGCTGCGGTGCTGTATTATGTTTTGCCTTTCCTACCCTTTATTTATTTTCTGTTTGCTATTAGCGGCTGGATTAAAAGCATATTTGAAGCGATTGTGGCGATGCCGCTGTGGGCGTTGGCGCATTTGCGGATTGACGGGGAGGGCATGCCCGGCCCCGGTGCGACAAACGGGTATTTCCTGTTGCTGGAAATTTTCTTAAGGCCGGTTCTTATCGTATTCGGTTTTGTTGCCAGTATTTCTATTTTTGCCGCGCTTGTTGAAGTGCTGAACCAGATTTTTGATCTTATTGTTGCCAATACGGGCGGTTATGATAACCAACTTGAGTCTAATATTGCATCGGGCGGGGTTGCGGGCTTTATTTCGAAGCTGGATGTGTCACGCGGGCCGGTTGACGAGTTTTTCTTTACCGCCATATATGTGATTATCTGTTATCTGATGGGGCTGGCTTCGTTTAAACTGGTCGATTTAATTCCGAATAATATTTTGCGCTGGATGGGTGTGTCGATTACGACGTTCCAGGAAAATGCTCAGGACCCGGCCGGGAAGCTTTCAAGTCAGGTTTACAGAGGTGCGACGCTTACCGGAAACCAGCTTTCCGGCCAGATGCAGGGCGATATTGCGCTGTTGACTAAATTTGATTGATACCTTTGTTTTAGCGGCAGGGCAGCGTTATCCGGCTTTTCTTAAGGGTTTATATTTTATGCGATGCGGTTGATCGGCATCGTGGCCCATGCGGCGTTTATAATCGGCCTCATAATCTTCGTAGTTTCCTTCGAACCATGTGACCTGGGATTCTCCTTCGAAGGCGAGGATATGCGTACACAGGCGGTCGAGGAACCAGCGGTCGTGAGAGATGATGACTGCGCAGCCGGGGAAGCGCTCGATGGCTTCTTCCAAAGCGGCGAGGGTTTCAGTATCGAGGTCGTTTGTTGGTTCGTCGAGCAGGATAACATTGGCTTCGGATTTGAGCATTTTGGCAAGGTGAACGCGGTTGCGCTGGCCGCCTGATAAATCTTTAACCAGTTGTTGTTGATCGGTTTTTCGGAAGTTAAAGGCTGAGACGTATGCGCGTGATTGCATCTCGATTTTACCGAGTTTGATGGTGTCCGTACCGCCGGAGATTTCTTCCCAGACGGTTTTGGAGCCATCGAGGGAGTCGCGGGATTGATCGACATAGCCGAGTTTTACGGTCTCGCCGACTTTAAACGATCCTTCGTCGGGGGTTTCGTGGCCGGTGATCATTTTGAACAGTGTCGTTTTCCCCGCGCCGTTCGGACCGATGACCCCGACAATGCCGCCGGGGGGGAGTTTGAAGGAGAGGTCTTCGATGAGGAGATGATCGCCGAAGCCTTTTTTGATGTTTTGCGCCTCGATGACCAGATCGCCGAGGCGAGGCGGTGCGGGGATGACGATCTGGCAGCCGCGTTTATCGAGTTTTTGTGATTCGGCGAGCAGGTCTTGATAGGCGTTGATCCGCGCTTTTGATTTGGAACGGCGGGCGGACGGGCTTTGTCCCATCCATTCCTGTTCACGCTTGAGGGTTTTTTGGCGGGTATCTTCTTCGCGGGCTTCTTGTTGCAAACGCTTACGCTTGGCATCGAGATAGGCGGAATAATTGCCTTCGTACGGAATGCCGGAGCCGCGGTCGACTTCGAGAATCCAGCCGGTAACATTATCGAGGAAATAGCGATCGTGCGTGACCATAACAACTGTGCCGGTATAGTCCCCAAGGAAGCGCTGGAGCCAGGCTACACTTTCGGCGTCGAGGTGGTTGGTCGGTTCGTCGAGGAGGAGGAGGTCTGGCTTTTCCAGCAGCAGGCGGCAAAGGGCGACGCGGCGGCGTTCTCCGCCTGATAGGTTGGTGACGGGGGAATCGCCCGGCGGGCAGCGCAGGGCGTCCATCGCGATTTGAATTGTACGTTCCAGTTCCCAGCCGTCAACGGCGTCGATTTTTTCCTGAAGCTCTCCCATTTCTTCGGTCAGGGCGTCGAAATCTGCGTCAGGTTCGGCCATGGCGGCGGCGACTTCGTTATAGCGCTCAATCATGGCTTTGGTTTCAGCCAGAGCTTCCATGACATTTTCTTCGACGGTTTTGGATTCGTCGAGTTTCGGTTCCTGTTCGAGATAGCCGACACGTACGCCCTCGGCGGCCCAAGCTTCGCCTGTGAAATCTTTGTCTACGCCGCCCATGATTTTTAGCAGTGTGGATTTACCCGCGCCGTTGGGGCCGAGTACGCCGATTTTGGCACCGGGCAGGAAAGACAGGGTGACGTTTTCGAGGATATTCTTGTTGTCATAGGATTTGGACAGGCCGTTCATGACATAGACATATTGGGACATGCGCTTAATTTCTCTTTATTTTTCTTTCAGGTTATTTCAGCGGTTTTAATAGCATAAGCTTTGTTGATAGGGAAATGCGTTTTTTGGTGTATTGAACCTGGTTTTTGCAAGTGCGGTCTTGTTTGTAAACCGACTGACCGGTATATTTTTAGGGAGAAGGGGATTCATTGATGAAACAAGCGACAGATAAAAAGATATTAAATAGCGCTCAGCAGCTTTTCTGGCATCATGGTCACCGGGCGAGTTCGCTTGATAAAATTGCCAATGATGCGGGGCAAAGCAAGGGCGCGGTGTTTCATTATTTTCGGAATAAAAAGGATATTACTTCGCAGGTTTTGCATAGATATGCGGAAGGGCAATTGTTTGCACCGCTTGAAAGGCATTTTGCCGTGACGCCGAATACTAAAGAGGCGCTTTTCGGGTGGGCGATGGAGATTTATCAGGCTTATGCGCAGGAAGGGTACAAGGGCGGGTGTCTGCTGGGCAATCTGGCGCTGGAGCTTGCAGATGAAGATGAAGCGGTGCGCGGGGAGATGGCGGCGATTTTTCTGGAGTGGGAAAACAAGCTGACCAGTTATTTCAAGGATGAGGGTCGGCAGGGTGAGGTTTTGATGGAGCCGCGGCAGTTTGCCCGGCTGCTTATTGCGACGCTGCAAGGGATTACGATGACGATCAAGGTTCATAAAGACAAGAACCGCGCGGCGCGGGAGTTTCAGGCATTTGGTGAGTTGATTGAGCGGATGATCCGGGGTTAGGGTCCATACTCATTGCGCCTCTAAAACGCTGCAAGCACCACTTTTTTGCGCTTCCGGTTCGCATGTATAAAAATACACTTACGCTTCCGGTTCTCAAAAAGCGGCGCTTTCGCTTGTTTTATAGAAGCAATGAGTATGGACCCTAAGCACTTACCGCGACGGCTTCATTTTCCGCTTCGTGGGTATCTTTTTCGAAGCTGCGGAAGAGGCTTTCGGCTTTGTGGAAGGTTTCCTGATATTCATCATCGGGGTTGGAGTCGGCGGTTATGCCGCCGCCGACCTGAAAGCTGACTTTGCCCGGTTCGTAAACCAGCGTGCGGATGAGGATATTACTGTCCATGGTGCCGTCGAAGCCGATATAGCCCATCGCGCCGCAATAGGGGCCGCGGCGGGTGGGTTCGAGTTCCTCGATAATTTCCATGGCGCGGATTTTTGGTGCGCCGGTGATGGAGCCACCGGGGAAGCATGCTTTCATCAGGTCTACAGCGGTTTTGTTTTTCTTTAGCTCTGCGCATACTGTGGAGACAAGGTGGTGGACGCTGGCGAAGGTTTCGAGCTTGCACAGCTCTTTCACTTCTACGCTTTTTGCTGTGCAGACTTTTGACAGGTCGTTGCGCAGGAGATCGACGATCATGGTGTTTTCGGCGCGGTCTTTTTCACTTTCAAGAAGGTTTTTTCGGTATTCGCGGTCGAGGGTGTCGTTGTCGGCGCGGGGGCGCGTGCCTTTAATGGGGCGGGTTTCAACTTTGCCGCTTTTCACGGTGAGGAAGCGCTCCGGTGAGGCGGAGGAGATCTTTATCGCGCCGCAATTCATGTAAGCGGCAAACGGCGCTTTGTTGACTTCACGCAAATGGAGGTAGTGGTTAAACGGGTCGAAGCCGGGCGGCAACTGCGCGTCAAAACGCTGGGAGAGGTTGGCTTGAAAGATGTCGCCAGCCTTGATGTATTCGATGGTTTTTTCGACCATGTCGATGTAATCGCAGGCTTCGTAATTTGATTGCCAGTCCAGATGGGTGTCTTGATATGGCGTCTGCGTTTCCGGGTGGGCGATGAGGCCGAGCAGGTAATCCTGTTTTTTGCGGGCATCGTGATAGTTTGGGGCGTGGGTGATGATCCATGCCTGATTTTTTTCGTGGTCGAAGGCGATGACCTGATCGTAAATACCCAGCGCGAGGTCGGGCATGTCGGGGTTGCTTTTTGTTTTTTGGGGAAGTGTTTCCAGCGCCCTGCCGACATCATAGCCGAAATATCCGGCCACGCCGCCCTGAAACGGGGGGAGGCCGCGAACGGGCTGGCTGTTGGGAATCCAGTGGGCCATACGGTCTTTAATGATTTTGAAGGGCTCGCCTTTTATTTTTGTTTGTTGTTCCCAATTGGCGATTTGCATTTCACCATCTTTATATTCGAGTGTTTCAATCGGGTGGGAGACAATGAAGGAATATCGCGCATTGGAATGGGCGCGGTCGGCGCTGTCGAAGAGCAGGGAATAGGGCAGGTGTTCAAGCGTGCTAAACACTGCTAAGGGATCTTTATCCAGCGGCAGTTCGCGAATGAATGGTGTCATTTTACTACTCCCGGTTACATAAACTCTTGTTGTTGCGTGCTTTTTTCGTGATTGTGCCCATTTTAAAGGGCTATTTTGCACATAGCAACATATTTAGCCTGTGCGATTCGTGGATATAAGGGGAATCTAAAGTGAGTTTTATCCACAGGGCTAGGTTTTTAAATGCGCTTTAATTCCGGTGATGGTGTCGGCCAGTCCGGTTTTGATGATTTCGACATCTTTGGGGAAGGCTGTTTGCAGGCGGGTGGGGAGCATGGGGTCGAGCATGACGAACACGCCTTTGTCGCTGGCGCGGCGGATGAGGCGGCCAAAGGCTTGTTTGAGCTTGAGCCGGGTAATCATCTCGTCGTATGGCCGCCCGCCGAAGGCTTCGCGCCGCGCTTTGTGCAAAATGGTGGGGCGGGGCCACGGGGTGCGATCAAACGCGATGAGGCGCAAAGATTCACCGGGCACATCCACACCATCACGAATGGCGTCGGTGCCGAGCAGGCAGGCATGAGTGTCTTCGCGGAACATATCGACCAGCGTGCCGGTGTCGATTTCGTCGATATGCTGGGCATAAAGCGGGATGCCGCCGGCTTCCAGTGCAGGAGCGATTTTGCCATATACGGCGCGCAGGCGGGAAATGGCGGTGAACAGGCCGAGCGCTCCGCCGCCGCTGGCTTCAAATAGGGCTTTGTACGCGCCGGAAACTTGCGCCAGATCGTTTTTGTTTACATCGTTGATGATAAAGACTTTGGTTTGGCTTGCGTAATCAAACGGGGAGTCGAAACTATGCATTTGCGTTTCGGGGTTTAAATATTCCGCGCCGGTTCTTTTGCGTGCGGCGGCCCATGATTCTTCATCGTTTTTATCGCGCAAGGTTGCGGATGTTACCGTCATGCCGTGCAGGTGGGGCCGCACGCTGCTTGCAAACGGTTTCATCGGGTCGACATGGTGGCGATAGAGGCCGACATCAACGGCCCGCCCGTCAACGCGGGTGATTTCCATCCAGTCGATGAACTGCTCATACTGCCCTCCCCTGATCGGGGGAGGGTTCCCCTCAGGGAGGGGAAGGGATTGTTTGTCTTTATCCAAATTTTCCAGCATCAAAATCCATGCTTGCAGGGTCATTGTGGCGCGGCGTTCCAGAGAGGCGCTTACTGCTTCGAGGCGTTTGCGGGTGTCGCTGTCGAGATAACCGTCGTCCTCGGTGAGTTTTTTGTGGAAGATGCGGGAGAGTTCCTGCATGGGTTTTTGTAATTTTTTTAGTGCGGACTTTAGTTTGCGCGATTTTTCCAGCAGCGCGTCTTCAACCGGAAAGACTCCGGTTTCAAGAGAGTAGGGGCCGTCGCGTCCGTCGGCGCGGGCGAAGACCTGTTTGTAGACTTCTGCGAGGAATTGTTCTGCCGGGCCGCTTGGCGCTCCATCTTTTAAGCGCCGCGTCCAGCTATCCATCGGCAGGCATTCAGCGGCATTTAGTATTTTACGCACGCATTCTTCGGCCTCTTGCATTCCTTCGGCGAGATCTTCGGCGCGGCGTTTGAGGCCGCGGGCGCGGGTTTGCCGTCTGCCTCCTTCGTTTCCGAGTATCCAGCGCCTTAAATCGCGGGTTTCCTGCGCCGTGAGATGTGCAGCAAAGGCGCTGTCGGCGGCGTCGAACAAATGGTGGCCTTCGTCAAATACGTAGCGGTTCGGCATGTCTTCACCGGGCGTTGCCAGAGCCGAGGAAATCATGACGAGGGCGTGGTTGGCGACGACCAGCCTTGCGCGTTTGGTTTTGCGGATGGAATGCTCGACAAAACACTTATGATAGTGATCGCAGGCGGAGTAAACGCATTCACCGCGCCGGTCGGCCAGCCCTGCGGTGTGGTGATAGCCGAGAATACCGGTGAGCCAGCCGGGATAGCCGCCGCCGGTGAGGTCGCCGTCTTTTGTGGCGATGGTCCAGCGGGCCATGATTCCGGCGGCGATTGCTGCGTCCGGATGTTTGGCCAGCGCGGCCCCGGCGGCGGTTTCTTCGAGATTGAGCAGGCAGAGATAATTTTCGCGGCCTTTGCGGGTGGCGACGTGGGTTTCTTTTAATTCCGGGTCGGGGTAAAGGCGATCGAGTTCCTGATCTATTTGTCGCTGGAGGTTTTTGGTGTAGGTGGAGATCCAAACCGTACCCTGGTTTTTCTCTGCCCATACGCTGGCGGGGGCGAGGTAGCCGAGGGTTTTTCCTACGCCGGTTCCGGCTTCGGCGAGTACGATTTGGGGTTTATCAGCGTTTTGGGCTGGAGCGAAAGCTGCTGTAACGGCTGTGGCATAGGCCATTTGTTCTTCGCGCTTTTCGGCGTCGTGGCCGAGTAGTTTTATGAGGCGTTCGCGGGCTTCATCGCCTGTTACGGGGTGATGCGATGCGGGCGGTTCGGGCGGGTCTTCTGTCCATTCGGGCAGGTTTTTCCAGACGGCCAGACCTGTTTTGGAGTTTATCGAAACCGCTTCATCATAGTTTTCGCCGAGCGCGGCGAATATGAACGGTGTCCAGCCCCAGCCTTTGCCGTTGAGGCCCATGACACGGGCAATCTCAAGGGGTGGCGCTTTGGCTTTGTGCGGGTCGTCCCGCAGGTCGGACAAACAGGCTTTTGCGATGTCGAGCAGCGCCATGGGTGATTCATCAATGCTTTGCGGTTCAACGAGGCCGAGGGCTTTGCACAACCCGTTCACGGTGGGTGTAGCGAAGGTGCCGGGGTGGGTAAAGGCGAACAGCTCCAAAACATCGAATGCGAAGAATGCGGCGTCTTTACCAAGGCGTCCGCGTGTGTATGGGGCGTGACAGAGGAGGACGGGTTTTTTGTGAAGGAGCGCGGCGGCCTGATCGTGGCTGATGGTTTTGAGTTCGCCGTCATCACTGAGCAGATATGCGTTTTTGGCGTTAAGGCACAGCGCCGGGATATCGGGCAGGGTAATTTTTTGCTGTGAAGGTGCGGTTTCGGGAATCATTTTATAATAATAATGTCATCCCGAGCGCAGTCGAGGGATCTTTTTAATTCTGTGTCCTCTGTGTTTATTTCGGCGGGAGGAAAATTTCCGGGGCTTCGCCGGGGAGGGATTCCACATAAATGCTTTGTGAGGGGAAGGCGAAGCTTGTTCCGGCTTTTTCCTCGACGATGCGTTTGACTTCCATCGCGAAGGCTTCTTTGATTTCCAGCCATTCTCCCCAAATTGTGGTTTTGGTGAAGCAGTAGACGAGGAAATCTATGGAGCTGGAATTGAAGCTGTCTACTCTGACGAAGGTGTTGACTTCATCGGGGCTGGCGAAGGCGTCGTTTTCTAAAATATAGTTCATGATGCCGTCGCGGATAATCTGGAGTTGTTCTACGCTTGTTCGGTATTCCACGCCGATGGCCCATTTGATGCGGCGGTGGGTCATGCGGGAGAAGTTTGTGACGACAGCATCGGAGAGTTGTGAATTGGGCACATGCACAGGGGCTTTGTCAAAGCGGCGGACTTTGGTGGAGCGGAAGCCTATATCCTCGACGATCCCTTCGACGACGCCTTCGACCATGATCCATTCGCCGGGGTGGAAGCGTTTTTCGGCGATGACGGTGATGCCGCCGATGAGGTTTTTGAACAAATCCTGTGCGCCGAGGGCGATTGCGGCGCCGAAGAGTCCCAGTCCCGCCAGAAGGGGGCCGACGGCGATGCCCCATATTTCGAGGATGACTGCGGCGCCGATAAAAATGACGAGGACTTTCAGGGCTTTGAAAAGCCACAGCATCATGGGGCGGCCCAGAATTTTTTCAAGTTTGTTCAGGCCGTGGCTGAGCGGTTGCGCGGTGCGGTGTAAGGCCCAGAAAATGGTGAAGGCGATGAGGGAACGCTCTATTTTCATGACGAAAACATTGATTTCATCACTCAGGTTCAGGTATTGGCTGGCAAAGAATATACCCAGAATGACGGGGATGAATTTGATGGGCGGGATCAGCGCATCGACGATTTTGTCGTCGAGCTTTGTCGTGGACTTTGCCGCCCAGTTGTGCAGATGGCTGAGGACGAATTTACCGAACAGGCCGCGAAACAGCATGAAACCGAAAAAGATCAGCAGGGCGATGAGGATGGAGCCGATGTCGATACCCATAAACCCGTGTGTCCAGACATCAATCACCATGTCTTTAAGATCGGCTATGTCTTTGTCCATTGCTTTTTTTACTCCTAATTTTGTCATCCCCGCAGTGAGCGAGAGCGAAGTTATACAGCGGGGATCCAGAAAAAGACAGCCAACTTTGTTGGCTGACATATGGATCCCGTTTGTTTAAGCTCACATACGTTCGCCAACGGGATGACGAATTATTTCAAGGAAGGGTATAGCATGGACGTTTATGCGGGGAAAGCCAGCTCTGAGGTGCTGGATTATTTACTTAAGCGCCGTAGTGTAATGGTTGATAATCTGTCTGCGCCGGGGCCGAGTGCCGGGCAGCTTGAAGCTATGCTGTCGGCGGCATCGCGGGTGCCGGATCATGGCAAATTAGCGCCGTTTTATTTTTTGGTGTTTGAAGGCGATGCGCGGGCGCGGGCGGGGGATATACTTGCTGATGCCTATATGAGGGCTAATCCGGATGCGCGGGCGGATAAGATTGAGTGTGAGCGGGCGCGGTTTTTGCGCACTCCGTTGGTTGTGGGAATTGTTATGCGTGCGCGGATGAGCAAGAACCCGCTTTGGGAGCAGATTTTGAGTGTGGGGGCGGCGGCGCAGAATTTTTCGCTGGCGGCGCATGCGTTGGGGTTTGGCGTGCAATGGCTGACGGAGTGGTATGCGTATGACGAGGCTGTGCGGAAGGGATTGGGGCTGGATGATAAAGATATGGTGGCGGGTTTTATGTATGTCGGCACTTGTGTAAATCAGCCGGAAGAGCGTGAGCGGCCTGATTTAAGTTTTATCGTTAATTATTGGGAGGACGGCGCGCCCCTTAAAAAAGGGGATCAATATAACCGCGAGAAATTCGGATACCCGGAAGCAGGCTTTGATTTTTCTAAATTAAACGATTAACAATTCCCGTAGTATTTTTTCCAGATGTCGGCTTTGTTGGCTTTTGAAAAGGCGCATTTCAGGTGCATTTTCAGTACGGCGTTGCGCAGAGCCATTTTATAGTTGGGGCCTATGCCTGTTGTTCCGTCTTTCATTTTTACAATAATGACATTTTTGTTATGCGGAGGGATTGTTATCGTGTCGGTTTCCAGGACATCGCGGCTGCCCAGCGAAAGCGTTCGTGTTTTGTGGAAGCCGGGACAGGTTTGACGGATGTTTAAGGTGTTGATCGGGCCGAGGTCGTGTTCGCGGTTGTCCACGCCGAGCCAAATGAGATGTTTTCCGTCGCCCTCCTTGCGGATATAACGTTTGCCGACGTGAAGGACCGCGCTTAGGGAGAGTTCTTCATTTATTGCTTGAAAATGTTTTGGCGTGAGTTTCTTCTCGCCAAGGCAAAAGGCTTCGAAGTCTTTCAGCCGTTGTAAAACCTTTTCAGGTTTTATCTTAGGGGGATGTAATCCAAACATTTTACCACTGTAACCTCTACCAGCCGGAAAGGGCTGTATATCTTTATGGTACAGCAGAAAGAGTTAATTTATTTTAAATTTGTCTAAAATTTTATCTAAATTTTATGATCTTTTTATATAAGTGCGTTTTTTGCAATTTTTTCAGAGTTTAAGCGGCTTTTGCAAATTTTCCGTCTAATGCATCGCGGATGAGGTTTGTGGTGTCTTTGACACCATAAAGCCGGATGAAGGAACCGAATCTGGGGCCTTGTGATTGGCCGAGGCAGACCTCATATATCGCTTTAAACCAGTCTCTTAACTCATCCTTTTCATAGCCGTTTTCTTTTCCGGCGCTGAAGACTTCGGTCATGTAATCTTCCGGGCTTAGCCCGTCTTCCATGGTTTCGAGTTTTTCGGCCAGAGCAGACAGGGCAGCGCGTTCGCGCCGGTCCGGTGCGCGGTAGCTTTTTTCGGGCAGGATGAAGTCCTGATAGTATTTAATGGCGTAGCCGACGAGGCGATCAAGGAAGGGCGCGTTTTCGGCGTTTGCCTCGGGTGAATAGTGGCGAATAAAATTCCACAATGTTGCGGGGTCGTCGGTGTTGGCGGCGTTGACCAGATTTAAAAGCAGGGCGAATGAAACGGGCGTGTGCTGTGAATTGGGGATGGAGCCGTCGTGGATATACCATGCGGGGTTTTCCAGTTTCTTGGCGTCTTCCTGCTGCCCAAGTTTTTCGACGGATGCGATATAGTCGTCCACGGCTTTGGGGATGATGTCGAAATGCAGTTTGCTGGCCGTTGTCGGGCGTTGATACATATAATAAGCGAGGCTTTCATGCGGCGCGTAGGTGAGCCAGTCTTCCATCGACAGGCCGTTGCCTTTGGATTTGGAGATTTTTTCGCCTTTTTCATCGAGGAATAGTTCATAGCGGAAGCCTGCGGGGCCTCTGCCACCCAGAATTTGTACGATTTTTGCGGAGATTTCAGCCGATGATACCAGGTCTTTTCCGGCCATTTCGTAATCGACATCCAGTGCGAACCAGCGTAGCGCCCAGTCTGCGCGCCACTGTGCCTTTACATTGCCGCCTGTGACGGTTTGCGTTATGCGGGTGCCGTCTTCGTCTTCAAACGTGATGGTTCCGGCTTCGGGGTTTGTATCCAAAACCGGGGTTTGTAGGACGTTTCCGGTAGCGGGAGAGACGGGCAGGAACGGGGAGTAGGTTTTGGCGCGTTCCTCACCCAAGATTGGGAGGACAGCCTGCTTAATTTCTTCATGTTTGGCGAGCATCGCTAGCAGGGTTTCGTCAAATCTGCCGGATGTGTAGCATTGCGTGCCGCTCATGAATTCGTAATCGAAGCCGAAGCTGTCGAGGAAGGCGCGGAGCTGCGCGTTGTTGTGGTGGGCGTAGCTTTCATATTCGCTGTCAAAAGGGTTGGGGACTTTTGTGAGCGGTTTGCCGAGCGATTCTTTCAGCATATCCTGATTGGGGACATTTGTCGGGACTTTGCGGAAGCCGTCCATATCATCGGAAAAGCAGATGAGTTTGACCGGGATATCGGGGGCGAGGCGTTTAAAGGCGCGCAGAACCATGGTTGTGCGCGCAACCTCGCCAAATGTGCCGATATGCGGCAGGCCCGACGGGCCGTATCCGGTTTCAAAGAGGACGTAGCCTTTTTCCGGTGTTTTGATTTCGCCGCGATTGACCGCGCGCAGGCGTTTAATGATGTTTTTCGCTTCTTCAAACGGCCAGGCGCGGCATGCTTGTGCGGTTTTTGGGTCTATATCATTCATGGCTTTACGCTTATCAAACTCTTGCATGGTTTAAAACATTAAAAAAGCCGGAGCATGTGTTCATGCCCCGGCTTTTTTCAAATCCGGTTAACTTCTCTATTTCTTTAACTCGTCACGATAGGCTTCACGGACGCGGTTTGTTGCTTCCGTGCAGGCGGCCAGATCCTCTTCGGCGCGTAGCGCGCGTTGTTGCCAGATCGAACAGTCTTCGCAAGCCTGACACATTGGCGCGGGTGCCGGTGTTGGTGCCGGGGCAGGTGGGGGTGTGTGTTGTTCGTGTTGGGCGGTGCGTTCCGGCGAGTAAGGCGGCGCGTCGTCAAAGTTGCCGAGGCCGTTTGTTCCGCAGGCGGTTAAGCTTAATACAGCAATGGAAAGCAGACATGTTTTTAATGTGCTTCTCATGGGGTGCATCCTTATAGTTGTTTTTAGAATGGGTGAAGGCTAGCAAATTATGGAAGAGAAGAGAAGCTTTTTTAAAGTATGCAAAATTTGTAGAATTTTACTGTTTCTTTATTTCTGTTTTTTCAAAAAAACTGTTGCGAAAAAACTTTTTGGAGTTTCCTGCGATTCACGGTATATTTGCAGCGTGAGTAATTTTTTTATGCGTACTCTTTCCTTCCTTGTCGGTCAATTCTGACCGTTTAACATTCTTTAACACTTTCGTGTTGTACTGTTGCAAAACCATTTCAGGAGAAAATCAATGGCGACTACCAAAAAGAAACCGGCAGCTAAGAAACCTGCTGCCAAAAAGGCACCGGCTAAGAAAGCCGCGCCGAAGACATCAACAACCAAAGCTGCGGCGAAGAAAAAACCTGCGGCTGCTAAGAAGCCTGCCGCTAAGAAGGCGGCTGTTAAAAAGACAGCCGTGAAGAAGGCGGCTGCGAATACAAATAAGACGACGGCTAAGAAGCCAGCAGCTAAAAAGCCAGCGGCGAAGAAGGCTGTAAAGAAACCAGCAGCTAAGAAACCAGCAGCTAAAAAGCCAGCGGCGAAGAAGGCTGTAAAGAAACCAGCAGCTAAGAAGCCGGTAGCGAAGAAGAAGGCTCCAGCGAAGAAGGTTGCAGCTAAAAAGCCAGCGGCGAAGAAAGCTGTAAAGAAACCAGCAGCTAAGAAGCCGGTAGCGAAGAAGAAAGCTCCGGCGAAGAAGAAAGCTCCGGCGAAGAAGGTTGCAGCTAAGAAGCCGGTAGCGAAGAAGGCTGTAAAGAAACCAGCGGCTAAGAAGCCAGCAGCTAAGAAGCCGGTAGCGAAGAAGAAAACCGTTACGAAAACGGTTGCCGGTAAGGCTAAGGTTCGCAAGCAACCTGCAAACAGTAATAGCAAGGCTCCCGTGAAACGCGCGGCCAGCAAAGCTAAAACTGTGAAAAAGGTTGCGAAGAAGCCTGCTGCGAAGAAAAGAACAGCAGCGAAAAAGAAGCGTTAGGCTCTTTTAAGCTTTAGAGATCAAGCGCCGCGTGGGGAAACTCTCGCGGCGTTTTTTTTGTTTTTTCGGGAAATAAAAACGCAATAAAATTGCGTGGATTTTTGATACGGATATCGAGAATCGGGAGTATAATTCAGATTAGTATCGGTGATCTGATGCTGGCCGTGGCCGCTTAAGGCCTCACTTTTAGGAGATTGGCTATTATGGCTGGAACGAAAAAAGGCGGCAAAGGGAAATAGTTTCCCGTAGACGCATAGTTTAACAAAACGCCGTGGGCTGATGAGGTTCACGGCGTTTTTGTTTGTTTGTGATTAATAGCGTTTAAACTTAATAGCGTTTAAACATAGGGTGAGTGCAAGAACTTGTTTTGTTCGGGGGTGCCGTTTTCGTCTACCCAGCGGAGCTGTTCAGGTAAATCCAGTTCATTGATGCGTTCAACCATGATCTTTATGCCGTTTTCGGCTTCTTTTTTATTGCTTGGTTGTATCAAGTGGTCCGGATCTATGTGTAGGGGGAGACCGTTTGGCAGGAAAGCGAGCTCTCTGGTGATAGAGTAATTGCCGGAGTCCCACTTGAAACCTGTACCTTCGGTTATGTATGTGAAGAGTTTGCGCAGGGTTTCCTCTTTTGATCTCGTAAGCGGTATTCGCGCTTCCTGTCTGTTCGGTACAATGTTACCGGGTTTGTTGAATATGGGGAGCAGGAGCATGATTTCATTTCTTTTTAGCGTGTTTGCTACTTCCGCACTGTCACAGGTTTGCAGGACCAGCGATGCGGTGGATCTGTCTTCACGTCTATATCCTGAACGGATAGCGAATTGTTGGCCCAGTTTGTTTTCACAGGATAATACTGTTGTTTCGCTTATGCTTTCTGCGAGGAGGGTGAAGTTGGTAATGTCGTATTTTTTAAGTTTATTCAGCAGCTTTGGGGCAATGTGTTCGGATGGTGTCTGAAGGGGTTCGGCGTATTTTAGCTCAATAACATATTGGTCGTGTTTGTTTTTTTGCCATACGCCGCTTGCGACCGTTTTTAGAAAGTCGGCCAGTTTTTCGATTTCTTCTTTGCTGATTCCTAAGGGTTTCATGGTTTTAGGCTGACTGTTGTTATGGAATTTTTAGTGCGCGCAGCTATGTTTTGCAAGTGTAAATGTGGTGAGGCTGGGGCTTTGTAAGTTTTGCAGAGGCGATGAATATAGGTTGAGAAAAGACCTTTTCTGTGTGGAGAAGTGCTTAAGTAATAAGCTCTTGTTTTTTAAGGAAAAAAAAGTATTCCCTGTTTTGGTTTTATGTTTCCTTTAGTCTTTTTTTAGTAAAAAAAATTATATATAAGTAAAAAAATATTTTTTATTTAGTATATCTTTTGTTCTATAAATTAATTTTTATATATCTATGTTTTGTTTTTAAGTACTTTTTTAGTAAAAAATCGTGAAAATGTTTTTCTGAAAAATACCTTCCTTGATTTTTATTTTTCATTGTATATATCTATGCTCACAATTCGTTGTTTTTTATTTCTTATAAAAAACTTTTATTTTTAATTTACATGGAGAATTTTAATGTCTAAATCAGGTTTGATTCAGGGTGGTATTCACAATTTTTTTATGCCGGTATCTAAGGGTGACTATGAAAAGGTTCGGCGCGGGGCTCTCACAGAGGCCAGGGCGGAGCATGGTAAGAAGGTGGAAACGGTAACCTTTAAGAAAAAACCGGCATTTTTCGGGCTTGTTACGGAGACTGAGGCTGTTAATCCGGATGATCTTACCAGTAAGGATTTTCAGCAGGCGGATGTTGTTACGAAAATTGTAGATAAAAAGGGGCACTCTATAGGCGCTGTGGAGTCTTCTCAGGCTTTGGTACGCGATGCTTCTTTTGCGGTTGCGAAAAAGGAGAGTAGCGTTCCTGTGAAAACGCCTGAGTTGTTTTCAGATTTTGAAAGATCGTCGCTTATTAATATGGTGCAGGCGATTGCTCCGGCGCGAGAGGCTGCAAATGATGCTTCGCCGGATGTTTCGGCGTTGCGGGGTGAGGGCTCTTTGGCAGATGATGCATTTTCCTTTACCGGTTCGGCAACAACGGTTGCGGAGCTTTTTGACAGCCCGGAGGGGGGAGACGATATTTTTGCGGCTTTGCGCGCGGTTGTGCCGGTTGAATTTAAACGTGCGGCGGCGAGTGCCGGTGAGGGTCTGGAAGGTGTTACCGGACGGGGCGTGGCAACAGGGCAGGCTGCTGTGATCTTTGACCAGGCAGGCGCTGGCGAACGCAAGAGTGTGCGTGATGCACGGTCTTTGCGTAGCGAAAGAGCCACATCTGACGTTGTAAAACGGCTTGATGCTCATCATGAAAGCACACATTCCGTTTCTGCTTTAGATCTTGCGGCGTAATTGGCGTTTTGATTTTGCGGGATTTATCCTATATCTGTTTCTATGAAACGTGAGATGATTCCCAATAATGAGCGGCCTTTGGCCGGGCCCTCTACTGCCGGTGAGGTTTTTGACCAATCGCAGCCGTTTCGGCTGGATACGGACTTTACGCCCGCCGGGGATCAGCCGGAGGCGATTAAGGCGCTTGTTGGTGGTTTAAAAGATGGTCTGAGCGATCAGGTTTTGCTGGGGGTGACGGGTTCGGGGAAGACCTTCACTATGGCGCATATCATTGAGCAGACGCAGCGTCCGGCGCTGATTCTTGCGCCGAACAAGACGCTGGCGGCGCAGCTTTACGGCGAGTTTAAAAGCTTTTTTCCTGATAATGCGGTGGAGTATTTCGTTTCCTATTACGATTATTACCAGCCCGAGGCTTATGTTCCGCGCAGTGATACCTTTATCGAAAAAGATTCTTCGATTAACGAGCAGATTGACCGTATGCGCCATGCGGCGACGCGGGCGCTGTTTGAGCGCAAGGATGTGATTATCGTTGCCTCGGTGTCGTGCATTT
Organism: Alphaproteobacteria bacterium; assembly: GCA_041397865.1. Taxonomy (GTDB): domain Bacteria; phylum Pseudomonadota; class Alphaproteobacteria; order Micavibrionales; family Micavibrionaceae; genus TMED27. The sequence continues at coordinate 780,765 of JAWKVT010000001.1, read as the reverse complement.
ACGGTATCGGCAGCAAAGAAGATTACATGGCGATGGCCTTTGGGATTGAGAAAGGCGGGCGCATGGACCGTGACGATCTTATTCGCAAGCTGGTCGAGTTGCAATATATCCGCAATGATATTGCGTTTGAGCGCGGGACATTCCGGGTGCGCGGGGATTGCGTCGAGCTTTTTCCCGCGCACTTTGAAGATCGCGCCTGGCGGGTTGATTTCTTTGGTGATGAGATTGAGAAAATTACCGAGTTTGATCCGCTGACGGGGGAGCGGTTTGCGGAGCTTGAAGGCGTGCGGATTTTTGCGAACTCGCATTACGTCACGCCGGGGCCGACGATGGCGCAGGCGATTAAAAATATTAAAGCCGATCTGAAGATCCAGCTTGAATTTCTTGAGCAGAATAACAAGCTGCTTGAGGCGCAGCGGTTGGAGCAACGCACGCAGTTTGATGTTGAAATGCTTGAGGCGACCGGGTCTTGCGCGGGGATCGAGAATTATTCGCGCTATCTGACGGGCCGCGCGCCGGGTGATCCGCCGCCGACGCTGATCGAATATCTGCCTGAGGATGCGATTATGTTTCTGGATGAAAGCCATGTGATGCTGCCGCAGCTTCGCGCGATGTATAACGGTGATTTTGGCCGTAAATCGACGCTGGTTGAGTATGGTTTCCGTCTGCCTGCGGCGGTGGATAACCGCCCGCTGAAATTCGATGAATGGAACGCGATGCGCCAGCAGACCATATTTGTTTCCGCTACGCCGGGGCCGTGGGAGCTGGGGCAAACCGGCGGGGAGTTTATCGAGCAGGTTGTGCGTCCTACGGGGCTTATTGATCCGCCGGTTGAGGTGAGGCCGACGGAAAATCAGGTGGATGACCTTATGCATGAAGCCAAAGAGGTGATTGCGCAAGGCGGGCGGCTGCTTGTTACCACGCTGACCAAGAAAATGGCTGAGGCGTTGACCGAGTACTTAAACGAAAACGGCGTTGCGGTGCGTTATATCCATTCCGATGTGGATACGCTGGAGCGGATTGAGATTATGCAGGATTTGCGCAAGGGCGCATTCGATGTGCTGGTGGGGATTAACCTGCTGCGCGAGGGGCTGGATATTCCCGAGTGTATGCGGGTGATGATTCTGGATGCGGATAAGGAGGGCTTCCTGCGCAGCAAAACCTCGCTGGTGCAGACGATTGGCCGCGCGGCGCGGAACCTGGACGGTAAGGCGATTTTGTATGCCGACCGCGTGACCGAGAGCATGCAATATGCGATGGATGAAACCGAACGGCGCAGGGCAAAGCAGGAGGAGTATAACGCGGCGAACGGCATTACGCCGGAGAGCGTGAAGAAGAATTTGAGCAGTGTGCTGGATAGTGTGTATGAGCAAGCGGACAGGGTGCAGGTGTCACGGGGGGGCTATGGGCTGCATGATAGCGCCGCGCAGGCGTTTTTGCATGAACATGGGGGCGATCCTGCTGCTATGGCCAAGCATATTGAGGGGCTGAAGGCCAAGATGTTGAAGCATGCCGAGAATCTGGAGTTTGAAGAGGCTGCGCGGCTGCGCGATGAGGTGAAGCGGATGGAAGAGGCGGGGTTGGGGTTGTGAGTGATAGTGTTTTTGATGCAGATGCCGGTTATCGCCGGGCAGATGATATTGAGCAGTATGAGTTGAGAGATTCCTTGGCTAAGCTTGCGTTATTTTCAGATGATGTTTTTTTGACTATGCAGGCGGCTAACCTGTCCTTAATTGATGAACAGCTTGTAGTTTTAGAGTATGAGGTTTTAAGGGAGTTGATTGAACTTGAGAGAACGCCTCCTTCGACATTTTATTTGTCGGCCTTAACTCAGATGTGGATTTTTTCTGCTTATGAAATTTTAAGAACCTGGCGCCAGAGAGCAAAGGAGGTGGTTAAGTGGGCAGAAAATGGCGGTTTGGAAACCAAACTGGAGGTTCTGGAGCAGGACCTTGGTTATTTGCACATTGGAAAGCAGTTTAGAGCTAAGCAGATTAGAAAGGTGATTGATGATATGTCTTTTGTTGATCGCTTGAAAAATGATTTAAGACGAATTCATGTTTTGTTTGCCCGGATTGAAGCTCTTAGGGTCTGCATTGCCAAGCATGAGGTTGCGGGGTGTCCTAATTCTGTTGCTTACAGTCCCGGATATGCACGAATCTGCTATGAATGCGGCTCTCTCCGGTATGAGTTAGCCAATAATAACTACGTATATGACTACATTAGCCGGAGAGATATTGCGGACGAAATGCGTAACTTGTGGAGTGATGATAAGCTGATGACAGACGAAGAGGTGGCGCAATTTGATGACTTTATTGGTGGTCGTGCCGCTTTAAATCTAAAAAATACCACTTGACACTCTGTGAATAAATTCCTATATTGTAAGTGAGAGTGGGATTGTTGTGGGCGGCTGTGGTATAATCCTTTCAGGAGCTTTGTTCACACGTTTATGTTACGGAGGGTTTTGCATGCGGTATTTTGTTTTGGCGGTTTTTCTGGCGGGGGCGGTTTCGCCTTTTGTTTCTTCTCCCGGTTTTGCGCAGGGGGCTTCGGCTCCTGCGGTTGAGTTGCATGAGCTTTTGACGCCCGAAAAAGCGCAGGTTATTGCGCTGGAGGCTGTGCCGGGGCAGGTTGTGCAGGTGAGTGAGAAATATGCCGGGCAGGATATGTATTACAGCTTTATTATCGGCGTGGAAGACGGCTCGCTTTACGAGGTGCCGGTGCATTCGCAAACGGGTGAAATTGCCGGGATTGCGGTTGAAAGTATTGCGGAACGTCCCAAAAATATTCCTTTTGAGATTGTTTCCATGGAGGCAGCGCGGGAGACGGTTAAATCTTTTGTGATTGAAAACACGCCGGGCAAGAGGCCGCCTTTTATGAGGGATGGCAAGTTGATTGTGCATGAGCGGGGCCTTGCGTATGTTTTTGAACCGAAAAGGGCCGGGCATCTGTATACGGTGCTTGTTGATGCGCGCAGCGGCGAGGTGATTGATATTCAGGGGAATGCGCCGAAATAAAGCCGGTGGACTTCCGGCAGGACCGTTAAAAAAGGAACTGGCGGGGGCGGTTTCATTTTCTTATAATCGGGGTATGAGGTTACTGCTTTTTATTTTTGTGGTGTGTTTGTCGTTTCCTGCGGTTGCGGGAGAGGATCAGGGCGTGATTAAGATTATTCATGATGACGGGTCTGTTGACGTTATTGATTTGCGCCAGCAGCAGCCTGCCGAACCGGTGGAGGATGCGGTTTCTGAGCCGGTTCCTGAGGCTTCGCCTGCGCCGAAAGCGACTGTCAAAAAAGCAACGCATAAACCGGAAAAGAAGCCAGAAAAAAAGTCGGTCTCGCGCAAGCCTGTTCAGAAAGCGACCTTGCCTGCGCCTGCACCTGCGCCGGAAATTATCAAGCCGCCGCCGCTTCCGATTCAGCGTGATATTCAATCGGGTGCGGTGATTACGCGGGGCAGGGCGGTTTCTATCGCGCTGCGGTATGCACCGCCGTCCAGCGATGTTGAGGTTTTTCGTTCTGTGTTTGAGGGGCAGGATGTTTTTGCCGTTGTGTTTAAAACGGAAGAGGGGTTTCACGAAGTGCTTGTCGATTCGCGGACCGGGAAAGTTCTGGCCAGCCGCGAAAGTGATGATTTTCAGGCAAAGGCCGCGCCGGGATATCTGCCCAAGGGTTTAAGGTAGCGGTTTTGCTTTACCGCTACCTTGTTTTTATCTGCGGTATTCGCGTGAGCGAACAGCATTGTTGCGTGCTGCGCTGCGCTGCCTGATTTGCTCGGCTTCGCGGAGGGTGCGTTCTTCTTCGATTTGTCTTGCCCGGTCCAGAATGCGCTGCTCTTCGGCGGATATTCCTGCGTTTTGCGCCGGGGCTTCTTCTGCTCCGGCCTGAGGGATTTTATCATTCAGGCGCGAGGCGGTGCCTTCTGCGCGGTCGATTGTCCGCTCTGTGCGGTTTATGGAAGATTCAACGTCTGAAACGATGCGGTCGATTTTATCAAACAGCCCCTGGGCGTTTACGGTTTGGGGGGTGGTGAGCGCAAGTGCGCATGAAACAATAAGGAAGCTCCTGTTCATCATCTATCTCCTTTTTAAGTAGGGGGCTATCTTATATGGGAATATTAAAAAGTTCAAGTGTGGGTTGTATAGTCATTCTCGCTTCCTGTCCTATTCTTAACTGAAACGACTATAATGGCGGTTTTTAATCGTTGTAACGGCCGGTTTCTTCTTCGCCGTGAGCGGGGGCGATTGCGGCGATTTTTGCGAGCGGGTCGAAGATTTCCGGGTTTTGCATGGCGTGTTCGAGCGGTCCTTCGCAGCCTTTGGCGTTATAGATGCCCATCATGAGGGTGCGGCGCTGGGCGGCAATGTCTTGTATGTTGTCGGCGTCTTCTTCGATTTTATCGAGGTTTTGGTCCAATAAAAACCCGCCGACAGCCAGACCGACGCCGCCGGTGACGGAGCCGATCAGGAAGGAACCGATGGCTCCGGCGGCGGCAATGCCGTGGTTTTGCATTTTTGCGCGGTCTTTGACTTCCTGCGTCTTATATATGATGTCGCGCATGCGCAAGGCTTCGTGGGAGAGCGGACCGCAGCTCATGTCGATATCGCCTTCGCGGCTAATCAGCAATGCTTTGGGTGGTTGTTCGGGCTGTGTGTTTACAGGGGCAGGGGCGGGTGAGGTTGTAGGGGAGGGGGGGGGCTGCCGGGTTGCGTGGCGCGTGTTGTTATGCGCTGGAGATGGCGGTGGTGGAGCCTTCTGGAGTTCAAGGCTGATTTGTTCCAGCAGGAATTTTGCCTCGCTCAAAGCCTCCGGGTCGGCGGTTATGTTTTTGTGCGGCGGTTTATGTTGCGGTGGCGGCGTGTCGTTGGCGGAGGCCGATGCAAATGGTGATGCTATGATAACGGCGCAGGCAAGCGCGCAAAGATATTTCATGCTTTCATGTTCCCCTGTAGGGATTTTCTCATTAAGCGGGTTTGAAAGCAAGGGCGGTTTTTTGTTTGCGTGTTTTCCCAATGTGTTGGGGGCAAAAGGGATTTGGCACTTGTGCGCCGGGCGGGGATGGGGATAGCTTTACATCCATGACAGTGCATATAGAAACAGAGCGTTTGATATTTCGTGAATGGAAGGATGAGGACCGGGCGCCGTTTGCGCGGATGAACGGCGATCCGATCGTTATGGAGTATTTGCCGCGTTCGCTTGACGAGGCGGCGAGTAATAAGCTGGTTGATCGTTTTCAGGAGCATTTTGATCGCTGCGGTTACGGACTTTATGCTGTTGAACTTAAAGAAACCGGGCAGTTTGCCGGATTTGTCGGGTTGAATAATGTTGAGTTTAAGGCGGATTTTACGCCTGCGACGGAGCTTGCCTGGCGGCTGGATTATGAATTCTGGGGCAAGGGATACGGGAGTGAGGCAGCCAGAGCGGCGCTTGAGCATGGGTTGAAAAAGTTAAAGCTTAAGGAGATCGTTTCTTTTACGGTGCATGATAATGCGCGTTCGATCCATCTGATGGAGAAAATCGGGATGAAGCGCGATGAGAAGGGGGGTTTTGACTATCCGTCTTTGCGCGCCGGGCATCCGTTGGGGCGGTTTGTTTTGTACCGTTCCTAGGCGCACTTTCATCTAAAGTTTTGCACAAACTATACACAAGAGCATTGTGGATAAGTGTGATTCGCGCTATATTGGAGACGAATGTGTTTTGCATTCGTCTCTTTCTGCGTTCCCTTGTTGTTTCATATTTAACTTTTTTGACGGGATTTATGTGATGAAAATGGCGCGCGCTTTGCTTTTGGCTTCTCCTCTTTTGCTTGGTGCTTGTGGGGAGGGGTATGAGCTTGTCAGGACCGATACGGTGTTTCCGTATGGTAATCAGCGCACAGCGGGGAGCGGTTATGCTTATGTTCTGGCGAAGATGCTGCCGGAAAAAGAGATGAATTTGCAGCCTGTTACACCGCGTTCGGAGCCTCAGCCTCAGCTTGCGCCGGACCCTGCTCCGTTGGCGGAGACAAAGCAGATTATTGAAGATATCCCTGAGCCGCCCGCGCAGGATGCGGATGAGATTTTCCGCGAGCAGCAGACGAAGTAGTTTTCCTTAAAAAAACCTTGATGTTTTCATAATGTTTATTTATGGTTTGTGGTCATGGATAGACGTGGAGCATTAAAACTGATTCTTGGTGCTGCGGCGGCGCTGCCTTTTTCAGGCTGTGCCATGGCGCAGATATCCGATGCGGAACATGCAGAGGTTGAGACGGTTCTTGCGATTAAAAAAAGAATTTTGGAAGAGGGAGGGGTGGCGTTTTGGTTTAGGGAGATGCCGGAAGGTTATGGCCTTGATACTTTTCCTGTCTATCAAAATGTTAAATTTATTTCCGATTTGTCCGACGTGTCTGCCCCTGTAAAGCGTTTGTTTGCGGAGGTTAAGGATATGGCGCGGGATCAGGGTGAGCGTCGTCGTTTTGAAATGTCTCTTTACGGTATTATGGATGAAGGTGTTCGAAAGGTTGTATCATATGTTTCTTCGGATATAGATGAATTAGAGGCGCATGCTTTAGATGTTGCGGCTCGTATTGAAAAAAAATTTGGAGATAGCGCGCCGGAAAGGTGGCAGAAAGAGCTGGTCCGGTGTCGGGACTGCGCTATCGTTTGAGCTTTTTTGATCCTTTGTTTTGCGCGGGTGGTGCGGCGGCATTTTTTTTGTCGTTTTCGGTGTTCATGAATAGCTAAAAATTGAAACAGTTTTGAGATTGATTGCGCTCAAAACTAACCAAGCTTTAAAGCCTTTCGTATTAACATAAGAATATAAAGATGCGTTCACGGTGTCTTCATAAATCAAATGTGATTTTTTCACATTGGCGTAAATGGCTGGAGGATCTGGGTAAAGTTTCATTTTAAGGATCATCAGTTTTAAACCAAGTTGTACATAAGAAAGAAAGGGTGGACCTATGACATTAGATGTCGAAACCATTGTGGCTGTCTCCTTAATGATGGCTGTGTTTTCTGCGGTGGCTGCCGTGGGAACGTCTTTGGTTCTGGGGGCGGGATTTGAACGCCTGCGGAACGGATTTGAAGTTGTTCGCAAACAAACCGGGTTTTTCAGCGATGCTATTCACAAGCTGGAGGAAAAAGTCGATATTGTAGATCAGCAAACTAATAAATTCAGCGCTTCTATCAATGCGCTTGATGCCAAGGTTACAAATGTCGGCGAACAGGCCAATATTTTCAGTGACACGGTTGCAAGCCTTGAGAAGAAGGTTGGTGTTGTTGACAGCCAGACCGGGTTCTTTAGCGATGCCTTGCATAAGCTTGAGAAGAAGGTTGAGTTGAGCGCTGAGCATGAAGAAATTGTGGCTGAGAAGCTGGAAAAGTCGGCTGAGAATGATTTAATCAGTACCGGCAAGGCTGAAGCGCTTGTTGCGCACGCTGAGGACCTGCTTTCACAGGTTGGTGCGCTGGCCACGAAGATTCAGGTTCAGCAGGATATGGCGTCTATGCCTGTTTCTGCGAAGGAACTGCATTTGACTATGCCGAAAAATCTTCAGCATTTCGCATATCAAAGTGGATCAGATCAGGAAGAAGTCCACTATCATTAAGCTCCCCCCGTAAAGCTTAAAAAATTCGGGCCCGGTATACGGGCCCGTTTTTTGTGCCGGGGGTTTATATGCGGTTTTGTTTTTCTGCCGGATTTTTTTCTTTCTTTTCGCCGGTTTGCGTTTTTGCGGCGCTGCTCCAGAGCATTTCAAAGCGTCTGGTTTCGGACAGGCGGGCTTCGGGGCTGTTGATGATGATAATCATTGAGCGGTCCCAAAGCTGGAAAGCGACTTTGTTGGCGTAGATAAAGGAGGCGAGCCTACCGCCCATATCTTCTCTTGATATCCAGCGGCATTCGTCGTTCGGGCTTAACACGTTTTTTGTGTCTTGGGGGCAAAGGACACGCTGGCGGATATGACCGGTCTTGAGCATTTCTATGTGTTCGAACAGTCTTTGTGTTGAAATCTGGCTTGATAGGGTGTTGTCGACATTGTTAATCAGGATTTCGCTGCCTGCGGTGAGGTTTGTGCGGGCGATATCGTCGAGGAGCTCGCTCATGCCCGAAGGGCCTTTGAGGATGCGGATGTTTTCAGAGCGTTTTCGCAGGCCGTCTTGTTCCAGAAACTCTATTTCGACGCTTTCAAATGCCATGCGGATGGCGCGCAAGGATTCGGCTTTTATGTCGGAATGGCCTTTTTCGAAGTTGTTTATGGCTGTTTTTGACAACCCTGAGGCGTCGGCCAGATCTTGTTGTGTCCAGCCTAAAAGCCCGCGAGCGCCCCTGCATTGCTCAATTGTCAGCATATTGCGATCCTTTTTTATGTTTCAGGGTAGCGGGCAGGGTAAAAAAGTCAAATGTAATTGTAAAAAAACTTGTGCGATTTATATTTTTTTAATAAATTACAACTAAAGTTGTATTTTTAAACATTAGGGGATTTGGAAATGACAGCATCTCAGCTTTATCACAGGCTGGCACTTGAGCGTTGCCGCATGTATGTTGCGCAGCTCTGCGCGGCCAGCCATTTTGACACCGATAACATAACGGATTTAACCGAGCAGCGCGATATGATCGCGTTTTTACTGAAGGGGTTGAGCCAGGATTTAGAGGTTCTGGGGCAGGCCGCCGGTGAAGAGGGGCGGAGCCGTGAGTTTTGAGTATGGGGTTTTTCGTTTATATCTTTGCCGGGCCACTGGCCAAATGCTTTTTGTTTGATTAAGCTTAGCAGGCTGGCTTTATTGCTGCTTTCCGGGAGTGTTTTGCATTGTCCATCTGGCTGATTTTCTGGGTTCTTATTTCCGTATCCCTTCTCGGGTTTTTGGGGTGGTCTTTGTATGTTTTGCAGCAGCAAAAAAGGGTGTGGAAGGCTTTTGCCGCGAAACACAAGCTGCGCTTCAAGAAAAAATCCATCATGGAAAGCGCGGAAATGGACGGGAGTTTCGGGCCTTACAAGCTGAGTTTTTTTACCGGAGAGCATTATACGGCGGATATGCGCGGGCTTCGCAAGCTTACGGCGGTTGAGGTGAGTTTAAACGGTGTGATGCCGATTGAGGGGGCCGTGGCCAGCGGGGGGATGGTGCGTCTGGTGAAAGAGCTTGGGTTTAAGGCCGAGATCCGGCCTGAGCATAAAGAGTGGGATGAAGCGTATATCGCGGCGGGGTCGAACCGCGCGGTTTTGGAGACGTATCTGAACGGCGAGCGTGTCGATGCGCTGGTTAAGCTGATGCGCATAAAGCATTTATGGGCTGTTTTTATTTTTCGCAATGAGCGGATGTTGCTGCGGGTTGATACGCCGAATCCGATTGCCTCGCAGGAGTATTTGGAGAAACTGACGAAGCTGCTGATTAAGGCGGCGGATGCGCTTGAGCTGAAAGAGGGGGAGTTCAGAACACTGAAAGCCGAGACGGTGCGTTCGGTTAGTCAGGAGGCCGGGCTGGTTCTGGATGATGAGGCTTTGGAGGTTTCGCGCACTTTTGAGTTGGAAGATGAGGATGGTGCTGCGGTTTCTCAGGTGGATGGGGTTGAAGTTGATGCGCCGGAAGAGGGTGATAAGCCGGATGAAAAGAGTGATGTGAAAGACGGGCGGGAAGCGAAGCCCGTGAAATCGCCGGGGAAAAAATCCAAAAAGAAATAGGCATTTTTTACGGGCGTTTTATTTCAGAAATCCAGAATGCATAAGGGGGAAGCGTTTGCGCGGGCGGTTTATCGCTTTGCGGGAAGGCGGTTGTTTCGCAATGCGGAAGCATTGGGGGTAGTGGGTTTTCGGTGTCTGTGAGATTGAAGGCGCATAAGAAGTTTTGCGTTTCGTTTTGCGTTTCGTTTTGTGTTCTGTGGCGGCGTTCAAAGATGAGCATGTCACTTGCGGTTTCGTGAAAATGGATGGTTCCGGTTTTCAGGGCGGGCCTGTTTTTGCGCCAGTTTATGAAGTCTCGGGTGAAGTTGAGCGTGGATGCGGGGTCGTTTTCCTGAACGGCTACGCTCAAGGTGCTGTGCGTTTCGGGCGTGGGGAGCCAGCTTTTTGATGGTGGTGTTTCGGTCCACGGCATAGGCGTGCGGCAGCCGTCGCGCCCTTGCCACTCAGGCCAGAGGTGCTTGCCCCACGGGTCTTGGAGGTCTTCGAATTTCAGCTTTGCTTCGGGGAGGCCGAGTTCTTCACCTTGATATAGGAATGCTGTGCCGTAGAGGCAGCCCAAAAGGGCGATGAGCATTTTTGAGAGGGCGGGGTTGTGGGTGAAGCCGTCGCCGCCTTTGTCTTTAGGGGCGTGCCAGCGCGAGGCGGCGCGGACAACATCGTGATTGGAAAAGGCCCATGACGGCCAGCCGCCGTGTTTTAAGGCTGTTTCGACAGGGGTGCGAATAAGGTCGGTTGTGAGCGGTTTGTGCTGGCCGCTCATCATGTGTGTGTTGTAACAGGTGTTCAGTAAGCCGGAGGCGCTGTATTGCGCGCTGCGTTCGTAAGGGTGGTCGTCGCCGATTTCGCCGATGGTGAAGCGGCTGTCGTATTGATCCATGAGCGCGCGGAGTTTTTTTATGAATTCCAGATTTTCGGGACGGGATTTATCATAGATATGAGCTTGGGCCGAATAGGGGTCGTCGCCTTCGAATTGTGTGGCCGCGCCGAGGCTTTCATCGCGCGGAGGGTTGTCGCGCAGTTCGCGGTCGTGAAAGAGGAAGTTTATGACATCGAGGCGGAAGCCGTCTACGCCGAGATCGAGCCAGAATTTGGCGATGTCCAGGGCTTCGTTTTGGACGTCTGGATTGTGGAAGTTGAGGTCGGGTTGTTCTTTGAGGAAATTGTGGAGGTAATATTGCTGGCGGCCTTCGTGCCATTCCCACGCGCTGCCGCCGAACACGGAGACCCAATTGTTGGGCGGGACGCGCGCGCCGAACATATCGGGTTTCGGGTCGGCCCAGACATAGTATTCCGGTTTTTCGTTGAACCATGGGTGCCGATTGGAGGTGTGGGAGAGGACAAGGTCGATGATGATTTTAAGGCCGAGGACGTGGGCGCGGGCGAGCAGGGTTTTGAAATTCTCGAGATTGCCGAACATCGGGTCTATGTCGCGGTAATTTGATACGTCATAGCCGAAATCTTTCATGGGGGAGGTGAATAACGGGGAAATCCAGATGCCGTCGACGCCGAGGGCGGCAACGTAATCGAGTTTTTCGGTAATGCCCGGCAGGTCACCAATGCCGTCGCCGTTGGTGTCAAGGAAGGAACGGGGGTAGATCTGGTAAAGGCATGCGCCGCGCCACCATTCATTGCTCCGATTTTCTTGTTCACTGCGTTGCTGCGTCATTTGTTTGTCTCTCATATAAAGATCCCCGCTTGCGCGGGGATGCTTTGAAAGAATTTAGTTGCCCTATTACTCGGCTGCTGCTGCGGGGTCTTCGTCATCTGCTGATGGCGCTTCGCCTGCGGCGGGTTCGGCCTCTGTAGCTTCTTCTGCGCCTTCAGCCGGTTTTGGTGTGCTTTCGGCTGTTTCGCTTGGCTCTTCCGGTGCAGGTTGTTGTGCTGCGGCGGGTGGAGCAGACGGTGCGGTCTTTTCAGCGGGCGCGGCTGCTGCGGTGTCGTTTGCAGAGTCGGCGGCAATGCTGGCTTTGATGATTTTATCGGGGGTGGCTGGCGGCTCGCCTTTGGCTATCGCGTCAACATGTTCCATGCCTTCGGTTACTTGTCCCCAGACGGTGTATTGGCCGGTGAGGAAAGAGCAGCCGTCATCGGTGAAGCAGATGAAGAATTGTGAGTTGGCGCTGTTCGGGTTGGCCGTGCGGGCCATACCGACTGTGCCGCGCTTGTAGCGGTAGTCTGTGAATTCGGCAGCCAGATCCGGTTCCTCAGAGCCGCCTGTGCCTGTGCCGGTCGGGTCGCCGGTCTGGGCCATGAAGCCGTCGATTACGCGGTGGAAAACGATACCGTCATAGAATCCGTCGCGGGTGAGTTTTTTAATGCGCTCAACATGTCCCGGTGCGCGGTCGGGCAGCATTTCGATTGTGACGGTGCCGCCGGAGGACAATTCGAGTTTCAGTGTGTCGGCGTCATTGGCCGCGTTTGCTGAAGGTGTCATGATGAGTAAGCTCCCAACTGTAAGAAGTAATTTTTTAAACATTCGTCAAAATCCCCATATGGTTTGAATGGATAGTTTATGAGTCGTGCCATAGTGGGGAGGAGAATGCAAGTGTGGAGGTTTTAAACTGCCACAGTTTTGTTGTGGTCTTTTACGATGTCTTTGAGGGTTTCAAGGCATTGGCAACAATTCGGCTTTTCACCATCTGAACACGCGGAATAGGTTTCGGATACGGTTGAGCGGCAGCCTTTGCTTGCAAGGTGCGCTTTGACCTTTTTATCGCTGAACGGGTGGCAGAGGCATACAAACATAGGTAGAGCCTTATGCGTGATAAACGTTAGTAATGAGAATCATTGTCACCTAAAACGGAGTTATATGCAAGTCATTCTCATTCTTTTCTTATGGTCGCACAGAAACCTGAAGCGAAGCTGAAGGTTTTCGGGTTATGCGCCTTCGGTGTCCAGCGGGCTTTGAGAGTTGAGCTGGATATATTTTTCGATACCGATCTGCTCGATCAACTGGAGCTGTGTTTCGAGATAGTCGACGTGGCCTTCTTCATCGGCCAGAATTTTCTTGAAGAGGTCTTCGGAGATGAAATCCTGAACTTCGCGGGCATGCGCGACGGCTTTTTTGTATCCGGCGACGCCTTCAATCTCTATTTTCAGGTCGCATTCTAGAATTTCTTTTACGTCTTCGCCGATGTGCAGTTTGGCGACTTCCTGTAAGTTCGGGATACCGCCGAGAAAGAGGATGCGGTCGATGAGTTCTTCGGCGTGTTTCATTTCCTCAATCGATTCGTTGTATTCATGTTTGCCGAGTTTTGTAACGCCCCAATCATCAAGCATGCGTGCATGGAGGAAATACTGGTTGATCGCGCCGAGTTCTTTTTTCAGGGCTGCGTTGAGGTGTTCTATGACTTTTTTATCGCCTTTCATGGTCGTCTCCTATTCGGCTAATGCGCGTTTTAAAATACTGTCGATATTCTTGGTGTAAGCATCATAATCAAAGATAGTGTCGAGCGCGTCTTTGTCAAGTTTGTCAGTGACTTGCGAATCGCTCTCAAGCTCGCCGCGCAGAGTTTTTGTGCCTTTGCCGCTGGAGCGGTCTTCCCATACGGCCATGGCGCTTTTCTGGACGATGCGGTAGGCGTCTTCGCGGCTGATTCCGGCTTGGGTGAGGGCGAGCATGGTGCGCTGGGAGAAGACAAGGCCGCCGGTCATTTCGAGGTTGTGTTTCATGCGCTCGGGGTAGACGAGGAGACGCTCGATAATTCCGGCGAGGCGATTGAGTGCGTAGTCTGCGGAAATCAGTGCATCCGGAAGGATGGTGCGCTCAACGGCGCTGTGCGAGATGTCGCGCTCATGCCACAGCGCTACGTTTTCGAGCGCGGGGATGACGGCGGCGCGGATGATGCGGGCCTGTCCAGTCATGTTCTCGCTGCCGATAGGGTTGCGCTTATGCGGCATGGCGGAGGAGCCTTTTTGTTTTGGGTCGAAATATTCCTCGGCTTCGCGGACTTCGGTGCGCTGGAGGTGGCGGATTTCGACGGCGAGATTTTCGATGGAAGAGGCGATGACGCCGAGCGTGGCGAAGAACATGGCGTGGCGGTCGCGCGGGATGACCTGCGTGGCGACGGTTTCGGGTTTGAGCCCGAGCTTTTCGGCAACGTGGGCCTCGATTTCTGGGGCGGCAGTGGCGTAGGTGCCGACTGCGCCGGAGATGGTGATGGTTGAGACTTCTTCTTTGGCGCGGACCATGCGTTCTTTCGCGCGTTTAAAAGCGGCGTAATGCCCGGCGAGTTTGAGGCCGAAGGTTGTGGGTTCGCCGTGGATGCCGTGGGAACGACCAATGCAGAGCGTGTCTTTATGTTCGAGGCTGCGCTTTTTGAGGGCGGTGAGGAGCTTGTCGAGATCTTCGATAATCAGGTCGGCGGCCTGTGTAAGCATAACGGCGAAGGATGTGTCTATAACATCGGAGCTGGTCATGCCTTGATGCACGTAACGGCTGTCTTCACCGACGAATTCGGCGACGGAGGTGAGGAAGGCGATGACGTCGTGATGGACCTCGGCCTCGATTTCGTTGATGCGCTTTACGTCGAAGTTTCCTTTTTCGCGTAAGGCGATGGCTGCGCTTTGCGGGACGGTGCCCATTTCGGCCATTTTTTCCAGCGCTAGTGTTTCAACCTCCAGCCAGATGCGAAATTTATTCTCCTGTTCGAAGATATTGGCCATTTCGTGGCGGGAATAGCGGGGTATCATGTTTTTGTTTAGCCTTCTTTTTTATTTAATTTTTTGAATGCGTCTATAAACAGAAGGGTGTCATTCATTGCTTTTTCTCCTGTGCTGTCTTCGGCCTTGTCGCGAATGGCTGTTGTGTAATATGTGCGGCCATCTACCTGGAATGTTGTTGTGCAGATTATGATTGCATCATCGCCGTTGCTGGCAATGACTGTTGTTGTTATGTGATCGTCAGATTCCGGGATTTCTTCAAGTGGGATGACGTTTATTAATCCGGCTTTATGTTCCTCTATTAAGGCGAGGTGTTTTTCTTTGATTTTTTCTTTCATCGTTGCAAAATGTTCAGGGGTCAGGCTTATGTGGCCGTTGATACGGGATTCATAGAAGAAAAATCGTGGAGTTACGGCGCTGAACCCTTTGCGCATACCTTCGAGTTTTATAGGGTCTTTTGTTGTGTGCCCGGCAACGCCTTCCAAAGCGGCCTGAGCGAAGCCTGTTGTCAGGTAGAAGCCTTTGATGACTTTTATTTCTTCATCGTAATAGGCCATTGAATCATCAATAATTTGATGTTTGCCATAGATGTTTTGAAACCCTTCAAGTTCAGGGAGTGTGAAGTTGCTTTCGGGGATCATGGTTTCGATATTGATTTCTTCCTGTGCAGGTTCTTGTTCTTGCTTTGTGGTGTCTTGTGCGGAGGCCGGTGTGATGAGCGTAAAAGCGGTCACGAAGAGCAGAGCTTTGAAAAGGGAAGGGCGCATATTTTTTACCTGTTGTTTGTTGTGTGATGACCGTATGAGTATTTTTGAGGCTTTGCAAGAGGAATGGCCATAAAAGCCGTGAGTTTTGGGTTTGCTTGTGGTAAGCCTTGCCGGTTATGACGCAAAAATATGTTCTTTATTTTGATGATACCGGTAGCCGCGACCCTGATCGCGTTTCCGACGTGCGTAGTGACGGGATGGATTGTTTCGGTCTTGGCGGTGTTTTGGTGAAGGAAGAAGATATTCCGGAGGTTTTAGCGAAGCATAAAGCGTTTTGTCAGCGCTGGGATATAGATTATGCGCTGCATTCCTCGCGGATCAGGGGCGGGCAGGGGAAGTTCGGTTGGTTGAGAAAGCCGGAAAATGCCGGATTGTTTATGCCTGATCTGGATCAGTTTTTACTGTCTTTGCCTGTTGTGGTGGTGGCGTGCGTTGTTGACCGACCCGGGTATGTAAGTCGTTATAAGGAACAACACGGTGACGGGTTGTGGTTTATGTGCAGGACTGCGTTTTGCATTTTAGCGGAGCGTTCAGCAAAATTTGCAGACAGGCATGGGCGGAAGCTTGAAATTTTTTATGAGCAAACGGGGAAAAAAGAGGATGGGGATATTGTTTCCTATCTTCGGAGTTTGAAGCGTGAAGGGTGTCCTTTTGACGGTCGTAATGCGGGCGGGTATGTGCCGCTTACGCAGGAGGATTACAAGCGCATTATTTTGGGCGAACCGAGAAGGAAAACCAAAAAAGTGCCCATGATACAGATCGCGGATTTGATGCTTTATCCGGTGGCCAAGGGCGGGTATGCGCCCGATTATCCGCCGTATCGCCGGTTGCGGGAGACCGGGAAGCTTATTGATTGCTTGTTGCCGGCGGATGACGTTTCGTCTTGCGGCATTAAGTATAGTTGTTTTGAGCGGGTTGCTGACAAGATTAAAGGCTCGGTTTGATCCGAGCCTTTAAGAAAAATTTCGGCTTGCTAGCTTTGCGCAAACCCCGGGGCCAAGCCCATGATTCTATTATAGCACAAAGGTTATGTGAATATCAAGCGGTTAGTTAAAAGGTCATATGACCTTTTAACTAACCGCTTGATATTTGTCAACAGGCTTTTTGCTGTTTTTATTATAGCACAATATGATCCAAAAAAGCGTTTTAAAAGACCGTTGCAACTTTTTGGTTTCTCGGCACTTTAACAGCATAATGGGTTCCCGTATGCGTCATCCTGAGCGATATTTCCGGTGGGCTTTGGGTGCGTTCAAAGGCATCGTAGCCTTCTTTCAGGTTTTGCCAGAAGGGATACCATTTGCTATCGGTGTGGCGGGCCATATTGCGCGGGGTCATACGGAATGGGAAGATGTGGACGGGGACATTGTGGCCGCCCGCGATAGATGCTTCGGTAAGGAGGTATATTTCTTCAATCGCCGGATCGGTGAGAGCGTAGCAGCCTTCGGATTTACAGTTGCCGTGGATCATCAGGTTTGAGCCGGTGCGGCGGTGGGCGCGGTCGTATTCGTTGGGAAAGCCGATGTTGAAGGAGAGGTGGTATTGGCTCCACGGGTTCATGGCACCCGCGCCGACGGTGTAAAACCCTTCGGGGGATTGGCGGTCACCCTCGGCGAGTTTCGGGCCTAAGTTGCCGGAATAATTGCAGATGGGATAGGTTTTGAAGGGGCGCATGCGGCCTGTTTCCTGATCTTGGACCCATGTTTCGACGATGTTTTCCGATTTGAACAGGCGGATGAAAGCGGGGCTGCCGAGCTGTAGCCCTTTCTGCGTCATTTCATCGGCCAATACAGCTTGTTTTTGCATGCGGATCATTTCCAGTTTTTCGGAGCTGGGGAGCCCGGCGGCGCAGGCGGAGAGGAGGAGAAGCGAACATATGAACAGTGCCTTTCCCGCGAAAGCGGGAATCCTAGCATGGTGTTTTGCAAAGGTCCCCGCTTGCGCGGGGAAAGCATAAATGGATTGCTTCATGTTCTTTAGATTAAGCCTAAAGTTTTGAAAGAGCTATAGCCGTTTTTGGAAATGACGATGTGGTCGTGGATAAGGATGTTAAAGGGCTGTGCGGCGCGGAGGATCTCCCGGGTCATATCGACGTCGGCTTCGGACGGTTTCGGGTCGCCGCTGGGGTGGTTGTGCATGAGGATCAGGGCGGTTGCGCCGAGTTCGAGTGCGCGTTTTATAATCTCACGCGGGTAGGCGGGCGTGTGGTCGACGGTGCCGGAGCCCTGGATTTCATCGGCGATCATCTCATTCTTTTTGTTGAGAAACAGGATGCGGAAATGTTCCCTTGTTTCATGGGCCATTGTGGACATGCAGTAATCCATAAGGCGGGGCCATGAATTGAGAACGGGTTTGGCCATGAGTTCGTTTTTGATTGCCCGGTTGGACAGGGCGGTGATGGATTTTAGCGCGAGGGCTGTTTTTTCCTTGATGCCTTCGATTTTGGTGAGTTCGTCGATGGGTGCGTTCATAATTTCGGGCAGACCGCCGAAGCGTTTAATAAGATTTTTGGCGAGCGGTTTAACGTCTTTTTGCGGGATAGCGAGGAAGAGGACGAGTTCGAGGAGTTCGTAGTCTTGCAATGCATCTGGGCCGCTTTGAAGAAACCGTCCGCGCAGGCGGTCGCGGTGGCCTTTATAATGCGGCTCTTCGGTTTTGCGTTCAGCGGTCATAAGGCGGTTTTGTATATCCCTGTGGGGAGAGGGTGAAGATTTCGAAGCTGTCATCGGTGACGGCGAGGGAGTGTTCGAACTGGGCGCTTAAGCTGCGGTCGCGGGTTACGGCGGTCCAGCCGTCGTCGAGGACTTTGGTGCGGTGGTCCTTGCCCGCGTTAATCATGGGTTCTATTGTGAAGAACATACCGGGTTCCAGAACCGTACCCTTGCCGGGGGTTCCGACATGCATGACGCTGGGCGGGGCGTGGAAGACTTTGCCGAGGCCGTGGCCGCAGAAGTCCGTGACGACGGAAAAGCGGTTGCTTTCGGCGTAGCTTTGGATGGCGTGGCCGATATCGCCCAGCGTTGCGCCGGGGCGCACGGCCTCTATGCCTTTCATCAGGCAGTCATAGGTGACATCGACGAGTCTGCGCGCTTTGACCGGGATTTTATTGCCGACGAGATACATGCGTGAGGTGTCGCCGTGCCAGCCGTCGAGGATCACGGTTACGTCGATATTGACGATATCGCCTTCGCGCAGGGTTTTTTCGTTGGGGATGCCGTGGCAGACGACATGGTTGATTGATGTGCAGATGGATTTGGGGAAGGGGATGCGGCCATTGCCGCCGCCGTAATTCAGCGGCGCGGGGATCGCGCCGTGTTTGAGGGCGTATTCGTGGCAGAGGCGGTCCAGCTCTTCCGTGGTGACGCCGGGGACAACATGCGGGGTAATCATGTCGAGTGTTTGCGCAGCGAGGCGTCCGGCTTTGCGCATGCCCTCGAAATCGCTTTCGGTGTGGAGCTGGATTCCTTCAGATGTGTATTTTGGCGTCAGGTTCATTGAATTTTCTTTATTCTTTGTCGTTTCGGTTATAATAGAGGGAGAAACCTGAAAACCAAGGATTTTTTGGATATGGGGCAGAAATCCTCTCTTGTTATTATCGGGAATGAAATTTTATCCGGGCGAACGCAAGACCGGAACATTCATTATGTTGCCGGGCAGATGGCAAAATACGGCGTGCCTTTGGCCGAGGTGCGGGTTGTGCCGGATATTGAAAGCAAGATTGTTGAGGCGGTGAATACTTTGCGCCGGGAATATGATTATGTGTTTACGACCGGTGGGATCGGGCCGACGCATGACGATATTACGGCGGCGGCGGTTGCCAAAGCGTTTGGTGTGGTGTTTGAACGGCATGCGGAGGCGTATCAGGTTTTGCAAGATTATTACGGTGCGGATGATTTTACCGATGCGCGGGCCACCATGGCGGATATGCCGCGCGGGGCGGCGCTGATTGATAACCCGGTATCGGGCGCGCCGGGTTTCCGGATTGAGAATGTATTTGTGATGGCCGGTGTGCCGCGCATTATGCAGGAGATGCTTGCGCATGTTTTGTGTGATATTACGCCGGGCGCGCCGATTTTTTCGAACACGGTTGAATGCGATTTGCTCGAAAGTGTTATTGCGCGCGGGCTTGGGGAGGTTCAGGGGCGATTTGAAGCTGTTGATATCGGCAGTTATCCGAGTTTTCGTGAGGGTGAGCTGAGCGTGAGTGTTGTCCTGCGCGGGACGGATACGGGCGCTATCCGGGCGGCGACGCAAGAGGTTTTGTCTCTTGTTAAGGAGCATGGCGGGACGGTGCGGGCCGAGAATTTTCAGGTGCCTTTGGGATAGTTTTCCCGTATTTCTTATTTGCATCTCTTCTTGCCCTGTGCGATACAGCAAGGGGCGGGGGCCTGTGGCGGAATGGTAGACGCTGCAGACTTAAAATCTGTTGTCCGTATGGACGTGCCGGTTCAAGTCCGGCCAGGCCCACCATTCCCATTTTTCGTCCGAAATCATCGCCTAACAACTTGAAAGGTAATGATAAATCTGGGGTTCGATACCCCTTATTTCGAACATAGGTCAGACGGTCGGTGAAGGTGAGTTTCAGCACTGCTCGTTTATCCTCAAACCGCCCGTGAGCCCACATTTTATGCGGTTGCGCCAGAAATTGCAGGGCGGTTCGATACATCTCGTCGTAAGACCTGATTGGACGACCGCAGCGGCCTATTTTTTCCTCCAATACGATTTGCCGGGTTTGCAAATCATCAATCCGTTTTTCAAGCGCTTTGGCGACCAACGGCGAATCCGCATCGACAATTCTGTCTAGGAGCTGATCAATCTTGCGCTGGTTACTGCTCTTTTCCTGCGCCAATGTTTCACGAAGCGTATGTTGTGTGGCTTCACGGTGCTTCCACAGTGCTTTGAACATGTCCGTTGCTGTGGCTATCAGATTACGTGTCGGGGTGAGTTGTCTCAGCAGGGTTTCAAATTCCCCCTCCAGTTCATCACGCCGGATTGATTTCCCTTTATATTCGCATTTCCTGTTTTGGCACACGTAGTAGGGATGCAGTTTGCCGGTTCTGCTTTTTGACCAAGCAGCAGTCAGAGCATTACCGCACTCGCAGGCCACGCTGCCGCGCAATGGAAAATCCTGATTTAAATCTTTGCGCGCAGGAACATAAGCACGTCCATCAAGGCGCTCTTGGATTTTCAGGAAGGTTTCATAACTGATAATGCCTTCATGCTGGCCTTTGCGCAGGCTTACGCCCCACGGCTTGTATTCAACATATCCGGCATAGAGTGGATTGCGAAGTATAATATCAACGCGTTCATTCCCAAGCTTGCCGCTGGCGGTTTTAGGAAATTCCGGGCGGCTTTCCAAAAAGTATTTTACTTCGCGCTTGGTCTGAAACCGTCCCGATGCAAAACCTTCCATGGCTTCGCGTAGAGCCGGGGCAACAGTTTCATCCACAAAGATCATTTTGCCGCTTCCCTTCGTTCTGCGGTATTGGTAGCCAACAGGGGCGACAAAAGCGTAATAACCGGCTTCCAACCGGGCTTGTGTCTTTTGCCGGGTTTGCCGTCCGATCTGCTTGCGCTCCAACTGGCCTTGAGCAGCAAACAGCGTTTCTACAAATTCGCCTTCCGGGCTGTCATCGAACTTGTAGTTCAGGCATTCCAGCCGCGCCCCGAAATTCGCCATAGCGTGACGCAACTGCCAGTGGAACATCGTATCGCGGGCCAAGCGCTTGAGATCATCGAAAATCACGACAAAACCGGTCTTCTGGTTTTTCTCAAGATAAGACAGCAGCGCAATCATACCGGGGCGCTTGGCAAAGTCACCGCCGCCCGATACATCATCGTGAAACACTTGGTCTACCACGTAGCCTTTTTCTGCCGAATATTGGCGGCAGCGGAATTCCTGACTTTCCAGTCCGCTGCCTTCTATCTTTTGCTTGGTATCGGAAACCCGGCAATAAATCAGCGCTTTTGTGGGAATATCGTTTGTCATCCTCTTCTACCTTTCGTTAAGTGTCAGCGGCCTGATCAAATTCAGACGTGTTCCCAGACTCTAGCAATTTTTCAGAATCCGGTGCAACTTCTGCAAACAGATCGGGCAGTAAAATCTGCACCGTATCAACGCCCCAGCCGATATCGACTAGCGTGCTCATGATCGCCCATAGTGATTCCAGCAATTCATTTTGCTGTTTCCGCGTGAGATCAAACCCATCAAGATGATGCCGGTAATTGTCCCGCTCAAATTTTAGCGGTGTAGCGGCGTCTTTTGTTGTGACTTCGTTATCGGTATTTATGATTTTGTCGTGCATATCGCACCCTCCTTATTTCAAGGCCTTGCCTTGTGATGTATTGGTTAGTAGCTGTGTCCCTCTCTCTGTTCGAAACGCATCAAAAGTGAACAAATAGAGAACATATTTCTCACCGGCGGGCAATAAAAATCTAACGCTGCCGGTGTCATTTTTTGGGAAAACGCTTCATTTTTTTCGTGTCAAAGTAATCAATTCAATCTAGCGCTGCGGCCCATACTGATCTTGCGCCCGCCTCGCCCATTCTCTTTCCATGTTTTTTGCGGATTGCTCAATCGCTCGCTCCTGAATGGCGTCTTGCTGCTTCTGCTGGCGCTGACTTTCAAGCTCGGCCAGCCTCGCTTCGCGTTGCTCGCGCAGCCATGCGCGGTTAAAGGCTTGGCGGATTGGAGCCTGTTCCAGTCTGGGGCGCAATTCAGGAAAGGGTTTGCTTAGCTTGACCATTTCAGAGCTGCGGCCACTGCGTTCACTTTCACCGCGCCGCTGCGCTTCGGTTTGCTCCATGGCTTTAAGCTGCAAACTAATGTAGCGATCACGTGCATGGTCAAACTCACGGCGATTGGGGGGCGCTTCGCGAAAGCTATCGGGCATATCTCCAGCCAGCTCCGGATGTTTCCCCGCAAAACTTGTCGTTCGCGAGGATATTTCCCGGTAATGGTATTTATTTATGCCTTTGTTACCGTTCCCGGCCATGACTGCGCGATTGAGCGTTATTCACCGGCTGGCGCGTATCGCGTTCATCCTGATAGTCCTGCATGCGTTGATCGCGTTGGTCGCGCAGGGAAATGCGTCCGTCAACTGGAATGCTGTCCAGAACAAGCTCTGCGCCATGTCCGTCTTTATGGTTCCAAAGTGCGCCCACCCGGTTCCAGTATCCCTTGCCGTCAGGACTGTCTTTGACCGAGTAAGCGATCTGATCGGGCTTGCGGCCCGTATTTACATTGTCATCATTCATTGTAATTTCCTTATTAGAATTGCCTGCATGTTTGTAACAGCCACCCGGAGCAAGCGGGCCGGACGGCAAATTCATAATTATTCTTTCTGGGTTTAATCCATATCCCGCCGGTCGAAGATCACAATGACCGGGCAGATATCGCCGTCATTGATTTCAATCAGCCCGCCACCACCGAGATAAATACACTCATTCATGCCTTTGTATGCGCCGTAATCGGTATAGCTGTACCAGACCAGCAGATGCGGCCCTATGGGCGAAATCACCAATGCTGCAATCAATACCAAAAACCAGTGACGCAGCAGATAAGCCAAGCCGCGCAGCAGCGTTGAGGCCCATAGCAGCGGGCGAAATTTTCTGGGGGAATAGGTTTTCATTTATTTGTTCTCCTATAATCTGAACTTGACTTTCTTCTTAAAGGGTTTGCCGTGGAACGGGTTGATTCCGACCTGTGAGCGCCACGGCTCGATTTCTGCGTATGAAACAGGCTCGAACAAAATCGGGCGGTGCTGGCGCACGAATAAGATCCCGGCTTTCAAACGCCTGATTTCATCGGGTGTTGCCAAAGGGCGGCCCGCCTCGCTCAAGTTCTCACTTAAGCCGGGTTGTTCATTGGATCGGCTGGTGCCGATTGCCATCATGGATTGGTCGCCCAGCATTTGTTTGGAAATGAGTTCCAGTGTTTTAGGTGAGCGCTGCCCCGGCAAAAATTGTTTGATTTCTGTTTCGCTCAACAAGGTATCAAGTGCGGTTTTGCCATAGACCCGCTCGAATGCAGCCAAGTCCTGAAAAATCAGGTGCAAACGCAGGCCATACGATCTGCCCCACGTAAGCAGATTTTCAAGGCCGTTTACTTTGTAATTGGTGGCTTCATCAAGAATGTAAGAGACAGGCCGCTCTTTATTTTTATGGCGTTTGACAGCCGTCATACAGCACCACTGTAACAGCCCGACATATGCTTTGTATGCCTCCATACGGCTGGCATCGACCACGATAAATAACGAAGTCGGACGATCACCTTCTTTCAGATCACTCATCTTGAAGGTTGAGCGTCCCATTGCTGACGCTATTCGGCCAAAGAGATATGGGGCCAACGCTTGTTGCGCACCTGTAAGAAAACTGTCGAATGTACGGCTATCAACAGCGGATATGAGATTAACCAATTCACTTGCTTTTGCACGAATGAGCTTCGCAAACGCAGCGACATCCACAGGATCGTGTAGTTGCGCCCATTCGGTATGCTCAATTGGAAACGGGCCGTCTGGATGGGGTTTGCCCTCAATATCCACGCCAGCAACCCATCGGGCCATATCTTCAAGGCGGGTGCGGTTCTCTATTAATAAAGCAACGGAACATATTGTGGCATCATATAAATCCACCATCACTTCAAACAAAATACCGTTTGAAATTAACTCCTGACTTCCTTTTCGGAAAAAAGGATGGTCTGTTTCCTTGTCACCGGGTTCGGGCAGGATTTGTGCACACATTTCCCGCAAAAGATCCATCACGTCGCGCAAACCGCCGGGGCGCGTCAGGCAGTCTGCGATAATATCCAGTGCGTTATAAAAATCGCTTTGACCGATGATTTCTGAAAATAAATTACCGGGATTAAGAACGCGGACGATCTCGCCACGCGCTTCCAATATAGTCTTACATATGCAAACCAGTTCACCCTTGAAATCCGCAATCACTTTGCTGTACAGAATACTCATGATATTGGTTACAACCGTAAAAATACCTTTGCCCGATCCGGCTGGTGCTACGGTCATCGCATTACTGGCATAATCAAAGAACAACGCAGGCCGGGAACCGTCCAAGGCGCGGCCCCAGAACGGGCCGCATTTGTTTTTTGTTAATGCCTGTTTATATTCTTTAACGCTCGCCCATGCGGCGCTGCCGTGCTGACCCGATGGTTTGCGGCTTGCTAGAAAGTCTATGAAATTAGAGAGGTTTTCCAGTAGGCGGATGACGGTATGCAGGCAAAACAGCCCAGCCATGAAATAAACAAACGCCGAAAACCAATCCACATGACCACCGGCCAGCGGCGCATCCAGTTGCAGTGCCCACCACACCAACCCGCCCGCAATACTGGCAATCGCCAGCAGGCTGGACTGGGGCCGGTGGGACATGTGTTGCCGGTTCATGGCTTAACCGCCAGTGTGACCGCTGCGAATACGGATGAATTCGGGATTTACCGCGCCGTTACCGACAAAATAATCGCGCCAGAATTTGGTGAGCTCTTCTTCGTTTTTGCAGTATTTCAGGAATCCTTTTCCGTAGCCGTAGCGCTGTAACAACAATACTGTAATATCTACACCGTCCATTGAGCGCGGCACTAATCGCTGTTTATAGATTTCACGTTCACGAAAGATACGGAATGGGGGCATGTGGCCTTGTGTGACACAAAACTGTGCGCTCTCCGAGTTTTGCAAATGATCGCCGATTGATATCAAGCGGCTGCCCGGCACGAAATCCCGCATACTGGAAATGTTTTTGATCATCTCCAGCACCGGCGATTGTGAATTTTGTCTGCGCGATTCATCCGGTGTTTGCGACAACAGGGCTTCAACTTGCGGCGCATACATCTTGTCGTACAAACGCTGTCTTTGTTTCTTTAAAAAACCTGCCGAAGCACTTTGTCCACCTACAGCCTCAATCTCTTCCGAATTCCGGGCCGCGCCGCACACATGAAACCGGGCCTTGGGCGTCGAACTGATCTGATCGCTTTCAGTGGTGATAAAGGATAGTTTTTCATTAGGGCCAAGATTGTCGTAAACTTTGTCCAGATAATTGCGCACCGAGCGTTCCTGCTGGGCATTCAGGCGCGGTTCGCTGGCATCAAAAAGCACAAATGTATGGCGCTGCTTAATATCCTCATAACAACCGTATTGATCGGGTATTTTTTGACCCATTGTGCTTAACGCCGCGTAGCCAAGGCCGCCCATACAGGCAACCAATACGCCGCTTAACATCAAAATTTTGGGTAAATCGTTTTTTTGTCTTCTTCGTCTCATGAGAATGTCTCCATAAAAAATCAGCTTTGAATGGCGTTTTTGAAGAGCTTGCTTAAGTGCCTGAGCGCGTCGGCTTTAGCCTTGGTAAGCGCTGCTTTGTTATCCCGGCCTTTGGGCGGCTGGTAAAAATCGGGCAATGCAATATCGGTTACATCGCTAAATGAAAACTGTTCCAGCAAACCGTCAGGCAGGGTTTCGCTTTTGCCTGTAATCACGCTTTGGGTATGAATTATTTTGGTGATTTCTGCCAAGAATCGGCTTTTGGCGCTCTGCACAGCCTTTTCTAATGCGCGATACGCCTGATGACACGCGCTCACTTTTTTGCTGTGCTGCGCTATGGATTTTGTCCGTGCTTTTTCCTGCAAGTCCGCATCACTTTCTACTGCCTCGCAGATATCTTCTATTTCTTCAACGTAATCGGCATAAGTTTGTTGTAAATCCTCGCGGGCATTGATCACGGCTGTTTGATAGCTACTGTAATCCCCGTAAGGATGCGCAAATCCGGTGCGTCCCTTGTGGAAGGAAAACACTGCGATACAGATATTGAGCAAAACAAGGAAAACCGCTTCCGGCGTAGTTGCTAAATCGCTGTAATGCGCCAGCGAATGTTGAATGTCATCCAGAGACTCGGTCGAGCGGATCAACCCAATCGTCAATATCAAAAAGATCATGACGCCAATAAAAACCCGAAACTGCCACCGCGCGCGGCTTCTGATTTTCTTGAATTCCGGGATATCGGGATCGGTACTGTTTTTGCCGTAACTTAGAAACCGGCCAATGAAATATCCGGCGCAAACGCATGTCACAACAATGGTCAGGGAAAATGTAAAGCTCACCAACAATGCGGCAAACGGCCCGGCGACCATATGGGCGCTATACAGAAAAGAACTGTTCATGCCCGCATCGAAAAAGACGCCTATAGCAATTAGTAGACTGGTCACAACCGGATTCGGCTGGCCAGCCTTGTTTGTCAGATTATGCTCGGTACTAAACCCTTTTTCCGCCTGTACGGCCTGATTAAACACATGAACCTTTTGCGGGAATACCTGCTCGGCTTCGGTGATCACTGCTTCAAGCTGCGCGGTTGGCAAATTGTTACCGTTAGGGATAACACTGATTTTATCTTTAAGACTCTCCGCTTCTTCACATAGCGTCTGAACCTTGCTGACTAATCCCTGTAATGCTTTTTTATGCTTAGAATAAATATGATGCAATTCATTGAATATCTGATCCATAACCATCCTCTATCGTTAATGTCGATAAAAAATTTTGGCGAAAGTAGAAACACAGCAGTACCAAGACATAAAGCCCATATCCATTCACGCGTGATGGATAAAACAACTCCCGCGCAAAGCAGAAAAGCGGCGATAGATGTGCATTCAACATGATTTGTTTTTCATGCTCGTGCCTCGACAGTTTCCAAAACAACTTCACTCTAATCGTGAAAATGTGTACGAAGTGTTCGCAGTTATGTACGCGTTCGTGTACGGCGCACATATGCCAAGCTAAAGAATCAGAGAGATAAAGATATAAATTGATACTTTATATCAATGTGTTGCAATAAATTCTTGCCTATGACCAACGATCCGTGCTATGGAAATAACGCGCCCTGAAATGGGCTAGGCGAAACTCAGGTCGGGAACATGAACATTGACACGAAAAAGATCACACGGCTCGGAATCGTTAAAGATAAAACTCAAGGATGATAAAGTTCACATCATATTTAACGCGCAAAACTGGGATTACATATGCACTGAATTGTTAATCGCATTAGCAATTGACGCTGAAGACCATGACATTCCAGTCGCTAATCACATGAAGGATGCGCTAAAGCTAAAGATCAGGGATTTGTCTCCATCACAAAAAAGCTTTGATGACTTTATGAACTTGTGTGAGAAGCTGGCTAAAGCTGAAAAATCGGGAAAATATTCATCTGGTACTGGTAATCCTAATATAGGCGAGCCTAAATAATTTGATTTTTCCAATCCATAAGATTAAGCGAAAAAAACGTTCATTCGTTTTTTTGGTTAAACTATTACCCGAAATTATTCGGGGAAGCAGGTGTGGAAGACGAAAATAAGGCAGTTAATAAATACAAAGCTGAATCTATTAAAGATAAAAACTACCGAAGACTTTTTGAAGAAATCACGAAATGCGGTGTGCGTGATTGGGTAATAAAGGATGGGAAAAATGTTCCTAATCTAAAGCACCGCGAGTACAAATCCTACTCACGGCTTGATTTCATTCATCTTTTCGATTTTTTAATGAAGTGGGTGAGTGAAGGTAAGTATCGTAAATTTCTGAGTAAAACGAAGGCGAAAGAACGCAAAAAAAATTTCCGAGATGAATTAAATGAAAGAACTGCTGGCCTAGCTGAAGTTTTTCGTCAAGGAAGATATAGAAATATACAGTCTGGAATAGTGAAAATTGGAATAGAGACTGCTGCCAAATCTTTAGATGTGGCACTTATCCACTTATTGGCGGAATTTCTTAAAGATTGTGAAAGTGAGGATAAAAAAATACGGCTTCTATTACATTCTGAATATGAAAAGACCATCAAAGATTTTATTCGTGAGGCACCTGATTTAATTAAGCAACTTCATTCAAAGCCATCACAGCCACCTGCGGAAGTTAAGCAAGCACGGTCTTCAGAGCAAACAATTGCTGAAACAAGACACAAAATTGAGCCTACCATAGGCAAAGAAAAATGGCTCGATCCCTATAATTTTGATGAACTTCCACTTGTTCGCCGGGATGATGAACGTGAGTTACTCGATAAATTTATCGAGGCTGATGGTCAATTTAAAATTTGGGCCATTTCCGGGCCTTCCGGCTCGGGAAAAACGCGGTTGGCCATTCAGTGGGCATACGATTCGCCGAAACTAAAAACTTGGGATTGCCGCGTTCTGCATAAAGAAGATCGTGCCGAGCCGGAAAAATGGGTGTATTGGACACCGGATAAACCAACGCTGATTATCATTGATTACCTGTATGGCTTTGAAGAAGTGGTTTTAAAATTGATGGCTCACCGTTTAGACCCGGCTGTCCCAAAGATTAGACTGCTCCTCATCGACCATGTATTTTCTGAGCCATTACACAGTGACAAACGCTGGGGTTTTTCCGGTGACGGATCAAGCCATAATCGTAATGAAGAATATTTTTTTAAGTTAGAATCGCTTAATTTGGAGGTAACAGAAGATCAAGAAACAATCATTAAATCAATCATTGCTAATCGAACTGGTATAGATATAGAAAGCAGCCAAATTGAGGAAGCTCATGAATATCTTTTAAATACGGAAGGTGCATATCGCCCCCTATTTGCAGCACTTGTAGCCGATGCGGTTAATTCAGGTAAAGATTTTGAAATATGGAATCGACGTGAATTAATAAATTATTATCTCTCAGGAGAGAAGCGTTTACCGTGGGAATATGAGGGCTTGGGTTTGAATGGAAGGTGGGCATCACATTTTATTGCCGTGGCAACAGCGCGGCGCGGTGTTGCCTACAAAGACCTCATTAAAGTAGCAGGTAACTGTAATTCTCAGCCTAAGCATTTTGGTGATATCAAAAAAATCTGTCAGAAGGTTATTACCGATGACAACGCAATCTTATTAAAACCTTTTGAACCGGACATTATAGGCGAAAGCTTCTTTCTAAAATATCTTCAATACCTTGAAGATGCCCCTGAATACCTGGGCGAATTTCGGCAGATTTTCATAGCTGGAGATGAAGATACACAGACAGAGGACGCCATATCATTTATTGAATTCATTCAACACCTAACACGAAACTTGCTCAATGATCACCTTTGTCTGAAAGAAACGCAAGAACTATGGAATACACTTCTTGATTTTATGCATCCTTCAAATTTTGAAGATGTTGAGCCAATTAGATGGGCTTTGGCCGCTGCAATCATAGATATTATTGGTGCAATTAAAGATAAATTACCTAATGAGAAATTAGTTTCTCTACTAGGCCAAGCTGATTCCGCTGTTCTCTACCGCGCTCAAAATTCCAGCCTTTTATATGACTCAGTTATTTTTTCCATGCGGCATTTCGAATTAACATGCGAACTGACAAAAAAGATTCCCAATTTCTCTGAGGAAATGGCTACGTTATTTGTTCGGCTTACAGAGAGCGATGTAGATTGCGATACGCCCTTTATAATTGCGATTGCTTATGGATTGGATGAAATGGCCAAAGCACTTATAGATCATGGAGCAGACATTGAAGAAACAGTTTCTGGTGGTTGTCAAAATTCACTAATGGTTGCAAGCTTATACGGGCAGACTGAAATTGCAAGATATCTCCTAAATGCAGGAGCAAATATTCATATTACCGACGAAGAAGGCGCAACGGCACTTCACTGGGCTAGTTTAAATAACCATGTTGGTGTTGTTAGATTGTTGCTTGGGAAAGATGCAAAGATTATTTATGCTAGCGATAGTGATGGCGCGACAGCACTCCACTGGGCCAGCATTAAAGGCAATACTGGTGTTATCGAGGTGTTGATAGAAAAAGATGCACGGATTATTCATATTACCGACGAACAAGGCGCGACGGCACTTCACTGGGCTAGCACTGACGGCCATATTGATGTTGTAAGACTATTTCTTGAAAAAGATAGAAAGATTATTCATGTTGCCACTTACAGTGGTCATACAGCTCTTACAAAAGCAAGCATCTGCGGCCACGTTGACGTTGCCAGACTTTTACTTGAAAAAGACAAAAAGGCTATTCATGCTGCCGACCTTCGAGGTTTTACGGCACTTCATTGGGCTAGCGTTAAAGGTCATATTGATGTTGTCAGGTTATTGCTTGAAAAGGACACGAAGATTATCAATGTTGCCGATAAAGATGGTGCAACAGCACTTCATTGGGCTTGCTTCTACTGTCAAGTTGATGTTGCCAGGCTGTTGCTTGATAAGGACACGAAGATTATTCATGTTGCCGATAAAGATGGTGCAACAGCACTTCACTGGGTCAGTGCAGACAATTACCACATCGAAGTTGTTAAATTGCTGTTGGAACGCAAAGCACGAGCTGATGTCACCGATAACAACGGTCAAACAGCTTTATCTATTGCAAGAGAAAAAGGGCAAGAAAGAATAGTTAAATTGTTAACCGAACATGGCGAAAAGAATTAACATTTCAGCTTTGATAGAACCTGAATTAACCATTTATTAATCTGTCCCTGTTAAGGTAGAAGTGCGATTTTGCGCGCGTAATAACGCTTTCAAGCCAATACGAAACGGGAGGCGGGACAATGGGGCGCGGTGTGCCTGATATTTCATCAACAGTGATTGAGGATAATGCTGTTATTCTCAATCCTCGGTATAGCGTAGAATACCGAGCTGTTTCGGCAGCGCCGTTTCAACGCGGGGCCGCCGATGGTTAAGCCGACTGATACGGAATTGAAAATTCCCGGCGGGTTAAAGCATACCTTCATTCAATGCGATACATGTTTGCCGGACGAGGATTATAACCGGTTGCGCCAACATGAATTATCCGAAAAAGAAACCTATATCCTGCAAGGCCAGCTCAGTGATTCCGTCAGCGGTGTTATGGAGCGCGGCGCTGTTGCCAGCAACACTGCCTCCAAACAGGCCGAAAGCCGTCAAGCCAAGGAACGCAGAACGGCGCAGATCATAGAACTGGTTGAGCAAATCCGCGCGGATATCGAGCAAATGAAAGCCCGCGTCAAGGCGCTGGAAGACTCATTCCAGAAACGTGATGGCGATGCATGGCGGGAAAAACTGGCGCTTAAAATATTGGGTGAGGATGATATTCCGCAGCAGGAAACCGGTGAAGATATTAAAACTTACCGCAAACGGCTGGAACAACATCTTATCAACGAAATGCTCAATCCTGACGGTACGATTAAAGACAAATACAAAGACGATCCGAAATATGGCGACTACGCAGAATGGGCGCAGAAGCAATTTCATCTGAACAATGCCAAAGCGGCTGTTGCAGAACTGGAAGACGATAACACCAGCCCGCAGCGCCGGGAGAAAATCCTTGATGCAATGAAAGACCGTGGTTACATCGAAGAAATGACTTATGCAGACCGGCTAACCCAGAAAAAGAATTCTCAAGAATCAATTCGTGATGATGTTGATGGTCAGTATGATGAAGCGGTTTTGCAGGCCAGATCATCCGATACAGCACTTAAATTTACGTCATAGCTACTGAAATACCGGATTTGTATTAGCTGCCCGTTTGGCAATACTCGCTACTTGTTCGCGCACATCGTCGATTAAGAATATTCCTTCTGTTCCGCCGCGAATATGGAAGGTTATACCGGAAGCTGGCGCATCATTTTGTTCAAAGAAGAATTTAATGTTTGTCATACCATATTTTTTAAAATCTCGAGTGAGGACGGTTTTGATTTGATTATCCGTAACGACCGGCTGTGTTCCCATGCGAACAGCTATTCCAACACCGTTTGGATTTTTTTCTGACCACTCACTACCAGCAACCAATACACAAGGCTGTTTCCAGCAAGTTATATAGTCATCTTTAGCTGATAACAACTGATCCTGTGCCAACGCAATCTTGCCCCCGGAAATCACAACCAAAACACTCAGAAAAACTATGTTTTTCAGTATCTTGTGCTGTGACAAAAGGGAACCCTTCTGACTTACCTTCATAATTGTCCTCAATCAATAAAAAATGGAAAATGGCGGCATAAACACACCCGGATACGGGCTGTTTTTTTTATCCGCAATGCAATATGTGAATTGTGACAAAATGGTTCCTTTTTGTCTATCACTAAAGGATTGAAATGTACGCACAGCACATATTGGAAAATTCTGGCCGCACCATCGGCTACGCCCGCGTTTCAACGGAAGATCAACATCTTGATCTTCAACTCAATGCTTTGAAGCTGGCCGGATGCAGCGCCATTTTTGAAGATCGAGGTGTATCGGCCACCGCCAAACAGCGGCCCGGTTTTGAACAAGCATTATCCAGTTTGCAGGCAGGTGACGTTTTTGTTGTCTGGAAAATGGATCGCGCTTTTCGTTCGCTCAAAAACGCGCTGGATATTCTTGAGGTATTTGAAAACCGCGATATTGCATTCAGGTGTTTGACCGAAAATATCGACACGACAACCGCTATGGGAAAATGCATGTACCAGATACGTCATGCGTTTTCAGAACTGGAGCGTAATCTCATTCGGGAACGCACCAAGGCCGGAATGGAAGCTGCCAGAAAACGCGGCGTACAAATCGGCAGGCCGAGGAAATTGTCAACTTGCCAGATCGTTCATGCGCAAAATCTGTTACAGCATCAATCCGGTAGAACCACGGCACAGATTGCGGACGAATTCGGCGTTTCTCCACGTACCGTGTACCGCGCTCTTTCGCAATATACCAACACCAATGAAGAGCTGTTACTCAATGCGGGATAATAAACACAAAATCGGTCTCGCTGCCTGCCTGAAAATACTCGAAATATTGATTCTCGTGCAAATGTGCCATTCCCTAATGAAAAGTATTACAAATTCTCAGTGTTTATAATATCTTAACCGTGTATTGCTAGAATATTGAGGTGGAAAATCGAAGGACTATTATGCGGGTAACACATTCAAAAGGAACGTTCTCAGGTGCTATGAAACCCGATATTGGGTATACGTTAAAACTGATGCGGCAATTACATGAGGGACAAACGGATCATTCTGGGCGTCCATATGCTTTGCATCCCGAAAGGATTGCGCAAAATGTGAAAATCATTGCTCCACATGCCGGTGATGATGTTGTTATGGCCGCACTTTTGCATGACACAATTGAGGATTGCGGTATTGACGAAGCATTCTTGCGGCAAAAAGGCTATTCGGAAGACTGCATTACGATGGTTAGCCTTGTCTCAAAACCGGACAATGACGAGCGTCCATACAGTCAGGTTATTGACGATTTAATCGCATCGGGCCATCAAGGCGCATTGATTCTGAAAATTGCTGACAATATGGACAACCTTCACCCGGAACGGGTTCGTAATCTTATGGCCCATGATCCTGAAAAAGCGCAGCGTTTGAGAGAGCGTTACCGGGCTTCTATTGAAAAGTTATGTTTAGCTACTGGTATTCACAAAGATCGCGTGTTTGAATTAATTGATAACTCACCTAACCTCGAAAACATGGATATGGCCCTGAAATAAAATGGAGGAAACGAAAGTGACATATGAATATTTTTTACTGGGTGAAAGCGTTCCTGTGCGCGTGGCTTTTAATGATAAAGGCATGAAGATGGGCGCAGAAGTTCCAAATCGGGAAAAAGGCCAACTGGTACAGGATGCAACTTACCTGAGTCGGTTAGAAAGAAGTTTTGAGGTTGAAAAAATAACGGAGCAGCAGTTCCGTGAAAAAGCTGAATCTATGCTTGGTAAAAGCCTTGAGTGAGTAAAAGTATAAGAAGCGCCTGAATATCAAAAAACTAAAAACAGGCGATCTAAAATAGGGAGTGTGGAATGGGAGAAGGATTGCAAAATCCTGACCTGAATTTAAATCAGCTTTATGACCAAGCAGGTCAGGCCATGCCTGATTTTGCTGAATTTGGTCAAAACTTTCTTCAATATCTTCAAGAAAAATATCCCGATCAGTTTGCCGGTGTGGAGTTTCAACACCCAGAATTAAAAGGTTTGGAACGCATTCAGGATAAAATCACGGGTGATTATGATGGCGATCATACAAAAGTCGTAGATATGGTGCGCGGACGGTTGCTTGTCGAAACACCGGAGCAAATCCAAATTATTCGTCATGAAATTTCTGATCTTCAAGACAATTTGGGTATTGTCAAAGTTAAGGATTTTTATGCCGAACCTCTTGAAACGCATTTTCGAACGCTCAACACGCAGGTTCAACTACCAAACGGTCATATCGCAGAGTTTCGCATTGACCAGCACGACATGGCGATAGCGGGTGACAATTCACACCATCTTTATGAAGAAAGACAAGCCATAGACCGTTCTGCTAAAGCGGAAAACCGTTCTCTTACAGAAAGTGAAATTATCAGGCGTAACGAACTTTTAGAGGAGCAACGTGCAATTTTCCATGACCCGGCACAGAAAAATAATCTGGATTCATTATTGAATGAAAACGGTAAGGCTATGTTGGTGGAACACCGCAATCACCGTATGGCAGGCATGGCTGAAACATTCGGACGCCTTGGTAAAAACGGCGGTGTTATTGCGGGAGTGGCTTTTGGGACGTTATCCGGCGCGTTTACGCTGGCCGCCGGTGGAAACAGCGCTCAAGCCGCAGAAGCCGTTTATGAAGCCGCCGTTCCTTACGGTGAAACGCAGTTAGCCGCACTTCGACATGATCCAGAGGCCATGAAACGCTCGGGCCTCATCGAAACGGTGTCGAACGGCGGCAGTCTGGCCGGGATCGCAGCCGGAGCAGCGGCAGGTGCGGCTATTGGTTCTGCTGTCCCTGTAATCGGAACCGTTGCGGGCGCTGCCGTGGGCGGCGTCATCGGCGGCCTCGGCGGTGGCGTAACGGCTGGCTATATCACGGAAAAAGTCTACGATAATTTTGAAACGATTAAAAATGGTGCAGTTTATGTTTCCAATGAGGCTGCTGACGCGCTGAACGTGGCTGTGCGCGAAACGACCAGTCTCTGGAATTGGCTTAGAGGCAATGTAGAGCCTGAAAATGACCGGCTGTTAGCCCGCCTGCCCACAGAGATTGACGATACCGCCCCGCCTGAACTGCAACATCTGGTCGAGATTAAACGCTTGCTGGTTCAGGCGCGCGAAGAAGGTGCCAATCCGAACAAGATAGACAGCATTGAAGAAATGTTTGACAGAGCGTGTGATACATATGAAAAAAGCGGCGCTCTGGAAATGGCCGTTGCCTCGCTCGATCAATGGGAACGTGCGGAACAAATGGCGCAGGTTCTGCTCGACGACATAAAAAACAAAACGGCAAAATCCACTGAACAACCTGTGATCCAATCCAAAACTGATCTGGTATTTGGCCAATGATTGCAACGAATGTATTGGTTCTTATGTGAACGTATGTCGTTTTTGTAATACGAAACGCTATTGTCCTACATTGCTTCCCGTTTTACGCAAGCATCTGTGTTTTCAGTCAAGCAAAAATTGCCTTCAGGCCGAGTCGAGCAGAGCCCTCAAATAGCTCAAGCGAGACTTTCGGCCGATAATCTATCAGCAAGGGCATTCAATCTGCCATTTGCGATTTTCAGCAATCAACGTATTAGCGATGATAATCATTTTTCGCATACCAGCCGTGAGCGCATGACTTTGGATTCTTCCCGCGCCGCACCAAATTTTGTAATGAGCCCAAAGAATTCGATCGCCTAATGCAAGTAATGGAACACATATAAAGTGCATTGCGAACGTGCTTGCGGCCACACGGATCATGCGGTTTCCGTTTTTAATCCCGCTATCCCAGTTCATCGGCGCAACGCCCGCAAGTGCCGCTATTTCCTTGGCGTTGACCTGCCCCAGCTCCGCTATCGGCAAGTAGGATGCTAGCTGTCGTTTTTCCGATACCGGAGATCGATGTCAGGATGTCGAACTTGTTTTTAGGTCTGGCTGGCTCGCGATGAGGGTGTGGATTTCTTTTTCAAGAACGGATTTGTGCCGCTCGCCCATGGCGATTCTAGCTTTGATTTGCCGCACGGCAAGCGGATGATCTGTTGTGTGCAACTGGCGTTTGAGGTCGCAAATTTCATCTAGGACTTGCCGCCGCGCTGTCTGGAGATCACGAAGTTCCCTGCATTGCGTGTCCGGCGGTAATGTAGGTTCAGTTCATGCGCTGAGCAAACAAAGCCAGAATTTAGCGTCGATTGTATCCGTCTTTGCCAATCGTCCAAAGGCTGTCCGCAAACTGCCGTGAGCGGAACGGATTGATGACAGCAACGACAATTCCGGCATCATGCAACATGGAGATGCGTGAGCCTGTGATACTTGCTCGTTGCTTCCAGTGCAACAAGCTCGATATCGTGCTCGGTAAGCCTTTTGATAGAGCCTTAATTGCACTCTTGTCGTTTTTGATTTGCATTTGAACCCCAATCGGGTGGATAAAGATATCCAGGTAATCTTTGCCAACATCAATGCCCGCAAAGGTTTTTGGTGGTTGTTTGTTATCTGTTCTTGCATACGGGACATTGCTGCAATTCCCCTTCATCTGTTCAGATCAATGAAACATGCATGACCCGATCCTGCTTGCAGTCGGTTCAATGAACCAAAGATGTGCGATCAAATCATGCGCTGAAGACCTTCCAACGACCCCCATTGTTGCAAAGAATGAAGCTTAAGGAACTATGCAAGATGTGCGTTGTACTACAAAATGTTCCATTTTATAGCCCAACGCAATCTTGGCAAGGGAGACACTACCGCTCTCCCGTTGCATCCCTCTCGGTCGCGCTAAACTTCAAATATTGCAATGCAAAATTTTTAGGCAAGCGCTGAAGTGGTGTATTCAGGCATTGAGCCATCATGCACCAGTGAACGTTTGGCCGTTCAATCACCATTTGGGTGAGCCTCCAAACTTCCCCCAAAACCCCCATGGCCAAGGGAGAATTTCATATCTCCCTTTGGAATCCCATTGACAATTTCATTGAGACCAACCGTGCGCCGGTTGGATATCGTGAGCATTTCGCCGCTCAATCACGACCACTGTTTCGCCAGTGGATGACGACCAAGAAAACGTCCTTGGATGTGTAACACAAGATTCAACTGTATTAGTTCTTTTAGAAAATGCCTAAGACATTCAGGCAAATAACTGATCTCAAAAGTGGTTCTTGGTTGCCTATTCCACAACATTCCCTTATTCTCTCATTCAGTCTCGGGGTGGACTAAAACAAGAACGACGAGATACTGGCTTTAAAAGTGGTGGCAGAGTACCTGAATCTGACCGAGAAGACGGCTTATAGATTAGCTGCCGAAGGATGATTACAAGGATTCAAAGTCGGCGACTGCTGAGGTTCCAAGAAAGCTGATGTCGAGGCTTATATTTCTGAGCAAAGAAGCAATTCTTAAAGAAGGAACTGAAGAAAACTTGTCAGCGATGCAATACGTAAGGAATCGATGCTATTGATCAAAATATGAGTGATGATTTTTTCAAAAAACCAATATTGAATTCACCTTATGAGTACCCATCAACTCATTGGGAGTTAGTCAACGGGCTACCGACGCAGAATGTCGTTAATTTTCGTCGGAAAGCTGAATTCATCACTCCAATCCCAAAGCCAAAAAAGCACAAAAACTCAGGTCTTCAAGAATCATTATTTGATGAGAGTCTTGGTCTGGGAGATGGTAGCCAGAAATATGATCCGGTCTCGTTCATTAATGAGCTTCGTAGTTATGTAGATGCATGGCGAGAGTTGCCTAACGAGCGCGACTGGATGGTGACGCCTGATACGGCCCGACTGTTGAAGCATTGGCGACATTATGAATTTAATGGCATTCGCCCGTTCTTCTGTCAAATCGAAGCTGTTGAAGTCGCTATTTGGCTAACGGAAGTCGCGCCGAAGGAAGGCAAAATAGGGAAAAAATTCCTCGACTATCTCGAAAATGCAAACGCTGATGCCAATCCCGGTTTGCAACGACTTGCCCTCAAACTAGCCACTGGAGCGGGTAAAACTACAGTCATGTCGATGATCATTGCCTGGCAGACCCTTAATGCTGTGCGTCAGCCAAGCAGCAAAAAATTCACAAGAGGGTTCTTGATTGTCGCACCAGGATTAACGATTAAAGACCGCCTTCGTGTTCTTCAGCCCAACGACCCAGACAGCTATTATCAAAGTCGTGAGATTGTGCCAAACGACATGCTGGCAGACTTGGAGCGTGCCAAGATTGTAATAACCAACTATCACGCTTTCAAATTACGCGAACGCGTGGATATCTCCGCTGGCGGTCGAGCACTTCTGAAAGGTAAAAGAGGTGAAGAATTAAATACCCTGGAAACAGAAGGCCAGATGCTTCAGCGTGTCGTGCCCGAATTGATGGGCATGAGAAACGTCATGGTACTAAATGACGAGGCTCACCACTGTTATCGTGAGAAGCCAGGGGAAGATGAAGAAGGTGATTTGAAGGGAGACGAAAAGAAGGAAGCGGATAGTAATCTTGAAGCGGCCCGTCTTTGGATTTCGGGACTGGAAATTATTGCAAAAAAACTCAAAATCAACCGAATTATTGACCTTTCCGCGACTCCGTTCTTTTTAAGCGGCTCTGGTTATGCCGAAGGAACGCTATTCCCTTGGACTATGAGCGATTTCTCACTCATGGATGCCATTGAATGCGGCATCGTAAAATTACCCCGCGTTCCTGTCGCAGATAATATTCCTGGCGCAGAAGTTCCAGTATTTCGTGAGCTATGGAAGCATATTGGGCCGGAAATGCCCAAAAAAGGACGTGGAAAAGGTCAGACCCTTGATCCTTTGAGTATTCCGAGCAAACTAAAAACTGCGCTCGAGGCTCTGTATGGGCATTACGAGAAAACCTATGAGCTATGGGAAAAGGAAGGCATAAAAGTCCCGCCGTGTTTCATTATTGTTTGTAACAATACGTCTACTTCCAAGCTAGTGTTTGATTATATATCTGGCTTTCATCGTGAAAATGAGGATGGTTCAACTGAACTTGAAAACGGAAGGTTAAGGCTATTCAGAAACTTCGATGACCACGGCAATCCCTTGGCTAGACCAAACACATTGTTGATTGATAGTGAACAACTGGAATCCGGTGAAGCTTTAGATATAAATTTCCGCTCAATGGCAGCCGATGAGATCGAGCGCTATCGCCGCGAAATCATAGAACGTACCAAAGACGTTCGTGCAGCAGACAACATCACCGACCAAGACCTTCTTCGTGAGGTTATGAATACAGTCGGGAAGCATGGAGCACTAGGTGGCAATATCCGCTGCATTGTATCTGTCTCGATGCTTACCGAAGGATGGGATGCAAATACAGTGACCCATGTTTTGGGGGTTAGAGCATTTGGTACTCAGTTACTTTGTGAGCAGGTAATCGGTCGCGCACTCAGGAGGCAGTCTTACGATCTCAACGAAGAAAATCGTTTCAATGTTGAATATGCTGATGTTTTGGGCATCCCCTTCGACTTTACAGCCAAGCCGGTTGTTGCCCCACCGCAGCCGCCAAGAGAAACTATCCACGTAAAAGCAGTTCGCCCAGAACGCGATAAACTTGAAATCCGTTTTCCCCGCGTAACGGGTTATCGTGTTGAATTGCCAGAAGAGCGGCTTACAGCAAAGTTTAATGAAGACTCCATTCTTGAGTTAACACCAGAATTAGTCGGCCCGTCCGTTACTCAAAATGCGGGTATTATCGGTGAGGCTGTTGATCTTAATCTCATTCACACTGGCGATTTGCGACATTCTACTTTGCTGTTCAACCTTACTCAGCGCCTGCTTTACACCAAATGGCGCGACCCAGGTGAAGAGCCAAAACTGCACTTATTTGGTCAGCTCAAACGTATTACCAAGCAATGGCTAGATAGTTGCCTGGTATGTAAAGGCCAAACTTATCCCGCACAGCTAATGTATCAGGAGCTTGCGGATATGGCGTGTTCAAGGATAACAGCAGCTATTACGAAAGCTGAACAGGGCAAAGATCGTCCTATTAAGGCGTTACTCGACCCGTATAACTCCACTGGATCAACGATGCATGTAAGCTTTAATACCTCGAAAACGGAACGATGGGAAACCAATCCACTGAAGTCCCATATTAACTGGGTAATCCTCGATAGCGACTGGGAAGCTGAATTCTGCCGTGTCGCCGAGTCACATGAACGCGTGATTGCGTACGTTAAAAACCACAGTCTTGGTTTAGAAGTGCCATATCGCTATGGTTCCGAAACCAGAAAATACAGGCCGGACTTTATTGTTCACATAGACGACGGCAATGATGACCCTTTAAGTTTGGTCGTTGAGATTAAAGGCTATCGAAGGGAAGATGCAAAAGAAAAGAAACTCACAATGGATGCCTACTGGATACCAGGCGTAAACAATTTGAAAACCTATGGAAGGTGGGCTTTTGTTGAGTTTGGGGATGTGTTTGAAATGGAGCATGATTTCAATAAGAAAGTCGAAGAGCAGTTTAATAAGATGATAGAAACAGCGTTGGGGAAAGGACAATAACATGGCGAGAACAACAAAGTCCAAAGCCAATAAACAGGTAGAGACCCTTACCCACGAAGATGCAACGCGTAAAAATATTCCGACCGCCGAATACGAAGCAGTGCTTCATGAGAAAGATAAAAGCTCCGTTCGCGTCGCTTATGAAAGACGTAACCGTGACCTCGACCCTCAATTAGTGTGGCGGGGCAAAGACGAGCAGGATTGGTCTGATCTTGTTGTTCATGCGCCACCGCTCTATATTCAGGAAAAGGTTCATCCCAAAGTTCTGATAGATGATCTGCGCCGCCAAACCGAACAGGCGCAAGCGGCAGCAGATGAGCAAGCCGAAGGCTTTATAGGCGACCTGTTTGCAGACTTCAATGGACTGCCAAGCGAAGATGCTAAAACAGAGTTTTATCAACATGATGCGCATTGGTCTAATCGTATGATACTGGGTGATAGCCTACAGGTAATGGCATCGCTTGCGGAGCGAGAAGGATTACGCGGGCAGGTTCAGTGTATCTATTTCGATCCGCCATATGGCATAAAATTTAATGTCCCCATCGGGGATGGTTAAAATCCCTCGCCTTCAGGCGAAGAGAAGTTTATACCTGTCGCTATGCGACGTTATACGATAGGCAGCCACACGAAGACGGATTTAAAAGTGCACCTGATCTGGGTTCCAAAGTACCGGAAGAGGGTGATGACAGGCGAGGTGGCGGTGCGCACCAGAGATGTTCTGCGCCAGATAGCCATGGAGCACGAGCTTGAGATTATAACCGGGAAGGTCGCGAGCGATCATGTGCACATGTTTATTGGCTATCGTCCGACGCAGAATATAAGTCAGATCGTGCAATGGCTCAAAGGCATAAGCTCGCGGATTTTACTCTCTGAGTTTGCGCATTTGCGCAAGCAGTTCTGGGGCAGACATTTCTGGGCGCGTGGGTACTGCGCTATCAGTTCCGGAAATATCACAGATGAGATGATCCAGAAATATATCGAGGAACAAGAAGGGGAGCCGGTAGAGGACAGTCGATTTACAATCGACCCCTAACTAACCCCTCGCCTTATAGGCGAGGGTTGTTCAGTTCAAATTTTCAGTGGTCAACTACGAGCCGTGATGTAAAAGATGGCAAGTCAGAGCATATCACTCGTGAACCTGAAATGGTGAAAGCGTTTCGTGATACATGGAGAGATGGTGTTCACTCATATTTAACTTACTTGCGAGATAGACTAACAGTTGCCAGAGATTTGCTGACAGAGTCTGGCTCCATATTTGTTCAAATTGGAGATGAGAATGTCCATAGGGTTCGGTCTTTGTTAGATGAGGTATTTGGGGAGGAAAATTTTATATCAGAAATAAATTTTCAAACCGCACCATACGCAACATCGAACTATTTAGCCTCAGTAGTTGATAAGATTCTATGGTATTCAAAAACAAGCAATCCTAAATATCGTAATCTTTACAAAAACAAGAGCGAAATAAAAAGCCTTAATTTATATCGCCAAGCACTTTCGAATGATGGTGTGACAAAAGTTTTACTGGATAAAAATGAAATCGAGAACGGTCCTGAGTCAGAAGAACTAAAGCAATATCGTTTGGTTAGTTTGATTTCGCAAGGGGCGGCTTCTCAACTACAGCACTTCGAGTTTCAAGGGAAATCATATAAGCCTCCATCTAATAGTCACTGGAAAGTAACACTAGAAGGGCTTGAAAGGGTTAAAAAAGCCTCTCGAATTCAGTCTACGAAATCATCAGTTCAGTTTCGTAGCTTTATTGATGATTTTCCCATATCTATAACCAACAACATTTGGACTGACACAATTACTGGGAGTTTTCATGATCCGAAGGTTTATATTGTTCAGACAAATACCGAAGTCGTGAAACGATGCTTGCTTAGCGAAGCTTGTTCTTGATAACGTCATCGACGATGTGAGAGCGAGGCTAGAAAAATACTACGACGAATTTTTGCTCGACGAAGTGCAGGATTTTGCCGGACATGATTTCAATCTTTTGAAAGAAATATGCAGGAGCGATATGGATATATTGCTTGTCGGTGATTTCTATCAGCATACATTTGATACAAGCAGAGATGGGCCAACAAATAAAAACCTGTTTGACGACTTTACAAGGTATCAAAAGCATTTTTCTGACATCGGCATCACTGTGGATAAAGATACGCTCTCTCACAGCTATCGATGTTCGCCTTCAGTTTGTGCTTTTGTTAGGAAAAACCTTGGCATAAATATCAAATCTCATAGAGAAGAAGAAACAGGTATTTATTGTCTTGACGGAGAGAAAACATCAAAAAATTTTTTTTACGACGATAATGTTGTAAAACTCTTTTTCAAAGAACATAACAAATATCTCTGCCATTCAAATAATTGGGGGAAATCTAAAGGGCTGGATAAGTATGACGATGTTTGCGTGGCGCTGTACCCGAAAGCATTTAAAGCTTATACGAGCGGAGATTTTTCTAAACTGCCTGCTTCAAGCAGGAACAAACTGTATGTAGCCTGTACCCGAGCAAACAGAAGCCTATACTTTATGAATGAGGCAGATATAAAAGACTTAAAGACTGGATAGAATATTTACTACCTAAGCAAAGGCCTGCCAGTGTTGCAATTATTGAAGAATACATATGTCGCACCAAAAGGTGCGCCTTTTTAAAACAAATAGAGGGGTTCTTATTCCCCTCAAAGTAAAGAAAAATGACGGTTTCCGCCTGATCCACTGACGTAGGGCAGACCCTCCGCAATTTTTCTTGACTTTTTCACGCCCGCCTTAGTCGCCCTAGTCGGCAGAGGTTCATGAGCGAGCAAATGCTTCGCTTAGAACCTCAACACCGAATTTTAGGAGATAAGACTATGAGCACCGATATCAGAATTTATGTTGCAGATTTAGCGGCTTACAATAACGGCAAACTTCACGGCGTTTGGATCAATGCTACTGATGATCTGGACGATATTTGGAACCAAGTTAATAAGATGCTGGCCGAGAGCCCCGAAGGTTTCGCGGAAGAATACGCCATTCATGACTATGAAGGCTTTGAAGGTTACGCTTTAAACGAATATGAAGGGCTTCAATCCGCGCATGAAATTGCCTGCTTCATTGAGGAATACCCGGATTTTGGCGGGGAGTTGCTGAATAATTTCGGCGGCGATTTGGAGGAGGCCAGAACAGCGGCAGAAGAAAATTATTGTGGCTGTTATAAATCACTGGCTGATTTTGCGGAAGAGCTGACCGAAGAGTCCACGCAGATTCCTGAAAATCTGGCGTACTATATCGACTATGAGCGCATGGGCCGGGATATAGAGCTAAACGGCGATATTTTCACCATAGAAGCGGGCTACGAAGAAATTTATATCTTCTGGAATCACTAAAAACTTGGGCGCTGTCAGCATGAAGCTGGCAGCGCTTTTTTGTTTGAAAGGCTAAAAATTCGCGCCGCCGAAATCTTACGCTTTCGTCGGCGGGATGAAACATGCCGTTTTAAAACCGGCCTGTTTGAAGTGCGCCCTTCTGGGCGACCAATCCGGGCCGCGCTGGCAAGGCTGCGTTTTCGTTTCCATCGTTGTGTTTCAAGTTGTCCAAGGCGTTGCTCACGCCTTGCCTGTTTCACCGAGTAACGCCTTTACATCGCGGCTTTGGTGTATAACGCGGGAAATAACGATAAAGTCTTTTTCCTGCCTGTAAAAAATAACGTGGCTGACATATTCAAACCGAAAATATCCTTCTCTGATACTGTCACAGCGACGACCTAGAAGAGGGTTTTCGGCAAGTAATCCGAATTTTTTATCCAGATCGTTTAA
Organism: Alphaproteobacteria bacterium; assembly: GCA_041397865.1. Classification (GTDB taxonomy): domain Bacteria; phylum Pseudomonadota; class Alphaproteobacteria; order Micavibrionales; family Micavibrionaceae; genus TMED27. Next base: position 736,495 of record JAWKVT010000001.1, on the reverse strand, counting down.
ATAATTCCGGCGTTGATCCTTGCCCCATTTACGTTGCGTGTAACGGCCAATCTCGCGTATATCGTCCCGCGCTTCTTTTGAAACCTTAAAGCGCATTATTCGCTATCAAGCTCACGCTGTATCGCTTCAATGTCGTAGTCCTCGGCAATGCCGCTTTCCTCACCTTTGATAAGGGCAGCGCGTAATGCCTCCAGTCTGGTTTCCTCCTGTTCAAGAAGTCTAAGTCCTGCACGCACGGCATCACTTGCTGAAGCATAGCGCCCCGCCTTGACCCGTTCATCAACGAAAGTCTCAAAATGATCGCCAAGCGAAACGCTGGTATTTTTGGCCATTATCTAACCTTTCCAAAATATTGCCTTCCTTATAATTTACCAAAGATTGGTATATATGCCAAGGAAATAATCCAAGCTCTTACTTTGCCTTTATCAGGATTTCTATTGCTACCATTCCCAATCCGGGCCGCGTTGGCGAGGTTGCGGGCGGCTTCGGTTTTGTTCCCGGCGTTGCGCCTCTAACTGTTCAAGGCGTTGTTCACGCATAGCTTGATACTGCGACTTATCGCGCTCCAGTTCATCCAGCCGGTAGGATTTCAGCGCTTGCAATCGCGTGATACGCGATTGCAAGGAACGGCGAATTTCGAGCTGATTAAAAATCAGCGTATCACGTTGCTGTTGCTGGTCTAATTTGACCTGCCAAGCGTCTTGTTCGTTGCGTTCTTCAATTTTTCGGCGCTTTCCTGTAATGCGGTCAAACAGACCGCGAAAACCTTTGTTAAGATTATTCCGCCATTCTTGTTGTTTGTGTTGCCAGTGCAAATGCTGTGCATCGCGCAGTTTTTGGCGCTCGGCTTTATGTTGACGCGTCAGGGCTTGCCGCTTTTCTTCGAGCTGCGCCATACGGGTTTCAAATGCGTTTGCCTGTTCTTGGAACAGGGTATCCAGACGCACGGTCATATCTTTGGCAATCTGGATTCTGGCTTCATCGACCGACGGCAGGTTTTGTTCATCGGTCAATTTGGTACGGACTTCTTTTGTTTTGATTCCGGCCCATTTGGAAACGGCAAAGACCTCGCCCCGGTGATCCACCGCGACAAAGCCGCGCCGGTCGCCTCGGGCCAGCACATAGCCATGTTCTTTCAGGGCATTGGTAAAAGCGTTTTGAGTATTGCTGGCCGACCAGTATTCCTGAAAAACCGCCTTGATCTGTTTTGGGTCTTTGCCGACGCGTTTGGCTTGTTGCCATTGCGCCAGTGTAAAATTGCGTGGATCACGGGCATGAGATTGTTTTAACCCGTCAGGCATCGTCCAGTCGTGTTCCAGATACAGTTCACGCGATAATTCTGTTAATTTGCGTTTGGTAAAGGAAAGCTGCACCGCTTTCATTTCATCCACCTTGATCCGTGACCACACGGCATGGCAATGCCTGCGTCCGTTTTTTTCATGAAACACAATGGCACGGGGCTGGCCGGTTAAGCCAAGTCTTTCTTCAGCTTGTTCTACGGCTTGTTCAAACGTTTCGGTCGAAACATTCTCATTTTGTGGAGGATTTAAACTGAGCGAAAATAAAAACTGTTTGCAGCGTGTGGCTTTGCTAATCGCATAGGTTTCATTCAGCGCAGCCATGAGATTGCGCGAGGCAAAGCCGCGAATCTCATGGACTTCCACATGCTCATTTTCTTCTTTGAGCAAGTGCAGGGCCAAATTTTTGGCTCCGCCACGCTGGTTGCCGACAAGAATCATTCATCATTCTCCGGCATCACACCAAGCGCTGCGATAAGCAGTGCCCGCATGGCTTGAATTTCCCGGCAGGCTTGTTCAATTTCTTGCTCAATTTCCGGGGTTATATCCAGCGTTCCCATATTGGCTGCCTTGGCCAGTTGATTGATATTAGAGGCCAGCCGCGACTGGCCCAATTCGCTCAGCACCATCGCCAGCATAGCGGTATCGGGTTTAGGCATTTTGACCTTTCGGCGTTTCTCGGCCTCTTCGCCAAACAAGCGATCACGAATATATGAACCCAATGGCTGATTACCCGCCATTTCATCCAGCCGTTTACGTTCATCGACTGTAAGGCGTAAAGAAAACGGCGGCGTATAACGCCGTTTCGGTTTCTTGCGAGGGCGGGCGGCACTGACTGAAAATGCATCACCCACTGATAAAGTATTGGTAGAGCCGTTCATGGTGTCGGCTCCTGTGTCTGATTTTGAAAGTATGGAACATGATCTTCAAGATACGTATTCCACTGCGCCAACGTATCGAAAAGCTCCCGGCATGTTTCTGCGCTAAATGCGGGGCCTAGCTCTGATGCGGATACCTTGTTATTCCGGCTGTTCTCTGGTAAATTCGAACGTTTTTGGTTCGAGTTAATTCCCGAACCGCCCACCATTTATTCAGGTTTTGATCCTGATAAAAAGATTGAGTACAAATTATGACGGCAACGATACAGACCGGCCTTGATAGCGGCGCAACGGGCGTGATTGGTTGTGGTTGCGCGGCTTGTCAGAGCGGGCAGGCCGATAACATGGTCGGTTATACGCAAAGTTTATATGAAGCGGCGGGAACGGCTGAGCCGGTTTTACTTGCACCCGGCCCGGCGGCAGACCCGGCGACATTTGCAAATTATCTTACGCATGGTTTTTGGAGCGATACGGGCCGGGGCGAGCGTTCGTGGAGCCAGAATAATGTGACATACAGCCTGTCGAACCAGTTTAGCACCGATCAAAAGGCGGGGCTTCGCATGGCGTTTGACTTATGGGCGGATGTGGCCGACCTCGATTTTACAGAGGTTGCGAGCGGCGCGAATATCTCGATTGTCGAGGGTAATGACGGGCGTGCTTATTCCAGTTCGACCGTGTTTGGGACGGTGATTATTGCGAACCTGATTTCCATTGATACCAACACAGGCGGCGGCGCGTTCTGGTCTGACTTTAACGATCCGGGTGATTATGCGCTGATGACCGCGCTGCATGAAATCGGCCATTCTCTGGGGCTTGGGCATACGGGTAATTATAACGGCAGTGCGAGTTATAACACGGATGCGCAATGGGTGAATGATACGCATCAGATGACGGTGATGTCATATTTCAACGATAGGAATGTCGGCAGCGATCATTGGAACGATACGGGCGCATGGCAATATTCGGCCACGCCGATGCTGATTGACATTCTGGCGATCCAGAATATTTACGGTGCGGATTACGGAACGCGCAGTGGTAATACGACCTATGGTTTTAATTCCAATGCGGGGCGGGATCAGTACGATTTTTCCATGACCCATGTTCCTGTGGCGATTTGGGACGGCGGCGGGGTGGATACGCTCGATCTTTCCGGTCATTCGCAGGCGCAGACGATTTATTTGACTGAAGGGGATTTCAGCAGCACCGGCTTCATGACCCATAATCTGGTTATCGCCTATGGCGCGGTGATTGAAAACGCGGTTGGCGGCAGCGGTGATGATAGTATTTACGGTAATGATGCGCATAACATCATTAGCGGAGGGCTGGGGGATGATACGGTTTTCGGTACGATTGGTGATGATACGATTGACGGGCAAGGCGGCATAGATGCGGTGAGTTACAGTTACGCCGTTACAGAGTTCGCGTATAATTTCATCAATAGCGTTTCCTTGAGCGTTACCCATCTTGCGCTGGGTTTTACCGATTTGTTGTCGAATATCGAAAACTATATTTTCGCCGGAATTAGCTATAGCAGAACCTATCTGGAAGAGAATTTTAGCACGCCGGTCAACACCGACCCCGTTGCCAACGATGACAGCGCCACAGGCGCGGAAGATACTGCTCTTGTGATTGATGTTCTGGCCAATGATAACGACCCGGACGGAGATATTTTAAGCATTGATAGTGTAACAAATGGCGCGAACGGTTCTGTCGTTATTAACCCGAATGGAACGGTAAGCTATACCCCGAATGCGAACTTTAATGGATCGGACAGCTTTACTTACACGGTGGATGATGGCAATGGCGGGCAGAAAACGGCAACGGTGGATGTTACTGTGAATCCCGTCGATGATGCGCCTGTTCTTACAAATACCGGCGGCGCAGTTAATGAGGATGCTGTCCTGATACTCACGACTGCAATGCTCAGCATGGCCGATATTGATACGCCGACAGGAAGCCGTGTCTTCACTTTGCAAACGCCGCCGCCGAATGGAACGCTGTATCTGAGTGGCGGAGCCTTGGCGGCTGCTGCGACCTTTACGCAGCAGGATATTATCGACGGGTTGCTAACTTATGAGCCGGACCCGGATTACAACGGTGTCGACAGCTTCGGCTTTGATATATCCGATGGTACGACAACGCTGACCGGGCAGGTTTTTAATTTGAATATTGCCGAAGTCACAGATGTCTTTACCGGGGATGCCTCTGATAACACGCTGAACGGAACCGGCGGCGCAGACGAGTTCCATGGCGGCCTTGGGGATGATGAACTTCAGGGCGGCAACGGTGATGATGATTATTACTTCACAGGTGGAAATGATACGATTATCGAGACCGGCGGAACCGATGTGCTGCATCTGCCCGAAGGGGTGGGCGTTCAGCACATATCCTTTTTGCGCTACGCTGCCGCTCTCAACGATTTGATTGTTCATGTGGATGACGGGGATGGAGATCCGCTGACGTCTTTGGGAAGTGTTACCATTGAAAACCAGTTTTTGGCTCCTGCGGGTAATCAGGTGGAAACACTGCGCTTCTTCCCGAATTTTGATGCGGATTTGACAAACCAGCGTGTCACAACATTTGGAACCGCCGGGGATGATACCGTTTCAGGTATCGCTTTTGGTGCAAATCCTGATGATACCATCCTTGGTTTTGACGGCGCGGATACATTGGATGGCGGGGCTGGAAATGACACGTTGTTCGGCGGTTCCGGCAATGACCATCTTATTGGCGGCATTGGCGGGGATGCCCTGTTCGGGAATCAGGATAATGATACGCTCGATGGCGGCGAGGGCGATGACTTTATCTTTGGTGATAGAGATAACAGCGCCGGATCGGAGCTGTATACAGGCGATGATATTCTTAATGGCGGCGGCGGAAACGACTGGATGGAAGGCAATAAGGGGAATGACACCCTAAACGGCGGTGATGATAATGATATCTTGCTTGGCGATGAAGGCGACGACATTCTCAATGGCGGCGCGGGTGATGATTTTCTCTCAGGCGATATCGGGGCTGATACGCTTAATGGCGGGGCCGGAACAGACACGCTTTACGGCGGGGCTGGGCTCGATACATTCGTGTTTCAGGGGGTGGGCATTCTCGACGGCAACCTTAACCGTGTTGTTGATTTCTCTCAAACAGATAACGATGTCATCAGGCTTGTCGATATCCTCGAAGGTTATGACCCGATAACCGATGCCATCGCCGATTTTATCACATTAAGTGAAACGGTGTCCCACACCTATATCAGTGTGGACCGCGACGGTGCGGGTACGAATTATGCCAGCGCGCAGGTTGTGCGTATCGAAAATGTCACCGGGGAATGGAGCGATATTAGCGATATGATTGCTCAGGGTGATCTGGTTGTGGTTTAGGAGCTATACTCACTGGATTGGTGAAAATCTTTGACAAATGCTGAAAAATCCTTATAACTCCCGATATTCCTGAGAAAGAGGGCGCACTGTGCGCTCCGTTGAGCGTAGCTCAAACCTGTTGGTCTATCGGGACATAAAGAAGCAAAACGTCTAAGAAAGGACTTTGAAAATGAGTGGTAAGCGCTTATCCGCAAAACACAAAATCGACCGCCGCATAGGAGCAAACCTGTGGGGGCGGCCTAAATCCCCTTATAATGTACGCCAGAAAGGCCCGGGTATGCACGGCGAACGCCGGGGCAAGCTTTCCGATTACGGTCTTCAGTTGATGGCGAAGCAAAAGCTTAAAGGCTATTACGGCAATATCGGCGAGAAGCAGTTCCGCCGTTATTACAAGGAAGCCGACCGTATGCGCGGCGATACGGGTCAAAACCTGATTGGCTTGCTGGAGAGCCGTCTGGATGCGGTGATTTACCGCGCTTCTATCGTGCCGACCGTGTTTGCGGCGCGGCAGTTTGTGAACCACAAGCATGTGACGGTGAACGGTAATGTGGTGAATATTCCTTCATATGCGGTCAAGCCCGGCGATGTGATTGAAGTGCGTGAAAAAGGCAAGGCGATCCCGATGGTGATTTCCTCTATCCAGCAGCCCGAGCGCGAGGTTCCCGATTATATTGATGTGGACCAGAAAGCGCTTAAGGTGACATATATCCGCATTCCCGCGCTGGAAGATGTGCCTTACCCGGTGCAGATGGAGCCGAACCTGATCGTCGAATTCTATTCACGATAAGGTTTTTTTAGAGCAAGAATATGAGAAGCCGCCTGTTTCCGGGCGGCTTTTTTTATAGTTTGTTTTTCAGTTTTCCGGGGTGGTGGGCGAGCTTGTTTATTGATTTTAAAAGCCCCGGCTTGCGCGGGTCTGTGGCGTGTTATATGGAATATTCTTGACTTTGTAAGGGGATTCTGACAAAAGACGTGCACAATAACAAATAACGCTATGGAAAAAAATATGCCGATTCAGTTACCTGAAATAGATAAAAATGTATTGTTGGCCCAAGTCAATACTTCGACATTGGATGATATGGAGAACGGGCTTTACCGGGTTTTGTCTGACAAGATTAACGTTGTGTTTGAGAATGCAGCGTTTTTTAGTGGTCTTGATAAGGTGAACAAACCGCCTGTGCCATACGAAGACAACAAAAAATTTCGTGCGAAGATAAGCCCCTTATTTGTAAAGAATGACAAGGCCGGGTACGAAATTATAGTGAATACAGAGAAAAACAGACTTCTTTTTAAGGTATTAAAGGATAGTCTTGCCGGGTGTTTGCATGCTCTGGAAAATCCGGACAGATCGTATGCTGTGACGGATGGTGTGGCCAAACAGGAGAGGGATCAAAGACAGGCAGCCAGAATAAAAAATGTAAAGGCTTTGAAAGCTGAGGTTGACGGGGCTTTGGTCGAAACGCTTTTAGAGCTTGAAGCGCCGCTTGAAGAGCTTTCAGAAGCGGTGACAGGGCGGGCGGATGGAACGCTGGAAAGTGTTTTATCTGTTTTGCTGGGAAAGGAGCTGAATGCAGAGGAGGCAGGCGATGCGCTGGAGGCCTTGTATGAAGACAAGAGTATGAAGCGGGGGTTGCTTAAACGTCAGGGTAATGTTTTTGGCAGGGTTAATGATGTTGATGCGCAGCGTATACAATGTGCCCGAGGGAGTATAGATCAAGAGGCAAGGGCTTTGCTGGATAATATTGAGGCGTTAAAGGATGCACCGGATGATGAGCGGTTGGGGTATATGCTGCTTGACGATCCTGAGGTGATTTATTCTTTATATGAACAGGCTTTGGTTGAGAATGTCGTTAAACGGATGGAGCTGTTAGATTCTGAGGTCCATATTATGTTCGAAGGTGTCAGGACTTTGCGCGAGGCGTTTTCCAAAGTTCGATATCAGGATGTTAAGCCCTCAATCGTAAGAGATGTTTTTGGTTTTGAAGATTATGGACCTGTGGCCGCGAGTATAAACAGGCTTAGTCTAGATGAGCTTATGGCTGCGGCTAAGCAGGAAAAAACAGTGACCCCGGATGAAACCGGAGGTCAGTTTGTTTCAATGTTAAACAAACATCTTCAGCCGCTTCAAGAGCAGCGTACCGATATAGCGGAGCGCATCGAACAATGTCTGAATCATGCGAAGACAATGCCGATGCTGGCTTTAGATATGTACGGCTAGAGTCGACAGAATATATTTGTTTTCATCGGTTGTTTGTCTTTTTTCCGATCAGGGCGGAGAGGATGCCCTGGAGGGTGTTGACTTCCTGTGTGCTGAGTTCCGTGCGGGTGAAGATATTGCGAATATTGCGGAGCATTGTGGGTTTGAGGTCTTTGGCTTTAAAGAATCCGCCTGTTTCAAGTTCATCTTCAAGGCGGGTTAAGAAATTTTCGTAGTCGCTGTGTGTGGCGGGCGGGCTGTCGCCGAGTTCCAGCGCTTTATCGGGTGTATTGTCGCCGGTTTGATGCAGGGTATGGGCGATGAGCAGAACGGCTTGCCCGAGATTGAGCGAGGAGAAATCCGGGTTTGTCGGGATTTGTATAATGTTATGGCACAGGGCGATTTCGTCATTGGTGAGGCCGGTGCGTTCGGCACCAAAGACAAAACCGAGTCTGTGCTCGCGGCGGTTTTGCGCATCTTGCGCCGCGCTGAGCGGGGTGAAGACGGGTTTGACCATGTCGCGCCGCCGCGCCGTGGTGGCATAGAGAATTTGCAGGTCGGCGGCGGCCTCGGCCAGCGTGTCGAAAACCCGAACCGGCGGCATAAGGTCGAGCGCCCCGGAGGCCGTGTCAGTTGCGCGCGGGTTGGGCCAGCCGTCGCGCGGGGCGACAAGGCGCAGGTCGGTGAGGCCGAAATTCAGCATGGCGCGGGCGGCGGCGCCGATATTTTCCCCCATTTGCGGTTTGACTAAAATAATGGTTGGGCTGTGGTGTTTTTGCATGTTCTCTCTACAGGTTAAGACAGTATGAATAGCACTAACGTGCTGAAAAACAAAAGGAATTCATAATAAATTTTACAGTATTATGGAATTGTGGTAGGGTGTTAACAATTCGTTAAGAATTAAAGATTAGAGGACAGGCTTTAAGAATGTACGGCAGTTTAAAAGATTTGATTAAAAGCGCGGAGAAGCCCTTCAATATTATTGAAGAATACGCAGCTTTGAACCCCAAGCGGAAGGTTTTGCTTTGTGATCATTATTTTGTGGAAGGCCACGGGGCATTTGAAAATACGGTGAATTTGCTTTGGCCCGAAGCGACAGAGCGCGATATGAAGAAATTAGGGAATTTTTTGATTTTGCTTAAAAATACGGCTCACTAACCCCAATCCTACACCGGTTTCACGTGAGGTTTTTTAGGGTACACATCGAAGGTGAAACCAAGGCCGCCTGCTTCCCCCCGAGCAGGCGGTTTCTTTATATAGCCGTTTATTCAGTCGTTTCCGGGAGTTTTAAAGGGAAGGATTGTTGCGGTTTTGTGCGGTTTTTTGGTTGTTGTGTACTCGGAGTCGTTAGCCGCTTTGGGTTGTTGTGCCGATTGCATAAAGGTTTTGTACAGGCGCTCGGCGCTTTTGGGGTTGTTGCCTCCGTGAAGGGTCGGGATTGTCGCGACTTTTCCGTCTTCGCTTTTGATAACGACATGGCCCTTTTTGGTCAGGCGCGCATCATATCCTGCATCCTGAAACGCTTTTAGAAGGCGATTTTTATTGCGCAGGTTTCTTTTGGAGAAGATATCTTCTTTTAAATTATGTTTGGCCATATCAGGCAGCTTCTTTGAAATTTAGACGTTCTTTCACCTTATCCGGGCCGATAAGGAGCAGGAGCTTGTCAAGCTCCGGGCCGTGATCCATGCCGGTAAGGGCCTGGCGCAGGGGCATGAACAGGGACTTGCCTTTGCGCCCGGTGTTTTCTTTGACGGCTTTGGTCCATTCGCTCCATGTGTTTTCACTCCATGGGGCGGGCGGGAGGAGGGCGGCGGCCTGAGTGATAAATTCGGGGTCTTCGATCCGCGTTTCAACCGGGCCTTTTGCGACAGCCCACCAGTCTTTGATATCGCGCAGACGTTCAAGGTTAGGGCGTACAGCTTCCCAGAATTCCTCGTCCAGATCGGGCAGGCCCATTTCGGCCATGCGCACGTTGACATCCTCAAACGGTGTGTCGTGGATGATTTTTGCGTTCAGACGAAAAATTTCGTTGGGGTCGAATTTGGCGCTGGCGCGGGAGAATTTTGAGAAATCGAAGCTTTCGATCAGCGGTTCAAGCGTGGCGAAAGCCTCGACCGGGTCGGAGGTGCCGAGGCGCGCGAGCAGGCTGACCACCGCCATAGGCTCCAGCCCTTCTTCTTCGCGCAGGTCCTTGATGCTCAGGGAGCCGAGGCGTTTGGAGAGCTTGCCGCCTTCGGCATCGGAGATCAGGGCATTATGGGCAAATTCCGGCGGGGTTGCGCCGAGGGCTTCAAACATTTGGATATGGGCCGCTGTATTGGAAACGTGATCTTCCCCGCGTACAACATGGGTGATGTCAAAGTCTATATCGTCGATGACCGAGCATAAATGGTATAGCGGCTGGCCGTTTTCGCGGATAACAACAGGATCGGAGAGATCGCTGCCGTTAAATTTGACTTCGCCGCGAATGTGGTCGTTCCATTCAATCGGCTCGTGATTGAGTTTAAAACGCCAGTGGGGGCTGCGACCCTGAGCTTCGTATTTTGCGATTTGCGCGCTGCTGAGTTCCAGAGCGGCGCGGTCGTAGATGGGCGGTTTGCCGCGTGAGAGTTGAGATTTGCGTTTGAGGCCCAACTCTTCAGGGGTTTCGTAGCAGGGGTAGAGGCGGCCATCGGCTTTGAGTTTTTCAATCCGTTCTTCGTGGCGCGCCAGCCGGTCTTTCTGGTTGGCTTTTTCATCCCAGTTCAGGCCGAGCCATATGAGGCTGTCTTCTATGGCCAGTTCGTATTCGGTTTTGGAGCGTTCCTGATCCGTATCATCAATGCGCAGGAGGAAATGACCGCCGGACTTACGGGCGAACAGCCATGTGATAAGCGCGGTGCGGGCATTGCCGACATGCAGCATACCGGTGGGGGAGGGGGCGAAACGAACTTTTACGGTCATTTTTAATCTTTCTTTGTCAGGCGTTATTAGATAGCTCTATAAGCCTGTTTTTTCAATGGTTTTCGTAAAGCCGTTTGTAATCGGGTAGCGGCGGTCGCGACCAAAGGCGCGGGCGGTGGTTTTTACGCCCGGTGGGGCCTGACGGCGTTTATACTCTGCGGCGTCCAGCATTTTCCAGACGCGCGCGACGGTTTGTTCGTCATGGCCGCGTTTGGTGATTTCGGCGGCACTCATTTCATGTTCGATCAGGCATTGAAGGATATCGTCAAGCTGTTCGTAAGGGGGCAGGGTATCCTGATCTGTCTGGTTATCCCTTAATTCTGCGGTCGGGGCTTTGGTCAGAATGCGCCGGGGGATGATTTCGCCGTTACGGTTGCGCCATTTTGAAAGCGCGTAGACTTGCGTTTTGTAAAGATCTTTTAGCGCATTAAAACCGCCGCACATATCACCATAGAGCGTGGCATAACCGACGGCCATTTCGGACTTGTTGCCGGTTGATAAAACCATATTGCCGGTAGAGTTCGATAGTGCCATGAGGGTTAAACCACGGCAGCGGCTTTGCATGTTTTCATGGGCGGTGCCTTTCAGGCCGGGGATGGTGCTTTCAAAGGCGTTCATCGCTTTTTCAATGGAGATGGTTTCGTAAGGGCAGCCGAGATTTTGCGCCAGTGCGGCGGCATCATCGAGGCTGTCTTGAGACGTAAAGGGGGAGGGCATCATGACGCAATGGACCTTATCTGCGCCGAGGGCATCGGCGGCTATAACGGCAGACAGGGCGCTGTCTATACCACCGGAGAGGCCAAGGAGAACGCCGGGAAAGTTGTTTTTCACAATGTAGTCGCGCAGGCCGAGGGTAAGAGCGTTGTAGAGTTCTTCTTCATCCCCGTATTGCGGGACGCTTTCGGGACAGGAGAATTCGTTATTCGACAATGTTATGTCGTAAGTCTCTTCGATAAATTCACCGCCCTGAAAGACGAGTGCGCCTGTGCCGTCCATCACAAAGGAGCCGCCGTCGAAAACGAGTTCGTCTTGTCCGCCGACCTGATTCACATAGACCAGCGGCAGGCCGGTTTCCTGCGTGCGGTTTTTGGCGTGGTGCAGGCGGGTTTCATCTTTTGTTGTTTCGAACGGGCTGGCGTTGGGGGTGATGAGGATTTGTGCGCCTTGCTTTTTCAGGTGCGCGGCGACATCCGGAAACCACATATCCTCGCAGATCAGGATGCCGAGTTTATGGCCGTGAAAGTCGAGCGGCGGCGGGAGGGGGCCGGCTTTGAAAATGCGTTGTTCGTCAAACACGCCGTAGTTGGGCAGGTGGTGTTTTGATTGCGTGTGTTTGATTTCGCCGTTTTCAATCAGCAGGGCGGCATTGTGGATTGCGCCATCAATGGACCATGGGCAGGAGATGAGGGCAGCGGTTTTCAGGTTTGCCGTTTTTGTGCAGAGCGTTTTGACGTGCTGCTTTATGGCGGCGATAAAGGCCGGTTTCAGGACAAGGTCTTCGGGCGGGTAGCCGCACAGGGACATTTCGGGGAAGATGACCAGATCGCTGTCGGCGTTTTGCCAGATTTCGAGCATTTTGCCTGCGTTGCCGGGGATATCCCCGAGCGTAGGGTTTATCTGGGCCAGAGTGATGGTGAGGGCGCTTGGGGGCATGTTATTCTGCGGCTGTGGTACCCGGCGATTGTAATATGTTGTCGCGCCGGGCGGTTTTTAGCTCATCGGCAATCAGGAAAGCCAGTTCGAGGGCCTGATTAGCGTTCAGGCGCGGGTCGCATGCGGTGTGATAACGGCTGGAGAGGTCTTCGTCGCGCAGGTCATCGGCGCCGCCGACGCATTCGGTGACGTTTTCTCCGGTCATTTCAAAATGTACGCCGCCGGGGTGTGTGCCCTCGGCCTGATGGACGGCGAAGAAGCCTTTAACCTCGGCCAGGATATGTTCGAAGTTCCGGGTTTTGTAGCCGCTGCCGGATTTATAGGTGTTGCCGTGCATGGGGTCGCAGGACCAAACGACGTGGCGGCCTTCGCTTTTAATTTTGCGGACCAGCGGGGCGAGTTTTTCTTCGACTTGCTCATGGCCCATGCGGGCGATCAGGGTCAGGCGGCCCGGCGTGTTTTCCGGGTTCAGGACATCGACCAGACGGATAAGTTCGTCCGGCTGGAGATCCGGAGAGCATTTCATGCCCAGCGGGTTTTTGATGCCTTTGACGAATTCGATTTGGGCGTGGTCTTCCTGATGCGTGCGTGCACCGATCCACAGGAAGTGCGCGGAGGTGTCGTACCAATCGCCGGTCAGGCTGTCCTGCCGGGTCATGGCCTGTTCGTAATTCAGGTGCAGGGCTTCGTGCGAGGTGTAGAAATCGGTTTGGCGCAGGCCGGGTACGGTTTCGGAGGTGATGCCGCAGGCGGCCATAAAGCGCAGGGCATCGTCGATGCGCTGGGCGAGGTCTTCGTAGCGTTCTTTCAGCGGGCTGTCAGAGACGAAATCAAGGTTCCAGCCGTGTACGCGCTTGAGGTCGGCGTAGCCGCCTTTGGAAAAAGCGCGCAGCAGGTTCAGCGTCGCAGCGGCCTGATGGTAGGCTTTTATCAGGCGTTGCGGGTCGGGGGTGCGGGCTTCGGCGGTGAAGTCAAATCCGTTGATGTTGTCGCCGCGATAGCTTGGGAGGGTGATGCCTCCTTGTGTTTCCATATCGCTGGAACGGGGTTTGGCGAATTGCCCGGCGACACGCCCGACTTTTACAACGGGCAGAGAGCCTCCATAGGTCAAAGTTACAGCCATTTGCAGCAGAACACGGAACGTGTCGCGGATTTTATTGGCGCTGAACTCGGCGAAGCTTTCGGCGCAATCCCCGCCTTGCAGCAGAAAAGCGTTGCCCAGAGCCACATCGCCCAGTTTTTTTTGCAGACTCCGTGCTTCCCCGGCAAAGACGAGCGGGGGCAGGGCGGCCAGTTCCTTTTCAACAGCCTGTAAAGCCTGCGGATCGTCATATTCCGGCATTTGTTTTACCGGTTTTGTGCGCCAGCTATCGGGTGTCCATTGTTGCGACATTATAAAGCTCCATATTTAAGGATGAAATTTATAAAGGAAAGCGCGGGATAGCGCAAAGCTAAACTGCATTTTGGTAAAATTCGAAGTTTTATGTTTTTACAAAGAGGGTAAAAAGGCATAAAATAAAAGGGTGTTATATCTGCTTTTGTCTTAATGTTTTTCGAGTAAAAATCCTTCATGTTGAATATTTTCGGTTCCCAATCTTCGCGTCCTGACTGGAGAAAGCTGCTTCAAGCGTTGAAGCCCGTTATTGGCGGGGTGAGCGCGGATGAGTGGGGCGGACCTGAAGATGTGGAAGGGGCGCTGGATCGGGTGTTACGAACGCTGGAAAAGGATGTTAAGGCCATCGGGAAGTGCGACTTTATTTTTTCAACGCATCAAAAAGCAGGGGGGCAAACGGAGGAGTTGGCGGCTTATTTGCGGAGCTGGTATGTTATGGGGCAAGCGCCGTCTTTGGTTTCTCTGGTTGTGGCGGCGTGTGAAGAGTTTGATATCGCTAGCCCCGATTATGTGCAGATATTGCTGATGGCGGCGGTTTTGGGGGATGTTGAGAACGATCTTCCGTATCATAACAATGCGCATTTTAAAAAGGTTTTATTGCAGCTTATCCGGCTGATATCGGTTCATAACAGTATTTACGGCGGTACGGTGCGGGCTTTGAGTAAGGAGCAGATTGCGCTGTTGCTGATTGGCGGGTGTATTCACGATCTTGGCCATGACGGTTTGGGTAATACGGTTAAGGGCGTGTTTTATTCCGGGCGGCTGGAACGCCAGTCTTTTGATTTTGCTGTGCCGTATTTGCGCGCTGCCGGTGCCGGGGAGATCGTTTTGGAGGCATTGAAAACGATTATTTTGACGACGGATGTGACGCCACTGGGGAATGTGACAAACCCGATGCACCAGATGAAAGCGGCATACCGGTTTCATTTTCTTGGGGAGAATAAGCAGTATTCGACGCTGAACCTGTCGGATGATTGGGCGATGCTTGAGGATGACGCCATGTTGACGCTGATGGCGTGTTTGTTGCAGGAGGCGGATATTGCTACGTCTGCGGGGGTGGATTATGCGGTGACGCAATATGAAACATGTATTTTGATGGAAGAGATAGGCGGGGGGAGTGCGCGTCCGTCGCATGTTCTTGATTTTCTTGATAAGGTTTGCCAGCGCCGGTTTTTGTCGGATGCGGGGCAAAAGCTGTTTGCAGCGAATATGGCGCGGATTTATGCGCTGGCCGAGGAAGCTGAACGGGCGGGGGATGAAGCTTTTCCCACGCCGCAGCATACGGATTTTATTCTGGGCGCGGGCAGTGAAGAGGGCCGTTCCAAAACGATTAATTGAGGCCGGACTTAGATTTCAGCTTTTGCGAGTGCGCATGAGGACGAATTCTTCGGCAGAGGTCGGATGAACGGCCATTGTGCGGTCAAAGTCGGCCTTGGTTGCCCCCATATTCATAGCAATGGCGATGCCCTGAATGACTTCGGGAGCATCCATCCCCATCATATGCGCACCTAAAACTTTGTCGGTTTTGGCGTCAACGACGAGTTTCATCAGCGTTTTTTCGTTTCGGCCAGAGAGTTTGTGTTTGAGAGGCTGGAAGCCGGATTCATAAATATGGGGTTCAAAACCCTGCTCACGCGCAGCTTCTTCGCTCAGCCCTACGGTGCCGATCGGCGGGGCTGAAAAGACCGCTGTGGCGATATTGTCGTAGTTTACGGCGCGTTCTGGCATGTTTCCGAAGAGGCGGTCGGCGAGGACGTGGCCTTCCTGTATGGCTACGGGGGTTAGGGGGGTGTTATTGGCAACGTCGCCAAGCGCATAGATATGAGCGGCGGAGGTCTGGTAGTTTTCGTTGATGGCGATTTGCCCGTTTGGAGCCAGAGAGATTCCGGCGTTATCGAGGTTTAGTTTTTCGATGTTTGGATTGCGGCCAATGGCAGTGATGGGAAGGTCGCATTTGAGGGTTTCGCCGGTGTTTGTGTGGACGGTGTATTGATTGCCGTTTTGTTCAACTTTGGCCACATCGGTGTTAAAGCGCAGATCTATACCGGATTTGCGCATTTCTTCGGCCAGCGCAGCGGCGATATCGCGGTCAAAACCGCGTAGAAAAAGTTCACCTCGGTAGAGCAGAGTAACGTGCGCACCAAGGCCGTGGAAGATGTGGGCGAATTCAACAGCGATATAGCCGCCGCCCTGTATCACGACGTTTTCGGGTTTGCGGGGCCAGTGAAACACATCGTCGGATGTGGCCATTAAGGAAGCGCCTTCGCATTTCGGGCGGCGCGGGGTGCCGCCGACGGCGATCAGGATTTTATCGGCGCTGACGTGCTGGCCGTTGACGGACAGGGTATTGGCATCTTCAAAAGCGGCGTAGCCGTTAAAGAGTTCAACCCCGGCGGTTTCAAGTAAACTCTTGTAAATACCGTTTAAGCGGCTGATTTCTTTGTTTTTGTTTTCGATGAGTTTTGGCCAGTCGAGCGTGATGTTTTCGGGGATGTTCCAGCCGAAGCCGCGGGCGTCTTCCATGTGGTAGCCGTAATCTGCACCATAGGCCAGAAGCTTTTTGGGGATACAGCCGAGATTGACGCATGTGCCGCCAAGGTTGGAACCTTCGGCGATTGCGACTTTTGCGCCATGTGTGGCGGCGATGCGGGCGGAGCGCACACCGCCGGAGCCTGCGCCGATTACGAAGTAGTCGTAGTGTTGTTTGCTCATTCTTGTTGCTCCTTGTCCTTATCTTTCGGGCCGCCGGGCCAGCGCCTATGCAGCCACAGCCATTGGCTGGGGGCTTCCCTGATGAAGTTTTCGAGCAGGCTGTGGGCCTCGGCGATGACATCTTCCGGTGGCCGGGGGGTGCCGTCTGCGTTGAAAACTTCAACGGGTTTATAAACACTAAGGCTAAAGGTTGCGCCGTCAAGGCGGCGGTTGCGGATCGGCACAAGGGCGCAGCCGTATTTTTGCGCAAGCTGGACGAAAAACGGGTTTGTCATGGCTTTTATGCCGAAGAAGGGGACGGGGATGCCCTGATTGTATTTCTGGTCGATCAGGATGCCGAGGGAGCCGCCTTCCCTGATTGTGTCCATCATGCTTTTTCCACCCTGACGGGATTTTGCGTGGGCGGTGATTTGCCCGCCCATGGCGCGCATTTTCATCAGGAGCTTATCGGCCCAGGGGTTGTTTGGCGCGCGGTAGCTGATATCAACGGGGGTGTCGCATTGGGTGAGGATGGCCGGGGCGTTGATTTCCCAGTTGCCCAGATGCGCGCCGAAAAAGATTGCGCCTTTGGGGTTGTTGAGCGCGGCCTCGAGGTTTTCCCGGCCTATGATTTCGATATCTATGGAGAGGGATTCAAGGTGGGGGTATTCGGCCATGATGCGGCCCAGATGGTCCCACATTTCTGTAATGACTTCGTTTTTGCGGGGTTCGTCAAGGCCGGGCATGGCGCGTTCCAGATTTCGCCGCGCCTTGCGGGAGGCGGCAAGGTGCGGGCCTATTGTGCGGCCAATCCAGCCGCCGAAATCTGAGGCGGTTTTTGCCGGGAGGAGCCGAAAAACAAGCAGCATGATGGAAAGCCCGAGGGCTTCAAGGCCGTAGCGAATGTTTTTGGCGGCGTTGCTGTTCATCTTCTAAGGGTGAATCACTGTTTTAATCAGGGGCAGGAGGTCTTCTTCGTTGTCCCATGTCATTTCAACGGGCAGTATTTCAACCTCTATGCCTTCGAGTTTTGGCAGGCGCATGAAGTCTTTTTCAGTTGTTATGAGTTTGGCACCGTGTTTTTCCGCTTTTGTATGAAGTGTTTTAATGTCGTTTTCGTCGTAAGGGTGGTGATCGCTGAAGGCGATTGTTTCGACGATATTGAATTTCAGGGTGCGGGAGAGGAAGTTGAAAAATTTTTCCGGATAACCCAGACCGGCAAAGGCGAGGTAGGGGATTTGCGGGTCGATGTTCAGATTTGCGGCTGGTTTGAGGGTGGCGTGTGTAACGGGTTTACCGGCGGGGAGCATATTGATGACGTTGTTTTCATCGTTGCCGATAAAGATAAAGCCGTTGGCGTTGGCGGTTCCGTCTTCAAGGGGTTGGCGCAGGGGGCCGGCGGGCATCATTTTCAGGTTGCCCAGACCCATTTCTCCGTTGATGACGACCAGGCGCAGGTCTTTATGGATGCCGGGGTTTTGCAGGCCGTCATCCATGATGATGAGGTCTGCGTTTTCCTGCATGGCGATTTTTGCGCTTTCCGCGCGGTCTGCGCCGACGATGGTGGGGGCGTGTTTGGCGAGGATCAGGGCTTCATCGCCGACATCCCATGAGGTGTGAATGCCGGGGTTGACGATGAGGGGACCGGTTTCCGCGCCGCCGTAGCCGCGAATGAGGAAGACGGGCTTTTTTGCGAGATTTTTGCTTTTGACAAGTTTAAGCAGGGCGATTGCCGTTGGTGTTTTTCCGGTGCCGCCGGCTACGATATTGCCGATGCAAATAACGGGGATTTTGGCTTTATAGGGTTTGTGTATGGATTGATCGAGCGTATAGAGGAGCTGATAAACTTTGGAGAAAGGAGTCAGCAGATATTCAAGCAGGTGCGGGGATCCGGCGGGTTTTCTGTACCAGAAATGCGGTGTTTTGAGTGTCATGAAGCTTTCCTGCCGCTTTCAAGGGTTTCCAGATAGGGGCGGAGAATGTCGAGGACGGTATCGAGAACATTTTCCTTCTTTTTGGCGAACTCAAATGCAGTTTGCCTGAGTTCATCGCAAGCGGATTTGTCGCTGAGAAGATCGTATAAATGTTCGGTTAGTTCGCCTTCGCCGGCTGCGCGCAGGGCGGCACCGGCTTCGTTCATCTGGTCGAAAATTTCCTGTAAATTCTGGACATGCGGTCCGTACAGGACGAAGCAGTTTAGCTGCGCGGCTTCGATCGGGTTATGGCCGCCGCCGCCGTCATCGCTTAAGGAACGTCCGATTACGGCTATAGGTGTGCTGCGGTAGAGCAGGCCAAGCTCGCCCATTGTATCGGCGATATAGATATCTGTTTCTGTTTCGGGAAGGGCTTTTTCTTCTCCGCGAAAGCGGATGTTGAGAGGCAGGGCTTTTAGATCCTGCGCGATATCGTTGCGGCGGGCGGGGTGGCGCGGTGCGATGATGGTGATTAAATCGGGAAATGTTTCTTTGAGGCGTGTATGAATGCGCGCCGCGATGAGTTCTTCGCTGGCGTGGGTGCTGGCGTAAACCCAGCGCGGTCTGTTCTTCAGCGCGGCGTTGAGGGCTTTTAAATCTTGTTCAGATACAGGCAGGGGGGCGGCGTTGTATTTAATGTTATCGGTGACGCAAATATTTTTTGCGCCGAGTTTTGCGTAAAGCCGGGCGTCGTCGTGTGTCTGGCATAAAATGTGGGAGAAGGTTTGCAGAATATTTTGCGCGGCGTTTTTGAAAAGGCTCCATCGTTTGAAGGATTGCGGTGATATACGGGCGTTGATTAGCAGGGCGGGGATGTTGCGCTTGCGGATTGAGGAGAGCATATTCGGCCAGAGTTCGGATTCCATCCATAAGATCAGGTCGGGTTGCCAGTGGTTGAGAAAAGTATCGACCCATTCGGGGTGGTCGAGGGGGTAGAATTGGTGGAAAGCGCCTTCGGGGAGGTTTTTTTCCATCATGTTTGCGGAGGTCAGGGTGCCCGTGGTGACAAGGATGCTTGTTTCTTTGGAGCGGCTTAAGAGCGTTTTAATCAGAATGAGCGCTGATTGCGCTTCTCCTACGCTGGCGGCGTGAACCCAGACAAGGGCTCCGTCGGGGCGGCTGCGTCCGGGGAGGCCGCGGCGTTCATCAAGGCGTGAGGGGCTTTCCTTACCGGCTTTCTGGCGCTTTAGCAGGGTTTTTCGGAGAATTGGCTCTCCGGCCCGCATTGTAAATTTATAAATCTGAAGCATCATAGCTTTTCGTTCAAGTGGCCGTGTGTGTTAGTATTATAGCAGAGCCTTTAAGTGGACTATATATAAGCGGCTAACGGCCCTTTGGGCAAGATTGTTTTACAGGATGAAGCGGATTAAAGACAAGCGAAAGACCGAGAAGCTGCGTAAGGAGGCGCTTGCCGAGCTACGTAAAACGCGGCGGCATTTTGAAAAAGAGCATCCTGCGTTACTGGAGGCTGTGCGGCAATTGGTTGCCAAGGGGGCAAGGGACAAGGAGGGGGGCACCAGGCAGGGTGAGCCGGACGTAAAGCCGACGGTAAAGGTTGTGGAGAAGACGAAATCGCCGGTTCAGGGCGAGAGTTGTGAGGATGATATGGTTGTGATTGACCGCAAAAAGAATCTGGAAACGGTTTTGAAATATGCGGCGCTTAAACCCGGTGCGCGTGACCTTAAGAAATATCTTAAGGATATTTTACATTAAAGGGTAAACGGCGGGTCTACAGACCCTTAAGGGCATGATGTTGAACCAAAGGGGCAGCATTTTCCGGCCTGATCAACGTTATGGTCAAAGCCGCCGCTGGGGACGGTTGAGGATGAGCCGCCTGAAGGTGTTGAGGGATAGTCTGCCGTGGGAACGAAATAGCAGCCGGGCACGACGCAGATTGTTTCGGCGTAGCGGGTGACGCCGCTGTTTTCCTCCGTGGTGGATTCAACGATCAGGCCGGTTTCGATCATTGAATGGTTCGGGCCGCCGGCGCTTCCGCCGCAGGCATTCCCACCTGAGGGGGGGTAGATATAGTCGAAGTAGGTATGCAGGTCGTCTTCGTGCCAGTGGGTGGAAGCGTTGACAACGGCTAATTTTATGGCGGCTTCGTAGGGGCCTTTGTTCGGGCAGGTTGAAGGCAGGGCGCGCTTGTCGGGGTCGTTGGCATATTCAACGAAGGTGAAGAAGCCGTCATGGGCTGGCTGGTCGATAAAGTCCATGCATTTTGCGACTTTCCAGACCTCGTTCATAGTGTTGCAGGCGTAGCTTCCGCTGCTGATGGTGCCCGATAGGACGTATGGGACGCCGCCCCTGCCGCCGAGGAGGTCGTGGTCGAAATCCGCTGCGTCGTAGGCTGCGAGTGTTTTCCCTACAAGGTTTGTAAGAGAGGCGGCGATATTGCCTGCGGGCGGGGTGCTCCAGCGGTCGGTTGCGGTAAACAGTTTATCCGGGCCTGTCGGCGCACCGGCATCTTTGACAAGTTCGCCGAGGAGGCTGTCGAAGCAGGTGTATTCGAGGACGCTGTCCGGTTTTAGAATCAGGTTTTGGTTTTGGGTGATTTCACGCTGCGATTCCAGCCATGCTCTGGCTTCCAGAGATTCGTAATATTGCGGGTCGCAGGAGCTTGGCGCAAAAGGCTGGGCGTGAAGCGCGGTGGCGGCAAGGCAGAAGCCTACGGATGCGATTGCCGCGAAGGCCGCAAGCCGTTTCAAGCGCTTTTGTATAATATTCTTTGCCAAGGTTGCCATTCACTCTCTACCTTTTACAATTGTACGCTATTAAAGCATTGTTTCGCAAATAGCTTCTCCAAAATATTAAGGGACACATTTATCATTTCCTTCGCTGGAATCGCCCCCGTGGTCGAAAAAACATGCGGGGTTTGAGCAGACTTTATCCTTATATTCGTATTTATGCTTGGATACCGGGTTTCCTGCCGGGTCCAGGTCTTTTTCGTTAATAGATATTACGACCCCGGTGGGGATGGGTTTTGCGTTTTCGCATATTCCGCTCGTGCCGGGGTCCGGCGAGCGCTGTATAGGCAGCAATGTGTCAACAAGGTCGAAGGAGGCATATGTCCAGTTTGTGTTGTTGGCGATATCCACGATAGCGGAGGTGATTTGGTGGCCTTTGGGGCAATGTGTCAGTCCGCCGCCTGCTACGGGCAGGGTTCGCGGATCTGTGGAGAGCAGGGCGGGGGTGGAGTAATAGCTCTCGAAGCTTAGGAACTGGACATGGGGGGCAAAGGCGTCGCAGCGTACAACGTCGTGAACCAGATACATGAAGTCGCAAGGCAGAGGTGAAATTCCGGCCATTGTGCCTGAAATCGTGTTGTTGTCTCCGGTTGCCATCCCGCCGAGAAAATCGTGGGCGAAGTTGGAGTCGACGTAGATTTTAAGGCTTTCCAGCACAAGATTTTCGATGCCGTCATCGAGGCGTGTGTCGCCCATGTTAACGTCTATTTTGACTGAGCCGGGGTTGATCGGTACGGTTGTCGGCGACCAGCGGGTTGATTCGGAGAAAATGGGGCCGGCGATTATGGCGACATCGGCGGCCTGCTGATCAAAGCAGGTGTATTCAAACACGCTGTCAGGCTTCATAATCAGGGCGTTATGGACAACGACTTCGCGTTCGGCCTCCAGAAAAGCTTTGGCGTAAATCTGGTTCATGAAGTTGGCGTCGCAGGCGCTGCTTTCACTTTTGGGCGCGTTGGGACCTGTGTCGGGATCGTCAAGCTCGCCAGGGTCTGGGGGTGTTTGACAGGGTACGCCCTGCGGGTTTGCCGGAGTTCCGGCTGTGCCGCCTACGCCGCAGCCTATGCCTGTGCTTCCGGCATTTACGGTTCCGGAAGTCGGGGCGATAAAAGCCAGAGCCATGAATGCCGAAAAGATAAAACGCTGGGCGGGTTTTTGAACGCTGATCATGAGCCTGACTTCCTGTATGCCGACGTTTCAGGATGCCATGTATAGAGATGATAATCAAAGTCATTTGACGGGTTGTTAAAAATGAGCAGATTGCGGATACCGTGGCGGAACTCATTGCCCAAAAGCAGGTTTTTTCCTTCGAATGTGCCGAGAGATAAGATGGAATCATTTGTTTCCGCGAAGATGTAAAACCGGCATTTCAGGGTTTTTTCGCAGTTTTTAGAGCGGGTTATGAATTCGTCGAGGCCGTCATTGTTGAGGTCCGTTTTTCCAATGTCGAAGTTTTGGATATCTTCGCCCAGGGCATTGGATGCGTAGAATTTTATCTTTTCAAAGCTGCTGCGCGGGATGGTGGCGTTAAAATGCAGACTTTCTGCGGCGTGCGCGGAGGCACTCGCGCCTAAAAGCGCAAGAAAAAGGAATGTGTTAAAATGCCGTATTTTCACAAAAAACCGCCCCAATATGCTCACTTCTATAATTTTAGCAAATTGGCGGGGGATTCTGCAACTTAAGGATAATGTTTAGAGGGGTTATCCAATGGCACCGGGCAAATCTATTTCCAGGATGGCCATGTCAAAATTGAAATCACCGTCTTCGTCTTTATAGATCAGGCCGATAAACTCCCCATCCAGAAGGACCTCGACGGAATCTGCAACTTTATCGCGAATTTTCAGGGCGAAACCCGTATTTTTAAATCTGTTTTGCATATAGCTCTGCAAGCGGGAAACTTCCTCGGGTTGGATGTTGGCCATTTTTTCGCTCCTTTTATTTACGCGGCTTTTGAAAACTGTAACCCATTGGATACGGCTTCATGGCATGCTTTGGCAAGTGTTTTTCGGTCGGGGAAATTTTTTGCGGGGATGGTTTCGTGAAATGTGATGGATAAGGCGGCGCCGGAGGATTTGGCGAAGCTCCATAAATGGTGGTGGAGTTCGATGCTGCCGTCCATGTCCCTGTGCCATGCGTAGAGGTCACGGTCTTCCTGTGTTTCTGGCGGGTGGCCGTTGACGGACAGAAGCTTGACGGTGACAGGCTGGATCATGATGTCTGCGAGATCTTCGCGCAGAGCAATGGCGAAAAGGCTGGATTTAAAATCGAGAACGCTTTGTCCGTCCGTGGAGGTGCCTTCGGGGAATATGATGAGGTTTTTGCCGTTTTCGAGCATGGTGTCGAGGGCGCTTGCTTCTTTTTTGGCGTCGCCGCGGCTGCGGCTGATGAAGGCTGTTTGCTGAAGGGTTGAAAGGAAGCCGAAGACGGGCCAGCTTGCAACGTCTTTTTTCGCGACGAATGAGCCAAAGCACAGGACCGAGGCGATGGCGGGAATATCGAGATAGGACAGGTGGTTGCTCATATACAGAACTTGCGAGTTTGTATAAATTTTTCCGGTTTTTTGCACGCGAATGCGGAAAATCGCGCATACGCCTTTGTGCCAGAGATGCGGCAGGATGTATGCGTAGCGGCCTTTGTAGAAGGTTATCAGGAGAAGCTGGAAAGGAACGGCAAGGAGGCAGAGCAGAGCAAAGGCCATCATTTTAAGGGTAGCGATGAGCGTTCTCATGATTGTCTGGATTTCTTGAATTCTGAAATATTGCGGATTTTTTCGTCGTCTTGTCCGCCGCCGGCAATGGTTTTTTGAATTTTGCGTTCGTAATGTTTGCGGTAACGGTCTGTTAGCAGGTGAGTCTGGACGATGATAAAGACATCTGTGGTGTTGAATTGTTCATCAATGACTGCGCCGTCGCCGATGCAGGAGCCTGCGCGCAGGTAGCCCTTAATCAGCGGGGGGAGTTCGGCAAATACGCGGCGGGCGTTTATATCTTCCTGCGGGACGATATTCATGTTGATGTAGCGTCCCTTGAGGGCGCGGGGGCGGAGCTGTTCCGGGGCCAGGTGGTAATGGTGGAGATAGGAAAGCGGTCTGGATATGCTTTTGATATCTGTGCTGTGGAGGCTGGCGCAGCCGAACATGAGGTCGATATCATGTTCGGTGATGTAATCGGCGATGCCCTGCCAGAGGAGTTGCAGTACGGGGCGGGTTCTGTAGGGGGCCAGCACGCAGGAGCGGCCAAGCTCGAGCAGGGAGGATTCGTTAGAGAGGATCGGGCTCAGGTCATATTCATTGGCCGAATAAAACTGGCCGACTTCTTCGGCGCCTGTGCGCAGCAGCATGCGGTATGTTCCGACGATTCTTTCTTTGGGGCCGGTGGCGTCGATAACTATTAAATGATCGGCGTAGGCGTCGTATTCGTCGATATCAAGCTTGCTGGCGGTCATCTCGGCATCGGCCTGCGCGCCGTATTCTTCGTAAAAGACCTGATAGCGTAGGGCCTGTGCGTCCCGGACCTCTTGCGTGTTTTCCGCAAGCCGGACGTATATGGATTCGTCATCTGATGTATTATCGCTCATATCACCTGCATCCTACGTATTTGGCGGGGGGGAGGCAAGGATTTAGAGGTTTGCTAGTGGGCATTGTAATTTTTCATAATTTTTTTGTTGATTTTGTCGGAAGGGAGGTAGTATAAAAGCGGTGTTTTTCGAAAGAAAGTAAACTTTATGACTGGTGAAGCGTTGAGTGTAGGGAATACACCGCTTGTGCAGATTCGTTATCTTTCTCCACAACATGCTCCGAACATAAAAGTTTGGGCGAAAATGGAGAAAGAAAATCCTACGGGTAGTGTAAAAGATCGCATCGCAAAAGCGATGATCGATGATGTTGTGAGAAAGAACCAACAGGGCGCAAAAATAGACACTATCGTTGAGGCGAGTTCAGGTAATACGGCATCGTCGGATGCTTTGTTTGCACGCGAATCGGGTTTTAAATGTGTTATCGTCATTCCTTATAAAACAAGCCGGGAAAAAGAAGAGTTAACAAAGTCTTTCGGTGCAACAGTGATCCGGGCAGAAGAATGGCAAAATTATATGCAGCTTGCTCGTGAGTTCGCTGCGGCTGCGGGAGAGAGGGCTGTTTTTCTCAATCAGTATGATAATCCTTTGAACGCTCAGGCGCATTATGAGGGGCTTGGCCCTGAAATTACTAGAGATATGGGAGGCAGGCGCATTCACGCTTTTATCGCTGCGGGATCGACAGGCGGCACAATTTCCGGAGTAGGCAAGTGGTTGAAAGAGTATGATGAGAGGACGCAAATCATATTGGCGGATCCTTACTGGTCTGTGCTTTATGATGAGTTTTATAAAAGTCGGGCAATGCCGGAGATGGCCATTTTTAGTGATAGAAACCCTTGTATAGGCGAAAGCGTGATTGAAGGCGCCGGAAAGAAGAGTGTGCCGGGGAATATGGATTTCAGCGTTATTGACCGTGCTGTAAAATTCCCTGATGCCTATGCTGTAAGGCTGAAAGCATTTCTCGAGATTCTTGAGATGCCTGATTTTGAGACTGCTTTAAAAGATCCTAACTTTAAAACTGATGGCTTGTCTATTGGCGGCTCTGCCGCCGGGTGCGCTTGGGTGGCAAGAGAAATAGCGGATGAATATGCGCAAGGGCCGTGGAGGGAAGAAGATATAAATATCGTTATAATTGCCGCAGACGGCGGAGAAAAATACGAAAGCAAGCTGGGGAACGCGGCGTGGCGTGACAGCCTAGTGTTTGGCGCACTACAGGCAGAAAATATATTTCGATAAAGCTGTGTGGAAAACCTACTTCACAAAAAGATGGACTTCGTTAGAGGTGCTTTGGCCACTTTCACTGTATGAAAGGTCCACGCGGTCCTGAGGCAGACCCATCTGGGTCAGCGTGCGCAGCACTTTTTCCGCATTTCTGCGTGCCTTCGTGCTTTCAATGGCGACTTCTGCGGCGTTGCCTTGTGTCGGGGTGACGGCGACGAGATCGAAACGGGCGTCGGGGTAGCGTTTCAGGGCCTCGTTTACGGCGAGGTAAACCGGTTCTTCGTAGTTTACATCCGGGCGGTCAAACCTGATTTTTGCCAGCGGACGGGGGCCTGAAAGAGCCGGGCTGCCGGTTGTTTGCGGCGGCGCAGAGGAGGCCGCGCTTGGGGCGCTTGCGTAAAGCGGTGCGCTGGAAAAAGGGCGGTCGGTGAGGCTGCGACCGTAAAAGTCGCCATTGGCCACGGCGAGCGCGAGAATTCGCAAATTTTCACGTTCGGAGCTGAGATAGGTGCTGGTGCGGGTTACGTCGTCATTTACGGTGTTTAAAACACGCTGGATCAGGATGATCGTACTGTTGATGGCGTCTTCGACCTGTGCGAGATTTACGTGGTCTTCCTCAATCGCTCCGGACAGGCTGTAGGCTGCGCGGGCTTCTTCAAGGAGGAAGGAGGCTTCCGAGGCGACGTTGGAGGCTTCGACGGCGACACCGTTAAGCTGTGCAACGCTTTCGGAGAGGGTTTCAAGGTGCGCTCCGGCTTCATCAAGGCGGCGTACAAGGCGCGGATTTCCCGGCGTTGTGCCGGATTGAAGCTGCGTGTTGATTGTTGCGATATTTGCGTAATATTCCGCCGCGCGCTCTTCATTCAGGCGTTCCATGCCGTTGAGGCTTCCGGAGAGGCTTCCGACTTCGTTTTGTATGCGGGAGAGTTCGTCCCTGATATGGGCGACTTTATCGCCGACAAGGGTTTGCGCAGGGTGATAATAGTCTCTGCTGATGACTTCGGCAGGTTTTATAGAGCGCACTTTTACCGGTTTGCTGTAAATTTGTTTACGCAGATGTTCGGGCAAGGGGTCGCTGGTGATAACCAGTGAAGGCGAATCGCCAGAGGGGGCGGCATGAGCCAAGCCGTGCGGCGCTATTAATACGGTGGAGAGCAATAGAAGCCCTTTAAAAAGAAGCGGTGAAGTTTTCATCATTATCGTTCTACACAAATTTCTATCTGCGGGCGGCGCGGCCACCCTTGATTCCGATATCTATACCTTGCCCGAGCATCGCCATAAATATATGGGGAGTCAAGCGAAACCCTTGAAGTGTTGTGAGTTTTACAGAGCAAAAATGCCTATGGCAAGAGATCCTTGCATTCATTTATGAATTCGTCTATGTTCGGCCAGCTTTTCAAGTCGCGGCCCGTATTGAGGCGGCCACGCGGTCTTTAAAATGCGCGCCCCTAGCTCAGCTGGATAGAGCGTCTGACTACGGATCAGAAGGTCGGGGGTTCGAATCCTCCGGGGCGCGCCATTCTCACTTCGTTCGAACCGGCTTGCCCGGTTTTTAAAAAGTTCGGACTTCGTCCGATGGGGCGCGCCATTTACATTTTATTCGAACGGCGCAGTTGCGTCTTTTTTTAAATCAAATTATATCCCCTTCATGGAATGGAAGATTTCGAAAGAGCCTGTGGGTTATGACGATGCGCTGCGCTTTATGGATGAGCGGGTGGCCGGGGTGCATGCGGGAAGCGCGGAGGAGTGTGTTTGGCTTTTGGAGCATCCGGCGCTGTATACGGCGGGGACGAGTGCGAAATCTGGGGATTTGCTGGATTCGCGTTTTCCTGTTTATAAGACGGGGCGCGGGGGGGAGCATACGTATCACGGGCCGGGGCAGCGTGTTGGGTATGTGATGGTGAATTTGAAGAAACGGCAACAAGTTCCTGATATTAAAAAATATGTATGGTGTTTGGAAGAGTGGATTATTCAAACGCTGGCGGAATTTGGTGTTGTCGGGGAGCGACGGTGCGGGCGGATCGGGATTTGGGTTGCGGCGCCTGACGGGTCGGAGAAGAAGATTGCGGCGATCGGGGTGCGGGTGCGGCACTGGATTACGCTGCATGGGGTTGCGATTAATGTAAATCCGGATTTATCGCATTTTGAAGGAATTGTGCCGTGCGGGATTCGCGAACATGGGGTGACGAGTATGGCGGAGTTGGGTGTGGATGTGGCGATGGCGGAGGTTGATGTGGTTTTACGGGAGAACTTTGAGCGGGTTTTTGATTTTTGTTGACGTAATTACCTGTCTTGGGTAGAAGTAACTTTCTACATAATAAGATAGAGTATTACAGGAGGTTTTCAAAAATGGCTGGAGATTTAAGGCCGGTGTCGCCAGATGGCCGGGTTATGGTTCCTTGTAGTTTGTCTGCGTTTTCTGATGCTGTTTCAAATCATTCTCAGGACCTGGGGAAGGTCATAGAAAAATGTCAAAGTTGGCTTACTAGCGGGTATGATCAGATATTTCTTCCCCCGCATCTTGCCCATGTTATTTCGGAGGGGATTTTTTCTCAAGAGCATGTTGCAGATGTGATTGAGGCTTCTAGTAAGGGCGAGTTTGGACTTCATGTTCCTTAATCCGCAGCGAGGGCGGTGAGTCTGCTTTGTGTGAAGGTGGCTGTAAGTTGAATCATTTTCTCAATGTCACCTTTTAACGCACTGTAGTTTTTTGTTTTTTCTCCTGTTTCTTCGTTCATATAAAGGGATTTGTTGATTTCGATTTGCAGGGCGTGGTAACCCTGCGCCGGGTTGGAATATTTCTCAACAAGTTCAAGGCCTTTAAAGGGATCGTTAAGGGAGACGGTATAGCCCATGTCCCTGATAAAATCGCGTAAAGAGCGGGTGAAGTCTATAGCGCAGCTGCGTCCGTCGCGGTCGCCGATGCAAAAATCGACCGGTTTGGCGCGGTTGCCGACAAGACCCAGCCCGCGCCGGGGGTAGGCGCTGGTATGTGGCATGGAGTGGCAGTTGATATGCCAGACCTGACCGTAATTGTAGTGGGCCTCTTTGAGCAGGTTTTCCAAGGCATCGTGATAGGGGCGGTAGTATTTTTCGATACGGGCCGTGATTTCCCTGGAGGTCAGGGGATGGTCGTAAACCGGAATGCCGGGTTTTACAAGGCGGCGGATGAGGCCTATGCCGGCGTGAGAGCGGGAGGTTGGGCTGATTTCAAACGGTCCGCTCCAGTTTTCGCTTAAGAGTTCGGGGTCGATGTCGTTTTCGGCGCGGTTGAGGTCTATATAGGAGCGGGGGAAGCTGGCGGTGAGGAGGGTTGCGCCGTGATCCGGTGCGGTGGCGAAGAGGTCGTCTACGTATTTGTCCTCGGCGGTTTCGAGGGTTTTGAAATCACAGGCATAGCGGAAATCACCGGGGTAATGGGTGCCGCTATGGGGGGAGTCGAAAACGAGCGGAAGAGCCGTGGTGGTTGGTTTTTTAACAGATAGAACGTTCATGAAAACAATTAATACATTTATGCTTTCCCCGCGCAAGCGGGGATCTTATAAAGGGGCATGATAAAGATTCCCGCTTTTACCCTCTGGGGCACAAGCGCGGGAAAAACAGATTATTTAGAGATTGGGTATGCACGATATTAAGTATATACGCGAAAATGCGGGCGGTTTTGATGCGGCGATGGCGCGCAGGGGGCTGGCGGCGCAGTCTGCGGGAATTTTGAGACTGGATGAAGAACGGCGCGGGGTGCAGACCGCTTTGCAGGAATTGCAGCAAAAGCGCAATGCGGAATCTCAAAAGATTGGTGAGATTAAAAAGTCCGGTGGAGACGCACAAGAAGCGATGGATGCGGTGGCGGCGCTGAAAGTCGAGATGGCCGGGCTTGAAGAGCGCGAGCGGACGCTGACTAATTCTTTAAGCCAGCATTTGGCGGGTTTGCCGAATATTATGGCTGATGATGTGCCCGAGGGCGGTGATGAAGCGGATAATGTCGAAATTCGCAAATGGGGGGAGGTGAAAGTGCAATCTGGGCCGGATCATGGCGAGATTGGCGAAAAGCTGGGCCAGATGGACTTTGAGACGGCGGTGAAGATGAGCGGCAGCCGGTTTACGCTTTTGAGCGGTGGCTTGGCGCGGCTGGAGCGGGCGCTTGCGCAGTTTTTTCTGGATACGCATACGGGCGAACATGGTTATACGGAATGCAGCGTGCCGCTGGTGGTGCGGGATAATGCGCTGTTCGGCACCGGGCAATTGCCGAAATTTGCCGAGGATTTATTTCGTATTCCCGAAAGCGCTGTTGAGCTGGAAGCCAAAGTGGAGAGCAGCCGGTGGCTGATCCCAACCTCCGAAGTGCCGCTGACGAATATTGTGGCGGAGATGATTATGGACGAGGAATATTTGCCGCGGCGCTATACGGCGTTTACGCCGTGTTTCCGGAGCGAAGCCGGGGCGGCGGGGAAGGATACGCGCGGGATGCTGCGTCAGCATCAGTTTTACAAGGTGGAGCTGGTGAGTGTGACGCACCCGGATGAGAGCGAGGCGGAGCATGAGCGGATGACGGGGTGCGCGGAGACGGTTTTGGAGAAGCTGGACATTCCTTATCGGACTGTCGTGCTGTGCAGCGGGGATACGGGCTTTGGCGCGCGCAAGACCTATGACATTGAGGCGTGGCTGCCGGGGCAGGAAACGTACCGCGAGATTTCAAGCTGTTCGAATTGCGGAGATTTTCAGGCGCGCAGGATGAATGCGCGGTTTAAGGATAAGGAGACGGGCAAGAACCGTTTTGTCCATACGCTGAACGGGTCCGGCGTTGCGGTAGGCCGGGCGCTCATCGCGGTGATGGAGAATTATTACGACCCCAGTGATGGGGGGGTGTGGGTGCCGGAGGTGCTTAAGCCGTATATGGGCGGGGTGAGTAAAATTACCCGCTAACTTGCTGCGAACCGTGCTTTTCTGCGCGTCCGCTTCTCACGTACCAAAATGTACGCTGCGATGCGGATGCTCGAAAATCACCATTCTCGCGGCGTTATCGTGAAATTTTATTGTGGAATTATTGATTTTCGCCGCATTTCTCTTTGTTATTTGTAATCTTCTGTTTGTAACTTGCGGCGATAGACTGCTTCGCCTACGCTCGCAATGACAGATGACAGGAGCTTGCTAATGAACACACAGGATATAAATCGCAGGGTGCGGCTGGTGATGGATTTGCGCCGTAAGGGGATTACGGATGCGAAGGTTTTGGGTGCGATGGAGCGGGTGCCTCGGGATGAGTTCGTTCCGGCGGCGGTGAAGGATCAGGCGTGGGAGGATATGGCGCTGCCTATCGGGCGGGGGCAGACAATTTCACAGCCCTATATCGTGGCGGCGATGACGCAGGCTTTGGATTTGAGCGACCGGGATAAGGTTCTGGAAATCGGGACGGGCTGCGGGTATCAGAGCGCGATTTTGTCCAAATTGTGCCGCCGGGTGTATACGATTGAGCGGCATGAGGTATTGCTGGCGCGGGCGGAGAGTATGTTTGAAGCGCTGCGCCTTCGCAATATTACCGCGATTGCCGGGGACGGGATGAAGGGCTGGCCGAAGATTAACGGCATGCAGCAGGCGCCGTTTGACAAGATTATTGTTACGGCGGCGGCGCGGGAGAAACCGCCGCAGGCTTTGCTGGATCAGCTCAAGGCTGGCGGGGTGATGGTTATTCCGGTGGGGCCAAGCGGAGAGCAGCGTTTAAAGCTGTATAAAAAAGAGAGTGATGAGGCGTATAGCGTGCGGGACTTGATGGCGGTGCGGTTTGTGCCGTTGTTGCCTGATATTGCCAAAGAGAGCGAAGGGGTAGAGGGTGCGGTTGCCTGAAAGGATTAAACCACTAAGGGCACTAAGGAACACTAAGCTTTTATGAATTGTGCTCAATTCTTGTCATTGCGAGGAAGCCGTTAGGCTGACGCGGCAATCCATTTCGGAAGATGGATTGCTTCGCTCCGCTCTCAATGACGGTTTAAAAATTACGTAATAAATAGTATTATATCTGTATGAAAAGGCGTTTCTTTGGAGCTTGTTCCGCTCCGGTTTTTACATGTTTGGTTTTGGCTGGTTGTCTGGCGCAGGCTCCTGCGCCGGTGGCGCTTTACGGGACGAGTGAAGGGGCGGGCAGTGCGGGTGTGCATACGGTGACGCCGGGGGAGAATTTATGGAGCATTTCCAACCGTTATGACATTGTCATGCGCGATATTGTGGTGAGCAATGATATGCGTGCACCGTTCGTCTTGCATGCGGGGCAGCGGATCAAGCTGCCGCCGCCCAGAACGTACCGGGTGCGGCGGGGGGACAGTCTTTACACGGTTTCGCGGCTTTACGGGGTGAGTTCTTCGGAGCTGGCGCGGCTGAATAGGTTGCGTGCGCCTTATGTTATTCGCAAGGGGCAGGTGTTGAAGTTGCCGTCGGTGACGGCCAAGACGATGCCTGCGGTGGTGCAGACGGCGAGCGCCGCGCGGCCAGCGCCGTTGGCACCGGTAGAAAAGGGTCAGATTGTTCCGCCTGCCGCCTCACCCCCCCCCTCTTCCCAAGGGGAAGGGGTTAAAAAGGAGGTGAGTGCTGTTACGCGGGCGAAGATTCCGTCCAAGACGCCGAAGCGGTCGTCTTCGAAATTTTTGAAGCCTGTGGATGGGACCGTGGTTTCTTCTTACGGGCCGAAAAAGAACGGGCTTCATAATGACGGCGTAAATATTCGCGCGGTGCGCGGGACGGCTGTGAAAGCGGCGGAGAACGGCGTTGTCGTTTATGCGGGGGATGAGATTAAGGGGTCGGGGAATTTGATTTTGATTCGGCATGAGGACCGCTGGATGACGGCGTATGCGCATCTGGGTGATATTCGTGTGAAACGCGGGGATGTTTTGAAACGCGGAGATGTTATCGGAACGGTCGGTTCGACGGGCAGCGTTGACAGCCCGCAACTGCATTTTGAAGTGCGCCGGGGGACGGAGGCCCTTAACCCTGCGCGGTATATGGAGAGCTAGGGGATGAAGTACGTATTGATTATTCTGGCGGGGCTGGCTGCGCTTTTGGGGCTGGGGTATTTTATGCAAGACGACTTATTCACCGGGCGGGTGACGTTTATTCTTGTTTTTGTAGGGATTTTGCTTGGAGGGTGGGGGTTTTTGAGGTTTATCCAGAAACAATAAGCATCTTTGCCCGGATGGGCTTGCTTTCGCTTCTTTAGTGTTTATATTCGCATCATTATACACATGTGAGTCGAGATAAGGAGCATGTTGATGCTGATTTCCAAAGCTTATGCGCAGACGGTTGAGCCGGTTGTTTCTGTTGGCGCTGATGTCGAAAATTTGGCCGGAGCCGGGCTGCCCGCAGCTCCCAGCGCTATGGAAGCGTTTATGTGGAATATGGGTCTGGTCGCGGTTTTGGTTCTTATGTTTTACGTGCTGCTTATTCGCCCGCAGCAAAAGCGGATGAAAGAGCATACCCAGATGCTTCAGGGGCTTAAGAAAGGCGATAAGGTTGTGACGGCGGGCGGGCTGATCGGCACGATTGCCAAGATTAAAGACGGGGACGACGAGGTTGAAGTTGATCTGGGGGACCGGGTCAGCGTGAAGGTTGTGCGCTCCATGTTGCAGGCGCGGAATAATAATGATCCCTTGTTTAGGAACAAACCGGCAAATGACGGGAAAAAATAAAGTGGCGGGAGCTGTCCATGATTAATATAGCGCCGTGGAAAATTGTTTTAACGCTGCTGGTTTGCGCGTTTGGCTTTTTATATGCAATGCCGAATGTCGTTGGCGTAGGCGTGCGCGGGTGGATGCAGGAGAATTTACCGGGTTGGGCGCCGAGCAAGACGGTTAATTTGGGGCTGGATTTACGCGGCGGGGCGCATTTGCTTTATGAAGTCGAGGTTGGCGTTGTTCTTAAGGAACGGGCCGATTCGATGTTGCAGGATGTTCGTAAGTCTTTGCGTGAGGACAAGATCGGGTATAAGCGGATTGGCGTGATTCCGGGGGGGGTGCGGGTGACGTTGCTCGGGAAGGGTGACGGTGAGGCGGCGCGGCGCATTTTGCGTAAAAGTAACCCGTATCTGGCGATTGAAACCGATGCCACGGGCCTGATTATTGAGGCGGTTTTGGATGAAACGGGGCGGCGGGAGATTTACGATCAGGCGATGGGCCAGTCGATAGAGATTGTCCGGCGGCGGATTGATGAGTTGGGCACAACGGAGCCGATTATTCAGCGCTCCGGCGAGGACCGAATTTTGATACAAGCGCCGGGGGCGGATGCGAACAGTTTGAAAGCGATTATCGGGACAACGGCAAAGCTGAATTTTCATTTGGTGAAAGATCCGGGGGCGAGCGGGGCGAGCAGAAGTTACGGCTTTGCGGAGGATACGACGCGGAAGATTGAGGTCGAGCGGCGGGCGCTGATTACCGGGGAGATGCTGGAAAATGCGGCCCCCGCGTTTCAGGACGGGCAGCCGGTGATTTCGTTCCGCTTGGATAATACAGGCGCGAGGCGGTTTTGTGATGTGACGCGCAAGAATGTTGGTAAGCCGTTTGCGATTGTGCTGGATAATGAAGTTTTGAGTGCGCCGGTGATCCGCGAGGCGATTTGCGGGGGGCAGGGGCAGATTTCCGGCGGGTTTACGGTGCAGGAAGCCAATGATTTGGCGCTGCTCTTGCGTGCGGGTGCGCTGCCTGCGCCGATGGCGGTTGTGGAAGAGCGCACTGTGGGGCCGTCTCTGGGGGCGGATTCCGTTGAGGCAGGGAAGAAAGCGAGCTTGATCGGGCTGGCGTTGGTGCTGGTGTTTATGGCGCTGATGTATGGCGGGTTTGGGTTGATGGCCAATGTTGCCCTCACCGTGAACGTGGCGCTTATTTTTGCGATTTTGTCAGGGTTGCAGGCGACATTGACGTTGCCGGGAATTGCCGGAATCGTGCTGACGATCGGGATGGCCGTGGACGCCAATGTGCTGATTTTTGAGCGTATTCGCGAGGAGCTTCGCGCGGGACGTTCGCCTATATCGGCGATTGATGCGGGGTATTCCCGTGCGATGAGTACGATTGTTGATTCTAACCTGACGACATTGATCGCCGCCGTGATTTTGTTCTCTTTGGGAACCGGACCGGTGAAAGGGTTTGCCGTGACTTTGGGAATTGGGATTATCACCTCGTTTTTTACGGCGATTATGGTGACGCGGCTTTTGGTGGTGACGTGGTTGAAAAAGAGTAGGCCAACAGGTGCGTTGCCGGTTTAGAATGTTTGAACTGCGAAGACGCAGAGGGCGCAAGGTGTTTTTGTTATAGGCCTGTGGCGTTTAAAAAAGGAAGTGAGATGAAAGGTTTACGATTAGTACCGGAAGAAACGAATTTGAATTTTATCGGACTGCGGTTTATTGCCTATGCGGTTTCGATTATTCTGGTTGCCGGGTCGATTGGTTTGACGGTGAAGAACGGCCTGAATTTCGGGATTGATTTTACCGGTGGGACGGTCGTGGAGATTCAAACGCCTTTATCTGAAAGTGCTGAGGTGCCCGATCTGGCGGAGCTTCGGACGCTGCTTAACGGCTTGGCGCTGGGGGCTGTTTCGATTCAGGAGTTTGGCGCGCCGGATGATTTGCTAATCCGGTTGCCGCAGCAGGCCTGTGATGGTGAGGGCGGGGATGTCGCATGCGCGGAAGTTCAGCAGATGGCCATTGAGGATGTGCGCAGGGCTCTTGATGATGCGTTTGCCGAAGCGGGAGAAGTCGATTACCGGCGGGTGGAGTTTGTCGGGCCGCAGGTTGGGGCAGAGCTGAAGCAACAAGGGATGCTGGCGGTGTTGTTTTCGATGATCGGGATTTTAGCTTATGTCTGGTTTCGGTTTGAGTGGCAGTTCGGTGTGGCGTCGGTGATTGCGCTTTTGCATGATGCGGTGGTGACGATCGGGCTGTTTGCGCTGACGCAGATGGAGTTTAATTTGTCGACCGTGGCGGCGATTTTGATGATTGCGGGGTATTCGATCAACGATACGGTGATTGTGTTTGACCGTATTCGTGAGAATTTGCGCAAGTTTAAAAAGATGCCGTTGCCGGAGCTGTTTAACAAATCGGTGAATGAGATGTTGAGCCGGACTTTGATGACGTCGGGTACGACGTTGCTGGCGCTTTTGGCGCTGTACCTGTTTGGCGGGGAGGTCATTCAGGGGTTTGTTTATGCGCTGATTTTCGGAATTGTCATCGGGACATATTCCTCGGTGTTTGTGGCCGCGCCGATATTGCTGAATACGGGATTGAAGCGCGGGGCGCCTGTTGCTGCGGAGCAAGCTGAAGGGCAAGAAGCTTAAAACACATATGGGTTGATTTTCAAGACAGCCCTAAAGGATTTTGATATGGATGTTACGCCGCTGGTGCGGGAGGGCGCGCAGATTGTTCAAAGTTATGCGGGCGGGCGGTTTCGTGTGAGCGGTGCGGTTTATGAAGGCGCGGTGATTGTTTTTCCGGACCGGAGCCGGGTTTGGGCGGTTCAGGGCGGTGTTGAGGATTTGAGCGTGACGGATTTCGAGCCGTTTATAGAGCGGGCGGGCGAGATTGACGTGGTGCTTTTGGGCGTCGGGGCGCGGATGCGGTTTTTACCAGCAGCGTTGAAAAGCGCTTTAAAAGACCGGGGCTTAAGAGTTGACACCATGGATACGGGCGCGGCATGCCGGACGTATAATGTGCTTATGGCCGAGGGGCGCAGGGTCGCCGCTGGGTTATTCCCAGTTTAAATCTTAACGTTTCTTTAATGTGTAATGTCATAAAATACCCGTAAAGTTCAAGGCCGGATAAACGGTTGTAGGCGTGTGCAAGAGGGCATATGCAGTTGAAGGGTGTGAGTATATGGCAGAGCTGAAGGCAGCACTGGCGAATCTTTTACAGCGGCATCAGGAGATTAAAGCAAATCCCGATATTTCGTGGCCGCAGCGCTGGCCTGTTGAAACTCAGGTGCCGAAGCCCTTGCTTGTTGCGGGTGATGACGGGCGGCGGGTGAATGTTGCCACGTTTAAGGATGAAGGCGGGCAAAAATATTTATTGTTTGAGGATCCTGAGCGAGCGGGGGGCGTTGTGGCGGTGCCTGCGGTTGATGCGTATCAGCAGGCGGCGGATGCGATTGAAGAATACCGCTCGCATTTGCGCCGGGGGTTTTTGCCTCAATATAATGATCTGGATGAAGCCGGGCAGGCAGAGAGAAAGGCGCTTGTCGGCAGGATGAATGTAGTTATGCATAGTGCGGATGCGGCATTTAAGGACGGTGATGTGTCTTTGCAGGGTGCTTTGGCGGAGATTGAAGGCTTGATGAATGTTCGGGTTGTGCGGTATGGAGCGCCGGAAAGTGAGCTTGAGTTTGCGCTTTCGCCTGTTTCGGAACCTGATGGGACGGTTGTTGAAAGGGCGCGGGAAGCTGAACCGGAGCCGACACCGAAATCAGATATAAAACCGGAACTGGAGGAAAAGCCAGAGGCTGAGCCTTTTGTTGCGGCGGAAAAACCGAAGAACAACCTTATTAACCGGGGGCCTGATGGTCGGGCGATCACACCAAAGAGTGATACAGTGGATGTTACACAGGCCTCGCCGTCTTCCGATTCTCCGCCGCCGGTTGAGCAAGAGGTTGTTGTTGATGAGGCCGCGCTTAACGATTATTTGCAGCAGGCAGTTTTAAACATAGAGAGAACGTTAGATGGTATTGCCACTATGCGCGAAGGGTTTGCAGAAGCGGGAGTGGCGGAGACGTGCGGGGATTCGTTTTCTAAAAAGGTTTTGATTGGCGCGGTTTATGTGATGCGGTCGCATTTTCCCGATGCTGTTGGGGAAACGGGGATGATTGATGTGGCGCGGTTGCCGGTTCAGGGCAATGAGAAAATCTTCGATGTTATAAAGCGGTATAACGCGGAGAATGCCGCTATGGCGCAGAAACCCTCTTTAGAGGCGCTGGAGGCTGCGTGTGAGGCCGGGGATTCCCAACTGCAGCCTAATAATGCGCCAACTTTTCCAGCGAATTCTTAAACTTGCGGTTTATGCCGCGATTTTTAAGGGGCCTTTTTCAAAAAGCTCCGCGACATATTCCCAGTTTACGAGGCTATCGACGAATGCTTCGAGGTATTTTGGCCGGGCGTTGCGGTAGTCGATGTAATAGCTATGTTCCCAGACATCGCAGCCAAGCAGGGCGGTCTGGCCGCTGGTGAGTGGATTGTCGGCGTTGGCGGTTTTGGTGACTTCCAGTTTGCCGTCTTTGTTCATGACCAGCCAGCACCAGCCGGAGCCGAATTGTGTCGCGCCGGCTTCGAGGAATTTGGCGCGGAATGATTCGAATGAGCTGAAGCTGTCGTTTATTGCGGCATCGAGATTACCGGGGCGGTTGCCGCCGCCATTGGGTTTCATCCAGTTCCAGAAATGCGTATGGTTCCAGTGCTGTCCGGCGTTGTTAAACAGCCCGGCATTGCCTTGTTTGTGAGCGTTCAGGACGACTTCCTCAAGCGTATTGCCCATATGATCACAGCCTTCGAGGATTTTGTTGCCGTTGGTGACATAGGCGTTGTGGTGCTTGTCATGGTGGAATTCCAGCGTTTCGGCGGACATATAGGGATCAAGCGCGTCATAGGCGTAGGGGAGTTCGGGGAGTTCGAAGGTCATGTGGGCGCTCCTTGCTTTTCTTAGGTGTTGTAAACTGCTAAGTCATAACCTAGTCAATTTACAGGAATAATCAATGGCTAAGGCGGAACTTTCATATTGTGGACAGTTGGTACGGGAGTGTGACCCGGATCGGTTTTTATTGTCGATGTTCGTGCCTGCGGCGCGGCGTGAGGATTTGTGGGCGCTTTTTGCATTTAATCATGAGATTGCGAAAACGCGGGAGGTCGTGAGCGAGACGCAGCTTGGCCTTATTCGTTTGCAATGGTGGCGGGAGCGAATTGAAGAGGTTTATGCCGGGCAGATGGCTGAGCATGAGGTGTTAAAGGCGCTGGGCAGGGCGATTGAGCGGTATGATCTGCCGCGGGCGCATTTTGAAACGCTTTTGCATGCGCGGGAATTTGATCTGGAAGATGTATTGCCGGGGAATGTTGAGGGGCTGGTGAATTATGCGGATTTTACAGCTACACCGCTTATGAAGCTGGCGGTGCGGGTGGCCGGAGGCGGTGAAGATGAACCGGTTCAGCCGGTGGCGGTGAATTATGCGCTTGCCGGGATTTTGCGTAGTGTGGCGTTTCATGCTTCCCATAGGCGGTGTTATTTGCCAGAGGATTTGTTAAAAGAGGCCGGGCAGCGGCTGGACAGGCTTTATGAAGGCAAACCGGTGGATGGATTGCCGGAGGTTGTGCGGGAGGTTGCCGGGCAGGCGGTGGAAGGGGTGCGATGCGGGAATGCTTTTTTGCGCAAAAGCGGGCGTTTGGCGGATATTTACCTGACGCAGGTTAAAGGGTGCGGGTATGATGTGTTTTCGCCGAAAATGCTTGCTCCGCCTGCTTTTAGGGCTTTGAGAATATTGTTTTAATTATGTAATTGATTTTTAAGGGTTTGGGGGCTAAAATAGTCTTTAGGGTAGATAAAGGTTAGGTATATTAAATGGTTGATTCCGTTAATAGTAGCGGTGGTCTGCAAAATTTGACGCAGGTTAACCGTACGCAGAATTCCAAAAACGCGGATAAGGGTGTTGAGCGTTTGGAGAAAGCCGTATCTGTTGATGAGGTGCGGATTTCCGAAGAGGCGCTTGGCCTTGCCGAGGCGGAGGCGACGGCGAGAGAGACACGGACGATTTTAGAGCAGCAGCTTGAGGAAGTGCTTTCGCCGGAGGGCGGGAAGAAAGTTGATAAGCTTCTTTAATCTCTTTTGAATTCAGTGTTTTGCAGGAAGTGCAGGGTTTGTTCCATTACTTTGGGGTTGAACATCATGAAGCTGTGTGTGGCGGGAATGACGATGTGGTCTGTCATGCCTTCGATTTTTGTACGCTCAACAGGAACAATACCATCGTGTTTGCCTTCCAGAACCCACGGCGCCAGCGGATTTATAGAAGTTGATCCGGCGATTATGCCAAGCGGGTAGTCAATATCGCCGTCGATATGTTTATGGGTTGTTTTGAGTTGAGCGCTGGCGGGGCCGAAGACGGCGCGGAAAACGTCACCAAAGAGCTTGTGGTCGTCGAAAAAGTCAGCGAATTCGCTGCCTGTGTTGGGCGGGCCGAGCATGACAACTTTGCCGAGGTTTTCGGGTTTGTGTGTGGCAATATAATAACGCGCAATCAGGCCGCCCATAGAGTGGGTAACGAAATTCAAAGGTTTTTCAGTGGTGTAGCCGGGGTGGCTTTTGATTTTATCGGAGATGAAGGCTGTTAGGTCTTCGAGGCTCATTTCACGTGAGGGGTAGAGGATGTTCAGCGTTTCGTAGCCGTGTTTTTCCAGATACTTGTCGAGCATGAGCATATCTGTTTTGGAGCGCAGGATACCGTGGAGGAGGACAACAAATTCTTGTGACATAGCGGTGGATACCATGGGTTTAAGTATTCTTTTTTTAACTATTTCAGGATATAATGAGGGTGACAAGTCGTATTGTTGAAACTCCAGAAGGGAGCCAAGGCAATGTCCGGTGTAAATGGCGCGAGTATTGCGCAAACAGAGACATTAACACTTTCCAGAGCCGTAGAGTTGAGCTACGGGAGCCGTTCTTCTGCCCTTTCACTTGATGTGACGGCTGGCGGGGCCAAGGCTGTATTACCGGATAGTTTTCAGAAAATTTTTGATGTCATAGATATTTCCGAAGAAGCGCAGGAAGAGCTTTTGCGGAATAAGCAGAATGCCGATGCGCTGGCGGAATATGTGCGCCGGGGACGGGGTATTGAGATTCGGGTATTGCCGCCGCGTCCGGGCAAGGTGGAAATTCATGTTTCCAGTGAAAGTTTGGTGCAGAGCTTTAGTTTGACCGAGCAGGTGAAGCTGACTTTGCAGAAGAGCGCAAGCGTTGAAACGGAAGATGGCGGTCATTTCGAGGTTGAGCAGTCGATTGAACTGAGTCTTTCGCGTACGGTGGAGTTTTTAAGTTCTAGCTCGCAGGTTTCTCTTAGTGCGGGGCTTGGCGCGCACGCTTAAGCCGCTTTTTCATTTATTTCATTGAGCCATTTTTCAAGATCGTTTAGCGCGCGGGTGGTGTAGCATTTTTTGCGGTCTTTGCCTTTGAGCTTTTTACGCTTGCCGTTTGGCATGATTTCAAACGGGTTTTCGGGCAGGGGGAAGAGGCCGAAATTGACGTTCATGGGTTGGAAGGTTTTAGCGTCGGCGCCGCCGGTGATGTGATTGAGAAGCGCGCCGTGGGCGGTTGTTATGGGCGGCGTTTCGAAGGGCTGGCCGAGAATTTCGCTGGCGGCCATGCGGCCTGTCATGAGGCCGACAGAGGCGCTTTCGACATAGCCTTCGCATCCGGTGATTTGTCCGGCGAAGCGCAGGCGTGGCTGAGCCTTAAGGCGGAGCTGTTTATCCAGCAGTTTCGGTGAATTGATAAAGGTGTTGCGGTGGAGGCCGCCGAGGCGGGCGAATTCGGCGTTTTCAAGGCCGGGGATCATTTTAAAGACGCGGGTTTGTTCGCCCCATTTCATTTTGGTCTGGAAGCCGACCATGTTGTAAAGCGTGCCCAGAGCGTTGTCCTGGCGCAATTGAACGACAGCGTAGGGTTGTTCGAGTTGTTCACCATTGGGGCCTTTATGCGGGTTGGTGAGGCCGACGGGCTTCATGGGGCCGAATCGTAAAGTTTCAGGGCCGCGGGCGGCCATGATTTCAATCGGCATGCAGCCGTCGAAATAGGGCGTGTCTTCTTCTTGTTCGGCGAGCGTTTTGGAGCCGGAGGGAAGTTCCCATTCTTTGAACAGCCCGTATTCGGCGTTTATGAGTTCGTTTATGAAGTTTTCATACTGCTCCTTTGTCATGGGGCAGTTGATGTAATCTTTACCTGTCCCTACGCCTTCGGCTTTATCATAGCGGGATTGGAACCATGCGATGTTCATGTTTATCGTGTCGGTGTGGACGATGGGGGCGATGGCATCAAAGAAGGAGAGTTCGCCTTCGCCGGTGAGATCGGCAATGGCTTTGGCCAGCGGGTCAGAGGTGAGCGGGCCGGTGGCTATAATAACGTTGTTCCATTCTTTCGGCGGGAGGCCGGCGATTTCACCTTTTTCGATTGTGATAAGGGGGTGGTTTTGAAGGGCTTTGGTCACGCCTTCGGAAAATATATCACGGTCAACGGCAAGCGCGCCTCCGGCCGGGACAGCGGCTTTGGTGCCTTCGCGCATGATGAGGGAGTTCATGCGGCGCATTTCTTCGTGCAGCAGGCCGACAGCGTTATATTCCGCATCGTCTGAACGGAAAGAGTTTGAGCAGACCAGTTCGGCGCAATTTCCGGTGGAGTGCGCGGGCGTTTCTTTTGCCGGGCGCATTTCGTGCAGGGTGACGGGCACACCGAGATTGGCGGCCTGCCATGCGGCTTCGCTTCCGGCCAGTCCTGCGCCGATAATGTGTATGGATTTGTCTGTCATAGCGAGCGGACGCTATCAAAGACGCAAAAAATTGGCAAATAAAAGATGCTGTTTTTATGGGGCTTTTATTTTTTGAGCAGGGCTGTACACTCTTTTGCTATAGGTTCACTTTATTTGTTATCAGGGATCACGGATCATGAAAAAGCTTCTTATTGGCGCTGCGTTATCAATTATGCTGGTTTGTCCGGCGGTGGCGGAGGAGCCCAGAACAGCCGGGGCAGGTCAGGATGCGGTGGAAGGTGTGGATGTGCAGGCAGCCGATGAGCTTCAGGCCCTTGAGCCTGAGGCTATAGAGGCAGGCGGCGGGCCTGTGGTTGCGGCGGAGACCGCGTCTTGGGGGTATGCCGGTGCGGGCGCTGCGCCGTATTGGGCTATGCTTGATGAGGCTTATGAGAAATGCGGTTCGGGGAATATGCAATCGCCAATCAATATTGCCAGATTTTTGCAGGAAGATTTGCCGGACATCGTTGCGGCGTATAAAAGCTCGCCGCTGGCTTTGGTGAATAGCGGCCATACGATTGAGTTAAAATTTCAGCCCGGAAGCGGTTTTAGCACGGATGCTGTGGAGTACCGTCTGGAAAAGGCGCAGTTCCATACGCCGAGCGAACATTACCTGGACGGCGCGCCGTATCCGATGGAGTTGCAGCTTATGCATCGTACGGATGACGGGCATTACGGTGTGATTAGCGTGATGGTCAAGCTGGGGGAGCATAATCCGGTGGTGGAAGGAATCTGGCAAAATGCGCCAATTCAAGCGGGAGGATCGAAGGTGATTGATACGGTTGAGATCAGCGCGGGAGATTTACTGCCGCAGTCTTTGGATTATTACCGTTATGAAGGGTCGCTGACTACGCCGCCATGTAGCGAGGGGGTGCGTTGGCATATTCTGAAAGAGCCGATTGAAATTTCGGAGACGCAGCTTAAGGCCTTTCAGGCGCTTTTTCCTGTGAATGCGCGGCCTGTTCAGGCGTTGAATGATAGAGTGATTACCGGGGATTAACAGGTTTTTATGAAATTGTTACTTGAGCAGATAGAGGCAAAGCTTCGGGGGGCACCGGGGGATGATGAGTTTGCGATGTGGCGGGCTGTGCTTGCTATGGTGCATGTGGATGACGATATTGCGGCGTTGGAAGATTACCTTGTGGGAAGTGTGACGCAGATCTTTCAATTTTCCGATGAGCAAAAAGGGCGGCTTGCAAAGGATATGGAGGAACGCCCCAGCCCGAAAGATTTGTTTGGGGCAATTGAAAGTGAGGCTTGCCGCGCGCAGTTTTTCCGCTTGGCGCGGGTGATTGCGTGGTGTGACGGAGTTTTGCATGAAGATGAGTTGAATGTTGTCGAGGAGATTAAAGACGCTTTGGGTGATGAGGTTCAGGCGTATGAAAGCGATTTGCGCTGGATGCACCGCAAGCCGGATTTGCCTATGGGGACGAGTGCGGGAAGCAGTGAGGAAGAAATGATGATGCATATTATGTTTCAAATGATGGCGTTTTATGAACAACGTGAGAGGGATGTTTTATGAGTGATGGCGTGAATGAGAGCCAGTTTTATATGTGGCGGACTTTGTTTGCTGTCGCGCATGCGGATAATGTGGTGACGGATGAAGAGGTGCGGTTTATGGCTGAGGCGCTGGAGGATATAGCATTTTCGGAGGAACAGCGCA
Source organism: Alphaproteobacteria bacterium (assembly GCA_041397865.1). Lineage (GTDB taxonomy): Bacteria > Pseudomonadota > Alphaproteobacteria > Micavibrionales > Micavibrionaceae > TMED27. Next base: position 692,371 of record JAWKVT010000001.1, on the reverse strand, counting down.
CGATTTTGAATGATGACACGAAGAATGCCAAAGATATTGAGCAGATGTTTTTCGGTATTTCGGATGTGAAGGATCAGGCCGCATTTTTTAAGTTTGCGCGGGAGCTTGTGCATATTGATGGGGATTACGGCGCGGAAGAGCAGGCGGTGATGTTGAAGCTTAAAGAACTGCATTTGCGTAGCGCCAATCTGGATGAATTGGTGGGAAGCGTTTCGATGGAGTTGGAAGCTGAGGAGGAGCCTGTTAGCGGTGATGAGGGTGATGGCGGCGGAAAGAAAGATTTTAGAGAGAGGGTTTATTCTTTCCGGGATGCGTTTTTGAAGAAGCGGTTTAAGAGGGAGGGGTAAGTCCTTATTATTTTTCTGGGTTTTAGTCTTTCATAAAAATGCGAGTGTAGCCGTTATAGTTTTTCTTTGGAAATGGCGGGAGCTTTGAAGGGTCGGAGGGGTATTTTTGTCCGTCAAAGAGCATGGCAACGTCTTTAGCTTTGTTTGAGCGGCCCGAAACGCGCACGACGAGGTTTTTCCAGCCGTTGCTTTTCATGACACTGATATGGACGGGTCCGCGTACGGGCTGGATGGCGTTAATGAGTGTGAAGCGGTCGTTATGGGCTTGAAACACCAGTATGGCGCAGCCGTGAGTGCCGCACCAGTAGCCGTATGGGCTTTTGAGATAAACAAGGGCATCGCGTCGCCCATCGTCGTTTAGGTCGTGGCGCACGTAATTATATCCGGTTGAAGCGGGCGCTTCGGTTGTTTTTACAAATTCTGCGATGGCTTGCGTCAGGGCGCTATCATCGGGGTCTATGACTTTGCCGGGTGCGGGCGCGGGTTGGATTGCACCGGGGGGCGGTTCGCTCCATAATCCGCATGCGCCGAGGATGGGGGCGGTCAGGAAGAGCAAGATAAGGCTTGTTACGGATATGCGCATGGGGTTTGAATATAAAGCAAAGTCCCGGGTGGTCCATGAACTTATGGTCTTGCGATATCTTTTTATGCGGATTAATGTGCAAATCCGCTCCTGCTTGCTGCAAATGCGGTTTTCTGCGCTTCCGGTTCGCATGTATGAATATATACATTTACGCTTCCGGTTCTCGAAAACCACATTTTTGCTAGCGCATGAGCGGATTTGAGGTCAGGATCTAGAAAAGAATTAAGGAGAAAAAGCTTATGACCTTTGTGGTCACAGATGTGTGTATCCGCTGTAAATATACGGATTGTGTAGAGGTTTGCCCTGTCGATTGTTTTTACGAAGGGGAGAATATGCTTGTGATTAATCCGGATGAATGCATTGATTGCGGGGTGTGCGAACCGGAATGTCCGATTGAGGCTATTTTACCGGATACGGAGGAAGGCGCGGAGAAATGGGTGGAACTGAACAGGGAGTATTCGGAAAAGTGGCCGAATATTACAGGGAAAAAGGAGCCTATGCCCGAAGCCGAAGAAATGAAGGATATTAAGAATAAAATAGAGACGGATTTTAGTCCTGAGCCTGGCGAAGGCGATTAGCGTTTAATTTTAAAGGAGAAAAGATTATGAATACACCAGCAGACCAAGCGGGGAAAAAAGAGGCTCCGGCAGCGGGCGGGGCCATGCCGTTGAAACCGGATGCGGACAGCCGGGGCAAGGTTTACGGCAGTATTCTGGAGACGATCGGGAATACGCCGCTTGTGCGGATGCCGAAGTTTCAGAAGAAATACGGTCTTGAGGCCGATGTTCTGGTGAAGCTGGAGTTTTTTAACCCCATCTCGTCGGTGAAGGACCGCATTGCCTTTGCAATGGTTGAAGCGGCGGAGCGCGCCGGGAAGATTACGCCGGGCAAAACGGTGCTTATTGAGCCGACATCGGGTAATACCGGTATCGGGCTGGCCTTTGTCGCCGCGCATAAGGGGTATCGTCTTGTTTTGACTATGCCTGAGAGCATGTCTTTAGAGCGTAGGAAGATGCTGGCTCTTATGGGGGCGGAGCTTGTTTTGACTCCTGCTGAGAAGGGGACTAAGGGTGCAGTGGACCGGGCGAATGAGCTGATGGCGGAGTATGAAGGCGCTTTTATGCTTCAGCAGTTTGAGAACCCGGCCAATCCTCAGATTCACGGGGAGACAACCGCGCTTGAGATTTTGAACGATACGGGCGGTAAGGCGGATATCCTGATTTCCGGTGTTGGAACGGGGGGGACGCTGAGCGGGGTTTCTCAGGTTTTGAAACAGAGAAATCCGGAGTTTAAAACCTATGCGGTGGAGCCGGAGGAAAGTCCGGTGATTTCGGGCGGTGAGCCGGGGCCGCATAAAATTCAGGGGATTGGTGCCGGGTTTGTTCCGGGGAACCTGAATACGGAGCTGATTGATGGCGTTCTTAAGGTTAACAGCGAAACAGCGATTGAGACGGCGCGTGAGGTTGCGCGGCTTGAGGGGATTCCATGCGGGATTTCATCGGGTGCGGTGATAGCAGCGGCGAAAATCGTAGCGCAGATGCCGGAGAGTAAAGGCAAGCAGATTGTGGTGATTTTGCCCTCTATGGCGGAGCGGTATCTTTCTACTGCGCTGTTTGATGGGCTTGAATAATTAGGTCTTAAATCAATGGCTGATGACAAAGATAAAAGTAAAGAGTTTGTTTTAAAGGGTGCTTTGGTGCTTTTAGCTTTGATGTTTGCCCCGGCGATCATAGAGGCTTATCGGGGGTTAAGCGATTCTTCGAATAATTTTGAAGTTACGTATACGGACCAGTGCGAAAACCGATATTTTGCGACGACTGAGGATGGTCGGTTGTTTCAAATGCAGCCTCTTGACAGGCCGGGAATAACCCAAGCGGCTCTGATCTCCTGGGTTTCTGAGGCTGTAATAGATACCATGACGTTCGGTTTTCATGATTACCGCATGAGAATGCAGGATAATTCCCGGTATTTTACAAGAAAGGGTTGGGAAAGTTTTACGACGGCGTTACAAAATGCACGTATTATTGAAATGGTGGCGGCTAATCAGCAGGTTGTTAGTGCGGCTGTAAATGCTGCACCGGTGGTGGTTTCAGAAGGAGTTGTAGAGCAAAATTATCAGTGGACTGTTCAGGTTCCTTTTGTGGTTACGTATCAGTCAGGGGCAAGGCTGCGCTCTGATAACTTGCTCGTTACTCTTGTTATTGTTCGTTCTTCCCGTTTGGAAAATGACAAGGGTATTGCTATCCAGCAATGGATTGCCGCTCCACGTTAGATTTTTTAGGCTACATCCAGTTTTTTCTGCAAGGAGGTGCTGGAGGTGGTGTATTCGAATTTCAGCTTTGCATCCGGGTTGATAATGCGAAAAGCCGCGCGGGACATGAGGGCGGCTTCGTGGAAGCCGGATAGGATGAGTTTGAGTTTGCCGGGGTAGTGGTTGATGTCGCCGACGGCGAAGATGCCGGGGGTTGAGGTTTCGAATTTTTCGGTATCGACGGGGATGAGGTTTTCATGCAGGTTCAGGCCGAAATTCGCGATGGGGCCGAGTTTCATGGTGAGGCCGAAGAAGGGGAGAAGGCAGTCGCACTCGATTTCGCTGCGATTTTTTTCTTTATCCTCTATCACGGCGGCGTGGAGCTGGCCGTTTTCACCTTTTAATTCTTTAATCTGGCCGATTTCGAAGTTGATTTGGCCGTCCTGTTCAAGCTGGCGCATGTGGTTGACGCTGGCAAGGTGAGCGCGGAATTCGTTACGGCGGTGAAGGAGGGTGAGGCTTTTGGCTAGCGGGTGGAGGTTGATTGTCCAGTCGAGGGCGGAGTCTCCGCCGCCGACGATGAGCAGTTTTTTGCCTTCGAATATGGATTTTTCACGTACAGCGTAAAAAACGGAGGTGCCTTCATATTCCTCAATGCCGGGGATGGGTGGTTTTTTCGGGACGAAGGAGCCGCCGCCTGCGGCGATGATGATAACGGGAGCGATGAAGATTGTGCCTGTATCGGTTGTGAGTTTCCATTTATTATCGTTAGTTTTTTCAAGGCTTTCGGCCATTTGCTGAAAGTGAAATATCGGGCTGAACGGTTTGATTTGTTCGAGGAGTTTGTCGGTGAGCTGTTGCCCGGAGATTTCGGGATAGGCGGGGATATCGTAGATGGGTTTTTCCGGGTAAAGCTCCGCGCATTGGCCGCCGGGACGGTCGAGGATGTCGATGAAGTGGCATTTTATGTCGAGCAGGCCGAGTTCGAATGCGCAGAACAGGCCGCACGGGCCTGCGCCGATGATAAGGGCGTCTGTTTCTATGGGGGTGTTATTTTGCATCAGCGGAATATAGCGCTTTCAATTTATAAATCAAATCCAAAGCGTCTTTTGGCGTGAGAATATCAGGGTTTACATCTTTGAGCTGTTCAAGGACCGGGGAGCGGAGAGGGGCTGGCGTGGCGCTGTCTTGCAGAGAAAAGAGCGGGAGGTCGTCAGCGAGCCTTGCGAGGTTGCCGGATTGCTGTCCGGTTTGGAGTTGTTCAAGAACCTTTTGCGCACGGTTGATAACGGCCTCAGGAAGACCGGCGAGTTTGGCGACATGGATGCCGTAGGAGCGGTCGGCGGCGCCTTCTCCAACGCTGTGGAGGAAGACGATATCGCCTTTCCATTCTTTAACCTGCATGGAGTGGCAGGATAGTGCGTCCAGTTTTGAAGTCAGGGCGGTGAGTTCGTGGTAGTGGGTGGCGAACAGGGCGCGGCATTTATTGATATTGTGGAGGTGTTCCACGCAGGCCCAGGCGATGGAGAGGCCGTCGAATGTGGCGGTGCCGCGCCCGATTTCATCGAGAATGACCAGAGATTTTTCGCTGGCTTGATTGAGAATAGCGGCGGTTTCGACCATTTCGACCATGAAGGTTGACCTGCCGCGCGCCAGGTCATCTGATGCGCCGACACGGCTGAAAACCCTGTCGATGACCCCAATATGGGCCTTTTTTGCCGGAACGAATGACCCGGTTTGCGCGAGGATGGCAATGAGGGCGTTTTGACGCAGATAGGTTGATTTACCGGCCATGTTGGGACCGGTAAGCAGCCAGAGACGATTTTCCGGCATGAGTGCGCAGTCGTTGGGGGCGAAGGTCTGGCTGTCATGGCGCAGGGCGGCTTCAACGACAGGGTGGCGTCCATCAGTGATTTCAAAGGCGCGGCTGCTGTCAAGCTGCGGGCGTGCGTAATCTTCGTCTGCTGCGAGTTGAGCCAGAGCGGCTGCCATATCCAGCGTTGAAATTGCGCGGGCGCGGGTGCCGATTTCTTCCGATAGTGCTGTGGTTTCGGCGGTGAGTTGTTCGAAAATTTCGAGCTCTATGGCCAGAGCTTTCTCTCCGGCGGAGGAGATATCGCGTTCCAGCTCTGCCAGTTGCGTGGTGGTGAAGCGCACAGCATTGGCCATGGTCTGGCGGTGGATATAGGGGCTGCCGGTTTGATTTTTGAGGGACATCATGGCATCTCCATGCTTTGATGTGACCTCAATAAAATACCCCAAGACGTTGTTAAATTTTATTTTCAGGCTGTCTATACCTGTATCTTTTTGGTATTTGGCCTGAAGCGCGGCGATGAGACGGCGGGATTCATCTTTCAGGGTTTTGAGTTCGTCGAGTTTTTTAAAATATCCCGCTTTGATAAAACCGCCATCGCGCGCGAGCATTGGCGGTTCTTTATCGAGGGCCTGTGTGAGTTTATCCTGAAGGTCTGATGTCAGGCGTTCGTTTTTCAAGGTGGCGATAATATCTGGAAGAGTGTTTCTTGCACCCGGAGCATTTTGCAATGATGCGCGGATGACTTCAATTTGCGTCAACCCGTCGCGGATCATGGCAAGATCTCGCGGGCCGCCGCGCCCTACGGAGAGGCGGGCGAGGGCGCGTTCCATATCCGGCATTTCCCTGAGTTGTTCACGCAGGAGGCCGCGTAGCGGGGAATCGGCTACGAAAAGTTCGACGCGGTTCAGACGGTTTGTGATTTCATTTAGATCTGTAAGGGGCGCGGAGAGGCATGATTGCAGAAGCCGCGCACCGGGACCGGTTACGGTGCGGTCTATTGTGGCCAGAAGGGAGCCTTTGCGTTCGCCGCTCTGGGTTTTTGTGATTTCGAGGTTGCGGCGGGTGGCGGCGTCTATGTCCATATTGGCGCTGCCGGAAAGCTGTCTGGGTTTTTCAAGCCATGGTGTTTTGCCGATTTGGGTGCGCTGAATATAGTCGATCAGGGCGCCTGCGGCGGCGACCTCGGCGCGGGAAAACGCGCCGAGTCCTTCGAGGGTGCCGATGCCGAAAAGCGTTTCCAGTTTTTTTTGCGCGTTTTGGCTGTCAAAAAGGGCGCGGGGCTGGGGGCTGAGGCGGGGGTCGCGGTTTAATGTTTCGGCGAGGGTATCGGGCGCGACAATCTCACGCGGGGCTATACGTTCCAGCGCTGTTTGCAGGCCGTTTTTTGGAACAGGTTGCACCGTAAACGACCCGGTTGAGAGGTCCGCCCAGGCGAAGCCATATTGTCCGCCGATATCGCAGATGGCCGATAAGTAGTTGTTTTCGCGGGCTTCGAGGAGGGAGTCCTCGGTTAGCGTGCCTTGGGTCACGACGCGGATCACATCGCGGTTCACGAGGGTTTTTGATGCGGGGCGGCCTTCGGTCTTGGCGCGGGATTTTGCTTCTTCGGGGGTTTCGGTTTGCTCGCAGATTGCGACCTTATACCCGGCGCGGATGAGTTTGGCGAGATAGGGTTCGTAAGAGTGGAACGGCACGCCGCACATGGGGATGTCCTCGCCATCGCTTTTTCCGCGCTTGGTTAGGGTGATGTCGAGGGTTTCGGCAGCTTTAAGGGCGTCGTCGTGGAAAAGTTCGTAAAAATCGCCCATGCGATAGAACAGCAGCGCATCGGGATAGCGGGCCTTGATGGACATATATTGCGCCATCATCGGGGTGTGGCCCCCTTTATCTTTGGGGGCGGCGAAATTGTCGGCGGTTTTTAACGCAGGGTTTGGCATGTAAAGAATTTAACCACGGAGGACGAGGAGGTCACGGAGAAAATTTGAAATGTCCGGTGTTTTTTGTGGGCCTGGTAATTTAAGTCGCTGTTTCTTTTTCCACTTCTTCAAGATTGCAGAGTTTTTTCATAGTTAATGAATAAATGTTTTTACAATTTTTACATTCATAAAACGCGTTCCAATATTTTGTTATATGTTTGTTTGCTAAATACCTTGATGTTCCTATCAATCCGTATGATAAAAGTCCAAAGAGGGTTTTGTTGCATTGAGGACATTTTTTCTTCACCGGGAAAAATTTATGGAAGTAGAATACCGGTATCAATATCAGAGTAATAATGGATGTGTAAAAGACCAACTTACTTATGAATGTATCAATTTGATCTGTTGTGACTTCAAAGTATATAAAAGCTCCTGATACTATAATGCCGATTATCAATGCTGCGGCTACTCTTTTTGTACCTTTTTTCATTCCTCTACTCCGTACCCGTAGACCCAAAGCCGCCGTCGCCGCGGTCGGTATTGTCTAGGGTTTTGACGATATCCCATTCGACGGTTTCGAATTTTTCGACGACCATTTGGGCGATGCGCATACCGCGTTCGATGATGAAGGGTTCTCGTCCGTGGTTGATGAGAATGACCTTGATTTCGCCGCGGTAATCGGCGTCGATGGTGCCGGGGGTGTTGAGGACGGTGACGCCGTGTTTGATGGCAAGGCCCGAGCGGGGACGGATTTGCGCTTCGTAGCCTTCGGGCAGGGCGATGGACAGGCCGGTGGGGATGAGAGCGCGGTCGCCCGGGGCGATTTCTATGGCTTCTTCCAGCGCGGCGGTGAGGTCCATGCCGGCTGATTTTTCGGTGGCGTAGGTTGGGAGTTGTAGTCCCACGGCGTGTTCGAGGGGGAGGAGTTTGACTTTTACTTCGCTCATTTTTTGTCTTTCATATGCTTTGTTATTTCTTCGGCCAGTTTTCCGGCGATGGCGGTTTTGCTCATCGGTTGCCAATCCTGCACGGTTGAAGAGGTTATAAGATAGACGTGATTTTGGTCTTTGCCAAAGACATTTTCAGCAACATTGTTGGCGAGGACCCAGTCGCAGTTTTTGCGAGTGAGTTTGGTGCGTGCGTTTTCTTCCAGATTTTCGGTCTCGGCGGCGAAGCCGATGACTAGATCCGGGCGGTTTTTGTGGTTGGATATGGTTTTGAGAATATCGGGATTTTCTTTCAGGGTGATTGTCGGCGGGGATTCATCGCTGCGTTTTTTGATTTTATGGTTTTGTGTTTCGGCAGGGGACCAGTCAGCCACGGCGGCGGCGCATACGGCGATGTGTACGGGGAGGGCGCTTTGAACGGCTTTTAACATTTCGCGGGCTGTTTCCACGCGGATGGTTTTTATGCCATTGGGGTCGTTTAGGGCTGTGGGGCCGGAAATGAGGGTGACGTCGAATCCGGCGTCTCTTAGCGCTTCGGCGATGGCGTAGCCTTGTTTGCCGCTGGAGCGGTTGCCGATGAAGCGCACGGGGTCGATTGGCTCAAAGGTTGGTCCGGCTGTTACGATTGCTTTCATGGCAGGTGCTTTTGAATGGCTTTGAGGATGTCTTCGGGTTCGCTCATACGGCCCATGCCGTATTCGCCGCAGGCCATGTCGCCTTCTGTGGGGCCGATGAAGGTATGGCCGTCATTTCTCAGGGTTTCGATATTGCGCTGTGTGGCGGGGTTGGTCCACATTTTGTGGTTCATGGCCGGGGCTAGAAGCGCGGGTTTGTCGGCGGCCAGCAATGTGGTTGTGGCGAGGTCTTCGGCTATGCCGTGAGCCATTTGGGCGAGGATGTTGGCGCTGGCCGGGGCGATGAGGATGAGGTCGGCTTCACGGGATAGGCGGATGTGCCCCATTTCCGTTTCATCTTTGAGGGACCAGAGGTCGGTATAGACGGGTTCTTCTGACAGGGCGGAGGCGGAGAGCGGGGTGATGAATTGCTCACCGCCTTTTGTGAGGATGCAGCGCACGTGCCCGCCGGATTTTTTGATAAGGCGAGTGAGTTCAAGCGATTTATAGGCGGCGATGCCGCCGCTGACAATTAGTAGAATGGATTTGTCTTTAAGTGACTTGCTCATGGCATTGTTTATAAAGAAAAAACCCTGCTATTGCCAGCAGGGTTTTTAATTTTTCAATTTAAGAAAAGGCTTTTATTCAGCCAGTTCTTTTGCCTTTTCGATGATGGCTTCGCCGGAAGCAGGCTCTGTGCCTTCGACAGATTCAACGGCTTCGTCAACGGCTTCGGCTGTTTCATCTGCTGCGTCTTCAACGGCTTGTGCTGCTTCTTCAGCCGGGCTTTGCGTTACAGCGTCGTCAATAGCGGCGGCTGTTTCGCTTGCGGCTTCTGTTGTGGCGTCAACGGCGTCGGAAGCCATTTCTTTTGTCGCCTCAAAAGCGTCATCTGCGGCTTCTGCTGTTGCATCATAGGCGTCTGCCGCTGCCTCACCGGCTGCTTCGGCTGCGTTTTCGATAGCTTCGCCTGTTGCATCAATGGTGCTGTCCAGTGTGATTTCTTCACCAGAGGCAGGCTCGATGTATGATACGTTACTGTCTGTGCCCATGTTGTTATAGATTGCGAAGATTGCAACCAGGCCGGCGGCCAGCACAACACCGGAGTAAACGATTGATTTTGTAAAGTTGTTCATAGGGGTAGTCCTCTCCTTAAGTACTCATAAGTATGTGTTATGGATGTGGGGCATAGAATTGCGCTTTAACTTCTTGTTTGTCAATAAAAAACTGTAAGGCTTTGAAAGCGTTTGATAAAATTATGTTAAATAAAGGCAGGTTTTTTCAGGTTTTTGTGCCACGGTGAATTGCGACAATTCCTGCTGAAATATTTGAAAATGAACAGTTTTTTAGGCCTGCTTCTTCCATGCGTGTTTGCAGGTTTTCCTGCTTCGGGAATTTACGAATGGATTCGACGAGATATTGATAGCTGTCTTTATCCTTGGCAACGGCTGCGCCTATGCGGGGGATGACGTTATAAGAATATAGATCATAGGCTTTGGCGAGGATTGGTTCGCGGACATGGGAGAATTCGAGGCAGAAGAAGCGTCCGCCGGGCTTTAGGACGCGGGCGGCTTCGCGCAGGGCGGTGTCGATTTCCGTGACGTTGCGCAGGCCGAATGCGATGGTGTAGACATCGAAGTGGTTGTCGGGGAAGGGGAGGGCGGCGGCGTTGCCGCATATCCATTCAGATCTGTCGATCCAGCCTTTGTCTACGGCCCGGTCGCGGCCAACATCGAGCATATTTTGGTTAAGGTCGAAGACGGTGATATCGGCGCCGGGGCTTTCTTTTTGATGCAGGAAGGCGATATCGCCGGTTCCTCGGCTACATCGAGGAATTTCTGATTAGGCCTGGGGCGGATACGGCGCACGAAACTGTCTTTCCACAGCCGGTGGAGGCCGCCGGACATCAGGTCATGATGTCGTAATTATCGGCGACTGAGTCAAACACACCGCGCACGAGAGTTGTTTTTCCTCGGGGGTTACATCTTTTTCACCAAATTGTGTGCTTTCCGGGTTTTGCATGCTGTTTTCCTTACCGCAAGAATGCTATGCGTAACACATGAAGCTTGCAAAAGCTATGGCGACGGTGGCGGGCTTAACGGGATTGTCCCGTATTTTCCGGATTATCCGGGATATTCTGACGGCTTCCGTGTTGGGTGCGGGGCCGGTGGCGGATGCGTTTTTTGTGGCGTTGAAGCTGCCGAATTTCTTTCGCCGGGTGACGGCGGAGGGCGCGTTTAGCGTGGCGTTTGTGCCGCTTTATTCAGGCGATTGAGAAAAGAAGGGCAAGGCGGCGGACGGGTTGCGTCTAATGCCTTTATGGTCATGCTTCTGATTTTATCGGTGGTAACGTTGTTGGGGCTGGCGGGGATGCCGTTTGTGATTTATGCCGTTGCCTTTGCGCCGGGCTTTGGCGGTGATTCTTTGCGTTACGATATGGCTGTGGAGTTCTCACGGATTACGTTTCCTTATTTGGCGTTGATGTCGTTGGCTGCGCTTTTGGGCGGGGTTTTAAACGCGCTGAACCGGTTTGCGCCGTTTGCGTTTGCGCCGGTCCTGTTTAATTTATGTTTGATTGCGGCGCTGCTTTTGAGCGGGGTACTTTGAAAGCGCGGGGGCCGCGTTGTCTTATGGGGTTTTGTTTGCCGGGTTTTGCAGCTTTTTTGGCTTTTTGTGGCGGCGAAGCGCGCAGGGTGCGTTTTGGGGTTCAAAAAGACCGTTTTTTGATGTGAAGATCCGGCGTATTTTCAAGCTGATGGGGCCGGGGGTAATCGGCGCCGGGGTGATACATATTAACCTTTTGCGGATATGATTATAGCGTCTTTCCTCGGTGCCGGGTCGATTTCGTATTTGTATGCGGATCGTTTGAACCAGTTGCCTTTGGGGGTTGTGGGAATTGCGGTGGGGACGGCGCTTTTGCCGATGCTTTCGAAAGCTTTTTACGAGGTGATGTGGAGCAGGGACGGGATTTATTTAACCGCGCTTTGGAGATGTGTTTATTGTTGGCGCTTCCGGCGGCTGTAGCGTTGGTTATTCGGGGCCGCTGGTTAGCACGCTGTTTGAGCGCGGGGCGTTTGATGCCGGTGATACGGCTGTAACGATGCAGGTTTTGCGGTGTTATGCGCTGGGTCTGCCTGCTTATATCACGATTAAGGTTTTTCGAGTGCGCATTGGGCGCGGCAGGATACGGTGACGCCGGTAAAAATTTCGGTGGTGGCGACGGTTATTAATATTTTGCTGAGCCTTGTTTTGATCCGGGTTATGGGCGTTGCGGGTATTGCACTGGCGACAGGACTTACGGGATGGTTGCAGTTTGCTTTGCATGTTCGGGCGCTTAAGGGGCATGAGGCAGCGCAGTTTGACGGGCGGTTTAAAGCGGCGGCTCCGCGGATTATACTGGCAAGTGCGGTTATGGGAGGGCTTTATATGAACGCTTATGTGACAGGCGGGATGGATGCGGATGGGCCTCTGGGCGAGGTTTTTGCGCTTGGCATCTTGATTGCGGGGGGATGGTGGTTTATGGATTAGCTGTTATGGCGCTGGGGGTTTTAAAACCGGCGCAGTTGAAGTAATATTTCCCTTAAAGGTCAACGCTGTGAAAAGAATTTTATCGTGTATGCAGCCGACATCGCATCTTCATCTTGGCAATTATCTGGGGGCGTTGAAGAACTGGGTGGCGTTGCAAAATGAGCCGGATAGTGAGTGTTTATACGGTGTTGTGGATTTGCATGCGATTACAGTGCCGCAGGAGCCGGAGGCTTTGCGCGCGGCGACGCGGGAGATTGCCGCGGCCTATGTGCGGGCGGGATTGATCCGGATAAGAGCGCAATCTTTGTGCAGTCTGCTGTGCCTGCGCATTCTGAGTTGATGTGGCTTTTGGCTACCATGACCCAGATGGGCAAGCTGGAGCGGATGACGCAGTTTAAAGATAAAGCGAAGAATGCGGAGCGTGCGGGGCTGGGGCTGTTTGCCTATCCGGTTTTGATGGCGGCGGATATTTTGATTTATAAGGCGACGCATGTGCCGGTGGAGTGAGGATCAGAAGCAGCATCTTGAATTATCCCGTGATATTGCGGCCACATTTAATACGCGGTTTGGGGTTGAGCATTTTATCCAGCCGGAACCTTATATTATGGGTGAGGCCATGCGGGTGATGAGTTTGCAGGATGGCACCAAGAAGATGAGCAAATCCGACGAGAGCGACAAGAGCCGGATTAATTTGACAGATAGCGCGGATGAGATTGCCAGGAAAATCAAAAAGGCGCAGACGGACCCGGATGCCTTGCCAAGCGATGTGAAGGGGCTGGAAGGGCGCGCGGGGGCAGAAAATCTGGTGACGATTTATGCGGCTCTGGCTGATATGAGCAAGGCGGATGTTTTGGCGGAGTATGGCGGACAAGGGTGGGGGGCGTTTAAGCCCGCGCTGTCTGAACTGGCGGTTGAAAAGCTTGCGCCGATAACGGCGCGGATGAGCGAATTGATGGCTGACCCGGCGCAGATTGATGCGGTTTTGATTCGTGGTAACGAGGAAGCCAACGCGATTGCGAAAAAAACTGTGGCGGAAACCCGCGATATTATGGGATTCTGGAAATGGCATTAACCTCTTGTTGGTATTTCATCTGGCAAAATAGTTATGTTTAGGGCATAATCATTGGAGCAAAGGCAGTTCTGCCAGGGAAATCAGATGAAAAAAATATTGCGAATAACAACGGTTTCAGCGTTTGCGCTGGCTATGGGACTTTCTTCGGCGCAGGCGGATGTGAATGTTTGGTACGATCCGGGTTCAAGGATGAGTGTTAGTTATGCCGATACGTGGGGGCGGGTTAACAACCAGAATCCCGGGGATGTGCTGACCATTCGGGCTCCGGGCGAGCATGCGTTTGCCGAGTGCAAGATTAATGTTACGGATGACGGGCGTTTTAAGATTTATCCGGTTCATTACAGTCAGGAGATCCAGCAGCTTAATTTTAGCCGGGATTACTGGGTGGGGTATCTTGACCGGTATAAAGATGTGACGATTCACGAGGGTACGGATAATAATGGCTTGGGGCGCGGTTTTGCGTCTATGGTTTCGGCTTCATATGAAACGGTTAAAGGTGCGAAAATGAGGAAGCGGGCCATCGGGTTTGTTTCGCAGTACCGTAATAAGGTTTATAATATAGAGTGCAGCGCGCAGGAGAACGCCTATCATCAGTGGCATAATGCGTTTTTGAATGTGATTAAGTCCGTTAATTTTCATGACGGGACGAATTTTGCGATCAGTGGCTATTATCGTGATTTTCTTGATGATAAGACTTTGAAAGTGCGCGGCCCTTCCCTGTTTGAAGACAGTTATCACTAGGTTTTTCTGAGGCTGCGGCTATAAAATCTTGATAATTTTGTGTTTTTTAGGCATGGTTTTTGAGAGTTGTTAATAACATAAATCCCTAATGTAAATGCATATTTACCTGCCTATTGCCGAGATGGCGGTTTCTGCGGAGATTATATTTCTGCTGAGCGCTGTTGTTGGGCTTATTTCCGGTGTTTTTGGTATTGGCGGCGGGTTTTTAACCACGCCGTTTCTAATTTTTATCGGTATTCCGCCTGTTGTCGCTGTGGGGACGCAGGCCAGTCAGCTTGTCGCGTCAAGTTTAAGCGGGTCTTTGGCGCATTTACGGCGGGGGAATGTCGATCTTAAGATGGGCGGGGTGATGATGCTCGGGGGGCTTCTGGGGTCTTTTTTGGGCATTTTTCTTTTTAAGTTTTTGCAATATATGGGGCAAATTGATTTTGTTATTTCAATGCTTTACATCGTTTTGCTCGGTGGTATTGGCGGGTTGATGATGGTGGAGAGCGTTTTTTCAGCGATCAAGAAGAAAGAAGATGTGCGTAAGGCGTTTAACAATACGCGCATTTCCCCGTTTATTCTGGCACTTCCCTATAAGATGCGGTTTCCGCGCTCGAAACTGTTTATTAGCGCACTGGTTCCGGGCGGAATTGGTTTTGTCGGGGGGCTTCTGGCGGCTGTTTTGGGAATTGGCGGCGGGTTTTTGATTGTTCCTGCGATGATCTATTTACTGGGGATGTCGCCGCTTCTGGTCGCGGGAACGGCCCTGTTTCAGGTCATTTTTACAACGGCTTCGGCGGCTATTATGCATGCGGCGCTGAACCAGACGGTTGATATCGTGCTGGCAGGGATTTTGATTTTGGGCGGGGTGATCGGCGCGCAAGCCGGGGTTTCCCTGTCGCGCTTTGTTAAGGGGCAGCAGGTCCGCATTGTTCTGGCCTTTATTATTCTGGGGGTTTGCGCGAAGCTTGTGTTTGATTTATTCGTTATGCCTGCGGATGTTTTTTCTACGGTGCAGGCGCCATGATTAGGTGGTTTGGATATAGGCGGTTTTTTCTGGCGGGCGGGCTTGTTTTGTTTGCTGCTTTTTGTCTTTGCCGGGAGGCTCTTTCCGGGCCGTTGGATTTTGATCTGGCTGATGCCCATGTTAAAATTACGAGCGGTTTTACCGGCGATGACCTTGTTATATTCGGTAGTCGGGGGCAGGATGGCGATGTGGTTGTTGTTCTGGAGGGACCGGAGCGCCATAGTGTTGTCAGGCGCAAGGAATCGGTGTTTGGTGCATGGGTTAACAAATCTTCCTTACGCTTTGAAAATACACCATCTTATTATGATTACGCGCTGAGCGTGGAACATGAGGAGGATATCCTGAGTGCGGATTTCAGGGCGATGAAGCGTGTAGGTTTGTCTGCTCCGATGTTTCTGCCGGATAAGGACCGTTATGATGGAAAAACTACGAAGATGTTTCAGGAAGCGTTGTTGCGTAATCAGCAAAACAGCGGTTTGTATCGGCTGAAGCCCCAGAAGGTTTCTTTTTTGGGGGAGCGGTTGTTTCGGGCTGATTTTCATTTGCCGTCGAATGTTCCTTCGGGGACGTATAAGGTTCGGGCGCTTTTGGTGCGTGATGGAGAGGTTGTTTCCGAGCAAGTTAAAGAGCTTCGGGTTGGGCTAACGGGGTTTAGTGCCGGAGTTTATAAATTTGCGAGGGAGCATTCAGTTTTGTACGGGCTGTTATGCGTTGGAATTGCCTGTTTCGCTGGATGGTTGTCTAATACGCTGGTGCAGCGGAGCTAGGATTTTTCAAGAAAAGGAAGTATTGTGTAGCTTATGGGGAAATTGAAAGTTCAGAAAAGCGACAAGGATAAGCTGTCTTTTGAGGAAGAAGACGGCGGTGTTTATTTGCTGGTGGCTGATGAAAGCAGCGAGTTTGAGGCCGCTTTGCGCCGGGCCGCCTATCTGGCGAATTTGAATAACGGGCATGTGGCGATTTTGTATGTGATTGAGGACGAGAACTATATGCACTGGCGTTTTGTTGAGCGGCGGATACAGTCTGATAAACGCGAAGAGGCCGAAAAGATGCTTTGGGAGATTGCTCAGCGACTTTATGAGATGTCGGGTCTGATGCCTGCCTTTTATATCCGTGAGGGAAAAACCCGTCAGCAGGTGGCCGAAATTGTAAGTACGGATAAAACTTTGCGGGTTTTGGTGCTGGGCGCGGCCTCATCGTCTACGAATCCGCTTATTTCTTATTTTACGGGTAAAGGGTTGTCGCATTTGCGTGTGCCGCTCCTTATTGTTCCTGACAGCCTGTAATTGACTTTGTCGGCCTTTGTGCCTACATCATGGCTTAAAGGAGTTTTCTTGATGTTTATTCAAACAGAGGTCACGCCGAATCCTTCGGTGATTAAGTTTTTACCGGGGCAGGTTGTGCTGGAGAAGGGAACTGCGGAGTTTCAATCTGCGGAAGACGCCGGGTTGGCGCCGCTGGCGCAGCGGTTGTTTGCGTTGCAGGGGGTTGAGCAGGTTTTTTTCGGGCGTGATTTTATTTCCGTGTCGAAAGCCGATGATACGGACTGGTCTGTTTTAAAGCCAATGGTTTTAGGAGGGTTGATGGAGCATTTTTCCATGGGCCAACCTGTGGTGTTGCCGGCTTATTTTGAGGGGCAAGGCGTCGAAGTTTCCGAGGACGATGAAATTTCGGCACAAATTCGTGAGCTGATTGAAACCCGTGTGCGCCCTATGGTGGCGATGGATGGCGGGGATATCGAGTTTGAGAGTTTCGATGATGAGGGGGTCGTGTGGCTTCGCATGCGCGGGGCGTGCGCGGGGTGTCCCAGTTCAACGATGACTTTGAAATCAGGGATTGAGAATATGTTGAAGCATTTTATTCCTGAGGTTGAAGAGGTTCGTTCGGTTCAGGATTACTAGTGATCAGATTTTCTTCGGGGCGGTGATAGAGCAAGCCGAACCAGCGCCAGGTGTTTTCATCATTTTCGGAAACGGGGCCGGGCATTGTGCAGTTCAGGCGGATGCGGGTTTGTCCTGATAAATCTTCATTTGCGCGAATTTCTATACGGTTTCCGAGTGTTTCTATTTCGGCCTTTCCTTGTCCTGAGATGAAACAGGACAGGTCGCCAGACTGGTTTTGCAGGCTTTCCGGCAGGGTAAAGCCGGTGAAGAACGGTCCGGTTTTTTTGAGGTAAGAGTCTTGCGGTTCGATGTCTTGTACGGGCAGGGGGTAAGCGTTCGTTATCATGCGGAAACGTTCAAGATCGCCGTAGAGTTCCGTCATGCTGAAACGCGGAAGGGTGTAGAGGTTTGATCCGGCGTAGGCTGCGCCGGAATGAAGGCCGAATGCGGCGGTGTAGCCCTGTGATTTGGCCAGTGTTTGTAATTCTTCTGAGTATTCTCCGTAAGGGTAGGAGAGGAGGGTGGTTTCAGTGGCAAATTCTTCGCGGTGGCGCTGGCGGGCTTTGTTGATGCCGGCGAGGATGTATTGTTTTGGTTGGTGAGCGATGTGATTGTAAGAAGCCGGGAGGGTTTCTATTTCGACGATTTCCTTGCGTTTCAGGGTTTTTAGCTCTTTCCAGTCTGCGTAGGCAGGGTCTTTTTGGTCGAGCGTGTCGCTGGCATAGAAGACCGTGAAGGGGATGGCGTTTTTAAGCAGCAAAGGCGCAGCGTTTTCGATGGATGAACGGTAGGCGCCTTCAAGTGTGATGGCAACGGTGCGTGGCGGCAGGGGCGCGGCGTTTTGCAGGGCCTCAATAATTTGGTTTAAAGGCAGAATGTTGTAATTTCCGTTTTTGAGTTCCTGAAGGTGCTGGCGGAATTGTTCCTGTGTCAGGCTTTGGTCGGGCAGGTGATCTTCGCCGATGCGGTGATAGGCAAGAATTACGGCTTTGGAGCTGTCTTCGGGGATGTTTGCGGCGGCTGCGGGATGGGTGAGTGCAGCCACGGCAAAAAACCATTGAAGAATGAATTTATACATGGTTTTTGTTTAATGCAGTTTCCTCATAAAGAAAAGGATGTAAAGTGGCGAGGATGAGTTCTTTTGAGAATATATTGGCGCTGGATACGGCGCTGGGCGGTTGCAGCGCCGCTTTAGTGGCCGGTGAGAGGCGTGCTGTGCGCTCGGAAGTGATGGCGCGCGGGCAGGCGGAGGTGCTGGTGCCGTTTGTGGAAGAGGTTATGGGTGAGCTTGGTCTGGCCTATGCCGATCTGGGCGCTGTGGTTTGTACGGTTGGACCGGGGGCTTTTACGGGTTTGCGGATGGGGCTTTCTACGGCGCGGGCTTTTGGGTTAAGTCTGGGGATTCCGGTATTCGGCGTTACGACCTTTGATGCGTTGGCGCAGGATTTTTGTTCTAGAGAGGGAAAGTCTTGCAGCGTTATTTTAGAAACCAAGCGTAAGGACTTCTATTTCCAGCATTTTGATAAAACAGGTTTGCCCGTATCGGAAGGTGCGGCAGCGGAAGAATTTGAGGTTTCCGCCGGAAATGTTCTGATTGGTGATGGGGCGGTGCGTTTCGCCGGTGAGAATGAGGGGCGCTGGGATGTTGAAGAGGGCTATGGTCTGCCTGATATGGGTTTCGTTGCCCGGTTGTTACAAGAGCAGGGAAGCGGGGGGCGGATTTTTATGGCGGAGGCGGAGCCGATATATTTGCGCGGCGCGGATGTTAGTCAGCCAAAGGTGCCGCTGCGTAAGTTGCAAGTATAATAAAGTCTATATGTTTTCTTGACAGCTACTTTTATTATTGTAGTTTTTGTTTTGTAATATTGTAAAAATGTGAGGAGTTTTATGGTGGGTGACATTAATCGTGAAGAATTGCTGGCTTTTACAACGGAGATTGTTTCGTCTTATGTAGCGAATAATACGATGCCTGCGGGGGACATTCCGGCGGTGATTGAGCAGGTGTTTAAGACTCTGGCGAATGTGAATACGGATGTGAGTGCCGGTATGGAGCGTCCGCAACCGGCGGTGCCGATTAAGAAATCTGTGACGCCGGACTATATTGTGTGTTTGGAGGACGGGAAGAAACTCAAAATGCTGAAACGTCATCTCAAGACAGCCTATGGGATGAGTCCTGAGGAATACCGCGAGCGCTGGGGGTTGCCTGCGGATTATCCGATGGTGGCACCGAATTATGCCCAACGGCGTTCCCAACTTGCCAAGGATATTGGGCTGGGGACTAAAGGGCGTTCCTAGGGTCCTGACTCTAGGTGTTTAACTCGCGGCTGCGGGTTGCGGCGGCGCTGAGTGTTTCGTCGAAAACGTCCTGCATGCGGCCATCCATAAGAATTTTAAGGGCCGCTTCGGTTGTGCCGCCGGGGGAGGTGACGTTCTCGCGGAGGGTGGCTGGAGACGCGGTGTTTTGTGTTTCTGCGAGAGCGGCGGCGCCGATGACGGTTTGACGGGCGAGGGTTTCGGCTGTTTTGGCGGGAAGTCCCGCTTTTGTTCCGGCGCGGGTCAGGATTTCTATCAGGTGGAAAACATAAGCGGGGCCGGAGCCAGAGAGGGCGGTGACGGCGTCAAGCAGGTTTTCGTCTTCAATCCATTCGATTTTTCCGACCGATTCGAGGAGCATATGGGCGTGTTGTTTTTGGGTCTCTGATGCTGCGGTGTTTGCAACGGCAACGCTTATACCCTTGCCAATTGAAGCGGGGAGGTTCGGCATGGCGCGGATAACGGGCTGGCGCGGGCTGAAATAGCGGGCAAACGCGTTTAGTGACTGTCCGGCGGCGATGGAGAGTATGAGGGCTTTTTCCGGTGTGTGCGGTTTGATGCTTTCGCAGATTTCGGTCATGATTTGCGGTTTGACGGCGAGGACGACGATATCGGCTGCGCTTAAGGCTTTTGTGCCGCTTCTGGTGTCACTGAAATGGTTGATACCGGGGAGGGGCGGGCTGTGCGGGTCTATGATGCTGAAGCTTGCGTTGATGTTTTGGTTTTGCCAGCCTTTGAGCAAAGCGCCGCCCATTTTTCCGCAGCCGATGAGAACAATGTTGAGGGGGGCGCTCATGGGAATTATGCGGGTCCTAAGACTCTCCTTGCGTGTCCATTAAGGCCAGAGAAAGGGTTTGGTCGTTTATATCGTTGGCGCTGGTGAGCAGGGTGAAGAGCGGGTAGTGTCTTTCACATTGCGCTAAGGCGATATCCACAACGTCTTCAATGAGACAAGAGGCGTTGTGGCGCTGGCTTCCGCGCAGCAGGCAGTTGTAGCGGTAGCTCGGTTTGTTGTTCGATTTGGGCAGGTCGAAATGCCCCATCCAGAGGTTTTCATTGATTGAGAAGACGGCTTTTTGTGCGGTTTTGATATTGTTGTCGCGAATTTCCAGATCAAGCTGGACGCAGAGCTGGAGGGCGCCCATGTCTTCCTGCCAGATGAAAAACAGGCCGTAATTGCCTGATTTTCCTGTGACATCGACAACCAGTTCGTCGTCTGTCATGCGGTTGAAGGTCCAGTTATGAGCGTGGAGGATATCTTCCACGTTGTCGAGGGGGTTGGTTTCATCTTCTATGGTTTCGGGCCGTGAGTCGATCATTTGTTTTTCTTTTGCGCGTTGAGTTGTTTTTCCAGTGCTTCTATGCGTTGTTCAAGTGCGTCCAGATCTTCGCGCGGAACAAGATCCAAATGCGCGGCCATTTCGTCGACGCGGGACTTTATCTCTTCGCGGATACTGTTGTTCAGGCCGCTGAAAACGCTGAGCGTGCCGCCGGCCAACTGTGCGATATCGTCCAGAACTTTTTCTTTCGTTCCCAGCATGGAGGGGCACCTTTTTACAGTGTAATAAGGCCGAGTCAGTATCATGGGAGGGGGGAGGCTGCAAATGTTTTCGACTCTTTTTTAATGGGCGCTTGTGGAAATTATGAGATGAACTATAAAGGGTGGCATGTGGGAATTTCCGAATATTGATCCGGTTGCGTTTTCTATCGGGCCGGTGGCCGTTCGCTGGTATGCGTTGGCATATCTGACCGGATTTTTGCTGGGGTGGCAGTATTGTATGAAGCTGGCCGGTCTGGATACGGGGCAAAGGCCGGACCGCCGGGATGTTGACGATTTTTTGCCGTGGGCTGTGGGCGGGGTGATTCTCGGCGGGCGGCTGGGGTATGTGCTGTTTTACCAGTTTGAGTATTATGCGGTGAACCCGCTTTCAATTTTAAAGCTATGGCAGGGTGGGATGTCGTTTCACGGCGGGGCGCTTGGTGTCATTATTGCGCTGGTCTGGTTTTCGTTTGTGCGGCGGATCGCGCTTTTGCGGCTGGCGGACCTTGTATGTGCGTGTGTGCCGATCGGGTTGTTTTTCGGGCGGATTGCCAATTTTATTAACGGGGAGCTTTTCGGGCGGGTGACGAATTCGGCCTGGGGGATGGTGTTTCCGCGCGGCGGGTTGCTGCCCCGCCATCCTTCTCAGCTTTATGAAGCGGCTTTGGAAGGGGCGGCGCTGTTTCTTATTCTTTTTATGCTGGTGAGGATTAAAGCCGTGCGTGACAGGCCGGGGGTTGTTGCGGGGGCATTTCTGGCCGGGTATGGCTGTTTTCGTGCGTTTATAGAATTTTTCCGGGAGCCGGATGCGCATATCGGTTATCTGGATGTTTTCGGGGGCGGTTTTGTAACGATGGGACAGGTTTTGAGTGTGCCGATGGTTTTAAGCGGTTTGGGGCTTATTGTTTATGCACTTGTAAGACATAGTCGTAAGAGTCATGGCGAACCTGCTTGAAGATATCATTAAAGAGCGAATCCGCAAAAACGGGCCGATGGGTGTGGGCGCGTTTATGAGCCTTGCGCTGGGGCATCCGGAGCATGGGTATTATATAAATCGTGACCCGCTGGGGCGTGGTGGTGATTTTATTACTGCGCCGGAGGTGTCGCAGTTATTTGGGGAGATGATCGGCGTTTGGGTTGCTGATGTGTGGATGCAGATGGGGCGCCCGGAGCAGTTTATATTGCTGGAATGCGGGCCGGGGCGCGGGACGCTGATGGCTGATATGCTTAGGGCAACACGGAGCGTTGCGGGGTTTTACGATGCGGCGCAGATATGCCTTCTGGAGGTGAGTCCGGTTTTGCGTGAGGTGCAGTGTGGTGCGTTGGAGGGTCATGAGGTTCAGTGGTTTGATCGCCTTGAGGCTGTGTCAAATGATACACCGATGATAGTTGTCGGGAATGAGTTTCTTGATGCTTTGCCGTTTCAGCAGTTTGTGGGTGATTGTGAGCGCGTGGTTGCACTGGATGGTGACGATCTTGTTTTTATTCCGGAGGGAGGTGATATTTTTGAGCGCTCCGCGGAGCGGGAGAGATTTGCGGCTGATGTTTGCGGGCGGCTGAAAGTGCAGGGCGGGGCGGCGTTGTTTATTGATTACGGGCATATTCGTTCGGGCATGGGGGATACGTTTCAGGCTGTGAAAGGGCATGAGTATGTCGATGTGTTTTCGCATATTGGTGACGCGGATTTGACCAGTCATGTTGATTTCGAGGCGCTGGGGCGCGCCATTGAGGCCAAAGTTTTCGGACCGGTAACGCAGGGCGCGTTTTTAAAAGCTATGGGGGCCGGGCTTCGTCTGGAGGCGCTGCGGCAAAAAGCTGGTGAACAGCAGGCCGCTATACTTGAAAAGGGTTTGCATCGCTTGGTAGATTCGGCTCAAATGGGTGAGTTATTCAAGGTTATCGGATTTACACATGACAAAAATATTATCCCAGCCGGATTTTGAACCGCTGTATTTTGAACAGGCAGGGTTTGCGGGGCATGGCGTTTTTCACGGGTTTTTTAGCCGCAGGGGCGGGGTGAGCAAGGATATTTATGCTTCGCTGAATTGCGGTCCGGGTTCGGGCGATAGTTTGGAAAATGTTCATCAGAACCGTAAGACCATCAGCGAGATTGCAGGTTGCGCACCGGGGAATCTTCTGAGCTTGCATCAAACTCATAGTGCGGATTGTCTGGTGGTGGACAAGCCGTGGGGCGTGGAGGAGCGTCCGCAGGCGGATGCGATGGTAAGCGATGTGCCGGGTTTGGCTTTGAGCGTTCTTACTGCCGACTGCGGGCCGGTGCTGTTTAGAGGTGAAAATGGTGCGGGTAAGCCGGTTATCGGCGCGGCGCATGCAGGCTGGAGCGGCGGGCTGAAAGGCGTTTTGGAGGAAACTCTTGACAAGATGGAAGGGCTTGGGGCGCGGCGGGAGAGCGTTAGCGCCGTGATCGGCCCGTGTATAGGTCAGGCTTCTTATGAGGTGGAGGAGGGGTTTGCCGTTGCGTTTGTTGAAGAAGACGAGGTTTCTGAGAGGTTTTTTAAGGCGGGGCAAAAGGGTGGCCATCTGATGTTTGATCTGCCGGGCTATCTGGCATTTCGTCTGGCGCGGGCGGGGCTTAAAAGCGTGTATATCAAGGATCTGGATACATATTTTAACGAAGAGGATTTCTTTAGTTATCGCCGGGCGACGCACAGGCGAGAGAGAGGTTACGGGCGGCAGATTTCGGTGATTGCGATTCATGAGAATTAGGCGTTGAGAACTGGCAGTTTCTCCAAAAGCGCACTTGATTTTGGATCTGTTTTTTCCGTATATTGCCCGCAGGCATACTGTGATGTGCAGATTGTCAAATAAAAATAAAAGGTTAGGCCGCTTATGAAGCTGATCTCCGGGAATTCCAACCGTCCTCTTTCTGAAGAGATTTCAGCCTATCTGAATGTTCCTTTGACTCAGGCGAGTATGAAGCGTTTTTCGGATATGGAAGTCTTTGTCGAGATTATGGAGAATATTCGCGGTGAAGATTGTTTTTTTATTCAGTCGACCTCTTTTCCTGCGAACGACCATTTGATGGAGCTTTTGATTGCGATTGATGCGATGAAGCGTGGCTCTGCGCGGCGGATTACGGCTGTGATCCCGTATTTTGGCTATGCGCGGCAGGACCGTAAGACGGGCGGAAGGACGCCGATCTCGGCTAAATTGGTGGCGAATTTGATTACGGCTGCCGGGGCTGACCGGGTTTTGACGATGGAACTGCATGCGGGGCAAATTCAGGGGTTTTTTGATATTCCGGTGGACAATCTGATTGTTGCGCCGGTTTTTGTACCGCAGATTCAGGAAAAATTTAACGGTGAGAAGCTTTGTATTGTTTCGCCGGATGTTGGCGGGGTTGTGCGCGCGCGCGCGCTGGCCAAGCGTTTGAATGCGGATCTGGCGATTATTGATAAGCGCCGGGAGGCGGCCGGCGTGTCGGAAGTGATGCATCTGATCGGTGAGGTTGAGGGCAAGGTTTGTATTCTGGTTGATGATATCATTGATAGCGGGGGAACGCTGTGTAATGCGGCGCAGGCTTTGATGGATTATAAGGCCAAGGAAGTGCATGCCTATGTTGTGCATGGGGTGCTTTCCGGCGGGGCTGTGGCAAAGGTGGAGGCGTCTCCGCTGAAAAAGCTGGTTTTGACGGATTCTATTGCGGCGACGGATGCGGTGAAAACGGCGAAAAATATAGAGCAGCTTTCGATTTCTTCTCTTATGGGGGAGGCCATGCGCCGGATTAATGAAGAGCGCTCGATATCGGCGCTGTTTAAATAATCTATATTTTCCTTGAAATTTGGCGGGAAAGCGCCTAGAACTCCTTTCATTGTAAACGGGCCCAAGACCCCCCTGGAGGCGGGCCATATTTGATGAAGGAAAACGCTATGTCTAAAAACTATGCAATGACAGCGGCGAAAAGAGACGGGACAGGTAAGGGGATCGCCCGCGGATTACGTCGTGATAATAAAATTCCAGCCGTGATTTACGGCGATAAGAAAGATCCTCTGACTATCGCGCTTGGCGCGAATGATGCCAATGTTGAATACAGCCGTGGCCATATGTTCACGACGCTTTGCGATCTGGATGTGGATGGTGAAAAGCATCTGGTTCTGGCGCGTGATGTACAGTTGCATCCTGTAACGGACAATGTTTTGCATATTGACTTTCTGCGGGTTACGGCGAAAACAAAGATTGCTGTGAACGTGCCGGTTCACTTTATTAACGAAGAAAAGTCGCCGGGTCTGGATCAGAAAGGGATTTTGAATATTGTGCGTCATACTGTTGAGCTTGTTTGTAGCGCGACATCTATTCCTGAGCTTCTTGAGGTTAACCTTGAGGGTAAAGAGCAGGGGGATAGCGTGAATATTTCAGACGCCAACCTGCCTGAAGGCGTAAGCCCGGTTATCACGAACCGCGATTTTACGATTGCTACGATTGTGGCACCGCGTAAGATGGAAGAGCCTGCGGCGGGCGAAGCTGCTGAAGGTGAAGACGGTGCGGCGGGCGAAGCTGCTGAAGGTGGTGATGCTTCGGCTGAAAGTGCTGAAGCGTCTGCGGAGGAGAAGTCCGAGTAATTATTAACACGAAGCTGAGAAGTTTCACGAAGCCCATGAAGTTTTTATGATAAGCTTTGTGGGCTTCTTTTTATCTTTTATTCTTCGTGTTACATATCGTTATGTTTTTGTTTTCAAAAAAAAGTGATCAGAAGATGTGGTTGTTTGTGGGGCTTGGGAATCCGGGGCGGGAATATGAGCGCAACCGGCATAATATCGGGTTTATGGTGATTGATGCGATTGCTGACGGGGCGGTTCATTTTCCTCCGTTTCGTTCGAAATTTCAAAGTGATATGACCGAGGAGCGTGTTTCGGGTGAGAAAGTTGTGCTTCTCAAGCCGCAGACGTATATGAATGAATCCGGGCAAGCGGTTGCTAAAGCGGCAAAGTTTTATAAAGTTCCACCGGCGCAGATTGTGGTTTTCCATGATGAACTTGATTTAAAACCCGGAGAAGTGCGGGTTAAAAAAGGCGGAGGTACGGCGGGACATAACGGGCTTAAATCTATTCAGGCGCATTTGGGTAGTGCAGATTTCTGGCGTGTGCGCATCGGGATTGGTCATCCTGGGGATAAATCTCGTGTGAGTGGTTATGTGCTCAGTGATTTTTCGAAATCTGATGATGTTTTGATTGAAGCGCTTGAAGAAGCTTTGTCGGAATATTATGAAAGGGTGATTTCTGAAGGTGTTGAGGCTTATGGGAAGATTGCAGCCAATCATGTGTGCTCTTATATGGAAAAATTTAAAAAGAAAGGTTAGCCGATGAGTTTTAATTGCGGGATTGTGGGGTTGCCGAATGTCGGAAAATCTACGCTGTTTAACGCTTTGACCGCGACGCAGGCGGCGCAGGCGGAGAATTTTCCGTTTTGTACGATTGAGCCGAATGTTGGCAAGGTGGCCGTTCCAGATTTCCGGCTTGAAAAAATTGCGGCGATTGGGGGTTCGGAAAAAACGGTTCCGGCACAGCTTGAGTTCGTTGATATTGCCGGGCTTGTTAAGGGTGCATCGAAAGGTGAGGGGCTGGGGAACCAGTTTCTTTCAAATATTCGTGAAACGGATGCGATCATTCATGTGTTGCGGTGTTTTGAAGATGGAGATGTAACGCATGTGGAGGGATCCGTTGATCCGATCCGTGATGCCGAGGTGATTGAGACGGAGCTGATGCTGGCGGATCTGGAAAGTGTGGAAAGGCAGATTGCTGCGTTGGAGAAGAAAGCGCGCGGGGCGGATAAAGAGGCGAAATTGTCGCTGGATCTTGCCGGGCGTGTTAAAGCTGTGCTGAGTGAGGGGCAGCCTGCGCGGGTGCTTGATGTTGCGCAGGATGAAATTAAGGCTTTTAAAATGTTGCAACTTTTGACATCAAAGCCGGTTTTGTATGTTTGCAATGTTGCAGAAGGGGACGCGGCGAAAGGGAATGATTTTACTGCGAAGGTTGAGGCACTGGCAGCGGAGCAAGGAGCCGAAGCGGTGGTGATTTGTGCTGCGATTGAGGCAGAGATCGCGCAGCTTGATGGGGAAGAGGACAAGCGGGAGTTTTTAGAAGCTATGGGGCTGGAAGAGCCGGGATTGAATAAAATTATCAAAGCCGGTTTTTCCTTGCTGGGGTTGCAGACA
The DNA here is from genome assembly GCA_041397865.1 of Alphaproteobacteria bacterium. Taxonomy (GTDB): domain Bacteria; phylum Pseudomonadota; class Alphaproteobacteria; order Micavibrionales; family Micavibrionaceae; genus TMED27. Next base: position 665,636 of record JAWKVT010000001.1, on the reverse strand, counting down.
TATTTTACATGCGGGCCGAAAGAGGCGCGGGCGTGGACCATCAGGATCGGTGCGAAGGCACCGGAGGCCGCAGGGGTTATTCATACTGACTTTGAGAGAGGTTTTATCAAAGCCGAGGTGATTGCTTATGATGATTATGTTGCACTTGGCGGTGAGCAAGGCGCGAAAGATGCTGGAAAAATGCGCCAAGAGGGTAAGGAGTATATTGTGCGTGACGGGGACATCGTATTGTTCCGGTTTAATGTCTAACTTGCAAAAAAAAAGGATCACACCCTCTATTGATGTGATCCTGTGAGGTTTAACTAGCCAGCGTTGAGCGGGCTAGAGGGTATTCCTTTAAACTGTTGTTCTTGGGCCACCGGCCGGTATTTCCGGGGTTTCTGTTTCCGGCGTTTTGGGCGGCTTTATTTCGTTGTCACGCCAGAGGATTTTTTCGTATTTTACGATTTCTTCCAAATCTTCTTTCAGGCGTTTCAGTTCTTCGTAACCTTTGGTGTTCAGTTCGTTGTCTTTCGCTTTGACAAGGAAGTGGTTGATGCGGTCTTCAACTTTTTCTCTTGTGTTATGTAACTCTCTTTTAAGCTCCAGAATTTTGGTGTTGCCGAGGCTGGAGAGGTTGAAATCTTTTGGAGTGCCTTTGTAGGCGCCGATTTGTCCTCCGATTTCTATGAGTGTGTTGCGCCAGTCATTAGCGTTTTCCCAAAGCATTTTGACCTGAACGAGCTTTGCGGAAGGGCTTAGGTTGCGTGTGACGTGGTTGAAATCGCTGCGCAGCATATTTGTCAGGTCTTCGGGGTTGTTTACGACCTTGAACAATTCGTTAAGCTGCGCGCCTCTTTGTTCGTTATAGGCTTGCGTTAAGGCTGCGCGCTCTGTCAGGAGGGCGGCTTGTATGGCTTTATTGGCTTCCAGAAGCTCTTTGTCTTTTAAAGCGTCCTGGCTATCCGGATCGTTCCATTGTGACAGGTTGAGGGTCAGGATGGCTTCTGCTTTCTGGTAATCCATGATGTCGTCTTCGATTTCACGGATGAATTCTTTATATTCGTCGAGCTGTCCGCCTGAAACTGTGCCGCTGTCGGCCAGTTCCTCTCTGAATTGGGCGGATTTTTGGAGCATTTCCCGCGTTTCCTGTATGACGCCGCGGTAGAATACGCCGCCGTTATAGAGGCTGTCATTGGCGATGCGGCCCAGACTTTTATCGGCATCGGTGAACAGGACGGTGCCTATTCCGACCAGCGTGCCGCCAATAGCGCCGATGATCGTTCCTGCAGGGCCGACGAGGGAGCCGCCTGCTGCGCCGGTTGTTGCGGCGGTGCCGATAATTGCTGCGGCGCTGGCGGTTTGTCCGTCCTTGTTTTTCAGGGCGACACCGGCTTCCACGGCTGAGGTCGCGATAATGAGAGGGGAGCCTCCGGCCCTGAGCAGGTTGTTTGTTATCAGGCCGGGCGTTCCTTTTAAGCCTTGTATAAGAACGGTCGCGTCGGCGGCGGTTACGGCGGCGCGTGCGGTGGTTGCGCCGCTTCCGTCCTCGTCGAAGTTTGATAGTGCGTGATAGCCGCTATAGAGTGTACCGGCGCCCATAAGGACTTTTCCGGTTGTTTCCATGCTTACTTTTGAGCCTATATTTTTTACCGTTTCTTTTGCTGCGTTTGCAGAGTTTTTTACTGCGTTTCCGGCTTTTTCTTTGAATGGTGTTTTGACTGTATTTGTTTCCGCAGAGGCTCCAGTTTTCGGTGACTCGGGTGGGCCAACGAACGCTTTTGAATTTGGCGGCGGCGGCGGCCCGACAAAATCCTTGGGTGGCGCTGTGTTGAATTCCGGTGTGCCTTTTGCACCGGTTGCCGTGGTGGTTCCTTTTGCGGTAGCTTCTTCTGCTCCGGTTGCTGCGCTTTCGGCTTTGGGCGCTTGTGCGTTTGTATCGGCGGCTTGCGGGTTGTTGGTAATGCTGGGGTTGTTTTCATTGCCGTTGATGATCTGCACATTAATGGTGCTGCCTTTGTTCCCTTTTATATTGAGTTCGGGCGTTTTTGGCGTGGCTTTTGTTTTGTCGTCTTTAACAAGAGATTCCAGTCTTTCTGAAGCCTCCCTTCCCGCAGCTCTGTTAGCGGCGTTTTTTGCACCATCTGATTTGTTTGCGGTTTTTTGTTCTGTTTCGGGGGCGGTCTTGGTTTTCGCTTTTTCTTCTGTTGCTGTGTTTTTGGTTGCGGTTTTTTGTTCTGCTTCTTTTGCAACTTTCTCCAGGTGCGCTGTGGCGTCGGCGACATTTTTACTGTGTTGTGTGCTATTCGGATCTGCGGCAAATCTTCTTTTTTGCGCTTCTATTTTGTTATCAATTGTTTGGGGTCCTACGCTTTTTTGCGGAGGTGGAGGCGGCGGCGTTCCTGTTTTCGGTTGTGCGGGCTGGCTTAAAACATTGAGGTTCGGGTCGGCTTTTGCTGCGGCAAAAAGTTCAATCTGTGCTTTTGTCAGTCCGGCGGCTTTTCGGATGTTGGCGAGCTTTTTTAAAGCGCTGCGGTGTTCTGGCGTTCCTTGTTTCGCGTTTTGTGCTTCTTCGAGGGCTTGAACGGCGGCATTGGCTGCGCCGAGTTTTGCGTCGGGAACAAGCGCTCCGCCGTTTCTTACGCCGTGTATTCTGATTTCCTGCTCGGTGAGGCCGTGTTTTTTCATCAGCCTATCGGCGACTTCTATTGCTTTTTTGTGTTGGTCAGAGTCGGGAATGGCTTCATCAGCGGTTCTTAAAACGTTCCAAATTCTTTGTGCTGCGTGCTGTTTTGCTGCGGGGATGGTTTGCGCGCCTGCGGGTTGGGTAAGGATTGCAAGGCTTGGATCTGCTTTTGCTTTTGTAAACAGCTCGATTTGTGCCTTTGTCAGGCCGTGTTCTTTGCGAATTTTTGCGAGCTTTTTTAAAGCATTGCGGTGTTCGGGTGTCCCTTGTTTCGCGTTTTGTGCTTCTTCAAGGGCTTGAACGGCTTCGTGTGCTGCTGCCAGTTTTGCATCGGCGATGATGGGTTTGCCGTTTTCGATGCCGTAGAGTCTGATTTGCTGCTCCGTGAGGCCGGTTCTTTGCATGATGGATTTTGCGACATTCATGGCGCGGTTAAATTTGTCGGAGCCGGGGACCGCGTTATCGGCAATTTCGAAGGCGCGGGCGGCGTTTTTTGCTGCGGTTTTAAGATTATCCGGGATATTGCTGGCCAGTGTGTTTACCAGCGTGGTTGCTGCGGCTGTGCGGGCCATGGTGTAACCAACAGGGACGGCGACGCCCGCGGCGATGGCCAGGGCCTGCGCGAGTTGCTCGTTTTCCTGCTGGTTGCGGGCGGCAATTATAGGGTCTTCTTCGCCTCCCGGGCCGGGTTGCTCACCGGTTTGGGGGCCTGTTACGGGGCCTGTCTTTGCGTTGTTTTCCGCTTCGGCCTTTGCTTTGGCCTCGTCTTCTGCGAGTTTGTCGAGGGCTTGCTGGTGGGCTTTGCGCTCGAGATTTTCAAGGCGCATCCGGTATGCGTGGTCGATGCGGATTTCCCTCAAATAGGTGTAGGTGGAGGGGCGGTCGAGATCGTCCATGCGCTGGTTTAATATTGCAACATAATCCGTGCCGTTTTCTGCGCCGGCTTCACGCAGCTTTTTTACGGCCTCGTCGTAGGTGAGGTCGTAGTTCAGGGCTGTCTTGCTCACGCTCATAAAGATTTGTGCGGTTTTGGGGTCGAAGATATCCTTCAGTTTTGCGGAGTTGTAGCGCATGAACAGGTGCATTTTCACGTCGTTGCTCGGCCCGCCGAAAACGCCGTTCCACGTGTTGTCATTTGGGGTGTCCGTGATTTCACCGTTGCGCTCGAACATAAAGTTGGCAAGCTCGGGGTTGAAATAGTTGTAATACAGGCGTTGATAAGCTTTAAACGCATCGGAGCCGGGGCTGAGGCTGTTTATGAGGGTTTTCGGGTCCTGCGCCATCCGCGCGGTCAGGATCTTATCCTGATCTTCAAAGGTCAGGTCGCTAAAGTTGTTGAGGCCCGTGATGGCGGCGATTTCTTTTTCAGTGAGAACATTGCGCACATAATCGGGGTGGGGAATGTTGCCGTTTTTGTGGTAGGCGGTGATGAGGTTTAAAACCCGATCATGGTTGATTGAGGGGGTGTTAAGCGCCTTGAAGGCGATTTCAACGTCGCGCTCGTATAGGTCTGATCTGTGTTTGCGGCTGCCGTCGGTGGTTCTGCCGTATGGCGTGAAGATGCCTTTTTCCATGGCGTCTGAGACTTTGCGCAGCGTTTCGCTGTTGGCCTCGATGAATTTGTCCTGTTCTTCGTTGGACAGATCAAAGCCGTCGCGGCCACTGATTTCTTTAATCGCGTTGAGTTTGAACTGTTTGAGGACGAAGGCCTGAACCTCTTCTTTTGTGACCTGTTCATAAACTTTTCCGTCTTGGCCAGTGAAATGCTTTTCGATGGCGGCTTTTTGTTTGGCCGTGCCGCCCTGATACAGCATTCTTACGGGCATGGATTCGCCGTGGCGCAGGACGTGCAGGTGTTTATACGCTCTGCTGGCTAGGATTTTGTCGTCTTCTGGCTGGAACTCCCCTGTCAGTCTTGCCAGATGCTCCATGCCGTAGGCGGGGCTCATCATTTCCTGTAAAACGTCGAGTGTGAGGTCGAGCCTGAAGGCCTCTCCTGAAAAGCGGCTGTTTTGGTTTATGAAATCCTGGCGTCCGACTTCGCTTGCCAATATGGAGGCGAAGAAGGTGTCGAAGTCATCGTCTTCGTTTCTGGCTTTGCGGATGCGTTCTTTCAGGCCGCCGTCAAATTCGCTTTTGTTTGCGCCGGATTTTTTCAGCTCTTCGCGGAATTCTTTTTCAAGTCTGGCGAGTCTGGCATTGGTTTTGAAAAACTCTTCGATGAGCTTGTCCTGCTCGTCTTGAATTTTTTTCAGTTCTTCCTGAACCTTTTTAAAATTTGCCGGGTTTATGCTGATGAAAGGACCGGCTGGGTCCATGTTTTCTTTTTTCTCTCTGGGCGCGGGGGAGAGGAATTCTTCGATGAGCGCGAGCGTTGCGATATGCGGCCTGCGGCCCATGCCGTCGGTTCTGTCGAGGTGGAAGAAGCCTTGCGTCAGGTGGCCGTCGGGCTTGCTGCTTCTAACGAGCTTGCCTTTTTCACGTTTGGGATTGCCGTTTTCGTCCGTCTGAACGGCGTAAATATTGCCTTGCCCGTCGAAGGTGAAAAAGGCTTTGCCTTTTGGCCCTGTGATTTCTACGGCTTCCTTGCCGTTTTTGTAATCTTTTCCGTATTTGTCGAAAGCCTGACGGACGATTTCGTGCATTTCCTTGCGGGTGTCGAAATCGAGCAGTTCGTCGGGTTTTCTTCTTTGGTCGTAGCGGTGTGGGCCGAGGCGTGCGCCGCCTTGGTCGGCGAAATACATTTCGAGCCTGAGGACCGCGTCGCGCATGGTTTGCGGGAAAACGCTTTCTATTGTCGGGCGGGCGGCTTCGGGTTGTGCCTCGGGTTGTGCCTCGGGTTGTGCTGCGGGTTGTGCTGCGGGCTGGGCGTTTGCCGGAGCGCCGCCGAGCGCCGTAGCTATGGCGGCCTGCGCTGCGGGCGGTAGCGTGGTTTTGTAAAGTTCGTTCATATCGTCCAGAGCCTTTTTTATCTTCTGGGACTGGTTATTCTCTTGCTCTGTAATGGCTTTGAAACTGGCGATGAAACCTGGCTCCGTGGGGTTAAACGGGTCGGTTCTCGGATCGAACTCGGGGAGGTCGCCGAATATTTTATTGGGGCCGATGTTCAGGCTATGTATGAATGTTTTAAATTGGAAGATAGCGGCTTGTTCCTGTGCTTCTAAAGGGTTTTGCGATACAGGTGCGTTGTCGCCGAGTGCTGCGTAAATATCGTTGTAGGCGGCTGTAAGAGGAACAAAATCCGCGATGGGTTCAAGCTCTGTGGGCGGCGCGTCATAGGCATATGTGGTAGCGATGAGAGCTTTGATAAAACTTGGCGTGTGAAACTCAACATTTGCCGGTAACGCTGTGGGGATTTGGAGGTACTCTTTCTCTTCCTCAGAGAGCGTTGCTTGTGCATTAATGTTGTTGTTAATGCTTTCTTTGTTTGCGCTAATCCATGTGGCGGCTTTTCTGACATCTTCTTTGAAAAGATTTTCTGTAACCGTTCCGAAGATTTGGGGGGTGTTCGCAGCAAATTCATTAAGCTGGTCGAAGGTTACAGACGCAGGGTCTGAGAAAGTGCCAGGATGCATCCTGTTTATCTCAGAGACATAACGTCTCAATTGTTCTTCTGGAAGTGCCATATATACCCTCTATAAAACACCGCTTAATATTTTTATTTTTTATGCGTTTATTTTTATCGTTACCGACAGAATATAGGGAAAAGATTAACGAACCCTTAAAGGCTCGCTAATTCTTTGTCATATAGTCAGGGGTGTGGTTTATCCTAAGCGGATTTTTGTTCGGGCCGGGTGCGGCCATTGACGAGGTCTTCGTAGGCTTCGTGCAATTGCCGGGTTATCGGCCCGACACCGTATTGTATATCGTCGATTGAGCCGACGGCGGTGATTTCGGCGGCGGTTCCGGTGAGGAAGACCTCGTCGAAAGAGGGGAGTTCTTCGGGCTTTATACGGCGTTCCTCGACCGTGATGCCGCGTTGGTGCGCCAGTTCTATGACTGTTTGGCGGGTGATTCCGTTGAGGAAGCGGTCCGGGATTGGTGTGTGGATTGTGCCGTCTTTAATCAGGAAGATGTTGGCACCGGTGGATTCGGCGACGTAGCCTTCGTGATCGAGCATCAGGGCGTCTGTGAAGCCTTCTTTTTTGACTTCGGCTTTGACCATGCAACTCAGGTTATAGAGCGAGGCTGTTTTTGCCGCAGTCGGGGCTGTGTTTGGTGCGGGTTTGCGCCACTGGGATGTTTTTAGTTTGATGCCTTGTTCGCGGACTTTAGGATCGAAATAGCTGCCCCAGTCCCATGCGGCGACGGCCATATGGGTTTTCGTGCCTTGGACATCAATACCCATCTGCTCGGCTCCGCGCCATGCAGCGGCGCGGATATAGGCGTTTTCAAGACCGTTGGCTTTGAGAACTTCTTCCTTAATCGCGTCGATTTCTTCTGCGGTGTAGGGCATCTCCATGTGGATGATATCGGCGGAGTGGATCAGGCGCTCGGAATGCTCATGGCTTTTGAAGATGCGACCGCTATAGGCGCGCTCACCTTCGAAAACCTGTGTGCCGTAATGCAGGGCATGGGTGAGGAAGTGCATTTTGGCCTCGCGCCAGGGCAGCATTTTGCCGTCCATCCAGATAAATCCGTCGCGGTCGTCATAAGGCACTAAAGGCATTTCGGGTGTACTCCTCTTAAAATTGAGCTATAAACTAGGCAAGAGAGGGGCCGTTGTAAATAGTTTCGTGAAGGTGAGCGCTATTACGCAAGAAAATTACATAGACGCAGGGGAAAGCCTTGAGAGCCGTCCGCATGTTCTGGTGGTGGATGATGACCGGCGGATTTGTGATTTGCTGACCCGGTATCTCGGGGAGCGGGGTTTTGTCGTGATTAGCGCGGGGGATGCGTCAGAGGCGGCGGGTTTGCTTGAAAGTTTTGAGGTTGATGTTCTGGTGGTGGATGTGATGATGCCGGGGCAGACGGGCCTGGACTTTACCCGCGAATTTCGTGAAAAGCACCAAACGCCGGTTGTTTTGCTGACGGCGCTGGGGGAGACGGAGGACCGGATTTCCGGCTTTGAAGCGGGGGCGGATGATTATTTGCCAAAGCCGTTTGAACCGAAAGAGCTGGTTATGCGCCTGAATGCGATTTTGAAGCGTACGGCGAAGAAAATTGATACGCAAAAGCCTTTCGGGATTGGGCCGTGGGTGTTTGATCCGGCTTTGGAGTTGCTTTCAAAGGGGGGTGAGAGTGTGAAACTGACGGCGGCGGAGGCGGTTTTGCTTAAAGCTTTGGGGCGTAGCGGGGGCGAAGTGTTGTCGCGGGAGGAGTTGGCGCGGCGGTGCGGCGTGGATGCGGGGGAGCGTACGATCGACGTGCAGGTGACGCGGCTGCGCCGGAAGATTGAAGAGGATACGAAAAACCCGCGCTATTTGCAGACTGTACGCGGGAAGGGTTATGTTTTGCGGGTAGAGGATTTGTAGGGTATGGCCGGGGTTTCGATTAAAAAATTTCTGCCACGGACGCTTTTTGGGCGGTCTTTGCTTATTCTGATAACGCCGGTTGTTCTTATTCAGATTATTACCAGCTTTGTGTTTTTCGACCGGCACTGGAGCAAGGTGACGACGCGTCTGGCGTTTGCTGTTTCGGGGGAGCTTGCGGTGATTACGGCGGCTTTGAAAGAGGGGGTGGATGATGAAAAGGTGCGGCGAATTGTGGGGTATGCCGGAGATTATCTCGATTTATATGTGACGTATGAACCGCAGCAAAAGCTGCCCAGAGAGCAGAAATCGTCGTCTGTGCAGATATGGGAGGCGGTGGTTGCTGACAAGCTTTCGCGTGAGTTAGGGGATCAAATCACGGAAGAGTTTGTTATTCATACCGATTTTTCGGAAAAAACGATTGATGTGTTTATTCAGCTTGAGGGCGGCTTGCTGGTTGTGACGTTGCCGCAGCGGCGGCTGTTTTCTTCGTCGGGTTATGTGTTTTTACTCTGGATGATTGCGGCGTCGTTTTTGCTTTTGATTATTGCGGTGGTGTTTATGCGTAATCAGGTTCGTCCAATTCGTAAGCTTGCTGTGGCGGCGGAGCGTTTCGGGAAGGGGCGTGATACGCCGTTTTTTAAGCCGGAAGGGGCGCGGGAGGTACGGCAGGCCGGGCATGCTTTCCTTGATATGCGTCGGCGGATTGAGCGGCAGGTTTCGCAGCGCACCGATATGCTGGCGGGGGTTTCGCATGATTTGCGCACGCCGCTGACGCGGATGAAGTTACAGGTTGAAATGCTGCCGGAAAGTGCAGACAGGGACGGTATGCGTGAAGATATTGCCGATATGGAGCGGATGATTCACGGTTATCTTGATTTTGTGCGCGGTGATGGCGATGAGAGTGTTGAGCGCATTGAGGTGGCGGCGGTATTTGAAAAGCTTGCGGCGGTTTTGCGGCGTCAGGGCGCAGAGGTTTCGCTGTGCGTGGATGGCGATGTGGTTTTAACCGCGCGGCCTTTGGCTTTCGAGCGGGCGATGAACAACTTGATGACCAATGCGGGGAAATATGCACAGCATATCTGGGTGCGGGCGTATAAGGACGGCGAGAGGATTGAGATCCGGATTGAGGATAACGGGCCGGGGGTGCCGGAAGATCTGTATGAAGAAGTGTTTAAACCATTTACCCGTGTTGATACGTCGCGTAATGCGCAAACCGGCGGTATAGGCCTTGGTTTGCCGATCGTTATGGACATTGTGCATGCGCATGGCGGGAAGATTTGGTTGGAGGCCAGCGGGCACGGCGGGTTGGCGGTTGTGGTGCGGATGCCGGTTTAAAAGGCCCATAGTTTTTGGCTGTAAGCTTTTGTTTCTGTTTTGAAAACGTTAAATCCTTCGGTTTGTTTTTTGATTTTAGGGGGTGGGGTGGGGCTTACCTTTTCAAATCAAACAAGGCGCAGGTGCGGTGCGTTGACAGACTCAACTTTAGGAAAATTTTCCTTTTTTGTCAAGGAGCAAATTACGCAGAGTGCCTAAGACAAAAAAGGCCGTTGAAGCAACGGCCTTTTGAAAGGTTCAGGGGGGAGGGTTAGGCCGCCTTTTTGGCTGTTTTTTGCGATTTTTCCATTGAGGATTTTATTTCGTTCAATGTGGCCTTTACGCGCTTGTTAATGATTTCGCTGGCTTCCTGACTGGATTGTTTCAGCATTTCAGACAGTTCGTTCATGTTTTTTACGCTGCGTTCGTATGCTTTGTTGAGCAAATCGGCGTTTTTTGCGATTTTTTCTTCCGGGGTGCCTTCGGTCATTAACTCTTTGGCGATAACGGCGTTGTCTTCAGCCATTTCAGAGAGGATGGTGCTTTGGCGCTGGGCGAGGGCCTGCATGTTTTCTATGGCCAGAGATTGGGCATCTGTCAGGGCCTGAATGTTTTTGCGCTGTGTCTCCATAAAGCCTTGTACGTCAAAGGGTGAGGAGTGGTAATTTTCAAAAAATTTTGAAAAATCGTTTTGAGAAAAAAAGTCGCTAAAAGGGTTTTGGGCGGCCATGTTGCTATCCTTGGTTGTGGGTTTTGTTAAGATCTACGCAGGGGGAGCGGTTTTTCTACAACAAAACGGAGCTGTATACAAATAAAAAACAAGCGGGATGAATGCGTTTGCATTTTCAAAGAGTTGTGGGTTGTTTTTTAACCGGTCCGGAGCGTAGCGATATTAGGGTTTTTTTAAGGATTTTCGTGCATCTTTGTATGGATTGCGTAGGGGGCAATTTTTTATCACGACGGATTTTTCTTTATGAATGCGCAAGGCTCTGAAAGTAAAAGCGATTTTGTACGGGACTTTCTTAAACTCGAAGGGCGGTCCGGCCTTTTGAGGCAGTTTCTTTTTCTTTTTTGTGGGTTGTGCCTGACTTTGAGCGCGTTTTTTATCTTGCAATCTTTTGTTTACAGAGTGGTTGAGGATGAAAAAAGCCGTATTTCACAGGACTTTGTTGAAGAGGTTGTGCGGGATTTTAATGCTCTGGCGCGGCCATTGGCGGGTGTTTCCGAGCTTATTGCCCTTTCGGGTGGGGCGCGGGGTGAGGATATCCGCCAGGTTATGGAGCAGAAGCGTTCGGATTACGCGCATTTTTCGCAGATTATATGGTTTTATAAAGCGCCGAGCGGTAAGTGGACATATTATACTCTTCTTGGTGAGGAAGCAGGCGGAGAGAATATTATCCGGCCCGACAGTGCGTTTTTAAAGGCGGCGCTTGGGGCCGGGGCGGCGGATAAAGCCGGTGTTGAGGTTCTGGCTGATTTTTATACGTTTCAAACGCTGGAGCATCGCGGGCAGCCGAAAATTGTATCGCGTCCTTTTCTTTTGGCCAGAGCGGTGTCGTTGCAGGATAAGCGGCGGGGCTTTGTGGTTGCGGTTATGGATGGTGGGGCGCTTTTCAGCGAGCGTTGGATTGCCGATCACCGGATGCTTTCATTTATGCGGGTGCGTGATGTGGAGGCGAAAATTTCGGTTTTGGAATTTGATCGCAGCCCTCATGAAAGGCTTGATACGTTTGATGGCGGGCCTGTTTATGAATTTTCTTTTGCCGGGCGGAATTTTGAGGTGAGCAGCGTTTTTCTTCAGGACCGGTATTCCGGTTTTCTGAACGGTTTTCCTTATGTTCTTGGTTTTTTCGGGCTGTTTCTGGTGGGGGCCGGGACGCTGTATATTCGCAAGAACCAGCAGCAGTCAGAGGCGCTGGTCAGGCTGAACGATATTCTGGAGCGGAAGAATTACGAGCTTCAGGCCGAGGCGGAGGAGCGTGAGCGCCTGAACAAGGTGATCCGTGATGCGGAAAAGAAGAGCCGGGCGGTTGTCGATGCTGTTGGCGATATTATTTTTGAGGCGGATGAGGATGGCCGGATTGTGTTTTTGAATCATGCCTGGAAGAGTATTACCGGGTTTGATGTTAAGCAAAGCGTGGGGCAGACTCTTGAGCAGCTTGTGCATCCGGAGGATAAAGAGCGGCTTTTGTCGGATTTTTCGTCTCTTGTTAGCGGGCAGGGCCAAAATGCAAGGATTTTTACGCAGGTTCGTGCGTCTGACGGGACGTTCAAAGCCGTTGAGCTGTCTATGAAGGCCGTGAAATCTGTTGGCAGCGGCGGGGTTAGTGTGATCGGGACGTTTACCGATATTGAGGAGCGCCGTAAGGTTGAGCGGGCGCTGAGCCATGCGGAGAAAAAATACCGCAGTATTGTTGAGAATGCGGCCGGGGGGATTTTCCAGCTTACGCAGGAGGGGCTTTATTTAAGCGCAAACCCGGCGTTTGCACGTATTTTGGGGTATTACAGTCCTGAGCAGCTTTTGCGCGAGGTTAAGAACGCCAATGAGCAGCTTTACCTTGATCCCGCGCGCAGGCAGGCTTTTTACAAAGAGCTGGTTCATACGCGCGGTGCGGTGACGCGCGATACACAGATTCGCAAGCGCGACGGGAAGATTATATGGGTGCAGGAGAGTGTGCGCGCGGTTAAGGACGATAACGGGGCGCTTTTGTTTTTTGAGGGCAGTGTTGAGGATATTACGCAGCGCCGGGAGTCGGAGCTTGCGGTTTATGAGGCCAAGGTGCATTCGGATTTGGCGAACAGGGCTAAATCCGAGTTTTTGTCGAATATGAGTCATGAACTGCGGACGCCGCTCAATTCGATTATCGGGTTTTCGGAGATGATTAAGGATGAGATTTACGGAAAGATTGAGCAGCGCTCTTACTGGGAGTATGCGCGGGATATTCATGAGAGCGGGCAGAAGCTTTTGCGTGTGATTAATGAGATTCTCGATATTTCGAAAATTGAGGCCGGGGAACGGCAGTTGAACGAAGGGGTGGTGAATATCGGCGAGCTTGTCGATGGAGCGGTTCAGTTGCTGGAGACAAAGATTGAGAATGCGCAGGTGGTGATTACGCGTGCGCTGGACGATGTGCCGGAGATTGTCGGGGAAGAGCTTGCGCTTAAACAGGTTGTTTTGAATTTGCTTTCGAATGCGGTGAAATTTACGCCCGATCAGGGGCGGATTACCATTTCCGGGCATGTGGGGCGTGACGGGCGGTTTCATTTCTCTGTAACGGATACGGGGATTGGGCTGGATGAATATGAGATTAGAAAGGCGCTTTCGCCGTTCGGGCAGGTTGATAATGAGTTGAGCCGCAGCGGTTCGGGAACGGGGCTGGGGCTGACGCTGGTGGATGCGCTGGTGAAGCTGCATGGCGGGGAGTTTGAGTTGTTTTCGCAAAAAGGAATTGGGACAACGGCGACGGTTATTTTGCCGGCGGACCGTATTGTACGGCCTTCGGGGAAGGGTGGGAATTCGGGTGAGGTTGAAGGGGCCGGTGAAGAGGGCTGTCAAGGGGCGGATGTTTTTGAGTGAACTCTACTCAATTTCCAAAACGCTTCGTGACGTATCGTATGAAAATCCGGCTCTGGCCATGCGGCCCAGCTCTTTTTGCGGATCGTATTCTTTCTTGTCTCTGAACGGCCCGAGACGTTTTTTACGGGCGAATGTTATGGCGGCTTCGCGTTCGGCTTCTGCCGGTGTTGTGGCATTTTCATTGTCATAGTGTTTTAGAGCTTTGCCAATTTGTTCTGCCGGCAAGCCCTTTGCTTTCAGATAGGCATCTATGAAGCGGGCGGATTTACCCTGGCAGCGCAGAGTGCTGACTTTTGAGCGGGTGTAGGTTTGATCGTCGAGCAGGCCGGCATTGATGAACTTTTCCACCAGCGCATCGACCATTGCGGCGCATTGTTCGTAGTTTTGTTCCGTGTGGACCATGCAGGAGCGCTTGACCTTGCGCATCATTACGGCGTGGAAGTTCCCGCTTGAGGAGGCAAAGCGCTCAAGATAGTAAAGCCCGGCATTATGCAGGTAGCTTTCGGTGATTTTTTTCGGTTTTTTGCGGTGTTTGGCTGTGGCGTTTTCGCTCTTGCTATTACCGGCGGAGGCTCTATCTTGTGACATTCGCTTATCATAGCCTAAAAGAGTGTTTTAATGCCAGAGCCGTTAAAAATTCGTGGTTTCAATCATGTCGGTTTGTTGACGTTGATTGAGCGGGAGATCAACCGTTTTATGAACGTGTATTTGCAGACGATTGTCGCGCCTGTTGTGACGACCTTGTTATTTTATACGATTTTTGCGTTGGCTTTCGGGGGCGTGGCGCGGCAGGTCGGGGATGTGCCGTTTCTTGAGTTCCTGGCGCCGGGGCTGATTATGATGGTGATGGTGCAAAACGCGTTTGCCAATACGTCTTCGTCTATTGTGATTTCGAAGGTTCAGGGCAATATCGTCGATCTTTTGCTGCCGCCGCTTTCGAATTTCGAGCTTTATGTCGGGTTTACGGTCGGGGCGGTGGCGCGGGGGCTGATTGTTGGCGTGGTGACGGGGCTGGTTATGAGTCTTTTTGTTTCGCTGAGCGTGCTTTCTTTCGGACTTGTTCTTGTTTATGCGGTTCTGGGGACGATGATGCTTGGCTCTTTGGGGCTGGCGGCGGGGATCTGGTCGGAGCGTTTTGACCATATTGCGGGGGTTACGAATTTTATTGTGACGCCGCTGACCTTTCTTTCGGGCACGTTTTATGCGCTCGATTCGCTGCCGCCGATGTGGCAGGGGCTGGCGCATTTCAACCCGTTTTTTTATATGATTGACGGGTTTCGCAGCGGGTTTATCGGGCATGCCGACGGGGATACGCTTACAGGCATCATTGTGCTGGGGGTGATTAACCTGTTTCTGGCTATTTTGGTTCTTTGGATGCTACGGACGGGTTACAAGATCAAATCCTGATGTTTTTCATGGTATAATAGGGATATGAACGGCGATAACGAAGATACGGGGCCTTCAGATTTTGAAGGTGTTGAGCGGGCGGATGATGATGTTATTCAGGGGTTTCAACTGGACAGCTCATTGCTGCGCGGGCGCGTTGTGCGGCTGGGCGGTGTGTTAGACGACATTCTGGAGCCGCATGATTATCCCAACCCGGTGGCGCATTTGGTTGCGGAAACGGTGACTTTGGCGCTGCTTTTATCGTCCATGCTTAAATATGAGGGGGTTTTTACGCTGCAAACAAGCGGTGACGGGCCGGTGAGTATGCTGGTTGCCGATGTTACGCATGCGGGGGAGGTGCGCGGCTGTGCGAGCTTTGATGCTGATCGCGTGGAGCTTGCGCGGGCGCAGCTTTCGGCGCTTAAAACGCCGGAGAGTTCGCGCAATCATCTGGCGCAATATCTGGGGAAGGGGTATATCGCCTTTACCGTGGATCAGGGCGACAAGGCCGAGCCGTATCAGGGGATTGTGGAGCTTCAAGGCGCTTCGCTGGTGGAGTGTGTGCAGCATTATTTTAACCAGTCCGAGCAGATCGGGACGGGGATGAAGATGGCTATCGGTCAGCGCGGCGGGGTGTGGCGTGGCGGCGGAATTATGTTGCAGAAAATGCCCGAAGAGGGCGGGCATTCCGCCAAGGTGAAAGGCAATCTGGATGAGGATGATTGGCGGCGCTCAATGATTTTGATGGAAACGTGCAGCGATGATGAGTTGCTGGATGCGGATTTACATTCCAACGTCTTGCTTATGCGTTTGTTTCATGAGGAAGGGGTTCGGGTTTTTCCGTCTGCGGGGGTTGTGAAGTCATGCCGCTGTAATGCGGAGAAGGTGCATAGAATTTTGTCGATGATGCCGGAAGAGGATCTGGATTATATGGAAGAAGACGGCAATATTTCCATGCGGTGTGAGTTTTGCAGCCATGAGTATAGCTATGCACGTTCCGTGTTTGAGAAGAAGACTGAAAAATAAAAGCTGTGGTTTTTGCCTTTAATGCTTCCAGAAAGACGGATGCAGGAGGACGAATGCGGCGAGGATTTCCAGCCGGCCCAGAAGCATGCCTGCGGACAGGACCCATTTGGCGCTGCCGGGCAGTGTGGAGAAGTTTCCCGACGGACCGATGACATCACCGAGGCCGGGTCCGACATTGGAGATAGCGGTCATTGCGCCGGACAGGGCTGTGATGAAATCCAGTCCGATGGCGGATAGGGCCAGAGCCAGTGCTATGAAACATATGGCGTAGAGGAACAGGAAGCTTATGACGGAAAGCGGGACATCTTCGGGGATGGGCTTGCCGTTGTAATGGGCCAGAAAAGTTCCGTTGGGGTGGAGGAGTTTTTTGATCTGGACTTTGGTGATGGCGAGGAAAATCTGGAAACGGAAAATTTTGATACCGCAGCTTGTGGAGCCGGCGCAGGCGCCCATGGCCATGAGGAAGAACAGCATGGCGACGACGAAGCCGCCCCACTGATCGTAGGATTCGCTTGCGTATCCGGTGCCTGTCATGAGGGAGGCGATATTGAAGGTGGAGCCTATGAAGGCTTCTTCTATGCTCATGTTCAGAGTGGTTGTTAGATAAACCGTGGTGAAGAGGATGGCGCTGCACAGGATGGTGAGGAACCAGCGGACCTGAGTGTCCCTGAAAAGGGGGCGGAAATTTCCGCGTACGGCCTTGACGTAAAGGATAAAGGGCATACCGGCCAGAACCATAAAGACGGTTGCGATGATCTCTATGAGGTTGCTTTTGAAATGCCCGATTGAGGCATCGTATGTTGAAAACCCGCCGGTTGAAAGGGTTGTCAGGGCGTGGGCGAGGGCGTCGAATTTTCCCATGCCTGCGGCGAGATAGGCCAGAAGGCATAATATAGTCAGGAAAACGTAGACCATGCCAATAGAGCTTGCAAGCTGGGCGATGCGGGGCAGGGCTTTTTCGTTTTCGGAGAGTTCGGTGGTGAAGATCTGCATTCCGCCGACGCCGAGGAAGGGGAGTACGGACATGGCCATAATGACGATTCCTATGCCGCCAAGCCATTGGAGGATAGAGCGCCACAGGAGGATGCCCGGCGGGGCGGTGTCCAGCCCGACCATAACGGTCGAGCCTGTGGTTGTAATGCCGGAGACGGCTTCGAAGAAGGCGTCGGTGAAGCTCATATTCATGGTGCAGAGGGTGAAGGGCAGGGCGGCGAAGGTCGATAGCCCGACCCAACTCATGAAAATCATCATGAAAGCCTGACGGATGGAAAGGCTGAATTCGAGGTTGATGTTGCTCAGGATTAGTGAACCGCCGAAAAAAGATGTGATAACGATGCATAGGAAGAACACTTTCCAGTCTTCATTTCCCCAGTAAATGTCGGCGAGCATGGGCAGAATCATGCTGAGGGAGAGGATCGACAGGAGAATTCCCAAAATGTATAAAACGGGTCTGAAATCCATTTGCTGTGTTGTCCCACTTTAATTTTGTACTGTGTTACTGTGTCGCTTACGTATGTTTATACGCTACGCTCCTTGCGCCTTGTCAGGAAATAAAGCCAAACGACTATACAAAAGTAAATTGGAATAACACAGTCGCCTGCTCAATTTTACTTTTGTTTTAGCTGTAAAAAAGCCGGAGCATTTATTTATGCTCCGGCTTTAATTTAAACGATCGCTATTCCTGTTGGAAGCGTTAGTTAAAAGAGATATTTACGCGCCGGTTGGCCGGTTCGCGGATATTGTCCGGGGTTTCGACGAGAAGCTCGGTTTCACCCATTGCGTTGACGAGAATCAAGGCCGGATCGACGCCGCGCTGTACAAGGGCGTCTTTCACATTGTTGGCGCGGCGGAAAGCCAGGCGTTCGTTATATTTATGCGGGCCTGAGGTGTCTGTGTGGCCAACGACGTTGATTGTTTGCGGCGGGTTTTTCGCGACTTCGTCGGCAACTGCATCGAGAACGTTCAGAGCGCCGGAGCCGAGGTCAGACGAATCCCAGTTGAAGAAGACGAGATACATCGCGTTTTCTGCGGCCATCGGGGCATTCGGGTCTACATCGAATGCGCCGTTATCGACAACTTCGGGCGCAGCGGGCGCCGGAGCCGGAGGCTGGAGCTGGCCTTCCAGACTGGCGATATGTTTCAGGAATTCGTCCTTACAGGCCTGTCCACCGGCGTCATGCCAGTTTTCTTCCTGACCTTCAATCCAGCAGTCGAATTTGGCTTGTGTCTTTGCTGCCAGTTCGGGAGCGATTTCACGCCCGCCGAGGTCGAAAGCGACGATCAGTCTTCCGCGCGCGGCGCTGATTTCTCTGATGTGCTGGTCGCTGAGGTTCCAGTCTGCGACAGGTTCAGGCAGGACCACTTCGCCGGAGGCGGCGGCCAAACCCTTGCGTGCAAAGTGCAGGGCATCGGGATAATCGAACATGTCTTTGAGTTCGCTGTTGGCGAAGCTCCGGTATTCAGCGGCGAGGGCCTGTGCGAAAGGGCTTCCGACAGCCTGGGCATCGTTTAAGGCCTCGACTTCACTAAAGCTTGTGAAAGCTGTACAGGCGGTTGTTGTGCCTGCGAGGGTCAGCATGCCTGCTGTAAGGATGAGATTGCGCAGCGTTTTCATTAAAAGGCTCCTGTTAAAAACGTAAAAATTCAGCGTGTAATTCGTAACTACCCTAAGCTTTTAATGCGCCTGCGTGGCAAAGTAAAGTTTGTTTTACCGTAAAAATAAGCTTTTTGGGGGATTCTTTTTTAATCCCTTTCGGGTCTAATTCCTCGCCCCTTGGGGCGTATTGGGATTGAAGGTGACCGATCCGAAGGAGAAAAACGGCTAAATACCCCGTTGCTTGCGGCGGGGATAGTCGTTTTTCAGGTCACCGCAGTTTTATTTTGCGGGGAAGGTTGAGGGGGGCTGTTTTTACAGCCGGAAGAGATTTAATCGGTGGATTATGGTTTTTTGCGGTGCATATAGTGCTTGACTCTTTTGTCTCGGGCTATACATACAAGGGCGTATTTTTTGTGTGCTAATAGGCTGTATTTTCGAATGATTCGGTCGCTGCGCCTTATTTGTTTCCGTCAGGATATAGAAAAATTTAGAAAAAACAGGAGTTTGGTATGAAAAAACCGTTGCTTGGCCGGAAGGTTGCCGTGCTTGTCGCGAATGGATTTAGTGAAAAAGATTTAACCCTTACGCAAAAGGCGCTGGTGAGCGCGGGTGCGGCCTTGCGAATTATCAGCATGGATCAGGGGTTGGTGAATAGCTGGAATGATGATGACGGTGACGGCGGGCAGGAAGGCTGGGGGCTGAACTTTGCCGCCGATCAGGTTTTGAACCGGGCTTTGGCCGCGGATTACGATATGCTGATTGTGCCCGGTGGGCGCAGGAGTGTTGAGAAGCTTGAACTGACGGCACATACGCGGCGGTTTATCGGCGGATTTGTTGATAGCGGGAAGCCTGTTGCAATTTATAACGATGCCCTTGCGCTGTTGATGTTTGCCGAGCGGGCGGGCGGTTTTTGTGTTGCGGGGCCTGAATCTTTGCGTCAGAACGCCGAGGCGCAGGGGGCGGATTGGTCTGATACTTCTTACAGCGTAAGCGGGTGCGTTGTTACGGGGCTGAGCGATGGGCAGACGCGCGCAGATTACGTGGATGTGGTCAGCGAGTTTCTTGTGGCCAAAGTTTTGGAAGAAGAAAAACTTTCCGAAGCTGTTGCGGCCTGATTATACTTTGTTTCATGAAAGCGGAAACTGAAAGTACGGTTAAGGATATCGAAGCGGCGCTGGCGCTGCTGAGGAGGCATCTTTGACTGGGATGTTTCCGTATCCCGGCTGGACGAGTTGAATGCGCTGAGCGAGAATCCGGAGCTATGGAATGATTCCGAAAAAGCGCAGAAAATCATGCGGGAGCGGAATCGTCTGGATGAGCGGATTTCCAGCGTTCGTGACTTAGAACGATCTTTAAATGATAATATCGAGTTGATTGCCCTTGGGGAGGAAGAGGGTGACGGCGATGTTGTGGCCGAGGCCGAACAGGCTTTGGAGGCAATGAAGAGCGAGGTGGAGCGGCGGCAGCTTGAGAGCCTGCTTTCCGGTGAGGTGGACGGGAATGATGCGTATTTGCAGGTGAATGCCGGTGCCGGGGGGACCGAAGCGCAGGACTGGGCCAATATGATTTTGCGGATGTATACGCGCTGGGCCGATTCGCGGGGGTTTAAATGCTCGGTTTTGGAGGTCAGCGGCGGAGAAGAGGCGGGTATTAAGTCTGCGACGCTGAAGGTTGAGGGGGATCAGGCGTATGGCTGGCTGAAAACCGAGAACGGTGTGCATCGGCTGGTGCGGATTTCACCGTTTGATTCGAATGCGCGGCGGCATACGAGTTTTGCGTCTGTCGCGGTGTCGCCGGTGATTGATGATTCGATTGAAATCGAGGTTGAGGATAAGGATTTACGGGTCGATACGTATCGTAGCAGTGGCGCGGGCGGGCAGCATGTAAACACTACGGATTCTGCGGTTCGTATTACGCATATTCCAACCGGAATTGTCGCGGCGGTGCAGAGCGAGCGTTCACAGCATCAAAACCGGGCGAATGCGATGGCGCTTTTAAAAGCGAAACTGTACGAAGCGGAATTAAGAGCGCGGGAGGAGGCCGCTGCCGAGGCGCATGGGGAGAAAACCGATATTGGATGGGGGCATCAGATTCGTTCTTACGTTCTGCATCCGTATCAGATGGTTAAGGATTTGCGTACGGGGGTTGAAACTTCGCAGTCGGCGGCGGTGCTGGATGGTGATCTTGACGGGTTTTTAGAGGCGGCTTTGGCGCAGAAGCTTGATGCTGCGCAGGGCGGAGCGTAATTTGTTTTTATAGCAACTCTGGTTGCCAGAGAGCGGATTCCCGATTAAGCTCGTTTTTTAATTACAGATTTAGAGTTTAACTAAGGGGCATATCATGAATTTCAAGGTGTTTTGCGCGGGGGCGCTGATCGGTTGTCTTTATTCCACGGCTTTAAGTGCGGGGCCTTTGTATGTTGATCCGTATCCGGCGGGCGAGGCTGCCTTGGGGCCGGGGGTTGCGGTAGATGATGGCGGCGGCGTTCAGGCTTTGGAGGAGGTGATTGTATCCGGGGAAACGCCAGAGCCGTTTGTTCCGCTTTCGACACGGAGCCTGCTTGAGAGATATCCGGTGCCGCAGCCGGGGGACAGCTATTTCGATCCGCCTTTATCTGATTCGGCTGCTGCTCAGGCTGTGGCGGAGAGTTTGTCTTCTTCTGTGGCTGAGGTTGACGGGGGTGATGCGCCTGTCTTTGCGGGTATTGAAGAGCAGGAGGTGGCAGAGAGCTTGCCGTTTGGCCCTGACTATGAACCTGCGGCGGGGAATTTGCAGGTGAGAATGTCGGAGTCGTTTGACGATATGCTTGTTGAATCCGAACCCGTCGGAGCGGAAGAGGGGGCTGCAACGGGCGTTGTTCAGGCCGAGGCTGCGCCTTTACCGAAGCCGGAGGAATTTATTTTATGGTCTGGGCCGAGGGTTGTTTCTCAGCCTGCGTCTCAGGAGGTTGCTTCTGAAGAGGAGGTTCAGCAGGTGGTTTCCGAGCCTCCGGTTTCGGAGGTTTTTCCGGTTCGGGTTGCCGCGCGTGATAGCGGGCTTGTTGATGTTCATGCGGGGGCTACGGATTCAGCGGATTCAGCCGGGTGGAGCGCTGCGGGCGGGGCGAATATGCGTCAGGTCTTGCAGGGCTGGGCCAAGCGCGAGGGCGCGGGGCTGGTCTGGGACAGCGGTAATGAGTTTGCAGTGCTGGAGAGCCTTGAGATTCGCGGGCCGTTTCACAGCGCGGTTAAAACTTTGCTCGATCAATATCAGGATAGCGAGGTGCGCCCGGTTGCAACGTTGCATATTGACCCGCAAAACGGAGAGAAAACTCTTGTCGTTAAGGTTTTGGGCGGAGCCTGAGGAAAAGTATCCACAGGCTGAGACGGCAGAATGTGAATAAGTTTTGATTTCGGGGTCGGGCGTTGTAAGCTGAACAGGAGGTTTCACATATAGATTCCCCTGTTGTGTTGATGAGTAGTCCTGTCTTTTTTATTATTCCATTTACAAAAAGGAAAAGAGCGATGCGCGTTCGGTCTTTTGTTTCTTCGGTTGCCCTTGCCGGGGCGCTTCTGTCAAGCTCGGCGCTTGTGGGTGAGGCGTTTGCCCAGAAGGGGACGGTTTTATCGCCCTCTACGGCCTGGGCAGTTAACAAGGTTAACAACAAAGCCGGACCGTATTGCGCCATGGCGCGCAGATATACGCAAAACACGGTTTTGACGGTTGCGCGGAATTTTGCTTCGGAAACCTCTTTTGCTCTGGATTTTCAGCAGGGGCTTTTCCGGGGTGGGGCGGCTGTTCATATTATTCTGGATCCCGGTGCCGGGCAGCAACGGGTTTACAAGGTTGTGCCGGTTTCAGACAGGGCGTTTGTGGTGAAGCTTGGGCGGGACGGCAGTTTCTTTAAGGCTCTGGACCGGACGGGGTTGCTCCGGGTTGAGGTGGACGGGCGCTCTTATCATTTCAATATGTCGGATATAGATGCGGGGCAGGCGAAGCTGGATGCGTGTGTGGCCAGTATGGTTATGCCTGCGGCGGGGGATGAGGCTTTGACACCCGCGCCGGGCGGTGGTGGTGAAAGTACCGGAGCCGGGCAGCAGGTTTATAACGCGCAGCAACGTCAGGAGATTAACGCGCTGCGACGGGAAATTGCGGATTTGACGCAGAAGAATGAAGCGTTGAAGTTGCGTCTTGATACGCGCGAGAGCGGGGCCTCGGAGGCTTCCCGGTCCGTGTCGCAGCTTGCACAGGATTTGCGGGTTCTTGAAGACCGCAATGCACAGCTTAAGCGGGAGCTTGATGCGGCGCATGCGGATCTTGTTAAGGCCGGTGAGCTTGCGGTACCTGCGGATGAGGGCGCGGGGGCGCAGATTGGCGCTCTGAGGTCGGAGAATATGCGTTTGCGGGCAGAGGCCGAAACGGCGAAATCGGCGCGGAAAGATCTGGCGGCGCTGGAGGCGGAATTTGAGGTTTTGAAGACGCAGAATGCAAGCCTTCGTTCTTCGCTTGATGCGCGGAAGGGAGATGAAGGCGTTGTGCGCGAGCTTCGTATGCAGGTTGCGGCGCTGGAGGCGGAGAATGCGCAAATGGATGCGAAGGTCGCGGCTGTGGAGCGCCAGGTCAGGGAAGAATTTGAGCAGCAGATTGCGCAGGCGGAAGGTGAAAACCGTGCTTTGCAGGAGACTTCTTTGCAGGCACAGGCCGAGGTGGAGCGGGCGCAGCGCTTGCGGGCTGAAAATGCGGCGGTTATTGAGAGTGAAAAAAGCCGTCAGGCTGCGAGAATTGCTGCGCTGGAGGTGGAGAAACAGACTCTTGAAGCGCGGTTAGCGGATTTGCAGCAGGCGGGTGAAAGCGGCAGTGCGGATCTGGCAGCTTTGCGCCGGGAGAATGAGGCGTTGCAGGAGGCTTTAAGTGGAGATAAAGCCGTTCATGGTAAAAAACTTGCGGGGCTGGAGTCGGAAATTGCGGCGCTTAAGGCGGGTAATGCTGCGCTGGAGGGGCGGTTGTCATCAAGCGCTTTGGCGGACGAATTACAGGCGGCGCTGGATAAAAATGCTGCGCTGGAAAACCGGATATTGGCGCTGCAAGCGGAAAGCGCAGATAAAGCGCGGGTGCTTGCCGATATGGGCGCGGGGGCTGCTGAGTTGCAATCTTTGCAAGATGAAAATGCGCGCTTGCAGCAAAAGCTGGCGTCTTATGAAACGCAGCGGGCGCAGGCTGAAAGCCTTGTAAAACGTGTGGCGACTTTGGAGGCGGAGAAGCAGACTCTTGAAGCGCGGTTAGCGGATTTGCAGCGGGCGGGCGAGAGCGGCGGTGCGGATATTGCAGCTTTACGCGGAGAGAATGAGGCGTTGCAGGCGGCTTTAAGTGGAGATAAAGTCGCTCATGGCGAAAAACTTGCGGGGTTGGAGGCCGAGATTGCGGCGCTTAAGGCGGAGAATGTTGCACTCGAAGGACGGTTGTCATCGAGCGCTTCGGCGGACGAATTGCAGGCGGCGCTGGATAAAAATGCTGCGCTTTTATTACAGGTGAAAGAGCAGGATTTGAAACTTGCGGAGTTGGAGCGGGTGCGTGGGGAGCTTGCGGCCCTTAAAGCTCGGCCTGATTTTTCCCGCGAAGTTGCGGATTTGAAGGCGCGGCTTGTTGTGTTTGAAGAACAGGCAGGCGGTGAAGAGCGGGCACGTGCGATTCATGTTGCGGATTTTGAAAGTGAGCGGGCTGCGCTGAAAACAGCGCTTAGGGATGTTGTTTCTGTTGCGGAGCGTTATAAGGAAGAGGCGCAGCAAAAAACTTTGCAGGTTGAGGTTTTGGAGGCTGAAAAGCAAAAGTTGGTACAGCGTTTGGAGGCGCGGGATGTGCAAGAGAACACGCGCAGTGAAGAGCTTCGGGCGGCGGAACGGGCGCAGGCGGCTGTATCTGAGGAGGTTGCTTCGGTTGTGTACAGGCCGGGGGCTGCGCCCGTGAATAATGTGAACGGCGCTGCGCAGGAAACGGCGGTGGAGGGTGAACCTCTTGTTAAGGCGCCGAAACCTGTGAAGAAACCCGGATATATTGCGAAGCGTAATGTTGCGGATCGTGCGGAGGCTGCAATTCCGGAACCGGCTGTTGAAGATAAAGCCGAGGTTGTTGTTGCGGATGCTGAGTCGGGTGGAAGCCCGGAGGTTGTGATACCGGCGGCTCGGGACCGGGAGGTTATGCAGACATTGCGTGAGATTGAAGAGGAGATGCGCAATACGGATCCGCAGGATGCTGAGAGAATGCAGAGGCTGGCGCGTGAATATGCGGCGTTGAAGGCGGTTGTTGTAGAGCAAGGGCAGGCGGCAGACAATGCGGATGAGGAGGACGTGGTCTTTGAGGCTTCGCCTGTTATGCCTGCGGCGCAGATGAGCGAAGCGCAAGCTCAGGAAGAGGCTATGAAGCTGCGGCGTTATGAGGTGCCTGTTATATCTGCGGGGCCGGATGTTGCGGGGCTGGAGCCTTCCGCACATGAGGCGGTAGAGGGGCCAGAGGTGGAGGAGATTGTTTTGAGCCGCAGTGCGGACCCTTTTGAAAATATAAAGGTCGTGAATGCGGGCAGAGAAGAGGCGGCAGACGCTGTTTCGTTGCAACCGTCGAAGCCGGAAAAGAATTTGCCCGGTGAAATGGGCGGCGCGGCGTCTGAAAGTGCGGAGAGCTTTTCGCTTGCGGCGTTGATTACGCAGGCATCGGTGTCGACGCCGGACCAAATCAGACGTGTTGACAATGCCCCGAAGGATGCGGTGGCGGCGTATCAGTGGGGGGCTGATGCTGTATACGGCTCTGCGGAGCAGAGGGTTTTGTCCTCTCCGGCGGCGTTTGACGGGATGGTGAAGGATTATCTGGAGCGTACGGAAAGCCGCTGTCCCGGCGAGTTTGCAATTGTCCCTGATGACAGTGTGGAGGGCGGGGCGATCCGCGCGGACAGTTATGAAGTTGCCTGTGTCGGCGGGGATGTGAGTTCCGGGGCTTCCCTGTTGTTCTTTAATCAGGGTGGGGTTTTTACTGTTGTGGCGCATGAAGCGCCGACAGCGGAGCTGGAAAGCGCCATGAGCTTTCGCAACAGGGTTAAGCGTATTGTAACGGGCGGCGCGGCAGGGTAGGCCGCCGCCTTTGTTTCTCGACAAAACACGGCACGACAAGCAAAGCTAAAGCGTTTTAGTCTTTGATTGCGATGCTGCGGTAGCCGGGAGGGGTTATTCTTTTTTGCTTCCCTGATTTTGATCGGTATTGAAGGGCATGAACATTTTCATGGTTTGCTCGAACATTTCCATGTTTTTGCGGCTCATTTCTTCAAAATTAGGGGTTCCGGGCATGGGGGAGAACATGCCGGACATCGGCGTTCCCATTCCTTCGAAAGATTTATTAATCTGTTCGCGCATTTGTTCCTGATTTTTGACAAATACATCGAGGGTTTGTTCGAGATAACCGGGGATGACGGACTGGAAGTTGTCACCGTAAAAACCAATGAGGTTTTTCAGGAAGCCGGTGGGGAGGAGGTTTTCTCCTTTTGATTCCTGATCGACAATAATTTGTGTGAGGACAGAGCGGGTAATATCGTCGCCGCTTTTTGCATCATAGACAACGAAGTTGATTCCGTCTTTAACCATTTCGCACAAATCATCGAGTGTGACGTAGCTGCTGCGCCCTGTATCGTATAGTCTGCGGTTTGCGTATTTTTTAATAACTGTGGGCTCGTCGGCCCCGTTTCTCGTTCTGGCCATGTTGCACCTTCCGGGTCAAAAGTTAAAATTTTGTTGCAGTGGAATGACCTCATCATGGCATAAAATTATTTTGATGAAAAGATAATTTTTGCGCTGCATCTAAAGTTTTGATTTACATGCCTGTCAGCGGGTCATATTGTGCATACGAATTTTTTAAATCAAGGAGTGAAATATGAGTGAAGACCCGGTGGTTATTGTTGCTGCAAAACGGACAGCGGTTGGTTCTTTTGGCGGAGGGCTTAGTGCGGTGCCTGCGGCGCAGCTTGGCCGTTATGTGATTGAAGCGGTTTTGGCGGATGCGGGAGTTGAGGCTGGAGAGGTTGACGAGGTTATTATGGGGCAGGTTTTGACTGCGGGTACGGGGCAAAACCCTGCGCGGCAGGCTGCTATATATGCAGGTGTTCCGAAAGAGAAAACGGCTTATACGATTAATCAGGTTTGTGGGTCGGGGCTTCGTGCGGTGGCGCTGGGAATGCAGTCCATATTGTGCGGCGATGCGGATATTGTCGTTGCGGGGGGGCAGGAAAATATGAGTCTGTCACCGCATTGTATACATATGCGTGAGGCGACGAAGTTCGGCAATACGGAGTTGACCGATACGATGATCCATGACGGTTTGTGGGATATTTATAACGATTATCATATGGGGATTACGGCGGAGAATATTGCGGAAAAATATTCCGTTTCCAGGCAGGATCAAGACGCGTTTGCCGCGCAGTCGCAGCAGCGCGCCGAAGCGGCGATTGCAGCCGGGAAATTTAAAGACGAGATCGTTCCGGTTACGGTTAAAAAGCGCAAGGAGGAGGTTGTCTTTGAGCAGGACGAGTTTCCGCGCGCCGGTGTGACGGCGGAGGGGCTTTCGGCTTTGCGTCCGGCTTTTAAGAAAGATGGCAGCGTGACGGCGGGAAATGCCTCGGGCATTAACGACGGGGCGGCGGCGCTGGTTCTTATGCGTGAGAGTGCAGCGCAGGCGCGGGGGCTTGAGCCTTTGGTGCGTATTCGCTCATGGGCCAGTGCGGGGGTAGACCCGGAGGTGATGGGAACGGGGCCTGTTCCGGCGAGTGCGAAGGCACTTGAAAAAGCGGGCTGGAGCGTTTCCGATCTGGAGCTTATTGAGTCGAACGAGGCGTTTGCCGCACAGGCATGCTGCGTTATGAAAGAGGCAGGGTTTGATCCGGAAATTACCAATGTGAATGGCGGGGCGATTGCGATCGGCCATCCGATCGGGGCTTCGGGCGCACGGATTTTAACGACTTTGCTGTATGAAATGAAGCGGCGTGATGCGCATAAGGGGCTTGCGACTTTGTGCATTGGCGGCGGCATGGGCATTGCCATGTGTGTTGAGCGATAATGGCTTCCATCGTTTCATTGTGGCGTTGTTAGATTTCGGTTCGCGTATAAGTTATACGCGTCACCTCATTTGCCTAGCCACAAAAAAAACGCTGTTTGCCATTATTAATAAATTTGAATAAAGGAGAATTTGAAAAATGAACAAAGTTGCGATTGTTACCGGCGGGACGCGGGGAATAGGGCTTGAAATTTCCAAGCATTTGATGAAACAGGGCTATAAGGTGGCGGCGTTTTATGCCGGTAATGAGGAAGCTGCGAAAGCTTTTGAACAAGAGCATAGGGGCATGGCGGTTAAGGTTGATGTTGCGCAGCTTGATAAATGTGAAAAGGCTGTTGCGAAGGTTGAGAAGGCTTTGGGTAGTGTTTCCGTTTTGGTGAATAATGCGGGGATTACCCGTGATGGCATGCTGCATAAAATGAGTGAGGAAAACTGGCATGGGGTGATCGAGACGAACCTGACCTCCTGTTATAATATGTGTCGGAGTGTGATTGGCGGGATGCGGGAGCGCGGGGCCGGGCGGATTATCAATATCAGTTCGATCAACGGGCAAAAAGGACAGCTGGGGCAGGTGAATTATTCGGCGGCCAAAGCCGGGATGATCGGTTTTACCAAGGCGCTGGCGCTTGAATCTGCGCGGAAGGGGATTACGGTGAATGCGGTTTGTCCGGGTTATATCAAAACCGAGATGACGGAAGCTATGGATTCTGCGGTACTGGAGAGTATTATCAAGCAGATTCCGGTCGGGCGGATGGGCGTGCCGGGTGAAATTGCCGCCCTGGTCGGTTTTCTGGTTTCCGAAGAGGCGGCCTTTATTACCGGTGCAACACTGTCAGCAAATGGTGGTCAATATATGGCATAAGCTGTATAGTTGATACATGATTCGTGGCTCTACCGTTATATTGGAACGTCGTTTTGTCCCTCAAGATACTCTGATTATGGAGGAGGGGGCGCAAGGGGATTCAGCCTATCTTATTCAATCCGGTGCGGTTGAGGTTTTTACGGAAAATGATGGCCGCGAAATCAAGCTTGCCAGGCTTGGCGTGGGGCAAATTTTCGGTGAGATGGCGCTTATTTTTGAGGAGCAGCGTACGGCTTCGGTGCGGACGCTGGAGGATTGCAATCTGGTTGTGATTACGCGCCAGTCTTTTCAGCAGAAGCTGAGCAAGACGGACCCGACGATCAAGGCGATTGTGCAAATGCTGACGCAGCGTATTATTTCGGCGAATAATATGGTGATGAACAGGAAAAACGGGGTGGAGGATCTTTCCGAGACCGTGCAGGTTATTTACCAGAATGTTTTGTCATCCTTGCCGAAAAATCGTCAGAGAGCCTTTCAGAGCAGTGTTTTGCCGAAGCTGGACGAGTTTCTGAACGCGATTGACACGTTCGAGGAGCGTTATAAGTAAAGTTTTATTCCCCTTGTTTGCGCCGGGCTTTCTCTTATATAAAACCTATGTCTATCGGTTTTACTGATCTGGAGAAAGCTTATGAAGTGGCTGCTTATTCTTGTTTCCCTGTTTGTTGTTTTGGTTGGGGCGTTGGCGGTTGCGCCGGGCTTTTTTGACTGGAATCAGTATAAGGCCCCTGTTTTGAAGCAGGTTGCGGAGGTTACGGGGCTGGATGTTCGTGTTGAGGGTGATGTTTCGCTGGCGCTGTTGCCCAGCCCGCGGGTTTATCTGGAGCGGGTGAGCGTTCAGGATCCGACTGACGGGCAAGCGAAGATTTTGGCGGCCTTTGATTTGCTCGATGTGCGTGTGGCGTTGATGCCGCTGTTTCAGGGGCAGGCACGGGTGGATTCAATACATCTTAAAAAGCCGCAAGTGTTTCTTAAAAAAGATGAGCAGGGGCGTTTTAATTTTATGACGCCCAAGCTTGAAGCCATGGCGGGGGCCAAGAAAGCCCTTGAAAATGGCGGGAAACCCGCAGCAGGCGCGCAGAATTTTTCTGTGTCGTTTAATGACATCAGTATTACAGACGGGGTGTTTGTTTACCGGGATGCGGCGGCTAAAGGGCCGGTGGAGTTGAGCGGGGTTAATCTGGACCTGGAGGCTGATACGCTTGAAGGGCCGTTTAAGGCTGAAGGGGCGCTGGTTTATAACGGGCAGCCTGTGCGTTTTGAGGCGAAGACCGGCAAGCTGGATAAGGCGCTTCAATCGACGAGTCTTAATCTGAAAGCGGCGATGAGCGGGATGGAGATGCGTTATGCCGGGGTGGTGAGCGGCGGAGAGGCGCCGGAAATACAAGGTGAGGCTTCGGTTTCGATTGCCTCGCTTGCGGCTCTTTTGAAAAAGGGCGAGGCGGTTCCCAAGGGGTTGAGCGGCGGGCTGTCTGTGCGTGGTTTGTTGAGCGCGAATGCGCGTGAGGCTTCGCTGAAGAATGCGGATCTGGAAATTGCGGGTAAGCGTTTGAGCGGGGCGGTTGATGTGTCGATGAACCCGGTGAGTGTGAAGGGGGCGTTTGCGGGGCAGGATATTGTTGATCTGGACGCGCTTTTGGGTGGCGATAAGGCGGCGAAAAGCGGCGGGTTTGATCCTTCTGCGCTTGGCGGGCTTTTGCCTGCAACGCTTGAAATTCCTGCGCTTGGCACTATTGATTTGGCTTTGAACGTGCCGGGGGTGATTTTCAAAGGGCAGGTGGTTAAGGATGTGCGGGTGAAGGTTCAAAACACGCAAAAGAGCTTTGCCGCGACCATTGATGCCGGGGGGCTTCCGGGGCAGGGGCGGGCCCAGATTCTGGGCGCGTTGAGTTATGCTGAGAAGTCTCGTTCGCAGAAAACGCAAAAAGATATTTATTCCGCGCCGGTTCTGGCGTTTGAACTGAAAGGGGAGACGCAGAATTTTCCCGTAACGGTTCAGGCTTTTACGGGGCTGCGGGATTTGCCGCTGGTGAAAGATGCCAAGCGCGGGGTGTTTGAGTTTGCGGGTCAGGTGAGACCTTCGGGGGTGTCGCTTGATAAAGGCGTTGTGAATATGGATGAGGCGGCTTATTCGGTTTCCGGTGCGTGGGCGGGGCAAAAAGACACGCCGCGCTCCTTGTTGAAGGCAAAGGTGGTCGCGGGGAGAGTCGACTTTGACTCGCTTGGGGGAAGCGGGGGTGCGCCTGTGGGTGGGGGCCCGTTGAAGCCGTTGAAAACGCTTGCTCTGCCGTATGACGTCGATCTGGACCTGACCGTGAATGATGCGGTTTTGCAGGGCCATGAGCTTAAGGGGCTTAAGCTTGCGGCTTCTTTGCGGCCTAATGTTTTGAAAGTGGGAAAGCTGGCGGCGGATAATTTTATCGGTTCTTCATTGAATGCCAGCGGGTCGATTGGGGACCTTAAAAACATGGCAGGTTTAAGCCTTGATGCGGCGGTGGATACGCCCGATCCGTATAAGCTTGCGGGTGCGTTTAAGGTGGATACGGCGAGTTGGCCTCAGGATCTCGGGCGAACAAAGGCGAATGTGAGAGCCAGCGGGAGTTTGAGTGCTTTGGATGTTGATGCGGGCGTTGAGGCGTTTGGCGGTGAGGTTGGTGTGGTTGGAAAGGTTTCCAATCCGCTGACGCAGTTGGAAATTGGCGGGCTGGCTTTTAAGCTCAGGCATTCGAATATGGCTAAAGCCATTCAGGCATTTGCGCCGGGCGCGCCGAATTATGTATCCTTGGCCAAGCCTATGCGGTTTGATGCTGATTTGGTTATGAACGGGAAGGTGACCGAGCTTAAAAATATTAAAGCCGATTTGGCGGGGGCGAGTACGACAGGCGCTCTTCGTATTGATGCAAGCGGGGCGAAGCCGAGTATTGCGGGGACGTTGCGGATCGGTGATCTGGTGCTTAAAAGTGGCAATGGGGGCGTTTCCGGTTCATCTGCGGGGCAGTCTGGTGCGGTCTCCGGTTCACGGCAGGGCGGGAAGTGGTCGTCTGCCCCTATGGATACGGCCTGGCTGCATGCGGTGGATGGAGTTTTCGATATTGCGGCGAATTCTATTGTTTATGAAACGTGGGATTTGAAAAAACCTGCGCTGAAAATGACTCTTCAAAATGGGGTTATGAATATTTCAGATTTGCAGGCCGGGCTGTATGACGGGCAGATTGGCATGAGTGCATCCATCTCTTCAACCGGGCCGAAAGCGCCGATGAACGTGAAGAGCGCGGCCAGGATTGATAATATCAATCTTGGGGCTTTGGCCAAGGCGCTTTCAGGGACGCGGCGGATTGAGGCGAGCGGTGACGTTTCGCTTGACTTTGATGTGTCCGGTGCGGGCGGATCGCAGAGCGCGTTGGTGGGCAGCCTGCAAGGGGCGGCGAATTTGAACGGGGCAAATGTGGTGATGAAGGGGTTTGATCTGGCCGGGCTGGCGCAGGCTTTGGTGGAGAGCAATAAACCCTTGCCGCGTATTCAGCAGATTTTAAGTGCATCGACAAGCGGCGGTGAAACGGCGTTTGATACGGTGAAAGGAGCGTATGAGATTGAAAACGGGCAGGTGAATATTTCATCTATGGCTATGGACGGGCCTGCGGCGCTGATTGTTTCGACCGGGCATGTCAGTTTGCCGCGCTGGTACATGGATACAAAACATCAAATTACCTTGAAAAATGCTCCGAATGTCGCGCCGGTGGATGTGCAGATTAAGGGGCCGCTTGATAATCCGGGGAATACTTTCGGCAAGGGGTTGTTTGAAGGGTTTGTGGGCAAGCGTTTAACCGAGAAGTTGCCGGAGTTACTTGGGGATGATGTGAGCGAGAAATTGCAAAAGTTTGGCATTTTGCCACCGAAGCAAGAGCCTGCTGCGGGTCATGATGAACTGCCGGCTAACGAAAATATCGAGCCTTCTCAGCCGGAGCCGCAGCAAAAAGAAATTAAACCTGAAGATGTTGTGAATGATCTGCTTAAGGGGTTTTTGGGGCAGTAAGCTCGCGTAAAATATAAAGCCGGATGGCGCTGGAGAGGTTATGTTTGTTGCCGTTTCGAGTGCGGTTGTCGTCGATTTCGGCTATAAGCTTATTCAGGGACAGCCCGCGTTTTTGTGCAGTATTTTTGAGGGCGTTCCAAAATTCGTCCTCTAAAGTGATGCTGGTCTGGTGGCCGTGGATGTTGACGGAGTGTTTTTTCATGTGGCTTTATAACATATTTACAGAAAGGAAAAAGAGATGAATATAGAGACGAAAGCTTTGCAGCATCCTGTTGCGTTCGAGGCGCTTTGTGATGATGCGAAATGCCGTATCCGAGAAATTACGGTGGATGATTTGGCCGCGTTACAATCCGGAGACGAGGCGTTTTATTTGATTGATGTGCGCGATCGTGATGAATTTGAGAACTACCGTATTGAGGGAGCTGTGTTTTTAAGCAAAGGCTGGGCAGAGGCGAAGATTCATACGGTCGTTCCAGATATGCAAGACAAAATTGTGCTTTATTGCGGCGGGGGGAACCGTTCGGCTTTGGTTGCCGATAACTTGCAGCGGATGGGATATGGCAATGTGCTTTCCATGGCCGGGGGAATCAAATCCTGGGTGAATGCGGGAAATCCGGTGTTGAAGGCCTAGGTCTTTGGTTTAATCATGGTCAGCGGATCGACCCATTTATCGAACTCTTCGGCGCTGAGGAGCTTTAGCTCTAATGCGGCTTCTTTCAACGTTGTGCCATCGGCATAGGCTTTTTTGGCGATTTTTGCGGCGTTGTCATAGCCGATATGCGGGTTGAGCGCGGTGACCAGCATGAGGGAGTTTTCCATCATGGTTTTGATGCGCTTTTCATCCGCTTCGATGCCCTGCACGCAATTTTCCGTAAAGCTTTTGGCGCTGTCGGCCAGCAGGCGGATGGATTGCAGGACGTTATAGATGATTACGGGCTTGAACACGTTGAGTTCAAAGTGACCCTGTGACCCGGCGATGGAGACGGCGGTGTGGTTGCCCATAACTTGCGCGCAAACCATTGTAAGTGCTTCGCATTGGGTGGGGTTGACCTTACCGGGCATGATGGATGAGCCCGGTTCATTGGCGGGCAGAATGAGTTCACCGATGCCGGAGCGCGGGCCGGAGCCGAGCAGGCGGATGTCGTTTGCGATTTTCATCAAAGAGACGGCCAGTGTATTCAGTGCGCCGGAGGATTCGACAAGCGCGTCATGGGCGGCCAGGGCTTCGAATTTGTTTTTGGCGCTCTCAAACGGCAGGCCGGTGATTTTGGCGACTTCTTTGGCAAAGGCTTTGTCAAAGCCCGCTTTGGAGTTTATGCCTGTGCCGACGGCGGTGCCGCCCTGCGCCAGAGCGTAGAGGCGAGGGAGTGTGTCTTTGATCCTTGCGATGCCGTATTTGACCTGTGTTGCGTAGCCGGAGAATTCCTGTCCCAGCGTAAGGGGGGTTGCGTCCTGTAAATGGGTGCGTCCGTTTTTCACGATTTTTGCGAATTTTTTGGCTTTATCGTCTAGTGCCTTATGCAGCATCTCCAGAGCGGGGAGGAGGCGGTGGTGGATTTCTTCTACTGCGGCAATATGCATGACGGTGGGAAATGTGTCATTTGAGCTTTGTCCCATGTTGCAGTGGTCGTTGGGGTGAACGGGGTCTTTGCCGCCGCGCGTTCCGGTCAGAATTTCGTTGGCGCGCCCGGCGATGACCTCGTTGGCGTTCATGTTGCTTTGCGTACCGGAGCCGGTTTGCCACACGGCTAGGGGGAACTGCTCCGCCAGCGTGGCGTCGATGACCTCTTCGGCGGCTTGTATAAGGGCTTTGCCGATTTTTTTGTTTAGGGAGCCTTGGGCCATGTTGGCTAGGGCGGCTGCTTTTTTCTGGATGCCGAGCGCGCGGATGAGCGGGGCGGGCATTTTTTCCGTACCAATGTCGAAATTTTTCAAAGAGCGTTGTGTTTGTGCGCCGTAATAGGCGTCTGCCGGGACTTTGACTTTGCCCAGAGAGTCGGTTTCTACGCGGGTTTTGGGGGTGGTTTTTGGCTGGGTCTTTTGTCTGGGCATTTGTTTTTCTTTCGCGTGGACGGATGGCTCAACTCTATGTGAAAAAAGCGGGCTGTCAAGCCGGGATTGTTCCGGTGAGGCCGATATATTTTCCTTCGAATTCGAAGACTTTAAACGGGCGGTTTTCTTTTGCGACCCAGTCCATGAAATGGGCGTTGTCCTGAATGTCGTCGTAAATGATGAGGGCATTTTTGTTTAAGGCGGGTTGTACAGCCTTGTATGCGTTTTCACGCCCTGCGTATGATTTGTCGCTGTCATAGTGGAAGAGGTCGATTTTGCCGGGTTTCAGCGCTTTTAAAAGGGCGGGGATGTTGTTTTCGTCGCCGTCTATCATGAGGGTCCAATTGGTTTTCAGGCTGTCATCTACGATATACCCAACCAGTTTTTCCGGGTTTTTGTAGCGGAAATAGGGGAAGTCGCTGGAATATAGATGAGCGTTTTGATCGTTGGTTTTCAGGGCCGTGAGGATGGCTTGGGAGGACCATCCTGCGGCGACGCCGGTTTCAAGAATGTTTTGTGGCTTGAGGTAGCGGGTGAAGAAATAGAGCAGGGGGTAGTTGCCGCCGCCGCCGAGATCCATGCCGAGGGCGCTTAGTTTTTGCTGCGCTTTTTGTTTTATTTGTGTGCAGGTTTTTTCGGTTTCCTCAAACAGTGCGGGGTCGAGGTTTTTCAGGAACGGTTCAAGCGGTTCTTGGTGTTGTTTGCACCATGCGGTGATGGTTTGTTTTTGGCTTTCGTTGCCACGTTCGGAAAAACGGCGCATAACCTTGCCGGTCATGACGGTGAAGTTTCGCCCTTTCAGGCTGTTTGCGGCGATGTTGAGGAGTTTTGCCATCAGGCGGGTTCCTTTGGTTTGAGGATGGTGACGTGGCCCATTTTGCGTCCTTCGCGGATTTCGGTTTTGCCGTAGAGGTGCACAAAAGTATTGGGTTGGTTCTTGTATGTTGCAGCTTTTTCTACGTCTGCGCCGATGAGGTTAAGCATTTCACAGTCGCTGTGGCGCTGCGGTTTTGCTGCGGGCAGGCCGCAGACTGTTCGCACATGGTTTTCGAATTGGGAGTGGGTGCAGGCGTCGATGGACCAGTGGCCGGAATTGTGGGTGCGCGGGGCGATTTCGTTGGCCAGAAGATGACCGTCTTTTGTGACGAAAAGCTCGAGCGTGAGGACGCCGCGGAGGTTTATTTTTTCTGCCAGTGTTTGTGTGAGCTTTACGGCTTCGTCCAGGATGTTTTGATCGAGGGGGGCGGGGATTGTTGTTTTCGATAATATATGGTTTTTGTGTTCGTTGAGCATCGGGCCGTAGTGAATCATGTGGCCGTTTTTGTCGCGGGCGACGATAACAGAGATTTCGCAGTCGAAATCGACGATTTCTTCCATGATGAGGGGGGTACCCTTAAATTGAGTCCATATCGTTTCGATATCCGAATCTCTTGTATGCCGGGCCTGACCCTTGCCGTCGTATCCGAAACGTGTCGTTTTGAATATGCAGGATTGGCCTTGCCATTCCTCAAGTTTTCTCAGGGCTTCGGCGTGATTCTGTGGAAAAGCCCAGCGAGCGGTCGGGATTCCTATTGCATTGAGAAAAGATTTTTCTTCCACGCGGTCCTGAGAGATTTTTAACAGGCTTTCATCCGGGTAAACGGGTTTAAGTTTCTTAAGATACTGGACTGTTTTTATTGGAATGTTTTCAAATTCATAAGAGATTACGTCAGCTTTTTTGGAAAATTCTGTAAGGGCTTGCTCGTCCTCATAATCGGCGATTATCGTTTTCGTGGCGACCTGTGAGGCGGGTGAGTTTTCCTCCGGCGTGAAGATAATTGTTGAAATGCCAAGCTTTTCCGCAGCTTGTGCGCTCATGCGGCCAAGCTGTCCTCCGCCTAAAATTCCGAGTGTTTTGTTCATAGGGGCTTTTAAACCACAAAGTTAGACAAAGGAAAACCAAGTATAAAAAAAATAATTAAAAAAACTTTGTCTAGCTTGGTTTTACTTTGTAGTTCAATTGCCAGGGGTTTCGGCAACGGCAGATGTTTGTTTTTCGCGGTAGGTGTCCAAAGCTTTGGCAATTGCGTCGTCTGTGGTGGCGAGGATGGCGGCGGCCAGAAGTCCGGCGTTTTTCGCGCCTGCCTTGCCGATGGCCAGCGTTCCCACGGGGATGCCACCGGGCATTTGCGCGATAGACAGCAGGCTGTCCATGCCTTTAAGGGCTTTGCTTTCAACGGGTACGCCGAGGACGGGCAGCGGCGTCATGGCGGCGGCCATGCCGGGTAGGTGGGCCGCGCCGCCTGCACCGGCAATAATGACTTTTAATCCGCGCTCTTTGGCCGTTTTGGCGTATTCGTAAAGGCGGTCGGGGGTGCGATGGGCGGAGACGATTTTGACTTCGTGAGGGACGCCGAGTTCATGCAGGGCGTCGTGCGCTTCTTTCATGGTTTCCCAATCGGATTGAGAGCCCATGATGATACCGACTTGTGGGTTTTTGTCTGAATGTGTCATGAGGTTTTATAAGATATTTGAAGGGATTAAGCAATAATGTCGTCGATAAGGTCAGATTCTATCTTCTGGATCATATCTTTGAGCCAGAGTTTTTTCTTTTTAAGCTGTTGCATGTGGAGCAGGTTTACGGGCTGGCCACCATGGATGGCGCTTTCGATCATGCTGTCGAGCGCTTTGTGCTCGCTTTTATATTCAGCCAGTTTTGCCTGTAGTTCTTCCTGATCTTCCATGAGAGAAATCGTATAAAGTTGATCTTTTTAAAGATTAATCTTAACACATAAAATATTGTTTGGTAAGCAAAAACACGTATCATGATTGGATAAATATAAAGACCGATTCCGGGGGCGAAAGAAATATGACGAAAACTATTGGTATTCTTACAAGCGGGGGTGATTGCGCGGGGCTTAACGCGGTGATGCGGGCGGTTGTTCACCGGGCGGATTTGCTGGGCTGGAAGGTTATCGGCATTGAAAACGGGACGGCGGGTTTGCTGGAAAACCCTTACAAGGTGCGGGAACTTTCTCCGAAGGATTTTGACGGATTTGTTATGCGCCGGGGGGGGACCATTTTGGGGACGACGAACAGCCGTAACCCGTTTGAGTACAAGATGGATGACGGAACGGTGAAAGATCGCTCTGGCGAGGTGATTGCGGCGCTTAAAGACCTTGGAATTGAAGCGCTTATCGGGATCGGCGGGGATGGCAGCTTTGATATTCTCAGCCGACTGGCGAAGCAGGGCGGAATTAACATGGTCGGTGTGCCCAAGACAATTGATAACGATCTGGCGATGACTGACGTTTCCGTGGGTTTTGATACGGCGGTGGGGATTGCGACGGAAGCGCTGGACCGGTTGCAACCCACGGCGGCCAGCCATGACCGGGCGATGATTCTGGAGGTCATGGGCCGGGATGCGGGCCATATTGCGCTGAATGCCGGAATTGCCGGGGGCGCGGATGTGATTTTGATTCCCGAGATTCCTTATACGCTTGAGGCGATAGCGGCGAAAATTCGTCAGGTTAAGGAGGGCGGACGGAATTTCGCTCTGATTATTGTTTCAGAAGCGGTGAAGGGGCCGGGCGGAGAAAAGCGCGAGGTTGTTTATCACGGCGGGGAGACGCGCTATGGCGGGATTGGCGAATATCTGGGGCCGAAAATTGCCGAGGCAACGGGGTTTGAAACGCGTGTGACGGTGCTGGGCCATGTGCAGCGCGGCGGGAACCCTACGCATAATGATAGGCTTCTGGCGCAGGGGCTTGGGGTGAAGGCTGTGGATCTTATTGCTGCCGGGGAATTTGGCAAAATGGTGGCGTGGCGCGGGCGTGAAGCGGTGGCGGTGCCGATTGAAGAGGCGATTAAAGAATGCCGGGTTGTGCGGGATGACAGCTTTTTAGTGCATACGGCAAGATCGCTAGGTGTTTCATTCGGGGATTGAAGGGCCGCCTGTTTTCGGGCTAAGCTGCTTGTAAGAAAATAATTAAGGATAATCCATGCTTTATGTCGAACAATCTTTGGGGCCGAACGAAGAGTTGGTTCATGTGGGGAAATTTCACTGGATGTATACGGTTCAGGCTTTTATGGCGATTGCCTGGGGGATCGGGATCAGCATTATGATTGTTCTGGGCGGGGTGATTATTTACAAGCAGATGGGCTGGTTCCCGCGCGCTATGCCTGCTCTGGAAGGTATTCAGTATCTTAACCCTGCGCTGCGGATCGGGGCTTTTATCGCCTTTGTCATGGGGCTTTTGAGTTTTGCGCAGATGATGGTGGTTAAGGCAACGACCGAGATTGCGATTACCAATAACCGTCTTGTTTATAAGCGCGGGCTTGTGGCGCGGCAAGTCGGGGAGATGAGTATCGACCGGATTGAGGGGGTTAATGTGCTTCAGACGATTTTGGGGCGTTTGTTTAATTACGGGCGACTTGCGATCCGCGGGATGGGGGTCGGCGAGGTGGTTTTGCCGCCGATCGAAGACCCCATTGCGTTCAGGCAGGCGATTGAAAAGGCGCGTTCCCTATAACTTAAAGGTGATATTATGGCGGAAGAACAGACAAAAAAGGCCGGTTTTTTCAAGCGGAATAACGATATAGACCAGATGCTGGTCAAGGGCGAGAAGGTTATTGCAAAGGCGGTTATCAGCCCGTTTATTTACTGGCAATCAGTCGCGGTGTTCGTGTTTGCTATTCTGGTGGGGCTTTTTGTGTTCGAGCTTGGGGTGCTGCTGGCGGTTACGGCGCTTATCATGTTTTCCTATGTGACGCTGAAAAAAGAGATTTTGCTGTTGGTGCTGACCAATAAGCGGATGCTTTTTCGTTACGGGATTTTGCAGGTGGATGTTGTGGATCTGCGGTTTTCAAAGATTGAAAGTATAGAGCTGGAGCGGATGGTTCCGGGGTATATTATGGGCTATTCGAATGTGGTGATTATGGGGACGGGGAACCGTTATGTCGTTATTCCGTATGTTCAGAATGGCCCGGCGATCCGGCAGGCTTATAACAGCCTGACCTTGAGCGATGATGATTTGGAGACGGAAGAGTAAAATTTTAACCACGGAGTTCACGGAAAAAACACGGAAAAATAATGGGTAAAGTTATTGACATACAAGCGCCGGAAAATATTGTTAGCGGGAAGGTCGTTGATACGGCTTATTTTTTTCATAAGGAGTTGGGGGCAGGGCTTCTTGAGAGCGCGTATGAACTGGCCTTGGTCCATATGTTAAAACGCCATCATGATTTTAAGGTTGAGCGGCAGAAAACATTGCCTGTGGAGATTGATGGTTTGAAGATAGAGGCGGGGTTCAGGCCGGATTTGATTATTGAAGATCAAGTGATTGTTGAGTTAAAAGCTGTTGAAAAATTAATTCCGTTGCATAAAGCGCAATTAATTACATATTTAAAATTGTCGGGTGTTAAAGTTGGATTGCTCATTAATTTCAATGAAACGTATTTTAAAAATGCTGTGCAAAGAATTGTTGTATAGCTTTTCCGTGTTATCTCCGTGAACTCCGTGGTTAAAAAAGGAATTAAAATGTATAATGAAAAACGTGCTCACCCCAATGGGTGGGATAAAGACAAGCTTGTTAGCCGTTATGTGACGGTGGGGCCGGAAAGTGCGCCGCACCGCTCTATGCTTCGCGCTATGGGTTTGACGGACGAGGATATTGCCAAGCCTTTGGTCGGGGTGGCATCATGCTGGAACGAGGCCGCGCCGTGTAATATTAATCTGGCGCAGTTTGCCCAGAATGTGAAGGCGGGTGTGAAGGCGGGTGGTGCGACGCCGCGCGAGTTTACCACGATTACCGTGACGGACGGGATTGCCAACGGGCATGAGGGGATGCGCTCCTCGCTGGCCAGCCGTGAGGTCATTGCCGACAGCGTGGAGTTGACCATGCGCGGGCATTGTTATGACGCGCTTGTGGGGCTGGCGGGGTGCGATAAATCCCTGCCGGGGATGATGATGGTGATGGCGCGCCTCAACCTGCCGAGCGTGTTCCTGTATGGCGGGACGATTATGCCGGGGCATTACAAAGATAAAGATGCCGATATTATTACCGTGTTTGAGGCCGTGGGTGAGCATTCCGTCGGGAAGATATCGGATGAGGACCTTTACACCTGCGAATGCGGGGCTTTGCCGGGGCCGGGGGCTTGCGGCGGGCAATTTACGGCCAATACGATGAGTTGTGTGGCCGAGGTGATGGGGCTGGCTGTGCCGGGGGCGAACGGCATTCCTGCGGTTTATGAGGAGAAGGGCGATTTTGCAGAGGCTTCGGGCAAGGTCGTTGTGGATCTTATCCGTAATGGCGGGCCGCTGCCGCGCGATATCATTACGCGCAAAAGTCTTGAGAATGCGGCGGCAATTGTGGCGGCGACCGGCGGCAGCACGAATGCAGCGCTGCATTTGCCCGCGATTGCGCATGAGGCGGGGATCAAGTTTGACCTGTTCGATGTGGCCGAGGTGTTCAAGCGCACGCCTTATATTGCGAATTTGCGTCCCGGCGGGACATATCTGGCCAAGCATCTACATGATGTCGGCGGGGTCGGCGTGGTGATTAAAGAGCTTCTCGATAACGGCTATATCCATGGCGATTGCATTACGGTGACGGGGAAAACATTGGCGGAGAATTATGAGGGTGTGAGCCTGCCGGAAGGGCAGGATGTGGTGTTTCCGTGTTCGAACCCGATTCACCCGTCTGGCGGGGTTGTGGGCCTGAAGGGCAATCTTGCGCCGGAAGGGGCGATTGTGAAGATTGCCGGGCTTGAGAAGCTGACATTTGAAGGGCCTGCGCGGGTGTTTGACGGTGAGGATGCGTGTTATGCGGCGGTGGCGAACAGGGAATATAAAGAGGGCGATGTGATTGTTATGCGCTATGAAGGGCCGAGGGGCGGGCCGGGCATGAAGGAAATGCTTTCAACCACCTCGGCGTTGTACGGACAGGGGATGGGCGGTAAGGTTGCCCTTATTACCGATGGCCGCTTTTCGGGCGGGACGCGTGGTTTCTGCATCGGGCATGTCGGGCCGGAGGCGGCCGTGGGCGGACCGATTGGCTTGCTTGAAGATGGGGATATTATCTCGATTGATGCGGAAAAAGGGACGCTTGAGGTTAAGCTTTCCGATGCAGAACTGGCGGCGCGCAAGGCGAAATGGAAGCCGCGCAAGACCAATTACAATTCCGGCGCGCTCTGGAAATATGCCGATCAGGTCGGCCCGGCGCGTGACGGCGCGGTGACGCATCCGGGGGCGGCGGAAGAAACACATACTTTTGTGGATTTGTAATCCATCCCTTCTTAACGGATTCATGTTAGTATCTGTGGAGGTACTGATTCTGGATCTGGGTCTTTAAAATTCATGCAACGTCTTATTCGTTTTTATATTCCTTTTGTTTTCTGTGCTTTATTGTTTGGCGGGGGCTTTGCGCCTAAGGCTTTTGCGCAGCAAATTTCTTCCGAATCTCTGCTGCGTGTGCAATCAGGGATTAAGGGCAGCATTCAGCAAGTGCTTGGTTTGAACAGTGCGCGCAAATCTTTCAAAGATGTGCAGGCGCTTGAGGGTTTTTATCTGGCACGGGGTTACAAGCCTTATTGGGTGAATAAATCGCGGGTTCAATCGAATGCACGTGATTTTGTGGAAATTCTTGAGCAGAGCTGGAAGCACGGGCTTAATCCTTATTCCTATCATCTTGAGCGTGTTTACGCTCTGATGGAGGGCGGCGATCAGGATGCTTTGGCGGAACTGGAGGTTTTGCTGAGCGATGCTTATGTGCGTTTGGGACAGGATTTAACCGGCATTCGCGTTGATCCGCGTTTTATGAAGTCGCATAGCCGGTATTGGCGCGCGCCGTTTACGGCGGAATATTTTCTTGGGCGTTTGGGACAGGAGCGCGATGTTGAGCGGCTTGTGCGCTCTTTGGAGCCGAAGGGCAAGACTTATGCGCGGATTCAGGAAGAGCTGGTTCGTCAAATTCGTAAAGAGCCGGAGCCTTATGAGGCGGTGTTGCCGATCCGTTTGGGGCGGTTGCTGCGGCCTATGCAGCGCCATGAGCGCGTGCCTGACTTGCGATTGCGGCTCGGTGTGGAGGGGCCGCAAACTGAAGACCCGCTGCTTTATGATGACAGGCTGGCGGCGGCGGTTATTCGTTTTCAGCGTGAGAACAGTTTAAAAGATGACGGGGTTTTGGGGCCGCAGACGCTTGATATCCTGAACCGCTCGCGGGAGCAGAAAATTGAGCAACTTATCGCCAATCTTGAGCGGATACGCTGGGTTGAGGAGGATAAGCCGGAGAAATTCGTGCTGGTGAATGTGCCTTCGGCGACGCTGTGGGCGGTGGAAGACGGGCGCGTGGCGTTTGAAATGCCGGTGATTGTGGGGCGGAAAAAGCGCCCGACGAATATTTTCCGGGCTGAAATTCACGGGGTGCGTTTTAATCCGGACTGGACGGTGCCGCCGACGATTAAAAAAGACGATATTTTGCCAAAGCTGCAGGAGGACCCGGAATACCTGACCAATAAGGGGATGCAACTTATCAGCGGGGTTGGCGAGGCGGCTGTAACGCTTGACCCTCTTGCGTTTGATTGGGAGAATATAACGCAAGAAGAGCTTAAAGACTTGCGTATGGTGCAGGTGCCGGGGGCGCATAATCCGCTGGGGCAAATTCGTGTTTTGATGCCGAATTCTTATAATATTTATTTGCATGATACGAACGAGCCGCAATATTTTGAGCGGGCGAGCCGGGCCGCGTCATCGGGCTGCGTGCGGATGAAAGATCCTGAGCGAATGGCGAATTTTATTCTTCAGGGGCGCAAGGGCTGGGATGAGCGAGATTTGCCCGAAGTTCTGGCTGATGGAAAAACGCACGATCTCTTTATTCCTGAGCCTATCCCCGTTTATATGCTGTATTATACCGTGTGGATCAACGATCAGGGGGATCTGGTTTACGGGCAGGATCTTTATCAGTTTGATGAGGATTTGATAAAAATGCTTAAGAATATTGACGGATTCTTAATTCCTGTGGATAA
This sequence comes from Alphaproteobacteria bacterium, assembly GCA_041397865.1. GTDB lineage: Bacteria > Pseudomonadota > Alphaproteobacteria > Micavibrionales > Micavibrionaceae > TMED27. The sequence goes on along the minus strand of JAWKVT010000001.1, from coordinate 622,585 downwards.
TACTTAAACTTGTAGGGTTGCTTTGTGGTTTTATAAGCGGCTCTGTCTTATAGAAAAACAGGCTGAATTTCTTTGTTTTTGGCCTTTACTCGTTTTAAAAATCTGTTACCTCTATCCGGGCTAAATTCTAGCGTTCATAAAAAAATAAATTTAGAAGGTCGGTATGTCTGATAATAGCGAAACACTTTTGAGTCCGTCAAAGTTGAATATGATTGACCGGCGGGAGATCCTTAAGCTTGGTCTGGCGGGCACTTTGGCTTCCGTTGTTCCTTTGGGGCTTTCTTCCACTTCTGCCCATGCTTCGGCGCGTAATACGTGGCGTGTGGGTTTTCGTCATGCCCATACGGGGGAGAGTTTTAACGGGGTTTACCGCGTTGGCGATAAATATCTGCCGGAGGCGTTTGAGCGTTTGAACTATGTTTTGCGTGATTTTCGCACCGGGGAGGTTTTCCCGATGGACCCGCGGGTGATTGATATTATGGCGCTTGTTCAGAAAAAAGCGAATGTGCGCGGGCCGATGACCATTTTTTCCGGTTACAGAAGCCCGAAAACCAATAACCGCTTGCGCAAGAATACGAGCGGTGTGGCGAAGAATTCCTTCCATATGTATGGACAGGCTTTGGATATGCACATTGATAATTACAGCACGCGTAATTTATGCAGTATTGCGAAGGATTTGCGGGCCGGCGGAGTTGGGTATTATCCGAAGAGCCAGTTTGTGCATGTTGATACGGGTTCTGTCCGTAGTTGGTAATCTGCTTTATCATTTAATTTTAATACGCTAGAGTGCAGCCTTCTGAAATTACAGGAGGCTGTTTTTGTGATTCTGATCGGGTTGGGGGCGAATTTACCGAGCCGTTTTGGCGGGCCGGAGGATACTCTTAGGGCGGCGGTTAGTACGATTCGCGCCGAGGGTGTGCGGGTGGTTAAAGAATCCAGCGTGTGGCTGAGTGCGCCTGTGCCTGTTTCCGACCAGCCGTGGTACAGGAATGCGGTGATTGCCGTTCAAACGGATATGGGCGCGTTTGAGCTTTTAAAGTGTTTGCAGCGGATTGAAGGTGATTTTGGCCGTGAGCGCAGTGTTCGGAACGCGCCGCGCGTGCTGGATCTGGATCTTTTGGCTTATCGTGATGTGGTGATTGAGGGTGAGGGGCTTAGGCTTCCGCACCCGCGCATGGAGGGCCGCGCCTTTGTCCTTATGCCTTTGGCCGAGGTTGCGCCGAGATGGCGGCATCCTGTCACAGGTATGTTTGTTCAAGATTTGATTGAAAAGCTGCCAGAGGGGCAGGAAATTGAAATTTCCGGGGGGCTGGCGGCGTGAGCGAAATGACCTTTAAATGCGCCGTGGCGGAGTCGCATGTTTTTGCCGGTGGGCCGCATATTATGGGGGTGGTCAATGTGACCCCTGACAGCTTTAGCGATGGCGGTAAATTTTTAAATGTAGACAGAGCTATAGAGCATGGTTTGAAGCTTGTGCGTGAAGGTGCAGTGATTTTGGACGTTGGTGGAGAGTCGACGAGGCCTGGAGCGCAAGCTGTTGATATTAATGAGGAATTAGAGCGAATTGTACCAGTGATTGAAGGGTTGAAGGGTGCAGCGTCATGGATATCTGTGGATACGCGCAATGCGAAAACCATGGAAGCGGCGCTCAAAGCCGGGGCGAGCGCTTTAAATGATATCAGTGGGTTAAGTTATGATTCGCAAAGCCTTGCTGTAGCTTCTGAGGCTCAGGTTCCTGTTTTTCTTATGCATATGCAGGGTGATCCAGGCAGCATGCAAAAAAATCCTATTTATAACAATGTTGTGGTTGATGTTTATCAATACTTACAAGAGCGTATACGTATATGTGAAACGCACCGTATTGATGCTGATATGGTTATTTGTGACCCTGGAATCGGTTTTGGGAAAACGCTAGAGCATAATCTTTTACTTCTTAGAAATATCAGTAAATTTCATGGTTTGGGTGTGCCGGTCTTGCTGGGGACAAGCCGCAAGAGTTTTATCGGGAAAATTTCAGGTGATGAACCGCCGGATGAACGGATTCCGGGTTCATTGGCTTCGGCGCTTTGGGGGCTTTCCCAAGGCGTCCAAGTTTACAGAGTCCATGATGTGAAGGAAACGGTACAGGCGTTCAAAGTTTATGAGGCTATTTCATCTGCTGATGATGAATCGTAAAGTATTGATCGTGATTTTATTAACTTTTTTGTTTCCGGGCAGAGACGGTAGTCAAACACATCCCATGGGAAGTGCGTTTTTTCCGGGTTCGGGACGAATTCGTAAAGATGGGCGTTTTGAAACTTTCCGGGTGTGGGGACGGCGTATATTTCACCGAAAGCACGCATGACGCCGCCGTGGCAGACGATCAAAACCGGTTCGTATGATCCGCCTATAGCCCTTGATTTTCCTCGCCTGACCCGTTCAAAGAAGTCGGTATGCTTTTCTCCATTGGGGATGTCCGGCCAGCCATGGAACAAAGGATTGCATTCTTCATAGGCGGCGCCTTCAAAATCCCCGGCGTGAATTTCCGCCAGATCCGGGTCTTCATACATGGGAGCGCCAAGCGTTTCATTGATAAGGGCTGCAGTATCACGGGCGCGGGAGAGATGGCTGTGGAACAGCGCGGCGGGCTTGGTCTTGAGCGCAGCCACAACGCGGGCGGCCTCCCCGGCCTGGGCGCGGCCCTTTTGTGTAAGGGGTGTATCAAGGTGTCCGGCCATTATGCGTGCGGCGTTGGCTTCGGTTTCTCCATGGCGGATCATGTAAAACGGTTTTAAAGGAATAGGCATTATAAAATCACTACTGCGTTATTGGTATCTTTTAAAACAGAAACAATACTTTGGGCCGCCAGTACAGAACTTTTCGGGTTGGCCGGGTCGGGCTTGTTTTCGATGCGGGCGTTGAGTGTACTGAACTTTCCGCTCACTGTAATTTCATGATTGTTTCCTATGGCGTTCGGATCTGCCCAGATTTCGACCATGGTTTTTTCCGGGCCGATTCCGGCCAGAGAAAGCGTGGCGGCGACGTTGACATTGGCCGGAAAGCCTTTAGAGGCTTGCAAAGCGTTGCCTTCGAAAATTTTTGTTTTGGTCTTTATTTGATCCAGATTTATCCCCATTTCTTCCACATAGGGGGCACCGATAAATCCGCGTGGATGCTTTGTTGAAGCGATTATGCTTTTTTCGATGCCAAGTTCTTTCAGGGCTTTAACACCGTCTATACCGGCGAGTGCGCCGGATGGTACGATAATGCGGCTGTTAGTATCTTTGTGGGTATCTAAAATTTCAGGAAACATCAGCAAAGCGCAGGATGATATCAAAATGAGGGTCTTTTGATTTTTGAGCACATGGTTTGCCAATTCGGGGACGGCTGTTGGCGGGAGGGCTTCGACGATGATGTCGCAACGTTCGGCCAGTTCTTCAAAGCTGACCAGTGGAACGGTGAATTCTTCGTTTGGAATGATATCGCTGGCGGCGATCCACTCCAGCCCTTGGATTCCGGCGTTTAAAGCCCGCCCTACGGCGCTGCCGATGGCGCCCAGACCTGCTATGCCGACCGTTTGAGCCATAGTTGGGGATCTTTCTTTGTTTCAAAAGATCCCGGCTTTCGCCGGGATGATGTTCAGAGGTAAATTTATTTCATGGAAATTTGGCAAGATCAAGGGATTGTGCTGTCGGTGCGCAGGCACGGCGAAAACGGGGGGATTGTTTCGCTGCTTACCGAGGGGCAGGGGCGCGCGGCGGGCTATGTGCGCGGGGCGCAAGGGACGAAAATGCGCGGGAGCCTTGAGGTTGGCAATGTTGTGGATGCGCGCTGGCAGAGCCGCAGTGCCGACGGGCTTGGGTCATTTACGTTTGAGCTTTCGAAAGGGACGGCGGCGCATTTTATGCAAGATGCGTTGAAGTTGGCGGCGTTGCAGTCGGCGTGCGCCTTATGTGATGCGGCGTTGCCGGAGCGGGAGAGCCATCCGGGGCTGTTTCATGGGCTGGAGGCGTTGTTTGGTGCGCTGGATAGCGATGTCTGGGGCGCGGCTTATGTGATGTGGGAGATTGCGCTACTCAAGGAGCTTGGGTTTTCGCTGGATTTGACGCGCTGTGCCAGCGGGAATGGGGATGAGGATTTGCGCTATGTTTCGCCGAAAACGGGGAGGGCGGTGAGTAGAGCCGCGGGCGCGCCTTATAAGGGTAAGCTTTTACCGTTGCCGGGATTTTTAACGCGGGGCGGCGGAATGGTGGAGGAAGGTGATGTTTTGGATGGTTTGGCTATGACCGGGTATTTTCTGGAACATTGGGTTTTTACGCATCATTCGAAGGGTGTGCCCGATGCGCGCTTGATTTTTGCCCAGCGATTTGCCAAAACCATTGTAGACCAACAGTCAGAAGAGAATGAGTATGCCGCAGGATAGTTCAGCCGCCGACCATAATATTATCGATCAGCCGTTTGGGGAGCTTCTTTCCGACCGGTATTTGTCTTATGCGCTTTCGACCATTATGAGCCGCAGCCTGCCCGATGTGCGCGACGGGATGAAGCCGGTGCACCGGCGTTTGCTGTATGCGATGTATCAACTCAAGCTGAATCCCACGGGCGCGCCGAAGAAATCCGCGCGGGTTGTGGGGGATGTGATCGGTAAGTTCCACCCGCATGGGGATACGGCTGTTTATGATGCCATGGTACGGCTGGCGCAGGATTTCGCGCAGCGTTATCCGCTGGTGGACGGGCAGGGGAATTTCGGAAATATTGATGGGGATAACGCAGCGGCGATGCGTTATACGGAGGCGCGGCTGACAACGGTTGCGCTGCTTTTGCTTGAAGGCATTGAAGAGAACGCGGTGGATTTTCGTCCGACTTATGACGGGTCGGAAAGCGAGCCGGTGGTGCTGCCGGGCGGTTTTCCGAATTTGCTGGCCAATGGCTCGAGCGGGATTGCCGTGGGGATGGCGACCTCTATCCCGCCGCATAATGTGGCGGAGCTGTGCGAGGCGATGGAGGTGATGCTGGAGAATAAAGACGCCAGTGTTGCCGCGTTGGCGGAGATTGTATCGGGGCCGGATTTTCCAACCGGCGGGACGCTGGTTGAGGACCGCAAAGATATTATCAGCGCTTATGAGACGGGTAAGGGGTCTTTCCGCGTTCGGGCGAAGTGGGAGCGTGAAGATCTGGGGCGGGGGAAGTATCAGATTGTTGTGAGTGAAATTCCCTATCAGGTGCAAAAATCCAAGCTGATTGAGAAGATTGCCGAGCTGATTATGAGCCGCAAGCTGCCGATGCTCGATGATGTGCGGGATGAGAGTGCCGAGGATATTCGGGTTGTTCTGGTGCCGAAGAGCCAGAATGTTGACCCGGTTTTGCTGATGGAGGCGCTTTATCGCAATAGCGAGTTGGAGAGCCGTTTCAGCCTGAATATGAATGTGCTGGAAGACGGGTTGGTGCCGCGGGTGATGAATTTGAAAGAGGTTTTGCAGGCGTGGATGAACCATCAGAAAGAGGTTCTGGTGCGGCGCTCTGCGTATCGTCTGGAAAAGGTTTTGCACCGGCTGGAGGTTTTGGAAGGGTATCTGGTTGTTTATCTGAATATTGATGAAGTGATCCGTATTATTCGTTTTGAAGATGAACCAAAACAAGAGCTTATGAAGGTTTTTGGCCTGTCTGAGGTTCAGGTTGAAGCTGTTTTGAACTTGCGTTTGCGCCGTTTGCATAAGCTGGAAGAGGTGGAAATCAAGGGCGAGCATGCGGAGCTTTGCGCTGAGCGTGATGAGTTGGAGAAGCTGATTAAATCCGATGCGCGGCAGTGGACGAAGGTGAGGAAGCAGATTGCGGCGCTTAAGAAAATGTTCGGGAAGGATACTGCGCTGGGGGCGCGGCGTACGGTTATTGGTGCGGTTCCGGCTCCTGTTGCGGTGGATCTGGACGAGGCAATGATTGAGAAAGAGCCGGTGACGGTGATTTGTTCGCGTCAGGGCTGGGTGCGGGCGATGAAGGGGCATGGGCTGAACGCGGCGGATTTCAAGTATAAAGACGGGGACCGTGAGGCGTTTGTGCTGGAGGCGCAGACGACGGACAAGCTATTGGTGTTCGGCACGAACGGGCGGTTTTATACAGTCGGGTGTGATAAATTGCCGCCGGGGCGGGGCTTTGGTGAGCCGCTGCGGATTATGGTGGATTTGCCCAATGAGGCCGATATTACCGGGATGCTGCTGCATAAACCGGGTCAAAAGATCCTTGTTTGCGCGACGACGGGTCACGGGTTTATTGTGAAATCTGATGATGTTTTGGCGCAGACAAAAAGCGGCAAGCAGGTTCTCAATGTTTCGGGCAAGGCGGAGGCCGCGCTGTGTAAGCCGGTTGATGAGGCGCATGACCATATCGCGGTGATGGGGAAGAACCGCAAGATGCTGGTGTTTGAGCTGGAAGAACTGCCGGAGATGGGGCGCGGCAAGGGCGTGATTTTGCAGAAATATAAAGATGGCGGGATTAGCGATGCGAAGACTTTCGCGTGGGAAGACGGGCTTACCTATAAATATGCCAGCGGGGAGACGGTTGTGGGGGATTTGAACCCGTGGCTGGGTAAACGCGCTTCTGCCGGGCGTTTGCCGCCGAACGGCTTTCCGAAGAGTAATCGTTTTGATTGACTCTGGTTTTAGCTTTTTTCTAACTCCTTTTTTATTCTTGCTTCAATTAATGTTATGACGACTAAAGTCAATGAAGTAATTAGGATGAAACTTAATGTCCCCATCGGGGATGGTTAAAATCCCTCGCCTTCAGGCGAAGAGAAGTTTATACCTGTCGCTATGCGACGTTATACGATAGGCAGCCACACGAAGACGGATTTAAAAGTGCACCTGATCTGGGTTCCAAAGTACCGGAAGAGGGTGATGACAGGCGAGGTGGCGGTGCGCACCAGAGATGTTCTGCGCCAGATAGCCATGGAGCACGAGCTTGAGATTATAACCGGGAAGGTCGCGAGCGATCATGTGCACATGTTTATTGGCTATCGTCCGACGCAGAATATAAGTCAGATCGTGCAATGGCTCAAAGGCATAAGCTCGCGGATTTTACTCTCTGAGTTTGCGCATTTGCGCAAGCAGTTCTGGGGCAGACATTTCTGGGCGCGTGGGTACTGCGCTATCAGTTCCGGAAATATCACAGATGAGATGATCCAGAAATATATCGAGGAACAAGAAGGGGAGCCGGTAGAGGACAGTCGATTTACAATCGACCCCTAACTAACCCCTCGCCTTATAGGCGAGGGTTGTTCAGTTCTGTTCTTACCCAATCCATGGAATTTTCTTCCAGTGGCGTTTCGGTCCAAAAAGCTATCCATAAAAAAATCCCCTGAAATAGAGCTAAGATAATATAGGTTATATACTGTGTTATCACTCTGTCGCTTAGAGCATTTTTACGTTCGAATAAATTTTTTGCTGTTCTTATTTCTTTTGTTAACAGTTTTTCGCTTCTCCTTATTTTGATATATGTGAGTGCATCTAATGCTCTGAAAAAAATGCAGATGAGAGTGGCTAAAATGCAATAGCCTGTGGCTGCATTTATAAACCCTTTTTCAAGTGTGAAGGAGACGCTTGTGAGCATAAGTCCTGTTGTGATTATAAAGTAATTTAGCATTTGGCGTCTGTGGGCGACATGAATTTCATAGTATTTTATAAGGAGGTTGTATGTGTTGTTCATTATCTTCTCCCATAGGCCCCTAAGGAAACTCAACCGCGCCGGGGGATTTTTTGAAGGTGCCGATTTTGGGGACGAATGAAGGGCGGGGGCCGGTTTCTTCTGCGTTTCCTTCTTCTGTTTCCGTGCCCGGGGCTTCCGTGTTCGGCTGTTCGGCGCTTTCGCTTTCGCTGTTTTGCGCATCTCCGCTTGTTTCTGGGGCGGCTTTAGCGGCCATGGCTTCGGCTTTTTTCTCGTAATCGGGGTCGGTGAGTTCCTCTTTCAACAGGGTGATGGAAATGCGGCGGTTGCTGGCGCTTTTCGGGTCTTCGGGGATTAAATGTTCGGTGTCGGCCTTGCCGACGACGTTGTTGATGCGCTCCGGCGGGAAGCCCGAATCCAGCAACACACGGCGGGAGGAATTGGCGCGGTCGGCGGAGAGCTCCCAGTTTGTATAGGTTGCGCCGGGGGCGTAAGGAGAGCTATCGGTATGGCCGCGAATTGAAAGCTCATTGGGTTGGGTCTTGATAATTTCACCGATTTTTTCGAGGAGTTTTTGCGTCTTGGCGAACATACGGGCGCTGCCGGAGGCGAACATGGGGTTGCCCTCCTTGTCTATGACCTGTATGCGCAGTCCTTCGGGGGTCATCTCGATGATGAACTGGTCTTTGAGATCTTTGAGTTCGGAGTCTTCCTCTATGGCTTTTTTGAGGGCGGCTTCGGCTTCTTTCATGCGGGCGTTTTCCTGTTTACGAAGCTCGTCTTTGGCTTTTTCGATAGCGTCTTTTTTCGCGGTGCGGTTGTTGACGGCGGCGCCGGATTGCGCGGGGTTTGTGATGGGCTGGACGTTGGTAGCCATGGCGCCTTCGGGGGCGACGCTAAGGCCGCCAAGGACGCCGCCTGCGCCGCTGTCGGAGGCGGAAACCTGCGGGTGGGTGGGATCAAAATAGTTTGAGATGGCGTTGAGTTCTTCTTTTGTGGAAACGTTTAAAAGCCAGAGGAGGAGGAAGAATGCCATCATGGCGGTGACGAAATCGGCGTAGGCGACTTTCCATGCGCCGCCGTGGTGGCCGCCGCCTTTGACGATTTTTTTGATGACGATGGGTTGTTCGACTTTGTCTTCGTCCGCCACTTTGGTTGCTTCCTTTTGCTTTTTCAGGGCATTTAAGCGCTGGGGCTTGGCAGTTCGTTCAGTTTTTCTTCCAATTCCTGGAATGTCGGCTGGACATCATGGGGCAGGAACTTCCTTGCGAATTCGACGGCGACCTGCGGTGCGGCGCCGTTAAGGAATGCGATGACGCCGACTTTCATGCATTTGTAATACATGACCTCTGTTTCGGCTTTTGCGCTCATGGCTCCGGCGATGGGGGCGACCATGCCGTAGGACACCCAGACGCCGAGGAAGGTTCCCACCAGCGCGCCGCCGATCATTTTCCCCAGAACTTCGGGCGGTTCGGAGATGGAGGCCATGGTTTTAATCACGCCCAAAACGGCGGCGACGATGCCCAGAGCGGGGATGCCGTCGGCCATGGTCTGGACGGCGTGGCCGGGGTGGGCTTCGTGGTGTTCTATGGTTTCGATTTCCTGGTCCATCAGGGCTTCGAGTTCAAAGGGGTTTTCGTTGCCCAGTGAGATAATGCGCAGGTAGTCGCAGAGGAAGATGATGGCGTGGTGGTTATGATGGAACCCCGGAAACCGGGCAAAAACTTCGCTGGCTTCGGGGTCTTCAATGTGCTGTTCCAGTGCCAGCCAGCCTTTTGTCCGGGCGAGTTTGAATACGGTGAACATCATGGACATGAGTTCGATGTAGTCATCTTTTGAATAGGCGCCGGGTTTTGTCAGGGCGCTTAGGTATTTTATGGTGCCTTTAATTGTGTCGCGTGTGTTGGCGATGATAAAGGCGGAGATGGCGCAGCCCAGAATGATAACGACTTCGCCCGGCATGGCGGCGAGGATGGCCGACATGAGCTTCATGAATTTGGGCATGTCGAAATGCATGGCAATCAACAAGCCGCCGAATGTGCAGACAAAAACGAGCGCGAGGCCGACAAGTTTCATAGTGTTTGTAAAACCTTACTTTTATATTTTACGGGTACGCAGGCAGGGTTTTTAGAAGGGTATATGATTCCCCGGCAGGGAGTCTTTAATTGCATGGCATCATAAGGATTTATGCTGTGTATGATCTTTATGACGCTTTTTATTTTGCGTGGTTTTCGCCGGAAGATCAAGGATGCATACGCGGGGTTTGCGCGTTTTGATCGGGGTTTTTGCGCCTAGCGGCTTGGGGGAATGAAGCTGGGGTTGGATGCGGCTTTGCCGTAGAGGTGGCCTTGGGCATGCATGATACCGATTTCGGTAAGAATATCGGCTTGGGCCTGCTCTTCTACAGATACGGCGACGATGCCGATTTTCTTTTTTTTGCAGGTTTGAGACAGGCGGGCGATTTGCGCGGCTTCTTCTTTGGAGGTCAAAAGCCCGGCAATGTGCTTTTCATCAAGCTTTATGAGCCTGACCGGTGTATTGTCGAGGAGGTTCATGCAGCTTTGAGACGGGCTGAAATTATCGAGGGCTATATTATAGCCGAATTCAGTGAGCTTTGTGCTGAAGTCGATTGTTTTTTTCATGTTTTCAATCTGCGCGGCATTTGTGATTTCGAGTATGATTCTGTGTTTAAGGTCGCGTTTTGCAAGTTGCTCCAGGAGTTTGTTGGTAAACCCGGCTTGTTCTATGGATTTACTGGAGATGTTGATTGAAAATTTTGTGCGTGTTGTGGAGGCCTTGTAGTGAATGTAGTTGAGGGTTCGTTCTACTACGGCAAGGTCCAGAAGAGTGGAGAGGCCGACGTCTTCGCCGAACTTGATCCAGTCTTTGGTTTCGCCTTGACGGAAGCGGGTTAGGGTCTCGTAAAATTCCGGTTCTTTGGTTTTGATTTCTACTATGGGTTGGAAAACAATGTCGAAGTCGACGCGGTCGACGATGCTTTTGAACTCTTTAAGCTTTTCCTCATTTTTGTTGAGCTGTTTTTTGACAACCGGTTTTGGATCGTCATCTGTGTTATCACTTTTATTGTCGGCCTTAAGGGGGGCCTTGGGTTTTTTAGGCGGGGGCTTTGCGGTTTCTTCGTTTGAAAATTCTTCGAGGTCGGTTGTTGTTTTCGAGGAAATGTTGATAGCGTCTTCGTCGAGGCCGGCTTCGGCGCAGAGTTTTGCAATTTTTTCCGCGATGGCTTCGGGGTCGGTTTTTGCGTCATGGACGAAGCTGTAGCGACCTTCAGCGATTTCTCCGGCGGTTTTTTTATCCAGAGATTCGGTGCGTAACAAGCCGGAGATTTTCTCCATGGCTTCGGCCCAGTTTTCTTCGGTTACGGTTTGGCTTCTGCCGAAATCGAAAACGGTTACGGCTGGCTCGATATTTTGGGTGCGGGCGAATTCGAAAATTTCTTCGGCTTTGTCTATGAATTTGCCTTTATTGTATATGGAGTCGTCGAATTCTTCTTCCTCCTGGGGGGTATACCCGGTGGTAAGAGTTTCCGGCTCCTCCTCCTTTTCGGCTTTAAAACCTGTGGTGAGAATTTCCGGGGTGTCTTCTTTGGCATTATATCCGGTGGTGAGGGGGGCGGGGGCGTCTTCGTCCCCGGCCTTGAAGCCGGTGGTGAGGGGGGCCTCCTCTGAATTTGCGGATGAGACCGGGAGAGGGCTGTGGAAGCTTAGCGTTATGTAGAGGTTTTTGTCGCCGGGGAGTTTTATGGCTGTGAGGAGGGCTTTGTTTTCTCCCGATCTTTCATTGAGGTCTATGAGTGTGGGCGTGCAGCGTATGCCGGGGGTCGCTTTATCCTTTATTTCGCTTAAGCGCGTGTGTTCATCAGGGGCGAAGAGGTCCAGCCATTTTGTTTTTAGAAGCTGCTGCTCGCTTTGGCCGGTTAAGGCTTTAGCTGCGCCGTAGACGTAGAGGATCTTATTTTTCGGGGAGATTTCGATAAACAGATCGGCGGAGGCAAAGGCGAACGCAACAAAGCGGTTGCGCTGTTTTTTCGTTGTCTTTTTTGCTTTTGATGTTTTTTTAAGGAAGCCTGCCATTCTTGGCCATCAGTGTTGTTGTTCTACAATTTTGTCAGGGTAGCGTAAAAATTGACTTTGCGCATCCGATCTTTGCGCATGAAGCGTTATTTATTGAGAATAAGCCGGGCGGCGTCAAGTGCGCCGTAGGTTACGATGGCGTCGCATCCGGCGCGTTTAAGGGCCGTAAGGCTTTCGATAAGGGCGGCGTCATAGTCGAGAAAGCCTTCTTGAGCGGCGGCTTTCAGCATGGCGTATTCGCCGCTGACCTGATATCCGAAGGTTGGTGCGTTAAAGGTTCTTTTGACCCTGTTTATGATGTCAAGATAAGGCATTCCGGGCTTTATCATGACCATATCCGCACCTTCTTGCAGGTCGAGCCGGACTTCAAGCAGGGCTTCGTCGGCGTTGGCAGGATTCATTTGGTATGTTTTTTTATCACCTTTGAGCGCGCCAGCGGAGCCGAGGGCGTCTCGGAACGGCCCGTAAAAGCATGAGGCGTATTTTGCGGCGTAAGACAAGATGGCGACATCCTCGAAGCCTTCGGCATCAAGGCGGGCGCGGATTGCACCGATGCGCCCGTCCATCATATCGGACGGGGCGATGATGTCGGCGCCTGCGCGGGCCTGATTTAGCGCTTGTTCGCACAGGATTTCCACACTGGCGTCGTTAGGAATTTTACCGTTTTCAAGCAGGCCGTCATGACCGTGGGTGGTATAGGGGTCGAGGGCGACATCCGTGATTACGCCGATGCCGGGGCATTCGGCTTTTATGGCTTTAACCGCGCGGCAGATAAGGTTTTCGGGGTTGAGACTTTCTGCTCCGTCGGCTGTTTTTTTGTCTTCGGGGGTGACGGGGAACAGGGCCATGGCGGGGATGCCCATTTGGGCGGCTTTTGCTGTTTCTTTGACAAGGCGGTCGATGGAGAGCCGCTGTATGCCGGGCATTGATTTTATGGTTTGGCTTGTGTTTTGACCTTCGATTATGAAGGCAGGCCAGATGAGGTCGCTTACGTTCAGGCGGGTTTGCGCAACCATTTCGCGAAGCCAGCCGTGGGAGCGCAACCGGCGCATGCGGGTCTGTGGATAGGCTCTCGCCGTGGGGGCGGGGGAGGCTTGCCCTGTCTTGTCGCTTGCCGTATCCTTTTTCCGTTCTGTCATGCTTGGCAGTTCCTTGTTTAGCTTTACGCATGCTTTTAGGCGGTATTCGGATATGAATCAAGATTTTCCCGAGGATGAGGTGCTGGTAGAAATACGCGGCGGGTTGGGCGTTATTACGCTGAACCGTCCGGATGTTCTTAATGCGCTGTCTTTGGATATGATTCGAAGCATTGCCGCGGCCTTGCATCGCTGGGAGGGGGATGATTCCGTCCGGGCCGTTTTGTTTCAGGCGGCGGGAGGACGGGCATTTTGCGCGGGCGGGGATGTGCGTTCCTTTTATAATGCGGGGATGGATTGCCGCCGGGGGCGTGTCAGCCCGCGCGTGCCGGTGGTTTTTTTCGCGGAGGAATATTCGCTGAACAAGCAGATATTCCATTATCCGAAGCCGAGCGTGGCGGTGATGGACGGCATTACGATGGGCGGAGGCTACGGGATTGCGGGGCACTGCGATGTACGGATTGCCGGGCCGAAGAGTGTTTTGGCGATGCCGGAGGTCAGAATCGGGTTTTTTCCCGATGTGGGAAGTTTGTACCAGCTTCACCGGTGCGGACATCATTACGGGCGGTATCTGGCGCTGAGCGGTCAGGATATTGACGGGGAAACCGCAGTTTCTGTGGGGCTGGCGGATCTTTATGTCGAGGATTCGGGCGCGGTTGTCGAGGCCGTTGCGGGCGTTGTGGGGGCGGAAGATTTTAAAGCCGCTGTGGCGGCGGTGCTTGGCGGCGGGGCGGCATGCGGGGTGCCGGAGCATGCGGATGTTGTTGAAGCTGTTTTTTGCGATTTTGATATGGGCGCGATTATAGAGCGGCTGGAGCGGGAGGGTTCGGGCTTTGCGAAAAGCACGCTGGAGGCGCTGCGCAGCCGCAGCCCTGTCAGTCTGGCCGTTACGGCGCGGCGGCTTCAAGAAACGCAGGGGCAGGATTTTGATGACGTGATCGCGGGGGACTTTGTGCTTGTTCAGCATTTTATCCGTCAGGGTGACATGTATGAGGGGATTCGGGCGCAGATTATAGATAAAGACAAAAACCCGGAATGGTCGCCGAAAAGGCTTGAGGATATTCGGGAAGAGGATGTTAACCTTTACTTTACGCCTACCGGATATGATCTGAAAGATGTGAGGATATTTTGATTTTTAGGATATTTAATAAAACCTTGAGTATCTTGACAGTTCTGTCTACATTATTTCAAATTAAGTCCGTATAAATAAAAGAATAATCTTTTTTGGAGCCAAATTCGTGACACCGACACCTTATTATGAAGCGATTCAACTTATAGAGCGCCTGCACCGTCATTTTCTGGACGTGCTCAAGGTCGAGCTTGATAAGAAAAACATACAGGACATCAATAACGTGCAGAGTATGATTTTGTATAATATTGGTGATGATGAAATGACCGTCGGGGAATTGACGATTCGCGGGTATTATCTGGGCTCCAATGTGTCTTACAATGTGAAGAAGATGGTTGAGAACGAGTATCTGATTCAGGAGCGTTCAGTGCATGACAAGCGCTCTATCCGGGTGAAGCTTTCGGAAAAGGGGCTTGCGCTGAAGACTATGATTTCGGATATGTTCGCGCGGCATGAGAGAGATATTGCCGGATCAGATCTGACCGACGAGGCGCTTGGTGATTTGAGCAAGACGCTTAAGTTGCTGGAAAATTTCTGGGCGCGGCAGACGAATTTCTCCGGCGGGTTTTAACTTAGTCTTCGATCTTTATCCTCTAACATCGTTGTTTCGTCGCTTGCGTATAAGTTATACGCGGCGCTCCTTACGCCTTGTTAGAGAATAAATCTCTTTGACTAAGGTTTTCTGTTTCCGGTGTTTTCTTTTAATGTCCCCATCGGGGATGGTTAAAATCCCTCGCCTTCAGGCGAAGAGAAGTTTATACCTGTCGCTATGCGACGTTATACGATAGGCAGCCACACGAAGACGGATTTAAAAGTGCACCTGATCTGGGTTCCAAAGTACCGGAAGAGGGTGATGACAGGCGAGGTGGCGGTGCGCACCAGAGATGTTCTGCGCCAGATAGCCATGGAGCACGAGCTTGAGATTATAACCGGGAAGGTCGCGAGCGATCATGTGCACATGTTTATTGGCTATCGTCCGACGCAGAATATAAGTCAGATCGTGCAATGGCTCAAAGGCATAAGCTCGCGGATTTTACTCTCTGAGTTTGCGCATTTGCGCAAGCAGTTCTGGGGCAGACATTTCTGGGCGCGTGGGTACTGCGCTATCAGTTCCGGAAATATCACAGATGAGATGATCCAGAAATATATCGAGGAACAAGAAGGGGAGCCGGTAGAGGACAGTCGATTTACAATCGACCCCTAACTAACCCCTCGCCTTATAGGCGAGGGTTGTTCAGTTTTTCTTCTTTTTCCTTTTTTTTGTGTTGCGGTTAAAAAACATAAGGGGCCCCATATGAAACGGGACGGTGTTGCCGCGTTTATAGCTGAGCTGTTTTTTCGCAAATGGCGTTTTTCGTTTTTGCTCTCAGCCTTGCGCCATTTACCGTCTGTTTTTTACAGACTATGCATAGTCTGATTTGAATGTATCCGGGATATTTTCTTTTGTCAAGGAAAAAATTCCTAATTCGTTGATTGCGGTTTTGAACCACGGAGTACACGGAGATCGCGGAGGTTTTTTTAGGCGGGATCTTGTTTTCTTTCATAAAAAATCATCGCGGCGATTCCACGCATAATCAGGGCGGTGAATAGGAGGGAGGGGAGGTTGAAAGGCCAGGCTTTGTAATATAAAACGGCTGTGTCTAGAGG
This sequence comes from Alphaproteobacteria bacterium, assembly GCA_041397865.1. GTDB lineage: Bacteria > Pseudomonadota > Alphaproteobacteria > Micavibrionales > Micavibrionaceae > TMED27. Next base: position 606,944 of record JAWKVT010000001.1, on the reverse strand, counting down.
ACTTTCGTAAAGCATTATCGCAAGCGCAAACATATTCGGAAATGGTATCGCAGCGGTGATTCCGGCGGGCATAAGCGCAGGGAAGCATAAAAGTCCGCATATGGCGGTAAAGGCCCATTTCTTTTTTCTTGCACTCCAATTGCCGAATTTTTTTAATAAAAAGCCAGTCACTGTGGGGATCGCAATAAGGGAGGCGATGAAGATTGTGACGAATAGAGCTAACATCACCCGAAAGCCTGCTTACCAGTCATGGCGCGGCCAAGGATAAGGGCGTGGATATCGTGGGTGCCTTCGTAGGTGTTGACCGATTCCAGATTACACATATGGCGCATGACGTGGTATTCGTCTGCGATGCCGTTGCCGCCGTGCATGTCGCGGGCGATCCGCGCGATGTCCAGCGCTTTGCCGCAATTGTTGCGTTTGAGCAGGGAAATGGCTTCGGGCGCGGCGCGGTCTTCGTCGCGCAGGCGGCCCAAACGATGGCAGGCGGCGAGGCCGAGGGTGATTTCGGTTTGCATGTCGGCGAGTTTTTTCTGGATGAGTTGCTGGCTTGCCAGGGTTCGTCCGAAAATTTTGCGTTCCATGACATATTCGCGGGTGCGGTGCCAGCAATCTTCCGCTGCGCCCATCACGCCCCATGCGATGCCGAAGCGGGCGGAGTTCAGGCATGTGAAGGGTGCTTTGATGCCTTTGGCAGTGGGGAGGCGGTTTTCCTCGGGAACGAAAACTTCATCCATGGCGATGCCGCCGGTTGGCGAGGCGCGCAGGGAAAGCTTGCCGCCGATTTTGGGGGCGGAGAGGCCTTTCATACCTTTGTCGAGGATGAAGCCGCTGATTTTTCCTTCGTCGTCTTTGGCCCAGACAATAAAAACATCGGCGATGGGGGAATTGGAAATCCATTGTTTAGCGCCGGAGATGGAATAGCCGCCGTCCACGGTTTTTGCGCGGGTGCGCATGTCGGACGGGTCGGAGCCGCCATCGGGTTCGGTCAGGCCGAAGCAGCCGATATATTCGCCGCTGGCGAGCTGCGGGAGGTATTTTTCTTTTTGTTCATCAGAGCCGAAGAGATAGATGGGCAGCATGACGAGCGAAGATTGAACGGAGTAGCAAGAGCGGTAGGCACTATCGACGCGCTCTAATTCACGGGCGATGAGGCCGGCGGCGGTGTAGGAGGCACCCGCGCAGCCGTATTGTTCGGGCAGCATCGGGCCGAGCAAGCCGAGCGCGCCCATTTCCTTCATGATGCCGGGGTCGAATTCCTCGGTTCTATAGGCTTCGATAACGCGGGGGAGGAGCTTGTCTTGCGCGTAGTCACGTGCGGTTTGCATGATCATGCGTTCCTCCTGCGTGAGGAGTTCATCGAGGAGGAGCGGGTCTTGCCAGTTAAATTCTGCACGTTTATGATTCATGCTCCGTTTTACCACAGAAGGGCGCAAGGGGCATAGAGAAAGCACAGAGGTTTTCAAAGAAATAAAACCTTCTGTGCTTTGTTTGAAATTTTAAGCGGCAGGTCTATAGGTTTCGATGAAAGGTTTTTCCTGCGTTTGTGCGAGGGCCTTCTCAATGTCTTCTATCGTTGTTCCTTCGGCATAGTCGTGGCGGTCTTTTATTTCCCGTTTGCCTGTTTCCTTATCTTTCCTGATGTCGAAGGCGGTTTGTTTGCCGTCTTTATGATGGAGGATGAGAATCTGTTGACCTGTGCTGTATTCTCTTTCGCTTATTTCTGCCACTTCATCAAATTCCGGCAGACTTTGTCTGTCTTTTGTCATTGACGCGGCATATATGAAACCCTGTTTTAGCTGGTTTGAGTATGCGGAAGGGACCGTGGCGTTTCCGCCATGATATATCGGTGTGTTGCCGAGCGCTCTGATTTCTTCGTCAATGCGGAGAAGTTGATTATATTTTGCCATCCTGTCACTACGGGACATGGAGCCGGTTTTAATTTGTTTCGCCCCTGTGGCAACGGCGATGTCGGCGATTGTCGTGTCCTCCGTTTCGCCGGAGCGGTGGGAGAGGATGACGCCATGGCCAGCGGCTTTGGAAATCTCAATGGCCATTAAGGTCTCTGTTACTGTGCCGACCTGATTGTCTTTTGTTAGCAGCGCTGAGTGCGTATCTCCCTCAATTCCCCTTTTGATGTATTTGGGGGTTGTGACGGTGAGGTCATCGCCGACGATCTGGACATCCTCTGCCATTGTTTCTTTTAAAATTTTCCAATTTTTCCAATCTTCTTCTGCGAGACCGTCTTCTATTGAAATGATTTCGGGGTAGTCTTTGCGAAGGTTCACCAGTTCCTGAATCATTTCTTCGGAGGTATAGGGTGTAGCCTCTTTTTTTTCGTCTTTCGCCGGGTAGGGAAAGTATTTGCCGTCTTTATAAAATTCGCTTGCTGCGACATCGAGGGCAACAAGAAAGTCGCGGCCCATTTTGAACCCGGCGCGGTCAACGGCTTCTCTGATGCAATCCAGCGCTTCGCGGGGAGACTCAAAGTCGGGGGCGAAGCCGCCTTCATCGCCGACCGTTGTCGGTATGTTTCTTTCTTTTAATATCTTTTTCAGTTGGTGGAAGACTGTTGCGCTGTTGTCGAGCGCTTCTTTCATGGTCCAGTTTGCATTTGCTGGCTGAATCATGAATTCCTGGAATTCGATGTTATTGGAAGCGTGAGCGCCGCCATTGATGATGTTGATGATCGGGGTGGGCATATCAACAACGTTATTGCCGCCGATATAACGCCAGAGCTGACCGTTGAATTGCTCTTCAGCTACGGCCTTCATCACTGCGCGCGATGTGGCGAGGAGGGCGTTGGCGCCCAGACGGCTTTTATTGTCTGTGCCGTCCAGGTCAATCATGATTTGGTCGATGTTAGCCTGATTTGCGGCGTTTTCGCCTACAAGCGCTTCTTGTATTTCGCCCATAACATTCGCAACAGCTTGCTTAACGCCACGCTTGTCATCGTCACGGAGTTCGCAGGCTTCTCTGGTTCCGGCAGAGGCGCCGGAGGGGACGCTGGCTCGTCCCATAGCGCCGCTTTCCAAAATGACGTCGACTTCAATTGTGGGGTTGCCTCGGCTGTCAAAAATTTCACGTGCAATAAGTTCTCGAATTGGCGTAGGTTTTACGGCTTGCTGATTAAAATACTGCGTCATAATGAATTCATTATTGATCGCATAATCGTTGTCTTCTGTAGGGGCGATTGGTTTGACTGCTGGGGCGGCGTTACTCATAATAAAGTCCTTTTTTACACGTGAACTGTTTTTTAATTATCGAAAGTTTTTTAGCGTTAGCAATTTTTTTTGAGGGATGCAATAATCTTTTCATATTATTTTTTTTTGGTTGTTTTGTTATATGGGTGATGGGTTGAAAGGGCGTGAGGTGATATTCGAGTTTTTTCCCGTTGGGGCTTTTGTGAAAGTCTCGGCGATGGATACGGCGACGTTGACGGAGGTTTCCATACAGGGGCCGGTGAATGCGGGGGAGGAGACGCTCAAGCGCAATGCTTTGAAGCGGCTTGAATATGTGCTGAAAAAGAAAGGATTGATTTAGAAGGCCAAGGCACACTATATATTGTGCATGACTCGCAAAATAGCCATAGCGTCGGATCACGGCGGATATTCTTTGAAGGAAGCGATTAAAGCGCGGTTTGATGATATTGAGTGGCTGGATCTGGGGACCGATAGCGAAGAATCTGTCGATTATCCGGATTTTGGGGTCAGGCTTGCCAAAGCAATTGAAAATGGCGAGGTTGAACAGGGAATAATTATATGCGGAACCGGGATTGGAATTTCGATTGCGGCGAACCGTAACAAGGCGGTAAGAGCGGGGCTATGCACCGATACAACGATGGCGCGGCTAACGCGCCAGCACAACGATGCGAATGTGCTGGCGCTTGGCGAGCGTGTGACCGGACGGGAGACGGCGTTTGATATTGTCGAGGTGTTTTTGAATACGGCATTCGAGGGCGGGCGGCATGCGCGCCGGGTTGAGAAGCTTGGTGATTGTTAATCTTGAAAGGAAGAATGATGGGTATGGCACAAATGAAAAACGAATATACGGAAGACGGTTTCTTTACGGCGGATCTGGCGAGCGCGGATGCGGATGTTGCCAGAGCGGTGGAGGCGGAGCTGGTGCGCCAGCAAAACCAGATTGAGCTGATTGCTTCGGAGAATATTGTGAGCCGGGCGGTGATTGAAGCGCAGGGTTCCGTCCTTACGAATAAATATGCGGAAGGGTATCCGGGCAAGCGTTACTATCAGGGCTGTGAATTTGTCGATACGACGGAGCAACTCGCGATTGACCGGGCGTGCAAGATTTTTGGTTCGAAGTTTGCCAATGTGCAGCCGCATTCCGGGGCGCAGGCGAATGGCGCGGTGATGCTGGCGCTGTTGCAACCTGGTGATACGATTTTGGGGATGAGTTTGGCCTTCGGGGGGCATTTGACCCATGGTGCGGCCCCGGCGATTTCGGGCAAATGGTTTAACGCGGTTCAATACGGGACGCGCAAGGAAGACGGGTTGATTGACTATGACGAGGTTGAGGCGCTGGCGGTGGAGCATCAGCCGAAGATGATTATTGCGGGTGCGTCGGCCTATCCGCGGGTCATTGACTGGAAACGCTTTCGCGAGATTGCCGATAAGGTTGGCGCGATTTTGTTTGTGGATATGGCGCATTATGCGGGTTTGATTGCGGGTGGGGCTTATCCGTCACCGATCGCGCATGCGCATGTGACGACGACGACGACGCATAAGACGCTGCGCGGGCCGCGGGGCGGGATTATCCTGACCGATGACGAGGCGATTTTTAAGAAGATCCAGTCTGCGGTTTTTCCCGGTTTGCAGGGCGGGCCGCTGGAGCATGTGATTGCGGCCAAGGCGGTGGCGTTTGGCGAAGCGTTGCAGCCGAGCTTTCAGGTTTATGCGAAGGCGGTTGTCGAGAATGCGAAGATTCTGGCTGATGTTCTGGTGCAGGGCGGGTTGGATATTGTAACCGGCGGGACGGACAGCCATATTGTGCTGGTGGATTTGCGTCCGAAGGGGTTGACCGGTAAGGCCGCGGATGAGGCGCTGGAGCATGCGGGGATCACCTGCAACAAAAATGCGGTGCCGTTTGACCCGGAAAAGCCGTTTGTGACTTCGGGAATTCGCTTGGGGACTCCGGCGGGGACGACGCGCGGGTTTGGCCCGGCGGAGTGGAAGGAGATCGGCGCGCTGGTGCTGGAGGTGCTGGACGGCCTTGTGGCGAACGGCGCGGAAGGAAACGCTGAGGTTGAGAAGGCTGTGCGTGCCAAGGTGAAGGCGTTGTGCGGGCGTTTTCCGATTTATCAGTAATTTTATGTAGGACTTGTAACTGTTATGCGCTGCCCGTTTTGTGGAAATGAAGAAACGCAGGTGAAGGATTCGCGTCCGACGGAGGATCATTCGGCGATCCGCCGTCGCCGTTTTTGCCCGGAATGCGAGGAGCGTTTTACAAGTTTTGAGCGGGTGCAGCTTCGTGAGATGACTGTGCTGAAAAATGGGGGGAGAAAGCAGCCGTTTGACCGGGATAAGATTATCAAGTCCATGCAGATTGCGCTGCAAAAGCGGCCGGTTGAGATTGAGCAGATTGAAAAGGCAACAACGCAGATTGTGCGCAAGCTTGAATCCCGTGGCGAGCAGGAGATTACATCGGATTCTATCGGTGCGGCGGTGATGGAGGCGCTGAAAGATCTCGATGAGATCGGTTATATCCGCTATGCCAGCGTTTATAAGGATTTCCGCGAGCCGGAGGATTTTAACGAGTTTCTTGAAGATGTTAAAAAGCTTCAGTCCAAGGCTCAATGACTTCCGATCCTGATATTTATTACATGCGCATGGCTTTGAATTTGGCCCGGCGGGGGTTGGGGCATGTTGCGCCTAATCCTTCGGTCGGGTGTGTCATTGTTAAAAACGGGGTTGTTGTCGGGCGCGGGCGTACGGCGCATGGTGGGCGACCGCATGCGGAAGCCGTGGCTTTGGAACATGCCGGGATGGCGGCGAAGGGGGCGACGGCTTACGTGACGCTGGAGCCTTGCGCGGTTGCCGGGCGGGCGGGGCCGTGTGCGGCGGCGCTGGTCAATGCGGGGATAAAAAGAGCGGTGATTGCGTGTAATGACCTGAACCCGGCTGTGTACAAGAAAGGCCTTGAGGTGCTTGAAGAGGCCGGGGTTGAGGTGCGCTTTGGCGTTTTGGAAGAGGAGGCCAAAGCGGTGCACCTGGGGTTCTTTTTGCGCATTACCGAAAACCGTCCGTTTGTGACGTGCAAGCTTGCGGTTTCGGCAGATGGAAAGGTGGCCGTCGCGCCGGGGCAGCGGACGCAGATCAGCGGGGTGTTGGCGCAGCGCTATATGCATTTGCAGCGCTCGATGCATGATGCGATTTTGGTGGGGGCGCAGACGTTTCGTGTGGACAGGCCGAAGCTTACGACACGTCTTGAAGGTCTTGAGCATGAGCCGTTGCGGGTCGTTTTGGGGGATGTGGATGCGCCGGGTTTTCTGGTTTTGAAAGATATGGGTGTTGCGGGCGTGCTGGCGGCTATGGCAGAAAAAGGGATTACGCGTCTGTTGGTGGAGGGCGGTGTGAAGGTGCATCAAAGCTTTTTGGCAGCGGGTGTGGTGGATGAATTTCAGCTTTGCAGATCGCCGCTTGTTTTGGGTGAAGAGGGCGTTGCGGGTTTGAGCGGCGCGGATATTGAAGCGCTTTCGGGGTTGCGCCTGCAAAAAACAAGGGGTTTGGGTGAGGATGTGCTGGAAATTTACGGGCGGGCGGATTAGGTTAGCGCTATGTTTACAGGGCTTGTGCAAGATGTTGGCCGGGTGCGCTCTATTGATAAAGAGGGCGACTGGCGGATTGTGATCCAGGCCGGGCTTGATTTGAGCGCGGTGCGGATTGGCGCGTCGATTGCGTGTTGCGGCTGCTGCCTGACGGTTGTGGAGAAGGGGGCGGACTGGTTCAGCGTTGATGTTTCCGCCGAGAGCCTGTTTAAAACGGGGATTGGCAAGTGGCAGGAAGGGACTCCCGTGAATATTGAGCCGTCTTTGAAGCTGGGGGATGAGCTTGGCGGGCACCTTGTTTTCGGGCATGTGGACGGGCGGGCGGAGCTGCTGGAGATTAAAGAAGACGGGGATTCGTTTCGTTTACAGATTAAAGCGCCCGAAGAGTTGGCCGGGTTTATCGCGCCGAAGGGGTCTGTGGCGCTGGAGGGGGTTTCGTTGACGGTGAATGCGGTTGAGGGGGCCGTGTTTGGTGTGAATATTATTCCCCATACATGGGCCCATACTTCGTTTTCGTTTTTGAAGGAAGGCGATTATTTGAATATCGAGATTGATATGCTGGCGCGTTATGTGGCAAGACAATTACAGTTTAAACAAGGAGCAGTGTGATGGGTGCGAAAATAGCGGTCTTGTCGGCTTCGTGGCATACGAAGATTATTGAATCTGCTGAAAAGTCATTTATTGAAGCGATCGGCGCGGAGCATCAGGTTGATGTGATTAAAGTGCCCGGGGCGCTGGAGATTCCGCTGGCGGGGAAAGTCGCTTTGGAAAACGGCTATGACATTGCGGTGGGGATTGCCTTTGTTGTGGACGGGCAGATTTACCGGCATGAGTTTGTCGGCCATACGGTGGTGCAGAGCATTCTGGATGTAAGTCTGGCGATGAATAAGCCGTTTCTTTCGGTTGTGCTGACTCCGCAATCCTATAGCGAGCATACGCAGGTTTACGAGGAGATGTATGTGAAGCATATGGTGGAGAAGGGGCGTGAGGCTGCTGCGGCGTGCGTGCGGATGCTGGCGGTTGTGGATGAAATTTCCGGCGCGGCGGCGAGGGCGGGCTGATTATGGGCGATGCTTCATCATCATCAGGTTCGAAACCATCGGCGCATGCCAAGGCAAGCTCGGCGCGGCTGGCGGCTGTGCAGGCGTTTTATCAGGCGGAGCGCAACGGGCAGACGATGCGTTCGGTCGTTGAGGAGTATCTGAACCACCGTAGCAAGATGGTAGTTGATGGTCAGCAACTGGTTCAGCCCGACGGGGCTTTGCTTAAAAAGATCCTTTACGGGGTGGATGAGCGGCGGCCCGAGCTTGAGGCTGTTATTGAGGCCAATTTTAAGAAAGATGCGGGGGACCGCAAGGTGGAGCCGCTGCTGCGGGCGATTTTGATGTGCGGGGCTTATGAGCTTTTGGTACGCGAAGTTGATCCGCCGATTGTTATTAATGATTATCTCAATGTTGCGCATGCTTTTTACGAGCGTAACGAAGTGGCGCTTGTTAACGGCGTTTTGGATAGTGTTTCTTCTATTTTTCAATAGCTTACTGCGTCGCGGAAAAATTACATAAAATTTTATGTAAACCTAACGCTCTCTTAAGGGGGTGTGGTTTAACATAGTAATATAGGGTTTATATCAACGTTAGGGCATAATAAAAATGCGAATGGTTTTTATAGCTTTGGGAGCTATTATCGCGCTTGGCGGCGGGGCTGCTGGCGCGTATTTCTATTTTATGAAGCCGGCGGAGGCCTCGCTGAGCGAGGATCTGGACGGGCATAAAGAAGCCAAGAAAGAAGACGCACATGATAATGCGCATTACGAGTTTGTCGAGCTTGATCCTCTTATTCTTCCGATTGTCGATCAAAACGGTATCAGCCAGACGGTGAGCCTTGTGATTATTCTGGAGGTGCCGGATGCGGAGGCCAAACATAAGGTTGAAGCGATTGCGCCGCGTTTGAAGGATGCATTTATTCAAGATATGTATGGCGCGCTGAACAGGCATGCGGCGCTGAAAGGCGGCGTGTTGCAGGTGGGGATGCTGAAATCGCGGCTGAACAAGGTGAGTGATGAGGTCGCCGGTGAAGATACCGTACATGACGTTTTGTTACAGGTGGTGCAGCAGCGCCCGATATAGATAAGGATTGTTAAGATTTAAACCTTGATGTGAACCCTCTATACATCAAAAACCTCGGCCCGCCTTTTGGCGGGCTTTTTTTGAGATAAATCTTGACAGTTGACATAAGTCAATGTATGTAGGTTTTTTGATTTATCATAATGAATGGAGTGATTGATGAGTAAATTATCAACGGGAGCGTGGCTTTTGGCAGGGGCTTTACTTGCGGGCTGTGCGAGCACAAAGGAACAATCGGACAACGACCTGATTGCGTTACATAATGGGCTTGGCTCTGATGCTACGAATGGAGTTGAAATTGTGGATATCGATGCCACATCTAACATTTATAAAAAACCAGAGTTGGAGGTGGTTTCTTCTGAGTGTTTTCGCCGTGATCTGCTCGCTAGAAAAGATATTGAGGCTGTGCCTAATCACTCAGGGGATGAAACCAGTGATCTAAAAATAGCGCCCTCTTATGCAAGTCAGTTTAGGCTTGTGGAGGCCGTTGAGGTGTCAAAAATTCCCTGTATAAGCGAAGAGTTTGTGCAGGAGCTTATGGAAGATATTGTGTTATCTAATTTGGAATTTGGTATACTGGAGTCTTGTTTGCAAAAGGATGATTGTACCCATGCATTGCGCGCAGGGATAAAAGATGGGAGCATTCAGTTAGGCTCTCCTGAATCGCTTATTCCTTAACGGTAGAAGATTGCTTATAAAAACTGGCCCGCCTTTTGGCGGGTTTTTTTTGTTCTTTTATTTCGTTTTGGGGACTGTTTTTACAAAGTTCTTGCTTTGCAATTTTGAAAGTTTAGTATCGAAATGCGTGCTTCCTTAAGCAAATTCAAAGATTTGGGGGTGGTGCGGGTTATCAATTAAAATATTAATGGGGATATTCATGTCGTTATTGTTGTTAATTATTATTTGCTGCGGGACGCTGGCGCTGATTTACAGCGCTGTTGCGGCGAGGCAGATTGCAAATCTCAGTACCGGGACGGAGCGCATGCAGGAAATTGCCGCAGCGATTCAGGAAGGGGCCGAGGCTTATTTATCACGCCAGTACCGGACGATTGCGCTGGTCGGGGCGCTGGTTGCGGCGCTCTTGTATTTGCTTTTGGGCGGTCATGTTGCGCTGGGCTTTATTGTCGGGGCGGTTTTGTCCGGGCTGGCCGGGTATAACGGCATGCTGGTTTCGGTGCGGGCGAATGTGCGCACCGCGCAGGCGGCGACGGAAAGCGTTGAGAAGGCGTTGAATGTTGCGTTTAAAGCGGGGGCTGTGACCGGGATGCTGGTTGTGGGCCTTGGACTTTTGGGCGTGACGGGATATTACATTTATCTTTCCTATGATGCCGGTTTTGCCGGGCTTGTAGGTGAGGAGCGTATGGGTGCGCTGCGTCATATTCTCGAAGGGCTTGTGGCTCTTGGTTTCGGTGCATCCTTGATTTCGATCTTTGCGCGTCTGGGTGGCGGGATCTTTACCAAGGGCGCGGATGTCGGCGCGGACCTTGTGGGTAAGGTTGAGGCCGGAATTCCCGAGGACGACCCGCGCAATGCGGCGGTGATTGCCGATAATGTCGGTGATAATGTCGGTGACTGTGCGGGGATGGCTGCGGACTTGTTCGAAACCTATGCCGTGACGGTTGTGGCGACGATGCTGATTGCCTTTAGCACGTTTGCGCCTTCGGCGATTGAACAGATGATGGTTTTACCGCTTTTTGTCGGCGGGATTTGTATTCTGGGCAGTGTCGCGGGGACGTTTTTTGTGCGTTTGGGCAAAACGAGAAATATTATGGGAGCCTTGTATAAAGGTTTTATTGCCAGTGCGATTTTCTCGGCTATTTTGATTGCCGTGGCGCTGGCGAATATCGGTGTTGATAAGCCTATTCCTTTGGTGAATGGCGGTATCATTACCTATGTTGAACTCTTCTTGTGCGTTCTTGTCGGGCTTGGTGTTACGGGCCTGCTGATCTGGATTACGGAGTATTATACCTCGACAGCGTACCGCCCGGTGCGCAGCGTTGCGGAGGCTTCGACGACGGGTCACGGGACCAACGTTATTCAGGGCTTGGCGGTTTCGCTTGAGGCGACGGCTCTGCCGGTGCTGGTGATTTGCGGGGGGATTTATTTCTCCTATGAACTGGCCGGTTTGTACGGGATTGCGATGGCGGCAACGTCTATGCTTTCGCTTGCGGGTATGGTTGTGGCGCTGGACGCTTATGGTCCGGTGACGGACAATGCCGGGGGGATCGCCGAGATGGCGGAGTTGCCTGAGGGCGTTCGTAATACGACCGATGCGCTGGATGCGGTTGGGAATACGACCAAGGCTGTGACCAAGGGTTATGCGATCGGTTCTGCGGGGCTGGCGGCGCTGGTGCTGTTTGCCGGTTATACCGAGGAGATCAAGCATTATTTCCCTGATCTTGCGGATATTACTTTTCCGTTGCAGGACCCGTATGTTGTGATCGGTTTGTTTATTGGCGGTATGCTGCCTTATCTGTTTAGTGCGCTGTCGATGACGGCGGTGGGCCGTGCGGCGGCTTCCGTGGTGATTGAAGTGCGCAGGCAGTTCAAGGAAATGCCGGGCATTATGAAGGGCACGGAGAAGCCGGAATACGGCAAGGCTGTGGACCTTTTGACCAAGGCGGCGATCGCGGAGATGATTGTGCCTTCGCTCTTGCCCGTTCTGGCGCCGGTGGTGTTGTTCATTACCGTGTTTAAGCTGACCGGGGAGATGAGCGCGGCGTTGCAGTCTTTGGGTGCGATGCTTGTCGGGACTATCGTTACCGGGATTTTTGTGGCGCTTTCCATGACCGCCGGTGGCGGCGCGTGGGATAACGCCAAGAAATATATCGAGGATGGAAATCACGGCGGGAAGGGCAGTGATGCGCACCATGCCGCGGTGACCGGTGATACTGTCGGCGATCCGTATAAAGATACGGCTGGGCCGGCGGTGAACCCGCTGATTAAAATCGCGAATATCGTGGCGATCTTGCTTGTGGCGGTTGTTGCGAAGTTCTCGACTGGCGCTTAATTTCTTCGATAAATGGGCTGCAGCTTTTGTCTTTTTGAAATTATAAATAGGTTAAAAATAAAACCCCGCTTCTTCGGTGAGGCGGGGTTTTTTGTGTTAGAATGATCTACAAGTTTTAATTTTTATGTTGAGAATCTTCAAGAGTATGAAAAATAAAAAATTTAAGCCCTGTTACAAGACTGAGCTTGTTGCTAAATTTTATAGTTTTTTTGTTCCGAGCTTAGTTATATCGGCAGTTACAATAGGTGTATTATACGGAATATTTAAAGGTCTATGTATTTTTGATAGTGGTCTTAATGAGGATATGTATTCGTTAAAACTTTGGTTAACTTCTTTGGGCGTATCGGATGTATTGTATAACTCTCTAGGGGCGTTTGTCGTATCATCGATTTTTCTAACTTTAATTTTGATAAGAACATATCCTGTAAAATTATATAAAGACGGAATTCATGCGTATAATTATATCGAGCTTAGTCAAGGAATAACTTGGGATAGAATTTACCGTGTTGATGCTAACTTTTTTTATATACAATTACGCGATGAGAAAGACAGAATATGCGTAACTATACCTAATAAATGGTTATATAACTTTTGTGAGTTACAACGGCTCGTTCCACAATATGCTGGCAAAGACCACCCCTTGGCGCAATATTTTTTACATGCGGATAAAAAATAAGCGGCCATAACTCCTAATAATGTAATTTGTCATATACTAGTATCAGTAGACAGGAATTATGCCTACACGACTATTGCTGTCCTGCGTTGGGGTTGAATTTTCCGAGGTTGCCGAGGAATTGCTGCATGATTGTTGTTTCATTGCCGTGGGTAGGGGTTTTGTCACGGGAATAGGGGATGTTGAGGCGTTCGCGGTCGATATCCTTTATGGTTTCGACGAAGCCTTCCTCGTTAAAGGCGACGAGGACGATGCGCTCCTGAACCACTTCGGGGTCGAGAATGCCGCGTTTTTCAGTTTCCTGACCGATATAGTACCACACATTCGGGTCGAATGTGGATTTGGTCGTGGGGGAGCCTAAATCGCGCAGGACATCGGAACGGGTGCTTTCGAGCGGTTTGATCTGTTGCATCTGGAAGTCTTCGACCAGGTTGCCGCGCTGGTGAACCACGGGGGCGCATGCGCCCGCGCCGAGCAGTAAAACGCAGCTTGAGAGTAAAAATGCTTTTTTAGGTGTTTGAAACATGCTTATAACATTCGTAATGTTTGTTTATCAGGTTTCATATACTGCGCATCAAATGAGGAAAAATCAATGCTGGCGCTTTTGAAAAAGAAAAATCCTTATGGGCAGGCCGCGCATCAGGTTTATGCGGCGGCGCTGGAGCATGCGCGCAGTGCGGCGTTTTATGAAGAATATGGCGTGCCGGACAGCTTTGACGGACGGTTTGATCTGTTGCTGTTGCATGTTTTTCTGGTTATGCACCGGATGCTCGGCGAAGGCGGGTCGAAGGAGGTTGAGGGGTTCAATCAGGCGCTTTTTGATGCGGTGTTTGCGGATATGGATCAGACGTTGCGGGAGATGGGAATCGGCGATATGGGAATCCCTAAGCATATGCGCAAGATGATGAAGGGTTTTAACGGGCGGGTGCATGCCTATGAAGAGGCGCTGACGCAGGGGCGGCTGGCGGGGGCGCTCAGGAAAAATCTTTACGGTACGCTGGAGCATCCGGATGAAGGGAAGCTTGCGAAAATGGAGGCCAAGGCGCTGGAAATGCTTGAGGTTTTGCGGGCGCAGAGCGCCGGGGATATTCTTGGTGGCGCTGTGTGTTTTGAAGAGAAAGGGTGATGTAGATGCCGGAGAAGGGGAAAGAAATTTTGGAAACGGAATGGTCGTATTGGCTGGATGTTGAAAGCCTTGAAGGGGAGCAGAGTACGTTTTCTCTTACGCCGGATGAGGCGGCCCGGGCGCGGCTGGCGCAAAGGCTCGGGGTTGTTTCGTTGGACGCATTGCGGGCGGATATTACGGTATCGCGCGGCGCGGGGGAGGCGGCGTTTCATGTTACCGGGCATCTGGATGCGGAGGTGACGCAGGAATGCGTGGTGACGCTGGAGCCGATTGCGGCGCATATTGAAGATGATTTTGAGGCCTGGTTTGCCGATCCGGCGGCGGCGGTGTCTATTGCCAAAGCGCGGCATGAAAAGCTGAATGAAAAGGGGCATGGAGAATTGCCGGTGCTGGATGAGCGCGACGACCCGGAGGTGCTGGTTGAGGGGAAGATTGATCTGGGAGAGTTGGTTACGCAATATCTGTCTTTATCTATTAATCCGTATCCGCATGCGGAAGGGGCGGTGTTTGAGGCGCCGCAGGAAAAAAACAGCGCGGAGGGCGATGATCTTGTGAAAAACCCGTTTGCAGCGCTGAAAGACTGGAAAGACAAGTTGGGCGGCGGGGAGAATTCGTGAAGAATTTTCTTGCGCTAAAGGCATGAATTCGTTAAAAGACGGGCCTGAATTGATTTAAAAGGATGATAAGCTATGGCTGTTCCAAAGAGAAAAACATCGAAATCCAAGCGTAATATGCGCCGTGCCCATGACGCGCTGCCCGCGGAAAGCTGGGTTGAGGATGCCAATACAGGCGAAGCGAAGCGCCGTCACCATATTGACCTGAAAACCGGGACGTATAAGGGTAAGCAGGTTATTGAAGCCAGAGACTAAGGCTTTTTGCTTTTGCTTTAACGCTGGCTTTTCGCTGTAAATATTGTCAAAATTCGAAAGCCCTGCAGCACAGGGCTTTTCTGTTTCAGTCATAAAGGACATGGCTTTGTGTCATCACCCGTTACGATAGCTCTTGACGCCATGGGCGGCGATTACGGACCGGAAAGCGTAATTCCGGGGGCGGCGCTGGTTTTGAAAAAACATCCGGGTTTGCGTTTTCAGATTTACGGGCAGGAAGACAGAATCTGGCCGCTTTTAGATAAATATGCCGATCTTAAGGCTGTGAGCCGGGTTGTTCATACGGACAAGGTGATTCGCGGGGATGAGAAGCCCTCGGCGGCCTTGCGTGCGAGCAAGGGTAGCTCTATGCGTATGGCGATTGAAGCGGTTAAGGAGGGGCATGCGGATGCGGTTGTTTCTGCGGGAAATACCGGGGCGCTTATGGCTTTGGCGAAAGTGGTGCTGAAGCCTTTGCCGGGGATTCACCGGCCCGCGCTGGCCAGTACGTTTCCGACCTTTAAGGGGGAGGCGGTTATGCTGGATCTGGGGGCGAATGTTCTGGTGGATGCGGAGAATCTTGTGCAGTTTGCGGTGCTGGGGAGCGTGTTTGCAAAGGTGTACAGGGATATTCCCACGCCGAGCGTAGGGTTGCTGAATGTCGGTTCGGAAGAGATGAAGGGGCCGGATCATGTGCGCAGCGCGGCGGCGATGCTGTCGGAGATTGATTTTCCGGGCCGGTATTACGGTTTTGTCGAGGGAGATGATATTACCAAAGGCACGGTGGATGTGATCGTCAGCGATGGGTATGCGGGTAATATTGCGCTGAAGGCGGCGGAAGGCGTGGGTAAGCTGGCCGATCATTTGTTCAGGAAGTATATGCTGGGTCATCCGCTGGGCGTTTTGGGGGCTCTGATCGCGTTTTTTCCGCTGAAACGTCTGAAGGGCCGGATTGATCCGCGGCGTCATAACGGGGGGGTGTTTTTGGGGCTGAACGGGCTATGTGTTAAAAGTCACGGTGGTTGCGATGCGCTGGCGTTTTCTTCGGCGCTGGTGCTGGCGGTTAAGCTGGCGGAGCAGAATTATATAGAGCGCGTGGCGCGGCATATTGAAAATCTTACAGAACAGGAATCGTTTTTATCCCGCGATTTATAAAAGAATATGGCTATTAAATCAGTAATCAAAGCGACAGGTGCGTATCTTCCGGAAAAGATTTTGACGAATCAGGATCTTGAGAAAATTGTTGATACGAGTGACGAATGGATTAGTCAGCGCAGCGGGATCAAGCAGCGCCATATTGCGGGGGAAGGGGAGACGACCGGGGATATGGCCATTGCGGCAGGGCGGCAGGCGCTTGAAAGATCGGGGCTGGATGCGGGCGATATTGACGGGGTTATTGTGGCGACAACGACGCCGGACCGGACGTTTCCGGCGGTTGCGGTGAAAGTGCAGGCGGCTTTGGGGATTCCGGCGGGGCCGGCGTTTGACGTGCAGGCGGTTTGTACGGGTTTTGTTTATGCGTTGGCGAGCGCGGATAACTTTATTGCGCGGGGGCAGGCGCGGCGGATGCTGGTGATTGGCGCGGAGAAGATGTCTTCAATTGTTGACTGGACGGACCGCACAACATGCGTTTTGTTTGCCGACGGGGCCGGTGCGGTTGTGCTGGAAGGGCAGGAAACCGCGGAGGAGGGTGTTTCCGGGCGGGGCATCCATTCGACGCATCTTTATGCGAAGGGCGAGCAGCGGGATTTGCTTTATACGGACGGGGGGCCGTCAAGCACGGGGAATGCCGGGCATATTATTATGCAGGGGCGCGAGGTGTTTAAATATGCGGTGTCTTATATGGCCGATGTGGTGAATGAGGCGCTGGAGGAGAACGGCGTTGCTCCCGAGGAGATTGACTGGCTGGTGCCGCATCAGGCGAATATTCGCATTATCGAGGCGACGGCGAAGAAGCTGGGCATGAGTATGGACAAGGTTGTGGTGAGCGTGGACCATCACGGGAATACTTCGGCAGCCTCTATTCCGCTGGCGCTGGATGAGGCGGTTAGCGACGGACGGATTAAAGAAGGCGACCTGCTTTTGCTTGAGGCGATGGGCGGCGGGCTGACATGGGGCAGCGCATTGCTTCGCTTTTAAAGTTTGCGAACAAACCTTACGGGTTTGCTTCTTTAGAGTTTGCGAACAAACCCTACGGGTTTGCTTCGCGGTTCGCTTTTGACCCCTAGGTCCTTGATCCTGAATCATTTTTTGGGGTTAACTTCAAGCGATAGATTGACGAGGCGGCTTTCTGCCGCTAGTTTTATCCTACTTACAAAATTGGGAGTGAAACCGATGGAAAGTCGTACAATTACACGCGCCGATCTTGCTGAGGCCGTTTATGAAGAGGTTGGTCTGTCGCGCAATGAATCTGCGGATCTTGTCGAGGCTGTGCTGGATGAGGTGTCGAATGCGCTGTTGCGGGGGGAGAACGTTAAGATTTCTTCGTTTGGCAGTTTCTCCATTCGTGAAAAGGGCGAGCGGATAGGTCGTAATCCGAAGACCGGGGTGGAGGTTCCGATCTTGCCGCGCAAGGTTCTGGTGTTCCGCGCTTCGCATGTTTTGAAAGACCGGATTAGCAATGGCGACACTCATGGAGGGTTTTAAGCAATGAGTCAGGCATATACACAGAGCGGGCGGGCGTTTGAAGATGAGACGCAGGCGGAAGAGGCTGCGCATCATGATGTGGCGGAGAAGGTTACAGGTCCGTTGACAGGGAAAGATGCTACGCCTGAGGCGGCTGCGAAGCCGCGGGTGCGTAAGTCGGCTTCCGCGTTCAGGACGATTAGCGAGGTGGCGGATATTCTGGATGTACAGCAGCATGTCCTGCGGTTTTGGGAAACGAAGTTTTCGCAGATCCGTCCGCTTAAACGCGGCGGAGGGCGGCGTTATTACCGTCCTGAGGATCTGGAGTTGTTGAAGAAGATCCATCATTTGCTTTATACCGAAGGGTATACAATTAAAGGGGTGCAGAAGCTTTTGCGGGAAAAAGGCAAGACGGCTGTGTTGCAGGAGCCGCGCGCGCCGCAGAACAATAACGAGCAAAAGGTTACGACGAGTGTTCAGGGTCAGGTTACGTCTGCCAGCACGGGGATGAGCGCGAAGCAGCGTTCGGCTCTTCAGGCGATGGTTGCGGAGCTGAAAGAGTTACGGGCGCTTATTAAATCCTGAATAAGTTTGCTTTTGCCTGCTTTTTTCTATAGATAGTTTTCAAAATGGAACGGAACGTGGCGCAGCCTGGTAGCGCACTTGCATGGGGTGCAAGGGGTCGGAGGTTCAAATCCTCTCGTTCCGACCATTTAAACTTGTTGTATATCAACGGGTTGAAGCTGTAACCAGAACTTCCATAAAATCATAAAAATAGCCTGTCCACAGTATATCCACACTGGAGGATTAAATGGCTACTATACGGAAGTTAAAAAGCGGCAAGTTTGAGGCACAGGTTCGGCGTAAAGGTTATGCACCTGCTAGTCGCACATTTCATAAGAAATCAGACGCAGAGGAATGGGCGCGTCATACCGAAGTTAAAGCGGATCGTGGTGAACTGCATACGCCTGTTAAGGTTTTGGCGCAGTACACGGTTAAAGATGTGCTAGAGCGTTATAGGGATGAAATCACGATAAAGAAGCGTAGCGCAGACACGGAAACTTACATTCTGGAGGCGTTCATGCGTGAACCGATTGCGAAGCTGTCACTGGCGCAGATAACCCCAGCGCATTTCAGCACCTATCGGGATAAGCGGCTCAAGGAGGTAAAGGCTGGAACGGTAAACCGTGAGTTATCCATCATCAAACACGCCTTTGATATAGCCGAACGGGAATGGGATATACCGCTTAGAAATAACCCGCTGGGCAAGATCAAGAAGATGAAGGTTAATAATGCTCGAACCCGCCGTGTTAGCGCAGATGAGTATGAACAGCTATGTGATGCCGCACTGGATAGCCGTAATCCGTATGCCATGTCATTGGTATGCTTCGCCATTGCTACGGGAATGCGGAGGGGTGAGATATTAAGGCTACGCTGGGATGAGATTGACTGCGAAGCCAGAACGCTACATATCCCTGTAACGAAGAACGGACATGCTCGGACAATACCGCTGTCAGGTGATGCTCTGGCTGTGCTGGATGAGGTCAAAGCTATGGATTGTATGGACGGTGTATCCCGATAGTGAACAAAGCATCGCTGGGCGCAAGGTTTACACATGGGGCTACGGGAACACTTACACCGTGGCGCAGACAGTTAGAACTCCTGTCTCTGGTTCGGTGTATGGCTCAGCAGGTGGAATGTCTTACAGCGGTTATCAGACCTCGGTTGTCCCTCAGACATATAACCAGAATTGCATGATCCGACTGATAACCGATGCCAACGGCTACTATGTTGAAACATGGGAATGGAACGGTAACGAAAGCGGCTGCGAGTATTTCTCTGGCTCTATGAGCCGATTGATTGATGAAACGGGAGGGATGTAGCCATGGAATGGGTTCTATTCATATTCGCGCTGTACGGGGCATACGTGCTCTGGAATGGCATATTAAAAGGTGGGTTGTTAAATATTCAAATTCCGTTCGTGACCAATCGTGGGTTACTGGCAGTTAAGGCTGCATGGTATCTTATACTGGTGGAGGATGATGCGACCGCAGAGGAGGCGAATGTCGCCGTTAGTTATATGAACATTGATATGGAGGCCGATATGATACGCGCTGCGCAGGACTTCATTCAGATGTGCTATGGCGGTAAGCAGTTACCTCTTATAGCCGAGGCTAGAGCCAAAGGATTTGAGGGTTAGTTGTTTACATAAATTAATGGTAGGTGGCTGATTTAGAAGCTAAATTTAATGTGAGCCCTTTATAGTACAAAGGCGGCACAAGTAACATGCCCAGAACTCTTAATGTCCTCTGGATATTTTTGGATTTCTCCTGTGATTATAACGTCATATGTTGCATAATCTCGAAATCATTGAATTATCAGGCAGGTGCAGCTATCTATAGCTGGTTTGAGTTTGAGAGAATAAGTATAAGATGCCGATATTACACTGGCTGGATAGAGAGAAAGATGTTAAGGCGGCTGAGAATGTACCGTATCGCCTGCTAGAGGCTGTGCCTGATCTGTCGTATGGTGATCCAGCGGCTGAGAACATGCTGATACAGGGTGATAACCTAGAGGCTCTTAAGGCACTCCTGCCGTACTACGCTAGGCAAGTAAAGTGCATATTTATTGATCCGCCGTACAATACTCGAAAAGATTTTGGCCACTACGATGATAACCTTGAGCACACAAGATGGTTAGCCCGTTATGCGTCTATTAGTTATGGCGGTAGCGCTTCCGGTGGTGGTAATGGTGAGGGTGATATAACAATTATGTATACACCTGATGCCGGTTTTACGGGGCAGGATACTTTTGAGTATGTAATATATGATAACATGGGCGGTACAGACACAGGTCTGATTACAATATCGGTGGGTGGTACAGCCCCTCCAAACAGCACTCCTATTGCATCGGATGACGGTGCGGTGACACAGGAAGACACGGCTGTTGTGATTGACGTTCTGGCCAATGACACAGATGCGGACGGTGATGTGTTGTCTGTGACGCAGTTGGGTGCGGCCTTAAACGGTTCTGTTGTTCTGTATGGCGGGGACGGGAACGATTATCTTGACGTTTCTTCCGGGAACAATATTTTATATGGCGGGAATGGAGATGATAAGCTTATAGCCGGATCAGGCGTTGATACTTTTGTTTTCCGTCAGGGGGGATACCGGAGTGGATACGATCTACTACATGAGTGTGAATGGTGGGGACCGTCTGGATATATCTGATTTTCTTGATCTGTATGATCCGTTGCAGGATTCTATTAATGATTTTGTTCAGCTTTCGTTGACAGATGACGGATCTTCCACGATGGTTTCTGTGGATGCCGACGGACAAGGCGCAGGAGAAGCCGTTCATATTGCTACGTTGCAGTGGACCAAAAATGTTAGCGTTGAGGATGTGATTCAGACTGGGGAAGAAGCCACGGGCTTAATATAGTCAAACCCAATAATATTGATTACACTTAGCGGGTGATTGAAGTCAGTGAACGGTTTTGTCCGGCCTGTGTCATCTACCGCGACTCTTGACAGATTCTTTCCAAAGTGCGATCTTGCCGTACGATCTAAATTCCGGCCAGAGGCCATCTGCCTTAGCAGGAGCAAGGGTTAGCGGATAGGCTGGTGGGACGTTTAAAGCTGAATGCAAACAGACGTATGTGGCTGTGTTTTATTGGCGGGCTGTGGCGCAGTCTGGTAGCGCGCTTCGTTCGGGACGAAGAGGCCGGAGGTTCAAATCCTCTCAGCCCGACCATTTAAGTCTTAATGACTATAGAAATGCAGGATCAGGCTGGATGAATTAAACCTCCGTTTAAAAGTAAGCCGCACGCGGGCTTTGCCCGCTTCGCGGCGCGGGGGTCAAATCCTTTCAGCCAGACCATTTTTTATTATGATTGTTATTTACTGTACATATCCCAATTGTGAAGAGGCGCGGCAGATTACGCAAATTCTGCTTGAAGAGCGGCTTGTAGCTTGTGCGAATATCTTGCCGGAGCATGAAAGTCTGTATTGGTGGGATGGCGCGGTTGAGCGTGCGGCGGAGGTGGCTGTGATTTATAAAAGCCGTGCGGGGTTGTTTGATGCGGTTAAAGAGCGGGTTATAGGGTTGCACAGCTATGATGTGCCTTGTGTTGTTTCATGGAGTATTGAGAACGGCCATCGGGCCTTTTTACAATGGATTGAAAGTGAGACGCGCCGATGAAAGGGTTTTCAATCGGCAATATTGGGATTCAAGACCCGGTATTTCTGGCGCCGATGTCGGGGATTTCCGATTTGCCGTTTCGCCGGATTGTGAAGCGCTATGGCGCGGGGCTGGTGTTTTCGGAGATGATTGCCAGCCGGGCGATGATTCAGCATTCGCGGGAATCTTTGAAGATGAGTACATCGTGTGATGGGGAGTTTCCGCTGGCTGTGCAATTGGCGGGGTGCGAGCCGGAGGTGATGGCGGAGGCGGCGCGGATGAATGCGGAGCGCGGGGCGGATATTATCGACATTAATTTTGGCTGTCCGGTGAAGAAGATTGTGAACAAGTTTTCCGGTTCGGCGCTGATGCAGGATGAGGTTTTGGCGACGGAGATTATGGCGGCGACGGTGCGGGCGGTGGATGTGCCGGTGAGCGTCAAAATGCGCCTTGGGTGGGACGAGATGAACCGCAATGCGCCGGAACTTGCGCGGCGGGCGCAGGATGTGGGGGTGAAAATGATTACGGTGCATGGGCGCACGCGCAACCAGATGTATAAAGGCGCGGCGGATTGGGCGGCTGTGCGGGCGGTGAAGGAAGCAGTGGATATTCCGGTGGTTGTGAACGGCGATATTATGGGGCCGGAGGATGCGCGGGCGGCGCTTGAGGCGTCGGGTGCGGACGGGGTCATGATCGGGCGCGGGGCGCAGGGCAGGCCTTGGGTTTTGCGCGATACGATAGCGCACTTGAAAGGTGAGGCTATTCCTGTGCCGCCTTCACGGGCGGAACTGCATGCGTTGATCCGGGAGCATTATGACGCGATTTTGAGCTATTACGGGACGCGGAGCGGGGTGGCGCTCGCGCGGAAGCACCTGGCGTGGTATATCGCGGGCATTCCCGGTGCGGCGGCGTTTCGGGCGGAGATTAACAGGATCGCCGATGCGGATGAGGTTAAAGCGCAGATTGATGCGTTTTTTATGGGTGAAACGGCGCTGGCGGCCTGAGGGGCGTTATATTATCGTCAAGCCTTTCACGGCACATTTCGGTAGATGTTTGTTTATTCTGGCGCTTGTGCCGTTGTCTTTAATTGTAACCTCTATGGCGGGACTCTGTTGTTTCAGGGCTTTTGTGAAGCTTGCGTTCAGCCTTTCTTCCGTTTCGGTTAAAAATCTGGGAAGATCTTCGTCAAGCTGTGCGTTTATTTCCCTGCCACTTAAAAAAGTATCCAAGTTTTCTTGTAGGGGGTGTACAAACTCCTGTCCAAATAAGGTAACGGCTTTTCGGAAATCCCGGCCTATGTTGCTTGACGTAACCTTCAATTCGCGTTGCATTATCATTTCGATAGCATGGCCGTTTGTCAGGCATTTTACATACGGAATTTCGTTGTTTATAGATAAAACATCTTTTTCTTCTGCTTGTGCTGTGCCTATTGGGTTCAAACCTATAAAGGCGGCTAAGGCTGCTGTTTTGTAGTTCATGTGTTTGCCTTTGTTTTGTGAGATGGAGCTTTTTAAGCGGTTGAAAGCTATATGTCAATAAAAAACAAAATTCAGGGTGTTTTAATACCGTGCTTTTATCTTTCTGTTTTTGTTTGTTTTTTGTTGACGCGGTGGAGGCTTTCATGCATAAACGGAGCACTTTTTATATTAAAGGATAAAGTTATGAGCAAAACAACATCTGCAAAGCCCGCAGAAGTCGAGAAGAAATGGGTGCTTGTTGATGCCGAAGACGTCGTGTTGGGACGTCTGGCCAGCATTATCGCCCTTCGTCTTCGCGGGAAGCACAAGCCTTCTTTTACGCCGCATGTTGATGACGGCGATAATGTGATCGTGATTAATGCCGAGAAGGTTCGCCTTACGGGCAATAAGCGCGATGGCGATATTTTTTACTGGCATACCGGGTATCCGGGCGGGATCAAGCAACGCTCCAAGGGGCAGATTCTTGACGGCAAGCACCCTGAGCGGGTTGTTGAGAAGGCGGTGCAGCGTATGTTGCCGAAAGGTCCTTTGGGTTACAAGGTGTTTGGTAATCTGAAAGTTTACGCCGGAGCCGCGCATCCGCACGAGGCGCAGAAGCCTGAAGTGCTTGATATTGCATCCATGAATCCCAAGAACAAGAGAGGCTAAACGACATGGCCAAAAAAGATGAAACCAAAGAAGTAAAAGACCTTAAAGATCTGGGTGCGGCTGTGAAAGCCGATGCCGCGCAAGCGGAGGCCGGAGAGGTTGCTAAAGACGTTAAGGCGGCGGATGAGCCGGTGAAGCGTGTTCAGGAACTGGACAAGTTGGGGCGTGCCTATGGCACGGGCCGCCGGAAGGATGCTGTGGCGCGGGTCTGGATCAAGCCGGGTAGCGGTAAAGTGATTGTAAATGGCCGTGACCAGGCGGTTTACTTTGCCCGTCAGACGCAGCGTTTGATTTTGAACCAGCCGTTTCTGATTGTGAATCAGGTGGGGAAATTCGATGTGATTTGTACGGTGAAGGGCGGTGGTTTGTCCGGTCAGGCCGGTGCGGTGCGTCACGGCATTTCCCGCGCGTTGGAGAAGTTTGACCCTGAAACGCGTCCGGCCTTGAAGAAAGCCGGAATGATGACCCGCGATGCGCGGATTGTCGAGCGGAAGAAGGTTGGTAAGCACAAAGCGCGCCGGACCAAGCAGTGGGCTAAAAGATAGAGCTTCCATCATTTCGCTGTGGACGGCGTTAAATTTCGGCTCAGGTACTTTTCGTACGCTTCGCCTTATTTTCCTTGCCACATCAAAATGCTGTTTGCTCTATGTGCGTACACTTTTACACGTAAAAAGAATTTGTGATCTCCTCTACCAAGGTTTCACAAAAAGAAGCGCCCCGGGATATCGGGGCGTTTTTTATAGAAGGACATCTGGGGGGGCTATTCAATTCCTAGCTCTTCACCATCACATAGCGGCCCGGGGCGGGTTCGATGGGGGTTTTGATTTCGCGGGCCTTGGTTTTTCCTTCTCCGAATTTTTCCATCCATTCGCCCCAGTGCGGCCACCATGAACCTTCGGTTTCCCTTGCGCCTTCGAACCAGTCATCGGCTATTCCCGGTGTTTCGTTTTCGGGGGCGGACCAATAGCTGTATTTCTTTTTTGATGGTGGGTTTACGACCCCGGCAATGTGGCCGGAGGCGGCGAGGGTGAAGGTTTTCGGGCCGCTGACGAGCTGTGTTGTTTCGTAGGTGGCTTTCCACGGGGCGATGTGGTCTTCCTTGGTGGAGAGGAAGTAGCAGGGGGCTTTGATTTTGCGGATGTCTATTTTTACGCCGTCAATTTCGATGCCGCCGGGTTTGCGGAGCAGGTTATCGCGGTACATGTTTTTCAGATAGAAGCTGTGCATTTTGGCGGGCATGTTGGTGGAATCATCGTTCCAGTAGAGCAGGTCGAAGGGGAAGGGTTCCTTGCCCATCAGGTAGTTGTTTACCACGAAAGACCAGATCAGGTCGTTGGCGCGCAGGAGGCTGAATGTACGCTGGAGTTCTTCGGCCTTTAGCACGCCTTTGCGGTCCATAAGCCGGATCATGTCGTCGATTTGTTCTTCATCCATGAACAGTTTCATGTCACCGGCATCGGCGAAGTCAATGAGTGTCGTAAGGAAGGTCGCCGAAGCGATGCGGGCCGCTTTCTTTTTTGCGGCGAGCCAAGCCATGGTTGTGGCGAGCAGCGTGCCGCCGAGGCAATAGCCCACGGCGTTGCAATCGGGCTGGCCGGTGATTTCTTTTATTTCGTCGAGGGCGGCGATGATGCCTTCATGCATGTAAGACTCGAACCCTTTTTGGGCGAGTTTTGCGTCCGGGTTGACCCATGAGATGCAAAAAACCGTGTGGCCTTGTTCCACGGCCCAGCGGATGAAGGAGCTTTCGGCTTGTAAATCAAGGATATAGTATTTGTTGATCCATGGAGGAACGACCAACAGGGGGCGTTTGAACACTTGTTTCGTTTGCGGTTCATACTGGATGAGCTGCATCAGGTCGTTTTCATAGACGACGTGACCGGGCGTGGTGGCGATGTTTTCGCCGAGTTTGAAGGCGTCGTAATTTGTGGTGCTGATTTTAAGCTGGCCGTGGCCGCGTTCGAGATCCTGACGCATGTTTTGCAGGCCGCGAATGAGGTTTTCGCCGCCGCTTTTGAGGGTTTCGCTGAGGACATCGGGGTTGGTCATGGCGAAGTTCGACGGGGAGAGGGCGTCGAGCGTTAGTTTTGAAGAGAAGGCGAGCTTCTTTTTTTCGGCTTCGGATAGGCCCTCGGCGTTTTCGATGTTTTGCTGTACGAAGTCGCAGGCGAGCAAATAGTATTGTTTGATAAAGTCGAAAAAGACGCTGTCGTTCCAGCTTTCGGATTTAAAACGCTTGTCGCCTTTTTGGGGCTGTATGACCGGCTGGCTTTCAAGGCCCCATAACTTGTTGATGCTGGATTGCCAGAGCTGAGCCTGTTTTTGGCCGTATTGCATTTGGGCTTCCCACATTTTCAGGGGGTTTTGTATCATAGAGGCCATCAAATTCATTGAAGAGGGCGCGACATTCATAGGGTCGGGGTCGAAATCCTCCATATCCATTTGCGGCCCGGTTTCCTGCATGCGTTGGAGCATTTCCATGAAAAGAGGCTGGGATTTTTGGTAGGCGTTCATAAGGGCCTGAGAAAGCTGTGCGGGGTCCGGCAGGCTTTCCATTTGCTTGCGGAAAGCTTCCTGATTATCGTTCAGCGGCGTGCGCTTGTTATCTTTACGATCGGGCATGTTGTAAAAAACCTGAACCATTGTCTAACCGTTCTTGTGTAAGGTTATGAAACCGCAGCATAAATGCAGCAAAGAAAAACAGACTATACACAAAAACGCAGCATAAAGCGATAGAAATTATTGCGCATGATTTTGCGTATAACCTTGTGTGAAGGCTTGAACGCGGTATGAGAATCGTTTGAAGATGATTCCATGAAGACACTGCGCAAATCATTCTCAAGGCTTCTATGCATTTTCTGTGCCGGTATTTTGCTGCCATTGTTGCTTGGGGGGTGTTCGTATTTTGACACCGGCGAGGATGAGCGGTTGCAGACCGGCAAACCTGGAGGGGCGATAGAGGTTGTAGACCAGTCTGCCTATGCGCCGGAGCCGATCAGCGTGGCGGAGGCGATTTCACGTCATACGGACGGACGGGTGCAGGTTTTTGATCTCGATGAGCCTGTGGCGGGAGCGCCGTATTATGAGCCTGATTATGACTCTGCTGCGGTTCAGCCTGCTGCGGTTGATTATGCGCCCGCTCCACGGGTTTATGCGGCCAATCCGAGTGTAGAGATTTTCCCGTTTGAAGACTTTACGCCTTTGGCGAATGCTCCTGCGCATGCCGCTCCGCCGCCGCCTGTGGAACAGGTGATGCGTGAAGAGGATTATGTTGCTCTTGAAGGGCATGATGGGGATAAGGTTATCGTCTATTTCGGCCATGATTCTGCGGCGCTTTCGCCAGAGGCGCAGGGCAAAGTTGCCTCTGTGGCCTTGCAGTTTAATGAGGCTTCGGGGCGGGGGATTACCGTTGAGGGGCATTCCAGTGTTAAGGCGAATTACGATGGGGCGGCGCAGCGCAAGATTGTAAACCTGAAAATTTCCATGGACCGGGCGTTTGCCGTGGCGCGCGGGTTGATTGAAAACGGCGTCCCGGCTGATTTTATCCGCGTTATGGCGTGGGGGGATGTTCGTCCGCCTTTGCAAGTGGATGGAAAAACGGCGGAAGAAGCAGCAAGACGGGTTGAAATTTCCCGGTAAATCCTTACCAATAGCATTCATATTTATTCAAAGAAGGAATTTTGATGTCTGAACCATTACGTTTGGGGATTGCGGGCTTGGGGACCGTCGGGACCGGGGTTGTTAAAATCGTGCAAAAGCATGGCGATATGCTGGCGATGCGTGCGGGCCGGGCGGTAGAGATTACGGCGGTATCGGCGCGTGATGCGGGGAAGGATCGCGGGGTTGACCTTTCAGGCTATGAATGGGTTGATGACGCGGCAGATCTTGCCGGGCGGGCGGATGTCGATGTGGTTGTGGAGATGATCGGCGGTTCGGAGGGGCTTGCTAAGACTCTCGTTAAGGCTGCGCTTTCCAATGGGAAGCATGTGGTGACGGCGAATAAGGCCTTGCTGGCGCATCATGGATTTGAGTTGGCGAAGCTGGCGGAGGATCATAATGTATCGCTGGCCTATGAGGCGGCCGTGGCCGGGGGGATTCCGATTATTAAGGCGATGCGCGAGGGGTTTGCGGGAAACCGGATTGACGGCGTGTTCGGTATTTTGAACGGGACGTGCAATTATATGCTTACGGCGATGCGCGAGACGGGCCGGGATTTTGATGTGATTTTAAAGGAGGCGCAGGAAGCGGGCTATGCGGAAACGCCGCCGGATCTTGATATTGACGGGATTGATGCAGGGCATAAGCTGGCTTTGCTTTCTTCGATCGCTTTCGGGGTTAAGCCGGATTTCGGGAATTTAAAGATTACGGGTATTCGCGGGATTACGGCGGATGATATTGCCTATGCGGATGAGTTTGGCTACCGGATCAAGCTTTTGGGCATTGCCAAGCGGGTGGATGGCAAGCTGATGCAGGTTTTAGAGCCTTGTCTTGTGCCGCTTTCTAATCCGATCGGGACGGTTGAGGATGTTTATAACGCGGTTTGCGTTGTGTGCGATAGTGTTGAAACGCCCTTGCTGACCGGGAAGGGTGCGGGCGAGGGACCGACGGCTTCGGCGGTGATGAGCGATATTGTCGATATTGCGCGGGGCTTTCATGTACCAACATTCGGCATTCCGGCGGATGATTTACAAGAGCCGGCGTGGATGGCGCTGGAGGATACGCATAGCCGGTATTATCTGCGTTTGATGGTTTTGGACCAGCCGGGCGTTATCGCCGATATCTCGGCAATTTTGCGCGATGAGGATATTTCGATTGAGGGCTTGTTGCAGCGCGGGCGCGACCCGGGGCAGCCGGTTCCGGTTGTCCTGACAACGCATGAGGTGCGCCACGGAGCTGTGATGAGGGCTTGCGCGGCGTTTAACGATTTGGACGTTGTGACGGAAGAGCCTTGTTTGATGCGGATAGAGGCGTTAGAGTAGCGGCCCGAGGAGCTTAAAATGACCCAAACAGAAAGAAAAGAGACGATGGCGGACGCTGAGAATTTTATGGATCGCAATTTGGCGATGGAAGTTGCGCGTGTAACGGAGGCGGCGGCTTTGGCGGCTTCAAAGCTTGTCGGGCGCGGGGATAAGGTTGCGGCGGATCAGGTGGCTGTGGATGCGATGCGCGATGCGCTGAACTCTTTGCATATTCGCGGGACAGTCGTGATTGGAGAGGGGGAGCGCGATGAGGCACCGATGCTTTATATCGGTGAAGAGGTTGGAGACGGTAAGGGTCCCGAGATTGATATTGCGCTGGACCCGCTGGAGGGGACGGATATTACAGCGGCGGGCGGGCCGAATGCGCTGGCCGTTATTGCGATGACCGATAAGGGCGGGTTTTTGAACGCACCCGATACGTATATGGATAAAATTGCCGTCGGACCGGGGGTTGATCCGAATATTCTCGATCTTGATGCGCCGATTGGCGATGTTTTGGCGAGGCTTGCGAAAGAAAAAGGCGGGCAGGTGAATGATTTGAATGTGTGTATTCTGGACCGTCCGCGTCATGAGGAATTGATTAGAGATGTACGCGCCGCCGGGGCGCGGATTACGCTGATTGGTGATGGCGATGTGAGCGCGGTGATTGCGACGACCGACCCGGATACCGGGATTGATCTTTATGTCGGCAATGGCGGTGCGCCCGAAGGGGTTTTGGCTGCGGCGGCGCTTCAGTGTACTGGCGGGTCAATGCTGGGCCGCCTCGTGTTTCATACGGATATTGAGCGTGAGCGGGCCGAAAAGTGGGGGATTACCGATTTGAGTGCGATTTATACGACGGATGATCTGGCAAAGGGCGATAATGTGATGTTTGCCGCGACAGGCGTGACGGACGGGGCGATGCTGCGTGGTGTGCGCCGCTGGCCGGGCGGGGCGAAGACCTCGACGATTGTGATGCGTTCGAAGTCCGGGACAGTGCGGCGGATTGAAGCGACGCATAATTTCCGCCGCAAGACGTGGATTAAAAGTATTTAAAATTTTTGAACCACCAAGGCACCAAGAGGACCAAGTTTTTTTTAATTAATTCTTCTTGGTGTATTCGTGTCTTGGTGGTCTAATTTTTTAATGGATTCATTATCTTTAAATAAAGCGCGATGGGTGATGCCGGATGCGGATATATCTGCGGTGGAAAGGCTTTCGCGGCAGTATGATTTGCCGGAAATCGTTGCGCGGCTTTTGGTGCAGCGCGGGGTTGAGGATATTCCCGCGTTTCTTTATCCCACGTTAAAAGAGCATTTTCCCGATCCTTTTGCCTTGGCGGATATGGAGGCGCTGGCGGTTTATATGGCCGGGGCGATTGAGGCGAAGCGCGCTATCGCGATTTTTGGGGATTTTGATGTGGACGGGGCGACGTCTTCGGCGCTTTTGCACCGTTTTTTCAAGTGTTACGGGATTGATGCGCCGATTTATATCCCCCAGCGTCTGACCGAAGGGTACGGCCCGAATGTGGCGGCCTTGCAGCAGTTGAAAGAAGATGGGGCGGAGATTGTGTTTTTGCTTGATTGCGGGACGACGGCTTTTGACGTGGTAGAGGCGGCGACGCAGATGGGGCTGGAGATTGTTGTTCTGGATCACCATGAAGCGGAAACGACCCTTCCCAAGGCGCGGTATGTGATCAATCCTAAGCGCAAAGACGATGCATCCGGCTATGACATGCTGGCAGCGGTGGGGGTAACGTTCCTTGCGTGTGTGGCGATGAATAACAAAATGAAAGGGGATGCACCGCTGAAAAGTTGGCTCGATATTGTGGCGCTGGGGACTGTGTGCGACATGGTTCCCTTGACGGGACCGAACAGGCTGTTTGTTAAATATGGCTTTAAAGAGATGCAAAATAGTGGGAATGCGGGGCTGAACGCGCTTATTGAGGTTTCAGGCATTAGCGGGCCGCTTAATCCTTATCATGCGGGATTTGTTTTGGGGCCACGGATTAATGCGGGGAGCCGGGTGCATAAATCCGATCTCGGGGCGCGGCTTTTGTCTATTGATGATGCGGAGGAGGCTAACGACATTGCCTGGACGCTGAATGATTGCAATGACAAGCGCAAGGCGATTCAGGTGGAGATGGAACGTGAGGCGCTGGATATGCTTGAGCGGGAGGGGCTGGACCAGCATCCGGTGATTTTTGTAGCTTCGGAGAATTTTCATCAGGGGCTTAGCGGGCTTGTGGCCGGGCGTTTGAAAGAAAAATACGGGAAGCCTGCGGCGCTTGTGGCGTTTGCCGAGAATGAGAGGGGTGAGATTGAGGGGCGCGGTTCGGGGCGCAGTATTCCCGGCATTCATATTGCCCAAGCGTTTATTGATGCGCGGAATGAAGGAATTATTGAAAAAGGTGGCGGGCACGCCATGGCTGGCGGTTTTACGGTTTTGCAGGGGCAGGTTGAGGCGTTTAAGGCGTTTCTTTACGAGCATATCGAGCGGCAGACGGACTCTGCACAGGCGAATGTTCACACGCCGATTGACGGCGTTGTTACGGTGCGGGGGGCGAGTCCCGCGTTGGTGCATTTGTTGCAGGACCAGATCGGCCCGTTCGGGCAGGAGCATTCCGAGCCGTTGTTTTTGCTGCAAAATGTACGTATTCACACCGCCGATGTTGTTGGCGAGGCGCATATACGGTGCATGGTTTCGGACTGGGAGGGTGGAAGCCGGATGAAAGCCATGGCGTTTCGCGCCGTGGGAACGCCGCTGGGTGATGCGCTGCTGAAGCAAGGGAAGGCTGGGTTTGACTTGCTCGGGACGTTGAAGATTGATAATTGGGGCGGGGAGGACAAGGTCGAGATGCATATTAAAGATGCGGGTTTTGCTATAGAAAATGTTGCGGAAAAAAATGCAATCCTCTAAAAGCTTTTGATTATGCATGAAAAACATCAAAAACGGCTTTTCTGGGCCATTGTTTTGTCGGAGACCAGCCATATTTTTTGCTGTGTTTTGCCGACGATTATTAGTTTGCTTAGCCTTTTAGCCGGGTTTGGGCTGGTTGTGGCCATGCCGGGGTGGTTGCAGAGTATGCATGATTTTATGCACCGGTGGGAGCCGGTTATGGTCGGTGTATCGGTATTTGTTGTTGCTTTGGGCTGGGGGCTGTATTTTTACAGCAAGAAAGCCGAATGTTGTCACCATACCGGGTGTCATCATGCGCCGTGCGGGCCGCGTAAAAAGATGGCGAACAAGATACTGATTGTGGCGACTGTTTTGATGGTTTTTAACGTGGGTATGTATTTTGGCGTTCATCGTCCGATGGAAGCGGCGCATGCTGAGCATGGTCATGACGAAGGCGGACATGAGCATTAAGATGGGTTAGTGAACCTTAGCCGGCCTGATTTCGGATCAAGCTCTCGGTAAAAGCAGGTTTTGCGCCCGGTGTGGCAGGCCGGTCCTGCCTCAACACTGATCCAGAGGCAGTCCTGATCGCAATCGGTGCGGAGATTTACGACTTTTTGGGTGTTGCCGCTGGTGGCGCCTTTATGCCAGAGTTCCTTCCGGCTGCGGGACCAGTAATGGACTTGACCCGTTTCGATGGTTTTATTCAGCGCTTCTTCGTTCATGAAAGCAAACATCAGAACTTCGCCGGTTTTTGAATCCGTTGTGATGCAGGGGATCAGCCCTGCGGCATCAAAACGGGGGGTGAATTCAAGGTTTTCTTCGAGGGTTTTTTTATCGGTCATGGGATATTCTTTAGCGGTGGAAGCGGACTTTATCAACCCAGAGGCGCTCGTCATATTTATAGAAAAATTCGCGGGTGGTTGAGCGGGGGTCTTTGAAGACGCAGTACAGGTCGGTTACGGTCTTTTTTCTTTTGAGGTTGCGGATGCCGGAATCGAGGTAAATAACTTTCGGGTATTTGACGTGCTCAAGTTTTATTTTTCGGCCCTTTACGGTAACGTGGCGCAGGTCGCCTTGTCCGAGTTTCAGGCGGTTGGGGTCGGCCATAATCCATTCGAGGGAGTTCTCGCATAGAAGCTTGGCGAGCTTTATTTCGGCATTGACTTGTTTATGGTAATCTTCACTATAGCCGAAGCCGAAAAAAACGTAGAGGCCGAACAAGAAAATTGCGGCAGCGATTATTAATTTGCTGTTTGCCTGTTCTTTGAACCAGCGGCGCGTTTCTTTTTGCCAGTCTCCGCCGCTCATGGGTTTGCTTTTTTTTTGTGATAGCGGGCTTCATAGGCGTCCCAGATGGTTTCTTCGCATTTGAGGCCCTGTAGCCGGTAGATTTGTTGCAGGCCCGTTGGGGATTTGGGGTTGATTTCGGTGACGTAACCGCCGATGACGTCGAGGCCGACAAAGACCAGCCCGCGCCGGATGAGTTCGGGTTTTAGGCGTTCGCAGATTTCGCGGTCGCGGGCGGTGATTTCACCGGGGTGGGCGCTACCGCCGACGGCGAGGTTCGCTCTGGCCTCTCCATCGGCGGGGATACGATTGAGTGCGCCGATGGGCTCGCCTTCGACAACGATAATGCGTTTGTCGCCCTGTTTCACCTCGGGCAGGTATTTTTGGACAACGAAGGGCTCGCTGTGCAGGCGACAGAACATGTCGAAAACGGCTTGCAGGTTATCGTCTCCGGCTTTGATGTGGTAGATATCCAGTCCTCCGAAACCGTTTAAGGGTTTTAGAATCAGTTCTTTATGTTCTTTCTGGAAGGCCCGGATATCCTGGAGATTGCGGGTTATTACGGTTGGCGGGGCCAGATCGGGAAAATGCGTGATGAGCATTTTTTCCGGGGATTCGCGGGTGCCTGCGGGGTTGTTTAACACGAGTGTTTCACGGGTCACATGATCCAGAATGTGGGTCATAGCGGTATAGCTCAAAGAATCGTTAAAATCATTACGCATCAATATGATGTCAAAGTTTGTTAAATCTATTTCTTTGAAGTCGCCGAGGGTGCAATGCGCATCTTTTTTGCGATGAAAATGTAGCGGGGCGCAGCGGGCGGAAACGATGCCGTTTTTGAGTTTCAGGCTTTCCGGTGCATAGTAAAACAGCCTGTGGCCGCGTTTTTGCGCTTCTAATCCCAGAACAAAGGTTGAGTCTTTTTCCGGGTTGATGCCTTGGGGCGGATCCATTTGCAGGGCGATTTTAAAGGACATGCAGGCTTCCTGTTGATTTTCCTAAAGATTTAATATAGCTAGGGTGTTTGTAACAAAAAAGCAAAATAATATATGTCTTTTGAAGAACTTGGATTAAGCGAAAATATTCTTAAAGCGCTTGCGGATTGCGGCTATAGCGAGCCGACGCCGATCCAGAAGCAGGCGATTCCCGCGGTGTTGATGGCGCGTGATGTTGTGGGGCTGGCGCAGACGGGGACGGGCAAAACCGCCGGGTTTACGTTGCCGATGATTGAGATTTTGTCGGGCGGGCGGGCGAAAGCGCGGATGCCGCGTTCTCTTATTTTGTCGCCGACGCGGGAACTGGCGGCGCAGATTGCGGAGAATTTTGACACTTACGGTAAGTATTGCAAGCTCAGCAAGGCTTTGCTGACGGGCGGAACTTCGATGGCGGAGCAGATTAAGCTGCTTGAGCGCGGGGTGGATGTGTTGATTGCCACGCCGGGGCGGCTTTTGGATTTGTTCGAGCGAGGGCAGATCTTGCTGAACGATATCAAGGTGCTGGTGATTGATGAAGCCGACCGGATGCTGGATATGGGCTTTATTCCCGATATTGAGAAAATTGTCAGTCTTGTGCCGTTTACGCGCCAGACGTTGTTGTTTTCAGCGACGATGCCGCCGGAGATTAAAAAGCTTACGGAAAAGTTTCTGAGCAATCCCAAGGAGATATCCGTGGCGCGGGCGGCGACGACGGCGAAGAATGTCGAGCAGTTTCTGGTTCATGCGGATACCCGGAAGAAGAATGAAACGCTTGAGAAAATCATTCGTCAGGAAAATGTGCAAAATGCGTTTATCTTTTGTAATCGCAAGCGCGATATTGACGGGCTTGTTACTTGGCTGAAAGGCAAGGGATATGACGCGCGCGGGCTGCATGGCGATATGGCGCAGAAGCTCCGTACCGAAACGCTTGATGACTTCAAGGCGGGAAAGATTACGCTGCTGGTGTGCAGCGACGTGGCGGCGCGCGGGATTGACGTTACGGATGTTTCGCATGTGTTTAATTTTGATGTGCCGATGACGGCGGATGATTATGTTCACCGTATTGGCCGGACAGGCCGGGCTGGCCGTACCGGGCGGGCGTGGATGCTGACGACGCCGAAAGAAGAGAAATATCTGGATGCGATTGAGAAGCTGATTAAGACAAAGATACCGGTTGAGACAATTGGCGGCGGCGCTCGCGGGAAGAGCGAAGAGCGCTCTTCACCGGAGAAGAAAAGGCCGCAGCGTCAGGATCAGGAGCCGCGCAGTGGCCGTAAGACACAGGCGGAAGGCCGCGGCAAAAAGCAGGGCGCCCGTAAGGCAAAGCGGGAGGAAGATTCCGAAGAGGGCGGTGTTAAGGGGTTTGGCGACGAAATGCCTGACTTTTTGAGTAAGTTCTGATGGTAATAAGACTTGCTCCGAGGGGTTTAAACGGGCAAGCTTAAGGCTGGAAAAGGAGCGGGGGCGCTCTTTGGGTTTTCGTTTTTATTTGCCTTGTTTATTATCAATGCGTTCGATCTTTTTTTATATCACCTTGGCAGCATCTTTTTTGACTTGCGCTTCTGCGCAGGCGCAGCTTCTTACGGGGTACGGACCTGTTTCGGGCGGGGCGGATGATAACGCAGCGGGGGGCGAGGTGCCTGCTGCGAGGGTCGAAACGTTGTCTGAGCCTGTGGAGTTGTT
Source organism: Alphaproteobacteria bacterium (assembly GCA_041397865.1). Taxonomy (GTDB): domain Bacteria; phylum Pseudomonadota; class Alphaproteobacteria; order Micavibrionales; family Micavibrionaceae; genus TMED27. Next base: position 571,629 of record JAWKVT010000001.1, on the reverse strand, counting down.
TGTTCCTGTTGTGAAGCCGTCTTCTGCCGGGGCCAGACAGTTTGATATTGCGCAGGAGCCACCAGTGGGGGGGGGTGCTTACAGGCCTTTATTGGTGCGACCTGCGGAGAGTGGAGGTGGGGCCGGTGCAACCGGTCAGTCTCCGGTTGATATTCAGGCCGATGAGATGTCGCGGGATGAACAAAACGATACGGTGAGCGCCTCGGGTGATGTTATGATTGCGCAGGGCGGGCGAATTTTGCGTGCGGATGAAGTTGTTTACAGGCTTTCCGAGGACACGGTTGAGGCGCAGGGGGATGTCGTTCTCAATGAAGAAAACGGTGATATTCATTTGGTTGACAAGGCCGTTTATCACAATGAGCTACGTGACGGGACGGTTGAAAATTTACGCACGACACTTGCCGACGGATCGCGTTTTAGTGCGCGGAGCGGCGAGCTTAAAGGCGGGACGGAAACGGTGATGAAGGGGGCGTCTTATACGCCGTGTATTCCTTGTAAGAAAAATCCCGAGAAGCCACCGGTCTGGGGGATTGTGGCTTCGGAGGTGAAGCACGATCAGGAAGCGCAACGGATATCCTATAACCATGCGCGGTTTGAGGTTTTTGGCGTGCCGATTGCCTACACGCCGTATTTTGCGCATCCTGACGGGAGTATTGACCAGAAGAGCGGGTTTCTGGCGCCTTCTCTGGGGTATAAAAGCGATCTGGGGGCTTTTGCCGAGGCGAATTATTATTGGGCCATTGCGCCGGATCAGGATGCGACGTTCAGTTTAATTGCGCTGAGCGAGCAGGCGCCTCTGGGGGTTGTGGAATACCGGAAGCGCTGGGAAAATGCTTATTTGGAAACGACCGGCGGGATTACCTATTCCGATCGCACCGACAGGACAGGCGGCGAGGATGTTGATGTTGACGATGAATTGCGCGGGCATATTTTGGCCGAAGGTATTTGGAATATTAACGACAAGTGGCGCTCCGGGCTTAATGTCAACTGGGCCTCGGATGACCAGTATATGAACCAATACGACTTTACGAATGAAGATGTGCTGGAGAATGAGATTTATGTGGAGCGGTTTTCGGCGCGGGATTATGCTTCGGCGCGGCTCTTGTCTTTTCAGGATATTCGCATTCGCGAAACGGCGTTGGATCAGCCGGATATTCTTCCGGAAATGTTTGCGAGCTTTAAAGGTGAGCCGGGAGCGATTCCGGTTTTGAAAGGAAACTGGAGCGTTGAGGCTTCGGCTTTGGGCTTAAGCCGTGAGGGGAAAGAGCAGGACGTGCAGCGTGTGAGCCTCGGCGGGGGCTGGGACCGCAGGCTGATTTCCGATTACGGTTTGTTGACATCTGTGCATGGGAGCGTGCGGGGGGATGTTTATCATGCTGCGGACAGGACCGATGCGGGGGGGGCTTCCGGGCGTTCCACAAGCTCTACGGATATGCGGGTGTTTCCGCAATTCCATGTGGAGAGCAGCTATCCTGTGGCGCGGTCTTTTGAACATATGCAAGCGAAGGTGGAGCCTGTGGCGGCGCTGACATTTGCGCCGGATATGACGCGCGAAGACAGCATTCCCAACGAGGACAGTAACGATGTGCAGATTGATGCGAGCAATCTTTTTGAGCCGAACCGGTTTCCCGGATTTGACCGGGTTGAGGATCGCAGCCGGGTGACTTACGGTTTGCGGACGGGGTTGTTCGGTTATGACGGGAGTTTTGGTGAGGTTTTTCTCGGGCAGAGCTACCGGTTTGATGAGGATGACAACCCGTTTCCGCAAGGGTCGGGGCTTGACCGGCAGGACTCTGATGTGGTGGGGCAGGTTTCGGGGCGCTATAAAGATATTTACAATCTGAATTACCGTTTCCAGCTTAACAGTTTTGATCTTGCTTCGGAGCGGCATGAGGTTGACTTTCAGGCGGATTGGAACAGGTTTCGACTGCAATCCACATATTTATTTGCCAGCGCTCTTGAAGGGACGGATATCACGGAAAGCCGGGAACAGCTTGAGGCTAATGCCCAGTATTATTTCACCAAGGAGTGGCGAACCCGTTTCGGGGCGACGCAGGATTTGGGAGAAAGGCCGGGGCTACGCAGAGCTTATATGGGGCTGGATTATCTGGGGCAGTGTTTGTTCTGGTCGGTTACGGGGCAGCGCAATTTGACGCGGGATGCTTCCGGGGACAGCAATACGGAGATTCTGTTTCGTATCGGGCTTAAAAACCTTGGTGAGTTTGAGCAATCGTCTTTGCGCCCTGCGGCGCAAACTGGAGGTTGAAACGGGGGCGGTTTTAAGAATATGATGGCTGAAACGACTATATAGCCCGTAATCAGGAAAACAGCAGCTCAGGAGCTTTTTCGCCTCGTGAATATTCTCTTAGACCCCAGTGTCCATATGTGGTTCGGGTTGCTCATTACGGTGGGTGCGGTTGTTTCCTTTATGCAGGAAAAAGTTTCCATCGAGATTACCAGCCTGGCCGTTTTAACGTCTTTGCTGGTTTTCGGGCAGGTTTTTCCGCTTCCGGATGCGGCGGGGAAGAATCAGCTTGATCCTTTTGCGCTTTTAGCCGGGTTTGCCAATCCGTCGCTTATTGCTGTGCTGGCCTTGCTGGTGATGGGGCAGGGGATGATTCAAACCGATTCTTTGCGTTTTATTACTTCGAGCTTTGCGAAGTCGGCGCATAAGACGGGCTGGGTTTCGATTATCGCTCTTTTGATTTTTGTTTGTGTCATGAGCGCGTTTATGAACAATACGCCGCTTGTGGTGATTGCGATTCCGATTATTCAGGTGCTGGCCAGCCATGTGGGGCTGTCTGACAGCCGTATTCTTATTCCGCTGAGCTATATTGCGATTTTAGGGGGGATGACGACCTTGATCGGGTCTTCGACGAACCTTCTTGTTTCCAGCACGATGGAGGATCTGGGCTATGCGCCGCTTGATTTTTTTGGGTTTGTTGTTCCGGGGATTATGCTGGCGGCAGTCGGGTTTTTGTATATTTTGCTTGTGCTGCCGCGGCTTTTGCCCGACAGGGCCAGTATGGTCAAGGATCTCGCGGGGTCACAAAAAGAGTTCGTCGCAGAGATGGATATTGCTCCGGATTCCCGGCTTATCGGGGCGGAGTGTGTTGACGGGCGTTTTGCCCAGTTGCCGAATCTTGATGTCAAGCTGATACAGCGCGGGGGGCATTTGATTTTGCCGCCGTTTGAGGGCTATAGCATTGAAAGCGGGGATATTCTGATTGTTGCGGCGACGCGTGAAAGTCTTGCCACGATTTTGGCGCAGTATCCGGGGTTTCTATTGTCGGAAGAAGAAGAACTGGCGATGGCGCAGATGTCCCAGCCCGATATGGCCGAGGGTGAGGTCGATGCGGGAGGAGGCGAAGGAAAGCCGATTCAAACGCGCATTCTGGCGGAAATTATGATTACGCCGGCTTCACGCCTTGTTGATATGTCTTTGGATCATGCGAATTTTAGCAAGCAGTTCGGCGTGGTTGTTTTGGGAATACAGCGCCGGGCGAAGGTTGTACGGCGGCGGTTGGGGCGGATTCGTCTTGAGTCCGGCGATGTTTTGCTGATTGCGGGGAATTATCATGTTGTGAATTCTATGCGTGACAGCACAGATTTTATCGTGCTTTCGGGGTCGAAACGGGATCTGCCGGTGCCGGGCAAGACGCCGATTGCGCTTGGTATTTTTGTTGTTTCTATCGGGTTAGCTGCGGCGGGTCTTATCAGTATTCCGGTTGCGGCGATTACGGGTGCGGCGGGGATGATTGCCAGCGGGTGTTTGAATATTCGGCAGGCGACGCGGGCAGTGGATCGCAAGATCTTCCTGCTTGTCGGGTCGATGCTGGCTTTGGGCGTTATTCTGGAAGCTTCGGGAGCGGCGCGCTCTATTGCGGATTTATTGCTTTCCCTGCCGTTTGCGGACAGCCCGCTGTCTATTTTGTCTATTTTATTTATTCTGGTGGCTGTGGCGACCAATGTTTTGAGCAATAATGCGTGCGCCATTCTTTTCACGCCGATTGCGATGAATTTGGCCGGGAGCATTGAGGCGCCGGAAGGGTTGGGGATGGACGTTGCGCATTTATTCGCGATTACGGTTATCTTTGCGGCGAATTGTTCGTTTGCTTCTCCGATCGGCTATCAGACCAACTTACTGGTGATGGGGCCGGGGCATTACCGTTTTCGCGATTTTATGCGGGCGGGCATTCCTCTTGTCCTGCTTTTGTGGGTTACGTATATTTTTGTCGTCCAGTATTACTATGGATTATAGCTTTTAACCGGATCGGGACTAAAAAGTCACTATGAGAGTATCGTCATATAACCCGCAGGATCGCTACCGCCGCCGCAGTTCAGAGCGCACGGCGGCTTTTCTGGTTGTGTTGGGAATATTGGGGTTGGCTTTCGGGGCTGGCTTTTGGTTGGGAAACCAGAATGCGGGGCAGCAGGAGCGGATTTTGCAACGGCGGGTTGAGAGCCTTTTGGATGAACAGGAGGTGCTTCAGGATAGCGTGACGGAGTTGCGGGTTGAGGCCCAGACGGCGGTGAGCCGTTATGAGCAGCTTCAGGAGACATATAAGGAGGTGCTGCCGGAGGGGCCGATGCAGGAGCTTGTAGCGCTTGTGAAGCAGCAGCTTGATGATGGCCGCAGCGCGGAGCGGCTTGCGTTTTTGATCCGCAGTGCGCGGCCTCCGAAAAACTGTTCCGAGCCGGAAACAAAGCGTTTTGTCGTGTTGACCCCGGCGTATGATGGGCCGGGTGGTCAGATCAGCATTGCCGACGGGGCGCTGATTGTGAAAGCTTCGGGGCAGTCGGCGGTAGATGCGCAGGGGCGTCCGGAGGCGTGGTATGATCCGTCGAAGAAGGTTAAGGTTGAGTTTTCCGGGCAGGAGAGGGTGGCGGAAACGAAAGGCGGGATTATGCCTTTGCGCCATTCGGTTATTGTAGGAGACCGGGAGTATCGTTTTACGATAGCTGCCGGGGCGCGGTCTTTTGCCAAGGTGACATTCGATAGTTGCGATTATCCCTAGAGCTTTCGTTATTCCCATATGTGGTTTTAAGGTGTGTCTTGTGCTGCGAAGAGCTTTGCTATGAGGGGGGCTAAATCCGGGGTGAGTTCGAAGCTCATGGAAAAGGTTCGGTCTTCGAGCAATCCGGGGGTTTTGCCTTTGCCGAAGACGGAGATTTTGATTTGGTCTGGGAAGGTTCCGGCGGCTTTGATTTCCAGAAGGTCGTAGTGAAAATTTTCGAGCGCGAGTTTCATGGTTTCCTTTTCAAGCTCTTCCATATCCATGAGTTCAAAGAGCTTCGGGTCGGTGATTTTTAGTATGCCGATGCCCTGATTTTTCAGGTGGAGGTTGTCGATGACGGGCGGGCCGTTATCTTGTCCGCCTAAGGTCAGAGTGCCTGTCATGAGGCCAGCGCCGTTCCATGCTTTGTTTTCAAAGGTGCCGAGCAGTTCTTTGATGTCTATGGTTTTTACGCTCAGAAGTGTTTTTTCTTCCGCTTTTGCCGGGGCTTGCGGGGCGCTGAGTGACAAGCCCGGACCTTTGATTCTCAGGTTTGACAGGATGGGCTTTGCGTTTTTTATTTGTATGGAAAATTTACAGTTTATAGCGGGGCTCACGCCCGGTATGTCGCAGGCGGCGTCTTTTGCCGGGGGGCCGGACAGGGCTGCGAGATTGTCGAGGGGGATTGAAGCGTTTATGTTTTTTAAGGGGAGAGCGCCATAGTTCAGGCTGGCGTTGGTCAGTCCGATTTTGATATGACCTTCGGTGTTTTTTGCGTTTTGTTTTATTTTTCCCGAGAGGGTAAATGCGCCGAAGGGGGTTTTTATGCCGGGAAGAGAGGAAAGCGGAATCGGGTCAGAGCTTGTTTCAATTTCGTAAATATTGTTTTCAGCTTTTGATACTTTTCCTTTTATATCAAATTGTTCTGTATCATTATTAATTTTAAATACAAGATTTTTCTTGTGTGAAAATTGAACCGTTATTGATGCAAGCGGGTCGAGGGGGGTTAAGAGCTGGCGTTTTACGGGCAGGTGGTTTTGGCTTTCGAGGTAGTCAAAAAGGGAGGCGAGTTGCAGGGCGTGAATTTGCCCGGAGAATATTTCGGGGGTGTGAATGTTTTGTGTTGTGAGGCCGAGTTCAAGCCCTTCATGGCCGGAGGATTTTGCGGCGAGAATCATGCGGGGTTGTTGCAGGTTGCCGTCGATGGTTATCGCGCCGTTTTGCCAGGGCATGCCAAGAATGTTGAGGCCGCCGGATTCCAGTTCACCGATGATCTCGGTGTCTTGTGCTTTGTTTCCGTTGAGTTTTATAAGGCCGGCGAGCCGGGAGGTCTTGATCGCGCCGAGTTCGAACTTGCCTTGCTCTATTTCGATGCGTGCGTCCCAGAATCCTTCGCCTGTGATTTGTCCTTCGATAGAGGCGTCAGCATTCAGGCGTTTTTGTGCCGCTTTCAGCCGGGCCTGAAACCCGGTGTTGTTTCCCGATGGGGTGATCTGTATATCGCCGTGGAGCGATATTCCGCCCCATTTTTCGCTGAGCAGCGAGATTCTCATATTTTCTATGGAAATGATGCGCGGTTTTGATTTTGCATTTTGCAGGGCGGGGAGGGCGCCGTTCCACCCGGCGATGGTGATTGTGCCGTTTTCGTTTAGTTCTCCGGTTAGTTCGATGTCCTTGATTTGTAGGTTTTCAGGGTGTTTGCCGAGGATGAAGGAGAGGGGGCGTGCTTTCAGGGTGAGGCGGTTTATGCGGCTGAAACCGTCTTTATCCAGTTTTATACCGTTATAGGTGATTTGGCCGAATTTTGTTTCCGGCGGGGGCAGGGCGGCTGTGGGGAAACCTGCGCCGGTTAAAGCCCGGGCTGTTTTTTCGGCCATTTTTTGTGGTGCCGACAGCCAGAGATATCCGCTTCCGATCAAGGCGAATGTGCATATTCCAAGACTCAACAGGGTGATTTTGCGCATAACGCTTTATCATCTATGGGCCGGGCTTAAACGTCAATGTCAGATGCAAATTCGGCGTTGTCCTGAATGAACTGAAAACGGGTTTCGGCATTTTTGCCCATGAGGCGCTGGACGAGGTCGTCAATATCGGCGTTTGATGTTTGCGCTTCGAGGGGGTTTTCGCCTTCGAGGTTATCGGTTATGCCGATACCGGCGATTGCAGCGGCTTCGGGCAGTTTGACGCGTAAAAGTGTGCGGCTTTTCGGGTCCATTGTTGTTTCCTTGAGTTGCTTCGCGGGCATTTCGCCTAGACCTTTAAAGCGGCTGACTTCAACCTTTTTGCCTTTGAACTCTTTGGTTTCCATCAGTTTATCTTTGGCTTCGTCGTTCATTGCGTAGGCGCTGTTATTGCCGGAGACAAGGCGGTAGAGGGGAGGCTGGGCGAGGTAGAGGTGGCCTTCTTCAATCAGTTCGCGCATCTGGGTATAGAAAAATGTGATGAGCAGGGCGGCAATATGGGCGCCATCAACATCGGCGTCTGTCATGATGATGACGCGTTCGTAGCGGAGCTTTGAGAGGTGAAAGTCGCGTCCGGCGCCGCAACCCAGAGCCTGAATGAGGTCTTGTATTTCCTGATTGGCGCGAATTTTATCGGCGCTGGCGCTGACAACATTCAGAATTTTACCGCGCAAGGGGAGGATGGCCTGGGTTTCGCGGTTGCGACCCTGTTTGGCGGAACCGCCCGCGCTGTCGCCCTCAACGATGAACAGTTCGGTGTCTTCGGCGTTGGCGCGGGAACAGTCGGCAAGTTTGCCGGGCAGGCGGAGTTTCTGGGTGGCGCTTTTACGCGCCTGCACACGGTCCATTTTGCGGCGCATGCGCTCCTCTGCACGCAGGATAACGGCCTCTAGCAGCTTGTTGGCTGATGCCGGGTCATTTGAGAGCCAAAGGTCAAAGTGATCCTTAAGCGCGGTGTCGACCCATTTGGTTACCGCGGGGCTGGCGAGTTTTTCTTTTGTCTGGCCTTGAAATTGCGGGTCTTTGATGAAAACGGACAGGAGGATTGCGGCGCCGCCCATGACATCATCGGCGGTGATGATGCCGGTTTTTTTGACGCCTGTCATTTCGCCATAGCCGCGCAAACTTCGGGAGAGAGCTGTTCTTAGGCCGGTGTCATGGGTGCCGCCCATGGGGGTGGGGATGGTGTTGCAATAGGAGTGGGAGAAGCCATCGGCTACGGTGGGCCATGTGATGGCGTATTCCACGCGGCCTTCGCCGCCGGGCAGGTCGGCTTTTCCGGCGAACGGCTTGGGGATGATGGTTTTGCGTTCGCCTATGGAGGTTTCCAGATAATCGCGCAGGCCGCCGGGGAATTTGAAGGTTTCTTCGGGTTTTACGGCGCTGTCTTCGGGGATGATTGCGGGATCGCATTTCCAGCGGATTTCAACGCCGGAGTAGAGATAGGCTTTGGAGCGGGCCATCTGAAACAGCCAGCCGGGTTTGAAATGTGTTTTTTCGCCGAAAATATCGGGGTCGGGGTGAAAGTAGACGGTGGTGCCGCGGCGGTTGTTAATGCTGCCCAGAGATTCAAGTTTTGACGTTGGTAGGCCGCGCGAGAAGCTTTGTTTGTAGAGCTTTTTTTCGCGGGCGACTTCGACCCACATACGGTCGGACAGGGCGTTGACGACGGAGATGCCCACGCCGTGGAGACCGCCGGAGGTTTCGTAGGACTTTCCGGAGAATTTTCCGCCGGAGTGCAGGGTGGTGAGGATGACTTCCAGCGCCGATTTTCCGGGGTATTTGGGGTGTTCGTCCACCGGGATGCCGCGGCCATTATCGCGGATCACCAGTGAATAGTCGGCCTCAAGCGAGATTTCAATCCAGTCGGCGTGTCCGGCGACGGCTTCGTCCATGGAGTTATCAAGAATTTCCCCGGCCAGATGGTGCAAAGCGCGTTCGTCCGTACCGCCGATATACATGCCGGGACGTTTGCGGACGGGTTCGAGACCTTCGAGGACTTCAATCGAGGAGGCGTCGTAATCGTTTTTCTGGGGAGCAGCGCCGGAGGCAAATAAATCAGACATTCAGGGACCCGGTAAAATTTATAAATTTAGAGTTGTTCTTACACTGTCTATAGCCTCATTGCCTGTAAATCAAGGGTTACAGGCTTTTTCGCGTAAGAAATACAGACAAAATGTTTCGGTGCGAAATTGGCCGACACGGTGGTTGGTATGATAAAATTACAGAAAGCCTGTGCCGTTATGCTACACTATGGGAGTGGCTTAATTTTACAGCCGCGCTTTTTGCGCCATGCTTTGCGCCATGTATTGAGAGGTTCTTTATGAAGAAATATGGGGTTGTCCGGGCCTTTTTTATTTTTGTTACAGTTTTGTTTGCGGCGTGTTTTGGCGGGCCGCAGGTTTCTTATGCGCAAAAGGTAACGGAGCAATTTAATAAGCCTATGCCGGAGTTTGAACTGACCGGGATATCTGAATTCAAGAAGGCGACAAAGGTGGTTGTTAAAGAGTTTCAGAAAGACCCTGCGCTGGATTATGAGGTGAGAGTTCCTGAAAACTGGACGGAGCTTAGCAAAGGGGGGCTGGGGGATATCGCAGTCAGCGATAAAATTCTAGGTGAGCTTGGAAAGTTTTACGGACCGCCATCGTCAGTTTCGGCGCGCAGCAGGTTGGTTATTGAGGCGGAGGGGCTTCAATATTACATGACGGCGTATCAGTGGCTTGTGCAATATCTTTTGGCAAACGGTTACAACCTTCAGGGTATGAAGGTTTATGATGATAAGAATGCCGAGGCTTTATATGTTTTGATTGAGGATGATGTAAGCTATGCGGTGCGGGCTGTGGCGAGGCTGAACGGCTCGCGTGTAGTTTTTGCTCAACATTTTATACCGGTTGAGCGCTGGCATGATGAGAAGGTTGTCCAGTCGCTTATGCTGAATTCGTTTCATCTGAAGAACGAGGTCGATGGTTATGTCGAGGAGATGGAAGAATATCAGTTCCTTGATTTTGCAGAGTTTAAGTATCCGAAATCATGGACGTTGGAGACGGGTTCTATCCGTACGATCGACAGAATGGGGGTTGAGCTGTTGAGCACTGAAATTGTGCATAGAAAACACGGTAAACCCACAACCCGCCTTGACGGGCAGATTAACGTTAACATGGTTTCCGTTTTTGTTTCGGACACGCTGGAAGATGAGATTGAAAGGTTCAGGGAAGATCTGGCTAAAAAGAATCTTAATCTTGGTGATTTTCTCGAATACCGGGAGGAGTTTCTTTTTGGTGACAAGTTTGATTTTGTCGATACGCAGGTGTTTAAGGCGACGGCCAGTTCCGGCAAGTTGATTGACCATGAGTTGTGGCTGACCGTTATGGCCAAGGGGGAGTATTATTATTTCGTCAGCTTGTTTACACCTTCGCGGGATGAGGATTACTTTACGTGGGCGCGTAATACAGAGACGTATAAGCTTATTGTTTCGACAATTGAGCCGAAGGAAGGGGCGGTACTCGAGTAAAGCCTGTTTTTCAGGATGAGTAGTAGAGCTTATATTCGATCGGGTGGACCATCGTTTCGTAGGCGTCGTTTTCTTCTTCTTTTAATCCGATATAAGATTCCAGAAGCTCTTGTGTGAAGACGTTTCCTTTTAACAGGTAGTCGTGATCTTTTCGCAGGGCTTCGAGCGCGCTGCGCAGGGAGTGACAGAGCGTGGGGATTTTCGCCTGCTCTTCTTTCGGCAGATCGTAGAGGTTTTTGTCCATGGCTTCACCGGGATGAATTTTGTTTTCGATACCGTCAAGGCCGGCCATAAGCATGGCAGCGAAAGACAGATACGGATTGGCGACAGGGTCGGGGAAGCGGGCTTCAATGCGTTTTCCTTTTGGGGAGGCCGAATAAGGAATGCGGCACGAGGCACTACGGTTGCGCGCCGAATATGCAAGGAAGACCGGGGCTTCATATCCAGGAACAAGGCGTTTGTAGCTGTTTGTCGCCGGGTTGGTGAAGGCGTTTAAGCTGCGAGCATGTTTAATAATGCCGCCGATATAATAGAGCGCTGTTTCGGAAAGCTCCGCATAACCACTTCCGGCAAAGAGCGGCTGACCGGTTTTCCACAGAGATTGGTGAACGTGCATGCCTGAGCCATTATCACCAAAAACCGGCTTTGGCATGAAGGTTGCGCTTTTTCCGTAGGAGTTTGCAACGTTATGTACGGCATGTTTATAAATCTGGACGTTGTCGGCGCTATCGAGGAGTGTGCTGAACTTAATGCCCAGTTCGCATTGTGCGGGGGCGACTTCGTGGTGGTGCTTTTCAACTTCGACGCCCATGCTTTGAATAACGGTGAGCATTTCTCCGCGTATGTCGGAAAGGCTGTCAACCGGGCTTTCCGGGAAATAACCGCCTTTGGCGGCGGGGCGGTGGCCCATATTGCCTGTGGGGTAGCTACGGCCTGAGTTTTGCGGGAGTTCTTCGCTGTCGATTTCAAAGCCTATGCGATTTTGTTGCGTGTGAATTTTTACATCATCGAAGATAAAGAACTCAACTTCGGGGCCGAAATATGCAGTATCGGCTATGCCGCTTGTTTTCACGTATTTTTCGGCGGCCTTGGCGACTGAGCGCGGGTCTTTGTTGTAGGGGGCGCCATCGGGGCTGTAAATGTCGCAGAAGACTTTCAGGGTTTTTTGGGCGGCGAAAGGGTCTGTGACGACTTTGCCGAGGTCGGGTTTTATGACCATGTCCGAGTTGTTTATGGGTTGCCAGCCTGCGATTGAGGAGCCGTCAAAGAAAATTCCGCGGCTGAGTTTGTAATCGTCGAGGCCGTCTGCGGCTTCTGTGGTGTGCTGCCATTTTCCGCGTATGTCCGTGAAATTCATATCGACAAACCGGATGGCGTTTTCTTTAATATATTTCAGAAATTCGGCGTTGTTTTTGAATTTAAGGCTGTGGGTGCTCACGGAACGGTTTCCTTTTCGCGGTAAATGGGGCGACCGACGGGACTCGAACCCGCGACGACTCGGATCACAACCGAGTGCTCTACCAACTGAGCTACGGTCGCCACAATTTAAGTGTTCTGTATAAGGTTTTGTTCTATATTAGGTCAAGCGATTTAAGGAGCGAGCCTTGGAAAATCAGCCGGATTTATGGTTGGAGCGGTTTACGGGTAAAGAAGCGGACGCTCATAAATATGATTACGGGCATGCGCTTATATACGGCGCGCCGGTTTTAACGGGGGCGACGCGGCTGGCGGCGACGGCGTGTGCGCGTATTGGCGCAGGGCTGACGAGTGTTTTGGCGAAAAACGGCGATATTTACCGGGCGGCGCTGCCTGCGCATATTATGGTGCGGGATGATACGGCATGGTTCGACGCCCGCGTAAGCGTACGGCTTTATGGGCCGGGCGGTATGGCGCAGGGCGTAAAAATATCGCTTAACCGCCCGTGTGTGCTTGATGCCGATGCGCTGGCGTGCATGCCGGAGCCGCTTCATGAGAATGTTGTGCTTAGTCCGCATGAGGGGGAATTTGCAAGGGCGTTCCCAGACATTACAGGTTCGCGGGAGGCTAAAGCGGTGTGCGCGGCGAAGAGGAGCGGCGCGGTTGTGGTGTTAAAGGGCCGTGATACGGTTATAGCGCATCCGGACGGGCGGCAGGTCGTTGTGAACAGGCATGCGTCTCCTTATCTTGCGAGTGCGGGAACCGGTGATGTTCTGGCGGGGCTGATTACCGGGCTTTTGGCGCAAGGGATGCCGACGTTTGAGGCGGCGTGCGCGGCGGTGTGGGTGCATGGCGATGCGGCCTTGCGGTGCGGGCCGGGGCTGGTGGCGAGCGATCTGGTTGAGCGTGTTCCCGAAGTTTTGCAAGAAGGGCTTGGTTTTTCCCGGTAAGTGCGGTAAAACGCCTGACCATTTTGTATTTTCCCGGTGTGCGGCTGTGGTGAAATTGGTAGACACGCCAGATTTAGGTTCTGGTGCTTTCGGGCGTGGGGGTTCAAGTCCCTCCAGCCGCACCAAAAGATTATGTAGTTGATTCGCTCTTATCCTTCGATATTTCTCTGTTTCCTTCCTTTCTTTCTTTCTTTCTTTCTTTCTTTCTTTCTTTCTGTTTCCGTTAAAAACATAAGGGGCCCCATATGAAACAGCGACGGTGTTGCCGCGTTTTTAGCTGAGCTGTGTTTTTTCGCAAATGGCGTTTTTCGTTTTTGCTCTCAACTTTGCGCCATTTACCGTCTGTTTTTTACAGACTATGCATAGTCTGGTTTGAATGTAACGCGGAACATTGCCTTTGTCAAGGAAAAAATTCCTAATTGTTTTTGGTGGTGGCGAGTGGGTGCTTTTATTTGAGCAAAAACTCCCCATGCGGGGGGTCTGTGTAAATGGTGACGGAAGCAGTCCGCCGCTAACTATTCTCACCCCTGTTTACCCTGCTTAACTGGGAAAATACAGGGAAATTCAAAGAAAATGCTGCCCCCTGATAAAAAATCAGCGGTTTTCCGCCAATACAGAGGAAGCCCCTCAATCCAAGCAGGGAATTTATCAGGGAAAATGCTATTTAATAATGCGACATAATATAGCGGCCGAGGGCTTGGGAAAAAATTTCATGCCCCTTTACATTTAAATGTCCCTTTCCTTGACTCGCTCCAAAGCCACGTAAATGATTTAAATCATAGGCGCCCGGCAAAACGTCACGTATTTCAGATTTCAAATTCAGGAATTCTATATTTTGTGCCTCAAGTAATTTCCTTATATTTTCGTTGGCCACATTTTCCAAACTGGAGGGACAGTCCGGCCATGTGTTGTAAAACGCAAATATGATTTCGGTTTCGTGTTCTGTTTCAATATGCAAGAGCTGTTTTGCGAAAACTCCAAGCATTTTTAGTGTCTTTCTATTCTGCGCTTCATTGATATCAGCCAGAATGCTTATGCTCTCATGATCACATTTATATAAGTCTTTGATTTTTGGTTTCGTTTTGTCGGGAACCTGTTCTACTTGCTGCTTTAACTCTTCAAAAATGCCCCTATTGAAGCGCGTATTCAAAACCGTTAAAAGCTTTGAATTATTTAAAAAGAAATAGACAAGCCCGCCCAAATCAGAATTCCTGAATTGAAACCCACGTGTTTCACGAAATGTTTGATCAATTATAACATCGCCGTTTTGGTTGATCTTATAGTGCGGCAAGCGCCCGCCATCGCTACTGCCGAGCGTTTGAGAAATACTGTAGGGATCTTCGATGACAATTATCAAATCCAGATCGAAATCTTTCGCATATTTTTCAGCGCGCAAAGCCTTTATTACAGGTGTTGCACCAGCCAGCCCCAAATTATAAATACGTGCTTGCTTTCCAGATGTCCTTAACTTTTGTTCAAGAATCGCAGAGAAAGTTTCATCATCATTGACTTGAAGAGCTTCGACAATTGAGTCGCCGACCACACCTATTTTTAGAACATCATGGTCTTTGACAACATTCTCTTCTTCTAAGCCGTTTGCCCGCACGCCGAAATTCGTCGTTGATACTCGCGCTCTATTTTCTGTCGTCCATATACCCGAAACATCTGTCCTGTGCGCATAGGCCGTTTGTATATCCGGTCCGTATAGAGAGACTTCTGCGACGGGCATCGCTTTCCACGTATAAGTTTGCTCGACTGCCCTTAGGTAGACCTCAAAGACTAGGGCTGCGCAGAAACATCCCAAGCCTAGAAAAAACAAATAACGTAATATTTTGAAGAAACCGCGCATGATTTAAAACCTGAAATATATAAATGGGTTGTCCAGATTTTTGGGTAACATCAGAATAAAAAAGCATAACCCTATGAATAGGCCATAGAAAAACGGCATGTTCATCTTTTTCATGAGCCGCACGCCCCTTTGATTGTAAAATCTACCCTCAATAACATGAAATGCACTTAAGAAAACCAAGCCCACTACAAAAGTTAGAGGTAAACTCCCTACATTCATTGAGAACATAGTTTGAATATACGCAAGCGCAAAGTTCGCATCGGGCGCGCGGAAAAACACCCACAACGTAAGACAAATCACCATTAGAAAAACCCACGAAACGGCCGGTAATTTATTGAGATATGCGCCAAAGACACGCCAAACGGCAATTGCTAATCCCCAGCCAAAGCCCCAATATAAAAATGTAACATTAGCACCATGCCATAGGCCCATAATACCCATAACAAATAACAAAACAGCGACTTGCCGTATTCTCGTTCCTTTTCGACTTCCCCCTAAAGGAATGTAAAGATAATCTCTTATCCAAGTGGACAGCGTAATATGCCAACGCTGCCAGAATTCTTGTGGGTTTTTTGCTAAATATGGCTGGCGGAAGTTAATCGGTAATTTAAATCCTAAAAGATAGGCCAAGCCCAAAGCGATATCGGAATAGCCGGAAAAATCATAATAGATTTGAAAGCCAAAAAGGATTGCGCCCTGCCATGCCGCCGCCGTCGTTTCGGGCAAGGACATAAAGGATTCATCCACCAGAGGGGCGATTGAATCCGAGAGCATGACTTTCTTGATTAAACCCAGCAGAATTAACCCTAGCCCTAGAGATATTATGGTGTTCTTTTGCACCCCTTTTTCAAAAAAGCGATCTATCTGCGTGCGCATTTGGTTGGCGCGTACAATCGGACCGGCTACCAATTGTGGAAAAAAGCCAATGAATAAGAAAAATTTCGGGAAAGAGCGTATCAACTGACAAACGCCACGTGATACATCTACCTGATAAGCAATCATCTGGAATGTATAAAACGATATACCAAGTGGAATGATAATATCGCTCGTGAATATGCTTTGTGAGAGCACAATTCCATCTAAGAAAATTCTATATTTAAAAAATACCAATGTTCCGATATTTGCACTTACAACACATGGCAAAACCAATTTATGCCGTAAAACCCCGAAAGACATCGCGTAATTAAAAAGGATCATCGAGATAATCAAAAGACAATCCTGCCAACCTGCAACAACATAAAAAACAACGCTTGCAAGCAGGTATACCGCCGGAGCGATTACCTTAAAACGCGACAAGCCAAAAACCGCCGCAAAGAAAAATAAAAAATATAAGGCATCAAAACGCATGATGAGAAATTATAATATATTGCCAATAATCTCCATCACGAATTTAAGATGTTAGCTATTAAAGATTATCAAGATACCCGAGCTTTCCAAGCTTGGATATAAGCCTCTCGGATACGACTACTTGCCCTTCATAAGGTTTCTAACTCTACCTTTAACACTTTGGGCTTTGAAATAACCTTTCACGACGTTATCTGCCGTTTTATATGCAAAAGGATTGTCTTTCTGGAAAGTATTGTAGTGCAATTTTTCCTTTGGAATAATCGCACCATCCGAGTAAATACCAAGAACCTCTTGTTGTCGCGCATTCAAAACACGCAGGTCAGTTGTATAAACTGCTACGGGACACTTTGTTTTGTTGCCATGATCGGATGCATTGTGGAAACCACCCAAAAATACCGTACGGGGCGCTGTTACGGGTTGTTGCGGACCGTGAAACCCTCTGTGGTCAAACAATACGATATCGCCTTTTTTGCCAGCAATTAGCCTCATGCCGTCAAATATCTTTTTTTGCATATCTTCCGGATATTTATAAGGATCAGAACCATGAGGAAAATTCCAACTATGTGTTCCAGGAGAAAAACAAAAAGCCCCTTGCTCTGTATCATGCGTATAAAGCATTATACCGACAGAGAACGGACCTTGATTTTTTACGGTTCTATATGAACCTGTGTGTGCATGCATAGGAAAATAGAGCTCGTTGCCGCCCAGATCATTCTTAACGATCATTTCTTGTATAAGTATTTTTGAACCCAGATACCCTTCGACAATATCCAGGATGCGATCATCTAATAGTATTGACAGGGTTTCCTCGCCGAGTAAAAAAGCTTCATATATCTTTTTATGTCTGTCCTTTTGATAGTAGCCTTGTGAGCCATATACAGATGGGCTTTTTAGCATTTCATTTGTTTTTGTAATAAGCGTTTCAAGCATATCAGCATCTGGAAAACCTCGAAGACATGTAATGCCGTTCTCTTTAAGACCTTCCACGCCGCTTTTTACATCTGTATCAATACGATCCCATACTTTGTATTTTGTCATAATGGCGACCATCCTTGGCTAAATATAATATGCGCTGATCTTACATGTTTTCTTAAATATTTCAACGGATTGTACAATGTTAATACAAGATTGATATTGCTATACTTCTGCAATCGCATTAAAACATCCTGAAAACATTGATTAAAACAGGTCAAGTAAAATGGATAAATCTTCTGAAAACTATATAGAACTTACACATGACGTGCGTCCAAAACGTGAAAAGCATTGGCTTTCTGTTTTTCACCAACTCACAGTCCCAGCATGCTTGGAAGATGTGCATTCCGTTTTAGAATTTGGACCTGGCAGAGGTTTTCTTGGTGCTGTGCTTAAATATTATGGCATCGAATATTGCTCAGCGGACGTTGTTGATCATGGAGCGAAGCCAGACTTCTTGTGTGACATCATGAGCTTCCCTGAGGATAAGACATTTGATTTGGTTTGCGCTTTTCAAACGCTTGAGCATAATCCTCCTGAAACATATATTCCACACCTGAAGAAAATGGCAGCAGCATCCAATAAGTATGTCTATATATCTCTGCCTTATCAAAAGCCGCCTGCTGCCCGATATTATCGCATGAAACCCTGAATAAAAATCACAGTCCTCGTTATGTGGTTCTTCTTGAAAAAAAGACGATTGCTCAAGCTGTTGGATGATCTGGCGTTTTACAATGACAAAGGTCATATCTATTCACGCCACGACCAGAAGCAGGTTGAAAAAAAGAGAGAAGAGTATGCTCTGAAAATAGAGCGTCTCATTAAAGCATGCCCTGCAACCTTGATCCCGGACGCACTGATAGCAGCCGTTAAAAGTAGAGATGTAACGCTAGATTCATCTTATAAATATGTAAAAATTCTAGAAGATCACACCCCTAAAGGCTCCCTGCAAATAAAATGACCCATACACCCTCTAATCATCCGCTTATGGGCGCTGGCTGTCTTTAAATCTCAGCGTCAACCTGCCAAAAATAAACCGTAACTTCATTAAAACATTCGTGCTTGATCGTTTACCGATAAAGCGTCCTATAGAAAAGTATAGACAATCAAAAACGCCTTATGCCCATCATTGGTTTGAGGTCGGAGATGAAGGATTCAAGAAGAAAGACCTCATCAAACACGCCGAAGAAGCTGGCCTAAAAGTAACGGAGATGAAGCACTCTCACTCATTTCCTTACCATGTTTTTATCTTAATGGAGAAGGTTTAGACCTTCTCCTCAACCAGTATCCAGTTACACTGTAATCAGCGCGCCTGTATTTTCAAGATTATTAACATCTGATAAACCTGTGACGCCTTCTATAAGAGCAATCGTTACAAAGTTATCTGCTCCACCATCAGCATCGACCATTAGCGTACTGTCTGTTCCATTATCTGTTATAGACACAAAGTCGGATATCGCATCGGCCAGCGGATCATAACCTGATAAAACATCAGCGATATTTATACTGTCACCATCTGCAATGCTAAAATCCTTGATGATATCGACATCGTTAAAGGCTGTGGAAGATCTGAAACCGAATGTATCTGCGCCACTTTCACCATACAAAGTATCCAAACCATCATCACCATATAGAACATCATTCCCGGCTCCGGCATAGATTTCATCATCTGGATTGGCGATTTGAATGCCGTTTATCACATCATCACCGTCAGATCCACGAGTGGTTATCTGATTGCTGTAATTCAGGATTGTTGGCTTAAGGTCTATCCATCCACCAACATAAAGCTTTTCTATACCAACACCACTTGTGTTGTTCAAATCCGTGAATTGATCGGTATAAACAAGGTGGA
Organism: Alphaproteobacteria bacterium; assembly: GCA_041397865.1. Classification (GTDB taxonomy): domain Bacteria; phylum Pseudomonadota; class Alphaproteobacteria; order Micavibrionales; family Micavibrionaceae; genus TMED27. Next base: position 552,774 of record JAWKVT010000001.1, on the reverse strand, counting down.
CGGTGCCAGAGGTGTTTTTAACGACCAAGTCATCATTCCCAAGCCTTTCATAGATCACATTTGAGCTATAAAGGGCGTTGTTACCTGAGAATGCTTGATAATCAAGGCCGCCCATATCTGTAACGCGTACCAAGTCACCGCCCTTCATATAAGCATACCAGTCATTTCCACCAGCATCTTCAATTAAATTCCATTCGGCATCACCAAAACCTTCATAATAGATGTTCTTGCCTGATCCACCAATCATCGTGTCATTCCCGGTACCGCCATACATCCAGTTGGTGTATCCACCAACAAGGCCTACAGTCGACGTATCCTCAATGTAATCATCTCCCTCATAGCCCCAAAGCTTATCTGCGCCATCGCCGCCGTAAAGAACATCATCACCAGCATAAGCGTATATGAGATCGTTTCCAGCTAAACCAGAAACCCTCTCAGAATTTGCTGTACCGCTCAGAGTATTATTCGCAGACGTACCTATAATTTCAGGTAATGCAGTAACTGTAATGCTGACATTACCTGTCGCATTCCCACCGTATATATCCGCCACTTGATAAGAAAAGCTATCCAGTCCCGTGTAGCCCGTAGCGCCATTATAAGTGAAATCACCATTTGAGCTGACTTGAATAGCCCCGCCTTGCACCGTTGTAAATGTTCCAGACACAACACTGAGAACATCACCATCCGGATCACTATCAACACCGTTGCCGTTATCCAGCAAAAGATTACCCTGTAGCGTTTGAAATTCTGTTACTGTAAACACATCATCATTGGCAACCGGAGCATCATTAAGAGTAAGGCTTGCCAAATCAAAGTTGGAAGCATCATCAAAAACGATATTTTCAATTGCCATACCATCAAAATGATTACGGACAGTGATTGTGTCTGTTGATTGACCGGGCATTGAAATTTTCAGATCAACTGCATTTTCTCTCGTGAAGACAAGATCCGACAGCACAACACCACTTGTAACTCTTATAAAGTCATTGTTTCCGGAAGAATCTTCATAGATGTCCTGCCCATCACCTATGGCAAAAAGATACTCGTCATCACCACTTTCTCCAAAGATCAGATCATTTCCTGCATCGCCAGAAAGAATATCATTTCCAGCTCCTGCATAGATTTCGTCATCGGAGTTAGCGATTTGAATACCGTTAATCACATCATCGTCGTCAGAACCTCGTGTAGCAATGACACTGGATGAATTCAATAAAGTCTGCTTAAGATCAATCCAAGAATTATTAACATTAATTTTCTCTATTCCAACGCCTGTTTGATTATCCAAATCGGTAAACTGATCGGTGTAGATCAGGTTGATCGTTCCACTTGAATTCTTGATAATTAGATCATTATTGAGATAACGCTCATATATCACTGCCGTGCTGGTTGCAAAATCTTGATGGTCATTTAAACCTCCCAGATCAGTGATCCTAACCTGATCACCACCATTCATGTAAGCGTACCAGTCATCACCCCCAGCATCCTCGATAAAATTAGAAGTCGCGCCGCCATAGCCATCGTAATAGATGTCATTTCCTGTGCCACCGATCATTGTGTCGTTACCTGTGCCACCCCAGAACCAGTTGGCATATCCATCAACCGTTCCACTGCTTGAAATATCTTGAATGTAATCATCACCACCTTCGCCTCTCAGCTTATCGGCTCCTTCTCCTCCATAGAGTAGGTCGTCGCCATCTTGAGCGTAAATGATATCATTGCCTTCAAAGCCATAGATTGCTTCTGCAGCAGATGTCCCGTTCATTGTTTGATTGGTTGCATCACCCAAAATTACAGGAATGCTATGTGCCGCCTCCACTGTGATCTGGGCTGTTGCAATGCTGGTGTTTCCATCGGCATCTTTGATCGTATATTCAAAACTGTCCTGTCCCACAAAATTGATGTCAGACTGATAGGTAACAGTGCCATTTGTATTCAAGATCACATTACCATTGGCTGCAGCGCTTACGCTCTCAATCACAATATTTCCTGAACTGAAGTTCAAATCATTGTTCAAAATTGATGTAATGTCATGAGTGCCAATATTCGAAACCGTTATATCATCTGCCACAGCCATAATCGGCGAGTACAGGCCATTAAAGTCAGTGAGCACATAAACCTGCTCTATATTTGAAACTGTTAAATTCAAACTGGTAAAGCTGTAAGAGTTTCCTAGGTCGATGGCTGCCTGTAAATTTGTGATATCGCTTTGAAAAGACGATGAAGCCACCGTTGCAGAATCAACAATAACCTGCAAGACATCAGTTCCAGCACCACCGTCAATAATATCAGTATCGGTTGCAGATACACGATAAACCAATAGATCATCCCCTAACCCACCATCAAGGGTGTCATTGCCTGCGCCACCGATAAGAATATCACGACCATCGCCGCCAGTGAGCGTATCATCACCATCCCCACCTACAAGAACATCATCGCCGTCATTACCCGCAATTGTGTCATTATGATCACCGCCATCAATAACATCCTGACCTATGCCGCCCGAGATATCATCTTCACCGATTCCACCAAAGAGCTGATCATCACCCTCATCGCCAGAAATAATATCGTTACCACTATCACCATAGGCAATATCATCTCCTGCGCCGCCTTGAAGATCATCATCTCCCAATCCGCCACGCAGATCATCATTTCCAGCTAGACCTTGCAAAGTATCATTTCCAGCATCGCCGATAATAATATCTTCTGCTGTGCTTCCAGATAGCGAATTATCATTCACATCACCCGCATAGGCGTTCAAAGAAATTGTTTGCAAAACATCATCAACATAAACATCAAGCTCTTCAATATTTTGAGCAATCAAACCAAAGAGCGCAAAAGTAAAAATAGCACCTGTGATACCGGCTTGGTTATTATAATAATCCGTTGATTTATAACGCAGGATATCGCGTTGAATTTGCGTATTGATATATTCAGCTGCCGTGAAATAAACGGATAATTTATCGTTTCCGGCTTCACCGTTATATTCGTCCTGAGAACCAATATTATCGTCATAACGATAAACAAGCGTGTCGTTACCATCGCCAGCGAATAGAATATCACTGCCAGCACCACCGATTAATGTATCATCTCCTGCCCCACCGCTGATACGGTCGTCGCCATCGCCGCCATCCAAATTATCATTACCGGAATCCCCAAAGATCGTATCAACACCTTCGTCGCCACTTACTGTGTCATCATCGTCACCACCATAAAGTGTATCGTTACCAGAACCTCCATGAATTTCATCATGACCTTCATCTCCTCTAGCAAGATCATTGCCTGAACTTGCCTCTATGAAGTCGTCACCAACACCAGCCTCTATGCTGTCATCACCTAAACCTGCATATATGTCATCAATACCTTCTCCACCACTTATAAAGTCGTCACCTGTTTCCCCATACAGAGTATCATTTCCATGGCCGCCAAATATTCTATCATTTCCTGATCCAGCTAAAACCGTATCGTTTCCAAGCCCTCCAACTAAAATGTCATAACCACTTTTTCCATGCAGTGTATCATCTCCGCTATCCCCAAATAGGGCGGAAAAACCATCACCTTGATCCACCAGAATATCGTCACCTGAGCCAGCGTAAGCAATGGCTATACTCGCAGTCGTCTCAATAATCTCGTTTCCTGCACTTCCGATAATAAATCCTCCGACATCAGGAAGGGCTCGCCACATACCGTTCGTATCCAATAATGTTGCTGACTGCAGGTCTGCGTCGGAGATAATATTATATTGACCTGCTGGTGTTGCAGGCACTGATCTATCAACATCTAGAAGCTGCCCCACACCTGAATGCCAGCCGCCGCCACCTTCAGCACCTATACTTCCATAATACGTTTTAACGCCCACTAGTGAAGAATTCCCTGTGGCGTAATAATCTTTAACAAGAACGCTTTGATCTTCGCCCAAAATTTTAATGCTCAGATCATCGCTAATTTTCTCAAAAAATAATTCGTTAACGCCGATATCGCTACCGAAACGGATAAAGTTCCACGTTGATGAATTACCGTAAATTGTATCATGACCATCTCCACGAAAAATATCTATGTGGTTTGCACCATCTTGCGCTTCTAGAATAAAAGTATCATTACCTGAGCCACCGTTCAGAATTTGCCATGCCCCACCATCGCCACCATGGATGATATCATCTCCTGCTTGGCCATAAACCTCATCAAACTGACCGCTGCCGGCATCTAGTACATCATTTCCCTTTCCGCCAAAGAGAAAATCTTGCCCTTCATTCCCGAACAGATAATCATCACCGTCATTACCATACACATGATCGTTATCAGCACTGCCTAGGAGGTAATCATTATTCTGACCGCCAACCACAAGATCTTCACCCGCACCGCCGTCAATCGTGTCATCGCCAAGACCGCCATGGAGCCAATCGTTGCCATCATTACCATTAATGATATCCTCGCCAGTACCGCCGACCAAAATATCAGCCTGATCACTGCCTTCGATGATATCATTACCTTCGCCGCCATCGACGTAAGTGATGGACGGTCCATCAACGACCACCTCAATGATGTCATTGCCATCAGTGCCTTCAATGCGGACACTCTCATAACCGGGGCCAATAATGTGATGCATCACAGTTTCCTCACCGGTGACTGGATCCGTCACTGTCAACGTGTCACCATCAAGAGATGGGATGAATTCAGGATCAATACCCTGCGCCAGTAAGATTTCTCCCCAGCCCCCATCAAGGTCTTTTTCATGCGGCAAGTGAAGCTCAAGTTCTGCGGCACGTTGCAAAATCGCAGCCCAGCTTTGCGCCAGTTCACTGTCTGGCTGATCCATCATCAACGCCAAAATGCCTGCCGGATTGGTCAGATAAAGCTGGAATGCTTCCGCGACCTGAATATCATCCAACCACTCATGAATATTGGCAGCATCTGAATTATGCCAAGCGCGCATTACTACCATATGACCTCCCACGAGGTCGAAATTCTTCATGATGTTAAATGCAGCATAGTGAATAGCATCTGCAGCCGTGCCAAACGACTTAGCACCACCACCATCAGCGGCAACTAAAAATTCGTTCCCTTCAAATCCGATTTGAATACGTGGGGCAGGTGTGCCCTCGCGTAACTTACCATGGCTGATATCAATAATATTGTTAATACCATCAATCACCTGCTGTGCCATAGATTGCGCCACGGCAGGATCGCCACCATCCGACCCGTAATTAGAGCCGATGTAATATTCCTGATTTTCTTTACTGTAAGAAATATGCGCCCACGCCATTGGCTCATCATCACTGCCGAAGAGATTGCCAAAGGTGGTACCCAGTGCTGTTCCAACAAAGGCTCCAACAACTATACCGAGTCCAGGAAGCGCTAGATTAAGACTTTGCAAAGCACCACTAACGGCAGAAGTTCCCAATACACTCCCTGTAGAAACAGCTGCCCCTAAAGCGGAACCAAAAGAACCGAAAATAGCTGCGGCTTCACTTTCCGGTTCAACAAATTCGCCAGCTAATCTGCTGCCCGCATATGCCGCAAGCGCATTTACAACCTGTCCTTGAATATAATCTCCTACGGTTGTGTTGGGTTGGTATGGCCCGAAAGCATCCGGATTGAAATTGGGATCTAGAGCTGGATCATAAAAACCAGCAGAAAAATCAAATCCTGTATTCGCTAAAGAGGTATAAACGCCTGCAGGCATATCATTGAAAAGAACGCCAAATAACTCTGTTGTTACGCCTGTTGTTACGGTTCCAGCAGCAACATTAAAAATCTCGCCTCCGACGGTTCCCTCTAGGCCAAGAGCATCACCAGCTTCGTCAACTATAACACTTGCCAAGGCAGCACCTGAAAAATTTGTTAGATGTTTTACAAAAGTTTCACTGATTTCAGGCGTGTTCAGAAGAGTCCCTGCAACAGGGTTATCAATATCTACTCCTTGAGCATATTCAAGTGCGGCCTCAAACGTTCCACCGGATGCAAGATATCCCGTAAACGAACCAAAGTGATCTGTAATCGTATTGATAATAGCTTTATAGGAAATACTTTTTAAAATATCTCCATCCGCAAGTTGATCTGCCAACAAGCTCCCCGCTGTACCTCCTATGAATTGTAAATCATTGATAAGGTCTGTGTCAGGAACAACAAACGAAGTGCCCTCCGCAAAAACACCGTTTTGATCAGTAATATTTTCCTGAATGAACGTTTGGCCATCATAGTTTTTAGTTTCTATTGTTATATGTTCATTTCCATTTGAATCTACAAAATGCGTTTGACGTTCTTTTATTGTTCGTCCATCAGCGCCGTCATAAACGACAACTGACTGACCAGTAACTCCATTAACAGCAGGAGAACTTCCCGATGGCAATGTAATCTCTGTACGGGTAATCTGCGAACCATCCAATAGCTCTACTACCGTTTCACGAGTATTAAATGTTGTTCCAAAAGAGGTTGTTGTGCCTGTAACATCAGAAATAATTGTACCGCTTGAATCAGCCTCTGCCTGAATTTCCTTCAGTTCAGCCTGAGCAACGTCACTTAAACCAAGCTCAACGATTCCTATTGAACCATCAGCCTTCTCGTACTCAACTGCTATTTTCTCATCTTGTGCAATTTTATCGCCTTGTGTTTTGTCGGCTAACAATTGTTTTAAATGCTCTTCAATACCCGGTATTACGCCTGTAAGGAAATCCAGTGCATCTTGAACAGATTCAATGTTATTCGGATCAAAATAATTGTTATTTTCCAGTATTTCGGTTGTTATCGTATTGCCGGAAAAGCTAGCACCTTGAACCTGAACCACCTGATCAAAGAAGCCCTGAATATAATCAGCTTGGCTTTGGAATAGCCCTTTGTCTGTCGTTTCAAAATAATCAATTCCTGCGCCGCCATAGAGCTTGTTGAGTGCGTACTCAATCGCATTTTGTGTTCCGCCAGAAACATCATTGGAGCGATAAGCAGCCTCAGCAAATTTTACAATATCGTCATATCCGTACTGATTATTGGAAAGGGCGTTCACAATAACATTGTCATGAATGTCTCTGACGCCACTATTTATAAGCGAGGAGGCCTGCCAAGGTATAGGAGCTGTACTGTAATTTGTTGCGGTAACATGATATGTATTCGGATCAACGCTGATTTGAACACCGACTTGAGCATCCAAAACAAGTTTAACGAAAGGAACTGATGTCTGTCCTTGAAGGTCAGAAAAATAATAATCCCCATTGGCATCTTGACGCACTTCACCTTGAACAACGGCGGAATAAACTTTTTTCTTGCCTCCAATTTCAAATCTTCCCGTAGCAGTCCATATACCGTCCATATTCGACGTAAGTTCAACATCAATATCAAAAAGTTTGTTGCCAGCATCTAAAACTTCTAGCCGAACAGATGGATTTCCTTGAGCATCAAAATTAGCAAAATCGTAAACAAAGCTGACATTATCAAAAGTCTCAATTTCTACAGGGGCGCTTACATCAAAGCCCAATCCATCAAAATCATTGAAGTTTACAGAAGAATCTATTTGTCCCTCTACTTCAGTGCCGCCTACATCAATCTCTCCGTCTCGTGAGTAATTAAGAGTAACGCCTGATTTGACCGTTGTGTTCCGTAATTCTAAATTCAGAGCATTAAGACCATATTTTTCCAAAAGACTGAGTGTTGGATAATCAATAACAAAATTAATACTTTGATATTCAGGTGCCAAATTTGCACGTATTTGACCTTGCCAATAGGCCACTCTATCTTCTGACATGTTTTACTCTCCTGTCTTTGCCGCGTTGTATTCTTTTAAAACTTTGGGATAAATGTTTAGAAAAGCCTGCTTTCCTGAATGATAGTCAACAATTTCTGGAAATTCTGCATTGTAAAACACCTTAAGTATAACAAGGTGTAAATCTGTGATTTTTTCGAGGCTTTCTTGCTCTATGGGATAATCATTGAGATGTAACTTTAACAATCCATGATAACTGATGTTCATAGAATAATAAAAACTTGTATACACGCATTTAGGCGCAGTTTTTTCTGTGATATTTACTAGCACAAGATAATCTGAGATCAGTTCATCTTTTTTACGAAAGTATGCACAATCTCTATCTTTTGCATTTACGTACTTTGTGAAAAACATATACTGCTCATCAGTCATTTTTAGATCGCTTTTCATCTTAACGTGAAATTGATCGATAGTCTTTTTTTCAAAATTCTTGAGCGGAAGAATAATAAAGTTAGCAGGTTTCTTTATATCTACTCCATAAGGAAAGTAAGGTTCGATGCGGCGTTTGGCTTCTAGAACAATTTCTTTTGTATCTGCAGAAACATCGTCCCAAAACCCAACATTAATATCATCCTGCCATTTTGCAATTTTTGCACGTTTGTTTGAATGCTCCCATAAACCATGTGCGTCCAAAACGGTTTCTTTAAAAGCTCTCCAAGCACAAGCTTTTTCTTGAATACATTCCTCAATTGTAGAGGCCTCCCAGCTGTCAAGGCTCTCTTCTTGGGCGCAACTAGCAACAAACAGGCATAAAGTTATAAAGACGATTATATGAAAAAGTCGGTTAAATAACGATGTAAGCGGGAATGGCTGATTACAGGCTCTAAATAAGCGCTCTATTTTTGTTCTTTGGTTTAAAATCGTAGCGTTCAAACCTACAAATCCTCTAAATATCTGAATTAATTCAGTTGTACGAAATATCGTCATTACTAGCAAGGGTTTAAATTGTTAGAAAGAATGACAATTCACAGTATTTCCAACGACATGGCAGTTGGTCATGGTGCTTTTGTCGCTGCTGTTTGTGGTATTGCTGAGTATGCTGGCGCGTTGTGCGGTATCCAGTTCGTTGATCTTTTCTGCAATTAAATACTGGCCTTTGTCTGCGCTTAATTTTCCAGATTTCACTTCGGCGGCGATCATATCCATAAAAGGAAATAAAGCATTCACAAATGACTGGTTCGTTGGCAGATGCACACGCGGATCATTATTCATTTTCTGTTTTGTGCATTCAACCGCGGCATTAAAATCCGGATATTCCTGAAAACACCCGCGATTATAAGATGCCGCCGTAGCACAGCCCGTCAACACCAATATGCTCAACATAAGATATTTCTTCATTCTCAAACTCCCATTTTGTTGTCAAAACGGCCACCAGATTTCTCTGGCAGCCGGGGAGTTTGTAACCGTACGAGGACGGCGCAGCGTATTTACGCTGAGCGCTATTGTATTTCGCCGCCTCCCCGACAGATGTCGAGAAGGCATCGCTTGTAACGACCCGATGCAATTGGCCGCCTCGTAGGGGTTACAACGCCCCATCTCTGAACTTTTCAGAGACATCCAAGCATTAGCCCAATAAGGCGCTGAATTCAATTGGAAAGCACAAAAAGACTCGCATTTATAACGAGTTTCCGCTACATTAGAAGCACCTTCTATTCAGAAGAGTGCCCCCTTCAGAGCTGTATCTGATTTTGGTCAACCTCAACGGACACCTGCCCGTATATGCAGAGCGCCACGGTACTGGCTGTAAACAGACCCGGTTTCGCCAGCGTTAAATGGCAGTGCCGTTGACCAGGCTTTACCGGAAGTCATTCCGAGATCAAAACACGAAACATTACCCCCTCATTTCTTTGACAAAAGGAAGGATTTGATCATGCCTGGATTAAACATTGAAACATTGCCAACAAAATCTCTTGTGCCTTATGCACGCAATGCGCGTGTACATTCACCGCAGCAAGTCAAACAAATTGCTACATCGATTGATAAGTTTGGGTTTCTTGTTCCGGTGCTGATTGACAGTAGTAATCAGATCATCGCCGGACATGGCCGCATTATGGCTGCAAACAAACTCAAAATGCGTGATGTGCCCTGCATCCGGATTGAACATCTGACAGAGGCACAAAAGCGCGCTTATATCATTGCCGATAACAAGCTGACAGAAAATGCCAGTTGGAATCAGGAAATACTGGCTTTAGAACTGAAGGAACTTTCGGAACTTGATCTGGATTTCAGCCTTGATATCACCGGTTTTCATGTCAATGAGATTGATCTTCTGATTGAAGGTATTGATAAGGACGCTTCCGATGACGAAGAGGAAGATGAGATTATCGACATTCCCGTTGGCCCTCCAATTTCTAAAGCTGGAGATATCTGGCAACTTGGCAAGCATCGTATTTATTGTGGCAACAGCCTTGAAGAACAAGGCTTTCAAGAACTATTAGCAAATAAAAAAGCTACAATGGTCATCACTGACCCCCCTTATAATGTGCCAATAGACGGCCATGTTTGCGGTAAAGGTTCGGCCAAACACAATGAATTCGTCATGGCTTCGGGAGAAATGTCCCAAGCAGAATTCACGCGTTTTTTACAGTCCAGTTTTGAATTTTTAAGAAAATACAGCACAGAAGGCTCCATCCATTACATCTTCATGGATTGGCGGCACATGCAGGAAATTTTGACTGCGGGGACGAAATATCATGAGCTAAAAAACCTTTGTGTTTGGGTCAAAGATAACGGTGGTATGGGAACATTTTATCGCAGTCGCCACGAGTTAGTTTTTGTGTTCAAAAACGGCAGCGCGCCTCATATCAATAACTTTGAGCTAGGACAACATGGTCGTTACCGTAGTAATGTCTGGGAATATGCTGGCATTAACAGCGTAAAAGCACGCAATGAACATGGCGAAAATCTGTTAGATCTGCATCCGACAGTTAAACCTATCAATTTGCTGGAAGATGCGATCCGTGATTGTTCGAAGCGTAATGATATCGTTTTAGACCCATTTTTAGGCAGCGGTAGCACACTTCTGGCCTGCGAAAAATCTGGCCGCAAATGTTATAGCATAGAAATAGAGCCTAAATTTGTTGATGTCTGTATCCGCCGCTGGGAAAAACAGACGGGTAAAAAAGCAGAAAAAATATCCGAACATAAGGAGGTCTGTCATGCCTAAAGATGATTACGATGTTGGATATAAAAAACCACCGAAAGGTGGCCAGTTTAAAAAAGGGCAATCCGGAAATCCATCCGGACGCCCTAAGAAAAAATCCTTTTATGAGACTTTCATTAAAGAGCTTGAAGCACAAATTTCTGTAAAAGAAGGTGGAGCTTCCACAAAAATTACAAAACATGAAGCTTTGGTGAAACGTCTTATGAATGAAGCTCTACAAGGTGATCATAAAGCCCAACAGAAAATCCTGAAATTTATCGAAAAATCAGGTTGGGATAAACCACCGCCACCTCAAAAAACTGCGAACAAATCTTCATTAGCTGAAAAAGATAAGAAGATTATGAAGCATTTTATCCGGCAGTACCCTGACCGTTTGCCTGCATTTTTGATTAAATTATATGACCTCAAAGATGTTGAAGACACCACGAAACAGTATTATGTTTTGGTTAGAAAAGAAGAGGCATAACGCAGTATTTGACTAGACTTCCGAGCCATAGGAAGCATGTATGGAACTCCAACAAAAGGAGTTTCATATGCACGAACAATCATTGACAGAACTACGGAAAACATGGGCCGAATATTGGGGTAAAAAGCCACATAATAAAATCGGGCGCGTCATGCTTGAGCGCAGCCTTGAATTCAAAAAATGGGAAGAAGAACAAGATATATCACAAAATGTTCAGAACCGTCTCAATGAACTGATCAAAAATTATAGACGTAATCCAGCCTGTTTTGATGACCAACAAAACATCCTAAAACCCGGCACAAAAATCGTGCGCACATTTAAAGGTAAGCGGCATGATGTAACGGTTCTTGCAAAAGGGTTTGAATATCGCGGCAAGCATTACACAAGCTTGTCACAAATCGCTTCCGAAATCACAGGTTCTCGCTGGAATGGCTGGGTGTTTTTTGGCCTCAAACAAAAGCAACAAGCATCATGAATAAGCCAGCCCTAAAGTGCGCCATCTACACCCGCAAATCTTCTGAAGAAGGGCTGGATCAGGATTTTAATTCCTTGGATGCCCAGCGCGAATCCTGCGAAGCCTATATATCCAGCCAAAAGGCCGAAGGCTGGTCTTTGGTCAAAAGGCATTATGACGACGGTGGGTTTTCTGGTGGATCACTCGAACGCCCTGCGCTCAAAACCCTTCTTGATGATATTCGTGCAGGGCGTGTTGATATTGTCGTCGTTTATAAAATTGATCGCTTAACGCGCAGCTTGATGGATTTTGCCAAGCTGGTCGAAATATTCGATGAACATGGTGTCACATTTGTTAGCATCACGCAAAGTTTTAACACCACTACTTCGATGGGGCGGCTTACATTGAATGTTTTGCTCTCCTTTGCACAGTTTGAGCGAGAGGTTGCCGGAGAACGTATCCGCGATAAAATTGCAGCCAGCAAAAAGAAAGGCATGTGGATGGGCGGGCGTCCGCCTCTTGGATACGATATTGAAAACAGGCATCTCATTGTTAATGAAAAAGACGCCAAAATCGCGCGCATGATATTTCAACTCTATTTGGAATGCGGGTGTGTTAAAAACCTTAAGCAGGAATTAGATCAACAAAATATTAAAAGCCGACCTCGTGTTTCAAAACGTGGTTTAAATTATGGCGGCAAAAATTTTAGCCGCGGAGCCTTATACAACCTCCTCAAAAACCCTGTTTATATCGGCAAAATCAAACATCATGATCAAATCCATGATGGCATGCATGAAGCGATTATATCCGAAGATCTATGGAACAACGTACAGGACAAGCTCCAAGATCAAGCTGCGCACCCCAGAGGCACAAACAAAGAAAGCCAAGGAAATTTGCTGATGGGGCTGATTTACACACCAGATGACAGTCTCTACACGCCGATTTACACAAAGAAGAAAAACAAGAAATACCGCTACTATTTTAACCAGAATTTGACTGAAGATAAAAACCACCCACAGCGGTTTTGGGCAAGACTACCGGCACATGATTTGGAAAACACCGTTGAGCATGCCATCCGCGCGGAAACACAAAATCCAGAGAAACTGGCCAAAATTCTTGCGTTGGGCATTGTTGAAGATCGTCACACCCTCAATTATCTGCAGTCTTTCTTTCAAAACAAAAGTCTGCCTGATTTTTATAATGCAATTCAAAAAATCATTGTTCAAAAGGATCGTTTGGAAATATTTATTCAAACGCAGGCTTTAAGCACATTGTTTTCAGGACAGATTGACGTTTCTGTACCAGACAGAACCCATGTTATTTCTATTCCGTATAAAAATCACAAAGCACAGGACGGTACTTTGATTTTAAAGGCCAAAAACCTAAAACAGCACGATCCTTTTGATTTACCGTCCAGAGAACTGAAAAACCTTATTCAAGGCATCATCTGGCGGGACGAGCATTTTGATGGATTAACGATTGATGCTATTGCTACCCGCGAAGGCGTCGACCGCAGCCGTGTTGGCAAAATGATACGGAATAGCTTTGATGCTCTCCAAACCATTCTCACAAATTAGAGGGACTCCCGAAAACCCGATCTGAGAAAAACGGCATTTTTAGCCCAAAACCTATATTCTCAGCCGTCCCAGCAAAATCTACGCTGCCGCAAGTCGCGCAGAACCCCGCGCTTCATGCGCCAATTCTCTCATATACCGTGAAAAAGGAGACTAAATGGTGATCGCTGAGGGATTCGAACCCTCGACCTACTGATTAAAAGTCAGTTGCTCTACCAGCTGAGCTAAGCGATCATGTGAAAGTCTTTAGAAAAGACTGTCGAAACATATGGATTTCGTAGCCTCGCGTCAAGCCTTGAATTTAGCCCGGAGTGCCTTTGCGACCTGAGGGGTGACGAATTCGTCAATGTCGCCGCCTAAAGAGCAGATTTCCTTTACGAAACTGGCCGATACAAACTGCCATTTTTCTGCGGCCATGAGGAAGACGGTTTCAATATCGGGGTCGAGTCTGGTGTTCATGCCGGTGAGTTGGAATTCGTATTCAAAGTCCGAAACGGCGCGCAGGCCGCGGAAAATGCATGAGGCGTTCATGTCTTTGGCGAAATGGACGAGGAGGTTGTCGAAGCTGCGCACCTCAATCTCGCAGCCCTTTTCGTTCATATTGGCGATATCGGTTTTGATAAGCCGGGCGCGTTCTTCATGAGAGAAGAGGGGCCCTTTGCGCGCATTATCAGCCACGCCGATAATGAGTTTGTCGACCATGCGTGAGGCGCGGCGGATGAGGTGGAGGTGCCCCTTTGTGACCGGGTCAAAGGTGCCGGGGTAAACGCCGGTGAGATATTTTCCGTTATTGTTCTGAGTCATCGCTTTCAGACGTTTTTTCTAGCGGTGTCATGGTTTCGGTATTTCCCGGAAGCGTGGTTTCCGGGATATGGGCGGGTCTTTCGCCCGGGGTGGCGCTGAGGTTCAGGCCGTATTTCTTTTCAAGTTCGCTGCCGGGCTTGATGCATTCTGGGTTTTGGTCTTCCCCGTGGACGCGTTTTGCGTATTGGTCCAGAACGCCTATATAAGAGGGGTTTTCGGCGTATTTTTCTTTCAAGTCGTAGTAATCACAGCCGGTTTTGCAACATTCAAGGTCGATCATGGCCCATTCGCGTTTTTCCATTTCTTCGTCGGACATTCCGGGGATGCCAAAAGCCTGCGCATGTTCGGTGCAGGCGTTGAGGCGCTGCATCCAGCGGTTTAGCTCTTCGGGGCATTGTTCGATGCCGAACGGGTCCGTGTATGGGAACTGGCCTTCGACCTCACAGGCCGCGCTTGCGGGAAGGCTGATACACGTTGCCATGAGAACGAGCGTAAGCGCTATGCCTGCCGATTTATTCTTCATCGCCGGTGTTCTCTCCGCCCGGTTGTGAGGCTTCGGGTGACGGGGCGGCTTCGCCTGTCTCGCCTTCCTGATTTTCTTCTTCCTCGTCTTCTTGAATCAGCCAGGCGACGGAGACGACGTTTTCATCGTCGCCAACCTTGAAGATGGTGACGCCCTGAGCGCTGCGGCCTGTGGTGCGGATATTTTCGACAGGCGTGCGGATGAGCTTGCCTTTGTCTGTGACGAGCATGATCTGGTGGCTGTCGGTGACGGGGAACGTGGCGACCACTTCGCCGCCGTTCTTTTTGGTCAGGTTCATGTTGGTGACGCCCTGTCCGCCGCGTCCGGAAACGCGGTATTCGTAAGCGGAGGTGCGCTTGCCGAAGCCTTTGTTGGAGATGCTCAGGAGAATTTGTTCTTTTCCAAGCAATTCGCGGAAGCGCTCTTCGGAGAGTTCGAGGTCGGTTTCTTCATATTCGAACCCTTCATCATCGCTGCCGACGATTTGGCTTGCGGCCTTGAGGTAGGCGTTGCGCTCGTCGGGGGTGATGTCGATATGTTTGAGGACGGACATGGAGATGACTTCGTCGCCTTTTTGCGCGAGTTTTACGCCGCGTACGCCGGTGGAGTTTCGTCCTGCGAATACGCGGATATCGGTGACAGGGAAGCGGATGGCCTTGCCCATTTTTGTGGCGAGCATGACATCTTCGTCTTCGGCGCAGATTTTGACGGAAACGAGGCTTTCATTTTCGGCGAGTTTCATTGCGATCAGGCCGTTCGAGCGGATGTTGGCGAAATCGGAAAGTTTGTTCCGGCGTACCGAGCCATGCGATGTGGCGAACATGAGGTTAAGATGATCCAATCCATCAAGATTCTCCGGCATGCGCATGTAAACGCTGACTTTTTCGTCCTTTTCAAGGGGGAGCAGGTTGATGATCGCTTTGCCCTTTGATTGCGGGGAGCCGAGCGGGAGCTGATAGACTTTCATCTTATGCACGATGCCGCGCGAGGTGAAAAACAGGATCGGTGTGTGGGTGGAGGCGACGAAGAGGTCGGAGACGAAATCTTCGTCTTTTGTGGCCATTCCGGCGCGGCCTTTGCCGCCGCGGCGCTGGGCGCGGTAAGTGTCAAGCGGGACGCGCTTGACGTAGCCTTCATGGGTGATGGTGACGACCATATCTTCGCGCTGGATAAGGTCTTCCATGTCCATTTCGAATTCGGCTTCGCAAAGCTCGGTACGGCGGGGCGTGCCGAACCGTTCCTTGACTTCTTTAAGCTCTTCGACAAGGACTTCGAGGAGTTTTGCGCGATCGGCGAGGATGGCGAGATATTCAGCGATTTTATCGGTGATTTCCTTAAGCTCTTCGGCGATTTTATCGCGCTCAAGCCCGGTGAGGCGGTGCAGGCGGAGTTCGAGGATGGCTCTGGCTTGGGCCTCTGACATCTGGTATTTGCCGTTTTCGACCGGGTGTTCGGGATCGTCGATCAATTCGATGAGCGGGGCGATATCCTTGGCGGGCCATGGCTTGGCCATCAGGCCTTCACGGGCTTCGGCGGGGTCTTTGGCTGCGCGGATGAGGGCGATGATTTCATCAATATTGGCCACGGCCACGGCGAGACCGGCCAAGATATGGGCGCGGTCGCGGGCTTTGCCGAGTTCATAGATGGTGCGGCGGGTGATGACTTCCTCGCGGAATTTTACGAAGGCTTTTATCATGTCGCGGATCAGCATCATCTGCGGTTTGCCGTTATGCAGGGCGACCATGTTGCAGGCGAAGTTGGATTGCAGCGCCGTGTGTTTGAAGAGTTGGTTCAGCACGACATCGGAGATTGCGCCGGTTTTGAGTTCAATTACGATGCGCACGCCGTCGCGGTCGGATTCGTCACGGATTTCGGCGATGTCTTCGACGATTTTTTCGCGACCGACTTCGCCGAGGCGTTCGAGCAATTTGCCCTTGTTCACCAGATAGGGGATTTCGTGGACGATGATGGCTTCGCGTTTGCCGATTTCCTCGATGGAGGTTTTGGCGCGCATAACCACCGAGCCGTTGCCGGTGTGGTAGGCTTTATGGATGCCGCTGCGGCCCATGATGTAAGCGCCTGTGGGGAAGTCCGGGCCGGGAATGATTTCGTTGATTTGTTCGGTGGTGATTTCCGGGTTATCGACCATGGCGACGCAGGCGTCGACGACTTCACACAGATTGTGCGGGGGGATGTTTGTGGCCATACCCACGGCGATACCGCCTGCGCCATTTACGAGCAGGTTGGGGATGCGCGAGGGCAGGACAACGGGTTCGCTTAAAGATTCGTCGTAGTTCGGGCGGAAATCGACGGTTTCCTTGTCGATATCGGCGAGAATGGTTTCGGCGGCTTTGTCCATACGGGCCTCGGTGTAACGCATGGCGGCGGGGCTGTCGCCATCCATGGAGCCGAAGTTTCCTTGTCCGTCGATGAGGGGCAGGCGCAGGGACCATGGCTGGGCCATGCGCACCATGGAATCGTAAATGGCGGCGTCGCCGTGGGGGTGGTATTTACCCATGACATCCCCGACGATACGGGCGGATTTTTTGTAGGGCTTATCGGAGGTGTAGCCGCCCTCTTTCATGGCGTAGAGGATGCGGCGGTGGACGGGTTTGAGGCCATCGCGCACATCGGGCAAGGCGCGGGAGACGATGACGCTCATGGCGTAATCGAGGTAGGATTGCTTCATCTCCTCTTCGAGGGAAATGGTGGGGATTTGGCTGTCTTCGGTGGTGGAGGAGTCGCTCATGTGTAGCCCTTGGTACTCTTAGGTTTCTTGTGATTCAGGTTTAATGTATTTTTCTAGCAAATATGAGGCTGTAAAGATAGCAAAACCTGTCATCATGCCGGGGACGAGATCCATTAACTCTGCGTGCAGGCCGAGACCGTGACGCCAGTATACGGCCACGCCGAAACCGGCGACCATCATGGTGACGGCGAGGCGCTGCGTTGGGCGTGCGCCCAGTAGCATGAGAACGACCAGCGGTGTGAGCGCCGAGGCCATGCCGCCCCATGCGAGAACCACCAGTGAGAGGACGTTCTGGCTGGCCAGTAGAGCGATTGTGACGATAAAGACGATGACCAGAACTGTGCCGAGGCGGGCGAAAGCGTAAGAGTTGCGCAGTTGCGGGAAGACATGCTGTGTGAGCGCAGAGGAAGCGGCCAGAAGCAAAGAGTCGGCTGTGGACATGGTGGCGGAAAACAGTCCGGCGACGAGAAGGCCGACGAGGACGGGCGGCAGGAGGTTTTCCCAGAGTGCGGGGATTGAGAGTTCGGCATCGAACCCCCCTTCGATTTCGGGGATCATGACGCGGGCGATGAAGCCAACCAGCGTGGCGAGGAGCAGGACGCTCCAGCGCCAGCCGAGATAGATGCGCCGGGCGGTGACAAGGTCTTTATCCGAGCGGGCAACCATATGGCGCACCATAAGCTGGGGCTGTCCCAAAACGCCGATGCCGAAGGCGACCCAGCCGACAAATACGGAGATAAATTTAACCTGAAAAGGGTTGACCAGTTTGGGGTCGATTGCAGCGAGCCGGTCATAAAGCGCGGTGAAACCGCCGAGCTGATTCATGGCGACGATTACAAGGACGAGCAGGGATAGCATGATGATGATGGCCTGCACTGCGTCGGTCCAGATGGAGGCGCGGATGCCACCTGCCCAGCAATAAGCCAGCAGTACAGCCGCGCCGGTAAAGACAAAAATGTTATAATCCCATTCGAACAGGCTTTGGCCGATTTTAGCGCCTGCGACGAGTTGAGCACTGCAATAGGTGCCCATAAAAATAACGGTGAGCATGGCGGTGATAACGGTGACGATCTGGAAATTGCGCTCGCCGAGTTTGCCGACGAGGGAAGGGTAGGTGTGGGCCTTTGTCTCTATGCCTTTGCGGCGGATTTTGTTTCCGGCAATGATCCAGCCGATATGGTCGCCGATTGTGAGGCCGACAATAGCAAACACGGCTGTCAGCCCTGCGTTATAAGCCAGCCCGGCAAAACCGATAAAGGTGGCGCCGGAGGAAATGGTTGCGCCGTATGAGAGGGCAACGAGCCATGCTGGGACGTTGCGGGAGGCGAGGAAGTAATCCTCGATATTGTTTTTGCGGAAAAACGATGCGGCGAGGCCGACTGCGGTGAACAGTGCGAAAAAGGTCAGGAAGCTTATCAGGGTTATATCCATGAGGGAGGCCTTATGGGATTTTTGATTCCGTGCGTGCTTTCATCAGTGCCTGGTCGAGCATCTTTACTATTTCGGGGGCGACTTTTCGGTTGAATTCGGCTTGTTTTTCACGGGCGCTTTGGGCTTCGGGTTTGGAATAATATTCGACCATGGATTCCAGTTCCTTTAGCGTAAAGGTTTCGGCGTAGGCGTCTATGGAGAGTTTTTCCAAGGCTTTGGGATTCATGACGTTTAACACGGCGGTGCGGAAGAGCTGCTGTTCTTTTTCCGGGTGGGTAAAGAGGTAATTGCCGATATAGGAATCCACGGCGGATTCGAGCTGCACTTTGGCCGGGCGGATTTCGAGCATTTTTTCGGCCAACTCCAGACGCCGGGCGAAATCATCCGCTTTGGCCGGAAAAACAAACGCGGTCATTGCGAGGAGTGTTAGCGACAAAGCAATCCATTTTTTGGCTGGATTGCTTCGCTGATGCTCGCAATGACGTTTGAGGAACTGAAACATATAATTTTAAAACGGAATTTCGTCTTCCAGTTCATCGACGGGGGCGGCGGCCTGTGCCTGTGCGGGCGCGCCGTGGCTGTATCCGCCGGACTGGCTGTCATTGAACGAACCGCCGCCACCGGCGCTATATCCGGCATTGTCGTTGCCGCCACGGCTGTCGAGCATGACAAGTTTGGCGTCATAGCCGCGCAGGACGACTTCGGTGGTGTATTTTTTCTGGCCGTCCTGTTCCCAACTGCGGGTCTGGAGCTGGCCTTCGACATAAATTTTGGAGCCTTTTTTCAGGTAGTTTTTACATACATTTACAAGGCCGGGGCTGAAAATGACCACGCGGTGCCATTCGGTTTTGTCCTTGCGTTCGCCGGTTTGCTTGTCTTTCCAGCTTTCCGTTGTTGCGATGGAGAGGTTGCAGACCTCATCGCCGCTTTGCATGGACCGTATTTCGGGGTCGGCGCCGAGATTTCCGATTAAAGTCACTTTATTCAATGAACCAGCCACGTTTTTACTCCTTATAAGTCTTGAATGAAGCCTTACTATAGACCTCTGGACGGGCAATGCAAATAAGTATTGGACTTCGGCAAAGCCTGTCCCATATAAAGTTTCAAAGTTTTACTGGTATGACAAGAAAAAAGAACATATAAAGAACATTATGTTGAAGACACTTTCAGTGCGCGGGGCGCGGGAACATAATTTAAAAGATATCAGTGTGGATATGCCGCGGGACAAGCTGATTGTCATTACGGGGCTTTCGGGCAGCGGGAAATCATCACTGGCGTTTGATACGATTTATGCGGAGGGGCAGCGGCGGTATGTTGAGAGCCTGTCGGCCTATGCGCGGCAGTTTTTGGAGTTGATGCAAAAGCCGGATGTGGATTCGATTGAGGGGCTATCGCCTGCGATTTCGATTGAGCAGAAAACCACGTCGCGCAATCCGCGCTCGACCGTGGGGACGGTGACGGAAATTCACGATTATATGCGGTTGTTGTGGGCGCGGGTGGGTGTGCCTTACTCCCCGGCTACGGGCAAGCCGATTGCCTCACAAACCGTTTCGGAGATTGTTGATCGCATTACCGCGATGGGCGAGGGGACGAAGCTGTACATTCTTGCGCCGATTGTGCGCGGGCGCAAGGGTGAGTACCGCAAGGAGTTTAAAGACCTGCAAGCCAAGGGTTTTCAGCGGGTGAAGGTGGACGGGACGCTGTATGAGATACCGGATGTGCCGGAGCTGGATAAAAAGCTCAAGCACGATATTGAGGTTGTGGTGGACCGCATTGTGGTGCGCGGGGATATGGGCAACCGGTTGGCGGATTCGGTAGAGACGGCCTTGCGTCTGGCCGATGGGCTGGTTGTTGCGGAAAACGCCGATGACGGCGGCCAGGAGATTTTTAGCGAGAAATATGCCTGTCCGGTTTCCGGTTTTACGATTCCCGAAATTGAGCCGCGCCTGTTTTCCTTTAACTCACCGCATGGGGCGTGTCCGCATTGCGACGGGCTGGGTGTCAAGATGTATATGGACGAGGAACTGGTGGTGCCGGATTCTTCCAAATCTATCCGCAAGGGCGCGGTTGAGCCGTGGTCAAAAGGCTTTGCACCGTTTTATATGCAGGCTTTGGAGGCTGTGGCGGCGCATTACGGTTTGGATATGGATGCGCCGTGGGCAAAGCTGGCGCGCGCGGGGCAGGAGAAAATTCTTTACGGTTCGGGCGATACGGTGATTCCCATCACGTATGAGACGAAGACGGAAAGTACGTGGAAGTCGAACAAACCGTTTGAGGGGGTTATTCCATCGCTGGAGCGGCGGTTGCTGGAAACCGATTCCAATTCGGCGCGGGAAGAGCTTTCGAAATATCAGAACTCCGCGCCGTGTGAGGCATGCGGGAATTTTCGTTTGAAGCCTGAGGCGTTGGCGGTGAAAATCAACACAAAACATATCGGCGAGATCAGCCAGCTTTCTATTGAAGAGGCGGGTGAGTGGTTTGCGGGCGTTAATGAGACGCTGAACAAACAGCAGCAGCAGATTGCGGAAAAGATTTTGAAGGAGATTAATGAGCGGCTTTCGTTTCTGCGCAATGTGGGGCTGGATTATCTCAATCTTTCGCGTTCTTCGGGGACGCTTTCAGGTGGGGAGAGCCAGCGGATTCGTCTGGCTTCGCAAATCGGTTCGGGACTTACGGGTGTGCTGTATGTGCTTGATGAGCCGTCTATCGGGTTGCACCAACGCGATAATAACCGTTTGCTGGAAACGCTGACGAAATTGCGCGATATGGGCAATACGGTGATTGTGGTCGAGCATGACGAAGATGCGATTCGCGCGGCGGATCATGTGATTGATATGGGGCCGGGGGCTGGTATTCATGGCGGGCAAGTTGTGGCTGAGGGGCCGCTGGAGGAGATTTTAAGCGCTCAAAACAGCCTGACGGCGGATTATCTGAGCGGGAAAAAAGAGATTGCTGTGCCGGATGCGCGCCGAACGGGCAAGAAAAAGCAGTATCTTGAGGTGGTTGAGGCCAGCGGCAACAATTTGCAAAATGTCTCGGCGAAAATTCCACTCGGCACGTTTACCTGTGTGACGGGGGTTTCGGGCAGCGGCAAGTCAAGCTTTACGATTGATACGCTGTATCGCGCGGCGAGCAAAACCCTGATGAAATCGAAAGAGCAACCTTTGCCGCATAAGGAGATCAAGGGGCTGGCGTTTGTCGATAAGGTGATTGATATCGACCAGTCGCCGATTGGCCGTACGCCGCGATCAAACCCGGCGACCTATACCGGGGCGTTTACCCCCATTCGGGAATGGTATGCCGGGCTGCCCGAAGCCAAGGCACGGGGGTATGGGCCGGGGCGCTTCTCTTTTAATGTGAAGGGCGGGCGTTGCGAGGCGTGCAGCGGTGACGGGGTTATCAAGATCGAGATGCATTTCCTGCCTGATGTTTATGTTGAATGTGAGACATGCCATGGCCGGCGTTATAACCGTGAAACGCTGGAGATTAAATATAAGGACAAATCCATTGCCGATGTTCTGGATATGAGTGTGGAGGAGGCTTTGGCGTTCTTTAAGGCGGTGCCGTCTATTCGTGACAAGATGCAGACGCTTAAAGATGTGGGGTTGACCTATATTAAGGTGGGACAGCAGGCGACGACTTTGAGCGGCGGGGAAGCCCAGCGGGTGAAGCTGTCGAAAGAGCTTTCGAAGCGCTCGACGGGCAAGACGCTGTATATATTGGATGAACCGACGACGGGGCTGCATTTTGAAGATGTTCGTAAGTTGCTCGAAGTGCTGCATTCTCTGGTCGATAAGGGGAATACGGTGGTGGTGATCGAGCATAATCTGGATGTGATTAAAACGGCGGATTACCTGATTGATATCGGGCCGGAAGGCGGGCACAAAGGCGGGCGGATTATTGCTACGGGCGCTCCGGAGGAGATTTGTGCGGCGAAGGAAAGCTATACGGGGCAATATCTGAAGCCGCTTTTAGAGCGGAAGGGCGATAAAATAGCAGCAGAATAGCATGGAAAAACAATGCGTTATGGTGAAATGTTGTATTTTCCTTAATTTTTTGTTAATATTCATAACGCTATTAACGGATAGTAATGGAGAATAGGCATGGCGGGTGCACTTGCGGGCATTTTTGGTGGCATAGCTAAAAAAGTTGGTGGTTTGGCATATAGTGGAAATACGTTTGCCGCCAAAGTATTAAGTTTTGGTAGCCTGTTAATTTTTCCTGCGATTGGTGCGGGTGCTAACAGGGTTCTGATGCGTAATCCCAATGCCTCTATTGGGGAGATGCTGACCGATCCGGGTTCGTTTTATTCCAACGTGTTGCATGATCCTTTGGGGCGGTATGCATATGGTCCCGAGGAGCTTGTTCATCCGGAGCTTGTAAAAACCGGTATGTCTGGTGTTGGTGAAGCCATTAAAGGGTGTTGGACGGGGCTTAAGGGGTTATGGAATGCCGGGGTCGATGGCCGCTGGACGGCGGGGTCTGCGGCTTCGACCGGGCCTTTAACACCGGAGCAATTGATGGCCCGGGATGCGCAGCGTTTTGACAGAAACTTAAGAAATCTGGAAGTTGAGGCCGCGCAACAGCAAAACACCCATATGACAAGCATTCCGGATTATGGCGGAACGGTTAATATGGCCGCTGCCCCGCCGCCGGAGCCGCTGGCGCATATGCATGCGGCGCATGAGGCTGTGGCGGAAGAGGTGACAACAGAGCTGGCTTCTGCTGCGGTGGAGGCTCCGGTCACGCAGGTTGCAAGCGTGGCGGCGGAAGAGGCTGTATCCAGCGGCATTATCAACGCTTTTTTTACGAAGGCTGCGGCTACGCTTGATATGGGCGGGGGGTCGGGCGCTGCGACCACGGCCTTGCTGGCCTTCAACAAAGCCAGAGATTTGGGCTGGATTGGTGGCGGGCTATCGGCAGAGGGCGGTGTTGACAGTCTGGATCTTGTGGCTGTTTAAACCTTATTTCTTGTAAATTTTTATATTTTTAACGTACGAAATTAATCGGCGGTTGCTTCCAAATTGGGGATGACAGGGGAAAAATAATATTGTACGTTGCACTCGCTTTAACAAAAAGCCGCGGTAGCTCAGTGGTAGAGCGCACCCTTGGTAATTTTAATTGCCTGCCCGCGCGGGAAACCGGCGGGAGATCACCGCTCAAATTCGGGGAAACCTGTCAAATGGCAATCCCGAGCCAAGCCCCAAGCCTTTTTATAGCAAGGGGAAGGTGTAGAGACTAAAAGGGCGGCACCTAAGGCCGGATGGTTATGGTGAAGAGATAGTCCAGGCTACAAACACCTGCGAAGGTGGCGGCGAAAGCCGTAGTGAGTATGAAGGGTGAGGTCGAGAGTTCAATTCTCTCTCGTGGCACCATATTTTTTTAAGTGTTTCGGCCTTTTGCAATTGGCCGGGGCGCGGGTTGTTTAACAGAAGAGAAGCTAAGAAGTTATTGTTATGAAAGTGAAAGAAATTAAATCAGAAGGCCTTAATCATGAGCTTGAAATTACTATTCCGGCCAATGATATAGAGAAGCGTGTTGATGTAAAACTTCAAGAAATTGGTAAGACGGCGAATATGCCGGGTTTTCGCAAGGGCAAGGTGCCTGCGGCGATGCTGAAAAAACGCTATGGCAAGGCTATTCTTGGTGAAATTCTGGAAGCGGCGGTGAATGAAACGTCGCAAAAAGCGCTTTCGGACAAGAAGATTAAACCGGCGCTCCAGCCGAAGATTGAGGTAAAAAGCAAAGACTTTGGCGAGGGAAATGACCTTGTCTACACCGTTCAGGTTGAGGCTATGCCGGAGTTTAAGATTGCGCCGCTTAAGGATATCAAGCTGACCAAGCGGGTTGCGGCACCTTCGGATAAGGAGATTGAAGAGGCGTTGGCGCGGATTGCGGAGAATAATGAAACAACGAAACCTGTTGAAGCCAAGCGCGGGGCCAAAGACGGTGAGACCGTTGTGATTGATTTCCATGGACGCACAGCCGACGACAATGTGGAGCATGAAGGGATGCATGCGCACGGGCATCAGCTTAAGCTTGGTTCGGGCACATTTATTCCCGGCTTTGAGGAGCAGCTTGTTGGCAAGAAGGCGGGCGAGAAGGTTGAGGTTAAGGTGGCTTTCCCTGAGAATTACGGGGCGAAAGAGCTTGCCGGGCGTGATGCGATTTTCGATGTTGAAATTCATGAAATTCGCGAGCCTGCGGAAGCGGAGATCAACGATGATTTTGCCAAGCAGCTTGGGCTGGACGACCTTAAGGCGCTTAAAGAGGCTGTTAAGGAACAGCTCCAGAAAGAGCTGGATGGTCATTCCCGGATGGTCTTAAAGAAAGAGCTTCTGGATGCGCTGGACGCGGCGAACAAGTTTGATGTTCCGCCGGGCATGCTGGAGATGGAAAACACGCATATTCTTGAACAGATCAAGCTGGAGCGTCAGCGTAACGGCGAGGATGCGGAGTTGAGCGCGAAAGAGAAGAAAGAGTATGAAGCGATTGGCGAGCGCCGGGTGCGTTTGGGGTTGCTTTTAGCGGAAATCGGGAATGAGCAGGGGATTAGCGTTGCTGATCCCGAGTTGCACAAGGCCGTGATTAGCGAAGCGCAGAAATTTCCGGGGCAGGAAAGAGAAGTGTTCGATTATTACGGGAAGAATCCACAAGCGCTTGAGTCTTTGAGAGCGCCTTTGTTCGAGGAAAAAGTCGTTGATTACATTCTTGAACTGGCCGAGGTGAAGGAAAAGAGCGTTTCGCAGGATGAGCTTTTGAAGGCGCTGGATGAAGAAGGCGATGAGAAGCCTGAGGCGAAAAAGAAAGCGGCTGCGAAAAAAGACGGTGATAAGAAGCCTGCGGCTAAAGCTAAAAAAGGCTCTTAACAGAGTTCATAATTTTATATTCAGACTTGAATACACCGTGGCTCCTCGGCTACGGTGTAGCTGTATTCAATTCCTTTAACCATTCGGATAAGAAAAAACATGTCAGCAGATTTTAACGAACGCGATCCTTTTGAAGTTTACGCCAATACTCTGGTTCCCACCGTTATTGAACAAACAAACCGCGGAGAGCGGGCGTTTGATATTTATTCGCGCCTGTTGAAAGAGCGGATTATTTTCCTGAACGGGGAGGTGCATGACGGGGTGTCGGCGCTTATTTGTGCGCAGTTTTTGTTTCTGGAATCAGAAAACCCGAAGAAGCCGATTTCGTTTTATATTAACTCTCCGGGCGGCGTCGTGACGGCGGGACTGGCGATGTATGACACGATGCAGTATATCAAGCCGGAGGTTCATACGGTGTGTATGGGGCAGGCGGCGTCTATGGGTTCGCTTTTGCTGGCGGCGGGGCAGGCCAAGCACCGTTATTCTTTGCCTAACTCACGGATTATGATTCACCAGCCAAGTGGCGGGGCGCGCGGGCAGGCTTCGGATATCGAGATTCAGGCCAGGGAAATCCTGCGTTTGCGGGAAAAACTGAATGATATTTACGTGCATCATACGGGGCAAAAGCTTGCTGACGTTGAAAAGGCGATGGATCGCGATAATTTTATGAGTGCGGAGGAAGCCAAGAAATTCGGGCTTATTGATGAAGTTGTCGCGAATCATGTGCTTTCTGATGAAAAAGATAAGAAAAAATAAAGGTTTTGCCCTTAATATAGGGGGATGGATTGATTTTTGCCCTAAAGGCGCCATTTCTCTCTTCTGTTAAGGATTTAACCGTTTAAATAAGGACCGATATGTTAGGAAGTTCCAAACCTTCAGCCCAAAGCTATGCCGTATTGCCGCTGCGCGATATTGTTGTTTTTCCGCATATGATTGTGCCGCTTTTTGTGGGGCGGGATAAATCTGTACAGGCGCTTGAGCATGTGATGCATGAAAACAAGCAGATCCTGCTTTTGACGCAGAAATCGCCGTCTGATGACGATCCGGCAGCTGATCAGCTTTATGATATCGGGACGATCGGGACGATTTTGCAGCTTTTGAAGCTGCCGGACGGGACTGTAAAGGTTCTGGTTGAAGGCGGAGAGCGGGTGAAAGTTTCCAAGTTTCTGGATAATAAAGATTTCCTGGAGGCGCAGACGGAGGGCATTGTCGATACGACGGTTATGAGCGATGAGCTTGAGGCGTTGGCGCGGGCGGTGACGTCGCAGTTTGAGCAATATGTGAAGCTGAATAAAAAGATCCCGCCAGAGGTGATTGTTTCGGTGAATCAGATTGAAGAACCGGTGAAGATGGCCGATACGATTGCTTCTCATCTGGCGCTTAAGATTGAGCAGAAGCAGGAGCTTTTGGAGGTGCCGGGCTTGCAGGAGCGGCTTGAGCGGATCTACGGTTTTATGGAAGGCGAGATCGGCGTTCTTCAGGTTGAAAAGCGTGTGCGGAGCCGTGTGAAGCGTCAGATGGAGAAAACCCAGCGCGAGTATTACCTGAACGAGCAGATGAAGGCGATTCAAAAAGAGCTTGGCGAGGGGGAAGACGGCCTTGATGAAATGGGCGAGTTGGAAAAATCTATTGAAGATGCCAAGTTGCCGAAGGAGGCCAAGGAGCGTGCTGATAAGGAATTGAAGAAACTTCGCCAGATGTCGCCGATGTCGGCGGAGGCGACCGTTGTGCGGAACTATCTGGACTGGATTCTGGGTGTGCCGTGGAAAAAACGCAGCCGGGTGAAGTCCGATATTAAAGCGGCGAAGAAGGTTTTGAACGCCGATCATTACGGTTTGGAAAAGGTCAAAGAACGTATTCTTGAATATCTGGCTGTGCAACAACGGACGAAGAAGGTGAAGGGGCCTATTTTGTGTCTGGTTGGACCGCCGGGGGTTGGTAAGACCTCGCTTGGGCAATCAATCGCGAAAGCGACGAACCGGAATTTTGTACGGATGTCTTTGGGTGGTGTGCGTGACGAGAGCGAGATTCGCGGACATCGGCGGACTTATGTCGGGGCTTTGCCGGGCAAAATTATTCAGGGTATGAAAAAAGCCAAGACGGTGAACCCGCTGTTCTTGTTTGACGAGGTGGACAAGCTGGGCAACGACTGGCGCGGGGATCCGAGTTCGGCGTTGCTTGAGGTGCTTGACCCAGAGCAGAATGCAACATTTCAGGATCATTATCTGGAGCTTGATTATGATTTGTCGGATGTGATGTTTGTATGTACGGCGAATAATCTGGCGGAGATGCCGCGTCCGTTGCTGGACCGGATGGAGATTATCCGCATTTCCGGTTATACGGAGGATGAAAAGCTGGAGATTGTTAAGCGTCATTTGCTGAAGAAGCAGATGAAGGCGTGCGGGCTTAAGAAAGATGAATTTAAGATCAGCGATAACGGTTTGCGCGATCTTATTCGCTTTTATACGCGCGAGGCCGGTGTGCGAAATCTTGAGCGTGAAATTGCGGGCCTTTGCCGGAAGGCGATCAAAGAGATTTTGATGAAGGGCAAGGAAAAGATTTTTATTACGCCGCGTACTCTTGAGAAATATGCAGGTGTTAAGAAATTCTCCAGCCGGGAAATTGACGAGCATGACAATATCGGTGTTGTGAGCGGGCTTTCCTATTCCGAGGTCGGCGGTTCTATTTTGCAGATTGAAGCGGTCAGCTATGAAGGCAAGGACGGCAAGGTTTCAATGACCGGGAACCTTAAAGACGTGATGAAAGAATCAATTACGGTTGCCGAAATGCTGATTAAATCGCGTGCGGCGCAGTACGGGATTGATTATGAAGCTTTGCAGAAGAAGCAGATTCATGTCCACGTGCCCGAAGGGGCGGTACCGAAAGACGGCCCGTCTGCGGGCGCGGCGATGGTGACTTCGATTGTATCGTGTTTAACCGGGATTCCGGTGAGCAAGGATATTGCGATGACGGGAGAGGTCAATCTGCGCGGTAAGGTCACGGAAATCGGCGGTTTGAAGGAAAAGCTTTTGGGCGCTGTTCGCGGCGGTATCAAGAAAGTTTTGATACCCGAAGATAACGTGAAAGACCTTGAAGATATTCCGGCGAATGTGAAAAGGGATCTTGAAATTGTCAGTGTACGGAATATTGACGAGGTGCTTGCGCATGCTTTGCTGGAATCCCTTCAGCCTATTAATGCGGATTCTGAGGCGAAAATTGAGCAAATTCCTTCAAAAAGTGCAGAAAGTAAGGGTAAAGACTTAATTACCCATTGATTCATTCGAAAAAAAGGCCTAAAAGATTCTCTACACCAATTGAAAAACCTTGCTGGCATTCGCTTTCAAGGGATTTCAAAAGGGTTTTTTTGAAGTCTTTTCGAAAAAACCATTTGCTTAACTTTAACCTGAAGGGGGTTCTTATGAACAAGCAAGACCTAGTATCAAAAGTGGCTGATTCAGCCGATATCTCTAAAACAAAAGCTGCTGCTGCCGTAGACGCTGTTATTGATGCCGTTAAAGGCGCCTTGAAAAAAGGTGATGACGTTCGTTTGGTTGGTTTCGGTACATTCTCAGTTGCCAAGCGCGCTGCGACAACAGGCCGTAACCCACGCACAGGCGAGCCGATCAAGATTCCGGCTTCCAAGCAGCCTAAATTCAAGGCCGGTAAAGAGCTGAAAGAAGCTGTTAACAAGTAATCGCCGTTGGGCGTTCCCCTATTAAGCGGGATATTGTATTCATTTTAAAAGCCCTGCGGTGATGCGGGGCTTTTTTATGTGGGAAGAGGCTTGATTTTTGGTGGGAGAGCCATTAGATATACGCAATCCTTACTTGGTAAGGGCGATTAGCTCAGTGGTAGAGCGCCTCGTTTACACCGAGGATGTCGGCAGTTCGACCCTGTCATCGCCCACCATTTCCTTGATTTTCCGTTATATTGGGTCTACATAAAGCGCATGGTTGAGATTGCTCAAAATTTGCGTCATAAGACGCATGCGGTGAAGGTTCGCAATGTTGTTGTGGGCGGCCGCGCGCCTGTGGTTGTGCAGTCGATGACCAACACGGATACGGCGGATGTTGAGAAGACCTTTGCGCAGGTGCGGGAGCTGTTTCTTGCAGGTTCTGAGATTATCCGCGTTACGGTGAATAATGAGCAGGCGGCGAAGGGCGTGATTGCGTTGCGGGAGCGGTTGGAGCAGGCGGGGCTGGATGTGCCTTTGGCCGGGTGTTTTCATTATAACGGGCATACGTTGCTCTCCGAATATCCGGGCCTTTGCGCGGCGCTGGACAAGTACCGGATTAATCCGGGGAATGTCGGTTTTGGGAAGAAGCATGACGCGCAGTTCGAGGTGATGCTGGAAAAAGCGGTGGAGTACAACAAGGCGGTGCGGATTGGCGTGAATTGGGGGAGCCTTGATGCGGCGCTGGCGACGAAGCTTATGGATGAGAATGCGCAGAGGGCGGAGCCGTGGGAGTCGGACGCTGTTATGCGTGAAACGCTGGTGCAATCGGCGTTGATAAGCGCGGAGAAGGCGCTTGAGGTCGGTTTGCGTAAAGACCAGATTATTCTTTCTGCCAAGGTTTCGCGGGTGCAGGATTTGATTGCGGTTTACCGCGCGTTGGCGCGGCGCAGCGATTATGCTTTGCATCTTGGTTTGACCGAGGCGGGGATGGGTTCGAAAGGAATTGTTGCGACGGCTTTGGGTGAGGGGATACTTCTTAACGAGGGTATAGGTGATACGATTCGCGCTTCGCTGACACCGGAGCCGGGCGGGGACCGGACGCTCGAGGTTAAGGTTTGCAAGGAGATCTTGCAGGCGCTGGGCTTGCGTTCTTTTGCGCCGGAAGTGGCGGCGTGTCCGGGGTGTGGGCGTACGACCTCGACGGTGTTTCAGGAGCTTGCGCAAGCTATTCAGGCCGATCTGGATGCGAAGATGCCGGTTTGGAAAGAAAAATACCCCGGTGTTGAGACGCTGAAAGTTGCGGTGATGGGGTGTATTGTGAACGGTCCGGGCGAGTCCAAGCATGCGGATATTGGAATTTCGTTGCCCGGCACGGGGGAAAGCCCGGTTGCGCCGGTGTTTATTGACGGGAAGAAGGCGCATACGCTGCGCGGGGAGGCTATCGCGGCAGACTTTCAGAAGCTTGTTGAAGAGTATGTTGAGCAGCGTTTTGGGCAAAATTGCAGCAGGGCGGCTTAAATTCAAAAAACCACCAAGGCACCAAGTACACCAAGTTTTTTTAAATCATTTCTTCTTGGTGTCTTCGTGTCTTGGTGGTTAAATCTTCTTATGAATCTATCGAATAAAAAACTCCTGACAGGAAAAGCCTATATAGCTGGCAAGTGGCTTGATGGCTCGAAGCAATTTTCTGTGACGAATCCGGCCAATGGCGAAAGGGTGGCTGAGGTTGCTGATCTTGATGTTGCTGATGTTCAAAAAGCGATTGAGGCCGCGGATAAAGCTTTTCCGGCATGGGCGGCGAAACCGGCGAAGGAGCGCGCGGCGTTGCTGCGCCGGTGGTATGAGTTGATTGTTCAAAACGCGGATGATCTGGCGGCCATCCTGACGGCGGAGCAGGGCAAGCCTTTGTTTGAGGCAAAGGGAGAGGTTCTGTACGGCGCGAGCTTTATTGAGTTTTTTGCCGAAGAAGCCAAGCGGGTTTACGGGGATGTGATTCCATCGAATGTGCCGGGTGCGCGGATGATGGTTTTGAAGCAACCGATTGGCGTGTGCGCGACGATTACGCCGTGGAATTTTCCATCGGCGATGATTACGCGTAAGGTCGGTCCGGCTTTGGCGGCTGGGTGTGCGGTGGTGAGCCGCCCGGCTTCGCAAACGCCGCTATCGGCGACGACTTTGGCGGTGTTGGCGGAAGAGGCGGGGATTCCACCCGGCGTATTTAATGTGGTAACAGGAACGGATGCGCGCGGTGTGGGCGCGGAGCTTTGTGCGAATGACAAGGTGCGGAAGCTCTCCTTTACCGGTTCGACGGAAGTGGGACGCATTTTGATGAAGCAATGTGCGGAAGGCATTAAGAAAATTTCTCTGGAGCTTGGGGGGAATGCGCCGTTTATCGTGTTTGATGATGCGGATATTGATGCGGCTGTGGACGGGGCGATGATCTGCAAGTTTCGCAATGCGGGGCAGACTTGCGTGTGTGCCAACCGGATTTATGTGCAGGACAGTGTTTATGATGAATTTGCGGAGAAATTGGCCGTGAAGATTAAGGCTTTGAAAGTTGGAGATGGTGCGGAAGAGGGCACTGATATCGGGCCGATGATTGATGAAGCCGGGATGCAAAAAGCGCAGGAGCATATTGAAGATGCGCTTGAAAAGGGTGCGGTGCTTGTGACGGGTGGGAAGCCCGCTGAGGCCGGGGAGCTGTTTTTTGAGCCGACCTTGCTTACGGATGTGACCAAAGATATGCAAGTGGCCACGGATGAAACGTTTGGTCCGGTTGCGCCATTGTTTCGTTTTAGCGATGAAGCGGATGTGGTTGCTCAGGCGAATGATACAATCTACGGGCTGGCCTCTTATTTCTATTCACGCGATCATGGCCGGGTCTGGCGGGTGGCTGAAGCGCTGGAATACGGCATGGTGGCGGTGAATAAACCGATTCTTTCCACCGAGGTTGCGCCGTTTGGCGGAATCAAGCAATCGGGCATTGGCCGTGAAGGTTCGAAATACGGCATTGATGAATATCTGGAAATGAAATACGTGCTGCTGGGCGGACTTGCGTAAAGTTTGCTGCGCTGCGTCTTGTTTTTTTAGAGATTTCGAGCAGTATCAATACACATCTAAATTGAAAGGCGGTTCTTATGCTGATTGGTGTTCCCAAAGAAATTAAAACACTTGAGCATCGCGTGGGGCTTGTGCCTTCGTCGGTTGTCGAACTGGTGCGTCACGGTCATGAGGTTCTGGTGGAAACGGGGGCGGGTGCGGCGATTAATTTCACTGATGCGCATTATGAGCAGGCCGGGGCGAAAATTGCCGCTAATGCCGCAGAAGTGTTTGAAAAAGCGGAAATGATCGTCAAGGTGAAGGAGCCGCAGGCGCAGGAGTGTAAAATGCTGCGTCCGGGGCAGGTTTTGTTTACTTATCTGCATTTGGCGGCGGACCCGGCGCAGGCGCGGGGCTTGATGGATTCGGGCGCCGTTGCGATTGCCTATGAGACGGTTACCGGACAGGACGGGCGCAGTTTGCCGCTGCTTCAGCCGATGAGCGAGATTGCCGGGCGGCTTTCCGTACAGGTGGGGGCGTATCATTTGCAGAAGCATAAAGGTGGAACAGGACGCTTGATTGGTGGGGTTCCGGGGGTGAAGCCTGCGGAAGTTTTGATTATCGGCGGCGGCGTAGCGGGATTTCATGCGGCGCAGATGGCCACGGGGCTGGGCGCGAATGTGACGATTCTTGAAAAATCAAATGAGCGCATGCGTTTTCTGGATGAATATTTTATCGGCAGGGCGAATATTATTTATTCCAACACCGATACGCTGGCGCGGCTTTTGCCGGAGGCGGATCTTGTGATCGGCGCGGTTTTGATTCCGGGGGCGTCCGCGCCGCAGCTTATTCGTAAAGATATGCTGGGTGGGATGATTCCCGGATCGGTTTTTGTTGATATTGCGATCGACCAAGGGGGGTGCGCGGAAACTTCGAAAGCCACGACGCATGATAATCCAACGTATGTGGTTGATAATGTTGTGCATTATTGTGTGGCCAATATGCCCGGTGCGGTTCCGCTGTCTTCTGCGTTGGCGCTGAACCATTCCGTTTTGCCGTATGCTCTGGATCTGGCGAATAAAGGGTGGAAGGCAGCTTTGGGAGAGAATCCGAACTTTCTTGAAGGGCTTAATGTTTGTGGTGGGAAAATCACGCATAAAGCGGTGGCCGAGGCGCTGGATCTTGATTTTAATCCGGCGGAGGAAAGTTTAGCGGCCTGATTCAGGCGCAGAGGTTTGGTCCTTTTCGAGAGCTACGCCTGTGTTAGGTTCAGGTAATATTTCCCATGTTTCGTCAAAAGCTATTTTGTTGATTCCGGAAACAGCGCCGTCCAGAAGCTTAAAAGAAGATTTGGGAGGGAAAAACTTGATTTGCCCGTCTTCTTTTTTGGGGGTGATACAAACCCAATATTGATTGGCTTCATGAAGAATTTTTGCCGGAGGGCTTTTGACCATGGTGCCTATATCCCCGTCCTGACGGGGGAGAATCTCGAATCCTTCGGCTTCAAGGTCTTTAAATTGCAGGCGCCCGGTTGAGGAAAGCTTGGCATTATCAGGAACGTATACGTCAATTGGGCCGTGTGTTTCGGGGATTTCTCCTGTTTTCATGAAGCTCAGGCCCGCTTCTATATCGCCCTGAATAAAGATGGCATCGCCGTTTTGTGCAGTGTAAGGCCATTGTGTTTCTTTACCGTTGGCAAAAATTTGTGCGGTGTTTTCTCCGCCGCGGGCTTCTATGACCAATGTTGTTGCTTTTTTTCTTGCGTGTTGTGCGTTTGAGAAGTCAATTTTGTCTGTATCCAGTACAAGGCATTTAATCCCTTGCTCGTTTGTTCTGTAGGCATCAGGGACGTAAGCCAGAGGATCTTCGGCGGGTTGAGCGCTGCTATCTGTGTATACTTCGTCAATCATTACCTTATGTATAACATTTAAAGGGATGTTTTGGCAATTTATAGTTTCTTTCAAAACCCGTTGACAGCAGCCCTTGTAAATTGATATTAAAACTCACCTCAAATGCGCGGGTGTAGCTCAGTTGGTTAGAGCGCCGCCCTGTCACGGCGGAGGCCGCGAGTTCAAGTCTCGTCACTCGCGCCATTTGATGGTTTTAGTGATAAGGATTTAAGCCTCGGATATTTAGATATGTTCGGGGCTTTTTGTTTTTCTTGTCTTCATTATCCATAATTGCTAATAATTTTTTATGGATAAGGACATTCGTGCAAATCTTTGGCCGTTGCTGCAGGCGCATTGGAAACGCTCTGTTGTGCGTATTGATCGTGATGTGGCGAACAGGCTGGGTAATATATGTTGGGTTGAGGGGAGGAGCCGTCAGGAGGCTATGGCTGCAATCTGTAAGGCGGCGGAACCTGTTTCTGATATGGAAAATCTGGTGAATTGCGGAATCTGGGTCGGGGGGCAGAAGAGTCTGGATTATGATACGCGCAGGGTTTTGGGTGAGTGGCGTAAGAATAACGATTATGATACCTGCGATCTTTTTGAAGATATGTATTAAAAAATCTATTTCAGCCTTGAAAGCTCTTGTAGGCTCTATTTTAAGGAGGGGGGCTACGGCGCAGGAGGTTGGTGCGTTTGATAGATTGGTAGCGTATATGGATGAGAATTTATGTTTATTGCAAGAAATATACCCGGATAAAAATGTCAGTTGCAGATTGAATATAGGTCCGAAGAATACGACAGAGAAGCATCTTCTGGATGATAAGCCTCCTTTTCGTCCTTATTGGCATTGTGATGATTTTGATTCACGGTATTTGTTGCGCTGTTTTGAGACGATAGCATGGGAAGAGACGTATATTGCTGATCCTAAGGATTATGTTTACGAAGAATCTCTCGGAGGTCCTTATATACAGTTGGGAGGAGAAAGGACTGTTCAGGATGAAAGCGACTTGGTTTATGAGTTTAATGAGGCCCGGTTGCGCATTAAAGCTTTTGCTCCTTTTTACCAAGCGCCTAGAGATTCTATTTTATCCTTTCGTATGGGGCAAGGGCGCTGGAATCCTTCGATACATACTGAGCCAAAACAGGCTGGTTGGAAGGGGCTTGCCGAGCGTTTAACGGGGGGCTACCTTCCGCGGATGAATGTGCTTTATCATGTTACGGAGCCGCAGGCTTCCTTTTAAAATTCTATTTTTTGCATACAAAAGCGCAATAGCTGTTTTCTTTGGAGGGGAGCGGTGTTAAAACGTATTTCACAGGTTATTCAAAGGACTGCTTGCTTATTATGGCCTCTCAGGAATTGCTCATAAATTATCTGCCGATCTTGCTGTTTATTGTTTTAGCGGGCGGGGTTTCGGTTGCCATGATTTTGGGGTCTTTGCTGGCGGGGCCGCGTAAGCCCGATCCGGAAAAGCTTTCGGCCTATGAGTGCGGGTTTGATGCGTTTGCAGATGCGCGGAATAAATTTGATGTGCGGTTTTATCTGGTCTGTTTGCTGTTTATTATTTTTGATCTGGAGATTGCATTTTTGTTTCCGTGGGCGATTTCATTGGGGGCGATTGGCGTGTTTGGTTTTTGGTCGATGATGGTGTTTCTGGGCGTTTTGACGGTCGGGTTTATTTATGAATGGAAAAAGGGCGGTCTTGATTGGGAATAGGGCGGTTTAATTATGGGTCACGATAAAAATATCATAGAAGCACCGGCTTATAATCTTCGTACGGCGGCCGGGGTGCCGTCGCCGGAGGAGCAGGACGTGGTGCCTGCGGCGATTTCGAAGACGCTGGATGAGAAGGGGTTTTTGCTGACCTCTACGGATGCGTTGTTTGACTGGGCGCGGACGGGTTCGCTTTGGCCGATGACGTTTGGTTTGGCGTGCTGCGCGGTGGAGATGATTCACGCTTATATGTCGCGGTATGATCTGGACCGTTTCGGGATTATTCCGCGGCCTTCGCCGCGGCAATCGGATGTGATGATTGTGGCGGGAACGCTGACCAACAAGATGGCGCCTGCGCTGCGCCGGGTTTACGACCAGATGCCGGAGCCGCGCTGGGTGGTGTCTATGGGGTCTTGCGCCAATGGCGGCGGGTATTATCATTATTCCTATTCCGTTGTGCGCGGGTGTGATCGCATTGTGCCGGTGGATATTTATGTGCCGGGCTGCCCGCCGACGGCGGAAGCGTTGGTTTACGGCCTGTTGCAATTGCAGAAGAAAATTCAGCGCGAAGATACGAGGATTGCCCGGTAATGGCGACAGATGCTCTTAAAGATTTGGCGGATTACGTTATGGAGAGGCTTGACGGCTCGGTGGAGAGCTATGAGTTTTTCAACGGCGAGCTTTCTTTGAATGCCAAGCGTGAGGATATCAAGCATATTTTACATTTCCTGCGCGATGATAAAGAGTGCTCGTTTCACTTGTTGCTGGATGTATGCGGAGCGGATTATCCGGAGCGGACGGAGCGCTTTGATGTTATTTATATTTTGCTGTCTATGCGGCATAACCACCGGGTTCGGGTAAAGGTTCGGGCGGGTGAGGAGACGCCTGTGCCTTCGGTTTGTGATGTTTACAGCTCTGCCGGGTGGTTTGAGCGCGAGGTTTGGGACATGTATGGGGTGCTTTTCGACGGGCATGCGGATTTACGCCGGATTTTGACCGATTACGGGTTTGAAGGGCATCCGCAGCGCAAGGATTTCCCGCTGACGGGGTATGTCGAGCTTCGTTATGATGACGAGCTTAAACGTGTGGTTTATGAGCCGGTGAAGCTTCAGCAGGACTTCCGCAATTTTGATGCGCTTTCACCGTGGGAAGCGATGACGGATGTGCAGCTTCCCGGGGATGAAAAGGCGATGAAACCGGCGCATGGGTGGAAAGGCGCTAAAGCGGGAAGCGGCTCATGACGGGAAGTATTGATGATACTTTGAAAGAAATTCGTTCGATCATAGGTGATGAGAAGGGCGCTGTCGCTAGCGCGGCGACTGGGTCTGGAAACATGCTGCCGCGTCAGAATATGCCTTCTTATGGAGTGCCGTCAGTTCGCACTTCATTTGTGCAGCACGATTTGGTTATGTATGTCATTTTGATCTGGCTTGGTTTTTTGACGTATCAGCAATATGAAATTATGCATATGGTCGATGGGGCTGTTCAGGTTGCTCATGCTGAGCAAAGCTTTGAAGAAGCCGTCCGGAAAAAAGAGATTGCTATGACCCCGCAGGTTGTTGAAAGGCCTCAATTTGAAATACGTCCGGTTGCGCCTTCATCGCATTTTGTTCAAGTTCCAACGATCGTTCAGGGGTTGAATGAGCCCGAAGGTTCTTCTCGTTATATGATTCTTAGAGTGTCTTTAGAAGTTCAAGAAGGGCAGGAGGATAGGGTTTCTGCGGTGGAGGCCCAAATTGTGGAGGCGTTTCGCCTTGTTATTGCTGATTTGACCCTTGAAAACTTGCGCGGTACTGCAAAATTCTCTGTTGTTAAGAAAGAGCTTTTAAGGGCTGCGGGAGATGTTGTCGGTGAAGGTCGTGTAAAAGATGTTTTGATACAGGAAGTTTTGATTAAATGAGTGCAGAGAAGCAGGATATCGACATAGCGGAAGAGACGCAGATCAAGCCGTTTACGATGAATTTCGGGCCGCAGCATCCGGCGGCGCACGGGGTGCTTCGTCTGGTGCTTGAGATGGAAGGCGAGATTGTCGAGCGGGCTGATCCGCATATCGGACTGCTTCACCGGGGGACTGAGAAGCTGATCGAGTATAAAACCTATACGCAGGCTTTGCCGTATTTCGACCGGCTTGATTATGTTTGTCCGATGAATCAGGAACATGTGTTTGCGCTGGCGGTGGAAAAGCTTCTGGGCATATCCGTGCCCAAGCGCGGGCAGTATATCCGCGTGTTGTTTTGCGAGCTTGGGCGGGTTCTCAATCATATCTTGAACATCACCACTTTTGCTCTTGATGTCGGGGCGGTTACGCCTGCGCTGTGGGGGTTTGAAGAGCGCGAGAAGGGCATGGAATTTTACGAGCGTGTGTGCGGGGCGCGGCTTCATGCGAATTATTTCCGTCCCGGCGGGGTGTCGCAGGATGTGCCTGCGGGGTTGCTGGACGATATGATGGTGTGGGTTGAGGAGTTGCCGGCTTTTCTGGCGGATCTGGAGACTTTGTTGACGGAGAACCGGATTTTCAAGCAGCGGACGGTGGATATCGGCATTGTTTCGAAGGAAGACGCGCTGGATTGGGGCTTTAGCGGGCCGATGCTGCGCGGTTCGGGAGTGCCGTGGGATTTGCGCAAGAGCCAGCCTTATGATTCTTATGAGGAGTTTGACTTTGATATTCCGACCGGAAAGACCGGGGATTGTTATGCGCGGTATCTGGTGCGGATGGCGGAGATGTATGAATCGCTGAAAATCATGAAGCGGGCGATTGAAAAGATGCCTGTTGGCGATGTGAAGACGAATGATTATAAAGTTTGTCCGCCGCCGCGTGCGGAGATGAAATCGTCCATGGAGGCGATGATCCATCATTTCAAACTGTATACGGAAGGTTTTCATGTGCCCGCCGGGGAAACCTACACTGCGGTGGAAGCGCCGAAGGGGGAGTTTGGCGTGTACCTGGTTTCGGACGGGACGAACAAGCCGTATCGCTGCCGCATCCGCGCACCGGGGTTTGCGCATCTGGCGGCGTTTGATTTTATGAGCAAGGGCCATCAACTCGCCGATGCGGTGTCGATTATCGGCTCGCTGGATATTGTGTTTGGGGAGATTGATCGGTGATCGCCTTTGCATTTTGCTTTTGTACATTGTTGCTGCGTCGCTTATGTAATGTTTATACACTGCGCTCCTTGCGCCTTGTACAAAAACAAAATGCTTTGGCGCTCTCATTTGGAGAACTTCGAGGATGAAAAAACTGTTTGAAATTAATGCGGATTATCAGCCGAAAAGCTTTGAATTTAACAAAGCTTTTCAGAAAAAGGTTGAGGAGGCGATTGCGCTGTACCCGAAGGGGCGGCAGCAATCGGCGGTGATGCCCTTGCTGGATCTGGCGCAGCGGCAGGTCGGCGAAGAAGGCGCGAAAGCCGATCCGCCGTATGGCGGGTGGATACCGCGTGCGGCGATGGATCATATTGCGGAATTGCTGGGGATGGCGCCGGTGAAGGTTTATGAGGTTGCGACATTTTATTCCATGTATAATCTTGCGCCGGTGGGGAAATATCTGGTGCAGCTTTGCACCACCACGCCGTGCTGGCTGTGCGGCAGCGATAATATCGTTAAAACCTGCAAGGATCATCTGGGTATAGGGATGGGCGAAACCACGCCGGATGGGAAGTTTACGTTGATGGAAGTTGAATGTCTTGGCGCGTGTGTGAATGCGCCGATGGTACAGATTAACGATGATTATTATGAAGATTTGAATGCGGGCAGCATGAAAGAAGTGCTTGATTTGCTGGCCGAGGATATGAAACCGAAGGTCGGATCGCAAAAGGCGCGCAAGGCGTCTATGCCGCTGTCCGGTCCGACAAGCCTGAAAGCGCAGGCGAAGAGAATAGGAGTAGCATAATGGAGAAAGAACCGAGTTTTATTGTTGCCTTAGGGGTATGGTGGGCGTGGGTTTGGCGCGCTATGTTGCTGGCTCTTTTGGCTGGATTTGTTGCCGGATTTGTTTTTGGGTTTTTGCGGGCTGTGACGGGTGTAGAGGCTTTGAGCGTTATTGGCCCAATTATTGGCGGCATAGGGGGGGTTTTTGTCGGTATATGGATTTTACAGCGCCTTATGCTTAAAGGCACTAAAACATGGCGGCTGGCTGTTATAGAGAAACAAGATGCTTAACGACGAAGATCGCATATTTACAAATATCTACGGCTGGGAAAGTTTTTCGCTGAAAGAAGCGAGAAAACGCGGTGATTGGGATGATACCAAGGCTATCTTGGCCAAGGGGCGGGAGTGGATTATTGACGAGATGAAGGCCTCGGGGCTGCGCGGGCGCGGCGGAGCCGGTTTTCCGACAGGGATGAAGTGGTCGTTTATGCCTAAAGAATCCGACGGGCGGCCGCATTATCTGGTGGTTAATGCGGATGAGTCCGAGCCGGGAACGTGTAAGGACCGCGATATTTTGCGCCATGAGCCGCATAAACTCCTTGAAGGATGTTTGATTGCAGGGTTCGCGATGGGGGCGCATGCGGCCTATATCTATATTCGCGGTGAGTTTTATAATGAAGGCTCTGAGGTTATCAAAGCGATTGAGGAGGCCTATGCCGCCGGGATGCTGGGCAAGAATGCCGCCGGGACCGGGTGGGATTTTGATATCGTTCTGCATCGCGGGGCGGGGGCCTATATCTGCGGCGAAGAAACCGCGTTGATTGAAAGTATTGAAGGGAAAAAGGGGCAACCGCGTAACAAGCCGCCTTTTCCGGCGATGGCGGGGCTGTATTCCTGTCCGACGACTGTCAATAATGTGGAGACGATTGCCGTGGTGCCGACCATTTTGCGCCGTGGCGGGGCTTGGTTTGCGGGACTGGGGCTGAATGAAAAGAATGCGGGGACGAAGTTGTTTTGTATTTCCGGGCATGTTGAGCAGCCTTGTAATGTTGAAGAGGAGATGGGTATTCCTCTGAAAGAGCTTATTGAGAAGCATTGCGGCGGGGTGCGCGGCGGCTGGGATAATTTGCTGGCTGTGATTCCGGGCGGTTCTTCTACGCCGATGATTCCCAAAAGCGTTTGCGAAACTGTGAATATGGATTTTGATTCTCTGCGTGAGGTTGGAACCGGGCTTGGGACTGCGGGTGTAATTGTGATGGACAAATCTACGGATGTGATTCAGGCGATTTGCCGTTTGTCGCAGTTTTATATGCATGAAAGCTGCGGGCAGTGTACGCCGTGCCGCGAAGGTGCCGGGTGGCTGTGGCGGCTGATGACCCGCATGGTGCAGGGCAATGCGAGCGTTGAGGAAATCGACCAGCTTTATGAAGTGACGAAAGAGATTGAAGGGCATACAATCTGCGCGCTTGGTGATGCGGCGGCGTGGCCTGTGCAGGGGCTTATTAAGCACTTCCGCCCGGAAATGGAGCGGCGCATTCTGGAATATCGTAAGGCTGCGGCCTAAGCTTTTATTGGCATAATTTTAATTGCGTGTGTTTACTTGGCGCTATGCTGAGTGAGGCGTTTCGTGTGCCTTTTAAGCCGGATTTATTAGGGACGTTTGCGGCGGTTTTTTTTTCTGGTTTCGGGGTTGTCTTTTTCTTTGCTGTTTCTAGTTTTCTGGGCGCATCGTTTTTTATAAGGAATTGAGAGTGAAAAGAGATAACGAAAAAAAGAGTACTTTGCTTGAAGCAAAGAGCATAGAGCCTGTAAAGCGCAGTGTTAATGAATTGCGGCAGGCTTTAGCCAAAAGAAGGGCGGTGAAGGGCGTTGTGTCATTGTTTGCGGCTGCGGCTTTGTCCGGCGTGTCTTATTGGGGGCTTGATGAAGAGCGGGGGGCTTCTTTTAATGGCGGCACGGGGCAGCCTCAGCTTGCCAAACGACATAATGTTACGGTGAATGATAATGAGGCCTCCGGGCTTGCGTTTTTGAGGGGTATGCTTACGCTAGGCGGGCTAGGTGTGGGTGGCTTTGGGGTCTGGAACTTTAATAAGGCAGCCAGGCATCTTCGTGGCAAAGAGGACTACAGGTATAACCCTTATTACATAACAGACCCGGAAAACCTGAAACCTAAGAACTTTGATATTCATTAAACGGCTATATGTTGGTGTTTCGCCTTTGGGGGCAGTGTTGTCATTTCAGGCTGGGGTAAGGTAAGCATAGCTGTCGTATGAGCTCAAAATACAGAGTAAATCAGCCTATTTCGGCATAAACTGAACAACCCTCGCCTATAAGGCGAGGGGTTAGTTAGGGGTCGATTGTAAATCGACTGTCCTCTACCGGCTCCCCTTCTTGTTCCTCGATATATTTCTGGATCATCTCATCTGTGATATTTCCGGAACTGATAGCGCAGTACCCACGCGCCCAGAAATGTCTGCCCCAGAACTGCTTGCGCAAATGCGCAAACTCAGAGAGTAAAATCCGCGAGCTTATGCCTTTGAGCCATTGCACGATCTGACTTATATTCTGCGTCGGACGATAGCCAATAAACATGTGCACATGATCGCTCGCGACCTTCCCGGTTATAATCTCAAGCTCGTGCTCCATGGCTATCTGGCGCAGAACATCTCTGGTGCGCACCGCCACCTCGCCTGTCATCACCCTCTTCCGGTACTTTGGAACCCAGATCAGGTGCACTTTTAAATCCGTCTTCGTGTGGCTGCCTATCGTATAACGTCGCATAGCGACAGGTATAAACTTCTCTTCGCCTGAAGGCGAGGGATTTTAACCATCCCCGATGGGGACATTAAAATAAATTTATCTAAAATTTGACATAACTAAAGATATCCCCTTATACTGAAACAATGCAGTATCCAATGCCATAAAACGGGGGAAGTAATGAGTATATCGGATAAAGAGAATGCAAACACGTCAACCTATGGACAGCTAACCGACGAAGAGCAATCCCTGAACACCAAGGAAATTTCAGAGCTTCTTCTTCCAGAGGCGGCGGAACAAGAGCACGCAGAGAAAACAAGAGACCTGCCGGAAGGCACACAAAGGAATATAAACACCCCACCCCACACACAAATCAACACAACAAACACGGCTGAAAAACAAGACATATTTGAAAACAAAATCACAAACAGCGCCTCTATCAACACAAAGCTCGCCCTGGAAGAATCGAACACCACTGAAAAAAGCTTTGATAATGACACACAGACCGCACCCGCCCTCCACAGCGACACGGATACACATTTCG
Organism: Alphaproteobacteria bacterium; assembly: GCA_041397865.1. Classification (GTDB taxonomy): domain Bacteria; phylum Pseudomonadota; class Alphaproteobacteria; order Micavibrionales; family Micavibrionaceae; genus TMED27. Next base: position 509,505 of record JAWKVT010000001.1, on the reverse strand, counting down.
CATGGCAAAACACCTTGCCTATGTCCGGCAATAACAACACCATCTCTGCCGACACGACAGAGAGCGATCATGACCACCATCATCATCACGATCACGACCCCCAACATGTGGGCGAAAGCGGCGCTGGAGGGACAGGCGGTATCGCACAAGCCATTACGGAAGAAGTCCCATATTACATTGAAGGACTTTTGACGCCCTATAGCTGGAACACGACGACGATCACCTACCGTTTTCCAACTGAACTGCCGGATTATTACTCCTCAGGTTCCAATGAAGCATATGGGTTCCAGGCATTCACCCAAGAGCAAATGGATGCCACCAGAGACATGCTGGATATGATTGAAAGCTTCACAAACCTGACATTTGTAGAAAGCACGACAGATTCATCGCATATGACCTTCGCCATGACATCCATGAATTTTGGCGGCTGGGCATATTATCCCAGCGGGTCACAAATTGATACCCACGCTGGTGATGTCTGGATGAGTCCGGCAACAGAGAATATTATGGATCCGACAGGAGGTGACAGGGCATTCTACTTCATTCTTCATGAAATCGGCCATGCAATGGGCCTTGAACATTCTTTTGAAACAAGCGACGGAGACAGACTCTACCAAAACGAGGACTCAAATCAATACACTGTCATGTCTTACTCCGGGCATCCTGAAGGGGGATACGCGGAAAGCTTCCAGCTTTACGATATAGCCGCCCTGCAATATCTCTATGGCGCAAACACATCTTACAACACCGGGAACGACAACCACACGCTCCGATCTGGGGATATCTATACAATCTGGGATGCTGGCGGCGAGGATACCCTCAATGCGTCACACATAACAACAAATGTAACACTTGACCTTCGCGAAGGCCATTTCAGCTCTGTCGGCCACACGAATAATATCGCTATTGCTTTTGGTGCAGAAATTGAAAACATAACCAGCGGCAGCGGTAACGACACACTATACGGCAACGCATTCGATAACATCATCAACGGCGGCGCTGGAAGCGACACGCTGGTATTCGACGGTCTGTGGGGCAACTTCAGCTTTGCCAGTTCCGGAAGCAGTATTATAGCATCCACACTTTCAGGTTTGGTTGAGGCTGGGATTGATACCATCATGAACGTGGAATCTTTTCAGTTTATAGATGCGGTCGTAAATGTTTTTGACTTGTTTACTCAAACTCAAAACACCGGTCCAACAGCAAATGATGACTACGCAACAACTACAGAGGGGGTTGGATATAAGTTTATCAACATATTAGGAAACGACAGTGATCCGGACGGCGATATCCTGACACCAAACATAGGAGACGCCCTTCACGGAACAGTGTCCTACTACGGTGATGGATATATAAAATACACCCCGGACCCCGATTTCAACGGCTCTGATACCGTGACATACTGGATTGGCGACGGACTGGGCGGCGTAAGCTCCGCTACTGTGCATATTACAGTCAACCCTGTTAACGATACGCCGATTGCACAGGATGATTTCATCCAGGACGTTCTCCTGCCAACTGACACAATGCAAATCGCAGCAAGCACCCTCTTGGTCAATGACAGCGACCCAGACGGCGACACGCTCTCCATTGCCAGCGTTTCTGGCGACGCTGTGTTGAACGGTGATATCATCACCCTTTCCGGCGGAGGAGCCGGCGGTTATAAAAGCTTTACCTACACAGTCACCGATGGCCAGGACACGGATAGCGCTACAGTTTATTACAGCGTGAACACGCCGGTAATCGCACAGGATGATAGTTTTTCTGTAAATCAGGGGGTGTCCCTGACCATCACAGAAAGCAGTCTTCTCGCCAACGACAGCGACCCAGACGGCATCGCGCTGTATCTTGTGGATTTCCCCAACTCAACATATGGGGTAACGCAAGGAACATATTTCACAGATCACGGCAGCTTCACATTTGATGGACAAAATATTGTATACACACCGGACGCAGGCTTTACCGGAGACGATACCTTTATCTATGAAGTATCCGACGAACTCAGTTCGGATACGGCCACCGTTACAATATCGGTCGGCGGCACACCTCCGCCAAACAACACCCCCGTTGCGGCGGATGACAGCGCCACAATGACCGAAAATACGGTGGCCGTCATCGACATTATGGCCAACGACAGCGACCCCGATGGCGACACGCTTTCAATCGCACAACTGGGAGCGGCGTTAAACGGCACTGTCGTCTTGAACGTGGACGGAACCGTAACCTACACGCCCAATACGGACTTTGTAGGAAGCGATAGCTTTACATACACGATCTCCGATGGTCAGGATACGAACACTGCAATTGTCAACGTGACCGTCGAAGCCGATAACACGGGCAGCGGCGATATCGACGCAACGCTTCAAGCACTGGCGCAAAACGCGAACTATGAAGGCATTGATGCCATCCTGTCCGGCCTCAGCGCATCAGAAATAGCCGCTCTGGCACCGGACACACTCTCTGCATTTGACGCCGCAGGCATCCGCCTGATGAGTGACAGCGGCGACTATATGTATAACGCCGGAAACCTCAACGCCGTATACACACTTGGCGGTAACGACACTATTCAAGGCGGAAGCGTTGATACTTATTTATTTGGCGGAGCAGGAAACGATGCTCTTTACGACTACCGTGGTGGAAACGACACCCTCTATGGCGGAGCAGGAAACGACACATTAAGATCCGGCGATGGCGATGATGTGCTATACGGTGGCGATGGAGATGATCTTCTGGTCGGCGATGCGGGTGCAGATACCTATATCTTCCGGCAAGGCGATACGGGTATAGACACCATCTATATGAGTGTTGCCGATGGCGATAAGCTGGATGTTTCGGACTTCCTGATCCAATATGACCCCACACAACACAGTATCTCAGATTTTATCTCACTGAACGACAATGGGTTTTCAACAATCATCTCCGTTGATGCCGATGGTCAGGGCGCAGGCGAGGCCGTTCAAATCGCAAGACTCCATGGAATATCCGGGTTTGGCATTGAGGATCTGATCGACATTACAGACACCGGCACACCGCCAAACACAGCGCCTCTTGCCCTCAATGACAGCGTGAGCATGACCGAAAACACAGTAAGCGTCATCGACGTTCTCGCCAACGACAGCGACACAGACGGCGATACAATTTCCGTTACCCAAGTAGGAACAGCTCTAAATGGCTCAGTATTCCTTAATACCGATGGTACAATAACCTACACGCCCGATACGGGTTTCGCAGGAACCGACAGTTTTACATACACGATCTCCGATGGACAGGACACAAGCACCGCAACTGTCAATATTACTGTTGACGCCTTGCCTAACACACCGCCCGTAGCACAGGACGATGCAGCAACAACACTGGAAGACACCGCCATAATCATCGACATTCTCGCCAACGACAGCGACCCAGACGGCGACCTTCTCGGCAGAACAATTACCACAACAGCGCTTCACGGCTCTGTAGTGTTGAATTCAGACGGAACCGTAACCTACACTCCGGATGAAAACTTCAACGGCAATGACAGCTTTACCTATACCGTAGAAGACGGCAATGGCGGCAATGATACAGCAAATGTTTCAATTGTTGTAACCCCGGTCAATGACGCGCCTGTCCTCGCCGATGACCGTGTAACAATGACCGAAAACACAGTAACCGTCATCGACGTTCTGGCCAATGACAGTGACGCAGATGGGGATACGCTCTATATAGATCGCCTGGATGTGGGCGATGCACATGGTTCCGTCCTCTTGAATGCAGATAATACAATCACCTATACACCGGATGCAGACTTTGTTGGGACCGGTAGCTTCACTTACTACGTGACTGATGGAAACGGCACCACGGAGACAGCAACGGTAAATATCACCGTAGAAGCCGATACAGGCGGCGGCGATATCGACGCAACGCTTCAAGCACTGGCGCAAAATGCCGACTATGAAGGCATTGACGAAGTACTGAACAGCCTCAGCAGCGCCGAAATCGCAGGTCTGGCACCTGATACGCTTTCCGCATTTGATGCCGCAGGCATCCGCCTGATGAGTGGCAGCGGCGATTACATGTATAACGCCGGAAACCTCAACGCCGTATACACACTTGGCGGTAACGACACCATACAAGGCGGAAGCATCGACAACCACCTGTTTGGCGGTGACGGGGATGATGCTCTTTACGACTACCGTGGTGGAAACGACACCCTCTACGGCGGAGCAGGAAACGACACATTAAGATCCGGCGATGGTAACGATGTGCTATACGGTGGTGATGGAGATGATTTTCTGGTCGGTGATGCAGGGGCAGATACCTATATCTTCCGTCAGGGTGATACCGGGATAGACACCATCTATATGAGCATCGCCGATGGCGATAAGCTCGATCTTTCCGATCTGCTAAGCCAGTATGATCCCCTGCAGGATGCGATAGATGACTTCGTACACTTAAGCGATAACGGGTTCCAAATAACCGTATCGGTTGATGTAGATGGGCAAGGCGCAGGACAAGCCATCGACATTGCAAACCTTCGGGGCGTGGCCGGTGCATCCATTGAGGATTTGATCCAAATTGAGGGCGAGACTATCATGTAAGCTCAGTTCGTTCCGCAGCACTTTTTGAATTTTTTGCCTGATTCGCAGAAACATAGGTCGTTTCCGGCCCGATTGCGCTATGGCTTTTAAAAGACCGTCCATCACTGAGAGCGGCATAGCTTCTTTTTCTTCCAAAAAGCTTTCCAGCTCCGGTATATCCATGATTTTAGGCTCAGGCGCAAAATAGTTCATGACAGCCTAATCCTTCCATAAATTTTCAAAGCGGTGTGATGCAACGCGGGTGTAATGCGCGGTGTGTTTGGGATCACGATGCCCCAAATAATCCTGTATCAGGCGCAAGTCATAGCATTTCTTGGCGAGATAGAAACCGCAGGAATAGCGTAGCATGTGGGGATGAACGTGCCCAAGCTTTGCTTTTTTCCTGCCGTAGCAATAATGTAGTTGACGGATTGCCGCGTCATGGGTTGATTGCGCTCGCTTAAAAACAGCCAGGGCAAAGCACTATCACGGCTTTAAGCCCCTCTTTGTGAATATATCGCTCCTTGATGTATCGTAATTCATCATGCGTAATATCTGCACCGCCAGCCAGTACACGTTTCGGGCCGGTATTTGTGCCAAGGGCATAAAGGCAGAGTAACAGGCGCTTTTGGAGAATATCGCGCGGCAACACTTCGCGCGCACCATAGCTTTTAAGAACATCTGTGAAGCCGATCTGGCAATTTAGTCAGACTTTTTAAGATTGTGATTGCGTCAATAACAGGCTGGTGATGTCGGTTGTTACAGCGAAATTTCAGAACGTCCAGAATGGGCGGCGCCAGCTATTTCTTTCGTGACTCTGCGCTCGGCCTTTACCTGAATTTTATGCACGATCTGGATCAGCAGGCTGGTAATGCCATCCAGAACTTCTTCCCGCCGCTCCAGACAAAACGCGGCCAGCAAAGCATGGCGCGTATGATCGTGACGACGCCGTAATTCCCGCACCGGCTCACGCGCACAGCGGTTTTTATATGTTGTTCGTAGTTTTATCCAGTCGGCGGGAAACAAATCCGACGGCAAAGCCAGATGATTGACGGTCTCCAGCTTTGACAGTTCGATGAAAACACTGTTCAAAGCGGGTTTGCCTGGATCGTCTTTCAGAAAAGCCAAGGGGGCAGAAGTTTCCTCGGGCCGGGTTTTAAGCAGCGCATCGAGAGCTTGCTTATGATGAGCGCTTAGTTTTACTGCTATGGTTTGATAGTGTAAATCCTCAAGAGAAGCGCGGGCAGAATTTAAAATCCGCTCTTCCCGCAACGGAGACGGGCATTCGATTTTATGATCAAAAAACCACTCCTGCAGACAGTCCACCAAAGAATCTTCCAATCTCAAATTTTCTGAAACGCTCTGTATCAGATAGGATTGTACATCCTTGTAATCTGCGCTCTTGCACGGTCGAAACCCTGATGTTTTGCGAACATCAGAGCGCATGCGTCTGCCGGTTGCATCCAGATAATCATAGTCCGGAGTTATATCATTTGTGATTTCCAGCAATGCCGACAACCGTTTTTCGCCAATATCGGAAATCTCGGCATGGCTCTCCGGAAAATGACCGTCCTGCTGGAAGAATTTGAGCAGACAGGCGCATTTCAGGCGGTTTACGCCACGGTACTTGTTTATGATTTCCAGTTCAGCCTACGATAACGACCAGAAATTGCCATCAAGGTGATCTTCGTCCATGCCCGGAAATCTCCCAAAAATTGAATGCAGAGACTCCTCCTTAGCATATTTGAGCTCATATGATAGCTATGCTCACTTTACCCTAGGCTTGACTTTATAGGAAAGTATTGCTATCTTTGTTTTTGAGGGTGGGCGTAGTGCGCCTGCTTTTTTTGTTATTTAGCAGTGTTTTATCTTGTTTAAGCGCTTAAGCTGATTTTTTCTTTGCGATTTCAAAATAATGCGCGGCGTTGGCGAATAGCGCCATGCCGTCTGAGGCTTCGGGCAGGGTTTGGCCGGAGCGCTGGGCTTTGTCTTTGGCTTCCATGTAATCGTCGCGTTGCCATGTGAACATGCCGCGTTCGGGGTGGGGCATGATGGCGAGGACTTTTCCGGTTTCATCGGTGATGGCGGCAATGTCTTCGGCTGACCCGTTGGGGTTATAGGGGAATTCTCCGTTTGCGGGTTTTCCGTCTTTGGTATAGATGGCGGCGATCTGGCCGTTGTCTTTCAACACTTTTAGCGTGCTGTCCTCCATCATGAAGCGGCCTTCGCCGTGGGCGACAGGGATATGCATGCCGCTGATGCCGCTGAGCCATGGCGAGGTGGATTTGATTTTCAGATCAATCCAGCGGCATTGGTAACGCGCGGTGAGGTTGTGGGTGACGGCGACCAAGCGCTCTCCATATTTCTTATCCAGCGCGGGGACGAGGCCGAGATTGGCGATGATCTGGCAACCGTTGCAGATGCCGACCGTTAGCGTGTCGCGGGCAACGAATTTTTGCAGCGGTTCCCACAAAGCCAGTTTCATTTTTTGCGCAAAGGCATTGCCGGAGCCGGTGTCGTCGCCGTATGAGAACCCGCCGGGGATGGCAAGAACTTCAACGCTTTCCAGCTCTTTCGGATTTTCGATGAGGTCGTTGATGTGGCGGATTTCACCGGACAGGCCGCTATATTCAAAGGCGTGAAGCGTTTCTTCTTCGCAGTTTAATCCGTATCCGGCGAGTATGAGGGCTTTTGCTGTCATTGTTTTTTGTTTCTATCTACAATTTCTTGGAGTTGCATCAAGACTTTTCTTGCGCCCGTTAAAAACAAATCTTGTTTTGGTACAAAATCAATCTCTGTTCCAAATCTAGTTTTTGTGTCAAAAAATAGCGTTAGCTTTGTCGCTTTAAGAATAACAGGTTCGTAGAAATCCTTTTTTACATCTCGAATCTTTTCTAAGAGCACTTCTTGTTCGAATTGTTTGTTTCGAATTAACAAATATTTATCAGATATAGCGACATAATCTACGCATTTTCTAAAGCTTTGAAATGATGAAAAAAGTAAAAAAACATAGAGCAGTGATATGATTACGTAGATTAGTGTATAAATTGAAAAATTTCCTAAATCGTAAATATCATATGTAATGCGAGAATAAAATACGTAAAATGGGCTTGCTAATAACAAGCTAGCAATTGGAAGCTTATGAACGAAATTTGAGGATATAGTTTTGTAGTGTGCCATTAGTAATTCCTGAGTGGTGCTTTATACGCTTTATCTAATTTCTTAATATGGCCTTCCAATATACCTTTAATATTGAGTTTATCGCCATAGGCGATGTGCCCGATCAGGTGGCGTTGATCGTAGCCTTTGAAGTTCTTTTCAAACTTCTCTTTGTTTTGCGGGGCGACGGTCACAAGGATGCGGCCTGTGCTTTCGGAATAGAGGGCTTTGTCGGCGCGCAGGTTCAAGGCTGAGAGGTCGATATCCATGCCCATTTGTCCGGCGATCGCTTTTTTGGCCAGCGCCACGCCGAGGCCGCCGTGATTAAGCGCATAGGCGGAGGCGATGAGTTTATCGCGGGAGGCGCGGTGATAGAGTTTATAAAGGCGTAAGCATTGGTGCGCATCGGTTTCGGGGACGTTGTTCCCGAGTTTTCCGTGCATATCGTAATATTCGGAGGCGCCGAGTTCGTCTTTAGTTTCGCCCAAGAGATAGACCGCATCGCCCACAGCTTTGGGGGCCAGTGAAATGGCGCGGTCGATGTTCGGAATTATGCCGATACTGGAGACGAGGAGTGTTGGCGGGGCGGAGATTTTGACCGCGTTTCCGTCTTTATCAAAGCCTTTGAAGTCGTTAAACATGCTGTCTTTGCCGGAAATGAACGGGGTTTGGTATTTCACGGCCATTTCATAGATGGTTTCGACAGCGCGTTTGAGCTGGCCCAGACGTTCGGGTTCATCAGATGAACACCAGCAGAAGTTATCGAGCAGGGCGAGTTGATTGAGGTCAACGCCTGCGGCGATGGCGTTACGTACGGCCAGGTCTAGGCCAGCCGCGGCCATCGCGCCGGTATCGATATCGCTATAACGCGGGAAGAGGCCTTGGGAAAGGACCACGCCTTTTTCGCTTTTTAATACGGGTTTGGTGATGGAGGTTTCGGCGTAAACACGACCGGGGCCTTGCAACGGGCCGAGAACGGCGCTGCCCTGGACATTGTGGTCGTATTGTGTGGAGATAAACTCTTTCGAGCAGATATTCAAACGGCCCAGCATATCGGTGAGGGTTTTGGCGTAATCTGATGGTTCGGCCAGATTGGGTTCTTTTTCGCCGCCTCTTGTGAATGTGGTGGTAAGCGGAGTTTCGGGGTTGCCGTCATGGAGGAAGTCCATCTCCATATCCATGATGGTTTCGCCGTTCCATGTGATATGGGCGCGGCCTGTATCGGTGTATGTGCCGACAACGGTGGCTTCTACGCCGCGCCGCGCGAAATGCGCGATGAGTTTTTCCACGTTTTTCTCGGGCACGGCCATGGTCATGCGTTCCTGGGATTCAGAAATCCAGATTTCCCATGGGGCCATGCCGGGATATTTTAACGGGACTTTATCCAGTTCGACATGGAAGCCGCCGGATTGTTCGGCCATTTCACCGATTGAAGAGCTCATGCCGCCTGCGCCGTTATCGGTGATGGCGGAATACCAGCCATAGTCCCGGATTTCCTTGATAATGGCATCGGACATTTTCTTTTGCGTGATCGGATCGCCGATTTGAACGGCGGTGGCGGGAGAGCCTTCGTCCAATGCAACAGACGAGAATGTTGCGCCGTGGATGCCGTCGCGGCCTACGCGGCCACCGGCTACAACGATTTTATCCCCGGGATTGGCTTTTTTGATGTGGCCGGGCTTGCCGTTGATTGTGCGCGGGATCAGGCCGATTGTCCCCACAAAAACCAGAGGTTTACCCACAAAGCGATCATCGAAGGTGACGAATCCTTGCGGGGTGGGGATGCCGGATTGATTGCCGCCGGCTTCTACGCCGTCGATGACGCCTTTCATGATAGTTTCGGGCGAGAGCACGGAGATGGTGCAGTTTTTATCGCGGTAATATTCGGGGCTGGTGCGCGGATCGGCGAGGCAAAAGCCGTAACGGTTAATCACGGGTTTTGCGCCCTGGCCAAAGCCGATGCAATCGCGGTTTACGCCGACGATTCCTGTGATCGCGCCGCCGAAGGGGTCGAGCGCGGAAGGGGAGTTGTGGGTTTCGACTTTGTCGGTGATGAGGTAATTGTCATCGAAAATGATGCCGCCCGCGTTATCGGAGAAGACAGAGACGCAAATGTCATCCTTGCCTTTGGCTTCGCGGATTTCTTTGGTCGCGCGTTTGATATAGCCCTTATAAAGCCCTTCTTTAACGTCATCTATGGACGAGGCGAAGATGGTGTGTTTGCAATGCTCCGACCATGTTTGGGCGAGGGTTTCCAGCTCTATATCTGTGATTTCTTTATCGCCGTAGTGATCCTGAATTGCTTTCATATAGACAAGCGGCAAGCCGAGAGGGCCGCGATCCTTGATGCCTTTTTGGCTGATGGTCATCAACTCGTCATCGGACAGTTCGCCAAGGTTCAGCGTATCGGCGGCTGTGTTGCTTGCGGTGTTGAGTGTAACTTTCGGGATGACAACATCCATACCGCCGTCTTTTTTATACTCGGCGGCGGATTTGATGGAGGCGCGTTGGATGAGTTTATTGGATAGGTCTTCGGAAAGGGCTTCAATGTCTTCTTTGCTTAGGTCGCCTTTCAATAGGAATAGACGGGATGAGAAGCATTCGTTATCGTTTTCGGCTCCGGCGAGTTCCAGCAATTCGGAAGCGGTGTGGCCGATATTATCGGTTACGCCCGGCAGGAAGCCGATTTCTAAGGCCCAGTCGAAGTCATCGGGCAGACGGTCAGCTTTTTGCGTCACGGGGTTGACGAGACTAGAGATGAATTCGTCACTATCGGCTTTGGGGTGTTCGGAGGTATAGACATCCACCACGCGTACGGTCGCGGTTTTACCTTTGCCTTTCAGGGCTTTTTCCAGTGTTTTTGCCCGACCGTCGTCTTTATGGGCTAGAACTTCAATACGCGTGGTCATATACTTTAAACTAACTGTTGATCTTGGCTTTCGCGCGGATTAAACATTAAATGTCTTAGGAATTCAATATCTTCAATTGAGATACGCTAAATGAGCACTGTAAAACTCACCATCAACGACATGGAAATCGAAGTAGAGCGCGGGACAAGCATCTTGCAGGCCGCGCAGCAGCTTGGGATTGAAGTGCCGCATTTTTGTTATCATGAACGTTTGAGCGTTCCGGCAAATTGCCGGATGTGCCTTGTGGAGGTTGAGGGCGGACCGCCGAAACCGGCTGCGTCCTGCGCTATGGCGTGTGGTGAAGGGATGGTGGTGCGCACCGATTCTGAAATGGTGAAGAAGGCGCGTAAGGGTGTGATGGAGATGCTGCTTATCAATCACCCGCTGGACTGCCCGATTTGCGATCAGGGCGGGGAGTGTGATTTGCAGGATCAGGCGGTGGGCTATGGATTCGACCGCAGTCGCTTTGCAGAGAATAAACGCGCAGTGCCGGACAAGGAGCTGGGGCCGCTGATTAAGACGGTGATGACGCGCTGCATTAATTGTACGCGCTGCGTCCGGTTTGCCGAGGAAGTGGCGGGGACGCCTGTGCTGGGACAGATGAATCGGGGTGAGGATGCGGAGATCGGCACTTTTGTTGGTGAGTTGGTTAAGACGGAGCTTTCGGGAAACCTTATAGATATCTGCCCGGTGGGGGCGCTGACCTCAAAGCCGTATGCGTTTAAGGCGCGTTCTTGGGAGCTTACAAAAACCGAGACGATTGATGTTCATGACGCGGTGGGTTCGAATATTCGTGTTGATACGAAGGGGCGCGAGGTGATGCAGATCCTGCCGCGTTTGCATGAAGATGTGAACGAGGAATGGATTTCCAGCCAGACCGGACTTTTCCTATGACGGTTTGAATGATGGTCAGATCGATCGGCCTTATATTCGCGACGAACAGAGCGAAGCTGAGGGAAGCTACGTGGGAGCAGGCGTTTTGCGTTTATTGCGCAGAGGCTTTCAGGGCTTCAAGGCGCGGGAGGAGTGCCGGGCTGGTTGGCGATCTGGTCGAAAGTGGAATCAATTGGCGCTTAAAGATTTGGCGAAGCTCGGTTCGCCACGTATGGATTGCCGTACGGACAGGGCGAAGTTTGATGTGGCGAACCGGGCCGGGTATTTGTTTAATTCGACGATTGCAGGGATTGACGAGGCCGATGCGATTTTGCTGGTGGGTACGAATCCGCGGCATGAAGCGACGATGATTAATGCGCGTATTCGCCGGGCGGTGTTTGAACGCCGCGTGCCGGTGGCGTTGATCGGTGAACGGGTCGATCTTTCCTATCAATATGTGCATGCGGGTTCGAATTTGCAGGATCTTGAGAATCTTGCCAAGGATAAGAAAGCGCAGATTAAAGCCGAGAAACCGATGATGATTGTCGGTTCGGGTGTGTTTGAGCGTGAAGACGGCGAAGCGGTGCATCATGCGCTGTTTAAGGTTGCCGAGGATCTGGGGGTTGTTAAAGGGGGCTGGAACGGCTTTAACATTCTGCACCGGGCGGCAAGCCGTGTCGGGGCGCTGGATGCGGGGTTTGTACCGCAGCAGGGCGGTAAAGGTTTTGAGGAGATACTGGCCGGGACCAAGGACGGTTCGATTAAGGCGCTGTATCTTTTGGGCGCGGATGAGTTTAGCGCGCATTCTGAAATCGGCTGGCAGTGTTTTACGATTTATCAGGGCCATCATGGCGATCACGGTGCGGCACGGGCCGATGTGGTCTTGCCGGGTGCGGCTTATACCGAAAAAGATGGTATTTACGTGAACACCGAAGGGCGGGCACAATACGCCAAGCGTGCGGCTTTTCCACCCGGAGAGGCGAAGGAAGACTGGAAAATTCTGCGCAAGCTTTCCGAGGTGCTGGGGCAGGTGTTGCCTTATGATACACAGGTGCAATTACGCGAGCGTATTTTTGGAGAGTTTTCGCATTTTGCGGCGGTTGATGAGATTAACCCTGCGAAGTGGGGGGCTTTTGGCGTGAAAGGCAAGGCCGGGCAAGCTCCGTTTGTAAACCCGGTGGTGAATTATTATATGACCAATGTGATTTGCCGCGCTTCGCATGTTATGCGCGATTGTACGCTTGAGTTTTTGGAGGCGCAGGATGAGCGGCTGGAGGCGGCGGAATGAGAGAGCCTGAGTATCTGGAGTTTGACAACAAGCAGCAAAATTTTCTGGTGGGGCTGGGTTGGGAAGAAAACTCGCAGGGCTCAGGGTTTTTTAAGCGCCAACATGATCTGGATTTGTGTTGTTGTCTGATGAGGGACGATTTCAACCTTGTGGATTTTATTACCCCTTCAGACCCTAAAGCTTCTGATTACCGTTTTGAGGTTTTGCATACCGGAGATCACAAAACCGGGGATTCTCCGGGAGAGGATGAAGAGCTGCATCTGAATTTACGCAAGCTGAATGCGGAGGTTTGCTATGTGGTTTTTCTGGTTAAGGCGAAAAAGGGAACGGCTTTGAAGGATGTTTCCGGTGCAAATTGCGTGTTTATGGACGGGGCAACGTACAAAAAGTTTCTTCGTCTTGATCTTGATCCGGGCCGCAGGGGGGCGGGGGATGATGCTCAATATGTTGCGGCGATTTTGCGGCGTTGGACCGGCAAGACGCTTGACGGAGATTTATGGACGCTTGTGCCTGTTGATGAATATCTTCAGTGCAAGGGGGAAGCGGGCTGGGATTTTTTTGATATCAAAGAGATTGTAGAAGGGAAGTATAAGGCATGAGTAAGACAACGCTGGAACAGGTGCAAATTTTTCATGAGACATACGGGTTGCCGGTGAAAGATGCGCCTGACATTTCGGATGAAAAGACCAATGCGCTGCGGGTGAATTTGTTGGCCGAAGAGGTTGAGGAGCTGAAAGAAGCGCTGGAGGCCGGGGATCTGGTGGAGGTTCTGGATGCTTTGACCGATTTGCAATATGTGCTGGACGGGGCGTATTTGTCGTTTGGCTTGCAGGGCGTGAAGACGGCGGCGTTTGAAGAGGTGCAGCGCTCGAATATGAGTAAGCTGGGTGCTGACGGCAAACCGGTTGTACGTGAGGAAGATGGCAAGATTCTTAAGGGGCCGAATTATTTTAAGCCGGATATCGCGCAGTTTGTTCAAAAAGCGGATAAAGCGGCCTGAATTCAGGTTTTATTCGGTATTTCTGTTTTTAAGCATGGGAAAAATATGAATTACCGGTTTGCTTTTTGGGGCGTGTTATTTTTCTTTGTGTTTTATGTTTTCGAGGCCTCTGCGGCGACGGCGCCTTGTTCGGGCGGGGATCGGCGCAGACCTATCGAGGTTTCCCTGAATTTTGAGATTGCGGAGCCTTATATTCTTCAGGATCGCTCTTTTAAGCAAATTAATTCGGAAACGGAAGAATCTCGTAAGAAATGGATAGAAGATAACGGTTTGCAGGAGGTCTGGAGTACTCAGGACTTTCACACTCTGGGCTATGCTGCGGGCGGGATGGCGGCGAACTACATCACTTCGGCCTATGCTATGTCGCGGGCGTACAGGACATATTATTGTGCGTATTACAGGCAAGTCGAGGTTAATATTATTTACCGGACGTTGATCCGTATTCCTAAAGAAATACGCAAGGGGAGCTGTAAATATAACGTAATCCTTGAGCATGAATTGCGCCATGACAAGGCGAACAGGGAGAGTTTTAGGGAGTATATGGTTCAGTTGAAAAAAGACCTGCCGCGGATGGCGGCCTTTTATGAAAGGCGACCGGTTAATCCGGGGGAGATTGAGGGGCGCTTTAAGGTGATGAGGAGTTCTATACAAGAGGCGGTCAATTTGTATATCAAGGATTTTGTGTTGCCGAGTGCGGAAAAAATCAATCAGGAGATTGACAGTCCGGAGTCTTATGAGGCGGATGGTAAGAAAATAGAGGCTTGTTCAAAAAGACGGTAGACATGTGTCGGGGGTCTGGTATCTAATATTCGGGCAAGTTTTATACGGGTGGAGCGGCATGGTTCATTCCGTTATCAAGGTCAATAAAGGCAAGGCAATATAGAACATGGCACAAGATATTCAGTTAACGTTTAGCGGGGATGCCCGGAAGCTTATGGTCGGGCTTTCGTGGGATTATAACGACGAGAAAGCCGGGGTTCTGGAGGAAAGCATTCAGCCGCATAATCTGGATTTATCCTGCGTTGTTCTTGGTGCCGGGATGCGGGTGCGTGATATTATTACGCCGGATAATCCGAAGCGCGATGCTTATAAAGGTCAAGTTTTTCATATGGGGGATCATCTTACCGGTGGTTCGGATTATGAAGATGAGGAAATTCAGGTGAATTTCGACAAGCTGGATTCGGGGGTGTCGGCTCTGGCGTTTGTGGTTTCGGTGAACGGAAAGGTCAAATTTTCCGAGGTGAAAAACGGTTCATGCGCATTTTGCGATGCGGCGACTCTGGAGCCGTTTTTGTCTGTGGATTTTGCCGGGTCGCAGCAGCCGCACTATCTGGCCGGTGTTGTTGTAAAAAACGATGCGGGCGGATGGGTCTTGAAAAATGTTCAGGCGGAACTGCTGGCTCTGGATGCGGGCGTTGTTGAAGGCGCTCTTGGGGGCGCTGTTTAAATGTTTGAACTGACCGGCATATATGAGGTGGACTGGGCGATTAGCAAGGTCGGGCTGACCTTGGTTGTGGTTGCCGGTGTTTTGTTGACGGTCGCGTATTATACCTATGCGGAGCGCAAGGTGATGGGTGCGATGCAGCGGCGGCAGGGGCCGATGACGGTGGGGCCGTTCGGGTTGTTGCAGCCGATTGCCGACGGGATCAAGCTGTTTTCCAAGGAGACGATTATTCCCACCGGGGCGCACCGGGTGGTGTTTTTGCTGGCGCCGATGATGCTGTTTGCGCTGTCGCTGATTGCCTGGGCGGTGATTCCCTTTGATAAGGGCTGGGTGCTGGCGAATATCAATGTGGGGATTTTGTATCTTTTTGCCGTGTCTTCGATGACTGTGTATGGCGTGATTATGGCCGGGTGGGCGTCGAATTCGCGTTATGCGTTTTTAGGCGGTTTGCGCAGCGCGGCGCAGATGGTTTCGTATGAAGTGTCGATGGGGCTTATCATTGTATGTGTTTTGCTGTGTACCGGCAGTTTGAATTTGCAGGAGATCGTGCTGGCGCCGCGGCCTTTTTGGATGCAAGTTTTGCTGTTTCCGATGCTAATTGTTTTTCTGATTTCCATTTTGGCGGAGACGAACCGTGCGCCGTTTGATTTGCCCGAAGGTGAGAGCGAGATTACCGGCGGGTTTATGGTTGAATATTCGGCGATGACGTACGCGCTGTTTTTCCTTGGTGAATATTCGGCGATGATTTTGATGAGCGCGATGACGACGACGCTTTTTCTTGGTGGGTGGTTGCCGCCGTTCGGGATTACAGCTTTGGCGTTTGTGCCGGGAATATTCTGGTTTGCGCTTAAGACCTTGCTTGTCATGTTTGTGTTTATATGGGCGCGGGCGACCTTGCCGCGTTTTCGTTATGACCAGTTGATGCGGCTGGGGTGGAAGGTGTTTTTGCCGCTGACGCTTATATGGGTTGTTTTTACGGCGGGGCTGTTGATGAGTTTTGAGGCTTTGCCGAACCAGAAAGTAAAAGGGCCGCATGTGCCGGTGAAGCAGATTGAAGCGGAGGTTTTTAAAAAGGCTGTGGAGGCGGTTGAAGCGGTTGGTGCGAAGGTAGAAGATGTTGCGGAGGAGGTCAAAGAGGTTTTGACCCCGGTGGAGAATATCAAGCCGCGTGATTTTGAGGAAAAAAAGGCGAGGGAAGAAGCTGAAGAGTTATCGGTTGAGCCGGTAGAGGGAGAGTAGCAGGTGGCTGTGTTATGTGTTGTGGCTGATTATGCCGATGGTTATGTAAGGTAGGGTTATGGACGGATTTGCGCGCTCGTTTTTGTTAACGGAAATTGTGAAAGGGTTGGCTTTAACCCTGAAATATATGTTTTTTATGCCGCGGGTGACGATTAATTATCCGCATGAAAAGGGGCCGATTTCGCCGCGTTTTCGTGGGGAGCATGCGCTGCGGCGTTACCCGAACGGAGAGGAGCGCTGTATTGCCTGTAAGCTTTGTGAGGCGATTTGTCCGGCTCTGGCAATTACGATTGAGGCGGAGCCGCGTGAAGACGGATCACGCCGGACAACACGCTATGACATTGATATGACCAAGTGCATTTATTGCGGGCTGTGCCAGGAAGCGTGTCCTGTGGATGCGATTGTCGAGGGGCCGAATTTTGAATTTGCGACTGAAACGCGCGAGGAGCTGTTTTATAACAAAGCGAAGTTGCTGGAAAATGGTGATCGGTGGGAAGCGCAGCTTGCGTCTAATATCGCTGCGGATGCGCCTTATCGTTAGGTGAGAACTTTCTTCTACATAAATGTGCATTTTTTCTTTTCACAGCCTTGCGGAATTACCTGTAAAAGACTAGAACAAAAAGAAAAATGAGAGACCGTTTTCGATGATCATTCAGGCGCTCGCCTTTTACCTTTTTGCCGGGATTTTAACGTTAAGCTCGCTGATGGTGATTACGGCGCGCAACCCAGTGCATTCCGTGCTTTTCCTGATTTTGGCGTTTTTTAATTCAGCCGGGTTGTTTGTTTTGCTGGGGGCGGAATTTGTCGGGATGATTATGGTGATCGTCTATGTCGGGGCGGTGGCGGTGTTGTTCCTTTTCGTTGTTATGATGCTGGATATTTCGTTTGCCGATTTGCGCAAGGGCGCGATGCAATACGTGCCGGTGGGACTTTTTATCGGCGCGGTTTTGCTGGCTGAGCTGGTGCTGGTTTACGGGGCGTGGTCGTTTGCGCCGGGGGTTAAGGAGAATCTGGCGGCGCCGGTGCTTCGGTTTGAAGGGGCGACGAATGCGCAAAGTCTGGGGATGGTGCTTTATACGGATTATGTTTTGGCGTTTCAGCTTGCGGGGCTGGTTTTGTTTGTGGCGATGATCGGGGCTATTGTTTTGACGTTGCGCAAGCGCCCAGGGATTCGCAAGCAGTCTGTTGCGGCGCAGCAACGGTGCAAGGCGGCAGATGTGCTTGAGGTGCATAAAGTATCACCGGGAACGGGGGTTTAGGCGGAATGTTAGAGGTTGGTCTTGAGCATTATCTGACACTGGCGGCGGTTCTTTTTACGATCGGCGTGTTCGGCATGTTTTTGAATCGTAAAAATGTGATTGTGATTTTGATGTCGGTTGAGTTGATGCTGCTGGCGGTGAATATTAATTTTGTGGCGTTTTCCGCTTATCTTAATGATTTGGCCGGGCAGGTGTTTACGATGTTTATCCTGACGGTGGCGGCGGCGGAAGCTGCGATCGGCTTGGCGATTTTAGTGGTGTTTTTCCGGAATAAAGGCAGTATTGCGGTGGAAGATATTTCAGAGATGAAGGGGTAGGGCGCGTGGAGTTATTAGCTGTATTTTTGCCTCTTCTTGCGTTCCTGATTGCCGGGATTTTTGGTAAGCAGATCGGGGATACGGGGTGCCAGTTTGTGACGTGTGCGGCGCTTATCGTGGCGGCGTTTGTTTCGATTCTTTTGTTTTTTGATGTGGCGCTTGGCGGCCATGCCTATACCACCGTATTGGCGCCGTGGGTTGTTTCGGGCGATTTTAGCGTTTCGTGGGCGCTACGGATTGACCAGCTTTCGGTGGTGATGATGTGCGTGATTAATATCGTATCGGCGTGTGTGCATGTCTATTCAGTGGGGTATATGAGCCATGATGAGGCGAAGGGCCGGTTTATGGCTTACCTGTCGCTGTTTACCTTTGCGATGCTGATGCTGGTTACGGCGGATAATTTGTTGCAGCTTTTCTTTGGCTGGGAAGGGGTCGGGCTGGCCTCGTATCTGCTTATCGGTTTCTGGAACCACAAGAATAGCGCGAATGCGGCGGCGGTGAAGGCCTTTGTCGTGAACCGGGTTGGGGATTTCGGGCTGGCGTTGGGGATATTTGCGATTTTTGTTGTGTTCGGTTCCATCCAGTTTGATGTGATTTTCGAGCGGGCGCCGGAGATGGCGGGGGCGTATTTCACATTTTTCGGGCAGGATTTGCATGCGCTGACGGTTATCGGTTTGTTGTTGTTTGTGGGTGCGGTCGGGAAATCGGCGCAGCTTGGTCTGCATACGTGGTTGCCGGATGCGATGGAGGGACCTACTCCGGTTTCGGCGTTGATCCATGCGGCGACGATGGTGACGGCGGGTGTATTCCTTGTGGCGCGGATGTCTCCGCTTTATGAATATGCGCCCGATGCGCTGATGGTGGTGACGGTTGTGGGGGCGACGACCGCGTTTGTGGCGGCCACTATTGGCTTGACGCAGTTTGATATCAAGCGGGTGATTGCCTATTCTACGATGTCACAATTGGGATATATGTTTTTTGCGCTTGGTGTTTCGGCCTATGGTGCGGCGATGTTTCACCTGATGACGCATGCGTTTTTCAAGGCGCTGCTGTTTTTGGGCGCAGGCTCGGTGATTCATGCGATGAGCGATGAACAGGACATGCGCAAGATGGGCGGGATTTGGCGGAAAATTCCGATGACGTACGGCTTGATGTGGATCGGGTCGCTGGCTTTGGCTGGAATACCGCCGTTTGCCGGGTATTTTTCGAAGGATATTGTGCTGGAATCTGCGTGGGCGGATGCGACGTGGTTTGGGTATTATGCTTACTGGATGGGGATTGCGGCGGCGTTTATGACGGCGTTTTATAGCTGGCGTTTGCTGATTATGACGTTTCACGGGGAGAGCCGGGCTTCGAAGAAGGTGTTTGAGCATGTGCATGAAAGTCCGTCGGTGATGCTGGGACCGCTTGTGATTTTGGCTGCAGGGGCGTTGTTTGCGGGGCTTGTGTTTTATCAGGGGTTTGTCGGATCTGCGGCGCATCACGGCGGGGAGCATGTTTCGGAATCGTTGGTTGAGCATCCGGAAATAGCGCATGGTGAACATCATGGAGATACGACGGCTGAAGAGTATTTTGAGGAGCACCCGCCAGCCATGTCTAAAGAGGTTTTCTGGGGCGATGCTATTCATGTACGTGCGCAGAACGACACGGTTGAGGCGGCGCATAATGTTCCGTTTTGGGTTAAGAAAATGCCGCTTGTCGCCGGGGGGTTGGGGATTGCTCTGGCGTATCTGTTTTATATGCTTAAACCGGGGTTGCCGGGGCTGATGAGTTCAATATTTTCAGTGCTTCACAGGCTTTTCTTTAACAAATGGTTTTTTGACGAGATTTATGACGTTGTTTTTACAAAGACGGCCTTTAAGCTGGGGCGCTTTTTCTGGATCTTCGGAGATCAGGGGACCATTGACCGGTTTGGGCCGGACGGCTCGGCAAAGGCGGCGCGGCGGCTGGCCGGAGGGCTTAGCCGTTTCCAAAGCGGGTTTGTTTACCAATATGCGTTTGTAATGATGATTGCGGTGATTGCGATTATAAGCTGGTTTGTGTTCAGGAGCGGGGCTTAAGGTATGGTTGATTTTCCACTTTTGTCCCTGATGACGTTTTTGCCTGTGGTCGGGGTTTTGATTATTCTGGCTATCCGCGGCGAGGAGAAGGTTGTTGAGCAAAACACAAGGCATATGGCGCTTTATACGTCTTTGTTTACGCTGGCTTTTGCCTTGTTCATGTATACGCGTTTTGACGGGAGTTCGGCGGAGTTTCAGTTTGTGGAGCAGAGCGGCTGGTTGAAACCTTTGGGGATTGATTATCATCTCGGGGTGGACGGGATTTCGGTATTTTTTGTGCTGCTTTCGGCGTTTTTAACGCCGGTGTGTATTTTGTCGGCGTGGAGCGTTGTCAAAACGCGGGTAAAGGAATTCATGATTACGTTCCTTTTGCTTGAGAGTTTCATGATCGGGACGTTTGTGGCGCTGGATGCAGTGCTGTTTTATGTTTTCTTTGAAGGGGTTTTGATCCCGATGTTCTTGATTATCGGGGTGTGGGGCGGGCCGCGCCGGGTGTATTCGGCGTATAAGTTTTTCCTGTATACGCTTTTGGGCTCGGTTCTGATGCTGATCGGGCTTTTGACGCTGTATGCGCAAACGGGGACGACGGATATTCCGACGCTTATGGATAACCCGGTGGCGCGGGATTTACAGATATGGTTGTGGCTGGCGTTTTTTGCCTCTTTTGCGGTGAAGATGCCGATGTGGCCTGTGCATACGTGGTTGCCTGATGCGCATGTGGAGGCGCCGACGGCGGGCTCGGTCATTCTGGCCGGGGTGCTGCTTAAAATGGGTGGGTACGGGTTCTTGCGCTTTTCCCTGCCAATGTTCCCCGAAGCCAGCGCGTATTTTGCCGATATGGTTTATGCTTTAAGCGTTATTGCGATTATCTATACGTCTTTGGTGGCGTTGGTGCAGGAGGATATGAAGAAGCTGATCGCTTATTCTTCGGTGGCGCATATGGGGTTTGTGACGCTTGGGATTTTTACGGCGACAACGCAGGGGATTGAAGGCGGAATTTTCCAGATGATTTCGCATGGTTTGATTTCCGGGGCTTTGTTCCTGTGTGTGGGCGTGGTTTATGACCGGCTGCATACGCGCGAGATTGAGCGTTACGGGGGGATTGTGAAGAATATGCCGAAATATGCCACGGTGTTTATGATTTTGATGCTTGGTTCTGTGGGGCTGCCGGGAACTTCGGGCTTTGTCGGGGAATTTCTGGTGTTGCTGGGGGCGTTTCAGGCGAATACTTTTGTGGCGGCGCTGGCGGCGACGGGCGTTATTCTGGGGGCGGCTTATATGCTGATTCTTTATCGCAGGGTTGTTTTCGGGCCGCGGGTGAATAATGATGCTTTGTCTATGCCTGATTTGAACCAACGGGAGGCGGGTTTGCTGATTTCTCTTGTGTTGCTGGTTTTGTGGCTTGGGGTTTTTCCGGGGACGGTTATGGATAAGGTTAGTCCTTCGGTGAACAAGCTGATTACGGATTATAATGCGAAGCTGGAGGCTGCGGCGGGGCTTGAGGCCGGGGAAGGGGCGGTGAAGGAATGATTGATTTTAACCTTATCCCGCTTTTGCCGGAAATATTCCTGTCGCTGATCGGAATGGGGCTTTTGATTGTCGGCGTATCGGAAGGCAACGCGGCGACGCGGGTGGTTTGCTGGGCGGCTGCGGCAGGGTTTGCTATTGCGGCTTTGATTTTGCTCGGTGTGGGCTGGGATACGCGCAGCGTTTTGAACGGTATGTTTGTCATGGACAAGTTTGCCGGGTTTATGAAGCTTATGATCCTTACCGGGTTGATTGCTTCGGTGGCGTTGTCTGTGCGGTATCTGGTTGAAGAGGGGATGGAGCGTTTTGAGTTTCCGGTTTTGATTATTTTCGCGGGAATCGGAATGATGATGATGGTGTCGGCGAACAATTTGCTGACGCTTTATATGGGGCTGGAATTACAGTCTTTGAGCCTGTACGTGCTGGCGGCGTTTCATCGCAATTCCCTGCGCTCTTCGGAAGCAGGGATCAAGTATTTTGTGCTGGGGGCTTTGTCTTCGGGGATGCTGCTTTTTGGCGTGTCTTTAATTTACGGTTTTACGGGCAGTCTGGATTTTGAGGTGATCGGGCGTACGCTGGCGGGGCTTGACGTTGTTCCTCTGGGGGCGACTTTCGGGCTGGTGTTTATATTGGCAGGGCTTGCCTTTAAAATTTCAGCGGTGCCGTTTCATATGTGGACGCCGGATGTTTATCAGGGTGCGCCGACCGCGGTGACGGCCTTGTTTGCGATTGTTCCAAAAATTGCGGCTTTTGCGTTGTTGATGCGGCTTTTGTTTGAGCCGTTTGCCGGGCTGTCGGACCAGTGGTTGCAGATTGTTTACTTTATTTCCCTGATGTCGATGGTGATTGGCGCTTTTGCGGGGATTGTGCAGGAGAATATCAAGCGTTTGCTCGCGTATAGCTCGATCGGGAATATGGGCTATGCCCTGATTGGCGTTGTCGCTGGGGGTGCGGCTGGCGCGGGGTCTGTGGTTTTGTACCTGCTGATTTACATGGTGATGACGGTCGGGGTGTTTACGGTAGTGCTTTCGATGCGCCGTCAGGGTATGGGCGTTTATAGAATTAGCGATTTGAGCGGGCTGTCGAAAACTGCGCCGGGTCTGGCCTATGCCATGGCGATTTTGATGTTTTCAATGAGCGGTATTCCGCCGGCGGCGGGCTTTTTTGGCAAGCTGGTGGTGTTTAATGCGGCGGTGGGGCAAGGGTATTATGTTCTGGCCACTTTGGGTATCCTGACATCTGTGGTTGCGGCGTATTATTATTTGCGGGTGATTAAGGTTATGTTTTTTGATGAGCCTGCGGATGTGTTTGACGGGGGTATGCCGTTTGCCCGCCGGGCGGTTTTGCTTATTTCTATCCTGTTTGTTTTGGGGTTTGTGATTAAGCCGAGTGTGTTTGTCAGCAGTTCGTTTAGCGCTGTGGCTTCCTTGTTCGCGGGATAGGGCGTGTGCCTTTTGACTGGGATATCGAGGTTTTCGAGACGCTTTCCTCAACTCAGGACCTTTGTAAAGAGCGCGCGGTTGCGGGGGCTGGGGAAGGTGCCGGAGTTCAGGCTATATGCCAAAGCGCGGGCCGGGGTCGGCGTGGGCGCGTGTGGTTTTCGGGGCAAGGAAACCTGACATTTTCTTTCGTTTTACGGCCCGGATGTGATGTTTCTTTGATCGGGCAGATTTCGGTGTTGATGGGTGTGGCTTTGGCGCGGACCATTGGCGATGGGGCGGTTTTAAAGTGGCCGAATGATGTTTTTGTTTCCGGCAAAAAATGCGCAGGCGTTTTGATTGACAGCGATCTGGATGGGCGGCGGGTCCGTTGGCTGGTTGTCGGCATCGGGGTTAACACGGCGAACGCGCCGGATATGGGGATGGCTCTGGGCATAGAGCGAGACGGGTTTCTGGGCAGGCTTTTGGAGCAGATAGCGGTATGTTATGAAGGTTGGCGGGCGCGCGGTTTTGAAGAATTTCGTGAAGAATGGCTGGGGCGTACGTATGCAAAAGGAACGAAGCTGAACGCCGGTTTGTTTGAAACGCTTGACGGTTTTGGGAATTTGGTTGTACGCGGGGGGCAAAACCGTTTACAAACGATCTCGGCGGGGGACGTTTATTTAAAGGATTGCGATGATGTTGCTGGCGATTGATGCGGGAAATACCAATACCGTTTTTGCCGTTTTTGCGGGGGAGCGGCCCGGCGGCAGTTGGCGGCTGCGGACCGAGGGCAGGCGCAGCGCCGATGAGTATGCGGGGTTTTTGCATCAGGTTTTCGCTCTTTCGGGGGTGGATTTTAAGCAGATTCGCGCGGTGATCGTGAGTTCTGTGGTGCCCGAAGCTGATTTTCATATCGCTGACCTGTGCGGGAAATATCTTGGCGTGAAGCCTGTGTTTGTTTCAAAGGATAATGTTCCGGTTGAGCTTAAGGTTGAGCGTCCCGGCGATGTGGGGGCCGACAGGCTGGTTAACGCCGTGGCGGTGAAGGCACATTACACGGCACCTGCGATTGTGATTGATTTTGGAACGGCCACGACGTTCGATGTGATTGATGCGGATGGGGCGTATGCGGGCGGGGTGATCGCGCCGGGGATAGACCTTTCGGTTGAGGCGCTGCACCGGGCGGCTTCGAAATTGCCGAAGATCAGCGTGGAAAAGCCGGGGAAGGTTATCGGCGGGTCAACGGTTCAGGCGATGCGCAGCGGAATTTATTACGGCTATGCCGGGTTGATTGATGGGGTTGTCCGGGGCATTCGTGGAGAAATGGGATGCAAGGATGTTTTGGTTTTGGCAACGGGCGGTTTGGCCGGGCTTTTTGCCGAAGGGAGCGATGTGATTGAGCGGGTGGACCGGGAATTGACCCTTAAAGGACTTTATGAAATTTACAAGAGTTTGTCAGATGAAGCATAAGATTTTTGATGAAGAGGGTTTGTTTTTTGTTCCGCTGGGCGGGTGCGAACAGTTTGGCGTAAATTTGAACGTGTATGTGTCGAACGGCGATATGCTGGGGGTGGATTGCGGTATCGGGTTTGCGGATGAGTATTTTCCGGGCATTGATTTGTTGTTGCCTGATCCGTCTTTTATTGAGGACAACCGGGAGGCTTTGCAGGGCTTCATTATTACGCATGCGCATGAAGATCATATCGGGGCGATGGCGCATATGTGGCAGCGGCTGGAGTGTCCGGTTTATTGCACTCCGTTTACGGCGGCGGTTTTGCGTAAGAAATTTGAAGAGCGCAATATCCGCCGTGCGAAGGTTGTGGTGGTGGAACCGGGTGAGACGGTTCAAATCGGTTCTTTTTCGGTTCATTTTGTGGGGGTGTCGCATTCTGTACCGGATACGTGTTCTTTGATTATTAATACGGACCACGGCAGATTTGTTCATAGCGGGGACTGGAATCTTGATCCTTCGCCGGTCACGGGCGGGCCTACGGATGAGGCGGTTTTTAAGGCGGCGGGCCGGGAGGGGGTGCTGGCCTATATCGGAGATTCAACAAATTCGGAAGTTGACGGGCGCAGCGGTTCGGAGCGGGATGTGGCTGCGGGGTTGGAGGCAGAGTTCAAAAAATGCGGCGGAAAAATCGCGGTGAGCGCTTTTTCATCGAATATCGGGCGGGTGATTAGTATTGTTAAAGCGGCCCGCGCTTGCGAGCGGCAGGTTGCCGTGATCGGGCGCTCTTTACACCGGATGATCGGATGTGCGCGTGATTGCGGCTTGCTGGAAGGCTTGCCGGATTTTGTGCCTGAGGAGGATATCGGGCTTATTCCTGATGACAAGCTGGTGGTGATTGTGACGGGATCGCAAGGGGAATACCGGGCGGCGCTGGCGAAGATTGCCCGGGGAGATTACCGGGGAGGATTTCGTTTGAACAAGGGTGATACGGTGGTTTTTTCAGCGCGGGCGATTCCGGGGAATGAAACGGCGATTAACACGGTGAAGAATAATCTGAGCGGGGCCGGGGTGAATATCGTATCTCCGCGCGATACAAAGAATATTATTCATGTTTCCGGGCATCCGTGCCGGGATGAGATTGCGGAGATGTTTCAGTGGTTACGCCCGCAGGTTGTGGTGCCGGTGCATGGAGAGCGGATGCAGCTTGATGCGCATGCGGCGTTTGCGCGGGATTGTCAGGTGCCGTTGGCATTGGTGCCGACGAACGGCTCGGTTGTTCGTCTGGCTCCGGGAGCGCCGGAAATTATCGACCATGTGGAGACGGATATTCTGGCGGTGGATCAAAAGCGGGTCATTAATGCGTCACATCAATCCATCGCGGCGCGGCGGAAGCTGCAATATACGGGGGCTGTGCATGTTTCTGTTGCGCTTGACCGGCGCGGGGCGTTGCTTGGTGAACCGAAATTTGAGACGCTTGGGCTGATTGATCCTGATTTTGCCGGGGAGGAGGATATTGAAGAGCGTCTTTATGACGAGATCCTTGACCTGCTTGACGATATGGGGGCGGAGGATTTGCTGGACGATCATTTTGTGTGTGAGGAACTTCGCATTGGTGTTCGCCGGTTTTTTGACCATATACTGGGGATCAAGCCGAAGACAACGGTGCATGTTTTGAGGGTTTAAAGGGATGGGGCTTGTCACAGGTATTATTGTTTTTTTGCTGATCTGGTGGACGGCGCTGTTTGTGGTTTTGCCTTTCGGGCATGAGCGTGATGAAGCGGGAAAGCCGGTTCTTGCGCATATGAAGAAAAAATTTTTATGGACCAGCGTTTTTACGGTTATTCTGTGGGGGCTGGTTTTTGTGTTGATTGAAAGCGATGTTATAAGTTTTCGCGATATGGCCGGTCAAATGATTGAGGAGGATCATCACAGATGAGGTTTTTTTTGTTTTTTGCGCTGATGATGTGGTGCTGGCCTGTATCGGCGCAGGTGGTTTCGATTACGGGTTTGTGTCAGACTTTGCCCGAATACAGGCAAGGTGAGGGCGTTGAGCATGTTTCCGGGGCCGAAGCCGGGGTGGTTCCTGCGGATGTTAACGGGGGTTTGGTGAAGGAGGTGCCTGATGTTATCAATATTCCGGTGGATGTTATTTTGGCGGAGCGTTTTGCCTCGGTAAAAATTCCGCAGGATCTGGAGTTGAAACCGGGTGTGGCTACGGTTTCTGTACGTAAGGATGGCCGGGTTGAATATAACGGGCAGGATATTTCGGCGCAGGCCTACAGTCTTTGCGGGAAATCTGTGGTTGTTCCTGTGGTGCCTGCACCGTTAGGCGATGGACAGAAGGGTGAAGATCTTTTAAGCTCCGGGCCGGATGATGTTGAAGTGAAAGACGGTGCGGAAGGGGAGCCCCTTGAGGGCCGTTATCCTTAGGGACGGGATCTGTAGATTATGAGTAAGAAAGCCAAAACTGCTATTACGCCGACGCGTGAAGAAAATTTTCCCGAATGGTATCAGCAGGTTGTAAAGGCTGCGGATCTGGCGGAGAATTCGCCGGTGCGCGGTTGTATGACTGTAAAGCCCTATGGTTGGGCGATCTGGGAAAATATGGTGGGGGTGTTTGATCCGTGGTTGAAGGATTACGGTGTGCAAAATGCCTCTTTCCCCATGTTGATTCCGGTGAGTTTTCTTTCGAAGGAAGCCGAGCATGTGGAGGGTTTTGCCAAGGAATGCGCGGTGGTGACGCATCACCGGCTGGAAGCCAACCCGGACGGGAACGGTTTACGGCCAGCCCCGGCGGCGGAGTTGGAGGAGCCTTATGTTGTGCGGCCAACTTCGGAGACGATTATCGGGGACGCGATGGCACGGTGGATACAATCCTATCGTGATTTGCCGATGAAGCTGAACCAGTGGTGCAGTGTGCTGCGCTGGGAGATGCGGCCACGGATTTTCCTGCGTACGGGTGAGTTTTTCTGGCATGAGGGGCATAATGCCTTTGCCGATCATGAAGGGGCGAAGGGCGATTGTTTGCATGTGCTGGGCCTGTATGACAAGTTTTTCCGCGAGTATCTGGCCGTTGACGGAGTGATGGGGATTAAGACCGAGGCGGAGCGGTTTCCCGGCGCGAATGAAACCTATTCGATTGAATGCATGATGCAGGACGGCAAGGCGTTGCAGGCCTGTACCACGCATGATCTGGGCACGAATTTTGCCAAGACGTTCGGGATTAAGTATCAGTCCAGGGATGGTGGGGAGGCGCTATGTCATACCACAAGCTGGGCGTTTACCACGCGGATGATCGGGGCGCTGATTATGATGCATGGCGATGATGACGGGATGGTGATGCCGCCGCGAATTGCGCCGCAGCAGGTTGTGGTTCTGCCTGTGCTGAAAGGTGATAATGACGCGGCGATTATGGCCTATTGCGCGAAGATTGCTGAAGGGCTGAAAGGTCAGGGTATCAGCGCCAAGGTGGATGAGCGCGATATGCGCACGCCGGATAAGATGTGGGATGCAATTAAGAAAGGCATTCCGCTGCGCGTTGAGGTTGGCGGGCGCGAGATGGAAGAGGGCGTGGTAACGCATGTGCGCCGGGATATCGGGCGGGAGTCTAAGGCTACGCAGAGCTTTGATGAATTTATCGCCGGGGCGCAAGGTGTGTTGGATGCTGTTCATGATGATATGCTGGCCAAACAGCGGGCGTTTCGTGAAAAAAACACGCATGAGGGGCAAACGCTTGGCGATGTGATTGCGCATTTTGATAAAAACAAGGGGACGGGTTTCGTGCGTGTTCCGGTTGAAGTTCTTGGCGATAGCGCGTTTTTAGCTGTGACAAAGGATTTGAGCCTGACGACACGCTGCATGCCGTTTGAGGATGGCGGTAAAACTGTGCTGATTGCAAAGGCTTATTAACTTCAAATGTCGTCCCGAGCGTAGTCGAGGGATCTTGGGATTGTCGTTTATGGCGCATTATTATGTTTATTTTGTAACGAATTGGACTGGCAAAGTTTTGTATATTGGTATGACGAATAATCTAGAAAGGCGAATTTATGAGCATAAACATAAGCTGTTAGACGGTTTTACGAAAGATTATAATGTTGATCAATTGGTGTATTTTGAAGTTTTTGATTATCCGCAGGATGCTATTGCCAGAGAGAAGCAGGTTAAAAACTGGAATAGAGCAAAAAAGAGTATGTTGGTGGAGCGTATGAACCCGGAATGGAGAGATTTATCGGATGAGTGGTATGAAGATTCCTCGGCTGCGCTCGGAATGACTGGTGGAGAGCAATGATCTCAAAATTTGAACGGATGGTGGCGTGGCGGTATTTGCGCTCTAAAAAAGCGGAAGGCTTTGTGAGCGTTATTGCCGGGTTTTCGTTTGCCGGGATTATGCTGGGCGTGGCGACGTTGATTATCGTGATGAGCGTGATGAACGGGTTTCGGGCCGAGCTTTTTAACCGCATTTTGGGCCTGAACGGTCATATGAATGTCTATTCCCAATCCGGGCCTTTATACGATTACGCTTATTTGCAGGAGCGGGTTGGCGGTATAGGCGGGATTGAGATGATTACGCCGATGGTTGAGGGGCAGGCGCTTGTTTCCAAGGGCGGCATTGCCTCGGGCGTTATGGTGCGGGGGATCGGGTGGAAGGATTTTACGAACCGCAAAATTCTGCGTGATTCCGTGACGCAGGGAGATCTGGCTGATTTTCAGGGCAATGTTGTCGCCATTGGTGATGTTCTGGCCGGGAAGATGCGTTTGCGTGTGGGGGATAAAATTACACTGACCTCGCCGCAGGTGAAATCCACGCCGTTTGGTTCTATGCCGCGTCAGCGAACCTATACGGTGGTGCTGACCTATGATGTGGGGATGTATGAATATAACAGCGGGTTTATTTTTATGCCGCTGGAGGCCGCGCAGAAGTTTTTCCAGATGGAGGATTCGGTCAGTGGGCTTGAGATTTTTCTGAAGAATCCCGATCAATTGCCGCAGGTGCGCAAGGCGGTTAGTATGAGCGTTGGGGAACAAGCAGGCGTTTATGACTGGCAGGATATGAACGCCAGCTTTTTTAACGCGCTTCAGGTGGAGCGCAATGTGATGTTCCTTATTCTGACGCTGATTATTCTGGTGGCGGCGTTTAATATTATTTCCTCGATGATTATGCTGGTGAAGGACAAGAGCCACGATATTGCGATTTTGCGTACGATGGGCGCGACGCGCGGGAATATGATGCGGATTTTTATGCTGACGGGGGCGAGCATCGGGGTTGTCGGGACGTTGGTCGGCGCGGCGCTGGGGATTGTTTTTGCGCTGAATATTGAGAGTATCCGCCGGTTTCTTGAGGGGCTGACGGATACGGAGCTGTTTTCGGAAGAGATTTATTTTCTTTCGCAGCTTCCGGCGGAAATTGAATGGCATGAGGTGGGGGCGGTGATTGCTATGGCGTTTTTCCTGTCGGTTCTGGCAACGATTTATCCGGCGTGGCGGGCGGCACGGCTCGACCCGGTGGAGGCGCTTCGGTATGAGTGATCCGTTGGATAAGGGCGTGTTGTTGAAGCTGGAGGGGCTGGAGAAAACTTTTCAGTCTGGCGGGCGGCCGCTGACGATTTTTAAAAATCTTGATTTAAAGGTTGAGGCCGGGGAGTTGGTGGCGCTGGTCGGGCAGTCGGGCAGCGGGAAGTCTACGCTTTTGCATATAGCTGGTTTATTGGATAAGCCGAGCGCCGGGAGCATTGCGATTAACGGCAGGGCGGTGAATAAGCTGAATGAAAAAGGGCGTACGGCGATGCGTCTTTCTACGATCGGGTTTATTTATCAGTTTCACCATTTGCTGCCGGAGTTTACCGCGCTTGAAAATGTGGCGATGCCGCAGATTATCGGCGGGGTGAATGTGAGCGAGGCGAAGGATAAAGCCGAAGGCGTTTTGCATTCTTTGGGGCTGGGGGGGCGGTTGACGCACCGTCCGTCTACGCTTTCGGGCGGAGAGCAGCAGCGTGTGGCGATTGCGCGGGCGCTGGCGAATGATCCGAAATTGCTGCTTGCGGATGAGCCGACGGGGAATCTTGATCCCGGTACATCGAACGAGGTTTTTGAGATGCTGCTTGAGCAGGTGCGTGAGCGGGAGATTGGCGCGCTTGTGGCGACGCATAACCTTGAACTGGCCGACCAGATGGACCGGGGGCTGGAGCTTAAAGCCGGGCGGTTGGTGCCTTTTGATTAAAGCTAACCACCAAGACACTAAGAACACCAAGTTTTTTTATGATTATTCTTCTTGGTGACTCGGTGTCTTGGTGGTTAAAATTTCTCTTATGAATCACTTCGTGCATCTGCATGTCCATTCGGCGTATTCGCTGGCCGAGGGGGCGATCGGGGTTAAGGACCTCGTAAAACTCTGCGTGAAGCAGGGGATGCCTGCGGTTGCGGTGACGGATTCCTCGAACATGTTCGGCGCGCTGGAGTTTGCGATGGCGGCGGCGGAAAGCGGGGTGCAGCCGATTATCGGCGCGCAGGTGCTTTATACCGATGAGCATTATCAACTGGTTTTGCTGGTGCAAAATGAGCAGGGATATCGCAATCTTTGCCGTTTGCTCAGCGATGCCTATATGGGCGGGGATGCGGCAAGCAGGCCGGTTATTACCAAGGACGAGCTTTTAGAATATTCGGATGGTCTGTTATGCCTCTCGGGCGGGTCAAAAGGACCGGTGAACCAGCATCTTTTGCACAAACAAAAAGACAAGGCTGAAGATGAATTCTTGTTTTTAAAAGAATGTTTTACGGGGCGTTTTTATGGTGAAATCCAAAGACATGGATGGGCGGAAGAAGAGGTCACGGAAGAGGCGCTTTTGGAACTGGCCTATAAACATGATGTGCCGCTGGTGGCGACGAATGACTGTTACTTTACCGACCGGGCGGCGCATGAGGCGCATGATGCGCTGCTTTGCATTGCAGAGGGGCGCTATGTGACCGAGGAGAACCGCCGCAAGGTTACACCGGAGCATTATTTCAAATCTGCGGCAGAGATGGGTAAGTTGTTCGAGGATTTGCCCGAGGCGATTGCCAATACGGCTGTTGTTGCGCAGCGTTGCTCGTATTTGCTGGAGCCGATTGCGCCGATTTTGCCGGCGTTTGATACTGCAGGCGGGCGCAGTGAGTATGAGGAGCTTAAGGCGCAGTCGGAAGAAGGGCTGGCGTGGCGTTTGGAGCATTTCGTGCCGGATAAGGAGAAGCATCCGGCATATCTGGAGCGGCTGGCGTTTGAACTTCAAACGATTAAGGATATGGGATTTCCGGGGTATTTTTTGATCGTTTCTGATTTTATCAAATGGGCGAAAGAGCAGGATATTCCGGTGGGGCCGGGGCGGGGTTCGGGCGGCGGCTCGGTTGTGGCGTGGGCTTTGAAGATTACAGACCTTGACCCGCTGGAGCTCAACCTGCTGTTTGAGCGGTTCCTGAACCCCGAGCGGGTGTCGATGCCGGACTTTGATATCGACTTTTGCCAGGAACGGCGCGATGAGGTTATTCGCTATGTTCAGGAAAAATACGGGCGGGACCGGGTGGCGCAGATTATTACCTTTGGTAAGCTTCAGGCGCGCAACACGGTGCGCGATGTGGGGCGGGTGCTTCAGATGCCTTACGGGCAGGTGGATCGTCTGGCTAAGATGATTCCGAATAACCCGGCCAACCCGATCAGTTTGCAGCAAGCGCTGGATGATGATCCGGATTTGCGGCTGGAGATTAAGAAAGAGGAAACCTCGGAGAAGCTGATCGAGATTGCGTTGCAGCTTGAGGGGCTGTACCGCCATGCCTCGACGCATGCCGCCGGGGTGGTGATCGGCGACAGGCCGCTTCATGAGCTGGTGCCGCTGTATCGTGACCCGCGATCGGATATGCCGGTGACGCAGTTTAACATGAAATATGTCGAGCAGGCCGGGCTGGTGAAGTTTGACTTTCTGGGGCTGAAAACCATGACGGTGATTCACAAAGCGGTGAAGATGATTAAGGCCAATCATGGTGTGGAGATTGATATTCTTGAGATTCCGTTTGATGACGAAAAGACGTTTGAGATGCTCAAGGCCGGGAACAATATTGGGGTGTTTCAGGTGGAAAGTGCCGGGATGCGCGATCTTGGGAAGCAGATCGGAATCAGCAATCTTGAAGAATTGCTCGCTGTGATTGCGTTGTTCAGGCCGGGGCCGATGGAGAATATTCCAACGTATCTGACGAATGTGAAGCATCCCGACGATATTGATTATATGCATGAGAAGCTCAAGCCGATTACCGAGGATACGTACGGGGTGATGATTTATCAGGAGCAGGTGATGCAGGCTGCGCAGGTTTTGGCGGGATATACGCTGGGCGGTGCGGATTTGCTCCGGCGGGCGATGGGTAAGAAGATCAAGGAAGAGATGGACAAGCAGCGTGAAATGTTTGTTCAGGGTGCGAATGACAATAACAAAATTCCCGAAAAGCAGGCCAACCATATTTTCGACCAGATTGCGGCGTTTGCGGGGTATGGATTTAACAAGGCGCATACGGCCGGGTACGGGCTGGTGTCATACTGGACGGGGTGGCTGAAAGCGAATTATCCGCTGGAGTTTATGGCGGCGTCTATGACGCTTGATCTGGGGAATACGGATAAATTGAGCGTGTTCAAGCAAGAATTGGACCGGATGGGCGTGCCTTTGTACCAGCCGGATATCAACAAATCTTTTGCCGATTTTGTGGTGGAGGGTGAGGGGATTCGTTATGCGCTGGGCGCGCTTAAGGGCGTGGGGGAGACGGCTATGCGTATGATGGTGGCTGAGCGCGAGGAAAACGGGCTCTATGCTTCTATTGAGGATTATGCTTCGCGGCTGGATTATAAATCTATGAACAAGCGTCAGATGGAGGGGCTGGCGGCGGCCGGTGCGTTTGACAGCCTTAGCCCGAGCCGGGCGCAGGTTTTTGAAGGGGCCGAAGTCATTTTGCGCCATGCGCAGAGTTTGGCCGATGAGCGGGCATCAGGGCAGGTGAGCTTGTTCGGCGGGCCGGATGAGGGATCAAACGGGTTGGGTATGCCTGATTTGCCCGGTATTGACCCGTGGGATCAGCTTGAACAACTGGGCCGGGAGTTTAAGGCTGTTGGGTTTTATATTTCCGCGCATCCGCTGGACAGCCGCCAAAAGCAGTTTGAGAATTTGAAAATATCCAGTTATGTCGATGTGGAAAAAGCGCTTCAGGAATTACCGGCCTCGCGGTTTCAGATGGCCGGGGTGCTGCTTAAGAAGCAGGAAAAGATGTCGCAAAAAGGCAATAAATATGCGTTTTTGCAGCTTTCCGACCCTACCGGAATTTACGAGGTGACGCTGTTTTCCGAGATGCTTGCGACGGCGCGGGATTTTCTGGAGCCGGGAACTGCGCTATTGCTGGGCGTGGAGGCGGAGCAGAAAGAGGATCAGATTCGTTTCACCTGCACCCGAATTGAGCCTTTGGATGGTGCGCTTGAGAATAAAATCCGCGAGATTACGGTTGAGGTGGATAAGGCTGAGCCGGTTCATAAGCTTAAAGAGTTTTTGGATGAAGAGGGAGCGGGGAATAGTGTGATTAAGCTTTATGTTCATGTGGATGGCAAAAGGATTGTGGAGCTTCATTTGCCCGGGCGGTGGAATTTAAGCGCACAGGCGCGCAATATTATCCGCACGCAGGAAGGTGTGCTGGAGATTGCGGAGGGGTAAAAAAACCTTGCAATTTGTTTAAATCAGCCGTATAAACCGCGGCATCGCTCGTTGTGAGTGAAATTCACATGTGAGTTCCTTAACCGGTGTTTTTTAGAAAAACCAAGGCTCACAGAGGACATAACTGGAACCATAAGGAGACATTACTATGGCTATGCCTGAATTTACTATGCGTCAATTGCTCGAAGCGGGCGTTCACTTTGGTCATCACACACGTCGTTGGAACCCGAAAATGCGCGAATACATCTTTGGTGTTCGCAACGGGGTTCATATTATCGACTTGCAGCAAACCACGCCTTTGCTGAATGACGCGCTGAAAGCATTGCGCGATATCGTGGCCAATGGCGGACGGGTGCTGTTTGTCGGTACGAAACGTCAGGCGCGCGGGAAAATCGCCGAGGCGGCAAAGCGTAGCGGGCAGTACTATGTGAATCACCGCTGGCTTGGCGGAATGATGACGAACTGGAATACGATTTCCGGGTCTATCAACCGTTTGCGCGAGTTGACGGATGTTCTGAGCGATGAGGGGCAAAAGGCGAAGCGGACGAAGAAAGAGCTGTTGATGCTTTCGCGCGAGCATGAAAATCTTGAGCTGTCTCTGGGCGGTATTAAAGACATGGGCGGGCAGCCGGATGCGCTGTTTATTCTGGATGTTTCGCTGGAAGATATTGCGGTGAAAGAAGCCAACAAGCTGGGTATCCCGGTTTTTGCGGTTGTCGATACGAACTCCGATCCGGCTGGTGTTGATTACATTATTCCGGGGAATGACGATGCTTTGCGCGCGATTGACCTTTACTGCGACCTTGTTGCAGATGCGGTTCTTGACGGTTTGCAGGCAGAGATGGCTTCGGCTAAAGCTGATCCGGGCGAGGCAGAACATGTAAACGTTAAGCTTCCCAAGAAAAAAGCCAAGGATGAAGAGCCAGAGGCTTTGACACCGGGCGAGCAAGCCAAGCTGGACGCGGAGAAGAAAAAACCTGCGAAAAAGGCGGCTGCAAAGGACGCGAAGGCTGATGATGCCGAGGCTGAAAAAGCGGAAAGCAAGTCTGCTGAAGAGGTGGCTGATGAAGCAGCGGAAGCAGAGAAAAAACAGGCCTCTGCCTAGTTTTCTTAATTTAACAGATTAAATAGAAGGACGATTATTATGGCTGAGATTACAGCAGCAAAAGTAAAAGAGCTTCGCGAGAAGACAGGCGCGGGCATGATGGATGCGAAAAAGGCGTTGACGGAAGCCGGTGGCGATATGGAAGCGGCGATGGAAGAGCTTCGTAAAAAAGGTATGGCCAAGGCGGATAAAAAGTCCAGCCGTACGGCTGCCGAGGGTTTGGTTGCGGTTGTTACCGACGGGACGAAGGGCGCGGTGATTGAGCTGAATTCTGAGACGGATTTTGTTAGCCGTAACGAGGAGTTTCAGGGCTTTGTTGAGAAAGTGGCTCAAAAGGCGCTGGCTGTTAATAATGTTGAGGAACTGGCGGCGTCTGATTTGGGCGGCAAGTCTGTTAAAGACGCGCTGACCGACCTTATTGCCAAAATCGGTGAAAATATGGCGCTGCGCCGCTCTGCAACGCTTGAAGTGAATAGCGGCGCGGTTGTGCCGTATGTTCACGGCGCGCTGAAAGACGGGCTGGGCAAAATCGGCGTGTTGGTCGCGCTTGAGTCCGATTTGCCTGCGGATAAGCTTGAGGCGGTTGGGAAGCAGGTTGCGATGCATGTGGCTGCGGCGTTTCCGAAATATCTGGATCGTAACAGTGTGGATGCGGCGGAGATGGAAAAAGAGCGCAATTTCCTGATTGAGCAGGCCAAAGCCGAAGGCAAGCCGCAAGAGATTGCCGAGAAGATGGTTGAGGGGCGTATGCGTAAATATTACGAGGAGATTTGCCTGCTTGACCAGAAATCTGTAATTGACGGTGAAACGAAGATTGCTGATGTTGTTTCGGCTGCCGGGAAAGAAGCTGGCGGTGAGATTAAGCTTACCGGTTTTGTTCGCTTCCAGCTTGGTGAAGGTATCGAGAAGGAAGAGGAAGACTTCGCGGCGGAAGTTGCGAAGGCGGCGAACGGTTAACCTCAATAAATTGATGTTTTTTTAACAGCCGCGTTGCATTGCTGCGTGGCTGTTATTACATTGGGACAGTTCTACTGATCGGGAAGTCATTGCGATGAACGCACAAAAAGCCAAAGATGATATGAGGAATTACAAGCGGGTCATGTTGAAAATGTCCGGCGAGGTTCTTATGGGGGAGAGCGAGTACGGGCTGGATTCGGAGACGGTGAACCGGGTGGCGCAGGATATTAAAGAGGTTGTCGATAGCGGGGTTGAGGTTTGCGTGGTTGTTGGCGCGGGGAATATTTTTCGTGGTGTTTCCGGCGCGGCGGAAGGGATGGACAGGACGACGGCGGATTACATGGGGATGCTGGGGATTGTGATTAATGCTTTGGCCTTGCAAAACGCGCTGGAGCATATTGGTGTGCAGACCCGTGTGCAGTCGGCTATTCGTATGGATTCGATTTGTGAGCCTTATATCCGCCGCAGGGCGATGCGGCATATGGAGAAGGGGCGGGTCGTTATTTTTGCTGCCGGGACGGGTAATCCTTATTTTACGACCGATACTGCGGGGGCTTTGCGCGCGACGGAGATGGATTGTGATGCGATTTTCAAGGGGACGAAAGTTGACGGGGTTTATTCTGCCGATCCGCAAAAAGACAAGAATGCCCAGCGTTATGAGCATATTACCTTTATGGATGTTTTGACAAAAGATTTGAAGGTTATGGATGCGACGGCGATTGCGCTGGCGCGGGAGAATAATATTCCGATTATCGTATTTTCGGTGAAAGACAAGGGGAACTTTGCGAAGGCGGTGAAATCGGAAGGCCGGTTTACAATTGTTACGAATTAAACAGCAAAGGGTTTTTAGTGATGGCTTACGACAAAAATGACTTGAAGCGCCGGATGGACGGGGCGATTGACAATCTTCACAAGGAGTTTAGCGGGTTGCGCACCGGGCGGGCTTCGGCAAGCCTTCTGGATCCTGTGATTGTTGAGGTTTACGGTTCGAAGATGCCGCTTAACCAAGTGGGAACGGTGAGTGTGCCGGAGCCGCGGATGCTGTCTGTGCAGGTTTGGGATGCCGGGAATGTGAAGGCGACGGAAAAGGCTATTCGCGATGCGGGGCTGGGGCTTAATCCGATGCCGGAGGGGAATAATATTCGTATTCCTATTCCTGATCTGAACGAGGAGCGCCGGGCGGAGTTGACCAAGGTTGCGGGGAAATATGCGGAGAGTGCGCGGATATCTGTTCGCAATGTGCGTAAAGACGGGATGGATGCGCTTAAAAAAGAAGAGTTTCCCGAGGATGAGCAGAAGCGCTTGCAGGAGGAGGTCCAAAAGATGACCGATGAGGCGATTAGGAAAGTTGATGAAACTTTGGCGGATAAAGAAAAAGATATTATGAAAGTCTAGGTCATGGGCGGCGTTCCGGAAACTCAAAACTCTCAAGTGCCAAAGCACGTTGCCATTATCATGGATGGTAATGGCCGCTGGGCTGCGGCGCGGGGCTTGCGTAGAACGGCGGGGCACAAGCAGGGCGCGGAAGCTGTGCGAAAAGTTGTGAAGGCGGCCGGTGAGCTGGGTATTGAGTATCTTACGCTGTTCGGGTTTTCTTCTGAAAACTGGAAGCGCCCGGATGATGAAATCAAGGATTTGATGAATTTGCTGCGCTACTATCTTCGCGCGGAGACTGCTGACTTGCATAAGAACGGGGTGCGGCTGCGTGTGGTTGGGGACCGCAATGCATTTGATGCGGATATTGTCAAGATGATTGAGCATGCGGAGGCTCTTACCGAAGATAACGGCGAGATTACGGTTGTTATGGCTTTGAATTACGGCGGGCGGAACGATATTTTACATGCGGCCAAGCGTTTGCATGAAGCGCATCTTGGGGAGAAGCTGAGCATGGAAACGATTGAGGCGCAGTTTCCGGGGTTTTTGATGACGCAAGGGGTTCCTGATCCGGACTTGTTGATCCGTACCAGCGGGGAGCAACGCATCAGTAATTTTTTGCTGTGGCAGTGCGCGTATAGCGAATTTGTGTTTACCGAGACGTTGTGGCCCGACTTTTCGAAAGCTTATCTTGAGGCGGCGCTGGAAGAATATGCCGGACGGGAGCGTCGCTTTGGCGCTCTTCAGCATTCCGGAAGGTGAGGGGTTTTGGGGCGGTTTAATCTTAAAGCTCTTCAAAAGCGCGCACTTTCAGCGTTTATTCTTATTCCTGCCGTTTTGTGTGTGGTTGCGTGGGGAGGGCTTCCCTTTTACCTGATGATTGCCCTGTTTACCGGTGTTTCTTTGCATGAGTGGTTTTTAATGGCGCGGCGGACGGAGAACGCTGTTTTTCACAGTGTTTGGGGCTTTTTGTATCTGCTCGCAGGTTTTGTGTTTTGCGTTTTTATTCGCAGTGATTTGGGATTCGGGCCGGGGGCTTTGTTTTTGTTCATGGTCTGGGGGGCGGATATTGGTGCCTATTTCACGGGAAAATATTTTGGCGGGCCGAAAATGGCGCCCTCTGTCAGCCCGAATAAAACATGGGCAGGGCTTATCGGGGCTTGTAACTTTGCCGGTGTTGCGGGCGTTTTGTATTTTTCTTTTAACCTGTTGGTGAGTTCGGAGCTTGTGTTTAGCTGGTGGATGGTTGCTCCGGTCTTTGTTTTGGGCGTTCTGATCGCTCTGGCCGGGCAGGGCGGAGATCTTGTTGTTTCGGCGATGAAACGCAAGGCCGGGGTTAAAGATACGGGCCGGATTATTCCCGGTCACGGGGGGCTTTTGGACCGGATTGATTCCATGCTTTTGGCGGCGCCGGTTTTTTACGTTCTGTTTTCAATATTTTCGATAGACCTGTAGACGTATGGCCGGGAAAAAAAGCGTTTCTATATTGGGAGTGACGGGTTCTATCGGTCAGAATACAGCCGATGTGATTGCGTCTGCGACGGAGATGTTTGAGGTTTGTACGCTTACGGCGCATGAAAATTATGAAGCGCTGGCGGCGGCGGCGCTACGGCTTGGTGCGCGGAGTGTTGTGATTGGCAATGCTGCGCATGAGGATGATTTAAGGGCGCTTTTGAAGGGCCGGGGGGTGAGCGTTCTGGGCGGTGCGGAAGCTTTGGCGCAGGCTGTACAGGCCGGTACGGACCTGACGGTTTCCGCCATTACGGGTATTGCGGGGCTTAAGCCGTTGATGAATGCGATTAAGCATAGTGCCTGCGTGGCGATTGCGAATAAGGAGCCGCTTGTGGCGGCAGGGCCTTTTGTGATCGAGGCGGCGGCGAGATACGGCACGAAAATTCTGCCGCTGGACAGCGAGCATAACGCGGTATTTCAGGTGTTTGATTTTGAGCGCAGGGAGGGGATAGAGCGCATTATCCTTACCGCGTCGGGCGGACCGTTCCGGACATGGGGGGCGGAAGAGATTGCGCGGGCGACACCGGAGCAGGCGATTGCGCATCCGAACTGGGACATGGGGGCGAAAATTTCGGTCGATAGCGCAACGATGATGAACAAGGCACTTGAGATTATTGAGGCGCATGTTTTGTTTGGCCTTCCGGGTGACAAGATTGAGGTTCTTATTCATCCGCAATCTGTGGTGCATTCGATGGTGGAATATGCGGATGGCT
The DNA here is from genome assembly GCA_041397865.1 of Alphaproteobacteria bacterium. Taxonomy (GTDB): domain Bacteria; phylum Pseudomonadota; class Alphaproteobacteria; order Micavibrionales; family Micavibrionaceae; genus TMED27. Next base: position 469,629 of record JAWKVT010000001.1, on the reverse strand, counting down.
CCCTATTGGCGCAGATGGGGGCGAGCGATATGCGCACGCCGATCGCGTATGCGCTGGCCTGGCCGGAGCGGATGGAGACGCCGGGGCAGCGTCTGGATTTAAGGGCGCTTAAGCGGCTTGATTTTGAGCAGCCGGACGTTGAGCGTTTTCCGGCACTGGGTTTGGCGTATGAATGTATTGAGAAGGGGCTGGGGGCCTGTGTGGCGCTGAACGCGGCGAACGAGGTGGCTGTTGATGCTTTTTTAAGGCGTGAGATTCATTTTCCTGATATTCTTAATGTGATAGAGTTCGCATTGCGGCGAGAGCCTGATATAACTCTTGATAGTCTTGATTCTGTAGAAAAAGCGGACGGGGCTGTTCGTGGCGCCGTCATGGACTATCTTAACCAAGGAGCGCTTCCATCCGGAGCGAAGACGAAAGCGGTATAGTAATGAACTTTCTTGAAATTTTTCAAATGCTTGGCGGGAATATCTGGTTTTACGGCGGGGCATTTATTCTGGTGCTTAGTATCCTGGTGTTCGTGCATGAGTGGGGGCATTATATTGTCGCGCGGATGTGCGGGGTGCGGGTTGAGACGTTTTCTATCGGGTTTGGCAAAGAGCTTTTCGGTTTTAACGACAAGAACGGGATGCGCTGGAAAGTCGGGCTTATCCCGCTTGGGGGCTACGTTAAAATGTTCGGCGATGTCGATCCGGCCAGTGCGGGGCATAAAGACGAGATTGAAAGCGAGGGCGGTGACGTTCGTCCGTTGAATGAGGAAGAGAGAAAAGAGGCTTTTTTCGCGCAATCGGTGTTAAAGCGCTCGGCGATTGTTCTGGCGGGGCCTGCTATTAATTATATTTTTGCCATTATTCTTATGACCGCGCTTTTTACCTTTAACGGGCAGCCGGTTACGCCGCCTGTCGCGGCGGCGGTGATTGGCGGTTCCAGTGCGGAAGAGCATGGGTTTCAGGTGCATGACAGGATTATTTCCGTTGACGGAAAGGCCATTACCACCTTTGAAGATATCCGCCGGGAGATGATGATTGCGCTTGATCTTGAGAAGCATTTTGTCGTTGAGCGTGATGGAGAGGTTCTTGATATTTATGCGTCTCCGAAAAAGCTGACGCAGGAGGACCGTTTCGGGTTTAAGCATAGCCGCGGTCTTTTAGGGCTGATTAGCCCGCGTCATGCGGTGCAAATTGAGACGATCAAAGCCATCGACGGGCAGGTTTATGACGATGTTGCCGCGGTTCGGGCTGCTCTTTTGCAGCGTATGGGGGAGCGCTTTAGCATTTCCATAGAAAACGGTGCGCAGAAAGAGGTTTTGATCGTTCAGCCTTTGGCCGAGTTTAACGGGTTCATTAATGAGCCGGATGCGGATGAATATGATTTTCTTTTTCTTTCAAACGTGGAGGCGGACGCTTTTGTTCAGTATCCTTTGCATGTTTCGGCGCTTCAAGCGGTTGAGCAGTGCTGGGTGATTACGCGCGGGACGCTTGAGGCGCTCGGGCAGATGGTGACGGGCAGCCGCAGCGCGGCGGAGCTTGGCGGGGTGATCCGTATTGGCGCTCTGGCCGGGGATATGGCGCAGCGCGGACTTATTGCGCTTATCATGTTTACCGCGCTGCTTTCGATCAATCTGGGGCTGATTAATCTTTTCCCTATCCCTATGCTGGATGGCGGGCATCTGATGTTTTATTTTTTTGAGGCCGTTTTGGGGCGTCCTATCCCCGAGCAGGTGCAGGAATATGCGTTTCGTGTCGGGTTTGCCTTTTTGATCGGTGTGATGGTTTTTGCTAATCTGAATGATATTCTTCAATTGATTCTGTAAACATTTTTATGCTGAGGCTGGATTTTTATTAGAGAATCACAGCATAATAAGGATGTTGTCTTTTTGCGTCTGACCCGCTAGAACTGTTTCGTGCCGGGTCAGGTGTTTCCTTCCGGTTTTGCCCAATAAAATAACGGTGATATCTCATGCAACTGATGCGAAGACTTTTTACAGGGATTTTGGCTTTTCTTATCCTTGCGCCTGCTGTGGCGCAGGCGCAAACGGCGATCCGCGAGATCCGCATTCAGGGGGCCGAGCGTATCGAGCCTGCGACTATTCAATCCTACATGGATTTGAAAGTGGGGGACCCGATGACGCGCGAGACGTTGGATTCCGCGTTGAAGGGGCTTTTTGCGACGGGGCTGTTCGCCGATGTGACGCTTTCGCAAGAGGGGAGTGCTCTTGTTGTTGACGTCATGGAAAATCCGGTTGTGAACCAGATTGCGTTTGAGGGGAATGAGAAGATCGAGGATGAGGCGCTTTTGGCGGAAATTCAGATCCGTCCGCGTCAGGTTTTTACCCGTACGCGTGTGCAGTCCGACGTTTCGCGGCTTTATCAGGTTTATCGCCGTAACGGGCGTTTTTCCGTCGGGATTGAGCCGAAGGTTATCAAGCTTGACCAGAACCGCGTTGATCTGGTGTTTGAAATTGAGGAAGGCGACATTACCGAAGTTGAGTCGATCCGTTTTGTCGGGAACAAGCGTTTTGACGATGACAGATTGCGCAGTGAAATCAGCACGAAGGAGTCCGCATGGTATCGTTTTCTGACTTCGGATGACCGCTATGATCCGGACCGTCTGGCGTTTGACCAGGAGTTGTTGCGGCGTTTTTACCTTTCCAAGGGGTATGCGGATTTTCGCATTCTGTCTGCCGTGTCGGAGCTTTCGGATGAGCGGGATCACTTCTTTATTACGATTACTCTGGAAGAGGGTGAGCGTTACCGTGTTGGAGATATCTCCATAAATTCGCATATTCGCAATTTTGACGCTTCGGTTCTCCGTCCGGAGATCAATATCGAGAGCGGGGCGTGGTATAATGCGGATTATGTGCAGGAAAGCGTGGACAATCTGACCGATGCGCTGGGCGATCTGCAATACGCTTTTGTCAATGTGCGTCCGGATGTGCAGCGCCGGCGCGGGGACAGGGCGGTTGATATTGTTTTTAATATTGACGAGTCGCCGCGGGTTTTTGTTGAGCGTATTGATGTGAACGGGAATGTGCGTACGCTTGATAAAGTTGTGCGCCGCGAGTTTGAGCTTGTTGAAGGGGATCCGTTTAACAAGTCCAAGCTGGCTAAATCCGAGCGGAATGTTCGCAATCTTGATTATTTTGAAACGGTTGAGGTCAATACGCGGCCCGGCTCTGCGCCGGATAAAACTGTTGTGGATGTTGGCGTTACGGAGAAATCGACCGGAGAGCTTTCTATCGGGGCCGGCTTTTCTACGAATGACGGGCCTTTGGCGGATTTCCGCATTCGTGAACGGAACCTTCTGGGTAAGGGGCAGGATTTGACGCTGGGGGCCGTTGTTGCCGGGGAGCGTACGGAATTTGATCTTGCTTTTACCGAGCCGTATTTCCTGAACCGGGATGTTTCCGCAGGGGTTAACGCTTTTCATACGACGCGGGATTTTCAGGATGAGAGTTCGTATGACCAGCGCCGTACGGGCGGCGGGGTGCATATTGGTTATCCGCTTTCTGAGCGCTGGCGGCAGTCTCTTCGTTACCGGATTGAACGCAACGAGATTACGGATGTGGCCAGCGGGGCTTCGCGTTTTATCCGGGATCAGGAGGGGGAGCGTGATACTTCGGCGCTTTCACAGCGTATAACGTATGACAGCCGGGACAGCACGATTTTTCCGACGGAGGGGCTTTTATACTGGCTGGATGGCGAGGTTGCCGGGCTGGGCGGCGATGCTCAATATGTTTCGGGCAAAACCGGCGCTTCTTATTATTATCCGATTTTCGATCAGGTGGTGTTTAACGCTTTAGCCGAGGTTGGGGTTATCGAGGGTTATGGCGATGAAGATGTACAGATTAACGAGCGCTTCTATCTTGGCGGCAGTACGCTTCGCGGTTTTGAAAGCGCAGGCGTCGGGCCGCGTGACCGGACGACAACCGATTCTTTGGGCGGCAATGTTTTCTACCGTGGGACACTGGAAACGTCTTTCCCGCTTGGTTTACCTAGCGAGCTTGGGATTTTGGGGCATGCCTTTACAGATGCGGGAACTTTAACGGAGCTTGATGATAGCGGCCCGGAGATTCAAGACGAGTCGAGTATTCGCGCAAGCGTCGGGCTTGGCGTGTCGTGGCGTTCTCCGTTCGGTCCGGTTCGTGCGGATTTTGCCGTTCCTGTCGCGGATGAGGATTTTGATGAGACGGAGTCTTTCAGGTTCAATTTTGGAACGCGTTTTTAGGGTCTTGTCTCTAAAACTGAACTCATTGCTTGCTAATAACGGGCCACAGGATATAAGTTAGGCCGTTATGTTTAGGTTATGTGCTGTTATTGTTGTGGGGCTATGTTGTTTGTTTTCCGCCGAGGCATTTGCGGGCGGGGCTGTCGGCGTTGTCGACGTTTCCTATATCATGAGCCAATCGCTGGCGGCGAAGAGTATTCATGAGCAGCGTGAAGCGCTCAGGGAAAAGTTTTTAGCGGAAATTTCCGAAACGGAGCGGGTGCTTCGCGAAGAAGAAAAAGAGATTTTGGAAGAGCGTTCAAAGCTTTCTCAAGAAGAGTATGCCAAGAAGCGTCAAGCTTATGAAACCAAGCTGATTGCTGCGCGGAAAATGGCGCAGGAAAAGAAGCGTATGTTAGAGGAGGCTTCAAACGTTTCGATGGATGCGCTGCGCGAGCATCTTTATCTTGTTGTTGAAGAGCTTGCCGATGAGCGAGGTTTTGAGTTGGTTATATCGAATAAAAACGTGATTGCGGGGGAGAAGTCTTTGGATATCACGCAAGAAACTCTCGAGAAGCTTAATCAACAGATTAAAACCGTTCCGTTGGAGATTAAGGATCGTTAACAATGGCCGATGCAAAGTTTTTTGAAAAATCGCAAACTTTTAGCCTTGCCGAATTGGCAGAGATAGCCGGTGGACAGGTTGGGGAAGGATCTGACGGGGCGTATGTTCTTGAAGATGTCGGGGCCTTAGACAAGGCGGAGGCATCAGATATAAGTTTTCTGGATAATGTGAAATACAAGCATCAGTTTGAAGCAACCAAAGCCGGGGCGTGCATTATTCACCCGGATATGGCGGAGATTGCGCCGAAGGGGGTTCATTTGCTGCTCAGTCCTCATCCCTATAAATCTTATGCTTTGGTCGCGCAGGCGTTTTATCCGGATGAGAAGCCGGAAGCGGACATATCGGTGCAGGCGAATATTGATAGTGCGGCGCGTATTGGTGATGGGTGTACGATTGAGGCGGGTGCTGTGATTAGCGCGGGCGCGGATATTGGCGAGGATTGCTGGATTGAGGCGAATGTTGTGATTGGGCCGAATGTGCAGTTGGGGCGCGGTGTGCGGGTTGGCTCGAATTCTACGCTTTCGCATTGCCATATTGGGGATTACACGCGCCTGTATCCCGGTGTGCGGGTGGGGCAGGATGGTTTTGGTTTTGCGATAGATCCGAAGGGGCATGTGAAGGTGCCGCAGCTTGGGCGCGTTCTTATCGGCGGGCATGTCGAGATTGGTGCGAATACGACGATTGATCGCGGTGCGGGGCCGGATACGATTATTGGAGATGGGACGTGGATCGACAATCTGGTGCAGATTGGCCATAATGTTCAAATTGGCCGGGGGTGTGTGATTGTTGCGCAGGTCGGAATTTCGGGGAGTACGGTGATAGAGGATTTTGTTGCAATTGGCGGTCAGGCCGGTATTGCCGGGCATTTGCGGGTCGGCATGGGCGCGCGGATTGCAGCGCAATCTGGCGTTATGCGCGATATTCCTGCTGGGCAGGAGCAGATGGGCTCTCCGGCAATGCCGATTAAGCAGTATATGAAACAGGTTGCTTTATTAAAGCGTATGCTTAAAAAGGATTAATCGGCTATAGTTGTCAGAGTTTTCGCTTTAAGTGTTTGGAATAATAAGGATAGTCTTTAACCATGAGTATAATTGATATTAACCGCATTATGGAGATGATCCCTCATCGGTATCCGATCCTGCTTGTTGACCGGGTTTTGGAAATGAATCCGGGTGAAAGCGCGGTGAGCCTTAAAAATGTGAGCATGAACGAGCCGCATTTCATGGGGCATTTTCCGGGCTATCCGGTTATGCCGGGGGTTTTGATTGTTGAGGCTTTGGCCCAGACGGCGGCGCTTGTGGTTGTTGAATCCCTTGGGCAAGAGGCCGAGGGCAAGGTTGTTTATTTCATGACAATTGATAATGCGCGTTTTCGCCAGCCTGTAACGCCCGGTGATGCTTTGCACCTGCATGTTACGAAGGTTCAAGCCCGCGCGAATGTCTGGAAGTTTAAAGGTGAGGCGAAAGTTGACGGGAAGCTCTGCGCTGAAGCGACATTTAGCGCGATGATTACCGATAAAACGAGCGCGTGATTTTCTTTTTTATTGTTACGCGGTGCAACAATCCGTGATTTGCAGTTTTGGGCCTAAGCTTTTAGGCTTTTTCCAGAGGTAGAGTTATGAGTTCAGAAAATATTCATCCCAGCGCTATTGTCGACCCCAAGGCTAGGATTGCCGACGGTGTGCAGATTGGTCCGTATTGCATTATCGGCCCGGATGTGGAGCTTGCTTCCAACGTGCAGCTTAAGGCGCATGTGGTTATTGACGGTCATACGCAGGTTGGTGAAAATACGGTTATTCATGCATTTGTTTCTCTTGGCTCTGCGCCGCAGGATTTGAAATATGCCGGTGAGCCGTCGGAGCTGATTATCGGTGCGAACAACGTTATTCGCGAATATACGACGATGAATCCCGGAACGAAGGACGGGGGTATGGTGACGCGCGTGGGTGATAACTGCCTGTTTATGATGAGTACGCATGTCGCGCATGATTGTCAGATTGGGAATAATGTGATTATGGCGAATAATGCGACGCTTGGCGGGCATGTGCAGGTTGGGGATTTTGTGATTATCGGCGGGCTGGCGGCGGTGCATCAGTTTGTTCGCATTGGCGATCATGCGATCATCGGCGGGATGTCGGGCGTTGAGAATGATGTAATTCCTTATGGCCGGGTGAAGGGCGAGCGGGCCTATCTGCATGGTTTGAATCTGATCGGTCTGGAGCGGCGCGGGTTTGACAAGGATGATATTCGCGCGTTGCAGCGGGCTTTTAACCAGCTTTTCGGTGATGAGGGGACGATGGAGCAGCGGATTGAAAGCGTGATGCAGGATTTTCACGATCATGAAACGGCGATGAAAATTATTGATTTTGCAAAAGCCAAGACCAAGTTTCCCTTATGCCAGCTTCCTCGAAAAAGCGCGTAGATCATATTACCCGTTTAGGTGTTCTGGCGGGCGGGGGTGATATTCCGCGCCGCTTTATTGAGCATTGCCGGGCGGGCTGCTCTATTGACGTTTTTGTTGTCGGATTTGAAGGGCAGACGGATCCGGCCTCTATAGAGGGCGGGGATCATCTTTGGGCGCGGCTTGGCGGCGCGGGGCGTGTTCTTAAAGCGCTCAAAAGCCGGGACATTCATGATATTGTCTTTATTGGTAAAATTCGCAGGCCGTCGCTTAAAGAGCTTCGTCCGGACTTAAAGACGGCGGAATTTTTTGCCAAAGAGGGCTTTAAAGCGTTTGGGGATGACGGGCTTCTTAAAGGGCTTCGGCGTTTTCTGGAGAAAGAGGGGTTTCGTATTTATGGGGTGCAGGATTTTATGCCGGATTTGTTGACGCCTGCGGGGGCGGTAGGGGCTGTGAAACCTTCACGGGGCGATAGGGATGATATTGCGCGCGGGGTTGAGGTTTTGCAGGCGATGGCTCCTTTGGATATCGGGCAGGCGGTTGTCGTTCAGCAGGGCTATGTTCTGGGCGTTGAGGGGGCTGAGGGGACGGATGAGCTTATCCGCCGGTGCGGGCTTTTACAGCGCGGGGGCAAGCGCGGGATACTTGTTAAACTGTGTAAAGACGGGCAAGATACAGACTTGGACTTGCCGACGATCGGTCCGCAAACGATTGAGAGTATCGTTGATGCGGGGCTGGGCGGCGTGGCGGTTCATGCCGGGCGGAGCTTTGTTCATGAGCTTGATACGGTTCGGGAAAAGGCCGATGAGGCTAAGGTTTTTGTTATAGGCGTGGAGCCGGAGAGTTTTGGTGAGCATGGCTAAGTCAGTGTTTTTAATTGCGGGGGAACCCTCTGGGGATGCGCTTGGCGCGTCTTTGATGCGCGGTTTGAAAGAGCAGGGCTTGTCTGAGGCGGATATTTCCGGCATTGGCGGGGATTTGATGAAGGCCCAGGGGCTGGAGAGTTTGCTGCCTATGGACGATATATGCGTTATGGGGCTTTGGGAGGTCGCCTGGCATTTGCCGCGCTTGCTGCGTTTGATTGAGGGGCTTGTCGAAGAGATAGAAAAACGCAATCCGGATGTTCTTGTGGGGATCGACCTTCCGGATTTTAATTTTCAGATTGCCAAACGCCTGAGAAAGCGGGGCGTTTTTAAAGGGAGGATTCTTCATTATGTCGCGCCGAGCGTGTGGGCGTGGAGGCCGGGCCGGGCGAAGGATGTGGCGTCTTTTCTTGACGGGATGATGTGTTTGTTTCCGTTTGAGCCGCAATATTTCAAGCCGCATGGTTTGAAGGCCGAGTATGTGGGGCATCCGCTTATTGAGACGGATAAAAGCGTTTTTCAGCCTGTAAAATTTCGGGAGGACAGGGGGATTGCGGAGGATACGCTTTGCGTCGGGCTGCTTCTTGGCAGTCGGGAGCGGGAGCTTAAGATGCATTCGAAGCCGTTTCTTGAGACTATTAGTGCGCTTCAAGAGCATTATCCGGATCTGGAACTGGTTGTGCCGTCTGTGCCGAATCTGGAGTATCAGATCGTGGCTCTTCTTGATGATTGCGGAGTGCAGGCGCATGTGGTGCTGGATCAGGCGCAGAAATGGGATGCTTTTGCGGCGTGTAATGTGGCACTTGCGGTTTCCGGCACTGTGGGGCTGGAGCTTTCCTATGCCGGAGTTCCCCATGTTATTGGGTATCGGGCCAATATTGTTACGGCGCTTATTCTTAAGGCGCTTATGAAGACGCCTTATGTGCATTTGAGCAATATTCTTCTTCAGGAGGAGGCGGTTCCGGAGTTTTTGCAGTGGAACTGCAATGTCAATACGTTGACGCGGGCGATGATGCGTCTTATCCGTTATCCGGAGCAGCGGGAAAAGCAGGTGCAGGCTTTTGCGCGGCTGGAGGAAGCGTTAAGACTTGAAGGGGGCGAGAGCCCCTCAACGCGTGCGGCGGCATTTGTCTTGAGTGCGTAGCTGCGTTTTTATGTTTTATGTGCGTTTGTCTATGGGGACGTAGGGGCGCTGCGCCGGGCCGGTGTATAGCTGGCGCGGGCGACCGATACGCAGGGTCGGTTCTTCCATCATTTCTTTCCATTGCGATACCCAGCCCACGGTACGGGCAACGGCGAAGAGAACCGTGAACATTTCAGTCGGGAAGCCCATGGCTTTGAGAATGATGCCGGAGTAGAAATCGACATTGGGGAAGAGTTTACGCTCTACGAAATATTCATCTTCGAGGGCGATGCGCTCAAGCTCCATGGCGAGTTCAAGGCGCGGGTCGTTAATGCCGAGATCGTCGAGGACTTCGTCACAGGCTTTTTTCAGGACGCCCGCACGCGGGTCGAAGTTTTTGTAAACGCGGTGGCCGAATCCCATAAGGCGGAACGGGTCGTCTTTGTCCTTTGCGCGCTCGATAAATTCAGGGATGTTGGCTTTGTCGCCGATTTGATCGAGCATTTCCAGAACGGCCTGATTTGCGCCGCCGTGGGAGGGACCCCACAAAGAGGCGATACCGGCGGATATACAGGCAAAGGGGTTGGCCTGAGATGATCCGGCAAGGCGGACGGTTGAGGTTGAGGCGTTTTGTTCGTGATCGGCGTGCAGGATCAGGATTTTGTCCATGGCATTGGCCAGAATGGGGTTGACCTTGTAGGGTTCAGCCGGGAGGGCGAAGCACATATACAGGAAGTTTTCGGAAAAACTCAGGTCGTTGCGCGGGTACATAAAGGGCTGGCCCATCATGTATTTGTAGGTCATGGCCGCGAGGGTCGGGATTTTGGCAATCAGGCGGTGCGCCGAGATTTCTCGTTGTTTCGGGTCGTGAATATCGAGGGAGTCGTGATAGAAGGCCGCCAGTGCGCCGACGGTGCCGCACATGACCGCCATAGGGTGCGCATCGCGGCGAAAGCCGCGGTAGAAATAGTTGATCTGCTCATGCACCATGGTGTGGTAGGTGATATTATGTTCAAATTTTTCCATTTCTTCCTGACTTGGAAGATCACCGTAAAGCAGGGCGTAGGCGACTTCGAGAAAGGAGCTGTGTTCGGCAAGGTCTTCGATTGTGTAGCCCCGGTGCATGAGGAGGCCCTGTTCGCCATCAATGTAGGTAAGGCGCGATTTACAGCTTCCGGTGGCTGTGAAGCTGGGGTCGAAGGTGAAGTGTCCGGTTTCGGCGTAGAGGCTGCGAATGTCGATAACGCTGGGACCTACGGTGCCCTCGCGGACAGGAAGCGTAACGCTCTGGCCTGTGTCATTGTTTGTCAGGGTGAATGTTTTTTCGTTTTGGTTTTGCGCTTCTTTAGCCATGATCTCTCCACACTTTATGACATTAGCCGCAGGACGCGGTCATTGTTTTTGCCATTCTAGAGAAGTTTGGGGATAGTTCAAGCGTGTTCAATGGCGGCTTGAATGCGCGCGGATGTTTCCGCTTTCCCAAGGATTTCTGCGGCGTGGAAGATGGACGGGGAGATGGTTGTTCCGGTAAGGGCAGCGCGGAGCGGCATCGCGACTTTGCCGAGTTTGCCGTCTTTTAGCTCGTCTGCGACCGTTTTACAGGCGTTTTGCACGGTTTCTGCGGTGAATGTTTCAAGTGATTCGAAGTTTGTTTTCAGGGTTTTCAGAGTTTCTTTGCCGTCTTGATCCAGTAATGCGCTTGCTTTTTCGTCGTAATTGAAGGGGATGTTTTTAGCATAAAATGCTGATTCATCAGTGAATTGGAGTAATGTTTTTGCGCGTGACCTTAATTCATCTGCGCCTTGGATGATGCGTTCTTGCGCTTGCGGGTCGGGGGTGATGCCGTGGCGTTGTTGATAAAAAGGCAAGCAGAGTTCTATCAGGCGTTTGGGGTCGGCTTCTTTCATATAATGGGCGTTGAGGTTTTCGAGTTTGTCGAAGTCAAAGCGTGCGGCGGCTTTGCCTATATTTTCGAGGTTAAACCATTCAATGGCCTGAGCGGTCGGGATGATTTCGTCATCGCCGTGACTCCAGCCCAGACGGAGGAGGTAGTTGCGCATGGCTTCGGGGAGGTAGCCCATTTCTTTGTACTCTTCCACACTTGCGGCGCCGTGGCGTTTGGACATTTTTGCGCCGTCGGGACCGAGGATGAGCGGGAGGTGGGCATAAACCGGTTTTTTCCAGCCCATGGCGTCGTAAATTACGTTCTGGCGGAATGTGTTGTTGAGGTGGTCGTCTCCGCGGATGACATGGGTTATGCCCATGTCATGGTCATCGACGACAACCGAGAGCATGTAAGTCGGGCTGCCATCACTGCGCAGGATGATGAAGTCATCGAGTTGTTCGTGTTTAATGGTGACATCGCCCTGAACCTTGTCGTTGATTGTTGTGAGTCCCTCAATCGGCGATTTGACCCGCACGACATAAGGCCGGTCTGCCGGGTGATCCGTACTGTCGCGCCAGCGGCGGTCGTAAAATACCGGTTTGCCTTCTTCTTTGGCTTTTTCTCGCATTTCATCCAGCTCTTCGGGGGTGCAGAAGCATTTATAGGCTTTTCCGGCGGCGAGCAGTTCATGGGCGATTTCAACATGGCGCTCCCGGCTGGCGTATTGGGAGACGATTTCTCCGTCCCAGTCCAGTTCCAGCCATTGCATAGAGCGGATGAGGGCTGCGACGGCTTCTTCGGAGTGGCGTTTGCGGTCGGTGTCTTCGATGCGAAAGAGCATCTTTCCGTCATTGGCCCGCGCGTAGAGCCAGTTAAACAGCGCGGTGCGCGCGGTGCCGATATGCATGAAACCGGTGGGTGAAGGGGGGAAGCGGGTTATGACGCTCATGGCGGGGCTTTATTATCCTTTGTTCTTTGCGGGAGGCTGTTTTTACACTACAGTTTCCAGCATTCGTCTTAATGCTCATTGGTGCGTCATGCAAGTGTTTCATACGGGGGTTGAACGTAAAATCCGGAGTTTTAGCGGGTATGAGAGGTTTTCTCCTGCGCGTTTTTTGGCGGGTTTCGCTGCGGCTTTTGCGGCGCAGGGGGCGTATCGTTTTTTGTGGGTTCCCGTGTTTATGGGGGCGGGGATTGCGCTTTATTTTTCTTTAAGTTTTGAGCCTTCGGCTTTCCTGGCGGCTTGTGCAGTCGTTTTGCCTTTTATTGCATGGATGTTTTTAAGTCATCGTGAGGGGGTGCGGGGCATATTGCTGTTTGCCTTGTGTGTGGGTGTGGGGTTTGGCGCGGCGAAGTTTCGAACGTTTAGTGTGCATACACCGATTTTGGAGCGAGAGATTAATTTTGCGCAGGTGAGCGGGACAGTAGCGGCGGTTGAGCATTTTGCCGATCGCGGCGGGATGCGCATTGTCCTTAAAGATGTGGAGATTGAGGATTTACCGCCCGCTGTTACGCCGCTGAAAGTGCGGATCAAGATGCGGGTTTCGCAGGACTTGCGGGCGGGGCAGGTGGTTCAGGTTTTGGCGGGGCTGAACCCGCCTTCGCGGCCGGTTTTGCCCGGCGGATTTGATTACCAGCGTTATATGTATTTTAAAGGGATCGGTGCGATCGGGTTTTCCTATGGCGGGGCGGAGGTTCTGGAGAAGGAGGGTGGCGGCGCAGGTTTTGCGGGTTGGCTGGAGAATTTTCGCGCGCAGGTTGTTTTGCGCGCTTCTGAGGGGTTCGGTCATTCCGGGGGCGTGGCGGCGGCGCTTCTGGTCGGGCATAAATCGGGTATAGCGGAGGCGGATCAGGAGGCGATGCGTGGAGCGGGGCTGGCGCATATGCTGGCGATTTCGGGGCTTCACATCGGTTTGTTTTTCGGTTTTGTGTTTTTTACGCTGCGTTTGGGGCTGGCATTCTTTCCGGCTTTGGCGCTGGGGCATCCGATTAAGAAATATGCGGCGGTGCTGGCGATGGTTGCAGCCGTGTTTTATATGTTTGTTGCGGGGGCGACGATTCCGACGCAGCGTGCGGTTCTCATGACGGGAGCTGTGTTTGTCGCGATTTTGCTTGAGCGTACGCCGCTTTCGATGCGGTTGGTGGCGTTTGCGGCGATTGTGATTTTGTTGGTTGCGCCCGAGAGTTTATTGTCGGCGAGTTTTCAGATGTCGTTTGCGGCGGTGGCGGGCTTGGTGGTGTTTTACAATGCGATCAGGCCGTTATGGTCGGCGGCGCACCGGCAGGGGGGCGTTGTAAAGCGTGCCGGGCTTTATGTGCTGGGCGTGTCTTTGACCAGTATTGTGGCGACGCTGGCGACTGCGCCGTTTGCGCTTTTTCATTTCCAGCAATTGGCGGTGTATGGGTTGCTGGCGAATATTCTGGCGATGCCTGTTCTGGCGTTTGTTGTGATGCCGTTTGCGGCGGCGTTTTTTGTGCTTTTGCCTTTTGGACTGGAAAATCTGGCTTTGACGGTGATGAGTTGGGGGGTGGATCTTATTTTAGAGATTGCGCATTTTGTTGCGGGGCTGGAGCATGCGGTTGTGGTTACGAAGCTGTGGAGTGGGGATTTATTGGCCGTGTTTAGTTTATCCTTTGTGATGTTTTTACTTTTAGAGGGGCGATTAAGGTTCATTGCAGTTATTCCGTTTGCGGTGTTTTTGTTTGGAATCTCACAGATAAAACAGCCTGATATTCTTGTTTCTTTAGAAGCTCAATTAATAGCGCTGCGTCAATATGACGGTTCATTATCGTTTTCGAACCTGCAAAAGGAGCGTTTTGTGCGCGGGCAATGGATACAGGCGTATGGATTTAAGGATGAGAAGCCGCAGAAATGGCCGCAAGAGGGGGGGCAGGAGGATTTGTTATGCGGAGAGACGGGGTGCCGTTTGGAGCGAGGGGGAGCCCGGGTTTCTTTTCTGCGCGATTTGAAAGGCTTTGATGAGGAATGCGCGTGGGCGGATGTTGTGATTGCGGCTGATCCGGCGCCCGATTGCGAGCGAGCGGTGAAGATTGACCGGTTTAGTGCGATGCAGAGCGGGTATGCGCTGTTTTTGCGTTCTTCCGGCGCGGTTGTTGAGCGGAATGAGGATGCGCGGGGGGTAAGGCCGTGGGTTGCGGGGGCCTTGTTTTGAGGGGGGCTTAGAGGCACTTTTAAAATAGTTCGTTTTTCAGTTTTTGGGGGATGGGGTGGGGCCTGTTCCCCTGCGTTCGGGCGCAAATGTGGTGCTGTATTATTCTCAATGTATGAAATTATTCCTATTTCGTCAAGGCGGTTTTTAAACCACGGATCCGCCTTCGCTTTGCTACGGCGAGACAGGGTACACGGAGGAACGCGGAGGGGGTGTTTTTTAACCGCGAATGGACACGAATGAACGGGAATAAAAATATGGAATAGGCGTTTTTTATACACCCTCCCCCTAACCCCCTCCCTTAAGGGAGGGGGGATGTGGTGTGGGATTCCCTTCCGCCGTTGCCCTTCGGGCTATGGCGGACCGGTAAGGGAGAAGCATGAAAGGGGTCCGCTATATGTATTGTAACGAAGCTTTGTATCTTCGTTACAAAAACGGAGCGTTGGTTTCATTGGCTTTGGCAGGTGCGCTTGTATGGATAATTGTTTGTAAAGATCCCCGCTTGCGCGGGGAAGGCACAAGGCCGAAAATTTTGAAACAGTATTAAAGATGACACACCCTAGTTATAAGAGCGCATGAGGCTGACGAGTTTGCCCTGAACCTTTACGCGCTCGGGTTCAAGGACGCGGGGTTCGTAGGCATCATTTTCCGGTTCGAGGACGATTTTACCGCCCGCGCGGCGCAGACGCTTGAGGGTGGCTTCCTCACCATCGACGAGGGCGACGACGATGGTTCCGTTTTCGGCGCTGTCGCAGCGCTGTATCACCACGATATCGGAATCGTGAATACCGGCGTTAATCATGGAGTCGCCTTCAATAGTCAGGGCGTAGAGTTCGCCCATGCCGCCGAAACCGGGCGGAATCTGGACGAATTCACCTTCATTGGCGATGGCCTCAATGGGTGTTCCGGCGGCGATTTTGCCGTAGAGGGGGATTTGCTCAAAATTTGCGGCATCCTGATTGGCGGGGGCGGGTATGCTTCCCGCTTCTTTTTTCATGCCTTCGGGGAGGCGTTTAATTTCCAGAGCGCGGGCGCGGTGGGGGAGGCGCTCTATATAGCCGCGTTCTTCGAGGCCGCTGATGAGGCGGTGAATTCCCGATTTGGATTTTAAGCCCAGGGCGTCTTTCATTTCTTCGAAAGAGGGGGGAACGTCGTCTTCAGACAGGCGTTGATGAATAAAAATGAGCAGGTCGCGTTGTTTTTTCGTCAGCATGTGGGTGTTCCTCTTCACGTACACTGAGAGCCGTTTACGGCTAAAATTACTAAAATATTACGCAATATACACTTTTTGTTCTACTTTAGTTCTCGTTTCGTGTCAATTATTTTTCTAGTATTTTTTCGAGGGCGGCGGCGATATTTTGTTCGCGCATGAGGCTTTCTCCGATTAAAAAGCCGGAATATCCCGCGTTGCGGAGCTTTGAAACTGTTTGGTGGTCGGATAATCCGCTTTCGGCGATTTTGGTTATGTTTACGGGCATTTTTTTGAGCAGGTTGAAGGAAGTTTGCACATCGACGTTGAGCGTTTTGAGGTTGCGGTTGTTGACGCCGATCATTGCGGGGGTGAGTTTTAAAGCGCGTTCAAGCTCGCTTTCGTCATGGATTTCAACAAGGGTATCCATGCCGAGTTCCCGGCTTAGGGCATAGAGGTCGCGGGCCAGAGAATCATCTAGGGCGGCCATGATGAGGAGGATGCAATCTGCGCCGAGGCCGCGCGATTCGTAAATCTGGTAGGGGTCGATCATGAAATCTTTGCGGATGAGGGGGAGGTCAACGCTCTCGCGTACGGTTTTGAAATGTTCATCGTTGCCCTGAAAATACGGCGTATCGGTGAGGACGGAGATGCAGGCTGCGCCGCCGGATTCGTAAATTTTGGCGATGGCAGCGGGGTCGAAATCTTCGCGGATAATGCCTTTACTGGGGGATGCTTTTTTGACCTCGGTGATGAGGGCTATGGCGTTTTCGGCCACGGTGTTAAGTCGTTGAATAAAGCCACGGGGGGCGGGTTGTTCTTTGATTTGTTCTTCCAGCGCGGCGAGCGGCATGGCGGTTTTGCGCTTTTTAACGTGGGCGGCTTTGGCTTCGCAGATTTCGTTTAATACGCTCATGGTTTATGCTTCCCGCGACAGGGCGATGTAATCCTTGAGGGTCTGGCGGGCGAGGCCTTGATCCAGCGCTCTTGCGGCTTTCTCGGCGCCTTCTTTTAAGGTTTGTACGTCACCATGTAAGGTAAAGACGGCGGCGGCGTTGGCGATGACAATATCACGGTAGGCGCATTTTTGTCCCTCCAGAACGGCGCGTAAAGCTTTGGCGTTTTCGTCCGCATCGCCGCCGAGGAGTTTGGCGGGGGTCGTGGCCGTTAGCCCGAAATCTTCGGGGGTTATTGTGCGTTCTTCGATATGGCCTTCGCGATCAAGGGTGGCGATATATGTCGGGCCGGTGGTGGTGATTTCATCGAGGCCGTCAGAGCCGTGAACAACCCATGCGGTTTTTGCGCCGAGTTTCTTAAGCGTTTCGGCCATGGGGCGAACCCATTTTTTATCGAACACGCCGAGAAGTTGGTGGCGGGTTCCTGCCGGGTTGGAGAGGGGACCGAGGAGGTTGAAAATGGTGCGGGTGCCTAAAGCTTTGCGCACCGGGGCGACATGTTTCATTGCGCTGTGGTGGTTGCGGGCCATGAGGAAGGCAAAGTGCAGGGTTTGGAGGGCTTCTTCGAGGCGTTCTTGCGGGGCGTCAAGGTTTACGCCGAGGGCTTCGAGAACGTCGGCTGCGCCGGATTTTGAGCTGGCCGCGCGGTTGCCGTGTTTGGCGACGGGAACGCCGCAGGAGGCCGCGACGAGGGCGACGGCGGTGGAGATGTTATAGGTGTGGATTCCCGTGCCGCCGGTGCCGCAGCAATCGACCGCGCCGTATGGGGCTTTGATATGGGCTGCCTTTTGGCGCATGACGCGGGCTGCGCCGGTGAGCTCTTCGACTGTTTCGCCGCGCCCGGCCATGTTTTTAAGGAAGGTTGAAAGGGCTTCGTCGTCAACCTGTCCTTCCATGATCTGGGTCATGGCTTCGATCATTTGGTCTTCGTTTAAAGGGGTTTTTCCGTCGAAAAAATTTTGCATGTGGGCCTTATAGTAATTCGATGAAGTTTTTGAGCATGGTGTGGCCATGCTTTGTGGCGATGCTTTCCGGGTGGAACTGCACGCCGTAGATGGGTAGAGATTTATGGGCCACGCCCATGATGATGCCGTCATCAGTCTGGGCGGTGATTTCGAGGTCTGCGGGCAGGGTGGTTTTTTCTATGATGAGAGAATGGTAGCGCGTGACCTCGAGGGGCGAGGGTAGGGATTTAAAGATGCCTTTGCCGTTATGGGTGATTTGCGAGGTTTTGCCGTGTTTGGGCGCGGTTTTGACGATTTTGCCGCCTAAGGCTTGTCCGATTGTCTGGTGGCCGAGGCATACGCCGAAAAGCGGGGTTTTTGTTTCTGCGGCTTTTTTTGTGAGGGCCAGGCAAATTCCGGCGTGGTCGGGGTCGCTCGGGCCGGGGGAGATCATCAGCCCTTTGGGGGAGAGGGCCATGATTTCATCAACGCTTGCCTGATCGTTGCGGATGACTTTGGTTTCCACGCCGAGATCACCAAGATACTGGACGAGGTTGTAGGTGAAGCTGTCGTAATTATCAATGAGTACAATCATGGGGCTTTTATCGCTTATCGTGCTTCTATATTGCAAGAGATAATATGAGGGATAACAATGTGAATTGTCAGTGGATTGTTTACCGGGCGGGGGATTGGCGTTATGATGGGGATTATGAAACGCTACGCTAATCCTCGCGGAACCTTCCTTTTTGTCGGTATTGCTATTGTCTTGATGCTTGTTTTGTATTTTGGCACTCAGGGGCGGCTTTTTGTGCCGTCTGTGCCGGAGGATGAAACGGTTGTTTCGGAAGCCGAGGGGCCCAAATATTTTAAAACTTCTTTGCAATATTCGGAGCGGAGGAGCCGGGAAAGCTATGGCCCGCCCGAAATTGCCGAGCATGAGTTTGAGGATATTATAAAAGCGTATAGCTATCCTGAAGCTAAGCCTGAGCCGGAGGTGGTTGCGGAGGTTCTTTCCAAGCCGGTGAAGCCAAAGACGGTTAAGAAAGCGCCGGTTTACGAGCCGATTGTGGCAACGGGTTCGCCGAAGATTGCGATTATCATTGATGATATGGGGCTGGACCGGAAGCGCAGTTTTGAAGCGATTGGTATTGATGCGCCGTTGACCTTGGCGTTTTTGCCTTATGCACCGGAGTTGGGCGGGATTACGCGTGATGCGCGGGCGCGCGGGCATGAGTTGATGATCCATATGCCGATGGAGGCGATGACAAGCCCCGTGAGCCTTGGGCCGATTGCGCTGAAAAGCGGGATGGGAGAGGCCGAAGTGAAGGCGAATATGAAGGCGGCGTTTGCGAGCTTTGACGGGTATGCCGGGGTGAATAATCATATGGGCAGCAAGGTGACGCAGGACCCGCAGATTATGGACTGGGTGATGGAGAGCCTGAAAGAGCGGGGGCTGTATTTTGTGGATTCCAAGACAATAGGGGCTTCGGTGGGGGCGGAGGCGGCGCGGCTGAATGGTTTGCCCACAGCCGAGCGGGATGTTTTTCTGGATCATGAGGATACTCAGGCTTTTGTGACGAGTGCGCTGCGCAAGCTGGAGGAGGTGGCGGCGCGTAAGGGGCATGCGATTGCAATCGGGCATCCCAAAGATGCGACGATTAACGGCTTGAAGGCGTGGCTGCCGGATGCGCAGCGCCGCGGTTTTGAGATTGTGCATGCCAGCGCGCTTTTGGAGAGGCCGCAGGTGAAGGTGGCTTCGTCAAAGGTTCAGCCCAGTGAAGCTAAGGAGGCTAAACCGAGGCGGAAAGCAGAGGTGGAGGCGTTGATGACACGGGCTGAACCTGCTGCCGGAGAGACAGTGGTAAAGCCAGAGGCGGCGGGGCAAAGCGGTGTTTCTGGAGAAGGGGCCGAGGAGCCCGACCCCAACAGCGCGCAGGCGCGTGAAGCGATCCTTAAGGCGCTATTGGGGCAGAGTGATTAGGGTCCATACTCATTGCTCCTCTAAAACGCTGCAAGCACCACTTTTTTGCGCTTCCGGTTCTCAAAAAGCGGCGCTTGCAGCGTTTTAGAGGAGCAATGAGTATGGACCCTAGCGTAGCGCGGTTTACCGAGTCAGTACGGGTGTTTGGAAGCGCTGTCTTACGGGATGGGGCGCAGGTATCGCTGGCGCGGTTCTTGTTGCGGATGGTTCTGCGTTGCCGTAATTACCATTTATGATGTTTTGCAGTAATTGCCCGTATTCTTTGGATTCATCTGGTAGGCAGTCGGAGGGGCCTTGTGCGGGTTCGCCGATTGATGCCTGAATAACCTGATTTGCGGCTCCATTAAATGAACACATTTGTGCCGTGGCGGCGATGCCCTGTACGCAGTTTTCGGTGTGTCTTTTGAGGGTGCGTGTTTCTAAGGCCATTTGTGTAGTGTTTTGAAGCTGGGCTGTTCGGTTGGCTATCATGTCCCGAGGCTCTTGAATGGCAATTCTTTCTTCAATTCGTTGTTTTTCGGTTGCAAGACTCTGCACAGCAGGGAGTTTTTCATTTGCTGCCCGGCAATGTGCGGCGGCGTGATCTTGAGGCGCAACTCTTCCTGTTTTTTCTTCAAAGCGGATTTGCGTGACGGGGTCTTTGATTTGCCCCTGCGGGATTGTTAAGTTTGCGATATCCTGTTTCATGCCATCCAGAGTTGAACATGAGGAGAGTAAGGCGGCTGTTGTTATTCCAAATAACTTTTTCAGTTTCATAATATTTTACCTTTTGTTACGCATTTATACGCATTGTTAAAATTGATATGGGGTATGTGTAGCCATAACGCCGGAGGCGTGCAAGTTTTTTTATGGCATATGGGGGCATGGGCATTGTCATTGCAAGCTGAAGGCGAAGCAATCCCCATCTCCTGTCAAGCTGCAAGGGGTGGATTGCCGCGTCGCTGCGCTTCTCGCAATGACGTTTAACCTTTTGCTTTTTCGATGGCCAGTTCGGCGGCGTTGATGAGGGCGCGGGATTTGTGGAGGGTTTCCTGATATTCGCTTTCGGGGTTGCTGTCGGCGACGACGCCGCCGCCCGCCTGTACGTATAATTTTCCGTCTTTGACCATGCCGGTGCGCAGGGCGATGCAGGTATCGAGGGTTCCGTTGCCGGACAGATACCCCACTGCGCCGCCGTAAAAGCCGCGGCGGGAGACTTCGAGTTCGTCGATGATTTCCATGGCGCGGACTTTGGGTGCGCCGCTGACGGTTCCGGCGGGGAATCCGGCGAACAGGGCATCGACGATATCGAGGCCCGGTTTGAGCTGCCCGGTGACGTTGGAGACGATATGCATGACGTGGGAGTAGTGTTCGATGATGAAGGATTCGGTGACGTTTACGGTGCCGAATTGCGTGGTGCGCCCCACATCGTTGCGCCCGAGGTCAAGCAGCATGAGGTGTTCGGCGCGCTCTTTTTCATCGGCTAGAAGCTCTTCGGCGAGGGCTTTGTCTTCGGCGGGTGTTTTGCCGCGCGGGCGGGTTCCGGCGATGGGGCGGATTGTGACCTCGTTATCGCGCACGCGCACGAGGATTTCGGGGCTGGCGCCGACAAGCTGGAAGTCTCCCAGTGAGACAAGAAACATAAAGGGAGAGGGGTTTACACGGCGCAAGGAGCGGTAAAGCTCGAACGCGGGGAGGTCGAAATCGACCGTGAAGCGCTGGCTGGGGACGACCTGAAAAATATCACCTTCGAGGGTGTAATCGACGGCTTTTTTGACAGCCTCGTGGTATTGCTCGCGGGTCATGTTGGATTGCACGTCCAGCGGGGTTTTGACGGCTGATTTGAGCTTCAGGCGATCCCGGTCAACATAGGTAAAGATTTGGTTCAGGGTTTGGGTTAGCAGGGTTGAGGCTTGCTTATAGGTTTCTTCGGCTGATTGATCGGTGTTTCTTGCGTGGGCGTAGACGGGCGTGACGAGGGTTATAATCTGCTTCACATTGTCGAAGATGACAAGAATGGTGGGGCGCATCAGGATGCTGTCGGGGATTTGCAGGTCATCGGGGTTGGTGTCGGGGATGTTTTCGATCAGGCGGATCATGTCATAGCCGAGATAGCCGAACAGGCCGGAAACAGCCATGGGCGGCAGGTCATCGGGGGCGGCATCTATGGCACAGTTTTGTATGTGTGTGCGCAGGGATGCGAGGGCGTCGTCGGAGGCGGGTTTTCCGTTTATGGTGGTTTTGCCCTGTTTGCAGCTCCAGATGAGGTCGGGTTTCAGGCCGATGATGGAATAGCGGCCCAGCACGTTGCCGCCTTCGACGGATTCGAGGAGGAAAGAATAGGGTTCGTCCATGCAGAGCTTGAGGTAGGTGCCGACAGGGGTTTCCAGATCGCCGGGGAGTTGGTGGTATGCCAGTTGGGATTGGCCTGCGGCGAAGTTTTTTTCGAACTCTGAATATGCAGGGGCGATGTCAGGCATTTATTATTGCTCTGTCTGTGTGCCGTAGACGGCATTGAGAAGCTTTTCATTGACCTTTACGCCGTATTTTTCACGCAGGTTTTCTACATAGAGCCGGTAGGCTTCGTTTTGCTGTGCCTGAAGGACTGTGTTTTGCGCGGCTTTGAGGGCGTCTTCGGAGGGCGCTGCGGGCAGCAGGATGCTCTGGATTTCGGCAATGGCGACGCCGTCTTCGATGTCGAGGATTAGAAGTTCGCCTTGCGGGGTTTCAAAGACGGTTTTGAGGGCCGAGGCGGTTAGGGGCGCTTTAGGGGCCTCCTTGCGCTTTAGGCCGGAAAGGGTTTGGGGCTGTTTGTTTTGTGCTTTTGCGAGCGACTCAAAGGTGGTTTTTTCGTTTCTGGCCTTGCTGAGAATTTCGAGTACATTCACTTTGTTTTGGACGCGGCGGGTGTCGTTGATCCAGCGTTTTTTCAGGTTGTCTTTTACGTCTTCAAAGGGTTTGTAGCTTTTGTCCTGTATTTCGGTGACAAGCAAAGCGGCCATACGTCCGTCGGCGAGTTCGGTGACGGGGGAGGCTTCGCCCTGCGCCAAATCGAACAGGGCTGTTGTAAGGGTTTGGGCGTCAGGGCCGAAGGATGGCGCGAAGACAGGGTTGTTGTCTTTGTCGAGGTCGAAGCTGTTGGTCAAGGGCATATCCTGAATTTTTATGCCGCGTTCTTTTTGCAGGTCTTCGAGAGGTTCTCCGGCGGCAAGGAAATCATCGACGCTTGCGGCCAGATCATATTGCATGTCGAGGAGTCTCGTCTCGCTAAGCTCTTCTTTTATTGTTTCGCTGATCTCATTGAGAGGGGTTGTGTGCGCAGGGGTTATTTTTTCGATGTGGACAATGTGGTATCCGAGGGGGGAGTGGACGGGGCCGATCAGGTCTTGTTCTTTGGCTGTGAAAATATCATCGCGTAGGTCTTCGATAATTCCGTCTTTTTCAAAGCTACGGGCGGGGATGTAATCGGTTGTGTTGCCGGTTACGGCCTGAACGGCGTCTTTGAGGTTTTTTCCTTCTTCGACCTGTTTGCGGATTTCGGCGGCCTGCTTTTCGTCTGCGAGTATGGCGTGTTCGAAGCTGCGGTGTTCGGGTTGTTTGTAGGCGGTGATGTTGCGCTCGTAAACGTCCTGAATTTCTTCATCGGAGATTTCGAGGGTGTTTTTCAGAGCGTCTTTTTCGATCAGTATCACCTGACTTTTGCGCATTTCGGGGATGGCGTATGTTTCTTTTATGCTTTGATAAAATTCTTCGAGTTTTTCATCTGAGGGTTCTTCGATTTTTGTGTAGTCCTTGTTTTTAAATTCGATCAGCCGGAGGGTGCGGGTTTCGTTTTCGTAGCGGGCGAGGTCTTCGGCTATGGTTTTCGAGGTTTCAAGGAAGCCTGATTGTACCGCGTTGCCGAGCTGGTTTACGGTCATTTCGCGGCTGATGGCGCCGGCAAGCTGGGCCTCGCTCATGCCTTGGCTGGTTAAGAGTTGCTGGAGAACGTCCTGAGGGTTTTGTCCGGGGGCGGCCATGGGCTGGAGGAGTTTTTGTATGTTTTGGGCGACTTGATCGGTGCTGATGCGGATGCCTGTATCGGCGGCTTTTTGCTGGAGGAGGCTTGTGCGGATTTCACCGTTCAGGAGTTCCTGAATATAACCGACCTGATACGCCTGAGCGGGGTTCATGCCGAGGCGATTTAAGGCCATGCGTGCGGTTCGGTCGAATTGATTTATGGAGATGGTTTGTTTTCCGGCTTTGGCGACATCGGTATTGGTTACACCGCCGCGGAAAAAACCGCCTATATCCATGAATACCAGACCGCCACCGGCCATAACGAGGATGCCGACAAGGATGTATTTCAAAATTCCACCGGATGCGCCTTTTCTCAGTGCTTGCATTGCCATGTTTTTTTACCCTTTTAACTTTGTTAAAGGTTGTTTGTCTCTACCGGCTTGCACTATAAGGGTGAGATGAAGCAGGAGCAATAGCTATGAAAAAACTTATCGCCGGAAACTGGAAGATGAACGGGAGTATGGAAGATGCCCGCCGGTTGGTTGCCGGAATTATTAACGGTCTGGAGTCTGACGGTGAGGTTTTATCGCGGTGTGAGATTCTAGTGTGCCCTCCATTTTTGCATATTCCAACGGTGCGTCATGCGGCGTATAGCTTTCCGGATTTGCGTTTTGGGGGGCAGGATTGCTCTCTCTATGAAAACGGCGCGTATACGGGGGAGGTATCGGCGGAGATGCTTCGCGATTCGTCTTGTTCCTATGCGATTGTAGGGCATTCGGAGCGGCGGCAGTATTGCGGGGAGACGGATGAGCAGGTTGCGGCGAAGGCTGCGCAGGCTCTTAAAAACGATATGGTTCCCATTATTTGTGTTGGAGAGAGTGAGGAGGAAAGAGCGCAGGGGAAGGCCCAGAGTGTTGTGGCTGCGCAGATTAAAGGTTCGATTCCCGAGCTTACACAATTTCATGAGATTGCGATTGCCTATGAGCCTGTCTGGGCGATCGGGACAGGAAATGCGGCTACTGTTGAAGATGTACGTGATATGCATGCCTTTATTCGTGATGAGTTGCCAGATTACGTGAAAGACTATAAAAAAGTTCGGATTTTATACGGCGGGTCGATGAAGCCGGACAATGCGGAGGAGCTTTTAGCCACAGAAAATGTCGATGGCGGGCTTATCGGCGGGGCTTCTTTGAAAGCCGATCAGTTCTTGGCTATTGCCAGAGCCGTATAAATCTATTAGAAAGCAACTCCATGAACTCAGTCATTCTTGTTATACATTTGTTTTTGGCGCTGGCGATTATCGGGCTTGTTCTTTTGCAACGCTCGGAAGGCGGCGGTCTTGGTATTGGCGGCGGAAGCGGCGGACTTGGCGGGCTTGCCTCGCCGGAGGGGACTGCGAATCTGCTGACCCGTGCGACGGCGCTTTGTGCGGCGGGGTTCTTTTGCACCAGTCTTATTCTGGGTGTTCTGGCGGGGCGGAGTACGCAGGGTGTAGGGCTGATGGAGGCTCTTGAGAATGCCCCGGCGGCGATTGAAGCGCCGGTTGAGGTGCCTGCCGAAACACCGAAAGAGCCACCAAGCGTACCACTAGCGGAATAAAATGACACGATATATATTCATTACAGGCGGCGTTGTTTCCTCTCTTGGAAAAGGCCTCGGCTCCGCTGCGCTTGGGGCGTTGTTACAGGCGCGGGGGTATAAGGTTCGCCTGTGCAAGCTTGATCCTTATCTGAATGTTGATCCGGGGACGATGTCGCCGTTTCAGCATGGTGAGGTTTTTGTGACCGATGACGGGGCGGAGACGGATCTGGATTTAGGGCATTACGAGCGCTTTACCGGGGTTCCGGCGCGCAAGAATGATAATATTACGACGGGGCAGGTTTATACCGAAGTGCTGGCCAAGGAGCGGCGCGGGGATTATCTGGGCGCGACGATTCAGGTTATTCCGCATATTACCAATGAGATTAAGGATTTTATTCTTGAGAAAGAAGGGACGGCGGATTTTGTGTTGTGCGAGATCGGCGGGACGGTTGGGGATATTGAGTCTTTGCCGTTTCTTGAGGCGATTCGCCAGTTTGGCAATGAAGTGGGCCGGGAGCGGGCGCTTTATATCCATGTGACGTTGTTGCCGTATATCCCGGCGGCGGGAGAGCTTAAGACCAAGCCGACGCAGCATTCGGTTAAAGAGCTTATGAGTTACGGGATTCGCCCGCAAATTTTGCTTTGCCGGGCGGATCGGGAGATTGATGAGGATGAGCGGGACAAGATCGCGCTGTTTTGTAACATCCGGAAAGACAAGGTTATTCCGGCGCTGGATGTTTCGACGATTTACGAGGTGCCGCTGTCTTATCATGGGGAGGGGCTGGATCATCAGGTGATGGACAGTTTCGGCATTAAGGATATCGCTAATCTGGACTTGTCGATTTGGGAGCGGATTGTCCGGCGGGTTAAAGAGCCGGAAGGCAAGGTGAAAATCGCGATTGTCGGAAAATATACGAATCTGGCTGACAGTTATAAGTCGCTTAATGAAGCGCTTATCCATGGCGGGATTGCGAACAAGGCTCAGGTTGAGCTGAAATTTTTTGAAGGCGAAGATTTTGAAGGTGATGTGGACCTGGCGGAGCATCTTCAAGGGGTTCACGGTATTCTTGTTCCCGGCGGTTTTGGAAAGCGCGGGACGGAAGGGAAAATCAGGGCCGTTCAATATGCGCGGGAAAAGAAGATCCCGTATTTCGGTATATGTCTGGGGATGCAGATGGCGGTTATTGAAGCGGCGCGGAATTTATGCGGCATTGCGGATGCGACCTCCAGCGAACTGGATGAAGGCGGTCAGCATGTTGTCGGGCTTATGACCGAGTGGGTGCAGGGCGGTGAAAAACAGGAGCGCGGCGCGGATGAAGATCTGGGCGGGACGATGCGTTTGGGCGCGTATCCTGCGGCGCTTGTTGAAGGTTCGCGGATTGCTGAGATTTACGAAAGTACGGAGATTAGCGAGCGGCATCGTCACCGTTACGAGGTCAATATCAATTATAAAGACAAGCTTGAGGCGCAAGGCTGCATCTTTTCGGGGCTTTCGCCGGACGGGGCTTTACCCGAGGCGATGGAGCGGGCGGATCATCCGTGGTTCATCGGGGTGCAGTATCATCCGGAGTTGAAGTCCAAGCCGTTTGAGCCGCATCCTTTATTTGTGAGCTTTATTCAAGCGGCGCTGGCACAGAGCCGTTTGGTCTAGGCTATGGCCGATATTGTTCTGGATACGAATATTTTTGTCGGTGCGCTGCAAAAGCATGACGGGGTGAACCGGAAAATCCTTGAGATGTGTTTTCTTGACGAGATTCGTCCGCTTATGGGCGATGCGCTTTATGCCGAATATCAAAGTCTTTTGGCGCGGGATCATGTGTTTGAGAAAAGCATGTTTAGCGCGCTGGAGCGTGATGCTTTTTTCGATGATTTTTGTTCGATTTGCCGCTGGGTGGATGTGTACTATCGCTGGCGTCCGAATTTGCGGGATGAGGCGGATAATCATGTGATTGAGCTGGCGATTGCGGCGGGGGCCGATACGCTGCTGACCTGGAACAAGAAAGATTTTAGAAACAGTGATCTGGTTTTGCCAGAGATTGCTATCCTCACGCCGCCGGAGTTTTTGCAGATTCAGTGCGAGCAAAGCGGTATAAAAAATTAGAAACCTCTTGACGATGATAGCGTATGTGCTATCATATTACTGTAAGCATAAGGAGGTGCGCTATGGCGACTTTAACTATTCGAATGCCGGAGGATAAGGCTAACCGCTTGAAAGATCTAGCTAAATCACGCGGAATAAGTGTGAATAAGCTTATTGAAGAATGGGCGACCATGGGGATTTCCGAATTTGATGCGCATGCTTCGTTTTTGGCGCGGGCGGCGCGGGGGTCTCGTGAACGTGGGCTGGCGGCTTTGCGGGAGCTAAACGCCCGCGATTCTGCGCCGGAATCATCTTATCAAAGCTTGCATGATTCCTCCGATGGTGGCTTTAAGCATAAAGATGAGGGTTAAATATTGAAGATTGGCGTGATATGTGTTTCGCCGATTTTCCTTTGTGTGTTACAAGCGTTTCATGAAAACGGTTAAAGTCCAATCTCTTGAAATTTCGAATAGCAAGCCCTTCGTTTTGTTCGGCGGGCTGAATGTGCTGGAGGATGAAGCGATTACGCTTCAAGCTGTTGAGGTTTACAAGAAAATTACCGATAAGATGGGCATTCCCTTTATCTTTAAAGCCAGTTTTGACAAGGCCAATCGTTCCAGTATTCACAGCTATCGCGGTGTGGGTATGGAGGAGGGGCTTCGGATTTTTCAAAAGGTGAAGGCCGAATTTGATAATGTGCCGATTATTACCGATGTGCATGAAATTGACCAATGCGGTCCGGTGGCCGAGGTGGTGGATGTGTTGCAAATTCCGGCATTTTTGGCGCGCCAGACCGATCTGGTGGAGGCGATGGCCAAGACGGGCGCGGTGATTAACATTAAAAAACCGCAATATATGTCGCCCTATCAGGTTGGTAATATTGTCGATAAGTTCGCCGAGTGCGGGAATGAGCAGACGATTATCTGTGAGCGCGGGCATGCGATGGGGTATGATAACCTGGTTGTCGATCCGATGGCTTTCGGCGTTATGAAAGAAGCGACAGGCGGCACGCCGATTATCTGTGACACCGTTCATGCGTCACAAATGCGCCTGCCGGGTAGTGCCGCGTCTGGCGGGCGGCGGGCGCTGGTTCCTGATCTGACGCGGGCGGTTATGGCGATCGGGATTGCGGGCCTGTTTATCGAGGCTTATGAAGATCCTGATAAAGCGAAGTGCGACGGGCCTTCTGCGCTACCCTATGACAAGCTGGAAGAATTTTTAACGCAGGCCCGCGCGATTGATGATCTTGTGAAATCCATGGATTTGGTGCAGGTGGGTTCGTAGGTTTTTTTAAGATAAAGGATATTTCAACATGTTTAAGATTGTGCCCCGTTTGTTTGTTTTTACCGTTTTCTTTACGGCGCTTTGTTCTTCTTATGCTTTTGCGGCGAAGGAGTGCCTTTCCGATCTGATCGACCGTGAGGTTGAAGCGATTTATGCTAATCTCGATAAAACGGCAGCGGGGCAAACAACTTTAAACAAAGTTGATAAAAAAATTAAAGACGGAACTCTTCGTGCCGAGCATAAAGAGATTGTCTTAAAGGCCAATCTTGAAATGGCGGTTCGGAAGCGAAACGGTTGTTCGATTCCCGATGATTTAAAATCAAACCTTACGAAGTTTTATGAGATTGGTGAGGATCGCGGGGGGCGCGATCATTGCGGTGCAAACAAGTTTTTGCAAGATGCCAGAAAAGAATACCGGAAGATGCAAGAGGATGAAAACTATGCCACCATTGAAGAGATGATATTTGCCGAAATTAATCTGGCTATCGGTGATAGTGCGGGGCAGCAAAAATTTGCACAAAAATGGCAGGATCAAAGTTTTAAAGACAGGGTTGTTATAACGACTGTGCGGGTGCAGCTTAGGGAAGAAAATGGCTGTAAAAACCCGGCTTTGCCTTTGTCTGAGCTTATTCATGAGATGATGTAAGTTTATTGCAGGGCGCTGAAAAACTGGACGAAACGGCGAAAAAACGGTAGAATGAAAGTACTAAGGTAGTAAACCTTTTTAGGGCGTGAGCGCCTTGATTTAACAAGCAGGAGGCTTTTTCTTGGTTACAATTCCCGGAGCATCAGGTTATTTGAGCGCGGCGACGCTTGCCAACAGGCAGGGTATTTCCGCCGGGCAGGCGACTGTGCTGGGTGACGGGGGGATTGGCGCGGTTGATATTCTTGATATCGGGCGTTCGAACAGGGTGGACGGGATTGGTTTGTCGCGCAATGCGCGTTTTTTGAACAAGCAGTTTCTGGCGTCTACTACGGCGAATTTTAATGCGATTTTTTCTTTGGGGCTTGGTGCTACCGCTACGATTGAAGGGTTGCAGCAGGAAATTCTGGCGTTGCGCGCGGGGACGCCGACCAGCAAGCTTGCGCGGTCTTTGGTGCAGGTTGTGGATAGCGGCGGCGTTTCCGAATCCGAAACCGGGCAGGAAGTGGATACGGAAGCCTGAGTTTTTAGCCGTTTGTGTGATGGCCCAAAAGTGCGGCGCGCTGCTTTTCCAGTTTTTGCACTTCTTTCATGTTGTGTTGGTGCAACTCAACAATTCCATTAAATAAAGGCGTGTATTTTTTCTTAGTGATTCCAGCGGCATCAACTCTTTCAAATGCTTCTCGTAGCGCGCTGATCGTGTCTTCAGATACGGAAGAATCCCCCGGTTTATACGCATAACTTATGATGGGGTTATCGTCCCATGCTGCAATGCATTCCGGCCTGCGAGTTTGTACTACTTTTCCTCCCTTTAAGGAAGCCAGAAGCGCATGAACGTCTGTCAGCTTTTCGCATTGCTGTTCTACTGCCTGGCGAATAGAGTCTTTCCGGACGTTTTTAAAATCTCCGGATACGACCTTCTCGTGCAATGCGGCCAAAAAGAGTGCAAGCTTTGCGCGTAACAAGGCTTTAAGGGATAGCTAAGGCTAACGTAAGTTATGTTGTGGAGCTCTTTAACAGTATTGGAGGTGTCAAGACTTTCAAGCGCAATCGCAGCTTTTTCTGGATAGTATATACCTACTGTACCCCCTAGGGCTTCGACAGCATCTTGGCCGCCAATTTCTAAAATGGCCGCAATAATTTCGTCTTCATGCGTTGGCGTGGTGCTGTCTGTTCTTTGCTTTTCGATTCCTGCGAGCTGTGAAAGTTTATTAGCGCCATATTTCATAGTTTTTAGGGCGGAAATGGCGTGTGTCATCAGTTCGTCGTCGCGTTTGTAAACGAAAATTACGTGCTCATCCGTAAGTTTTACAATTTGGTCAGCGGCACCTCCTACAAACTCGTTGTTCTTTGGGGCGGCTTCTTTCAGGTCCGTTATGGCCTGCATTATATCGTCATGTGTTTTGAGTTCGCGTTTTGCTATAGCTTTGACCGGGTCTTGTTCCCCAACCGGGGGGGGCTTTTTTGAACCAATTTAACATTTCGCACTCCTTATACATAAAAATTTATGGGGTTGTATCAGCCGTTGTTATGCGGTGTCAAGGTTTTTATGAAAATTTTTTAAAACCCTGTTGCGCGGATCCTCCGGGTGTTGCATATATAGCGGAACTTTGAATTGCCTATCACTTAATTTGCAAAAAGGATTTTGACTCATCATGACCGCCATACTCGATATTCATGCCCGTGAAATTTTAGACAGCCGGGGGAACCCGACTGTGGAGGTTGATGTTGTTCTTGAGAGCGGCGCGCGGGGGCGTGCGGCGGTGCCTTCGGGGGCGTCGACGGGGGCTTATGAAGCGGTGGAGCTGCGCGATGGCGATAAGGCCCGGTATCTGGGTAAGGGCGTGAGTAAGGCTGTTGATAATGTGAATACCGAGATTTACGAGGCGCTTAAGGGCGCGGATGCGGAGGATCAGCTTTTCATTGATCAGGAGATGATCAAGCTGGACGGGACGGCGAATAAGGGCCGTTTGGGCGCGAATGCGATTTTGGGCGTTTCCATGGCGGTGGCCAAGGCGATGGCCGATGAGTTGGATATGCCGCTGTACCGCTATATTGGCGGGGCGTTTGCGCATAAGCTGCCGATGCCGATGATGAATATTATTAATGGCGGGGCGCATGCCGACAACCCGGTGGATATTCAGGAGTTCATGATTATGCCGGTTTCGGCACCGAATTTTTCCGAGGGGCTGCGCGCGGGGGCGGAGGTGTTTCATGCGCTGAAAAAACAGCTTTCGGCGGCGGGGCATAATACGAATGTTGGAGACGAGGGCGGTTTTGCGCCGGGGGT
This sequence comes from Alphaproteobacteria bacterium, assembly GCA_041397865.1. Lineage (GTDB taxonomy): Bacteria > Pseudomonadota > Alphaproteobacteria > Micavibrionales > Micavibrionaceae > TMED27. The sequence continues at coordinate 438,431 of JAWKVT010000001.1, read as the reverse complement.
GAAGTCTTCCGAAGAGGCTCTGGACTTTATTATGCGCTCGATTGAGGCGGCGGGGTATCGTGTGGGCGAGGATATTGCGCTGGCTCTTGATGCGGCCTCGACAGAGTTTTTCAAGGATGGAAAATACCATCTGGAGGGTGAAGGGAAGGTTTTAGGGGCCGATGAGATGATCCGCTACTATGAAGGTCTTTGCGCGAAATACCCGATTGTTTCGATTGAGGACGGGCTGGCCGAGGATGACTGGGCGGGCTGGAGTGATTTGACGGGCGCGCTTGGTGATAAGGTGCAGCTTGTCGGGGATGATCTTTATGTAACCAACCCGGAGCGGTTGGCGCGCGGGATTGAGGAACGGGCCGGGAATGCGATTTTGGTGAAGGTCAACCAGATCGGGACACTTTCGGAAACGCTTGAGGCGATTGAGATGGCGAAAAAGGCCAATTTCGGGGTTGTTCTGTCGCATCGCAGCGGGGAGACAGAGGATGCGACGATTGCTGATCTGGCCGTGGCGACGAATGCGGGGCAGATTAAGACAGGTTCATTGTCGCGGTCTGATCGCACCGTGAAATACAACCAGCTCTTGCGGATTGAAGAGGAGTTGGGATCGCAGGCTGCCTATGAGGCGGGAGGTTTCTTGCGCGCGCCGGTGGCGGTGCAGCGGAAGGCGGGAAAAGCGGCTTAGGCTCTTTTAACCACGAAGAGCACTAAGTGTTTTTTCTTAACCGTGTCGAAGGTGCAATAAAACAAAACTCAAGGCATGCCGTTTGTTAGTTATTGCCTGCGGCGCTTTTGTCTTTTCTCTACCTCTTCGTGCTTTTTGTGACTTCGTGGTTAAAAAATCAAAAATAATTTTGTGAGTCATTAGAATCGCTTACGGTGCTTGTTCTTTTTTTGTTCTCATTAAGGCTTTGAATCAATTGTATTTTTTGGCTTGTCCACAGACTTGGTTTGTGATTCAATGGCGGCATGAACAAACTTATCTCTCACAGCCAGCTTTTTCGTGAAAACATTCTGGCCCTTATCGGGGTGTGTTTGTGCGTGTATTTTTCCTATCATGCGCTTTTGGGAAGCCGTTCAGTGGTTAAACTTTATGCGCTTGAGAAGCAAATAGAGACATTGTCGCAAGAAAAGGCTGCGGCATCATATACGAAAGATTCTTTGCAGAAAAAGGTTGTGATGATGCGCCCGGGGTCGGTGGATAAAGACCTTTTGGAGGAGCAGGTGAGGCTGGTCCTTGGTTACAGGCGGGTTGACGAGATTGTTTTTCTTGCTAATTAAATTACAAAAATCATAAAAACTTGTTTCTTTTCAGTATGTTGCGCCGCACAAATGCGCGTTTTTTGCTGGTGTGGTGTTTGAAAATGGTGTAGCCAATGTATCTCTTTTTTTGTTCAACGTGTGGAGATACGGAGGCGGTTATCGTGGCGAGTTCAAAAGCTAAAAAATCATCGGGTAAAAAGGCGGGGAAAAAGCCTGTGCAGCAGGCTTCCGGGAAGCCCGCGCTTAAAAGTGTTTCCAATAGCGAGACGAATCCGACGGTGGAGGAGCTGCAAAAGCTGTATCGGGATATGTTGATGATCCGCCGGTTTGAGGAAAAAGCCGGGCAGCTTTACGGTATGGGGCTGATTGGCGGTTTCTGTCATCTTTATATCGGGCAGGAAGCTGTGGTTACGGGTATTCAGTCTGTGCAGGAGCCGCAGGATACGGTTGTGACATCGTATCGCGATCATGCGCATATGCTGGCGTGCGGGATGGACCCGAAGGGCATTATGGCGGAGTTGACCGGACGGATTGACGGCTATTCGCGTGGCAAGGGCGGCTCGATGCATATGTTTTCGAAAGAAGAAGGGTTTTTTGGCGGGCACGGCATTGTCGGCGCGGGGACGGCGATTGGCGCGGGGCTGGGCTTTGCGCATAAATATAAAGGCGACGGCGGGGTGGCTGTGGCCTATATGGGGGACGGCGCGTCGAACCAGGGGCAGGTTGCGGAATGTTATAACATGGCAGCGCTGTGGGATCTGCCGGTGCTGTTTGTGATTGAGAATAATCAGTACGGGATGGGCACTTCTGTATCGCGCTCCTCCGCTGGGCAGCTTTATAAGCGCGGGGAAGGTTACGGCATTCCCGGCGAACAAGTTGACGGGATGGATGTATTTGCGGTGCAGGCGGCGGCGCGTCAGGCGCTTGACTATGTGCGCAGCGGCAACGGGCCGTATGTTCTGGAGGTGATGACGTATCGCTATCGCGGGCATTCGATGAGTGATCCGGCGAAATACCGGACGAAAGAAGAGGTTGCGTCGATGAAAGAGGATCGCGATCCGATTACGCATGTGAAAGACATGATGGCGGATATGGGCGTTGCAGAGGAAGAACTGAAGGCGATTGATAAAGAGATTAAGGCGATTGTCAATGAAGCGGCGACGTTCGCGCAGGAAAGCCCGGAGCCCGGTGAGCATGAGCTTTGGACGGATGTTTTGGTTGAGGTGGATGAGTGATAGCTTTTTCACCACGAAGACAGGAAGTACAGGAAGAAAACACGAAGATTTTTTGGAGGCTTGGGCGTGTTTAGCAAGTTTGTTGTTATTGTGCTTATCGTAGCTCTGTTTGTGTTTCCTCTTTACGTTTTGGATCCTGCGTTCGATACGGGGGATCCGATATCCAGATATTTTATTGGCTGCTTTGGGTAGAATGGAGAATAGGTAAATAATGGATATTGCCGTTCCATATTATGCGGTTTTTGAGAACACCCTTGCGGCGGTTTTGGGTGCGGGCGTGAGTGCGCTTTTGATCTGGGGTATTAAAAGGATGCGTGATCTGGCGGAAGAGCGCCGCTATTCCCTGAGCGGGGATTACAAAAGCTATTATGACGATCTGGTTGAGGGGGAAAGCGTTGTACAGCGCGATGTTTTGAAGATCAGGCAGCGCGGGCTTAAAATTACGGGTGACGACCATAATGAAGACACGAACAGGGGATGGAAGCTGAGCGGTGCGATCGACCGGGCCAGCGGGCATGTTTACGGTTTTTACAAGGCCAAGAGCCATACCGATTCCGGTCTGGGCGTTTTTATTTTTGAGCAAAAAAGCGATGACGTTCTGGAGGGGCTTTGGGCCGGGTATGATTCTCAGAACCGCAACATAGAGCATGGAAAGTATACGCTTGTTAAAAATCTTCCGGTTCAGGTTCGCCGAGCGCAGGAAAAGGATGTGGGGCGAATCTTGCATTTATCGTGTCAGGAGCTTGGTGAAGGATATTTAAACGCAGCAGATATTCAGAGCCATTTGAAGAATTGCTATGTCGCTGAGTATGATGGAAAAGTTATTGGTTTTTCAATGTCGGAGCGTTTGGAAAAGGGTGCGTTTCAAGGGTCTTTGAAGGATCAAAGCTGGAAAACTCCGCCTGATATCAAGCAGGCCGATGAGGCGGGGAAGATCGGGTGTTTGAAATCTGTGGCTGTGGGTAAGGATTTTCAGAAGATGGGCGCAGGGCGGCGGCTTGTGAAAAAATCCATAGAGGCGCTTGAAAAATCCGGTGTGAATATGATTTTTTCGATTGGCTGGAAGACGGACAAGGTTCATATTGCTCCTATTCTTCTGGCCTGCGATTTTGTTCAAAGGGCTTCTTTTAAAGCGTTTTGGAATAAAGAGAGTGTTGAGCAGGGGTATTCATGCCCTAATTGCGGTCATCCCTGCCATTGTGAGGCTTTTTTGTTTACGAAAGTTGTTTAGAGGAAAAAGGTTATGCCAACAAATATTTTAATGCCGGCGCTATCGCCAACGATGACGGAAGGGAATTTGGCCAAGTGGCTGAAGGCTGAAGGGGACAAGGTTGAGGCCGGAGACGTGATTGCCGAGATTGAAACGGATAAAGCCACGATGGAGGTCGAGGCCGTTGATGAGGGTGTAATAGGGAAAATTTTGATTGCGGAAGGCACCGAAGGTGTGGCGGTGAATACGGCGATTGCGGTATTGTTGGAAGATGGTGAGAGCGCGGATGATATTGGTGAGGTTGATACACCCTCACCCAGCCCTCTCCCTGAGGAAGAGGGCAACGGGGCTTCACCTGAAGTTGTGACTTCGGGCGTTAGTGTAGTGGGTGAGGGGATAGCCAGCCAGCCCGAAGGTGCGGTGATTGAAAATCGCGACATTTTGTATGCGCAAGGCGCGGTTCTGGAGCCGCCGCCGTTTGATGAGGCGTCTTTCACTGAAGTGAAGGATATGACTGTGCGTGAGGCTTTGCGCGATGCGATGGCAGAGGAAATGCGCGCGGATGAAACAGTTTACCTGATGGGTGAGGAAGTCGCTGAATATCAGGGGGCATATAAGGTTTCTCAAGGGCTGCTTGATGAGTTTGGTGCCAAGCGCGTTATTGATACGCCGATTACCGAGCATGGTTTTGCCGGGATTGCTGTTGGCTCTGCGATGAACGGTTTGAAGCCGATTGTTGAGTTTATGACCTGGAATTTCGGCATGCAGGCGATTGACCATATTATCAACTCGGCGGGGAAGACGCTGTATATGGCCGGTGGTCAGCTTGGTTGTCCTATTGTGTTTCGCGGGCCAAACGGCGCGGCGAGCCGCGTGGGTGCGCAGCACTCGCAGTGTTATGCCTCATGGTACGGGCATGTGCCGGGGCTTAAAGTTGTTGCGCCGTGGTCGGGCGCGGATGCGAAGGGGCTGATGAAGGCGGCTATTCGCGATCCTAATCCGGTGGTCTTTTTGGAAAACGAACTGCTTTACGGTGAAACGCACAGCGTTCCGGTGAGTGAGGATTTTGCGATTCCTTTGGGGCGGGCGAAAATTGAGCGCGCCGGTTCGGATGTGACGATTGTGGCGTTTTCCATTATGGTCGGGAAGGCGCTTAAGGCGGCGGAAAAGCTTGCGGAGCAGGGGATTGATGCGGAGGTGATTAATTTGCGTACGATCCGCCCGCTGGATCGCTACACTATTCTGGAGAGCGTGAAGAAGACCAACCGCATTGTGACATGTGAAGAGGGGTGGAGCTTTGCCGGGATAGGTGCGGAGATTGCCGCGCTGATCGGCGAGCATGCGTTTGATTATCTTGATGCACCCCTTGCGCGGGTTACGGCGGCGGATGTGCCGATGCCGTATGCGGCGAATTTAGAGGCGCTTGCATTGCCGCAGGCAGAGCAGATTGTTCATGCGGCGAGAAAGGTTTGTTACAAGTGATGTTATTTTGTTGCTTCAAGCGTCATAGCTTGCTGAGCTTTAAAGTTTTTAAGCGCTTTGTCGAGGTTGCACAGAGTGAATTGTCTGCTTACTTCGCGTGGGCGGTGGTTGTTTCCGTGGGCAGAAACAGTAAATGCACCGTCTTTTGCTGCGAGGTTGAGGGGGGTGCCTTCTATGTTAATCCCTGTTTGCGATACAGTGTAGGTAGGGTCATTACGCTTGAGCATGCGGTTTCCTCTCTCTCGTGTTTTTCGAATATGGTAAAACTTGCGTTTAGCATTATGGTTAAGTCATATCAAGATAAAAATATCATCCCTTTGTTTTTTCATGGGGAGAGTGAAAGCAAAGGAGGGGGTTGTTATGCGGGTTAGCATATTTGCTGTAACCTTTGTATTGTTGAGTTTTGTTTTTTCAGGGCAGGCCTGTGCGCTTTCATGTGTAGAGCTTGAAGGGGATCAGGTGCAGGCGTTAGGTAACACAAAACAGCCCCTATGGTTTGGGACAGCGCGTCTTGTGCAAATTACAAAGAATGAAGATGGCGAGTCCTCTGGTGTTGTCGGGAAGTTTGAGCTCATCGACAGTTACCTGAATACCTCCAAATTTGAGTTGGAAAGATTCATTAATGTAAATATTGATGAATTCATGCTGACTTGGGGGCCGTGGTCATCGTATGAAGCTAATCAGGAAAAAATTGAGAACAAAGAAGAGTTGCGCGTTGTTTTGTCCTACAAACATGGTTTTGGCTGGAGCTATTCTGGGCCGGGCGCTTGTACATATTTTTCGGATAAGGAATGGAATGGTCTTAAATCCGGATATTACGATGATAAAATTTCAAAAGACGATGAGGAAAAATAGATGCCTATACCTGTAACAATGCCGGCGTTGTCGCCGACGATGACTGATGGGACTTTGGCTAAATGGTTGAAGGCCGAAGGGGATGCTGTTGAGGCTGGTGATGTGATTGCCGAAATTGAGACGGACAAAGCCACGATGGAGGTCGAGGCCGTTGATGAGGGGGTTCTTGGCAAGATTATTGTGGCAGAAGGGACGGAGAATGTTCCGGTGAACGATGTGATTGCGGTGCTTTTGGAAGATGGCGAAAGTGCGGATGATATTGGTGATGTCAGTGCTGCTCCTGTAAAAAATACGCCCTTACCCACTAAGCTAGCGCCTGAATCCAAGGCTTCAGGCGAAGCACCGTTGCCCTCTCCCACCGGGAGAGGGTTGGGTGAGGGGGCAGGCGAGCGTGTGTTTGCCTCCCCGCTTGCAAAGCGGATTGCGGCGGAGAAGGGGCTTGATCTCTCTACGCTTAAGGGGTCCGGCCCGCGCGGACGAATTGTGAAAGCGGATGTGGAAGGGGCGAAAGCGGGCGGGGCTTCTTCCGGGCAGGCTGTTGTTTCTACGCAAGCTTTGCCTGCAGATGCCAAGGTGAATGTTTACGGTATGGCCTATACCGAAATTCCGAATAACAATATCAAAAAGGTTACGGCGCGGCGGCTTAGCGAATCCAAGCAGGAGGTTCCGCATTTTTATCTTACGGTTGAATGTGCGCTGGATAATTTGATGGCGGCGCGCAAAGAGATTAACGATAAGGCTGATGGCGCGTATAAGCTTTCGGTGAATGATTTTATCATTAAAGCCTCAGCCATGGCGCTCAAAGCGTTTCCGGCGGCGAATGTGAGCTGGACAGATGAAGCAATTCATCAATATCACAGCTCGGATATATCCGTGGCGGTGGCGACGCCGAACGGGCTTATTACGCCGATTATTAAAGGGGCGGAAAATAAGGGCTTGCGCGAGATTTCGGATGAGATGAAAGAGCTTGCGGGCCGCGCGCGGGAAGGCAAGCTTAAACCGGAAGAGTTTCAGGGCGGGTCGTTTTCGATTTCCAATCTGGGCATGTTTGGGGTGAAGGAATTTGCCGCGATCGTTAACCCGCCGCAGAGCTGTATACTTGCTGTCGGTGCGGGAGAGCAGGTGCCCAGGGTCGTAAATGGTGAGGTTAAAGTCCAGACTGTCATGAGTGTGACGCTTTCAACCGATCACCGCAGCGTTGACGGCGCGGTGGGGGCGCAGTGGTTGCAATATTTCAAGCAGTATATTGAAAACCCGGTTACGATGCTGGTTTAGGAGGGCCGAATTATGACGGATAGAAAGCCGATTGTCGGCGTTATGGGCTCTCATGAACAGGCTTGGGAGGCGTACGCCCGGCCTGTTGGTGAGTTGATTGCGCGGCGGGGGTATCATTTGCTAACCGGTGCGGGGGGCGGCGTTATGAGCGCAGTTTGCAAAGCGTTTCAAAGTGTTGAGGGTCGGGCCGGGGTTGCTATCGGCATTCGTCCTGCTGTGGATTACAAGGGTGAGGAGCTTTCCAGCGAAGAGTTTCCTAACACCTATATAGATTTGCCGATTATTACGCCGCTGAGTGCGAAGGCGCAGAGCGATGCTATGCCGTTTAGCCGTAATCTTGTGAATGTGATGACAAGTAAGGCTTTGATTGTGCTGCCCGGTGCGCATGGAACGAAGAACGAGGTGTCGCTTGCGCTGATGTATGACAAGCCTATGGTGATGTTCGGGCCGGATGAAGCCTTTGCAAGTTTTCCGGAGGATCCGTTGCGGGCGGATGATATTTCGCATGTTGAGCAATTCTTAAACGACGTATTTGGTGAGGAGTAAGAGGGTGAGCGATAAAAACTTTGATGTGATTGTTATTGGCGGCGGACCCGGCGGTTATGTGGCCGCTATTCGTGCGGCGCAGCTTAAGATGAAGGTCGCGGTGGTTGAGGCTAATCATCTTGGCGGGATTTGCTTGAACTGGGGGTGCATTCCGACGAAGGCGCTTTTGCGCTCCAGTGAGGTGTACCATTTGGCACAGAATGCGGAGGCTTATGGGCTTAAAATCAAAGGTTTGGAGTTTGATTTTCAGAAGATAGTTGAGCGTTCACGCGGTGTTGCAAAACAGCTTTCCGGCGGGATTGGGCATTTGCTCAAGAAAAACAAAGTCACGGTGATTGACGGTTTTGGCAAGCTTGAGGGTAAAGGCAAGGTTTCTGTCGGCAAGGACACATACAGCGCTAAACACATTATCATTGCGACGGGCGCGCGGGCGCGGATTTTGCCGGGGCTGGAGCCCGATGGGAAATTTGTGTGGAGTTATAAGGAAGCGCTTGTTCCCGATGCCATGCCGAAGAAGCTTCTTGTTATTGGTTCGGGGGCGATCGGTATTGAGTTTGCAAGTTTCTTTAAGACGCTTGGCGCGGATGTCACGGTTGTGGAGATGATGGACCGGATTGTGCCGGTGGAAGATGCTGAAATTTCAGGAATGCTGGAAAAATCGCTGACCAAGCAAGGAATGAAGATCATTAAAAACGCTAAGGTTTCGAAGCTGGATAAAGGTAAAGACGAGGTTACGGCGCATATTGAGATTAAGGGCAAGGTCGAGAAGCATCAGTTTGACCGGGTGATTAGTGCGGTCGGGATTGTGGCCAATACGGAAGAGCTGGGGCTGGAAAAAACCAAGGTTAAGCTGGATCGCGGGCATATTGTCACAGATGGCTATCTGGCGACTGATGAGCCGGGCGTGTATGCGATTGGCGATGTGACGGGCGCGCCGTGGCTCGCGCATAAAGCGTCGCATGAGGGGATCATTTGCGTTGATAAGATTGCGGGTCAAAAAGGCGTGCATCCGATGGTTAAGTCAAATATTCCCGGGTGTACCTATTGTCATCCGCAGGTTGCGAGTGTTGGTTTGACCGAGGCTGCGGCGAAAGATGCCGGCTATAAGGTCAAAGTCGGGCGTTTTCCATTTATGGGTAATGGTAAGGCGATTGCGCTTGGCGAGCCGGAAGGGCTTGTGAAGACCGTGTTTGATGAGAAAACCGGGGAGCTTTTGGGGGCGCATATGATTGGCGCGGAAGTGACGGAGCTTATTCAAGGGTTTGTGATTGGCAAAACGGCTGAGCTGACCGAGGCTGAGTTTATGCATACGGTGTTCCCGCATCCGACGCTGAGTGAGATGATGCATGAGAGCGTGCTTGATGCGTATGGGAAAGCGATACATTTTTAGATATCGTTTCATGATAACGTTCTTGACATCGCTTTATGATAACGTTATCATCCTTGTATAACGTTTTTAAATGCAGGAGGTTAGAGATGCGTACTATTGTTGATTTGCCTGAAGAACAGGTTCAGGCGCTTGATAAAATCGGTCACGATGAAAATGTTTCGCGTGCGGAATTGGTGCGTCAGGCTGTCGACCTCTATCTTCTTGATAACAAAAGAAAAAAAACCGGCGAGGTTATTGGTCCTGATATTTTCGGTACGGTGGAACCGGGTGATCCTGAATTTTGGGATGGTTTAAACGGTCTTGAGTGGGAGCGCAAAATGCGCGCCGAATGGGATCATCGTGAAGCAATGTATGGAAACTGGGGGATGCATGAAAATGACGCCCCCGGTTTTCAGCACAAACCGAAAGATAAAAAGTAATGGACCGGGCTGTTTTTGATACGAATGTCATTATTCAATATTCCAACGGGCACGAACCATCCAGGGATGCGTTTTTGCGTGTGACAGACCGGTTCATTAGCCTTACGACATGGATTGAGTTTTTGGTGGGGATTGCTCCACCGCGGCGCGCAACATATGACCGGTTTTTGCAGGAGAATTTTGAAATTGTGGAAACAAATTTCGATGTGGCGGAGTTTGTTATTGATATTCGGCGCTCCAAACGGTTAAAGCTGCCGGATGCAACGATTTATGCGACAGCGAAATATGTGCGCGCGCCGCTGATTACGTTTAACACAAAAGACTTTGATATTAATGAGCCTGACATATATGTTCCTAAGGCGGCATAAAGATTTATGATGTGAGGCTATGACTTATAACCCAAAATTACTCGATAAAGCCAAACGGCATCCGGAGAAGCAGAAAAACCCCGATAGGCCAGCGGGGCGTAAGCCCGATTGGCTGCGCGTCAAGGCGCCGCAGGGTAAGGTTTTTGCCGAGACGAAAGAGACGGTGCGTAAGCATAAGCTGACGACGGTTTGTGAAGAGGCGGGCTGTCCCAATATCGGGGAATGCTGGCAGCAGAAGCACGCGACGTTTATGATTATGGGTGAGGTGTGTACGCGGGCGTGTGCGTTTTGTAATGTGGCGACGGGGAAGCCGGAAGCGCTTGATAAGCTTGAACCTTTGCGGGTTGGAGTGGCGACGAAGCAGATGGGGCTTAAACATGTTGTGGTGACCTCGGTGGACCGGGATGATTTGCCCGATAGCGGCGCGGATCATTTTGTGAAGACTATACAGGGCATCCGCATGAAAAGCCCGGAGACGACGATTGAAATTCTGCCTGGTGATTTTCGCGGGAATCAGAGTGACTGGGATACGGTTATTCATGCGCGGCCTGATGTGTTTAACCATAACCTTGAGACTGTGCCGCGTTTGTATCCGACTATTCGCCCTGGTGCACGGTATTTCCGTTCTCTTAGTTTGCTTGCGCGGGTGAAGGCGGTTGATCCGTCGATGTTTACGAAGTCTGGTCTTATGGTTGGACTTGGTGAAACGAAAGAAGAGGTGGGGCAGGTGATGGATGACATGCGCGCTGCGGATATTGATTTTATTACGATCGGGCAGTATTTGCAGCCTACGCCGAAGCATGCGCCTGTGATGCACTGGTGGAGTCCGGAGGAGTTTGAGGTGCTGACCAAAATGGCGAAGAACAAAGGTTTTCTGATGGTTTCGGCTTCGCCTTTGACGCGTTCATCGCACCACGCGGGGGATGATTTTGCGAAGCTTAAAGCCGCGCGTGATGAACAGCTTGCCAAGCACGCGGCGGAATAGTGCTTACCCACATTGAACAAAAGCGCCTTCCCTACACGCCGGAGCAGATGTTTGCTTTGGTTGCGGCGGTGGATAAATATCATGAGTTTTTGCCTTGGTGTGTGGCGAGCCGGATCAATAGCCGTGAGGGTGAAGGGTTGTTTTATGCGGATCTGGTTGTCGGATATAAAATGATCCGCGAGCGCTTTTCCTCGAAAGTTTTGTTGGAAGCGCCTGATCATATATATATTGAGTATTTGAAAGGGCCGTTGAAGCATCTGAAGAACCATTGGCGGTTCACGGGCGAGGCGGATGGATCATGCCTGATTGACTTTAGCGTTGAATTTGAATTTAAAAATAAAGCGTTGCAGGGGCTAGCTCAAGTGTTCTTTAAAGAAGTTATTCACCGTATGGTCAGTGCTTTTGAAGGACGGGCGGCGGAGATCTACGAACCGATTTCAGTATCGGTTTCGCCATCGAAAAACGGGTAGCGGTAAGTATATTCGATTGTCTCGCCGCCGGTTGTTTTGAAGCCTGTAGTGACTTTGCGGTCTAGCCTCATTTCATCAAAGCCGGAAATATGGAGGACGCCGATTTCCTCGTGCGGTAATGTGGGTTCAACGAACATCTGTTTGTCCTTATCCCAAAGTGGTTTGAATTCACAGAGCCAATGCGCATAGGCGGGGAGAATTTCGAACTCGAAGCCTTCCTGATAGCACATTTTGCCCAGGGAGAGTTGTTCAGCAGTGAAGACTTTGCCTTTGGTCATTGTGGTTTTAACGAGTTCCTGCCAGCGGTTCCAATGTGGCGCATCGGCACGGAGGGCGAACATCCCGGCGAGGAGAACGTGGTAGGGCAGGAGGTTTTTTGCGGTTTTGAAGTTGAACGCTTTGAGGGCATTTGAGAAGTAAAAACCGCGGACTTTCCACGGATATTGGCCGAGCCATTTTATGCGTGCGCCGCCTTTGGGGTAATTCCGGTCGACCTGTCCAGTCAAGGTGATTTTGCCTTTTTCGGCGCCTTGAATGAACATTTCAACAGGCTTCCAGTTTTGAATCCATGTGTCGGCGTCCATCCAGATATAGGTTTCGTATCGGGGGAATATTTGGGGAAGAAACGGTCGGCAGACGCAGGCTTTGAGGTATTCACCCTTGATTTTGTGTTTGGGTAGTTCGACTGGCCAATCGGGATTTACGATTGTTTGTACGTGCGGTTTGAGGCGTTCAATCTGCGCGGGTGTCAGCCCTGCATCGAGGATGCAGATATCCATGTTTTCGGATTGGGGAAAGCGGCGAAGGGAGTGGAGCCACTCAAGCAGGAGCGGGAAATAATTAGAGTCGCAGCCTGATATGAAGGCGGTTTTGTTCATCGTTCCGGTTCCAAGACGGTTAGCAGGTGTTCAAGAGCTTTGGTGGCAGCAGCGGAGCGGATTTGCTGGCGGTTTCCTTCAAACTGGCATTCGATACTGCCCGATGAGCCGCCTTTCAGGGCGTAGCCGAAAAAAACCAGACCTACGGGCTTTTTGTCTGTGCCGCCATCGGGACCGGCGATTCCGGTGATTGAGACGGCGAGGCCGGCATTGCTGTTTTGTAATGCACCTTTGGCCATGGCTTCGGCAGTTTCTGCGCTGACCGCGCCGAAGCTGGACAGGACGACTTCGGCAACATGGAGCAGGTCCATTTTGGATTGGTTGGTATATGTGATGAAACCGCGATCAAAGATGTCGCTGGCGCCGGGTTTGTGGGTTATGGCGGCTGCGAGCAGGCCACCGGTGCAGGATTCCGCTGTGACCAGCTTTATTCCTTTTGCCTTTAATGCGCGGGAGAGTGTTTCAATTAAATTCTGCATGGGCTGATCGTATCACATGGATGGCATCGTTACAGTTATAATTGCCTGTGCGGCGATGCCTTCTTTGCGGCCTGTGAAGCCCAGCCTTTCGGTTGTTGTGGCTTTGATGTTTATTGCGTTTTGGTCAAGGTTCAGGATTTGTGAAATACGGTGGGTCATTTCCGGTGCATGGGGCGTTATTTTCGGTTCTTCACAGATTATGGTGAGGTCGAGATTGTTGATCTGCCCGTGTTTTGCGCGGGCCATTTCCAGCGCTTTTTCAAGGAATATGGTGCTGTCCATATCTTTATAGTCGTTGTTTGAGGGTGGGAAGTGGCGGCCAATGTCACCTTCGCCGATTGCGCCGAGGAGGGCGTCTGTGAGCGCGTGGAGGGCCACATCGGCGTCGGAGTGGCCTTTCAGAGCGCGGTCATGCTCTATATCTATGCCGCACAGGCGCAGGGGGCCGGGTTTTTCGTTGTCGAAAGCGTGAACGTCGAAACCGAGGCCGCTGCGGATTTGAGTTTGCGGTGTCAGGAGTTTTTGAGCCATGGGCAGGTCTTCGGGGTTTGTTATTTTGAGGTTGTTTTTTGATCCTTCCACCAGCTTTACAGGAATACCTATGGCGGAGACAAGGGTTGTGTCATCTGTGTGCGTTTTTGAAGGGTCGGCTTGTTCATGGGCGTTGCGGAGGTCTTCGTAGCGGAAGGCTTGCGGGGTTTGCAGGGCCCAGAGGTTGTCGCGGGAAATTTGTTCTGCGGCTTGGTTTTCGCTGTTTGCGCGTCTTAAGGTTGAGGATATCGGGGTGGCAAGGCTTGCGGCTCTGTTGTTGCGCAAACTTGAAAGTAGCGCTTTTATATCGGTGGTTGAGACGAGGGGACGGGCGGCATCGTGGATGAGGATAATATCTTTATATTTTACTTTATCTAGTTTTTTTAATCCATTGTTTATACTTATATTTCTTTCTTTTCCTCCGGTGATTGGAGGGGGCAGGTTTAGGCCCATAACCGCGTCATGATACAAACCTGCGTCATCGGGGTTGATGATGACCCGAAGTGAGGCGCATTCGGGCATGGAGAGGAATGTTTCGATGCTGTATCTGAGTACCGGTTTTCCGTGGATTTTGAGATATTGTTTCGGTGTTTCGCTGTCCATGCGCTGACCCGATCCGGCAGCGGCGATGAGAACATGGAAGGACGGCAGGGCGGCAGGAGTGGTCAAAGTCTTTAATATCCTTGATTATAAAGGCGTACAGCGTTATGAATACGGGGTAATCTAGCTAGGTTTGGCAGCAGACACAAGCTATAAGGAAGAGCATGCTCAGCCATTTTTTTGATGTATCCTCATTTTTTAATCGTTTTGGGTTTTCATCGCGGGGTGAAGATGCCGGGCAGGCTGTGAGTAGGGCCAGGTCGCTTCGGCGTTGGCAGAACGCGATGGGGCTTGTGCTTATTCTGGCCTCGGGGGTGAGCGGGATTGCGACCTATGCGGCGCTTACGGAAACGCCGCCTTTCGGGAATGATCCTAAAACGGTGATCTGGCTTTTGAATGTGGATTTGGTGCTGCTTCTGGCTTTGGTTGCGCTGATTGCGTGGCGGCTGGTCGGGGTGTGGAGCGGGCGGAAGAGGGGGCTGGCGGGGGCTCATTTGCATGTACGTCTGGTTTATATTTTCAGCATTCTGGCAGCGACGCCCGCGATTATTATGACTGTTTTTGCTGCCGTATTCTTTCATTTCGGGGTGCAGACATGGTTCAGTGAACGGGTGAGTACGGCGGTGAACGAGTCGCAGGCTGTGGCGGAGGCGTATCTGAAAGAGCATACGCAGACTATTCGGGCCGATATATTGGCGATGGCCAATGATTTGAACCGGGAAGCGGGGATGCTTTTGCTGAACGAGCAGGCTTTCGGGCAGGTGATGCAGACGCATTCGATGCTGCGTAATCTTTCCGAAGCGATTATTTTTGACGGGAAGGGCCGGGTTTTGGCGCGCTCTGATTTGACGTTTTCCCTCGAGTTTGAGGATATCCCTTATTATGCGATGAATTCGGCGAATGAGGGGGAGGTTGTTCTTATGACCGGGGGGAATGAGGACCGGGTGCGGGCGCTTGTGAAGCTGGATAATTTTGTCGATGCGTATTTGTTTGTCGGGCGGATGATTGACCCGCAGGTGCTGTCGCATTTGGCCGCGACGAAGCAGGCGACGGAAGATTATGCGACGTTGCAGGATAGTTTTTCCGGTTTGCAGGTGACGCTGACGTTGATTTTTGTTGTGGTTGGGTTGTTGTTGATGATGACGGCGATTTGGCTGGGGCTGGTGTTGGCGCGGCAGTTGGTTACGCCTATCAGTACGCTTATTACAACGGCGGACCGGGTGCGGGCGGGCGATCTTTCGGCGCGGGTTCCGGATCAGAAGACGTTGCAGGAGTTTGATTATCTGGCACAGTCTTTCAACCGGATGACGAAACGTATTCAGGAACAGCAAAGCGAGTTGATTGAGGCGAACCGGCAGATGGATCGGCGCAGACATTTTACCGAGACGGTGCTGGCCGGGGTGAGTTCGGGGGTGATCGGGCTGGATCAAGGCGGTGTTGTGACGGTTTCGAACGCATCGGCATCCGAGCTTTTGGGGCTTGATAAGGATGATCTGGAGGGGAAAGAGATTGCGGTGCTTATTCCGGAGATTCAGGGTTTGCTTGAGCGGGCGCATCAGTTTCCTGACAAGATTACGCAAGGGGAGATTCCTCTTGTGCTGGACGAGGTGCGGCGCTCTTTCCTTGTGCGGATTGCGGTTGAGCGAATGGGGGATGAAGAGACGGGGATGATTCTGACTTTTGACGATATTACAGAGTTGGAAGCGGCGCAGAGAAAGGCGGCGTGGGCGGATGTCGCGCGGCGGATTGCGCATGAGATTAAAAACCCGCTGACGCCTATTCAGCTTTCGGCGGAGCGGTTGAATAAGCGGTATCTTAAGCAGATTGAGGAAGATCCGGAGACATTTACGAATTGTATTGAGACGATTATCCGGCATGTCGGGGATATTGGCCATATGGTAAATGAGTTCTCCTCTTTTGCGCGGATGCCTGAGCCGGTTTTGAAGCTTGAGAATATGAATAAGCAGGTGGAAGAGGCGCTTGCGCTGCACAGGCAGGCACATGGCGGTATTGGTTTTACGCTGAAAGGGGCGGGGGACGGGGTTTTCTTTGCCAATGCGGATGCGCAGCAAATTCGTCAAGCGGTTAACAATCTTGTGCAAAATGCGGTGGATTCTATTGAAGGAGGCCGGATTAAAAAGGGCCGGATTGAGGTTTTCATCGGACAAAAGAGCGGTGATGAGTTTTTTGTTGCCGTGAGCGATAACGGGCCGGGATATCCGAAAAATGAGGATGCCTCGAATTTGACCGAGCCATATGTTACGCATAAGCAAAAGGGCACCGGTTTGGGGCTGGCGATTGTTAAAAAGATTATGGAAGACCATAACGGGCGTGTTATTCTAGGCGCGCCGGAGTGGCTGAGGGCAAAACCCGAATGGGCAGAGCCGGGGGGGGCGACGGCTCTTCTTTTGTTGCCTCTTGAGTCGGTTGAGGCTATCAAGGCTGTGAATAAAAAGCGGGCGGAAGCGTAGATGAGTGCGGATATCCTGATTGTTGATGATGAAGACGACATCCGAAGCCTGATACGGGGCATATTGGAGGATGAGGGGTATGCGACGCGGGAGGCGGCCAATTCTGCGCAGGCTTTTGCAAAAGTTGAAGAAAATGTGCCGGATCTGGTGGTTCTTGATATCTGGCTTCAGGGAAGCGAGAAGGATGGGCTTGAGATTTTGAGAAGCCTGAAAAAAGAGCATAAGGATTTGCCGTTTGTTATGATTAGCGGGCATGGCACGATTGAAACGGCTGTGTCGGCGATTAAGGACGGGGCTTATGATTTTATTGAAAAGCCGTTCAAGTCTGACCGTTTATTGATGTTGATTTCGCGGGCGCTTGAAACGGCGGCTTTGCGCCGTGAGAATGCGGCGCTTAAGAAAAGATCGTTCGGGGAAGCGGACGAGCTTATCGGCAAGTCGGGGGCTGTTCAAAATATCCGGCAGCTTATAGAGCGCGCGGCGCCGACGAACAGCCGTATTCTTATTACCGGGGAGGCGGGAACAGGGAAAAATGTTGTTGCGCGGCTTGTTCATAAGAACTCGGCGCGGGCCGGTGAGGGGTTTATGGTTTTGAACTGTGCGACCTTGAGGCCGGAGCGGCTGGAGGTGGAGCTTTTTGGCGCGGAAGGGGAAAATGCGCATACGGGGATATTGGAGCAGGCGCACGGGGGGACTTTGCTGCTTGACGAGATTGCGGATATGCCGCTTGAGACGCAGGGGAAAATTGTTCGGGTATTGCAGGAGCAGCGGTTTCGCAGAGTAGGCGGGAGGGTTGATATTGATTCTGATGTGCGGGTTATTGCGACGACGAATAAAGATTTGGATGTTTTGATCGAGAGGGGTGATTTTCGTGAAGATCTTTATTACCGGCTTAACGTTATTCAAATTCATATTCCGCCGTTGCGCAAGCGTACAGAGGATATAGCGGAGCTGGCGAGGGTTTTTATGGATGGCATGCTTCAGCAGTTTGGTTTTGAGGAGCGGCATTTGACGAATGCGGCAATGAATGTTTTTAAGAGTTATGGCTGGCCGGGAAATGTGCGTCAGCTTAAAAACGTTATCGAATGGATTTGTATTATGCATGGCGGGCGAGATGGTGGAGAGCTGGGGCCGGAGGACCTGCCGCCGGAGCTTTCGGGTGTAAGGGCAGGGCTGGTCGTGGCGCAGCAGGGTATGCAGGACAGCTATATGGAGCTTTCCTTGCGCGAGGCGCGTGAAGCGTTTGAGCGTGAATATCTTTTGGCGCAGGTTGCGCGCTTTGACGGTAATATTTCCAAAACGGCGGCGTTTGTTTGTATGGAGCGTTCGGCCTTGCATCGAAAGCTGAAAGCGTTACAAATACATCACGAAAAAAATCAGGATGATGCAAAAAGCGTGAGTGATTTGAGGAAGAAGAGGGCTTGATTCCATGAGAGTGATTATTTGCGGGGCGGGGCAGGTTGGCTATAATATTGCGGAATATCTGGCCCGGGAAGAAAATGACGTAACGGTTGTGGATTTGCGGGGGGAGCTTATTGCGCGGATTAACGATGAGCTTGATGTGAATGCGCTTTACGGTCATGCCTCGAACCCTGATGTTTTGAAAGCCGCCGGTGCAAACGATGCGGATATGATTGTTGCGGTGACGCAATCGGATGAGGTTAACATGGTGGCGTGCCAGATCGGGCATTCGCTTTTCGGCATTCCGAAGAAAATCGCGCGGATAAGGGAACAGGCCTATTTGCAGCCGGAATGGTCGAATTTGTTCAGCCGGGCGCATATGCCGATTGATGTGATTATTTCTCCCGAGGTGATTGTGGCGAAGGATATTTATCAGCGCTTGGCGGTGCCAGGGACGACGTTTGTAAATATCGTGGCGGACGGGTTGGCGCATATGATTGGCGTTGTGTGCGAGGAGGACTGCCCGGTTATTAATACGCCTCTGGGCCAGCTTCATAATCTTTTTCCGGATTTGTCTTTTCAGGTTCTGGCTATTTTGCGGAAGAATAAGCCGATTATTCCGGATGAAACGGACCAGCTTGAGGTTGGCGACGAGGTGTATTTTATTGTCGATACCAAGCATTTGAAGCGGGTTATGACGGCTTTCGGGCATGAAGAGACCGAGGCGGGCAAGGTTGTTATTGCCGGTGGGGGGAATGTGGGGTTAACGCTTGCGAATTTGATTCGACAGCGTTCAAAAAGCATTCAGATCAAGTTGATAGAGCAGAATAAGGCGCGGGCCGAATTTCTGAGCGGGCAGCTTGAGGATTTGATTATTCTGAACGGCAGTTCGCTTGATAAGGATATTCTGCAAGAGGCGTCGATTGAAAATGCGGAGACGCTGGTAGCGGTGACGAATGACGATGAAAGCAATATTCTTAGCTCTTTGCTTGCGAAGCAATATGGTTGTGAAAGGGCGATTACGCTTGTCAGTAACGAGGCTTATTACCCGCTTGTAGGGCCGCTTGGCGTTGATGCGATGGTTTCGCCGCGTTCTATTATCGTGGCGAATATTATGCAGCATGTGCGCCGGGGCCGGATCAAGGGGCTTTACAATATTCGCGATGGTTTTGCGGAGGTGATTGAAGCGGAGGTTTCGGAGACATCCTCAATCGTTAATACGACGATTGAGGAGTTGAACTTGCCGCGTGAGGTGATTGTGGGCGGAGTGATTCGTGACGGAAAATTTATTATGCCGGAGCTTACATTTACTGTGCGGGCGGGGGATGACATTATTATTCTGGCGTCCAGAGCGCAGGCACAGCATGTTGAAAAGATGTTTTCCGTTCAGGTTGATTTGTTTTGAGCGCTCATATGAAGCTTGGCATTTTTGATTCGGGGCTGGGCGGAATTATGATTGCGCGGGCAATTCGTGATTTGTTACCGGACATTGATATGGTGTATCTGGGGGATACTTTGCATGTTCCTTATGGTAATCGTTCTGCCGAAGCTATTTATGATTACAGTAAAGCCGCGATGGAGCATTTATTTGCGGAGCAGCGTTGCCAGCTTGTTATTATGGCGTGTAATACGGCGAGCGCTTCGGCGCTGCGGAAATTGCAGCAGGAGTATTTGCCGGGTGCTTATCCGGAGCGGCGGATACTCGGCGTTGTTGTACCGACGATAGAATATGCGCTGGATCAGGGATATAAGCGGATTGGGCTTATCGGAACGAATTATACGGTTCATTCCAATGTTTATGAAGAAGAGTTGCAGAAGATTAACCCGGAGATTGAGATTTTTCAGGTGAATACGCCTTTGTTGGTGCCGTTGATTGAGTGCGATGGTATGGCGTGGATGGAGGAGGTTTTGGATCACTATATTCAGCCGCTTATTGAGAAGAATATAGAGGCGATTATTTTGAGCTGTACGCATTATGCGTGTCTTAAGGATGTTATTAGGAGGCGTTATGGCATTGATGTTATATCGCAAGATGAGATTATCCCGATTAAGCTGGTGAACTATCTGGAGAGACATTCGGAAAGCGATGCGTTGATTATGCGGAATGGCGGTGAAAATTTTTATGTTACAGATTTAACTCAGGATTATACTAAAAAAGCGTCGCATTTTTTTGGACGTAATATCGCATTAAAAAGGGTTAGCATATGAGCCGGTATGCCTATGTAAACGGGGTTTATGTTTCTCCTGATGAGCCGGCCATTGCCGTTGAGGACCGGGGGTTTCAGTTTGCTGATAGCGTTTATGAAGTTATTGCGCTGATTAATGGTCAATTGTGTGATAAGCGCGGGCATCTTGACCGGCTGGAGCGCTCTTTGCGGGAGCTGCGTATTTCTGCGCCGGTCTCAAGAGAAGAGCTTGGAGAGATTATAAATGCAGTGATTGATAAAAATCAGCTTTGTGACGGCGCGATTTATATTCAAATTTCACGGGGGGTGGGGAAAAGAGATTTTCTTTTTCCTGATCCGGATGTAACGAAACCTACGCTTGTTGTTTATGGCTGGCCTTTTGATTTTACTTTAACGGGAGAGCAGGTGAAGGGCACCCGCATTGTTACAGGGCCGGATTTGCGATGGGCGCGGCGGGATATTAAAACGACGGCTTTGTTGGCGCAAAGCATGGCAAAGCAACAGGCTGTGGAAGCGGGCGCGGATGATTGCTGGATGGTTGATGGTGAGGGCTTTGTTACAGAGGCCACGTCCAGTAATGCCTGGATTGTCATAGGGCGAAAACTGATTACTCGCAAAGCGGATCATTCTGTTTTGAAAGGGGTTACGCGTAATGCTTTTAAAGAGTTACTGGAAAAGCAAAATTATGAATTTGAAGAGCGCAGTTTTACGCCTGAGGAACTGTATGTGGCAGACGAGGCTTTTGCAACAAGCGCGACGCAGCTTTTGAAGCCCGTTATAGAGGCGGACGGGCATACGATTAAAGATGGTGCTGTCGGGCCGATTTGTAAGAAATTGATTGGTGCGTATGCGGAATATGCGGGTAAAGGTTCAGACTTTCAATTATCCTGGAGCTATGATGATTGAGCGCCCTAAAGCTGTGTTTTTTGATTGGGACGGAACGCTTGTTGACAGCTTTGCGTTTCTGCATGGAGCGCATAACCATACGCGGGCACAGTTTGGGATGGAGCCGTTTGCGCTTGAGGTTTTTGAAGGGTATTTCGGGAAGCCGCGTGAGCAGCTTTATGAAGATATATATGGCCGGGAGAATATAGAGGCGGCCAAGGGGCATTTTGAAAACTATGTCTATGCGCATCATATGGACCAGCTTGAGCCGATTTGCGGCGCGCAGGAAGTTTTGGATGTTTTTAAAACACTGGAGATTCCTTGCGGGGTGGTGACGAACAAGAAGCGTGCTTTGGTTGAGGCGGAAATTGCGCATTACGGGTGGCAGGATTATTTTTCAAGTGTTGTTGGGGCAGGGGAGGCGGAGGCCGACAAGCCTTCATCTGCGCCTTTGCTATTAGGAGTTGAGCGGGCGGGGTTTGATTTTGCTTTTTCCGATATCTGGTATGTCGGGGATACGGATAATGATCTGGCCTGCGCCAATGATGCGGGGGTTCGTTCGATTCTTATACTTGATCAGCCAAAGGCCGCGGATTTATTAGCGAAATATAAAGTAGACCTTCATCAAAATAATTGCGGTGAATTTGCAGGATTTTTGTTGCAATACGGGGCAGAGGGTTTACAAAAGTAAGTGTATATGGGGTTCGTGTGACCTTGTTTATAGACTTAGGGCTTTAAAAACAGACAAGACAGGCAAAAAACAATGGGTGATAAATTTCAACAGGTTCAGGATGTTTTCCTGAATAAAATCCGTAAAGAAAAAATGGCTGTGACCGTTTTTTTGGTGAATGGTGTGAAGCTTCAGGGCGTGGTGACGTGGTTTGATAATTTCAGTCTTTTGCTTCGCCGGGAGACGCATATACAGCTTGTTTACAAGCATGCGATTTCGACAATCATGCCGAGCGGGCCTTTGAATCTTCATGATGAAGAGGATGAGAAGTCCGGATATGACGAGTCGGGCGAAGAGTAGACGCGGCTTTTACGGCGATTATGCCTTCCAGAGTTTCCAGAAAAAAAGACCCTCTGTTTACGACGGATATTCCGCCTGAGCGGTGTTTGATTATTCATCCGGTTGTTGCGGGGAAGGTTCAAAGCCGGGCGCTGGAGGATCAACTGGCCGAGATTACGGGGCTGGCGGCGGCGATTAATCTTGATGTTGTTCATGTCGAGAGCTTTAATGTTTCGCGTATTCAGGCGGGGCATTTTCTGGGCAAGGGGCAGCGGGAGAAGATCGCCGGGGCGGTGAGCGATTTGGAGCCGGATATTGTTGTTTTCAATCATACCTTGTCGCCTGTGCAGCAGCGTAATCTGGAGCGGGCGTGGCATGTGAAGGTTATCGACCGGACGGGGCTTATTCTTGAGATTTTCGGCGCGCGGGCGCAAACGCGGGAAGGGCGGTTGCAGGTTGAACTGGCCGCGCTTGAGTATCAGCGTTCACGGCTTGTGCGATCCTGGACGCACCTTGAGCGCCAGCGCGGCGGGGCCGGGTTTATGGGCGGGCCGGGTGAAACGCAGATTGAGATTGACCGGCGGTTGATTGGCGAGCGTCTTGTGAAGCTGAAAAAAGAGCTGGAGGATGTGCGGCGGACGCGTGAACTGGGGCGCAAGGCGCGGGAGCGCGTGCCGTTTCCGGTGGTGGCGCTTGTGGGGTATACGAATGCGGGGAAGTCTACGCTGTTTAACACTTTGACGGGAGCGGGCATTTTTGCCGAAGATTTGCTGTTTGCGACGCTTGACCCGACATTGCGCCGGATTGAGCTTCCCAATGAGCAGAGCGTTATATTGTCCGATACGGTCGGGTTTATTTCGGATTTGCCGACGAATTTGATTGCGGCGTTTCGCGCGACGCTTGAGCAGACGTTGCATGCGGATGTGATTTTGCATGTGATTGATGCGTCGCAGCCTGATTATAAAGTGCAAAGGGCGGATGTGGTTTGCATTCTGGAAGATCTTGGGATTGCGTATGAAACGGATGAGCGGATTGTTGAGGTTTATAACAAGGCTGATTTGTTGGATGAAGAGGGTTTAAGCGCTTTGCAGCGGCAGGCGCGTTTTGATGAACGGGCGGTTTTGATTTCTGCTGTGCAGGGGCGGGGGATTGATAGGCTGCTTGAAAAGATTACGGATGTTACGGGGCGCGGGCGTGTGGAGGTTAAGCTGAACATTCCGCATGCGAATGGTAAGGCCTTGTCGTGGCTTTATGAGCATGCGCAGATTTTAGAGCGGGAAGACGGGGAAGAGATGGTTCAGTGCCGTGTGCGGATTGCGCAGGCAGATCTGGATAAGTTTCAGCGGCACTATGGAAGAAAAGAGGGGGAGGAGGCTTAGGCGGCGGGTTTGTTGCGTTCCTTCTGCTTCTGGTTGATCCATTCTTGTTCCATTTGATCCAAGGATGCGCCTTTGAGTTCTATAGATTTTGATTTAAGCTCTGCTTCTAATCCTTTGAAACGTCGTTCGAATTTATTGTTACATTCTCGCAGGGCGGTTTCAGGGTTTATGCCGAGCATGCGCCCTAGATTTGCGAGGACGAACAGGAGGTCGCCGAGTTCTTCGGTTTTGTTTTTGAGTGTGCCTTTTGCGAGGGCTTCACGCATTTCTGCCAGTTCTTCCTCAAATTTATCGAGGACTTGTTCTGGCCCCGGCCATTCAAAGCCGACTTTTGCGGCTTTTTTCTGGAGTTTCTCGGCGCGGAGCAGGGCGGGTAGGCCTTTTGTTACGCCGTCAATCGCACTTTTATTCTGATCGCCCTTCTCTGCATTTTTGCGCTGATCCCATATCTTATTCACATCTTCGGTGCTTTGGGCTTTTTTATCGCCAAAAACATGTGGGTGGCGGGAGATCATCTTCTCTGTAACGTCTTTGATGACGTCTTCTATGGTGAAGGCGTTTTCTTCGGCTGCCATTTGTGCGTGGTAAATGGGCTGGAGGAGCAAGTCGCCCAGCTCTTCGCGCAGGTCTTTCATGTCGCCGCGGTCGATGGCGTCGGCGACTTCGTAGGCTTCTTCGATTGTGTAGGGAGCGATGGATTTGAAGTCCTGTTCCAAATCCCACGGGCAGCCGCCATCAGGGTTACGCAGTGCGGCCATAACGGCGATGAGGTCTTCAATAGGGTGTTTTTTTTTGGTGGGGGGCATTGGTGCGGCCTTATAGATAAAAGTTCTCTAATAGAATTATGCAATATCTTTTCTAAATAACGTCATTGCATTGACTATTTTCCCAACAAAAAATCAAATTTTGCAAACTGACATTCTTTGCTTGGCTCGTATTTCTTGTACAAAGCTAAAAGTTCATCGGCTTTATCAATATCTATTTCTGTTCCTATTCCGTTTCGATAATACAGACTTAATTCACACGATGACACGACCATAAGGTTTTCATTATCTTTCGCATTAGATAACTCTTGCAAAATTGAAAACGCTTTAGTCTCATCTTTTTTTAAACCGTAGCCGCCGTATCTATGCAAAGGTACCGCAAAGAATAAAAGCTCTTGGCCTTTTACTGGATCTTTTTCAATTGCCTTATCTAAATATAACAATGCCTTTGAATAACTCCTATTACCATGCACACCCGCTGCAAAGTCATAGAATATATGAAAGAACAAACGGAAATTATCTTTTTTAAAAGCCTTATCGCAATACGAATGTTCTCTTGTGTATACATCTTTATTGTCCTTAATAAGCTCATAAAATTTAGCTATTCTAGGGTTAGTCAACGTCGCACGACATAACAAATCTTCATGATCGTAATAGCGTGGATCAATGTCTGCACAGTCGTCGACATAATTACCAAGAACAAAGGTTGCCAATAAAGCATAGCCGAGTTCCTCGCTTAGTTTGTCTGTTTTTTCTTCTTCAAGATCAGAAATTTGACTTTCAAAATCTGTGCTTCTAAGGCGTTCAAACTCATCAAATGCTTTTTTACAGTCTCTAGGAAATTCGTAGCTTCCATCAGTCAGAGCTTTGTATTGCGTTTCAGCATAAGCAAGAGGCCCAGAAAACAAGAGAATTAGAATTAAAACAATCAAGCGCATTCTTCATTTTATCAGCTTTCCACTAAAACAACCATCCATTTCACATTGCCGTGTCATTGCCGGTATCATAGATCTCTTCGTGGTCAGGTTTTCTGCCACATGTTAGCGTACCAAAGTATTCGGCTTCCCTAAAGAGTGATCCGCAATCAGTCTTCTCGCGTGTCCAGCACAAAAAGAACCGTTCGCTGCAGCAATAATCTCGGGTTTCACCGATCGCCTTCGTCCCGGCACGGGACACAGGCAATCCTTTTTGGACGAGTTAAAGGATCGCAAACTCCATTATTTTAAATCTTACGCATGCACTGGAACTCCGTAATTTGGTTCGGGGTAGGGAACAAAACATTCACCTGTCAGCAACATCTGGTGCATTATCACCGATAATTTTCGCGCCACAGCGACACGGGCTTTTTTCATACCGCTGCGCTTAGCAATCCTCAAACCCCATTCCTGCAAAGCCGAGGGCTTTTTGACACGGGTCATCAGAATATTGGCCGCTTCATACAAGTGATGCCGCACAATCCTGTTGCCACGTTTCGAGATACGTCCGTTAAAGTCCATGTCACCGGATTGATAGCGTTTCGGCGTTAATCCGAAATAGGCTGCCACGCTCTTTGATTTTTTGAATCGCTCAACATCATCAACAGCCAGAACAAAATGCGCCGCTGTCATCGGCCCAACGCCGGGTATCGTCATCAAAGCCCTGCAAGATGGACATGCCCAGGAATGATCCAACACCAGCTCATCCAGCTCTTCGATTTCCTTTTTTATCGTTTGCAACACTGTAAGTTGCGCCTGAATAGGGGCGGCGAGCGTGCCGCTTTCATCAATGATTTCCTGAACGCGCTTTTCAAAACCGACACCGGCAATGCCTTTGATAAAAATGCCAAATACCCGCAGGCAGCCGCGTATCTGGTTTACAACATCCGATCTCATGCTAACCAGACTGCTTCTGGCACGATATAATGCCCGTATCTCATGGCTGGCGAAGCTTTTGACCTTCACAGCCTTGAACCAGCCAGAGCGCATAATCTGCGTAAGACCGTGTGCGTCATTCTTGTCTGTTTTGTTCATCCGTAATTTCAGAACACCATGCGCGTGATATGCATCAATGCAAATCACTGGTAAGCCCACATCATTCAGTCCATGCCACAGGAACGTTGATAAATTCCCTGTCTCTAAACCAATCTTGACAGCATTGGGCGCATGTTTTTCAATTAAGTTTCCGATAGCTTCCGGCGTTGACAGACATTTGCCTTGCCAAACTTTACGATCATCTTCATCAATCACGCAAATATGAGTTTCTTCTTGGGATACGTCTAAACCGACATAGTGTTTCATTATCATTTCTCCTTTATAATAGTTTTGACAGAAGGAAATCTTAGCCAAAAAGGGCAGATTTTCCATGTGTCGCATGACATCTCTAATCCAAATGCGAAGAAACGATAGCTGATGGTAGAACGTTGAAGGATAGAAGTAAATAACTCGCCTCATGAGGCGGGTTATTTACTTCTTAAACCAAAAAGTTTGTATAGCTTATCTGTATAAGGAGCGCTTCTTTGAGGGTCATCTTTATCAACATAAACGGATATTTTTTGACCTGGGTAATATCCTGAACCGTCTTTTAAAAATCCTGTAATTACCCCTGTGTCACCTTCGTATTGTTCATCCTTGTAAGAATATTTATATTTGATGCGGAAATCGAATATCTCAAACAGTAAAAATGTATTTGTTTTGTACTCTACAATCTCTCCTGAAATTTCTTCTCCAAGCGTATAGCAAGAGATAAAATTTTTTCCGAGCTTCCAAAAAGTGTGCCAAACGGCCCAAAGCAAAAATAATAAAAACAGAAATAGTCCTACGTTCACTTCTGAGCCATAAAAAATTGCAATATAAGCTGATATGAAAACCAGCAAAAAGAGTTGATACTTATAGATTGATCTCAGTGCTTTTTTATTGAGAGCATTCTCTTGCTTAAGAATGCGAACAATTTTTCTAATTTTGGACGGTAGAGTAAGTTCAAGGAGCATCATCATATCGATGATACTCTAAATTTTACTATAAAACACCTCTCTTGGCGTTTTATATCCCAAACATCGGCGCGGTGTATTGTTCATGATATTTTCAATTCGTTGTAAATCTTTGTCAGTAACACTATCCAGATCGATTTCTCGCGGCAGGAAACGCCTGATGCGATTGTTATTACACTCAACTGCACCTTTCTGCCACGGCGCTTGTGGATCGCAGAAGTATGTATTCATACCCAATTTCTTGCGAAGCAGGGGATAGGACATAAATTCAAACCCACGATCAAACGTCATGGTCTGTGTCATGTCATCCGGCAAATCATTGAGCTTATCAATAATGGTTCTGGCTACTGCATTGGGCTTGCGATTATCATTTTTAGCTAGAAGCGTATAACGGCTTTTTCGTTCAATTAGGCTGGTGACATTGGATTTTGAGCCTTCTTTGCGCGCGAAGATCATTAAATCACCTTCCCAATGACCGTAAGTTTCGCGCGTTCCGATGATTTCAGGTCTGAACTTAATACCAAATTCTTCCGGCACGCGATTACCGCGTGGTTTGCGACTATAAGCTCTGCGTCTGTTTTTTACGACCTTTGAACAGATAGCTGTAAAGCCTCAGTTCTTTGCCTTCAGGACTATAAATAAAGCGATAAATCGTTTCTGCACAGGCATAGAACATCTGAACACCCAAATCCTTCAAATATCCAGCAATTTGATCTGGTGACCAATATTCTTGGATTTTCTCGATCACGAAGACTTTCAAATCAGGATACCGCCGAAACAACTGTAAACTCTGACGTCTGCGCCGATAATATTCTTGAGCATTGAGCGGATAATAACCGTTCATTTTGTGATCATCTTCTTCAAAATACATATTCCGATTGATCTCGCGGTAGATTGTTGAATGATGACGACCAAGCTTCTTGGCAATCTCGACTGCTGACATTTTCCTGCCAAGCATCAAATAAATCTGTCTGCGTTCTTCAAGCGAGAGGTGAGTGTGATGTTTTTTCTGTCCCATTTACAAAAATGTCCTTTCCTGTATGCATTGGAAATAAACGTTTTTCGCGTTTGGGGATAGACAGTGCCCCATCTATTACTCTAAGATCTCTAATAATATTCTGTCAAACATATTTTAAAACTATTCAGAAAATTAGTGGTTTTGTTGACATTTTTTATGGAGCAGAGGTTAAAAAGTTTGAGGCGTCAATCGTTCCGTCGTTTAAAGTTTGCTCAGCCGGAGCCAAGCCGGTCGGAACACCCCACCAGTTATTTTGTGCGTCCAGATTACCACCATCCAGATCAACAAAAACTTCTTCGAATGTACTTGAGTGGATTTGGTTTTGCCCTGTACTCCCCAAAATGCCGCCACCTGCATCAACGGTGGCCGTTCCGGTGGAATCATCGTTCAGGAAGAGCGCTCGGAATGCGTTTCCTGTGATCGTATTGCCCTGAAGCAAAACAGACGATTGTGTGGACCCCGTCTGATCGAGACGAAAACCTTCAGCACCATTGTTCAATATTTGGGAGTTTTGGAGCTGTATATTGGCTGTACTGCCATCACTGGAGATTATATAAAATCCTCGGTTCCCCATATCCCGGATAATAGTATCTTCGACAGTAATATCGGCTGTTGAGGTTTGCGCCGTTTGAACCTGAATACCCCGCGCCGGGCCTGTAACATTGTTGCGGAGTGTGCTGCTTGTCACATTGGCGGTCAGAGAGGCTGTATTCTGTGTGACAAAATATAAGCTTCTGCTTGCATCATTATCAGAAGAGAGATTGTCTATCTCCGCATCTATTTGTGCGGCACTCGTTGCGACAAGGTTTATCGCGTTAGAGCCGTTATTCGAAGAAACACTATCAAGAATAGACAGATCAAGAACTGCGCTTGCATCCACGTAGAAACTCTGTCCCTTACCGCCGTTATTATCCGTCGTGATACTATTAAGGGTTACGGTATTCGTGACGCCTGCACTATCATAATATGCACTAATTCCATCGCCCGTATTATTTTGAAGCGTTATATTTTTTAAGGTCAGGTTATTGGCATTGTTAACGTTTACGCCGCGGCTGGTTGCGCCGTCAACTGTTAAACCCGTAACGGTTACATCATCCGATGTAATTGTAATACCATGCCCAGCACCATTTGTAATCACAGGTGCAGTTCCGGCGGCGACTAGAACGGTTGAACCAACCGGAGATTGCCCGTTCGCGGTTGTAAAACGCGAGCCATCATAAAGGAAATCTACGCCGTTCCCGATAAGCTGTTGACCAGTTTTGTTCAGTAGGATGCCTTGATTTTGGTTGGTGCTTGTTCCATCGCCTGTATGTACGTAAATAATATTATGCGCTGCGGAAGCTGCTTGTGCGTCTGCGAGCGTGTTAAATGGGGTTTCCGCGCTTCCGTCTCCGCCGCCTGCGGCTGTGTTATCAACATGCAAAACCTTTTGGGCTTCTCCGGTTGTTGTATTAAGAACCGTTATACGGCTCCCTGTGTCGGTTACAGCGGTAGCGCTTACAATATCAATGTCACGTTCCGGACTTTCATCCAGACGGGCGTGCAATCCTTCACGGCGGTAGCTTTTCTTATGCCCGAAGGGAAAGCGGAAGGTGGCCTCCAGAAATCCTTGACTTCCCCGCTCATCATCACGCTGAAACCGCGCACCCAGCTGGATATTTTCAGTAATATCAGTTGTAAAACGTGTTCTCCAACCTGTAAGGCGCTCGGTATTGTCTCCATCAAAGTAATAGGCTCCCCCATAGACACGAAACGAATCTGTATGATCTTTTAAAAAATCGGAGTACGGCCCTAGCTCAAACCCCAGTTCAAGATCAAAGCCGTGTTGCGGCTCCTCCAGCAATGTTCCATTGGTATCGACGAGTATTCCTGTCCCGGCCAATTCCGGTGCTTGTGGGTTCGCATTGGGAATGGTGTATTCTTTCTCATTAGACAGTGGAAGATAGCCATTGAGGCGCAGATCAACGTGCTTACCAAGCCATTCTGTGCCGACCGTTAGCTGATGGAATTTTGAACCGCGTTCTGTAATTCGTCTGTCCAGCCAGCCGTGAACACCTGCCAAGCCTTTAAACTCATTAAATTCTATAATTTTTCGGTAGCCTACCCCAAGATTGCCCTCGCGGTTATCCTGATCGTCTCCCATCATACGAATATCACCGTAAAGCACGCTATCTTCGCTTTGGGCAAACGGCACCCAGAATTCGGTCATCAGGATTGAGCGCTCCGAACCGTAGCGCCAGTTCGTTTCCACACGCCCTTTCAGTTCCTCTCCAGCCCACGCAGGAGAGGAAAGTAGAGCAAGCAGGGATACTGATAACAAGAAACGGCGCATATATTGAGCATTAAAAAATTTGTTATTCCTGGTTCTTAATGTAGCCTAAGTATGTTTTTTATAAAAGGGGAGGGGGGAAGTTTGTATCTGCCAAAATTTCTTCCCCTTGTTTGAAAAAGTAAAAAGTCTTATGAATACCGGCATGGAATATAATGCGCGGAAAAGATCACTACTATTGCTGACGCTGTTTGCATTTTTTGTAAACATTCTTTTGCCATTTGCCGCCGTTTATAATCCCTCATCTGCTCAAGCTGCTCAAAAAATCGAGAAAAGTGCTTTATTCGGCGAAAAAATACTTATCTGTACGGCGGATGGATTTAAGTGGGTCACATGGGAGGAACTGGAGCAGAAACAAGGCAAGCATCCTGGGCCGGGTGAAAAACAGCACTATGAATGCCCACTTTGTTATATCGCGGCTCATGCGACAAAAGATTTTTTGCCAGCTACACAGGTTATTTTTACCTATACCATCACAGAAAAACAGCAAGCACGTCTGAACTTCTCTGACGATGTGCTTCAAAGCCGTTTTTCGGCCTATGCCTATCAAAGCAGAGCCCCACCTTATTCAGCCTGATCTTTCAAAAACATTCTGATACCTGTCCGGACGGCCTGTTAATGAGGCTGTATCCGGCATAACAATATTCATAAGAAAGAGGCTGATATGCTGAAATCAAAATACGCGTACCTTTTGGGCGCACTGTCTGTAACGACCATATTATCCGGGGGCTTAGCGCTTGCGGAAACACCGAAAACCACGCTGGACACAATTGTTGTAACCGCCACCCGTGAAGAAAAATCCAAAAGCGAAGTGCCGGAGGCCGTGGAAGTCACCCAAGGCGAAGAGATTGAATTTGTCTCACCTGCGCATCCATCCGAAGTGCTGAACCGCACGGCGGGAGTTCATATCAACAATCTGGGCGGGGAAGGTCACATGACAGCCATCCGCCAGCCCATCACGACAGGCGGGGTTTATCTGTATCTGGAAGATGGTATTCCAACCCGTCCGACAGGGCTTTTCAACCATAATGCATTGTATGAGATCAATGTGCCGCAGGCCGACCGGATTGAGATTATTAAGGGACCGGGATCGGCGCTTTATGGGAGTGACTCTATCGGCGGAATTATTAACTCCATCACCAAGCCAAGCCCGGCAGAAGCTGAGTTTGAAGTAAATCCGGAATATGGCTCCTATGGCTGGAAACGCTTGCTAGCCACGGGCGGCGCCCCGATCTCCGAAAGCGCAGGCTTTCGGATTGATGCCAATATCACGGATAATGATGGTTACCGCGATGAGTCGGAGTACAGCCGTTACTCGACCACCGGGCGGCTGGATGGTTTTGTCGGCGATAATACGTCCCTGAAAACCATCCTCTCATACACGCATGTCGATCAAAGCGGCGTGTCGGGACTGGAAGCCGATGATTACCACAATAACCCAAAACTCAACTTCTATAACAATGATGTGGGCCGCCGGGAAGTGGATGCCTTGCGCGCCTCCACTGAAATCGCTTACGAGCCGGATAATGTGAACCTCTTCACCGTAACACCGTTCTTCCGGGATAATCGGATGCTTTTGATGCCGAGTTGGATGCTGACTTACGACCCGAATGACCGGGATTACCAGTTCCAGTCTTACGGCATTCTGGCTAAATATCGCCGCAAGTTGCCGGATAGCAATGCGGAAATCATCACTGGAGTAGATATTGATTATTCGCCGTCCACCTATGAAGAAAAGCGCTTGAGCGTTACGCAGAATGGCAACATCTTTGTCGATACGGATGAAACAGGCCGGACGAACTACGATTTTGATGCCGACCAGTTTTCCATTTCGCCTTATGTACATGGCGAATGGCAAGCTTTGTCCAAAGTCCGTCTGACAGGGGGGCTGCGCTATGATTACTTCAATGTCGATTATACGGATAATCTGGATGCAAGCGTGGCCGAAACGCAGGCAGGGTTTGGGGGATTTACGCATCTTCGCCCGGACTCACAGGATTTATCCTTTGACAGTTTTTCGCCCAAGCTTGGCGCGATTTATGATCTGGCGAAGGATCATGATCTCTATGCGAACTATCGTCACTCTTTCCGGGTTCCGTCTGTTGGGGAATTGTTCCGTTCGGGTTCATCAACCAACACGACCGAACTTGACCCCATCCAGACAGACAGCTTTGAAATCGGGGCACGGGGGCAATGGTTTGGCTGGCTGAATTACGATGCTGCTGTCTATCACATGATCGTCAAAGACGATATCGTGAGCTATATTGACACGGTATCGGGTGACCGGAAAGTCACTAATGCTGGGGAAACCGAGCATCAGGGCATTGAGATCGCCCTGGATGGAGATATTACGCCGGAATGGGGGTTCCGCACAGCATGGAGCTTTTCCAATCAGGAATATAAAGACTTCACGGCGCTCTACGGCTTCCCTACAACCCAGATCAACTATGCCGGAAAGGATGTGGGCAAGGCCCCGCGCACTTTGGGAAATGCGGCCATTCAATACCGCCCGTCTTATTTGAAAGATACGACTTTCGAGGCAGAATGGGAGCATGTCGGCGAATACTATACAGATGAAACCAACACGCAGGATTATCCGGGCCACAACCTGTTTAACCTGCGGGCCAGTCATGACCTGACCGAGAGCGTACAGCTTTATGGCCGGGTGATGAACGTGACGGACAAGCTGTATTCCACCTATACCAGTAATCAGGTGGGGGATCCGGATATTGAGTACAGGCCAGGTTTGCCGCGCACCTTTTATGCCGGTATCCGTGCAAAGTTTTAAGCGGAAGGCTGCATTATGGCGAAGCTGAAAAATACTGTCCTGAAAGACGGCATCAAATGGCATAAGTGGCTTGGCTGGACTGGCGGTCTGGCCCTGCTGCTGTTTGCAATTTCCGGGATGACACATCCCCTAATGACATGGACGGGGCCGAAAGCGGCCTCGTTCTTCCCCCCGCAGGCGGTGATGAAGGCGGACTATGCCGCCGCCATGCCGCGCATTCTGAAACAAAACGGAATTACTAAATCCATTATGGTCAAAGTGGTTCCGGCGGAAGACGGAGCCGTGATGCAGGTCACGCAGCATGACGACTGGCCAAGGCGATATTTCAATCTGGAAACGGGGCAGGAATTAAAGGGCTATGACGAACAACACGCAGTCTGGCTGGCCCGATATTATACGGGTCTGAAAGATGCGCCTGTCAAAGAGGTTTCTTTCCAAAGTGAGTTCGATAACGCCTATCCGTGGGTGAACCGTTTGCTGCCTGTTTACCGCGTGGTATTCGATACACCGGATAATCGTACAGCCTTTATCTATACGGAATTGGGAGCACTTGGAAACCTGACCAACAACTGGAAAACGGGTATTCAGGGAATTTTTCGCACGCTCCATACCTGGAGCTGGCTGGAAGGCTTTGAGTACGCCCGCGTCTTTTTGATGATGGTGCTTTTGGTTTCGCTGTTCGGTATGGCTGCAACAGGAACGGCGATGGTTTTCCTGATGAAAAGCCGGAAGATACTGGACGGGAACCGCAAATGGCACCGCTTTATTTCCTATGCGGTCTGGGTACCGCTTTTGGCTTTTTCCGCCAGCGGGTCTTATCATCTTCTGCAATCTGCCTATGGCGACAATCATAGGGGATTGCAACTTGGAGAAGCCATCAGCATGACACCGGATCGCTTCGGGGGTGATGCATCGTGGCTGAAACTCTACAATGACGTGAAGTTAAACGGCCTCAGCCTTGTCGAAGGGCTGGATGGAAACCTGTTGTACCGCCTAAGCATCCCGCAAGGACGGCCCGGCCAGAAAGTTGAACGCGCCAAGCGTTTTGACGGTGTGCCGATTGAAAAGCCAGCCCTTTATTTTGATGCGCGAAGCGGCGAAGAATCCGGCATTACTGACAAGGACATGGCGATTTACTATGCCGGAAAACATCTGGGATTTAATGAAAGCCAGATTAAAGGCACGCATCTGGTGACGCATTTCGGGCCGCATTATGATTTTCGTAACAAACGCCTTCCGGTCTGGCAGATTGATTATAATTCTACTAAAGGTGACAAGCTGTTTATTGATCCGGCAACGGGCATATTGGTAGACCGTCTTACCAATCTGGAACGCTATGAAGGCTATTCCTTTAGTTTCCTCCATAAATGGAATTTCCTGACACCGTTTATCGGACGCGAACTCAGAGACGTTTTGATTGTGCTGGTTTTATTGACGGCTATCGGCGGCACGGTGTTTGGCTATATCATGCTTTTAAAACCGAAAAAGAAACGATTATGAGTGAGGCCCTGAGCTTGCAGGCTTATAAACCTATGGCGCAAGGCGGTAGTGTCTTGTCAAAGGAAAGTCTGCTTGCTCTGGGTGTTTCATTTATTTTACATGCCGGACTGTTTGCATGGTTTCTCTGGAATCCGGTTTGGGACAAATCCGTTAGCCAAAGCATAGCCTCACCTGCGGCGATACCAATTTCCATTGTAACTTTAGTCACAGAGCCAGCTCCTGTTCCGGAAGAGTTGAGCGAAGAGCCTGTTAGTCACATTGAACCGGAATCCGGACCGCCGGACATAAAGCCTAAGCCGAAAGTACAATCCAAAACACCTGCTTCTGAAAAGATGGTACAAGCCGAGCCTGTTCAACGCATACCAAACCCCCGCAAAGAAGTTGCTGCTGCACCAAGTGGACAACAACAACGCGCTATACAGCAGGGAAGTTTTGCCACATCAGGCACAAGCGCTGGCGAAGCCGATTATCATGACAAAATTCGGGCATGGCTGGAAAAGCATAAAACCTATCCCCGCCGGGCAAGGCTTTCCGGCATAGAAGGGATCGTAACCGTTGATTTCACCATGAGCAGCAGCGGTCAGGTCCTCTCAAAACGTATCGCAAAAAGCTCCGGTCACCATATCCTCGACCAAGCCGCTCTGGATGCTGTAGAACAAGCCACACCGCTTCCAGCATTTCCTAATGAGCTTAGGCAACCAACCATGTCTCTTTCAATTTCATTCAGCTTTTTTCTTACATAAAACTTTCTGCTAAATTTTTGTTCCTTTAAGCTCGCCCTTCACGTCATTTTTTGAATTTTTGGGGTTTAAGCTTTTTTGAGTTATGGTTTTCCAACCACAGCGGTCATATTTTAGCCTCTGCGGTTTTAAAATTTATCAGGCCAGCAATTTGTTTATCAGCGCATTCCTTCCATCTGTCCTGGCAGCATTGCCTTTGTCATTACCGGTATCACAGTTCTCTTCGTGGTCGGGGTTGCCGCCACATGTTAGCGTTGGAAAGCATTCGGCTACCCTAAGTGTGATCCGCAATCAGCTTTTCCGCATGTCCATTTCGAAAAAGACCGTTGGCTGCATCAAAAATACCGGGTTGCACCGATCGCCTTCGTCCCGGCACGGGACATAGGCAATCCTTTATGGACGATTAAAGGATCGCAAACTCTATTTTTATTCCTCCTTACGCATGGACTGAAATCTCCTGGTGAGCAGGGTAGGGATCAAAACATTCCCCCGTCAGCAACATTTGGTGCATGATGACCGCGAGTTTCCGTGCCACAGCCACGCGCGCCTTTTTCATTCCCGACCGTTTGGCAATCCGCAAGCCCCATTCCTGAAGGGCAGAGGGTTGTTTAACCCTCGTTATCAGAATATTGGCCGATTCATACAAATGGTGGCGCACGATCCTGTTGCCCCGTTTCGATATGCGACCATTATAATCCATATCTCCAGACTGATACCTTTTCGGCGTAAGCCCGAAATAGGCGGCAACGCTCTTGGATTTATCAAACCTTT
Source organism: Alphaproteobacteria bacterium (assembly GCA_041397865.1). Classification (GTDB taxonomy): domain Bacteria; phylum Pseudomonadota; class Alphaproteobacteria; order Micavibrionales; family Micavibrionaceae; genus TMED27. Next base: position 402,245 of record JAWKVT010000001.1, on the reverse strand, counting down.
CCACATCATCAACCGCCAGAACGTAATGCGCGGCCGTCATCGGTCCAACGCCTGGAATTGTCATCAAAGCACGGCAGGATGTACAGGCCCACGCATGATCCAGCACCAATTCATCCAGTTCTTCAATTTCCTTTTTGATGGCCCGCAAGACCGAGAGCTGCGCGCGAAGAGGGGCGGCGAGTTGTCCGCCTTCATCTATGATTTCCTGAACACGCTTTTCAAAGCCGACGCCGGCAATACCTTTAATGAAAATGCCAAACACCCGTAAGCAGCCGCGAATTTGGTTGACCACATCCGATCTCATGCTGACCAGGCTCGTTCGTGCACGGTATAAAGCCCTGATTTCATGGCTGGCAAAGCTTTTAACTTTTACGGCTTTGAACCAGCCTGAACGCATGATTTGGGCGATACCTTGTGCATCATTTTTATCCGTTTTGTTCATCTGAAGCTTCAAGACACCGTGAGCATGGTAAGCGTCAATGCAAATCACAGGGAGGCCCATATCGTTCAGGCCGTGCCAGAGATAGGTTGCAAGGTTGCCGCTTTCCAGGCCAATTCGGACAGCTTCAGGCGAATGTTTTTTGATTAAAGCGCCGATAGCTTCCGGCGTGGACAGGCATTTGCCTTGCCAGATTTGCTTCTTGTTTTCATCAATGATGCAGATATGCGTTTCTTCCTGCGAAACGTCCAGACCAACATAGTGTTTCATTATTTTTTCACTCCTTATCGTAATAGTTTAAAAATCCATGCTAGGATTTTTTCATCGGCCGCACTGGTTTTTTTCCAGAAGCTGTATCTATTACCCTAAGTGTGATAATGTATATTATGGAAATTACTGGGTTGGGTTATCAAGAGGGGGGTTGGGTTGTGTTTTTGTTTGTCTCTTCTTTTGTTTTAATATAAGCATTCAAGTTTTAGGCCATCATAGGCTGGTTTATAGTCCTTGGGCAATTCATTACAGAGTGTTTGGTAATCCATTTCCAGAGACAGGCTGGTTAGGTAGACTGTTTTGGCTTTGATTTGTTCGTTAAAAGCGTAAATTTTTTCCAGATTTGCGTGGACTTGGTTTGGGCTTTTATAGGCTGCGCAATCGACCAGCCATGTTTTTATGCCTGATAATGTTTTGATTGCGGTATTATCAATATCCCATATATCTACGCTGTAGGCGAAATCGCCAAATCTGTAGCCGACGCTATCTATTGTGCCGTGATTCTGGATAAATGGTGTGAATTTGAGGTCTTTAAAGCTCTGAACGCGTCCAAAATGGTCTTTGTTAAGCTCTTTTGGGTCTAAAATGGGTGGGTAAAGGTCGATTTCTCCGCCTTTGAACATATAGTTGAAGCGGTGCTTTAGATCTTCCAAGGTTCCTTTGTTTCCATATATTTTGACGAGTTTGTCGCTTTTGCGGCTAATGACACGCAGTTCATCTATGCCGTTTACATGGTCGCTATGGGCGTGTGTGTAGAGAATTCCGTCTATTCGGGTTATGTTTTCGCGGTTGATTTGCTCTCTGAAATTTGGCCCTGTGTCTATAATGAGGGTGGTTTCATCGGTTTGAACGGCGATTGAGCAGCGCGTACGTATGTTTTTGGGCTCATTTGGATCGCAAGCGCCCCAGTAGTTGCAGATGGCGGGAACGCCTGTTGAGTTGCCGCAGCCCAGAACGGTTATGTTGGCGGTTTTATTCATCGCGGGGCCTGATCAAATAATGTGTAGAAATTTTCAGTTGTTTGTTTGGCAAATTCGGGAATTTCAGTTTCACGCAGGTTTGCAAGGAATTCGCCCGTGTGGCGTACGTATGACGGGTGGTTGACTTTGCCTCTGTGCGGAACGGGGGCGAGGAATGGTGCGTCGGTTTCCACGAGGATGCGATCAGAGGGTGTGTTTTTGGCGATGCCCTGTAGTTCGATAGCGTTTTTGAATGTGACGATGCCGGAGAAGGACAGGTAAAAACCTATATCAAGTGCGGCTTTGGCGAGGCCGGGGCCTGAGCTGAAGCAGTGCATGACGCCTTTGAGGTTGGTTCCTGTGCCCTCCTCCCTTAATATATTAGCGATGTCTTCGTCGGCGTCGCGTGCGTGGACGATGAGGGGAAGGCCGGTTTGGATGCAGGCGCGGATATGTTTGCGGAAGCTTTCAGCCTGTACGTCTCTAGGAGATTTGTCATAGTAATAATCAAGGCCGCTTTCGCCGACGCCGATAATGTTGGGGTCGGAAGTTGCAAGTTCAACGAGCCTTTCAAGCGTTATGGCTTGTTCGCCGGCATTTCCCGCATCATGGGGGTGCGTGCCGATTGTGCAGGATATGTTTTTATGGCTTTGGGCGATTTTGAGGATTTCGGGGAATTCGTCATGGATGCGGCAATTGATCGTAACCATGTGATCGACCCCCTGCCCTAGCGCTTCATTAGCAAGCTCTAGGGGGTCGGCGTTTTCAAACCGGCTGTGGTTGAGGTGGCAATGGGAGTCAATCCACATTATGTTCCCTTATAAAATATGAGTAAAGCGCCGCTTATAATCATTAGTCCGCCTAATGCGGTTATCCAGTCCAAGTGAACGGTTCGGAAGAAAAAATAAGTGAACAGGACTGTGAATAAGGGGTAGCTGATTTCTATTAAGTTGGCGTATGTAGCATTTTTCAGGTTGATGGCCTGCATGATAAATAAATTTCCGAAGATAAAGGCGGTGATTGTTCCGATCATTACTAGTAGCAGGGTTTTGTCTGTGAGTGCTTGTATGGAGGTTTTAAGTGTGCCGTTGGAAAGGGATAAAAAGATAAAGAGTGGCGCTGAAAATAGGTAAATGCAGGTGAGTAAAAAGCTGCCGGAAATACCGTTGTGGAGGAGTTTTTCGCTCAGGGCATAGCCAAGGCCCCAAAATATCGCGGTTATCAGGGCAAAAAAGAACCAAGACATTTTTTATGCGGCCTCGTCTGTCATGATACGCGGGAAGATGCCTTCGGGTTTGTCTATGGCTGCGGCGGGTTTGAGTGCGTAATCGGCGGAGATATGTTCGAAATTGCGCTCGTTTTCCGGTACTTTTAACTGTTCGAGCATTTTTGCCGCCGAATCCGGGGTTACGGACTGGACTGAAATGGCAAGGCAGCGGATAACATCGGCCAGTACGTACAGCACGGTATTCATACGCGCAGGGTCTTCTTTTTTCAATGCCCACGGGGCTTGCTCGTCAATGTAAGAATTCGCATCCGAGACAACGCGCCAGATTGCCTCAAGAGCGCGGTGAATTTTGAATTCATCCATAGCTTTGCGTGCTTCTTCCATCATGGACCCGTAGGTTTTTTCCAGCAGGGTTTTATCGGCATCCGTATAGTTTCCGGGTTGCGGGTATGCGCCGTCGCAGTTTTTATGGATCATGGAAAGCGTACGCTGGGCGAGGTTTCCGAGGCCGTTGGCAAGATCTGCGTTGATACGGGTTACAGCTTGTTCGTGGCTGAAATTTCCATCTTGTCCGTGTGGGATTTCGCGCATAAGGAAATAGCGGATCTGGTCGAGGCCGAAGGTTTGAACGAGCCCGTCGGGAGACAGAACGTTGCCTACGGATTTAGACATTTTTTCGCCCTGTACGTTGATGAAGCCGTGAGCAAATACGGTTTCGGGAATATCGAGATTTGCGGACATCAGGAAGGCGGGCCAATAGATGCAGTGGAAGCGGATGATATCCTTGCCGATGACGTGGTATTGGGCGGGCCAGAATTTTTTGAAACTTTCCGATGCGGTGTCGGGGTAGTTGATCCCTGTGATATAGTTTGTGAGGGCGTCAAGCCATACATACATGACGTGTTCTTCGTCACCGGGTACGGGAATTCCCCATTTGAGGCGGCTTTTGTGGCGGGATATCGAAAGATCTTTCAGGCCGCCTTCCTGTTTGACAAAAGAGATGATTTCATTGCGGCGCGAATCCGGCGCAATGAACTCCGGATGAGCCTCGTAATATTCAAGCAGCTTATCAGTATATGCAGATAACTTAAAGAAATAGCTCGGTTCTTCTACCCATTCGGCTGGTGTGCCATTGGGCGTGAACTTTATGCCATCTTCGCTTTCGCGTAATTCATCTTCGGCAAAATAGGCCTCTTCGCGAATGGAGTACCAGCCTTCGTATTTGCCGAGATAGATATCGCCTTTTTCCTCCAGCTTTTTCCAGATGGCCTGTGAAGCTTCGTGGTGTCGTGCTTCTGATGTGCGGATGAAATCATCATTTGAGATGTTTAGTGTTTCGGTCATGCGGATGAATTCGGCGGCGTTCTTATCGGCGAACTCTTTGGGAGAGACACCGTTTTGTTCGGCGGTTTTGGCAACTTTTTCGCCGTGTTCGTCGGTGCCGGTGAGAAACATGACATCATAGCCGTCGAGACGTTTGAAGCGGGCCATGACATCGGTCAGGATGACTTCGTAAGCGTGGCCGAGATGCGGCACACCATTTACGTATGATATAGCGGTTGTGATGTAAAATGGTGTTTTGGCCATTGGTTGGTCCCTTGCGCTTATGTTTTATGGGGCGATGATTGAGAATGCGCCCAGCACCGCCTGGCGTTTATCCAAATTGCTCCGTTCAACGCGGTCAAAGTGGCTTTTAAGGTTCTCACAGATTTTAAGCAGGGATTCAAGAGAAGATTGTCTGTGGAGGGTTTCAATCGCGTTTATGTGCAGAGCGGCGGAGGATATTCCCTGCCCCCGGGCTTTGGCGATAATCATTTGTGAAAATACCCAGGGCAGAAGCGCAGCGAAGCTTTTATAGCTTTGATCGCGGCCATTGCGGGCCAGTTGGTCGGCGAGTTGGTGGATTTCCGGCCATGCCCATTTGGGATAGTTTTGGAACAGGGTTAGGATTTGCGCAAGGGTGTCCAGCCCGCCTTGCTCTATATTTTCAAGGGCTGCGCCTATGGAGCCTTCGGAGAGATGATAGAGGGTATCGAATTGTGCTTCCCCAAGGCTGTGACCCTGCCGTTCCAGCAGGGTTCGGAGGTTTTCTTTTGAAAGAGGCTGGAAGGGGAATGTTTGGGTGCGAGAGCGAATGGTCGGGATCATCGCGCCGAGGCGGTGGCAGACGAGGATAAGGGCGGTGTTTTCGGGCGGTTCTTCCAGAATTTTAAGCAAGGCATTTTGGGCGTTGCGGTTCATGGTATCGGCGTCGTCAATGATAACAACGCGCCAGCCGTTATCGCGTGAGGCGGTCATGCGCAGGAACGGATTGACCTTTCGGATTTCATCGACGGCGATGCCGCCTTTATATTCGTCTTTGGCCGGGTCATAGGCGCGCTCGATGGTCAGGAGATCGGCGTGACCTCCGGAGGCGACCTGACGAAACACGGGGTTATCGGGGGCTATGTCCATATTTGCGGGCCGCGGCGGGGGGGCGTCTGCGAACAAGGCGTCTTGATTGGGGTCTGAGGCTTGTTGTTTAAGTAAAAACCGTGCGAGACGGTAGGCAAAGGTGGCTTTGCCTATGCCTTTCGGTCCTGAAAGGATAAGGCCGTGGGGCATACGGCAGGCGGTGAATTGTTCAAGAAGGGTTTTTTCGGCGGCTTCGTGTCCGAGGCAGAAATCCATTTGCCGGGGGGGCGGCAGTCCTTCAGATGTGAATTCGGCGGTATCGGCAGTGGGGCCGTCTTCGGTGGGAGGGTCGGGGGTTTCCGGTTCGCCAAACAGGTCCATGGTTTTAACCTATTCTTTCGCTTACGATGCGGGCGACCTGAGCGGATATTGCGTCGATATCCTGAGTGGCATCAATGACATGGCAACGTTCAGGCTCTTTTGCCGCGATATCGAGAAAGCCCTGACGCAGGCGCTTGTGGAATTCTATATCGAGCTGTTCGTAGCGGTCTTCGCGTTCCTTGACCTGAAACTGTTCGGCGGCAAGGCGGCGATCAGAGCGCTTTAGCCCCTCTTCCGGGTCGATGTCGAGGACGAATGTCAAATCCGGCTTGAAATGCCCCAAGGCGAGGGTGTTTGTTTCTTCAAGGATATGTTGATCGACGCCATGGCCGTATCCCTGATAAGCGGTTGTGGAATCGGCAAAGCGGTCGCAAATGACTATATGCCCCTCCTCCAGAGCGGGCTTTATGATTTTTTCGACATGCATGATGCGTGCTGCGAGAAACAAGAGGACCTCGGCCATGGGTATCCAGTTTCCGGCATCACGGCGGACGATCAGGTCACGGATTTTTTCGCCTTCGGGTGTGCCGCCGGGTTCGCGGGTTGTGACGACTTTGCGGCCAATCTGCGAAAGTGTTTGGGCCAGGCGGTTAATTTGCGTGGTTTTACCGCTGCCCTCTCCGCCTTCGAATGTGATAAACAGCGCGTTCATAAGGGCTACCTTCCACGGATAAATAATTTTGTTTTGGCCAGCGTTTTGGCAAACAGGCCAAGTTCTTCTACGGTTTGGGCTGCAAAGACGGGCTTTGTGACGGGCTCCATTCCGGGGATTGTGATTTCAAGAGTGCCTATTTCCTGCCCTTCCTTAACGGGGGCAATAAGGGGCCCGTTATATTTAATTTGTATTTTAATGTTGGCTTCTGCCATTTTCGGAAGGGTCAGGAGCAAGTCTTTTTTTACAGTGAGGCCGACTGAGGGAGCTTTCCCCATAACAACTTCAGCATTTCCGATAACCTGACCTGCTTTTGCCAAGGTTTTGTTTTCAAAACGTTTTAGCCCCCATTCCAGCAGTTTGGCAGATTCTTCGGCGCGGGCGCGCTCATCTTCCAACCCGTTAATAACCATGACAACGCGGCGTCCGTTTTCCGTGCCCGAGCCGATCAGGCCGTAGCCAGCGGCTTCCGTATGGCCGGTTTTGATACCGTCGGCCCCAATTCCCCGATAGAGAAGCGGGTTGCGGTTGGCTTGTTTAATGTTGTTAAAGGTGAATTCTTTTTCGGCGTAATATTTATAAAGGCTGGGAAAGTCTTTGATTATGGCGCTGCCCAATGTGGCCAGATCGCGGGCGGTTGAGTAATGGTTCGGGTCGGGCCAACCGCTGGCATTGGCAAAGCGGGAGTTGTTCATGCCCAGACTTTTGGCTTTTGCGTTGAGTATATCAGCGAAGGCCTCTTCCGTTCCGGCTATACCTTCGGCAAGTACAATAGTTGCGTCATTGCCCGATTGTATGATGACGCCGCGAATCAGGTCTTCGACCTTTACGCGCTTATCAACCTCGACAAACATTTTCGAGCCGCCCATACGCCATGCTTTTTCGCTAACGGGTAACGTGTCGGTTAATGATAAAGCTTTGTTTTCAAGCGCTTCGAAGACGGCATACATCGTGATGACTTTGCTCATTGATGATGTGGGCATTTGTTCATCGGCGTTTTTGGATAGTAAAACGGTGCCGGTTTCATAGTCCATGACGATGGCTTGTTTTGCGCGGGTTTCAATTTGGGCAAAGGCTATTGAGGGAACCAGTAACAAAACGGTTAGAAAGAATGAGAAAGTTTTATGCATGGCAGCTTTTACCCCTGATGGTAGAAGAGTTGATTGTGAAACCTTATACGGAGTTTAGGATTCGTGGAGATTTTAATCAACCACTACTATTGCGTCATTTTGTCCAATAGAGGCCAGCCTTTGTAAAACGCTGTCAGCTTCGGGAACGTTTCGTAGTGGCCCTATGCGTACACGGTAAAAGTTTTGGCCATTGACGATGGCCGGCTGAACGTGCGTGCTGCCGATATTGCGCAGTGTGCCTGCGAACTGCTCGGCTCTTGCGGGATTGCCGAAGGATGCAGCTTGAACAAAGAGCCGGGTTGAACGCACCGGATATTGCTTGACGACAGGGTCAGGGTAGAACTTCCCTTGTGTGACATGTCCGGGAACTGAAACAGTCTGGATATCAGCTCTTTCAACAGGGGGGGGCGCGGCGTTTTGTGTCTGTGCCGTATGTGGCGGGGCGGTATGGGAAATCGGGCGGTAGGGGGTTTCGTTCATGGCGACTTCCATGCCGCGTGTGTCTTGTCCTTGTTTGGCCGCTTGAGCTATCTGGCGGCTTTCGTCGGCGAGGATCTGGAGCTTTACACGGGCGGTTCCCTGATTCTTAAAGTCCAGCAATTCGGCGCCGCGTTTCGACAGGTCGATGATACGGCCTTTGGAGAACGGGCCGCGATCGTTAATGCGCACGACGATTGAGCGGCCGTTTTCGAGGTTTGTTACGCGTACAAGTGACGGAATTTGCAGGGTTTTGTGGGCGGCGGTGAGTTCGTACATATCGAATGTTTCGCCGTTTGCGGTTTTCTTGCCGTGGAAGTTAGGGCCGTACCATGAGGCGATGCCGGTTTGTTCAAAGCTGTAAGTCTCTTTTGGTTTATACCATTTTCCGGCGACTTTGTAGGGGGTGCCGACTTTGAAAGTTCCCTTGCTTTTGCTGCCGTCGGGTATGGGCGCCTGTTTTGCAACGTGGGAGGCGAGTTCGACTTCGGCGCAGCCTGAAAGTAAGGCTATGGAAAGACATAAGGTCCAGAATGAGAGGCGCTGTTTTTTCATGCTTAGTTTATCTTAACGGGTAATTTGGTCGGCCAGCAGGCCTACGGAGGTTGCAAAATATGTCGATTTGTTCCATTTCATAATCACGCGGTAGTTATCATAAACTAAAAATGCGCGGCCCGCCAGCCCGTCAGGCATCACAACGGAGGCTTTCAGACCCGGTGCGGTGGGAAGCGGGCTGCCGGAGGGAAGGGTCAGGCCCATATTTTTCCATTCTTGCGTGGTTTTCTTTGTTTCAAGACCGCTTAGGCTTTTGGGGAAGCTCTGCGGGAGCTTAACCTCCCTGCCCCATCGCTCATCTTCTTTCCAGCCGCTTTTGCTTAAGTAATTGGCGGTGGAGGCGAAGACATCGGGCAGAGATGTCCATATATCACGTTTGCCGTCGTTGTTGCCGTCAACAGCGAAGGTGTGGAAGCTGGAGGGCATGAACTGGTTCTGGCCCATGGCTCCGGCCCATGAGCCTTTCATGTTCTCGGGAGAAATGTGTCCGGCATCAAGAATTTTCAGGGCGTCAATGAGTTCGCCTCTGAAAAATGCCGAGCGGCGTCCGTCATGGGCTAGTGTTGCCAGTGAAGAGATGACGCTAAAACCGCCGGTATTGCTGCCATAATTGGTTTCGATGCCCCACAGGGCAACGATATAATGCGCGGGCACGCCGTATTTTTGGGCGGTGCGTTCAAGTTGCACGCGGTGCTGGCTGTACATTTTGCGTCCCTGGTTAATACGTGTCTGGTTGATGACTTTTGCGTAATATTCGTTGAAGGTCATACGTCCTTCGGGTTGTTTGCGGTCTAGCTCTATAACACGTGGAATCGGTTTTATGTTGTTCAGGGCGGCATTTACGGTTTGGGTGGAGATTCCTTTGCTGATGGCCTCCTGTTCTACGCCGCTTAACCATTGTTCAAAAGGTTGTGCCGCATAAGATGTGAGCGGGAATAACAAATATAAAACAAATAAGTATGTAGATTTTTTAATATTTAACATTAATATTTTCCCGATCTTTTATGCCCTTCTTTGCATTTGCTCTGGACAGATGACCATAAATATCGCTAAAAACTGTAACGCTTACAACCTTGTTGTTTCATATTCGGAGAGATGGCAGAGCGGTTGAATGCACCGGTCTTGAAAACCGGCAAGGGTGCAAGCCCTTCCAGGGTTCGAATCCCTGTCTCTCCGCCATTAACATAATAAAAAATGTCGTTCATGGGCCACTTGTGGGCCAATAAACGACAACAATATCGAATTTTTAAATTCGTTCCCTGAACTGAAAACGATGGCTGGAAAATGTACAAATAGAGGTCAATTGGCCCCTATTTGGCCCATGAGATCGTAACGCCTTATTAAGCAACTGGCACAATTGATGTTTTTTATCAAATGTATCGGTTTCCGAATCCGGCGTGGCGGCATTTTGTGGGTTTCTGATGTCAAACAACAGGAGCGAATAATATGGCGAATATTGAAAAACGTATATCGAAACAAGGACAAATCAGCTACAGAGTACGTGTTAGGCTGAAAGGCCACCCCACACAATACGCAACCTTTCCCCGCTTAACAGATGCAAAGAAATGGATACAGGATACGGAATCTGCTATTCGGAATGGGCGTCATTTCAAGGCTTCGGAAGCAAAGCGTCAAACCTTATCAGATTTGATTGTACGATATTTGGAGTGGGTGAAAGCCCGCAATACAAAGCGTCATGTCGATGTAGAGCATAAATTGAAATGGTGGGATAACGAACTCGGCTATATGATTTTGGCCGATCTGACCAAAGCAAAGATCAATGAAACGCTTGAAAAGCTGTCTAATACGCCAAAGAAAAATGGCGCACCGCGCAGCCATGCCACGGTAAACAGATACGCTGTGGCTTTGAGTCATGCGCTCTCTATCGCTACAAATGAATGGGAATGGCTTGAACAAAACCCCATGCAAAAACTCTCCAAATTGCCGGAACCGAGGGGGCGGGTAAGATTTTTGGACGAAGAAGAGCGTAAAAAACTTTTGTATGCCTGTAGTCAATCGCAAAGCAAATACCTTTATATTGTTGTGGTTCTAGCCCTTAGCACGGGCGCACGGCAAGGTGAAATTCTGGGCTTACGCTGGCCCGATATTGATTTTAAGCGTGGGGCTATCGTTCTGCATGATACGAAAAACAAAGAACGGCGCACCCTGCCTCTAACAGGTCGCGCACTGGCACTCATGAAGGAACACCAGAAAATCCGGCGCATCGACACCGATCTTGTTTTCCCTGCCCGATCAGGTGAAAAACCGATTGATATTCGGGAAAGCTGGTTAGTGGCAATTGAAAAAGCCGGGATCGAAAACTTTCGCTTTCACGATTTGCGCCATTCTGCCGCGTCCTATCTGGCTATGAACGGGGCCAGCCTTGCCGAGATTGCGGAGGTGATGGGCCATAAAACGCTGGCGATGGTTAAGCGGTATGCCCACCTGTCCGATGCACATACACATTCGGTCGTATCAAGCATGAATGAAAGGATTTTTGGTTATGAAACAAAGTAAGAAACTTCCAGACTTACTCAAAATGCCGATGGTAAAATATAATTCTGACTATCTTAATGCCATTCAGCGGCAAATATTGTTCTGGATCAATGGAACATCCGATAAACCGGATTTTGAAACCATTATGGCGGCTAATCTGAAAGCGCAAGAATTGGACAGATGGATTGCCCTTTATGAACATTTGGAGGGTGTACCCGTAGATACGGATTTAAAGTCTCACGTTTTCAAAAGAGTATTGAAAGAAAACTACAAAGGCTTTGATATTGTGGACACACCGCCGAAAAAGCCGGGGAACCATGTATGGGTTGGAATAAAGGGGTTTTGTTTATATGCCGACATTTACAAACACCTTCAAAGAAACAAGGACAAAAATGACATCGGCCTTAACGCCGCTTGCCGAGATATAGCCAAGAACGGCAAATACGGGCAAATAAGCGGCGAAACACTGAAGACAAGATACTTCGAGATACGTAATCATCACGGCAAAGAAAAGCTTGCCCTATTAAACCCTATAATTGATAGCGTTCAAAAAGATGAGAATGAAAACCCCTTTGACGATCTTGATATTCCAGAAAATCTGTCGTTATGCCCCGCTGAATTTGTTCAAAATTTCATGGATATTTATAGACTGCTAAAAGCAAGGCAAGGCTGACTTAATTTTAGCGGTACGACCTTTCACAAAACAAACCCGTACTGGTTTTTACTGGTACGGGTTTAATGATTCTTTGCCCGTACCAGATCCCATTTGCTTCCCTGTGAACATCAAGCGGCAACGCGCGACAACACACAGGAAAGGAACAATAAAATGGACGAAAGACGTTTAAGCACCGTCAGTCAGTTTTCAGAAAAACACCCATCTTTCACCCCCGGCGGATTACGCTGGTTGATTTTTAATGTCCCCATCGGGGATGGTTAAAATCCCTCGCCTTCAGGCGAAGAGAAGTTTATACCTGTCGCTATGCGACGTTATACGATAGGCAGCCACACGAAGACGGATTTAAAAGTGCACCTGATCTGGGTTCCAAAGTACCGGAAGAGGGTGATGACAGGCGAGGTGGCGGTGCGCACCAGAGATGTTCTGCGCCAGATAGCCATGGAGCACGAGCTTGAGATTATAACCGGGAAGGTCGCGAGCGATCATGTGCACATGTTTATTGGCTATCGTCCGACGCAGAATATAAGTCAGATCGTGCAATGGCTCAAAGGCATAAGCTCGCGGATTTTACTCTCTGAGTTTGCGCATTTGCGCAAGCAGTTCTGGGGCAGACATTTCTGGGCGCGTGGGTACTGCGCTATCAGTTCCGGAAATATCACAGATGAGATGATCCAGAAATATATCGAGGAACAAGAAGGGGAGCCGGTAGAGGACAGTCGATTTACAATCGACCCCTAACTAACCCCTCGCCTTATAGGCGAGGGTTGTTCAGTGCTGAAAATAACGGCTTTGCCAAAGCAATTAAGCGGGTGGGCCGAAAAGTATTGATTGATGAAGACCTGTTTTTTCAATGCCTAGACGAACAAAATGAAATCGCGGGGTGCAGGTCATGAACAATTCAAAAGAATATGAAAAAACTATTCCCGTAACGGTTTTTACAAGCAGTAAAAAACGGACGTTAAGCAAAACCATTTCCCTTGATAAAGATGGGAATATTCAAAAGGCTACTGGCGGTCAATTGACTGCCGGACGGATCAAAATCAAAAAATTCACAAACGTGACAGAGGTGGCCACTTTTATGAGCGGCCTAAAATCAAACCAAGCCGTATCTTTTGGAATCCCGAAAGAGAAGGCTGAAATTGTTTTATCCCAAAAGCGGCTAAAAACCTACACTGGCGATGAAATGGCAATATCGCGTACGAACGATAATTTTTCATGGCCGGAAGGTATGGGTGTACTCACACTTGATTACGATCCTCACCCCGGCGAAGAACCAATGACAAGTGGGGAGTTTGTTTCTACCTTGCGCGGAGTTGTACCAGAACTCGAACACGTAACAATTGCTGTAAAACCCAGCACGTCAAGCTGTATCTATCAGGGCAAAAAGGAGGTTTCCGGGATCAAGGGACTTCATGCCTTTATGGTATGTGGTGATGCCAGTCGTATCCCCGAAATCGGAAAATTGATCTATGACCGCCTCTGGTTGGCTGGATATGGTTACATTCGTATGCAGGAAGCGGCAATATGCTCGAAAGAAGTCTTGTCGATACAGCCATAGCCTTCCTTTCTTCGGTTGTTTCATTGGAACTTTAAGCCCTTCACGCCGCCAGATACGCCACACACGTTTGTGATTAACATCCCAGCCTTCGGCCCTCAGTAAGGCCGTGATCCGGCGATAACCGTAACGACCATATTCACTGGCAAGTCGTATGATGGCCTGCGTGAGCGCATCCTCATCATCACGCATGACAGGCTCACGTCTTTGTGTTGATCGTGCCTGCTTTATAACCGCGCAAGCCCGGCGCTCTGATACACCGAGCTTTTCTATCGCGCGATCCACACATTCACGGCGAGCGGAAGGGCTTAAGACTTTCCCGACAAAGCTTCTTCCAAGATCAGCTTATCAAGCGTTAAGTCCGACACCGCCTTGCGAAGGCGCAAGTTCTCCTTCTCGATCTCCTTAAAACGCTTGGCCTGATCAACACTGATCCCGCCATATTCCCTGCGCCACCTGTAATAAGTCTGCTCAGATATACCGCAGGCCCGCACGGCTTGGCCTATAGGCTGACCCTGGCCGCTATAGATCTCAACTTCGCGTAAGATTTTGATGATTTGTTCCGTAGAATAGCGTTTTCCTCGGCTCATAATTCGTCTCCTTTCTCTAAAAGACTCTTATAAACCAATTCCTAACTTAAAAAATGGACCGACTTTTGGGGGCTAGGTCAAAGTGCTTTTTGTTTTATGACCATGCATAACTATATGTTTTTTCAAAACATTCCTTCTGGTCTATTTAGGTTTAGATAAAAAGTAGACAATTTTCACTTGTGCTACAATTAGAATCTGATTTGCGCGAAGTTTTCCGTATCTTATTACCGCTCCACCAGCCCCCCGATAAATTCCGCGAACGGTACGATATTCTGCCCAACGCTGCCTTGTTCCAGAGCGGCCATGTAGTCCTGCCGTTTGTCCACGGGGACAATCGTCCACGGATAGCCGCCGGAGGCCAACATCGCGTTCATCAGAAAGCGCCCGATACGACCATTGCCGTCCGAATACGGGTGGATGTAGACAAACACGAAATGCCCCAGCACAACACGTACGGCGGCTTCGGTTTCTTCCTCCAGCAATTCAAAGAAGGCGGGCATAATATCGCGCACGGCCTCATGGATTGGCGTTGTTCCGCCCGCGTATAAAAACTGCGTTTCTTACCTGTGATGGCATTTCTTCGACCATCACAATATCCCCACCGGAATGGCATTTGTTGTTTTCGTCAGTGGCAACAAGGTGCTACTCAGGCAAATTACCCCGCCTTCTGCTACGTCTTTTTTAAGCGGTTCCAGCAATCCAAATTGCTTGACCATCCCTTTATCCGGCGATCCGGTTTTTTTGAACTCCAACGGATAGATAGTATTGTCCTGCACAATCAGCAGGTCGATTTCTTTCTTGTCCCTATCGCGGTAGTAATACAGCGGTGCGCGTTTGCCGTTATGCCAATAACTTTTCAGAATTTCCGTGAAGATATAGGTTTCCAGCATCGCGCCCGACATCGCGCCTGCTTCCAGCGTTTCGGGACTTGTCCACTCCGTCAGATAAGCACATAGCCCTGTATCCAGAAAGTACAGTTTAGGCGCTTTCACCAACCGTTTGGTCGTGTTCGAATGATACGGCTCCAACAAGTGGATAATGCCGGATGTCTCCAAAATGGACAACCAGCGTTTGGCGGTCGGAACCGCTACGCCTGCATCACGCGCCATATCGGACATATTGACTAACTGCCCTGTGCGGGCAGCCGCAGAGCGCAGGAATTTCAGGAATGCGCTTTCATCACCCACATTGGCCAGATCACGCACGTCACGTTGCAGATAGGTTTGAATATAGGAGCTATAAAAGAAATCACGGTCTGCCTGCTCATTCAGTGCCATTTCAGGAAATGCTCCACGCCAGATCAGGCGGTAAACATCTGTCAGCGTCAAATCAGGAGATTGTTCAAGCCGTGCCTGTAATTGCTCTTGCGTGGGCAGGAACGGAACCGCATCTGTTGCGTGGCTTTGCATTTCTTTTGCAGAAAGTCCCAGAAGATTAACGATCCCCACACGTCCGGCCAGCGATTCCGTTACGCCCTGCATCAACTGGAATTGCTGCGATCCGGTCAGCCAGAACATACCTTTTTTGCGCTCCTGATCCACAGCCATCTTGAGGTATGGCAGCAGTTCCGGCGCATACTGGATTTCGTCAATCAGCACAGGCGGCTTAAAACGCTGCAAGAATAGCGCAGGTTCCTCCCGCGCCATTGTCGCCAGAATGGGATCATCCAATGTCACATAGGTGCGTTCATCCTTGCTCAAATGTTTCAGGATGGTGGTTTTCCCGACCTGACGCGGCCCCGTCACCAGTAAAACAGGGAACTGTCCGGCAGCGTTTTTCAGGAATGTTTCTAATGTGCGCTCAATGTACATATTTCGTCCAAATTAACTTCTGGTATTAAAATAGCCGAAAAATATACTTATTGCAAGCCTATATGTAGCAAAATGCCCCTAAAGCATCGGCTAATCTAATGTTTGGCTTTAGATTAGCCGATATTTTTCATGCCCTGTTTGTAGCTTTTTGTGTTGTTCGATTTATAGCTTATTGTGCTGTTATTAGCTTTTCGTGCTGCGCGATTATTAGCTTATTGTGTCAATTCGCGCAGTAAAAAGAGCGGTTAACCTGCTGAATCCTTGCAAAAACATTACAAGGATAACCCATCTCTTTTGCATCGTCCCGATGCATGTAACCCGAAGCCAAGCTTATATCAAATCCGTGGACGCTTTGGCTGTGCCGCAACCACTTTTTCCCCGTAAGTGTTCGTAAGGCGTTGCCAACTCTCTCTAACGGACGCCCCAGAAAAGCAGTTGCGCCATCCACGGCGTTTGATCGAACGTCCTACAGACGCTCGGCGCTGGCCAAGGGTTCAAGCCGCGGGGGTGTTCCCGTTGGTCACTTAAGCGAGAGGAGCCAATACCATGACACAGTTTTGGACTTTGCCTTTTTATTAGATGTGGCGTCTTTACTGCTAAAGTTCCTTGAAAAGGTCTGATTGAGAAGAGCGCTTGGTCATTCCGGCTCTCCCAAATTTTCAAAGACATTTCTATCAAGAGGCTTGAGTTGTTCTTCCCAATCGGCTAATTCTTCAAACAGCGGGTTTAGATCGTCTCCCCGATACTCCGCCATTTATTCAGATTTAGTTTTGTTGGTTGATGCGGGAGTAAACCCTTCTGGCCATACTGTTTTATTGTCATATTTTGTATTTTCCATTGACGGCAAATAATACTTACGACCTTGTTTATCCGTACGTTTTAATTGCAGTTTAATGTCCCCATCGGGGATGGTTAAAATCCCTCGCCTTCAGGCGAAGAGAAGTTTATACCTGTCGCTATGCGACGTTATACGATAGGCAGCCACACGAAGACGGATTTAAAAGTGCACCTGATCTGGGTTCCAAAGTACCGGAAGAGGGTGATGACAGGCGAGGTGGCGGTGCGCACCAGAGATGTTCTGCGCCAGATAGCCATGGAGCACGAGCTTGAGATTATAACCGGGAAGGTCGCGAGCGATCATGTGCACATGTTTATTGGCTATCGTCCGACGCAGAATATAAGTCAGATCGTGCAATGGCTCAAAGGCATAAGTCGCGGGATTTTACTCTCTGGAGTTTGCGCATTTGCGCAAGCAGTTCTGGGGCAGACATTTCTGGGCGCGTGGGTACTGCGCTATCAGTTCCGGAAATATCACAGATGAGATGATCCAGAAATATATCGAGGAACAAGAAGGGGAGCCGGTAGAGGATAGTCGATTTACAATCGACCCCTAACTAACCCCTCGCCTTATAGGCGAGGGTTGTTCAGTGCCGGATAAATCTACGCCCCTTACATCAGCCTCATTTAAATTTGAGCCCCGCCCTATAATTTTAGCACCCTTAAAATTAACGCCTCTTAAATCACTTTTATCTGCGCGAAGCATTATCTTAACACCACTAAAATTAGCATCCCTGAGATTGCAGTTTGTGCATTTAAATTTTCCTAAACTAGAACCTTGCAAATCAATTTCATGTAAATCGACGTTCTGTAGCCATGGAGCTTCGCCCCACGTTTTTTTGTCGTGAATAGGAAGTCTATTGTAGTTTTCGTCCAAGGGAAGGGTAAGGCCACTTAGGGATATATCGGGGCGTTGGGTTTTACAATTTTCCCATATAGGTAACATATATCGGGTTTCGGGTTTAAAACCATCTGGGAATTTGGTTTTACAATCGTAATAAGCAAAAAACAGCAACGTGTTATTTAGGTTTGCTCCTGTCATGTCAGCGCCTTGCAGATTGGTTGGTCCATCGTGACTCCAAGTCAAGTTTGCTCCTGATAAATCGGTGTTCACAAATTTTACATTTTTTAAATTAACTCCCCTTAGATCGCTTTCTGACAGGTCAAAACCAGAAAGGTCAACACCTTCATAGCTTGAGTCTTCACCAAATTCAGCCCTTTGAATTTTGTTTAGCTTTGTACCTTCCAGCTTCATTCCATCCAGCCGGTGGGGCAAAGCATTTGTAAAATCTGCTTTGCTTAGGTTGATGTTTTCGTATTCCTTAAAGAAGAACTTAGCACCCTGAAAATTAGAATTTGTGAAATCAACATTTTTACCAATGCTATAAGCGAAAAAAGCGTCCTTAAAATCGGCATTGGTAAAATCAGTATCTTCAATATTAGCGTGGGTTATCTTTACCTTTTTAAAATCAGAGTTTGTAAATGAAGAGTTTTTCATTTCTGGTTGACGCATTTCAGCTCCCGAGAAGTTGACATTGTCAAATTTGGAGCCGTGCATTTTAACTTTATAGAATTTTGCATCAGAAAAATTAGAGCCAGAGAGGTCTAGTCCAGATAAATCTATTTCTTTGAATTCCAACCCAGAAAAGTCAACTTTTTGCCCGTTTAACTTTTCTGGCTTTCCGAGCTTTAGAATAGATGCCTGATAATATTTGCGGCCTTCATCATTCCTGATACCTTTTAGATGTTTTATGGCCTCTGCATACTTGCCCATTTTGTATAGGTTTCGTCCGTACCCTGTCAAATATGTTTGATCCGCAAAATCAACGTAGTAACCATATTCTTCAATTTGTTTTTTACGTTTTTCAGATGCATGAGGCATATTTGCGCGTGCATCGTTCTTGTGTTTCTCTTCAAAAGCAACATTGATCGCTTTTTTGTATGTATCTGCCGCTATCTGAAAGTCATTGTATTCTTCGTGAAACTCGGCTTTTTTGATTAGCAAGTAAGTTTCTTTAGGATATTCAGATACAAGATTGTCTAACGCATCTGCTTTGGCTTTATATTCTTCTGCATTTAGCCAAGGAAGTCTGGATTGGTAATTGACCTTACCTTCTTCCACAAATTGGTATCTAGAGCTACAAGTTCCTGACCTGTAACGTCCATCTTCATCTGGGCTTGTGTAAATAACATATGTAGCGTCATCTTTGTATTTCGTTCCGAACATTCCATCCGTTGAATGATATATTTTAAGCTGTTTTGGCAGTTTGCCTTTATATTCTTTAATCACCTCAAACATGGTGTAAGTTTTTTCTACTTGTTTGCCGTTTTCCATAGCGCTTTCTTTTGGCAACCCCAGAGCTTTACCTTTGAAAGCTACATCGTATTGTTTAATTGGTTCTTCGGGAAACGCGCAGGAAGTAGCGTTTGCTGCTATCGGGTTTAGCAATAGAAAAATGAATACAGACAGGGCAAGGTTCATTCTGATTTTGTTCATGCGTACTCTCATTTGTGTAAGCTTGTATTTTCGGGCTCAATGTTAAGATAATACCGCGTGTATTTGCGCTCCCCAATTTTTGTGAGTGCCCCTATTTCAACAAGCCTTTGTAAATCCCTTGTCGCGGTGGCTCTGGCCGCGCCGGAGATCGTTATATAATTCTCGGCGCTCAGACCGTATTCGCTGCTACGAAAAAGCGCACTCCGGAAGTCGAAATTTAGGCCGTTATCAAAACTCCTGCCGTCTCCAGCGCCTTTTCATCCGTCAATTCCGCTACATTGCTAATCTGGGCAATTTGAACAAAGTTGTCTCTGCCGCCATTGGTATCCACACGCAGATAGGAATGTGTGCCGTTACCTGTGATATGCACAAAGTCTGTAATTGCATCGGTGAGCGGATCGTATCCCTCAAGAAGGTCAGAGATATCAATCACATCTTCATTACTATCAAAGAAACGTAGGGTATCTGCTCCATTATAGGCAGTATCCGCCCTGAACACAAAAGTATCAATTCCGCCCAACGTACCAATCAGCGTATCGGTTCCGGCACCGCCATAAAGGCGATCAACACCGCCTCCACCATAAAGCGTATCGGCACCATCACCTCCATCGAGGCTATCATCGCCACTTCCCCCATGAAGAAGATCGTCTCCCCCACCGCCTTCAATGATATCGTCATCCTCATTGCCGTAGAGCTTGTCATTACCCAGCTGTCCGGCAATTATGTCATCACCAAGCCCGCCGTAAACCACATCGTCGCCATCACCGGCATCAACAACATCATTCCCGGAGCCTGCAATAACACGGTCATTCCAATTTCCAGCATCCACGTAATCATCACCATCGCCAGCATCAACAACGTCATTCCAACTCCCTGCATAAATCTGGTCATTCCCGCCGTAGCTGAAGAATGCACCGTTGTCACCACTGCTGTACTCAAAACCGCCAGACATGTTATTATCAGCGCTTGTGCCGTAATAAAAATTATAACCCGACGCAGACAAGAAATCGGATGGAGGAATATCACTCAGCGAAACATGAATTAAGTCGTCGAGCAGCAAAACACCGGTGATAAACAAGCTAAAAACATTCGGTAAATTGGCTGTATTTTCCAACGTGGCTATCTGCACGAAATCATCAGCGCCACCATCTAAATCAACAGCCAAATAGCTATGAGAACCGTCAGAAGTAATCTTAACAAAACCCGTTAAATCATCGGTCAGTGAATGGTAGCCCGTAATAACACCGTGAAGATCAAGGATATCCTCATTCACATCAAACGTCTGTATTGTGTCTACGGCATCAAATGCAGTATCAGCTCTAAACACGAAGGTATCTGCTCCCATACCTCCGGTTAACGTATCAGCGCCGGCCCCGCCGTAAAGAACGTCATCATCGTCATTTCCGTCAAGCACATCATCACCCAAACCACCCAACAGAATATCATCTCCCGCTCCACCAGAAATGGTGTCATCACCTTCTTCGCCGTAAAGCGTATCATCACCATTACCTCCATAAATGGAGTCATCACCTAGCCCACCATCTATTTCATCAGTCCCGGCTTGACCATGCAAAACATCGTTGCCATGTTCTCCAAACAAAAGGTCGTTGCCTGCACCGCCATCTATTGTGTCTGCTCCCTGGCCTCCATGCAGTTGGTCACTGCCTTCATCACCCTCAATGAAATCATCGCCATTATCACCCTCAATGAAATCATCGCCATCTCCACCATGAAGGCTGTCGCCCTGAACAGAGCCTTTAACCCAATCATGCCCACCTTGTGCGTTTACAGTAATAGAGTTATTGTCTGATGCGGTTATATAATCGTGAGCATTGGATGTTGCCTGCCCCGTAAGGGCAAAATCATTGTAAGATATATCCTGTAAAACGCCATCTACGAAAACCTCAATTTGTTCAAAATCTATTAGAGTAAGCAACAATGTTGTTATGAGTGTAGACTGCTGAGCAGTGGCTTGACCTCTATCAGAACGAGTGATCTCCATGTTATAACGCACAAGCTCAGCTTCTAATAACGGCATCAAATAATCTGCTGCTACCATATTTATTCGAAGCGTATCGACATCCTCACCGCCGCTATAGACATTCTCAAACCCTACATTTTCGGTAACGTTAAATATAAGTAAGTCCTCACCTTCACCACCAGAGACAACATCGTTTCCTTCATTACCATCAAGAGTATCGTTGCCCGCATCTCCATAAATACGATCATCATCACCTTGTCCGGATATGATGTCGTCACCATCTCCACCGAATATCAGATCTTGTCCGGCTTCATCGCTTAGCGTCGTCGTATCACTTTGATCTCCCCAGATGAAATCATCACCATCTCCACCCCAAACAGAATCGTTACCATCACCAGCATAAATCTGGTCATCTCCTGTATCCCCGTACAGTTTATCTTCGCCTGTCCATCCATAAATTTCATCCGCGCCATCACCGCCTGATACGACGTCGTTATCTGCGTCGGCAAAAATATAATCGTTACCAGAACCACCCCATATTAAATCGTTCTTTGTGTAACCATAGATAGTGTCGTTTCCGGCACCCCCAACACCGTAATTTGCGCCCATACCCAGATACAGCGTATCGTTGCCGGCGCCTCCGTAAAAATGACTGCTACTTGGAATCCCCCAACCATCTCTATTTCCATCATTTATAAAGTCATCACCATCGGTGCCGTGTACGATATTCCACACGGCATAATCGTCGTTGTAGTAATTTGTATTTGGAGCCAATGTATTTATATCGTTAACAACTGACCCATCTGGTTGCGTTAAAACAATGGGTAAAGAATATTCATATAGCCGTACATTTGATGTTCCTTGTTGTGCTTGATCATAAAATTTTAGCTTTGGAATAGACGCGAATGGTAAATTGTAAGCATCAAAGATCCTAAGAGTTTGATTCTCCCCTGGAACTTCTATTAAAAAATCATCACCCTCTCTGTAAAATTTTAATTCTTTTACACTAATACTGATTTCCAGCTTAATTGAATGCCCTGTACCCGCATCAACGTAAACTGTGTCATGACCCTCCCTACGAGCGATTGACACTTCATTATTATTACCCGAAAGATGAATGATATCATCACCGACACCTCCGCTAATAAGGTCGTAACCTTCACCATAAATAAGATCATTACCCGCTTCTCCATTTAAGCGGTCAATCCCTTCATGGCCCTGTAGCATGTCATCACCGGCCCCCCCGTATATAAAATCATCGCCCGTATCACCATACAACTCATCATTTCCTGAGCTTCCACGTATTTCATCTTGATCAGGGCCACCATCAAGATAATCATCGCCCGGCCCACCAACCAGCAAATCATCACCGGCCTCACCAAACAGCGCATCATCTCCTTCATTACCCAGAAGCCAGTCATTGCCGCCGCCGCCATTTGCCGTGTCGTTACCTTCTCCACCGATAAAGATATCAACACCATCATGTCCGACAAACGTATCATCGCCCGGCCCGGCATCGGTATAGCTGATAGAAGCGCCATCAACGATAACTTCAATAATGTCGTTACCATCTGTGCCTGGAATGCGGATAATCTCATATCCCGGTCCAATCACGTGCCTTATAACCGTCTCTTCCCCAGTAACGGGGTCGGTAAGAACAATGTCGTTACCATCTATATCAGGGATGGCTTCAGGATTGATATCTCCGCGCGCAGCAAGAACCTCACCCCAGCCGCCATCAATATCTTTTTCATGTGGCAAGTGCAGCTCAAGCTCCGCCGCGCGTTGTAAAATAGCCGCCCAATGCTGCGCAGCTTCGCTTTCTGGTTGATCCATCATCAATGCAAGCACTGCCGTGGGATTCAGAAGATACGTCTGGAAAGCCTCTGCTACCATCAAATCCTCCTGAAACTCCTCCAAAGTAACGGCCTCAGAATTGTGCCAGGCGCGCATCAGAATCGCGTGACCGCCTACAATATCTGCTCCCTGTAGAAGCTTAAGTGCAGCGTATTTAATGGCCTCTCCGGAGCCGTCAAATTGCGTGAACACCCCATTCTCAGAGACAAAATATCCATCGTCGTTAAAACCAATTTCAACCTGATATTCTGTTGTCCGCCGGAAATTTCCTTGCGTCATTTCAATGATGTGGTTCACACCGTTATAAGCCGCCTCTGCCATCGAAATGGCAATATTTGTATCCCCCCCGTCATCGCTCCAGGTTCTAACAACATCATAGCCGGCATCGCTCCGGTTATAGGCTATATATGCCCCACCCGCAGGGTCGTCCTCTCCACCAAACAGATTCCCCAAAACAGTGCCTGCAATCGTGCCGATGAATGCTCCAACCGCAAACCCAACTGGGCCAAACGCCGTGCCTAATTGTAAAGCCGTCTGAAGAGAAGCAAGCGTTGAACCTGCAGCTGCAGATGTTCCGGCAATAAATGTTCCAATGGCAGAGCCCAAAGAACCAAATACAGCCGCCATCTCACTTTCAGGCTCAATCAGTTCTCCTGCCAAACGCGCACCGGCATAAGACGCCAAAGCATTGGCTACTTGATATTGGACGTAATCACCAACAGTCTCAACACCTGGAATATTGACTGGCGTTTCAAGATTAAGATCGCTTAATTTGGTCGCAAAATTGACACCATCACCCGCAAGGAGATTCGTATAGACACTTGCTTCCAAGCCATTAAACAGAATATCAAGCCCACCAGAGACAACCCCAGTCGTCACAGTCCCCGCGACAACATCAAAAACCTCACCAGCAACACCATCAATCTCGAGGGCCTCACCAATCTCGTCTACAATGGCTCCCGAAACATAACCAATCAGGCTGCTCTTAAGCTGCGCCTGCAAGTTAGCCGTAAACCC
Organism: Alphaproteobacteria bacterium; assembly: GCA_041397865.1. Classification (GTDB taxonomy): domain Bacteria; phylum Pseudomonadota; class Alphaproteobacteria; order Micavibrionales; family Micavibrionaceae; genus TMED27. The sequence goes on along the minus strand of JAWKVT010000001.1, from coordinate 378,443 downwards.
TTCAAATAAATCGGGCAGTGATTGCACGCCCGATTGCGCTGTATTGGTGTCCGATCCGAAAACTCCTGCAAAAATAGAATCCAGCGTTTCTGTGCTATTGGCCAAAAAGTCCAAAACCGTACCGGTATGCTGTCCCACAGTTTTCAACGCCGCAGAATACAAAACAGATTTATATAAATCACCATCGGCCAAATACTGCCCCAGCGTATTACCCACATACCCGCCAACCTCATTAAACACGAAAGTTTCAGGATATTTGAGCGTAACCGTACCACCCGTGAAGGCTTGGTTGAGAGACGTATCTGTCGTGGTAATATCAACAATGACAGAGTTGCTATCCGTATCCAGAACCTCAACAACCTGTTGTTGGAAGTTATCCGTATAAGCCGTCACCACACCAATCGGTTTGGCAACGCCCGTATATTTGATAAGCTCGACAGTCTTTGTCGGGTCGCCGGTGTTAACCACTTCAAGATAAATACCGCTCGGCAATGTATAAACATCATTCCCCTCCGCATTTGTGCTAAAAGCACCACTATCGATCGCCCGCGCATGAAGCTCCCAAAATGCACCCACGCGCAAATCGGCAAATTCATCCGGCGCATTTTGCGCCAAGAAAAGCAGATCGGTATCGCTGAACTGAAAAACCTCGATATCAGCCCCCACGGTTTTCTTCTGGTATGTAACCGTGCCATCGGCAGACGTCGTGCTGGTCTCAGCCGTTACATCGTAGGTTTTTCCTTCATCTGCTTTATTAGCCAAAACATCTTGCCGTGTGGCTTCAACAATGTCCTGTAACTCAGGAGGCCAGTTAAGCATAGTTAGATCACCCAAAAGCTCTGGATTGCTCTCCAAAAGTTCGCGCATACCATTGCGCAATGTTTGAGTTGCATCCATTAGGACCTGCTGCGCTTGGTACTGCGCTTTTGGTCCAAGCTCTGAAAGGTTTGTGAATGTATATTCCGCTACACCATCAACTGCATTTTCATCAGAATAAAAAACCGTTTTCGTGCCATCACTATTATAAAATATTCCGCGCGTTTCACCCGTAGCAGGATTCACTGTGCGCACAACACTCTGGCCAGAGCTATCAGTAGAAATAGACAATCCCTTATAATCAATCGTCGTGCCGCCAAAACTATTTTGGCTATCAATTGAAAAGTCATTGGAAATCAAAATTTTACGGCCACTGATTTGAACGGTCAGGTCCGAAGAAGAACCCTGTATTGTATCTACAATTTGAGTTCTAACATCAAACGCTGGGTCTGTTTGTTGTATCTCCGTATTAAAATCATCGAGCATCTTATTCAAGACAACAGCAGCATCTGTGCTTAAATTGGTGTCAGCAAAATTGCCCGTATGTGAAACGCCATTTGTATCGGTAATATTGAAGTCACCCGTTCTAAAATCGAAGCCAACGGTATTACCGTCTTTTGTAATTTCAAGCGATTTATAGTTACCCGCAGCATCCAATTCAAAGCGCGTAACATCTAAATTAGGTTTAATATATTTAAGCTCACCAGTTTGCGTGTTTTGTTCAATCGTAAATTTAACATCGCCATTAGAGTTTTTTACTTCAGTGGTTAAAATTCCGTTTTCTGGAGTGTTTATGTCTGGGATACTGTATTGAGAATTAAAGAGAAGCTCTCCAATCCCTTGTCCGCTTTGCGATTCTGTATAAGCTTCAGCGTATTCCAATCCAATACTAAACGCCGCACCAATGGCCATTCCAAAAATAGGAGCAGCAGGACCTGTCCATAAAAATACAGCTGTACCAGCGACCGTTGCAAGTGACGACATCCCCCATTTCGTACCTTCGTTCAACAAAACTGTGTTTTTGTCTGCGGGAGCCGCATTGTAATATTTGGTTCCAATGATCGCTACATCCAAAATGTTGCCAGTATGCTTCAATATGTGAGTTGTTGCTTTTGCACCAATTGCAATTCCATTCGTAGCATCATCAATGGCTTTAGCTGCTGACTGGTGATAATTCACCAGATATTTAGTGATTTCCAATTCGAGAGTTTCGTTATTATCAGCCATAATACAATTTCCTATTTTTTAATTGATGCATAAGATGTGAAATTTAAAAGTAGAGCAATGCATAAAACAAAATAACCGCTCAGCACTCGCAAAATAAGACCATAGTCTGTAATATAATCTACATTGTTCAAACCTCTAAAAGACTCAACATAAAGAAGAGTTATTATGAGTGCATATACTGTTCCTCCTGAAGACCATTGATGATGCCAAGAAGTTATAACTGGATTGTATTTTTTTTGACCTTTTTCAACAGTACTAGCTTCGCTGTAATTTATCCAACTTGCTACTTTCATCATTTTCTTAAATGACAGCGCAAGCATCATAAAAAATGAAATGAAAATCGGCATCGTCGCCGCAATTAAAATTTGAACATTTAATAGACTACTCTCATATGGCTGTTCGACCAGATAGTTTAAGGGCGAATAATCCAAAATCTGGGCGTCAAGCGCACTTATGGCGCTGTGTTTTTCCATCCCGCTATAAAGAAAAAAGATAGGGGCTACTGATGTGATAAACACCATCTCCAATGCTAGCAAAAGATATTGAGCAATAATGATTGCGCAGCGCTTCCCCTCGTTCTCAATTGGTGTACATTTTCCGATAATGTCTTGCAGGCGAGCGTTAAAGAGAAGAGAAATGGTTACACCAAAAACAATTGCCCAAATGCTTGCCAAGCCGTATAGAAAAGCGGGAATAAACAGGAAGGAAATGGCCAGCGTAACCACGCGCAATGTGTTTGTATTCTCCCCCAATTTCATCCCTGCTGACATGCAGCGTCTCTTCCTTTGCCCTGTTCGCATAAAAAATGTATTAACTACATTCACCAGTAATTCCAAAAAAACACCCAGTCAATAAAATTTTTACAATTTTTTCAATGCATTGCTAGAACTCCTGAATGCTAAAAACCGCAGCGGGAAACACCGTTTTCTCCGGAAATAAATACAGTCTCATCATATACTCGGGGGTTGATTCCGGCTCTTGAACAAAAGTTAAGTCCTTGTCTTAATAAAGTTTCTGGAGGAAGCTCTTTGCACGATGAAGGCCGCTGAAGAGCTTCGGAAATGCGCAGAGACTTCTGTTTTCCGCGATCAGGAGGTTTATGCTTCTGTTCGGGTGGTGTTTTAGGGTGTTAAAGCGGATAGCAAAGCGTGAGAACATTGAGGTTGTCTTTTGAGCTGTTTTGACTAAGTTATTTTGCGTAATATAAAACCTGATTGCTCCAATAACGGCCCGCTTTAAAAACAGTTTTCTGCTTTTTTTGATCGTGCATCAGCATATCGAGAATATGAATATTGTCGTGTATCACGGTTTTTTTGCTCCTCGGTTGAAAACAAGCCTATTGATAATGTTGCTCTGGCGCGTCTATTATGCGGACTTTGAAGAAAACAGATAATATTTAAAGGATTATTTTATGCGTGATTTTCTGCCGAGAAAGCTTGATCTGGATGGCAAGTCTATTCTTGTCACGGGCGGTACGGGGTCTTTCGGCAAGCGTTTTATTGAAACGGTGCTGGAGGATTACAACCCTGCGAAGGTTATTGTGTATTCGCGTGACGAGCTTAAGCAATATGAGATGGAGCAAGCGTTTAGGGAAAAAGCCTATTCCGCTATTCGTTTTTTTATTGGAGATGTGCGGGATCGCGACCGTTTGACGCTTGCGACGCGGGGCGTGGATATCATCATTCACGCTGCAGCGCTTAAACATGTTCCCATTGCGGAATACAACCCTATGGAATGTATCCGTACCAATATAGACGGGGCCGAGAATGTGGTGCGGGCGGCGATTGACAACAATGTCGAGCAGGTTATTGCGCTTTCGACTGATAAAGCAGCCAATCCAATTAATCTCTACGGGGCGAGTAAGCTGGCTTCTGACAAAATTTTTGTATCGGCCAATAACATATCGGGCGCGGCAGGCACGCGCTTTTCCGTTGTGCGTTACGGCAATGTTGTTGGCTCGCGAGGCTCTGTTATTCCCTTCTTTCAAAAGAAAATTGATGAAGGCGCCGATCACTTGCCCATTACGGATGAACGGATGACACGCTTTTGGATCACTCTGCAACAAGGTGTGAATTTTGTTTTGTCTTCTATGGAGATGATGAAAGGCGGGGAGATTTTTGTCCCCAAAATTCCGTCTATGAAAATTACGGATCTTGCGCGCGCAATGGCCCCTAACCTTCCGCAAGAAATGGTTGGTATTCGCCCGGGTGAAAAACTCCATGAAGTTATGGTGACTGCGGATGATGGACGTAATACGCTTGAGCTTGATGATCGTTATATCATTCAGCCTAATTTTGCATTTTGGAGGCCGCAGGATTCTGAATATGCGAGGAGCGCTCCTGCGCCTGAAGACTTTCTCTATACGAGCGACAATAATGAGGAATGGCTTGATGAGGCAGGGCTTAAAGGACTTTTGAATGAAACAGCGTTGAAAAAAGCGGTTTAAAGGCGTTTCGAGCATGCTCCCTTATGGAAGACAAAGCATAGATGAGGATGATATCCGGGCGGTGGCGGATGTTTTGCAGGGTGATTTTCTTACGACGGGGCCGAAAGTTGCGGAATTTGAAGAGGCCTTTGGTGCTTTAACGGAGGCTGCGCATGTCGTAGCGTGTTCGAATGGGACTGCGGCTTTGCACTTGGCCGCTCTGGCTTTGGGGTTGAAGGAAGGTGACGGGGTTATCGTGCCGTCTGTGACGTTTTTGGCGACCGTGAATGCGGCGCGGTATTGCGGGGCGGATGTGGTGTTTGCTGATGTTAACCCTGATACGGGGCTTATGGAATCTTTGCATATTGAGGATGCTTTGAAGCGTTCAGGCGGTCTTAACGTCAGGGCGGTTTTTCCTGTGCATCTTGCCGGGCAATGCGCTGACCTTGCTTCTGTTCGCCGGGTTGCCGATCGGCATGGATTGAAGATTGTTGCCGATGCCTGCCATGCTGTGGGCGGGCGGTATAAAGAGCGCGGGGTCGGTGCGTGTAAATATGAAGATATGTCGGTTTTTTCCTTTCATCCGGTTAAAACGATTGCGATGGGTGAAGGCGGGGCTATCACGACGAATGATGCCGGGCTGGCTGATAAAATGCGTTCTTTGCGCTCGCACGGGATCGTTAAATCCCCTTCTATGCCGCCGTGGTACTATGAAATGCCTGAGATCGGATTTAATTATCGTGTGAGTGATATTCAATGTGCGCTTGGGCTATCGCAGCTTAAAAAGCTTGATGGGTTTGTTAAGAGGCGAGAAGAGCTTACCCGTCTTTATGATGAGTTGCTTAAACCTTTGGCTCCTGTTGTCCTGCCGCCTTTGCGCGTTAACGCTTCGGGAACGGCTTGGCATTTATATGCTGTGCGTATTGACTTTGAGGCTGCGGGTGTTAACCGCGCGGAAGTGATGGCGGCGCTGAAAGAAAAAGGTGTGGGGTCGCAGGTTCATTATATTCCTGTGCATCAGCAGCCTTATTATCGCGCGTTGTATGGTGATTTAGAGTTGCCGGGGGCGCAGCGCTATTATGAACGAACGCTGTCTCTGCCCCTCTACCCTGCCCTTACGGATGATGATGTTAAGTTTGTTGTTGAAACACTCCAAACCGTATTGAAGGTGTAAGTGATATGAGTGGAGAGTTTAGTATCATCACACGCGAGCATGATGAAACCGCGTTTTTGGTGGGGATTGGGAATATTGAGGCTGTAGCAAATGCGGATCAAATTCGTCTTGAGGCGCAATACAGGGCGTTTCTTCATGATGATTTTAAGGATATGTCGTTTGTGGTGTTCCAAGATGGCGCTGCGCGGGCCTGTGTGATTGCCTATAAGCTTGACGATGTTTGCGGTTTTGGGGCAAGCGGGGTTGAGGTTTATGCTCCGGTTCATGAGAAAAAGCTCATTCAGGCTATTCTTGAGCATCTTTTGCAGGCGTGCGCTTCTGAGAGCATTAAGACATTGCGGGTTTCGGATCATTGGTCGCAAGGCGCGCTAGGAGCTGTGGGGGTTGAGGCTTATAATCTTGGGGCGTTGCCGAGTGTTAAAATTCGGCCTGTTGTTGAGCTTTCGAGAAGTGAAGCCGAGCTTAGGCGGCAGGTGCGCAAGAGTTATAAGTCCCTGATTAATCAGGGGAAGCGGGAGATGGGAATGGTGTATGTGTGTCAGGACAACCCTGATGAAAAGCTGTTTCATGATTTTCGTGAGTTTCATTTTCAGGTTGCCGGGCGGCGGACACGCTCCGAAGAAAGCTGGCAAATGCAATTTGAGATGATTAAGGCGGGTTGCGGGGATCTGGTGCTGGGTTATATGGAGGAGCATGGGCTTGTCTCTTCTGCGCTGTTCACCGATTTTGGCGATGTCTCGCATTATGCTGTGGCTGTTTACAATCGTGAGCTTTTTGTTGATAAGCCGCTGGGGCATGCGGTTACGTTTGAAGGTATATTGAGAGCCAAAGAGCGCGGGATGCGTTTGGTTAATATGGGTGTTATCGAACAAAAAGGGCATGTTTCCGATAAAGAATATAATATTGGGTTGTTTAAAAAAGGGTTTTCCAACACACTGGGCAACCACATAGAGTGGATGTTTTCTATCGCGTAAAGGTTTTATTACGATGTCACAATTTGAAAACTACGGAAAAATGGCGGCTTTGGGCGTTGATGATGTTTATCAAAACGGGCGCTATAAAGTTCAGGAAGGTGCGCAGGCAGAGGTTCCGGATGATGTTATGGGGAAGTTGCGGATTCATCCTGATGACAGCTTTCTCGATATTGGGTGTGGGCTTGGTTTGAATCTTTTTCCTGTTGCGAAGATTGTGGCTCATGCTGCGGGGTGCGATCACCCTAACGTGATTGAGAAAATTGAGAATAAGGAAGAGTCTGCCGGAATTGCCTATCATAAGGGTGATTTTAACGCGCTGAATTTTGACAGGAAATATACGAAGATATTGGCTTATAGCGTGCTTCATACAATGCCGAATGAGGCGGCGCTTTACGGTTTTATCGACCGGGCGATTTCTTTGCTTGAGCCAAACGGTATTCTTCTTCTTGGCGATATTGCCAATACAGATAAGAAGAAACGTTTTACGGGTTCTGCGCGGGGGTTAGCTTTCCAAAAGCAATGGGAGCAGGAGTTTGGTGCGGAGAAGTTTGATGAGGCTTCCGCAGACTGGGGGCTTGAGCATGGCAATGCCGTTGTGATTGATGATGATTTCCTGCTTCGCATTATCAAGCATATTCGCCAGGCCGGAATGCATGCCTATACGCTCGATCAGCCTCAAAGCCTGCCGTTTGGCAATACGCGGGAAGATATTGTTATTATTGGCCCAGAATATGAAGACCGATGATTGTTATGTCATAGCCGGAGGTGGGTTGGCCGGGTTATTTGCGGCGAAAACCTTACGTGCATCCGGCGTTAAAAATATTTATATCATTGAAAAATCAGATGGTGTTGATGGGTTGTTAAGCTCTAGGAGTGTTTCGTATGATGGCGCTGAATACAGTTTTGATGCCGGGACGCATTTTATTCTTAGCACCAATGATCCGGATATTGATGCGTTGATGCAGCAAGATCTGGATGGGCTGGATTTGCGCGAATATCGCGGGAGTTTGTTTGAAGGGCATGCCGCGAACGGACGGCTTTATCAGGAAAGCGGGTGTGTTAATCTTGGGCTTTTCTCCGCAGATGTGCAGAATGCTGTTAGGGCGGAGCTTGAGGCGCTTACTTCATCATCATCATCGGATGTTTCCGAGCAGGGAAAGCCCTCTAATCTTTTTGAAGCTTTTGTTTCAAGGTATGGGCGGAGTGCGGCGGCGCATATATACGGCTCCATATTTGAAAAAATTACCGGACAGGATGCAAAGATGGTTGCGCCGGAGATGGAGGTTCTTTTTGTTCCTCCGCGGCTTATTATTGCGGATCGTGAGGAGAGTGTTGCTCTGAAGAAAAAGCCCGAATGGGATGATCGCATCGCGTTTGCGGATTGTCTGGACGGGACTTCGGATGTGGTTAAATATTACCCTAAAACCGGCGGTATTCATGAATGGCCGAAGGTGATGGCGGCCAATCTTGAGCGCGAAGGTGTTCAAATTCTCAATAATTGCTCCATTCAGAAAGTAAATGCAGAAGGCAAGGTTATTAGAAGCGTGACGCTTTCGAACGGTGAGGAGATTCGCTGCGATCATGTCGTTTGGACGCTGCCCCCTGCCCTGTTTGGTTTTTGTTCGGATGTTGAACTGCCGATGAAGCGCCCGGTGATGCGGTCTGTTGGGGTTGTGAATATTCTTACGGACCGGCGGCCTGTCGAACGGCCTTATTGGATTAATATTTATGATCCGGACTTTCAGACTTTTCGGGTCACGCTTTATGGTAATTTCGCGCCGCGCCAGCCTCACAACGGGGTTTATAAAATTACTGCAGAGATTATAAATGACGGGGGCTTTGAAGGTAGCGAAGAGGAGCAAAAACTTGTTTTTGAGGAGCTTCAAAAACTTTCTATTTTACCGGAGGATGCCCAGTTGCTTTATTCTGAGGCTAATCAAAAAGCGGAAGGGTTTCCTGTGCTGACGCCTGATTTGCTGGAAACATCAAGGCAGCAGGTTGCGCTTTTGGAAGAGGGTTTTGATAACCTTATTCTGGCCGGAGGTCTTCCTGATAAAGGCTATGGTCAGGTTGCGGCTATGAGAACTGCTTATTTTGCCATACAAGAGAGTTTGAAAATTTAAACCCAATCAATACAATCATTAGGTCGTTTTATGAATCCTGAACAAAAAGCATCATTATCTGAAAGCGTTTTTCCTTTGGAAGTGCATAAAATGCAGGTTTCCAAAGATGGCGTGGAGAATTTTTTCTGGCCAGTATCCTACGCGGAGCGGGAGCGTTTTTTAGCGCAGCTTATGGATGGGTATTTTGATCTTGTTGAGAAATATGAAGAGACGGATTCTGCGCTTTATTACAAGCTGATTGGAAAATATGTCATGGCGGAAACGCTTGGAATTTTTGTCGGCGATCTGGTTCATGCGCGGGCGAGAAAAGCAGGTGTCCGTTTTGAGCTGCCGGAAACAGCGAAAGTATGGCCTTTGTTGTTTTCTGAAAAAACACCTGCCCCGCCGCCCTTTCTTTACAAGCTGGCTCAAAGCCCTTCGGCAAAGAGTGCGCAGGATTTTTTCTCTGTTGCCCGCTTTCAACGGATTTTTAAGCGGCTTAAATTTTCTCAAAAAGGGTTAGGTATTGATCACTTGAAAATAAAGCCGATCACCCGGCAGGTGTTAGAGGACGATGTTATAGCGTTGCAGAGAGACGGGACTATTCTCGCGCATGTGCAAATGGTTGAGCGGGATGTTGTTTTTTGTCGTTCTCAGCGCTGGTTTAAGCCGGTTAGTGAAAGGGAACTCTTTGCCGTTCAAGAGCAAGATCTGGATAGCGACTTTGTTACCGGTTTTGTTGGCCTCATGGAAAATTTATATCGTGATTTTGATATAGAGTTGCAGCGTTACAGCGGTGCTTATTTTGAGAGCTTTCTGCGAACGGGGCTGTCCATCCTTCGTGTTCATTATGGCAGATTGCTTGAGGCGCCGGAAGCTTTGCCGAAAACCGTCTGGAGCGGTTCTGCCGGTAATATCTGGGATGTTATGGTGCGTTTGGCTGTAATGCATCGGGGGGGTGAAGCTGTGGGACATGATCATGGAGCCGGTTTGGCGCATGTTGACAACCCGATGATGGGATTTAGCGAGTTTTGGGGTTGTCAGGAGTTTGTCGCCTTTAATGAGAATCAGGCGGCCGAGCTTAATAAAAACAAAGGAAAGTGGCGCTGTTTTGCCTTCGAACCTCCTACGGTTACGGGCATTTCAAAAGATATTTCGAAGCAAAGCATTACAAAAGTTCCCCGGTTTGATGTTGATGATTACAAAATTAAAAAAATATTTTTTATTACAACGATTTATGATGATGAGCGTTGTCGTCTTGGCCCAAGTTCGCCGGGGATTGTGCATGTTGATTGGCAGGCTCGTTTGATTTCTCATCTTCGCAGTTGGGGGTATGAAATTATTCTGAAGCTGCACCCGGAAAGCCCTGTTATGCCGCCGAAGGTTTTTGAGAATATGGGCGCGGAAGTTATGACGGATCCTTTCGAGGTTGTTATGGATCAGGCCGATATGGTTTTGTTTGACAGTGTTTACAGTACGACGTTCCGTTCTGTGCTTTCGACGAATATTCCGGTGGCGCTGATTGATTTTTATAATCACCCGTGGACAGAAAAAGCGAGGGGGCTTCTTGAAAAACGGTGCTCTTTTATGGAGGGGCGTTTTGATGAGCAAAACAGGAAGCAAGTTGACTGGGGAGCGCTTCAAAACGCTATAGAGCGCTCGGTAGAGCTTAACGATCATACCGGGTTTTTTGATTATTATTATGAGTAATTTTTCCGCACCTATGGCTAAGCTTGGATTGGGCAGTGTTCAGTTCGGGCTGGATTACGGTATTTCCAATCAAAGCGGGCAAACCTCTGCGGCAGAAGTGCGGCAGATTATTGATCTGGCGGCTTCAAATGGTATTGAGGTTGTTGATACGGCGAGCCTGTACGGTGGTAGCGAGGAGGTTCTTGGGGCCTCTATCCCTGCGCCCTGCCCTTTCCAAATTGTGACCAAGACGCTGACATTTGGTAAGGAGCGTATTGGGGATGGGGACTGTGATGCTTTTAAAACAGGGGTTGAGCAGTCTTTTTTGCGTTTAAGGCAGGATCGTCTTTACGGCCTGATGGCGCATAATGCCGGGGATCTTTATGCCGAGGGCGGACAGCAGCTTTTTGACATTATGCGGGGCTATCGCGATATGGGGGTCATTTCAAAAATTGGCGCGTCGGTTTATGACGGCGGGCAGATTGATACGCTGCTTGCGCAATATGGGGATGATATTGATCTTGTGCAGTTGCCGCTTAGTATTTTGGATCAGCGTTTACTTCACAGCGGTCACTTGTCTGGGTTGAAAAAGCGCGGGATTGAAATTCATGTACGTTCGGCGTTTTTGCAAGGGGCGGCGCTTATGGCGGTGGATGATTTGCCCGGACACCTTGCAGGTTTGAAACAAACGATCATTGAGCTTGAGAGTGCGGCTCAGGAGCGTGAAACATCGCGTCTTGCTCTGGCCTTATCTTTTCTCATGCGAAATGATGATATTGATGCGGTTGTTTGCGGTGTAAACACGGCGGCGCAGCTTGGTGAGCTTTGTTCAGCGGTTAAGGCTTTGCCTGCGCTTTCCGAGAGTGAGTTTTCTCAATTTGCCGTAAGCGATCCTATGCTGGTCAATCCGCATAATTGGGGCTAAACTTACGCCAATTTTATTCAGGAGCATGAGATGAGCCATAGCGGACGCTATAAAAAGTCGGAAGAAATGTTGGCGCGGGCGGAAAAAGTTATTCCCCTTGGGACGCAGACTTTCAGCAAGAGCAGGACGCAGTTTCCCTATGGCGTGTCGCCGTATTTTATTGAGCGTGGGGACGGCGCTCTTGTCTATGATGTAGACGGCAATGAGTATATTGATTTTATCAATGCGCTTGGGGCTGTTACGCTTGGTTACAATGATCCTGACGTTAAGAAGGCTGTGCTTGAGCAGATGGAGCAAGGCACGATTTTTTCTCTGGCCCATCCGGCTGAGGTGGCTGTCGCGGAGAAAATGGTGGAGATGATTCCGTGTGCAGAGAAGGTTCGCTACGGGAAGAACGGTTCGGATGCGACGGCGGGGGCTGTTCGGCTGGCGCGGGCTTTTACCGGGCGCGAGCATGTTCTGGTTGGCGGGTATCACGGCTGGCAGGATTGGTATATTGGTTCGACAGCACGGAATTTGGGTGTGCCCAAGGCGGTTTGCGCACTGACACACAGCTTTGCCTATAACGATCTGGAAGTGCTTGAAGCCCGGCTTAATGAGCATCAAGGCGAAGTGGCCTGCGTTATTCTGGAGCCGATGAGCGTTTTCTTTCCTGATGATGATTATCTCAAAGGCGTTAAAGAGCTAACCCATAAACATGGCGCTTTATTGATTTTTGATGAAACGGTGACAGGGTTTCGTATAGCCAAAGGCGGCGCGCAGGAATATTTTGGTGTTGTTCCGGATCTGGCGACTTTTGGGAAAGGGATGGCGAACGGGTATCCGCTTTCCGCTATTGTGGGTCGTGCGGATATCATGGATGTGATGGAGGATATTTTCTTCTCCTTTACTTATGGCGGGGAAACGCTGTCTTTGGTGGCGGCTCTGGCGACGATGACAAAGTTACAGAATGAACCGGTGCTTGAGACGCTGGCTAAAAACGGGGCGCGGTTTCAGGCTGGCGTTAATATGCGGATCAAAGAATTGGGGCTGGATGGATATTTGAATATAACCGGCCATCCGGCGTGGTCGTTTCTGCATATCAAGGACCATGAGAAGTTTAATAACTTTACCATTCGTACTTTCCTGATGCAGGAGATGATGAAAAACGGGATATTGACTTTGGGGACGCATCTTATGAGCTATGCGCAGAGCGATGAGCATATCGACAGGCTGATTGCGACTTATGCGGATTTCCTTGCCCGGCTTAAGACGGGACTGGAGGAAGGCTCGCTTCGCGATATGCTTGATTGTGAACCGCTTGAGCCGCTTTTTAAGGTCAGGCAGGCTTAGTCGTTATGGCAGATTATTCTGTGCTTTTTCGGGCCGATGCCTCATTAAATTACGGATTTGGGCATTTAAGCCGTTGTTTGCAGATTGCAGAGGGGTTGGAGGAGGATGGTCTTTCGTGCGGGTTTATTTGCGGCGAAGGTGATGTGGAAACACTTGAGCGCATTCAAGGCGCGGGGCATGCGGTTTATAAAATTCCTGCGGGTTTGGTCTATCATGAAGAGGTTGATTTTTATCCGCCAAGGCTTAAAGCGCTGATTCTTGATTTGGGGCATCGCGATAACATTCAATCGCCGGAACGGCTTGTTCCATATTTGGAAAGATTGGCCGAAGCCGGGATTCCCTTGGCGTTTATTGACGGTCTTTTTGAAGATACGTTCAGACCGCCCTGCCCTGTTCCTGAATTCAAAGCTTATATACAGCCGTATCTTGGGGCGGCAGGTGATGTAAAGCCGAATGCGGAGCATTGGGTTTGCGGATCGCAATACGCGATTATGGCCAGCGAATATGCGAATGCGCGGGAAAAGGAGGTTAAAGATGTCGCTGAAAACATTCTTATAACCTTTGGCGGTTCCGATCCGCAGGGGCTTACGGCTCAGCTTATGGAGGGTTTGGGTGGAAAGGTTGACGGTTTTAACGTGCGGGTGATTATCGGGCCTTATTTTTCGGAAGGACATAAAGAAAGAATTCATGCATTGAGTGGCGGTTTTGAAATTTTGGGACCGCAGGATGGCATGCTTCCACATTATGAGTGGGCGGATATGGCAATTTCCACTTCGGGGCTCAGCCGTTATGAATTCGCGGCGATGGGGCTTCCGGCTGTGTTTGCCTCGCTTTATCCGGCGCATATTCGTTCCAGTGAGATATTTGATGAATGCGGAATTGCGCGACATTTGGGGCTGGCTTCGGATTTGAGTTCGGAAGACTGGGGAACGGCTGTTATGGGACTGGCCGGGGATAAAAATGTTCGGACAGAAATGTCGCAGGCCGGGCAGAAACATATTGACGGGTGCGGGTTAAAGCGGCTTTGTAAGAGCTTGATAGAGATTTTTGATTTAGGGTAAAGCTATGGAAATTAACGGCAGAAAAGTTGGTCCGGAGCATCCGCCCTATATTATCGCGGAGCTTTCGGGGAATCATAATGGCGATATTAACCGCGCGATTAAGCTTATCGAAATTGCAGCGGAAAGCGGCGCGGATGCGGTTAAGCTGCAAACCTATACGGCGGATTCACTGGTTTTGAATTCCGATCGCCCGGAATTTACCCTGAACGCGCCGGAGAGCAAGTGGAACGGACGGCGGCTTTATGAACTGTATGAAGAGGCGCATACGCCGTGGGAATGGCATCAGGCTTTGTTCGATAAAGCTAAAGAACTGGGGATTACAATTTTCAGCGCGCCTTTTGATAAAAAGGCTGTGGCGCTTTTGGAAGAGCTTAATGTTCCGGCTTATAAGCTGGCGTCTAACGAGCTTCATGACTGGCCGCTGATTGCGGAGGTGGTTAAGACGGGCAAGCCGGTTATCATGTCCACCGGGGTTGCGACGCAGGAAGATTTAAGCCGTACGCTTGATTTTATGGAGGGCAAGGGCGCGAAGGATATTGTGGTTTTGCACTGCGTTAGCGCCTACCCTGCCCCGCTTGAAGATACGAATATCCGCACGATGGAGGACATTGCTACGCGTTTTAATGTTACGCCCGGTTTGTCCGATCATACTTTGGGGATTGAAGCTTCTGTCGCGGCGATTGTGCATGGGGCGCGGGTTATTGAGAAACATATTACGCTGAACCGGAACGATGGCGGGCCGGACTCATCTTTTTCTTTGGAGCCGGATGAATTAAAAGCTTTATGCGTGGAAGCTCGCAAAACATATGAAAACCCTGATGGGGCCTCCTATAATCCTTCCATTATTGGGGATGTGAAATATGGCGGTACGACAGATCTTAAGAAAAAGGGAATTTACACCCGCCAAATCTGGACGATTGCGGATATTAAAGCCGGGGATGTTTTACAAGAGGATGTGAATGTTCGCAGTATTCGCGGGCCTTCCGATTCCGGGGCGATATCGACTATGGATTATCAAAATGTTTACGGGCAAACAGCACGGCAGGATATTGCAAAGCATGAGCCGCTGATGTGGAATATGCTGGAAGAAAGAAAGATACAGGCATGAGCAAACCCCTTGTTATTTTCGGGACGGCTGAAATTGCATCACTCGCTAAATTTTATTTTAACGAGGACAGTGATTATGAGGTGAAAGCCTTCACGGTGGATGATGAATATTGCGATAAGGCGGAATATGAAGGGCTTCCGGTTACTCCGTTTAGCAAGGTTGCCGATGAATTTCCGCCTGAGACGTTCGAGATGCATGTGGCGCTGTCTTATATGAAGCTTAATCAGCTTCGTGAGGCTAAATATCATCAGGCCAAAGAGGCGGGGTATACGCTTGCATCTTATGTGTGTTCAAAGTCGACAGTGTGGCCGGATCTGAGCCATGGCGATAATTGCTTTATTCTTGAAGATCAGACGATTCAGCCGACGGTAAAAATCGGCAATAACGTCATGCTCTGGTCTGGTAATCATATCGGGCATGGAACAGAGATTGGCGATCATACCTATCTGGCCTCGCATATTGTGGTTTCGGGGCATTGCAAGATCGGGCAGCGGTGTTTCTTTGGTGTAAATGCGACTTTGCGGGATTTTCTTAACATTGGTGATGATTGTTTTATTGCGATGGATGGTTCTGTTACAAAGGATCTTCCTGCGGGCTGCGTCGTTTTGGGGGCGTCCTCAACGGTTTTGCCTGCGGATGATCGCAAGGCGCAGGCAATTTTAAAATCCTATTTCAAGCTGTAAGGTTTCATATGAGCGTTTCACAAACAAAATGGCGTAAACTTGGTCTTGTTATTGAGCCTAACCCTGGTATCTGGTGGATGCGTACGCATGCGATGCTTCCTGCGCCAGAACAAATTGATGGCAGCCTTTACCGCATTTATTTCGCGGGGCGGAATGATAAAAATCAATCGCATACGGGGTATGTGGTTATTGATTTGAAAGAGCCGGACAAAGTTTTGGAGCTTTCGAGTGACCCGGTTTTGCTGCCGGGGCGTTTGGGAACATTTGATGATAACGGGGTTTTGCCATCATGCATTATCAATACAGATAAAGAAAAGCTGCTTTATTATATAGGGTTTAAGCCCGGCGGGACCACGCGGATGGATTTGTTTGGCGGGCTGGCGATTGCCGAACATGGCAGCGATAATTTTGTCCGGTGGTCGGAAGCGCCGATTATTGGCCGCAACCGGGTGAATCCTTTTATCAATACCGCGCCGTGGGTGGTAAAAACTGATGAGGGCCTTCGCATGTATTATGTGGCCGGGGTTGAGTGGGTTCATAAAGATTTGCCGCGTTATAATATCCAGACGGCGACTTCGGATGATGGAAAAATTTGGGATCGCCAAGGGGTTGTTGCTATTGATTTTGCACCGGGGGAGAATGCTTTGGCCCGTCCGTATGTGACCTATGACGATGGGTTATACCGGATGTGGTTTTCCTCAAAGGGTGACTATTATTTGCCGCGTTATGCGGAGTCTGAGGATGGTGTGAATTGGGAGCGGTTTGAGGTTGATCTTAAGCCTAGCCCCGGTGGGCCGGATGAAGAGATGATTTGTTATCCAATCGTGTTGGAACATAATGGCCGCCAGATTATGTATTATAACGGTAACGGTTATGGTATGAACGGCATTTGTCTTGCCGTGGAGGAATAATGTGTCTGCGGCAGATAAAAAAATTGCCATTATGCAGCCGACCTTTTTGCCCTGGATCGGGTATTTCGGACTTATCGAAAGCGTTGATGAGTTTGTGTTTCTCAATCATGTTCAGTTTGACAAGCGAAGCTGGCAGCAGCGTAACCGTGTTAAAACCGCGAATGGTCCGGTGTGGCTGACGGTTCCGGTTGTTACCAAAGGGCTTCGCGATCAAGCGATTAATGAGACGCAAATTCAGCATGAGAATAAAGATTTTCCGGAAAAGCTGATTAGAACGATTGAGCAGAATTACAGCAAAGCGCCGTTTTTTCCTCTATATGCGGATGAGGTTTTTTCTATTTTGCGGAAGAAGCATGCGCATCTTATGTCTTTAAACGCTGATCTTATCGCTTATTTTTGTGAAATTTTAGGAATAGAGACGCCAATTATCTTTTCCTCGGAGATGAGTGTTGAAGGGCATAAAGCTGCGCTGCTTGTGAATATTTGCAAAGAGCGGGACGCTACGCTTTATCTTTCTCCGCCCGGTTCGCGTGATTATCTGGAAGCCTCCGATGATTTTGAAAGAGCGGGCATTGCTCTTGAATATTTCAATTATAATCATCCGGAGTGGCCGCAAGCTTATGGTGATTTTGAGCCTTACATGTCTATACTTGATCTGGTTTTTAATATGGGTGACAAAAGTATGGACACAATTAAGCAGGGGCTTTCATGAAGCGGTTATGCATTATTCCGGCGCGTGCGGGTTCCAAACGTATTCCGGGTAAGAATATCAAGAATTTTTGCGGGAAGCCCATGGTTGCGCACGTGATTGAAGCGGCGCAGGACAGCGGCTTGTTTGATGTGCTTCATGTTTCAACGGATAGTGATGAGATTGCTTCTATCGCTGCGGAGGCAGGTTATAAGCCTGATTTTATGCGGCCTGCTGATTTGGCGGATGACCATGCCAGCATGATGGAAGTGGTTAAATCCGTTGTTGATACTTATGCGGCGCAGGGGCAGGTTTTTGATACTGTTGCGCTGCTTTATGCGACAAGCCCCCTACTATGCCCGGATGATTTGAAGGATGCTTGTGCGCAGTTTGAGAGCGGTAATCAGGACAAAGCTTTGCTTGCGGTGACGCCCTTTCCGGCTCCCATAGAGCAGGCGTTTATCATCAAAGACGGCAGTGATGATTTGCGCCCTGATGATGAGGATGGTTTTGCGGCACGTACGCAGGATCTCAAACAGGCTTGTTATGATGCCGGGATGTTTTGTTTTTACAGCTCCGCTTATATTCAAAATAGTCAGGGGGCAGGTGATTTTACGCTTTTTCGCGGGTATAAAGTTCCTTCATGGCGGGTGACAGATATAGACTGGCCGGAAGATTGGGAGCATGCGGAGAAAATGTATAAAGCGCTTCATTCATGATCGAGGTATTGGAAAAGAAAAGTACTGCGGACTTGCTCTTGTATTTTTTCAGGGCTTATCCGCGCCAGTCTATAAGCGTTATTGTTGCTTTAATTTTGGCGGGCTTGGCGGAAACGCTTGGGATTGGTGCTTTATTGCCTTTGATTACGATGGTTATCGGCGGGGCAGATGCGGAGCCAAACGCCCTTACGCAGGTTGTTGATACGCTCTATGTCTCGCTTGGGATAGAGCCTTCTATCGTTAGCCTTCTTGCTCTTATTGTTTTTGCCATCACTCTTAAGGCCTGTATCTTTTTTCAGGCGATGCGTTATGTCAGCTATGTCGCGGCGGATGTCGCGCGGGATTTGCGGATGCAGCTTATCAATGCGCTGATGCGGGCGCGCTGGTCTTATTTTTCGACGCTTCCGGTGGGTATGATTTCCAATACGATTTCCATGGAGGCGCAGCGCGCCGGGCATTGTTATATGCTTGCGGGGCGGACAATGGCGGCGGGTGTTCAGGCGCTTGTGTATGTGTGCGCGGCGTTCGTGGTTTCATGGCAGGTCAGCGTGTTGGCCGTGGTTATGGGCGGGCTTATTGCTTTTCTGGTTAAGCGTTTTATGGGTATGGCTCGTCAGGCGGGGAAAGATACGACAGAGACAAATAATATTATGCTTTCGCGCCTGAATGAGTCTTTGAGCGGGGTTAAGCCTTTAAAGGCAATGGGGCAGGAATCGCGCTATATTGCGCAGCTTGAGAAAGACACGGGGCTGGTTATGGCGGCGCAGAGAAAGCAGGCGCTTTCTTCGTTGTTGCTGCAAATTGTGTATGAGCCGCTTGCGGTTTTTATTCTGGCTTGCGGTTTGTTTTATGTTTTGACGTTTACGCACACGCCTGCGGGATCTGTATTTTTGCTGGCTTTTCTCTTTTACCGTCTTATGACGAATACGCAGCTTTTGCAGAGCTTTTACCAGAATATGATTAATAGTGAGAGTGCGGTGTGGCAGCTCAAAAAAGAGATTCAGAAGGCCGGAGCGTTTGAGGAGTGTGCGCCGGAGGGGGGCAAGCCGAAGCTTGAAGAGGTGATTTCGATAGACAATATTGATATTGCCTATGGCGAGAACAAGCCGGTTCTTAATAAGTTCAGCGCGAGGATTCCGGCGAAAGCGTTTACGGTGATTTTTGGTCCCTCGGGCGTTGGAAAAACGACCCTGCTCGACGCTATTTTGAAGCTTACGCCGCTGAACGGCGGGAAGATTACCGTTGATGGGATTGACCTTGAGGAGATTGATACGCGGCTATGGCGTCATGCAGTTGGTTACGTGCCGCAGGAAACGTTTTTGTTTCATGACAGCGTTATGCAGAACATTACTCTGGGGGATGGTGCCTATAGCGAGGCCGATGTTAAGGCGGCTTTGGAGCAAGCCGAGGCGTGGGGCTTTGTCGAGAAACTGCCTGAGGGTTTGCAAACGATTGTGGGGGAGCGCGGGGGCAGGCTTTCCGGCGGACAGCGGCAGCGAATTGCTTTGGCTCGGGCCTTGATTAGAAAACCTGATTTGCTTGTATTGGACGAGGCGACGACCGGGCTGGATCATGATTCCGAGCGGCTTGTGCTGGAGACAATTAAAGGGTTGAGCAACCGGATTACGGTTATCTCAATTTCCCACAATCCCAAAATTCTTGAATATTCAGATCACGTTATTCGCCTTGATGAGCCAATGCGGCAGATTAAAGAGACGGCTTAAGCTATGGTTTCGCCTTACGACAGTTGGAGGAATATTGAATCGACTGATATACGCGGGCGTTACAAGGGCGACGCACAGATTGCCGATGATCTGGCAGCAGTGCTTGGTGCGGGAGATCTGGAGGCGCTCGAAAACATTTTAAAAGCCCAGACCCGTTACACAGGCGGAATCCTTGAAACGGACCGCTTTGTTTTCGGCTGGGTGGATCACATCCGCAGCTTTCCCGTTTTCTACGCTGAAGGCGGCAGAGACGGTTTTGTGATTTCTCCGGAGGCGGAAGAGGTTCGACAAAAAGCGGCGCTAAACACGCAGGACCAAAACTCTCTTATAGAGTTCGCGATGGCGGGCTACGCAACAGGGCCGTACACGCTGTATGAAGGGCTGCACGCCTTACAGCCCGGCGAGTATGTGATTTGGGATAAGCTAAACAAGACACGCTCGAATGTGCGTTACTACCGCTATTTCCCGCAGCCCGGCAGCGCGGATTGGGAGAATAACGAACGCAGGCTTGCGGCCATTATGGATGATCTGACCAGGGGTATGATTGAGCGCGCAGGCGGACGAAAGATATGGGTGCCGCTTAGCGCAGGGCTGGATTCTCGCATTATCCTGTGCAAGCTGCACGAGCATGGCTATAAGAATATCGAAACCTTTACCTATGGCCCGCGTTATAATTTCGAGCTTCTTCACGCCAAAAGAATTGCGGATAAACTTGGCGTCCCATGGCG
This sequence comes from Alphaproteobacteria bacterium, assembly GCA_041397865.1. GTDB lineage: Bacteria > Pseudomonadota > Alphaproteobacteria > Micavibrionales > Micavibrionaceae > TMED27. Next base: position 358,157 of record JAWKVT010000001.1, on the reverse strand, counting down.
GCACATCGCACCAAGCCGCAAGCAAATCAGAGCTTATTTTGAGAATGATAAGCGTAAGGATTACTGGGCCTATGCCGGTCAACATAAAACCATTGCAAGCATGCGTGAATATGGCGCGCTGGCTTATATGCGTGACAACAACATTGCTCAACCCGGCGATATTTTTATTAACGGGCAATCGGGTGATTATATCACCGGCGGGCATATTTTTTCTGCCTATTTTGAAGAAGGCGATACTGATGAGGATGGTTTCTTTAGTAATATCATTGACAAGCATTACTCGCTTTGGCGGTGTTTTTTGAGTGATACATTCAGAGCGGTTATCAAAGAGCGTATTCAAGAGGTTGTGGGAGATATGTCCGGGACAAGTAATCCTGAACGGGCTGCGCAGGAAGAAGCGTGGGAATATGACGCGCGGCAGATTTGCCTTGTGGCGAACGGGCAGCGCTCCTATGAATTTTTCGGGTATGATTGGGAAATGCCTTTATGGGACAAAGCTTTGTGTGATTTTTGCGAGACGCTTTCGCTTGAGGAAAAGCGCGGGCAAGCGCTGTATAAGCGTTATCTGCGAAATTATAATTACAAAGAATTGTTCCCGGAAACCGAGCCGAAAATCTGGCGCTGGCCGCTTTATATGCTGTGGGTTTTGCCGGTGGGGCAGCTTATCAAGCTAATTAAAGGTCGTGAAGCCAAGGATAATTTTTATGCGTTGATGCGCTATTACGGGCATTATGCCAACCAATATGCGCTGCTTTCATGGGAGGACCATAAAACAACGTACAAAAATGCGCGGAATGTTATGGCCGTGTATGTTCAAAAATTTTTGACTGAGAACAGGTTTGGCTTCCCTCCTCCAACTTCCGAAAGGCACAAAAATGTGGGCTGAGGTGATAGGCTTGCCGGGCGTAGGGAAAACAACCCTGATCCAGAATAATCTTGAGAGCATTTCAAAGCATTTTGAAATTATTGAGTCGAAACGCTCCGGCTTTCTTCAAAAACTCTATGCCCGATTTTTATATTATTTTCGTATTGCGCCGGGGATGCAGGATAAGAAACTGGCGCGGAAGCTTTCCTACCGCCTTTCCTTCCGGTGGTTCAAGTCCGCTCAGGCCCACCTTTTCTTTTTTGATTCCGGGGTTGCGCAGCTTGTTTTGGAAAATCTTATAGAGACTGATTTTGCAAATAAAGCAAAGAAGCTAGAAATTCTACAGAGGTTTAAACGGCCTGATATCCTGATTGTTGTCGGCGACAAGCCGGATAACGTTATTCAGCGTGAACTGATGCGCTCTGATCGACGGTTTGATTGTGATGAAGCCACTCTTGCCGCCCTTTACAAAAAAGCGGAAGAAGTTCTGGAGAGTGATTTTAAGCCTTTGTTTACGCAGGTTCATATTGTAAAACCGGGCGAGGATCAACGTTTTAAGGATATAATCACCAATGCGCAATCACATTAAAAAGCTTTATGCGGGTTTGTTTAAGCTGGTTTATGCCATCGTGTATTGGTGCGAAACAAGCTTGCCGTTTTTCAAGCTTTATCAGCCGGTTTATGGCGCGAAACGCAGTGATGACAAAAGCGTGCGGGGGTGTGAGGACCGCTGGAAGGCGATGGAGCCGCATTTGGACGGGTGCGGTGCGCTTCTCGATATTGGCTGTAATATCGGGTATTTCAGTTTCATGAGTGCGCAGAAAGGCTATTTTGCGCTGGGCGTGGAAGCAGACCCCATTTACTTCTCGACCTGTCAGGCGATTAAATCCGTTCATAACGTTGAGAATGCGCATTTCATAAAGGGGTGGGTTGATGAGGCATTTCTTGATACGTCCCCTGCCGTTAAGACTGTGATTAACCTTTCCGTGTTTCATCACTGGGTTAAAAATTTTGGTGCCGAAAAGGCGCAGGGCATGATGCGCATGCTTGCGAGCAAGTGTGAGAATATGGTGTTTGAAACCGGGCAGTCCAATGAAATTACGAGCTGGGCGGATCAGCTCAGCTTTATGGGCGATGATCCGAAGGGCTGGATTACGGGTTTTTTAAAAGAAATCGGGTTTAAAGACGTACAGGTAATTGGCACCTATTCGACAGGGCTTTCCGATGTTGAGCGTTTTATGTTTTTTGCGCGTAAGTAAGCCAGCCTAACGTGTAAATATTTCATCATAATGCTGAGATTTATCTAAGCCGATCTGCGTTGAAAAACCTTCTCGTTGAAGGCGTTCGTAAATATCTTTTTCTGCATCGCTATCAAATATATTCAGATTTTCCTGATCTATTTCTATGGTGATGGATTTCACATTTTCAAACCACGAGCATTTAAGTAAAACATCCAGAATCTTGGCCTCGTAGCCTTCCACATCAATCTTGATATGAACCGGACGCCCTGCGATGTCCTTTTCAAGGAATGTCCACTCTGAAATGTTAAAGCCTGAAATTTTGATTGCTTCCACAGTTCGGCTATCAACAATATGGGATTTGCCACTGTGGCCCTGTTCAAAACTTAAATTTAAAATGCCGTTCTTTTCTGCTATGGCGCTTTGAAACGGAATTATATTTGTAGCATTGCTCAGACGTACGTTTTCTATAAAGGATGAGTATATGAAGGGGTTAGGCTCAAAAGAGTACACCCTACCCTCGGTCCCCACGCTTTTAGATGCCATAAGGGAAAAGAGCCCGTAATTGGTTCCTATGTCTATGAAGGCGCTTCCTTTTGGCAAGGCCTCAACATGACCGGCCACAATATGTCCATATTCTCCGCAAAGCGCATAAATATTGGTTTTATCGTTTCTGTTGACTTTGAAAACGGGGCCATAATGGGTTTTTAAGGTTTTAAAAGGCAGAATGGCCAAAGACCATTTAACAGCATGCCGCTTCCCCTTATGCCGGATATTTCGCAGGTAATATTCGTAAAGACCTTTAATCATTATAACTCCCTTTACGACTTTATTACTTTATTAGTTCTAGGCTCTGCAATCGCGTTGCGGGTGTCTATCACCAGTTTGGCATGTTCGGTTAGAGCCTTGTAATCTACGGTGTCATGGTCGGTTATGATGAGGGCCGCGTCATATTCGGCTAGCTTATCTGCGCTCCATTCGATACCTTTGCGTCCGACAAGCTGCGGGTATTCTCTCAATGCGCCGATTTCAGGGATATGAGGGTCGTAATAATCAACCTTTGCCCCCTGCTCTTCCAGCAGTTTTATCACTTCAAAAGCCGGAGACTCACGCTGGTCGTTTATATTTTTCTTATAGGCTATACCGAGAACCAGAATGTTGCTGCGGCTCAGCCCTTTTCCATTTTGTTCCTGTAAAGCCTTATCAGTGTTTTCTACTACGTAAGCTGGCATGGCGGTGTTAATTTCACCGGCCAGTTCGATAAAACGCGTACGTACGCCGTATTCCTTCGCTTTCCATGTCAGGTAAAACGGATCGATCGGAACGCAGTGTCCGCCAAGGCCGGGACCGGGATAAAACGGCATATAGCCGAAGGGTTTGGATTTTGCGGCGTTTATGACTTCCCATACGTCAATTCCCATTTTTTGGTAGATAACTTTGAGTTCATTCACCAAAGCGATGTTTACGGCACGGAAGACATTTTCGGTGATTTTGACGGCTTCGGCGGTTCTGGCGGAAGATACGGGAACGACTTGCGAGACAACCTGCTCATAAAAGGCCACGCCTAATGCAAGCGCATCGGGTGTATTTGCGCCGATGACTTTGGGAATGGTGGAGGTTTCGAAGTTCGGATTGCCGGGGTCTTCGCGTTCGGGCGAGTAAACGAGGTAGAAATCCTCATTCGCTTTCAGGCCGGATTTTTCGAGGATCGGGGCAACAATTTCATCAAGCGTTCCGGGATATGTGGTGGATTCCAGAGAGATCACCTGCCCTTTCCTTAAAGTTTTGGCGATGCTTTCGGTTGTTTTAATTACATATGTGAGGTCGGGTTCGTTTTTTTCGTCCAGGGGCGTGGGCACGCAGATGGTGACAATATCGGCCTCGTCCAGCCGTGAGAGATCGCTTGTAGCCTTTATATGTCCAGACTTCACAAAGGGCGCGATGCGCTCTGAAGGAACCGTATCGAGGTAGCTTTCGCCTTTATTGAGTTTGGCCGTTTTGGATTCATCGACATCAAAACACAGGACATGGAAACCGTTCTTCGCGCAGCTATAGCTGAGCGGCAGGCCGACATAGCCGATGCCGATCACGCCGACCGTGATATCCTGTTTTTTGATCCGTTCGAGAAGGTTTCGTGTGTCTGTTGTCATTTTTCGGTTAAGCTTCTTATGCGGGCAACATACTCACTGAAAATAGTTTCTTGTCCAGCTTTTTCTTTGATTTTCAGTGCCCATTCCCTGCGTTTGTCTTCATGGATGGCGGCGGCGCGTTCGATGGCTTTCGCCCATTCTTCGGGTTTGTCTATATCGCACAGGAAGCCGTTTTCGCCGTTTATTATCCATTCGCAAAAGGCGGGTTCGTTGGCATTGGCGATCACGGGCAGGCCGCAGGCCATAGCTTCTATCATCGGCGTGCCGAAGCCTTCGTTCCATGCGGGCATGGCGTATATGTCGGAGGCTTTCATATAATCGGCAGCGTTTACGAAATCCAAAACCATATGCACCCTGCCCTCCAGCTTGTGTTGCCCGATAAGCTGTCCCATAGTTTCGACATAGGCTTTATCGCGGGCGTATAGCGGACCGTCTGCGATCATGGGACCGGCTATGATGGCCTTGTAGCGCTCTGGTAAATATTGAAGGGCCTTAACCAGCAGGATGTGGTTTTTCTGTGGAATCATTTTGCCAATTGTTGAAATCACAATATCATCGGAGCCAAAAGGACTCAGCGTTTCACGGTATTGCAGTTTTTTATCGCCCTCTATCTTGAAGTTTTTATCATTGATGGGGTTGGGGCGCTGCCAGATTTGTTTTTCGGAAAATCCTAGAGCGCGGCAGCGCTTTTCGGCCTTTTTTGTGAGCGCTATAATTTGGGTGTTTTCCGGCGGGCGAACCTTGAAAAGCAGCATGAATTTATGGACGGGGATTGCTTGCGCTGTGACGAGTTCCATCAAGACCGGGACGTTATGCTTTCTTGCCCAGACAAGCGCGGCGGCGGTTCCGCCTGATGTGCCCAGTGTGTGAATGAGGTCAATTTGATGCTTGTGTTCTTTCAGGGCCTTGTATGTGACTATGCTCTCGACCAGATTGACAAGGCCGCTGTGGATGCGCTTCGGCAGTTTCAGCAGGGTTTTGTTTTTGCGTAAGGCCCCCGCTACGCGCCTTTTTACGTTGAAGTTTTCGTATTGGTAATCTTCATTTTCCGTTTGTTCGATGCCGTTACAAAGGACGTCGAGGCGTTTGACGCCTAAGTCATTTGTGATCGCTTTGTATAGTTTTGGTATGCGTACGCCCGGTCCGGTATATTCGGGGGGGAATTTACTGGCGACGATCAGGATATTCATGCGGCCTCCGTCATCAGTCTTTTGAATAGCGCTTCATATTCGGCGCAGGTTTTTTCGACGGTGAAGCACATTGCGCGGGCTTTTTGCTTTTCCGGAGTGTGGGGCGCGGCCAAGGTTTCTAATATCGCTTTGGCCATTGCATCCGGGTCGGCAACGGGGACAAGGGTTCCGAATTCGCCGTCGTTTAAAATCTCTGCCGGGCCAGCCGGGCAATCCGTGGAAACGACGGGAAGGCCGCATAAAAGCGCCTCGACGACGACATTGCCGAAACCTTCATGCCGTGAGCTGAGCAAGAATAAGTCTGCGCGTTTCATATAAGAAAGCGGGTTTTCTACGAAACCTTTAAAGTATATATTTTTTTCTATATCAATATCTTGTGATAGTTTTTTAATTTCTTGCTCTAGTTTTCCTTCTCCAAGAATAAGCAGGCGCAACTCTTGTTTTTTGAGGGCTTTTTTTAAGGCATGCAAAGCCGTTTCGTAGTCTTTTTGCACGACAAGGCGGCCCGACATGACAATGACCGGACTGCTAGAGGCTTCGAACCATTCGTCCTTTGCCGCGGTTTTCAGGTTTTCGATTAAATCATCCGTCACTACGGGGTTGTGAATCCAGTTCACCCTATCCGGCGGTGCGTTCATGCATTTCTGTACGTCTTGGGCGACACCGGCAGATATGCCCACAACAGCATCAGCCAAGGGGTATGTGAGCCTTACAATCCATGGTGCGGCGCGGTCTGCCCATGAGGCGCTGTTTTCGGCTTTGAGGGAAATGTGGTTGCGCTCGGTGACGATGATTTTGGTTTTGGCAGATGGAGCGAGCCTTTTTGCCAGAACGGCGATCACATTCACGTAGAACAGGGCGGAAAGCAGAATGTCCGGTTTGACTGTTTTGATATATTTCGTCAGAGCAAAAATGGAGAAAAGTGCGCGGGTTTTGCCAAGGTCTATGACGTTCACCTTTTTGGAAACCAGTTCATGGTATTTTCCTTCATTCTGTACCAGAACCAAATCTACATTGTGGCCACCCGCGGCAAATTCGTTGGCCATGTTGACAATCATGCGCTGCGCGCCGCCGCCTTTGAGGTCGGGAATGAAGAAGGCGAGCTTCATGAGGCGGCTCGCTTTAAAATTTCATCAAAAGCTGCGGCTATGCTTTGCCTGCTGTATATTTCGGGGAGTAGCGAGGGGCGGAAACCAGGCGCGGGGTTTGGCGATATTCGTTCCATGGCCTGCAAAAACGCCTCCATATCTTCCACCACCTGAACGTCATTTTCGTTGGCGGCGCTGGCGATTTCGTCAATTCCGCCGGATTCTTTTGTCGCGATTACGGGCGTTCCGCAGGCCAGAGATTCGAGAATAACATTGGGCAGGCCTTCATGGCGGGAGGGGAGAAGAAAGCAATCTGCTGCGCCAAAGTCTTCATAAGGCCTTTGGACCAAGCCTTTCAGGGTTATTTTATCTGTGAGGTTGTGCTTACTTATGAGGGCCTCAAGCGCGCCCCTCTGGCTCCCCTCCCCCAAAATTGTGAGCCGCCAGTCGTATTTTGGGCTAAAGCGCGGTAGAGCCTCGATCAGCCGGTCATAGCCCTTTTGCGGTTCCAGCCTTCCGGCGGCAATGAAATGCACCGTTTTCCGGCGTTTTGTGTCTATTTCCGGGAAGTTGCAGGCTTTGCGAATGTTTTCCAAATCCACGGGGTTGGGCAGATGTGTGAATTTTCGGCTTTCAAAACCCAAATCCCGGCGGAATTCATCAAAGACCTTTTTCGTCGGGCTGAGGATCAGGTCGGCGCGGGGATAAAGAAGCTTATACATGGTTTTAAGCAGGTGGCGGCGGGACTTGTATTTTTCGAAAAAGAAGGACGGGGTTATGGCTTCCCTTACAATAAAGTGCGTTTTGGGGAAAAAGGGTTTAAGCAGCAGAACGGTAAAATTTGTATGTGCCATGGTTGAAACCACGATATCGGGTTTTTGTTTTTTTAGAGCGTTTAAAAGCCATGGTAGAGATTTAAACATTCTGTCTTTGTTGAGCGTGATTACGGAGATGTCTTTATCAATGATGCTTCGCAGTTCACCTTTATTTGAAACGCTTAGTAAAACCGGGGTATAACGGGCGCGGTCAAGGCCGTTCATCAACGTTATAAGCACGCGCTCCGCCCCGCCGGACATCAGGGCCGGGAGAATGAAAGCTATTTTTAGAGGTTTGTGCGTATCGCTCATGTTTAATAGGTATGACCCTAATTACGTGCATGCAATATAAAATGTTCATTTTGCTATTGTTTTAAATTGGATAAGCTTTTATCTCTTAAAATATGTTTCCATCTGATTTATTTGCGCCCAACGTTATGATGGCCTTTGCCGTGTGTATTGCGGCGGCGGCGGCAACGATGATTGGCGGGCTTTCGGTTTTTACCGCGCGGGAATCGAACCCGCGGATCTTGGCATTCGGGCTGGCTTTTGCCGGCGGGGCGATGGTTTATATCTCTCTGGTTGAGATTTTCTGGAAATCCCTGACGTCTTTTTCTGAAATTGCGCCTGATAAAGTCGCCTACAGCCATGCCACGCTGGCGTTTTTCGCCGGTGTTTTATTGCTTGTGGTTATTGACCGCTTGATCCCCAATCCGCATAACAAGCTCACTGTGCCGCAGGATGAGAGCAAATCTCATTTACGCCGGGTTGGGCTTTTGGCGGCGCTGGCGATTACGGTTCATAATTTCCCTGAGGGGATGGCGACCTTCTTTGCGACGCTTGAGGACCCTATTTTGGGGAGTTCTCTGGCCTTTGCGATTGCGGTTCACAATATTCCGGAAGGGGTTTCTATTGCTATTCCGGTGTATTATGCGACCGGGGATAAGAAGCTGACCTTGTTTGCATGTTTTATTTCAGCGGTGGCGGAGCCGATTGGCGCGCTTTTGGGGTATCTGGTGCTTGCGCCTTTCCTCAATCCGTTTGTTTTTGGCGCTGTTTTTGGGGTTATTGCCGGGGCGATGGTGTTTTTATCCATGGATGAACTGCTACCCACCGCGAAGCGCTATGCCGCCGGGCATGATTCCGTGTACGGCATGGTGATCGGCATGGCCTGTATTGCGCTGAGTTTGGTGTTGTTTCGGTAAAGGCGCTTAGGCGAACTTGACTTTGCCATAAGTTTTTCTTATAAGGCGCTATATAAGAAGGATCTTGAATATGCAAAAAACAGCCCTCCTATACGGTTTTCATGAAATGGAATCCTCCCCTCTGGAGAATGAATTATCAGCGAGAGGCTTTCTGACTCACATTCATAAAAACACAATGACGCTGCAACAAGAATTGGAAGGTTGCGACCCGCAAAAAACAGTCCTGATTATTGGGGCAACGGATATAAACGCAGGTATGTCATATGCAGGCGTTTTTTGCGGATCTGTGCTTCCTGCTGCATTAGGGATGGGAGATATTGAGCCTTACAAAAGCAATATTGAGATCGTAAGTGAGGCTGTAAAAGCTTACAGCCCGCGTTCGGCCTTGCAAACTGCTTTTAAACTGGGGATACCTGCTGTGTTCTCTACCTTTCAGGATGAAGAGGGATTCACGCTTCAGAAAGCACAAGAGGCAAATCCTAATGCTATTGATGCGACGTACCCTTATGAAAAAATTGGTCATCCTGAAGTTGTGGAGAATGTTGCAACTGCCGCTATAAACGCGCTTTAGCTTTATTTTCGATAGCCTACGTTTCTGATAGGGATTTTCTTTCCCCTTGGGCGATAGAATTCCTTGACAGGGCTTGTGCCTTATGTGTATATCTCCCCACTCGAATTATTATAAATTTAGGTTAAAAAGACATGTTTGCAGTTATTCGCACAGGCGGGAAGCAATACCGCGTACAAAAAGACGACAAGATCGAGGTTGAAAAGCTTGATGTTGAGGCCGGGAAATCCGTCGATCTGGACGAGGTTTTGTTCGTTGATGGCAAGATTGGCGAGCCTTTGGTTAAAGGCGCGAAGGTCGTTGCCAAGGTTTTGGAGCAAAAGCGCGGGCCGAAAATCACGGTTTTCAAGAAAAAGCGCCGTCAGAACTATCGCCGCAAGCAGGGGCATCGTCAAAATCTGACATTGCTGCAAATTACGGATATCAAAGCTGCGTAGGCTTTTAACACCCCCTCCTCCGCTATCCGGAGCTTGATTGGGGACAACAAGGAGATATAAAAATGGCACATAAAAAAGCAGGCGGAAGCTCTAGAAACGGTCGCGATTCAGCGGGGCGGCGTCTTGGCGTTAAGAAATATGCCGGTGAAAAAATTCTGGCCGGTGGCATTATCGTTCGTCAGCGCGGTACGAAATACAAGCCGGGTAAAAATGTCGGGCTTGGTAAAGATCACACGATCTTTTCTCTTGTGGACGGCGAGGTTCTGTTTACGCGCAAGCAAGATGATGCGCCGGTTGTGAATGTTGTTCCGGCGAATGATGTTGCCGTGAACCAGCAAGCTGCCGAATAACCCAAGCACATAAACAAACTTTGAAGGGAAAGGTTCGGCCTTTCCCTTTTTTAATGGCATAAGTGAAATATGAAATTTTTAGACGAAGCGAAAATCTATCTTAAAAGCGGCTCTGGCGGGCCGGGTTGCTTGTCGTTTCGGCGTGAGAAATATGTCGAGTTTGGCGGGCCGAATGGGGGGAACGGCGGCAAAGGCGGTGATATCATCTTTGAAGTTGCCGATACGCTTAATACCCTGATTGATTTTCGTTATCAGCAGCATTTTCGTGCGAAAAGTGGCGAAAACGGCAAGGGGGACAACCGGACAGGGGCGCATGGGGCGGACTGCATTATTAAAGTTCCTGCGGGGACGCAAATTCTGGATGAGGATAAAGAAACGATTTTGCTGGATCTGGTGAAGCCCGGTGAACGCCATCTTTTTATGAAAGGCGGGGATGGCGGGTTTGGCAACGCGCATTACAAGAGCGCGACCAATCAGGCGCCGCGTAAAACCACGCCGGGCTGGAGCGGGCAGGAAATGGCCGTGTGGCTGCGGCTTAAGCTTATTGCCGATGCGGGGCTTGTGGGGTTGCCGAATGCGGGGAAGTCCACGTTTCTGGCGGCTTGTACCAATGCGAAGCCGAAAATTGCAGATTATCCTTTTACGACGCTGCATCCCAATCTGGGCGTTGTGCGCGCGGGGGAATATGATTTTGTGATTGCGGATATTCCGGGGCTTATTGAAGGGGCCTCCGAAGGGCTTGGACTTGGCGACCGCTTTTTAGGGCATGTCGAGCGGACGAATGTGATTTTGCACCTTATTGACGGCACTCAAGACGATGTTGTGGAGGCGTACACCACGATAAGAAATGAGTTGAAAAACTATGGCAATAACCTTGATAATAAAGAAGAAATTATCGCTATCAACAAGATCGATTCCTTGGGCGAAGAGCTTGCGGAGGATCAGGCCAAGACGCTTGAGGCGGCTGTGGGTAAGCCTGTGTATAAAATTTCCGCTGTTTCCGGTGAGGGGGTTCAGGATATTTTATATGCGCTTGGGCGGATTATATATGAAGCGCGTTTTGGCCCCTCTGATGATGAGGCGTACGCCCCATGAATACGCAGGATGTTCTTCGAAACGCGCAGAGCGTGGTTATAAAGGTTGGTACGGCCCTGCTGGTGCGGATGGATGCGGGGGGTGTGAAGCATGAGTGGCTGGACGCGTTTGCCGAAGATGTTAAAGCCCTGACGCAGCAGGGAAAGCAGGTTGTTATTATATCCTCGGGGGCTGTGGCCATGGGGCGTTCGGCGCTGAATATCCCGCTTGATGCGGCGCCGCGCGATATTCCTCTTGAAAAAAAGCAGGCGGCTTCGGCTGTAGGCCAGTTTCATATTTTTAACGCATATTTTGATAGTTTTTCCCGGCATGGGCTCACACTGGCGCAGGTTTTGCTGACGATGTCGGAAACGGAAAACCGCAGGATGCATCTGAATGCGCGGGCAACTTTAAACGAGCTTATGGCCTATGGCATTATCCCGGTTATCAACGAGAATGATACGATTTCCACCGGGGAGATCCGCTTTGGTGATAACGACCGGTTGGCGGCGCGTGTGGCGCAGATGATCGGGGCGGATGCGGTAATTCTGCTTTCGACGACTGACGGGCTTTATACAGCCAATCCGGACAAGGACAAAGCGGCCCAGCACATTCCGGTTATCGAAACCATAACGGATGAGCACCATAAAATGGCCGGAGAGGCCATACCGGGCATGAGTACAGGGGGCATGAAAAGCAAGGTGGAAGCAGCGCGCGCGGCGGTGGCGGCGGGGATTCATCTTATTGTGGCGGATGGGCGGCCAAGCCATGCTTTGGAAGCTTTATATGAAAGCAAAAGCGCACGTACATCCCTGTTTCTGGCTGGGGATAATAAAAAAAGTGCGAAAAAACGCTGGATCGGTTCGCATTTGGCGCCAAAGGGCGTTGTTATTGTTGATAACGGGGCGTTATCGGCGCTGAACGCGGGGAAAAGCCTGCTGCCCGTTGGTGTTCATAAGGTTGAAGGGACATTTGAACGCGGGGATATTGTCGAGATTTATTCGATGGAACGCCGGAAGCTGGGCATGGGGGTTATTGCTTACGCTTCCGAAGATGCGCAAAAGCTGGTTGGGAAGAATAGCGCCGAGATTGCCGATATACTGGGCTATGCCGGGCGCAGCGAGCTTATCCACCGCAATGATATGGTGTTCAATTCATAGGCTTTATAGTTCGTTTTTCAATTTTAGGGGAGTGGGGGCGGCCTGCCTCTTGCGTGCGGGCGCAAATGTGGTGCTGTATTATTCTCAATATATGAAATTATTCCTATTTTGTCAAGGTTTTTTTGCGAAGCTTGAGCCAATTTTCACGGGTAACTTCCCAAATCTGGGTTGGCCCCGGCATATGGGCGCTTGGCTTATCTTCCTCCCCTATTAAAACTGCGCCGCATTTTTCTTTCACGCGGCGGGAAGCATGATTACCGATGGCGTTCTTCACACGGAAAGATTTCCAGCCATATTCGAAGAACATGAAATCCTGCGTTTTGGAAATTGCTTCGGTCATTAAACCTTGTCCATGATATTTTCGTGCCAACCAAAACCCGCGATCGTTATCGGGTAATTGCTTTTTGAGTCTATAATAAATATTGCCTATGGCTGTCCCTTTATCTTCACCCGATTTAGGCACTATAGCCCACCCGAAAGCTTCACCTTTCTCTAAATCCGGCAGTACGGTGTTTTTGATATATTCTTCAGCGCCATTATCAGGATAAGGCGGTGTTATAGACCCTGAGACATATTTGACAATCTCCCAATCATAGAGATATTTTTGAAAACCGGGGGCATCTTCTAAAGAAATCGGACGCAAGATTAATCTTTCTGTTTCAAGGGTCGGTGTTTTCATGCAATTATTAAACCATGAAAACAGAAGCGCCAAAAACCATTTATCTTAAAGATTACCAGCCCTATCCATACAAGGTTGAAAGCCTTGATTTGAATTTTGATATTCACGAGGGGTATACGATCGTTACAGCCACCTCGAAATTCAGCGCGCCGGACCATTGCCGGGAGGATTTATACCTCAATGGCGAGCATCTGGAGTTGATGGAGATTAAGCTGGACGGGGCGACTGTGGAGGGTTTTACGAAGGATGATAAGGGGCTTACCCTGCCCTGCACGCATAAGAAAGAGTTTACGCTGGAGATTGTCACGCGGATTCACCCGGAGGACAATACGCGCCTTGAAGGCTTGTATAAATCGGGTGATACGTACTGTACGCAGTGTGAAGCGGAAGGGTTTCGGACGATTACTTATTACCCGGATCGTCCGGATGTTTTGACCATATTTACTGTGCGGATTGAGGCGAGCAAGGCGCATTACCCGGTGTTGCTGTCGAACGGTAATCGCCTTGACCATGGTGATAGTGGGCATGGGCGGCACTATGCAATCTGGCATGACCCGTTTCCCAAACCTTGTTACCTGTTTGCGCTGGTGGCGGGGGATTTGAACCATATTGAAGATGAGTTCGTGACCAAATCTGGCCGTAAGGTGGAGTTGTATATTTATGTACGTCCGGGAGATGAGGATCAGTGCGGGCATGCGATGGAGAGCCTTAAGAAATCCATGAAGTGGGATGAGGACACGTACGGGCTGGAATATGAGTTGGATCTGTTTAATATCGTTGCGGTCAGTGATTTCAATATGGGGGCGATGGAGAATACCTCGCTGAATATCTTTAACACGGCTTTGGTGCTGGCGGCGCAGGAAACGGCGACGGATCAGGATTTTCTTAAGGTTGAGGGGGTGATTGCGCATGAGTATTTTCACAATTGGAGCGGGAACCGCGTGACCTGCCGGGATTGGTTTCAGCTTTCGTTGAAAGAGGGCCTTACCGTTTTTCGGGATCAGGAGTTTTCAAGCGATATGAATTCACGGGCTGTGCAGCGGATTGATGATGTGATGCAGCTACGGCGTTTGCAGTTTGCCGAGGATGCGGGGCCGCTGGCTCACCCGATCCGCCCGGATAACTATATCGAGATCAATAATTTCTACACCATGACGGTGTATGAAAAAGGCGCGGAAGTTATTCGCATGATGCGCACGATTTTGGGGGCTGAGAATTACCGCAAAGGCACGGATCTGTATTTTTCCCGTCATGACGGGACGGCGGCGACCTGTGATGATTTTGTCGCCTGTATGGAAGAGGCGAGCGGGGTTGACCTATCGCATTTCAAGCTCTGGTATGAACAGGCCGGGACACCGGAAATAAGCTTTAAAGGTGAATATAACGCCGATAATAAGACGTACAGCGTGGAATTAAGCCAAAATATCCCGGATACACCAGGGCAAACGGGCAAAGAACCCATGCATATACCGGTTTCGCTGGGGCTTTTGGGTGATAACGGGCAGGATTTGATTGAAATGCAGGTATTGAACCTGCGTGAAGGTGTACAAAATTTCGTGATTGAGGATGTGGCACAGCCGCCTGTTCCCTCTGTTTTGCGGAATTTTAGCGCGCCGGTGAAGCTTAATACTGACTTATCTAACGAAGGTTTGGCTTTTCTTATGCGCCATGACAGCGACGGGTTTAATCGCTGGGAGGCCGGGCAGCAGCTTATCCTGCGGATGCTCAACCACATGATTGATGAGAATAGCAAAGAGGTTTGTCCGAAATTTATGGGACATATCGGGGATTTGATCGAGCAGGCTGCGGATCCTGAGGCTGATAAAGCTTTGATGGCGCGGGCTTTGAGCCTGCCTGCTGTGGCAATTATCGGCGGGCAGCGTGCGGTGATTGATCCCGATGCGATTTATAAGGCGCGTCAGGCGCTTTTGGCAGCGATTAAGCGTGAACACCGCAAGGGGCTGGATAGACTTTATGAAGAGAATGCTCCGTCCGGCGGGTTCAGCATTCGTCCCGAGGCAATGGGGCGACGGGCTTTGCGCAATGTTGTGCTGGGTATTCTATCTTCCACACACGGCAGCGGCTGCTCGTCTCGTTCGAAGTCTCATTATGAGCAGGCGGATAATATGACCGACCGTGTGGCGGCCTTATCCGTGATTGCGGAGATTGACAAGCCGGAACGCGAAGAGGTTTTTGATGATTTTTACGGGCGGTTTAAGGGTTATCCACTGGTTGTGGATAAGTACTTCGCCTTGCAAGCGGGGGCGGCGCGAAAAGATATAATTCAAAACCTTAAAAAACTTAAACAACATTCTGATTTTAATATTAAAAACCCCAATAGAGTGCGCAGTCTTTATGCGGCCTTTGCGATGAATAATCCGGTCGGGTTTCATGCTGTGGATGGATCGGGTTATGACTTCCTGACGGATGGGATTCTGGAGTTGAATGCGATCAATCCGCAAATTGCGGCGCGGCTGCTTACGCCCATGCGGGAGTGGCGGCGTTATACACCTGATCGGCAGGAGAAAATGAAGGCCGCGCTTGAGCGGATTGTGGCTGAAAAAGACCTGTCACCCGATGTTTTCGAGATTGCCAGCAAGAGCCTTAAAGGCTGAACCATGTATGAGGTTGGTGATAAAGTTATCGTAAACGACAAAATGCAAAGCGGTTACGAGTACCGGATTGATGCGCCGACTGGTGAGGATTTTGATCCGGCGTTTAAACCGCATTTCACGCCGAAAGAGATGCTGGAGCTGGGCGTGTTTGAGGGGAAATATTGCAATGATTGCCGGGGGGAGTTGCCGGAAGAATGGTTTGAAAAGGCGAAAATTAGCGCGCGCGCGGATGTTTCGCTGAATTGTTTCGGGGTTAAAAGCCGGCAGTCTTTGCAGGTCTGGCGGCAAAAGGGCTGGATTGTTGAGCCGGACGTACGGGGGTGGTTTCAGTGGTATTGCCGGTATTATCTGGGCAGGCGCATTCCGCAGATCGACCAATGGCAGATCAAACGCTGGCGGGCTTTCTCGCGCCATGCAGGGCAGATACGGGCGAACTGTGAGCCGGGGAATTTTGATTGTCGCCCGCGGCAGCGTCAGGGGCTTTTGCAATGGTCGCATGATCCGTTTATTTAGGGAACAACTATAACTTTAACCTGATTTTGCCGCTATACGTAAATTGATTTTGTTTTTATCTTGGATGGAGAGTGAGCATTAAAGAAATGATTATCAGGACTATTCAGCAAGGCTCGGACGAATGGCACGCGGCGCGCTGTGGGGTTGTGACCGCTTCAAACTTCAAAGCCATTCTGACGAAAGGTTCCGGTAAAACGCGAGCCAATTACATGCGCAGGCTGGCCGAGGAAATTATGACGGGGCGCGTTGCGCCGCCATCTTTCGAAAGTAAGGCCATGCAGCGCGGCAACGATCTGGAGCCTTACGCGCGCAACGCCTATCAGGAAAAAACCGGGCGGCGCGTACGGGAGGTCGGCATTGCCTACCTCGATGAAAGCAAGCGCGTCGCGGCTTCGCCGGATGGGCTAATCAGTGATGATGGCGGACTGGAGATTAAGTGCCCCCTGCCCCACACGCATGAGAAATACTGGCAGGATGGGCGCGCGATGAAACCTATATTGAGCATTTAAGCGGGGAAGTTTTCCGCTTTGTAGAGGAGCTGGATGGCCTTGTTAAAGAATACGAAAAATACCAGAAACGTCTGCGCACCTGACTTTTCACTTGAAAATGAATATTGCGGGCCTGTTTGTGGACTGGATGAAGTTGGGCGCGGGCCGCTGGCCGGGCCGGTTGTGGCGGCGTGTGTTTATATTCCGCAAGGCTGCTACACCTTGCCCTTTATCCCGGAGATTAAGGACAGCAAGAAGCTTTCGCATGGGAAGCTGGAAGAGCTTTACGCGCTGATTACACAGCATTGCGCATGGGCGGTGGCGGAAAAATCTCCCGCGGAGATTGATGAGATGAATATTTTGCAGGCTTCGTTGGAGGCGATGAAAGATGCGCTTAGCGCCCTTGATAAAGAATTTGCTCACGCCCTTGTGGACGGCAATAAACTGCCGCGACTCCCCTGTCCAGCTACAGCAGTCGTTAAAGGCGACAGTAAATCAACTTCTATCGCAGCGGCTTCTATTGTCGCGAAGGTTACGCGGGACCGCATGATGAAAAAGCTGCATGAAGAGCATCCCCATTATGGATGGGATAGTAATGTTGGTTATCCTTCGAAGGCGCATCTGGAGGGGATTGATGCGTATGGCATTACCGAACACCACCGAAAATCCTTTGCCCCGGTGAAAAATTTTTTAGTACATGGATCGACTCGCAAGCCCTTGGATAGCGCGGCGTAGAGTCGTTTAAGACTTCTTCTTAGAGTCCTGAATCCATTAGATGAATCCATTTTTATGCTTGACGGCGAATCGGTTTTGACTCATGGTGTCCCCTCATTTTATCCACAGGAAGGACGATCATGGCGGGGCAAAAACGCGCATCAAAAGTTGATTCATACTTGGACCAAATCCTTGTCGGCGATTGTGTAAAAATTATGCAGAGTCTTCCGAAAGAGAGCGTGGATTTGGTGTTTGCCGATCCTCCTTATAATTTGCAGCTTGGGGGGGATTTACACCGCCCCAACAACTCAAAGGTTGATGCAGTTGATAATGACTGGGATCAGTATGAATCCCTGCAACATTATGATGAATTTACCCGTGAATGGCTGGGCGCGGCGCGCGAGGTTTTAAAGCCCGACGGATCTATATGGGTGATTGGCAGCTATCACAATATTTTCCGGCTTGGCTATATTTTGCAGGATATGGGGTTTTGGATTTTGAATGATGTGATTTGGCGTAAGTCCAACCCGATGCCGAATTTTCGCGGGCGGCGCTTTACCAATGCGCATGAAACGCTGATCTGGGCGGGGAAGTCTAAGGACTCTAAATATACGTTTAACTATGAAATCATGAAAAACCTGAATGAAGATATACAGATGCGCAGCGATTGGTATTTGCCGCTTTGTACCGGAGCGGAGCGGCTTAAAGGGGAGGATGGCAAGAAAGCGCACCCGACGCAAAAGCCGGAGTCCCTGCTCTATCGCGTGCTGCTGTCTTCTACGAAAAAGGGTGACACGGTGCTGGACCCGTTTTTCGGCACTGGCACGACGGGTGCTGTGGCTAAGGCTTTGGGGCGGCGGTTCATCGGTCTGGAGCGTGAGCAGGAATATGCGAATCATGCGCAAAAGCGGATTGATGGCATTCAGGCGATGGATGAAAATGTTTTGAATATCCAGACAAAGCGCGAAAAGCCGCGCGTTCCATTCGGTACGCTTGTCGAGCGGGGGTTGCTTAAGCCCGGAGCGATCCTGACGGATGTTAAGAAACGCCACAGCGTTAAGGTTCATGCTGACGGGAGCGTGATTGCGATGAACCGTATTGAGAGTATCAAGGGATCAATTCATAAAGTGGGGGCAGCGGTTCAGGATGCGCCATCGTGCAACGGCTGGACGTTCTGGCATTATCAGGATGGAAAATCGGTTAAACCTATTGATGTACTTCGGGAGCAGATACGCATGGGAGAGTCCTGAGCTTTGCAGGATTACTTTCCTTCAAGCGCGGCTTTTTCTTCGGCTGCTTTTTTCCTTTCTTCCATCTGTTTTTTCAGGCGCTCCTGATAACGTTTTTTAAGCTCTACTTCCATTTTAGAGCGCCCCTGTTTTCTTCTGAAGTTTTCAGAAAATAACAGCAGTTCGCGCTCGCGGTCTCCATAGATGGAATAGCCTTCGAGGATGGCCAAAGCTCTGGTTAAAATAAATTCGTGGCTTTGAAGTTCTTCTCGAATGGCAAAAATACGCAGGTTCATAACGAGATAAGCTTCGCGCGAATCGTAATAGTCTCCTTTTTTAATTTCGTAAGGCTTCTTGTATTTTTCTGCATTTTTTTCTACCTGATTGAAGACATACTGTTCGGCCACACCTTTGGAGGTTTTAATTTTATCGAGGGTAAATGGTCTGTTGAGTTCCAGGAACAGTCCTTTTGGATATCCTGCAATCGGATGGCTGTAAGGTTTGGAGCATATGTTCTGGAAGACGTCTTCTGCCAGCAGTTCAAAGCGTTGTACTGCATCGACTTTATAGGGTTCCCATACGTCGAATTCCCCTTTTTCGACATCGTATTCAGCCAAGCGCAAAGGTTGAAGAAGTTCAAAACGTATGGGAAAGGTTGAACGGTTTTCGGTTGTAAACTTTCTTGTGGCGTCCCTGATTTTGTCCCATGCAAACTCGTTTTGAGAATATTCGCGGAACAATTCGCATTCGTTGATCATTAAAAAGTTATCAATGGCCTGATCATCTTCAGGCTCGAATTTTTCAAGCGCCCAATAAAGTTGTGAAAGGCTTTTTACGGTTGGGACCTCATAAATGATGTGCCTCGGTTCTCGCTCGTCTTCTTCCGCTCGGGCGGAGGAAAAAAAGGTCAGGCTTAAGAATAATGCAGATAAAACAAATATTTGTTTGAACATATGATATATCACCGCCGTGGAACTTACATCTTCCAGTATACGCATCCGGGGGCTTTTATTCAACTTTTGACGTAAAAGCCTTTAAAAGCTTTTTTAAAGACGGAGGGCAGCTTTTCTTCCGTTTCTTCCAAAAGGGCCCAAAACATGCCGTTTTCTTCCAGATGTGCGCCGTTTACAACGTCGGCTCTATACAGGCGGAGTTGCAGGTCAAAATGGGTGAAGGTGTGGTTTACGGTGGCGTTGCATAGTTTTGCGGTTCTTATGAAACCGGGATGCTTTTGTTTGGCGTTTGTTTCCCATTCCGAGGTCGGCAGTCCGATCATTCCGCCGAGCAGCCCTTTTTGCGGGCGCTTTTGCACAAGCAGGCGGCCTTGTTTATTGGTGATCCAGTAGAGGTTTCCGTATTTTTGCGGGCGGTTTTTGTTTTTTGTTTTATAGGGGAGGTCGCGGGCGATATCCTTTTCATGCCCCCGGCAACCTTTTTGCAGCGGGCATAAAACGCAGCGCGGCGATTTGGGAATGCAGATTCCGGCCCCCAGATCCATAAATGCCTGCGCGAGATCGCCGGGTCTTTCTTCAAACCCTTCGTAGAAATTATGAGCCAGATTTTTAAGCTGTTTCTTTACGGCGGGCAGCGGCTCTTCCACGGCAAAAAATCGTGCGATGACCCGTTCGACATTTCCATCAACGACCGTTGCGGGCCGGTTAAAAGCAATGGCGGCGATGGCGGCGCTTGTATATTCACCGATTCCGGGGAGTTTGCGGAGTTCGTCCTGAGTATCGGGAAAGGCGCCGTTCATATCGCTTGTGATAATCTGGGCGCATTTATGCAAGTTTCTTGCGCGGGCATAGTAGCCCAGCCCGGCCCATGCGGCCATGACGTCTTCCTGCTTTGCTGCGGCTAAACCTTGCACCGTTGGCCATAAATCCAGAAATTTCAGATAATACGCCTTTACCGCCTGAACGGTTGTTTGCTGGCACATGATTTCTGACAGCCAAACATGGTATGGGTCGGCGATCTGCCCTGCCCTCGCCCGCCATGGGATATCGCGCCGGTGGGCATCGTACCAGCCCAGCAATTGTCCACGATATTTCTCAATATCCTTATATGAAACCTTGCGGTTATCTTGCGGCGCTGCCATGTTCTTTCCTATGCGTCCTTTATCAGAAGCCACTGCGAGAATAGCCGGAAAAAGCTTTGAGCGTAAATATATAGCGCTGGGGCGGATTGTGAACAACTGGCGCGATATTGTCGGGGCGCAGCTTGCCGATAAGGCGCAGCCGGTGAAAATCCACTATCGAAAAAAGACGGGGGAGAAGCAACCGCAGGCTACGCTGGAGATTGCGGCGAGTAGCGCGGATGCGACGCTTTTGCATTATCAGAAAGACCTGATCCTTGAGCGTATAAACCAGATTTTCGGGGAAAGCTGGATTAGCGCCATTCGTTTTGTTCATGTTGCTTCGAACATGCAGGGAAAAGCCCCCAAAAAACCAAAAGCCCCCTTGACTGCGGATGAAAAAAAGACTTTATCCGATATGTTGCTAGAAATTGAGGATGGCGATATGCGCGCCCGCCTTGAACGTCTTGGTCGGTCAATCATAATGGATGCAAAATCATGAAGGTCAATGCCATAACCTTACGCCCCGGAAACGTTATTGAATATAACGGGAAGCTGTGGGTTGTTGTAAGAAACGATATTCAGCAACCGGGGAAAGGCGCTTCGGTTGCGCAGGTGGAATTGCGGGATTTACGCACGGGTACGAAAGACAATGTGCGTTTCCGGACACAGGAAACCGTAGAGCGCGTGCGTCTTGAACAAGATGATTACCAGTTCCTGTATGCCGAGGGTGACGATTATAACTTTATGCATCAGGAAACGTTTGAGCAGATCACCATTAACAAAGAGCTGATCGGTCGGCCTGCGGCTTATTTGCAGGAAGGGATGACGGTTGAGGTGGAAACATATGAGAGCGAGCCTTTGGCTGTACGCCTGCCCGATACGGTGGTTGTCGAAATTGTTGAGGCGGAGCCTGTGGTTAAAGGGCAGACGGCGACAACGTCTTACAAGCCTGCGATTTTGGCCAATGGGGAGAAAGTGATGGTGCCGCCGCATATTGAGGCGGGAACGCGGATTGTCGTGAAAACCGAAGACGGCACTTATGTCGAGCGGGCGAAAGACTGATGGCGGCGGTTACATCCCCTATTATGACGGTCATGATGCGCGCGGCGGAAAAAGCGGCGCGTTCGCTTATTCGTGATTTTGGCGAGGTGGAGCAGCTTCAGGTTTCGCAGAAAGGGCCGGGCGACTTTGTCAGCGCAGCGGACCGGCGCGCGGAGAAGCTTATTCAGGAAGAGCTTGCAAAAGGCCAACCGACATACAGCTTTTTGATGGAAGAATCCGGCGCGGTTAAGGGAAGCAATCCGGATTTCCGCTGGATTGTCGATCCGCTGGACGGAACGCGTAATTTTCTTCACGGGCTTCCGCACTGGTGCATTTCAATCGCCTTGGAGAGCAAGGGCGATATTACGCACGCTCTGATTCACGATCCGGTTAAAGATGAAATGTTTACGGCGGAAAAAGGTCAGGGAGCCTTTATTCACCGGAATAAGCGCCTGCGTGTTTCCGGGCGGAGTGACTTGTCTTTGGCGTTGATTGCTACGGGGGGCATCAGGCATGGCCAAAAGCAGCGCGAACGCTTTATTAAAGAGTTTGTTGCGGTGCAAAGCACCCTTGCCGCGCCCCGGCGTTTTGGGGCGGCGGCGCTTGATATGGCTTATGTTGCTGCGGGGCGTTATGAGGCGTTCTGGGAGCGCGGCCTTAAACCATGGGATATTGCGGCGGGGCTATTGATTGTTAAAGAAGCGGGCGGCTTTATTGCCGAGCTTGATGACGATAAGGCTTCTGCGATGGAGACGGGGAATATTCTGGTATCTAACGGGGCTTTATTTGGCGACCTTAAAAAGGTCCTCAGGGCCGCTTAAGGATTTGAGCCATGCCGAAAACGCTGCCGGTTTTAGCCTTTCTTCTTGCCCTGTTTTTTTCCTCCGGCGCGGCAGGGCAGAACTCGGTAATTGTTCTTTCTTTTGACGCTTTGGACAGCGCTCTTTCTGCGGCGCATGAGCAGAGCATTAAGGAGAGCATCCTGCCGCTTCTCACAGAGAATAAGGACGGTTTTATAGAGGTTCGTGCTTATGCGTCCGGCGATTCCGGGCAGGCTAGCGCGGCGCGCAGGATTTCCCTTGAACGGGCGCTGGCTGTTGAAGCGTTTTTGCTGGCGCAGGGGGTTGATGAAAGGCGTCTTTATCTGCGCCCGCTTGGCCCGGCTCCGGAGGATTCTGATTACGTGGAGATTGCCGTTTTGAAGCCTTAAACGCTTTTTCCTTCTCATGTGGATAAGCGGTGCCATATACCGCAGAAACATTGACACCACGCCTTTATAGATGAAACTTTTGTATTGAACTTCTGCAAGCATTACTGCTATTACATCGGCATCCGGGCTAGTGTTATGTGAACATGGCTTGGATATATTAAGTGAGGATTCCCATGGCTGACGACACACCTGAACAAAAAACACCCGAGAGCAGCGCTCCCGCGAAGAAATCATCAGATAAAAAGCTGTTTTTAGGGCTGGGGGTTTTATTTTTGCTGCTGGCTGTGGCTTACGGCGTTTCTTTAGGGCCGGTTGAAACCGAAGCGCCGGAGCTTGATTCAGCTCAAGTTGAAGAGGTGGAGCAAGCTTTTAACGATGAAGAAAGCCCTGCTGTAGAGACCGTGGAAACCGTATTCGATCTGGAAGCTGCGAAGAAAGAGCGGATACTGGGTGATTCTTCCGCGCCGATCAAAATTAGCGAACACAGTTCTTTTTCCTGCGGGCATTGCGGAAAATTTCATAACGAGGTTTTTGCGGATTTCAAAAAAGCCTATATCGACACGGGTAAGGCGTATCTTGTATTTTCCGATTTTCCATTGAACGCCCCCGCCCTGCACGCGACAATGGCGGCACGCTGCGTGAGCGAGGATCGTTATTTCGATTTTGCGGCAGATTTATTCGCCACGCAAAAAGACTGGGCTTATGAGCAAAATTATCTGAGTCTGCTGGAAGAAAAAGCGGGGCGTTACGGGCTGGACAAGGCGACGTTTAGTGCCTGTGTTAGCAGCGAGGCGCTTCAGAAGGCTATATTGGAGCGGATACAGGGCGTTCAGGCACAGTGGGAGGTGCGTTCGACGCCGAGTTTTGTTGTCAACAATCAGGAGGTCATAAGCGGCGCGTTGTCTTTTGACAAGTTTGACGCAGCAATACAGGAGGCCCTGACGGCGATTGAATCGGCGGGCGGGGCCGATGGTGAAATTCCGGATGAGGACGAATGATCCAGTTTAACAAACTGCGTATAAACGGCTTTAAGTCCTTTGTAGAGCGGACCGAACTTGAAATCGGCCCCGGTCTTAACGGCGTTGTCGGCCCGAATGGTTGCGGGAAATCGAATCTTGTTGAAGCCCTGCGCTGGGTTATGGGCGAAAATTCGGCCAAGCGCATGCGCGGCGGCGGGATGGAGGACGTTATTTTTAATGGCACGGCCAAGCGTTCGGCCCGTAATATTGCCGATGTATCGCTGCTGCTTGACAATTCTTCGCGCCGTGCCCCGGCGGCCTATAACAGCGCGGATGAAATCGAGATTGTCCGCAGGATTGAACGGGACCGTGGCTCGAACTATAAAATCAACGGTAAGGCTGTGCGGGCGCGGGATGTACAGATGTTATTCGCCGATACGGTGACGGGGGCGAATTCTCCGGCCATGGTTTCGCAAGGGCGTATTACGCAGATTATTAATTCAAAACCGCTGGAGCGGCGGCTTGTCCTGGAAGAATCGGCGGGAATATCAGGGCTGTTCGCACGTCGTCACGAGGCGGAAATTCGTCTTAAGGCTGCGGATACGAACCTTGTGCGGATTGAAGATGTTTTGGGAAGCATGGAGGGGCGCTTGAATGCGCTTAAGCGTCAGGCCCGGCAGGCTACGCGCTATCGCAACGTCTCTACACAGATTCGTCAGATGGAAATCCTTATCGCCTATATGGAGTGGCAAGCGCTGCAAGAACGGATGGGTGCCACGCGCAAGACATTTGAAGAGGCGGAATCCCTTGTCGCAGAGCGGCTTAGCGTTGTAAGTGCGCTAACCAAAACGCAGACGACACAGGCGGAGGATTTGCCCGCGTTGCGCCAGAAAGAGGCAGAAATCGCAGCCTCTTTGCAAACGCAAAAGCTTGCGCTGCAACGGATTGAGGATGAAGGCGCGCATCTTGAACGCCTTATGGAAGAGGCGAAGGAACAGCTTGAGCAGGCGCGGACAGACCGGGCTCATGAAGAAAACAGCCTGAAGGAAAGCACCGGGCTGCTTGAAAAGCTTGAGGTGGAACATACGCAGATTGTCGAGGAGCAAAAATCAGAAGGCGGGCAGCTTGAGGAAAAAGACGCGGCGCGGGAGGCTCTGGAGGCCAAAGTTCTAAGCCTGGAGGAGCAGTATAACGCTCTTATGCAAGGCACAGCCGAGGCGAAAGCCCGCAAGAATGCTTTGGAGCAACGTATTGAATCCAACATGCGGCGGCTGGAAAGCGTTCAGGCGCGGCGCAGCGCGGCGCAGGAGGCGCTTTTGGAAGCGGAGAAATCCGGGCCAGAGGATATACAAGGTTTTGAAAAGGATATTCTGGGGCTTGAAAAAGACCGGGACGGGCATGGCGCCTCTATAGAAACGCTGCAAAAAGATCTGGATGATATTAGCGGTGTCATTGACGATGCGCGGGAGGCCCTTAAAAAACTCGAAAGCAAAAAGTCTGAATTTGATACTGAGATCAGTGTTTTGGAGGGCTTTCTTAATTCAGAAAACGAAGGTGACTTTACCCCTGTCTTGCAGGATGTTTCTGCGGCGCAGGGATTTGAGAAAGCCTTATCCCGCGCTTTGGGCGATTCTCTTATGGCTTCTTTGGATGAAAAAGCTTCCAGCACCTGGCTTCATTCTAAAAATGAATATGTCCTGCCGGATCTGCCCAAGGGGGCCGATGAATTGCGTCCGCATGTGAAGGCCCCGGCTGTTCTTAATTTGGCACTAAGCCAGATTGGCGTTGTGGACAGCGCGGCGCAAGGCAATGCGCTATGGCCGGAGCTTAAGCCGGGGCAATCACTGGTTTCGAAGGATGGGACTTATTGGCGCTGGGACGGGTTTTGCGTGAAATCCGAAGCGCCGGACCGGCATGCGCAGCAGCTTGAGCAGCAAAACAAGCTTAAAAGTCTTATCAACAAACGCCCGCAGATTGAAAAAGAAGTGGCGGGTGTGCAAACGGCGTTTGACCGGCAGATCCAAAAACAGGCGGGTTTGCGCGAAAGCCTTCAAACGGCGCAAAACGCTTTACGTGAGAGCCAGAACCAGTTGAACGAAAAACGCGATGCGTGGGCGGCTTTGCGTGAAGAGCAGGCGCGGACTGCGGGCGAGGTAAACCGCCTGAATGACGTTATCGCCCTTTCAACGCAGGATATTGAAGACTTTGAAGCCGCGCTTAAGGCGGATCGCGGGGAGCTGGCGGCCTATGAAAATGCTTCGGAGGATAACAAAGAAGAGCAGCTTGAGGCTTTGCGCGGGACGTTAGCCGAGGCGCGCAGTGCGCATTCCGAAGCTATTCGCGCCTATGATCTTTACGTGCAGCAGCAAAACACTCGTAATGCGCGGATGCAGGCGATTGGCGATGAACGCGTGAATTTGCAGAACCGCGCCATTCGTGCGCGGGAGCGGATTAAAGAGCTGGATGAGCGTATTCAAACACTGGCGGACAAGTTGCAGACGCTGGATCAGCGCCCGGATGATTTTGAGGAGAGCAAAGCGAAGCTGCTGGACAATATCTCGGCGCTGGAAAAACAGCGTGACGATGCGGCGGAAAAGCTCGCGCAGGTTGAAAATGAAGTGACCGAAACCGGGCGGGCACTGAAAGAGGCCGAAAGCGTGCTTGGCGAAGCCCGTGAAGCCCGTGCCCACTCTCAGGCGCTTATGTCTTCTATGCAAGAACAAAAAGGAGCGCTGAAACTTTCCATTCAAGAGAAGTTTGATATGCCGCCCGAAGCGCTGCGTGAGCATTCGGCGATTGATATGGATAGGGAACTGGGGGATCTGGAATCGCTTAAAGGCAAGAAAGAGAAGCTTATTCGCGAGCGCGAGAGTATCGGCGCGGTTAATTTGCGCGCCGAGGAGGAAATGAGTGAGTTGGAGAAAGAAGTTGGCGGGCTTTTGCATGAGCGTAACGATCTTGTGCAGGCGATTGAGGAACTGCGCAGCGGCATTCATAAAATCAACACCGAAGCGCGGGAGCGGCTGTTGGCGGCTTTCGACCATGTAAATGCGCATTTTCAGCGCTTGTTTGTGCGCTTGTTCGGCGGCGGGCAAGCGCATCTGGCGTTGATCGAATCGGATGATCCTCTCAATTCGGGGCTGGAGATTTTTGCGCAGCCGCCGGGTAAGGCCCTGCAATCGCTGTCTTTGCTTTCCGGAGGGGAGCAGACGATGGCCTCGATCGCGCTTATTTTTGCGATGTTCCTGACCAACCCGTCGCCGATTTGCGTATTGGATGAGATTGACGCACCGCTGGACGATGCCAATGTCGACCGGGTTTGTGATTTGCTCGAAGAGATTGCCGAGCGCGGGGAAACGCGTTTTCTTATTATCACGCACCACCGCCTGACGATGGCGCGAATGCACCGGCTGTATGGTGTAACGATGGCGGAGAAAGGCGTTTCGCAGCTTGTTTCTGTTGATTTGCAGCAGAGTTTTGACTTTCTCGAAGAGGCCGCATAGAGCTGCATCATGCCTTCTGACCTTAAAGACCTTGAGAAAAAAATTCACGATGCCAAGCACGGGGAGGCGCTGTCTGAAGAAGAGCGGCGGCGAATCAGGCAGGCGCATAATAATAAGGCAGCGATGCAGGCGGGGTATGAATTTGTCGCTTCGGTTCTGCTTTCCGCCGTTTTGGGATATTTTCTGGACCAATGGCTGGGGACCGCGCCGATTTTTCTTATCTCTTTGTTTTTATTGGGAACGTGCGCCGGATTTATGGCTATTTTCCGCTTGAATAAAAATTTAGGCATGGGGGTTGGATATTCGGAGTTGCACAAGCGTGAAAAAGACGCTAATAAGGCGCCAGCATTAAAGCTGGACGACAATATAGACAAGGAAAAAGAGTGACGCCGTGGCTTTAGACCCCATTCATCAGTTTGTGATTACCCCGATTATTCCCTTTGAAGCCTCAGGCATGGACCTGTCTTTCACCAATTCCTCGCTCTGGATGGTGATCGGTGCCGTCCTTTCTTCCGGTTTCCTTATGTTTTCCATGCAAAAGCAGGCCCTTGTTCCGGGCCGTCTTCAAGCGTTTTCGGAAATGCTCTATGAATTTGTGGCCGGGATGGTCCGTGAAAATGTGGGTTCTCACGGACGCCAATACTTTCCGCTGATCTTTACCGTTTTTATCATTGTTTTGATGGGTAATGTTTTGGGGCTGCTTCCCTCGGTTCCGCATGTTATTCATACTTTTACTTATACAAGCCATATTATTGTGACGGGCGCACTTGCTCTTATGATCTTTTTAATTGTGACAGTGATGGGTTTTTACAATCACGGTCTGAAGTTTCTGACGCTTTTCACCCCGCCGGGTGTGCCTATTGTTATGCAGTTGCTGATTGTGCCGATTGAGATTTTATCGTTTCTTATTCGTCCGGCGACGCTGTCTTTGCGTTTATTCGCCAATATGATGGCCGGACACCTGATGCTTAAGGTTTTCGCGGGTTTCAGCACGATGATGCTGGGCCTTGGCGGTATCGGCCTTGTGGCCGGGCTTGTGCCGATGGTCTTTAATGTCGCGCTTTATTCTCTTGAACTTCTTGTCGCGGTTTTACAGGCTTATATTTTTGCGATCCTGAGCTGTATATATTTGAAAGATACGGTTGATCTTCATCACTAAATCTGTAGGATGCGCGCGAGAATTATTCAAAAACTTGAATTTTAAACTTTAACCCAGACCTAAACTGAAAAAGGAAAAATGAACATGGAAGTAGAAGCTGCAAAATTGATTGGCGCTGCAATTGCCCTTATCCCGCTTTTGGGCGTTGGTATCGGCCTTGGCCTGATTTTCGCCTCATATAACGATGCGATTGCGCGCAACCCCAAATCCGACGAAATTCTGGGCGGCAAATACCTGCTCTTCTTCGCGTTGACGGAAGCGCTGGCGATTTTCGCTCTTGGTGTATCTCTTTTGATCCTCTTTAAGTAAGTGTGCGATGAACGCATTTTTTCTAAGATACAGTGTAAAAGCCTCCTTGCTGTTTTTTGCAGCGGGGCAGGCTTTTGCCGCTGATAGCGAGGAATATATCGGGGGCGGTAGCTCTGCGCCCGAATATGATGTCCATGAAGGTGGAAAGCTTGTCGAAAAAGGCGAGGCAGGTGCCCATCACGGCGGCGAAGTGGCCGGTGCGCACGCGGATGCCGCTGCACAGCACGCTTCGGCAGGTTTGCCACAGATGGACCCGACATGGTTTCCAAGCCAGATTTTCTGGCTGGCTGTAACCTTTATGTGCCTTTACATTGTTTTTGCCCGGAAAATTCTGCCTGAAATTTCCAGCACGCTGGAAAACCGCCGGGAGCAGATTGAGGGCGACCTGGACACGGCGCAAGAAATGAAAGAAGAGGCGGAAAAGGTTCATCAGGCCTATGAGGCCATTTTGGACGATGCGCGGAAGAAAGCCTCGGGTTTGTTTGTTGAGGCGGATGAAGACATCAAAAATAAAGCCAACGAAAAGCTGGAAGCTTTCAGGAAGCGCTCTGCCAACAAAAGTGCTGATACGGAAAAGCTTATAGCGGGAGCTAAAGACAAGGCTATGTCTGACATGCATTCTATCGCTGCGGAAATTGCGAGTGTGGCGGCTGAGAAAATCGTCGGGATATCTACGGATCTGGACAGAGCAAAAATCCTTGTCAAAAATATTGATAAGAAAGCGGCGTAAAGGATAAAAGATATGGAACTTCTTCATGATCCCTCAATCTGGCTTCTGCTTTCCTTTGTGATTTTTGCGAGTCTGGTTTTTAAATTCGGGAAAGGCGCTCTGCTTGCTATGCTTGACGGGCGGATCGAGTCGATCCGTGAGGAAATTAAGACGGCTGAAAATCTGCGTATTGAGGCGCAGGAGATGCTGGCGCAATATCAGCGCAAGCATAAAGATGCGGTGAATGATGCCGAAAAAATTCTGGCGACAGCGAAGCAGCAGGCCGAAGAAATCCGCAAAAAAGCGGAAAAAGATCTTGATGAAACGATAGCGCGACGTGAAAAGCAGTTTCAGGAGCGGTTGGAGCGTATGAAGCAAAATGCCAAGGATGAAATTCTTGAGCATGCCTCCAATCTTGCCATTGCCGCGACGAGCGAGATTATTGCCGACAAGCTTGATAAAAAAGCGAATGAAAAGCTTGTTGATGCGGCGATTAAAGGTGTTTCTAAAAATATCCATTAGTAAAGGTTTGCACCATGTCTGAGCCAGCCGAAAAACAGTCTCCGCAGGATATTGTTTATGCGCTTGGGCAAGACACCAAAGCGGCCAGTCGAACTCTTTCTCAGGTTTCAGAGGCCGGTATCAATGCGGTTCTTACGGATTTAGCAGAAAAGCTGCGCTCCCATATTCCGGCTATTTTAGAGGCTAACAAAAAGGATCTGGCCGCCGGGGAGCAAAAGGGTTTGAGCGCGGCGATGCTTGATCGTCTTGCGCTGAATGAGGAGAGAATCGAGGCCATGGCCGAGGGGCTGGAGGTTATAGCCGCCCTGCCAGACCCTGTGGGCCGTGTGCTTTGGGAGACGGAGCGCCCGAACGGGCTTAACATTCAGCGTGTAGCTGCGCCGATTGGCGTTTTGGGAATGGTTTATGAATCGCGCCCGAATGTTACGATTGATGCGGCGGCGCTTTGCCTGAAATCCCGCAATGCGGTGATTCTGCGCGGCGGTTCGGAAAGTTTGCACAGTTCTTTGGCTTTGCACGGGCTTATTCAAGATGTTTTGAGAGAACGGGGCTTGCCCGAGGCGGCAGTGTCTATGGTGCCGGTTCCGGACCGGGAGGCGGTCGGCGCGATGCTGGCAGCCAGCCAGTTTATTGATGTGATGATTCCGCGCGGCGGCAAAAGCCTTGTCGAACGGGTACAGAAAGAAGCCCGCATGCCGGTTTTCAGTCATCTCGATGGTATTTGTCATGTTTATATTCACAAAAATGCGGACCCCCGGATTGCCGTTGATGTTACGTTTAATTCCAAGCTGCGCCGCACGGGGGTTTGTAATGCGGCGGAAACGTTGTTGCTGGATCAAAATCTTGATCCGGACACTGCAAAGTCTGTGCTTTCAAAGCTTTTAGATGGCGGCTGCACTATGGTTGGCGACAAGATGGCGCAGGCTTTGGACGGGCGCATAGGCGAAGCTTTGAGTGAGGATTGGGGCACAGAATATCTGGATGCGAAGATCAGCGTTGCGGTGGTGAACGGCGTTGAGGAGGCTGTGGAGCATATTAACACCTACGGCTCGCATCATACGGATGCTATTGTGAGCGAAGATGCGGGTGCGGTCGAATATTTCCTTAAAAATGTTGATAGTGGCAGTGTTATGCACAATGCCTCGACGCAGTTTGCCGATGGCGGGCAGTACGGTTTTGGCGCGGAGATTGGCATTGCTACGGGCAAGATGCATGCGCGCGGGCCTGTCGGGCTGGAGCAGCTTTGCACCTATAAGTATCTTGTGCGCGGGACTGGACAAACCCGCCCGTAAACGGGACAATCTGCCTATGTCGCTTTTTACACAGCCACATCTGTTAAACAGTCCGCGATGGAAGAATATGCGTGTGGGGCTTTTGGGCGGGTCGTTTAACCCGCCGCATGAGGGGCATGTGCATATCTCTCTGGCCGCGATGAAGGGGCTACATCTGGACGCTGTATGGTGGCTGGTCAGCCCGCAAAACCCGATCAAGGAAGAAAAGCCCCTGCCCCTTGCCGAGCGCATGCGGCTTTGCGAGGCCCTTGCGGAGCATCCTAAAATTCTTGTTTCCGGTATTGAGGGTGATATGGGGACTAGCATCACTTATGACTCGGTCAAAAAACTTAAAACTTTTTATGCCGGTACAAAGTTTGTCTGGATCAGCGGGATGGATAACGCCCTGGGACTGCACAGGTGGAACCGCTGGCGGGATTTGCTGGCAGAGATTCCGATGGTTCATCTTACGCGCAATCCGGCGCGCTCCTTGGTGAGTTCCTGTCCGCTCAGGATGTATGGGAAGCAGCGCCATGTTGTTATAGATAAAAGCGGGCGCTATCCTCTCAATTCCGGGGTGACATACTGGATGATGCAGAAAAAAATGCTCAACATATCCTCTACAGAAATTCGCAACAACGCACTGAAAGAAAAGGGAAATAACAAAGAGTATGCTGCGTAGCATCGTATTTCAGGGCGGAGTCTTGTTGCCGCGAGGCTTGAAAGGGCCTATAATATAGGTATGTGGTCAGGAAGCGACGCAAGGATAACGTTACCAAAGGAGGCCGGATGAGGTTTAATCCCAGTGGCGTTGTTGGTGTTTGTAACCCGAACCGCATTTTTTGTGCCCTGTATTGCACATGTCCGGCTGAGCGCTTGCGTTCGGCTTTTTTAATGAGCAACCCAAAAAGCGATAATGCGAAAGGAGGCTTCGGCCATTCAAAATTATGACCCACAGGGGCATCTAAGTCCCGAAGAACTTAAAACCCTTATCGAGCAGTCATTGGACGCAGATAAGGCAGAAGACATTATGAGTATCAGACTCGATGAGCAGACCGGATTGGCGGATTATATGATTGTTGCATCCGGAACGTCTTCCCGGCATGTCAGCGCCCTGACAGACAGACTTCTTAAAAAGCTGGCCCTTAACGGTATCAAGAGTGTGAGCGTTGAGGGAAAAGAGCGATCGGACTGGGTGGCTGTGGATGCGGGAGATGTTATCATCCACCTTTTCAGGCCGGAAGTACGGAGCTTTTACAATATTGAAAAAATGTGGGGGGCATTCCAGCCGTTTGAAGTGGTTGGCGATCAGCTTCAGGCCTGATAACCTTCATATATGAATATACAGATTCTTGCCTGCGGGCGCCTGAAAAAAGGCGCACATTTCGACTTGTTTCACGATTATCTCAAACGCATGGAATGGGCGGTCAGCGTTCATGAAATCGAATCCCGGCATAAAGATCAGGTTAAAATTCATGAAGATGAATGCAGGCAAATTCTCGAGCGTATTCATCCCGCGTCTTACCTCATTGCGATGGATGAACGCGGAACCTCCCTGCCCTCGCGCAAACTTGCCGAAAAATTTCAGGATTTACAAAATGAAAGCCGCTCGAATGTGCAATTTATTATCGGCGGTGCGGATGGTTTAAATGATGCAATTCGCGAGCGGGCGGATTTTCTCCTCAGTTTTGGCCAGCAAACATGGCCGCATATGCTTGCGCGTGTTATGCTTTTAGAGCAGATTTACAGGGTTCAGCAAATCCTGAAAAACCACCCTTATCACAGGGATTAAAAATGCGCCTGATTGTTTTGTTTCTTGTTTTCGCTTTTGTTTTTGCGGCGCCTGCTGGTGCGCAAAATGCGCCGATTCCGCCGAATAAAAGCAAAGAAATTGGTGCGTTTGAGGAGAAGTTGAAGGCCAGAAAGGCAGATAGGGCGGCGCTGGAGAAAAACCTGAAGGAGATTGAAAAAGAGCTGGACGGAACCAAGGGCCGCCTTGTTAAAACAGCGCAAGATATTCAGAAGAACGAGAAAAACCTGCAACAGCTTGATTTGAAAATCGTAAAGCTGGAGGAAGAAGAAAAAGACCTTACCGATAAACTGCAAAGCGATCGCAGCTCTATCGCCTCGCTTATTCTGGCGCTTGAGCGTTTGCGGCGGATGCCGCCAGAAGCGTTGATTGTGCGCCCGGAAGCGCCGCTTAAAACCGCGCAGAGCGCCATGTTGCTTGAGGAGATTCTTCCGGCGCTTAATAAACAGGCGAGTGACCTTAAAGCGACTTTGTCGCGGCTGCAAAGTGTTTCGGAGGATTTACAGGGCAAACGTCTGGAGGTTGTTTCGGCGTCAAAGAAGCTGAAAAATCAGCAGCAGGAGCTTAAAACGCTGGTGGAAAAACGTACGGATCTTTATGCGGGGACGCAAAAAGATCTGGATTCTCAGCAAAAGAAAATCGAAAAAATTTCTTCGCAGGCGAAAAATTTGCAGGACCTTGTCAGCAAATTAGAGGAAGAGCGTACGCGTAATTCCAAGGCTACTTCCAGCACCAGAGGCCGCGCGGTGGGTGCAAAACCGCCGAAGCCGGGGGCGCCGCGCCTGCCTCTGCCGGGCATTATCAAAACAGGGTATAAAGACCCGGATAATTTTGGCGCGCCGAGCGAAGGGCTTGATATAGAAGGCCGGGCCGGCGCGCTGGTCGTTGCGCCGATGGGCGGAATTATTCAGTTTGCCGGTTATTTCAAGAATTACGGCAATATGGTGATTATTGAACATCAGGAAGGTTGGCACAGCCTTATTGCAGGTTTGGAAAATATTGATACAGTGGTGGGGCAATCTGTCGGGGCTGGAGAGCCTTTGGGTGTGCTTCATGAAAGTTCGTCCGGGCAGGAACCCGTTTTATATTATGAGCTTCGTCATAAAGGCAAACCCGTCGATCCGGCGAAAAAATTTGGAGATCTAAGCTAATGCGCATTTTTTCTATTCTGTTTCTTACCGCTGCCTTGGTATTTACGCTTCCCTTTTCTTCGTCTTATGCGGAAGAAGAAGAGCGCACAGCGGGTTCGCAACCGGCGGATTACAGCGAAACATATGAGCAGCTTGATTTGTTTGGCGATGTGTTCGAGCGCGTCCGGGCGCAATATGTTGAAGAAAAAGGCGATCAGGAGCTCATTGAAAATGCAATTAATGGAATGCTGACAGCGCTTGACCCGCACTCGTCCTATCTCAACAATGAGAAGTTTGAAGATATGCAGGTTAGCACGCGCGGGGAATTTGGCGGGCTGGGTATTGAAGTCACCATGGAAAACGGTGTTGTGAAGGTTGTTTCTCCGATTGACGACACGCCTGCGGCGGCGGCGGGCGTTCAGGCCGGTGATTATATCGTGCAGATTGATGATGAGCCGGTTATGGGGTTATCGCTTTCCGAGGCGGTTGACAAAATGCGCGGGAAGGTCGGCACAGAGATTGACCTTGTTATAAGCCGCGAGGGTGCGGATGCGCCTATTGAGATGACGCTGGTTCGTGATGTTATCAAGATTCGCTCAGTGCGGCACAGGGTTGAGGGCAATTCCGGTTATTTGCGGATTACGACCTTTAACCAGAATGCCGAGTCGGGGCTGAAAAAAGCAATGCAGGAGATCAAGGCCGAGCTTGGGAACAAGCTTAACGGGTATGTTCTGGATTTGCGGAACAATCCGGGCGGGCTGCTGGATCAGGCAATTGCGGTTTCCGATATCTTTCTGGACAAGGGGGAAATCGTTTCGACGCGCGGGCGCCATGAAGAAGATACGAAACGCGATAACGCCACGCCGGGCGATCTGGCCGACGGTTTGCCGGTTGTTGTGTTGATTAACGGCGGGTCGGCATCGGCTTCGGAGATTGTGGCCGGGGCGTTGCAGGATCACCGCCGGGCGATTTTACTGGGTACGAAGTCTTTTGGTAAAGGCTCTGTGCAGACTGTTGTTCCGCTTCCGGGGCATGGAGCCATGCGCCTGACGACTGCGCGTTATTACACGCCGTCGGGGCGCTCTATTCAGGCCAAAGGCATTGAGCCGGATATTCTTGTGGAGCCTGCGAAGATCGAAACCTATGATGTCAGCAGACGTCTGCGTGAGGAGAACCTGAAAGGTGCGCTGGACAAGAAACCTGTGAATGACAACAAGGCGGATGAAGAGAGCGATGAGGATGATGAGGCGAAAGAGGAGGTTAAAGATTATCAGCTTTTGCGGGCGCTGGACCTTCTGAACGGCCTGACATTATACAGAGGCGCGCATCATGAGGCCCAGAACGCGCAGTCTGAAGAGCCGGCCAAACAGCAAGCTGCGGAATAAAGATGTCTGCGGTGCAAAGCATCCATAGTCTGTTTTCTTTTAAAACCTTTGTGGTTGGCCTGCTTGGTGTTTTTGCCGTTTATGCGGCGCTTTTCGCGTATTTGTTTTTTGCTCGGGCGCAAACCCTGCAAGGGCTGGAAGAGCGGCTGGCTTCTCAGACCGTTCTGGTTGACCGGGCTCGCGTTTCTGAGATTGCGGCACATCATGACATGGGCGAGGCTCAAACCGCCCATGATTCTGCGAAAGCGGTTTCGGTTGCCGAAACGCCGCATGGGCAAAGCCATGATGAGGATTTAAGCCTTGAGGAGCTTGTCGGACGGCAGGCTAAATCTTTGCGGCAGTCGCCGGTTCCGGGGTTTTTTGAAGAGACGGAATACGGGCTTCTTCCTGTTGCGAAAAGCCCGATGCAAACGCCGTTTGAGATTTACAAGAAGCCGTTTACGCTCAATCTTTCGAAACCTTATATTGCGGTGGGGGTAAAGAATTTCGGCCTGTCCAAAGCGCTTTCGGAGAGTATGATTGCGGCGCTGCCCTCTAGCGTTTCTTTTATTCTGTCCCCCTATTCGGCGGATCCGGAGGAATGGGTGCAAAAGGCCCGGGCTGACGGGCATGAGGTGTGGTTGCAGCTTCCGATCGAAAACAACCGTTTTCCATTGGATGATCCGGGGGCGAAGGGGCTGCTGACGCGGGTGAGCTTGCAATATAATCAGGAGCGGCTGGCATGGCTTTTAGGGCGGGCAACCGGTTATGCCGGGATTGCGGCTTTTACCGATAGCGCGCTGAACAATTCGGGCGCGATGTTTAAGAATATGGCACGCGACATTTTCGGGCGAGGACTTGGGTATTTTGAACTGAATACCGCTTCGGACAGCTTTTTTGGGGCTTTGGCGGCGGATATGGGTAAGCCCCATACACAAGCGTTTGCGCTTTTGGGTATTATCGACCCGCAAGGCCCGGCTTTAAAGGCGGTGCAGGCGCATATCGACACCGAAGGCGGGGCTGTTGTTACGCTTAACCCTTCGCCCAACAATATTGTTTCCTTAGAAAGCTGGCTTGCAGAGCTTGAGCAACAAGGGGTCGTTTCGGTTCCGGTTTCGGCGATTGCCGATCCTTATATTGAGAGAAACTGAAGATGACCACGGATCGAAGCGCCCTGCCCTATCGCCCCTGTGTCGGCATTGCCTTGTTCAACAGTGATGGCAAGGTTTTTGTGGGTGAGCGGATTGATACGCCCGGTGCGTGGCAGATGCCGCAGGGCGGTATTGACGAGGGAGAAGATCTTGAAGCAGCCGCTTTGCGGGAGCTTAAGGAAGAGATTGGGACGGAGCATGCGGCGCTTTTGAAGATTTCCGAGCGGACAACGCGCTATGATCTGCCGGAGCGGTTGTTGCATAAGCTTTGGGACGGGTGTTACCGCGGGCAAGAGCAGCACTGGGTTGCGATGCGC
This sequence comes from Alphaproteobacteria bacterium, assembly GCA_041397865.1. Taxonomy (GTDB): domain Bacteria; phylum Pseudomonadota; class Alphaproteobacteria; order Micavibrionales; family Micavibrionaceae; genus TMED27. Next base: position 321,250 of record JAWKVT010000001.1, on the reverse strand, counting down.
TTTACGGGCGAGGATAGCGATATCCGCCTGAATGCGGATGAGCGGCCCGAATTCCGCGCGTGGCAGTGGGTGGGTTTGCGTGACACACTTGATCTTATCGTGCCGTTTAAGCGCGATACTTACGAGCAGGTTATTGAGATGTTTTCGGATTTGTCATTGCGAGCGTAGCGAAGCAATCCATATCTAAGAAAAACTGTATGGATTGCCGCGTCGGCCTGAAGGCCTCCTCGCAATGACGATGGCTTTTAAGGATTAAGCGGTGACCATGCCGGGTCTGAGCCGTCTTGGGGTGTGCGGAGCCAGCGCTCGTTAAAGCCTGTGATATCAATCGTATAGATTTTGGCCTGACGCCCGCTGCCGCCGGGGCCAACCGGGCGCTCTTTAAAATATGTCAGGACGCGGCCATTGGGTGACCAGCTTGGCCCTTCCACATGGTATGCGTTGGTGATGAGGCGTTCGCCGGAGCCGTCGGGACGGATCACGCCGATATAGAATTTACCCTGATACATGCGGGTAAAGGCGATGAGATCGCCGCGTGGCGACCAGACGGGGTTGGCGTAGCGCCCTTTGCCGAAGGTGATGCGCTGTGCGTCGCTGCCGTTTACATCCATTGTGTAGAGTTGCTGCGAGCCGCCACGGTCGGATTCGAAGACGATCCTGCGGCCATCGGGGGAATAGGACGGAGCGGTGTCGATAGATGCGTTGCTGGTGACACGGCGCGGTTTGCGCGTGCGCAGGCTCATCTCATAAATATCGGTATTGCCGTTTTGCGCCATCGACATAATGACGTTATTGCCGTCAGGCGAAAAGCGCGGAGCAAAGGTCATATTGGGGAAGTTGCCGAGTTCCTCATGGCGCCCGGTGTTGATATCATAAAGATACACACGCGGGCCGCTGCGGCCATAGGACATATAAGTTATCTGCTGGCGCGAAGGCGAAAAGCGCGGAGTGAGAACCAGATCGCGTCCGTCGGTGAGGTATTTATGGTTCTGGCCGTCCTGATCCATAATGGCCAGACGCTTGACCCGTTTTGTCGGCGGGCCGCTTTCGGCGACATAGACAATGCGCGTGTCGAAATAGCCATCCTCGCCTGTCAGGCGTTTATAAATCTCATCTGAAATAATATGGGCGATGCGCCGCCAGTTTTGCGGAGTTGTCATATAGGCCATGCCGATGAGCTGTTTCTGGCTGAAAACATCCCAGAGGCGGAACTCGACGCGGGTGCGGCCATCGGCGGCGGTGGTGACGCTACCGGTGATGAGGGCCTGAGCGTTAATGGCGCGCCATTCGCCAAAGCGCGGGCCGTCAGCGGCGATTGAACTTACATCCTGAACGAAAGCGCGGGGGTTGAGCGGTTTGAACAGGCCGGAGCTTTCGAGGTTGGCGGAGATCACTTGCGGGATTTGCGTGGCAAAATCGCGGTGCTGCGGCGCTGTGGCATGAAAGCTTGTGACAGCAACGGGCATCGGCTCACTTACGCCGCGCGTAAGGTCAAGGCGGATTTCTGCCTGCGCGGCCTGAGGGATCAGGAATAAAACCAGGATCAAAAATAGCTTTTTCATGAACTGTGCCTTTCGAGTCATCGTATTGTCGTTCCTTATAGCATAGAGCTGGGGTCGAAATTAATGATTATTGTCTTCCATTGATCATATTTTTCGGGGGGTAATCTCAGGGGGGAGCACCTGGGGTTGCGCACCGCGCGCACTGCGGAATCTGCGGCAGCTCTGAACGCGCTGTCGTTGCGGTTGTTAACAATCCGTACGTCGCGTACGGTTCTATCCCGGTTCATGCTCAGGCGCAAAGTGACGACGAGGTCTTCGGCATATTTAGCGCCCGACGGCACGTTCCAGCAAGGCTCGATCTGCGCGCGCAGGGCGTCAAGCTCGCTCATGCTGATCTGGTTGGCGAAGTCGGCGATTTGTCCGTCATCGGGTTTGGGCGCGTCCTGATTTTGTTTTTTCTGCTCTTCTTCAACCGGGGTTAAATCCTTTAAAAGACTGCTGAACAGGTCTTCCTGTTTTGGTTCTTCCTTAGGCTTTTCTTTCGGCTTAGGCTTGGGCTTTTCTTTTGGTTTTTCCTTGGGTTTTTCAGGCTCTTTTTTCGGCTCCTCTTTTGGTTTTGGCGGCGGGAGCGGATCAGGCTCCTTGGCTTCCGGAATGGGTTCGGGTTTCTTCAATTCTTCAGGCGGAGGCTTTGGAGGTTCGGGTTCCTTAGGTTTTTCGATGGGTTTGGCTTTGGGGGGCGGCTGTTTATTTGTTTGGCTGAGCTCAGAGATATCAACGAGTTCCACGCTGAGCGGCGCAGTTATCACAGGCTCTTTCTTTGCGAAGGGTAAGCCGACTAGCGCGATGATAAAAATCAGGCCGTGAAAAACGGCGGATTTAACGAACGGCCCTTTCATAGAGCCTTCAGGACTTGCTTGCTTGTTCTCCTGACGCTGGGCGTTCATAAGATTTTTACCTGCTGGTATTCTCTGAAATCAGGGCGACCTTCGAAAAGCCGGCGGCGTTGATTGAGCCAATCACTTTCATGACCCGGCCATATTCAAGGCCCTGATCGGCGCGGATATAGATACGGCGGTCGATTTGTCCTTCGGTCATGGCCTGAAGCTGAAAGCGGAGTTTCTCCGGGTTCATTTCACTGTCTCCGATGTAAAGCTTGCCATCTTTGGCCAGAGTGATTTCGATGGGTTTATTATCTTCATCGGGTATAGATTTAGCTTCGGACTGCGGAAGGTCAACGGCTACGCCGGAGGTGAGCAGCGGCGCGGCCACCATGAAAACGATGAGCAACACCAGCATGACATCGACAAAGGGCGTGACGTTGATTTCCGCCATCGGGCGGTAAGTTCCGCCGGTGCGCCTTCCCCGGCTACGGGTTTTTGTGGCCAGCGTTGCGCCCATTATTCGGCGGCCTTTCTGCTTGATGCCTCGCCTTCTTGCGAATCAAGGTGGCGGGAAAGAATTGCAAGGAACTCGTCAGTGAACGCTTCGAGCCGGTCTGCGTAGCGGTTAATGCCGTTTGAAAAGACGTTATAGGCTACAACGGCGGGAATTGCGGCGACGAGTCCGAGTGCCGTAGCGAAGAGCGCCTCGGCTATGCCCGGCGCAACCACGGCGAGTGAGGTGTTGTTTGTGGCGGCGATAGAGGAAAAAGAGTTCATAATGCCCCAGACGGTGCCGAACAGACCTATAAACGGCGCGGTGGAGCCGACGGAGGCGAGGAAGGTCATGCCGCGCTCAAGGGCATTGATTTCCCGGCCAATGGCGACATTCATGGAGCGCTCGACGCGCTGGCGCAAGGAGGCCTGCATGCTTTCCTTGACCGGGACGCCACCGGCCACGCCGGCCTGCCACTCCTCCATTCCGGCGGAGAAGGTCGCAAGGATGGGGTCGGGTTTGGAATTTTTCACCCGCTGGTAGATTTTATCGAGCGGTTCGCCGGACCAGAAGGAATCTTCGAAAATATTGGCTTTGCGGTTGACCCGGCTGAGTGTGGATTTTTTGGAAAAGATGATCGCCCAGCTCCAGAGTGAGGCCATCATCAGCATGAACATCACAGCCTTTACGATAATGTCGGCGTTCATAAAAAGGCCGATCATCGACAAGTCGTGATCGAAGCTTCCGAGATTTTCGATGCCCTCAACGGCAGCGGCGGGTACGGCTTCAGCCATTTTGTGTTTCCTTTTAAATCAGCTTTTCGAATTCGATTCGTAGCACTTCAGGTATACGTATAGGTTTTATCGCAGTTGCATCCACACATACAAGCACGACATGCAAATCGGCGATAATTTGTCCAGCTTTTTGAATTTCGTGATGCATTGTAAAGCTGGAGTTTTTCAAGCTTGTGATGCTTGTATGCACCGTGAGCAAATCATCCAAAAATGCCGGTTTGAGATATTCTATCTCAATATGTTTTACAACGAATGTCGTGCCGAAATCCTTCGCCAGATCGCTGGATTGATGGCCGATATGACGCAGAAATTCTGCGCGGGCGCGCTCTCCATAGGCAATATAATTGGCGTGATAGACAACGCCGCCTGCGTCGGTGTCTTCGTAATAGATGCGGATGTCGGTTCTGTGACGGGTCATTCTTCGAATAATCCGCTTTGAGGTGCCGTTTTGGGCTTTGCTCCCAAATATTTACAGCCTTTATCGGAAATTATTCTGCCGCGGGGGGTGCGCTGGACGAGGCCTTGTTGCAGGAGGTAGGGTTCAATGACGTCTTCGATCATGTCGCGTTGTTCGGACAGGGCGGCGGCGAGTGTGTCGACGCCGACGGGGCCGCCGCCGTAATTTTCGGCGATGCAGCTCAGGTATCGGCGGTCCATGGAATCGAGGCCTGCGCCGTCAACGTCGAGGCGTTTAAGCGCGCCATCAACGAGGGTTTTGTTGATATTCGCGGCTTTTTGCGCGTGGGCGAAGTCACGCACGCGGCGGGTGAGACGTCCGGCAATGCGGGGGGTTCCGCGGGAACGCTTGGCGATTTCGAGCGCGCCGTCTTCGGCGAGCGGCATATTCAGCAGCCGCGCGGTGCGCGAGACGATAAGCGCGAGTTCTTCACTGCTGTAGAATTCCAGCCGTAGCGGGATGCCGAAGCGGTCGCGCAGCGGATTGGTGAGCAGGCCGGAGCGCGTGGTTGCGCCGACAAGGGTGAATGGAACAAGGTCGATCTGGACGGAACGCGCGGCGGGGCCTTCGCCGATGATGAGGTCGAGCTTGCCGTCCTCCATGGCCGGGTAGAGAATTTCCTCAACCGCCGGGTTAAGGCGGTGGATTTCGTCGATAAAGAGGACGTCGTTTGGTTCGAGATTGGTGAGGATGGCGGCGAGATCGCCGGATTTGGCGATGACGGGGCCGGAGGTGGCGCGGAATCCCACGCCAAGCTCTTTGGATACGATTTGTGCGAGCGTGGTTTTGCCCAAGCCCGGCGGGCCGAAGAGCAGGACGTGGTCCATCGCATCGCCGCGCGCGCGGGAGGCTTCGACAAACACGCGCAGGTTGTCGCGCAAGGCAGGCTGGCCGATGAATTCGTCGAGGGATAGCGGGCGCAAGGCCCCCTCCTCCCCTTTTTCGAAGTCTTGTGGCACGGGTTGTAATTCTGCGTTTTTTGTTACGGCTTCCATAGATTTATTTTACCACCAAGAACACCAAGCGCTCAGTGCTCCTTTACTCGTTTATGACCTTAATATGTACTGTTCGGTTCTTAACATAAGACAACCACCTGTCTTCATTTTCTGGATTTTGGAAAGAAACGATCCGTTCAAAGCTTTTTCTGTGATATGGCTCATTCAGAAACATTAAATAAACAGAACCTACAGCGAAACCATCACGTCTTTTGCAGTCGCCTGCGGCAAAAATGGTTCGTCCTTCGTCATTTTCCCAAAAACCTTTATCTTCGTGGTTATTATAATGTGAATTATTTCCAAGAACATGCCCATCCAGTGTGAAACTTTTTTCAGGGCTGCCTTTCAAAACCTCTATGACCTCAAATTCATATTTCACAGGAAAGAAATATTCCTCATCCACAATAGCCATAAGTTTTTCGTCTTCGCTCAAGCCGCTGTAATCAGGATGGCTTTTAACTTCAGCCCTAATAGCTTTCGCAAGAACAATATTTTCTGTTCTTTTAATAAGGTCCAAAGGATCAGCATATTTCTCCTTTGGATAAATAGCGCAAGCAAAACTCTGCGATGGGATAAGCAAGATGGCGAGAGTGAGTAATATGAACTTCATGCACTCAACTCCTTCAATGCGAGGCGGATGAGGGTTTGGAGGTTGTCGTTGGCCTTATCCTTAGCGCGGGCGACAGCGGTGTAGGCGTCGGTGCGGGCGTAGCCGAGATTGACGAGGGCGGAGACGGCGTCCTGATCGAGCGCGTCGGCGGCGGTTTGGGTTTCGAGGGTGCTGAATTTTGCCGGAGCAGCGGAAGACGGGGAAAGGTCCATATTCGCGGCTTTATCTTTTAGCTCCGTCAAGATGCGCGTAGCGAGTTTCGGCCCGACGCCGTCGGCTTGGGTGAATACGGTTTTATCCTGCGCGGCGATGGCAAGGCCGATTTTTTCCGGCGGGGCAACGGATAAAATGGCGAGGGCGGCCTTTGCGCCGACTCCCTGAACGCTTGTCAGGAGTTTGAACCATGATTGTTCGGCGGCATCAATAAAGCCATAAAGCGTTATAGCATCTTCACGTACGGCGGTTTCGATGAGCAGGCTGGCGGGTTCACCTTTTTGGCCTATGCGCCCCAATGTCCGCTGGCTGGCGTTGACGAGATAACCGACACCGCCGACATCCAAAATCATGTGTGTGGGCGCAAAAGAATCAATAATGCCGCTGAGTTTTCCGATCATACTGCTTTGCTTTTATTCGTTAATTTGAGTTTAATAGTTTGTTTTCCAATTTTTAGGGGGTGGGGGTGGCCCCTGCTTCCATAATGCGCGTGGGTGATGGCGACGGCAAGCGCGTCGGCCTCATCCTCTGAAATCTGCCCACAGGTGGGAAGCAGGGTTTTAATCATCATGCCCATTTGCTCTTTCGCCGCGTGGCCTGTGCCGACGATTGATTTTTTGATTTTATTGGCGGAATATTCCGCCGTTTCAAGGCCGTAAAGCGCGGGGACAGCGAGAAGAACCCCCCTCGCCTGCCCCAGTTTTAGCGCGCTGGCGGGGTTTTTGTTCACAAAAGTTTCCTCCACAGCCGCAGTTTCGGGTTTCCAAATGTTGATAATATCAGCCAGTTGTTCGTGCAAGCTTGCCAAACGGTTGGGCAGCGGCGCTTTGGAATCGGTTTTTAGCAGCCCGCAACCGACGAACTGTAAGCTTGAACCGATGCTATCAATGATTCCCCAGCCGGTTTTTTGCAAGCCGGGATCTATACCTAAGATGAGCATATACTACCCTATCCTTCCTGCAAAAGCAGGACATTTTAGAAGACCCAAGATCCCCGCTTGCGCGGGGAAAACACATTTTAACTATACCACAGAATAAGAACATATCAAGAACAAAAATACCCTTAACATGGGAGCGCTACCCTTCCGCCATAATCTTCTCCATCACCTCGTCGGAGGCTTCGAAGTTGGTGGTGACGGTTTGGACGTCTTCGCAGTCTTCGAGGGCGTCGACAAGCTTCAGGATTGAACGTGCGCCGTCTGCGTCGACTTCACTGGTAACATTGGGTTTCCAGATAAGGCCCTGACGCTCCGGTTCGCCGAATTTTGCCTCAAGTGCATCGCGGACATCGGCGAAATCATCGGCTTCGCAGAAGATTGCGTGGAGCTCCTCATCGCTTTCTACATCTGAAGCCCCGGCTTCGAGAGCGGCTTCAAACATTTCATCTGCTCCGGCTTTATCTGCGGGGAAGGCAATTTCACCTACGCGATCGAACATGAAATTTACGGAGCCGGTTTCACCGAGGTTTCCGTTGCCTTTGGAAAAAAGAGAGCGAATCTCTGCGGCGGTGCGGTTGCGGTTATCACTAAGACACTCGATGATAACGGCGACGCCACCGGGGCCATAGCCCTCGTAACGAATTTCTTCGTAATCCTCTCCGTCCGTATTGCCCGCGCCTTTTTGGATGTTTTTTTCGATGCCGTCTTTAGGCATGGACTGGCCACGCGCGGTGGCGATGGCAAGGCGCAAGCGCGGGTTCATATCGGGGTCCGGACCGCCGAGCTTGGCGGCAACGTAGATTTCGCGCCCCAACTTGGAAAACAATTTGGCGCGTACGGCATCGGCGCGGCCTTTTCTATGCTTAATATTTGCCCATTTGGAATGTCCGGCCATTGTTTATGTCCCTTTACTCTTAAATTAGATACGGCGAGTATATAAAGATTTTCAGGGATTTCACAAGGGGGTTGCGGGTGTTTTGCTGCTAAACCTGAATAAAAACGCCATCATTAACAAGAACTTGTGTTAGAATGGGAAGAGTCGTTTTGGAAATAAAAAATCAGGTTCGATGGCTTATAACTTTTCAGAGATTTCCGTTTTGATTGTCGAGGATAATATGCCGATGACCGAGCTTATTAAATCCTTGCTGACAGTTTACGGGTTCAAGAATCTTATTACGGCGGGGAACGGCGAAGAGGGATTTGAGGTTTTTCGCCGAAGTTCTCCCGATCTTGTTATTACGGACTGGATGATGAAACCGGGCGACGGGATTTCCCTGACACGCCGGATACGGAACGACCCGGCCAGCGGGAATCAGTTTGTTCCAGTGATTCTGATGACGGGTTTTAGCGAAAGACGCCGCGTGATGCAGGCGCGTGATGCGGGCGTAACGGAGTTTCTTGTGAAGCCGTTTAACGCGCGGGACCTATATCGGCGCATTGCGCAGATTATTGAAAGGCCGCGCCAGTTTGTGCGCTCTGAAGCGTTTTTCGGACCGGACAGGCGGCGGAAAAATGATACAGCCTATAATGGGGCTTTGCGGCGCGAGAGCGATCTTGCTTCGGAGCGCGTTCATCTGGACGGGCCTGTGGTTAAAAACAACCCATTATTGTAGCTTGGCAGGGATGTAGGCAGAAGATGAAACATTATAACCGTACGCCGCTTCGCAGAGCCGAATTTATCAAGCCGCCGAATGTTTTAAAGCAAAAGGCCGGGAGCGGCGGGATCAGCGGCGAGATTCTGGACAAGGCGCAAAAGCTTCTGGAAGAAAACACTCTGGAGTTTGAGCCTTTGGGGGCTATGTATCTTGGCGCTTTGATGGGCGGTATAGAGAAAGCCAAGGGATACTCCCATGCGAACGATGTTGAAGAGATTATGGCGAGCATGTTGTATCCGGCGATGCAGCTTAAAGCCAATGGCGGGATGTTTCGCTATAACCTTGTTTCAGAGATTGCGGACAAGCTTATTCATTTTCTGGAGGTTCTGGAGGAGCCGGATATTGAGGCAGTTGAGATTATTCTGGCCTTTCACACGACGATTAGCGCAATTATACAGGGCCGGATCAAGGGAGACGGCGGCGCGGACGGGGCGGAGTTGGTGCATGCTTTAACGGATGCGTGCATGCGGTTTTTTGAGCGTCATCCTGAAACGGCGCAGCAAGAAAGTTAGCTTTATATGGCCGGGGGCATGCATTCCGGCAGGATACCGCCGAGGCGGATGGGGTCGATTGACCGGGCAAGCCCGGTTTTATCGTCGGAAACGATCAAACAGCCGCAGAGTGTGGCTTCGCCATTTGCAGGCAGGAAGCGTTCACCAGGCATTTTTTTAATAAAGCGCTGCGTGGCCATTTCTTTTTCCACGCCGATAACGCTGTTGTAATCTCCGGTCATGCCTGCGTCGGTTTGGTAGGCTGTGCCTTTTTCCAGTATATGCGCATCTGCGGTGGGGATGTGGGTGTGGGTGCCGACTACGCCTGTGGCTTTGCCATCGACATAGTGAGCGAATGACATTTTTTCCGATGTGGTTTCGCCGTGAAAGTCGATGAAGATAGCATCCGTGGCTTGCCCGAGTTTCTCATTTTTTAAAAGGTCACCCACGATGCGGAACGGATCGTCCATAGCATCCATAAACAGTCGGGCCATAGCGTTAATGATTGTGATTGTGCGGCCATCAGGAAGGCGGTGTTTATAGATGCCGCGACCGGGGGTCCCTTCGGGAAAGTTTACGGGGCGCAGGAGTTTTTCGTCTCTGGCGATGTGGGGAATGATTTCGCGCTGGTCCCAGACATGGTTGCCCGTGGTGATGCAATCGACTCCCCATTCATAGAACTCCTTACAGTGTTTGATATTGATTCCGCGGCCATTGGTGGCATTTTCACCATTAACGATGATGACGTCAGGGGTGAGATCTTCGCGCAGGCGCGGCAGGTGTTTTTGCAGGGCTTCACGGCCAGAGCGGCCAAATATATCTCCAATAAAAAGAATGCGCATATTAGTCTCTATAATCCGTTATGCCTTGCGGTGTGAGGATGTAATCCATTTTCTGATCGTGGTCTTCGGTGGGCAGGTTAAACAAAACGGCCTGCAAAGCATAGGCAATTCCAACAGCGGTGATGTTTTTTTGCGCGCGGTAGTGGGCGAGCGTGGCGTCGTAATAGCCGCCGCCCTGGCCCAGACGGTTGCCACGGCGGTCAAAAGCGAGCATGGGGACGATGAAGATATCGGGGGAAAGCTCCCTGCCCTGCCCCGGCTCCATAATGCCGAAGGGGCCTTTGACCAACTCGGTCTTTCCATCCCATTCGATGAATTTAAGGATTTTTGTATCGGAGGCAATCTTTGGCAGCGCGCATTTGTGTCCCTGATTGAGAGCCTGTTCTAATATATGGGTGGGGTCGAATTCCCGCCCTTTTGGCCAGTATGCGGCGATGATTTGTTCTGGTTTGGGTTGGAGGGTGTTGAAAAATAGCGGTGTGGCGGCCTCGACATCTTCGTGGCGGATGTCAGTGAGGATGCGGTGTTTACGGGCTTGATCTCGCAGAGTTTCTTTTTGGTCAGACATTGAGGTATTTTAAACGCAAAGTTCGCAAAGTCAGCCAAGCTTTTTAATTATTTTTTTGTATTATTTATTGTTTTTAGGTTATACCGTTTCCATATTTTAGCGTACGGGGTAAGAAAATGGGAAAATACGAAGTTTTTTCTGAGACAACAATCAAGGCAGATTACAATGAGAAAACTACGGGGTGGAGAAATGGCTTAGAATCTATTTGCCGTTCACTCGCCGGACAGAAAGTAGGGCTAGAGAAAAAACCTACCAAAGGTGTTCATAAAGGGAACATAGCGGTTATTTTTAAAGATCATGCTTTCTCCGTTCCGTTAGACGCTGTCGAAGTTCCATTTGTTAAAGTCACGAACGATCCAGTCCCTGCGAAATAACAGCTAAAGCAAAAAGGTGGGTGCCGCGTAAGCCGTGTACAAGCGATATTCGCGTGTGGCCCTGGAAACCAGGTGGGCGCCGTTAATAACCAAATCCCCAATGCGAAGAGAGTGGATGAGATCAGGGACAGCTCCCTATGCGAAAAGCATCGGCCTCCGGAATAAAATTATGTATCACAAACTCCGCAGCGAACCCGGTGGGGAGTATGGTAGGTTTATGAAAGAAATATCAAGAGAATTCTGCTTACTCGTCATTGCGAGCATAGCGAAGAAACCCAGCTCTTATGATGGATTGCCGCGTCGCTAATGCTCCTCGCAATGACGAGTGGAGGTTAAGCGTTCTGGATGCGGCTGGCTATGCGGTCGATGCGGTTTGCGAGGTCGTCGATGGCGTAGGCGACGGCGGCTTCTTCGTTCTGGTTGGCTTGAGCGGCTTCCAGATTTTGGTTCATCGTCCCGACATCGGTGCGCAGGTCGAAGACTTCATCAGCGAGCAGCAGCGTTGTAAGGACGAGCAAATGCGCTTCGTTGCTGGCTGCGCCGGCCTTGGCGATATCTTTGAGGCGGGAATCGACATAGCGGCTGAGATCAAGGACGCGCTGTTCTTGTCCGTCTTCGCAGGAAATTCCGAATGAGCGTCCGTTGATTGTGATATTTACTTCAGACATTAGCCATGACTTTCTTTCAGAACGGTTTCAGCTTGTTCAATAATGGTGTCGAGTTTTTCGGCAACCAGCGCCACGTTTAAATTTGCAGCCGGGACCGCTTGTGGGGCGGCGGTGAACATATCGCGCTGTTGCCCGCTGAGGGTTGCTTCGACATGGCCCGCAGCATTTTCCAGATTGCCGATGGATTGTTCAAGTTTTGTCAAAGCCTCAAGTATTGCGGACACGCTTTCACCTCTTCGTTCAAATGTTGTTCGAGAATGCCTAACGCTATCAGCCTTGCGAAACGAGCGTCAAGGATGCAAAGCTTTTTTCTCCACTTAAACCACAGGAAATTATGCTTTGGGTGCTTGACCTTCCGCCGCCGGGGCGGCATGTTACACGCAACTTTACTTTGTATATGGACTCTTTGCATATGAACTCGCAAACTGCTGCCGCGCCTGAGGCACAAACACAGGATTTCACTTCCGCTCAACTTAAATCTATGGCCAATGCGATTCGCGCGCTTTCGATGGATGCGGTGCAAAAAGCCAACTCCGGGCATCCGGGCATGCCGATGGGGATGGCGGATGTGGCGACGGTGTTATATTCCAAGTTTTTGAAATTCGATCCGAAAAATCCGGAATGGGCAGACCGCGACCGGGTTATTTTGTCGGGCGGGCATGGGTCTATGCTGCTTTATGCGCTGAATTACCTGACCGGTTATGAGAAGATGACGATCGAGCAGATTAAGAATTTTCGTCAGATGGGGGCGATTACCGCCGGGCATCCGGAAGTTGAGCCTGACGCGGGGATTGAAACGACGACCGGGCCGCTGGGGCAAGGGATTGCGAACGCGGTTGGCTTTGCTTTGGCGGAGCGGATTTTGAACGCACGTTTGGGCGATGAGGCTGTTAATCACTATACCTATGTAATGTGCGGGGATGGTGATTTGATGGAAGGCATCAGCCACGAGGCGTGTTCGTTGGCCGGGCATTTGAACCTTCGCAAGATGATTGTGCTTTATGATGATAATTCGATCTGTATTGACGGTTCTACGGATTTGACCTTTGTTGATGACACGGCGATGCGTTTTGATGCTTACGGCTGGGAAACCATGACCGTTGACGGGCATGATTTTGAGGAGATTGAATCGGCGATTGCAGAAGCGCGGGAGTCGCTCAGGCCAACTCTGATTTCCTGCAAAACCAAGATCGGTTATGGCGCACCGACAAAAGAAGGCAGTTCGGCTTCGCATGGCGCGCCCTTGGGGGAAGAAGAGATTGCGGGGGCGCGGAAAAACCTGAATTGGCCACATGCGCCGTTTGAAGTGCCGGAGGATATTCTTGGCCATTGGCGTTCTATTAACACCACGCGCGGGCATGAGGTTAAAGGTGGAGATGTTTTAAACATTGACACGAGTAAGCTTTCGGCGGTTATTGAGGTACTGAAAAGTGATTTTGCAAGTGAGAAGCCGAAGAAAGCAACGCGGCAGACTTCGGGGATGTGTCTGGAGAAATTGGTCGCGGCGCTTCCCGCGATGGTTGGAGGGTCTGCGGATTTGACGGGGTCGAACAATACGAAGGTGGCAGCCTCTACCGTTATTAATAAAGAAGATTATAGCGGGAATTACATTAATTACGGCGTGCGGGAGCATGGCATGGCCGCAGCGATGAACGGGATGGCGCTGCATGGCGGGATTATTCCCTATGCTGGGACGTTTTTACAGTTTGCGGATTATTCGCGTCCGGCCATTCGTTTGGCGGCGTTGATGAAGCAGCGGGTTATTCATGTGATGACCCATGATTCTATTGGGCTTGGCGAGGATGGGCCGACGCACCAGCCGGTTGAGCATCTGGCGGCGCTGCGGGCGATTCCGAATTGCTATGTGTTTCGCCCCTGTGACGGAATTGAGACGGCGGAATGCTGGGAACTGGCTATAAACAGGAAAGATGCGCCGTCTGTTTTGGCGTTAACCCGTCAGGGGTTGCCGACGCTTTGTGACGGGCGGAAAGATAATCTTACAGCCAAAGGTGCCTATATCCTGCAAGAGTGTGATGGCGAGCCGGATGTAACGATTTTTGCTTCAGGTTCAGAGGTTCATTTGGCGATGGAAGCGGCGGCACAGATTGATGCGAATGTACGAGTTGTGTCTGTGCCGTGTATGGATTTGTTCTTTGAGCAGCCGGGCGAATATTTCCAGAGCCTTGTTTGCAACAAGAGTGTAAAGATTGCGGTTGAGGCAGGCATTCGTCAGGGCTGGGACCGTATTGTCGGCGGGCATTCGGCGTTTATCGGGATGGATAGTTTTGGCGCTTCGGCCCCTGCCCCGGAATTGTTTGAGCATTTCGGCATTACGACCGAGGCGATTGTTGAAGCTGCGAATAAAAAGTTAAGTTAAAAATTGTAACGAAGATTCGAAGGAGCGAGGTTTTTATCTTTATTTTTCTTCGAACCTTCGTCACTTCGTTACAGAAACAGGAAAAGGAAAGAAATATAAATGACTATGCGCGTTGCTATTAACGGATTTGGGCGGATTGGCCGTCTTGTTGCCAGAGCGATTATTGAAACAGGGCATGACGATGTCGAGCTTGTCGCCGTGAACGATCCGGGCGGAAATTTCTTTCCGCTTTTGAAATATGATTCCGTACATGGGCGCGCGCCGTTTGAGGTTGAAAAACGCGATGAAGATTCCATTTTTGTTGACGGTAAACGCATTCACCGTTTCCGCAGCCGCGATCCCAAGGATATCGACTGGGGCTCCGAAGGTGTTGACATTCTTATGGAATGTACGGGCAAGTTCAAAGACCGTGAGGGCGCGACTCTGCACCTGAATTCCGGGGCGAAGAAGGTTTTGATTTCCGCACCGGGTGATGGAGAGGATATTACGGTGGTTTACGGCGTGAACCACGACAAGATCGAAAAAGAACACAAGATCGTTTCGAATGCGTCGTGCACGACAAACTGCCTTGCGCCGATGGCTTATGCGCTGAATGAGGCGATCGGTATTGAAAAAGGGTTTATGACGACCATTCACGCCTACACGGGAGATCAGAACACTGTGGATGCCTCGCATAAAGACCCCTACCGCGCACGCGCAGCGGCAATGAACGCCATTCCGACCTCGACCGGGGCGGCCAAGGCTGTGGGGCTTGTGCTGCCGGAGCTAAACGGCAAGCTGGACGGGGTTTCGATCCGCGTGCCGACACCGAATGTATCGCTTGTGGACCTGACCTTCACCGCAAGCCGGGATGTAACGGCGGAAGAGGTGAATGAGGCGGTTCGCGGCTATGCCGAAGGGCAGCTTAAAGGCGTTCTGGGCGTGTTTGACGATCCTTGCGTTTCATCCGATTTTAATCACGACCCGCATTCGGCGATGTTCGACCTGAACGCGACCAAGGTTGTTGAAGGCAATCTTGTGCGCGTGGCGGCGTGGTATGACAATGAATGGGGCTTTTCCTGCCGGATGATTGATACGGCCCTGAAAATGCATAGCACCGGGTATTAAGGGCCGCGCACCGCGTTTAACCGCTTTTTGCTAAAGTTATTGACTCGTTTTTTTACGGGGATCATAATTACGACTCTAAACCGTTCTCCGTGGTAAAGTCGGTCTGTGAAGCTTGATCTTCCGGGCCGGCTTTTTTTGCCGCCCCCCCCCTTTCCTTGCCTTTAAGAAAAGCCCGCTATGGCGTTATGGCTATAATTTGGACACATCTGCAAGCTCATCTTTTGACATAATGTATATTTTTTGTATACAATCTCAACCATGCATATTGAGTTTATTGCCTTTGTTGGATCTTTGTTTGGTGTCGGCAGCAGAATCCCCCAGATTTTTCAAATAATTCGCACTGGCGATGTTTCCGGTATTTCTGCGCAAAAGTACTGGATGACAGTTATTAGCTCACTGGTATGGGTTCTTTATGGTGTTTTAACGCCAACATGGGCGATTGTGTTTTGGAATTCTGTAGCGGTTCTTTTGTCTGGCATTGTTCTGGTTTTAAAAAACCGCTCAGCGAGGATGAAAATTTGAAATCTTTCGCCTTTACCGAGTCTTCAATGCTATAAATTAGTCTTCCTTGTGCATTAATCATTAACAAAATGTAAAATATTCTTGTATTCGTATCCTCTAATGGTGTATATAAGACTTATGGTTACAAACCTCGCAAAGCGGGCTATGACGACGAAAGGCCAAAAGGCCTGCATCGTTATTGACCATCTGGTAGAGGCGCTCGGGAACGATCCCTCCTCCTCTTTGCGCCGGGCCTTGATTTTGACTGATATAGATCAATACCCGGGGACGACGCAGGCTGGCATTATGGAGAGATTGCATCTCGACAAATCCACCGTAAAGCGTGAGACGGACTGGCTTTTTGATTATGGCTGTATCCGGGTTCAGGACAGTAAAGAAGATGGCCGGGCAAAACAGATTGAAGTGACCGGTTATTCCAAGCAGGGGCTTGATGCGGCTTTGGGTTATTTTGACGGGAAGCATGAGTATCTCAAGATCTTGCTGGAAGGGTTTCCGAAGCTTTTGAAGCAGGAGAAGCCCACGTTAAGAGATGCCAAAATTGCCGCCGTGATGTACGAGAAGCCGGAGGCAACGAAGCAGGAAGTCATTGATGGCCTTTATAACGGCTCGGCTTCCACAGATAACAGGGCTTATAACAAGCTGCGTGAAGATGGAGTACTGACTGATGCCACTTAATGAAAGAGCAGGATTTGACCTTTTGTATGATCGCGCCAATTTAGGCGACGGCGGTGCTGAGCATTATCTGGCGGCAAAAAATACTGTTCATATATCTTCCGGCTTTGATCTCGCCGCTGTCGGCTTTAAGGGTAACCGCACTACACCCGCGCTGGAAAGAATTCTGGGGCGTTAATCCCCTTGTTAAAAACTCAAGAATTGGCTATACACAAGCGGTATAGCCAATTTTTTTGTCTGAATTTTGAGGAGTGACTTATGCCGAACGCCGAACAGCTTGCTAAAATATCAAATGCCAAAGGTTTTATTGCCGCGTTGGACCAGAGCGGCGGCTCGACGCCCAAGGCGCTTAAGCAATATGGTGTGGACGAGAGCGCTTATTCGGGCGAGGATGAGATGTTTGCAAAGGTGCATGAGATGCGCGCTCGGATTATTACGGCTCCGGCTTTTAATGGGGAGAAGATCCTTGGCGCGATTTTGTTTGAAAAAACGATGGATGACGCGATTGACGGTACGCCGACGGCGCAATATCTGTGGGAAAAGCTGGGCGTTGTGCCGTTTTTGAAGGTTGATAAGGGTTTGGCGGATGAAGAGGATGGCGTGCAGGTGATGAAGCCGATGCCGGAGCTTGATTCGCTTTTGGAGCGGGCGGTCCAAAAAGGCGTTTTCGGTACCAAGATGCGCTCTGTTATCAACAGCGCTTCGCCATCGGGGATTGCGGCTGTGGTGGCGCAGCAGTTTGAGGTGGGACAGCAAATTCTGGCGCACGGGCTGGTGCCGATTATCGAACCGGAAGTCAATATAAACGCAGCAGACAAGACCGAATGCGAGGCGCTTATGCGGACAGAAATCCTCAAACAGCTTGATGCTTTGCCGGATGACCGGCAAGTTATGCTCAAGCTGACCCTCCCGGAAGAAGCAAATTTTTACAAGGCGCTGGTAAAACATCCGAAAGTTCTGCGCGTTGTGGCTTTGTCAGGTGGATATGACCTTGAAGAAGCCTGCCGCCGTTTGGCGCAAAACGATGGAATGATTGCCAGTTTTTCACGCGCACTCTCAAACGATCTGCGCGCCCAGCAAAGCGATGAGGAGTTTAACACCGCCCTGTCCAGCGCGATTGATAAAATCTACACCGCATCTGTGGGAAACGGCGTTAATTCACAAGCCGCTTGATGGGCAACAAGCCGCTAAAATATTTTATTACAAGCGTATTGTTGTTGCTGCTACTGGGGCTTTATGAGGGGAAGCTTCCCGTCCCGCTTCAAGGTTTTATAGCCGAACACTACAAAGAAAGCTCCCAGACAACGAACGATACGGCCGTTGTCCTTACCGAAAAGCGCGCACAGCACATTCTTTACGGAGACGGAGAAAGCGGCGGGCATAAGCATGGTGTTGGCACGCCTTGCAAATCCGAATTTCCGGAGGATTGGGATGATGAGAAAATTATCCGTGTGACCAAAAAAATTGCCGCGAACGACAATTTGCCGTGGGAGCAGCAAGATAACGGCTATTACGTGAGTGAATATCTGGACGATGGCGTGAAGGTGCGTGTGGTTTTGGGGGAGCAGAAGCAGCGGGTGATTACGAGCTATCCCACGAATGTGACGCGGAACCCCTGCCCTGCAAATGATGATTAAGGCTCCTTATGCCCCCTCAAGAATAGATTGCCGCCCCCGTTCAAGCCGGGAGCAAGCTTCCTCGCGATGACGATTAAGGTTTTCCTGTCCACAGAACCTGCTCGATTTTTTCCGCGCCGGTGAGGAGCATGGCAAGGCGGTCGAAGCCCAGAGCGATGCCGCCGGATTCGGGGAGGCCGTATTCCAGGGCTTGAAGGAATTCTTCGTCTATGGGGTAGGTTTCGCCGTAGAGTTTGTTTTTCAGGGCCATTTCTTCGACAAAACGGGTGCGCTGTTCTGCCGCGTCAGTCAGCTCACCGAAAGCGTTGGCAAGCTCTACGCCGCACACGTACAGCTCGAAACGTTCGGCGAATCTTGGGTCTGTGGGTTTTTTACGCGATAGCGAGGCCATGGAAACGGGGTAGTCGTATAATATAGTTGGGACGCCCATGCCGAGATGCGGTTCGATTTTTTCGGCCATGACGGCGTGGAAGATATCGTCCCAGTTATCGGTCTGTGTTACGCGAATCCCCTGCCCTTCTGCGGCTTTAGCGAAGCTTTGAGCGTCCTCCAGATGGGCAGCCAATTCAATGGCTGCATATTCTTCAAAGGCTTCGCAGACGCTTATGCGCTGCCATTTGGCAAACGGATCGGCGCTATGACCGTCAAATTTGCAGGTTTTCACGCCGAGCGCCTTTGCGCAGTGGCGCAGCAAGTTTTCGCAATCGTCCATGATGTCCTCATAGCCCGCATTTGCGCGGTACCATTCGATCATCGTGAATTCTGGGCTGTGGAGGCGTGTGTCCTCGCCGTTTCTAAACACATGGCAAATCTGGTAAAGGTCATTGATCCCCGCGACCATAAGCTTTTTCATGGCAAACTCGGGGCTGGTGTGGAGGTATAGCTCGCGCTGTTTTTTAAGGTCCGGGCCAAGGAGATCGGTTCCGAAAGCGTGGATGTGGGTGTCCATGACCGGGCAAACCTGTAGAATCGGCGTTTCAACTTCCCAGAAGTCTTGATCGTCGAAAAATCCTCGTACAGCTTTAATCAGCGCCATGCGCGCGCGTAGGTACGGTTTTTGCTGCTCAAATATATGCGGGTGCCACCAAGCCATCGTTTTCAGTGCCTTTCTTAAGAAAATGCTTGCATTCCCGGCCTATAAACGATAAATATTCGCCTCGATCAACAGGAGATTACGATATGAAAGCCGATATACACCCCGATTATCACGAAATTAAGGTTGTGATGACAGACGGCACGGAATACGCCACGCGCAGCACGTACGGCAAAGAAGGCGACGTGATTAAGCTCGACACCGACCCTTTGTCTCACCCGGCATGGCAGGGCGGAACCGGGAAAGTGGTTGAAAAAGGCCAGCTTTCCAAGTTTGAGAAGCGCTTTGGCAATTTCGGTCTGGCCGAAACGGAAGAGAAAAAGCCTGCGAAGAAGGAAGACGCGAAGGCGGACGATAAGGCATAAGCGTTTTTACAGCGCTCTAAAATGCCAAAAACGCCCCGGTTCGAGGGCGTTTTTTTATTTTATATGGTTTTCAAGGGCAATGTCCTTATGGACAAGGAGTTCCAACGCAGGTTCGTAGTCATACGCTTTTTTTAAAAATTCTGCCAGACGCGGCTCCCTGACAGCCAGTTTTTCTTCCTTTAAGTAATGATAAACACCGCCTTCCATAAAATCTTCTGCCGTTACTTCTCTTGATCCATACGAGTAGTATCCGCCATATGTAATGATTGCTTTGGAAGCATGCCGCAAAGCACTTTCCAGCCAGGGCTGTTGTGATTTTAGCTCATGCGGGCTGTATTGACTTACGTGCGAGTCATATTTTTTAGGAGCCAATGTTCTTTGTATGTAACAGATTATTGATAGATCTATTCTTGTTTTGTTGTCCGGTGCCAAATAATCTTTGCTACCATGGTTTTCGTTAATGTTAATCACATCCGTATCAAAGTCCGTAGCAACCGTATACCCCATGGACTGGAGCAATTTTAAAGATTTCTCCAGAATTTCTTCATCGCCGGAATGAAGTCCGCTTTCAGATTGCGTAAAATAACACGCCCCAACCATGCCGATCGTTTTTAAAGGTGTAGTTTCAGGTGGGCCTGTATAGGCTTGAAACTCTTTCCTGAGATATGATTTTTGTAATGAAGTTAGCATTTCGCCTTCCTTTAAACAAAGGGAGGTATAGCGCAGAAGTGTACGATATGTCAAATATTCTAGGCCGCCTCAAGCTGTTTGAGGGCAGCGGTGAATTTTTCGCGGGCGGCTTGTTTTTCGGCGACGAGGGCTTTTTGTTCCTCGACGAGTTCTTCTGGAGCGTTTTCAATAAATTTTTTATTATCAAGCTTTTGTGAGATTTTATTAATATCTGACTCGAGTTTTTCTATGCGCTTTTGAAGGCGCTCGCGCTCCGCATCGAGGTCGATAATGTCGGCGATGGGAAGGATGAGGGTGACGGGTGCGACGACGGTCTGGATGGAGCCTTTTGGCGCTTCGTTGGTAAATTCCACAGTTTCGAGGCGGGCCATAGCTTTGAGGATGTCTTCAAAACCGTTCAGGAAGCCTTGTGTGTACTCATCCGCATCTTTGATTAAAAGCCGGATTTTTGCGCCTGCGGGGACGTTCATATCGGCGCGGACGGAACGGATTTCGGAGATGAGGCTGATGAACCAGTTCATTTGTTGGGCCTGACAGCCTTCGGTGAGAGCAGCGTCATATTTCGGCCAGTTCATGGTCATGACCTGCTGCTTGCCGGAGATCATCTGCTCATAAAGCTCTTCCGTTATGAAAGGCATGAAAGGGTTAAGCAGGATAAGGATTTGCTGCAAGGCCCAGCCGGTGGTTTGCTTGACCTCCTCAGCTTCGGGACCGCCGCTTTGCAGGACGGGCTTTGTGAATTCCAGATACCAGTCGCAGAAGGTATGCCACGTAAAGTGGTAGATCGCACCAGCGGCTTCGTTGAATTTGTATTCGGCCATGGCTTTGTCGATTGCGGCTTTGGTATTCACAACTTCGCCGATGATCCATTTATTGGGTGTGTAGGCGACGGCAGCGGGGTCGAAATTTGCGGCGGCCTTGCATTCATTCATCTCGCAATAGCGCGAAGCGTTCCAGAGTTTCGTCGCGAAGTTGCGGTAGCCTTCGACGCGCTCTTCGGAAAGCTTAATATCGCGCCCTTGGGCGGCCATGGCGGTGAGGGTGAATCGTAGGGCATCGGCGCCGAATTTCTCGGTGATTTCGAGCGGATCCATGACGTTGCCTTTGGATTTGGACATTTTCTGCCCTTTTGCATCGCGGACAAGGGCGTGCATATAGACCTTTTTGAACGGAACCTGTCCATCCATGAAGTGCATACCTATCATCATCATGCGCGCAACCCAGAAGAAGATAATGTCAAAGCCGGTGACGAGTACATCGCCGGGGTAATAGCGCGCCAGCATGGTTTTGACCTCTTCGCTGTCTTCCGGCCAGCCGAGGGTGGAAAACGGCCACAGAGCGGAGGAGAACCATGTGTCGAGCACGTCTTCATCGCGGGTGAGTTTCACCCCTGCCCCGGCTTGCGTTTGCGCGTCTTCCTCGGTTTCGGCAACGTAGCATTTGCCGTCTTCGTCATACCATGCAGGGATTTGGTGGCCCCACCAGAGCTGGCGCGAGATGCACCAGGGCTGGATATTGCGCATCCATTCGAAATAGGTGTTTTCCCAGTTTTTGGGGATAAATTCCATTTCACCGGTTTCGACGGCTTTGATTGCCGGTTTTGCTAGTGTTTCAGCATCGACATACCATTGGTCGGTCAGGAAGGGTTCGATAACCACGCCGGAGCGATCGCCATAAGGCACGGAGTTCTTGATGTTTTCCACCTCCACCAAGAGGTCGAGTTCCTCGAGCTCCCTTAGAACCTCTTTACGCGCATCGTAGCGGTCGAGGCCCCAATAGTTTTCAGGGATGCTTTCTTCTTTGGCGATACGGGCGTGGCTGTCGAGAACGCTGATCATCGGCAGATTGTGGCGCTTGCCGACTTCAAAGTCGTTAAAGTCATGGGCAGGGGTGATTTTCACCGCGCCGGAGCCTTTTTCGGGATCTGAATACTCATCGGCGATAATGGGGATCAAGCGACCGGTGATGGGCAAGACAACGGATTTACCGACCATATCGGTGTAACGTTCATCATCAGGGTGAACGGCCACAGCCGTATCACCGAGCATGGTTTCAGGGCGGGTTGTGGCAACGGTGATGAACTGCTCCTCCTCACCTTCTACCGGGTAGCGCAAGTGCCACATATGGCCTTTTTGCTCGCGCTGTTCGACCTCTAGGTCCGAAATGGAGGTGTGGAGTTTGGGGTCCCAGTTTACGAGGCGTTTATCTTTATAGATCAAGCCTTCTTTATGAAGCTGGACGAAAACTTTGGTTACGGCCTTTGACAGCCCTTCGTCCATGGTGAATCGTTCGCGCGCCCAATCCGGCGTTGTGCCAAGGCGGCGGAGCTGATTTACGATTGTGCCACCCGATTCTTCTTTCCATTCCCAGACGCGCTCGAGAAATTTTTCACGGCCCAGATCGTGGCGGGAAGTGCCCTCCTCGTCCAGCATTCGTTCCACGACCATTTGGGTGGCGATTCCGGCATGATCTGTGCCGGGCTGCCAGAGCGCATCGCGCCCGTTCATGCGGTTATAGCGAATCAGGATATCTTGAAGTGTGTGGTTGAGAGCATGGCCCATATGCAGACTGCCCGTAACGTTGGGCGGGGGCATCATGATGGTATAGGGCTTGGCGTTGCTTTCAGGATTGCACGCGAATGCACCCGAGCTTTCGGCGCGTTTGTAGTGTTTTTCTTCAATTTTATTCGGATCGAATGTTTTCTCAAGCATAGTCTCTATATCCCTTTTAGCGAGGGCGATCATACGGCTTTTATAGGGGAAATCAAGGGCGCAGCGGCGGTTTTTACTCTTCCATCGCGCGTTTGGCAACGCGGTCAAGCTCTTCCTGAACAAGGCGTTCAATGATGGAGGGGAGGTGTTTATCGAGCCAGCCTTTTAGCAGGGGGCGAAGCTCCGAGCGAACGATTTCCTCAATCGTTATGCCGTTATGCTCAACAGCCGTTTTTTTGGCGAGTTCGGAGAAGGCCTCAAATGCGGCGTCTTCGGCGGCCTCTGTCAGAAGGGAATCGTCGTCGTCAGCGGCGGTTTTGTCTTCTACGGGTACGGGCTCTTCCTCGGGTTCGAACTCCGGTTCCGGCGCGGCTTGTTCCTCCGGCTCCGGTTCGGAAACGGGTTCAGGTTCGCTATCCAGCATTTCGACTTCGATGGCTTGTTCCTCCGGCTCCGGTTCCGGCTCTTCTTCCGGTTCCGGCGGTTCGTCTTCGATTTTTTCGGTCAGTTCGACGACCTCCTCCTCCGGCTCAGGCGGTGACTCGGGCGCGTCCTCTGCCGGGGCCTCTGCTCCCTCATCGTCATCGTCATCGGAAATAATCTGGCGTATAGACGTCAGAATTTCTTCGATGGAGGGTTCTTGTTCGGTGTCTTGATCTGGCATTTGACTTGAATATTTATCGGAACGTTATTTCATTTAGTCTCTATCATAGAAAGCCTCTTGTCAAAGAGGGATGCAAGAGTTTCCCCCAGCATATCCACATTTCTATTAGGTCCTCGGGGGGCGCGGGGTTGCTAGAACCTGAAGTCCGGCTTCGGCTCAAAGCCCTTTAAGTAAGGGGTTCCTGCGTCAAACAGCGTGAAGGAAGAGCATTTTCCATCTTTTGACTTCCGGAAAAGGCGGGCCTGTCCGATTCCCTGTCCCGCTTCCCTGACAATGCATACAAGGCGGCCACCGGGAACGAGTTGGGCGAGAATCTGTTCCGGAACGGCGCTGACCGCGCCGTTAATCACAATCGAATCATAGGGGGCATTTTTGGGAACCCCCTCCTCAAGCGGGCCTTCGAATGAAGCGATGTTACACAGGCCAGTTTCGTCCCAAGCTTTATTGGCCCATTCGATGAGCTTGGTCTGGCTTTCCACAACCACGACGGTGGAAACCAGAGACGACAATATTGCCGCACCGTAGCCTATCCCTCCGCCGATGAGCAGTACAACGTCATCGGGCTGTGGTTCCAGAGCTTGCAGCATTTTTGCATGCACCGCAGGCTCAAGCAGATAGCGCCCTTCGCCCAGAGGGATGTCCTCATCATTGCAGGCCATATTCCGGTAGTTTGTTGGAACGAAGAGTTCCCGCGGCACAGTCTCGAAAGCTTCGAGTAATTCGGGCATAACCACGCCGTTGGGCCGAATCTGACAATCGACCATGTTTTTACGCGCCTGTTGTAAATTTATCATGATGGGCCACTTTCCTGCTTCGGTCTTTTCCTCACCGGATACTTATTATCGCAGTTGAAAAGTTCATACCAGCCGTTTTTTGTATTCCATGCACGATATATCCCCTTTGCCGATTGACTTTTATGGTGGTTTTACACTAAACATCAATGCACCTGATTATAGCCTCCGGCGCCGTGGCAGAGTGGCTATGCAGCGGATTGCAAATCCGTGTACACCGGTTCGACTCCGGTCGGTGCCTCCATTGTTTCAGGCTTGATGTCTGTGCTTGACAAAAGCAGGATGTTTAAGCATAACAATGTCCGGTCTTCCTCGATAGCTCAGCGGTAGAGCAGTTGACTGTTAATCAATTGGTCGCAGGTTCGAATCCTGCTCGAGGAGCCATTTTACTTAACCATCAGATATAAAACAGTTTTCACCCTCTTTTTAATTCCAGTTGAAAGCATATCTGAATTAAATTTGACAAGACGCGCCGAACCTGTCACTAATCCTGCCAGTTTGACTAATGCTCTCTATGAGATACGAGCTTTCGAAAAGCATTCAGAATAAGGATGCGTGAACGTTAAATCCTCACTTTTTCCAGAAGTTCAAATTATAGGTCAGTGCCTAAATAGGCTTTCAAACATGCGCTTGGCGTTGTGCCAAACGCAGATAACACCGTATTTGAATGAAAGAAAATACATGAAAAATTTTGAAGGCTTCGGCCTATCCCCTGCGTTGAATAAATCATTGGCGTATATGAAATATGAAGCGCCGACCCCTATTCAGATCCAAGCTATCCCGCTTGCATTGGAAGGCCATGACATTATGGGATCAGCACAAACCGGCACAGGTAAAACAGCAGCCTTTGCTATTCCCCTGATTGAAAAGCTTCTGACCAATCCGCATGGTTCTGCACTTGTACTAACCCCTACACGCGAACTGGGCAAACAGATCATGGATATTATGCACCAGCTTCTCGGCCCAAAAAGTCCGATTAAAACCGCCTTTATCATTGGCGGTGAATCTATGGGCAAACAGTTGAGCCAACTTCGCGCCCGCCCCCGCTTAATCGTCGGAACACCAGGACGGATCAATGACCATCTTGAGCGTGGGAACATGATGTTACATGACACACAATTTTTGGTTCTCGATGAAACGGACCGAATGCTGGATATGGGGTTTACTGTTCAGCTAGAGCGCATTTTTAAATACCTGCCTGATAAGCGCCAAACCCTGATGTTCTCGGCAACATTACCGAAAAATATTCTCAGACTCTCTGAGAGTTACCTTAACAACCCAAAGCGTGTTTCTATTGGTGAGGTCAATGTTATTGCAAAGAATATAAAGCAGGAGGTTATCCGTATTGAACAGGATAAGAAATATAACGAGCTAATGTCCCAACTGCATGATCGCAATGGTTCGGTGATTGTCTTTGTTAAAACCAAATATAATGCTGACAGAATGGCAAAGAACCTGCGCCGCGATGGATTTACATCCGAAGCATTGCACGGTGATCTGCGTCAGAACAAGCGTGATAAAGTAATGCAAAACTTCCGTAACATGAACTTTCGAGTGCTGATTGCTACGGATATTGCCGCGCGCGGGCTGGATGTTCCGCATATTGAGCATGTGATCAACTATGATTTGCCACAGGTGGCAGAAGATTTTATTCACCGTATGGGCCGAACTGCACGCGCCGGAGCTGAAGGTTCTGCTATTAGCTTTGTTTCAAATCAGGATGGGCGAAAATGGCATGCCATCGAAAGATTACTTAACCCACAAGCCAAAGCTGAAGCCGGACAAAGGCCGAAGAAAAAATCAGAATCAAGGAGCAAGCACGGATCAGAAAAGCGTCCGAACGATAATGTAAAGCCGTTTGCCAAAAAGAATAAGAAGAACCGTAAGAATAAGCGTGAGTGTCATTCCAATAGGCGAAAAATAGCTGCTTAATTGCAATATACAGTACTACGGAAAAGTCGAGCATCTTGATAAGCTGCAATCACGCAATGATGGCAATGCGTTCGCAACGTATCAATTACGGTGAGCCTATTACTATTACCACCTAATTCTTTTGCCCGCCAAACCATCTGCGACCTTCGTATTATTTATAGATTTTGCACTTAACCAAAGAGCTTTACCATAACCCCACCTATTCGTAAAGCTTTTTGCCTCCTGAATTTTTTACGGGCTTTAATTCAAAATTTCGCTTGTAAGTGTTTTCAAAATGCGTATACTTGCGGCTACACACCCTCTATTACTACCGTTTGTCCGGAGCATCTTTAAAAGGTCTCCGGACCTTTTTTTGTCAAAACCACAACAAATCCATTAAAAATTTTAAAAAATATAAACAATTCAAGAATTGATTAAAACACAATTCGCCATTATTCTCTATAATTATTCAAAAATACAGATCATAATATTATTTTTATTTGAACTTGTATTTTTCTTTTACTTTAAGTTTTTTGTTTTTTTACTTATACTCTTTGATAGTTTCGGTTTTGATAAAACTTTAGATAAATTTTGCGTTTTTTTCTTGCAATCGTTTCGAAAATGGGTATACTAACAATTACACACCCTCTATTACCGCCGTTTGTCCGGAGCATCTTTTTCAATAAGGTCTCCGGACCTTTTTTTGTCCGAACGACTCTTGCCCTTCTTTCACAGTCTGGTAGCCTTACAGTTGTATATTTTTAACGATTTTTAGATAAGAGGACCTTCGTTTGAGTCTGGCTGTACAAGGACAAACCCCGGATGATGCGCTTCACGCAGACGGCATGACGGCGTTTGAAGCTGGGTGCTATGACGACGCGATTGAGCTTTTCAAGAAAACGCTGCTGCACGATGTAGACCGGGCGGATACGCAATTCATGCTGGGCGTGTGCTATAACAGGCTGCAACGCTATGAACGAGCTATTGACCATTACCAGATTGCGGTAATGCTGCAACCGGACCATGTTACAGGCTGGTTTAACCTTGCGCGAGGCCGGGCGCAGATGGGGCGCGTACATGAAGCGCTCAGCGCTATACGTCAGGTACGCAAGCATAGCGATACGCCGAATCACCCTCCGTTTCTGAAGGTTTTGTCGCAATGCATTGCGCGATTGCAAAATTTTGATGTTACGCCGCAGTTGGTTGAAGAGCTGACGACCTGTATACAATCCCCGGATGTGCAAAGCCGGTTGCTGGTGCCGAACGTGCTGAGTGTCTTTTTAAAGCAGGCGGTGGTTGAAAAGCTGCTGGAGCATTGGGACCGCGGGTGCTTTCGTGATTTTCCGGCGCTACTGGCTGAGCAAAGTTTACATTGGACAATTTTAAATCATCCGCTTTTTACCAGTCTTATGCGAACCCATACACTGGCGAACAAAGATATTGAACTGGTTTTACACGGCCTGCGCAGTCATATTCTTATGCTTGCGCGCGGCGATACTTTAAACGATGCGCGTTTGTGGCCGGAGGCGTTGACCTTTTTATGCGCGCTGGCCCAGCATTGTTTCATTAACGAGTATGTTTACGAAACCGGGGCGGAGGAAGACGCCGTTGTTGAGGCGCTGGAGCGGCGGGTTTTGGAAACGGCGAAGCCTTATGATGTGGCGCTGCTAGCCTGTTTTAAACCGCTTTGTTTTGTTGGCGGGCTGGAAAACCTGCCTGAAAATAGTGCGTTTATGCAGATTGTGCCGATGGCTCAACTCCTGCGGATGCAGATTACAGAGCCGCGCAGAGAGCGCGAAATCCTTGGGAGGCTTAAAACATTCACGGATATTGACGACGAAATCTCGCTGCTGGTGAAGCAGCAATATGAGGCCAACCCCTATCCACGGTGGGTTTCGACAGCGATTGACCAACCTGCGACGCTGCGCGGGCAGGTTCAATATCTGTTTCCCTATCTGGGTGATGATGAATTGCCGGACCCGGCGCTGAGACCCGAAGCGCTGATTGCGGGGTGCGGAACGGGCCGCCAATCTGTTGAAAATGCGCTTGTTTTGCCGGATGCGCATTTTACGGCGATTGATATTACTGCGGCCAGTCTGGCCTATGCCACGCGCAAAACCGAAGAGCGCGGCCTGAAGAATATAGAATACGGCATTGCCGATATCTTAAAAATAAACACGCTGGGTAAGCGCTTTGACGTTATATACTGCGGCGGAGTGCTGCACCATATGCGTGATCCTATGGCGGGGTGGCAGGCGCTTGTCGATGTTCTAAAGCCCGGAGGGTTTATGATGGTCGGGCTGTATAGTGAAATTGCGCGCAGGGGTATTGTCGCTGCGCGTGAATATATACAGCAGCACGGTATTGAGGATTCGGACGCCGGGATTCGGCAGTTTCGCAGCGAAATTCTGAATATGCCGGATGCGCATCCGATGAAATCCCTCATCAATTTTCAGGATTTTTACAGCCTGTCCGAATGCCGGGATTTGTTATTTCATGTGCAGGAACATCGTTTTACCGCTTTGGAGCTGCGGCGTTCGATTGATGCGCTGGGCATCCGCTTTTTGGGCTTTCAGCCGCCGCTGGCGCCGGGCACGAAAGAGCGCTATCTCGCCATGTTCCCAGAGGACCCGCATGGCCTTGATTTAAAGAGCTGGCATGAATATGAGCTGAAAAACCCGGCGACATTTTCCGGTATGTACCAGTTTTGGTTAAAAAAACCGGCGTGAAAGTAAATGGCGATCCCGGCAGGACTCGAACCTGCAACCCTCTGCTTAGAAGGCAGATGCTCTATCCAGTTGAGCTACGGGACCTCATAAAAAGCCTAACCTTCCTAAAGTCGGTCAAGACATAAGTCAATAATAAGATGCGCTGGCGGCGGCGTCACCCCTGAAATTACTTTTTATCGCCTTCCGCGGGGATATATTTGAAATTATCGCCGTAATTGCGGGGTTTGAGTTTACGCTCTGCGGGGGGCTGAATTTTACAGCGCAGGCCCTTTTTTTCGGCGTAGCTTTGCGCGTCTTCGAGCGAGTCGAATTTCAGGCGTACCTGCCCCAGCGTATCACCGCTTTGGGTCCAGCCCATCAGAGCCTCGGGCGTTTTGGCCGTCGTGCTTTCATATTCTAAAATCCAGTGCGCAGTCTTGGCACGGCCAGACTGCATGGCGGATTTTGAAGGCTTATAAATACGAGCGTTAATCATGAAGGTAATCTAAACGAAGTCGGCTTTGAATTCTACCATTTATAGAGTTTTCTGGCGGCTATTCCCATGGCCGCACCGATTAACAGATATGGAATCAGGTGCGAGACGGTGGCGTGGCCGACGGTATCCATCATGCAGGTAAAGCGCAGGCCGATATAGCCAAGCGCCCCGGCGGCTGTGATATTCATGAGGCATGAGAGGCCGGGCTTTGTTGTTGCGCCGCGCCGGATCATGAACAGCAACATGGTCATGGGGATTGCGGCCATAAAGACCCCCTCGCCCATGCAATGATCCATATGGAGCTGCGGCATATGCAGCCCTTCGGAGATGGCGCGAAAGGCGCTCCATACAGCAAAAATGCCCAGAGCGGTTAAAGGCGGGGCGATCATCCATTTCTTTCCGCAGGCATCGGGGACGCAGAGAAATGTTGCGGCGATTCCGGCTGAAATTGCGGTAAAACCCATGAGAAATGTTTCAAACATCCATGCGGGATCGGAAAATTTATCGCCGATATCGGGGCGCAGGCCGACAAGAAATACGAGGGCAGCGACATAGAGGATTGAAACGACGAAGAACGGCAAGATTCGCAGGAATGGGTGGGCGAGCGGTTTTACCGGTTCAAGCTCGCCGGTTAATCCATCTATCAGCTTATCTAAATTCTGTTCGTCCACGTTTATTCACCTTCACCCTAAAATCTTTTTTAACTTGTTCATGCTTCTGTGAGCGGACACTTTTACGGCGCTGACGCTCATGCCCATTTCGTTTGCGACTTCGCTGGCCGTATAGCCCTGAATTTTAATCATTTCAAAAACCCGGCGCTGCTTTTCGGGTAAGGTGCTTAAGGCCGCCTCTATGTCTTTATATTCGCCGGCATGGGCGGAATCGGTTACATGCGTTTTTTGAAAATCGAAATCCTCAAGCGTGGTTTGCTTATTCTGACGGGCGCTGTAGTGTTTGCGCAGATAATCGGTACGGCGAAAGTTTACGATGGCCATAAGCCATGGGCGGAACGGGCGATCTGGGCTGTACGTGCTCAGGGATTTATGAACGGAGATCAGAACTTCCTGCGTGATATCATCGGCCCAATCCGGGTTGGCGAGGCTTTTGAGGATATAATTGCGGATAAAGGGGGCGATTTCGCGAAGAAGTTTGTTATAGGCGCTTTTATCACCGCTCTGGGCCTGCGCGGCATACTCGTTCCAGAGATCGACTTGCGGTTTTTCAGTGTTGTTATTCGAAGGGCTTTTCATATATAGCCTTTGGTTTAAAAATGGTCGGAGTGGAGAGATTCGAACTCCCGACCCACTGCTCCCAAAGCAGTTGCGCTACCAGGCTGCGCTACACTCCGATCATTTCAGAGGCCCCTTTTACACGAACGTATTTCGTAGAGCAAGGTTCTTTTGCAGGGAGGGGTTAGTGACTTAAAAATCGGTGCTGGACGGTGTCGCCTTTTTTGATGCCGCGTTTGCGGGTGGTGCCGCCGTTTAGCTCCAGAACCGCTTTGACGGGGTACATGGAGGGGATGCTTGTCGTGTCCTGAGGCTTGGCGTTTTCATGGATATGGAGGATTGTGCCGTCCTCGCCGAGAAACAGCATATCGAGGGGGATGAGCGTGTTTTTCATCCAGAACGATATCGGGCGGGTTGTATTGAAGATAAAGAGCATTCCGGCGTCTTCGGCCATTTCGGTTCGATACATCAGGCCGCGGGTTTGCTGATCGGGGGTGAGGGCCAGTTCGACATTAAAAGTCAGGTCCGCGCCGGTTTGCTTACGGATGGCGATGGGCTCGCGTTTATATTCGATATGGAGGGGCGGAGGGATTTCCAGCGCCGGGGCCTCAGCAGCGTCCTGCGCAGACGGGGCTGATTGTCCCTGGCCGTTCACATGCCCGGAAAAAGCGAGAAACCCGGCGGCAGCGGTGATTAAAATCGCACTCAGAGCGAAGAGGGAAAAGCGCTTTAACCCCATCAGGATTCGCTTTCCTGAAGACGTTTGAGTTCGTCCATAGCAGACTGCGCGGTGATGATGCCGATGAATTTATTGCTCTCTCCTTCCACAACGATGAGAGGACCGTCGGCGTTTACCAGAAGATTCACAGCCTCCCAGATCGGTGTTTCGGGGTACACCCTGCTGAATTTTCGGTCCATAAGCTCTGAAACGCTTAGGGGGTAGAGTTTTTTCAGGCGCTTTGCAACGCCCGGCGCGGCGCGTACGGTAACATCGAGGCGGATTCCATCGGCTGTGGCGACGGAAACGGGCAACAGGCTTTTCATGAGGATGGGAAGAGAGAAGACGCCTTCGACCTGACCTTTTTCATTGACGATGGCGGCGGCTTCGAGCTTTTTCTTTTTCAGCTCTTTGAGCGCTGTTTCGACCTCCATATCGGGCGGAAAGCTCAGCGGTTTTTCGACAATGGCAGCGTGTGAAGGCATTTTGCGGTATCCTTATTTTTTAGTTATCTTGCGCAAAAACCTTTCCCTTGTCCATACGCCCTACTCTTTCAGTCCGGCCTTATACATTTTGGTATAAAGGCCTTCCTGCGCCATCAGTTCATCATGCGTCCCGCGTTCGACAATTTGCCCCTGATCGAGAACGAGGATCTGCTCGGCGCTTTGCACTGTGGAAAGGCGGTGTGCGATCACAAGCGTTGTACGCCCGCGCTGAAGTTTTTCAAGTGCATTTTGGACGAGTTGTTCGGATTCATTGTCCAGAGCGGAGGTGGCTTCGTCGAGCAGGAGGATCGGCGCGTCGCGCAAAATGGCGCGAGCGATGGAGATGCGCTGGCGCTGGCCGCCGGAAAGCTTGACCCCGTCTTCACCGACGCGGGTATTATAGCCCTCCGGGAAGCTTTCGATAAACTCATGCGCGGCAGCGGCTTTGGCAGCGGCGATGATTTCCTCTTCTCCGGCCTCGGGGCGGCCATAGGCGATATTCGCAGCGATTGTATCGTCGAACATGGTAATATCCTGCGAGACAAAGGCGATATGCGCACGCAGGGAGGCGAGCGTTAAAGAACGCACACCCTCCCCGCCGATTTCAATGCTCCCGCCTTGCGTATCATAGAAACGCGGGATGAGATTCATGATGGTTGTTTTTCCGCCGCCGGAGGGGCCGACAAGTGCCGTTGTTTTTCCAAATGGAGCTTTAAAACTTACTTTATCTAAAGCTTTTAGCTCACTTTCTTCATATTTAAAATCAACATTTTTGAACTCAATGCCGGGCTGTTTTTCTTGCAGGGCCCGGGCATCTTTCGAATCGCTGATTGCGGGGGGCAGGTCCATCATATCAAAAACACGCTGGGCGGCGCCCAGACCGGTTTGCATGGTGTTATTCAGCCGCGCGAGTTTTTTCATTGGCTCGTATGCCAGAGTGAAGGCGGCAAGGAAAGCGCCGAGTTGCCCGGCTGTCATGCGCCCTTCTGCGGCTTCGTAGCCGCCATAAATTATAATCCCGAAAAAGACGAAGCCGACGAGGATTTCGTTCACTGGGGTCGAGAGATTACCGATGCGTACAGATTTGATATTGAGGCGTTTGACGCTGTTAATGGCCTCCCCTGCCCTTGCGCACTCATATTCCTCCATGCCGTAGGCCTGAACCTGACGGATACCCTGAAATATTTGCGAGAGGCGGTCGGACAGGCTGCCGAGTTCGTCCTGAATCGAAATTGAAACTTTGCGCAGACGGCGGCCTATGGTGGCGACAAAAAAGGCGGCGAAGGGAAAGATTGTGAACGCAGCGATAGAGAGTTTCCAGTCCTGATAAAACATCACGATAATGAGAAAGAAGAGCGTAAGGATGCTTTTGCCGAAGCCCGTTAGCGTATCGGATACGGCGATGCGCATGACGTTCACATCATTAATAACGCGAGAGATAAGCTGCCCGCTGGGGTTGGTGTGGAAAAACTGTAGATCCAGCACCATAAAATGGGAAAACAGGTCTTTCTGGATATCGGCGACGATCGACTGACCGACCTTGTTCATGATGATGGTGTGGGCATATGTGGATAATCCGCGCAGGATGAAAACGATGAGGACGGCAAAACCGACGGGGAGAATCAGGCCGGTTTTTTTGCCATTCAGAACGTCATCGAGAATCGGCTGCATAAGCTGGGCGACTGCGGCGGTCATGGCGGCGGCAAGGGCCATGAAAAACAGCGCCGCCAGCACCGGGCCGAGATATGGCGCAAGATACGTTTTCACCAACCTTTTCATAAGGTTAAGCGTTGATCTCTGCGGCATTGCAGCGTGTTTGGTTGTATATTTGGACATGCGCATTGTGTTATACTGTATAGAGGAAAAACTTCAAGAAAAGAACAGTTTATGAGTGATTCCGAAGGCGATAAAGAGGTTTTGACCAAGGATGCCCCGAAACATCCGCCGGGTATAGGCTTGGCGCTGGGCGGCGGTATGGCGCGGGGGTTTGCGCATATCGGCGTGTTGCGGGTCTTACAACGCAACAATATCCGTCCGTCTATTGTTACCGGTACCTCGATCGGCGCGGTTGTCGGGGCGAGCTATGTCGCGGGAAGGCTGGACGAGTTTGAAGAGTGGGCTTTATCGCTGAACCGGATGCGGCTTTTATCTTATCTCGATTTTCGCGGGCGCAGCGCAAGTATGATCGGGGGGAAGAAGCTTCAGCGCGTTTTGGTGCATAATTTCAAGGATATGGATATTGAGGATCTGCCGATACCGTTTATTGCGATTGCGGCAGATTTGCTGACCGGGCATGAGGTCTGGCTGCGTAAGGGGTCGCTTATAGAGGCCATGACGGCTTCCTTTTCCCTGCCGGGCGTATTTCCTCCGGTGGAGCGCAATCACCGTTTTCTGGTGGACGGGGCGCTGGTTAATCCCGTACCCGTCGCTCCGGCGCAAGCCATGGGCGCGCGCATGACCATCGGCGTGGATTTGAACGCGGATATTATCGGAAAAGCGGCAAAGCCGGGAGAAGGATACCAGACGGTGGCCGGGTTTGACCTGTTTAATGATGCGGATGTACCGCCGGAGACGCAGAAGAAATATACTTCGGCTATTACGAAAAAGCTATTTGGGCGGCAGGAACACGCCCCCAGCCTGTTCGGCGTTATGGTTTCGGCGCTGGGAATTCTTCAGGACCGCTTGACGCGCTCACGCCTTGCGGGTGATCCGCCCGATATTCATATCAAGCCGAAAATCGGGGATATCGGATTGCTGGAATTTGAAAAGGCCGAAGAACTTATCGCACGCGGGGAGGAAGCGGCAGAGGCCGCTCTGCCGGAGATCAGAGACGCGATGCATGTCTTTTTACCGCCAACGTCTTCTTAGCCCTTCAAAGACGCTTTTGTTTCTGTCAGCTCTGAAACGCTCCTGGCGCGGTGGCGTTTTGAGCGCTTTTCCTTTGTGCAATTGCAAAAAGCTGAGGGTTGTGTTTTACCGTATTTTTAAGGGCTTCTCGCAAGCTTTCTTTTATGATTGTAACAAACTCCTGATCGTACATTGTTGTTTGCTCCCCCTCTTCAATATTACTACGTGGCAGGGCTAAACCAAAAGGCGCTTCAGGATGAGGATGGGCGTTAAACATAACTGCTCCACCAGAATTGCAAACCAATTCTAGTAACCTATCCTGAAGCATGCTTTCAACCAGCCTCGGTATAAAATCGCATATGGAGTTTACGGCGTCACCATCCAAGCCGATTTGCCTTAGTCCTGCGTCTATTTCCAGCAAGTTTTTTAATTTCCCCGTATCGGTGACCGCTTCATCGGGAATGATACAGGATAAAACCTGTTCTACACTGGCCATTCCGGGGGCCGCAGCCGTTGAACCACTGCCTTGCGCCGCATTGTTCATAGTTCCGCTGGCTTTTAGCGCGGCGCGTTCTCTTTTAAGCCTTTTATTTTCTGCTCTGTTATGTTTACCCATGGTTATACCCTTATTGAGGTTACTCTTTTTAAAACTCAAGGGTGTTTTCCCATATTGCGCGCAATATGTCAACACAAACCATCGGTGTTTTCTGTGAGGAGGCTGGCTTGCTACCGTTTGCTCTTAGCCGCGCATAGTGCGTTTTTTGTGCTTGCGGTCGGGGAGCGGGTTTCCCCATCTCAGGCTGCCGACCAGATATTGCGGACGGGTATTGTTGAACTGGTGGGCCAGCAGGGTCAGAGCTTTATCCATGGATGCGGGGGTGGTTGCGTGTTCGAACGATGGCGCATGCAGGCCGGTACGGACAAGGCATGTGTCGATATTGACGTTATGTCCGCCGAGGATATCGTGCGCGAGGGCGTCACCGATCATGATGGTATCGCCGGGGTAGATTTCCTTTTCCTGAAGGATTTTGATGCAATGCTTGAAAATCGGTTCGTGCGGTTTGCCGATATAATGGACGACGCCGCCGAAATCCTGATAGCGGCGGGCAAGCGTGCCGGGGCCCATAATGCTTTTTCCGCCCATGACGCCGCGGCTGTCAGGGTTTGCACAAAGCGCCTTTAGCTTTTTGCGGGCGGCGGCCTTGAGGGCAGGTTCGTAGTCCTCCAGTGTTTTATCGGGGGCGTCGGAGCCGCTGATAATCATGAAATCCGCATCGGCGGGTTCGTCGACAACCTCAACATCGAGGCCGTTTACGATCGAACGGTCGCCGCCGCGGCTGATGACGTAGACTTTTTTACCAAGCCCGACGAAGAACCCTTCGTCCTGATTGTTAATGCCCTGCCATGTCATTTCGCCGGAAGTGATAATGCGGTCGTAGAGGCTGGGGCCGATACCGATTTTTTTCAGGCGCTCCTTGTTTTCCTCGGCGCGTTTGCCGGAGTTTGAAAGGATAATGATGTATTTTTTGCGGGCTTTAAGCTCTTTCAGGCATTCGACCGCGCCGTCATAGGGCTTTTCGCCATTATGGAGGACGCCCCACTGGTCGATGATGAATCCGGAATAGCTATCGGAAATATCGGAAATGCCGTTACAGAATTTGGTTTTAATGATTGAACTCATCGTTTAAAGCCACCTTTTACCTTTGAGAAAACAGGGTGATCGTGTACGCAGCAAGGCTCATATTATTGTGTTTTTGCACGCGTAATTCAATACACCATTCCCCTAAAACCATTTAGGCACAAAAAGAGTTAAGCAGCCTTTAACGCACCGGCGGATAATACTGATTTTTTACCGGAAACGCTGATGAGGAACTCGTAAAGCTTGCCGATTTCGCTGGAGGCGATGGTGGAGCATAGCAGTGCGCCATGGTCGTTTTCATCCGCCTGAGCGTACATTTCTTCGAACTGGCGGATATAGCGCTGTATGTATGTGCGGAATTCGGTGTCTTTGGCGAATTTCTCGCGAGCTTTGTCTATTGAGCCTTTATTATCAAGGGCGGCAAGGCGGCGGGTGAAGGCGGCAACATCGCCTTTTTGGAAGGCTTTCCACGTTTTTTCAGAGATTTCGCCGTCTTTCATGCGCGTGAGATCCACGGACAAGGAGTGTAGACTTTCGACGATAAATTTCGCGGAATTCATGAAGCTTTCACGTTGAGCGCGGATAGTCTTTGCTTGTATTTTCTCTGCAAAATCAGAGGCATCTTGCGATGCTTTAAACAAAGACTTTGACTGTTTTTCGAAAACTCCGGCGGCTGTATGTGTGGATTCGAGGGCGGCTGTAGAGACGCTAATCAGCCGCTCGGATTCGGCGCTCAGTTTTTCACGGCTGCGCTCGACCTTGTTTGTGATCTTGTCGGCGGTATCACCGACTTCACCCATGCCTGATTTCAACCGGCTTAAGGACTTGCTGAGCTGTTCCACGGATGCGGCGGAGGTTTCAGCCACCTGCCCGGCCTGAGCGCGCAGTTCATGGCCGTATTTTTCAGATGTGCTGAGGGAGGATTTCATATGCTCCGAAAGCTCGCGGGCGCGAATTTCGAAGCTGTCGCCTGCTTTCTTAAGCTCCTGAAGGGTTTCCTGCGCGTTTGCAAGCAGTGTGGCGGCTTCGGATTGTATCCGCTCAACCATTTCTTCCGTATCCAGGACGGCTTTCTGTGCGGATTCGTGGAGCATGCCGGTTTCTTCGCGGGCTTTGCCGCCCAGCCCTTCGAAATGCATGGCTACACGGTCTGTTTCGGCCTGAAGGTCTTCGGACTGTTTTATGAATTCCGATCCGGCATCCTGAATCCGTGCGATAGACTGGCCGACCGAGGCCGAGAGTTCGTGGAACTGATCGTTGATGGCCTTTTGCACTGCTTCTATTTTCAGCAAAGCCTGATCGGTCGTCAGGTGAATGTCGGAGGAACTGCCGGAAAGCGACGAAGCGATATCGCGCATTTTATCATTGGCCGACCGGGCGGCGCTTTCGATATCACGCATGCTTTCCTGTATATGATCGCCGGAAGAGCGCAAAAGAGACGCTGCATCGCCGGAGGCCTTTTTCAGGCCTTCAAGGCGCTCATCAAAAATCACGCCGACCTGCCGTAATTTTTCGAGATTGCTTTGGGCTGTTGCATCCAGATCTTCGCGCAGTTTTTCGAAGCGCTGCTGCGTTTGGTCTGCCTGTGAGAGCGCATCAAGACATACGGGGCCAAGCTCCTGCGCGGTGGCGAGCAAACCGGTTGATACGGATTCCATTGATTGCGCGGCTTCTTCGGCGCGGGTTTTGAGGGTTGTTATGTTCCGGCCTATGGAACAGTCCAGATCCGAAAGCTTTTCGAAGCTGTTTTTTGTGAAGTTATCCATTTCTTTGCAACGGCTGGAAATTTCGTTGCGCAGAGCGACAATGTTCCCGGCGGCTTTTCCTGAAATTTCGTTCAGGCTGCCCGCCTGCGCGCCGAGCGCCTGTGAAACCTTTTCCACTCTGGACAGCGCTTCTTCAACCTGCGCGGAGAGTTCGTCTTTTCCGCTGCGAAGCTGGTCGTTGATTGTACGGGCATTGCCGGAAATTTGTCCGGAGAGCGTTGATATTTCCTGCGCCTGACCGCGCAGAACTTCGCGAATATGCTCGGCGCTACGGGCTGCTTTTTCGGTGGCTTCGCTCAGGTCGCCGACGCGTCGACTGAGAACGGATTCGATCATTTCGTGCTTGGCATCCGCATCGGCGATCGCGGTTTTGATGTCCCGAAGCGGCTCTGACAAAGCGCTTTTCACCGTTTCGATGCGCTCGGCCAAACCTGCGCCGGAGGCTGTAATCTGGTGGTTTTGTTCCTCTACGGCTTTTGAAAGCTCATGGATATGGGTTTTTGTGGCTTCGGATGCGCTTTCTATCTGTGCCCGGCTGTTTTCCAGCATTTTTGCAATGTCGCGGATTTCTTCGGCATGGGCGCGGCCCGCTTCGTTCAGACTGCC
This sequence comes from Alphaproteobacteria bacterium, assembly GCA_041397865.1. GTDB lineage: Bacteria > Pseudomonadota > Alphaproteobacteria > Micavibrionales > Micavibrionaceae > TMED27. The sequence continues at coordinate 282,733 of JAWKVT010000001.1, read as the reverse complement.
GATATGTTCCTGTGTGGCGCCGAGGAGCTTTTCGGCGCGTTCATGGGCTGAACCCGAAGCGGTTTCGAGTGCCTCCACAGCGTTGCGGACAGCGGCGGCGATATTTTCGGAGCCGGAGATAGCCAGAGAGAGCGCCTCGGAAAGCTGGTTGGCGGCTTTTTCCCCGGCTTGTTCGACGCGGTCTGCCTCTTTTGCTATGCCCCGCACAGTGCTGTGAAGGTTTTGCGTTTTATCGCTGAGGCGGGTTTCCAGTTCCTCAACCTTGTTATCCACAATATCCACAGTCTGGCGTATATCTTTAACGCTTTGGAATAATGTTCCGGCGATGGCCTGAGAGCGGCTGGCCAGTTCCTGTGCGCCTTCATCAAGTGCTTGCTTATGACTTTGAATGGTTTCGGCGGAGCGGCTCATGGCCTCAAGCGTCCTGTCGGTGACATCTTCAAGCCCTTCGACCTGATCGCGGATCATTTCGGCGAGGCGGCTTGTTTCTTCCGAGATATTGTCGGTTGCATTCGAGAGGTCCATTTTATGGCTGTCAAAACGGGTGGAGAGGCTTTCAAGTTTTTCTTCAATGCCGTCAACGGCTTGGCCAAGGGAGGCGTATGTCCTGTCCAGAGTGCCTTCTATTTCCTGAGTTTTATCACCGGCCTTATCCGCTGCGGCGAGGAGTTTTTCGGTTCCCTTATCAAGGGCGGCCTCCATTTCGGAGGTGCGCTCTAACACTGTGAGCGTTGCCTGATCCCAGGCTTCGGCTCCGGCCTGTGTACGTTCGTCAATAGAAGACGTACGTTGCTCGATCTCCTCGGTTAGCGCCGCGAGCTTTCCGGTGCGTTCATGCAGGTTTTCGGCAAGACGGTCGATGTGAAATTCGGCTTTTTTCGACACACCGGAAAAATCGCGGATTTCAACGCGCAGGCCCTGACGGGCGCGTTGCAGTGATTTCAGCGTGGCTTTTGAAGCGGCGGATATTTCGGCGGCCTGACGGCACAGGCGCTCGATATCTTTGTTAATCAGGCTGGCTGTTTCTTCGGATGGAAAGAGCAGAGATTGAAGCTCGGCACGTAGAGACGAGGCGTACATATCGACATCGGCGCGGCGGTTGATACTTGAAACAATCAACCATATCAGGGCCGGGGGGGCGAACATTCCGGCGAGAAACGCGCCGAGGGACTGGGGGCTCCAGTCAAAGTTCGGCGCAGTAAACAGGTAATAAAGCCCGAACCCCAGCCATACGAGAGTCGCGGCGGCGCTGAACAGGTTCAGGGCGCGGGCGGCAAATCCCGGCTTGCCGAGCGTTATAGCCCCGTTTGCGGGGCGCAGCAGCAGGACGGGCTCTTCATCGAAGGATACGGGAGATGGCGCTTTTAGCTCTGCTGCGGGGGCTGAGGGTTCCTGTTCGGCGGCGGCGGATGAGATTTTTAATGCGCCGAGGCTGGAGGCGCGCCTGCGTAAATCCTGCGTTTTGGCGGCGCGGGTATCGACGCTAAGTTCCGGCTTTTTATCCTCCTGAGGCTTAATATTTACGTTTTCTGTGTTGTCAGTAAGCTTTACCGCTGCTTTGTTGCGCATCGCCGAGGTTCCCTTAAGTCATGTGGTGAAAGCTTAAAACGCCATGACGAAAGGGTTTTCGCAAGACGGTATTTAGGGTTATGCACAGGCTGAACATTTCAGGGTTTCTAAGCGCCTGTAAATATTTGTTTTTGAACGCGCCGGGTTTGTGGATAAATCAGGCGGCTTTTATTTTTTGTATGTAGGCTTTCAAATCCTGTTTGAGTTCGGGTGCGAGGATGTAGAGCGCGATGATGTTAGGGATGGCCATGATGAAAACCAGGGAATCCGTAATCAGAATAACGCTCGACAAGTTTGCCGATGCCCCGATCACAATAAATACGGAGAATATAAGCTTATAAACATTTTCCGTAACATCGGAGCTGCCGAACAGGTATGTAAACCCTTTCACTCCGTAATAAAACCATGAAATAAGGGATGAATAGGCGAACATAAAGACAACGAGAAACAGTACGTACGGGAACCATGACAAGCCTGAAGCGAAGGCCCGTGAGGTTAACTCGACCCCCTCAATGCCGTTTCCGTCCAGATGTGTGCCGGAAATAATGATAACTAATGCCGTCAGCATGCATATCACCATTGTGTCGATAAACGGCCCCAACATACCAACAATCCCCTGACTTACAGGTTCATCGGTTTTAGCCGAAGCGTGCGCGATTGCAGCAGTTCCCAGTCCGGCTTCATTTGAGAAAGCGGCGCGCTGGACCCCCATCAGCAAGGCTCCGAGAGCGGCACCAAACCCCGCTTTCAAAGAAAGGGCAGATTCAAAAATTGAAAGCATGGCCATTGGAATTTGGGCATAATGGATAGCAATAACCACAAAGCCTGCCACTAAATAGATGAGGGCCATTAAGGGAACTATACGCGAGGCGGTTGCGGCGATTGACTTAATGCCGCCGATAATCACAAGGCCAACCGCGAAAACCATGAGCAAGCCAACAAGCCAGCCTTTATCCGCAAAAAAGCTTGCATCTCCACCTGTCACGTTTAAAAGCTGCTTGTAAACCTGATTGGTTTGAAACAGGCTTCCCCCACCCAGAACACCTAAAAACACCGCGCAGGCGAATATTCCGGCCAGAATTTTTCCAAGCAGCGGCATGCGTTTACCGGCAAGGCCGTCTCTTAGGTAATACATCGGACCGCCGGAGATTTTGTCTGGATGTTCCGGGTCTGTATGGCGGCGGTATTTCACGCCAAGGGCGACTTCAGCGAATTTTGTGGACATGCTGAAAAAACCCATGACGAACATCCAGAACGCGGCACCGGGTCCGCCTGCGGATACAGCCACAGCAACACCGGCGATATTGCCGAGGCCCACCGTGCCGGAAAGAGAGGTCATGAGCGCCTGAAAGCGATTGATTTGTCCGTCTTTGTTTCCATCAGATTCGCCGTTTGGGTTTTTTCCAAAAACAAGATCAAGCGCGTGTTTAAACCCTCGAACATTGATGAAACCGAAATAGAAGGTGAAAAATAACGCCGCAAGGACAAGCCAGACGAGGATGAGTTTTACATCTATCCCCTCGCCCAATGAAACGGAGTAGAATACAATCTCTGCCAGTCTTTCGGATATGGGCGCGAAGATCTCTTCGACTTTGGCATCAATATTCATAGCGACGTATCCCTGTTGTTAAATCATACTTTATATATTCGCTATAAGTATCTAAACTTAAAGGGAGAAGCAACCCCTAGCTCTTACAGAGAGGTCGGGATACGGGATGAGATTTGTGAATTGTTGCGGCCCAGCGGCGCAGATCTGTGTGGCTCATGGCGGAGGCTTTCGTAATACGCGGAGCGTAGCGGGAGCAAAAAACATCCGGGCGCATCGAGGCTACGTCATTTGAAATTTTGTTGGCAAATCCTGTTCTTAGGGAGTTTATTTCAGATTCAGGTTTAGCTTTTCCGTTTCTGGAAAAGTACTTCATCAGAATTTCTTCGTATTTGGCAAAAAGGTCTGCATGGACGGAGGTAAACTGGCGATACTCGGAGTATAGGTTCATGCCTTCACGTTTGCCCATATGCTGGCAATTCAGGCCGATGACCATGAGTTCGGAATGGATGCGTATGCCCTGCTCCGCCTCGGCTTCGACATTGGAATAGCATGACCCGGCGAGCGCGGGATTTGCAAAAGACAGGAGAAGGATTGCGGATATCAAGAGACGGGACATACTTTTTAACCTTAAAACACGTTACAAACCGAGAGGATGCTTATAATCCGGAGATGGCTGATTTGTCCAGTTTTTTGGTTGATTTTTCGCCTTATTCTGTGGTTTATACGCTGTCATGAGCATAAGCACGGCAAAGAGCAAAAAGCTATTTATCAAGACATGGGGCTGTCAGATGAATGTCTATGACAGCAACCGCATGGCCGATATTTTGCGTCCGCTGGGTTATTCCACGGTGGATACGGCGGAAGATGCCGATATGGTAATTCTCAACACTTGTCACATTCGGGAGAAAGCTACCGACAAGGTTTTTTCCGATCTGGGGCGTTTGCGGCCTCTTAAAGATGCGAAAGAGGCCAAAGGCGGGAAGATGCTGATGGCTGTGGCGGGTTGTGTAGCACAGGCGGAGGGAGACTTTATCCTTGAGCGCGCGCCGTATGTGGATATGGTGTTCGGCCCGCAGGTTTATCATGAATTGCCGGAGATGGTGTTGAAGGCGAGCGGTGATGAGCGCGTGGTGAACACGGAGTTTCCCGGTGATAACAAGTTCGACAAGCTGCCGGAAGAACAAAAGAATTCCGGTGTATCGGCGTTTTTATCCATTCAGGAAGGCTGCGACAAGTTTTGCACGTTTTGCGTGGTGCCCTATACGCGCGGCAGCGAATATTCACGGACGGTTCAGGAAATTCTCGATGAAGCCAAGCGGCTGGTTGACGGCGGAGCTTTGGAAATTATCGTTTTGGGGCAGAATGTGAATGCGTTTCACGGCGTGGGGCCGGATGGAAGCATTTGGGGGCTTGGGCAGCTTTTACGTGCGATTAACGAAATTGAGGGTGTTGAGCGCATTCGTTACACCACTTCGCATCCGCGTGATATGGATGAAGATCTGATTGCGGCTCATGGCGAGCTTGAAAAGCTGCAACCCTTCCTGCATTTGCCGGTACAGAGTGGCTCTGACAAGATTTTAAAAGCCATGAACCGCAAACATACGCGGGACTTGTATTTTGATGTGATTGAACGGTTGCGTGCGGCGCGGCCTGATATTACGTTTTCGTCTGATTTTATCGTGGGCTTTCCCGGTGAAACGGAAGAGGATTTCGAGCAAACCATGGATATGGTGCGCCGGGTAGAATTTGTATCGTGCTATTCCTTTAAATTCAGTGCCCGCCCGGGAACCCCGGCGGCAAATATGCAGAATTTGATTCGCGATGATATCGCAAGCGAGCGCCTTGCCCGTCTGCAAGCTTTACTGAATGAGCAGCAGATTGCCTTTAACAAAAAATCCATCGGGCTGACCCTGCCCGTTCTGTTTGACCGCAAAGGCAAAAAAGCGGGGCAGCTTGTGGGCCGCAGCCCGTTCAGCCAGTCCGTTTTTGTGGAAGGGAATGAACGCCTGATGAACTCAATTGTTAATGTTCACATCACCGAAGGATTTGAGAATTCACTGACAGGTGAAATTTGTACAGTAGAAACAATCAGTTCCGCCCGCCCATAATAATGGAATTTTAAGCGTTTATGGTGTAGAATGGAGCTGTCAGGAACAATTAAAGGATTTTCTGTTTGAGCATCAGTCAGACAATAGAGTTCAGAAAGAACGATCTTCTTCCCCTGCTTTTTGGCGAGCATAACGCCCACCTCAATTACCTTGAGGAAAAACTCGGCATTCGCATTGCGGACCGTGGCAACCAGCTTACGCTCTCGGGCGATGGGGCATCGGTCAAAACGGCGGAAGACATCCTCAATACGCTGTGGGCGAAGATTGAAAAGAAGCATGAAGTCGGCACAGCAGAAATTGATGCGGAGTTGCGCTTTCGGCAAAACAAGGACTATGGCGGAGAAAGCCGCAATGAGATGCAACATTCCGGCCTTGCTATTAAGACAAAAAAGAAAACGATTACCCCGCGCTCTCCCAATCAGGATGTCTATATGCGGGCGATTCTGGGCAATGAGATGGTCTTCGGTCTAGGTCCTGCGGGGACAGGCAAAACCTATCTGGCCGTGGCGGTCGGGGTTTCGATGTTCCTTGAGGGAAAGGTTGAGCGGCTCATTTTTGCACGCCCGGCTGTTGAGGCCGGAGAGCGTCTGGGCTTTCTGCCCGGTGATATGAAAGACAAGGTTGATCCCTATTTGCGCCCCATCTATGACGCGCTGCATGACATGATGCCGTATGATTTCATGGTGAAAAAAATTGAAACCGGGGAGATTGAAATTGCGCCGCTGGCTTTTATGCGCGGACGGACATTGAGCAATGCATTTGTTATTCTGGACGAAGCGCAGAACACGACAAAGACGCAAATGAAGATGATTCTTACACGGCTTGGAGAATCCTCGCGCATGGTCATTAACGGCGATTTATCGCAGACGGACCTGCCTGTGGGGGTTAAATCCGGCCTGCGCGACGCCAGCGAGATCCTTGAAAGCGTAGAGGAAATTAAATTTATACACTTCAAAAAGGATGATGTGATCCGCCATAAGCTGGTAGGAAAAATTGTTAATGCCTATGACCAGCAAAAATAACCCCGATATCGACATTACGGTTCAGCACCGGGAATGGACGCATGCGCTCAGCGATGCTCAAAACATTGTGCTGTCGACGGTTGCTGTAACGCTGGAAAAAGCGGGCGTGAACGGTGAAAATCAGGAGCTTAGCCTCGTTCTGGCGGATAATGATTTCGTGCAGAAGCTCAATAAGGAATGGCGCGGCAAGGACAAGCCGACGAATGTTTTATCCTTTCCACAGGATGAGCCGAGCATGCTGGGGGATATTATTCTGGCCTATGAAACTGTGGCAGAGGAAGCCGAAGCGCAGGGCAAACGCTTCGAAGATCATATGATACACCTTATCGCCCACGGACTTTTGCATTTGCTGGGCCATGATCATGAAGAAGATCATGAGGCGGAAATTATGGAGTCTCTGGAGATTGAAATTCTGGCCGCGATGAATATAAAAAACCCTTATGAAACCGACCATTTCGTGACATAATCAGCTTTTACTTTAATGATGTTCAAAATGCAGAAAAATACCGAAGCCGCCGTTACCATGCCATCCGATGAGCAGGATGAATCACCTGCCGACAGTCCGGGAAGGCGGAGCTTTGATTCTTCCCATGAAACTTCTCAGGAGAAGGCTCAGGATAAGCCGGGTTTGCTGACCCGGCTAAGGTTTCTGTTTACCGGAAAACATGAGAAGACCGACGAGGGGCTGCGCGAGGCGATTGAAGATTATATCGTTGAGCCGGAGGGCTTTAATAATGACAGTGTTTCGACGCATGAGCGGTTGCTTTTTTCCAATATTCTAAAGCTGCGGGATATTTCGGTTGTTGATGTGATGATTCCGCGCGCGGATATTGTCGCGCTGGATGTGGATACGCCGAAAGATGATTTATTCAAGCTGCTTTCGGAACAGCAGTTCAGCCGGTTTCCGGTTTATTCGGAAACGCTGGATGATGTTTTGGGGACGGTGCATATCAAGGATATTGTGGGGGCGATTGCCAAAGGGCAGAAAATTTCTCTTAAGGACATGGTTATCGAGATCCCGATCGTTTCTCCGGCGATGACGATACCTGATCTGGTTTTGAAAATGCGGCATTCGCGTCGCCACATGGCGCTGGTTGTGGATGAATATGGCGGGATTGACGGGCTGGTTACAATCGGTGATGTGATTGAAAGCATTATTGGCGAAATCGAAGATGAACACGATACGCATGTTGAACCGCAGATGATTGAAGCCAAGGACGGCAGCGTTCTTGCCGATGCCCGTGTCAGTCTGGAGGAGTTTGAAAACCGCTATGGCGCGCTTTTGGATGATGAAGAACGCGAGGAGAGTGACACGCTGGCGGGGCTGGTTTCCGATCTGGCCGGGAGGATCCCTGTGCGCGGGGAAGTCATCACCCATTCGAGCGGTATGGTTTTTGAAATTATGGAAGCCGATCCGCGCCGGGTGAGCAGCCTGAAAATATCTCATATCCCGGAAGAAAATGAAGCGGTGGAAGAGTAAGCCGTGTCCGCCCGCCCGCACCTTCTTGATTCTATAGAGCGCCTTTTCACGCATCCTTTATTCGCGCCGCTTATAACCTTTGGTTGCGGTAGCCTGGCTGCGCTTTCGATGGCGCCGCTGAATGCGTGGCCTGTTCTGTTTGTTAGCATTCCAGCTTTATATATGGCTGTTTTCTATACCGCATCGGGCAAAGGCGCTTTCCTGCGCGGCTGGTTGTTTGGTTTTGGTTACTTCCTGTTCAGTCTTTCATGGGTCGGCAATGCGTTGCTGGTTGAGGGCAGCCCGTATCAATGGGCGTGGCCGCTCGCGGTTTCGGGGCTTCCTGCCCTGCTCGCGTTTTTTCCTGCTTTTGCGGTGCTGCTATCAAAAAAGTTTTTAAATTTGCGCAGCGTGCCGGGCTGGCTTGGCTTTATTTCTTTTTACTGCGCGTTTGAATGGCTACGGGGGCATATCTTTACCGGCTTTCCGTGGAATTTACCCGGCTACACATGGGCCGACCTACCGGTGGTTTTTCAGGTTTTACGCTTAAGCGATGTTTATATGCTTACGTGGCTGACGCTGCTTTGGGCGAGCGTTCCGGCTTGCTTTTTGCTGTTTAACACAAGACAAAAAGCTGCATGCACGGCAGTCGGGGGGTTCTCTTTTATTGTCTGTTTTGCGTTTGGGTTTTGGCAATTACAGGGCGTGCCGACTTATCACGAGGATCTGGTTATAAAGCTGGTGCAGCCGAATATCGCGCAGGCTGAAAAATGGCGCGGCGATCAGATGTTCGGGCATTTTCGCAAGACGCTTGCGCTTTCCGAAAATACCGAAGGCCAGAACAAGACCACGCTGATTATCTGGCCGGAAACGGCGCTGAGCTACCGCATTTTTAACGCGCCGGGTGCGGCGGAAGAACTTCGTTCCGTTTTGCGGTCCTATCCCCCTTCTTCTGCGCTGCTTACCGGGATGCTGCGCTTTGATGCGGCGCGCGGTGCCTATTACAATTCCCTTGTTATGATCGGGGATAACGCAGAATTGTTTAATATTTATGACAAGCATCATCTTGTGCCCTTTGGAGAGTATATTCCGTTTCAGCAGTGGATTCCCCTTGCCCCGGTTGTACAGTTTAAAGGGTTTGAGACGGGGGCAGGCCTGAAAACGATGGAGGCCCCTTCGGGGGTAAAATACAGCCCGCTGATTTGCTATGAGATTGTGTTTCCGGGACGCAGTATGGAGCAAGGGGCGGCGCCGGATTTTATTGTCAATGTTACGAATGACGCATGGTACGGCAAAAGCGCGGGACCTTACCAGCATTTAACGCAGGCTTTATACCGGGCGGTTGAAACGGGCACGCCCGTTATCCGCGCCGCCAACACGGGGTTTTCCGCCATTATTTCACCTTATGGCCGTATAGAGGGGAAAACAGAGCTTTTTAAAGCGGATTCGCCTACGCTCGAACTCCCGCAGGCCAAGCCAATTCCGGATATGCTACAGCGCTTAAAATACAGGCTTATCCCTGCTTTTTTCATGCTTTTTATTTTTGCCGGAGCTTTTTCTACGCGCCGCTTTGCAAACGCAGATTGATATTTTTATCAAAAACATACCTAAGGTTAGTTGCATACTACGGTAATCACTAGTATTTCTTGTTATTGTTATAATTCCGGAGTGTTTTTAACTTTATAAAGCTGCACCCGAATTTTTGTAACTTTGCAAATTTGTAAATTACGGCTTAGGATATTCTTTGCATGAGCAAGACAAAGACTAAAGGTACGCCTAACGAAATGGATATCCATGTCGGGCAGCGTCTTCGGGTGCGACGCGCCCTTTTGGGATTCAGCCAGGAGAAACTGGCCGAAGCGATCGGATTGACTTTTCAGCAGGTTCAGAAATATGAGCGCGGCACGAACCGGATCAGCGCGGGGCGGCTGTTTGAGATCAGTAAAATACTTGATGTCCCGGTGAGCTATTTTTTTGAGCAGTTCGGACGGCAGGGTTCGGCTTCCGGTGGTTATGCGACGCAGGGGCTTTCCGATAACGAGCAAGAGTCTTTCGAGCATGAAGATATTATGAGCCGCAAGGAAACACTTGAGCTTGTGCGCGTTTATTATTCCGTGGAAGATGCCGAAGCGCGGAAAGATATCCTTAAATTCATTAAATCCATGGCGCAAAAGCTGTCTTAAGTATTTTCAAATTCAGCTTGCCTCTATGTAATGCAAGGACTAGTCTCGTTTTTTTAAGTGATGGGCGGCGCTCTTTAATGTGGTCGGCTATCTTCAAAAAAGATTGGACTGAATGATGCAACAAAATACGGCCCCTGCTATGCAAGCGACACCTCCGGCAAATAAACCTGAACTTAAAGATTATATTTTCACCAGCGAGTCGGTTTCGGAAGGGCATCCAGATAAAATTTGCGACCGTATCTCTGACAGTGTGGTTGATTTGTATTTAAAAGCCGATCCGCTTTCGCGTGTGGCGTGTGAAACCCTGGTGACGACTGATACGGTTGTGCTGGCGGGTGAAACGCGCGGTCCGGATAGTGTGACGAAAGACATGATTGAAGAGGCGGCGCGCGCGGCGATTAAAGACATCGGTTATGAGCAGGAAGGGTTCCACTGGAAAACGGCGAATGTTCAGAATTTGCTGCATAAACAGTCGGAAGACATTGCGCAGGGCGTTGATGAAGGTACAGGCGTTGACACGAACGAGGGCGCGGGCGATCAGGGGATTATGTTCGGTTATGCCACGCGTGAAACGGAGGCGCTTATGCCTGCGGCTATTCATTATTCTCACCAGATTTTGCGTGAGTTGGCGGCGGCGCGTAAGAACGGGCCTTTGGCCGGAAAAATCGAGCCGGATTCTAAATCTCAGGTGACTTTGGAATACCGCGATGACAAGCCGGTACGGGCCACGTCCGTTGTTGTTTCGACGCAGCATGCGGAAGGGCTTTCGCAGGATGAGGTTAAGGAACTGGTTCGCCCTTATATCGAGAAAGTTTTGCCGGAAGGCTGGATGCCGCCGGAGGACGAACTCTATGTGAACCCTACGGGGCGTTTTGTGATTGGCGGGCCGGTTGGTGATGCGGGCCTTACGGGCCGGAAGATTATTGTTGATACCTATGGCGGCGCAGCGCCCCATGGCGGCGGCGCGTTTTCGGGGAAAGATCCGACAAAGGTTGACCGCAGCGCGGCTTATGCTTCGCGTTATCTGGCGAAGAACGTTGTGGCTGCCGGGTATGCGGATGGCTGCACCATTCAGCTTGCCTATGCGATTGGCGTATCCAAACCGCTTGGCTTCTATGTGAACACGCATGGAACCGGGACAGTGCCAGAAGAGCGTATTATTGCGGCACTGACGAAGCTGGTTGATCTTAGCCCGCGCGGTATTCGCGAGCATCTGGGGCTTAGCCGTCCGATTTATGCGCGCACGGCGGCCTATGGTCACTTTGGCCGGACACCGGACGCCGATGGCGGGTTTTCGTGGGAAAAAACCGATTTGGTTGATGACCTTCAGAATATCCTTGGATAAAGCAACACAAAAGCGTGTATACGGGCGGAGACTTGGCCGCCCGCTCAATAAATCCAGAGCCGAAGTGATTGAAACGCTTTTGCCGGAGCTTTCTATTGATGAAGCGCTTTTGAAAGAAGATGGTGGCCTTGCGCCCTCCTCTCTTTTTACATCCGGCTATAAAGAATGCTGGTTCGAAATCGGTTTTGGCGCGGGCGAGCATTTATCGGCGTTGATGCGCAGACACCCGGAAAATGCGTATATTGGCGCGGAGCCGTTTATTAACGGCATGGCTGCATTTTTAAAAGATATTGCCGATGAGCCGCATGATAAAATTCGCGTGCATATGGATGATGCGATGATGCTGGCGAATTCTCTGGCGGATCACAGCCTTGATGGCATCTATATCCTCAACCCCGATCCCTGGCATAAAAAACGCCACCATAAGCGGCGGATTGTGAACCGCCATAATCTGGAGGTTTTTTCGCGTATTCTTAAGCCCGGCGGTGCGTTGATTTGCAGCACCGACGTGCCGTATCTGGCTGAGTGGATGATTACCGAAACCATGATCCATGGCGGGTTTGAGTGGCAGGCGACAAGCCGTGCGGATTGGTCAACCCCGCCGGAGGACTGGATTACAACGGCCTACGAGAAAAAAGGCGCTAAAGGCGCGGATAAGATGGTTTATTTGTTTTTTGAGAGAATTCCTAAATAAGGCCTTAAACGTTATCTAAGTGTTTTTCATTCTTAGATTTAGCAAGCTCTTCCCCTTGTTTCCAAGGCATATCCAGAACGTGTTCTACGCCTTTAACCAAACGATCTTGTGCGATGCCACCATGTTCGCGCTTATCCAAGGCAAGGTGGTATGCTCTCACCAAGCTCTCAATTTTTTCCAGCTTAGATTTAGTGTTACTTTTGGGCATAGAGGTTACTCCTGCTTGTGTTAATTTTGACGGCAGGCTAGCAGAGCAAAAAAATATGTCAATAAATTATTCTCTTGAAAAGCACAGAAAACAGCGCTATAAGGTTTCAAACATCCCAATCATATTGATAAGGGTGGGCTCATAAAGAGGCCCGCCTTTTTTGTTGGGTTTTTGGAAGGTATGATGAAACAAACACCGCTGGAACAACGACTGAGCAGTTTTGCCGCCCCTGTGATTGAAGATCTGGGGTTTGCGCTGGTCTGTGTAAAAGTTACGGGTGCGGACGGTGCTAACACGGTGCAGGTGATGGCGGAGGACCCGGCGACAAGACGTCTGGGCGTTGATGATGCGGCGAAGATCAGCAAAGCGCTTTCGGCTGTGTTTGACGTTGAAGACCCGATTAAGGGCGCGTACAGGCTGGAGGTCAGTTCGCCGGGGATTGACCGCCCTCTTACGCGGATTGAAGATTTTAAGACCTATGAAGGGTTTGAAGCGAAGGTTGAAAGCGATACGCCTGCGGAAAACGGGCAGCGCAAGTTTCGCGGAATTTTAAAAGGGTTGAACGGTGAAAACATCCTGATTGATACCGATCAGGGCGCCGCCGAAATCCCGTTTGGAAGTTTGACCAAAGCGAAGCTGGTCATGAGTGATGAGTTAATTAAACGAACAGCAAGTCTTTAAGGAGTAAAAAAGATGGAATTGCTACAAGTTGCAGATAACGTTGCAAGAGAAAAAAATATCGACCGCGAGATTGTGGTCACAGCCATGGAAGAGGCCATTCAAAAAGCCGGGCGTTCCAAATACGGGCACGACCACGATATCCGTGCGAATATCGACCGCAGTAACGGCGGCATCACGCTGAAACGTTATCGTGAGGTTGTGGAAGAGGACGCGGAGATTGAAAATGAAATGGCGCAGATTCCGCTTTCAAAGGCTGTGCGCATTAAAAAAGATGCGGCGGTAGGAGAGTTTCTGGTCGATGAGTTGCCGCCGCTGGATTTTGGCCGTATTGCCGCGCAGACCGCAAAACAGGTCATCATGCAAAAAGTGCGTGAGGCCGAGCGCAGCCGTCAATACGCCGATTTCAAAGACCGCGTTGGCGAGGTGATTAACGGCGTTGTCAAACGTGTTGAATACGGCAATGCCAGCGTGGATATTCAGGGGCGGGCCGAAGCCGTTCTGCGCCGTGATGAAGGTTTGCCGCGTGAGCATTTGAAAAACGGCGACCGCGTGCGCGCGATTATTTATGAGGTGCGCGAGGAAATGCGCGGCCCGCAGATTTTCCTTTCCCGTACGCATCCGGAATTTATGGCCAAGCTGTTTATGCAGGAAGTGCCGGAAATTTATGATGGCATTATCGAGATTAAATCTGTTGCCCGCGATCCGGGCAGCCGGGCGAAGATTGCGGTTGTTTCGAAAGACAGTTCGATTGATCCGGTCGGGGCGTGTGTTGGTATGCGCGGAAGCCGGGTGCAAGCGGTTGTGAACGAGTTGGGCGGTGAGAAAATCGACATTGTGCCGTGGTCGGAAGATATTGCGAGCTTTGTTGTCAATGCGCTGCAACCTGCGGAAGTGGCGAAGGTGGTGCTGGATGAGGAAACGCAGCGGATGGAAGTTGTGGTTCCTGATGAACAGCTTTCGCTGGCGATTGGTCGGCGCGGGCAGAATGTGCGTCTGGCCTCGATTCTTGTCGGCTGGGATATTGATATCCTGACCGAAGCGGAAGAATCGGAGCGCCGCGCGGAAGAGTTCAAGACACGCTCGACATTGTTCATGGAAGCTTTGGATGTGGATGATGTGATTGCGCATCTTCTGGTTGCCGAGGGCTTTAGCAAGGTTGAAGAAATTGTGGAGACACCTGTTGACGAGCTGAGCGAGATTGAAGGCTTTGAAGAAGAAATTTCTATCGAGTTGCAAAACCGCGCGGCAGACTGGCTGGCGGTCAAACAAAAAGAGCTGGCTGAAAAGCAGGCGGAGCTTGGCATTGCCGATGACCTGATGAGCGCCGAAGGGCTAACGCCTGCGCAGATTCTCAAGCTTGGTGAAGGTGAGATTAAGACGCTGGATGATCTGGCGGATCTGGCTGCAGACGAGCTTGTTGAAGCGCTGGGTGAAGGCCAGATTACGACCAAAGACGCCAATACGGTTATTATGGCGGCGCGGGCGCACTGGTTTGAAGAAGAGGACAAAGCGGCGGCTGATGCTGCCGAAGCGGATGCGCCTGCAACGGAAGAAACCGCTCCGCCCTCTGAAGCCTCGGCTGAAAATGCCGCTTAAAGAGATGGAAAGGAGACAGGACAGGTTTTGCCTCAAGCCGTTTACATTACCGGCCCTTTGCAGAAAAACGCGCTGCTTTTAAGCGGCGCGGCCTGCCCTGTTTTTTTCACATTTTATTTCAATATTTTAAAAAATTTTGCACTGCGGCTTTCGTGGTGTATAACCCTTATGCGTGGTCGGTACAGCGCAGGAAAGCATTTTTGAGATTATGAGCGAAACAAAAAACAAAGACGACAATACAGACAGCAAGAAAAGCGAGGGCGGCAAAAAAACGTTGAGCCTTGGGGGGACGTTGAGCCTTAAAAGCGGCGGGGCTTCCGGTTCCAGACCCCCTAATCCGGGTACAGTGGCCGTTGAAGTTCGGCGCAAGCGCACTCCCGCACCGGCCTCGGGCGCGGCAAGCGGTGCAGGCAAAACCGACGACAAGCTTTCCAACGCCGAACGCGAAGCCCGCGCCAAAGCGCTTGAGCAGGCTTTGGCCGATGGCGGCAAAAGCAGGAGTTCTTTGCCCAAGCGCCGCACGACTATCGAAGACAAGAAAAAAGAGGAAGCGGCGAATAAAGAAGCTGCGGCACAATCGGCTCGTGAAAAAGAGTTAGCAGAGCTGGAAGAGATTGAAGCAGCGGAGCGGCAGAAAAAAGAAGATGTCAATCTTAACGCCCCTGCCCTGCCCGATCCTGAAACTGCGGCGGCAAATGCGGCGCGGCGCGGGAAATTCGGGGCTTCGGAAGAGGTGGAAAGCTATCGCGACAAATTAAAAAAGGCGGATGCGAAAGCCCCGCCGAAACCTTCTGCGGATTCCCGCCGGGGTGGGCGTATTACGGTTACGCAGGCGCTTAACCGTGACTATGAGCGCGATCGCGGGATGTCCATGGCGGCGCAAAAGCGTGCGCGTGAAAAGGCGCGGATGGCGGCAAAAGGTCCGAGGGAACCGGCCCAGAAAGTTTTCCGCGAAGTTGTTGTCCCTGAAGTGATTACGGTGGGCGAACTGGCGAACCGGATGACGGAACCGACGGGCGAGGTTGTCAAGGCGTTGATGAAGCTCGGCGTTATGGCCACCGTCACACAGAGCATTGATGCCGATACGGCGGAGCTTGTTATCACCGAATTCGGCCACCGTATCAAACGCGTGACCGATGCTGACATTGAGGAAGGCCTTGGCGGTGTTGAAGACAGGCCTGAGGATCTTCTTTCCCGTCCGCCGGTTGTGACGATTATGGGTCATGTGGACCACGGGAAAACATCCCTGCTCGACGCTTTGCGTGAAACCAACGTTGTTTCGGGCGAAGCCGGGGGGATTACCCAGCATATCGGCGCTTATCAGGTGAACATGCCTTCGGGCGAAAAGATCACGTTTCTGGATACGCCGGGCCATGCGGCCTTTACCGAAATGCGCGCGCGGGGCGCGAATGTCACCGATATTTGCGTGATTGTGGTTTCGGCGGAGGACAGCGTGATGCCGCAAACAATTGAGGCGATTAACCATGCCAAAGCCGCCAGCGTGCCGATCATTATTGCGGTGAACAAAATTGACCTGCCCAGTGCCGATCCGATGAAGGTGAAAACCGAATTGCTCCAGCATGAGGTAGTGGTCGAGGATTTAAGCGGCGATGTGCAATGCGTTGAAGTCTCGGCGATTAAGAAAATCAACCTCGACAAGCTTGAGGAAGCAATCATCCTGCAAGCCGAGCTTTTGGAGCTTAAAGCCAACCCGAACCGCGAAGCCCAAGGCGTTGTGGTCGAGGCCAAGCTCGAAAAAGGCCGCGGGCCTGTGGCGACGGTGCTTATTCAAAACGGCACGCTGCGCATTGGCGATATTTTTGTCGCCGGGGCGGAGTTTGGTAAGGTTCGCGCTCTGATTAACGATCAGGGTGAAAATGTCCAGGAGGCTGTTCCGGGTCAACCCGTCGAGGTTCTGGGGTTAAACGGCGCACCGGATTCGGGCGATCTGTTCAGCGTGACGAATGATGAAAGCAAAGCGCGCGAGATTAGCGAGTACCGCCAGAAAAAACGCAAAGAAACTCAGGCTATCGCCGCGGTGAAGGGGCGTACGACGATTGACGATATTCTGCTGGCCCGCGAACTTGGCGAGAAAACCACCCTGCCGGTTATCGTCAAAGGTGACGTGCACGGTTCGGTTGAGGCGATTATTGGTTCGTTTGCGAAGATGACCGAAGAAAACGAAGATGTCGAAGTGCAGGTTTTGCATACCGGTGTCGGCGGCATTACCGAAAGCGATGTGAAGCTTTCGCAGGCTTCGAATGCGATGATTATCGGCTTTAACGTGCGGGCCAATGCACAGGCGCGTGACCTGGCGGCAAAAGAAGGCGTTGAGCTTCGCTATTACAACGTGATTTACGATGTGATTGACGATGCAAAATCCATCCTTTCGGGCATGCTTTCACCTGCACAGCGCGAGGAGTATCTCGGGCAAGCAAAAATCAAGCAGGTGTTTAAGGTTTCCAAGGTCGGCAATGTTGCCGGTTGTGAAGTTATCCTTGGCGTTGTGAAACGCGGCTCGGGCGTGCGTTTGCTGCGCGATGACGTGGTTATTCATGAGGGCAAGCTTAAGACCTTGCAGCGCTTTAAGGATGAAGTCAAAGAAGTGAAAGAAGGCACAGAATGCGGCATGGCCTTTGAGAACTATGACGACATCAAAGAAGGCGATGTGATCGAGTGCTTCGAGATTATTGAAGAAGCGCGTACGGTGACATAATCAGAAAGATTGGGTGCTACCATTATGCAGAAAATATTGTCTATTTTTCTGGTTTTGCTACTAGCAGCGTGCAGTTCGACAACCCAGACAACATCAGGACGATCTTATCTTGATAGGCATTACGTAAGCTCTTCGAACAAGCAAGATGGGGCTAAAACGGAGGGCTTTAGCCTTGAAGAAGCAATTCTGAAAGCCGCAGCGGTTGAACCTGCACTAAAATTCCCTGCTCGCATTGGGATAGCGCGTATCAAAAACAGAGGGTTAGGCGCCATTAGTGGGGAGGAAGTCGCGCAATGGAAAGAACTGCAGGCTAAGCTTGGCGCTTCTTTTGGTGAGTTTATTCCCGTAAATCCGATTACTGCAGATATTGCCAGTGCGCAAGCTCAGATTGATGCCAAGAGCCAAATAGACCCGATTAGCAAAATTCGCCTGGGTGCCGCGCGTCAACATTTGGATGCTGTCTTTATTTATGAAGTTTATAACGATGAAAATAGTGAGGCGAACCTGTTATCTATTGCCAATATTACTATTATTGGTGCGTATATCCTGCCGTCGAACCGTGTGAACGTGAAAAGCTATGCGAACGGTATCTTGATTGATGTTATACAAGGCTACCCTTATGGAACGGCTGAAGCTTTTGTTGAAAAAGACAGCCTGACATCACGTAATTTTAAAAGCGAAAAAAGGAGAAACCTTAGATCTGAAGGTGAAGTGGAAGCGGTTCATAAGCTCGCTATTGAAGCAGAAGAAATGTTCAAAAACCTTCGGGGGGAGCTTGCTAACAAGTAATGAAACCAGATCGTTCAAAAGGCCCATCACAACGCCAGCTTCGTGTTGGAGAGCAGCTTCGGCATATTATTGCCGAGACGATGAGCCGTGGACATTTTCATCATGAGGCCCTTATGGACGCCGGGCGCGTGACGGTGGCCGAGGTTCGCGTTTCACCGGACCTTAAGCAAGCCAAAGCTTATGTCATGTCGTTGGGCGGGGTGGATATGGACAAAATCCTGCCTGCCCTCAACGAAGAGGCACATGTGTTCCAAAAAGAAATTGGCCGGCAGCAGAATATGAAATTCACGCCGAAGGTTCGTTTTGTCCGCGATGAAAGCTTTGACGAGGCGCAGAAGATTGATGAATTGCTTAAAGGCGTTCATATTCCGGAAGAGTAAATTAACCACGAAGCACACGAAGTTCACGAAGAGATAGAGAAAAAACAAAGCGCCGCAGGCAATAATAAACAAACGGCATGCCTTGGGTTTTTATTTTATTGCGCCTTCGGCGCAGCAGAGTTCTGTAAACTTCGTGCCTTTCGTGTGCTTTGTGGTTTAAAAATTTAGGTGTTAAAATGGGCAGACGGAATAAAAAAGGCCGGAAGATCAACGGTTGGATCAATCTGGACAAACCCGCGGGGTTGACCTCTACGCAGGCTATCGGCAAGGTGCGGCGGTTTATGAATGCGCAGAAAGCCGGGCATGCGGGGACGCTTGACCCGCTGGCGACGGGCATTTTGCCGATTGCGCTGGGGGAGGCCACCAAAACCATTCCTTTTGCGCAGGATCGCCTGAAAACCTATGAATTCACCGTGACATGGGGGGAACAGCGCGATACGGATGATTCCGAAGGTGAAGTCATAGCGACATCAGACGAGCGCCCTACTCCTGAGGCTATTGCCGCCCTGCTCCCTGAATTCACCGGTGAAATTGAACAGGTGCCGCCGAAATTTTCGGCTATTAAAATTGACGGAGAGCGGGCTTACGACCTTGCCCGCGATGGCGAAGATTTTGAGATAAAGTCCCGTAATGTCTATATTGAGAGCCTTGCGTTAATCAAAGCGCGTGAGAATGAGGCCGATTTTGTCATGACCTGCGGGAAAGGTACGTATGTACGCTCTTTGGCGCGGGATATGGCGCTAAAACTTGATACGTACGGGTATATTTCGGCGTTGCGGCGGACAGAAGTCGGGCCTTTCAGCGAAGAAAATGCGATTTCTCTTGAAAAGCTTGAGGAATTGTACGATAGTGCGCCCGCCGGTGCGGGTGCGCCGGATGAGGTTTTACTGCCTCTTGAGACCGCGCTGGACGACATCCCGGCCCTGGCCATCAAAGAGAACGAGCTTTCAGACCTTAAAAACGGACGGGCCGCGTCCTTTGTATCCAAGCCGGACTTTGAGCGTATTAAGCTTATCGGGCTGGAAAACGGCCAGAATGCAATTGCGATGTTTCAGGACAAAGCCGTTGCTCTGGTGGAGCGCAAAGGGCCGAATATTAAACCCGTTCGTGTTTTCAACATTTAGGCCGTTATGGCCCTTTAACGATAAGGAGAAAACGATGTCGATTAGTCCAAACATTGCCGCGAAAAAAGCGGAAACCATTGAAGAGTACGCCACGAAAAAAGGCGACACAGGTTCGCCCGAGGTTCAGGTCGCGATTTTAACCACACGCATTAATGAGCTGTCCGAGCATATGCAACAGCATAAGAAAGACTTCCACAGCCGCCACGGATTGCTGGCCATGGTCGCCAAGCGCCGGAAGCTGCTGGATTATCTCAAGCGCAAGGATGAAGCGCGCTATCAGGATTTGATTAAGCGCCTTGGTCTGCGCCGTTAAATTCACTACTCTTTGAAATCAGGATGGAAGCGCTTTCTTACGGGAAGCGCTTTTTTCTTGCAAGGAACGGGCCCAAAATGTACCTTACGTAAAACTTTGAGGCTTTTAAGATCATGGAATTCAATCGCTTAACCAAGGTCGGTGTGACCGCCTTTCTTGCTTTTAACCTGACGGCTTGCGCCCATCACTGGGCAAAGGAGCCGCAACCGGATGGAGCGCCGGTGCGGGAGTACCCGAAAGAGCTGAACGGCGAACCGGCGGAGTTGTGCCGCGATATTCTTAATCAAACGCGGGACTTGCACAGCGAGTTGGGGCGTGCATGGGGGGTCATGTATGGAGAGATTGAGACGCTGCACGATGCGAAGAATTGGCTGGGGCTTGTTGGCGCGGATACGGACGCGCAGAAAGAGGCCATACGAAAGCTTAACAGGCGTCTTTGGAACAACCGGGGCAGCGGTATCGGCCCGGCCATATGGGGCGGTAAAAATCCGCACTATACCTGCTTGCCTTAAGTTTTGAGCTTAAGCGGCTTTTTTATCTTCGAGGAAATAACGCTTGCGGATTTCGCCGTTTTCAATTTCAAAGACGAGAGGTTTGCCTGTCGGGATTTCGGCTTCGTTGATGGTTTCCGGCGTTTCGACGCCCAGAATAATGAGCATGGCGCGCAGGGAATTGCCGTGCGCGGCGATGAGGACGTTCTTACCCTCTTCCAGCAGAGGCTTTATGTTTTCCTCGTAATACGGACGTACGCGGTTTTCGACGACATCCTTCAGGCACTCGCCGCCCGGCGGAGGAACATCGTATGAGCGGCGCCAGACATGGACCTGCTCCTTGCCGTATTTTTCGCGGGTTTCATCCTTGTCCAGCCCTGTCAGGTCGCCGTAATCGCGCTCACGCAGATCGTCGTGGGAAATCATCGTGCCGATCAGATCGGTTTGCTCCGCAGCGTCAAGAGCCAACCGGACGGTGCGGTTGGCGCGTTTAAGGGTGCTGGTGAAAGCCTGATCGAACTTAATATCCGCATCGCGCAGCTTCTTTCCCGCAGCCAGAGCTTCGGCAACCCCTTTTTCGGACAGGTCGATATCATGGAAGCCCGTAAAGCGATTTTCCAAATTCCATTGAGACTGACCGTGGCGGAGGAGGACGAGGTAATTCATGGGCTGGCACTTCCTTTTATCTACAGACGACAAAAAGCTATAAGGATTTTTTCGCAGTTAATCAAGAGGCGCGATATGTTTTGACATTTGCGCATAATGCTGTATGAATATGGCGTTGACAAGCGGGGATGCCGTGAGGTTGACTGTTAAACGCAAGGCTTTTGTTTTTTACCGTCCACCCCACGTATTCCCCCAAAATTTAAATTACGGCGTCATGACACGCTTTATGCAGTAAATGCGTGTAATCGTTTGGTTGCACGGGCAAGCCGTGCAATGACATTTTACAAAACTGAAAGGTAAACTTAAATGTTTAATGTATACAAAAAAGAAATTGATTTCGGCGGTAAGACGCTGACCCTTGAAACCGGAAAAATCGCGCGTCAGGCTGATGGCTGTGTTGTTGCGACGATTGGCGAGACAAGCGTGCTTTGCGCCGTTACCGGAGCCAAAAGCATTAAAGACGGGCAGGATTTCTTCCCGCTTTCCGTACATTATCAGGAAAAAACATATGCTGCGGGGAAAATTCCCGGCGGGTTCTTTAAGCGTGAAGCGCGGCCATCAGAGAAAGAAACGTTGACCAGCCGTTTGATTGACCGTCCTATTCGTCCGCTCTTCCCGAAAGGGTTCCTGAACGAAGTGCAGGTTGTGCTGACCGTGATTTCTCACGATCTTGAGAATGATCCGGATATTATTGCAATGGTGGGGGCATCCGCTGCGCTGACAATTTCCGGTATTCCATTCATGGGGCCGATTGGCGGCGCGCGTGTTTGTTACAAAGACGGTGAATACCTTATTAATCCGCCGATGCATGAAGTGGCCGATACGGACCTTGATCTGGTTGTCGCGGGGACAAGCGAAGGTGTGCTTATGGTTGAATCCGAAGCACAGGAGCTTTCCGAAGAGGTTATGCTGGGCGCGGTGAGCGCAGGCCACAAAGCTTATCAGCCTGTCATTCAGGGCATTATCGAATTGGCGGAAATGTGTGCCAAGGATATGTGGGATGTTGCAGAAACACCTGAGCATATCAAAAAGCTGGAGGCCGATATCAAGGCGAAATATGCCGATGATGTTGCCAAAGCCTATGCGATTACCGATAAGCTTGAACGTCAGGCGGCTGTCGGCGCGGCGCGTGATGCGGCTGTTGAGGCTTTCACGGATGAAGAAGCCGGTATTGATGCGAATTTGATTAAGTCCAAGTTCAAATCTCTGGAAGCTGATGTTGTACGCGGCTCTATCATTAAAACGGGTAAGCGGATTGATGAGCGCGATACGAAGACTGTGCGCCCTATCGTTGCGGAGGTTGGTGTGCTGCCACGCACGCACGGCTCTGCGCTGTTTACACGCGGGGAGACGCAGGCGCTTGTTGTGGCCACGCTGGGTACAGGTCAGGATGAGCAGATCATGGATACGCTGGAAGGTGAATATCGCGAGCGCTTCCTCTTACATTACAACTTCCCGCCCTACTCCGTTGGTGAAGCAGGCCGCATGGGGCCTCCGGGTCGCCGCGAGATCGGCCACGGCAAACTGGCGTGGCGCGCTGTGCATCCCCTGCTCCCGTCTGCGGATGATTTCCCTTATACAATGCGTTCGGTTTCCGAGATTACCGAATCAAACGGTTCGTCCTCTATGGCGACGGTTTGCGGAACGTCTCTAGCACTTATGGATGCGGGTGTGCCTTTGAAGGCTCCTGTGGCCGGTATTGCCATGGGTCTGATTAAGGAAGGCGATGAGTTTGCCGTGTTGTCCGACATTCTGGGCGATGAAGACCATCTGGGCGATATGGACTTTAAAGTCGCCGGAACCGAAAACGGTATTACCGCTTTGCAGATGGATATCAAGATTACTTCGATTACCGAGGAAATCATGAAGATCGCGCTGGCCCAAGCCAAAGACGGGCGCATTCACATTCTTGGTGAAATGGCCAAAGCCCTGACCGAAGGACGCGCAGAACTAAACGCGCATGCGCCGCAGATCGTATCGCTGAAAATTCCGGTTGATAAGATCCGTGACGTTATCGGCACAGGCGGGAAAGTGATCCGCGAGATCACCGAAACCACAGGCGTTAAAATGGATGTTGAGGATGACGGCACGATCAAGGTTGCCGCCAGCAATCAGGAATCCATTGATGCGGCGGTTGCGTGGATTAAAGGTTTGACCGATGAGCCGGAGGTTGGGCAGGTTTACACGGGTAAAGTCGTGAAAACCGTTGATTTCGGCGCGTTCGTGAACTTTATGGGGGCCAAGGACGGGCTGGTTCACATCTCCGAGCTGCAAGATGCGCGCACCGCCAACACGACCGATGTTGTGAATGAAGGTGACGAGGTGAAGGTTTTGCTGCTCGGCATTGACGATCGCGGCAAGATCAAGCTTTCCATGAAGCGCGTGGATCAGGAAACCGGTGAGGTGCTTGAGCAGGACGACCGTAAGGAAGCGAACGGTTAAAGCTTTAAAGCCCCCTTGCAGAAGAACAAAAGGCCGGACTTTGCGTTTCCGGCCTTTTTTACTTTATCTAAACTCTGCTCCGTTATTCCAGCGTTTCCACAAGCGGCGCCCCAGCCTTGCATACGAATTGCATTGCTCTTACTGAGGCGCACGCAACTGTATTGGACAGAAACACAATTTCCGTAACTTTATCAATACTCAAATCTTCGTCCCCTTGAACACCATGAGTTTTTTCTAAACGAGTACATATACAATTATAGAGGGCATCTTTTGCAGTGATTCTTTCTGCATAATTTACAAACGCATTATTGTCATATTCAGATTGCACTGCCAACGCCAGATCAATTAATCTTTCTGATATCTCAGGATCATGAAGATTGGCCTGTAAAAAAGCTAAAGCCAACTCGTCCTCCGCCTGCATGACAGCCATAAAATTTTGTTTTAATTTATACTTATGCATACTTCACAAAGCCTTCCGTAAATTAATTACGGACGACTTAAACCAAATTCGTAAATATGTCAACTAAAGGGCTCTTAACTTAAATCTCAATAATCCTTATAAACAACGTCATGATCGAACAGTCCCTCCTCTTCCTCGCCTCTTTTATCGCCAACACCATGTCGGCGTTTGCGGGCGTGTCTCCCTATCGCCCCCTTATCATTCAATCACCTTTCAAAGACACTTCTTCATATGATATAATAAAGGTATGATTATCAGGAAGGATATGCACCCCCTGCGCAAGGTATTTCGCGGCTTTTTGCTTGTGCTTTTGGGCTTTAGCGCCGTGTTTTTTGCCGGAATTGTGGGGTTGCGTATCGTATATCACAAAGGGATGGGCCTTCAGGGGCCTTTGCAGACAGCGTTGTTTCATGCCGATGTCATGCAGTTTAAAACGGTGGGGTATTTCAACGACGATGCGCAGGATTTTGAACTGGCCAAAACGCTGCTGAGCTATCATATCTTCTCCCCGATTTACAGCCATGCGGGATATGACATGCTGGTTGCGCAGGCCGAAGCCGGTTATGCCCCGGCGCAAGAGCTTTTGAAGAGTGTGGCCCGCCCTCCGGATGAACCCATTAGGTATGTGCAGCGCGATTAGGCGAAGACAGCGCCCGGAAAGGCCTGTTGAATTTTAGCCTCATCAATCAAGCCAAACCGCTCGTCAGCAAAAAAACCTTCGTGGCGCCTTGCTCTTTCCTGATTTGCAAAGGTATAGGCTTTCATTAAACGTCGATTCATCTCAGATGCGGCATTCACAATTTTTCTGTTGTGTAAACTGGTTAAGTTCGGTGCGGCCAGCATTGCGCCTCGTTCAATCCGAACGCCCTGTGTTTGGGATCTTTTTATTCCATCTTCAAACGCTTCCAGAGCGGTTTGAGCAAGTCTAGTTTCGTTTGGCGTTAACCCTTTTAAAACCTGCGTAGAGCGAACGCCCGTTGCCGGGCCGATATAGCGCGTTTCTCCGTCTTTTTCGAAAATAGCGTGAGGGCCGGAGGAAACCGTCCTTTCCTTTTCATTGCCTGCATCCAATATATATTCCGTTACGAAATATGCCTGCTCCAGAATGGCATGATGCTCTTCGCCAATCTCTTTTTGAATAGAGGCTCCGGTTTTGAAAAGCGTTAAAACCTCGCTCTCTTCCGGTACATTTACGCCCAAGAATATGATGTTATCTGGCCTGACGGGATGGGGCGTCCTATCATTATGCCAGGGTATGTCCGTATCTGACAAAGCGCTTATTGTGTTTGAGTAACCCGGCTGCGGATAGACATGTTGAAAACGCGCCCCTTCACCGCGCGTTTGATAGGCCAGAATCGGTGCATCCATTATTGCCGCGGATGATTGTATAACTTTCTCCGGTTCAAAGGCCGCATTTCTCAGCTCTTTTTTCAGATCGACCGGCGAATAAGAAGCACCGCTTGGAATGTATAGCTGTTCTGTGACAGGCAAATTTACGATGTAATGGAGTTCTTCGCGGTTGTTTTTTCTATCTTGCGCTATTTCACGGCAGATATTTTGCCAAAAGATAGGCAACCCGGCATTCGCGGTCTGCCATTCAAATGCTGCGGG
The DNA here is from genome assembly GCA_041397865.1 of Alphaproteobacteria bacterium. Taxonomy (GTDB): domain Bacteria; phylum Pseudomonadota; class Alphaproteobacteria; order Micavibrionales; family Micavibrionaceae; genus TMED27. The sequence continues at coordinate 257,327 of JAWKVT010000001.1, read as the reverse complement.
TTCATTGTAAGGATGCGCCCTTATTTTCTGAAAGGCTTTTACAAGCTCCGCTTTATTTTCATCAACGACGATTATTTGTTTCATTGTGCGCTTTTTATATTCATAAACCAGCCATTCACTAGCACTACATTTAACTTATGTCAATATTGTGCATGGCCCTTGCAAATATAGGATTTTTGTCCTACAATAAGTTCGAAAAATTGAGAGAGACAAGAGAAAGGAAAGTCTTTAAGAATAAAAAACGCGAGCAAACAGACTGATAAAAATGCCTTATAAAACAAGGGCCGAGGCCCCCACCCCATGAAAAATTTAAAAACGAACTATAAAGGATTATCATGCCTCTAAAACTTCCCCAAATACTCGGTCATCGCGGTTGTGCGGCCTATGCGCCGGAAAATACGCTGGAGGGGCTGCACACAGCCGCCGATATGGGTGTGGAATGGGTGGAGTTTGATGTGAAGCTGACCAAAGATCAGGTGCCTATTCTTTTTCATGATGAAACGCTGGAGCGCACGACAAACGGCAGCGGGAATGTGCGGGATTTCACGCTGGAGGAAATTAAGGAGCTGGATGCGGGGAGCTGGTTTTCGGACGGGTTTTTCGGTGTTACGGTGCCAACGCTTGAAGAGGCGCTGGATGTGTTGATTGAGCGGGGGTTGGGGCTGAATTTAGAGATCAAGCCCTGTCCGGGGCGCGAGGTGGAAACCGCCGAAGTGGCGCTGGATGTGCTTTCGGGGATTTGGGACGATCATGAGCGGTTGTTGCTGGCGAGTTTTTCGCACTTAAGCCTTGAGACCACCATGAGCATGGTGCCCGGCTGGCATCGTGACATGTATATCCCTGCGGAGATTCCAGAAAATCTGGACGAGTTGATTGAGATTTTTGATCCGTCGGTGTTTGCGATTAACGGCATGGATTGTAACGAGGCGTATGTGCGCACGCTTTGTGAATATAACAAGCCGATTATGGCTTATACGATTAACGAAGCGGAGCGCGCGCGGCAGCTACAAAGCTGGGGCGTGAACGGTATCTGCACCGATGCGCCGGATGTTATTCTGGACGGGATTTTGAGTGTGCATTGATATTTTCTACAATTACTTGCGAATTTCACATAACCCATGTATGCTTGCCGCGTTTTCTTTAAAGATTAGGTATAGGCAAAGGGCAAGCTCATCGCGAACAAAGACAACATAGCTCAAAATTTTCAAGCCGCTTCGGCGCTGTTTTTGCTGGAATGGGATGCTGAATATTGGCAGAAAAACTCTCCCGTTCCCCTGCTTGTTCGCGCCCTTGTCCATAAGCATACGGAGATAGAAAAAGACTCGCTTTCCTTCCTGAAAGAGGTCAATTCCGATATTCCGGTTGCCGCGACAACCGTTGCCAGCACAGGTATCATAGGAGCCCTCACCATAGCTTTCAACGATGCTACAGACAATATATCCGATGTTTTAGCCAACATACCCGGCATTGTCGAAAACATATCAAGCCCTGATCTGCTCCCGTCTGCACTTACAGGATTAAGCGCGGTTATTGCCGCGTCGATCTATGCGCAAGTCAAAACGGATAAGCAGGAACGTTGCGAACTGCTCGCCATATATGCTGAGTTCCTTAATAATGTCCACGATCATCCGGAAGGCCGAACTCATGCGGAGCAGGTGGAATATGCGGAGCAAATCGTCAGGCGCCGCCTTGATGAGGAAAATATCAAACTTGCCAATATTCCGCCCATCAGCCATGAAAAGGTCAACAAATATCTGCCAAAACTCGAAAAACTTGCGCATGAACAAAAGCTCATGACACGCAAAGATCTGAAAGCCGCAGATGTTGAAAAAGCGGGACGGCGCTTAAAAAGCGTTGGCCGGAGATGGGGTGCGCAGATTTGCAGAACGTTGCGCAGTCCTTACAAATTTGCGCAGGACTACACGCGCGCAATCGGCGAAAGCCTGACAGACTGGGTTCATCCGAAAGCCATTGCAGAGAATATAAAAAACGGTTTCCAGACGCTTGATGCATATGCTTTTTCTTCGACGAACAAAACCATGAGCGCCAAGCGTAGAAAAAGCCGTGAAACACTCAAGTCTATGATTAAACAAATAGAAGCGGAAATAGAGAAAAATCCCGAGCTTTTAAAGAATGAAGACCCGGCCTTGACCAAAGCACGCCAGTATTTTGAAACCGCAGAGGTGATCGAAGACTATAACAAAAAACAAAAACTGGCCCTGACCGGTTTTACACTGGCCTCGGCACTCATGGCCGGGCAAGGCGTGGAGTTACTCTGGAACATATACGATCTGGATCTGAGCGATATGCAAAGCTGGAAAGAAACTTATGAGCTTTTTACTCAGAAAAACGGAATGTTTGCAAACGTGCTTCAGGAAAACAAAGATGTCATCATGGACGCTTTTCGTGCAAATAAAGACACTCTTTTTTCTCAGGATGAGTTTAAAAAAGCTTGTTCGGCTCTTTGGGGTATTGTTATGGGATACGGCGCTTATGGCGCAACTGGAAAGATTACAAGAAACTTCGACATAGCCCTTCACAGCAAACGGGCTGAAGAGATGACAACGTATGAGGAAATGACTGACTTTACAGAGGTTTATGCGGGTATTCAAACAAAGCAGCACCGCCTGTACAAAGCCCCTACCCCAGAGCAACCCGTTATTTTGTCCCATCGTTTTACACCGGGACGGCTCGATATGTCCCTTTAGGACGGGATTTTGAGCGTTCACTGATTTTCAGTCCCAAAAAGCCTTAATTCGAAACGCTTTCTGGGTGCTTTGCTATATAATATTTTCTGCTAGCTTCAAGTCTATCCACGTACTCTTTTCTAGATAGTTGCTTATCTAACACGTAGCCTTTTTCTTGCATGCACCTTTTGACCATTTCAACTTCTTCTTTAGTTGCTTTAGTCTTTACGTTAGGTGTAGGGGGGTCTGTTTAAATGAGCGCAATAATACATGTCTTGTGCATACTCATCATAAGAGAAATTTGGCTTATTCATCCCCTCATTTGTAGCGCAAGACGTTAAAAATACTACTGCGGCGATGTATATGCTCATTTTTTTCATAGCTATAAACCCTTTAAAGCTTATCCAATTGATAGTTAAGACCCATTTCCATTCCCGCTTAGTTCCTTCAGCGCCGCATGCTCGGGCATGCCCATGGCCTGGTAGCCGCAATCGACGTAGTGGGTTTCGCCGGTGACGGCGGAGGAGAGATCGGAGAGCAGGTAAAGCCCTGTACCGCCAAGTTCTTCGAGTTCTACGGGACGGCGCAGCGGTGAAGTGGCGACGGAGTATTTAAACGTGATGCGCGCGCCGCCGATGACGGCCCCGGCGAGCGTTCTCATCGGTCCGGCGCTGATCGCATTGACGCGGATGCCTTCGGGGCCGAGGTCGGCGGCGAGATAGCGCGTGGAGGCTTCGAGCGCGGCTTTGGCTACGCCCATGACGTTGTAATTGGGCATAACTTTTTCCGCGCCGTAATAGGTGAGCGTAACCGCGCTGCCGCCGTTTTTCATCAGCTCTTTTGCCCGGCGCATGACAGAGGTAAAAGAATAGCAGGAGATGTGCATGGTCTTAAGGAAGTTATCGAGGGTGGTATCGACATAGCGGCCCTGTAGCTCGTTCTTATCCGAATAGGCGATGGCGTGGATGATGAAATCCAACTCGCCCCATTCATCTTTCAGCACCTTGAACAGTTCATCGAGATTGGCTTCACTGGTGACATCGCAATTGACGAGAATTTTGGAACCCACGCTTTCGGCCAGAGGCTTAACGCGCTTGCCAAAGGCATCGCCCTGATAGGTAAATGCAAGTTCTGCGCCCGCATCGTGCAAGGCTTTGGCCATACCCCAGGCGATAGAATGGTCGTTGGCCACGCCCATGACCAAGCCTTTTTTACCCTTCATAAGATCCGATGCCATAAGCGTTAATCCTTATATTTGCTTATGGCGAGGCAGCAGTTTGTACCGCCGAAGCCGAAGCTGTTTGAAATGACGGTGTCGTGCTGCACGCCTTCGATACATTCGGTGGCGATGGGCATGCCTTTGGCACCTTCGTCCATGTTTTCGATGTTGATGGATGGGGCAACAAAATTGTTTTGCATCATCAACAGACAGTAAATGGCCTCCTGCACACCTGTTGCGCCCAATGAATGCCCGGTCATGGATTTTGTGGCGCTGATATGGGGGATGTCTTTGCCCTTGAAGACCTCCTTGATCGCGTCGATTTCGCCGATATCGCCGACGGGGGTGGAGGTGCCGTGGGTGTTAATGTAAGTTACGGGCGTTTTTACGGTTTCAAGCGCGCGTTCCATGGCGCGGCGACCGCCCTCCCCGCTTGGCGCGACCATATCGTGGCCGTCTGAGGTTGCCCCATATCCGGTGATCTCACCATAGATTTTAGCACCTCTGGCCTTGGCGTGTTCGAGTTCTTCGAGGACCACGATCCCGCCGCCGCCAGCAATCACGAAACCATCACGGTCGGCGTCATAGGCGCGGGCAGCTTTTGTTGGTGTGTCATTATATTTGGAAGACATCGCGCCCATGGCGTCGAACAGTACGGAGAGCGTCCAGTCTAATTCCTCTCCACCTCCGGCGAACATCACATCCTGTTTACCCCATTGGATTTGCTCGGCGGCGTTGCCGATGCAGTGCGCTGAGGTGCTACAGGCGGAGGAAATGGTGTAGTTCACGCCTTTGATTTTAAAATTGGTAGCAGCGGTGGCAGAAGTTGTCGAACACATTGCCTTGGGCACGGCGAACGGCCCTACGCGTTTTGGTCCCTTTTCGCGGGTGATGTCGGCGGCGGCGACCTGGGCGCGGGTGGATGGCCCACCGGAGCCGACGATAATGCCGGTGCGTTCGTTGGAAACGATAGATTCATCAAGGCCCGCATCGGCGATGGCCTGTTCCATCGAAAGATGCACATAGCCAGCCGCATCACCCATAAAACGCCAGAGGCGTTTATCTATCTTTTCTTGCAGGTTGATATCAGGCTTGCCGTGAATCTGGGAGCGAAAGCCCAACTCGGCATATTCCGGCGCGGCGGATATGCCGGATTTCCCGGCTTTGAGGCTGGCGAGGACCTCATCCTGATTATTCCCGATGCAAGAAACAATCCCTATTCCTGTAACAACAACGCGCCTCATGTTTTAACTTTCTTTAGAATTATCGAACAGGCCGACTTTCATGTCTTTGGCTTCGTAAATCACTTGTCCATCGGCTTCGAGCTTTCCATCAGCGACGCCGAGAACCAGCTTGCGGTTTATGACACGTTTGAAATCAACGATATAGCGCACGAGCTTGGTCGTTGGTAGAACCTGATCGGTGAATTTGAGTTCGCCGATACCCAGCGCGCGGCCGGATCCCTCGGCCCCTGTCCAGCCTAAGAAAAATCCTGTGAGTTGCCAGAGCGCATCAAGGCCGAGGCAGCCGGGCATAACGGGGTCGCCTTTGAAATGGCACTCGAAAAACCACAAATCGGGTTTGATATCAAATTCGGCGATAATCTGGCCTTTACCATGTTCGCCGCCATCCAGAGAAACATGGGTGATGCGGTCAAACATCAGCATCGGCGGCAGTGGAAGCTGCGCATTGCCGGGACCGAAAAGCTCACCTTCCCCGCATTTTATGATCTCTTCATAGCTATAGCTGGATTTCTGGTGTCCTGCGTGGAGGTTGGAGGTCATGAACAGCCCTTTGGTTTTTAAACATCTTCAATGATTTTATAAGGATATTCGGATAGGGGCGCAAGCCCCCTTAAAGCGAAACGATGGAGTGTTCCATACATACCGATTTATAGGTTTCGGTGATCGCAGCCATAGCCAGCGGTTTGGCGATGGCGGGTTCCATTTCCGGAATTTCACCGCCCGAGGCCACGGCGAGCATGCGCCCGGCGGCTTTGGCGCAGGAAACAGATTGCTCGTACTGGTTCTTCATGTTGATGGCGTCAAAAAAGCTTTGGCAGTACGGTTCTATCCCCATAATCAAATCGACAGGGGCGCTGACGGGAACATCGTTTGCGGCAAGGCCAAAGCGCCAGTCCGTTCCGGCGGGAACGCCGAGACGTACGGCTTCCTGTGTCATCACGAAAACAACGCGGTCGAGATTGTCTGGCAGTTCGCAGCCACGGAAAATCATGCACGCGTCGTTATTCAGGGAGAGAGCAAGGCGGCGGCCTGCTACGGCGCTCAGTGACGCTATACAATCGGCGAGGCTCCAACCCTCCAGCGTGACCTTGCGATCAATGACAACATCGCAAAGCTCCTGAGCCGCCAATTCAAAGCCCATGGCTTTATGCGTACATTCAATGAGAAGGCGGAAGGTTTCGGCGCGCGGCTGGCCATCGGCCTCCCAGCTTATCAGCAGGTTGTGGATAATAACGAGCATAAGGTTGTGGAATTCGAATGCGCAATCGAGCCATTCTTCAAAGAACACACGCGCGGCCATACGCCCTTTTTCCGTTTCATGGTCGAGAATATGGGCGGGCGGAAGGGCGTCATGCTTTAACGCGCCGACGACGGGGGTGCAGCCCAGCATGTTTTGCAGTTCTCGGAGGCTGGCCTCCATGGCCTGATCGGGCTCGTCAAACACCATATAGGTTTCAACAAGAACGCCTGCGATATGCTGCAACACCTTCATGCAATCGGTGCCGCGGTCGATATCCGTGGCCATCTGGATCAGGCCGGAGTATAAACGCGCGGCCATATCAGGCTTATTAGTCAGTGCGAACATTACAGAAACCACCTTGGGATTAAGGCGCTCAGGAACAGGGTTTGTGGACAGGACTGCGGAAGATCACAGTAAAAGAAATGCGGAGTTAACCGCAGCTATAAGACTAATCGAATTTTTCGGCTTCGTAAACACCCCAAATCGAACTTTGTTTAAGCCAGCCTTTATAGCCAGCGGCGTTTACGTGGCACCACGTACCATCACACAAGGCGATATCAACCAGAACATTTGGTTCAAGATATGCCTGTATTTTATTGTTTTGTTTCGGTTTTGTTTGAAGAGCAACTTGCCCCTCACCACGGATAAAACCGGTGCGCCTGCCGCTTAACAGTGATTTGTGGACCCAGCCCTGCTGCCCTTCTACATCTTTAATTTTTCGCCAGATATCGTATTCCAGAACAATTTCAACGGGGATTCCCTTTTTCCTGAACACCCATTGGACGGGATATTTTTGCCCCGGCCCTGTGCGGACATACACCTCGTTTGAGCGCAAGGAGGCAAAGCGCGGCAGCGGATATTCCGTTGCGCGGAAAGCCTGCGAAGCCTCTTGTGAAAGAGCTTGCGGCACACAGAGCAAAAACGAAAGAAAAATAAGTATACGCATGGTTTTTATTTACCACCAAGTCGCCAAGGACACCAAGATTTATAATTTTTTTCTTGGTGTCTTTGTGCCTTGGTGGTTTAAACCACCATCATGAATAAAAACTTTGAAATCTCCGTTGCCCCCATGATGGATTGGACGGATCGGCATTGCCGGTATTTTCACCGTCTTATCGCGCCGCATGTGCGGCTGTATACCGAAATGGTGACGACAGGTGCGCTGCTGCATGGTGATGCCGCGCGGTTCTTGCGTTTTGACGAGGCTGAGCATCCGGTGGCGTTGCAGCTTGGCGGGTCGGAGCCTGATGCATTGGCCCAATGTGCGGAGATGGGTGCTGAGCGCGGGTATGACGAGATCAACCTGAATTGCGGGTGCCCTTCCGACCGGGTGCAGAGCGGGCGGTTTGGCGCATGTCTGATGGAAGAGCCGGAGCATGTGGCCGCATGCGTAAGCGCAATGGTTGATGCGGTGGATATTCCGGTTACGGTGAAGTGCCGTATCGGCATTGACGAGCGCGATGATTTTGAATTTCTGGATAAGTTTGTGGGCAGTCTTGCGGACAAAGGCGTTAAAACCTTTATCATCCATGCGCGCAAAGCATGGCTTAAGGGGCTTTCACCAAAGCAAAACCGCGAAATTCCACCGCTGGACTATGAACGCGTACGGGCCATTAAAGAGAAACATCCGCAGCTTCGCATTATCTTGAACGGTGGAGTCAGCGATATTACAGGGGTTCAAGAACATATAAAAATGCTGGATGGCGTGATGATCGGGCGCGAGGCGTATTCGAACCCTTATTTTCTGGCGGAGATTGAACGGGCGGTCTTTGGAAATGACAAAATTTTAGGTCGTGAGGGCATCGCGCGGGCGATGATTCCCTATGCGGCGGCGCAGGCGGATCAATTCGGCACGCCGGTTAAATCTATCACGCGGCATATTTTAGGGCTTTTTCACAATCAGCCGGGCGCGAAAGCGTGGAAACGCACGCTTAGCACCCTTCCCTATGAGGATGGCGCGGCGGCAGATGTTATAGAGCGAGCCCTTTGCGCACAAAAAGAAGCGGCGGATTCACAAAATGCTGCATAAACTTTTGAATTGGTATAGCCTGTAGGTTCCTGCTTTGGAGGAATGGGCTATGCCTGATGATAGCGAATGGCGCGAGTTGGGGACCTACGAAACCCGCAAATTCATTAAGGATGTTACAGATTCGAATTTTGCGGATTTGTTTAACGGCCCCGCCTATGAATTATGGGCGCGGAATTTGCGGTTTTTTGACGGGTATGAGCATTACATGCTTTTGAACAAATCCGTTTTCCCGGGCTTTGTCCTGCAATATATCAGCAACGGTGAGAATCACTATTTCCTTGATGGGTCCGAGTATCCTTTGGAGTTTTTAATCCGCAAGCATGACTGCCTGCACTTGAACGAGGATAATGTTCTGGCGTATCTGGAGTTTCACAGTGACGTGACCTTTTATCCCTATCGCAAGGTGAAATTCGTTACAAACCCTGAAAAAGCGCCCTATTCCGGGGCCGGGGCGATGGGGCATCATTTCAAAACCCAGCGGTATTTTGAGCATTTTGAGCTTGAGGACAATGCAGAGAGCGGCTGTTTTTACGTGACCTTGCCTGTCTTATATAACGGTGAAACCGTAAAAGGACGCGTACAGATCCTTAAAACCGGGGAAATTAATGTCGTTGAGCCGGTCAATATTCCGTTAATGGATGGAAAGCGCCGCCATAACCCGCTGGATTACGATCATCCGCATGAAAAAGAGCTTTTAGACCAGAATTTGGCTATTTTAGTACAATCTACGGAAGGAAAACGGCTTTGGGATACCATCAAAGAGTATAAAGGTGATATCCGGGTTGTCTCCGGGGTCGGCAGCAATGCGTACGCCCCGCTGTCGACGCAGGGTTTTATTGTCGCGCCGGAGCATCTAGAAACGCCAAGCCCGTATCAGGTTATTGCTCTGGCCGGGCTTTTACGGGAGAAAGAGCTGCAACTTATGGGCAAAAAGCGCCCGGAGCCGTTTGGCGAGCAGCATGAGGTTCTTGAGCAAAATCTGGGGCTGAATTTGGATATATTACTCGAAATCTGTATAATTGTAAGTGAGCTTGCCGAGGCCGGGCATGAGGATGTTTTGCGTAAATTTAAAGAGTCCGGTTTTGGGGCTTTTTACAGCGGGTATAAAAACGGCGTTGGCGAGGATGAAATGATCCGCATTTTAGCCCGGCATTTTAAAGTGGAGGTTGTCGAAGAATGAGCGTTAAGGGATTGGCCAGTCAGGCGGCATCCAAAGGGGCATCGAGTTCTTTTAGCTCTGGCTTTATGAGCATGCCGCCGACGCAATTTACCGGACACAGCCACGGCTTTATCCGGTTGGGGAATATCCCGCGGGAGGCGTTTGGCCTCACCCGCAACCGTTTTCGTCCGATCATGACCTTTGGCAATCCGGCGGATTTTGTGTCCGGGCCGCAAAATGCCGGGGACAGCACAACGGCCCAAAATGCACAGGGCAGCGGCAGTTTTTCTACAAGCAAACCGGCGAGTTAACTCTCTTTTTTTTCAACGTGAAAGCTTTCGCCGCAGCCGCAGCGCCCCGCTTCATTGGGGTTTACGAAATGAAAGCGGGTATTACCCAGTTCATCGGTGGTGTAGTCAATGGTCATGCCGATGAGCATCCATGAATAGATTTTCGGGATATAGATTTTTGCGCCGTTACTTTCGATCAGGTCATCGCCCTCTATTCCATTTTCGGCATATTCCATTTTATAGGAATTGCCCGAGCAGCCCGTAGCCTTTATGGACAGGCGCAGACCAGCCGTGCCTTCGGGCGCTTTGGCCATGAGAGCCTCGATTTGTTTAGCGGCAGTGTCGGTGATTTGAATATCCATCTTATTCTTTCTTTACCGGATCCCCGCTTTCGCGGGGATGACGTCGTCTAAGGCCTTGCTTACGCAAAGCCAAGACTTTCTGTCACATAAACATATTCAGTTGCATCTTTGCGGTTTCGGCCATCATGGCCGGTGTCCATGGCGGGTCCCAGACGATTTCGACATCCACCTCGCCAACGCCTTTGATCGGTAAAACCGCGCCCTGCACCCAGCCGGGCATTTCCTGTGCCACCGGGCAGCCCGGCGAGGTCAGCGTCATTTTAATGTCGACATCAACGGCGCCGTCTCTTTCCTCGCCAATTGTGACGGCGTAAATCAGGCCGAGTTCATACACATTAACCGGAATTTCGGGGTCGTAAATTTCCTTTAACGCGGCCAGTATTTGCGGCCACATGGGATGATGGCGCGGAACGTCTACGCTTTGCGGCTCTTCAAGCTCATCATAAACGTGCTTGCATGGTTCTTTTTCGGTTTTTTTCATCGGCTTTTCACTCATCCCAGTATATCCTTTGCTTTTTTTAGAGCCTCCGTCAGCTTGTCTATATCGCCTTCATTGGAATACAAGCCAAGAGAAGCGCGGGTTGTGCCATCTATACCAAAGCGCTGCATCAGCGGCATGCAGCAATGGTGCCCGGCACGTATGGCCACGCCGCAACGATCCAAGATCATGCCGATATCGCTGTGGTGGAGGCCGTCTATCGTGAAGCTGAATATTCCGATTTTATCGGGCGCGTTTCCGTAGATTTTTAGCCCGTCTATTTTTTTAAGCTGCTTATAAGTGTAATCACGCAGCCGCATTTCGTGGTTTTCAATATATTCAAAACCGACCTTTTCGATGTAATCTATGGCCGCGCCAAGGCCAATGACCTCGACAATAGGCGGGGTGCCGGCCTCGAAGCGGTATGGCGGGGCTTTGAATGTTGTGCCTTCGAAGCTGACGCGCTCTATCATATCGCCGCCGCCCATAAATGGCGGCATAGATTCGAGCAGGTCGTATTTGCCGTAGAGCACACCTACTCCCGTGGGGCCGTAAAGCTTATGACCGGTGAAAACGTAGAAATCGCAATCCAGAGATTTAACGTCAACGGGCGTGTGGACAATGCCCTGAGAACCATCAATTAAAATCTTAGTTTTTGGATTAAGATTACGTGATAATGATATGACTTTACTTATATTATTTATTATTCCTGTTGCGTTTGAGATATGGGTCAGGCTTACGAGTTTTGTCTTTTCGCTTAGAAGCGTTTCGAATCTAGCAATATCCAGAGATCCGTCATCAAGGACCGGTATGACTTTAATTTCAAAACCGATTTGTCCGGCCAGAATTTGCCAGGGAACAATATTGGCGTGATGCTCCATTTCGCTCAGGATGATTTCATCACCGGCTTCGAGAAACGTACGACCCCAGCTTTGGGCGACAAGATTAATGCTTTCTGTTGAATTTTTGGTAAAAACAACCTCTTTTTCGCTGTTTGCGCCGATAAAGCAGGCAATTTTGGCACGTACGGCTTCAAAATCTGTCGTTAGCTGCTGAGAAATGCTGTAAAGCCCGCGGTGTATGTTCGAATATCCGCCCTCCAGAACGGCGCTCATGGCCTCTATTACAGCCCGGGGTTTTTGTGCGCTGGCGGCAGAATCGAGGAATGCGAGAGGCCGCCCGTTCATCTGCGTTTGCAGAACGGGGAAATCAGCGCGGTAATCGTGCGGTTGCGGGGTCATATGCGGAGCGCTGTTTGCAGCCATGCGTTCGTCAACTCCAATATTTCAGTGTGAATATTTTCATCCTCAACCTTATCCACAACCTCATCCACAAAGGCCTGAATGAGGAGAAGCCTTGCTTGGGCTTCGTTTAAGCCGCGCTGACGGAGATAAAAGAGCGGCTGTTCGTCAAGCTGACCTGTGGTTGCGCCGTGGGAGCATTTCACATCATCAGCATAGATTTCCAGTTCCGGCTTTGTGTCCATTTCGGCATCCGGGGACAGCAGCAAGGTGTTTGAAAGCTGATAACCGTCTGTTTTCTGCGCTTCTTGATGTACGTGTACTTTTCCCTGAAAAACGCCGCGAGCCTTATCGTCGAGAAGCGTGCGGTAAAACTGGTTTGAGCGACCATGCGGAGCTTTATGTTCGATCAGAATCGTGGTGTCGCCATGCTGCACACCGGCGAGCAAATTTACACCGTTCAGCGATATTTCGGCGTTTGGGCCTTCGATCTGCGCGTGGATTTCGTGGCGGGTGAGTTTACCGCCCATATTGAGAGTGAAACCGTTGTAAACGGCGTCTTTGGCCGCCTTGATGTGGGCCATATTGGTTTGAACGGCTTCCGGCGCGTCCTGATTTATGCGAATATGGTTCAGGGTTGCACCTGCGCCCAGTTCAATTTCCGTGACCATGTTTGTCCAATACGCGCCTTCGCCGGTGTGGCGTTCGATAATGGTGGCCTGTGCGCCCTCCTCCAGCACAATCTTCAAACGGGGCTGTGAATGCTGTCCATCCTCGCCTGTGAACATGATACCCTCAGGCTGTTCACAGATTTGTCCACGGTTTTTGTGGATAACAATTTCGCGCGGCGCATCGGCGAGCGCGAGGTTTGCCGGAAGCGCGCGGGAAATATTGGTGTATTTCCATTCTTCAACTTTTTGGGTTGGTAGTTTTTTTAAATTCAATGCTTTCATTATACTATTAAAAATACCTCTATAAAAATCAGCACGGTGTTAAAAATTAAAAAAGGGCTTTTTATCTTTTTTGTGTCTTGTTTCGTCCATATTTTATAAAGCAGAAAAACATTGATACCGAATAAAACAGAGACAATACCGCAACATAGAGCCAACATTATGTATTCACCAAGATACATAAAAACAGAGACAGGGTACATTGCAACGATCAATATGCCTAATATTGAAACTAACGCATATAGCGTCATCAATATTTTCTTCATAAGCGACATCCCCTATGCCGCCTCTTCCAAAAACTCTGCGTAGCCTTTATCTTCCAGCTCTTTAGCCAGTTCGGGGCCACCGGTTTTAACGATTTTGCCCTTGGCCAGTACGTGTACGACATCGGGCTTGATATAATCCAAAAGCCTTTGATAGTGGGTGATGACAAGGAAAGAGCGCTCGGGTGAGCGCATTGCGTTTACGCCATCGGCGACGATTTTGAGGGCGTCGATGTCGAGGCCGCTATCGGTTTCATCGAGGACCGCAAATTTCGGTTCCAGCATGGCCATTTGCAGGACTTCGTTGCGTTTTTTCTCTCCGCCGGAGAAGCCGACATTGACAGCGCGTTTCATCATATCATCGGAGATACCAAGTTCCGCGCATTTGGCTTTCATCAGCTTGAGCAGCGCGAGAGCGTCAAGCTCATCCTCTCCGCGCTGCTTACGAATTGAATTGATTGCGGTTTTTAGAAACGTACTCATATTTACCCCCGGAATTTCCACAGGGTATTGGAACGCGAGGAACAGACCGGCGGCGGCACGCTCTTCGGGTTCAAGCTCAAGAAGATCGACGCCATCCATATTGACCGAGCCTTCGGTCACTTCGTAATCCTCACGCCCGGCCAGAACGTATGACAGGGTTGATTTGCCGCTGCCGTTCGGGCCCATAATCGCGTGGACCTGCCCGGCGGGAATGTCGAGTGAAACTCCTTTGAGGATTTCGACATCGCCCTCATCGGTTTCTACATTGGCGTGAAGATTTTCAATTTTAATCATGTTTTCTCTTTCATAAAACGAGCAAGGCTACGCCCAAAGCTATGCCGGACAAGCCATCGAGCCACAGCCATTTACGGACAAACTCTTTTTGAACAAAAGCCTGAATGATGCTCGGTTTAACCAGCAAAATCGCGGCTTTCAAAAACGCCAGATAGCCGATAACCATCAAGATGGTCGGGCCGATGCCGTTCCAGTTATCGTAAAAAACGATAATGAACAGCGCGATGGGCAAAACCAGAATGCCCATGACAAGGCTGAGCGCATCATTGTCAATAAACAGCGCGAGAAACTCCTCCCAGGCCTTTTTTGCGAAAAAGCAGGACAGGCCCAGCACAAGGTAAAATGCGCCGAAAAACAGCAGGAATGGGTCCGTGTTGATGTTGAGTGCTTCAGCTATATTCATTTTTTCTCCCCTTTGAAAATATAACATATAGATATAATATACATTTATCCGACGCTTCCTTCCAAACTTATTCCGACGAGCTTTTGCGCTTCGACGGCGAATTCCATAGGGAGGTGCTGCATGACCTCGCGGGCGAAGCCGTTAACGATGAGGGCGATGGCCTCTTCTTCGGACAGGCCGCGCTGCATGCAATAAAAGAGCTGGTCTTCTCCGATTTTACTGGTGGTGGCTTCGTGTTCCAGATTTGCGCTTTTATTGCGGCTTTCGATATAGGGGACGGTATGCGCGCCGCATTGATCGCCGATGAGCAGAGAGTCGCAAACGGTGAAGTTGCGGGCACCTTCAGCTTTGGGAAGGATTTTGACCAATCCTCTGTATGTGTTGTTGGATTTTCCGGCGCTGATACCTTTGGAGATTATGCGGCTACGCGTGTTTTTGCCAAGGTGGATCATTTTGGTGCCCGTGTCGGCTTGCTGCCTGCCATTCGTGATGGCGACGGAATAAAACTCGCCCTGCGAATTATCGCCCTTGAGAATGCAGGAGGGGTATTTCCACGTGATGGCGGAGCCGGTTTCGACCTGGGTCCAGCTTATTTTCGAATTACGCCCTTCGCACATGCCGCGCTTGGTCACGAAATTATAGATACCTCCTTTGCCAGTTTCGAAGTCGCCGGGGTACCAGTTTTGGACAGTCGAGTATTTGATCTCCGCATCGTCATGAGCGATGAGCTCAACGACAGCGGCGTGGAGCTGGTTTTCATCACGCATCGGGGCGGTACAGCCTTCGAGATAGGACACGTACGCGCCTTTATCGGCGATGATGAGCGTACGTTCGAATTGCCCGGTGTTGAGTTCGTTAATGCGGAAATAGGTGGACAGCTCCATCGGGCAGCGCACGCCCGGCGGGATATAGACGAATGAGCCGTCGGTGAAGACGGCGCTGTTCAGGCAGGCGTGTTTGTTGTCTCCCGGCGGGACGACAGAGCCGATGTATTTTTTGACTAACTCAGGGTGGTTCTGGATGGCTTCGGAAATGGAGCAAAAGATCACGCCGGCTTCACCGAGCTTTTTCTTAAAGGTCGTAGCAACGGAAACCGAGTCGAAGACCACATCAACCGCGACGGGGGTTTTGCTCTGTACGCCTGCGAGGATTTCCTGCTCGCGCAGGGGGATGCCAAGCTTTTCATAGGTTTCGAGGAGTTTGGGGTCTACATCGTCGAGGCTTTTCGGGCCGTCTTTATGATCCTTTGGCGCAGCGTAGTAATAGCTGTCCTGATAGTCAATCGGTTCAATATCAAGCTTTGCCCAACCGGGTTCGGGCATATCGAGCCATTGGCGGTAGGCTTTCAAACGCCATTCGAGCATCCATTCCGGCTCTTTCTTTTTGGCCGAAATAAAACGTACGATCTCTTCGGATAAGCCCTTTGGCGCTTTTTCCGTTTCGATATCGGTGACGAAACCGGCTTCATAGCGCCCGGCCATATCGCTTACGGTTTTTACTGTTTCCTCAGATACACCCATGGATTTCCGTTTCTTTTGATCGTTTCGGGAAGGAGCGTGCGCCCATCATGTCTGCTAATGTGACGCTTTCAAGGGCGCTTTGGACAGCCATATTGACATCGTCCCAGCGTCCGTTAACGGGGCAGCCCGCGTGATAGTCGCACACTTCATTACTGCCATCGACGCAAGCGGTTAGCGAAACCGGGCCGTCAACGGCCTGAATAATCTGTGCGACATTGATATTCGCGGCAGGGCAAGCAAGTTTATAGCCGCCATTTGCACCGCGAATGGATTTAATAATACCGTCTCTGGCTAAAAACTTGAGAACCTTGGATACTGTAGGCTCCGGCAGAAGCGTTTTTTGCGCTATGGCGGCGGCGGACATCAACCCTCCGCCCTGCTCGGCCAGAGCGGTCAGAACAACAACAGCGTAATCCGCGAGACGTGAAATTTTTATCATGCCTAAAAATCCGTACTAAAAACGTACGATTTAAATGTCACTCCCGCCGGGAAATTTCAAGTCTAAAATGTAAAAAAACCGGGAAAAGCAGTAAAATCATTCTCACAAAATACGAAAAACGCATTTACGGTGGTACAATTATTTTACGTTTTTGCTTCTCTGACAGGGCTTCTTATGAGTTTTCGACTTTATACCCCCATTTACGCACTCACCCTTTTGCTGAGTGCGGCGCTTATATTTTCGGTTCAGCCGATGTTTTCGAAAATGGTGCTGCCGCTTTTGGGGGGAACGCCGCAAGTGTGGAACACGGCAATGCTGTTCTTCCAGCTTTGCTTGCTTGGCGGGTATGCCTACGCCCATGGAACGACCCGGTTTTTGAGCATTCGCGTACAGGCGGTTTTACACCTGATCTTGCTGGCGGTTTTTGTTGTTGTTTTGCCGTTCGGAATTCCTGAGGGCTGGGTGCCGCCGGTTGATCGCGACCCGACGCTTTGGCAGTTATCGCTCATGGCGATGACGGTCGGCGGGCCGTTTTTTGTATTGGCGGGGAGCGCACCGATGTTGCAACGCTGGTTTTCGGCGAGCGGGCACCCGGATGCGGATAATCCTTACTTTCTTTATGGCGCGAGCAATCTGGGGTCTATGACCTCGCTGCTGGCCTATCCCGTTTTGATTGAGCCGTTTATGACGCTTGCGGGGCAAGCGCAAAGCTGGATGTTTGGGTATTTTGGCTTGATCGGTTTTACGGTGCTTTGCGGGCTGATGGTTTGGAGGCGTGTGCCCCTTAAGGTCACGTCTGCAACGGCCTTTAAAAACGATGCTCATAAGGTTACATGGGCGATGCGCGGGCGGTGGTTGCTGCTGGCGTTTATCCCCTCCTCTCTCATGCTTGGGGTGACGACGTTCATTACTACGGATATTGCCTCTGTGCCTTTGCTGTGGATTTTACCGCTGGCGCTTTATGTGGGGACGTTCATTTTTGTTTTTGCGCGTAAGCCGCTGCTGAGTGAAAGTCTGCTTATCAGGATATTTGAAATCGCGTTTGTTCTTATGCTTGCGCAGAAGCTTGCCATGCATTTTGACAAGATCAATCCGGCCTTGTTGATCGGGCTTCATCTGAGCGTGTTTTTCTTTGGCGCGATGGTGTGCCATACGGCGCTGGCGAAAGCGCGGCCCCATGCATCACACCTTACAGAATTTTACCTGCTGATGTCTTTGGGCGGGGCTCTGGGCGGGGTTTTTAACGCGATTATCGCGCCTCAATTCTTTATTATCCCCATTGAATACGGGCTTGTTCTCGGGCTTTGCGTTTTCATGCGTTATGCGGGGGAGCCGGGGCAGAGCTTTAAGGCTTCGTATCTGCGGCTGCTTGGCCTCCTGCGGGTTAAAGGACTGGATACGGTTTTTACGCTTAAAGGTATGGCCGTTGTCGTTATTATTGTATCGGGCATCTTTGCTTTCGGGCTTCCTCATAAAGGTGTTTTTGCAGGGGCGGCGTTGTTGATTTCGGTTTCTTTGCTCATCCTTTCCAAAGAGCGCTGGTTATTCGGCATTATGGCGGTTTTCATTCTTGGTTTATTTCCGCTTGGGTTTCATTGGGGGCAGCGTGTTTTTAAAGATATCGTTCACCGGGACCGTAATTTCTTTGGCGTTATCAAGGTTATTGATCACACCAACCATGTTCGCGTTCTGATGCACGGCACAACAAATCACGGGGCACAGGCGCTTGAGGAAAAACACCGCCTGACGCCGCTATCCTATTACAGTTACGAAAGCCCGATTGGCGACCTTTTTGAGTATTATGACGAGAAACCCGGCAAGCAGGAGGTGGCTGTTCTCGGTCTTGGCATCGGGGTGACGGCTTGCTTCCAAAAAAGCGGGCGGCATTTTGATTTTTACGAGATTGACGCGGATATTGCGGATATAGCAGAGAACCCTGATTACTTTACCTATCTTTCCGATTGCGGCAGTCCGTATGATATTATCCTTGGCGACGGGCGGCTGACGATTGCGGAAAAACCGGAAAGCTCTTACGATGTTATCCTCACGGATACTTTCAGTTCAGACAATATCCCTATCCACATTATTACAAAAGAGGCGCTGGAGCTTTATCTCTCCAAGCTTACAGACGGCGGCGCGCTGATTATGAATATATCCAACAATTATCTGGATCTGGAGCCTGTTGTCGCGGCCATCGCGCAAGAGATCGGCGTAACATCGCTGGCGCGTATTTCAGATGGCGGGACGCTGGAGGGGACCGATATCCGCTATTACCCGGCGCACTTTATTGCTTTAACGAAATCCGAAGCCGTATTGGACGCTTTGAGAGCGAAAGGCTGGACGGAAGGCATGTTTCGCGACGGCGTAAAGCCGTGGAGCGATCAATATTCGAATATCGTGCGGGTTTTGGGGAACAAGGTCGCAGGAAAGCGCTTTCATAGCGTGAATATGAAAGAGAAAGAGAAAGAGAAAGAGGAAGAGGAAGCTGAGGAATAAAAAGGTTAGAGTCAGGCCCGCAGCTGCATATGATCTGCTGGCGGGGAAGACGGGATCGCTTCAAACTCGCCAAGCCAGAAACCGGTTGTATAATCGGAGCGGATATCGGGGTTTCCTCTTAGGAACTCTATAGCCTTGCGGTTGTTTTTCAGGCGGTCGAACTGATGATGGCCTGAGCCGGGCATATGCTCCCGGTTTCCAGCCCTTACAATAGTCAGATCTTCATCAGGCAGGAAGTCTCCGTCTATCCAGTGCTGGGGGACATAAAATAACCTTAATTCTTTCACATAGGTTTTTTCTGCCATCCATACAGGAACGACCGTGTGTTCTTTGGGGTGTACCCTATCTTCAGGACCGATCATAGCCGAGGCAGGATATGGCAGGCCAAACTTTTCACTGCTTTGGTTCACTGCGGCTTTGGCCATGATTTCCTGCACTTTTGCACGAAGGTCTGGTTTGTGGAACAAGACGGCGTGGATGCCGTTTACAAGGAGAGGGTCGTCATTTTTCTGGCACCAGTTGAAGGCCATATCAACCCAATGCCTTGCCCCTGCCTCCACTGCGGAAGGAAGGATACTTTCCAGCGTCGCCGGGGCGGTTTTTGTACGAATGTCCTGAATCCAGTATTCTTTTCCATCATCCCGGTAGCGGTTGGAAGGCGTATAGAGTGTTTCTGTTGTCTGGTACTCGTCTGTGCCATGTAGCCCTTGTTGAAGGTTTTGCTCTGCTGTCTTTAGCTTTTGCTTATAGCGCCAATGCGTAGCCAGAGAGCCGGCAATAGCACCGATGGCAACCCCGACAGAAGCGTTAAACAGTCCACTTAAAAGTGATGTATAGTCGGCATCCATAACAAAATTTTCTTCCAAAGATATGGGAGAATAGAAAATATTTATCGTTATGTCAATTATTTTGTCGCCTTAAAGCTTATATTCGGGTTTTTGTCTTCGGCGTCATTCAGGTGCCAGGCGTTGCGGGCGAGGAAGACGGGGTCGCCATCGTGGTCGTTTGCGATGGCGCTTTGGTTGGCATCGATGAATTTTTTTAAGGTGGCGGGATCATCGGCGGAAAGCCAGCGGGCGGTGTAGAGTTCGGTTTGTTCGAACTTCACCGGGATTTCGTATTCTGTGCGGATGCGATCGCGCAGGACATCGAATTGCAACGCGCCGACAACGCCGACGACCCAATCGGCCTGCATGAGTGGTTTAAAGACGCGGGCGGCGCCCTCTTCGGCAAGCTGTTCGAGGGCTTTGCCCAAGTGTTTGGCTTTGAGCGGATCTTCGGGGCGGGCGCGCTGCATAAGCTCTGGCGCGAATGAGGGAATGTCGGAAAAGACGAGGTCTTCGCCTTCGGTAAAGCCGTCGCCGATGCGCAGGCCGCCATAGTTGGGCAAGCCGATGATATCACCGGGATAGGCTTCTTCGGCCATTTCGCGGTCCTGAGCCAGGAAAAGCTGGGGCGAGTGGATGATTTGCGTTTTGCCGGAGCGTACGTGTTTGAGCTTCATACCCCGTTTGAACCTGCCGGAGCATATACGGGCGAAGGCCATGCGGTCGCGGTGCTTGGGGTCCATGTTGGCCTGAATTTTAAAGACGAAGGCGGAAACTTTTTTCTCATCCGGTTCAATCATGCGGCTTTCGGTTTTTTGCGGGCGCGGCGGCGGGGCGAAGCTGCCGATACCGCCGAGGAGTTCGCGTACGCCAAAGTTATTGACGGCGGAGCCGAAGAAAACGGGGGTCATCGTGCCATCCAGAAAGGCTTTTCGGTCAAATTCCGGACAAAGGCCGCGCACCATTTCGATATCTTCGCGGAGCTTTGCGAGTTCCTGATCGCTTAAAAACTCAGAAAGCTTAGGATCAGCCAGCCCTTTCATCTGAATCCCCTCCTCAAGCTTTTCGCCTTTTGAGCGGCCAAAGAGGATAAGACGGTCATTTATGAGATCATAACAGCCTTTGAAATCGCGGCCCATGCCGATGGGCCAGCTTGCGGGGGTGACATCAAGGGCGAGAGATTGTTCGATTTCATCAAGCAGATCGAACGGGTCTTGGCCGTCACGGTCCATTTTGTTGATGAAGGTGATGATGGGCATATCGCGCAGGCGGCAGACCTCGAAGAGTTTGCGCGTCTGGGTTTCTATTCCTTTTGCGCAATCGAGAACCATGATCGCGCTGTCAACAGCCGTGAGCACGCGGTAGGTGTCTTCGGAGAAATCTTCGTGGCCCGGCGTGTCGAGGAGGTTATAGGTGATGCCGGAATTTTCAAACGTCATGACGGATGAGGCAACGGAGATGCCGCGCTCTTGTTCGACCTTCATCCAGTCTGAGCGCGCGCGGCGGCGGTCGCCTTTGGCCTTGACCGCTCCGGCGAGTTCAATCGCCCCGCCAAACAGCAAGAGCTTTTCCGTCAGCGTCGTCTTCCCCGCATCGGGATGCGAGATAATGGCGAAGGTGCGGCGGTTTTGGATGATGTTTTCTAAACTCATGATGAGAGGTTATAGATCGCACGCATAAAGCGTGCAATGACGAATTGTTGCATTTCACGATTAGGCAAACGGGTTATTCATTTCGGTGTCTTCGATCTCCAGAACCCACAAATCCGGATCGCGGGAGATTGCGCGCTGAATATACGCATCCGCCTTGGATTCTTCAACCGTTTCCTCATCCAGCGCGTTTGTCCAGATGAGCGTGTCTTCCATGAAGTCGCGCTGCTGCGTGAGCAGACGCACCTGCCCTTTTAAGCCGTTGAGTTTGAGAAGGATCAACCCCGAGGAAGGGTTTCCTTTTTGAATGAAATAATAAAACGTGCCTTTGGTGGTGAGCGTGGCGAGGTGCCCCTCTACAAACAGGGCGGTTGGAAGCTGGGCACCTGCCATTAATGGACATGCTCGTCAGCCGTAACCCATCTTTGTACGGTCAGGTGTGCATCTTCTTTAGTGTCTTCGGGGTGGTGATAGCGGTAAACGCGCTGCGCGGCTTCCATCGCCACGTGCGGGGGTACGCCGCTCATGGCTTTATAGGTTCGCAGAACCGCGCCGTAGCATTTACAATCTGCGGGTTTACGCACGCCTTTTTCGACAGGGATATTACAGGACATTGGATTATTTCTTTTTCTTTGTTTTCTTGCCGTAGAGTTCCAGCCTATGATCAACCAGATCATAGCCTAGGTCATGGGCGATTTTGACTTTCAGCTTTTCAAGCTCTTCATTCTGAAACTCAATCACCTTTCCGGTTTCGAGATCGACCAGATGATGGTGGTGTTCGTCGTTTACCTCGTAGCGGGAATAGCCTTCCTGAAACTCATGACGAATTACGAGGTCGAGTTCGTCGAGAAGACTGAGCGTACGGTAAACGGTTGCGATACTGATGGATGTGTCGATATCTTTTGCGCGTTCATAGACATCTTCGACCGAAGGGTGATCGCTGGCATCCCCCAAGACCTTTAAGATTACGCGGCGCTGGCCTGTCATCTTTAGCCCCGCTTCGGCGCATTTTGTTTCCAAATCCGACATATCATCCTCATCTGTTATTATTTCGAGGAGATCATACGCCGTGAAATAATTTGAGACAAGAGCTGGCTTAAGCCTTCGCCTTTGTTTTATGCGGGATGATACGATAAGCGGGGAGATTTACAAAAACCGTTGTGCCCTGCCCGACCTCGGATTCAAGGTTAAGGGTTCCATCATGCAGGTTGACCATAGCCTTGGCCAGAGGAAGCCCCAGCCCGGTTCCCTGATAGGCGGCGTTTTCGGCGCGGTCGCTGACCTGACCGAAAGGCTCCATAGCCTGCTTGATTTTATCTTTGCGAATGCCAACGCCTTCGTCGCTTACGGTTATCTGCAAACGCCCGTCCTCAAGCATATAAGCGGCGACGCCGACACTCCCGCCCTTTTTCGAGAATTTTACGGCATTGGTCACAAGATTAATCAACACCTGCCTTATAAGGCGCTGGTCGCCTTTGATATCCGGCAGATCCGGGGCTATTTCCACTTTCAGCTTCACATCATTCCCGAAGGCACGCGAGTCCATCATGCGCGATACCGATTCGATGAGTCCTTTGAGATCTATTTCGCCTTCGTCGATTTCAATCCGTCCGGCTTCGATTTTTGACATATCAAGCACTTCGTTGATGATTTCCAGCAGGTGGTTTGCGCTGGAATGAACGTCGCCGATATATTCCTTGTATTTTGGATGGCCGAGCGCGCCGAATGTTTCCTTTATCATCATTTCGGAAAAGCCGATGATGGCATTCATGGGGGTGCGCAGTTCATGACTCATATTGGCGAGAAATACAGACTTGGCGCGGTTTGCGGCATCGGCCTGATCTTTAGCGACCCGCAATGATTGCTCCATCTGTTTACGCAAGGTGATGTCCATCACTGTTGTGACCTGAAAGCGGCGCTTCTGGCTAAGCTCCAGCGTTGCGGTTGTGAACAGGGCGTTTGCGATTGCACCATCTTTCCTGATGATTTTCATTTCGCCCGAAGAGCGAATGCCCGAGCGGATATATTCTTCGTGATTACTTCTGGCACGCTGGCGCTCATCAGGCGTTACAAACCCTGTGAAGTCGGCGTTGAGAAGTTCTTCACGCGCCCAGCCGAAGGTTCGGATAAAGCTGTCATTCACGCGTACGATGCGGCCACTGAGATCCGTCACCACGATACCGATTTCGCTTACGTCGAAAATAGAGGTCAGGAGAGAGATTGCATCGTCACGCTCGCGCTGGACGATTGACTGATCGGCGACATCAAGCTGGCCGATGATATCAAGGTAGAGTATCTCCTCTTTGTCGTCCAAAACCGGACTGATATAAAAGCCGTATACACGTATGCTGCCGGGGACGCCGGGGAGCGCCTGAATGGTTACAGAGCGTTTTTTTGCCGCGCAGACTTCGAAAGATTGCTGGAAATGCAGTGCGCTTTCCCGGTCCATAAATTCGTTAATTTCCCGGCCTGTAACCTGCTCTGCCTTCAAGTCAAAATACCTTAAAATCAGAGTGTTGGCCGCCCGAACCACATATCTCTCTCCGTCTTCGATATGGACGATAAAACGCGGAACCGGCATGGCATCGAAATATTTTTGATAGTTTTCCTGCATCTCAAGCATACCCGTCAGAATGCGCGAAGAATTGAACGCCGCTGTTACCCGTCTTCTTTAATAAAGCGCTGTAGAGGGCTAAGAGCCTGATAAGTCAGGACCGAGCCGGGATCTTTAATCTGCTTGTCCAGATCGACATACAAATTATCAAACAAGTCGTTTATATCATCGCCGGGAAACGGTGAAGCCACGCAGCACGACATGGTTAGAAGTTTATCCCGGCCATCTATGTTATAGACCTTTCCTGCTTCTTCGAGAATATCGCGCAAGCGCTCCATTGCCCTTTGCCCGCCCATTGTATCGGATTGTTTCAGGCACAAAACAAAATGATCGCGGCTGATCCTGTAGGCATCATCATAGGTGCGAAGGCTTTTCAATATGAAATCTGCGACCGTTTTAACGATGATATCGGCGTTTTCCGGCCCCAGGCTTTTTTCCATTACTTTAAAGTCGTCGATACGCGCGAGCCCGAGGGAAAACGGGAAACCTTCACGCGCAAGGCGCTCCATCTCGATATTAATATCGCCTCTGAGAACAGCTTTGTTCTTTAGCCCGGTGAAAATATCCAGCCCGCCTTGTTCAATCACAACGCTTTGGCAAAAATTATGCGTCGCGGCAAGAAACGCCCTGAATTTTTCGGAAAACCCCTCAAACCCAGCCGGGGCGGTGTGCTTTGTTAACAAAGGCGCTTCTTGCATCAATTCGTTATGCAGAAGGAGAAGACGGTCTTTTTCTCTGGCGTAGCGTCCTTCGATATCAATTTGTTCAAATGAAACTGTTTTGACCCAGTTTATAAAAACATCCGGCGGGGGTCTGACGGCGACATCGTGAAAAACATGCAAAACAAGGCCGGAAAACCAAGCCTGATAATGCTTTAACAGATCCCCAAGAATCCTGAACTTTTCATCTGTGGTGTAGTTTATAGCCATCGGGAGTTATTGCGCCTTTGGGTTATCAAATCCTTCTTATAGGATTATAGCGTAATCGGTATTGATTTGGTTAACAAAAAGCAGAAAAATTGTTATTTCGGAAGCCATTGCTTTTCAAGGGCGTCGAGCGTTCCGGCTTGGATAGCGCTGCGAACTTCGCGCATGAGGCGGTTTATGGTGGCCACATTATGCTG
This sequence comes from Alphaproteobacteria bacterium, assembly GCA_041397865.1. Lineage (GTDB taxonomy): Bacteria > Pseudomonadota > Alphaproteobacteria > Micavibrionales > Micavibrionaceae > TMED27. The sequence continues at coordinate 232,317 of JAWKVT010000001.1, read as the reverse complement.
GGCAAGGAGCTGCATACCAAGGATTTCTCCGGCTTTCAGGAGGTGGTGGATATAGGCTTTGGTGTAGTCGGTTGAGGCGGCAACGCTGCCGTTTTCGTCCAGCGGCGTGTGATCGTCACGGTAACGGGCGTTTGTGAGAGTGATTGTCTCTCCGGGAACGCCTTTCATCAGGGCTGTGCCGTGGCGGGCAAGGCGTGTGGGGATCACGCAATCGAACGTATCGACGCCGAGACGTACAAATTTGAAAACATCCTTGATCTGGCCGATGCCGAGGAAATGCACAGGGCGCTCCGGGTGTGCGTATGGCAGGCTGGCAGCGACAACGGTTTCCATTTCTTCTTCCGATCCGCCGAGGCAGCCGCCTACGGCTGTGCCGAAAAAGGCCCGGTCTTTGGTGTATTCGGCGGAGATTTGGCGTAAGTCTGCGTGGACGCCGCCCTGAATAATGCCGTACAGCCCTTGGCTTCCGTTATCGTGGCGCTCGAATTCGGCGAGGCAGCGGTCGCCCCAGCGCATCGACATTTCCATGGAGCGCGCGGTGTACGTCTTATCCACATGGTAAGGCGTACATTCATCGAACTGCATGAGCAGGTCAGCGCCGAGCTTACGCTGTATCTCCATTGAGCTTTCGGGGGTGAGCTTTATTTTTGAGCCGTCGATATATGAGCGGAAAACGCAGCCCTCCTCGGTGATGCTGATCAGGCTTTTATTATCGTGCTTTCCCGTGTTTTTGCCCTTGATCTCATTGGCCATGGTCCCCTCGCCCAGCGAGAAAACCTGAAACCCCCCGGAATCGGTGAGCATCGGGCCGTTCCAGTTCATGAATTTATGCAAGCCCCCGGCGCGCTCGATAAGGTCAGCGCCGGGTTGGAGCATGAGGTGGTAGGTGTTGGACAGGATAATATCGGTTTGCGCCTCGATCATCTGCGCGGGGGACAGCGCTTTGATCGCGGCTTTTGTACCGCAGAAGATGTAATTGGGCGTTTCGATCGCGCCATGGGGGGTTTTGAGCGTGCCAAGCCGCGCCCCGGATTTGGGGTCGGTATGGGTGATATCGAACGCGAAATTGGGGTAGCTCAGCATGAGGGCTGTTTAACCACAGATGGGCGCGGATGGATACAGGTTTTTTTTTGCGGGGGCATGATGACGGGATATTTAAGAAGAAGGCGTTACATCCAGTCGATGCAACACCCTAGGATGAACGTAAGCTTCCTGTGTAGGAAAATTTGAATGTAAAAGATACTTATGTCCGCGCCATCCCTTATCATCATCAGCAAGCACTAATACGTCCTCATTTCTTATTTGCCACGCATTCCTCAATGTTGCCAGGCTTTGGTCCACTGCGCGCTGAGATGCGGCTTCAAGGTTTCCTGTCTTAATTTCTCTTTTATATTGAGAATCTTTAATTTCACTTGGCACCCAGCAAACCGTACCTGTTTTATCCTTTATATCTTTTGATGCCTCCGTCCATATAATACGATAGCTTTTTCCACGCATGACCTTTGCATTGCCTGATTCTTTAAGGATATCCGCGCACTTATAGAGATACCGCAAAGGGTTATCAGGCCAATTACGTTCTTTAGATTCAGGGTTTTCAAAGTGCAACCCCAGTCCTTCCGGCTCCTTTTGATGGATTGACTGTACGACGACTCCGGGACAATGTCCCAGAACACTCGATACCACCTGAATCAAGAAAGGGCTGTCTTTCCCTTCTGTCCTTATTGTTGAATTTTGCGCCACACCTGTAACATGGCAAACCTTACCTGTGGCAGTAAGCTCTTCTTCCTCATACCTTTTATCGCCATGTTTTCTAAAAACTGCGACCAGTTCTTCGTGTGATGCTGTTTGTGATCCGTCTTGTGCCCCATCACGCGCCCAGACGACACCTTGCAACGGAGAGCGGTTAGGAGAAAGAATATCACTTGCCTTGCCTATAAACTCAGAAGGCGTTTGTGCATGAACAACCGCTAGCTCTTTGGGATGATTATCGAATGTAACGGTCCTGATCATGGGCTATTATTTATAACAATTTTTGTGTTATGTCAATAAAATGCTTGCGAGCGATAAAAAACCCGCCATGATCCGGCGGGTTTGGATTACACGGGCGGGGCCGTGTAATGACGGTGTGTGCTCTTAAGCCGCTTTTTCGGCCTGAGCCTTTTCGATTTGCGCTTTGACCGGGCGCAGGGCGGGGTCGAGCTTTGTTTTCGCCGTTGAGGTCAGGAATTTATCGAATCCGCCTTTATGCTCGACAGTGCGCAGACCGGCGGAGCTGGCCTTAACCTTAATCCATCTTTTCAGAATTTCGCTATACAGGCTTGTATCCTGTACATTCGGCAAAAATCTACGGCGTGTTTTGTTTTGCGCGTGGGAAACGTTATTCCCGCTCATCGGCGCTTTTCCGGTAATCATACATTTGCGGCTCATGGCGCGGTTCCTTCAATTAAAGTTTATTCCGGGGCGGAAAGTAGTCGAAATGCGCCCGGTAAGTCAAGCTAAAATGTTGCCCCACATATATGCGCCCAGCAAGGCGGCGATAAAGAGGATATGGGCGATGACGTTGATATAGATCGCGCGGCGCAGATGTTTATGGTCAAGCTGCGCGGTGGCACCTTTGGGACCGACCCATACGCCTTTCATAGCGTGGCCGGATAAATCCTGCGCTACGCCGCCGAGGGAGACGTTCAGCGCCCATGCCAAAGCGGAGAGCGGCGGGCCGCCCTGCGCGTAGGGGGCGCGGTTTTTATGGCCGAACCATGCGGTTACACCTTTTTGAATGCTGGCGGTCGGCGTTATAACCGTTGCCAGCGTGATGAAAGCGGCAGTGAAGAGCGAGGGGATGAGGCCCATGAGGCGCTCCAGCGCCAGCGGAACAGCGGCGAATCCACTCCCAAGGCCGTTTTTGCCGAAGCGCCAGCACATCATCGCCAGGGCGCTATAGATGCAGGCAGCGGGAAAACCGCCGATGAGAAACCATAAAGCGGGGGCGACAAGGCCTTTATCAAAGCTGCGTACGCTTAAGGCCATGGCTGTACGCGTAACGCCAAAATCATCGCCTGCGGCGAGGTTTACGCGGGATGAGCGGGCGATGGCGTAGTATACGCCCTCGATCACCTTGTCCTGCTCCATCGCGAAATAGAGGCGGAGCAAGGCAAACCACACGCTGCCCACTGTAAACAAGAGCGAAAGCAGGAGAATTTGTATTATGCCGTAAAGCGGCTCGGCGATCGCAGCTTGCGCAAAGGATTTCCCAATCAGCGCGGCTATGACGATTATAAAGGCTGAAATCATAAAGCCGCGAAAGGCAAGATCGGCCTTTGCGCGTTTGGGGCTGTTCATCCGATCCCCCAGCTTGCCGAACAGCATATCAAAAACGCGCCAGATAAAGGGGTGGACGTTTCCGCCCAGCGGACCTGAAATCATACCCACGACCGTACAGACAAGGAGCGCAAGGAGAATCACCGGGATGCGCTCTATGTCCATGAGCTGCGCATGCCATTGTATAAGAATTTCTTTTATCATTGAAAACTATGCGGCCTTTTTATTGTGCATTGCGATATTTTTCATGTAATATTGAGAGTGTATAGCATTTCGCTATAGCGACAAAGCACGATAAATTCAAAGGAAAACAGGCATGCTTTATCATTTGCACGAGCTTCAACACGCGCTTTCCACACCGATGCGGTTGCAGGCGGAGTTGATGCGCAGCGCCTTTCAAAGCCCGTGGAACCCTATGTCCTATACACAGATCGGACGCAATATCGCGGCGTCTGCGGAGGTGATCGAGCGGGCCACGCGGCGGTTCGGGCGGCCTGATTTCGGGCTGGATGAAACGCGGATTGGCGGGCGCAAGGTTGAGGTTGTTGAGAAAACAATCGTTGAGAAGCCGTTTTGCCGTTTGCTAAATTTTCATCGTAAGATTAAGCGCAACGACCCTGCTGTTTTGCTTGTTGCGCCGATGTCGGGGCATTATGCGACCTTGCTGCGCGGGACTGTTGAAGCCCTGCTCCCGCATCACAATGTCTATGTCACCGATTGGGAAGATGCCCGGCAGGTTCCTTTGAGCGAGGGGGAGTTCAGCCTTGATACGTACATTACGTACTTGCGCGAGTTTATGAGCCTTTTGGGGCCGCAAACCCATGTTATCGGCGTGTGTCAGCCGGTTGTGCCGGTGTTGGCGGCAGTATCGCTGATGGCTTCGGAGAATGATCCGAACCAACCGCTCAGCATGACGCTTATGGGCGGGCCGATTGATACCCGCGTTTCGAAGACGGAAGTGACGGAGCTGGCGGAAACGCGGCCTTTACGCTGGTTTAAGCAAAGTGTCCTTTATGACGTGCCGTTTTATTACCCCGGCGCGTTCCGCAAGGTTTACCCCGGATTTTTGCAACTTGGCGGGTTTATGTCGATGAATCTGGATCGCCATCTCGGTTCATTCATGAAATTTTACCAGCATCTTGTCGAGGGCGATGGGGACAGCGCGGAGGCGCACCGCAGATTTTACAATGAGTATCTTTCAGTTATGGATATTCCGTCCGAATTTTACCTGCAAACGGTGGAAACGGTGTTTCAGAAACACCTCCTTCCGCGCGGGTTGATGAAATGGCGCGACCCGCTGACCGGGGAGCTTGTCGACGTTCGTCCGCAGGATATCCAGCATACGGCGCTGCTGACTATTGAAGGAGAGCTGGATGATATCTCCGCGCGCGGGCAGACGACGGCGGCGCATGAGCTGTGCTACTCCCTGCCCCAGCGCAAGCAATATCACCGTTTTCAGCCCGAATGCGGGCATTACGGGATTTTTAACGGGCGGCGCTGGCGTGAGGAGATCATGCCGCGCGTGCGCCACTTTATCCGTGAGTTTGACCCGGATACCGATCCGGTTCCGGCTAAAGACCTTGAAATCGCGGCGGATTTATCCGCTTCCCGTTATAATCGCGACCGCCACGGCATTGCGGCGGTGCGGCGCTGGGTAAAAGAAAACCGCGCCGAGAACTATAAGGAAACCGTGGACTAGCGGCGATTCGCCTCCCTTCCCCTCTTTTTCAGGATTGCATTTTTTTGCGCCTGCGCATAATGTGACCTTATGCTTTTAAGACGAGAGGACACGTTACCGCCCTATGTAACGCTGAAGCGCAGCAAACGTGCGCGGCGTCTGGGCCTGCGTCTGGACCCCAAGGAGAGGGTCTTTCACCTTGTCGTGCCTGCGGGGGTGAGCCTCAGGAGAGCAGAGCGTTTTGCTGAAGAGCATGATAGCTGGATGATTGACAAGCTCATGGAGTTGCCGGAGCCTATTCCGTTTGAATACGGGACGGTTTTGCCGGTTTTGGGTCAGAACCGCCGCATCCATGTTTTTTATGATGAAACTTTAAGAAAAACCTTTATTGACCTGAAAGACAAAGAACTTTTGGTTACAACCAATAAGGACGATCCTTCTGCGCGGATTGAGCGTTATCTGAAAAAACTGGCCAAGGATGAGCTCACGATGCTGGCACATGAAAAGGCCGCACAGATCCGTCGCAAGGTTTTCGGCGTTAGCGTGCGCGACACCAAGAGCCGCTGGGGGTCTTGCAGCGCGGACGGGAACCTGTCCTTTTCGTGGCGCTTGCTGTTTGCCCCTTATGAAGCGTTTGATTACGTGGTCGCGCATGAAGTCGCGCATCTTCGCCATATGGATCATTCCAACGATTTCTGGCATTTATGCCGTGACCTGTCCGAAGATTTTTTCGAAGGCGAATACTGGATGCGCGAGCATGGGCATGAGCTTATGCGTTATGGTGCCTCTCAAGGCGAATTACTTTGAATGTAATCCAGCGCGCTTTGCAAAATGACCTGAGCGGCGAGTTTGTCTATGAGGCCGGAAGTTTTTGCTTTGGCTTTGGTTTTTCGTTTCTGCACGTTTTTATCCACAAACTCTTCCACTGAAACTGTGGATAAGCGTTCGTCCCAGAGGGCGATCCACGCCCCCTCCCCCAGAGCTTTTTTCATCTCTATCGCAAAATCACGGATGCTTTGCGCGCGCGGGCCTTCCGAACCATCCATATTGACGGGATAACCAAGGATAAAGCCGCCGACTTCATATTCCGCGATGACGGCTTTGAGGGCCTCCATATCATTTGTGAATTTCGTGCGCTTGATGGTTTGCAGGGGCGTGGCGATTGTTTGCGCGGGGTTGGAAAGCGCAAGGCCGATGGTTTTTTTGCCGACATCGAGCCCCAAAAGCGCAACGCCCTTAGGGCAATATTTTGCTATATTTTTCAATAAATCTATGCTCATAGGAAATATATAAAACCACCAAGGCACCAAGGCACCAAGATTTTTTTATTATTTCTTTTGAAAACCCTTGGTGTCTTGGTGTCTTTGTGGTTAAAAAAACTACGGTGGAAGGAATGAAGATTATGTCTCTGGATGAAAAAACAGTTCGTAAAGTTGCGCGGCTGGCGAATATTGAAATTGCGGATAATGATGTTGAGCGGATCGGCGGCGAGCTTTCCGGTATTCTGGAATGGGTGGAGCAGCTTTCTGCGGTTGATACGGACAATGTCGAGCCGCTGGCCAATGTTGTGAATATTGATTTGGCGCTGCGTAAAGACGAGGTTACGGACGGCAATTGCGCCGATAAAGTTCTGGCCAATGCGCCGGAGGAAACGCAAGGGTTCTTTGTTGTGCCGAAGATCGTGGAGCAGGAGGAATGAGCATGGAAAATCGTCAAAAAAACCAAGAAGAACAGAATCTTGTTCCCCTTAAAATGGCTTTGTACAGTGGCTCTGCACTTGCGTTCATCGCGGGATTTGCCTGTTGGCTATCACCGGAGTCTGTTGAAAATTTCATAGGGCTTGACGCTGAAACGACAAAATATCTTTCTATTGCTTTAATTGCTGTTGGTTTTGGTGACATTATCGCAGCTCACTTTCTTCTTAAAAAGAAATAAAAAATTATGACACAGCTTACGCATTTAACGATTGAAGAGGCCCTGAACGGGCTGAAGGGTAAAGAGTTTAGCGCGGTGGAGTTGGCCCGCGCGCATATTGACGCGATGGAGGCGGCGCGCGGTTTGAATGCGTTTATCACTGAAACGCCCGAGCTTGCGCTTGAGCAGGCGGCGGAGAGCGACAAACGCTATGCGGCGGGGGAAGCGAAGCCTTTGGATGGTATTCCGTTTGCGAATAAAGACTTGTTCTGCACCGATGGCGTGCAAACGACAGCGGCGAGTAAAATTCTGGAAGGATTTGTGCCGCGCTATGAGTCAAGCGTTGGGGCGAATTTGCTTCGTGATGGCGCGGTGATGCTGGGCAAGGCTAATCTGGATCAGTTCGCGATGGGCTCATCCAATACAACCAGCGCCTTTGGACATGTTATAAACCCGTGGAAAGCGGCGGATGGAAAAGACCTTGTTCCCGGTGGGTCTTCGGGCGGATCTGCGGCGGCGGTGGCGGCGCGGATTGCCATGGGCGCGACGGCAACGGATACGGGCGGGTCAATCCGCCAGCCTGCTTCATTTTGCGGGATTGCCGGGATCAAGCCGACATACGGGCGCTGTTCGCGCTGGGGCGTCATAGCGTTCGCATCCTCTTTGGATACGCCGGGTCCGATGGCGCGTACGGTTCGTGACAATGCCCTGCTCTTGCAATCTATGGCCGGGCATGACCCGAAAGACAGCACGTCGGCGAAGCGCGAGGTTCCTGACTTTGCCGCGGCTATGACCGGGGATGTTAAGGGGCTTAAAATCGGCATTCCGAAAGAGTTCAAGCTTGATGGTATGCCCGAGGAGATTGAAAAGCTCTGGGAGCAAGGGATTACGTGGCTGAAAGAAGCGGGCGCGGAGGTGGTTGATATCACCCTGCCCCACACGAAATACGCGCTGCCGACCTATTACATTATCGCCCCGGCGGAGGCGTCTTCAAACCTTGCCCGTTATGACGGGGTGCGTTACGGACACCGCAGCGCGGAAGCCTCTACGCTTGAGGAAATGTACGCCAAGACCCGCGCAGAAGGGTTTGGCGCGGAGGTCCAGCGCAGGATTATGATCGGCGCGTATGTCCTCTCAGCAGGGTATTATGATGCGTATTACATTAAAGCGCAGAAAGTCCGGCGGTTGATTTTGCAGGATTTTGAGAAGGCCTATGAAACGGTGGATGCGATTTTGACGCCCACAGCGCCCTCGGCGGCGTTTGCCATTGGCGAAAATGAGGACGATCCCATCAAGATGTATTTGAACGATGTTTTCACCGTAACGGCCAATCTGGCGGGTGTTCCGGCAATGTCCGTTCCGGCGGGTCTGGATGCGAACGGTTTGCCTTTGGGCTTGCAAATTCTGGGTAAAGCCTGGGATGAGGAAACGGTCTTTAGGGTTGGCGGGGTGATTGAAGAAGCCGCAGCGTTTAGCGCTATACCGCAAGGGCTTGTCCAAAAAGCCGCATAGGGAAAGATAGTTTATGCCTGTGAGCGTAAAAACAGCTTTGTGTTTGCTGCTTCTTATGGGGGTCACGGCTTTGGCCGCGGGCTTCCAGAGCGCGAAAGCCGAGGATGTTTTACGCAACCCCGTGGACCCGCTGCTTGAACTGCTAGACGAAGCTCCGCAGGTTTCAGATCAGCCGGACGGCGCGGAGCCGGAAACGCTGGAGGATTTTGCCAATCAGTATTATTTCAACTGCATCGAAAGAGACGATCACCTGCTGGATGAGGAAAGCCTGCAAATCTTATGCGGGTGTGCTTCTGCGAAAATTATTGAAGTTATGGAGCTTCAAGACATGAAGGTTCTGGAGGATAAAACCAATGAAGGCGAGCTTCAGCGCAGCCGCATGTTGTTTTTTGTCTATACGCCGTGTTTTGAGCCGACGATCAAGGCGCTCGTTCACAAGCAATGTATCAATAACGACAAGGTGAAATCGGGCCTGAAATACTATAAAAAAATCTGCGCCTGCTCTTCGGACGGTATGGGGAATTTCATGCGGGACAAAGCTATAGACTATATGAGCGGCAGCCTGCGGCGGCGTGATGCTGATAAGGAACCGCTGCGGGCCTTCATGGAGAGCCGGGCTTATGAAGAACAATCGCGCTATTATATGAATAAATGCATTCAACTTCATGAATATGCGCGCTAATTTTACAGCTATAGCCTCTTACAAAGGACGGAAAAGACGATGGCAAAATTGATACAGGGTGAAACGGGTGAGTGGGAAATGGTGATCGGCATGGAGGTGCATGCGCAGGTGATCGCTAATTCCAAGCTGTTTTCCGGGGCTTCTACGGCCTTTGGTGCGGAGCCGAATACGCAGGTTTCGCTCGTGGATGCGGCGATGCCCGGTATGCTGCCGGTTTTGAATGAATTTGTGGTTGAGCAGGCGGTGAAAACCGGGCTGGGGCTGAATTCGCAAATTAACAACGTATCGGTGTTCGAGCGTAAAAACTATTTCTATCCCGACCTGCCGCAGGGCTATCAGATTTCGCAGTTTGAGCATCCTATCGTCGGCAAGGGTGTGATTGAGGTGGATTTGCCCGATGGCAGCACAAAGGAAATCGGCATTACGCGCCTGCATCTGGAGCAAGATGCGGGGAAGAGCGTCCATGACCAGCACCCAACGAAAAGCTATGTGGATTTGAACCGCTCTGGCTGCGCGCTGATGGAGATTGTTTCGGAGCCGGATATCCGCAGCCCCGAGGAAGCGGTGGCCTATCTGGCCAAGCTGCGGATGATCTTGCGTTATCTCGGCACGTGTGACGGGAATATGGAAGAAGGCTCCATGCGCGCGGATGTGAATATCTCTGTGCGCAAGCCGGGGGATGAATTGGGGACACGCGCGGAGATTAAGAATGTGAACTCCCTTAAAGCTGTGCAGCAGGCGATTGAATATGAGGTCGCCCGGCAGATCGAGATTATCGAAGACGGCGGCGCGGTGGTGCAGGAAACACGGCTGTGGAGCCCGGCCAAGGGAGAGACGCGTTCCATGCGCTCGAAAGAAGAAGCGCATGATTACCGCTATTTCCCCGATCCTGACTTGCTGCCTTTGCATGTTTCGAACGACCAGATCGAGAGCATTCGTGCCACGCTGCCCGAGTTGCCCGACCAGAAGAAACACCGTTTTATGGATGAATACGGATTGAGCCTTTATGACGCCTCGGTGCTGATCGCCGAGCAACGCCGCGCGGCATATTATGAAGCTGTTGCCAATGACAATGACGCGAAGCTGGCGGCGAACTGGGTGATTAACGAATTGCTAGGCATTCTCAACAAAAACGAAACCGCGCTGGCGGATTCGCCGATTAGCGCGGAGCAGCTTGGCGGGCTTATTGCGCTTATCAGCGACAATACGATTTCCGGGAAAATCGCCAAGGATGTGTTTGCCGCGATGTATGAAACCGGCAAGGATGCGAGCGTGATTGTTGAGGAAAAAGGTCTGAAACAGGTTACGGATACGGGCGCGATTGAGGCCGTGGTCGATGAAGTGATTGCCGAGAACCCCGATAATGTGGCAGCCTATCAAGGCGGGAAGGACAAGCTGTTCGGATTCTTCGTCGGGCAGGTGATGAAGAAAATGCAGGGCAAAGCCAACCCGGCGGCCGTGAATGAGATTTTGAAGAAGAAATTGGGGTAAGTTATGAACATCTTAAAAGGCCCGGCAAAGGGGCAAAGCGAAGCTATTAATATTTCCAAGACGTCCAGAGACCGTGTTCTGATCGGGCTTTCGTGGGACATGAAAAAGCTTGAGAAGATCAAGCTTCCCAAGCCCCAGCAGATCCATATCCAGTCGGCGGTTGAAGAAATCGAGAACGTGATTCACCGTTACCGTACGTTTAAGTTCCTGAACCGTCCGGTGAATGAGCATGACGCCCCGGATGCGCGGGATTCGGATTTCGCGCATTTCGACCTCGATTTATATTGTTATATTTTTGACGATTCGGGAGAACTGGTTGAAATGATCGGGCCGGATTATACCGAACTTGTCGAGGATTCGGGCAGCGCCTATCACAGCGGTGATGACTTTTCCGGCCTTGGCGGCGGTGATGACGAGCAGATCTATATCGAAACGAAGAACCTGCCGGAGAATTACAAAAAGTTCCTGATTTGCGTTAAGAGCGACTGCGCTTTCAGTCTGGATGAGATCGACAACCCGGTTATCCGCATTGCCGACGGTCAGAGCGACGAAGATTTCCTGCGCGTTGCGATATCCCCGGCGGCGAACCTGAATGCCAGCGCCTTTATTTTTGCGCAGGTTTACCATGACGGCGCAGACTGGGTTGTTGAAAATATCGGCGAATATGCCGATGCCGGGTATGACATAGGACGTTATTTTAAAGAAGGATAGATCATATGGCCGCTACCACGTACGAATATAAAGTCGCGATATATCGCGAGAGTATGCTGGGGTCTTTGTTTCTGGGCGGTTCGAAGGTTGACCCGGTTAAGTTTTCCGAGTTCCTGAACAAAAACGGCGCGCAGGGGTGGGAAGTCAAAACGATGGAGCGCGAGTCGCGGCGAATGCTTTTGTTCTTTGAGCGCGAGGCGTTTTTGGTTGTCATGCAAAGGGAGGTTGGCGCATGAGTATGATTGATAGATTGCATAAGCCGTTTTTCTTTTTACTGGTCGGGTCGGTTTGCGCGGTTGCGGCGATTGTGATCGCCAAAATCTGGGGTGTGGAGCTGCCGGAGGATCTGTTTTTCAAAATCATTGCGACGCTGGGCGTTCTGATCCTTCTGTTCGGTTTCCTGCTGGTGGTGAATTCCGATTTCGGGCAGCACAAAAAACTTAAAGACGAAAACTATCTGGATTGATGCGCGGATGAGCGAGCCGCGTATTCCCAAGGGTGAAACCGTTCCTCTTAACGTCACGCAAAAGGCGCGCTGGCGGGTGTTTGCCGGGCTGGGCTGGGACCCGAACGAAGAGGTTAGCCTGAAAGATAAAGCCATGGGCGCTTTAGGCTTGCGGGACAACCATCATGATCTTGATCTGTCCTGTTATGTTTTTGACAAGGACGGGCGTTATATCACCCATGTTTCGGTTGAGGAAGGCCGGGAGGCCGACCAGACCGGGCAGATTTACCACAGCGGCGATAACGTCGAAGGCGTTGGCGAGGGTGATGACGAACAAATTTCGGTTGAGCTGGACGGGCTGGATGCGGCAATTCACGCGATTGTCTTTAAAGCCTCGATCAAAACCGGCCACGGGTTTAATGACGTGCGCGATCCTGAAATCCGTCTGGCCGACGGGTACTCAGGCCATAGCTTCCTGCATGTCTCTTTACGCGGCGTGGACAACAACGACAAACCGGCCTTTGTCTTTGCCGCCCTATTGAGGGGGGCTGACGAACAATGGATGGCCCGCCATATCGGCGAATTTATCGACGCGCCGAAAGACGGTGATTGGGCCGGGATTTTGAAGAGGTTCGTTCCTTAAATAAAATTCTTTGCCAGCACTCCTTGCCAAAGCTATGCTTTACCTCTAAAACTTTTGAAGTTCCGGCATATGGACACTTGGCCGAGTGGCTGAAGGCGCTCCCCTGCTAAGGGAGTATAGGGTCAAAAGCTCTATCGAGGGTTCGAATCCCTCAGTGTCCGCCAGAACTCATCCATTTGAAGGATTCCTTTCATGCCCCAGACATTTTTCAGGAAAACATCCGCCTTTACGGCGAAGAAGAAGAAAACGCATTTTTCTGTCGTGGCGGTTAAGGAGGGCAAATACAAAGCATGGCTGGCGAAGCAATCTGCGGCGCTGAGCAGTTTGTGCAACGAAACCGGGTTTAAAGGCAAGGCGGGGCAGATTTTGGTCAGCCGGGATGAATGTGTTATTTACGCCGGGGTTTCAGACAGTCTCAAGCTTTTCGATTTTGCGGGCGTGTGCGAGAAAATCCGCGGGTTTTTCAGCGATGAAGCGCTGAGCGCCATGAGCTTCGAGATCACGGGCTTGAGCGGCGCGGAGATGGACAAAGCGCATATCGGCTGGGGCTGGGCGTGTTATGCGTTTGACCTGTATAAATCGAAAACAAAACCCACCCCTGCCCTGCTCTGGGCCAAGGGCGTTGATAAAGAGAGCGTGCTGAGCCATGTGGAGAGCGTTAACGCCCTGCGCGATCTGGTGAACACCCCGGCCAACGATATGGGGCCGGAGGAGATTGAAGCGGCGGTGAAGGCGCTGGCGAAAGAACATGAGGCGACCCTCAAGGTCATTAAGGACCAGAAAGCCCTTGAAAAAGACTTTCCGCTGATCTTCACAGTCGGTAAAGCCAGCCCGCGCAAGCCGCGTTTGATTGATATGAGCTGGGGGAATGCGAAGCATCCGAAAGTGACGCTGGTGGGCAAAGGCGTTGCGTTTGATACCGGTGGGCTGGATTTGAAGCCTTCGACCTATATGGCCCTGATGAAAAAGGATATGGGCGGGGCGGCGCATGTGATTGCGCTGGCGAAGCTGATTATGGATCACAAGCTGCCTGTGCGGCTCAGGCTGCTGATTCCGGCGGTGGAGAATTCTGTGGCGGGCGAAGCTTTTCGCCCCGGCGATATCATAAAGTCCCGCAAGGGGCCGTTTGTTGAAAATACCAATACGGACGCCGAAGGACGGCTGATTCTCGCCGATGCGCTGACCTATGCCAGCGAGGGCAAGCCGGATCTGATTATTGATTTTGCGACGCTTACGGGGTCGGCGCGTGCGGGGCTTGGCCCCGACATTCCGGCGATGTTTTCGAATAACGACAAAATCGCAGGCCGTTTGCAGGCGCTTTCCGAAGAAACCGAGGACCCTGTATGGCGGATGCCCTTATGGCAGCCTTACCGGGCGCATATTGAGAACGCGACGGGCGACCTGCTGAACAGCGTTGGCATTCCGGGAGACGGGATATATAGTGCGCTGTTTCTGGAAACATTTGTTGATGAAAAAACCGACTGGGTGCATCTGGATTGCTTTTCGTGGGAGCAAACAGGCCGCGCCGGACGGCCAAAGGGCGCAGCGGATACGGGCTTGCGAACCGTATTTGCCTATTTGCAGGACCGTTATGGCTGATCTGCGCCAAATATACGTGCCGTCCGTCTTTGTGCGGCAAAGCCCGGATGAGCATGCGGAAGTGTCCAACCAGCTTTTGTTTGGCGAAAGTGTTCGCGTTATTGATGATCGCGCGCCTATATGGATTGAAATTGAAAGCGCCCATGACAGCTATCAAGGGTTTATTCCAAAGGCGGCGATTTGTGAAGCTTTCACCCCCTCGCACAAGATCAGCGTGCCTTTAACCCATGTTTACGAGCAACCGGACTTTAAAAGCGCGATTCTCTGGCCGCTGTTCTTTCATTCTCCGGTGAGAAGCAGCGGGCAGACCGAGAACGGGTTTTTCAAGCTCGACCATGGGGGGTGGATTTATGAAAGCCATCTTGTGGCGATGGACAGCACCGAACCGGACTTTGTGAAAACAGCGCTCATGTTTGAGGGCGCGCCCTATGTCTGGGGCGGGCGCAGCGTCAGCGGGGTGGATTGCTCGGGCCTTGTACAGATTTCGCTGATGGCGGCAGGGGTGAATACGCCGCGCGATACGCATCAGCAGGACCAAAGCGTGGGCGCGCCGATTCCTGAGGCCTCCCCTGCCCTTATGCGCGGCGATCTGGTGTTTTTTAAGGGGCATGTCGGGATTATGCTTGATGAACAGCGTGTTTTGAATGCGACATCGCGCCATATGCAGGTTGTTGTTGAGAATATCGAGGATCTTGCCAAGGCTTATGGCGGCATAACATGCGTGCGGCGGATGGATTTGGACGCGACCTCAAACGGATAACCCCCCGGTCACAAAAATATTAGGAATTTTTTCCTTGACAAAGGCAATGTTCCGCGATACAGTCAAACCAGACTATGCATAGTCTGTAAAAAACAGACGGTAAATGGCGCAAAGTTGAGAGCAAAAACGAAAAACGCCATTTGCGAAAAAACAGCTCAGCTAAAAACGCGGCAACACCGTCGCTGTTTCATATGGGGCCCCTTATGTTTTTTTAACACCAACACAAAGAAAGAAAGCAAAAAAGAAAAAGTAAAACAAAAACAGTGAGCTATCAACCTTTGTTACCATTTCACTTTATGTTATTCACCGGGCAGGAGCGGTACAGGCCCGCCGGAACTTTCCGTATATGACGGCGCGTTGCTTTCTTGCGCGCCCAGATCGCGGATGACATTCATCAAATCACCCTTATCTCCGGAGGCAGTGTTTTCAGGCTCGGAAAAGACGGACCCGGCGTTATTATAACCACCCAGATCTGACATAGAACTGCGTTCACGCGGTAGAATTTCAACCGGCGGCATGTGGCGGTCATTATTCATCCGGGGTTTGGAGGGGCGGAATTCCTCGAGGTAATATTCCTCGGGCTGGCGGATATCGGGGCTGTTTTGCGCGGGTAGCGGCGGATCGGACACCGGCTCGCCGGTAAAGTCAATTTCGATTACATCGGGATAGCGGAACAAAGCGCCCGAAGCATAATCCCACGGCAGACCTACGCCCGCATTGGCCGCGTTCCAGGCGGCGGAGGTTTCGATCTCCGGTGTCACTTCTATCACCTTCCGGCGGCCACCGGGGGCCAGACAATCGACAATCAGATCGTCTTTGGCCTTATAAAGATTAACGACCTGCGGCGGTTTGACCTGATATTTCAGGCCTTCGACGTAGACGCTGCACGATGCGTTATATGCGCCGGGGGTTTCGAACTTTACATTCTGGTTCGCGCCGTCGAGCGTGTAAGCGCAAGCGGCCAGAATGGCGAGCGGGAGAATGTAATAAGCTTTTTTGAAGTTTTCAGCCATGGGGAACCACTTAAAGGAAAAAGGCGGGACAATTGTTTCAGGGGTTATGCTACCGGAAATCGGGCGGTGAGGCAATATAGAGCCATTCCAAACAAGAATATAGCGCATCCCTTATAAAGTGATCATGCTTCCCCCGCGGAAGCGGGGGACTTAAGCGCTTGATCTTAAAAGATTCCCGCTTTCGCGGGAAAGACAAAAGAGGGAAAATTTTGAATCGTTTTATACGGCACAGGCTATAAAACAACACAACCCGCTGCGTTGGCGTTTGCACGCCGAAAGTACACTATATTTTTCACCACAGCGGCCACAGGAGAAACACAGCGCTCCCGGCACATGACGAGCGCGTCTGTGTATTCGTCTGTGTTCGCTGTGGTTTTATTTTCGCCCGCCGGTTTTTATGTGTAAAACGTTCTCGCTTAAGCGGCGTCTTTATCCGCTTTTCCTGCGGCGGGGGTGGTGATTTTGAAATCCAGCGTGTTGCCTTTTGCGGAGATTTTGACGAGGCTGCCGTCGGCGATTTCGCCTTTGAGAATCATTTCCGCCAGCTTGTTTTGCAATTCGCTCTGGATGACGCGTTTCAAAGGCCGCGCGCCATAGGCGGGGTCATAACCCTTATCGCCCAGCCATGTTTTGGCCGCTTCATCCACCTCAAGCGTGACGTGGCGGGCGGCTAAAAGGTTGAGCAGATAGGTGAGCTGTATATCGACAATGCCGCTCATCTGCTTGCGGTCAAGGCGCTTGAACAGCAGGATTTCATCGAGGCGGTTGAGAAATTCGGGGCGGAAGGCCTTGCGCACCGCGTCCATGACCTTATCGCGGACTTTATCGACACTCTCGCCGTCTTTTTGCGCGACCAGATGTTCCGCGCCCAGATTTGACGTCATGATGAGGAGCGTGTTGGAGAAATCCACCGTCCGGCCCTGCCCGTCCGTGAGGCGTCCGTCGTCAAGGACTTGCAGGAGGACGTTAAACACGTCGGGGTGGGCTTTTTCGATTTCGTCAAACAGCACGACCTGATACGGGCGGCGGCGGATGGCTTCGGTCAGCGAACCGCCCTCTTCATAGCCGACATAGCCCGGCGGTGCGCCGATCAGGCGGGCGACGGAGTGTTTTTCCATATATTCCGACATATCCATGCGGATCATCGCGCTGTCGTCATCAAACAGGAATTCGGCCAAAGCCTTGGTGAGTTCGGTTTTCCCGACGCCGGTGGGGCCGAGGAAGAGGAATGAGCCCATCGGGCGGCGCGGGTCCTGAAGGCCTGCACGGGCGCGGCGGATAGCGTTGGATACAGCCGTGACGGCTTCGTCCTGCCCTACGACGCGCTGGCGGAGCTTGTCTTCCATGCCGAGCAGCTTTTCGCGCTCCCCTTCGAGCATTTTATCTACCGGCACGCCGGTCCATTTGCTGACAACGGCGGCGATGTCATCTTCGGTGACTTCCTCGTTAATCAGGCTGGAAGTGGATGCCTCGCCCTCATGCTCGGCCGCGGCGGCCAGCTTTTGCTCCAGTTCGGGGATGATGGAGTATTTGATTTCGCTGGCGCGCGCCCAGTCATTGTCGCGTTCGGCCTGCTCAAGCTGTACGCGGGCTTTATCCAGCTCTTCGGTCACTTTCTGGCCGGTATTGAGTTTTTCCTTTTCCGCGGCCCATTGCGAGGTCAGGTCGGCGGATCTGGATTCGAGACCTTTCAGCTCCTCCTCCAGTGCCACAAGGCGGTCTTTGGAGGCTTTGTCTTTTTCCTTTTTCAGCGCTTCGCGTTCGATTTTGAGCTGGATAATGCGCCGGTCGAGTTCGTCGAGCGCTTCGGGCTTGGAATCGGCCTGCATGCGGATACGGCTCGCGGCCTCATCAACCAGATCAATCGCCTTATCGGGCAGGAAGCGGTCTGTGATATAGCGGTGTGAGAGCGTGGAAGCGGCGACAATCGCGTTATCGGTGATGCGTACGCCGTGGTGGAGTTCGTATTTTTCCTTAAGGCCCCGCAGGATGGAAATCGTATCCTCGACCGTCGGTTCGGAGACAAAAACAGGCTGGAAACGCCGGGCCAGCGCGGCGTCTTTTTCGATATGCTTGCGATATTCGTCGAGCGTGGTGGCGCCGACCATGTGCAGCTCGCCGCGTGCCAGTGCGGGTTTGAGCATGTTGCCCGCATCCATAGAGCCTTCGGCCTTGCCCGCGCCGACCAGCGTATGGAGTTCATCAAGGAACAGGACAATCTCCCCGGCGGCGGTTTTGACCTCATCGAGGACGGCCTTGAGTCGCTCTTCAAATTCGCCGCGATATTTGGCTCCGGCCAGCAGCGCGCCGAGATCCAGTGACATCAGGCGTTTATTCTTAAGGCTTTCGGGGACATCGCCATTGACGATTCTTTGCGCGAGGCCTTCGACGATCGCGGTTTTACCGACGCCCGGCTCACCGATCAGCACCGGGTTGTTTTTGGTGCGGCGGGAGAGGACCTGAATCGCGCGGCGGATTTCCTCGTCCCGGCCAATGATGGGGTCGATCTTGCCGTCTTCGGCGGCGGCGGTCAGGTCGTGGGCGTATTTATTCAACGCATCAAAACTGTCCTCGGCGCTGGCAGAATCGGCGGTGCGGCCTTTTCGCATATCATTAATCGCCTGATTGAGCTTTTGATCGGTCAGGCCCGCGTCTTCGAGGTATCCCGATATATCCATCTTTTTGGCCATGAGCATGGCTTGTAGTATGCGCTCTGCGGTGACGAACTTATCGCCAGATTTTTCAGCTAATTTCAATGCGTTATCAGCCATTCTTGCAAAATCAGTTGAGATACGGAGCTGCGCGCCGGAGCCTTCGACGACCGGGAATTTAGCAATGGCCGCTTCAATGTCGCTGCGCAGGCGGTCGGGCTTGGCGTCTGCGGCCTTGAGCAATTTTGAAGTCAGGCCGTCGGAATCGTCGAGCATCACCTTGAGCCAATGCTCCGGCTCAATTGACTGGTGCCCGTAACGCATCGCGAGAGTTTGCGCGTTTTGGATAAAACCCTTTGATTTCTCTGTAAACTTTTCGAAGTCCATGACGCTAATATAGTGCGTTTAATGCCGATTTTAAAGAGGATTCGGATGCAAAAACACAGCAAAAATAAGACCCTTATAAAAAAAGCGACACAGAGGCCGCTTTTGTATATTTTACAATGCGTTACACCAAGATGTTAAGACACAGCGGATTCTGCTGTACGCATATCAGCCCCAACCTTAGAATTACCGCCTAAGATACTGGATGGCAATGATAAATCATCATCACCCCCTTTCAGTTTTGAACCGTTTTCCGATGCGGGTTTAGGTTCGGCCTGTACGTTTTCTTCCCAGCTATTAATCACGCGCTGATAATGTTCGGCAAACTGGAGGTAGCTTTCGGCGAGAATCGTATCACCGGCAGCCGCCGCATCTTTCGCCAAGGCCATGTATTTTTCGTTGACCTGATGCGCCGTACCACGGATGCGCACATCCGGTCCATTGCTGTCAAAAACCTGCATCCGCTGCTGGTTTCCGCCGCTGCGACGCCCGCCGCCGTTGCCTCTACCACGTTGGCGTCTGTTTGTTGGTGTTCCGTGTCTCATCTATTTCTTCCGTTTCTTTAATTACGTTAATCACACATACACGTACACCATACATTATTTGTGTACGCCTGACCACCCCTTAAGAGGCTTTAACACACTATATGTTGGGCTTTCCAACCAGCATCAGACTGCATATTGCGTTTACCCGTTCGTCTGTCTGTGCTGATGTTTTTTAACCTACAGCGGCGGGGTTCTTTTAATCAACCGCCTGTTTGATATTTTTTTTATTTATCCCCATTGGGTTTGCCTGCAACAACCTCCAAAACCCTTACGTGCCCTGCTAAATCAGCATAAGTTGATATAACTGAAAACCGCGATTCTTCACTGAGTCGCGTTGTGGATTCTTCCTGATCGAATCCGATTTCGAAAAAGGCGCGTCCGCCCGGTTTTAAGATGTGAAAAAGCTGAGAAAAAATTTCTTTATAGGCTTGCAGACCGTCTTCGCCACCCTCCAAAGCCAGAATCGGATCGTGATTTTTGACCGATTCATCAAGATTTTGAATCACTTTTCGGGCGATATAGGGCGGATTCGACACCACCAAATCAAAAGATTCGTTGATTGATTCTGCCCAGTTGCCTTGTAAAAATTCTGCGCGGGCAGCGACGTGATTCTGCTGTGCGTTGTATTTCGCGGTTTGCACAGCTTCTTCTGAAAGGTCGATCCCCACGCCTGTCGCCTGAGGAAATTCGGATAAAAGCGCGATGAGAATGCAGCCTGTGCCGGTGCCCAGATCGAGTATCCGCGCCGGAGGATTGTCTTTGCAGCGCTTTACCACCGCCTCAATCAGCGTTTCGGTATCGGGGCGCGGGTCGAGCGTGGCGGGCGAGAGCCTGAAATTCATCCCCCAGAACTCGCGCTCTTCATAAATGCGTGAAAGCGGGATACCGCGCTTATATTGCGCAAGATCGGCCATGATGGCGGTTTCATCAATTTCCTGCCCCGGATTGGCAATCATAGCGGCATGGGACAGCCCGGTGCGCTTTTCGATGACATAGCGGGCGTCGTGTTCGGGCATGACGTCGCAGAGTTCTTTGTAAATTTTTTCCAAAATCATTTTTTAAACCACAAAGTAAAACTAAGTTAGACAAAGTTTTTTTTTAGCTTTTATACTTTGTTTTCCTTTGTCTGACTTTGTGGTTTAAATTTTTATAATTTCTATTAGTTTTCTATCGACGCCAGCGCGGAGGCTTGGTCCTCGGCGATGAGGGCGTCGATAATTTCATTCAGGGCTTCGCCGCTTAACACATCCTCCAGCTTATGCAAT
Organism: Alphaproteobacteria bacterium; assembly: GCA_041397865.1. Classification (GTDB taxonomy): domain Bacteria; phylum Pseudomonadota; class Alphaproteobacteria; order Micavibrionales; family Micavibrionaceae; genus TMED27. Next base: position 211,706 of record JAWKVT010000001.1, on the reverse strand, counting down.
GTCAGGCCGATACGGTGGTCGGTCACGCGCCCTTGCGGGAAGTTATAGGTGCGAATGCGTTCGGAGCGATCGCCCGAGCCGACCTGTGATTTTCGGTCTTGCGCGCGCTCTTCATGCAGTTTTTGGCGCTGCATGTCATAGATGCGAGTGGAGAGGACCTTCATAGCCTTGGCTTTGTTTTTATGCTGGGAGCGCTCTTCCTGCATCTCCACCACCACCCCGGTGGGAATGTGGGTGATGCGCACCGCGGAATCTGTGGTGTTGACGTGCTGCCCCCCTGCCCCTTGCGAGCGATAAGTATCAATGCGCAGGTCGTCGTTGTTGATGTTTACTTCGGCCTCTTCGGCTTCGGGGAGGACGGCGATGGTCGCGGCGGAGGTGTGGATGCGGCCCTGACTCTCTGTTTTGGGGACGCGCTGCACGCGGTGGGTGCCGGATTCGTATTTGAGTTTTGAGAAAACGTTCCGGCCACTGACCTCGGCGACAATTTCCTTATACCCGCCAATATCGGACTGGGAGGTTTCCATGACCTCGAGCTTCCAGCCCTGCCCCGCGGCGTAGCCTTTGAGCATTGCAAAAAGATCGCCGGCGAACAGCGCCGCTTCGTCGCCGCCGGTTCCGGCGCGAATTTCGACGATGGCGTTTTTGGCGTCGTCTTCGTCCTTGGGAATCAGGGCGAGGCGGATTTGCCGCTCAAGCTCGGGGATGCGCGCCTCAAGGGCTTTCAACTCTTCGGCGGCCATTTCCTTCATTTCCGGGTCGGCAAGCATATCCTTCAGATCGGCCTTTTCGGCTTTCGCGGTTTCCAGCGCATTGATGGCTTCCACAACCGGGTCCAGCTCGGCGTACTCCATAGAGAGTTTAGCGAACTTCTCGCCGCTCAGCCCGCCCGCAGACATCAGCGCGGAAAGCTCCGCGTGACGGGATTTGATCGAGTTTAATTTTTCTTCGAGTGCCATGGGATGTATGTTTAGTGCGTTTTACTGCCCGTCTTCAAGTGCAAAGTTTTCCTTGAGGTATTGGGCATCCAGAGACAGGCGGCGCAGGACCTTTCCGGTTTCGCCAAGCTGGCGGAGTTTTTGCCCGTCGACCTCAATTTCGACGCCGCCGGCATTGCCGATGGAAATGGTCAGGTCCGGGCGGTCGGGGACGTAGTATTGATCTCCGGCTTTCAGCACCCGTGAGAGCATCGCCTTGCCCTGTTTATCGCGGATCTCGACCCAACTGTTTTCGCGGATATTAAGGATAATGCCCTTTGCGGGTTTTTCCTTGATGATGTCCTCTTCCTGCTTTGCTTCATTTTCTGCTTCCGTTTCTACTTCCGGCGCGGATTCGGCTGCTGGTGCTGCGGATGAAGATGCGGGCGAAACCACAGATTCCTCGGCCTGCATGGCGGGTGGGACGGGGGGAATGGTTTCGACGATTTCACGCTGCTGGCGGCTTTCACCGAACCAGAATGCGAGAATGGCGATGGCGGCGAAAATGCATGTGAGTGTTATCCACCATGGGGGGAGCTGTCCTTCCGAGGCCGGTGCGGGGAAATAAAGTTCGGTTTCCGGCTCCTGACCTGCGGCCTGGGTTTTAAACAGTTTGACGATTTTATCGCCGTCAAGACCGAGAAACTCAGCATAAGAGCGCACAAACCCCACGGCGTAAACCTTGCCCGGCAGCGCCTTGAGATCGCCGGATTCGATGGCTTCTATCTGGGAGGCGCGAATGCGCAGGGCGTATTCTATATCCTGTATCGACTGGTTATAATGCTGGCGCGTGCGGCGCAGGATTTCGCCTACGGGCATTTCGTTAAAACCGGACTCTTCGCTTTGCGCTTTTGTTTCTGCCATGGTCTTGGCAGATTAACGTATTTGCGCGGGGAGTTTAAGCGGTTTCTTCAAGACCGTAGGCGGTATGCAGAGCGCGGACGGCGAGTTCGGTATAGTCTTCCTCGATCAAAACGCTGACCTTGATTTCGGAGGTTGAGATCACCTGAATATTGATGTTTTTTTCGGCCAATGTTTCAAACATGGTGTTGGCGACGCCAGCGTGGGAGCGCATGCCGATACCGACGACGGAAATTTTGGCAACGTTGCCTGCGGAGATGATTTCCGCACCTTTGAGAAATTCCTGTTTTTCCAGTGTTTCCAGCGCCCGTTCCAGTTCGCCTTTGGGTACGGTAAAGGTCATGTCCGTGGCCTTGCCGTCGGTTGAGATGTTCTGGACGATCATATCGACATTAACGTTGGCATCGGCCAGCGGGCGGAATATTTTCGCCGCTACGCCCGGCTCATCGGGCACGTTCAAGATTGTAACCTTGGCTTCATCGCGGCTGAAGGCGATTCCTGTTACGAGTTCCTGTTCCATAATATTTTCCTCTTTCGTCACTAATGTTCCGGGCATGTCGCTGCCTATGCCCTCGTCAAAACTGGAGAGGACCTGTAGCGACACGTTTTGCTTGGCGGCAATTTCCACAGAGCGCGTTTGCAAGACCTTTGCGCCCAAAGATGCAAGCTCCAGCATTTCTTCGTAAGACACTTTTTTGATTTTACGCGCCGCCGGAACGATGCGCGGGTCAGTGGTGTAGACGCCGTCTACATCGGTATAAATATCGCAGCGGTCGGCTTCCAGAGCGGCGGCCAGCGCCACGGCGGAGGTATCCGAGCCGCCCCGGCCCAGCGTGGCGATGCGCCCGGCATTGGTTACGCCCTGAAAGCCGGGGATGACGGCGACCTCGCCGGATATCAACCGCTTTTTGAGTTCTCCGGTCTGGATTTCCTCGATGCGGGCCTTACCGTGAACATCATCGGTTTTAAACGGGATTTGCCAGCCCAGCCAACTGCGCGCAGCGATACCCCGCTTTTGCAGAGCCATGGCCATAAGGCCAGCTGTGACCTGTTCGCCGCTGGACACCACGACGTCATATTCGCGCAAATCGTGCATTTTGCTGACCTGACCGCAATATTCGACAAGCTGATTGGTCACGCCGGACATGGCCGAAACGACCACGGCGATCTGATTTCCGGCTTCGACCTCGCGCACGACCTTATCGGCGGCGCGTTCAATACGCGCGACATCGGCGACGGAGGTTCCGCCAAATTTTGCAACTATAAGGGCCATATCACTCTCTCATTGCGTCATTGCGAGGAAGCCGTTAGGCTAACGCGGCAATCCAGTATTGAATTTTCTGGATTGTTTCGCTCACGCTCGCAATGACGGAAAATTTAAGTCATGACAAATACAGTTGATTACGAAGAAATTCAACAATTTTCCAAGGATGCAGGCCGTTGGTGGGATGAAAACGGACCGTTTAAGCCGCTGCATGCCTTAAACCCCGTGCGGCTTTCCTATATAAAAACGCAGATTTGCGAGCATTTTGGGCGCGATGCGGCGGCGCTTACTGCGCTGGAGGGTTTGGATATCCTTGATGTGGGCTGCGGTGGCGGGCTGGTGTGCGAGCCTTTGGCACGGCTTGGGGCGAACGTGACGGGTGTGGATGCGGACGGCGTGGCTATTGAGGTGGCGAGAGAGCATGCGGAGGTTGGTGATTTGGATATTACCTATCATAACAAACCTGTGGAAGAGATCGAAAAGCAGTTTGATGTGGTGCTGGCGCTGGAGATTATAGAGCATGTGGCGGAGCCTGCGGCGTTTGTTCAGAGCATCTCCAAGCTGATGAAGCCGGAGGGGCTTGCGATTTTTTCTACGCTGAACCGTAATCCGAAATCGTTTTTGCTGGGCATTGTCGCGGCGGAATATATTTTGCGCTGGGTTCCGCACGGAACACATAGCTGGAAGAAATTTGTGAGACCAAGCGAACTTTCACGCATGGCGCGGGGTGCGGGGTTAAAACCGCAGGATATTACAGGGCTGGTTTTTAATCCGGTGAAGAACGAATTTGCGCTGTCGAAGAGCGATCTGGATGTGAACTATTTACTCGCCTGTAAAAAAGGTTAGACTAAGAGCCATGAACACTTTCGCTGCTATCGCCTTGATCCTCGCCCTCTTCTCAATCGTCGCCGTTTTGGGGCTTGGCCTTTTTGCCATGGTCAAGGGTGGAGAGTTCAATGAAAAATACGGCAACAAGCTGATGCAGGCGCGCGTCCTGCTACAAGGGCTTGCCTTGGCCCTGCTTGCGCTGGCATACTATTCTTCTCATTCTTAACCACAATCTGTGGAGCTTTTGATCTATGAAAATATTGGTGCCTATTAAAAGGGTTGTTGATTACAACGTGAAGGTTCGCGTGAAGGCCGATGGCAGCGGCGTTGAGCTTGCCAACGTTAAGATGTCGGTGAACCCGTTTGACGAGATTGCGATTGAAGAAGCTGTGCGGCTGAAAGAAGCGGGAACGGCCAACGAGGTCGTTGCGGTTTCTATCGGGCCGGACAAAGCGCAGGAGCAGCTTCGCACGGCGATGGCGATTGGTGCGGATCGCGGCATTCTGGTGCAGAGTGATGCGCCGATTGATCTGGGCGGGGTGGAGCCGCTGGCCGTAGCGAAGATGCTTAAGGCGCTGGTTGAGAAGGAAAAGCCGGATCTTGTTATTATGGGCAAGCAATCTATTGATGATGATTCAAACCAGACCGGGCAGATGCTGGCGGCGCTTTTGGGCTGGGCGCAAGGAACGTTTACCTCGAAACTGGAGGTGAGCGGTGATAGCGTGAAAGTCACACGCGAAGTTGACGGCGGGCTGGAGACGTTGAAGCTCAAAGCCCCGGCGATTGTGACGACTGACCTGCGGCTGAACGAGCCGCGCTATGCCAAGCTGCCCGATATTATGAAGGCGAAGAAGAAGGAGTTGGAAGTAATGACGCCGGAAGATTTGGGTGTTGATGTCTCCCCTCGCCTTTCCGTTGTCAAAGTGGCCGAGCCGCCGAAACGTGAAGGCGGGGTGAAGGTTGAAAGCGTGGATGAACTGGTGGATAAACTTAAGAACGAAGCGAAGGTGATTTGATATGAAATTTGCCGGTTTAGGTATAAGAACTACAGCACTTTTGATTGATACAGTAGTGATGGTTGTCGCCTTCATTATTGTAGATATGGTAACGGGAAAAAATTACTTCCTGAGCAACCTTATATACCAGCCTGTTTGTGCGCTTTACTTTATCCTTTTAACGGCATCTTCCCTGCAAGGCACGTTGGGACAAAAAGCTTTAAGGATTAAAATCGGCGATATGACGGGACTACGGATTTCCCTTTCGCAATCCGCCCTGCGCTATCTTGTGTGGAGCCTGCCTATATTGCCTTTTATTGTTTACTCCTCTCTTCCGTCATACGGCAAAATCATGGATAAGCTTTCTACATTTGATGCCAGCACCGACGATCCGCACGCTTATTTTGCTTATTACGGTACGCCTGAAGTACAGAGTTTCTTGTTTTACAACGGCGTTCTGTTTGGGTTTGCCTCAATAGCAGGCCTAATCTGGTGCATCATGCTTGCCCGTCATGTTGAAAAAGCAGGGCCGCATGACCGTATCTGTAAGCAGCGCGCCTTCAGAATCAACAAAAATTAGGAGATCTTGGTATGAGCATTCTTGTCGCTGCCCGATATTATGAAGGCGAAGAAAAAAGAGCTTGAGGTGATTACGCCCGGCGATATGGGCGTTGATATTACGCCGCGTCTTGAGGTGGTGAAGGTTGCCGAACCGGCCAAACGCGCGGGCGGGGTGAAGGTGGCCAGCGTGGATGAATTGGTGGATAAACTGAAGAACGAAGCGAAGGTGATTTGAAAGGCTATCAAACAATAACAGGGTTTGTTGCCATGCATTGGGTCATAGCCATAGCAGCGGTAAGCATAGGCCTTGCAGGATGGATGCTCTGGATTGCTTTTCTGCTAGTGACAGGACAAGAATCTTTGCAGGAAGAAAACAGGTGGGTAGTCTGGGCATTAACACCCTTTCTTATATTCATTTCTTATGCGATGATTCTGTTCCCTTTCAGGGGCATTCGCTATTTTTCGCTAAACAGCAAAGCCCTGACCTTTAAAAACTTTCTGACAGGAAAAATGACAGAACAGCCCCTTGAAAACATAGAAAAAATATCGCATCTGCATACACTAAATGGAGCTTTAGCAAAGCATATTTTTTTTAATGACGGTTCTAGAATTCATATAGGACTGTTCGGTGTATCAAATACCGATAAGCTAATAAGTTTTTTAGAGCAAAAAATCCCAGGTAAGTTCGAGTAGGAGCAAAAAAATGACGATATTGGTTATAGCAGAACACGACAATAAAGAGCTGGCGAAAGCCACGCTGAATACGATTGGTGCGGCGAAAAAAATCGGCGGCGATATTGATGTTTTGGTGGCCGGGTCGGGATGCGGCGCGGTGGCGGAGGCTGCGACCAAAGCCGAGGGCGTGGCCAAGGTTTTGAAGGCCGATGCGCCGGAGCTGGAGCATGGATTGGCGGAGAATATTGCGCCGCTTATCGTCGAGTTGGCGGCGAATTATACGCATATTTTGGCCCCTGCCGGGACGTATGGGAAGAATATATTGCCGCGGGCCGCGGCTTTGCTGGATGTGCAGCAGATTTCCGATGTTTCCGCCGTGGTGGACGCAGATACATTCGAGCGCCCGGTTTATGCGGGCAATGCGGTGGCGACGGTGAAATCATCCGACAATGTAAAGCTTATGACTGTACGTGGAACGGCGTTCGATCCGGTGCCTGCCGAGGGCGGCAGCGCGGCGATTGAGGATGTGGCGTCCAAAGGCGATGCGGGGCTTTCGGGCTTTGAGGGGCTGGCGGTGACGGAAAGCGACCGGCCTGAGCTGGCCTCTGCGGATATTGTCGTATCAGGCGGGCGCGGCGTTGGCTCGGCGGAGAACTTTGCGATTATCGAGAAGCTGGCCGACAAGCTCGGCGCGGCGGTGGGCGCATCCCGCGCGGCGGTGGATGCGGGTTATGTACCCAATGATTACCAAGTTGGGCAGACCGGGAAAGTGGTTGCGCCGAATCTTTATATGGCGATCGGCATTTCCGGAGCGATCCAGCATCTCGCAGGGATGAAAGATTCCAAGGTGATTGTGGCCATTAACAAAGACGAAGATGCGCCGATTTTCTCTGTGGCCGATTACGGGCTGGTGGCCGATTTGTTTGAAGCGGTGCCGGAGTTGGAAAGCAAGCTTTAATATAGTCGTTTCATTTTAGTTTCCGACGTCGTCACTCGTCGCTACCGTAGGGTTTCTACGCCTACGCTCCTCGTTTCTTGTCGGAAAACTATCTGAAACGACTATACAAAGATAAAAGAGCGTTTCACAAAGCTTTAAAAAACGAGAAAACCGTTAGTCTTCTTTATTTGCGGCCTTAAGCCGGAAGACGGGTTTGTCCGATTTCGGAATTGTTGCGCCTTCGGTCTGGGCGTCGTCAAGAATGACGCCGGTCATGTTCGCCCCTGTGAAGTCAGCCTCGCGCAAGTCCGCCCCTGCCAGACAGGCATAGGACAAGTCCGCGCCTTTGAAGACTGCGCTTTTGAGGCGTGAACCGGACAAATCGGCATAGCGCAGTTTGGCGTTTTCAAAATTACAGGGGCTAAACCGTTTGCCCGACCCTTCGCCGCCAAACATAAGGGGCGAGGCTTCTATGTTTTTCATTTTCGAATGAGACAGGTTTGCGCCGATAAAGCTGGAGCCGCGGAAATCGGCCTCTTCGGCATCGCAATTGCGGAAATCCGAACCGTCAAGCACAGCGCTTTGCAGTTCGATTTTATAGAGATTCATGCCGAGAAATTTTGTGTTCACCGCGCGGATTGCGGTCATTTTTTCCAGCTTCAGGGTTTTGAGGCTGCGCAGATCCATGTTGCTGAGATCAAGCTGCGCGCCTTTTGCACCGGCGGTTTCCACCCAGGCGCGGTGTTCTTCGATAAGCTGCGCCAGCGGTTCATCCAGATCGGCGATCGAGATTCCGGCATTTTCGTCGGTGATGGCTTCGGATAAGTCGATACTGGATTTATCGCGGATTTTGCTCATCTCTACGCCCGTGAGAATGGCGGATTTTAAATTTGCGCCTTCCATCTGCGCGCCGTCTATTTCCGCGCCGGAGAGGTCGGCGCCTTCCATTTGCGCGCCGCGCAGGTCGGCTTTCGACATATTCGCGCCGGTCAGGATGGCGTCTGAGAAATTCGCTTTTGAAGCAATGGAGCCGGCAAGTTTTGCGCCGCTGAGATTTGCGCCACGGAAATTCACGGCCTGACCGGAATCGTACATATCCTGATCGGCTATGCCGCCGATACGCAAATCCGCTTTTTCGAGGTCTGCGCCTTCGAGCGAGGCGTTTTCTATTGTCGCGCCGCGTAAATCCGCGCGGACAAAGCATGCGTCGTCAAGGTTGGAATTGCTTAAATCGCAGGCATAGAGCGCGGCTTCCTGAAAATTTGCCTTTGAAAGATCCATACCGGCCATGACGCAGCCCATGAAATTGGCCTGGCGTAAATCCCGCCCTTTTAGGGACAGCCCGGAAATATCAGTGTTTTTGAGCATTGCACGGCGTCCGCCCAGACGCCCGTCGAGAAACCTGTTATGCAAGGTTACAAGGGCGTCGAGCTGGTCTTGCGACAAGCGTTCGAGGGTCTGGTCCTGTTGTTGGTGGTCTTGCATTGTGTCGTTTATGCTTTGGTGGGAATTATTGAAAGTGATAACAACCTAAAGTTATCGTAACCTATAAAAGTGTACATTCTTTTAAAAAATTCTCCAGAGTGTAAATTCAGGTTTTTTATATTGTTCATAGCCATTCAGCGGGGTATAGCCTATAAATATTCGAAAATATGGGGAATGCGGGGATTATGCGCGGAGTGAAAACATTACTGGTTGTCGGTTTGTGCCTGTTGGCCGGGGCCTGCGGGGTTAAGCCGGGGAGCGTTTCGGCGCCCGAGGGCGTGAAACATGACCGTTTTCCACGAACTTATCCGGATTTATCGACCGATCCGGTGCCTGAACACGATTAAGATAGAGCGAGATATGAACGGATTTCATGAAAAAAACGGTGTTTTGCATGTTGATTCAGTGGCTTTAACCGATATTGCGGCTGAATTCGGCAGCCCGGCATACGTCTATAGCGCGGGGAGTATTCGCAGCCAGTACGAACGGCTGGCGGAGGCGATGCGCAAAGCGCTGCCTGCGGATCGGCAGCCGATGCTGTGTTATGCGTGTAAAGCCAACAGCAATATCGCGGTTTTGCGGGTGTTGAAAAATGCGGGCGCGGGGCTGGAGGTGGTTTCGGAAGGCGAGCTTCGCCGGGGGCTGAAGGCCGGGTTTGATGCGCGGCGCATTGTTTCGACGGGCGTGGGCAAGCAGGCCTCGGAGATTACCACGGCGCTGGAGGCGGGCATTCATCAGTTTAACGTCGAATCCCTGCCCGAGCTTGTGCAAATTCAGCAAATTGCCTCGGGGCTGGGGAAAACGGCGCGGGTTGTTTTCCGCCTGAACCCGGAGGTGACGGGCGGCGGGCATCATAAAATTTCCACCGGGCGCAGACGCGACAAGTTCGGGCTGAGCCGTGAGCGCGTATTTGAAGGGTTTGAGATGGCGCGGGAGATGAGCCATGTGGAGGCGCTGGGGCTTTCCATGCATATCGGATCGCAGGTTTTCACGGTGGAGGCGTTTAAGGACGCTTTTGAGAAGCTGCCGGATATTGTCAAAGCGCTGCGCGCGGCGGGACATACGGTTTCGCGGCTGGATATCGGCGGGGGTTTTCCGATTATTTACAACGATGAAAAGCTTTTGGATCTGGATGCCTATGCGCGCTGGGTGAATGATATCGTTGTGCCGCTGGAGACGGAAATTATTATGGAGCCGGGGCGCTATCTGGTCGGGAATGCAGGGGTTCTCCTGACGAAGGTTTTGCATGTAAAAGAAACGCAGGAACGCAGCTTTTTAGTGCTGGATACGGCAATGAATGATTTGATCCGCCCGACGCTTTATGAAGCGTATCACGGGGTTGAGCCTGTGAGCGGGCGGAATGCGGAAATGCGGACCTATGATATTGTCGGGCCGATTTGCGAAACCGGCGATACGTTTGCCACGGGGCGGACGCTGCCGGAGATGAAGACCGGGGATATGGCGGTCATCCGCTCGGCGGGGGCTTACGGATTTTGTATGGCGTCTAACTATAACACGCGGCCTATGCCGCCGGAGATTCTGGTGGATGGCGGCCATGTGGCGCTTATCCGCCCGCGTCAGAGTTACGAAGATCTTATAGATGTTGAATCTATTCCTGATTGGCTTAACATCTAAAGTATGAATTTTCGCATTCGGTGTTTAACGGCGCTTAGTACAGTTTCCCTGCTTTTTGAGAGAATCAGCCTGGCTTTCTGGCGGCTGGCATGCTGGGGCATGCTGTTTGCGGCTTTGTGGCTGTTTGAAATTCCGGCGCTGTTCGGAAACTTTGCCTCTGTGGCGGTTTTGGTGGTTGCGCTGATTGGCGCGGGATATTTCATCCGCAAGGATGTTGCGGGGTTTCGCCTGCCCTCGCAAGACGAGGTGAGAAAACGGATTGAGCGTTATAGCGGTGTTTTGCACAGACCGCTGAGCGGGCAGGATGACAAGCCCGTTTATGAGGCTCATAATGCGCTGTGGCAGCGGGAACAGCGGCGAAAACAGCAACTTTTAACGGCGCTGCGCCCTGCCCCGCCGCGCGCCTTTCTGGCCGGGAAAGATCCACGCGCTTTGCGGCTTGGTTTATTGATGGCGGTGTTTTGCGGCTTGCTGGTTGCCGGGCATAGCTGGAAGCCGCGAATCTTTGCCGGGATGATGCCGTTTGGCGAAGTGCGGGGGCCTTCTTTCATGCAGATGCCCGTTACGCTGTGGATTACGCCGCCGGAATATACGGGGCTGGAGCGGATTATACCGGATGCGGATGCTCAGGCGGATATGGAAGAAAGCGCCAAGCTTGAAATTCCGCAAGGCAGCATCCTGAAAGCGATTATCCAGCAAAGCCCGGCGCATATCCTGCGCGCGCCTTTTGTGCAAATCGACGGGCGGCGCTATGCCATGAACAAGGCGGAAGACGGTGCTTATGTGCTGGAGATGGAGGTGCCGGAGGGCGAGCGGCTGAGCCTGCATGCGGGAATTTTCAAAGAGATGGCGTGGGCGTACCGCTTTATTCCCGATACGCCGCCGGTGATTGAGGTCAAAGACCAGCCGCAGGTTTTGCCCGATGCGCAGTTGCAATTTGATCTGAGCCTGCTGGATGATTACGGCGTGGAGTGGCTGGATATGCGGATGACGCTGGACCCGGTGGTGAAGGATGCGCCGATCGGCTGGCCGGTGGAGGAACAGCGCCCTGTACTTTCGCCGCCGGAGACAGAGTTTCGGATTGCGCCGGTTTACGGCTTGAGCGCGCATCCATGGGCGGGTTTGCCGGTTGTTTTTACCTTTACGGCGCATGACCATCTGGAGCAGATTGCGCAGACGCCGCCTTTGCATTTCATTTTGCCGGAACGGCGTTTTACGCACCCGGTTGCGCGGAAGCTGATTGAGGTGCGTAAAACGCTGGCGTGGAATCCCCAGAGCCCATACGGAGAAAGCGGCATTACGCTGGAGCGGCTGCTTTATGCTTCGCAGAGCTATAACCATGATTTGCGGGTTTTTCTGGCGCTGCGTGCGGCAGCCTCGCGGCTTTATTATAACGCGCCATCGGTTGAAACGGCGCAAAGCGTGATGGCGCTGCTGTGGGATACGGCGCTGCGGCTGGAGGACGGCAATCTTTCTCTGGCGGCGCGGGATTTGAAAAATATTCAGCAGGAACTGCAAAAAGCGCTGCAAAACCCGGATACGAGCGATGCGGAGATTTCCGCGTTGATGGAAGAATTGCGGCAGGCTTTGGGAGAATATATGCAGGCGCTGGCGCGAGAAATGCAAAAGCAGATTCAAGACGGGCAGGCGAATATGCCGCAGCTTCCGCCGGAGGTTTTGTCGCACATGATGAATATGAACGATCTGGCCGGGATGCTGGATAAAATGGAATCGGACATGCTTTCGGGGGATCGCAGCGCGGCGCAGGATATGCTTTCGAAGCTTGGGCGGCTGATGGATATGGTGAACCCGTCCATGAGCATGGCTATGCCCAAAGATATGCAGATGATGCAAGACGGAATTAACGAGTTGCAGGAGCTTATTGAGCGGCAGGAAGCCTTGCGCGGGCAAACGGATGAACAGGCCGAGATGTTTAGAATGATTCAAGGGCTTGGGGCGCGGGATGAAAAAACCGGCGAAGCGCCCTTTATCAATACGCAGGAGAATAAGACCGAGCAGGAAGCGCTGCGTTATGTTCTGGGGCAATTGATGTTGAAGGCCGATGCGGCGCTGGATGAAATTCCCGAAAATCTCGGGCTGGCCGAACAGGCGATGCGCGGATCTTCCGATGCGCTTGGGGAGAGCCGACCCGATTTATCTCTGCCGTTTCAGGATGAAGCGATTGCGCATTTGAAAGAGGCGCAAAAAGAGCTGGCCCAGCAGCTTGCGCAACGCATGGCGCAGATGACGGGGTTTGCTCTGGGCGGCAGTATGCCGCAGCGCTATGATCCTTTGGGGCGGCCTTATGGTGGGCGAGACGGTGAGGATGGGCCGCCTTTCGGTTCGCAGGTGAAAATTCCGTCGGAGGCGGAAAAGAAATGGGTACAGGATATCGTTAATGAGCTGCGGCGGCGGGCGGCTCAGCGTGATCGTCCGCGTGAAGAGCTTGAGTATTACCGGCGTCTTTTGAAACGGTTTTAGTTTCTTTCTCTTCGGGTTCTTCCTCCGGCGTTTCCAGTACAAAACGGAGTTGCACATGATCGGCCCGGCCCTTTTTAACGTTGTGGACGGATTTAAACGGCAGTGTCGTTTCGGGTTTCATTTCATCGAAAGGCGGCGGGGTAAGGTTTGCGTGGATTTCCTCGCCCTCTTCATTGCGAAGAGAAACTTCGATAGCGGTCAAGCGCACGACATGGTTTGTCAGGTTAATGAGGTTTCCTTCAACGACGATCTGCCCGCCGGGGTTTTGCTGCGCTTTGATCTTGTCAAAAACCAGCCCTTCGCCGGGGGCGGTTACATTCATACCGATCATTTCATAAAACGCGGCGGCCGGAAGCCATGACTTCACGATTGCGTCTTTGGACACGGCCAGAGCGCCGAAGATTCCGGCCCCTATGATTAACGCGCCGATATAACCGGCAAGATTCGCTCTGCCTGTTTTGCCGGAGGCGCTTCCCCCCTCCCCCGGCAATGCGAGAACGGAAGAGCCTTCGGGAATAGGCTTGACGCTTTCGGGGATTTCCTCGATTTCGTTTTCAATGTCGCCTAGAAGCTCGTCCGGATCGGGCTGCTGGAACCATTCTTCCTCACAGGCGGAGCATCTGACCCGCCGCCCTTCGGGGGCCAGAACCTGCGCCGAAAGTAAAAAGCGTGAGCTACAGTTGGGACAAGTCAGAATCATTATATTCGAAAGCTTCTCATGTGAAGTTTAATCTTGTATTTATATGAACTAACAATCGTTCGGGCAAGGGTATCACAATTTTTAGTATGGTTATAATCCGCTTATTTACAATTACTTTGGCAGGGCTGTGTGTGTTTGCGCAATCGGTGGCGGCGTGCGGGGCGGCGGATCGCGGATGCATCCTGAAAGAGATCGAGGCGCAATCGGCGGTGATCGAAAACACATCATGGCGTGACCAGACATACCGCGAATTGGCCAAGACCAAGGCTTTTGACGGGGATATGGACGGGGCGCTGGCGCTGGTGGACAAGATCGAAACGCCCGATACGCGCGCGATGACCATTCGCGGAATCGGCATGGCGGCGGCGGATTTAAATCTTTCGAAAGCGCAATATGACGCACTGTTTGCGCGGCTGCGGGAGAAAGCGGAAAAGATAGATCACCCGCCCTCTTACGCCATTGCGCTGACCTATATAGCGATGGCGCAGGCTTTTGCCGGGGACAATGAAGGGGCGTGGAAAACGGCCAGCGAGATGGAAAACGATGCGCTGCGCCATAAAGCTTACGGCGAGACGGCAGAGATACAGGCCGAGGCGGGCAATGTGGATGCGGCAATGAAAAGCATCGCGTTTATCGACAGCCTAGCGTTTCGGAATAAAGCCTATGCGACGGTTTCGAAAATACTGGCCGAGCGCGGATTTTTTGAGGGCGCGCTGGCGGCGGGGATGAAGATTGAAAACCCGTATAAAAAAGCCAACGCTTTGCAATATATTTTGGACCAGCAAAAACCGAGAGATGTTAGGAAATGATTTTTTAAACCACGAAGAACACGAAGAGATAGAGAAAAGACAAAAGCGCCGCAGGCAATAATAAACAAACGGCATGCCTTGGGTTTTTATTTTATTGCGCCTTCGGCGCGTTTAAACTCTGAGCGCTTCGTGAGCTTCGTGGTTAAAAATTAAAGGGTAAACACTACGTGATTAAATTTGAACATGTGGGATTGCGATATGGGATTGGACCGGAGGTTTTGAGCGATATTAATTTCACGCTTGAGCCGGGATCTTTTCATTTCCTGACCGGGCCGAGCGGCGCGGGAAAAACCTCGATCATGTCTTTAATGTATCTGGGGCGGAAGCCTACGCGCGGTTTAGTCACCATGTTCGGGCGGAACATCAACGATATGGACCGCGCGCAGCTTTGCGCGTTGCGGCAGAAAATCGGCGTGGTGTTTCAGGAGTTCCGCCTGCTTTCGCATCTTTCGGTGTTTGATAATGTTGCGCTGCCGATGCGGATCAGCGGGCACCGCGAATCTGAAGTGAAGAGCAATGTCGATGAGCTTTTGGAATGGGTGGGGCTGGGCGATTACAAAAATGCGCTGCCGCTGACGCTTTCGGGCGGGCAGCAACAGCGCGTGGCGATTGCGCGTTCTGTGATTGCGCGGCCCAAGCTGTTGCTTGCCGACGAGCCAACTGGAAACCTGGATGAAAATATCGGGTTTCGTTTGATGCACTTATTCGAACAACTCAACCGGATGGGCACGACGATTGTGATCGCCACACACAGCCAAAACATTATGGATCGGTTCGGACATCCGCGTCTTGTGCTGGAGGCCGGGCATCTGCATGTGCATGACAATTCCAACTGGGTGCAGAAAAATATCGAGGGGGTGTATTGATGCGGGGGGTTTTGTCTCGCTTAACAGGCAACAGGCGGCTGGGCATTGCCGAGAACAAGGGGCGCTATGATTTGCCGCTGAACCAAAGCGCGGGGACACATTTTCTGGTTTTGCTGGTGGCCCTGATGACGTTTCTGGCGATGATGGCCATTACGGCGACGATGGTGCTGGGCGGGGTGACGAAGCACTGGTCATCGGGCCTTGAGAACAAGCTGACGATTGAGATTCCGGCGCTGAAACCAGACGGGAAGCTCCGGGAGGCGGGCGATATAAAAGCCCTTAGTGAGGGGGTCACAAAAGCTCTGGAGGCCAGCCCGAACATCAAGAACCTCGAAGTTCTGGGGCAGACGGAGATTCATCAACTGGTTTCGCCGTGGCTGGGGGACGATGTGGTGCTGGACGATATCCCCCTGCCCGGCCTGATTTCCCTGCATGTGCATATTCGCGATGATGAAAAGCTGGCGCAAATTGAAAAAGCGGTGAAAGAGGTTGCGCCGGATATCCGCGTCGATACGCATGAAAGCTGGCTGGATGATATTTTACGGCTGGCGCGGACGATGAAGCTTTCCTCGCTGGTTGTGACGTTGATTATCACGCTGACGACCGTGACGGCGATTGCGGGGGCGATCCGCTCGCGTATGGCGGAGCATAAAGCCGATATCGAGCTTTTGCACCTTATGGGGGCGAGCGATCTGTATATCACCCGGCAGTTGCGCAGACATGCGGTGGTCCTTACGCTCAAGGGCAGTGTTTTCGGGGCGGGAGCGGCGATTCTTATCCTGTTTGCCCTGTCCTTGATGAGCGGCGGGGCGGAGACCGGGCTGTTGCCGGGGCTGTCTTTTAGCGCGGCGCAGATTATATTTCTGGCCGTTTTGCCGCTTTTCGCAGGGATTATCGCATCTTACACCGCGCGTTTTACCGTCTTGCGCGTGCTGGGGCAGATGCCTTAAGTTATGGCGGTGATGAAGTTTTTCAAAAAAACGGGATTTGGGATTCTTGCGCTGATCGTTTTATGGGTAGGCGGCTTTGGCGTTTTTGCGCTGGGGGCCGTGTTTTCGAAAGCTCAGGCGGAGAGTGAAACGACGGATGCGATTGTCGTGCTGACGGGCGGGAAAGACCGGATTAAAGAAGGGCTTGCGCTTTTTGCCGGAGGGCGGGCGGCGCATCTGTTTATCAGCGGGGTTTATAAAGACGTGACGCGGCGGGAGGTTTTGTCGCAATGGAGCGGCGATCACGCGCTGCCGCCATGCTGCATCACGCTGGGCTACGAGGCGACAACCACGGCGCAAAACGCGCAGGAAACAAGGGCGTGGCTGGAGCAGCATGATTACAGCTCTATCCGCCTTGTCACCGATGATTATCACATGGCGCGTTCGAAGATGGAGCTGGCGCACGCCCTGCCCGGCATTGAGATTTACACCAACCCGGTGCGACAGAGTGATCTGGGGCGTTTTTCGCTGCGCTATTGGGAGCTGTTATTCAGTGAGTATCACAAAAGCCTGTACCGGCGCGTGCAGCTTTTCTTCACGCCAAGACCGGCGCTGGAGCGGGCGGAGTAAGCGATGAAACCTGCTTTTTTCAGATCGTGCGTTTTTAATCTGCTGTTTTATATACTCACGGCGGTTGCGTGTGTCTTGTGCCTGCCAACACTGTTCCTGCCGCGGCGTTATTTTATGGGGGTTGTGCATTTCTTCGTCCATAAGGTGCATTTTCTGGAGAAGTATGTTTTGGGGCTGCGCTATGAGGTGCGCGGGGCAGAGCATCTGCCGAAAGACGGTTCTTATATCGTGGCGGCCAAGCATCAATCGGCCTATGAGACTTTAAAGCTGCATATTCTGTTTAAAGACCCTTCGGTGATTTTGAAGAAGGAGCTTTTGTCGATTCCGCTTTGGGGGCTGTATCTGAAAAAGAGCGACCCGATCGCGATTGACCGTTCCAGCCCGAATACCGCGAGTGCCTCCATTCAGGAAGGGGCGCGGCGGATGAAAGAACTTGGCCGCCCTATCGTTATTTTTCCGCAAGGAACGCGGGTGGGTGCGGGACAAAGCGCGGCGGAAAAGCCGTATAAGGTTGGCGTGGCGCGCATTCAGGAAGCCACGGGGTTGCCGATTATTCCGATGGCGCTGAATGCCGGGCTTTTCTGGCCGAAAAATAGCTGGTTTAAAGCTTCGGGAACCGTTATTTTCGAATTTCTACCGCCTGTTGAACCTGGAATGGAAAGAAGCAAGCTTTTGGCACAGTTGGAAAAAGACACGGAAGAGGCGACGCAAAGCCTGATGAATGAAGCGCAGGAAAAGACGCCGGGTGAGAAGCTGCCTGTGCGGCTGGGCGCTGTTTTTGGCTTAAGCCTGTTGCCGCTTTTATTCGGGGTTTACAGCCTTGTCTGGTTTGGTGCGGCGGAGCAGATCAAGAAAGAATATGTTGCGGCGCTGGAGGATCTTGTCGATCCGTCCATCCCGGTGCAGGAGCCGGTGATTAACGGTTATCCGGGGCGGCTGCATTTGTTTGTGCCGAAGGAAACGCTGGTGACCGATCAGGGCAGCGTTACGGTGCGCGATTTCCATGCGCGGGCGTGGCCGGTGCCGGTTTTGCCGACAAGTATTACGACGGGGCCGATTGAGGTGAAGAATTTCAAATGGGAAAACCCGCTGCATTTTGATTCGCTGTCTGCGCGGCTTTCCTATGCGCGGGACATTCTGGATATACGCGAGAGCATGCTCGCGCAGGGCGACTTTACGGCTTCGGTTTCGGGGCGGGCGGATTTAAAGCAGGAACCGTTTCCGGCGCTGGATCTGCATATCCGGCTGGATAATCATGCGAGCCTGCTTCAATCCCTTGCGGCGGCGAAAATTATTGAGACGCGCATGGCGCTGTTTATGGGCGCGGGGCTGGCGAGCCTTGCCAATGAAGACGGCGCGGTTGAGCTTCCCGTTCATCAAAAGGGCGATACGCTTTATGCCGGACCGCTTCCGGTTATGAAAGTTTCGGCGGCGCAGGGTGATGCGGCCCCGAGAAGAGCGCCGCCTAGGGTTTCTCTGAATCCGTCCCCTGCTTCATCAGCGCCGGATTCGGATAGCCTTCCGGTCCCATCTCCATAACTTCACGGCGAATTGCGCGGGTGCGCGTGAAGACATCTTCCAAATGTTTGGCGTCGCCGCGGCGGATTGCTTTTTGCATGGCGGTGAGGTCGGCATTAAAACGCTCAAGAATTTCGAGAACGGCCTCTTTATTGTTCATGAAAATATCGCGCCACATGACGGGATCGGAGGCGGCAATGCGGGTGAATCCGCGAAAGCCGGAGGCAGAGAATTTAATAACTTCGGATTTGATATCGTCTTCGAGATCGTTGGCGGTGCCGACAATCGTATAGGCGATGAGGTGCGGCAGGTGCGAGGTGATGCCCAGAACAAGGTCGTGGTGCCTGGCCTCCATAATCTCGATAACTGCGCCGCAGCCTTCCCAGAGCGTGGTGACTTTTTCGACCGCCTTGATCGGCGTTTGGGCGGTGGGGGTGAGGATGCACCAGCGCCCTTCGAACAGGTCAACAAGGCCAGCTTCCGGGCCGGAATGCTCAGTCCCGGCGATGGGGTGGCCGGGGACGAAATCGACACTTTCGGGCAGAAACGGCGTTACGGCCTCTATCACGGCGGATTTGACCGAGCTGACATCTGTGAGGACAGCGCCGGGTTTCATCATCGGGCCGATGGCTTCGGCCACGCCCTTTAGGCCGCTGACCGGGATGGCGAGAATGACAAGATCGCTGCCGATCACGCTTTTGGCGATATCATGGGTTACGACATCGGCGAGGCCCAGTTCTTTAACTTTGGCACAAACATCTTTGCTGGCATCGGCAGCGGTTAGTTTTCCCGCCAGACCCTTTTGCTTAATCACGCGGGCGAGTGATGAGCCGATCAGCCCCAGCCCGATGATGGTTATCTTTTCGAAAACTACATTCATGTCTCTTTGCCTTTTGCGCTTATTCGCGTAAAACAGACATACAGACCGCGATTAAAGAAATCAAAGGAAAACATGCCTCTCGTTGCTTATAAAGACCTGCCGTCGTTTGAGCGTCTTCGCGCGGAGGGGCGCACTGTGCTTTCGCCGGAGCGGGCTTTAAGCCAGGAAATCCGCGAGCTTCATGTGGGTTTGCTCAATATGATGCCTGACGCGGCGCTGGAGGCGACGGAGCGGCAGTTTTTCCGCCTTGTGGGGGAGAGCAACCAGATCGCACAGTTTTACGTGCATCCCTTTACCCTGCCGGAGCTGGAGCGCGGGGCGAAGGCACAAGCGCATATTGATGCGCATTATGAAAATTTTGAGCAGATTAAAGCGGCGGGGCTGGATGCGCTCATCATTACGGGCGCGAATGTCAGCGACCCGGACCTGACCAAGGCGGCGTTTTGGGAGCCTTTGCAGGAAGTGGTGGGCTGGGCGTGGGAGAATGTGACCTCTACGCTGTGTTCGTGTTTAGCCACGCATGCGGTGATGCAGTTTCAATACGGGCAGGCGCGCAGCCCCTTGAAGAAAAAGCTTTGGGGCGTTTACAAGCACCGGGTTCTGGACCGGGATCATCCGCTGATGCGCGGGGTGAATACTGTGTTTGATGCGCCGCATTCGCGGCATAACCAGATATCGCGGGAGCAGTTCGAAGGTGCGGGTCTTAAAGTTTTGAGCCTTAGCCAAAATGATGATGCGCATATTGCGGTCAGTCCGGACGGGTTTCGGCATGTTCTGTTTCAAGGACACCCGGAATATGACACGATCAGCCTGTATAAAGAGTATAAGCGTGAGGCGCTGCGCTTTGCGGAGAAAGAGCGCCGGGGGTATCCGCCTTTTCCGGAAAGCTATATGGATAAGGATGCCAGAGCGCTTATGAAGAAGGTTCGCGCCTCGATTAAGCGCGGGCAAACGGACTGGCCGCTTACTGACGCCGATGTACGGTTGATGATCGACAATAGCTGGCGTGACAGCGCGCGCAGCATTGTCGCCAACTGGATCGGGCTGGTTTATCAACTTACCAATGTTGATCGGACCAAACCGTTTATGGACGGTGTTGACCCTGACGATCCGCTGGCGGGGGTTTAACCCTTAACCCTGCTGGCAACCGGTTTGGGGATGAAGATGCCGCGGCCTCTGACCCGCATTTTTGAGCCGGAGCCGGGACCGGCAGTGGCGTAGATTTGTTTTCCGGCTTCGACGATATGGACGCCTGCGCCGAAGGGCAGGATGGAGCGCCCTGTTTTTTCGAAAAAACCGGCGAGTTTGAGGAGCGATGTGCGCCGTACGGGGGGCATAAACAGGGCTTCTTCCGTGCGTTCGTGAACGAACAGATTGTCGCGCAGCAGGTAGGAAAGCTGGGTGAGTGAATAAGGCGTGCCCTGCCCAAAAGGCGTCCGGTCGGCGTGCGCCCACAGCCCGGCGCGGTTCGGCACGATGACGATCAGCCGCCCGCCGGATTTAAGCACGCGCCATATTTCCTGCAAAGAGGGCTGGGGAAATTCGGAAAACTCCAGATCGTGGATCATAAGCACGCGGTCCACGGAATTGGTTTCGACGGGAAGTTCCGCACGCTCGGACAGGGCGACGCAGTTCGGGCCGTCATGGGGCCAGTTATGGACGCCTTTGCCCGCAGGCATTAACGCGAAGACCCGCTCGGCCTCTTCCATGAAAATCCGCAGGTACGGCGTGGCATAGCCGGTGCCCATGACAGACATGCCGCCCACATCGGGCCAGATTTCACGGATGCGCTCTTGTAACAGGCGGCGAACGACGCGGCCCGTTTTGCCGTTGTAGAAGGTTTTGAAATCGTAGACAGATTCGAACATGCTATGATGTTACAGCAGATCGCGCAGGGTTGTCACGAGGGGAAGGTCGGCGGCGGGCATTGGATATTGGAGCATGTCGAGGGGACGAACCCAAGCGCTTTTCTGATGCTCTTTCAGGCGGATTTCGCCTTTCCATTTGCGGCAAGCAAAAAGCGGCATGAGCAGGTGGAAGTCGTCATAGCTGTGGGAGGCGAAGGCGACGGGGTGATAGCATGTGGGGCGGGTTTCGATGCCGAGTTCTTCTTCAAGCTCTCGCATGAGGGCGTATTCGGGCGTTTCACCCGCATCGACCTTACCGCCGGGGAATTCCCACAGCCCGGCCATGGCTTTGCCTTCGGGTCTTTGAGCGATGAAAACCTCGCCCTTGGGATTAATGAGCGCGGCAGCGGCGACCAGAACGATAGGAAGATCCGGCGCGGGCGGCTTGGGCTGTTTCAGGGCTTCGTCGCAATTCATGTTTGTTCCGCTTTTATTGTTTGTCGGCTATTGATCTTAAACACCATAAATTACGGGGACAAGCCGTGTCATGACGAAGATGGCCTGTGGACAAAGAAAAAGCCGCGGCGGTGAGGCCACGGCTTTTTACAAAAGGAAATTTCAGGAACTCAGAAAACTAAACTCACTGCGCTGCTTCTTCTGCAGCGGGAGCCTCGGGGGATTCGTCCCCGGCGGCGGGTTCAATAGGATCGCCGTTAATGTCGAAGACCTTCACATCGGCCTCTTCGCGCCATTTGGTGATGACATCGTTCAACACGGCGTTGCTGAGCTGCGCGGCGAGAAACGGCTTGGCCTGTTCGAACGAAGCGGGCGGGCGGATCCGCTCTTCCGTAACCTCGATAATATGATATCCGAATTCAGTTTTTACAGGTTCCTTGCTTACTTCGCCGGGTTTCAGGGCCAGTGCGGCGGCCAGGAACTCAGGGATGATCTTGTCTTTATCCTGCGCAGAGACATATCCGAGATCGCCGCCCTTATCTTTGGTGCCGTCAATGGAATGTTCTTTGGCCAGTGCGACGAAGTCGCCGCCGTCTTTCAGCTTTTTAAGGACATCTTTTGCTTCGGCTTCCTCTTTCACCAGAATGTGGCGGGTTTTGACTTCATCAATTTTGGGGAAGTTTGAAACATACAGATTATAGGCTTCTTTCAGGCGCTCATCCGTCATGCCTTTTTCGATTTGCTTTTGAATGAAAGCCTGGCGCACGATCTGCTCTTTCGCGGCGGCGAGTTGTTCTTTCACGAAAGGATCGTTATCAAGATTCGCCTTGGCCGCTTTTTCAGCGATCAGCTTTTCGTTGAGCATCTGGTTCAGCGACAAATCAAAAAGTTGGAGGGCGGGAACGCTCTGGCGCGTCTGGGGCGGTAAAGTCTGTATATAGCCCAGAACATCGGCGCGGGTGATGTCCTTGCCTTCGATAGAGCCGACGACGGGGTTGCCGTCTTTTACTTCAATCTGCGGCTGCCTGGCAGCCTGCGGCTGTGCGGAAGCGGTTTGCTCCTGCCCGCCTGCGGGCTGGGCAGAGGCGGTTTGCGCCGGTGACTTCTCTTTATCGTTGCCGATATTGATCTGGCCGGAGAGGTAGGCGATCGCGCCAACGGCGACAAGGACCAAAACAACAAGGGCGATAATCGCCGTATTGCCGCGTTCGGTATTTCTGTGGACCGGCTTTTGAGCCTGTGTCATCAATCTTGGGTCAATCATTTTTCTCTGCTTCCTTTTGCGTAAAAAACGAATTTTTTGAACTTACCGAGGGTAAACAAAGCCACATCCGTTTGCAAGGGCGTTCCACACTTTTCCCAAGCGCTTTACAGGCAGGCATTGACGCGCGGTATTAAGGTCTTTATACCAAAACGACCCTCTATTTCAGGAGAATTCAAGTGTTAGGCTTTGCCACTAAAGTTTTCGGTTCATCCAACGACCGCGCGCTGAAAGCGTATCATAAACAAATCGCCCCTATAAACGCGCTTGAGCCGCATTATGAAGCGATGAGCGATTCCGAACTGCAAGCGCATACGAATGTGTTTCGCGAGCGTTTGGCCAATGGCGAGCCGCTGGACAATCTCGCGCATGAGGCGTTTGCTGTTGTGCGCGAGGCCTCCAAGCGTACGCTTGGTCTGCGCCCTTATGATGTGCAATTGATCGGCGGGCTGGTGCTGCATGACGGCAAGATTTCCGAGATGAAAACAGGTGAGGGAAAAACCCTTATGTCCACCCTGCCCGTTTATCTCAATGCGCTGAGCGGCAAGGGCGTTCACGTTGTGACGGTGAATGATTACCTGGCGGCGCGGGATGCGGAGTGGATGGGCGCGATTTATGAATTTCTCGGCCTGTCGGTGGGGTGCATCACGAACGACACGCCACCGAATGAACGCCGAGCGCAATATGCGGCGGATGTGACATACGGCACGAATAACGAGTTTGGGTTTGATTATTTGCGCGACAATATGAAGTTCAGCCTGAGCCAGATGGCGCAGCGCGATTTCAATTTTGCGATTGTCGATGAGGTTGATTCGATTCTTATCGACGAGGCGCGCACGCCGCTGATTATTTCCGGGCCTTCGGAATCGGCGACCGAGCTTTATACGGCTGTGGACCGGCTTATTCCTTCTCTTAAGGCCGAAGATTACGAGATGGATGAAAAGCACAGGACCATCGCGCTGACCGATGAAGGGACGGAGCATATCGAGCGTTTGCTAAATGAGCATGGCTTGCTGGATGGCGGAAATATGTACGACATTCAGAATATTGCACTGGTGCATCATGTGAATCAGGCTTTGCGGGCGCATAAGCTGTTTCATCTTGATAAGGATTATATCGTCAAGGACAGCCGGGTTATTTTGATTGATGAATTTACGGGCCGGATGATGGACGGGCGGCGTTTGTCGGAAGGGCTGCATCAGGCGATTGAAGCGAAAGAAGGCGCGGAGATTCAGACGGAGAATCAGACGCTGGCCTCCATTACGTTCCAGAATTATTTCCGCATGTATCCGAAGCTTTCGGGGATGACGGGGACGGCGCTGACCGAGGCGGCGGAATTTGCGGAGATTTACAAGCTGGGCGTGGTGTCTATTCCCACCCATGTTCCGGTGACGCGGATTGATTATGACGACAAGATTTACAAATCGCTGAAAGAAAAAGAAGATGCGATTGTCGCGCTGGTGAAAGATTGTTACCAGCGCCAGCAGCCGGTTTTGGTGGGGACGGTTTCGATTGAAAAATCAGAGACGCTTTCGGCGCGGCTGCAAAAAGAGAAGATCAAACATAACGTACTGAATGCGCGGTATCACGAACAGGAAGCCTATATCGTTGCGCAAGCCGGACGTCCGGGGGCTGTGACGATTGCTACAAACATGGCGGGGCGCGGAACCGATATCAAGCTGGGCGGAAATGACGACATGCGCATTGAAGCAGAGATTGGCGCGGATTTCGACCCGGTGCGCGACAGGAAAGCGATTGAGAAAATTAAAGCTGAAGTTGCGGCGGACAAGAAGACCGTGATTGAAGCGGGCGGGCTTTATATCGTGGGGACGGAGCGGCATGAATCACGGCGGATCGACAACCAGCTTCGCGGACGTGCGGGGCGGCAGGGTGATCCGGGTGCGTCGATGTTCTTTCTTTCCGTTGAGGACGACCTTATGCGGATTTTTGCGGGCGACAAGCTGGAGGCTTTGCTTGGCAACCGGAATATCGGTTTGCAGGAAGGCGAGGCGCTGGAGCATCCGTTGATTTCCAAGATGCTGGAGCGGGCGCAGGCGAAGGTCGAGAGTATGCATTTCGAGATTCGTAAAAACCTTTTGAAATTCGACGATGTGATGAACGACCAGCGCAAGGTGATTTACGAGCAGCGCCGTGAAATCATGGAAGCGGAAACCGTTGAGGATATCGCCACGGATATGCGTCATGAAGTGATTGAAGAAACTGTGCGCGCGACGATCCCGCCGGGAACCTATGCGGAGCAGTGGGATGTGAATTCTTTGCATACGGAATGCCAGCGCTTGCTCGGCCTTGATCTGCCGATTGAGGATTGGGCGAAAGAAGAAGGGATTGCGGACGGAGAGCTTCTTGAGCGCATCATTGATGAATCGGACAAAAAGATGGCCGGAAAAGTGGCGCGTTACGGCGCGGCGATGTGGCGGCAGCTTGAAAAATCTATTGTGCTGCAAATGCTGGACCAGCACTGGAAAGAGCATTTGCTGAATCTCGACCATGTGCGTCAGGGCATTAATTTGCGGGCCTTCGGGCAGAAAGACCCGCTGAACGAATATAAGGCCGAGGCATTTGCGGCGTTTGAGCGGATGCTGAATATGATTAACGAGACGATTACGCAGACGCTCAGCCTTGTCGAGATTAATGTTGAGAGCGATCTGCGTGCCGGGATGCGGGAGGATGAGCCGCAAGAAATGCACGAAACGCGGCAGGACCCCGCATTGATGGGGACGGGGCAAGCGGCCCCTGAACCTTCAGGCAATAATGTTCGGCCTATATCGCAAAAACGGCCCTTTGACAAAGCCGATCCGGACAGTTGGGGAAAGGTGCAGCGCAACGCCCCCTGCCCTTGCGGTTCGGGGAAAAAATTCAAGCATTGCCACGGGCAGCTTGTACAAAACGGATAAATCAAACCCCACAAAAAAATATTGACATATAGCTGCACCCCCCCCTATTCTGCTGAAAGTTTTAAAATTACAAGGAGCAGAATTGTGAGCTATCTACTGGATGCAGGAAAAGATGTATTTACAACAGGTCTGGACGACTCAGACCAACTGGCAGGAACACTGGCTTCGGACACAGGAGTGGCAATAGAAAAAACGGCTGCAACGCCTGAAACCGACGCCCCCTATTGTATGGGCAGAGAGACTACGTCGGGTCCTGATGAAGCTTTACCTTCCAACACCCCTGGAAATTTTTAGTGAAACATATAATGTAAACCGCCACGCGGCTTATGCGGGAGG
The DNA here is from genome assembly GCA_041397865.1 of Alphaproteobacteria bacterium. GTDB lineage: Bacteria > Pseudomonadota > Alphaproteobacteria > Micavibrionales > Micavibrionaceae > TMED27. Next base: position 185,860 of record JAWKVT010000001.1, on the reverse strand, counting down.
CTTAACGCCTCTCTTTCCTGTCATTGCGAGGAGGCTTGCCGACGCGGCAATCCATACAATCTTTCCTTGCCGCTCTGGATTGCTTCGCTTACGCTCGCAATGACAAATAGGAAACACCCATGAGCTTCACGGAAAAATCATATTTCGGGTTTCACGATAACGGGCAGCATGAGATTTATTACAATGACTGGGGGCCGAAAGACGCAAATCCGGTGGTTTGCGTACATGGGTTGACCGGCAACGGGTATGATTTCGATTTTATAGCCGAGGACCTTATCAAGCATGGCCACCGCCTTATCGCTGTTGATTTGCCGGGGCGCGGGCGGAGCGATTTTCATGCTGACCCCCTCCTCTATAACTACGATCAATATCTGCGCGATTTGCATGAGTTGCTGGCGCATCTGGATTTGCAAGCGCCCGGCAGCGTGGACTGGCTTGGCGTATCGCTCGGTGGGCTTTTGGGCCTGCGGCTAGCCGCGCTTGAACACAGCCCGATAAAGCGGTTGATTATCAATGATGTCGGGCCGGAGGTGCCTCAGGCAGCGCTTGATTTTATTTATCAGGTGATTTCGCAAGATTACGCGTTTGATACGGTGGCGGATCTGGAGCAGCGCATGCGCGCGACGCGCGGCCTTACGTGGGGGCCGGTTACGGATGAGCAGTGGCGGCATATGGCCGAACATAACGCACGGGCCAGAGATGACGGGCGGATTACCTATGCGTATGACCCGCAAATTGCGCGGGTGTTTGAAAGCGCGCCGGTTGGGGATGTGGATTTATGGGAGAGTTGGGGCGCAATTGCCTGCCCCGTTTTGGTCATTCAGGGGGCAGACTCCGTCTTACTGACGGACGATATACTGGGCCGGATGGAAGAGGTTCGTGAGTTTGATCTAGCGGTTTTTGAGGGGTGCGGGCATGTGCCCTCCCTCATGGCGCCGGAGCAGATTAAGGTTGTACGGGCGTGGCTGTCTCCGGAGTCTGAGGATGCTTAGGATACGCCTCACAAAAATCCACAAGCTCACGAAGATTGCCATTGAAGGGTATATTTGTTCCCTGGTTTACAGCTTTCAAAGAAATGTCACCAGCCGCTTTTTTGCCACGAAGCTTATACAAACGCTCGACCAGTTGTGAGAAATTACAATAAGTCACCATTTCCGCGCTTCCCGTATGCAACCTGATTACGTTTCCGTGGGGATTGGTTTCAGTGGCGGGAACATACTCAAGGCTTATTTTCTCAACCCCTTTCAGATGCTCATCGGAGGGGCTTTCATGCATTAAGCTGTAGGGGTTTGCACGAAGGCTTTCAAGACCACTCTCCCGGTCTTTGGCTTCCACTGAAATTTTTCCAAACTCGGCAGCACCACGAAGCTCATACAAACGCTCGACCAGTTGTGAGAAATTACAAAAAGTCACCATTTCCGCGCTTCCCGTATGCAACCTGATTACGTTTCCGTGGGGATTGGTTTCAGTGGCGGGAACATACTCAAGGCTTATTTTCTCGACTCCTGCGAGATGCTCATCGGAGGGAAGTTCTGTCGCACTACTAAACAAGATTGTAGCGCCTCTCTTTTTTGGAATTTCTTCGGCAGATGTACGAGCACTCCAAGTGAAGCCCTCAGATATTTCTTTTTTCGTTTGCATTTTATCCTCGTTACGCAGTAAAAACTGTGCTTTTTTAACATAAGTTAATCTATTATGTCAAGAGAAAATCGGAATTGCCTTGCGCTGTAGAATCCCTTAGGACAGACAGATGAGAAAAATACAGGCGGATATTGTAATTTTTGGCGGCGGAATTGCAGGGCTTTGGGCGTTTCATCGCTTTAAGGCTATGGGGTATGACGCGCTGTTGCTGGAGGCGGAAAACATTGGCGGGGGGCAGAGCATTGCTTCGCAGGGGATTATTCATTCGGGCCTGAAATATGCGTTTGCGGGGAAAATTAACAAGCTGGCGCAGAGCATTAGCGCGATGCCGGATTTGTGGCGCGCGGCGCTTAAAGGCGAAGGCGCTGTTGACCTTAGCGCAGCGCGTTATAACGCGGAAAGTCAGTATTTGCTTATCCCCGGCGGGTTGATGGGCGGGCTTGTGAAGCTGGTGACGAAGCAAGCGCTTGGCAATAATGTGCATGAAGTTCCCAAGGACGAGTGGCCCGAAGAAATTAAAGCCAGCGGTTTTAGAGGTACTGTTGTTTTTATGGATGAGCCTGTGCTGGATATTCCTTCGGTGCTTCACGCTTTGGCGGAGCCTTATAAAGATTCGATCCGCCGTATCGACACGCCCGATGATCCGTTCGGTTTTCTGGAGCGTCACGGAATTGAAGCGCGGCACATCGTTTTCACAGGTGCGGCGAGCAATGCGAAGATTGCGCGGCAGGCGGGACATAACGAGGGGCTGGAAACGCAGGCGCGGCCTTTGCTTATGGGGATGCTCAAGCCTGCGCCCTGCCCGCTTTATGCGCATCTCGTTGGAAATTCGGATAAGCCTGTGGCGACGATTACAACGCATAAAACCGGTGATGGGGAGTTGGTGTGGTATCTGGGCGGCGGGGTCGCGGAACGCGACAAAGACTCTGACCCTAAAGAAGTTTACGATGCCACGCGCAAAGGGTTTGCGAAATATCTGCCAGATGTGGATCTTTCAAATGTTGAGTGGGCGGTTTTGCCGATTGACCGGATTGAAGGGAAATCGGCGGTGGACGGGTGGATGCCCGATACGCCGACCATACACAGCGCCGGGAATGTTCATTATTGCTGGCCGACGAAGCTCACCTTTGCGCCGCTTTTGGCGGACCGGCTGGTTGAAAAGCTTGACGGCATGGCCCCCTCTTCCGCCCAAACGGATTTTTCATTTTTGCCGGAGGTTGGTTATAGTAACGCGCCGTGGGATAAAACGACATGGGCGGGAAAATAAAATGAAGAAAGCATTATTAGGCGATACGGGCCTTGAAATTTCTCCGCTTGGTTTGGGGACTGTGAAGTTCGGGCGGAATCAGGGGGTGAAATATCCGCATGGGTTTGAGATACCGGATGAAACCGCGCTAGCGGATTTATTGGCGCTGGCGAAAGAGTTGGGGATTAATATGCTTGATACCGCCCCGGCTTACGGAAGCAGTGAGGAGCGGCTTGGGCGGCTTTTGACCGGGCAGCGCGGAGATTGGGTGATTGTCGGGAAAGCGGGTGAAGAGTTTGAGGAGGGCGAGTCGTTTTATAACTTTACGCCGGAGCATTTTGAGATGAGTCTGGAGCGCAGCCTGAAACGTTTGAACACTGATTATATTGATGTGCTTATGGTGCATTCCGATGGCCATGACGTGGAGAATTTATCCGATGCGCTTATAGCCAAGATGCAGGATTTTAAAACGCGCGGAATGGTGCGGGCGATCGGGGCCTCGACTAAAACGGCGGAGGGCGGGATTCGCGCGCTGGAACATATGGATGCGGTGATGGCGATGTATACGGCGGATTACCGCGATGAGGAGCCTGTGCTGGATTACGCCGCCGCGCATAACAAAGGCGTGATTTTGAAGAAGGCGCTCAATAGCGGGCATTTCTCTTCCTTACATCCCCCGCGAATACCCTCTGGGGCACAAGAGCTGGGACCTTCCGGCAATGAAACGCAAGATCCCCGCTTACGCGGGGAATACAGAGTGGGAGAGGCGTTTGAATTTGCGTTTTCCCATCCCGGTGTTACAGCCGCCATTGTGGGAACGATCAACCCGGCGCATTTGCGGGAGAATGTTGGGGCGTTAAAACCCTGATGTCATCGCGTTGGTGAGCATTAGCGAACTTAAACAAACGGGATCTAGAAAAAGCGAACAGCAAAGCTGTTCACATATGGATCCCGGCTGTTTAAATTTCGCTTCGCTCAATCGCGGGGATGACAGCTATCAGGCATTTGGCGCGGTGACGCGGATTTTGGTGATCTGGTGGCGTTGGCGTTTGATGATATCGAAGCGGAAGCCGTGGAACATAAAGCTTTGGCCGACTTCGGGGATCATTTGCGCTTCGAACAGGACAAGCCCGGCGAGGGTTGAGTATTCCTCATCCGGCAGGCCCCATTCATATTCGCGGTTGAGATCGCGGATTGTCACGGTTCCGTCTATCATATACTGGTTAGCGGAGAGCTTGCGCACACCGGCGAAGGTTACATCGTGTTCGTCGTCGATTTCGCCGACGATTTCCTCGAGAATATCCTCAAGCGTGACAATGCCCATAAAAGCGCCGTATTCATCGACGACGACGGCGAAATGCTCTTTATTCTCGCGGAAGGCCTGGAGCTGGTCGTAAAGGTTTGTCGTTTCGGGGGCGAAGCGCGGTTCCATCACGATGTTTTCCAGACAGACTTTGCCGTTATCGCCTTTGGCGGCACTTAGCTCGCGCAGCAACAATTTGGCGTGTAACACGCCGACGATATTATCGGAGTTGTCTTTCCAAACGGGAAGCCTTGTGTACGGGCTTTCGAGCGCGGCTTTGATGATATCGTCTATCGGTTGATCCGCGTCGATCATCTCGACGCTTTTGCGGTGGATCATGATGTCTTCGATATCGACATCGGCAAGGTCGAGAATAGAGCGGAGCATGGCCCGCTGTTCCTGCGTTTCGTCTTCGGGTCCGTCGTGCATTTCAATGACGCCGCGCAGGAGTTCAAGATGCGAACCGGCGGCGACCTTTGATATATCAATGCCGAAGAGCCGTAAAACGCGCCGGACGATCCATGTTACGGTTTCGGTTATGGGCGCGAAAACCCGGATGACGATGTAAATTACAGGCGCGATGCGGATGGACATGGGGTCGGCATGGTGAAGCGCGTAGGTTTTGGGCAGGACTTCGGCGAAGATGAGGACCAGCATCGTCATGACCAGCGTGGCGTAGACGACCCCGGCTTCGCCGAAAATCTTGATGAGGACGCTGGTGGCTAGCGCCGAAGCGAGGATGTTGACAAGGTTGTTGCCGAGGAGAAGCGCACCGATCATACGGTCTTTTTTGGCGCGGATTTTATTGACGAGGGCGGCGCCTTCGTCTCCGTCGTTCTCACGACTGCGCATGCGAACGGTGGATGCGGCGGTCAGTGCCGTTTCGGAGCCGGAGAAAAAGGCCGAGAGCAGCATCAGGACAGCGATTGCTATGATTGAGAGGAAAATGCCGAAGCCCATCGCCCCTTAATGCCTCCCCTGATTATTCCGCCCTGCGCGGATTTTGTTTCTCCGCCCAGAGAATCACGCAAAACATCGCGCACTTTATCCATCGGCACATCCGAACTCAGGAACGCTTCGCCTATGGCATTGACCAGCACAAAAGTCAGCTTTCCGTCTTTGACTTTTTTATCATGGCCCATGGCCGCAACCAGCCTGTCGACACTCGTGCCCAGAGGATCAATAGAGGCGGCAGTCGTCGGCAAACCAACATTTTGAAGATGGTTTTGGACGCGCTCAAGATCATCTTGCGAACACAGGCCCATGCGGTATGAGAGATCAAAGGCCATGACCATGCCGATCGCCACGCCTTCTCCATGCAGGAGCGAGCCGTTATAACCCGCTTCGGCTTCCAGAGCGTGGCCAAAAGTGTGGCCGAGATTGAGAAGCGCACGGCTCCCCTGCTCCGTTTCATCGGACTGGACAAGCATGGCTTTGGCCCGGCAGCTTATTTCCACGGCGTAGGCAATGGCCTCTGCATCAAGGTTGCAGATTTTTTCGCCGCTTTCTTCCATCCACTGGAAAAATGCGGAATCGCGAATCAGGCCGTATTTAAGGACCTCCGCATAACCGGCCAACAGTTCGCGGCGCGGGAGTGTGCTTAAGCTTTCAATATCGGCAATGACGGCGGCGGGCTGGTAGAAGCTGCCGATCAGGTTTTTACCCTGCGCGGTGTTAATGCCGGTTTTACCGCCGACGGAGCTATCGACTTGTGCCAGCAGCGAGGTGGGAATTTGAATATAGGGTACGCCGCGCATGACTATGGATGCGCAGAAGCCGGTGAGATCGCCGATAACGCCGCCACCAACCGCGAAGACGAGAGAATCGCGGCTGATGCCCTTGCTCAACATCCATGTACAGACATTTTCGACATTAGAGAAGGATTTGGTTTTTTCACCTGCGGGGAGGACTTTCAGCTCGCATATACGCGCGCCGCTCTCATTGGCAACGTTTTTGACGCGCTGGGCGTATGGCTCGACATTTTTATCGGTGACGATGAAAACAGATTTTCCTTCAAGATCCTGCGGTATCAAATCATTAACCCTGAACAGGAGCGAAGCGCCTATATAGATATCATAGGAGCGTGTATCCAGATCAATCGTGACAATTTTTGTTTCCATGTCTCCCCGAGGCTTTTCTGGTTCAGACACTATCTTTATTCAGGAAATCATACAACGCTTTTATCACCTCTTCCTGCGCTGTGCGGGGGCTTACCGCGATGCGAATATGGGCCTGCGCGTAAAGCGGTTTGCGCTGCTCGAGCAGGTCGTTGAGGCGTTGTTTGGGGTTGTCCGTATGCAGCAGCGGACGGGTTTTTGATTTTTGCACCCGCTCCCAGAGCGTTTCCACAGGGGCATCAAGCCATATAACGATTGCGTTTTCCAAAAGCGATTCGCGCGTTTTATCGTCCATCACCGCGCCGCCGCCGGTTGCGATGATACACGGCCCGCGCTCCATGAGTTCGAGAATCGTATTGCGCTCGGCATCGCGGAATTTTTTTTCGCCGAAACTTTTGAAAATGTCGGCGACGCTTTGCCCGGCTTTTGTTTCGATTTCCCTGTCGCTGTCAAAAAAGCGCAGATCAAGGCTTTGCGCCAGAGCCGAGCCTATATGGCTTTTCCCCGCGCCCATCATGCCGATCAGCACAACGGGTTTTGAAAGTTTGCTTTTGAGAGTTTTTATCTGTGTTTGCGACATATTCTTTGTCTTTTACCTGTATATTTTCTGGTGAATTCCTACTATAAGGTTTCTCATGTTTTTAAAGATAGTGAGAATTTAGCCGCCCATGTCAAAGCTTTTGCTCTATTTCCTGATTTTTGCCGCGATTCTGCTTTTGGGCCTGTTCGGATTTTTTGCTTTGAGCAATCCACATATCGAACAAAATACGGTTACAATTGATGTGCCGGTAGACAGCCTTGAACAATAATGCTATATATTATAGAAAATATTGACTTTTATAGTCATTCTGTTGATAATGCTAAAAAAATTTATGAAAATGCTTGACGGGCGCGGTCAGCGTGTATTATGTAATGCATAGTTTTGCGCTACCCGGTAAATGAAAAAGACCGCCTTCGGATGAGAGCAGCTTTCTTAACGCCGGGATTGTAAAGCTTTAGACAAGGGCTTGTTATTACAGGCCCCCAGATCTAAACACACTGTGTGGGATGAAATGTATCCGGGTTCATAGGTTTGACATCCGGAAAATTGTTAAAGGAGAAAAGTTATGGCACGTCCAGGCCGACCAGCAATGCCCAAGCCCGATTTACACGAATCGGTTGATGCGTTTTTAGATATGTTAACGACAGAACGGGGAGCTGCGTTAAACACCCGACAAGCTTATTGGAGAGACCTTGCAGATGTTAGTCTTTATCTGCGCAGAGAGCGTAACTCCGACGTCAACAAGGCGACGACAGACGATCTGAAAGCTTATCTGAAAGATTTGAGCGAGAAGACGCATATTAAAGGCCAGCACAAAGGCAAGATTGCGGTTCGCACCGTTGCACGCCGTTTGTCTGCGCTTCGCCAGTTCTACCGCTTTATGATTTCCGAAGGGATGCGCAGCGACGATCCGACATCGACGATTGAAAGCCCGAAACAGGGCCGCACATTGCCGAAAACACTGAGCGAAGATGAAGTGACGCGGTTGATTACGACTGCGGGTCAGGCCGGTACGCCGGAGAGCGTGCGTCTTGTTTGTTTGCTTGAGATGCTTTATGCGACCGGTTTGCGTGTTTCCGAGCTTGTTGGCCTGCCTATGTCGGCCATCGGCGAAGATGCGCAGTTTGTGAGCGTTGCGGGTAAAGCGGGCCGTGAGCGCATGGTTCCTTTGTCCGATCCGGCTCAGGAAGCTTTGAGCAACTATATGGATGTTCGCAAGCGCTTTATCGGTGTTGAAGGACAGGCGAATCAGGAGCAATGGGTTTTCCCGTCGCGCACGTCCGACAGCGGCCACCTGACACGTCAGCGTTTTGCGCAATTGTTGAAAGACCTGGCGCGCGCGGCAGAGGTTGATGAGGACCGGGTTAGCCCGCACATTCTTCGCCACGCTTTTGCCACGCATCTTTTGAGCCGCGGCGCGGACTTGCGCAGCGTTCAGAAAATGCTGGGGCATGCGGATATTGCAACGACACAAATCTACACGCATATCGTGGGTGAGAAGTTGAAGAAAACTGTTAAGGACAAGCATCCTTTGTCTAAGGATGATGCCAAGACAGGAACAGACAGCTAAGTCACAATAAATAGAATTTCGATCAGGCGCCTCTTGTTTTGGCGCCTGATTTGTTATTAACTCCTCAAAATAATACTCAATGGATGAAGCATGGCGCAATTAGAGTTTGAAAAACCGATATTAGAGCTGGAAGCGAAGATTGCCGAGTTGCGCCATGTGAGCAGCGACAGCGAGGTGAATATTGCCGATGAAATCAAGCGGATGCAGGATAAAGCGGATAGATTACTTCAGCACGCCTATACAAAGCTGACAGCGGCGCAGAAGGTTCAGGTTGCGCGTCACCAGAACCGCCCGCATTTTAAGGATTATCTTAAGGGGCTGATTACCGATTTTACGCCGCTGGCGGGGGATCGTAATTTTGCCGACGACCATGCTCTTTTGGGTGGGCTTGGGCGATTTAACGGGCGTTCTTGCGTTATCATCGGCCATGAAAAAGGGCATGATACGGAGAGCCGGGTTTACCACAATTTCGGGATGGCGCGGCCAGAAGGATACCGCAAGGCGCAAAGGCTGATGGAGATGGCCTGTCAGTTCCAAATGCCGGTTATTACACTGGTGGACACGGCGGGCGCATATCCGGGTATGGGCGCAGAGGAGCGCGGGCAGTCCGAAGCCATTGCGAAGTCGATTGAAAAATGCCTGCGCACGGATGTGCCGATTATTTCAGTGATTATCGGTGAAGGCGGTTCCGGTGGGGCGATTGCCATTGCCGTTGCGGATAGGGTTTTTATGCTGGAGCATTCAATCTATTCCGTGATTTCGCCGGAGGGGTGCGCTTCTATTCTTTGGCGCAGCAGCGATTATTCGCAGGACGCAGCGAGTGCGCTTAAGCTGACTGCGCAGGACTTGCTTGAGCTTCAGTTGATTGACGATATTATTGCGGAGCCTTTGGGCGGCGCGCACCGCCACAACGAGGAGACGGTTGCCAATGTCGGGCGGGTTGTTCAAAAGGCTCTGGAAGATATGACACCCTGGGACGGGGCGGCGCTCAAGCAAGCGCGGCGCGAGAAGTTCCTGGCCTTTGGCCGGGCGGCGTAGGCGATTTGAGCCGTTGCGCCCTGCCCTTCTTCCTATGCGGCGCCTGTCATATATGCGGAAGCCCCGCTCTTTAGGCCCGGGAGCGGCATAATGTTTTCTTCCTCGCCTCCATCGTCTTCGGCGGCACATGGCGAGAGCGTCTTTAACCTCTCCTTTTCCTGAGACGCGACGGGTGAAATTTTTGCGCGCTGTTTCATCAGATCAAAGCTGCCATGACCTGCGCGGGCATGCCCGTCTTCGGTGCTTGAGGCTCTGAAATACAGCATTAGAAAAACCCGGATTGCGGCGGTGAGCGATGTGCTTTCGTTTTTGCGAAGGCTGACAAGCCCGCAAATATCGTGAATTGAACATTTTTCCCGATTGGAAATTTCCTTTAGCGCCATCCACATTTCCGGCTCCAGCCTTACCGATGTCCTGCGCCCCTGTACGGTTACATTCCTGCTGACCAATGTGCTTTTCGGCAGGCCGTCTTCATCCGGATGTGCAGCGGTGACTTGAGATAAATTTTGCATTCAGATCCCCTTTTCATAAATTGCAGAATAAAAACAAACACACCCTATGGTATATACACGCACAACCATAGAGTGTAAATATTGTTTGTAATTTTTATTCGCCGGGAGAGGACAATTTCACTGAAACGGCGTGAAGCCCTTTAGAAAAAGCAGGGCTTAGCACCTGCATGACCGCTCTTTGCCGGTCGATGCGTGAACAGTTTTGAAACATTTCTGAAACAACTATAAGTTTATAGTGTGTTTGTCCGGAGCCGTCATCCCCGACGTGGCCGAGATGTTTATAGCTTTCGTTTATGAGTTCAAATTCCACCGGATTAAAATTTTCTTCAATCAGTTGCTTGATCAAATCATCCATATGCATAGATTACTTCCTTATATTGCAGATATACGCCAAAAGCGGGTATCATGAGGGTATATACTTTAATAATGGATACATAAAAAATTTTATGCCGAAAATTTATCTTAAACCCAATTCACCTGAATTTCATGATGGCCGGGCCAAGCCGCAAACGGTGCGGTGCGATATGCCGGGGTGCCGCGAGCATGGTGAGTTTCGTGCGCCGAAGGATCGCTCGCTTAGTGCGCATTACCTGTTTTGTCAGGAGCATGTGCGGGAATATAACAAGGCGTGGAATTTCTTTGACGGGATGGCCGATAGCGAAGTAGAAGAGCATATGACCAGCGCGCTCTATGGCGACAGACCCACATGGAAATATGGCGTGAATGGCAGGAATGCGCATGAAGAGCTTTACCCCCGTGCGTGGCAGACTTTTAACTTCACCGAAGAAGAACCGAATTACAAGCGTGCACACGATCCGGGCAACGGGGTGTTCAGCCAGCATTCTCAGGAGCATAAAGCGATGGCGCTGATGGGGCTGGAGCCGCCGGTGACGCTTGCGGGTATAAAGGCGCGTTATAAAGAGCTGGCGAAGAAGCACCACCCGGACCTGAACAAAGGATGCACAAAATCGGAAGAGCTTCTCAAAGAGATCAATATGGCCTATACGGTGCTTCGGCTGGCTTATGAGAGGTTTGAAGACTTACCGGAACGCGCATAAAAAGGTTTAACCACTAAGACACTAAGTTTCACTAAGGGTTTTCATGATTACAAAAGACAACGAGCCTGATGTTTCAAAAATCATTGTTGATTGTATTTTTAAAGTTCACAAAGCGCTGGGCCCAGGCTTACTTGAAAACGCCTATGAGGCATGTCTTGAACATGAAATTAGAAAAAGAAACCTGGGCGTCGAAAGGCAAAAAACTTTACCTGTCTCTTATGACGGCGTAAAAGTTGAAGCAGGCTACAAGCTGGATCTGCTCATTGAAGAGAGTTTTATCGTTGAGTTAAAAGCCGTCGAAAAAATGAATTCTCTTTATCAGGCGCAACTCATAACGTATTTAAAACTTTCAAATATAAAAACCGGACTGCTTGTGAATTTTAATAGGCCCCTTATCAAAGATGGAATAAAAAGGATTTCGGTATAGAAACTTAGTGCACCTTAGTGTCTTAGTGGTTTAAAAATTTAGAAAGAAACTATCATGAAAAGCGCAGAAGAGCTGGATAAGGAAAAAGAATCGGCGGGGATGTCGTTTGACATTACGACGATTAAGGCCAAGGAAGGCAAGTACTCGACCATTCCCAACACCAAGGTGAATGTACGCGATGTGTTTGGTTTGGACATTGACTGGCAGGTGCCGGGATTTAGCGAAGACAGTGCGAATGTTCCGGCGGAGGACCCGACCTATCAGTTCGACCATGACACGACGCTGGCGGTGCTGGCGGGTTTTGCGCATAACCGCCGGGTGATGATTCAAGGGTATCACGGGACGGGGAAATCGACGCATATCGAGCAGGTTGCGGCGCGGCTGAACTGGCCGTGTGTGCGCATTAACCTTGATTCGCATGTCTCCCGCGTGGATTTGATCGGGAAAGATACGATTGTTCTGAAAGAAGGGAAGCAGATTACGGAGTGGAAAGAGGGTTTGCTGCCGTGGTCTATCCAGAACCCGGTGGCGCTGGTGTTTGACGAATATGACGCGGGGCGTCCGGATGTAATGTTTGTGATTCAGCGTGTGCTGGAGGCGGAAGGCAAGCTCACTCTGCTCGACCAGAACCGGATTATCCGCCCGCACCCGGCGTTCCGCCTGTTTGCCACGGCGAATACTGTCGGGCTGGGTGATACGACAGGGCTGTATCACGGCACGCACCAGATCAACCAAGGGCAGATGGACCGCTGGAACGTGGTGGTGCAGCTTAATTACCTTGCCCATGATGATGAGATGAATATCATGCTGGCGAAGTTTCCGGAGCTTGAGCACGACCAAGGCCGCGATATGATTGATAAGATGGTGCGCATGGCGGACCTGACCCGAGAGGGTTTTATCAACGGCGATCTCTCAACATTGATGAGCCCGCGCACGGTGCTAAGCTGGATTGAGAATACGCTGATTTTTGACAACAACCGCGATCTGGCGTTTTTACTTTCGTTCATGAATAAATGTGATGAGGCCGAGCGGCCAATCGTCGCGGAATATTACCAGCGCTGCTTTAATGTGGATTTGCCGGAAAGCTCTATACGCAATGTTGCGGTGGGGTAGATTATTTCATGGCGACGTTGAGTTGGAGAGCTTTTTCCACATCCTGATGGCATTTTGCCGGAATGTATCGAGGCTCGAATGTGATACCGCCTGCCATCCTATCCTGCCAGAACACCCGCCTTAGCTCCGAGAGCCTTACCTCAAGCCTGTCGCAGGCTTCTTTGGCTGAGATTTCGATTATGCCTTTTTGATTATCAGAGACCCGTATAGCTGCAAAAGGCGTTCCCCCTTTGTTTTCCTGCCCAGCAAGGTGGAGAGCCTTTTCCACATCCTGATCGCAGGCTTCTGAAATGTATTGAGGCTCGAATGTGATACCGCCTGCCATTCCATCCTTCAACAACCCCTGTCTTAGCTCCGAGAGCCTTATGTCAAGCTTTTCGCAGGCTTGTTCAACTGAGATTCCGCTTATGTCTCTTTGTTTATCAGCGACCCGTATAGACGCCAAGGGTACTTCCTCTTTCTTTTGCCGCTCAGATGTCTGACCGGTATGCATCGCTACAAGCCCCCCCACAGCGATGGTAAAGGCCAGAACAGCAACGCTTTTTTTATTCATCATGTTCTTTTATCCCTGCTTTTTTATACAGAATATCGCGGCAGGTTAAAGCCGCTTTCATATTTTTGGCCGTTAACCTCTAAAGACTGAGCCGGGGCGTTTCCGTAGCCCTGCGGCTTTGCCCCGGAGGATTGGTTGTAGTCCCAACGCAAGTTCGTTTCCGGGGTTTCGTCTTTACTATACTCCCGCCAGGCGGCGGATAGATCCTCGACCCATTCCAGAGCTACGGCGGTCAAACAATCCGATTTTGAATATTTTTCCCCGTTAGGAAGTCTGGACTGGATTTTATCCATATAAGGCGCTTCAGCCTTTGTTGCGCAACCAATGGCGTTTGGAACGAGTATTAATGTATCTTTGGCAGCGTGGAATGTTAAGGTTGCATCGCTTATGGCACCATCGACCACAAAAGCCGTTTTATCCCCTTCAAACGAAGAATCGCTAGCAACGACTCCTCTGCCGAGAGCGCTTGCCATTCCAACAATTATAGGCGTGGCTGCGATGCCAATAACTGTATAGGCCGCTTTTCTAATTGCCTCAAAAGCCATACCACCTCCGCAACATTACGAAAAAAGAAGAAATTGGTAGCACAGAGATTTGTTATATGTCAATATTTTGTCTGCGCCCGGCCCTTCTGGATTGCTTCGGCTTCGCCTCGCAATGACGGACGCGCTGTGGTAAAAAACATCATGGACGAAAAAAGCGCCAACAGTATCGAAAATTTTAAGCACGCGACGTCGGTGGCGCTGCGCACGATTGCGGGGAAAAAGGACCTTGAGGTGACGTTTTCCTCTGCGGAAGCGCCAACGGGGCGGCTGCCGTCGGCGGGGAAGCCGCGCCTGCCCGCTCCCTCTGCCGGACACAACCTGCCGCCGGAGGAAAAACGGCTCTTGCGCGGGTGCGCGGATGCGCAGGCGCTTTATCTTGCGCATCATGATGAGAAGCTGCACAGACGGGTAAGCCCCCGCGACAGGCAGGCTTTGGAGGCGTTTAACGCATTGGAGCAAGCACGGTGCGAGGCTTTGGGCTTTGCCGAGATGGCGGGCATCGGGGCGAACTTAAGCGCGGTTCTGGAGGAAAAATGCCGCCATAGCGGGTTTCAAAATTTGAGCAGCAAAGATCAGGTCGGGACTGGCGATGCGCTGCATGTTCTTGCACGGCTGGCGATGACGGGCGAGGCCCCTCCTCCCTCGGCGGAGAAGCTGATTGCACTGTGGAAACCGGTGATTGATTCACAGCTTGGGGATTCTCGCTTTGAAGCGTTGAAAGGTACGCTGCACGATCAGGCCGCTTTTGCCGGGCTGGCGAAGCAGCTTATTAAAGCGCTCGACATGCCGGTTGAAGACAGTGATGGTGAAGAGCATGCCGATGATGGGGAGAATGAAGAACATGACGGCGCGCAGGAGCAGCAAGAGAGCCAATCCGGTGAAGAAGTTTCAGAAGAGTCCGAAGGCGGGCAAGCGGGTATGGACGATACCTATGAGGGTGAAGGCGATGAGGGCATGGATATGTCCCTTGAGGATGATAGCGAGGGCAGCGAGGGGCAGGACGAGGCTGGAGAGCATGCGGGTGATCCGGCGTTTCAGAACCGCAAGGATTTCACCGAGGGGCCAGGCGGGCGCTACCACATTTACACCGATCAGTTCGACGAGGAGATTGATGCGGCGGAGCTGGCCGATCCGGCGGAGCTGGTGCGCCTGCGCAGGGCGCTTGACGAGCAACTCAGTACGCATCAGGCGATTATCACCAAGCTGGCCAACCGTTTGCAGCGCAAGGTGATGGCGCAGCAGCGGCGGAGCTGGGAATTCGGGCTGGATGAAGGTATTCTCGATCCCACGCGGCTGGCGCGGATTGTTGCAAACCCGACAGTGCCACTGTCGTATAAAGCGGAGAAAGAAACGGATTTTCGCGATAGCGTGGTGACGATATTGATTGATAACTCCGGGTCTATGCGCGGGCGGCCTATCGCACTGGCGGCGATGAGTGCTGATATTATTTCGCGGACGCTGGAGCGCTGCGCGGTAAAGGTCGAGATTCTGGGTTTTACCACGCGGGCGTGGAAAGGCGGGAAGTCGCGAGAGTTGTGGCTGGAACAGGGTCGCCCGCCCGCGCCGGGGCGGCTGAACGATGTTCGTCATATCATCTATAAGGCTGCGGATGCGCCGATGCGCCGGATGCGGAAGAATCTCGGGCTGATGCTGAAAGAAGGGATATTGAAGGAGAATATCGACGGAGAGGCGCTGGTGTGGGCGCACAACCGGCTGGCGAAACGCCCGGAGGCGCGGAAAATTTTGATGGTGATTTCGGACGGCGCGCCGGTGGATGATTCCACGCTGTCGGTGAATCCGTCCAACATTCTTGAGGCGGATTTACGCAATGTGATCCACTGGATTGAAAGCAGCGGCAAAATTGAGCTTACCGCGATTGGCATTGGACATGATGTGACGCGCTATTACAAAAAGGCAATGATGATTGCGGATGCGGACCAGCTTGCGAAGGCGCTTATCGACCAGCTCGCGGATTTGTTTGAGGAATGAATTTTTAGCCTATCTCTCCGGATCCAAAAAACTGAGAGCTGCTG
Source organism: Alphaproteobacteria bacterium (assembly GCA_041397865.1). GTDB lineage: Bacteria > Pseudomonadota > Alphaproteobacteria > Micavibrionales > Micavibrionaceae > TMED27. Next base: position 170,163 of record JAWKVT010000001.1, on the reverse strand, counting down.
TGCATGCTTGAACTCTTGGGTCTTGAGCGGGGCCTCCTTCCTCACCGGTGATCTGCGCCATAGAACCATTAAAAGCAATTGTTTCAGCGACATCAGCAGTGAGCGTCTGCTCAGAGCCTTTACTCCTAAAATGACCAATAGTTATAACCGCAGGAACTCTCTTACCATCTTTAGTGTTGTTAAAGGAAAGAAGGTTAAAAGGATTCTGTACAGGGGGGCATAGCAATGCGCATTGCAGCTTCGACTTATTCATAACAGTACTCTTCCAAGTTTTTATAATATGCTGTAAATATAGAACAATAATGCATTATGTCAACAAAAATCCTTGGCGCAGCTATTTTTGAAAAATTTTCCCAAGCGCCTCAAGAACTTGCATTTATTTTTCATAGTGCTGTATAATTGTAAAAACAATGAAGTCAGGGTGTTATGGGACTAAAAGGAGAATTTGCAGCGGCGTGTTTCTTTGACCGTTTGACTGGCGGCGTTTTTGCCTTGCCTGAACGGAGGATTATTTCGGTTGCAAAAGAATTTGAGGCAAACAAAGAGAAGAACGCTCTTCCCTTAAACCTTCTTCCCAGTGTTGATAACCTGCCAGGCGTGGATCCCGCTATCTTTACAGAGATGTATAACAGCGATGAATACGCGGATTTACGAGAATATGCAGAGCCCTTTACGGATAAAATAAGGAACCTCATTACCGCCATGGGAAACAACACGGCCCTGGGAAACTTTCTTAGAGAAGAAGGGGGCGCAACCCTCGACGATGAAAAAGAAAGCATAAAATTTAATCTTCTCAAAGGGGTGCCGATTGCCAAGCATGCCATATGCGATTTTGATACGCGCGAAGCTATTTTTGCGCTTGCCGAGCCGATGGATGAAGAAGAGGTGGAGCGGGTCGCGGTGCGGTGGGCCGAATTTCTGGTTGAAGCGCGAAAGAGAACGGCTGAACTCAACAGGGAAAACACAGAAAACTTCGCGCAGAAGCGCGACGGCGGGCAGCATAAAACACCATTCCCCGATCATAAGCCGGTTATGGGGATAACGCCTCTTAAGTAATTGTCTTCACTTTTAATTGACATAACCATACAATCTGCATTACAACCTTTCGCGAGAGGTTTTTATGGACAAAGAGGAAGACGTTTATACATTTGAGAATACGCCCTTTACGCTTCGGGTCGGTTCCTGCTATGAGCGATATGACGAGCGGCATAAAATTTATGTTCTGGCGGAAGGCTTGAAGCACCCCCGGCTGTGCGTGCCGACCACGCATTATTTTGGGGCGCTCACGAAAAACCCGCAGCTAAGCGAAGCGACGGATGTTGTTGAGCGTATTTTCAATCAGTGGATCAATGCTGTCAGGCTGAATTTGGAATTCTATAGACGCCCCATGCAGGGTATGACTCAGGATACGGCGGAAGCAGCTTTGTGCATTAGCCAAACCGGCCCCCTGCCGGAGGATATGGCATCCCGTTTTAAGCTTGAGGCCCGGTACCTTCGGCGTCTGGTACAACAGGCCGTCCCTGAAATACAGGGGGCGATTGAACGAGGCAGAGGCTTGTCTATACTCGGCATCAATAAAGCAGTTTTGGCGGCCGATGAACGGGAAAGAACAGAGCTTGAGAATCGCGGAGCGCCCGAACGCTCCAGCGCCTTTAACACTTCGGCTGGTGGCCTTAACAAGGTTGTGCCTTTTCGTAGAAAAAACATGCCGGGCGAGAATGAGGGTCCCGGCGGCGGGATGGCGCCTTAAATAACGGTAAAAATACAATACCTGCCTCGACTTCATGCATAGAGCCATGTAAAAGAATTTCATGAGTGAGAAAAAGAAAATTTACAAGCCGGGGCCAATTAGCGGGTTTCCCGAATGGTTGCCGGAATACCGCGCGGTGGAGCTGGCGTGGCTGGATAAAATCCGCGCCGTGTTTGAGAGCTATGGCTATGGTTCCATCGAAACCCCGGCGGTAGAGGAACTTGAGGTGATTGCGGCGAAGGGTGAGGATGTCGATAAAGAGATTTATGTGCTGGAGCGGCTGCACAAGGAAGACGGCGATAAGGATGCGCGGCTGGCGCTGCATTTCGACCAGACGGTCCCTTTCGCCCGGTATGTCGCACAGCATTTTTCTGAACTGACTTTTCCGTTCAAGCGCTACCAAATGCAAAAGGTCTGGCGCGGGGAGCGCCCGCAAATGGGACGGATGCGGGAGTTTTATCAATGCGATATTGATGTAATTCATCAGGATAACCTGCCGATTCATTTTGATGCGGAGGTGGCGGCGGTTTGTTATGAGGCGCTGGCGGCGCTGGATATTGGCCGGGTGCAGCTTCGGGTTTCTAATAGAAAAATCATGAAAGGTTATTTTGAAGCTTTAGGAATGAAAGCTGAAGGTTTGCTAGCGGTCGTTATTAGCAACATAGATAAAATCGCTAAAATTGGTGAGGAACAGGTAACAAAAAATATATTTGATTATATACAAGAAAACCAAATTGAAATTGACGATAAGTTATACGCTGAAACCATAGGCAGGTTTTTGGTTTTGGCCGGTTCAAAGTACTCATCTAGTGAAGACTTTCTCAGTGGTATGAGACAATTACAGATTCTTTATATAAAACTTCAAAACAACCAGACATTTAATGAGGGTGTAGAAGAATTATCTTTTGTAATGGACCAACTTTCTCACTTACCTCAAGGCTCCGTAGTTGCTGACCTCTCCATCGTCCGTGGCCTCGATTATTACACCGGGACGGTGTATGAGACGGCTTTGCTGGATGTGCCGGAATTTACGGGCTCGGTCTGCTCGGGCGGGCGGTATGACGATCTGGCCGGTTCGTATATCAACAAACATTTGCCGGGCGTTGGGATATCCATCGGCTTTACACGGCTGTTTGATGTTTTGCGTCAGGCGGGAAAGATACAGCCCGGGCCGAAATCTCCGGCGCAGGTGCTTGTCGTGCTACCATCGGAAGAACAGCGCGGGGCGGCGGCGGAAGCGGCGCGGCTCCTTCGCGAACGCGGGATGAATGTGGAGTTGTATCACGCGCCGCAGAAAGTGGGTAAGCAGGTTGGGTATGCGGAGAAGAAGGGCATACCTTATGTATGGTTTCCACCATTCGAGGACGGGCAGGACCATGAGGTTAAAGATATGGGCAGCGGCGAGCAGGTGCAGGCCGATCCGAAGGTGTGGAGCGCATGATACATATCCTGTCATTGCGAACACTAGCGAAGCAATCCAGATACTGGATTGCTGCGTTGGCTTTCAGCCTCATCGCAATGACGTTTTGCGTCTCAAGCTTTGCACAAGATGAGGTGCCGATTGAAGAGGCGGTTGCTGAAGAGGAAGGTTCGACATACTCGCCCGAGCCTTGCGAATTTTCAATTACCTTTCCCGATGAGCCTTATACCGCGCGGCGGTGCGAGGATGAGGAGATGAAACGCTGTTTTGATCTGGTGAGCTATACGCAAGTGTATGAGCTGTCCTCGACCGTGAATTTCCGCGTGATCTGCAACCGCGTTGATGCCGATTTGTATAAGGATTATAGCCCGCAGGTCATGGAGGCGACGCTGCGCGCGATGACGAAAAGCAACGTTATTGACGAGTATAACAGCGAGTTTCGCGAGGAAGAAGGGTATAAGCAGGCTGGACTCGCGGGTTCGGGCAAGGTTGGGACGATGCCGACCATCTATATCGCGCAGCTCTGGATCGGGAAGCAGTCCGTCTTTTCACTGGAAGCCGAGTTGATCGGTCAGGCACACGAAGCGGCGGATAAGCTGTTTAGCGATATTTTAAAGAGCGTGCATTATTCGGGTGTTAAGGCAGAAGAAGAAGCGCCGAAGAAGAAGGCAAAAGCAAAGCCCTCCGCAAACAATTAATTTTCATATCTTTAGTTGACATATTGATCACGCCTTGGTAGCCTACTCCAAACTTTTACCCCTTGGAGAAAACAGTGCGGGAAGATAACGCTGCTGCAAACGCAATCTTTGAACATGTTGTAAAATACATGGACAAGCTAGAGACATCCGAAATATCTAAGCTACTAAATGTGATTGATTTTTTACCTTGCGCAGACAATGCACTAAAGGCCTTAAACGAAAGCATGAAGAAGCATATTATAAATGCGAAATCTGATCCTAATGCCGATAATTATCACTGGGTTGTTTGGTCGCTCAGAAATATCGGACTAGAAGAAAGCGCTCTTGAGGCGGCCAACCATGCGGAAGCCTTAGGCATTAAAGATGGGGAGATATACCAGCAGAAAGCTTTTGCCTTGAGTTATCTGGAACGCCCTGAAGATTTGATTTCGTTTGTAGATACAGCAATAGAAGAAAACATCATAGACGAATATGGGGATATATTGTTTGCATCCGCGTGGGCAAACAAAGAACTGAACAACCCTCGCCTATAAGGCGAGGGGTTAGTTAGGGGTCGATTGTAAATCGACTGTCCTCTACCGGCTCCCCTTCTTGTTCCTCGATATATTTCTGGATCATCTCATCTGTGATATTTCCGGAACTGATAGCGCAGTACCCACGCGCCCAGAAATGTCTGCCCCAGAACTGCTTGCGCAAATGCGCAAACTCAGAGAGTAAAATCCGCGAGCTTATGCCTTTGAGCCATTGCACGATCTGACTTATATTCTGCGTCGGACGATAGCCAATAAACATGTGCACATGATCGCTCGCGACCTTCCCGGTTATAATCTCAAGCTCGTGCTCCATGGCTATCTGGCGCAGAACATCTCTGGTGCGCACCGCCACCTCGCCTGTCATCACCCTCTTCCGGTACTTTGGAACCCAGATCAGGTGCACTTTTAAATCCGTCTTCGTGTGGCTGCCTATCGTATAACGTCGCATAGCGACAGGTATAAACTTCTCTTCGCCTGAAGGCGAGGGATTTTAACCATCCCCGATGGGGACATTAAAAAGATACGATCGCGCCAGCGAATTATTTAAAAAAGGCATGGGAATAAACCCCGATAATTATGACGGTCCTCTTGGCCTTGGCGAAATATGCGAAGAGACAAACCAACCGGGCATGGCAAAACAATATTACGAACAGTTTCTTTTGATTCATGACGAAGAAGGTGACCCAGAGCTTCATAAAGAAATTTTAGAAAAAGTGTCAAAGTTAGGTACGGCAGCGGCGCCCCTTCCTTTTCCTGGAAAAAACTAACCTGAAAAACCCTTAATCCTCTCCACCATCGCGAAGAAGCCGTTACGGCGGTTGGGGGAGAGGTTTTCACCGAGGCCGATTTTTTCGAATGCGCCTTTTATATCAATTTTGCCGATATCGCTTAAGGGCTGCCCTTGATAAGCGCGGTCGAGAATCGCGATAAGGCCGCGTACGATATGGGCATCACTATCGGCGATAAAATAGAACCTGCCGTCGCGGATCTCGGGGTGCATCCATACGCGCGAGGTGCAGCCCTGCACAAAGCTCTCATCTGTTTTCAGGGCTTCATCCATGGCGGGGAGCGTTCGCCCCAGATCGATGAGGTAGCGGTAGCGCTCCTCCCAGTCTTCGAAAAGAGCGAAGTTTTCAATTAACTCGCTTAAGGTTTCCTTTGTCATGGTGAGGCACCATATAGTACAATAAGAAAGAAGAGCAATCGGTTTTTATGCGAGGAAAACCCTAAATTTGTTTATATAGGGCTTGCGTGTGCCTAGGCGGCTTGGCTAGATTGGTAAAAATATCAAAGATCGGAACGTTCCCTCCATGAGCAAATCAGACAAAGACAAAACAGACAGCAAGAATACTCTTTACTGCTCTTTCTGCGGCAAGAGCCAGCATGAGGTTCGCAAGCTTATTGCCGGGCCGAACGTGTTCATTTGTAATGAGTGCGTTGAGCTGTGCATGGATATTATCCGCGAGGAGGATAAAACGCAGCTTGTGCGTGAAGGTGAGGGCGTTCCCGCCCCTTCCGAGATCAAGCAGGTTCTGGATGATTATGTGATCGGGCAGGAAGGCGCGAAGCGCGTGTTGTCTGTTGCGGTTCATAACCATTACAAACGTCTGGAGCATGGGGGAACGGGCAGCGGCAGCGATATTGAACTGGCGAAGTCCAACATCCTGCTCGTCGGACCGACCGGTTGCGGTAAGACGCTTTTGGCGCAAACACTGGCGCGAATTTTGGATGTGCCCTTTACCATGGCCGATGCCACGACCCTGACCGAAGCCGGGTATGTGGGCGAGGATGTAGAAAACATTGTGCTTAAATTGCTGCAAGCCAGTGACTATAATGTTGAGCGGGCGCAGAAAGGGATTGTGTATATTGACGAGATTGACAAAATCTCGCGCAAGTCCGACAACCCTTCCATTACCCGCGACGTATCGGGTGAAGGTGTGCAGCAGGCTTTGCTGAAGCTGATGGAAGGGACGGTTGCTTCGGTGCCGCCGCAGGGCGGGCGCAAGCATCCGCAGCAAGAATTTTTGCAGGTCGATACGGCGAACATCCTGTTTATCTGCGGGGGGGCGTTTGCCGGGCTCGACAAGCTTATTGCCGCGCGCGGACGCGGCACGACGATCGGGTTTGGCGCGGATGTCAAAGATCTGGACGAGCGTAATATCGGCGAGCTGTTTAAAGAGCTGGAGCCGGAGGATTTGTTGAAATACGGCCTTATTCCGGAATTTGTCGGACGCCTGCCGGTTATTGCGACGCTTGAGGATCTGGATGAGGACGCGCTGATTACCATCCTGACGGAGCCGAAAAACGCGCTGGTGAAACAGTACAAGAAGCTGTTCGGTATTGAGGGCGTTGAGCTTACGTTTAAGCCCGATGCGCTGAAAGCTATTGCGAAGAAAGCGATTGAGCGCAAAACCGGGGCGCGGGGTTTGCGCTCTATTCTTGAGAATCTGCTGCTTGATACGATGTTTGAACTGCCGGATGTTGAGGGGCTTGAAGAGGTTATCGTCAAAAAAGAAACTGTTACCAACGACAAGGCTCCGGTTATGGTGATTGCCGATGATAAAAAGAAGAAGAAAAAAGGCGGCAGTGACAAAGAAGAAAAAGACGCGGCCAAGGCTTAGGGGCGTTTTTTAAAGCGAGCCCTCAGGCTTAAGCGACAGGGCGAGGTGTACCAGACCCCGTTATTCCTGCGCTCAGGCCGCTGGCGGCGCTTTTTTCATTTTCTGTTTAGCTTTTTCTGCGTACAATACAGTAATGGGTTTCTGAATTGTCAACCGCTTGCTCTTATGGGGAGAACTCTGTCAATGTCGAACGCTGCAAAGCTTATGCCGGAAAAAGGGAAAAAATACCGTCTGATTACGCGCAGCGATATGGACGGGCTTGTCTGCGGTATTTTGTTGAAAGAGCTTGATCTGATTGATGATGTAACCTTTGCTCACCCCAAGGATATGCAAGACGGGCTTATTGATGTCGGGCCGGACGACATTACAACCAACCTGCCCTATGCCGAGGGCGTTTATATGGCTTTTGACCACCATGCCAGTGAAACGGAGCGGCTGGGCGGGCTGGCGGAAAATCATGTTATAGACCCGGACGCGCCGTCGGCAGCGCGCGTGGTTTACGATTATTTCGGTGGCGCAGCGAGCTTTCCCAATGTCAGCGATGACATGATGGAAGCCGTGGATAAAGCGGACGCGGCGCAGTTCAGCAAAGAAGACATTCTCAACCCCGAGGGCTGGGAGCTTTTGAGCTTTATAATGGATGCGCGTACAGGGCTTGGCCGGTTTCGCGATTTCAACATTTCCAACTACCAGTTGATGATGAAGCTGATCGACCATTGCCGCAATCATGAAACGATTGAAGATATTTTGCAGCTTCCCGATGTTAAAGAACGGGTGGACCTGTATTTTGAACACCAGATTAAAGCGCGTGAGCAGATTGAGCGTTGCAGCGCGGTTCACCGCAATCTGGTTGTTCTGGACCTGCGCAAGGAAGAAACGATCTGGGCGGCGAACCGGTTTGTGATTTATGCCCTATTCCCGCAATGCAATATCTCTATTCATATGCTCTGGGGGAAAAACAAGCAGAACACGGTTTTTGCAATTGGGAAATCCATTCTCAACCGAACCAGCAAGACCGATGTCGGTGCGCTCTGCCTCAAACGTGGCGGCGGCGGGCATAAAGCTGCGGGGACCTGCCAGATTGAAAATCTGAAAGCCGAAGAAACGCTTAAAGAGATTATCGACAAAGTTACCTCTGACGGTTAAAGGCCGAATGCATGGCGTACCCCCCTGCCCCTCCTCTTAAACAAGGTGATTTGATCGGCGTTATGGCGCCGTCGGGTTTTGTCGAGCCGGGGGATATTGAAAAATCTCAGGCCGCGCTGGAAGAACGCGGTTATGAAGTTTTTGTTCACGAACAGACCTATGCGCGGCTGCATCAATCTGCGGGAACCACGGCGGAGAAGCTGGATGCGCTGCACGAGCTTTATGTGCGGGAAAATGTGAATGCCATTTGGGCGGCGGGCGGCGGCAACCGTGCGCTTTATATGCTTGACGGGCTGGATTACGAGCTTATCGCCCAAAACCCCAAGCCGCTGATCGGTTTTAGTGATGTTACAGCGCTTTTAAACGCGATTTACGCCCATACCGGTATTCCGGGCTATCATGCGCAGGTTTTTAAGGCCTTGCACAGGTTTGAGCAACTGGACGATACCTTGGAAATACTGGCGGGAGAACGCCCTGTTATACATCTGGATCAATGCGAGGTTTTGCGCCCCGGCCATGCGGCGGGGCGGCTGGTCGGCGGGTGTCTTTCGCTGTTTCATTACCTGCCGGGGACAAATGACTGCCCGAATTTGCGCGATGCCATTCTTTTTCTTGAGGATGCAGGAGACGAGCTTAGCCGGTTCGACAGGATGTTTGCGCATATGAAGCGCATGGGCGTGTTTGAGCAGATCGGCGGCCTGATTCTGGGCGAGTTCCTGACGGCTAAGGATACGGGAAATCCTTTCGGCTTTGAGCTTGAAGAGATTGTTATGGAACTGACGGAAGAGCGTGAGATTCCTGTGTTGAGCCATGCGCCATTCGGGCATGGGGACACGCTCCTCCCGCTTCCGGTGGGCGTAGCGGCGACACTCGACACGGCGGGCAAGTCTCTGGACACAGGCAAACTTGAATAAAATATGCGCAGCGCAGCATGCTTTTTATCTTATGATTCTTACGCCGGACAACTATAAGTCATTGTAAAACAATACATTACTTCGCTTATTTTTGTAAAAAATACCCTGAAAATACAGGTTACAGCCTCATTTCCCATGTTTTGACCGCGCAGCCAACGCAAAGCCTGACGCTATGTTTTCTATACTTTTCAATGAGATATGAGAAAAATTTGACTTTTACATTTTTTAGGCGCATATATTAGAAAATCAAAATGAACATCAGGGACTGAGTTTAGGATGAAGTATGAGGAAACTTGTACGAAGGGCTCTTTTTCAGTGTGGGGTAGCGGATTTCGCTTTGATTATAAAGCACAAAGCAAGCTTTTGAACATTATTCCGCTTCACGAAAAAAGGATTTTGGTACATTTACAATTTGACGAGCATCTCGCCAAAACCCCTTTGGCTTATATCAAGATTCTTGAAAAAACAAACCAGATCAATGCGTTGATGTACAGTAACAATGCGACGCTCAATCTTGCAGAGATCATGGAGGGCGCCCGCGTCACCAGCCTTATCGAAACATCGGTGGACATTTCCCGACGTGCTTACGACCTTAAAACCATGAACTTTGAACGGTTTGCCGATCATTTTTGCCGTGATTCCGATCTGAAAAACGTGAATGTCAAAAAATTCATATGCTCGCGGCAAGAGAATGAATTCTATTTAGCCCGCATACAGACACACCGCGACAATTCCGTTTGCGTCAGGGCGTGTACGCTTTCGGGTCTGACCGCTGCGCTGTCGGAGCGGATGATGCACGACCTTATCGCCATGGAACTGGGGCGCTATAACAATAACGCGCGCCGCCTCCTTCACGTATCGACGAAGCTTTCAACTATCAGCCGTATTGTGGATGAAAATTTTATACCGCAGCACAAGCTGGCACAATATGAGAGGCTTCGAAAGCAGATGGACACGGCGGCGATAAAGCCTTATGAAAACAGATAGAGGCTAAGGCTTTGGCGGATTTTGAAGTTTTTGTTGCTTTTTTACGAAAATTTAAGTATACTGCGCCTTCACATTCGAACAGTAAAATGTTTTGTGAGTAGCAGGAAACGCTTTGTCGGCGCTGTTTTTTGGCGCTTAGAAGAGGCGTTTTATACGGACCTAACAAAAAAACAAGAGAAGGTGCACAGGAATATGGCTAATAATGATAATTTTGACTTTACCGCAGGAACTCCCGTTGTTTATCCGGCCCATGGCGTTGGCGTTATTGAAGGCGTTGAAACGCATAATATCGGCGGGATGGATGTCAGTCTTTATGCCGTTTCCTTTGAGAAAGACCGTATGCGTCTTAAAATTCCGGTTATGAAAGCCGAAGCTTCGGGCCTTCGCAGGCTGAGCAGTGCGGACCATATGGACAGCGCGCTGAAGACGCTTAAAGGCAAGTCCCGCGTTCGCCGCACGATGTGGAGCCGCCGCGCACAGGAATACGAAACAAAGATCAATTCCGGCGATCCGGTGGCCATTGCGGAAGTTCTACGCGATCTTAAACGCAGCAACGACGACACCGAGCAATCTTACAGCGAGCGTCAGATTTACCAGTCCGCGCTTGAAAGATTGGCGCGTGAGGTTGCCGCGGTTCAGAAGATTACAGAGGTTAAAGCGACAGAGCGCCTTGAGGACCTTATGGGTGTGGCCAAGAGCAGCGAAGAAAGCAAAAAGGCCGCTTAATCTGGAGATTAGAATATTGGGAATTAGAATATTGGAAGGCCGGGGCTAAACCCGGCCTTTTTGCTTTGTGAACCCTAATATCGAGATCGACCCAGTTCCTGCAAAACAGAAAGGAACTCAAGAAACGTGGTATCCAACAACAAAGCCCCTATTGTTAATACAAATGACTATGATGAGCCCAGCCGAAGCTGGGTGGGGGCGTTTAATCTCAAAACACTAAAACTATCCACTTCCTATAGGTCTGTTTTTATTGTATAGTGTATTTGATTCTGGGAACTTCTCCCGCCCTTCTCTCTTTTTTATCGTTAAGAGTTTGCAAAACCATTGACCGCACACCGGGACCATAGCGATTTGTATGCCAAAATAGGACGGCCTCGTATGGTCTGGACGGTTCCGGCCATTCACGGCTGTCTGGATGAGTTGACGCGTCTTCACGATCATATCCTTGAGCATATCAGGCCCGGCGACCGGATCGTTTATCATGGAAACTATACGGGTTACGGCGATCATTCGGTGGCCTGTGTTGATGAAATTCTGACATTCCGCCGCATGGTTCTGGCTATGCCGGGGATGGTCTGCACCGATTTTGTTTATTTGCGCGGGCAGCAGGAGCTTATCTGGGAGAAGCTTTTACAGCTTCAATTTGCACCCGATCCCGCGAATGTGCTGCTGTGGATGCTGGGCAGCGGTTTGTCGAACACGCTTTACGATTACGGGTTGTCGCCGCATGACGGCATTGAAGCCTGCAAATCCGGGATTATGAGCCTTACGCGCTGGACAAACACAATCCGCAAAGCGCTTCGCGCCCGCCCGGGGCATGAGGTTTTCTTTAATCAGCTTAAGCGCATGGCTTATACGGACGAGCAAGCGCCCTACCCTATGCTGTTTGTTCATGCCGGGCTGATGCCCTGCCAGCCGCTTCACGCTCAGGGGGATCATATCTGGTGGGCGAGCGATGAATTTAAATCTATTCAGGAAACCTATAAACCATTTGAAAAGGTGGTGCGCGGGTTTGATCCCGAACATCGCGGAATGCTGTTAAACTGCATCACTGCGACGGTTGATGACGGCTGCGGGTTCGGCGGCAGGCTTGTCAGCGTTGGCTTTGACGCCGATGGCCATGCAAGCAAAATTCTTGAAGCTTAAAAAAAAACGTACTCCTTCTTAAAAATTTGTAACTTTGCGGCAGTTTGTGCGAAGGTCTTTATGCTTACGCACGTATAAGTAAGTGCAGAGATTTTACAGGAGAGCAATATGGCCTATATAGACGATCCGCAGACTCAAAAAGCGAATATGGATTATATCCGCAGTTCGATGAATGAGCCGATGCTTGAAAAAGAGCATGAGCTTGCCTTGGCGCGGCGCTGGCGTGACGAGGATGATGAGCGCGCATTGCATGAGCTTGTGAAATCCTATACGCGGCTTGTGGTTTCTGTCGCCTCGCGCTTTCGCCATTACGGGTTGCCGATGGGCGATCTTATTCAGGAAGGTAATGTCGGATTGATGCAGGCTGCGGAGCGTTTTGACCCGGAGCGGGATATTCGTTTTTCCACTTATGCGACATGGTGGATCCGTGCAAGCATTCAGGATTATGTTTTGCGCAACTGGTCGATTGTGCGGACCGGCACGACCTCGGCGCATAAATCTTTGTTCTTTAATTTGCGCCGGTTGCGTTCGAAAATTGAAGGCCGCACAGAGCGCGAGGGGCTGAGCGATGCGGGCCGCGCGGAAATTGCGCAGGCGCTGGGCGTTAAGGTTAAAGATGTGGAGTTAATGGAGGGGCGGCTCTCGGGCGCGGACCCTTCGCTGAATGCGGTTATCAGCGAGGATGGCGAAGATGACTGGCAAAGCATGCTGAGCGATGAGGGTCCAAACCCGGAAGAGATTGTCTCCAGCGTTATGGACTCGCAGGCGCGTTCGCGTTGGCTGAACAAGGCCCTTGGGGATTTAAGCGCGCGCGAACAAACCATTATCCGCCAGCGCCATTTGGGGCATGAGGTTGTGACGCTTGAAGCTCTGGGGAAAGAGCTGGGCGTGAGCAAAGAACGCGTGCGCCAGCTTGAGGCCCGCGCGATGGAGAAGCTCAAGACCTCTATCGAAGATCAGGTTGAGGATACAGATAATCTGTTTTTGGAAGGATGAAGGACCCCGTCCCAAGGGGAGAGGTATCAACAACGCTGTCATTCCGACCGACCGTAGGGAGTGGAGGAATCTGAGAGTGGATCAGATCCCTCGGCTGCGCTCGGGATGACAAAAAAAAGCGCCGCAAGCGGCGAGGAATTAAACCCGAAAGGGATTAAAAATAGCCCGCCGTCATTGCGAGCGCAGCGAAGCAATCCAGAAGCGCTCTTAAATGGATTGCCGCGTCGGCCTTACGGCCTCCTCACAATGACATCAAAGCGGCTACTCAACAACTTTCTTATATAATCTGCCGGCTTTCAGGCCTTCGTTTGGTCCCAGGCCATTGAGAATGCGGAAATGTTCTTCCTGAAGCTGTGTGAAGGGCTGCCAGCGGGCGATGGACGCGACTGTATCGCCTGCGCGGGCGGCAAATACGGCAATACGGTAGGGACGCAGAGACTGTTTTTCCGCCGCGCTCATGGAGCGGAAGCTGTAGGTTGTTTTTTTCAGGCCCTCAACAAGTGATGCCGGTGCGCCTTGAGGGAATGCCATCTGGAAACGGGCGAATTTATTGCCGTATTTTATGGCGACGAGGCGGATCGTCATGGCTTTGCCGTTTACGTTGCCGGTGAAGCTTGCCGTGGCGCCGGGCTTTCCATTCACAGTGATGGCTTCCAGTCCTTGCAAGGGTTTATCCTTCACCCAGTTTTTAACATAGGCGGCAGGGTTAAAGCCTTGCGTGTCCGGAGCCATATCAAAAATGATGATGCCACCGGAGCGGGAGGTCGCCGTAACCTGCGAGGGCTGGTTGGTTATATTAAAGCCCTCGGGAACGGAAAAGGTGAAACCGATGCCGGGGTGGTAGAAATTTTGCCCGCGCGCGAATCCCTGCGTCTCGCTGTCGCCATAGGTCATGCCATCAATTGTTTTGAGGTGGCGGTCGTGGTTGACCTGACCGCCTTTGGGGTAGGCGCCGGTTTGCCCTCGCGTTTGTGCTACGCGGTCGGCCGTGGCCGGGTGAGTCGAGAAATACCCCATACCCGCAGAGGCCTCACGCCCGGCCAGCCGCGCTTCAAGCTCCGACTGCCTGTGAAGGGAAGACAGGAAAGACGGCATGGCCTGCGCATCATAGCCGCCGCGTGTCATGTAGCGCAGCCCGAGGGAGTCGGCTTCGCTTTCCTGCCCTCTGGAATAGGAGCTTAAATAAAGATTTGCGCCAACACCGAGTGCTTGCGTTGCGCCGGAGCTATCAAGTACAGCGGAGAGGATGCCCGCGCCGAGCGACGTTACCACCCCTCTGGAATAGCGCTCCGCCGAGTGGCGGCCTGTGATGTGTCCGGCTTCGTGGGAGAGTACGGCGGCAAGTTCGGCTTCGCTGTTGGCCAAGGCCAAAAGCCCGCGCGAGACGTAGATATAGCCGCCGGGCAGCGCGAAGGCGTTTACGATGGGGCTGTCGAGAATGTAAAAAGTATATTTTACGTCCGGGCGTTCGGTGTTGGCGGTGACGCGCTTTCCGACTTCATTGACGTAGGCGTTTACGGCCGGATTTTGATACAGGCCGAATTGTTTGACGATTTTTTCATGTTCGGATGCGCCGACCTGTGTTTCCTGCTGCGGCGACATCAGCGCGGTGAATTGCTGCTGCCCGGTTGCAGGGTTTGTCGAACATGCGGAAAGAAAGGCCGCAGGTAAAAACATTATGAGCGCAAAGAAAAGCTTGTAATCTCGCATCGAAATCATCCAATTTGGTGTCATGTTTAAAATCAAACTCATTTTAGCCATTTTAGTTTCCCTTGCCAGTTTTTTATGGTTTAGCCCGGCGGGGGCGCAGCCGTTTCCCAAAGGTAACTTCGAAGAGCTACGCGAAACCGGCAAAGCCAATGTGCTTGAAGTTATTTCTCCGCAAACAATGAAGCTCAGTAACGGCGATATCGTTCATCTGGTCGGCCTGCATTTCACAGATGATACGCCGCAGGAGGCCGGACCCTTCGCCCTTACGGCGCTGAAAATTCTGAAAGACATGCTTGAGGGGGAAACGGTGCTGATTTACCAGACCCGGCAAAAAGACTGGGGACGCACGAACCGTATGGGGCATGTTCTGGCGCATATTGTACGGCAAAAAGATATGGCGTGGGTACAAGGGACGCTTGCGGGGCTTGGGCTGGCGCAGGTTCAAACCAGTTTGCGTAATCCCGAAATGGCAGCGCAGCTTTATGCCCTTGAGCGCTATGCGCGCAAAGAAAAGCTGGGCATATGGGCAAAAGATGCGCAGGTTCTCACGCCGGAAGGGGCGAAGGACTATATTAACAGTTTTCAGATTGTTGAAGGGGTGATTGAAAGCGCGGCGCTTAAAAAGAACCGGGTTTACCTGAATTTCGGGAATAGCTGGCGCGATGATTTCACCGTTTCGATTCCACCTGCGCACCGGCGTGATTTTTCCAAAGCGGGCCTGAACCCGTTTGACTGGAACGGCCAAAAGGTGCGCGTACGCGGCTGGGTTGAGGAATATAACGGCCCTTATATAGAGATTGACCACCCGGCGGCGATTGAGCTTCTTTCCGAATAAAGCCTTTGCCTTTATGGCTCTGTCGGCCTAAGCTGCTCCTATTCGTAAAGATTTTAAGATTTAGATTCAGGGCTTGCGATGGTGCATGAAAAAAAAGCAGATACCTCTTCACGCAGGCCGCTGCTCGACCTTTTTCCCGCGCTAACCCCCTACTCCAGCGGTTTTCTAGCCGTTGACGATACGCATAATTTATATTGGGAACAGAGCGGCAACCCGGATGGCGTTCCCATCCTTTTGCTGCATGGCGGGCCGGGGGCCGGAGCGACACCGACGCACAGGCGGTTTTTCGACCCCGATTATTACCGGATTATCATTTTCGACCAGCGCGGTGCGGGGCGCTCTCACCCGTTGGGCAGTCTTGAGAACAATAGCACGGCGCATCTGATTGGGGATATCGAGGCTTTGCGGGGGCACCTCCAGATTGAGCGCTGGCATCTGTTTGGCGGATCGTGGGGCAGCACGCTTGCGCTGAGCTATGCCGCGAAGCATCCGCAATGCGTGTTGAGCATGATTTTGCGCGGGGTTTTCCTGTGTGAGCAGGACGAAATAGACTGGTTTTTATATGGTATGCAAAATATCTTCCCCGAAGCGTGGGAGCAGTTTGCGGGATTTTTGCCGGAAAGCGAGCAGGACGACCTTCTGGAAGGCTACTACAAGCGTCTTACCGGCGACGATGAAGAGCTGCAAAAAGAAGCCGGGATCCGCTGGAGTCTCTATGAGGGGGCCTGCTCTTCCCTGCTTCCCAATTATGAGACGATTTCCACGGATGAGCAAAAAAGCCATGCTTTGGCGTTGGCGCGGCTTGAGGCCCATTATTTCAAGCATGAAGTTATCGCGCCGGAAAACAGCCTGCTCGGGCATATTGAAACCTTCCGGGCCATTCCCGCAACGATTATACAGGGGCGCTATGACGTGATCTGCCCGATTGTAACGGCGCATAAGCTGCATCAGCTTTGGCCGGAGGCAAATTATGTGGTTGTGCCGGATTCCGGGCATTCGGCGCTGGACCCGAGTTTACGTTCGCGCTTGATTGAAGCGACAGAACATGCCAAAACCCTTGCGAGCTAAATTTTACTCTGAGGAAATGGAACGCCCATGAAATTCAAATCCATCCGCGATATGGAGCTTAAAGGCCGGAAAGTCCTTTTGCGTGCCGACCTTAATGTTCCGGCGCGGCGGGGCAAGGTTATGGATACAACGCGTATCGACCGGTTGAAGCCAACGATTGATTTCCTGCGCGAAGGCGGAGCAAAAGTTCTTATTCTTTCCCATTTCGGCAGGCCGGAGGGCGAGCAAAACCCGGAAATGTCGCTGGCATTTTTGCTGCCGACCCTTGAGGAACGCTGGGGGTGTGATATTCGTTTTGCGCAGGATTGTATTGGCGAGAAGGCCGAAGCTGTGGTGTCATCCATGTGCGATGGCGATGTGGCCTTGCTGGAGAATTTGCGCTTTCACAAAGGTGAAAAGGCGAACGACCCTGCGTTTGTATCGAAGCTTGCGGCGCTCGGTGATATCTATGCCAATGATGCGTTTTCTGCCGCGCACCGCGCTCATGCGAGTACGGAAGGGTTGGCGCAGCGCCTGCCCGCAGCGGCAGGCTTGTTGATGGAGCAGGAACTCAATGCGCTGGACGCGGCGCTTGAACATCCGGAGCATCCGGTTGCGGCGATTGTCGGCGGATCAAAAATATCAACAAAACTCAATGTGTTAAATAACATTGTTAAGAAAGTGGATTATCTTATTCTGGGCGGGGCGATGGCCAATACGTTTATCTATGCGCAAGGGGGACAGGTTGGCAGCTCTTTATGCGAAACGGAGATGAAAGACGAGGCGCTTAAGATTATGGAGACGGCACGGGCGCATCAATGCGAGATTGTGCTGCCGGTTGACAGCGTTGTGAGCGAAGAGCTTAAGGTTAATGCACCGTCGCAGGTTGTTTCTTCGTCGGAAATTCCGGCCGGGAAAATGGCCATTGATATCGGCCCGGAAAGCATTGCGGCGGTTGAAAGCGTTTTGGAAGCCTGCAAGACCCTGCTCTGGAATGGGCCGATGGGCGTATTTGAGCTTAAGCCTTTTGACAACGGGACGAACGCTCTGGCAGCAAAGGCGGCGGCGCTGACAAAAGCAGGAAAGCTCAAAAGCATTGCAGGCGGCGGAGACACTGTTTCTGCGCTGGAAAATGCCGACGCGTGCCCTGATTTCACCTATATCTCGACGGCGGGCGGGGCGTTTTTAGAATGGCTTGAGGGGAAAACCCTGCCGGGCATTGCGGCGCTGGAAAGTGCGGCGAAAGCGGCCTGAGTTATTTCAGAAGCTCGTCGCCCAAGGAATTCCGGATAATGCTGCGCGCCATATCGGGCTTTATGCGATTATAATAATTGATAGCTTTGGTCATATCCGCAAGGTCCACCATATGGCCGTGGTTGCGCACGCGGTTTGTCAGCAGGAAGATGGATACGAAATCCTCTTTTGACAGTTCGTGAGCCTTGCAGATTACGGCCAGCCCCTGCCCGCTGGATTGGGACATAATTTCCAATGTCGTTTTGGGGCATAGCCCCGTGTATCTTGAAAATTGCGCAATGAATGCCGGAATCTGCCCACGACGGAGCGTGCCGAGCATCAGCTTTATTGTTAGCAGCCCCTTTTCTTTATAACGGTCGGCGGCTTTAAGCAGGGAAAGGGTCGGGGCGAATTCCCCTGCGGCTTCGCTTGCCTCGGCGAGTTCGCCCATAACCTCATCAACCGCATCGAGGACCGAACCTCCCTCGATTCCGTATTCCTTTTTAATGAGCGTTTTAATCTCTTCGCCGACATATTTGAACAAAGCTTTGGCAATATCGGCGGTTACCTCATCGCGGCGGAGCAAGGGCTGGGCCAGGCGGTCTGATTTCTGTGCCATATCGCTCAGCACGCCGAGCGCATGCTCGCTCAGCGTGATGGCTTTATTTTCCACCAATGCGATTGCGGTTTCCAGATCGCGTGTATCGGAGAGCAGGTTCATGATCTGATTGCTCATGATTTCGCGCTTGGCGATTGCCTGCCAATAATCGGAGTCTTTCGACTTGATAATATAGATAAGATCCATGTCTCCCAGTATGGGGCTTTGGGTTAAGACGGGGCGGGCGACGCTGATTTCATCATTGGCAAGCTGGAGGATCAGACGCAGCGGCACGTTTTCAACAACGGCCAGGCGTTCGGCCAAGGCTTCTCTCATATCCAGTTCGGCCTGGCGCATAAGCCCGATCAGGACATCGGCGACCAGTTCGCTTTCCTTGGGGGACAGTTCCATTCCCAGTAATTCGGTGACCGCCGAAACCAGTTCAGCGCGGGCCAACGGTTTTTCACCCTTAGCCAGACCGCTAAGCTTTTGCGAATCATACAGGCGCACCAGCAGCGGCGTTACACTGGAAGATTTATCTAAGAAACTTAGATCCATTGGTACCCCAAATACATTATCTCAAACATTTTGTTTTTTATTATTCTTTCGGGAGAAACCCCGAAATGCGTTGAAATTCTTAGTGTTTTAATTAAATTTTACGCAGTTTTCCGTTTCTCCTGCGTTAATATATACGCATTATTTATTACATTTCCGTTAAAAAGAGTTTACCAAAACCTTAATATGTGCAGATCTGTTTATTTGCTTTATGCGGGGTCTGGGCTTATACTCTTTGTTAACAGTTATGCTGTATTCTATATACTGGGTTTAGTAGTTTTTAGCTATATCAAAAGGATGAACGATTATGGCCGGATCACTTAGCGGTGTCGCCGCGCAGCAAATACCGGTATCCCAGCCTTCGCAGCAGGACCAGAATAACACGCAAGTGCGTCAGCGCGAGGAGCGCGACCCTGAAGACGGGCGTGTGCAGCCTCAGGGCGCGGCGGCGGCGGAGTCGCAAGGTTCCGAAGCCAGCAACCAAAACGACCTGCAACGGCAGGCTGATGAGCTTCTGGCGGCCAGTCAGGGTGATAACGGCCAGCAAAGCGAGACTTTGCGGCGCGGGTCTTTGGTCGATATTGTGACCTAAATCTGACGATTTAAGGATATTTTCAGATCAAGCGCCTCGTTTGAGGCGTTTTTCTTTTTTAACTCCCCTTTTCCCTCACTGAAACGCAACTTCGTCGAAACTACGGAGTTTGCGGGAGTGGAGTTTTTCCGGCTCCAGTTCGCGTAAAAGCTCCATTGCGCGCAGGCCGACCTGTAGATGCTGGTCTACGCGCTGGCGGTAGAAGCTGTCGGCCATGCCGGGGAGCTTTAACTCTCCATGCAGCGGCCTGTCGGAAACGCAAAGCAGGGTTCCATAAGGCACGCGGAAGCGGAAACCGTTGGCGGCGATCGTTCCGCTTTCCATATCCATAGCGATCGCGCGGCTTTGCGACAGGCGCTTGTTCTGTTTTACCGCAGAGCGCAGTTCCCAGTTGCGGTCATCGGTGGTGGCGACTGTGCCGGTGCGCATGATTTTCTTGATGTCATAGCCGTCAAAGCCGCAGATCTCGCTGACCGCCTTTTCCAAGGCGACCTGAATTTCGGCCAGCGCCGGAATGGGGATATTTGGCGGCAGATCGTGAGACAGCACGTTATCTTCGCGCAAATAGCCGTGGGCCAGAACATAGTCGCCAAGGCTTTGCGAATTGCGCAGCCCCGCGCAATGGCCGAGCATCAGCCAGGCATGCGGGCGCAGGACGGCGATATGGTCGGTGATTGTCTTGGCGTTGGAGGGGCCGACGCCGATATTGACCATGGTGATGCCTTTGCCGTCTTCGCGTTTGAGGTGATAGGCGGGCATTTGCGGCATGCGCCCTGCCCCTTCGGGGCCGATAAAGTCGCCATAGCCTTCTTTTCCGGACCTTCTTTGGCCGATTTCAATAAATTCGTCGATATAGAACTGATAATTGGTGAAAATGACAAAATTCTGGAAGTGATTGGCGGGCATTCCGCAATAATGCCGCAATCTTTGCAGGCTTAAATCTACGCGCGGGGCGGTAAAGAGCGCGAGCGGGTCGTCTTCGCCGTCGGCGCGGAGATAGGTGGCGTTGGCGATTTCGTCGTCCATGATGCCCAGATCGGGGACATCAAAGATATCGGGCAGGTCTTTGAGCTGTTCGGCGGTGAGATCCCTTTCCAGATGAAAATCCTCGCCCAGTGCGAAATGGAGCGGAACGGGCGTGTCGCTGACGCCGATTTCAATGGGCACATCGTGGTTTTTGATGATGTGACGGAATTGTTCAAGATAGTAATAATCAAAGATATCCGGGCGGGTTAACGTGGTGCTGTACGTGCCCGGACGCGGGGCAAACCCATATGAAAGCCGCGTATCTTTGCGCTTGGCGAATTTTGTTGAAATGCGCGCATACGGATAGAAACTGCGGAAATTACGCTCCTTCAGGTCATCTTTGACGAATTCCTTAAAGCGCTCCCGTAAAAATTCGATATGGGTGCTGTAAATCAGCTTTACATGCGCCAGCGCTTCTTCGGGCGTTTTGCAACTTTTCGGGGGGATACGTTTTGGTGATTTTGTCATCCTTCATTGTCGCTTATTTCCTTTTATTTTTCAATGAACAACGCACCCGGCAACAACCTTCAACTCATTTTTTATTGACATAACGCTCAAAAATTCGATATAAAGGCCTTCACCCTTATAAACCGGGAGGTATGACATGTCAGACAATGATAACGAAACGCTAATCTACAATGCCGAGCACCCCGGGAGACCTTCTTCTGCGGATGTTGTGAACGGACTTAAAGCGCTTACGCAGCAGACACGTATAGCCTACGTCACATAAAATGATTCAATTTTGAAGAGGTCGTGTATGGAGCACATAAGCTGTTTTCTTACGGCTTTAGTATGGGCCCATTTTTGTTCAATGGGATTAAGATCGGGGCTGTAAGGGGGCAGGAAAAGCAAGCTATGGCCCGCATTTTGAATAAGGTCTTGTGTATCCTGCCGTTTGTGGAAGGTGGCGTTGTCCATGACGATCACGGCTTTAGGCGGCAGTTTGGATAATAAATCCTGCTTCACCCATGCGGTAAAGATGTCTGCCGTGATGTTGGCGGTAAACAGCCCCACTGTCAGCAGGGTTTTCCCAATCAGAGCCCCTATTGCATTTGTCCGGCCTTTGGCATGCCAATCTTGTGTGCCGGTGCAACGCTGCCCAATCGGCGCATAGCCGTGTGTGCGGGGCATGTCGTGGGCAAACCCGCTTTCATCAATATAAACGAGCGTTCGATTCTGATGTTTATACAACGCGATGAGTGCCTGGAAGGAGCGCCGTGCGCCGTCGTCTGCCTTCGGATGCTTCAGACTTTTTTTTATAAGAAACCCCCATGCGTCGCAAAGCATGTCCAATGCCTTTTTCGCTGACCCCCAGTCTGCGCGCCCGCTCGTATTGATAGGCATCCGGGTAATCCAAAACGTCATGCGCCAAAGCGTCCATATCTATCTTTGTGGCGGGTTTGTGACGGGTAAGCTTCGGATCTGGTGTTTTAATCCAGCGTGTTACACTGGCAACTCCTACACAAAAACGCGTCGCTACCTGCGCAATTGTAAGGCCTTCCTTCTCGCGGACAGATAAGACTTTACGGCGAAAATCGGATGAATACGTCATCCTTACAATATAATCAATTTATATGAGCTTGGCTATAATACACACAAGGTGGTTCCCTTTTTAAATGGGGAAATTACTGACCGCAGGTCTCTTGATACAAATATTATATCCGGTTCCATTTACCTACCGCCAGATACCCTTAAGAGCAGGGTTTTGAATGACGGGGACATTTTATCAACCAATCAGGGAAACGGCATGGTCTTTGATGTTGCCTACGATCAAAGACGTGGGATGTATGACATCAAAATAGTAAAGAATATGCCCGAAAGCGGCATCGGACACAGGGTTGACAACAACCTTTCAATGCATCACGGACCGGGAAACTGGTAGTTAGTTATCCAATCCCATAAGGCTTCGCGCGTATTCACGGGCGCTAAAGGGTTGCATATCCTCGAGGGATTCCCCCACGCCAATGGCGTAGACGGGGGTGACGAACTGATCGGCCAGACCGACGAGAACGCCGCCTTTGGCGCTGCCGTCCAGCTTTGTGACGATCAAGCCGCTTACATCAACCATGTTTTTGAAAGTTTCGAGTTGTGAGAACGCGTTTTGCCCGGTGGTCGAATCGAGGACCAGCACGACTTCATGGGGAAGGTTTTCGTCCTGCTTTTTGAGTACGCGGATGATTTTAGCCAGTTCTTCCATCAAATTGGCCTTATTTTGCAACCGTCCAGCGGTGTCGATCAGTAAAATGTCTGCGCCTTCGGCTTTGGCTTGCTCATACGCCTCATAAGCTACAGCGGCGGAGTCTGCGCCAACATCTTTTTTGACAAGCGTACAGCCCGTACGTTTTGACCAGATTTCGAGTTGTTCAACGGCGGCGGCGCGGAAGGTATCGCCCGCGGCCATCATGACTTTCAGCCCGTCCTTGTATTTAAAACGCTGGGCCAGCTTTCCGATAGTTGTGGTTTTCCCCGCGCCGTTTACGCCGCACATCAGGATGACAAACGGTCCGGAGGCGGGTTTGTTGATTTGCAACGGTTTTGCCACAGGGGCAAGGATTTTGGCTATACTCTGGGCCAGCGCTTCACGGATTTCATCTTCTTCTATATCTTTGCCGAAGCGGCCTTCGGAGAAGTCTTCAATCACTTTGGCTGCGGTTTTCGGGCCTAAATCGGCTTCGATCAGCACTTCTTCAAGGCTATCAAGCATATCCTGATCGAGCTTTTTCTTGGTCACAAGATCGGACAGCCCGCGGGTGATTTTGTTCGTCGATTTTGAAAGCCCGCCGGTCAGACGCGAAAGCCAGCCGCCTTCGTGCGAATGATCGCCAAGCTCTTCATCTTCTTCGGCATCTTCTGCCGGTGTGTGTTTGGGAACCGGACCTTCGATGAGATCTTCAAGAATCTCATTCTCCGTTTCTTCCAACTCGTCTTCGAGTTCAGGGTTTATTCTGGGGTCGTCGGATTCAAGCGGCGGCTCTATATCCGGCTCCCTGGGGTGATGAACAAACTTATCCTCACGCGCCTCTTGCTCCTGCGCGGCCGCATTTTTTTTCTTTCGCCAAAACACCATAATCACCTCCTTTGAATAAGGCGATTATAGTCCGTCTAAACAGGGACGCCAAGAAGCTTATCACCATTTACCGCAAGCAATTTTACGCGCATGAGGCTGCCGGGCCTGGCATCTTGCTCCAGCGCGACGGGCAAGAAGCTTTCGCTGCGGCCAAAATTGTCTTTTTCTACAATGATATCCACAGCTTTACTAATATGGCGGCTCAAAAGCTTCCGGTGCTGTTTATCGCTCAGGTCACGCAATCTTTTTGCGCGTTGCTTGCGAATGGCGGGGTCAACCTGATCGGGAATTCGGGCGGCAGGGGTTCCTTCACGCTCCGAATAGGGGAAGACATGCAGATAGCTCAGGTCGCACTCCTCAACCAATTTCAGCGTGTTTTGGAACATCTCTTCGGTTTCAGTGGGGAAACCGGTGATAATATCGGCTCCAAATTCAATTTCAGGGCGCACATTGCGCGCTTTTGCGCATAAATCAATAACATCGGCCCGTAAATGCCGTCTTTTCATGCGCTTGAGGATTAAATCGTCCCCTGCCTGCACAGAAAGGTGCAAGTGGGGCATTAAACGCGGCTCTTCCGCTATCAAACGCCAGAGATCTTCGTCTATTTCAACCGGATCGAGGGAAGACAGCCGCAGACGCGGAAGCTCGGGAACCAGTGCGAGTACGCGGCGGATCATCTGGCCGAATGTCGGCGAGCCGGGCAGATCGGGGCCGTATGAGGTGACATCGACGCCGGTGAAGACGATTTCGTTATAGCCCTGCCCCACCAGCGTACGGACCTGATCGGCGATGACGCCGATAGGTACAGAGCGCGAAGGACCGCGACCATAGGGGATTATGCAGAACGTACAGCGGTGATCGCAGCCGTTTTGCACCTGCAGAAACGCGCGGGAGCGGTCTTCGAAGCCCTCTATGAGGTGGGAGGCCGTCTCCTTGACCGACATGATGTCGTTTACGAGAACGCGGTCATTGTGACGCACACCCCATGTTTCAGCCTTTAATTTGAGGTCATTGCCGATAATCTGGTCGATTTCCGGCATTTGGGCGTAACCTTGCGGGTCGATCTGTGACGCGCAGCCGGTGACAATGATCTTTGCCTCCGGGTTTTCGCGGCGCGCCTTGCGGATTGCCTGCTTTGCCTGCCGCTCTGCCTCTTTCGTCACAGCGCAGGTGTTGAAGATGATGGCGTCCTCCAGCCCCGCCTCCTGCGCGTGTGTACGCATCACCTCGCTCTCGTAAGTGTTGAGGCGGCAGCCGAAGGTGATGATTTCAGGGCTTTTTTGAGTCATTTTTTAACCACCAAGGCACCAAGAACACCAAGCAGAATAATGAGTAAAAAACCTTGGTGTCTCCGTGTCTTGGTGGTTTTTATATATTTTTTAGCGACCCGTCAAACACATAGGTATACGGCCCGGTCATGAGAACGTGGTCATCTTCATCCCATTCAATGAAGATTGAGCCGCCATCGAGCTCAATTTCGACTTTACGCCCGGTTTTGCCGGTGTGTGCACCAGCCACTGCAACGGCACACGCGCCGGAGCCGCATGCCAGTGTGATGCCGCAACCGCGCTCCCATGTGCGTTGGCGGAGCTTGCCTTCGCCGAGGACCTGAACAAACTCCACATTGGTTCTGTTGGGGAACATGGGATTGTTTTCCACCTTTGGCCCCAGCTCTTCCACAGGGATATCCTCGACGTTATCCACAAAGAACACGCAGTGAGGATTGCTCATGTTAACGGTTATCCCCTCACCCACTGCATCTATCACTTCCTGCGGAAGCGA
This sequence comes from Alphaproteobacteria bacterium, assembly GCA_041397865.1. GTDB lineage: Bacteria > Pseudomonadota > Alphaproteobacteria > Micavibrionales > Micavibrionaceae > TMED27. Next base: position 144,781 of record JAWKVT010000001.1, on the reverse strand, counting down.
AGCTTCGTTGCCCTCTCCCAAAGGGAGAGGGGGCGTTAAGGGCGCGCCCATATCGACGGTGACCATGTCGTTTTCCGCGCGGCGGCAGGCCAGAACACCGCCGCCGGTCTCAATTGTGCAGGCCTCGCTCCTCTGCTCCCGCATTACAATATCGGCGACGCAGCGCGTGGCGTTGCCGCAGGCGTCGCTCTCCGAACTGTCGGCATTATAGAACCGCGCGAAAATATCGGCGTTATTGGAGGGCTCCAGTACCGTTAAAAGATCACAGCCAACGCCGCGGTGGCGGTCGCAAATATGGCGGATTTGGGCATTGGTCAGCATGCCGTTTTTGATCTGCTTTTGGTCGAGAATGACGAAATCGTTCCCCAGCCCGTGCATTTTACGAAATTTCATGTTCATTTCCCTTGTTGGTCATTGCGAGGAAGCCGTTAGGCTGACGCGGCAATCCAAATCCTAGATTGCTTCGCTGCGCTCGCAATGACGGAACACTCTTATAATTTCTTGACAATATAGGCCGTTTCCAATAGTTTCCACTCAAATTCCACTGAAAGCTTAATTTTCAGTGCTTAACGGTACACCGCAGTCGGCGCGAACGCTCACTGCGGCTTGAATCTTTTTGTGAACAAAAGGCTTTAGATGTTTGAATCATTAAGCGAAAAGCTCGGCGGCGTATTTTCTAAACTCAGAGGCAAAGGCTCTTTGAGCGAGAATGACGTGATGGCGGTGAGCCGTGAGATCCGTGTGGCGCTGCTGGAGGCCGATGTTGCCCTGCCCGTTGTGAAAGAGTTTATTGCCGGAATTAAGGACAAGGCCGTTGGGCAGGACGTTATCAAGGGTGTCAATCCGGGCCAGCAGGTCATCAAGATTGTTCATGATGCTTTGGTTGAAATGCTGGGCAGTGAAGCGGATGAGTTGAAATTCTCCTCCCCGCCTTCGGCTTATCTGATGGTCGGTTTGCAAGGTTCCGGTAAAACAACATCGACGGCAAAGATCGCCAAACTGCTAAGCGATAAACATAACAAAAAAGTTTTGATGGCCTCGCTCGACGTTTACCGCCCGGCGGCGCAGGAGCAGCTTAAGCAGCTTGGCGAGCAGACCGGGGTTGCTACGCTTGAAATTATCGAGGGGCAAAAGCCTGTCGATATTGCGGGGCGCGCGATGGATACCGCCCGCAAGGAAGGGTTCGATGTGGTGATGCTCGACACCGCCGGGCGTCTTTCCATTGATGATGAGATGATGGCCGAGGCCGCAGCGGTGCAAAAAGCCACCAGTCCGATTGAAACCCTGCTGGTTGCCGATGCGATGACGGGGCAGGACGCGGTGCAAACGGCCAAAGCTTTTGATGAGCGCGTACCTTTGAGCGGCATTATGCTGACCCGCGTGGACGGCGATGCACGCGGCGGGGCGGCGATGAGTATGAAGGCCGTGACGGGCAAGCCGATCAAGCTCATCGGCGTGGGGGAAAAATGGGATGCGCTGGAGACGTTTCATCCGGAGCGCATTGCCGGGCGCATTCTAGGTATGGGCGATATTGTTTCGCTGGTTGAAAAAGCGGTTGAAACCGTTGATGCCGAAGATGCGCAGAAAATGGCGGCCAAGTTCAAGAAAGGCCAGTTTGATTTCAACGATCTTCTTTCCCAGATGCAGCAGATGAAGAAAATGGGCGGCATGGGCGCCATGATGAAGATGATGCCCGGTCTGTCGGGCATGGCGGACAAGCTTGGTGATGCGGGATTGGATGATTCCATGATGAAGCGTCAGGAAGCAATTATTTTTTCCATGACGAAAGCCGAACGCGAGAAGCCGGATTTGCTGAACATGAAACGCAAGCAGCGCATTGCCGCCGGGTCGGGTACGTCTGTTCAGGACATTAACAAAATCGTGAAGCAGCTTAAACAGATGCAAACGATGATGAAGCAAATGCGCAAAATGGGTCCCGGCAAGATGATGGGCATGATGAAGGATATGATGGGCGGCAAAGCCGATGATCTGGAGCTTATGGCGCAAAGCATGGACCCGGATGCGCTGGGCGCTGATATGGCGGGCTTGGGCAATGCCGGAGGGCTTGGCCCGAACCCGTTTGCGGGTGGCGGCGCGGGCGGATTACCCGGATTAGGCGGCGGCCTGCCCGGGCTGGGCGGCTTATCCTCCCATGGGAGCAAGAAAAAGGATCGCAAAAAGAAGCGCAAGTAAGATGGGGGAGATTCTATTAGTCATAGTGGCAATTATTGCAGGCCTAATAGGGTTGACCGCATTGGTTGTTGGCGCGATAACGCTTTTTGCGTTTGCAGCGGAGCAAGGTTTTATCGGCTTAGCTGCTTATTTCGCCTGCTGGGTATTTTTGCTTCCAGTTATGCTTGTTGCATCAATACTTGTGGGACTTGTTGCCCTGTTCATCATGGCAAAAGAAAGATTTTGAATTAGTAAATTTGTAAGAACTATTAAAAGGAGAAAAGAAAATGGCACTTGCAATGAGACTATCCAGAGGCGGACGTAAGGCCCGTCCATTTTACCGTATCGTTGTGGCGGACAAGCGCATGCCGCGCGATGGCCGCTATATCGAGCGTTTGGGGACGTATAACCCCTTGCTGGCCGATAATGACGATAACCGCGTTCAGTTGGTTGAAGACCGCATTAAATACTGGCTTGAGCAAGGCGCGCAGCCTTCCGAACGCGTAGCGATCTTCCTGGGCAAAGCCGGCATTATCGACATGCCTGCACAGCCGAACCGTCCGAAGAAATCCGAGCAGTCTGAAAAGACAAAGCTTCGCATTGAAGACAAGAAAGAAAAGCAAGCCGCTGCTGCGGAAGCTGCAAAGGCTGCGGAAGAAGAAGCCAAAGCTGCTGCGGAAGAAGCTGCCGCTGCACCTGCAGAAGCAGAAGCACCGGCTGAGGAGCCCAAAGCTGAGGACGCCCCTCAGGAAGAGGCCCCTGCTGAAGCACCTGCCGAAGAAAAGAAAGAGGACTAATCTCTGTCCATGGATAACAAAGGTACCGACCAGCCCGCAAAACGCATATGCATCGGCAAGATCACGTCTGCGCATGGTGTGAAAGGGCTGGTCAAGATCCTTCCTTATGGTGAGGATACCGGCCTGCTTGAACAGGCGGAAGGCTTCAAAATTACGCTTAAGAACCCGATGGGGAAATTTATCCTTGCCGAAATCGAAGGTGTAAGTGACCGCGATGCCGCCGAAACGCTCAGGAATACCGAGCTTTTTATCGCCCGTGACAAACTTCCAGAGATTAAAGACGCGGATACCTTTTATTACGAAGATCTTGTCGGGCTTAAGGCCGTTGATGAAGATGGTAGCGAGATTGGTAAAATCACGGCCATTGAAAATTTCGGCGCAGGGGAATTGCTGGAAATACGCCTGACCTCCGGGCAAGAGGTTCTTGTTCCTTTTACCGGCGAGTATGTTCCCGAGGTTACAGAGACTGTAACAATCCGCAATTACAAAGCGCTGCTAGGATGACACCTGAAGGAAAACTCGTTTTATTAGGACGCTTCTACGATAATGTGCAGGCTCATATTATTCGCGGTATCCTTGAAAGCCATGATGTGCCCTGTTTTATAATGGACGAACATCATAACAACGCAGCATGGCATTTGGGCATTGCGCTTGGCGGTGTTCGCCTGATGGTTTTCGCTCAAGACTATGAGCGAGCCCAAGAGATACTGAAAGAGGAAATGCAACACTATAAAGCGGCCACTCCTGAGCGCGCGCCCCTCCTACGCAGACCTTATTTAAAAACGCTTCTGGGGACGCTTGTCGGTTTTTTTGCCGGTGCGCCATCAATCCGAAACTTCAGGAAAAGAGAAAAATGAGTCTGCATTTTAATATCCTGACCCTGTTTCCCGAGATGTTTCCGGGTTGCCTCGGGCAATCTTTGAGCGGAAAGGCTTTGGAGCGCCGGGATTGGGGGTATAACGCGGTGAATATCCGCGATTTTGCGCAAGGGGTGCATAAAAACGTGGATGATACGCCCTATGGCGGCGGGGCGGGCATGGTGATGCGGGCGGATGTGATTGAGAAGGCGTTGCTTTCCGTAGAAAACCCGGGAAGAAAAATCTATCTCTCGCCCCGTGGGAAGCCGCTGACGCAGGCCAGGGTGAAGGAGCTTGCCGATCTTTCCGAAATTACCCTGCTCTGTGGCCGCTATGAAGGCGTGGATCAGCGGGTTTTGGAGGTTCATAATTTTGAAGAGGTTTCGATTGGCGATTATGTGCTTTCAGGCGGAGAGCCCGCAGCGCTGATCCTTATGGATGCGTGCATCCGCCTTTTGCCCGGTGTCATGGGCAATGCCGCAACGCCGGATGAAGAGAGTTTTTCGAATGGGTTGCTGGAATACCCGCATTATACGCGTCCAGATGAATGGGTTGCGGCGGATGGCAGCGCGCATAGCGTGCCGGATATCCTCAAATCCGGGGATCATGCGAAAATCAAGGCTTGGCGCGAGACGCAATCTCTTGAAATCACGAAGAAACGCCGCCCGGATTTGCTCAAATAAAGCTTGCAAAACGGTGCTATGGGCGTTATAAACCGGCGTAATTAAGAAATAAGCCGCCTTGGGGTGCCAGTGCCTCTTGATTTATCGGGCTTTGATAAAAGGAACCAAAGATATGAATACATTGCAGAAATTCGAAGCGAAGACCCTTGCCAAGCTTCAGGAAGCCAAGTCCATTCCGGATTTCGGTCCCGGCGATACCGTTAAAGTGAATGTACGCGTTAAAGAAGGTACGCGTGAGCGTATTCAGGCGTATGAAGGCGTTTGTATTGCGCGCTCCGGCTCAGGCGTGAATGCGAATTTCTGCGTACGCAAGATCAGCTTTGGCGAAGGTGTTGAGCGGGTTTTCCCGCTGTGGAGTTCACGGATCGACAGTATCGAGGTGATCCGCAAAGGCGATGTTCGCCGCGCGAAGCTTTATTACCTGCGCGATCGCCGTGGTAAGTCTGCGCGGATTAGCGAGCGTACGACCGGTCACGGTATTGAGAGCGAGGTTGATGAGAGCCTTGAAGCGATGACGAAGACACAGAAAAAAGCGCAGAAGAAAGCGACCAAAGACGCCAAGCGCGCGGAAGTGAATAAAGCCAATCAGGAAGCCAAAGCCGCAAAGAAAGCGGCGAAGGAGGCTGAAAAAGCTGCGGCGAAGGCGGAAGCGGAAGCTGCGAAGGCCGCAGCAGAGGGTGCCGCGGCTGAAGGAAACGCTGAAGAGTAAGATCAAATACGTCATCCTGTGGCTTGACCACAGGATCTTTTGCAGTTTTTCAAAAAGATGCTGCGATCAAGTCGCAGCATGACGGTTTAAAAAAAGAATAAAAAAAGCCGCTCATAACAGCGGCTTTTTTATGAACTGTTCTACTATACTTCTATCATTACGCCATAGAGCCGTCTGGATTTTTCCAATCCGGTCCTCCGGGGGAAGGTTCAGTACCCGGTGCATTCTCCTGTTCTAACGCGCCTGGGAAGTGAGTTCCCAGCCCATTACTCTTCATATCCGCCCTGACCTCTTCAATGCGCTTGTTCATCGCGTTATGAATGTGCCCAAGCTCTCGATACTGCTCCGTTATTTCATTCAGCTTTGCCCGATCCTCGGGGGAGAAAATTTCGGTATCGACCTCGCTTTTTAAAGCGCTAACAATAAGTTCGTATGTTTTTCCTGCAAATTCCTGCCCTGACAGGTTTTCATAGTGTGAAACGTCCGTGTGAATGTAATTTTTATAAATCTCCAGCGCGGTTCTCATTTTCTCTTCGGCCATTACCGGGATTTCGTTTGCGTCCGCTATGTAATCCTCAAGCGTTTGAAGCACCATATGCCCGTGATGGGTTTTATAGTCGTCGGGCAATGCATGCTCCGAATATTTCTTAATATCATTGCTGAAAAATCCCGGTTCGTGGACAAAGTATAGTTTTTCTCCGTCAGTGCTTTGAAACTCGGCGACAATCAGGGGTTCTTTTTTGGCAAGCTCCGGCGATGCCGAAGCTAAAAACTCATTTGTAAGCTTTTCACTCATTTTTTTACCCTCTTACGACTTTGTTTTTTTAGCGTTTATTGACTGCCTTTATGTTCTTTGCTTAAATGCGCAGCCCTGTTCACGTTAAATTCTATGGGGAAAGCCTTAAAATAGGGTTAAGAAATGAAGCCACGCACGTTATTTGAAAAAATCTGGGACGATCATGTTGTTCACAAGCAAGATGACGGGACGTGCCTAATCTATATCGACCGGCATCTGGTGCATGAGGTGACTTCGCCGCAGGCGTTTGAGGGCTTGCGTATGGCCGGGCGGGGTGTACGGCGGGTGGAAAACACGCTGGCGGTGATGGATCATAACGTGCCGACAACGGACCGTTCCCAGCCGATTGAAGAAGAAATGAGCCGGATACAGGTCGATACGCTGCGGCAGAATTGCGAGGAATTCGGCGTGACACTCTTTGACCTGACCGATACGCGGCAGGGGATTGTGCATATTATCGGTCCGGAGCAGGGCTTTACCCTGCCGGGCATGACGATTGTGTGCGGGGACAGCCATACCTCGACCCACGGCGCGTTCGGGGCGCTGGCGTTCGGGATCGGTACGAGCGAGGTTGAGCATGTGCTGGCCACGCAAACGCTGATCCAAAAACCGGCCAAGACAATGCGCATTACGGTTGATGGGGCGCTCGGCCCCGGTGTGACGGCGAAGGATATGATTTTGGCGATTATCGGCACAATCGGCACGGCGGGCGGTACGGGCTATGTGATTGAATATGCCGGTGAGGCTGTACGGGCGCTGTCCATGGAAGGGCGGATGACGATCTGCAATATGTCGATTGAGGGCGGCGCGCGCGCCGGGCTGGTTGCGCCGGATGAAACGACATTTGCCTATATCAAGGGCCGTCCGATGGCGCCGAAAGGCGAAGAGTTTGAAAAGGCTGTGGCGTATTGGAAGACCCTGCCGTCCGATGAAGGGGCGGTGTATGATAAAGAGGTTGTTTTAAAGGCCGAAGATATTGCGCCGACCGTTACATGGGGGACAACGCCGGAGGATGTGGTGCCGATTACAGGGGTGGTCCCTGCCCCGTCGGATTTTGACGATCCGAACAAGCAGGCTTCCGTGATGCGGATGCTTGAATATATGGGCCTCACGCCGGGGACGAAGATGGTGGATATCCCTGTGGATAAGGTGTTTATAGGGTCATGCACTAATGCGCGGATTGAAGATTTGCGCGAGGTTGCCAAAGTGGTGGCGGGTAAAAAGGTGGCCGCGAACATTAAAGAGGCGCTGATTGTTCCCGGCTCCGGCCTTGTGAAAGCGATGGCGGAGGAAGAAGGGATTGCGGAGATTTTGATTGAAGCGGGGTTTGACTGGCGCGAGCCGGGATGTTCCATGTGTCTGGGGATGAATCCGGATCAGCTTGCGCCGGGCGAGCGCTGCGCCTCAACATCTAACCGCAATTTCGAAGGGCGGCAGGGCAAGGGCGGGCGTACGCATCTTGTTTCCCCGGCTATGGCGGCTGCGGCGGCGATTACGGGGAAGCTTACGGATATTCGGGAATTGTAATGTCTCCAGCTTAAGAAACTAAAACTTTCTCCCACCCTGTCATCCCGTTGGCATTTTTGCGAAGCAAAAATTCGCACAAACGGGATCCATATGTGTGCAGCGACGCTGCATACCTTTTCTGGATTCCCGCTGTTTAAGCAGCGCGTACGCGCTGCCGCGGGAATGACAGGAAGAGGATAAATCGGAAAAACTATAACCCCAAACGTTCGAGCGGAACGGTATAGCGGACCGAAACCTGAGCAGCTTTTCCAACGGAGCTTTTGAATTTTAGTCCTTCGACATGACCGACAAAGGGGATGACGCTGCTTTCGAATTTCAGCTTGTTATCCTTGCCTGCTTCGGCTGTGAACTTAACGCCTTCGACCTCACCTATGAACGGCATTGCGCTTGTCTGGTATGAAAGCCCTCTGTTGCCGCGATCAACGCGCAGTCCCTCGACATAGATATCCGTATCACCGTCAATGAGGTGCCATGTGGATTTGAGCTGACGGCTATAAGGCATTTGCTCCATAATTCTTTCGGCAAAATCCTCGGCTTTGTTCTTGCTTGAATTTTTATCTTTATCCTGCGTAAGCGCTCTTTTTTCATGCGTGCTGAGGGTCTGTGTTCCGGTGTCAAGCGCAGCTTCCTCGAAAACCTGCGCCGTTACAGGCGTGGTATAGTCGCCTGCACTCATGCGCCAGGCATACTCGTTTTCATATGCGGACAAGGCGTAGCCTTTGAGAAAGCCGGGCTGTGGGGATGCCTCTTCGCCTGCCTGAGCGCTGCCGGGAAAAACGGCGAGAGAGGATAGAGCGGCTATAATCAAATATTTGTTTTTTAATTTATTCTTTTTTATGTCATACACAATTACATTATAGCAAACACTTTACAGCCCTGCCAACTTTCAATCCGCTGCAACGCAATAAGAGAGCGGGATACAGAGGATGCACTCTCTATAGACGTCACTTAGCGCGCGGAAACTACAGATTAAAATCTATTGTAAACTGGATGCCTGCGGCGGGAGACAGCGCGTTTAGATCATTCTCGAAGGGGTTATTTTCTTCAACGGAAAAGCTGTCAGCGGCGAGGAAAAGGCTTAAAGCGCCTTCCTTCTTTTCCCCGGCGAGTTGAAAGCGCATGCCGTCTTTCCGGTAGAGCGGCGGTTGATCTGTCTGCTTAAAATCGTTGAAAGACGTTTGATACGGGCCGTAAAATCCTTGTGGAAGCATATCCAGCCCCAAGCGTTCATCCGGCAGATATGGCCCGAACATTACGTCTCCGGCCCGACACGGCGCAGCGGTTAAAGCGCAACAACACATGATACCCAGCATTATTTTCTTTAACATGACTTCGTCCCCTTTTATTCTTATTCTCCCGGTTGTAATAATAGGGGCAAGTCTCTAAAATCCGGTAAAATCATTATGGCAATAAAAATTTCGGAATGGCCCGGCGGCTTTGACTTACGCGACACGCCCGAGATTGGTGTGCGCTTTCGCGGCTTTATCGAAGAACAGATGGCGGAGCTGAAAGCTTTTGATGAGCAGCGCCCCGAAGGCCATACTTATATCTTTCACGAACATGCACACCGCGTGGCGGAGAATGTGAAGCGCACCTGTTTGCATATGGGCCTTGGGGATTTGGTGGCGGAGAATATGTACTGGGCCGTTTTGCCGCATGATATCGGCAAGAAGCTGCTGCCTGTGGAAATATGGGATCAGGAAGAAAAACCCGACGGGCGGGTGAAGCAATATCGCCGGACACATACCTTGCTGGGAGTACAGATTGTCGTTGAGCTTCTCCACGATATCGAGCATCCCTTTAAAGATTTGATGATCGACATTATGGCCCACCATCATGAGCAGATGGACGGTAAAGGCACGCAAGGCGTACCGGCAGAGCAGCTCTCCGCTCCGGTTCGGCTGGCGGCGATTGTTGAGGCCTATGACGGCTGGCGGATATGGAGACCGCATTACGGGGACCGGGATATTTCTCCGCCGGGCGTTCTCAAGCGCATGCGCGAGGAAAAAGGCGCGGAAATATTTGATATGGAGCTGTTCGAAGCGTTTGCAGAAATGAAAATGAATGACTATAAAGAAGGCCGGATTTTGCAGGACAACTAAGATATGAAGCCATTTACGACCCTAAAAGCCATAGCTGCGCCGCTGGACATGATTAACGTCGATACTGATATCATCATTCCCAAGCAGTTTCTTAAAACCGTGAAGCGTACGGGGCTGGGGGTGAGCGCGTTTTATAATATTCGCTATGATGATAATGGCGAGCCCCTGCCCGGCTTTGCACTGAACAAACCGGAATATACGAATGCGGAGATTTTGATTACGGGTGAGAATTTCGGCTGCGGCTCCAGCCGAGAGCATGCGCCGTGGGCGCTTTTGGATATGGGGTTTCGCTGTATTATTGCGCCGTCTTTTGCGGATATTTTCTTTAACAATAGCTTTAAGAACGGCATCCTTCCCATTGAACTACCAAAAGAACAGGTTGATGAGTTGATGGCCAGCGCGACGGACGACCCGGATGGAGCGATTGAAATTGATCTTGAAAGGCAAACCATCACGCGCGGGAATAAATTTACGTTTGAATTCGATATTGACCCGTTTCGCAAGCATTGTTTGCTGAATGGTTTGGACGATATCGGCCTGACACTGGAGAAAAACGTGCATATTGATACGTTTGAAGAAAAGCGCTCGAAAGAGCAGCCGTGGGTGTAAAAAATTAAAACCACCAAGACACGGAGACACTAAGAAGAAATAATAATAAAAAAACTTGGTGCCCTTGGTGTCTTGGTGGTTAAAAAACAAAAAGGATTAAAATGGCAAAAACACTTCTCATATTGCCCGGTGACGGGATTGGGCCGGAGATTGTCGCAGAGGCGGTTAAGGTGGTTGAGTGGCTCAGCGCGCATGCAGGGCTGGATATCGCCTTGGAACACGATTTGATCGGCGGGCAGGCTTATGATGCGTATGGCGTGCCGTTTGCGGATGAGACGCTGGAAAAATGCCGGGGCGCAGATGCGATCCTGATGGGTAGTGTCGGCGGGCCGCAATGGGACGGGGTGGATTATCACAAGCGCCCGGAAGCGGGTTTGCTGCGCGCACGGAAGGAACTGGAACTTTTTGCGAATTTGCGCCCTGCCCTTGTGTTTGATGCGCTGGTGGATGCGTCTTCGCTTAAGCCGGAGATTGTGAAGGGGCTGGATATCCTGATCGTGCGGGAACTGACCGGCGGGGTGTATTTTGGCGAGCCTCGGGGGATTGAGGATTTGGGCGGCGGACAGCGGCGCGGCGTGAATACGCAAGTTTATGAGACATACGAGATTGAACGGATCGGGCGCGTAGCGTTTGAACTGGCGCGCAAGCGTTCGAACCGCGTTACGTCGTGCGAGAAACATAACGTGATGGAAAGCGGGAAGCTGTGGAAAGAGGACATCACCGCGCTGCATGCGGCGGAGTATAGCGATGTGACGTTGGAGCATATGCTGGCGGATAACTGCGCCATGCAGCTTTGCCGCAATCCGCGCCAATTTGATGTGATTGTCACAGACAATCTGTTTGGCGATATTTTGAGCGATGAGGCCTCTATGCTCACAGGATCGCTGGGGATGCTGCCTTCGGCCTCGCTGGGCGTTCCCGGCTCGCCGGGGCTGTATGAGCCTGTACACGGTTCTGCGCCCGATATTGCCGGACTTGGTAAGGCGAACCCGCTGGCGACAATTCTGAGCCTTTCTATGGCGCTGCGTTATTCTCTGGAGCGTGGAGATCTGGCGGATAGGCTTGAGAGCGCTGTGCAGAGCGTTTTGAATGACGGCATCCGCACAGCGGATATTATGGCGCCGGGTTGCGAAGAGGTTTCAACGCAGGGCATGGGTGAGGCCGTTATTGAGGCGCTTTCAAAAAATCCTTGACAGGGGGTGAATTTTATAGGAATATATACTCATTCAAGGCCGAAAATGCGCCTTGAGGGATTGTGAAGCAACGCTCAGACACAAAAAAAGCCCGGCATGAACCGGGCTTTTTGTGAATTATACTTTAAATATTAGCGTAATGAGTATGCAAGCGAACAGCCCACAGTGTTCAGACCTTCAGCATAAACAGCCCCTGCGTCAACACACTCGCCAACAGCACCACCTGCATTACTGGCAATAACGCTTCCGGTATCGGGCGCGCCATCATCGAGCTTGCGGTCAATACGCGCAGCCTGTTGCGCCGTCAAGAGACCATTATTTGTAGCGACAACCGTTGCCGGAGCAGAAACAAGAGTCAGCCACATCGTTCCTGTCAGTTCAACACCATTATTGGATGCGACAAAACCTGCGGAAGATGCCGTAGGTCCGGTACGGTCACCAACGTTAAAGACGCCACCGGCAGGTGTTACCGGGTGTGTTACCCCCGGCGCCATCGCAGCCGCTGCACCGGAAACACCGGTAAGGAATTCGCCGCGTGCGAGATGGATGAAAAAGTTACTGGCTTCCTGGGCGCCATTACCTGCGGCCGGGTCTGCTGCGGCAGCCCCAACACCAAGGCCAATCTGGCTATCTCCGCCACCATTGAAGCAGAATGTAGCCGCTGCGCAGTTCGGCAGCCTGTTCTGGGCCGTGGACATATCGCCGGGAATAGAGCTATACGCATCGCGGAAGCCGTTAACAGCCGCAGACATGGATTCCATTTGTGAAGCTGTTGCCGTCACGCGCGCGTTGACGATAAGCTCTTGTCCTTTCAGAATTCCACCGATCAACAGACCGATGATAATCATCACAACCGCAAGTTCAACGAGGGTGAAGCCCTGTTGATCATGGCGGAGTGTTTCGATTGATGTTTTCATTCGCAAATTCTCCTTTAAAAAATGAAATAGATTATAAGGCGGGTTGATTTGCGCATGGTCAGTATGCGCGTTAAAGAGTATACACAGATTCTCCCCCACAAAACAGCCCTATAATTATAGCTTGGCCCGTTTTTTCTAAAGAATTTATTAAGAAACGCAACGACTTACACTCAAAACCCGTGTTAAGGACGTCAGAAAAACAAACTAATCAGTTTATGTTTTGAGAGGCTTTTTTGCGAAAGTCGCTGGGGGCCTTGCCTACCAACTCTTTGAAGACGCGGTTAAAGGACGGAAGAGAGTTAAAGCCGACATCTTTCGCTATATTTTGAATGGTCTCTTCGGTTTCCGTGAGTAGGCGTTTTGCGTCCTCTACACGGTATTCATTCATCAATTGCGGAAAGGATTTTTGGAAATGGACGTTGATGACGCGCGAAACCATAGTTTCGGACACCTTGCACTCACGTGCAAGGTCGGCGCGTGAATAAGTTTGCTCCTGATAAACCTTTTCAAAACGCATGAAATTTTCAATTTTTTCAGCCAGATCGCGCTCTTCCTCGCTGAGTTTTTCGGCTCCGGCGGATTGAGGGCTGCGCTGATTACGCGGAATAATGCGCAAGAGGCTGGTGCTGACCAGATAGACAAAACCGATGCCCAGAACGCTTTTGAGCAGCAGTGTTTCGTTTTCGCCGATATAACCGGTTAACCCAAGGAGCATGACAAGCAAGAACAAAGTGTTAAGAACAATGAGCGAGAAAATGAGCCAGTAGCGCTCTTTGCCGAACTTTTGGCGGGCGATGTTTTTTAAGAGCCCTTTTTTGCTGAAAATAATCAAAAGGCTGATCGTTCCGGCCATAAGACCGGTGACTTTTAAAAGCTCGCGCCGAGCCTCACAGGGCTGCGACGGCATACACTCTATGGTTGCTCCGGTGCCCGATACGGAAAGCAGAAAGCTCAGAGGCAGCAGCAATAAAATCCAGTAATCCCTTATGGAGATGCCTTTGCCCGTATCAGCCAGTTGGATGACCAGCAGCACACTCAAAGGCGGGCCGATAAACCACAACATCCATTGTATATAAAAATACGGGTCGCTTTCAATCTGCATACGGCTTTGCGCGAAATCTGTCGTAAAGGCCAGACCAAGAGCGAGGAAATACAGGAGAGGCAGAACGACATGCGCAATTTGCCGCGAGCGCAAGCCCATATGCACGATTAAATAGGTGCATTGGATCATCCCGATCAAGGCAAGGATTTCAGGGAGTGAAAAAGCGATCTGGTTCATGGTTTATTTGTCTGATGCACCGTTTTTGTTTTAGTGGAAAATGCTGCACAGCGGGTCCGCTACGGCTTCGCGTTCATCCAATATATGTTCACAAATATAGGCCAGTGTCGCATTGACTTCATTCGGATGCAAGTTGTCTGCTTCAGATTTCAAGAGATTTGTCATGATCTCATAGGCGGCCTGCTTTTCGCCCTGCGCGGTGAGGATGAAAACCGGCATTTGGCGTGTCCAACCCGGCATATCCGGGTTTTCAAAGGCTGCCAACTTATAGGCCAGATCAAGAGCTTTATTCATATTATTCATTCTGTAACGCGCAAGGAAAACCGCTTGTGAAAGAAAACGCCATTTCTGCCCCTGTCCGTTTCCAGCAGCCTGTTCAAGATAATCAATAATGGGCGGTAACTTTTCCGGGTGGTCTCTTATGGCTCCGAAAACATATCCGGCCAAAAGCGGCATAAACCCAGATTCGGGGTCAAGTTCATGCGACAGACGGAACCACTCCCCCAAAGCGTTGTAATCATAGTCTCTCAGGCTTGTGGTTCTTCCGGCGGTATCACCCATATTCTGAATCATAATGCCGTAGGAGCGGAAGGCAAATTGCGCATCGCCAAGGGTGGTCCATAGCGCACCGGACAGGCCGGGCGTGGGCGGGACGCTTTTCCATTCAACCTGAACGGCGCGAACAGAAAACCACAGGGCAACATTGAGCGTAATGCTAAGCGCAAACAGAGCCGAGAGGACGAGGAGCGTTTTTTGAGCGTGATGCATTTTTCTGCCTTAAAGCTCCGGGAAAACTAAAACTGCCTGCGGCGCAAATCAATCAATGCTGCCAGTAAAATCAACCCTGCATAAATTATGCCCTGCAAAAGAATGAAGCTATAGCCAACGCGCGGGTCGGGTCCGTAAACGAGCCACGATGTCTGAGCCATCAGGTCAAGGCGCGGCATCAGCGCGGAAATTACCTGCATAAGCGTTTCCATGATCTGTATATCCAGAAGCGATTTCCCCGAATCTATAATACCCAGAATTTGCGACATCATGCGTGAAAGAACGTAGAAACCCAGACTTGCGAAGGCGCAGCTAGGAGCGCTGGTTAGAATCATGGAGAAAAATAACGCCACATTGACCATCAGGATGTTTTCAACAATAAGGCTGGCGGTCCAAAGGATATGACCGTTTGAGAAGAGATGCGGGGAGAGTGCGCTGACGCATACTCCCGATACAACGCCGAGGAAAACAGCGAGAATCGAAAAGCCCGCGGCATAGGACAACACAAGCTGGATGCGTCCTATGGGGCGCGAGAGCATAAGCTCTATATCGCGCGTTTCAAAGCTGCGGCGGATAAAGAAGACAACAAAAAGAACCAGACCGAATGCATTGAGAATACGGATTGAACCGGCGGCAAAGACCGCGACAAACCTGTCTTGTTCGGTTAAAGCCGCCGCACCCATAAAAACAGAAAGCGAGACGGCCATAATCAGCAAGAAACAAAGGCCGATGATGAGCTTGTCACGAACCGCGGCCCTGACTACGTAACGGATCATGGTGAGCGACATGGACGAAACCTTTTAGAATTTCAAAGGACGGCGATCAGATGAAAACTGGCGATATAGATCTTTGTCCGTGTTGTGGACGCTTTCTTCCGGGGTGTCCAAAATTGTAGCCTTAAGGAAGATAACAAGCTCTGTTTTTTGAACATGATCGTCATGATCTTTAAACAAAGTGCCTATAATCGGCGCTTCACCCAGAATGGGAACACCGGCCTCGCCTGTTTGAATACGATCCTGTAAAAGACCACCCATAACAATGGGTTGACCGGAACGAACCTTTATCACGGAATCGATCTCCTGAACGTTCAATTCCGGAACCAGAGATTCAATTCCCGCACAACTGGCTCCACACGACCTCACGACAAAGGACACACCCGGGTCAGGTATTTCATCAACAACCTGTGTTACCGTTGGGCGAACGGACATTGAAATTGTACGATCCTCCAAATTGATCGAAGGTTGGACGTTTACCAGCACACCTTCAGGAACATTGCGGATTTCGCTTTCAATTTCCGTTTGCGTTCCGCCTCCATCTGTTGCTGTAACATCAATATCGACCTCAAAAAACACCTTGTTGGTCGCAACATTCAAAACAGCAGACTGGTTATTCAAAACTGTCATGCGGGGGCTGGCCAGCGCTTTTACAGTTCCGAACTGGGAAACCGCGCCAATCAAAACCTGCAAATCATTACCATTATAGGATGCCGTAAAGGCGTTCGTATCCGGTGTTTGTATGCCATTAGGCGGAAAGGTTACGCCGCTTCCCCCGACCAGCGTTCCGAGCAGGGCATTCCCGGTGCCGGAGAAATAGCTGAAATCAAAGTCTTTAAAAAGCCCGCCTACGCTTCCCCAGCTTATGCCTGTGGCGTATTCGTCATTCAGCGTGACTTCAAGCACCTTTGCCTCAATAAGCACCTGAGACGTTACGGCTTTTTTCAGCAGTTTCATATAAGCGGCGACTTCTTTATGGGCCTTTTCGGTTGCAAAAACATTAATCAACCCGGCCTGTTTATTGATGGTGAAGGTTCCAAGGTTTTCATCTTTTTTGCCGGACCCGGAAGCCGAGCCGGTATCGTCGTCAACGGGCAGAGATTCAACACGCAGTGTCGCCTGCGGCGCCTGCGTCGTTACGGTGCCGTCCGCATTGGGTGAAACGGCCTGAACATCGGGATTTTGCTCCGTTGCGACAATCCGCGGATCGCGATTCGTTTTCAGCGCGCCGGTCTGATTGCCGCGCACAATCTGGTCAAGGTTGGTTTCCAGTTCACCCCAGAAATTGATCTCGCTTTCCGACTTGGCGGCAAAATCCGAGCCTGAATCCGCACCGTCACCGGAAACAACGGAGATGTTATTGCTGACCTTACTTTTGCTGCTGCGGACATAGCTGAGGTAATCAACTTTATAGACATGGCTGTAGGGCGTATCCAGTTCCACGCGCAAGACATCGTCGTTGAATTTGTAGCGCAGACCGGCAATATCGGCGATGCGTCCGACGACTTCATCAAACGGACGGTTGCGCGCGGTAAAGATAATAGAGCCGCGAATGCGCGGGTCCAGCTCGACATCGTAATCGGCCTGTTGCGCGAGTTCATACAACGCATCACGTACAGGAACGGTCTGGTTCACCGTAATCGAAACCAGAGGCATAGATTTCATCGTGCCGTCGGTTTCGGCAACATAGGGCTGAAGACCGGGGATTTTGCCCGGCGCGGATACGTCATCTTCCGTATCAGGGATGCGTGTGGCCAGACCGTCGCGGTAATCCTGGAACTGCGCATCGCCTTCCCTGTCCGTTTTAAGCTGGTTTTTCGCCATATCGCAGGACGACACCATAAAGAGCGTAGAAAAGAGACAAACGGCATTCAATGCCAATCTGATTGAAAACGTTTTTTGAGCCAGTTGAAAAACAGTCATGAACAGCAGCCTTAAATATAGAACGGTCATACGCGTGCGAATGCACATTGCGCGATTCTCATAAAGCATAGCATATTTTTATCGGAAATGTAGGGGTAAGTTCGGGTTAGAAACAGGTTTATCCAGAAGGGAAAATCAGTCGCCGAGACTAATGCGGGAGATGTCGACTTTCCCCAGTCCGGAGTTATGCCCGCCACCGGGACCGGAGAGTTTGATCTGCTGAATCCTAAGCTTCAGGTCAGACGGTCTGTCGGAGTTCGTCATCGCCGTTTCTTCGCTGATTAACTTTTCCTCAAACAGCTTGAGCAACGACTGGTCGAATGTACACATGCCCAGACTGTTGTTTTGTTCCATCACGTCTTTGATCTTGGTGATCTCCCCTTTCAGGATCAACTCCCTTACCAGTCCCTGATTCAACATGATTTCAACGGCCGGGACAAGCTCCTCACTTACGCCGGGAACGAGACGCTGGGAGATAATGGCTTTTAAATTCATAGCCAGATTCAGGCGCACCTGCTTGGCAAGCTCTTCGGGGAAGAAATTCACGATACGTTCAATCGCCTGATAGGCGTTATTCGTATGAATCGTTGCCAGACAGAGATGACCGGTTTCAGTGATCGTCAGAGCCTGATCCATCACCTCCTGATCGCGGATCTCCCCGACAAGAATTACGTCGGGGCGCTGGCGCAGCGCGTTCTTCATCGCGACCGCGTAGCTTTCGGTATCCACACCGACTTCGCGCTGGGTTATGACGGATTTTTTATGGTCGTGGAAATATTCGATGGGGTCTTCAATCGTGATGATATGGCCCTCGCTGCTGGCGTTGCGGTGGTCAACCATTAAGGCCAGCGTCGTGGACTTACCGGAGCCTGTGATCCCCGTCACCAAAACGAGTCCTCTTTTTTCCAATGCCAGTTTTTCAAGAACCTGCGGCAAGTGCAACTCTTCAAAGCTCGGGATTTCAGAGGTAATGCGGCGGATGACAAGGGCGGGCACCTGCCGCTGCTTCAACACATTCACGCGGAAGCGCCCATGCTCGCCCATATCCAGAGCTGTGTTCAGTTCCATAGCGCCATCAAACTCGCGCCTTTGGCGGCTGGTGAGAATAGCCGTCAGAATATTTTCGATATCATGCACATCGAGAACATCATCGGCTGCGGGCACCATTTTATCCTCAACGCGCAATGTGGGGCTGCGCCCGACGGTCAGGTACAAGTCGCTGGCCTGACGTTGCTTCATCGCAATCAGGTAATTCAGCATCACGGAAACATCTGGTGCGCCTGTCGTCAAAATGAGTATCCTTCTTCACCTGAACCGGACGCGCCAGCTCTTCTGCCTGAGGTCGGCATACCGGCGTTTTCGGTTAATTTAGCCCCTCCGAGTGCGCCGGCTGCGTATTCGTCATCGCTCTCACCCTCGTCTCCCGTTGTGAGGAGCGTTGCGCGCCGGGCTTCATCTTTGTCTATTATTCCGGATTCAAACAGGTCGGCAATCGAATCCTGCATCGTGACCATGCCATAGCGCGAACCTGTTTGCATCATGGAATACATTTGCGGAATCTGGTTTTCGCGAATCAAGTTGCGCACAGCGTTCGTTCCGACAAGGATTTCGAACGCACCGACGCGCCCGCCCCCATCAGCTCTTCGCACGAGCGTTTGCGCGACCACGCCTTGAAGCGAACTGGCGAGCATTGCGCGCACCATTTCCTTATCCCCGGTCGGGAATACGTCGATCACGCGGTCTATGGTTTTCGCAGCGGAATTAGAGTGCAGCGTGGCGAAAACGAGGTGTCCTGTTTCGGCAGCCGTCAATGCGAGAGAAATCGTTTCGTAGTCGCGCATCTCTCCGACGAGAATAACATCGGGGTCTTCGCGCAGGGCGCTCTTCAGCGCGCGAGCGAAAGAGCTTGTGTCTGTTCCGACCTCGCGGTGGTTGACCAAGCTTTTTTTCGATTCGTGGAAAAATTCGACGGGATCTTCGATTGTGAGGATGTGCTTCGACATGGTCAGGTTGATATGATTGACCATGGAGGCAAGCGTTGTCGATTTACCGGAACCTGTCGGGCCGGTAACAAGGATAATTCCTTTTTCCAGTTCCGAAAAGCGCCGCATAACAGGCGGGAGCCCGAGATCCTCCATTGTCGGCACTTCCGTCGGAATTGTCCGGAACACCGCCGATGCACCGAGGCGCGTTGTAAAGCCGTTGACGCGGAAACGAGCTTTTTCGCCCAGCGCAATGGCGAAATCCAGCTCCATGTTTTTTTCGTACTCGGCCCGCTGGTCCTCCGTCATCACGGAATAGAGCATCGTGCGGATATCGTCGCTTGATAAAGCGTCAGCCTTTACGCGCTTTATCAAGCCGTTTACACGGATGATCGGAGGGCTTCCGGCGCTTAAGTGCAGGTCGGACGCATTGTTTTGCATGGTAAAAGCAAGGAGTTGAGTAAGATCCAAGAACCGTTTCCTTTTCTTTTAAAATTCTGAAAGCAAAAGACTTTTGCCTCTATTAGTTGTAACGCAATTTCCTAAACGGAAGGTAAAGATCACGTTATTCTTTATCTTAACGTTTTTTAGGGCCAATGAGAACCGTCCAATAACAAAAGTACAAAAAATGATATAATCAGCGCCGGACCAAAGGGAAAGGCGGCTTCTCCTTTTATTTTACGCCAAAAAAGCCCGAAAATCACACCAAAAACGCCCGAGAGCATACAAAACGTTCCTAAGTTCGAGATGCCCAGCCACAGCCCGGCGGCGGCGAAAAACTTTACATCCCCCATGCCCAGCACGGGTTTGCGCAGGAATTTTTGCATGGCCCAGCCGACAATCCAGATAAAAGCTGCATAAACAAACGCGCCGCCGCCATATTCGATGATTTGCGTTTCATAACCAGCCTGAATATATGCGGGCCAGAAACGGTAAAAAATTCCGATTACCCCCAATACGGCAACGAGGTTATTGGGCAGAATTTTCGACCTTACATCGAAGACAAACAGCCCGGCGAGAATCGCAAATGCGGCGCAAGCGGCCAGCATCTTCGGAAAGGGATGCAGGCCGTATACAAGAAAATAGCTGAGCGCCATCAGCAAAACGGCCATTTCTATGGCCGGATAGAGCGACGAAATTGGTGCTGAGCAGTGGCGGCAACGTCCCTTTTGGGCAAGCCATGACAGAACCGGGATAAGGTCTACAATTCCCAGTCTGGCTTTACAGCGAGGGCAATAAGAGCGTGCGGCGCGGCTATCTTTTTCGTCTCCGGCGCAGATGGTGAACACTTTCCCACGATGGGCCAGAACGGTTGCGAAGCTGCCGAAAGACAGCCCGAGCGTTATAACGACGATATATTCGAGAATTTTAAGCGTCTCGGCGGGCGGCATATCTCACCGCAACTCGGCCAAACGCTCGAAAACCGCGTCGCGCGGAATAGAACGCCCGGAGCCGTAGAGGGTGTCAATCTCAAGGGCTTCCTCATAATATGTGATGGCCTGTTTTTTATCCCCGGCACGGTCGGCGATGACAGCCATATTGAAGACATGACCGGCATTTTGCGGTTCCATACTTGCGGCGACGCCGAGATAACGGATAGCCTCATCGTAACGGCCAAGCTTCGCCTCTATAACGGAGAGTTGGGCCACAACCGCTATGCTGGCGGGGTTTTGTTCACGCAACTCCAACAGGTTGCGCAGAGCAACGGCGGGATAACGTTTTCCCAGAAGCCCTTGCATATTCACCTGCGCGGAGAGGTTTTTGGGGCGAAGGGCGAGCAACGCCTCATATACCTCAATCGCCTCTTCATCACGGCCTATACGCTGGAGGGCGATAGCCTTACCCATTAAAGCATTCGGGTCGCGCTTATTCGCAGTATGAAGGTCGTTGTAGATTTCCAGTGCGGATTCGTAGCGCCCAAGCTTCATAGCGCGCTCGGCGGCGACTGCGCGGGCCTCACGGCTGCCGGCGTTGGCCTTTTTGCGCGAAATGACAAGACGCGAACCGGGATTTAAAACGGGATCAACCTTGGAAGGCGCGCCCTCACGGGACAGGTCGCTCTGAGGGACCAGCGCTTCGGCATCAAAAAACAGGTCTTCGTTGAACTCTTCCTGAACCGGGGCGGCGTCGGGGACATTCGCCACGGCATCGACCTCCGGGATGGCAGGCGTAAGATCCACGTTTTCAGGCATGGCAGGCGCGGCGTCGACCTCCTGCGCCATAGGAGCGGCGGGTGGCTCCAGATCAAAATCCGGCTCATCCGCGCCGGGCAGCAGCGGCTGCAGAGTGCTATCTTCAGCGCTTCCGGGTAAGGCTAACGGTTGTTCTTCGGGGGCGAGTAAATCCTGCGCGGCGGCCATACCAGTCGGAAGAAGCAAGACCCCGGCAGCAAGGGTAAAAACACCGGCCCGCAAAAATTTTTGAACTTGTTTGTGCATCTGAAAACCTGTTTTGAACTTAAACTTTGTTACTTTTGAATTTCGTTACTTTTTGAATTTCCCTGACATGGACGTAGAAAGCGAATCAAAGATTACACGCTCCTGCCCTAATAGACTATCACGCTGCGCTTTTTTCCTCAATAAAATGTAGGAAAGCCTGTTCCAGTGTTTTTGACGCATTGCGGGTTTTGAAGTCCGATGGCGGACCGGTGAAGCGAATAGTTTTGTTGTGCAGGATGGCAACCCGGTCGCAGATTTCGTCCATATCGGCGAGGATGTGCGAGCTTAAGAAAATCGTGCATCCGTTTGCTTTTGCTTCTAAAAGAAGGTTTTTCGTTTGCACTCTGGCGATGGGATCGAGGCCGCTCATCGGTTCGTCCAGAATCAGCAGATCACAGCCGGTCAGGACGGTTCCGAGCAGTCCGAGCTTCTGACGCATGCCTTTTGAATAGGTGTGGACGCGGCGCTTCAGCGCGGCGGTATCAAGTGAGATGCGCTGGGCATATTCGATGCAGCGCTGGTCCGGAAGTTCGTGGCGGTAAAGCCGGGCGGAGAATTTGAGAAACTCCATACCGCTTAAAAACCACGGGGGTTCGAAACGCTCGGGCAGAAAGGCCAGACGTTTCTTGACGCCTTTTTCATGGGGCGGGCAGCCAAATATCCGTACGTCCCCGCCATTTTGGGAGCGCAGATCCAAAAGCGTTTTGATAAGCGTGGTTTTGCCTGCGCCGTTGAGGCCGATCAGGCCGAAAAACTCGCCGGGGTTTACCTGCAAGTTTATATTTTCGACGGCCTTAAGCCCACCATACGACACATGAACGTCTTTCATGAGAAGCGCCGCAGCGTTTTCGTCCTGTGTTGCATCCGGTTTCATTGTTGCTGACCTATCCGGGAAGGAAAATTCGGGTATCAATATTAAAGCGCTGGTGCGGACGCAGACGAATGGGGAAAATCTGATTCGTCCAGTCGTCAAACCAGCGGAATTCAATATAGGTTTTATACACTTTGAGATCCATAACCTCCTCGGGGATGGCCTCGGGGGTTACGCGCTGTTCGTTCAGCCACAAGGTCCAGTCTTTTGCGCTGTGATACACGATACCGCTGAGCCGGATTTCCCGCTCCTCAGGCGCAGGCTTGATCTTTTCGGAGCGGTCATCACGTTTATTTATATCGCGTATCAACTCGGCCTCGGAGACGGAGCGGGTTTTACCGCGAGACCGCCGGGCATCTTCGATTGCGATATGTTCCCAATGCGTAAAAACCAGGGAATCGTAATCATTGGGGTTGAACCCATCACCCTGCCGCTGCTGTTCCTGTACGGAGAGCGGTGCTGCGGGCGCGGGAGACTGAATTTGCGCCCCCTGCCCCGGCTGTACCGGCTGCGCCTGCACCTGCGCATCCGGAGAAAACACAAGCAAGGGAAGCGTCAGCAGCGCCGCGCAAACGAACATACGAAATACCACTATACGAAAAGCATTTATCATTTTTTCTGCTCCCCTCCTATTACGCTGGATTCAGGGATCATCGTTCTCCACATCATGCTTATATCGGCTTCAACCAAAGCGGGATTGCTTTCCGTTGCAATGGCGCGCAGAACCGTTCCGGTTACGTCGGCCTTTCTCTCCAGATACACTCTTTCGATTGATATATGACCGGGGAAGTAGCGTTCGACCAGAAACAGGTAGTGAAAAACATTTATGTCGTCAAAGGCTTCAAGCTTTATTGAAACCGGGCTTTTCAGGATTTTATGCCCGGCCTTTTTTGCCTCTTCATTATCTTCAATTATGCCGGAGTCTATGCTGGCGATGGCCTTGTTTACGCCGGATGTTTTTTGAATTTTGTTTAGGATCAGTTCGGCCTGACGGCGGCCCTGATCTTTAAAGAATCCATCGGCGGCGAGGGCTTCGAACTCTTCTTTTTGATCTTCGAGCTGTTCAAATTCGACCTGCATGCGGTTGATATCCCCGCGCAGCGTTGAAACCTGCCCCTGGAGGCTTCTGAACTCACGTTGCTTCGCCGCGACTTCGGGGATCATGTACATATACACCGCCGCGCCGAGCAGCGCGCAGGTGGCAGCCAGAAACAGCAAAACAATAACACGTTTTATTCCAAGAACAGCAATCATTCCGGCACCGGTCCCTTAATCAATATTTCCGCAACAAAATCCTGCTGGACGTTTTGCCGCTCCAAATCGCCGGCCTCGACGATCAGCCCTTCCGTATATTCGTAATCCTTGAGGAACTTCGTGACCTCAACCTTATGAGCGGGCAGTACAGTTTCTATCCTGCTGCGCAGATCCGAAACCTCCTTGTTTCCCCGGTCGATATTGGCGGTTGAAGGGTATGTCATTTTCAGCCGCGCCTCAAATAACGGGCCGCCTTTTTCATTTTTCACAGCGTTCCATGCGCGCCCTACAACACCGGGGCGGCTGCGCTCAACCTTAATACTATCCACGCGCAAATCCTTACCCAGCGCTTTTCCTACGCCTTTATAAAGATCAAGGACCCTGATACGGTCGGCTTCAAGCTCCTCGTAAACGGCGAGAGAGCTTTGCACAAGGCGCGCATCAAAGCCGACATCCTGAAGGCGCTGCGTTTCCCTTTGGTATTGAGAATCAAGCTGCGATTTCTGGCGCTGTGACAACTGGATACTGCTGTTGATCTCGCTGAGCGTTCCGAGCTTGGAGACAGTCTGAAAGCCCAAAAAAGCCGCCCCGGCGAACAGGAACAGCCCGGCAACGGTTGCGGCCTGACGGGGCTTTGAAACCTTATCGACCTGCGCGACCTTCATCGGCAGGATGAAGCGCCCTTTCCGCCCGGCCCAGCCAACATGCAAAACATCGGCGTAACGCTCATCTGCTTGCGGACCTATCTGAAGCCCTAAAAGCTTTGCCGCTTCACTGGCGCCCAGAACATGCAGGTTGCAATCCTCGTCGAAGATGGCCTTTAGAGCCTCGCCGGGTGCGGGATTGGCGATAACGAACACATCGAGGCCGTCATCAGGGTCGTAACCCAGACGCGAGAGATAGCTGATTGTCGATTTAAATTCCTGATTCAGTTCGCGCGCCCAGACCTCGGGGTCTGCGTCGCTCTCGACGATCGGGCTCATCCGTGTCAGCCCCAGCTCTCCGTTTTTCGTCAGAACCTGCCGCAGATTGCCGCCGCGGTGCTGGCCGATAAAGACCGTCCAGGCATTTTTTCCGCGCTTTCTTTTTGCGCCGAGTTTTACCGACAGGGCCTTGACCATATCCGACGATTCAACGGGCAGCAGGCAGAAACCGGCGACAGAAGCCAGAGATTTTTTCGTGGCGCTGATTGTTCTTGAAACCTGATCGCTGTTTGCGACAGCAGCGAAAATATAAACATCGGCGGCGGCCTGAGAGCCGGTTTTGGCTATTTTTTCCTTTAGCGGATAGGCTGCGCGCATTGAATAGGTCGGGAAAGCGACGTTCAACTTTCGCTTAACCATGGACATTTTATCAACCATACCGACGCCGACACGGACCACGCGCTCCTTGCGGTAGTGCTGCTCGACCATGTCATTGAGGATCAGGACAGGTTTTTTACCGCACTCTTTTGAAACAATACCTGCAACGGCGGATTCAAAATTTTCAGCGTCCCACGGCAGCGAATCGACAAGCCGCACGCCTGACGCACTGGCGGAAAATATGAATAAGAATTCATCCGATACCAGTAAAACCGTACGCGCTGGCGATAAAAAAGACAGTGACATCAGACCCCTAAAAATCCATAAAGTTCCCAAGATTAAGATAGATCGGGCCAAGACTTCCGGCGGCGATCCATGCGATAATCAAACCCAGTATAGCAGTTAACGTCGGTTGAATCATCTCAATTAAAGCCTCAATCGCTTCATTTACATCGTGCGTGTAGAATTCGGACACCTGATCGAGGACAGGCGTGAGGTTCCCCGATTCCTCTCCGACCCTTACCATGCGCACGACGAGACTTGGAAATTCACCGCTTGCGTTGAACGCTTCGGACAGAGCGCTTCCGGCCTTTACATGCGCTTCGACGCTTTCCATCGCGTCGATCATGACCAGATTGGTCACAGTTGCCCGCGCGGCTTCGAGCGCACCAATCACATTAATTCCGCTGGCGTAGAGGGCGCCGAATGTCTGCGAATAACGGGCGATTGAAATTTTACGAATCAACGGCCCGAAAACAGGCGCTTTTAAATACCATTCGTCGAATTTATAAGCGATACCGTCGGAGCTTGCCCGCAACGCCTTAATCAGCAGGACCAAAATAACGGGTGTTCCCAGAACGATAAACGCGCCGTAAACGGGTAAGCCGAAAATGCCGAATTGTTTTTCGATCATAAAATTCGATGTGGCGATCAAAGCTATGGAGAACCACGGCAAATCAATCTCGAGGAATTTCAGGAAGCCTACGATCTGGGGGACGACGATACTCATCATAAAAACAATAGTAATGAGCACAACGCCGGTAACGATCATCGGATAGCGTGTGGCTTTGCGAATCTTGGCCTGCACGACATCCACCCACTTCAGATATTTGATAAGCTGCAAGTAAGATGATGTAAGGTCCCCGGTTTCCTCACCCGCCTCAATCAACGAGATATAAAGCGGAGGGAAGACTTTAGGGTGTTTATTCATGGATTCGGACAAAGACGAACCGTCGGAAACATCACGAAAAATTTCGGACATGATATCGCGCAGGCCGTCATGCTCCGTTGAATCGCGTACATCTGACAGGGCGTCGAGAAGCGGGACGCCCGCACTTTGCATCTGTTCCATCTGGACAAAAAGCTGGATAATATCGCGCAGTTTAATTTTTTTAGCGCCAAACTGGATTAAGCTTTTCTGTGATCTTGTCGATATCACCGAGCAGTCGATCAACTCCAGCCCGGCGGACTGGAGCTGCTTATACAGGTCGACCTCGCTATTGGCCGCGATATTCCCGCGAATAGGCCGTCCCTTTGTGTTTATGGCTTTGTACTTGTAACGTTGAATAGCTAAAAACCCCTAACGAAACTCAAAAGATCACGGTCTGACATCGACCACTTTGGCGAGCGCCTCAAGAGAGGTGATTCCCTCCAGAATTTTAAGAATGCCATCGTCTCGCATGCTTTTGAAGCCTTTTTTAACGGCAAGGGCTTTTAACTCAGCTTTAGATTCGCCGCGCGCGAGCAATTCATCCATCTCTTCGTCAAAAGACAAAATCTCTACAACCGCCGTACGGCCCTTGTAACCTGCGCCTGCGCACGCATCGCAACCGCCCTGCCGGGCTTTGTAAACCGGAGGGGGATCGTCGGGGTCGACACCAAGGATTTTGCATTCCTGCGCATCGGGTTTGTATTCGACCTTGCAGCCTTCACACAGTTTTCGTGTCAGACGCTGGGCGAATATGGCGATAATCGAGCCGGCAACCATACCGGGCTTTAGCCCTAGGTCGAACAGACGAGGAATCGCGCCGAAAGAATCGTTTGTGTGGAGCGTTGTATAAACCTGGTGGCCGGTCATTGCCGCTTTCAAAGCCATGCCGGCGGTTTCGCCGTCGCGAATCTCTCCGATGAAAATGATATCGGGGTCCTGACGCAGCAGAGCCTTAATCCCATCGGCAAACTCTAAAACGCCTTCGCGCACATGCGTTTGACGAATCATTGGCAGGGAATATTCCACGGGATCTTCCAATGTCTGGATATTCACCTCGACATCGTTAATTTCGTTCAGCATGGAATATAAAGAGGTCGTCTTACCCGAGCCTGTCGGACCGGTGACGATCACAATTCCCTCGGGCTTGCTTTGGGCCTGCTTAATCATGTTCAGGTTGTGCTGGCTAAAGCCCAGCTTTTCCATGGGCATGATCGACTCGCTCTGGTCCAGAACACGCAAAACGATGTTTTCACCATGAACGGTGGGCAGAGAGGATACGCGAAAATCAGCCTCGCGCCCGCCGACATTCATGCGAAAACGCCCGTCCTGTGCACCAAGTTTATCGGCAATATTCATGCCGGACATGATCTTGATGCGCTGTGAAATTCCGTTCCAGTGCTGCTTGTGCAAAATCTGCGCAGTGAACAGCACGCCGTCTTTACGATAGCGCAGGCGGATAAAGTTTTCCTCCGGTTCAAAGTGAAGGTCCGAGGCTCCGAGCTTTACGGCCTCAAAAACCAGCGCGTTGACAAGCCGGACAATCGGGTGAGCGAAGGCCTCACTTTCGTTCAGGGAGGCCACGTCTTTTTGTTCCTTGCCGTCTTCAAGCTCCTGCAAAATTGCGGTGACGGAGCTGGCGTAACCGTAAGCGGCGTCGATCGCGTCGCTTAAGACTTTCGGCGTACAGATCATGGGTTTTATAGACAGCCCCTTCGGCAAAAAACGCCGCAGGGTATCGGTGGCCACGATGTCGTAAGGGTCGGCCATGGCGACCTTAATTGAATTCTCGTTCATGGAAACAGGCAGCAACTGGAACCTGAGAGCATCTTCTTTGCCGATCAGCGCCAGAACGTCACCGTCGAAAATCGTGTTTTGCGGGTCGAAAAGTTCAAAGCCGGATTCACTGGCGAGGAACGCGCTGAGCGTGTCTTCGTCAATAAAGCCGAGATCGACCATGATCTCGCCCAGCATTTTGTCGGAAATTTTCTTTTCCTGAAGGGCCACGTTCAGTTGCCCTTCGGTGATTAGCCCCATTTCAACGAGCCGATCGCCGATACGGCCTTTCTTGCGGATCTCATCTTCGGTTTCGGCGTCGGTATCGTCTGCCCTTGTAACGTCGGTTGCGAATGTTTTGAGGTCGCGCCCGCCCTGTGAACCTTGCGCGTTTTTTTGCCGGTTCGGCACAAATTTTGCCGGCAAGGCCGGGCCGTCATCCTTCGGCTTTTCCGGGATGGTTTCGCTCTCACCTTCCAGAATGGTCAAGTCTGCCGACGTTTTATCAACGCCCTGCCCTTTTTCTTCTTCGGGCGTTTCCAGCGTGAAATCCTGAAATGTGTCAAGCACTTCGCCTTCCAGCGCTGCTGCATCCGTTTCCTTCGGCTTTTCATTGCCCATGCTGTCCTTATCCTTCTGGATCATATTAAAGCTCTTTGCCCTGTCTTTAATTTATAATTTTGATTAAGTACTCTTAAGAAGCGTGCCGCTCGAGTGTTTAGAATACTCTATAAAAGTTAACAAAACAAATACATGTTTTTTCATAATGTTTGGCGTTGCGACAAAAAAGAAGCGCCGGAAAAACCGGCGCTTCAGATATCCTTTTAAAAAGCCGATTTTTATTCGGCGGCGATGCGCAGTTTTTTATCCTTGCGCGGCCAGTGGCTGAATTTCATCACGGATTCATCGATACCGGCAACTGTTGTACACAGGCGCGCGGCGACCAGATAGGGGTCGGCATTTGCGCCGGGACGGCGGTCTTCGAAATAACCGTAGCCTTTTTCCGCAACAGGAGCGGGAATGCGGATCGAACATCCCCGGTCGGCGGTTCCGACCTTAAAGGTATTAATATTGCATGTTTCATGCTCTCCGGTCAGACGCGCCTCCAGCCCGGCGCCGTAAAGGGCGATATGCTCCACATGCTTTTTCTCAAGAGCTTCCATGGCGGCGTCGATAGCAGCCTGACCCTTGGCCTTGTCGCGTGTATCTTTTGTTGAAAAATTCGTGTGCATTCCCGCGCCGTTCCAGTCACCCTTTACAGGCTTGTTGTCCAGCGTGGCGGAAATTTCGAATTCTTCGGCAACCCTGTAGAGCAGCCAGCGGGCGATCCATGTCTGGTCGCAAATCGACAATGCGCCGGCATCTTCGCTGTCGTCACCGCGATAGCCAATCTGGAATTCCCATTGTCCGGGCATCACCTCAGCATTCAGGCCGTAATACATAATCCCCGCATCAAGGCAGGCCTCGGCGTGCGCTTCGGCAACCTCGCGGCCAAAGGCTTCATCCGCGCCAACGCCGCAATAATACGGACCCTGCGGCGCGGGGAAGCCATGCTCCGGCCAGCCAAGCGGCGAGCGGCGGCCTTTGTTAAAGAGTGTGTATTCCTGCTCGAAGCCAAGCCACGGCTCCTGCTTTCCGGCGCCGGCATCAAGAACCTCGCGAAGTTGCGCCCTTGAATTGCTTTCATGCGGAGAGCCATCAGGATTTAAAACCTCGCACATCACAAGGAAGTTGCCTTCGCCGCGAACAGGGTCGGAAACATACGAAACAGGCTGGAGCAGACAGTCGGAGTCGCCGCCTTCGGCCTGCATCGTCGAAGAGCCATCAAAGCTCCATTGCGGAAAGTCTTCTATTTTAGGGGTTTTGCCGAAATTTACAGCGCGCCCTTTTGAACGTAAAAAGCGCGTGGGGACCGTCCCGTCGATCCAAATGTATTCTGCGAGAGTGTATTCAGGTTTAGACATTTTTTGCCTCCTTTAAGGCGTATATGTATAGATTGCACACACAATAAACACCCATTTTCCGCCGCTTGCAAGCCTTTTGCTGCGGCGAAGCAAAGAAAATTATGGAAGGCGCTTTCCTTGAAATGTTTTGAAATGGTGCGGCCGAGAGGACTTGAACCTCCAAGGAGCTTACGCTCCACCAGATCCTTAGTCTGGCGCGTCTACCAGTTCCGCCACGGCCGCATGCTGTGTTCTCGGGTTGACTGCATCCATTTATCAAACCCCTGAAAAGCATGCAAGCTAAACATCGAAACAATTTATCTTTGAGCCGCCTCTAAAACCACAAGCACAGGCTCAACAACGTTTACCCCTTGTGTAAGACGATTTGAGCTAGACATCATCTCCAGAGTTGCCTCAACATCCTTTTCACCCCGCTCATTACGTTGAACAGCCACGTCAAAAAGCTGCTTAGCCTGAAGCTTAGCCTCATCTATACAAGCCCGCGCTACAGCAAGATCAACTCCATCTATAGTACCTGTTTGATTTACTTTGTTTACAAGTTCCGTTAAACTCATAATCTTTCTCCAGTCATTCACTAAATGGCCGCTACCCTAGCACACACGCAGCAATATGTAAACACTTATTTGTCTACCGCAGTGCATCACAAGAAGCCCTTGCATCGGCCCGTTGTATTCGCTATCGAAAAGCACCGGAAAATATGGTGATAATGGAGCATTACGGATATGACAAAAAGCAGCCCCAAAGATACGAAAGAAGCCCTGTGGGCAGACGCGCTGGACTACCACCGCTTTCCCGAGCCGGGTAAAGTGGCGTTGAAACCCACAACCGCGCTGGCGACGCAGCGCGACCTTGCTCTTGCCTACTCCCCCGGCGTTGCCGCGCCGTGTGAGGAAATCGCCAAAGACCCGCTTACGGCCTATGACTACACGGCCAAGGGCAACACGGTTGCGGTGATTACCGAAGGGACGGCGGTTCTGGGACTGGGCAGCCTCGGCGCGCTGGCGTCGAAGCCTGTTATGGAGGGGAAATCCGTCCTGTTTAAAAAATTCGCAAATATTGATTCCGTCGATGTTGAAATCGACATGACGACGCAGTGCGCGACCCAGCTTGAAACGGACAAGAACAAAGATAACTATGACAGCGAGACCTATATCCAGCGCTTTGTCGATATCGTCGCTTCGCTTGAGCCGACCTATGGCGGGATTAACCTTGAGGATATCAAGGCTCCGGAATGTTTTGAAATTGAAAGACGCCTGAAAGCGCGCATGAATATTCCGGTTTTCCACGACGACCAGCACGGTACGGCGATTATCGTTACGGCGGCCTTTAAGAACTGGCTGACCATTTCCGGGCGCGATCCGGCGAAGATCAAGCTTGTGGCCTCGGGCGCGGGGGCGTCGGCCATTTCCTGCCTGAATCTGCTTGTTAACGCGGCGGGGCTGAAGAAAGAAAACATCATCGTGTGCGACCGCGCCGGGGTGGTCTATAAAGGCCGCAACGAAAGTATGGACCCGCAAAAGGAAGCATTTGCCAACGATACGAAACACCGCGAACTTAAAGACGCGATCAAGGGCGCGGATGTTTTCCTCGGCCTTTCCGGTCCGAACGTCCTGAATAAAGATATGGTTGCCTCCATGGGCAAAAAGCCCCTTCTGATGACCTTGGCGAACCCGACGCCGGAAATCATGCCGGAAGAAGCTCTGGAGGCCAAACCGGATGCGCTGATCTGTACGGGCCGCTCGGATTATCCGAATCAGGTTAACAACGTTCTGTGTTTTCCTTTCATGTTCCGCGGCGCTCTTGATGTCGGCGCAACCAAGATCAATGAGGAAATGAAGGCCGCCTGCGTTGATGCCATTGCCGCGCTGGCGCGCAAGGAAATTATCGCCGAAGTCGCCAGCGTTTATAGCGGCGAAGAGCTTGAGTTCGGCCCTGACTACCTTATCCCCAAACCGTTCGATCCGCGCCTGATCGTCGATCTGCCGCTGGCGGTGGCCAAAGCGGCGATGGAAAGCGGCGTGGCTACGCGGCCTATCGAGGATTTCGAAGCCTATAAGCACAAGCTCCAGCAGTTCTTTATCCGCACGCAGCTTATCATGCGTCCGATCTATACCCGCGCGAAGGAAAACCCCAAGCGCATCGTTTACTGTGAAGGCGAGGAAGAGAACGTTCTTCAGGCCATACAAACCGCCGTGGATGAGGGGATTGTCAAGCCGATCATCATCGGGCGTCAGAAAGTCGTGACAGACCGGGTTGAGAAGCTCGGCCTGCGTCTAAAGTCCGGGGAAGATTACGATATTGTCGATCCGGAAGACGATCCGCGCTACCGCGAATATTGGGAGGACTATCACGCCATCATGGAGCGCAAGGGCATTACGCCGGTTCTGGCCAAGCGGGTTCTGCGCACCAACACCACGGTTATCGGCGCGCTTATGGTGCGGCGCGGAGAAGCGGACTCCCTTATTTGTGGAACTGTCGGCCAATATGCGAACCACCTTAAGCATATTATCGACGTGATCGGCCTCAAGCCCGGCGTAGAAACTCCTTCTGCGATGAGCGGGCTGCTGAATTCCAAAGGTACGTATTTCTTTACCGACACGCAGATTAACCCGGACCCGTCGATCGCCCAGATCTCGGAAATGACTCTGATGGCGGCGGAGGAAGTCCGGCGTTTCGGGATCAAGCCGAAAGTCGCCCTGCTCTCGCATTCCAATTTCGGCAGTGCGAACCACGCGTCGGCTGTGAAAATGCGCAGCGCCTATCAGGATATCCGCCGGCGCGACCCGGATCTTGAGATTGACGGAGAAATGCATGCCGATGCGGCGCTGTCGCAAGATATCCGCAGCAAGATCATGCCGAACTCAACGCTGGAGGGGCAGGCCAATTTGTTCATCATGCCCAATGTCGAGGCGGCGAATATCGCCTTTAACATGACCAAGGTGTTTTCCGAAGGGATTAATATCGGCCCGATCCTGCTGGGCGCGGCGCAGCCCGTTCATATCATTACGCCGTTTGTCTCCGCGCGCGGGATTGTGAACGTGACATCGCTGGCCACTGTGGGCGCACAGGTCTTTGCCGAGGAAAACA
This sequence comes from Alphaproteobacteria bacterium, assembly GCA_041397865.1. Classification (GTDB taxonomy): domain Bacteria; phylum Pseudomonadota; class Alphaproteobacteria; order Micavibrionales; family Micavibrionaceae; genus TMED27. The sequence continues at coordinate 111,796 of JAWKVT010000001.1, read as the reverse complement.
AGGAGAACGCTCCGCGCGATCTTAAAGCTGCGGTGAAGTAAGCGGGGGTTATGCGTCATCGGGACGCAGGGCCGGGTATTTTTCTACGCTCAACTCTAAAGCGTTATATGCAAGGAGCGCCTGCCGCTCCGGTGTGTTCACGCGATCGTGAGCGTGTTGAAAGATGGTGTATAACGGCCAGTCTGTTTCACTGTTTCTAAAACTATCAGGCAATAAAGGAGAGTTAGAAACGCCGATAAGAAACCCTTGCAAGCTGTCATCCTGGGAGGGATGTTTATGCGACTCCAGCCTTCTGACCAAAAAGCCGGGAGAATTTTTTGTTCCGGGATCAACTACTTTTAAAGTCAGTGCCAATGCCGCTTCACAAGCCCCCGGATAATTCTTTAAATTTTCTGCATGCGTTTGCGCCAGTTCATCGCCCTTAACAAGAACCTGTTGAAGCAGGTCAATAGTATGCTTATCATGAGCAAGACCGATACGGCCTATCTGCCGCATAGCTTCATCCGTACCTATTTCCTCCAGCGCATATGCTGCTTCAGCGGCATGTTCATCCCTAAAAAAACCAATCCGGCTAATCTACCCCGCTGCTTCGTCGCCGCCCATACGCCCCAGCGCTTCTATCGCCAAAGGGAGCGATTCTGGTTGTTCAAGAGCAAAATCAGTCAAAGCGTAACAATCGCCCCTCTCCTCAAGTCTTTTTATTTGCTCATCAAAGGGCATCGCGCGCGCTCCTAAACCTTAAAGTTATGAATAATCTTGCCTTGTTAGCAATCCGAAAACCTTATGTCAACAAAAAACCTCACCCTTGATCTCTGCGCCCTTTTCATGGATGTTAGGGGCGCGCTCCCGGCGCTCTTCTTAACAACAGGATCACGCGTATGAGCGACGACATAAAAACAGCGCAAGGCCCGCAATCTCAGGAAGAGCTGTCCTTTACTCTGAGCGATGAGGATATCCGCAGCGCGCTCGACGCCCTGCATTCGGAGGATTCCGATACCGTCTGCGCGGTGCTGGACGAGCTTAGCCCCGCCGATACGGCGGATCTTTTGTCAAAGGCGACGCAGGAAGATCGTAGCGAAATCATTCACATGTACGGCGACAGCCTTGATCCCGAGGTTTTTACCGAGATGGATACGGAGCTGGGCCGCGCGACTCTGGAGCAAATGCCCGCGCAGCAGGTTGCCAATATTATCGCCGCGCTGGAAAGCGACGATGCGCTTGACCTGATCCAAACACTGGATGACGGTTTTCAGCAGGAGATCATTCACAAGCTTTCCGCGAAAACCCGTATGGCGGTCGAAGAAGGGCTGAGCTTCCCTGAGGATTCCGCCGGGCGTTTGATGCAGCGCGAGGTGGTGGCTATTCCGGAAATCTGGACGGTGGGCAAAACGATTGACTATCTGCGCGCGGCGTCGGAAGATCTGCCGGAAGATTTCTTTGACCTGTTTGTGATTGACCCCGCCTATCATGTTAAGGGGCATATTCCGCTGAACAGGCTTATCCGCAAGCGGCGTGATGAAAAGATTTCCGATCTGGCCACGGCAAACAGCCAGCTTATCCCTGCGGATATGGATCAGGAAGAAGTGGCGCACCTTTTCCGCCGGGACAATATTATCTCCGCCCCGGTTGTCGATGCCGACGAGCGGTTGCTGGGCGTTATCACGATTGACGATATCGTTGACGTTATCGACGAAGAAGCCCATGAAGACATCATGAAAATGGCCGGGGTGGAACATGGCGACCTTTACCGCGCGGTCTGGGCCACTACGGGCACACGCTTTCGCTGGCTGTTTGTGAACCTGCTTACGGCCATTCTTGCTTCTATCGTTATTTCATTTTTCGATGCGACGATTGAGCAAATCGTTGCGCTGGCAGTTCTTATGCCTATTGTGGCCTCTATGGGCGGCAATGCGGGAACGCAGGCGCTTACCGTTGCGGTTCGCGCTTTGGCAACAAAAGAACTTTCGGATACGAACACTGCGCGAATTATCTGGAAGGAAACCATTGTCGGCTCGCTGAACGGTGTTGCCTTTGCCTTTATCACCGGCATTATCACGGCGTTTTGGTTTTCCAGCACCATGCTTGGCGCGGTTATCGCCGCGGCGATGATTATCAACCTTATGGTTGCCGGGCTTTTTGGCGCGGCCATTCCGGTTATACTGAGCCGCACAGGTTCCGACCCGGCGGTGGCCTCAACCGTCTTTCTGACCACTGTGACCGATGTGGTCGGGTTTTTCGCCTTTCTCGGTCTTGCCGCCCTCCTCCTTCTTTAAAGCCGGAGCGGGGCTGAATTTTTTCTTCGACCAGTTGATAAACGGTTTCTCGATAAAAACATACAGCGCGGTTGAGACAAACACGCACAGCGCCATGAACACAGGCAGGTAAAACACATAGGCCACGCCTTCGCTGAGCGCGTCCAAGTCAACAAAGCGCCGCGTAGCAATTTCCGCCAGATACAGCAGCGGCAGATGCACCAGATACAGGCTGTAGGAAATCAGCGCGATAAAGGTCAAGCCGCGTGCGCAAAACAGCCTGTGCCCGAATGCGCCGCCCAGCAAGCCCAGCAGCATGGCGGTAAAGCCGCATGAAATCACGGTAACAAGCCACGACTTATCAAACCCGCTTACCTCCAGATCTACCAGCGGGCCGGAGGCTGCCAGCCCCAGAACAAGCAGCGCCCCGCCGAAGAACAGGGCCGAAGCCGGTACGGGGCGCGACAATATGGCGCGCAAGCGTTCATGGTTCCACAACAGCGCGGCAAGCATACCCAGCAACAGCCCGTCCAGACAGAAATGGAACGATGTGCGCACCGTTTCGAAATAGGCTTCGAATCCTTGAGCATCAGGGGCAAACCCGGCGCGCAAAAGCGGCTGCGATATCACAAGCGCGACGAGCAGAGCCGCCTGTGCGGCTATATTTTTTAATTTCAGCAGGCCGTAAATCAAAAACGGCGCGAGCACATAAAACTTGATCTCAATCGCCAGCGACCAGAACACAACCACAATGTCCGAGGGCCAGTAATCCTGCATGAATATGAGGTGATACAGAACTCGCCAGACGATATTTTCATAGCTTTGCGGATACGGATAAAACGGGAACAATCCGAAAACCGCCAGCGCCAGTACAAAATAATACACAGGTGCGATGCGAAAAAAACGGCGCGGGATATAGCTCCTTAACACCGGCCCTAAAGGACGCCCCTTCCCCAGCCCCTGCAACAGATGCGAGGAAATCAGAAAACCGCTGAGGACAAAAAACAGGTCCACCCCCATCCAGCCATTTATAAAAATAGCCCCTAGATCAATCGGGCCGAGTGGTATATAAGGATCGGATAAATCAGACCAAAACGGTTTGATTGAGTGACGGAGCAAAACAAGAAGGATGGCCAAAGCCCGCAGACCGTCGAGAACAGCTATTCGGTTTGAAATGTGATGCACGTAGAACCCTGATTCAAAAACGCCTGAAAGATTAACCTTAATTATAAGTGTAACGGTTTTAACACGAAATCCCCATAGAAAATCATGTCAGCCTCAAAACTGGTCAAACCCAATATCCAATATAAAGACAGCTATCTTGAAGCACTCGGCGAATTTCACGCCGAGGGGCGTTACCAGTTTCTGGACCGCCGCGAGATTGAAAACAATTTTCAGAAATTCGTCGATGATCTGAATGAAGGCCGCCGCCATCTCCATAAACCCTATGCTGACTGGGTGGAGCCGGTTCCCGAAACCATTCTCTGGCTGGTGAAGGAAGATAAATATATCGGTACTTTCAACATCCGCCACCGCCTGAACTGGCATCTTGAAAAATGGGGCGGTCATATCAATTTCGTTATCCGCCCGTCCATGCGCGGAAAAGGTTTCGGCAAGAAAATCCTGCAAAAAGGCATGCCCTATATATGCCATTTCGGGATTGACCGCGCCTTGATTACCGTTGACCCCAAAAGCAAGGCCGGAATACACATTCTGGAATTTTGCGGCGCGGAGCTTGAAGACGAAACCGCCGCCACCGACAAATTCCCTGCCCGCCTACGGTATTGGCTTAGTTGCAATTAGCCTCGACAGCTAATGCCTTTTTGCCCGCTTCTTCTAAATCTGTGCGAATAAAGTACCCGGCCTTCTCATATTTCGACTCCTCTCCGTTTTTCCCCGGCCCGGCAACCGCGAATTCCCGCATCACAACGCCATGGGAAATATGCCAGTCTTTCCAATTGTCCCGCGTAATCCCGAACGGCCATACCCCTTTGGCCGTTACAGCAACATCGGGTGCATATTTCTTAAACGTGCCGACCAGACGCGGGACCGTATAGGGCAGCGTCACAGCCTGCACCAACCCGGCCTTGTTAAAAATATCCCGGCAGGCTTCAACCTTATCACTGGCCGCATTTCCCCGTGAAATGACATGAATGCGCCCTTCTTGCGCATAGCGCTTCCATTTTTCATGATTCAGATGATCCGCATAGCGCGAAAACTCCCGCGCGGCGTACTCCGCCTCGGTATCATCGCGCTGAGGTAAATGCAGCCCGCTTTTCAACACTTGCGGGAAAACGGCATGTTTTTTGGGGTCCTGATGCGGCTTGCGTCCACCGGCCATCACCACGCAATCGTAATTCCCTTCGTTGAAAAGCTTCGCGGCCTCTTGCGCCACGGCTGCGGTCGCTGTCCCCTCGCCGTCAATATACAAAACCCCTTTCTTCACCACAGGCATGTCATGTGACAAAAGCGCCTCGTCAACCGCCATAATCTTTTCAAGATCGAAAAGAGCGAAATGACGCCTTACGGCATGCACGCCTTCCTGCGCTTTTAAAATAGCGGGAATAAAATGTTGCAACATTGGGGCCTTCCTTTATGTTATCGCTAGCTCGGAAGAACATTTAAACGTTATGTCAAAAAAAAGCAAGAAGAAAACCACGCGTAAACCCGCAAAAAAGACTAAGAAGCAGAGCAAAGGCTTTCTGCGTTTTGCGGTTAAGTGGTTGTTTGTCATCGGCCTTTGGGGCGGCATTGCGCTGGCCGGGCTGTTTGCGTGGTATGCGCAGGAGCTTCCCGACATCACCGAAAATGCCAGTTTCGAGCGCAAACGCGCGATTATCGTCAAGGCGGCGGACGGCTCTGTGGTTGCCCGATACGGCGAAATCGTCGGCAACAAGGTTGCGACTAAAGACCTTCCTCCTTATCTGGTGCAGGCGGTTCTGGCGATTGAAGACCGCCGTTTTTATCATCATTTCGGTCTTGACCCGCTGGGGCTTGCCCGCGCGATGTTCGTTAACGTTCGCGAGGGGCGCGTGGCGCAGGGCGGCTCGACCATTACGCAACAGCTTGCCAAGAACCTGTTTCTCTCGCAGGAGCGCACGCTCAAGCGCAAGATACAGGAGGCCATGCTGGCTTTCTGGCTGGAGTACGAATTGTCCAAGGATGAAATTCTCTCGGCCTATCTGAACCGCGTTTATCTCGGCTCCGGCGTTTACGGGGTGGATGCTGCGGCGAAGCTTTATTTCAAGGTTCCCGTGGAGCAGATTACCCTGCGTGAAGCCGCGACCCTTGCCGGGCTGCTTAAAGCGCCATCGCGCTATTCGCCTTTGAGCAATCCGGGCCTGTCGAAACAGCGAGCGGAAACCGTTTTAAATGCGATGGTTGATGCCGGGTATATCACAGAGCAGCAAGCAAAAGGCGATGCAAAAACTCCGCCAAAGCCCACGCAAAAGCCGACGGATCTTATGGCTGATCGCTATTATACGGACTGGATCGTGGACCAGCTTGACGCGCTTATCGGCACCCCGCAAGAAGATCTGGTAATCGAAACCACACTCAACCCGAAGATCCAACGCTCTGTGCAGGATGCAATCGCCTCGGCCATTGAACAAAACGGCAAGGAGCGCGAAATCTCGCAAGGGGCCATGGTTGTCATGCGCCCGAACGGCGCGGTTGTCGCGCTGATCGGCGGGCGGAACTATTCCGGAAGCCAGTTTAACCGCGCCACGCAAGCTCTGCGCCCGCCCGGCTCGTCCTTTAAGCCTCTGGTTTATCTTACCGCCCTTGAAAACGGGTGGGACCCGCAGGACCTCATCATGGATGAGCCGATTACCCGGGGCCGTTACCGCCCTAAAAATTTCGGCCATAAATATTACGGCGAGGTCACGCTGGAAGAGGCCCTGACCTACTCCCTCAACACCGTGGCCTATCAGCTTATGAAGGATGTCGGCCCGCCTGCGGTGATCGACACCGCCCGGCGCATGGGCATTACCGCAGAACTGGAGCCGAACCTGTCTCTGGCGCTTGGTTCCAGCGGCGTTACGCTGCTTGAAATGGCCGGGGCTTACGCGACCATTTCCAACGGCGGGTTACAGGCCGCGCCTTACGGCATTACCAAAATCACATCGCAAGAAACAGGCGAGCTTTATTACCAGCGGCCACATAATAAAGGCATGAAACGGGTTTTCGCCGGGCATAACATTAAAAACATCACCGCGATGATGAGCAGCGTCATGGAATACGGCACCGGGCGCGGGGCGCAGATCGGCGTACCGGCGGCAGGGAAGACCGGCACCAGCGACGGCAGCCGCGATGCCTTGTTCATCGGCTTTACCCGCGAGCTTGTCGGGGCCGTGTGGCTGGGCAATGACGATAACTCTCCGATGAAAAACGTGACAGGGGGCAGCTTTCCGGCGCAGATCTGGGCCAATGTCATGCGCCGTTCACTCGGCCAGTATCCGGCCTTTAACCGCAATGACTTCATGCCTGCGAGCAGTTTTGAAGAAATTCTGGGGCAGTTGTTCTTCCGTTCCGACAGGGACAGGCAACTGCATGAAGAGACCCTGCACAACCTCCGCCCGGCAACGGGCGAAGGCGAACGGCGCACCCTTAAAGAAACCACCCGCTATAACGATTAGGCAAACGCGCCTTCTTCACTGCGCAGCGGATAATCACGTTTAAACCCGGCAAACCTATCTTCCCCATGGGCGTTCCAGTAATCGCGCAATTCATACAGCGCTGCGCCCGGCGCGCCGACATCCCATCCGCTTCGCATCAAGGCCTGATCGGCAAATCTTAAGAAGTCTGCCGGGAACGCCATTCTTGGCGCGCGCAAGCCCAACTCCACAAGGAGCTTTGCAACATGCGCATCGCTGTAATCGACCATATCGGCGGTGAACTGGATTGCGGATAAAACCTTGATCGCCATGCGCGAGTTCGGGACGCAGCGCAAATGCCGCATAAATCTGGTGTAAATTTCCATCTCCGCGCCTTCGCAAATTTCCGGCGGCAGCGGTAAATTGATTTCGTGGGGTTTTGTCTGTGTCATCTTTGCGCCCTCCTTCAAAAGCTCTACCCCAAGCCTATGATTGAAAAGCTTAACGGTTCCTTAACGGCGGCGGGAAACGGTGCAAAGCCGCGTGAAACCTTGTGGATAAGCTTTATGTAAAAAAATAAGGCGTCAAGAAACAAGAATGAAGGCGAATCTTATTTTTTCGGGATGCCCGCTACGGCCAGCGCGTCAGCGCGTTCATTCTCCGGATGCCCGTTATGGCCCTTGACCCAGTGAAACGTCACATCATGCGCGGAGGCAAGGGCGTCCATTTCCTGCCACAGATCGACATTCTTTACCGGCTTCTTGCCTGCGGTCTTCCACCCGCGCGCTTTCCAGCCCGCCAGCCATTCGGTGATTCCCTGCATGACATATTTGCTATCGGTGTAGATCTCGATTTTCGGACGGCCTTTTACCGCTTCCAGGGCTTTAATCACCGCCATCATTTCCATGCGGTTGTTTGTCGTTTCGGCCTCTCCGCCGCTTAGTTCCTTCTCATGCCCGTTCCATTGCAAAAGCGCGCCCCATCCGCCGGGGCCGGGGTTTCCGCTACATGCTCCATCTGTGTAAATGCGAACGACTTTACTCATCCAGCGCTCCGGCGATACATTCGAAAAACGCCTTTTCACTGTCTAGGCAAACCTTGTGCGAAGGCAGGACCACGCCGTATTTTTTTGCCAGCCGTTCATATTTCGGCAGGCGCGATTCAAACAAATGCGGAAAGATCCAGCGCAGAAATTCGACCGGGTGGATGTCCTGCACATCGTTCAACTCGAATTCATCCATATAACGGGCGAGACGCTCATCCAGAAAGGCGGGAGGGAAATAAAGCGGTTTGGGGTAATCAAGCGCGCGCTTAAGAATTTCGGCCTGCCCTTCCTGACGCACCTTCAAATACACCATCAGGCTCTTGCGCCCGACATCTTCCAGAACGGTTTCGTCCTCGACTTCGCACAGGCTGCCTGAGGAATCGCAAACAAAATGTCCTTCGGCGCGCTCCAGCGCCGCGCCCATATCGCGCAGCACATCGCGCTCCGCGCCGTAATACAGCTTTTGACGGCGGCGGAACTCGTCCAGATCCGTTCCGCCTTGAGCCTCATCGCCCAATTGCCCGACAAAATCGGAGAGATTCGCGATATTGCCCGCGCTCATCTCCCCTTCACTTTTAATCAACTCGCCAAGATATTTCGTGCCGATCAGGTAATCGCAGGAATAATTCGTCCAGCCCCACTCCGCCAGAGCGCAGGATATATAAGACTTCCCCACGCCCGACATCCCGATCAGCGTAATCGCCTTCTTATCCTGCGCTAAAAACTCGTCACCTGATATTTTCACACGGCTTCCTCTCTCAACACCTTGGGGATTTTAAAATTCACATCTTCCTTTTGTATTTCCACCTCGCGCATGCTCACATCAAAGCGCTCACGCGCTGCGGCGATAACCTCATCGACCAGAACCTCCGGCGCGCTGGCTCCGGCGCTGATCCCCAGCGTCTTCGCTTCGCCCAGCCAGTTCCAGTCAATCTCCGCCGCGCGTTGGACCAGCATGGCTTTTTCGCATCCGTTTTGCACGGCGACCTCAACCAGACGGTTCGAGTTCGAAGAGTTCGGCGCGCCGATCACGATGACCGCATCGCTTTGCGGGGCAATCGCCTTCACGGCAGCCTGCCGGTTTGTCGTGGCGTAGCAGATATCTTCCTTATGCGGGTCTTTAATCGCGGGGAATTTTTCTTTAAGGGCGGCGACAATCTCCGCCGTGTCGCTAAGCGAGAGGGTAGTTTGCGTTGAATAGGCCAGATTTTCCGGATCATCGAGCGTTAGCGCGGCGACATCTTCCACCGTTTCCACCAGCACGACCGCGCCTTCGGGCAGTTGGCCCATCGTGCCGATGACCTCGGGATGCCCGGCATGGCCGATCAGGACAATCCGGTTGCCGTTCTTATAATGCCGCTCCGCGCCGTAATGCACCTTGCTGACCAGCGGGCATGTGGCATCAATATAAAACATGTTGCGCGCGCGCGCATCTTCGGGGACGCTTTTGGGCACGCCGTGGGCCGAGAAAATAACCGGCTGCCCGTCATCGGGAATCTCATCCAGTTCCTCGACAAACACCGCGCCTTTGGCTTTCAGGTTGTCCACCACATATTTATTATGGACAATTTCATGGCGCACATACACTGGCGCGCCGTATTTCTCCAGCGCCAGTTCGACAATCCGGATGGCCCGGTCCACACCCGCGCAAAACCCGCGCGGCGCGGCCAGTAATATTGTCAGTTTATCCTTAGCTTCCATCATTCTCTTGCTTTGCCCGGCAGCCTCTTTTAAGCTGCGTAGAGTTTTCTAGCATCAGGATACGGCAAATGAAACATTTAAGATTTTTCGCGCTGAGTTTGTGCGCCATGGGGTTGGCGGGCTGCCAGACCTTTAACGGCCTGCAAAAAGATATACAGTCCCTCAACATCCCTTCCTTCGGGAAGTCGGACGAGCAATATGCGCAAGACATCGTCTATGACGGAAACTGTCCCGGCGTTGAGGCCGTGGAGGAGTTGAGCGCCCTGTCCGAATTCACCGATCCGGCGGATCAAAGTGCAAATAATCTGATTTCGCGGATTGAAATTGCCAATATGCAAAGCGCCTGTAATTACGATGAAAACAGCGTGACGGTCGATCTGCGTGCGGACTTTCAGGGCATGATCGGTCCGCAGGGCCGTTCTTCCGCCGGGGATAAGCCATCTTTCTCCTACCCGTTTTTCGTCGCCGTGACCTCCTCAAGCGGAAAAATTCTGGCCAAGGAAATTTTTTCCGCCGCGCTGACATACGCTCCGGGACAGGTTACGCAAACCTATACCGAAAAAATGCGCCAGATTATCCCGCTTGAAAACCGCGACAAGGGTTCCAAATACAAGGTACTTGTCGGCTTGCAGCTCACCCCCGACCAGCTTGCCTATAACCGTCAGCAGATTATAGAGGAACAGCGCCGCCGCGAAGAAGAAGCCCGACGCAAGGCTGAGGAAGAAAAACGCAAGGCCGAGGAAGAGAAGCTGCGCCTTGAGGCTGAAAAAATAGAAAAGGCGGAAGAGGAAAAACGAAAAGCCGAAGAGGACAAGCTTTTGCGCGAAGCCGAAGAGATGAAGAAAACGGAGTTTGAAAAAACGCCGGTGGACGTGCAGGAACAAACCCAAAAAGAAATCTATATTGGCCGCCCGGTTGATATAACGCCTTAAGAAAGCTCTTGATATGTTTGATTTAAAAACAAAAAAGCCAGAGTTTCACAAGCCGAAATGTGATGTTAATTCCCGCGAATATTGGGACGCGACGCGTGATGCGCATATTTCAATTGCGCAAAACATGTTCGAAACGCAGTTCGAAGCGTTCGACGCGCTTATTGAGGCGGCAGTTCCGGCCATCAAACGCGGCAACAAGATCATCATGTTCGGCAATGGCGGCTCGGCGGCAGACGCCCAGCATATCGTTGCGGAAATGTCGATCAAGCTGCATAAGGAGCGCTCCCCCATCGCCTCCTTGTCACTCAGCCTTGATGCCTCGGCCATCACGGCTTGCGCGAACGATTTCGGCTTTGACGAGATTTTCTCCCGCCAGATCCGTACATTGGGCTATGAGGGCGACGTCGCCATCGGCCTGTCCACCTCGGGCAATTCCGAAAACGTCCTTAAAGGCCTTAAAAAAGCGAAGCGCATGGGCATGACGTGCGTGGGCTTTACCGGCGAAAGCGGCGGCAAAATGCCCGCCCTTTGCGACATTCTTATCAAGGTTCCCGCTACCGATCCGGGCCGCATTCAGGAAATGCACATCACCCTTGGCCATATGTTCGTCGGCGTGCTCGAGAAAAAGCTGGGGCTGGTTTAAAGCCCCTTGAGGAAACACCTTTTTTCGCATACACTTCAACGCCATGACACAAGCTAAACCAGTTGAAACCCTGAACTTTGAAGACGCGCTTGGGGAACTCGAAGCCATTGTGCGCAGTCTTGAAACGGCGCAGATCCCGCTGGAAGATTCCATCAACGCGTATGAGCGCGGCATTGCGCTGAAAAAACATTGCGAGGCCAAGCTGCGCGACGCGCAGGCGAAAATTGAAAAAATCACCGTCGATAAAGACGGCAGCGTTTCTACAGAACCTTTAGACAGCGAATAAATGAAACAACAAACAAGCCCCTTAAAGCCAACACAAAGGCATAAAGACACAAAGCGTCTCCGTCTTTCTCGCGCCGTCAGGCACAATAAAACATATTCAAAACAAGATGAAAAAATGCTACAAATCATTTCGTGCGTAAAAGAGTGCCAAGCGCTTCGCGTCTTCGTGTCTTCGCGTTGAAAATTAAAATTAAAAAATTTAGGAACAAACATGCCTTCTCCGCGCTCAGCCTCCCCCAAACTCCAAACCGCCATGGACGAAGTCGCACAGGCCGTAAATCTCACCATCGACCGCCTCCTGCCGGAAACCGATCTGGCCGAAGCCAAGCTCTACGAAGCCATGCGCCATGGAACGCTGGGCGGGGGGAAGCGTTTGCGCCCTTTTTTGTGCATACAATCGGCCTCGCTTTTTAACGTTCCTACATCGCGCTCGCGCCGCGTGGCGGCGGCGATTGAGTTCACGCATTGTTATTCGTTGATCCATGACGATCTTCCGGCAATGGATGATGCGAAGCTCCGCCGCGGGAAGCCGACCGTCCATATCGAATATGACGAGGCCACGGCGGTTCTGGCCGGGGACGCCCTTTTGACGCTGGCTTTTGAGGTTCTGGTCCATCCCGAAACGCATCCCGATCCGCATGTGCGCTGCGAGCTTGTTTCCGCGCTGGCCCGGGCTGCGGGGGGGCACGGTATGTGCGGCGGGCAGATGCTCGATCTGATTGCCGAGAAAGACGATGTTGATTTCGATGTGGGGGAGATTTCCCGCCTGCAACGCATGAAAACCGGTAAGCTTATGGCCTTTGCCTGCGAGGCGGGGGCCATTCTCGGCAAGGCGGGCGAGGCGCAGCGCAAGGCGCTGTGCAATTATGCGCACGATCTCGGGCTGGCGTTTCAGGTTACCGACGACATTCTCGACGTTGAGGCCGACCCGCAGGACACCGGCAAAGATACCGGCAAAGACGAGGAAGCGGGCAAGGCCACCTTCGTCTCAACACTGGGCAAGGATGCGGCGCGGAGCCGCGCCGAAATGATTGCCGGGCAGGCCGCGCGCCACCTTAAAGCCTTCGAAGGGCGCGCCGGGATGCTCAAAGAACTCGCCGATTATGTGCTGGAAAGACGGGCTTAAAGCCCCAACTCCTGCAAAAGCATTTTGCAATTTTCCGGAGAATCTTTTGTCCTTTTATTAATCTGGTCATAGGAAATAAAAGCATTTTCATCCTGTGCAAGTGGGACTGTTGTGTATTGAAAAGTCTCACACGATACTTCGCCAAATTCTCCGTTTAAAAAACCAGTTCCTTTCACCTTTTTTCCCGCAACAACAACACGCTGCCCCCCCATCTCCAAACCAAAAATGGACGCACCATAAGGCTTTGTAGGAATATCTTCACTGCCGCAGAAAGTCGGTGTTTCCCCTTGTAATTTGCAAGATGAAGACAACCGCTCAACCGCTTCTGATATCAGTGCTGTCCGCTCATCCATTGCCTCACGCTCTTGGAGAAGCTGGTCACCAAAAAAAGCAGCGGCTCCAAAAAGCGAAACGACTGCAGCGCTCCCTCCAATAACTAGCTTCTTCGACATAGAAAAACTCCTTATATTTTCGTATTACCCGTCCTCATAGCCTATACATTTTCATATATCAACAAAAAAACCTTTTGCCCTTTCCCCGCCCTTTGCGTTAAAACAACCGGGTCATGGCACAGGCACCGAAAAAGAAAACCGTCATTGCGAGCGGCAGCGAAGCAATCCAGAATCTGGATTGCCGCGTCGAGCCTTACGGCTCTCCTCGCAATGACGATAATGTGCTATCCCGCATCAACACCCCCGAAGACCTCAAACCCCTCTCCGACGAAGAGCTAAAAGCCCTCACCGAAGACCTCCGCCGCGCCACGGTCGAGGCTGTCTCTCAAACCGGGGGGCATCTGGGTGCGGGGCTGGGTGTGGTTGAGCTGACCGTTGCGATCCATGCCGTCTTCAACACCCCCGAAGACCGCCTGATCTGGGATGTCGGGCATCAATGCTACCCGCATAAAATCCTGACCGGGCGCAAGGACCGCATCCACACGCTGCGTCAAGGCGGCGGGCTGTCCGGCTTTACCAAGCGCGCGGAGAGTGCATACGATCCGTTTGGGGCCGGGCATTCCTCCACTTCCATCTCTGCCGGGCTGGGCATGTCTGTGGCCGCAGATCTCGCGCAAACGAACAAGAACGTTATCGCCGTCATCGGCGATGGCGCGATGAGCGCGGGGCAGGCCTATGAAGCCATGAACAATGCCGGGGCCAACAAATCCCGCCTGATTGTCATTCTCAACGATAATGAAATGTCTATCGCCCCGCCTGTGGGGGCCATGTCGCGCTACCTGACCCGGCTGGTCAGTTCGAAAGCCTATATCGGCGCGCGCGAGGCGGGCAAAAAGGTGATGAACGCCCTGCCCTCGCCCATTCGCCATGCGGCCAAACGGGCGGAAGAAAGCGCCCGTACCGCGATGGGGACAGGCTCGTTCTTCGAGGAAATGGGCTTTTACTATATCGGGCCTGTGGACGGGCATAACCTCGACCAACTCCTGCCTATCTTGCGCAATATTCGCGATGGCGAGCATGACGGGCCGATCCTCATCCATGCGCTGACGCAAAAGGGTAAGGGCTATCTGCCTGCCGAAAACTCCCCATCGAAAATGCATGGCGTTAAAAAGTTCGATGTTATCACCGGGGAGCAAGCCAAGGGCAAACAAGGCGCACCGGCCTATACAAAAGTCTTCGCGCAAAGCCTTATCAAAGCCGCACAAGGTGATGAAAAAATTGTCGGAATTACCGCCGCGATGCCCGATGGTACAGGCCTTGACCTGTTCGCCCGCGAATTTCCCGAGCGCATGTTCGATGTCGGCATCGCCGAGCAGCACGCCGTGACCTTTGCCGGAGGGCTGGCCGCCGAGGGGTTTAAGCCCTTTGTCGCCATTTACTCCACCTTCCTGCAACGCGCCTACGATCAGGTTATCCATGACGTGGCTATCCAGAATCTGCCTGTGCGTTTTATGATCGACCGCGCCGGGCTTGTCGGGGCAGACGGCGCGACCCATGCCGGGTCCTTCGATATTGCCTATCTGGGCTGCCTGCCGAATTTTGTTCTGATGGCGGCCAGCGATGAAGCGGAGCTTGCCCGTATGGTTGCTACTGCGGCTTCCTATAATAACGGGCCGATCGCGCTGCGCTATCCACGCGGCGAAGGTACGGGCGCTGAAATCCCGCAAGAACCCGAAATCCTCGAAATCGGCAAAGGCCGCGTTATCCGCGAAGGAAAGGATGTGGCCATCCTCTCCTACGGCACCCGCCTTGGCGAAGCCTTAAAGGCCGCCGAAGACATTAATGCCACCGTTGCCGATGCGCGTTTTGCCAAACCGCTTGACGAGGCCCTTATCCGCGATCTGGCCGAAAATCACCACACACTCATCACTATTGAGGAAGGTGCGCGCGGCGGTTTCGGGAGCTTTGTACTGGAGTTCCTTGCCAATAACGATTTAATGACAAACCTCAAAGTCCGCACCCTCACCCTGCCGGATGCGTTTCAGGACCACAATGACCCGGCAAAACAATATGAAGAGGCGGGGCTGATGGCGGCAAACATCCTTTCGTCATTGTGAACGAAGCGAAGCAACCAATTGACAATTCCTCCCATAAACCCTGCCCCTATTTGAAACCACCAAGACACAAAGACACCAAGAAGAAATAATAATAAAAACTTGGTGTTCTTGGTGACTTGGTGGTTCATTTTTAAATTCCAACAATTTTATAAAGAAGTGCATCCGCAAAATCATCCAGCCTCCCTTTTCCCGGTTGATTTTTCTTCAAAACTCCCCTTAATACCCTTATGCGTAACAACAGGCCCATCATTGCGGTTTTACTTATCATCGCGCTGGCGAGCGCCGGTATATCTCCGGCCTGTGCCTTTATTTCCGGCAAGACGAGCTTTATTGAAATCTGCGCTGCGGACGGAACGCTGAAAACCGTTGAGGTTCCGGCGGATCAAAGCCCGTTCGAGGAGAAGCAGGACGATCAAGAGCATCACGCAGCGAAAAACGACTGCGCCTTTTGTTTTTCACATGCACACCAAAAAACGGGTTTTGCCACCGCGCAGGATTACCCATGCCCAAGTCCGCAAAGCTTCCTGCGTACGGGCAGCGGCCTGTACACGCCTAAATCCGGCCAGCACACACGCTTTCAACCGCGCGCGCCACCGGCTTTCATCCTGAGCTAAACCACCCCAACACCATAATATCTCCCGTTAACCACGGGGGCCGGTTCGCATCACAATGCGCGCCGGAGCCACAACACAGGATTAAAAACCATGGCGGCAACAACCGGAGAAGGGCTTTCTTCTCTCTTCAACCTTCATTCGCTCCACACCTTTATGATGGCGGGCATGACCGTATCGGCGCTGGCTCTTTCTGCTGCGGCGACGGGGCTTCCCATTTCTCCAACAGATATTGCGGCGGCTTTCGTTGATGCGGGGTGGCAGATGATTGCGGGGCTGGAGCATCTGCCCACCCTTTTTGAAAACCTGACTTTTACGGACTGGGACCTGAGCTACGAATGGGGCGCGGCGGCGCATCACCATGTTGCGGATGCGGTCAACGCGGGGGCGGAGGCAGCGCTCGATCATGCCGGGCATACGGGCCACGGTACGCACCACCACGCTATGCCGGGCGTTTAGAAAGCCTCTACGCTTTTTCGTCATAGACGCCGCAGCGCCTTTTACGTTACCATTAATAGAGAATGGAAAAAATCACCCAAGAACAGCTTCTTGAAATTATCGAGCGTCACAAAAAGTTTCTCATGGGAAGCGGTGGCGGGCAGCGCGCCATTCTGACCTGTAAGGATCTTTCGGGGCTTGATTTTCGCCTTGCGGATCTGTCAAACGCCGATTTTTCCGGTGCGCGGCTTGATGGGGCCAATATGTCTCAGGCCAGTTTTGTCAATGCCAGCTTCTTTTCCTGCGACATGCACAAGACGGACATGAAAAACTCGAACTTCACGCGCGCGGATTTCCGCGGGGCGGAGGTTATCGGGTCGGATCTGAGCGAGGCGGATTTCACCCATGCGGATTTCCGCCAAGGGCATCTTTTAAATTATAAAAGCGAAAACCCCGACGAAGGCTGGGGAAAACACGGTCATACCCGGTTTTCCGGCTCGACGGTACGCGATACGAATCTTTCGGGTGTGATGGCCCAGCATGCGAATTTCTCGGAAACGAATCTGAGCGGGGTTATCATTCAAAACGCGAATTTGAGCGGGGTGGATCTTACCGGGGCGAATCTTTCCGACACTGATTTTACCGGCTGTTCTATGGCGCGGGCGAAGTTTGAAAAAGCGATTGTCGACGGCACAAATCTAAGCGGCGTTATCGGAGACATCTCCGCGCTTAAAGATATGCAGGCCGAGCAGAAACAACGAAAACGCTTTGATGACAGAAGCGCGAAGAAAAATATCGCCCTTATGGTGAAAAACCACAGCCTGTGGGTGGCTTCGGATGGCGGCAACGGCCAGCAGCTTAATCTCAGCGGCTATGATCTCAGCCATGAAACCCATATCAAGAAATACCCTTTAAGCATTATTATCGCCGAGGATTGCAAATTTGCCGGGCTGGACCTTGAAGGGGTGAGCATGCAAAGCTCGACGCTCGATAAATCCGATTTTCGCGATTGCGCCGCTTATGGCGCGGATTTCCGCGGCTCGTCCTTTAAGGATGCGCTGTTCACCCGCGCAGATCTTTCGCATGCGGATTTTTCCGCCCTGAAGGTTGAGAAAAAAGGCAAGAGCGCCGAATACAGACCCGCAAATCTTACAGGTGCGCGCTTTGCCTATGCGAACCTCGAAAATACGAACTTCAAAGGTGCGGATCTAAGCGGTGCGGATTTCACGCGCGCAGATTTGCGCGGCGCGGACCTTACCGACGCAATCCTGACTGGTGTGGTCTTCGAAGGAGCGGATCTTACGGATACGAAAATGCCGGAGATGGATATTATCGAGAGCAAGAGCGACTAGGCTTCGACCTCATCAGCATTCAGGCAAATTCACCGCCAATCCGCCTTTGCTGGTTTCCTTATACCGCTCGGACATATCCATGCCCGTCTGGCGCATTGTCTCGATACAATTATCCAGCGGAATAATATGCGTCCCGTCCCCGCGCAAGGCCAGCGCGCTCGCCGTTACAGCCTTGACCGCGCCCAGACCGTTACGCTCGATACACGGCACCTGCACCAGCCCGCCGACCGGGTCGCAGGTCATGCCCAGATGATGCTCCAGCGCGATTTCCGCCGCGTTTTCAATCTGCGCCGGGCTACCGCCCATCACGGCGCACAGACCCGCTGCGGCCATCGCCGAGGCCGAGCCGACCTCGCCCTGACACCCCACTTCGGCCCCGGAAATGGAGGCATTGCTCTTAATAATCCCGCCGACTGCTGCGGCTGTGAGCAGAAACCGTTCAACAAGCCGCTCTTCCGCGCCGGGTATAAAATCCAGATAATAGCGCAGCACGGCGGGCACAACACCCGCCGCCCCGTTCGTTGGCGCGGTTACAACCTGCCCTCCGGCGGCATTTTCCTCGTTCACGGCCATGGCATACACGCTCAGCCATTCATTACACACATGCGGGTTTTGCGCATTTTTAAGCTTTTCCTCGTCCAGAACATCACGAATTTCGCGGGCGCGGCGTTTTACATGCAAACTGCCGGGAAGCTGTCCGCCCTTGCTCAAACCGCGATCAATACATGCGCTCATCACCGACCATATTTTTTGCAAACCATCACTCAGCGCGGCCTCATCCATAAACTGCACTTCATTCGCCCGCTTCATCTGCGCAATCGAAAGCCCGGATTCGGCGGCCATCTCCAACATTTCCTGCGCGTTTTTGAACGGATACGGCACATCGCACTGGTCCAGCGGCAGGCCCATACCGGCGGCGGGGTCGCCCATTTCTTCTTCCGAAACCACAAATCCGCCGCCGACCGAGTAATAAACCCTGCGCAGAAGCTCCGCGCCCGCGCCATCATAGGCGAAAAAAATCATGCCGTTGGGGTGGCCTTCCAGTGGCGGCCCGTAATCAAAAATAATGTCCTCTTCCGGGTCAAAGTGAAAAGACAGCCCGCCATCCAGCATAACTTTCTTTTGCTCTTGAAGCGTTTTGATATGCGCCTCGACCGTATCGGGGTTGAGGCTTGCCGGAACAAAGCCCATAAGCCCGAGCATCACCGCCCTGTCGGTTGCGTGTCCTTTGCCGGTAAAAGCCAGTGAGCCGTGGAGCGATGCTTTGATATGCAAGCCCTCCTGGCCCGTATCCAGCTTACGAACGCGCTCCAGAAAGCGCGCTGCGGCCAGCATCGGCCCCATCGTATGCGAGCTTGAAGGGCCAATTCCTACTTTGAAAAGATCAAAAACGCTGATGAACACAACCTGTTCCTTCCCTCAGAGAGTGGCAATCTTATCATAAAGAGAGCAAAACGTACAAAACATCGCATCACAGGGGGGTGAAAACACTCTTGACAATATATGAATATTTTCCTATATTGTGCGTATGACAGATATACACAACACAAACACCCCCGATATTCAAACCCTAACCGCAGAACTGCAAACCCTCCTGCAATCACCACCCGAAGCAAACCTGCTGGAGCGGCAAACCCAAATCCTCGACCGGCTCTTTACCATGATTCTTGATGACAAAGTCACTACCAGACTGCCCACCTGCGGCGGTTATCCCGAGAGCGTACAGAAATGGCTTATTTTTGCTCTAAAAATTCAGAAACAATGCACAGATACCGCCAAAGCCAAGGCGGCCATGGACTATATGAACGGCTTAAACACCGTACATACCGCCCCCCGCCCCCTCAAAATTGAAAAACGAACCGAAGGATCTTAAGTTTTGACAAAGAAAACAAAAGGATGGAGCGAGGAAAGACGGGCAAAACAGGCGGCAAATCGCCGTAAATTTCAACCCGAGAGACACTCAACCGGTCCGAAAACGCCCGAAGGCAAAGCCGTCAGCGCCCAAAATGCAGAGAAATCCGGCCTGTACAGCGCAGAAATGCAACAGCTCAAAGAGCTTATGCGAGAGCAAAAACGGATTTTAAAATTATTAACGCGGCATGAAACATGAAAAAAACATTCATAAAATCCCTTCCTCCGTCATTGCGAGGAATGAAATGACGAAGCAACCCATATTGTTTTTCCTTACCGCTCTGGATTGCTTCGCTACGCTCGCAATGACATGATGTAATGATGAGTCTTCCCAAGCCCACGATTGTCATCTTTGATATGGACGGCACGACCGTACGCCACCTCAACCCCCGGCTGCTGGGGGTTATGGAGTGGCTGGATGATGCGGTGTTTAAAATTTCGCGCTTGTGGCGCTGGGTTTTTGAGCGCCGGGGCAAGGGGCCACTCCGGCTGGAAAAGCCTGATGAGCCTGTCAAACCGCCGAAATCCATTATCGTTCACCGCGCGATTCACAAGCTGCGCCGCAAGCCTGTGGAGCTTCTTGTCGAACCCTGCCCCGGCATCTATAGCGTTTTGTCGTTTCTGAAGGACAAAAACATCCCTATGGCCTTGGTCAGCAATGGTTTAGGGAAAGGCTACGGCGACGATATCGTTCGGAAATTCGGTCTTGAGCGGTATTTTCCCGTGACGATTTTTCGCGAGGATATCCGCAAGTCCAAGCCCGATCCGCAGCCTATCCTTCTTGCGCTCGGGCATCTGAAAGACCCGCTGGGCGCGGATGATGTCATCTGGTATATCGGCGACCGGCACAAGGATATCGCTGCGGTGCAAAATGCGGAAAAAATCCTGCCCTGCAAAATCGTGCCGCTGGCCTATGGGCTGAACGCGGCGGCGGCTGTCATTGAAAAAGGTTACGGCCCGAACCATATCCTGATGACCTATCAGGATTTGCGTGAAATGCTGGAGGGGTTGCTTTGTTGACATATATGAAGAACGGAGATAAAACCGGGTTGTTGCATAACATACAAATACAGAGATCAGTATATGAAAGACACAGCTGCGGCAGAATCAGCCACTGTAACCGTAACATTCAAGGACGCATCCCTGCTTGATAAATGGAGAGCATATCAGAAGGATATTTTAGAAAAGGATGTACAAATTTCTGAGGATCAAACCATGGTCACGGTCGCGGGTGTAACGGCGAAGAAAAATCCTGACGATGGCCGGGAATACTCCGGGTTGTGGGTGGAAGATGAGCTTGTCACATACACGAACCCCATGGAACTGGATGATATCATTACACTTTTGGTAGAAAAAGCTGCCTTAAAAAGAATAAAGGTGGAGGATCTGAACCTCCAGAATATTCGCCCCGGGAATATTACAGAGGCTTATGTGCGAATTGACAGCAAAAACACAACTCACGAAGCAAGTATAAATTAAGCCATCCTAAACACAGGCGCGGCGGGAATGGGGGTTATTGCAGACGTAGCGGTTCGTAGGCCATGAAGCCTTCCGGGTTTTGCCGGATCTGCAACAGGTCGAGCGCGGGTTGCGCGACCTCCAAAGCCCGCTTTTGCAGCGCGGCGGTTTGCCCCATATGGGCCTGAGTCTCGAGAAACTCGATCACCTGCTCCAGCGCGGTTTTGGGTTTGGGATAGACCACAACGTTCAGGTCGGCGCGGTTTTTGGCTCCGGCCAGTTCGGCGGCATAATCGAGCGCGTTTTCCAGTCCGCCAAGCTCATCCACAAGGCCGACATCCACCGCGCGGCGGCCTGTCCACACGCGGCCACCGGCGATTTTATCAACATCGGCCTCGTTCATTTTGCGTCCTTTTGCCACGCGGGCGATAAAGCTTTTGTAAATGTCGTCGAGCATCGCGTTCATCCGCTCGGCTCCGCTTTGGCTGAACGGCGCGTTGACAGACCACATGCCTGCGTTTTTCCCCCATGTTACGCTCTCCCAGTTTACGCCGAGTTTGCCGAACAACTCTTCGAGCGCGAACTTTCCGCCGACCACACCGATGGAGCCGGTGAGCGTGGAAGGCAGCGCGTAAATCCTGTCGGCGTAAGCGGCGATCCAGTATCCGCCGGAGGCCGCTGTTGCGCCCATGGAGACGATGACCGGTTTGCCGCGCTCTTTGGCCTTTTCAATCGCGCGCAGGATGCTTTCCGATGCGCTGGGCGATCCGCCGGGGCTGTCAATCCGCAGGACAATCGCGGCGATATCCTCGTCTTTCGAGGCCGCGAAAATGGCCGGAGCGATCTCGTCAGCGGCGGCAACACCTCCGCCAAAACCGCCCTGATCGCCGCTGGGCATAATCGCGCCCACGGCGTAGACCAGCGCGACCTTTTTGCGCCCTGCGCCGCCGATCAAGCCAGCGTGTTTTTTGCCGGTTACGCGGATATATTGCTCCATGTTAATCAGCTCAAGTCCA
This sequence comes from Alphaproteobacteria bacterium, assembly GCA_041397865.1. Classification (GTDB taxonomy): domain Bacteria; phylum Pseudomonadota; class Alphaproteobacteria; order Micavibrionales; family Micavibrionaceae; genus TMED27. Next base: position 89,922 of record JAWKVT010000001.1, on the reverse strand, counting down.
TCGGTATCACGCACACCGGTTACGGCTTCGGCGACATTATCCATCAGCACGTCGCCGTAATCGGCATGGGTAATCAGACCGGTATGCTCGGCTTCATCGGCGGTGAACAGACCTTTATTCACCAGCGCCTCGAACTGTTTTGGACTCATGCCGCGCTCGGGCGGAATTTTTTCCAGCATTTCGAAGCGAATGTCACTGACGATTTTTTGTATTGTTTCGCGGTTTTCGGCGCTGATCCCGCTATCGGTCAGGCTTTCATAAGCTGTTTTGTAATCCTTGCGCTTGAAAAACTGGGGCTGCACGCCGATTTTGTCCAGCGTATCGCGGAAAAACGGCACTTCCGCGCCTGCGCCGGTGATTGAGACGACGCCCAAAGGCTGCATCCAGATTTCATCGAACGCCGAAGCCAGATAATAGCGGCTTAAACCGCCGCCGCCTTCGCCATAGGATGAAGAATAGATATAGGCGAATTTCCCGCTTTCGCGGAAGCGCTTCAGCGCGGCGCGAATTTCCGTGATCTGCGAGAGCGCGAAATGCCCGTCATACATCCGCGCGACGATCCCTTTCACGCGCTTGTCCTTCGCGGCGCGGTCCAGAGCCGCGGTGATATCCCTGAGCGTGGGTTGTCCGGCGGCGAACGGGTCGGTAAAGCTGACCGGCGCGGGCAATTCCTGAAAACCGCCTTCGAATTTCATGAACAACACCATTTCATCGGGCAGAGATGGCGCTGCGCCCTTTTGCGGCATGAACGCGGGCAGCAAAACCAGCGCGACGATAATGTTAAGCAGCACCATAAAGCCGATCGCCATGGCTGTGCGCTTTAACCCCAGCCAGATTACGGGCAGGATTTTCCAGCGCATTTTCGGCTTCGCCACCGCATCGGGCAGCGCGTTGGAGTAAAGCGGACGGTGATGTTTGAAATGACCTTGGGGCATGAAGAAAACTATACATTTGCGGCGCTCAAAAACCAGTTTTATTTAAAAGATTTGAATTTTTTGACCACAAGCTTTATAAATACATAACTCAGGAGACAGTATGGCGTCACCGCTTGAAAATTTGCGATATTACAACGAACTCATCCCGGTTATATACGGGGGGGGGGGGGGGGATTCCCTGATGGTTTTAACCTGACCCCGGCAGGATGGGCGTTAACACAGGATATAGTTAACCGACCGCCTGTTAGCACAAACTTTAACGGCCAAACCCAAACTATTCGCCCTATCGGCACGATGGATGTCGAATTCCTTGACAACCGGATGGTTGAAGCGGCACGCAAGGGTGAAATTGATCTGGTTAAGAATTACCCTTGCGGCCTTAACTGTCCGGGGTGTTTTTCTGAAGCGCCGGTTTTCGGGGACCGAAAGCGCCTGATGAAATGGCAGGAAGTTTTTGAGGTCATTGACGACGCAAGAGAAATCGGACTAACCAGCATCAAGTTCCTTGGTCCCGGTGAATTGTTTAACAATCAAGACCTTTTCAACATTCTCGATGCCTGTGAGGAACGCGGACTTGGAATCAGCGTCTTTACAAAAGGCGCGGAAATGGGCGATGACAACCTTGCCAAGAAACATTACGGGCATCTTGGAATTAACACGGCCAAAGAGCTTGTTGAGCGGCTTAGCGCGTATAAAACCCTGCGCATCCTCCTTGGTTTTAATTCATTTGATGCAGACCGCCAAAACAGAATGGTCGGCTCCTTCAACAAAGCGACAAATTACGAGATTGAAGGGCTTACCTTTAAAAACAGAGGCGTTGTCAATTATACGCAAAAACGTGATGCGGCTCTTAAAAACCTGACTGATGCCGGGTTTAATGACCCAAAACATGGACAACGGTTGACACTGGTTGCGACACCTCTGCGCGTGGATCAGCTTGACGAAATTGCCGATATGTATGTCTGGGCAGCGCGGAGAAACATACCGTTAATCACAGCTCCGACCATGGAATCAGGAGAAAAATCTCTGAAACTGGCAAAATCCAATTCTAGCAAAGACCCAAATCACGAAGCTGTCACAGATATGTATACAGCCATATATCAACGCGCAATTGACGAAGGCATCATGACGCGGGAACAAATCAGACAGCAAGGCATTTCCTCCTACCCTGGAACAGCGCCATGCAACCAAGTTGCCAACGGGCTGTTCCTACGTCTCAACGGACAAGTTCAGATGTGTCCGGGACGTTCAAGCGATGATGCAATCTATGGAAACACGCATAATACGCCAATTGCCCAGATCTGGACGGAGAGCTGGAATTATGGGCAAGGGCCAAAAATGAACAATTGGTGCCCGGCGAAAAAACAAGGCATGCCGCCGGAAATTATCGGAAAAATCAAAGAAGGCTTGGGGCTATAAACACTGCGCTTTATGCCGCAGCCAGTGATCGGCCAGAACGCAGGCCATCATGGCCTCGACAACGGGCGTGCCGCGCAGGCCCACGCAGGGGTCATGGCGGCCTTTGGTAACGATATCGGTTTCCGCGCCGCTTTTATCAATTGTTTTGACGGGCGTTAAGATAGAGCTTGTCGGTTTGAACGCCACGCGCACAACGATATCTTGCCCCGAGGAAATGCCGCCAAGAATGCCGCCCGCGTTATTGCTTTGAAAACCGTCAGCGCGAATTTCATCCGCGTTCTCCTGCCCGCTTAAAGCTACAGCTTCGAATCCTGCGCCAATTTCCACGGCCTTCACGGCGTTAATGCTCATCATCGCTTTAGCCAGATCCGCATCGAGCTTGTCATAAACAGGCGCGCCCAGCCCGGCGGGAATGCCGCTGGCGTGGACCTCTACCAAAGCGCCTGCGCTCGATCCGCTTTTGCGGATGGTGTCGAGATATTTCTCAATGCGCTCGACTGCGCCTGCATCGGGAAGCCAGAGCGGGTTTTGCCCGACCTGATCCCAGTTCCAGTTCTCGCGGTTTATCTTTTCCGTTCCGACCTGCACCACGGCGGCGCGGATTTTTACGGGATTATCCTCACTCAAAAAGTCTTCCCCGTGAAAGCGGGGATCTTTTATCGCGGTCTTTGGAAGATCCCCGCTTGCGCGGGGAATGCAAAATTGAAGAACCCGCCGCGCTACGGCTCCGGCAGCCACACGCATCGCCGTTTCACGGGCGGAGCTGCGCCCGCCGCCGCGATAATCGCGAATGCCGTATTTCTCATGATAGGTGTAATCCGCATGACCGGGGCGGAATTTATCTTTAATCTCGCTGTAATCCTTTGATTTCTGGTCCTGATTGCGGATCAGAAGACCGATGGGCGTTCCGGTTGTTTGCCCGTCGAACACGCCGGAGAGGATTTCCACCGTGTCCGGCTCTTTGCGCTGGGTTGTATGGCGGCTCTGGCCGGGTTTGCGTTTGTCGAGAAATCCCTGAATATACGACTCATCCAGCGGAATGCGCGGCGGCACGCCATCGACGACACAGCCAATCGCCGGGCCGTGGGATTCCCCAAAGCTTTGATACTGAAATAATGTTCCAAAACGATTTCCTGACATGACAAAACTATCTTTATGCTTTCCCTGCGAAAGCAGGGATCTTTTAAACAATTAAAATTTCATTCCATTCGGGATTAGACTGATTAACAAGCTTTTCTTTCCAATCCCTTTTCCATTTTTTCAAATTACGTTCTCTGGCCTTCGCTTCCGTTATATCATCGAATTGCTCGAAATAAATCAATGAATTAACATTATATTTTCTTGTAAAGCCTTCCACTTGCCCTGATTTATGCTGCGCAACGCGCTCCGCAAGATTTCCGGTCAACCCGATATAAAGGACATTCTTCTTAAAATTAGTCAGCATATAAACAAAGTAAGGCATACAAACAAGATCCCTGCTTTCGCAGGGAAAGCAAGTAGAAATCACTTGCCAACGACAACCTTCCCCTTCTGCGCACTGAGCGTCCCCTGCTCAATAATCGCGACGGTCAGGCGGGAGATGGCGACGCGTTTGCCGGTGGCTTCTTCGGTAATATCCGTCTGCCAGACCTGCGTCCGGCGGCCCGTGTGCAGCGCGCGGCACTCGCCGATCACATGGCCTTGCGTCACCGCGCGGATGTGGTTGGCGTTGATTTCGATTCCCACGGCGCGGTATTTGTCCGGGTCTATCGTCATCCATGCGGCGACGGAGCCGAGCGTTTCGGAGAGCACGCATGATGCGCCGCCATGGAGGATGCCAAAGGGCTGCGTCGTGCGCTCATCCACCGGCATGCGGGCTTTGAGGACATCGGGGCCGATCTCGGTAAATTCAATGCCGATATGCATGCCCATATTGGCGTTGCGCAGTCCTTCGAGATATTCCAGCGTGTAGTCTTTAAACCAGATCATGCAGCCGCTTCGCTGTCGCCTTTCTTCGGCGCGATAGAGCGCAGGAGCTCTGCGGTTTCTGCGGCGCTGTCCACGCTGCACATGCCCACAGTATGATAGCCCGCATCGACATGCAGAACCTCACCGGTTACGCCGCTGCCCAGATCGGACAGCAGGAACAGCCCCGAACGGCCAACATCGTCAATTGTGACATTCCGGCGCAGCGGGGAGTTGAGTTCGTTCCATTTCAGAATATAGCGAAAATCGCCGATTCCGCTGGCGGCGAGCGTTTTGATCGGCCCGGCGGAGATGGCGTTCACGCGGATATTTTTCGGCCCCAGATCCGCTGCCAGATAGCGCACGGAGCATTCCAGCGCGGCTTTGGCCACGCCCATAACGTTATAATGCGGCATAACCTGCTCCGCCCCGTAATAGGTAAGCGTGATGAGGGAACCGCCATCTTTCATCAACGGCGCGGCGCGGCGGGCAACAGAAGTAAAAGAATATACGGAGATATCCATGGTGCGGGTGAAATTCTCGCGGCTGGTATCGAGGTACAGGCCATCGAGTTCGTTTTTGTCTGAAAACGCGATGGCATGCACGACAAAGTCAAGCGTGCCCCATTCGTCCTCAATGGCTTTAAATGCGGCATCGACGCTGGCTTCATCGGTCACATCACAGGGCACAACGATTTTTGCGCCGATCTGGTCTGCCAGCGGGCGCACGCGCTTTTCCAGCGCCTCGCCCTGATAGGTAAAGGCAAGCTCTGCTCCCGCAGCCACGGCGGCTTTGGCGATTCCCCATGCGATTGAGCGGTCGTTGGCTACGCCCATAACAAGGCCGCGTTTTCCTTTTAAGAAATTATTTTGTGCATCCATGCTTATATTACTCACTTACAACAATGTTCTTTACGGTGAATTTATGATACAGCATCCTACACATTTACGCGGGGCAGTCCAGCCCTTGGTTAAGCCCTCTGTTCCTGATAGGATCAAAAATAAAGACGCCGGGAACAGCACCAAAGCATTATGAATTCGCAAGACGCCTCAACAGATCATATTTTTAACGCCGTTCGCAGGAGCATTACGGATGAATTTCCGGAGTTGACGCTGTGCTTTGTCGTTTGCGGGGAAGGCGAGCAAATGGACGGTTTTGCAGAGAAACAGCAGGAGATTGCCGGGCACCCTGCCCTGGGTGCGCTGAACAGCCGGATGGAGGATTTTTTCGATACGGGCGGACAGGCAGGCTTCGGGTGCGTTTTTGCAGGCGGGGAAGAAAAATCATTTGCCGGGCTTTTAACGCGCCAGCGCTTTCTTGCCGTCTGTTTCATTGATAAACTCGCGCCGGGTTATTTTGAGGATTTCGATCTTTCGTGCAAAATGGCGGGCTATACGGGGGTGTTTGAGGCGCTGCATCTTTATTTTCAGGCCAGAGACGGCCATGCGGCGGAAGAAAAAGAAACAGATCGCACGCGGATGAAAGCCGCAGAGCTGCGCATGAAGCTGACGGCGGATTGCTTTGCGGCGATGATGGCGGAAAGCACAGGAACGAAGAATGCCGTGCATACGGCTATCAAGAAATACTGCGAAAATACGCTGAGCCCGGCGACGGGGTTTACGCCGCAGAATCATCCCTTGCCGATGGCGGCGGATGGCATTCATATTGTTTACAAGGATTTGCGGCATGAGGCGGCGCCCAAAGACGGGCTGGTGAAACATACGTATTTTATGGCATCGGAAACAGCGCAGACCTATGACGATATCAGCCTGCGGCAATGGGTGCGTTTCAGCACGGGGGCGCAGGATATGGCGTGGGCGGGTTATACGCATAACGACATTATCAGCACAGCGGTTTACAATTCCGACAGCCCCTATATCCGTTCCAACGCGCATATCTGCGCGGAAAATCTGAATATTACGCCGGTACCGCTTATCCATACCGACATCTATAACCCCTTTACCGATGACGGCGCGGATGAGCGAGCGCATATTCGCGTCTGTAAGGCCGGGTTTATCGCGCTTTTGGAGCAGATCAATGAAACAGGCGCGGCGGATATTTTTCTTAAAAGCGCACGCAAGCAGACGGAAAAGCTTTTGGCTTTTCAGCCGCTGGGTTGGTGCGCGCCAGCGCTTATTGAAGCGGAGAATGCCTACCGGCTTTCCAGAGACAATCCGGACAGTACGCACAAAGAAGAGATGATCGACCGCGCTTTCCAGGGCGCGTTTGCGCAGGTGAAATGGAAAGATTTGAAAGCGCTGAACCGCAGGTTTATTTCATATACGCGCAAGGGGGGAACGATCGACGCCGCAGAGGCTTTGCGCATTATCGGCGAGCATGAAGTTTACGCGCCATATAAAAACGCTTTTGAGCTTCTTCAATAAAAAGCCGCCCGTTTGCTGGGGCGGCTTTTGTAATTTAAAGACGGACAGAATTTTACGAAACGATTTCCCATGTGCCGTCATTATTCTGGCAGGCTGTTCCCACAGCGGTTTCCTGCCGACCGCCGACATAGATGGTTTGCTCATATTCACGGCAATAACGGCCATATGAGCTTTCTCCTTCACGGGTCGGTGTCACGGTGCCGTAATTGCCGCTTTCAGGGTTATTCCACGATACGGTTTCGCCGATCGGCGCAGTTTGCGCACGGCGGTTCGCATCACCAAGAGCGATTCTGTCGGCGCGGTCCAAAGATTTTCCAATCTCACTTCCGATCAACGCGCCAAGCAAGGCACCGGCACCGGTCGCCCAAAGCTGGCCGTTTCCACCACCGATTTTTGAGCCAAGTATACCGCCAATCACGGCGCCACCGGCGGTTCCGACCGTTTGTTTTGTTCCGCCTTGTTGAAGGGTATCACAGGCCGTCAGGGAGATCACAGCCAGAACCATAGCTATTAAACCAATATTCTTCATAACAACATTCGCCTTTCTTTATTTGCGATTTTTACGCATGCAGCATATATGGTATTTATGCGGATGCACAAGGTTATACGTTTCAAAAGTTTTTACCCTTCGTTACAAAAGTGTCATGAATGAAGTCATAGAAAAATATGGAAGCGACCCGGTGGCGTTATGCCGAGAATGGCTGGCGGAGGCGGAACGTCTGGAGCCAAACGATCCCGAAGCGGTTTGCCTTGCGACATGTGATGGTGAGGGAAACCCGTCAAACCGCATGGTTCTGGTCAAAAACATTGATGAAAAGGGGTTTAAGTTTCATACTAATTCCGGCAGCCGCAAAGGCCGGGACATGGCGGATAACCCCAAAGCGGCGATGTGTTTTTACTGGAAATCCACGCGCAGGCAAATCCGCATTGAAGGGCGCATTGAACAGGCCGCGCCGGAAGAAGCGGATGAATATTTCGCAACCCGCTCCATTGAACGGCGGATTGGCGCGTGGGCTTCGAAGCAATCGACGCCTTTTGAGCAGCGCACCGAGATGGAAGCAGAAGTGCGCAAATATGAAGAGGAATTCGCCGGGGCCGATCATATTCCACGCCCGCCTTACTGGAGCGGATACCGCCTTATCCCCGATTCCATAGAGTTCTGGATCGCGCATGAAGACCGTCTGCATACGCGGTTTGTTTATAAAAAGCTTGAAAACGGCGATAGCTGGACCGCCCACTGGCTTTGCCCTTAAAATATAAAAGCTTGACATAATCCTAAACCTGCTCTAGAAACTTTCCCATGCAAGAAAACACCACAGATAGGATGCTTATCCATCCAGAGCGCGGTTTCATCATGGGCTTTTTTAATGCCCCGGAAATCGAACGACTTGATATGCAGCAGATTCAATCCTGCGTACCCGGATCACAATGCGATCGCTTTAACGACTCCAACAGCTATAGAGGAGAAGTTCTTGTTCACCCAAACTCCCGTATCATTCTAATGACCTGCGTTCATGCTGACGGTCACACCCTGATACATTCGGAATTCAGACCCTTGGAGCTATCTTTGCTCCTTAAAAATGCACCGCAAGAAATGCGAAAAACCATTAACGGCGCATTAAAGGGTCACTTACCTGACCTGAGCCCCTTATCCGAAGCATGGCTTCTCAGCAATAACGAAGCAGAAACCTTTCAGGCGTCAATGAGGATCATAGAGACTCTTTCGACATTACAGGCATCAGAAACCGCCGACTTCACAGCACAAGAGGCATTCGATATCATGCAAGCGGAATACGGTATAACCAGACATGATGCCGACCGACCTGTTTTAGCCAGCCGATATGCCGGGCCTTGCGTTATCCTGAGTCTTTATAATGAAAAAGCGCGGCAAGGCTTCCTGTCTCATATCGACGATGGAATGGACCTGAATCAGATCAGCTCATGCATTTTTAAAATGCGGAAAAATGCAAGCGAGCGGCTTATCGCCAATATGGCAGGCGGATGGAGTGACACATATCACATGGTCGCCAATATTACGCTGCGTTTAGAAGAACAGCCAAATATAATCATCGCGGGATGGAAGGAGCCTGACAATATTGTCTCAAATCTTGCCTTAGACTCGCGTGATGGGAAACTTTATGAGACTTTCAACCTTGAACAAATTGACGCAGGGCCGTTAGTCGAAGAGCGCAGCCTGCGAATTATGAAATCATTTAAGGGACAACCGCGCCCTGCTCTGCTCTCTTATCACTATAAAACCGGGCGTGATACGGCCATGGCTTACGCTCGCTGATTGCTAAAGCAAAAAACCAGACACTTGAAAAACTTTAAAAACCGGGCCATATAGGTGTCATGAGTACCAGTGTGAAAAAAGAAAACGATAGCGATAGCGAAAAGATGGATTTCAGCGCGGATGTGTCGCGGCTTTTGAATATTGTCGCCAATGCGCTTTATACGAACCATGACGTTTTTCTGCGCGAGCTTATTTCGAACAGCGCCGATGCGTGCGACCGGCTGCGCTATGAGGCGATACAAAAGCCGGAACTAACCGCAGGCGCGCCGGATTTTCGCATTCATATTTACAAGGATACGGATACACGGACCCTTACGGTTGTGGATAACGGCATTGGCATGGGCAAGGCCGAGTTGATCGACAATCTCGGGACGATTGCGAAGTCCGGCACTGCGGCACTGATGGAGAAAATGAGCAAGGCGGGCAAGGGCGAAGACCCGCTTAAGCTGATCGGGCAATTTGGCGTGGGGTTTTACGCTTCGTATATGGTGGCGGATTTTGTTTGCGTGACATCGCGCAAGGCGGGATCGAAAGCGGTGTGGACGTGGGAATCCGATGGCGCGAGCGGGTTTAATATCCGCAAGGCGACGCAGGAGGAGGAAGCCCGGCTTGACGGGCAGCGCGGAACGGTGATTACCCTGAACATCAAAGACGAGGGCGCGGAGTTTCTTATCGACGAAAAGATCAAGCACACGGTTGAGACCTATTCCGACAATATCGACGTGAAGATTTTTCTGGGCCGTCCGGAGGAGACGGACAATGGCGAGGGCCAGCCGATTAACAAGGCGCAAGCGCTCTGGAGCCGTTCGCGGCAGGATATCACGCAGGAGCAATATACGGAGTTTTACCGGCATATCACGCATGGTTTTGACGAGCCGCTGATGACTTCGCACTGGCGCGCGGAGGGCAAGATTGAGTTTAGCGCCCTGCTCTTTATTCCGACGATGCGCCCGTGGGATCTTTACGATCCCTCGCGCAAGGGCTCCATGCGGCTTTACGTCCGGCGGGTTTTTATTTCCGACAATATCGAGGGGTTGAGTTATCCGTGGCTGCGTTTTGTGCGCGGGGTTGTAGATTCGGAGGATTTGCCGCTGAACATCTCCAGAGAATCCCTGCAATACAACCCGGTGATTGCCAAAATCCGCGCCAGTGTTACGCGGCGTATCCTGAGCGATCTTGATAAGCTTTCGCGCGAGGATCACCCGGCGTTTATTACCTTTTGGGGGCAGTTCGGCGCGGCGCTGAAAGAAGGGCTTTACGACGCGGCGGAACACCGCGAGGCGATTTTTAAGGTTTGCCGTTTTTATTCGACACATGAGAACGGAGAGAAGTTTACCTCGCTTGATGAATATATTGAACGCATGGGCGAAGGTCAGGAGGATATTTATTATATCAGCGGGGAGAATCTTGAGTCGTTAAAAAACTCACCGCAGCTTGAGGGTTTTAGAGCAGCAGGCAAAGAAGTGCTGTTTTTTACCGATACGGTTGATGATTTCTGGCTGCAAAATGCGGGTGAATATAAAGGGAAAAAGTTCAAATCCGCGACGAAAGGCGATATTGATTTTGGCGATCAAAAGGACGAAGACAAAGAGGAAGATGCCGAACAGCATAAGGATTTGCTTGAGAGCCTGAAAAATATTCTGGAGGAGGATGTTTCGGAGGTTCGGGTTTCCCGCCGCCTTACAGATTCTCCGGTTTGTCTTGTCGCGCCGGAGGGCGGCGTGGATATGCATATGGAGCGGGTTTTGAAAATTCACCAGAAATATGCGGGAAGTTCAAAGCCTGTGCTGGAGATTAATACGGGGCACCCGCTTATTCAAAAGCTCGAAAGCCTGAAGCCGAAGAGCGATGCTTTTAAAGACGCGGCAAGCCTGCTGTTCGATCAGGCCCGGATTATTCAGGGCGAGCCGGTGAAAGACCCGGCGGGGTTTGCCCGGCGCATGGCGGCTTTCATGGAAAAAGGGCTTTAAGAGCGTTGCAAGCGACGAGGAATTAAGCCCGAAAGAGATTAAGCGTTGTTTGCTCTAGGGCTTACAGCTTCCACTACCGGTGTGGTCGTAAAAACATCCGGGGATGGGGCATATGGCGTCTTCATAATCGCTGTTGCCGTAGATGACCCGGACGCCTGTGGGGATGGGGCTGGCGGTGGCGCAACTCGGATCGCCGTGGCTTTTTATCAGCGTGTTATATACTTTTTTGGCGGGAGCGATAATATCCAGTGCGCCGGTCTGCCCCGGATTTGGGAAAGCGCTGGCCAACATCGCATTCCATTTTGCGGTTCGCGTGGCGGCATCCGCGCAAGGGGCCGGGAATTTTCGGATATCGTTTGAGGGCATATCGCTGAGCGTCACAAAAATATCAAAGTCGAAATTCTTGCATCGCATGAATTTTGAGACCGAGCCCATATTCGAACATAACGGTCCGGCTGCCCCGCCAAAAGTTCCGCCGCCCAGACTGTGACCGAAATTATCGGAGATATAATCATCGTTCGTGCTTTGAACCAGAACCTCCAGCGCATCGTCAAGTTCCCCGCCGGGATCGAGCATTCCCAGAGCATCGGCCTTGCATAAAAGGCCTTTTATATCCAAGGCGCTGAGGTTCAGCAAATCGGTAATGCTAATTCCGAAAAGAGCGGCCAGTTCCGCCTGGATATCAAAGGGCAACGACGGAATGAGGGCCTGTAAATCCAGATCGGGCAGCTTCGGCAACAGCTCCATGATATCGGAGAATGACATGAGAGACACCAGACTTGACAGGTTAATGCTTGGCAGCAGCGCGGCAATCTGTGAAGCGTCGAGCGCGGGCAAAAGTCCGGCAAGCTGGTTCAGTGAAAGGCTTGGCAACAGGCTTGTCAGGTCAGAAATAGATAACGACGGGAAGGCGGCGATAATCTGATCCAGTGAGAAGCTCGGCAACAAAGAGGTTATATCGGACAAAGACAGGTTTGGTAACAACGCCGTTAAACCATCCAGAGATATGTTTGGCAAGATCGCACTCAGGTTAAGGCTTGGCAAAATTGAAGTGAGCTGGCTGCTTGAAAGGTAAGGTAAAAGTTCCCCGATCTGATTGAGCGAAAGCGTCGGGACAAGCGCGGTTAAATCGGATATCGAGATGCTGGGAATGAAGGATGAAAGCGTCGGCAGGCTTAGCAAGCCGGAAATATTGAGAAAGTCCGAGAGCGTCGGCAAAGTCGGAATTGACGGCAACAAGGACGAAATCGACGGCAAAGACGCAAGCGACGGCAGCGAGGGAATAAACAACCCGAGAATATCGCCGATTCCCGGCAGGGTAAAATTCAGATCAATCCCCAAAACAGACCCAAGAACGCCCTTTAAGCTTGTCGGCAGAGAAGGAAGAAGGCCCGCCAGCATGCTGGAATCCAGACCGGCAAGAAAAGCCCCCAGTTCAGCCAGAGACAGGGTTGTAACATCGAAACAGGTTTGCGACTGTAGCTGGCTGACAACAGAAGACGGAACCCCGGCAAGGCCGCTGCCCGGCGTGGTGGAAAGGCCCAGGGCCGCAAAAACATCGGGGGCAATGGTCCGGGGGCCGCGGGCGCTAAACATGTCGGAGCTGCCAAGCGCATCCAACTGGCCATCGAAACATGAATATTGCAACGTGCTGTCGGGTTTAAGGATAAGCCGCTGGGCGGCTTCCATCTCGCGCTGGCCTTCGGCCTCAGCTCTGGCGCTCAGCACGTTCCAGAAATCGGGGTCGCAGCCCGCAGACACGCCGGGACCGGCAGAGGCCGCCGAATGCATTCCCACCACAGGAACACACAGAAAGGCCATAATAAACAATGCTTTAATTAACAGTCGCCCCGCCAAGTCCATGCCCACTTAATCGTAAAATATACCAGATTTTATTTTAACACATCCTTTGCCCAGTATCCAAACTCAGTTATAGCCTATCCCGTATAAAAGGGATCGGCAGCATTCACAGCATCATGGATATAGCGGCAAAAGGTGCCCTGAGGTCAGAGCATGCCCTGATAATGGCGGCGGCTCATCTCCTCAATTTCGTCGTCGGAGAAGTCGAAATATTTGCCAAGCTCCTCGATAATCACCTGGCGCAGTAAAGCGCCGAGATCTTCTTCGTTTTCACACCACACATCGAGAATCGGCCTGCGGTAGAGAATCAGAACGTCATCGTCATTTGCGGTTTTTCTTTCCACGCCGGGGGCGATTTCCCTGCCGCTTTTATAGAGGGCGAGCAGTTCATAGGAATCATCGAGATCAAGTTCCTGTTCAGTTGTTTCGTCGGGAAATTCTTCCATTACAACAGCCAGAGATTCGGTGAATTCCAAAATTTCCTCAGGCAGCGTCTCCATAACCGATGCGGCCATAACCTCCAAATCATCCGAACCCGGCGGCACCGAAAAATTCATAATGATCTGTCTTGTACTCATCGTTCCCTAATCCCCTGAATCTTGACGCATCTTGCGCTACCTGTCACAAAGACAAAAGCGTGGCGAACGGATGCAAAATGATTCTTGAGCCACAAGGCTACGCCGAAACGGGAATATGAACAATGGCCACAAACAAAATTGAAAAAATTGATCCACAGACGCTTGTGCCGATGCCGGAGGCGCTTGAGGGCTGGAGCCTTGCTCAAGGCGGGCGCGAAGCCATATGGAAGCGTTTTACATTCAAAGACTTTAACGCGGCATGGGCGTTTATGAGCCGCGTTGCGCTTTTGGCGGAGAGCATGAATCATCATCCGGAGTGGTCGAATGTTTACAACCGCGTTGATATCACCCTGACCACCCATGAGGCCGGAGGGCTTTCGGAGCGCGATCTTGCGATGGCCGAAAAGATCAATGATTTTGCCGGAAAAATCGTATAAACTACGAGAATGATTGTCAGGATTCTCGACGCTTTAGCAGCCCACAATATTCAAATTACGACCGGTGTCCCCGATGGCTGGCTTGTGCCGCTTATCAAGGGCTTAAGCGACGATGAGCGGTTCGATTATATCGCGGCGGCGCGTGAAGAGGAATGTTTCGGCATTGCGGCAGGTGCGGCGATGAGCGGCAAGCGGGCTTTGGTCCTGATGCAAAACTCGGGATTTCTTAATGCTGTGGGCGCTTTTACGACGCTGTGCCAGAAGTATCAGACCCCGTTTGTATGCCTTATTGCCAATCGCGGGGGGATCAGCGATTCCAATTCTTACGACCCTAATAAATATAGAAGTTTTGAAGCTATCACGCGGAGCATGAACCTGTTTACGCATCCTTCGTCATGGGAAGATTTGCCGGAGGCCATCCCCCGCGCGATGGCGCGGTGTGAAGGCGCAGGAGAGCCGGGGTTTATTACGCTTTCAGAGAGGCTAAAGTGATGAAACAGGGCGAGGCTTTTGCAATTCTCAGCGCGTTTGCGGAAAAACACGAGGCCCTTATCGTTGCGGATATCGGCTCGCAATCCTTGTGGCTGAAAGCCGCCGGGGACCGGGCGGAAAATCTTTATCTTTCGGGGCCGATGGGAATGGCCTCCTCCGTTGCGCTGGGGGTTGCAACGGCCCACAAAGACCGCGCGGTTATTGCGGCCTGCGGCGACGGGGCGCTGGCTATGAATATGTCGTCACTGGCGACAATTTCAAATGCGAGGCCTGCGAATTTGAGCGTCGTTGTCATGGATAACGGTATTTATGAATTTACGAAGTCTCTGCCTGCACCAGGCAGAGGCGTGCGTTGGAATCATATATCGCAAGCTTTTCCGGGGTTCCGCAGCACAATCCCGCTTTCGGAAATTGACGCGCTTGCGCCGCAAAACGGGCCGCATTTCGTTCATGCCGAAATTGAGCCGGGCGCGTTGCCGCCGGGGCCGGGGCTGCATGCGGTTGACGTTCACCACCGGTTTAAGGCGCTTTTTAGAGAGTAACGAAAAAACAACGGTTTGAATTATACAGATGGTTTATAAACTCGATTACGTTACAGTTCTGATCGTCGATGACATGCTCCCGATGCTGGAGCTGACGCGCTCCGTACTTCAAACATTCGGCTTTGAGAATATCGTCCTTGCGGTGAATGGGGATGAGGCTTTTGAACTGGCCTGCCAGCACGAGCCGGATTTTATTATTACCGACTGGCTTATGGAGCCTGTGGACGGTCTGGAGTTTGTTAAGAAAATCCGCACGGACCCGAGATCGCCCAACCCCTTCGTTCCGGTTATTATGATGACGGGTTTCAGTTCAAAACTTCGCGTTGAAGATGCGCGGGATAACGGAATTACAGAGTTTCTGGTCAAGCCGTTTACGGCCAAAGACCTTTACGCCCGCGTGTTTCAGATTATCGAGAAACCGCGCCAGTTTGTTTCGACGGAGCAGTTTTTCGGCCCGGACCGCCGCCGTAAGAAAGGCAAAGATTACAGCGGGCCGCGCCGCCGCGAAAACGATGCGCTCAAGGATGCGCCGCCCATAGCTCCCGAGGCCGTGGACATCCTGAGGAAGCTTAGCGAAGAAACGAAAAAAATATAGGTGCCGATTGAGTTCTTCAAACAAAGTTAGATTTATAAACCCGCCAAACCGCCTGAAAATGAAAACCGGCGGGGGTGGCATTCCCGAAGAGCGCATAGCCCGCGCGCAAATTGTTATGGATGATTTCAAGACGGATTTCCGCCCTATTGCCGCTATGCTTGCGACGGATTTAAACAAGGCGACAAAAACGGCGCTTGAGAAAATTGCGCGAAATGAGAATTTTGAGAAGGACAAAATTATCAACCCTATCATGCAGCTTAAAGCCAATGGCGGCATGTTCAAATACGGCCTGTTAACGGATATTGCGGATATCTGTCTGCAATTCATGGAAGCGGTGAATGATTATAATAAAGAGGCGATAGACATCATTAAAGCCCATGAAAAGGCGATACAGGTTATTATACAAAACAACCTTGAAGGCGATGGCGGCAAAGAGGGATATGTTCTTGTTCAGGAACTTCATCTGGCCTGTACGCGTTATTTTAAAAAGTATAAGACCTAGGTGTTTATTCCCTCTTTCTCCTTTAACGAATCTTAATTTTTTGGTAGGATAATAAGAGGATAGGGAATCAAAGGATTTGAACCAATGTCAGCCATTCCAGCAGGCATCGCCGCAGAACAAGCCATTCTTCGTCAAAATGTCGCTCTTTCGGTGATTAAGCAGTCTGCCGAACAGGCGCAGGCCATTGCACAGATTATCGACGAATCCTCTCGTTCAGCGCCGCTTAGCGGATCACGCGGTGCGCATGTTAATATTCGCGCATAGAGACTTTATGATATAAAAGGAATGAGGCTCGCCACCGGCGGGCTTTTTTAATGACCTCAAAAAAAGCTTGCGATATTACGTAAATCTATGTATGTATTTTCCATACACGGAGAAAAACAATGCCCAAGGACGAAAAATTCGATAGAGACACACTCCTAAGAGAATTGTGGAGCGAGCGCGTCAAGGCGCCGCAGCCCGTATTTGATGCGCTATTACACAACCACCAAACACAAACGCTGAGCGCTCTAGAATCCGCCATGAGTGTGAGCACTAACAACCTCGAATTTATTCTATCTGGCATGCTCGCCACAGGGACTTGTAACTGGTACACAAAGCCTGCCAATCAAACTTGCCAAAGCATAAAAAAGCTCTCCAAAGGCTTTGCATTGCCCTCCACAGGTCTTGCAAAATTTTTTGACGAGATATATGTAGGCAAGGATATTAAAGACGTTTTACTAAACCCAGATCAAGCTCCACAAAAATACCCAAACACCATAAGCTCCTCAAGCGGCTACTTCCTAAACACTATTTCTAGATATTTACCGGAAGATTTTTGGACAAAAAATCAAGAGTTAAAAGAAACTAAAATGGGCCTAGCCTTCGTAGGTGATTTTGCCGCCAATGAAGAAACAATGTCAGGAACAACACCATTAACCAGTCTTTTTTATGCACAACGGCTATCAAGAGTTATGCCTCTAGTCGCTGAAGAATTAAGAAACAAAGGTCATGCAAATCTAGCAACCATCGCAGACTGCTTTGCACAAAAAGGGGAAGCCATGTCGAAAGATATAATCATGAGAGCTTCAAACGCAATCGCAAACAAACAAGATATAAATCTTCAAAACATCTCCCCCAAGGGACACGCCTAAGCGACCTGTTTTATCAATCCGTGATGCGTTTCCCAGAGATATTGCAGCGTCTTGGCCATATGTTTGACGTCTTCTTCGGAATGTGCCGCCGTGGCGGTCAGGCGCAGGCGCTCGGTTC
Organism: Alphaproteobacteria bacterium; assembly: GCA_041397865.1. Lineage (GTDB taxonomy): Bacteria > Pseudomonadota > Alphaproteobacteria > Micavibrionales > Micavibrionaceae > TMED27. The sequence goes on along the minus strand of JAWKVT010000001.1, from coordinate 72,720 downwards.
CTTTGGGCACCGTGGGATAATTGATCGGCTGGACATAGATATTGTGTTCGTCCATGAGGATTTGCGACACTTCGCGGCAGCAGGTCGGTTCACCGACGATGAGGGGAACGATATGGCTCTCCGCGCGCATAAAGGGCAGATCGGCAGCCCCCAACATATCCTTAAACAATTTTACGTTCCGGCGGTGGCGCTGACGCTCTATATCGGAAACCTTCAGATGCTCTATCGCGGCGCGCGCACCGGCCAATACCGACGGGGGAAGGCTGGTCGTAAAGATAAAGCTGGAGGCAAAGCTGCGCACGACATCAACAGCGCCGGCCTTTCCGGTGATAAAGCCGCCCATACAGCCGTAGGCCTTGCCAAACGTTCCTTCGATCATATCGACACGATCGAGAAGGCCGCGCTCTTCGGCCACGCCGCCGCCGCGCGGGCCGTACAAACCGACTCCGTGGACCTCATCGAGATATGTCATCGCGCCGTATTTTTCCGCGAGATCGCAAATTTCGGCGATCGGCGCGATGTCACCATCCATGGAATAAACGGATTCGAACGCGATAATTTTCGGAGTTTTTGCGTCGACGGCTTTAAGAAGCTCTTCCAGATGATCCATATCATTATGGCGGAAAATCTTTTTTTCCGCTTTCGAGTCGCGCACACCGTGGATCATTGAGGCGTGGTTCATTTCATCGGAAAAGATGACACAGCCCGGAAGTTTTTTGCCCAAGGTGCCCAGCGCACCTTCATTGGCAACATAGCCGGAAGAAAAAATCAACGCGGATTCTTTTTTATGAAGATCGGCGAGGCTTTCCTCCAGTTCGACATGATAACGGGTGGTGCCGGAAATATTGCGCGTACCGCCCGCCCCTGCGCCGGAATTTTCCAGCGCGGCCTTTGCGGCCTCGACAACAACGGGGTGCTGGCCCATGCCGAGATAATCGTTAGAACACCAGATTGTGACCTCCCGCGGCGGAGCGCCGTTTTCAGGTCTGTACACAGCTTTGGGAAAGCGCCCGGCAATCCGCTCCAGATTGGCAAAATAGCGGTAGCGCCCTTCACGTTTTACGTCGTCTATGCATTCTTCGAAATGTTTATCGTAATCAAAGCTGGCCATGGTTTTTTTATAGTATAGACTAGTTTCACTAATATAGTCTTCTATACCCACATTGGCAGGATTTCAAGCTTATGATTTTTGTTTTTGGCTCTATTTTGCAACTTATCCGTGTTGAAACCGATGCGCAGCAGAAATATGAACAGTTCGAATTCACCCGGCATTACAGGTACAGCGTTGCCGGGAAAGGCGGGTTGCAAGCGCTGGCGGCGGCGAAAGCCGGGGCAAAGGCTGCGATTGTCAGCAAAACCGGCGATGATGAGCTTGCCAAACATATTCTCCTGCGCCTGCGCAAACACGGGGTCGTGACTTCGGGCGTGGCCAAAACCGAGGAGTTACAGACCGGGACGGCTATCCGGCTGGAACATGAAAACAGGACGATTATCGCACTGGGGGCCAGCGCAAAGGCCAGCGCGGAGCAAATCCCGGCGGAGGTTCTCACCGATCAGCACATTATATTGCTGCAAACCGAGCTTGATCCGGCGGAAAACTCGCAGATCCTTAAAACGGCGAAAGAGAAAGGGGCAAGGACGATCCTGAATATTTCTCCGCGTTTTGAGGTTACGGCGGAGGATATAAGCCATCTTGACTATGTGATTATGTCTGTAAAACACAAGGCGCAGTGGAATGCACTGGCGGCACAAGCTGATGGCGGGGAAAGGGTTACGGCGATTTTTATCAGCCCTGACGGCGCTATAGAGTTGCAGATTAAAGGCACAAGCGCGCCGCTGCCCAAGGCCAAGCTTGAAGCTTTGAACTGGGCGCATCCGGAAGGGTATGAAGATGCCTTTTGCGGCACTTTTGCGGCAGGGCTTGATGCACGCTTGCCGCTTGATAAAGTGATTTTGAAGGCACATGTGGCGGCGGCGCTTACGGCCTCGCAGCCCGGCGGTTACAACGCTATCCCCTATAGCGACAGTGTGGATGAATGTCTGAAAGCGCTTGAAGAATCCTAAAAACCGAGGGTATTAGCGAATTGTTCGGCCCGGCCCAGGTCTTTGTCGAGCGCGGCCATGACTTTGGCCAGATCCGCACTTTCGTCACTTTTCCACACCCTGAGGTTTTTAATGTAGAGCGCTGTTAATGCTGTAACTTTTATTGCCCCGCGCAGGCCGCCGGTTTCAATACCTGCCGCTTCAAGCATCCAGTTCATGGAACGGCAAAGATGCGGACAGGCAATCACCGCCTGTTTCGGGTCAAAACAAAAAGATTCAAGGATCGAAACAAGCCCTTCGCGGTTATCGTTCAAAATATCGTAGCGCTCCATAAGGATATCAAAAAGCCGGTCACGGGTGGAAACTTCCGCATCGGGCGCAGAAATCGTTTCAAGAACGCGCCGGTCAATGCGGCGACCAAGCAGAGCGAGAATATCGGTCTTATCCTCAATCACATCAAAGAGCGCAGGCAACGACAACCCGGCCTCATCGGCGAGCGCGGCCAGCGTGACCTGCGCCCAGCCCTGCTGCGCGGCGAGGGTCAAGGCGGCGTCTATGATCGCGCCTTTGATATCCTGTTCAGAGTTTTTGGTCATGTAACCGACTTATCTCCTTGGCTCTTCTTCCTGAATTTTGTACATATTTATAGACCTTTTTACGAATCGTACAAGAAATGGATTAATCTTATGTCTCACCCTACTCTCGGCGTTGTTGCCGTTGGAAACGCCCTTGTTGACGTTCTTGCCCAGACCGATGATGCCTTTGTCAGCCAGCAGGCCGAAGTCCATGGCATGGAAAAAGGCGCGATGACGCTTATCGACGAAGCCCGGGCGGTTGAGCTTTACACGCAGATGCCTGCGGGCGTTGAAAGCTCGGGCGGAAGCGCGGGCAACACCATGGCAGGCTTTGCCTCTTTCGGCGGACGTGGCGGCTTTATCGGCAAGGTTGCCGATGACGAGCTTGGGAAAATTTTTCAGCACGACCTGCGCGCCATGGGGATTACGTTTGACACCCAGCCCTTGATTATGGGGGCCAAGACGGGGCGGTGCCTGATTCTTGTTACGCCCGATGCGCAGCGCACGATGAACACTTTTCTGGGCGCGAGCGTTGAACTGGACCCCGATGACATTGATGAAGAGCTGATCGCCAATGCGCAGGTGACGTATCTGGAGGGGTATCTGTTCGACCGCGATCAGGCAAAGCAGGCGTTTTTGCGGGCTGCGGAAGCGGCTCATGAAGCCGGGCACCGCGTTGCACTGACCCTTTCAGACCCGTTTTGTGTTGACCGTCACCGCTCGGACTTCCTGCGTCTGGTTGAGAGCCATGTGGATATCCTATTCGCCAATGAGGAAGAGATCAAATCGCTCTATATGCAGCAGGATTTTGACGATGCGATCGGCGCGGTTAGCGGGCATGTCGAGATTGCCGCAATCACGCGCAGCGAAAAAGGCGCTGTGGTTATGGCCGATGGTAAGAAAATCGTGGTTGAGGCGGCGCCGGTTTCACAGGTAATCGACACCACCGGCGCGGGCGATCAGTTTGCCGCCGGGTTTCTTTACGGCTTTACGGAGGGCAAAGACCCGGAAACATGTGGAAAGCTGGGGGCGCTGGCGGCTGCGGAAGTGATCTCCCATATGGGGCCGCGTCCGGAGAGCGCCTATAAAGAGCTTATAGCGAAGGCGGCTTGACCTATGTTTATGCGCCTGCGCCTGCTCCTTCTTCTTTTCGTTTTTGCGGCCCTGCCCGCGCAGGCTGAAGAGCTTTACGGGCTGGCCATGCATGGAAATCCGAAATACGGGCCGGAGGCGGCGCATCTGGAATACGCCAACCCGGAGGCCCCTAAAGGCGGCGTTTTTAAAGAGGCTGCGACAGGCAGTTTTGACACGCTCAACCCCTATGCGATTAAGGGCACCCCGGCGGCGGGGCTGAACCTTATTTACGACCGGCTGATGCGCCGGGTCTGGGACGAGCCTTTCACCATGTATCCGCTGATTGCCGAGCGGGTGGATGTTCCGCAGGACCGCTCCGCCATTACCTTTTATATCGACCCGAGGGCACGATTTCATGACGGCAGTCCGATCACAGTAGAAGACGTGAGGTTTTCCTTCGAAACTCTAAAGGAAAAAGGCCGCCCGAATATGCGCCGCATTTACCGCTTGGTGGAGAGTGTTGAAAGTATAGACAATAGCATCACCTTTCGCTTTGGCGAGGGGTATGACCGCGAAACGGTTATGATTATGGCGCTTATGCCGGTTCTGTCCAAAAAATGGTGGGAAGGCAGAGCGTTCGAATCCACCCTGCTGGAACCGCCGGTATCGAACGGTCCGTACCGTATAAAATCCGTCGATCCGGGGCGGAAAATCGTTTATGAGCGCGTGGGTGATTACTGGGCGAAGGATCTTTTCGTTAATGCCGGGCATTATAATTTCGACGAGGTTTCCTATGATTATTTCCGCGACGACACCGTGGCGCTGGAAGCGTTTAACAAAGGCACGCTGAATTTTCGCCGGGAGTTCAGCATGAAAAAGTGGTTGCAGTCCTACGACACCAAACAGGATATTGTTCAGGATGAAATCAAACACAGCCGTCCGGAACAGGTGCGCGCACTGATTTTTAACATGCGCCGTAAACCGTTTAACGATATTACGATCCGCAAGGCACTGGCGCTGGCTTTTGACGAGGAGTGGATCGGGAAAAACATTTATTACGGGCAGCAAAAGCGCATTCACAGCTATTTTCCCAATTCCGTTCTGGCGGCGCAGCAGGACACGCCGCCGCTACTTTCGCAACGGGAGCGGCTCAAAAAAGCGGCGGAGCTTTTTGATGCGGCGGGTTGGGCGGTTGTTGACGGAAAGCGGATGAAGCATGGGATTCCGCTGTCTTTTGAGTTGATTTTGAGCGCGCCGGAAGAGGAAAAAATCGCGCTGAATTTTAAGAAGTCGCTGGAGCGGCTAGGCGTGGAGATGAATATCCGCGTGCTGGACAGCGCTTCGTTCCAACTGCGCCGTCAGAACTACGATTACGATATGATGCTGCATCACTGGCAAAACAGCCTGTCCCCCGGTACGGAGCAATTGCTGTATTGGGGGTGCGATGCGGCAAAGCAGCCGGGGCGCTTTAACTATGCGGGGCTGTGCGACAAGGAGATTGACACTCTGGCCAGAGCGATTGCTGACGCGGAGAGTTATGAAGAGCTTAGCGCGTTAACGCGCAAGCTTGACCGGATGCTGGTTTCCAAGACCATGGCTGTTGCGCTGTTTTACAAAGGCGCGGATAGTATTGCCTACCGCCCACCGGTTCGGCGTCCCAGAGTGACGGCGCTTTACGGCGCGGTTCCGGAAACATGGTGGGCTGCAAAGAATCCCTGACGCAAGTGCTTTGCGGTGGATGGATGGGGGAACACAGTAAAATCGGCATTGAGCCAAGCCCGCGCTCTTGTTATTCTTTTCGCAGATTGAATCACTTTTTTGTATTTAGAAGGCTCCCGCCACATGGTTAAAAGACGTCATCCTGTTATTTTTTCTTTTATCGCCGTTCTTGCGCTTACGGCTTGTTCATCCCAAACCATAGACGATGTGGGCGGGCAGTTCTGGCAGCGCAGCAGCGTTTCCGAGGCGATTTACCAGCAAGGGCCGAAAGCGCAGCAAATGCTGAATCGCGATATTTCGCGCTGCGTTGTTGAGTTGCGGGAACTGGAGCGGCTGGGAACCCTGAAAAATGCCATTCCGACCGATTTGCGCGGACGGACACTGGACCCGAACGAGCAGGCTTTATATGACTGGGATGCGCCGGAGCGCGATAAACATTTGTATGCGGAACATAGTGATTATGCGGATTTTGAGTCCTGCATGGCGGAAAGAGGCTGGGAGCGCGTGGAGCATACGCCGTTCGATGTTTCGCGCAAGGGCCGCGAGAATTATCTTCGCGCGCATGTGGACAAGGAATTCGAGTCCGACGAGCTTAAGAGAAAAAGAAGCAAGGGCCGCAGCCGTCCGAGTACGAATGAAGAAGGCGATTTCGGAAACCTGAACGAGTAGGCTTGCTTTTCCGTGAGGGGGAGGTGGAGCTGTTCAGCTCTGTGCTTTAGGCGGCTTTACGCTTTTCAAACATCCGGGTAATTTTATCTTTTACCGTTTCGGCGCTTAGCGTTTCCATCAGCGTATGGTCCAGCGTTTTGGGGTCGTAGCCTTCAAAATCAATCAACTCGTCAAACGTTTCGGGCGTGCGCACATATTCCGCGTGCTTACCGTAGGGGGCGTAGATATGCGGGTAGCTGGGGCCGAAAACGCCGCATGTGGGCACCCCGGCAGCGGCGGCGCAATGCATCAGACCGGAATCGTTGCCGAGATAAAAATCGCAAGCGGCGATGGCGGCGGCGGCCTCACCGGGCGAACCCTTGGCAATCAAATCCAACCGGCGGTTTTCAGGCAGAGCGTTAAACACTTTATAAGCCCCCTCCTCTTCTCCCGGCGCGCCGAACACCGCGATCCGCGCATTTTCCATCACGCCGCCTTTTTCGCTCATCCATTGTACGACTTCAACAAAACGTTCTGCGGGCCATGTCTTGCCGATCCAGTTCGCCGTGGGGCCGACGCCCAGAACAGGCGCGCCGGGCGGGATAAGCGTGGCGGCCTTTTGTTTTTGCGCATCTGTGAACCAGAGCTTCGGCGCGGGAATTTCCGGCAGGCGCATGACGGCGGCGTTTTGCGCGGCTTTGTGCTGATTCTTGTCGATATGCTTGCTGAAAATATAACGCTGCTTCGCACGCACCAAGCGGGACACGGCTGAATCGCGCAAATCAATCACCATGTCCCAGCGGGTTCCGATCACCTGTTTCCACAGCTTGATCCAGTGTTTATTGTGTTTTTCTTTTTTCAGCGGAATGATTTGTTCCAGCAGCGGGTAGCCTTCAAACAGCGACACGGCAAGAGGTCCACAGGCAATTGTCACCTTGGCATCCGGCCAGCTTTGCTCTATATAATTCAGCAAACCGGAAGATAAAACCGCATCGCCGATCCGGCTGGATGTGATAAATAAAATCTTCATAAGCTTTTTATAACCACGAAGCACACGAAGCACACGAACTTTTTATACGCGAAAGATATCTTCGTGATTTTCGTGATCTTCGTGGTAAAAATAAAAATGAATGATTTTTCCTACGTAAAACTAAAAAACCGCGGCCTTATTCATCTGGAGGGTGCGGAACGTCATGATTTTTTGCAGGGGCTTATAACCAACGATATGGGCAAGCTCACCCCGAATGCATCGCTTTATGCCTGCCTTCTGAATCCACAGGGAAAATTTTTACATGATTTTTTTGTGGTTGAGGGCAAGGATTTTACCCTGCTTGATTGTGAAGGCGGCCCGCGAGCGCAAGATTTATTCCGCCGCCTGAATAGCTACCGCTTGCGCAAGGATGTACAGATTTCAGTTGAAGAGCATAACGATGTTTACGCCGTGTTTGGCGCGTCCATGGGGCTGGCCGATCCGCGTAACCCGGAGATGGGCAACCGAACGTTTGAAAAGCCGGATCTGCGGGAACAACCGTTTGAAGAATGGGACCGCCGCCGCATCGTCCTGTGTATTCCTGACGGGTCACGCGACCTTATCCCGGAAACCTCAACAATGGATGAGGGGCGCATGGACCGGCTGGGCGCTGTTGATTACGGCAAGGGATGTTATGTGGGGCAGGAAATCACCGCGCGGATGCATTACCGCGGACTGGGGAAGAAACATCTGCAAACCGTAAAACTGGACGAGTTGCCCGATGGCGCACAGCTTCGTTCTTCATGCGGGGATATCGGGATTGCGCTGGTCAGGGTTTCATAACGCATCATAATTAATGTTAAAGCCGTTAGCGATCCGCTCATCGACATCTTTTCCCCGGGGGCCGCCGAGAAATGCGAAAGACTGCTTTTCGCCGCCTTTTTCCATCTGCACCTTATGAGTCATTGGAAAAATGAAATGCTGCGCCACCTCTTTTATGCCTGAACCGGCAAGCACCAGCAAGCGCTCCATATCGCCCTGTACCGGTGTATAGTTGGCATCCCCATAGGGCTTTAAACTTAAACCGTCACTTTGGGTATGCAAAAACGTCAGGAAACTGCCGTCCACATGCGGCTCAATAAAATCATCTCCGGCATATTTTAATGTCCTCAGACGATGGCGCGGATATTCATCAAGATATTTGGTGAAGTATTCCGGGCCGTTGTCTCCAAACCCTGCTGCAACGCCGCGCATCAGCGATTTTAGCAAAGAAAAGTTAAAGCGGTATATTGTGTTCATAACCGCATCGAAATCAGGGTCCGTCTTCACATGCGGCAATAATTTTTCCGGATTTTTTTTATTCCCGGCGGGGGTGTAGGTCATGCACTCCCTTTGCCCGTTAACCTGTGAAAAAGACTCGCTTGCGGTGTATCCATATTCTTTACGTGTAAAAACGTTGAGTACATGCAAGCACGGACCATATATAAGTTTATTGTTCTTGTTTTTAAAAAATTCCCGTGCCCTTTCATAGCCTTCCTTAAAAAGGGCTTTTTCCTGCTCGGTCAATGTAATAATCAGGCATTGATTTTGCCTCAAATCGGCGACAATGCGCCGAGCCATGGCCGCACGTTCATCCGCCCGATCAGGCGTAAGATCGCTCAAAACGTTAAAGTCACTCGTTAAAAACGGTTCAAGATTGAAAAGGGTATTGTTCATACCAGTGTGTTTAAAGAAGTTTTTTTATTATGTCAATTTTATTCGCTAAACGATCTGCGGATATAGCCAAACGGCTAGTGAGAAAATGAGAAATGCGATGAGGAAGACAATCACCAGCATCACATCTTTACGGGAAAAGAAGTGATACATATCGAAGGTTTTCAGAACGTCTTGCTTTTCTTCTTTGTCATCTGTCATTACATCACTCTACTTGTCATCCTGAGCGAAGTCGAGAGGGCTTATCAATTATCTACGGCCAACACCGCAGTTCCCTACGATTGGCCGGGACGACGGCAAAAGAAAGAGCTGACCGCTACCCACCGGCAGCAGCCTTACCGGCTAAAGGGACAGTTTTTGCTGCGCCCTCCCTGATTGCAGCCTGCGCGGCAGCTAACCGTGCGATCGGCACGCGGTAGGGGGAGCAGGAGACGTAATCGAGGCCGATGCGCTCACAAAACGCGATGGACGCGGGGTCGCCGCCATGCTCGCCGCAAATGCCAAGCTTGATACCGGCTTTTGTCTGGCGGCCGCCATGGACAGCAACCTCGACCAGCCGCCCGACACCGTCCACATCAATCGAGGCGAACGGGTCGCGCTCATAAATGCCGTGGCCGACATAGGCGGGAAGGAAATTGGCCGCGTCATCGCGGCTCATCCCCAGTGTTGTTTGTGTGAGGTCATTGGTGCCGAAGCTGAAGAAATCGGCGGAACGGGCAATTTCATTCGCTGTCAGTGCGGCGCGCGGCAGCTCGATCATCGTGCCGACGGTGTATTCGAGGCTTTGGCCTTTTTCTTCGAATACGGCGGCGGCGGCATTCTCGACCACCTTACGCATAATCTCCAGCTCTTTCACCGCGCCAACGAGGGGGATCATGATTTCCGGGGTTACGGTTTCTCCGGTTTTTGCGGCAGCTTCCAACGCCCCTTCGAAAACGGCGCGCGCCTGCATGGCGTAAATTTCAGGATAGGTGATCCCGAGGCGGCAGCCACGGTGGCCGAGCATCGGGTTCATCTCATGCAGGTCGTTCAGGCGGCGGCGCACATCATCGTGCGAGATGCCTGCGCTTTTGGCGAAATTGTCGATATCCTCCGGCGCGTGGGGCAGGAATTCATGCAAGGGCGGGTCGAGCAGGCGCACCGTGACCGGAAGGCCGGACATAATTTCAAACAGCCCGGCAAAATCCTCACGCTGGGCGGGAAGGAGTTTACCAAGCGCGGTGCGGCGCTCGTCTTCATTCGTGGCAAAAATCATTTCGCGCACATTCTGGATGCGGCCTGCATCAAAGAACATATGTTCGGTCCGGCACAGGCCTATACCTTCGGCGCCGAATTCGCGGGCGGTTTTGGCATCCAGCGGTGTTTCGGCGTTAGCGCGAACGTTCATCCGGCGGCGTTCGTCGGCCCATGCCATCAAGGTGCCAAACTCCCCGGACAACTCGGGCTGGATTGTATCGACCTCACCGGCCATGACTTCACCGGTTGAGCCGTCGAGGGTGATGACATCGCCTTCCCTGATTTCGCGCTCATCAATACGGATGCGTTTGCTTTTTACATCAATGTGAAGTTCACCGGCTCCGGCGACGCAGCATGTTCCCATACCGCGGGCGACGACCGCCGCGTGGCTGGTCATTCCGCCGCGGGAGGTCAGAATACCGGCGGAGGCATGCATGCCTGAGATATCCTCGGGTGAGGTTTCCTGACGGCAAAGAATAACGCGCTCCCCAGCCTGAGCAAGGGCCTCGGCTTCCTCGGAGGTAAAGACAACCTTCCCCGAAGCCGCGCCCGGCGAAGCCGGCAGACCTTTGGTCAGGATATCCTTTTCGGCTTTGGGGTCGAGCGTGGGGTGAAGCAATTGATCCAGCGCCTGCGGATCGACGCGCAGCAGCGCCTCTTCCTGCGTAATCAGCCCCTCTTCCACCATATCCACGGCGATTTTAAGAGCGGCTTTGGCCGTGCGTTTTCCGCTGCGGGTCTGGAGCATAAACAGCTTGTCCTTCTGCACCGTGAACTCAAGGTCCTGCACGTCTTTATAATGCTTTTCCAGTTTCAGGCGCACATCGTCGAGCTGTTTGAAAACACCGGGCATCGTTTCTTCCATAGACGGCAAATCGCTACCTTCCATTTCGCGGCCCTTTTGGGTCAGGGATTGCGGTGTGCGGATACCGGCGACGACATCTTCGCCCTGCGCATTAATAAGATATTCGCCGTAGAAATAATTCTCGCCAGTTGAGGGGTCGCGGGTGAAAGCCACGCCGGTGGCGCAATCTTCGCCCATATTGCCGAACACCATGGATTGCACATTCACGGCGGTTCCCCAGCTTTCAGGAATTTCGTGAATGCGGCGATAGGTAATGGCCCGCGGCACCATCCAGCTTTTGAATACGGCACTGATCGCGCCCCAGAGCTGCTCTGCGGGGTCGTGGGGGAAGGGCTGGCCGGTTTCACGTTCGACCACAGCCTTATATTCCCCAACAATCTGTTTCCAGCCCTCAGCGGGAATGTCGGTGTCTTGTTTTAAATCTTCGTCGCGCTTGTAGCGTTCGATCACGTCTTCAAATTCGTGGTGATCCACGCCCAGAACAACATCGCCGTACATCTGGATAAAGCGGCGGTAAGAATCCCAGGCAAAGCGCGCATCGCCGGATTGCTCTTCGAGCCCTTTTACCGTGTCGTCGTTCAGGCCGAGATTGAGGACCGTATCCATCATGCCGGGCATCGACACGCGCGCGCCCGAGCGCACGGAGACAAGCAGCGGGTTCTTTGTATCGCCGAATTTGGCGTCCATTTGCTTTTCTACAAGAGCGAGGGCTTCCTTTACCTGAGCGGCGAGGTCCTCGGGGAAGCTCTGATCGTGGTCGTAATAATGCGTGCAGACTTCGGTGGTGATGGTGAAGCCCGGCGGAACGGGAAGCCCCAACCCCGCCATTTCCGCGAGGTTACACCCCTTCCCTCCGAGAAGATTGCGCATCGAGGTGTCGCCGTCATTCTTGTCTTTACCGAAACTATAGACCCATTTTGTCATCTAAAAAATCTCCTAAAACGCACTAACACGCAGGGTTTAGCACATTATTTCAACTTTGCAAATCTTTCACCATCATCAGGCATAAATCATCGTCCACAGGGCGGATTTCGCCATGGGTGACGCTCTGGCGGTCATAGGTCACACCATGGCCGTCCGGTATGTAGCCGAGTTTCACATAAAGCCTTTGCGCCGGACCGTAAGAGGCCGTTAAACCGACGCTGATTCCCATATGCGTTTGTCCGTTTTTTCGGGCCAGATCCTCACAATGTGTAATCACGGCGGTGGCGATTCCTTTCCTGCGAAACTCCGGCAGCACGTTCAAGTCCTGAATTTCCGGATATCCCATCACCTTGTAAAAACCGTATTTCGGTGTCCAGCTCAACATGGCATAGCCTGCGGCGCGGCCTTCATGTTCGGTAATAAACACAAACCGTTCGCCCGCGTCCTGATACTCGAATGACAATTCAAAATACCCGATATCCTTTGCGCTTTTCATGCTTTCGGCGATTTTTTGCAAAATCCGGAGGTCTTCGCGCGCGGCCTGTCGAATTATAAGGTTTTCCAATTGCGTCATCATCACTCCTTCCCGTAATATAAAACCATGAATCGCACGATCACGACTCTTTTTTGTCTTTTACTCATAAGCTTTCCTGCCGGGGCGCAGCAACGCGACCTTAAGCCGGGTATCAACTACACGACGCTGGGGCGGCACAAACCTGCTGCGAAGCCTGCGGCGGAGGCTCTTCCGGCTGAAAATACCGCGGATGCGGCGGTGGAAACGGATAAGGATAAGGATCAGAAAAAGGAAGAAAACCCGGCGGTGACCGTCTGGAACAAATACAAGGCTCTGGCCACGGGGCAGACGGAGGAACAAAAAGAGGCGGAAGGAAAAGGCCCGAAAAAACCCGATGCGCCTGAAAAGCCCCTGGTTGAGAAGCCTGCGGCGCCATCACCGGATCATGATGCGGCGGTGGAAAAGCAGCAAAGTGGTTTTGCCAACATTCTGGATCAATGGCAAAGCAGCAAAGACAGCCAAAGGGAAATGCGATCAAAAAGCTTTAAAGTGCCGAAGGCTGCTCCTGCCAAGCCCCCTGCCCCGGCTGAAGATCCGTCTTAAAATCCTTGCTGTGACTTTTAAAAGCTGCTTTAAAGTCCGGTATGGAAACAGCATTGCAAAAACACGCAGAAAAAGAAAACCCGCTTGAGGCGTTGGGGCGTATCCTTGACGATGATATGCGGGCGGTTAATGCGCTGATCCTGAAGCATATGGACAGCCCTGTAGCCCTTATCCCTCAACTCGCGTCATACCTGATTGCGGCGGGGGGCAAGCGCGTGCGGCCACTGCTTACTTTGGCCAGTACGGCTTTGTATGGCGGGGAAATGGCGCGTGCGCACGGGCTAGCGGCGAGCGTCGAGTTCATTCATACGGCCACGCTTTTGCATGATGATGTGGTTGACGGCAGCGAGCAGCGCCGGGGGCAGGATGCGGCGAATCTGGTGTTCGGCAATCAGGCCAGCGTGCTGGTGGGGGACTTTCTTTTCTCCCGTGCTTTCCAGCTTATGACCCTCGACGGATCACTTGATGTGCTGCGTATTCTTTCAAATGCTTCGGCGGTTATTGCCGAAGGCGAGGTCATGCAACTTTCCACGGCGAATAACCTTTCCACAACGATGGACGAGTATATCGCAGTTATTGAGGCCAAAACTGCAGCGCTTTTTGCCGCTGCCTGTGAGGTTGGCCCGGTGATTGCGGGCGCAGGAGAGGCACAAGCGGAGGCTATGGCGGCTTACGGGCTGAATATGGGGATTGCCTTTCAAATCGCCGATGACAGTCTCGATTACATGGCGGAGCGTGAAAAGCTGGGCAAAAGCATCGGTGATGATTTCCGCGAGGGCAAAATCACCGCACCGGTTCTTTTTGCCCTGAACGATGCGGATGAAGAAGAAAAAGCGTTCTGGCACAGAACACTTGTCGAGCTTCATCAAAGCGATACGGATTTAAGCCATGCGGCCGATCTGTTTACAAAACACGATGCGGCGGCGCGCTGTTTTGAGTTGGCGCTTACCTATAAGAGTAAAGCGATTGAGGCCCTTCGCCTTGCGCCGGAAACAGAATTGCGGCATTTATTGGAAGCGTTAACAGACTATACAATCACCCGCAGGTTTTAAAAGCTTATGACGGACACACCGGGAAAAAGCGCAGATATTCTGATTATCGACGATTGCAAAAGCGATACGATGCTGATGGAAGAGGCCATCAAAAGCACCAGCGTGGCCAGCAGCGTACATGTTGTCCATGATGCGCCGAGCGCTCTAAAATTTCTGAACAAAAAAGAACCTTATGTCGATGCACCGCGTCCGGATCTTATTCTTCTGGATCTTCAAATGCCGGATTTCGACGGGCATGAGTTTTTGCGGGTGGTGAAAACGGACCCTCTTTTTTTGAGTATTCCGATTATTATTCTAACCACGTCGACAGACCCTGAAGATATTGCGGAGTGCTACCGCCTGCATGCGAATTGTTTTATTCAAAAACCGGTCAATTTTATCAAGTTTAAAAAAGTCGTCAGCGTGATTACCGATTTCTGGTTCGGCATTGCAACCCTGCCGCCGAAGCATTGATATTGACAATATACCCTATAGGGGTATATAAACAAAGATATGGATGATAAGCGCCCCTGCCACAAAAAAGAGATCGGCAAGCTCAACCGGATCGCCGGGCAGGTTGAGGGCGTCAAGCGCATGATTGAGGAAGAGCGGGACTGCCCGGATATTCTGGCGCAGCTTAAGGCGGTGCGCTCTGCTGTGCGTACGGTTGAAGCGCATATACTGGAATCGCACCTTCAACACTGTGTGGCGGAGACTTTTTCACAAGGCAGTGCGGTGCAGGCCGAAAAGAAAATTGATGAAATTAAAGCCCTTTTTAAACGCTATGACGAAGTTTAGGAGCAAATGATGACTAAAAGTTGCTGTCCGGAAACGCAGAAAAAGCGCAAGCCCGACTATATCATGCATGGCTCGTTGTTTGTTATTGCGGTTACTTTTGCGCTTTATTATGCCGGTGTAGACTGGGCGGGGCTTGATGTTTTCGTGCATACGCAGGGGGAGTTGCTTCTGGACATGTCGTGGGGGGTGGCGCTGGGGCTGCTTTCTGTTGGCCTGATGAATAAAATTCCGCGAGAGTATTTTACGGCGGTTATGGGGCGGGGCGACAGTTTCAAAGATATTGTCAAGGCGGCCATTGCCGGCGTTATTCTTGATATGTGCAATCACGGAATCTTGGTTATTTCGGGTAAACTTTACGAGCGCGGGCTTTCGATCGCGCAGGTTTTGACCTTTCTTATCGCCAGTCCGTGGAACTCGCTGAGCCTGACCTTTATCCTTATTGCCCTGATCGGTTTGAAATGGACGCTTGTTTTTATTCTGGCTTCCATGCTGATCGCGGTTATATCCGGGCTTGTGTATCTTACGCTTGTTAAAAACGGCATTCTTCCCCCCAATCCTAACACCTGCAACGTTCCCGAGGGATTTGATATAAAAGCCGATGTGAAGGCCCGGCTTAAAGGATGGCGGCCTTCTAAACAATGGGCCAAAGAGGTTGCCCGCGACGGATGGGCCGATGGAAAAATGATTATTCGCTGGATTTTGTTCGGTGCGGTTGTTGCGGCGGCCATGCGGGCCTATATCCCGGCTGATATTTTCGGTGACTGGTTTGGGCCGACAGCGCTGGGGTTGGGCGTTACGCTTTTGGTTGCAACGCTGATTGAGGTTTGTTCCGAAGGTTCGGCACCGATTGCGGCGGAAATCATGAACTCCGCCGGTGCGACGGGGAACGGCTTTGCCTTCCTTATGGCTGGCGTTTCCACAGATTACACCGAAATTCTGGTGGTGCGCGAGTTTTCAAAAAGTTGGCCTATTGCGCTTTCCATACCGCTTGTCACGGTTCCGCAGATTATCATTATCGGCATGCTTTTTAATATGATGTAGGTTTTATTTGCGGCACGGGTAAGCCTGATAAAGAGCCAGAGCGACGCCGGGCGCGGCGATAAAGGGGCCCTGCTCATGATGGTTTTTGGCGATATACCGGGCGACGCGCTTATGAATTTCGTTTATGGGCGTTCCTTCGGGAACACAAAAATCTACGCTGGGTGAGGTTCCCAAAGACTGAATCAGCGTGTGGTAATCCATGACCCCGGCAATATAGGCCTGACAGGCGGTATGCCCGCCTTTGACCAGTTCGCGGCCCTGTTCGTCGGAGGTGCAAAGCTGCAAAAGGTAATCGCCGGAGAAACGCGCGGCGGTGGCAGGGCTGGCGGCAAACAGCGCGAAACACAGTGCTATGGCTTTAAGATTTTTCATTGGGTTTTTTGAGTTGCTCAAGAACCGCGAACGGGGAGTCTTCTATTTTTCTTGCCGGGGCGCTCATGACTTTTGGTGTGCGATTGGTTGATTTATTCCGCTTGCCTTTGCTCTTTTCGAATTTGTCTTTTTTCACAAAGTTTTTCTTCGGCGGTTTGCCGGGAGCGCTTGCGGATGACTTTTCAAACGCCTTTCCTTTTTTCAAACGGAACGTGGCAAGTTCGGGTTTTTCTTGTTGGGCGGGTTTTTCTGCCGAGGGTTCTTTCTTCTCTTCCGGTTTCTCTTCCGAGGATTCGTTATCTGCTTTTTCCGGTTGTTTTTCGGCGGCTTCGTCGGCCTCGTGCGCGGGATCGTAAATTTTCTTATGGCCCATGGCCTCTAAAACGTCGTAAAGCCCTTCGATCGTCGAGCCGAGCCATTCGGCCATTTTATGCTCGGCTTTGAACTTCCCGTCTTTGGCGCCGTCGTAAACGGCGCTGATAACCCGGTCGAGCATATCAATGCGGATTGCGCGGCGTCCGTAAACTGGATAGGCGATAGCCTGATAAAATAAGCGGTCCACCGCTTCGGGGTCGATTTCAAAAGACACGATTCCATCCTTGGGGCATTCCACGGGTAGGTCTTTGCCATTCCACACACCCCAGAGCAGTGCGCGCAAACGCACGGCGGCGGGTTTGTTCAGCGCGGGGATGAAAACGAGGATAGGGCCGAGACGAATTTTTTTGAAGCGCAAATCGCGCCGGTCGTCGGCATCCAGCACAGCGATAAGGTTTTCGAGCTGTTCGCGGGGTACGATTCCCAGCGCCTCGTAAACATGACGCGCAATCTCTTTCACCGGCTCTTTTACATCACCGGCGTCTTTCAACGCCACCAGAGGCTCCAGCACGGCGGCGATATGCCGCGCGAGCCAGCCATGTAAATGCGCCTGTAAGGCCGTTTTATCCTGCCCGGCGGCGGCGCCATTATCCAGAATGGCAATGCCGGGGGTCAGTACGTCGCTTCCCTTTTCCAGTGCAGCAACAGCTTCACCGGGCAGCGGGTTTCCGGCCTGTTTCTGATAAAAAATACGGCCATCTTCGGCCAGCGTGTATTGCGTGTCTTGTGCGTTGAGCATGTGTTGTCTTTGTAAATTTCCGATCGCTATTTTTTGTCGATATAAGCGCAAAGCCCCGGCAATGTCCAATTAATTCGTTTTATAGCGGCGCAGGCTCTTGCTTTTTTGTTCAAATGCGCTCATCTATTGCGTATGAAAAAGATGTACCGCCTTTCAGCATTTTCGGTTTTCGGCGTTTTTGCCGTTTTAGCGTTTTTTTGCAGCCTCTCCTCCGCGCGGGCGCAGGATGTTACCGAGGGGGAGGCGCGGCGACTGCAAGGCGTCTTTCAAAAAATCCTTGAAGACCAGCAGGTTCAAATTGCGGCGCAGACACAGCGTCCGCGCAAGCTGATTTTAAAAGGTGATGTCACGGTTGAACCGGCGCAAAGCTATTATGCCATCACATTGCCGGAGCTTTCTTTGGAATACCCCGGTGGTTCTCATCTTGATATCGGGTTGATTTCTCTCAATGCGCTGCCTCATGAAGAGGCAGGGCGCTTTAAGATGACCATGGCGATGCCCACCCCGATTTTAGGTTTTAACGCCGCCGGGCAGGAAACGATGCGCATTGATATCGGCTTCCAGAAAGCGGCGGGCATATGGCATGAAGGGCTGCAAAACTTCATTACGCTGGATGCGCTTTACCGCAATATAGAGATCACATTCAAGGACCGGAAGGGCGACGGCAGCATGAGCATCGGCGATCTTCGCCTGCGCTATGATCTGAAGGAAGATGGGCCAGGCCGCCTTTCGGGGCCGAGCCGCCTTGAAATTTCAAACGTTGATATGACATCGGCCAGAGGCGGGGCTCTGTCTTTGGGCAAGCTGTCGCTTTCTTTGGTGCTGGATAAAGCACTGGCGCAGCTTGTTCAGGAAGACGGGGGCGCACAGGCCCTTTCCACGATTAATTTTGCGGAAGGGATGGAGCTGGCACTGGGGCTTGAGAATTTTGAAACAAGCAGCGCTACGGCTCCAGACGGAACTCAGGAATCGCTATCTTTGAAACAGGCAGGGATCGGTTTTTCCTATGGCAAAGGATCAGGCGAACTCGTCAATGCGGATCTGGGATTTCAATTTAGCGGTGCGGCAGCAGGCAATGCGCCGCCGGAGTTGAGCGAATTGCTTCCGCAATCGGGGCAGTTCAAGCTTACGCACCACAATATTCCGGTTGGAACCATTAATGAAGCGCTTGCCAATACCGGCCAGATGCCAGGCGTGGGTTTGCTTTTAAAACTGCCTGCTTTTATGGCGGAAGCGGGGAGCTATCTTGAACTTCGTGAAACCAGTCTGCAAAACGATCATTACGATATCAATCTGGATATGCGCGTGAAGGCCGACCTGAGCGCTGCGAACAGCGCAACCGCAACGGGGACGCTGCGCTTTGCGGGGATGGAGAAAACTCTTTCGCTGGCGCAGGCGGCAAGCAGTGCTGCAAAAAACCCGAAACAAGCCGCTTCCATGCGCAGCCTTGCCGGATTTCTGGAGGGTTTAAAACCGGCGGGACGGATTGAAGAAACGGATGATGGCGCGCGCGGTCCCGTTCATATTTTCGATCTGGAGATGAACAAGACAGGACAGATTTTGATTAACGGGCAGAACGCATTCTCTTTACTGGGCGGTGCGCAGCGTCCGTCTGCGCCGCAAGCGCAACCTATACAGCCCGCTCCTTCTGCGCAGGACGCGAAGGATCTTTAAGAATATAGGGGATGAGCGCGTTGAGCCGGAGCATTCCTTCCCGGCTTAAGACAATTCTGCCATCGCGTATATCAAGCCAGCCCTCCCCGCGCGCCGTTTCGATCCGCCCGGCGTCGATATATTCGCGCCAGTCCCGCCCGCCGCCCTCGGCCTGTAAATGCTCCAGCGCCACACCTTCATAAAGCCGCAACCCCATCATCAGGGCCTCGCAAAATCTTTCCTCATGCGAAAGCGGCTGGAACGGATGCACTCCGCGCCCTTCACGTTCAACCATTTCCAGCCATTTTTGCGGGGCATAATGTTCACGGGTTGCAACCTTTTGCCCTTCGACGCTCAGGCGGCCATGTGCGCCGGGGCCTATGCCTATATAATCGCCGTAATGCCAATAGGTCAGGTTATGGCGCGATTCGCGGCCCGGCGCAGCGTGGTTCGAGACCTCATAAGCTGGCAGGTTCGCGGTATCGAGGACCTCCTGCGTGGCATGATAAAACGCGGCCCCCTGCCCGTCATCGGGGAGGTTGAAAAGCCCCTGCGCGGCATCATAATAAAATGGGGTGTTGCGCTCTATGGTGAGTTGATAAAGCGACAGATGGCCGCCGGTGGCCAGAGCGGCAGCCCGTTTAAGTTCCTCTCTCCAGCCCTCAAGGGTTTGTCCGGGGCGGGCGTAGATTAAATCGAAGCTGAAATGTTCAAAATTATCGGCGGCGATTTCAATTGCGCCAATGGCATCAGCAGCGGAATGTTTTCGCCCGAGAAACTTAAGGTCGGTATCGTTTAACGCCTGCACACCGAGAGAGACGCGCGTGACGCCCGCCTCTTTAAAAGCTTTGAGCTTTTCCGCCTCGACCGAGGTCGGGTTGGCCTCCATCGTGATTTCCAGATCGTTGACTAGCGGCCAGAGCGCCCGCACTTTACTCAGGATTTTTTGAACCGTTTCGGGGTTCATGAGCGAAGGGGTGCCGCCGCCAAAAAACACCGAAGAGATGACCCGGCCCTCCAGCATTTGCGCATAGCTTTCAAGCGATTTTAAATATGCGGCCTCCCAGCGCACGTGGTCGGGCCGGGCCTGAACATGGACGTTGAAATCGCAATAAGGACATTTGGACAAACAAAAAGGCCAGTGGATATACAACCCGGCCCGGCCTTTTATATTCATAACAGAAAACCGTTTTAAGATTTAGCTGACGTTAAACTTCACTTTGTTCAACGTTGCAGGTTCGATGCTTGTACCTGTCGTACCGATTGTGTTGAGCATTGATTCGAACACGATGGGCAGGCCGAACAGCGCGCCACCCGCAGCAAGCCGGATCGCGCCGTCTTTCATCGGTGTCTGTGTCGGGTTTTCAACATGGTCCTTAATTTTCATCACGCCAAGAACACCGAGCAAAAGACCCATCATATAAGAAACACCGGTAATCAGGCCGGGTAATTCTTCAATCGAGGTCGTAATGTTACGCGCAATATCACTCCAGTCATTCCCGCCCGCTTGTGCCTGAGAGGCAGAGCTAAGAAGGCCGACAACAAAAGCAGCCTGAAATTTCAGTGACGTTACTTTTAAATTCTTTAACATTCTTTCCATTCTCCTTAAAGAAAGCGTAAAACCATGCTTTATCTGCATGGCGGTTTTATACAGCAAATCATGTGAAAAAGTCAAGTTTTTTCACATAAGAACGGCAGAAAACAGGGGATTAAACATGCCTTTTACTTTGCGGTTCAAGCGCTTTTGTTTCAAAGCATGCGGCGACAAGCTGCCTGAATGCGTCTGCGCGGTGGGAAATCGCGTGTTTGGCTTCCGGCTCCATCTGCGCAAAAGTCATATCATATCCATCGGGAACGAAAACGGGATCATAACCGAAACCTTTATCCCCGCGCGGGGGAAAATTGAGGGTGCCGTCCACCCTCCCCTCGAACGTTTCCACATGCCCGTCCGGCCAAGCCAGCGACAAGGCACAGATAAACGCGGCGCGGCGATCTTGCGACTTGTCCAGCGC
Source organism: Alphaproteobacteria bacterium (assembly GCA_041397865.1). GTDB lineage: Bacteria > Pseudomonadota > Alphaproteobacteria > Micavibrionales > Micavibrionaceae > TMED27. The sequence continues at coordinate 51,815 of JAWKVT010000001.1, read as the reverse complement.
AGTTTCCAGCTTTTCCATCGCGAAGGCAAAATCGCGTGAACCGTCAGGCTTCACCGCCCAGCGCGCGGAATAAATCCCCGGATGCCCGTTCAGAGCGGCAACACTTAAACCGCTGTCATCAGCCAGCGCAGGCTTGCCGGAAGCTATCGCTGCGGCCCGCGCTTTCAATTCCGCATTGCCTTTAAACGTGTCTGCCGTTTCTTCCGGCTCGGGGAGGTTCAGTTCTGCGGCTGTATAAAACTGCGCAATATAAGGTCCCAGCAAGTCCGCAATCTCCCGCGCCTTTCCCGCATTATGCGTGGCGATGACCAATTGCGCTTCTTCAAATTTCCTGAGCGTCATCTTTACCATCAAATGCCCAAAACATCTTTTTGCAGCGCCGTTAATTCCGCGCATCCGTTTTTCGCGAGTTGGAGGAGTTTTAAAAACTCTTCTTCGCTAAAAGGTTCCTGCTCTGCGGTGCCTTGAATTTCGACAATGCCGCCGCTTCCGGTTATTACAAAATTCGCGTCGGTTTCCGCATCGCTGTCTTCGTCATAATCCAAATCGGCGACCGGATCACCTTTATAAATGCCACAGGAAATGGCCGATACGGTGTCTTTTACGGGAACGCGCTCCATCGCGCCGGTTTCCACCCAGTGCTGGAACGCGAGATGCATGGCGACAAAACCGCCGGTGATGGCGGCTGTGCGCGTGCCGCCATCGGCCTGGATTACGTCGCAATCCACGCGGACCTGCCGCTCGCCCATGGCTTTCATATCGACAACGGAGCGTAAGGCCCGCCCAATCAAACGCTGGATTTCCTGCGTCCGGCCCGACTGCTTCCCCTTGGCCGCTTCCCGGTCCATCCGTGAACCTGTGGAGCGCGGCAGCATGCCGTATTCGCCTGTTACCCAACCCGCGCCCTTGCCCTTCATCCAGCCGGGCACTTTTTCTTCCGCCGTGGCCAGACACAAAACATGCGTATCGCCGAACTTCACAAGGCATGAGCCTTCGGCATGTTTGTTCACATGCGGCGTGATTTCAACTTTGCGGATTTGTTCCAGTGTTCTGCCGGAGGGACGGGGCATGATTTCTCCTTATACATTCATACAGGCGTTAAATTTTGCTCACTCTACGCACAGGCCGCCATGACCTCAAGCATAAAAGGCGTGGATGAAGCTTTAACCTCTCTTGCCTGCGTGAACGGGAGTTGGCACGATAAGGGCACTGATTTTCCAAACCTGCTTAGGTCCGCGTTCATGAAAAACCGATTTAAAAAACAACTTTTGTTGCTCCTGCCCATTCTTTTAGCCTTGTTCCTTGCGCCTGCCCTGTCCGCTTATGCGCAGATCGACCTGTTTCAAAATCAGGAAGAAGAAGAGGAAGAGCCACCGAAAATTAACAATCCATATGATAAGAAATACAAACCGCAGTTTGAGACGGAAGAAGAAGGCGCAAGCCTTGTTCCGAATTATATTTATTTTTTCACCTTTCTGCGCAAGCCCGGCGCAAGCCCGGACGACCTGAATCTTTATATTCTTTCTCCGGGGTCCGTCTTTGGCTGTCTGGATATTGAGAACCCGGTGATTGAACCGGTTAAAGCCGGCCCGGCGCTTCGCCTGAAGCTTACGGAGGGGCATATCGGCGCGGATAGCGAGACGGTGCGTTATTTTCATCATGAGTGCAAACCCGGACCGGGTCAGTCCGAGGTTTTTATTACGCTTAGCAAGAAAGAGCTGATGAAAGACGGTATTCAAAAGATCGTTCTTGTCAGCGAAACAATCGGCCCGTTCAACGACATCATACTGGACTTTGGGGAAGACCGTACGATGGTGACATCAAAAATACAGGATCTTACGCTGTTCGGCATTCCGCTAAAAGGGCAGGTTACGCAGTTTACCTATTGGAACTACCCGGAAAATACGATGATCCTGTCTTCTTCATCGGCGGATCTGCGCGATGAGAAAACCAGAAGCGCGGTTAAAGCTCTTGTCCGGCGCAGGGGCCTGACTCCGCTGGATGAAATTATCCCCGACTTCCAGCCCCATCATATTCATGCCGATAAGTTTTATGCCGTCGACACATCCGGGCGTTTTAAAGACAAGCTAGAAGACCCGGACACTCCCTTTATCCTTGGAACCGTAGATGTGAAGGAGCTTTATTTCGGGGCGAACGGTCCTTATGAGAAAGCGGCTCCCAAGACCATTTTCGCAAAAACACCGGGGTTACTTGAATAGAGTCCTTGATTCACGACGGTAAGCAGATTAAATATTGCCCATGACTACACCGAGCCAAAACCACCCGAAAGACCCCAGTAGAGAAGAAACGCTGGCCGAACGCTCTGCGCGGCTTGAAGCCGAGGCCGCCGGTTTATATGACGCAAGTGCGGATCAGGAGTCCGAAGACTCTCCGCCGCAGGAAGGGGCCTCAGTAGAAGGCGATGTGGCGCAACCGCATCCGGAGCAAGCCGGACAGGCTGACGCCTCTCTTGAAGCTCTGAAAAGCGAGTTGGATCAGGCCAAAGATCAGGCTATGCGCGCGATGGCAGAAGCGGAAAACACCCGCCGCCGCGCCCAGAAAGAACGCGCCGATGCCAGCAAATATGCGATTTCCGGGTTTGCCAAAGACCTGCTGGAGGTTTCCGACAATCTGCGCCGTGCGTTGGAGGCGGTGCCTTCGGACCTGCTCGATGCAGAGCCGCGGCTAAAAAATCTTGTGGACGGTATTGAAGCAACAGAGCGGACGCTTTTGCGCAATTTCGAAAAACACGGCATTAAAAAGCTTGAGCCGGTTGATGAGCCGTTCGACCCGAATTTTCATGAGGTCATGTTTGAGGCGCCTGTGCCGGGCAAGCCTGCGGGGACTGTCATGCAGGTTATGGAAGCCGGTTATATGCTGCATGAGCGCCTGCTACGCCCGGCCCGGGTCGGTGTGGTGAAAGACGACGGTACAGGCGGCGATTCTTCTGCGGGCGGTGGCGATCTACCTCCCGGCGGGCATATTGATACGGAAGCGTAAAAACGCGCACTTGAAATAAAAAGCCGCAGCACTTATATATCAAATTCATGCAAAGTGCTGTGCAAAACGGGCTTTGAATATTAATGTCTAGCTTATTGAAGGAGACTTAAGCATGTCTAAAATCATCGGTATCGACCTTGGTACAACCAATTCCTGCGTTGCGGTCATGGACGGAAAAGAGCCGCGGGTCATTGAAAATGCGGAAGGTGCGCGCACGACGCCTTCTATGGTGGCTTTTGCCAAAGATGGCGAACGCCTCGTTGGCCAACCGGCGAAGCGTCAGGCCGTCACCAACCCCGAAAATACACTTTATGCGATCAAGCGCCTGATCGGGCGGCGCTTTAAGGACAAGGAAGTTAAAGACCTTGCTTCCAAGGCCCCGTTCAAAATCATTGAAGGCGATAACGGCGATGCATGGGTTGAGGTGAACGGCGAAAAATACGCGCCCTCGCAAATCTCGGCAATGGTCCTGCAAAAAATGAAAGAAACGGCGGAGAGCTTTCTGGGTGAAAAAGTCACCAAGGCGGTGATTACCGTTCCGGCTTACTTTAACGATTCACAGCGTCAGGCGACCAAAGATGCGGGAAAAATCGCCGGGCTTGAGGTTGAGCGGATTATTAACGAGCCGACCGCGGCGGCGCTGGCCTACGGGCTGGACAAAAAATCTACCGGCACGATTGTCGTTTACGACCTTGGCGGCGGAACATTTGACGTTTCGGTTCTTGAAATCGGCGACGGCGTGTTCGAAGTAAAAGCCACCAACGGCGACACATTTTTGGGCGGGGAAGATTTCGACCTGCGCATTATCGACTATCTGGCCGATGAATTTAAAAAGTCCGACGGGATTGACCTGCGCGAAGACAAGCTGGCGCTGCAACGCCTGAAAGAAGCGGCGGAAAAAGCGAAGATCGAGCTGTCTTCCACCACATCGACGGAAGTGAACCTGCCGTTTGTCACGGCGGATTCCTCCGGTCCCAAGCACTTGCAAATTCCGCTGAGTCGCGCGAAGCTTGAAAGCCTTGTTGACGATCTCATCAAACGCTCTGTCGAGCCGGTGAAAAAGGCGCTGAAAGATGCGGGGCTGAAGCCGTCGGAAATTGACGATGTCGTTCTTGTCGGCGGGATGACCCGCATGCCGAAAGTTATTGAAACGGTCAAAGATTATTTCGGCAAGGAGCCGCATAAAGGCGTGAACCCCGACGAAGTCGTGGCTGATGGCGCAGCGATTCAGGGCGGCGTGTTGCAGGGTGACGTTAAAGACGTTTTGCTGCTTGACGTTACGCCCTTGTCTCTGGGAATTGAGACGCTGGGCGGCGTGTTTACACGCCTGATTGAGCGTAACACCACCATCCCAACCAAGAAATCGCAGACCTTCTCTACGGCGGAAGATAACCAGAATGCCGTAACGATCCGCGTTTTTCAGGGTGAGCGAGAAATGGCGGCGGATAACAAGCTTCTGGGCCAGTTCGACCTTGTGGGCATTCCGCCCGCGCCGCGCGGCGTTCCGCAGATCGAAGTGACGTTCGATATCGACGCCAACGGCATTGTCAATGTCTCGGCGAAGGACAAGGCCACGAACAAGGAACAGCAGATCCGCATTCAGGCTTCCGGCGGGCTTTCGGATTCCGATATCGACCAGATGGTCAAGGATGCCGAGGCGAATGCGGAAACCGACAAGAAAAAACGCGAATCGGTTGAGGCGAAAAATATTGCCGAAAGCATGATCCACTCGACGGAGAAATCCATGGAGGAGTTGGGCGGTGATCTTCCGGGAGAGGAGAAAAAGAACATCGAGCAGGCGCTTCAGGACCTTAAAGATGTGATCGACAGCGACGATTCCGAAGAGATCAAGGCCAAAACCGAGGCGCTTTCGCAAGCGAGCATGAAGCTCGGGGAGATCGCCTACCGCAAGGCGCAGGAGGATGCATCCGGCAGCGAAGGCGATGCGCAAAACGCCGAGCCGGTGGATGCCGATGAAGATGAAATTATCGAAGCTGATTTTACGGATCTTGAAGTCGAAGACGATGACGAGAACGGTAAAAAGTCGGCTTAATGAAATTTAACGCGAAGGCACGAAAAAGCGAAGGAATGTAAATAACACCTTCGCAGCTCTGGCTCTTCGCGTTAAAAATACAAAGGCAGAACAGGCGTGGATAACGACAAAGCATCTTACTATGATATCCTGAAAGTCTCCCCGAAGGCTTCGGATGAAGATATAAAACGCGCCTATCACAGTCTGGCCAAGACGTTTCATCCGGACCGCAATCCGCAAAACCGCCGTATGGCTGAGCTACGCTTTCGCCTTATCAGCGAGGCTTACGCGGCCCTTAACACGGTTGAAAAGCGCACGGCGTATAACCGGTTGCATTTACGGGCGCAAAACGACAATAACGGCAGCGGCGGCGGGCTTTTTTCCCAGATCGGTGAAATTTTCTGGCCCCGGCAAAAAGAGATTAAAAACTGATGTCTAAAGATTTCTACAAAACCTTAGGTGTTGAGAAAGACGCCAGCGCGGAAGAGTTGAAAAAAGCCTACCGCAAGCTGGCGATGGAATACCATCCGGACCGGAATAAAGACAACCCGGAGGCCGAGGCCAAGTTTAAGGAGATTAACGAAGCCTATGACGTTCTGAAAGATGAAAACAAGCGCGCGGCCTATGACCGCTATGGGGCGGCGGCGTTTGACGGCTCCATGGGCGGCGGACCGGGGGGCGGTTTCGGTGCGGGTTTTGGCGGCGGCGCGGGGGCGTTTTCCGATATTTTCGAAGATATGTTCGGCGACTTTATGGGTGGACGCGGAGGCGGCAGAGGCGGACCGGCACGCGGTTCGGATATCCAGTACACTCTGGAAATAACGCTTGAAGACGCCTATAAGGGCAAAGAGGCCCAGATTAGAATCCCGGTGAACGATACCTGCGATAAATGCTCCGGCAGCGGCGCGGAACCGGGCACCAGCGCGGGGAAGTGTTCGACCTGCGACGGCGCGGGACGCATTCGCCAGCAGCAAGGCTTTTTTACGATTGAGCGGACCTGTTCGACATGTCAGGGCGCGGGGAACATTATCAAAGACCCGTGTAAAAAATGTCACGGGCAGGGCCGCATTAAAAAAGACAAAACCCTGAAAATTAAAATTCCCGCCGGGGTCGACACGGGGCGGCGCATCCGTTTGTCCGGCGAGGGTGAAGCGGGCGTTCAGGGGGGACCGCGCGGCGATCTTTACGTTCTGCTTGCGGTTAAGCCGCATAAGCTTTTCAAGCGTGATGATGCGAACCTGTTCTGCCGCGTTCCGATTACCGTGACCAAAGCGGCGCTGGGCGGCGATGTCGAAGTTCCGACAATCGAAGGCAAGGCAACGAAAGTCAAGATTCCACCGGGCACGCAGACCGGGCAGCAATTCCGTCTTAAAGGCAAGGGGATGAGCATTCTTAACTCCAGTTCACAGGGCGATCTTTATATAGAAACCTTTGTCGAGACGCCGGTTAATCTCAATAAAAAGCAACTCGATATGCTTAAGGCGCTGGATAAGGATTTTGCGAATGACAAAACCGGCAAGCACTCCCCCGAGGCCAGCGGCTTTTTTACGAAGGTCCGTGAATTTTGGGATGATTTGAAAGACTAGATTCAAACGCACTGTAAGCAGAATATGGCCGAAGCCGCCCTCATAACCCCGCTGAATTTTAACGATACTCTTATCGGCAAACTTTTGAACGACAAAAAAGCCGGGCTGGATATTATCCCCGGCCATATTAGCGGTTTACCGCCACGGCTTGCGGTTATGGCGGAAACATACGGGCATTTATGCCTTGCCCTAATCAATCGCGGTATGGGGCAGCAGGAACTTGATATGGCGTGTGGGAAGCTTGCGGGGGATTGCCTGAGCGAGGATTTTGACATTCTTATCACCAAGAGCGACCTGCCTTTTGACTCGCGCTGGTATATTGCCGGCGACCTTGATGCCCTTTTGGAAGCAGCCCGTCAGGACAGAATGTCTTTGCCTTTCAGTGATTTCATGTATGATGAATTGCAGCAGATACTCAACAGGCATGTGAGATAAGAATGAAAATCGGAGTACCGGGATGTACGGGCCGCGTTGGTGGCCTTATCGTTGAAGAATTGCTTTCGGGGCGCTGGGACGGGCTGGAGCTTGCAGGCGGAACAACCCGCAGGCCTGACGACCTTCAGGCGGATTATTTCGTGACGGCGCAGGCGGAAGAGCTTTTTGCCCGCAGCGACGTTATTATTGATTTCACAACGCCTGAAGCCGGGCGGGCGCATATAGAGCTGGCCGAAGCGCAGGGTAAGCCGCTTGTCCTTGCAACAACAGGTTTTAGCGCACAAGATGAGCAAAATATAAAAACTGCGGCGCAAAAGGTTCCGATTGTTTATGCCGCCAATACCAGCATTGCGGTCACCATGCTTGATGCTCTTGTTGAGTACGCGGCCCGCGCGCTCGGCCCGGAATTTGATATCGAAATCGTCGAAGCCCATCATAAACACAAAGTCGACGCCCCTTCCGGTACTGCGCTTATGCTGGGGAAACGTGCGGCCAAGGCGAGAGGCCAGAATTTTGAAAATGCGGCGGTGCTTTCCCGCGAAGGGCATACGGGCGCGCGCAAAGACGGTGAAATCGGTTTTTCAACCATACGCGGCGGAGACATTGTCGGGGAGCATACGGTTTATTTCATCGGTGAAGGCGAGCGTCTTGAATTAAAACAGCAAGCTACTAACCGCGCCCTTTATGCTAAAGGCGCATTGCGCGCGGCGCTCTGGGTTAAGGACCAGCCGCCGGGGCTGTATTCAATGCGCGACGTTCTGGGTCTTTAACGCCGCTTATCCCTTGGCCTCCATAGCCAGCAGAAGTTTTTTGCGCGGGCTGCCCCACATATAGTTATCGATAATGCCGCTGGCCCGGATAACCCGGTGACACGGGATAAGAAGAGAAACAGGATTGGCTCCCACCGCGTTTCCGACCGCACGCGAGGCCGTGGGCCGCCCCAGCGCTACGCCGATATCCTGATAGGTGCGGGTTTGCCCCGCGGGAATTTTGAGCAGTGCCTGCCAGACCTGAAGCTGAAAATTCGTTCCATATAAATCCAGTTTCAGCCGCGCCCCTTTTTCACCCCCCTGCCCTTTTCCTGTACGCCAGATGCGCATGATCTGCGCACCTTCGTCGCACACGCCTTCATCGTCGCGGAGGATATCGGCCAGCGGCCAGCGGCGGCGCAGTTCCTTAAACGGTAAATCGTGCTGCTCCCCCTCCATCACAAAGGCCAGCCAGCAAACGCCTTTATCCGTTTTACCAATCATGATATTGCCCAGCACTGAGGGGTAGAAACCGTAAACAATTCGTATGCCGTGCCCACGGTTTTGGATGCTGCCGGGTGTTACGCCTTCACAGGACACGAACAGGTCGTGCAAGCGCCCCGTACCCGAAAGCCCGCTTTCATGCGCGGCGGCCAGTGTCGAATGCCCGGATTCAAGCAAATCGCGGGCCTTGCGCATGTGCATATACTGGCACAGGCGTTTGGGGCTGATCCCGACATGATCTTTAAAAAGCTTTTGAAAATGCGTAGTTTCGTAACCTGCGCGGCGGGCGAGGAACTCCAGACCCGGCCCTTCCTGATAATGACCGACAAGGTAATCTATACTTTCGGCAATGACTTGCTCTTGAATCATGTCCTCTGGATACCCTACTCTATGCCTTTACGCCAATCCGATTTTTGGGAGTTTCATGAAAAAAGCCGATATATACGAATTTTTCCGCCGTCTGCGCGAAGCGAACCCGGAGCCGAAAAGCGATCTGGAGTGGACGAACGCCTATACGCTGCTCGTTGCGGTGACGCTTTCGGCGCAGGCCACTGATGCGGGAGTGAACAAGGCTACAAAAGAGCTTTTCAAAATCGCCGACAGTCCGCACAAAATGCAGGCGCTGGGCCTTGAGGGGTTGAAAAGCCATATCAAGACCATCGGGCTATATAATAACAAGGCCAAAAACATCATAGCCATGGCCGATATCCTTATTCATGATTTTGGCGGCGAGGTTCCGCAAACCCGCGAAGACCTTATGAAGCTTCCCGGTGTGGGGCGTAAAACGGCCAATGTCGTGCTTAACATTGTTTTCCAGCAGCCGACCATGGCGGTGGATACTCATATTTTCCGGGTTTCCAACCGCACAGGCCTGGCACCGGGGAAAAATCCGGATCAGGTTGAGCAGGCTTTGCTGAAGGTTGTCCCCGATGAATTCGCCCTGCATGCGCATCACTGGCTTATCCTGCATGGACGTTATACCTGTAAAGCCCGCAAACCCGATTGCGGGTCCTGCGCGGTTTATGATTTATGTGGTTTTGAGGACAAAACAGCGTAGCAGAGAGGACGGAACGCGGTTGGACGGGCCTTAATGCGCTTTATAAAAACCATCAAGATTGACGAAATTGTTACCGGCGCGGGCGCGGATCAGGCTCGGCAGGCAGCTTTCACGCACATCTTCATCGGCAACGCCTTTCTGCCGCGCACGGATTTCGTAATGGGCGACGGGCGTTTTGTTTACCTTTTTTGCGCCCGCGGTGGTGTAATACACATCCAGAACGCAGGATTTGTTCCTATACTGCCAGATCACAGTGGGCAGGTCGCGGCGAATAAGTTCAGGTTGATTCAACACGGCGCGAACCTCGCCGCCGGTTAAATTCATCAGTTCATTGACATCGGAGATCATAGCCCGGCGGATGGAGCGCTTGCGCATGGCCGAATATTGCGCGCCGTCTTCTATGGTTTTACCAGCTACGGATGCGGAAGACGCCAATGCCTCTCCTTCACCCTGCCGCAGCGCGTGTATGAGGATAAACAATCCCAGCATCGCGGTGCTAAACAGTATAAAACTCAGTATTTTACGCTTCATTGGTAAGCTCTTACTCATGCGTTTTTAAACGCTTTTGCCCTGTTACCCTCATTATAAGGGGGTTCTTAAAAGTTTGCAATTTTCATAAGAGCCAAGCTTATACAGCCCGGCTCTTAAATATTCAACAAATTTTTAACATTGCCGGAGCAAAACTATTCAGCAGCCGCAGCAGCCTTACTGAACAACCCTTCGTCAGAGTTCGCAGGCTCAGGCTGCTTTTCTGCGGCTTTCGGGCTGTTATTGCCTGCCGGCTTTGTTGCCACTTTTGGCGCCGGCGGCTTTTTTGCCTGAGCCTCCGGCGCTGCCGCTAAAGGGGTCAGCTTACCATCAAGGACGGCTCCGGCTTCAATCTCAATTTCCTTATAGGAAATTGAGCCGGTCACAACGCCGGTCGCGGTGATGGTCAGGCGGCCATTTACGGTGATATCGCCTTCAAAACGGCCTGCGATATTGGCTTCGTTGATTTCAACGGTGCCGTAGAACACGCCGCTTTCGGCGACTTCCAGAATGTTGGCGCCTTTCAGGGCGGCCTCAACAGTTCCTTCGACGAGCAGGTAGTCACAAGCCTCAATCTCCCCGGACATTGTAATGCCACGGCCGATTGTCAAACGACGGTCTGAATCGGCGTTTGCTTCACTTGCGTTTGAGCCGAAGCCGGGGTAAGCGCCGGGATAGCCGGGCGTTCTTACAGAAGCTTGGCCGGGACGCTGGTACGAACCCAAACCGGCGGGTGCTGTTTCTTCCTGTTCTGATGTTGTTTTAGCCTGATCGTTCATAATTTGCGTATCCTTTTCCTGAGAATTGTAAAGTGTGGGTTCCTGCGTTGCTTTGGGGGCCGGCGCTTTTGAGGCCGGCGCGCCGGTTCCGGAGTCCGTGTCGGCGGCATCGCGTGCCGTCGCCCCGGTTTCTTTTTGAACATCCTGCTCATTTCCCTGCGGCGATGAAAATTTTTCAGCGCCCTGGTCTTCTGATTTTACTCGGTGAAACATATTCCACGGACCTCTCAATTGCTATAGCGCCTCTGTGCCGTGAAAGGCTTAGAAGCAGTAAGTTAACGATTACTGAGTATGAGGCGGACGGTAGCATGACATCTAAAATCCTGCAATACCCGTTTTGAGGTTTTTCTTTTAAGCATTTGGATTTAATGCATAAAAAAATATGCGTTAAAGTGATCTCTTAGAAAGTTTCGCAGGCGACAGGCCGGGCTAGTGAAAATGATCGTAGATGCTTCGTGCGATGGAACGCGAAATGCCCTCGACTTTTTGCAGGTCTTCGACTCCGGCCTCGGCCACCTTTTTGGCGGAGCCGAAATAATGCAGCAGCGCCCTTTTTCGTTTCGCCCCTATTCCGGGCACTGTATCAAGGGATGATACAACCATTTGTTTTTGCCGTTTCGCCCGGTGCGTGCCGATTGCAAATCTATGGGCTTCATCGCGCAGGCGTTGCAGGTAATGTAGTAGCGGGTCGTTTACGGGAAGCTGGAAAGACGGTTTGCCGAGCATGTGGAAGCGCTCGCGTCCGGCGTTTCTGTCCGGTCCTTTTGAAACGGCGACGAGCGTCAGGGCACCCAGCACGCCGCATTCTTCCAACACCTCAGCGCAGGCGCCAAGCTGCCCTTCCCCGCCATCAACCAGCAGCAGGCCGGGCCAGTCCGGTCCCTCCATATCCGGGGTTTCCTTAAGCGCACGCTTGAAACGGCGAGTCATAACCTCGCGCATCATAGCGTAATCGTCGGCCTGGGGGGCTGTCTTGATATTAAACTTTCGGTAGGCGTTTTTGTTCAGACCATCCGGCCCGGCGACGATCATTGCGCCGACCATATTACTCCCGGAAATGTGGGAGTTATCATACACTTCGATCCGCGAAGGCGGCTCCTCCATACCGAACAACTCCGCCACGCCGCCAAGCAGCTTTGCCTCTCCGGCTTTTTCGGCCATATGCCGCTCCAGCGCAGTGCGGGCATTGCTTTCGGCAAATTCGATTACGCGTCTGCGATTACCGCGCCGGGGGATAAAAATGCGCACACGGCCTTCGGCTTTGGAAGCCAGCGCCTCTTCGAGCAGGGTTTTATCCTCGGGCATTATATTGACCATGATGTTTTTAAGAACAGGTTTGTTTTCGTAGAACTGCGCGATGAAGGCGCTCAACACCGCTTCGGGTGTTTCGTCCTTATCATGGCGGGGGAAATATGAGCGATTGCCGTAATTGCGCCCGGCGCGGAAGAAAAACACCTGAACGCAGCTTCGGCCCCCGGCGCGCACCAGCGCGATGACATCCATATCGGCGAGACCTTCCAGATTTATACTCTGGCGCGCCTGAATAGAAGAAAGCGCCTGTAACCTGTCACGGCAAGCGGCGGCGGTTTCGTAGTCCTGACGGGCGCTGGCCTCTTGCATTGCCGCAGCCATACGCTGCTGAACCGCATGGCTTTTGCCTTCGAGGAAATCCTGCGCCTCGGCGACCTGCCGTGCGTATTCCTCCTCACTCACCCGGCCCATACACGGCGCGGTACAGCGCTTGATATGATATTGCAGGCAGGGGCGCGTACGCGCGGCGAAGTAGCTGTCGCTGCAATTGCGCAGCATAAAAGCGCGCTGCAAAACCGCAATGGTGCGATTGACGTCCCCTGCCCCGGCGAACGGCCCGTAATACCGCCCTTTGCGTTTTTTTGCCCCGCGATGTTTAAGCACCTGCGGGAACGGATGGTCGCCGGTCATCAATATATAAGGGAAGGATTTGTCATCGCGCAGCAACACATTATAGCGCGGCATGAATTTCTTTATCAGGTTGGATTCCAGCAGCAGGGCCTCGGCCTCGGTATGGGTATCGACAAACTCCATATTGCGGGTTGCAGCGATCATACGCTGCAAGCGCACGGGAAGGTTGTCCGGGCGGGTATAAGACACCACCCGTTTTTTCAGCGATTTGGCTTTTCCGACATAAAGCACTTCGGCGTTTTCGGAGAGCATGCGGTACACGCCGGGCGTGTCGGGCAGTTTTTTTACGTACCCCTTTATAACCTCAACGCCGTTTTCGATGGAGGACGGCGCGGCGGCTTTATCGTTCGTTTTATCGCTCATGGGCAATAATCTAGGGCGTTCATAACTTTGATGCAACGCTTGCGCATTTGCGCCACACCCCTATCCCAAAGGATAGATAGGAATTTTTTCTTGACAAGACTGAAAAAATAACAACTATTGGTTGCGTGTACCTGACTTACCCACACTGCTTTTGCGATGTGAAAGAAAACGGGGCCCGAGAACAACGGGTGAAAATGTGAAGGTGCGTGCGTGTGAATATCCATTTTATGTATGAAAAAGGGAGGATTTAATGAAACTCTACCAACTCCGGTCTATAAATTCTGAAGCCGTTTTGTTTGAAGGGCGCTTTAAAAGTTTTAAAGATTGTCTGGAACGCGCGGTTGCGGATCGGGTTGCGCTGAACTGTGTGAATCTGCGTAACAAAAACCTGATAAACGTCAATCTTGATGACGCGCTCATGTCTCATGCGGATTTTACCGGGAGCAACCTGAGCGGCGCCAACATGTCCGAAGCTTATCTGAAAGGTTCAGTTTTCGACGGGGCGGCGCTTTACAATACCTGCTTTAACGATTCAAACCTAAGTGCCTGTAATTTTACAGATGCCTCATTCGGCGCGACAGATATTCACGGCTCTATCATCAGCTATTCGCAATTCTCTACGCTTTCGTGTTTCAGCCTCAACTTTGCCCATGTGCGGCAGATGAGCGGATGTATTTTTATTAATCCGGACGGTCAGATCTGCGCGATGTCGAAGCCGCCGATCGTTATCCGCGGGATGGGGCGCGAGCCGCTGATCCTTCTGGATAACCGCGCCAAGGCCGGACATAATATTATTGATGACAAACGTCTGGGTGCGCTGGCTGGAAAACTGACCACCCGTGTACTGCGCAAACGTCTGGCGGCGTAAGATAACAGCGACCGGTGCAAGGGGGGGACGGTGGCGGCCTTGACGGGTTTGAAAGTCTGGATGCGAAAGTTAACTGCGCCGGTTTCTGTTCAAAAACAACAGAAAAAGCTACAAGCTTTGACCCTAGGCTTGGACTTTGCCGATAATCGGCACACCCAGATATTTTTCAACATCTCGGTCTGTTTCAAGCGTATCATCCAGAAACTCAATGACGAAGGCCAGCCCAAGGCCACCGAAAAGACCAACGGCGAGCATGGCAGCCAGAATCATCCAGAGCTTGGGGCTTGACGGCGTTGTCGGCGGCACGGCGCGGCTTACAACCGATACGTTGCCGACTTGTGCGCTATCCAGAGCCTTGTTAATGCGTTGTTCCTCAAGCTTTTCAAGGAAAATCTTGCGATTGCGTTTTAAGACATCGACATTCTGCACAAGACGCGCATATTCCAGTTCCATATCGCTCAATGTCTCAAGCTGCTCGTTTAGGCTATTTGCTTCGGCTTGCCATTTCTTGACGCGTTTTGCAGCGGATGCTTGCCCCTTCAAGTCAATAATAATGGTACGAATTTCCTGCATCCGTTGCAAAAGAGCCTCGCGCTCTTGCGCCACATCAAGCAAATCGTTGTCACGGCGAAATTCCTGCAGGGCATCTTGCGCCTCTTCAAGACGCTGTTCGTTTTCATCCATTTGATGCCGGAACACAGTGGTTTCTCCGGTATCGGAATGAATGCGCCCGCGCTCTTGCAAATAAAGATCCAGCAAGGCATTGGCCGTCTGTGAGGCGTATTGAGGCACTTTGTTGTAAATAATGATATCAATCACGTTTGAATCGCCGGTACCTTGAATAACCATGTCCTTGTTAAGAAGGCGTTTCATAACGCGTTGTTTGGGGTTCAGATTTGCGGAGAAAGGCGCGAAATAGCCGTCAAGCCAGTGATATATACCGATCAATCCTTGCATAACGCCTTTTGGTGTATACCAGGGGTGCTTTACAAACATGGAAGGATATATGCCTTCAGGCGTCAGTTTATCGACTAAAAGATCTGCCAAATACTCACTACCGATAATTTCGACTTCGGAATTCAGCTGTTCTTCTCTGATGAGCGACATCATCGGACGGGTTAAGGTTTCAGACGGAAGGGCGGGGACGTAGATATCCTCGCGCCCGACCTTTACAAGCACCTTGGCCACCGCAGCGTAATTCGGTGGGGACAGCTTCAATGCAACCAATGCACCAATACAAACTGTGGCGAAAAAGACGATAACGATCGTTCTTCGTTTAAAGAGAATGGATAAAATATCTCTGAAATTCCACATGGGTTTATGCTCTTTTAAGCAGATTATCTCGTTAAACTTAAAATTAAGGCTTTGAACATAAAGCCGGGTTTAAATAAATCAAGGCTTTTCAGCACAGAAAGTTTTCTATATAGCATAGTTTCGGGTTTTTTCTGAGCGTAGGCTCGGAAATAATTGGAGAGCATTTTAACGTGAATACACAGAACAAACCAGACGCTTTTCAAAATTTGCTGACCTTTGAGCAAATCGTTGAAACGCTTACAAATACCATTGATAGCAAGCACGTCCACCATGTCGCTTTAGCGGGCGTTGACTCGCGTTCCGGCACGCATGATATTTGCGCCTCTCTTGTGAAAACGCTGGCGCTTTCCCATAGTCGAGTTCTTTTGGTCACCGTTGAGAATGACGGAAAAACCGCGCTTTCTTCTTTGCCGGGTATGGATAAGCGCTTTGAACAGGTTATAAAGAGCGCTCAGGACCACAAAGAGGGCGGCATTATAACAACCGAGATATATACTCAGGAGTTGCCGCATCCCGCTTCGCCGCAAGAAGCCAGACTGCAAAACATTATGAAAGCTCTTGAAGATGTGTATGACGTCATTGTCTGGGACCTGCCCCCAACCGATAAAGCGGTGCAGTCCAGAATGGTTGCGCAATTCACCCAAGGCGTTGTATTGGTTGTTGAAGCTGGAAAAACCAGATGGCAGAGTGCGCATCACGCAATGGAGCATTTTAAATATTCAGGAGCACAAATTCTTGGTATAATACTCAACAATAAAAAGAATTATATTCCAGACTGGCTGTATCGGCTTTTGTTCAGAGATATTTAAAACAATCAGGTTTTTAGCGATATGAAAATTATGCATTTCAACGGCAGGATCGGCAAATATAAGCGCGTCGCCCTTATGCTTTCCGGCATTGTGCTTCTATCCTCTTGTGCAAACTACAGCAGTGTTTCCAAGCTCCGCACGCCTAAAATACTCGCACCTTCCCAATACCCGGAATATATTATTCAACCCGGTGATACTCTGGACGTGAAATTTTTCTACTCGCCTGATTTAAACGACAATATTACAGTGCGCCCGGACGGCAAAATTTCGCTTCAACTTGTTGATGATGTTCAGGCCGCAGGCCTGACGGTACAGGAGTTGGATGATAGCCTGACACGTAAGTATAACCGGGTTATCGCCGACGGTGCGGATGTCAGCGTTATTGTTAAGGATTTCTCTTCCCAGCGCCTCTATATCACAGGTGAAGTGACACGCCCCGGAGAATACCCGCTGCGCTACAGGCAGACGATTTTGCAAGCGGTCGCGGCAGCCGGGGGGTTCTTGGACACGGCAAAGCGTGATGCCGTATTGGTTATTCGTCAGCAAAATGACGATCCGCCGGAAGTTTTTCTTGCGGAACTACAGGATGGTGATCTTGTTAAAAGCGGAGATAAAGCGGCTTACCACTTGCTTTATCCGCGTGATATCATTGTTGTGCCAAAATCAAACGTGGCCAAAGTGGATCTGTTCATGGACCAATATGTGCGTGACATATTACGTTTCAATGGCTTTAGCGCAGGCGTGAGCGGCGTATACGAACTGAACAATAAAGACAGGTTGGGAGATAGCAATTAGTAAACGGGTTACAAGGAAGTTTGCCAAGGCTGCGGTGACTGTAGCTATGGTCGCCGGTATCGTTGCGTGTGGAACGGTTCCGCAACAAAGCAGTTTTGCCGGGCCGGAGCCGTCATCCGCCCATTTTAAACTGGGTATGAATTTCCTTTGGGACAAAGGCGATGTCAAAAAGCTGGAGAGCAGCTTTCAGCGTATGAGGGATATGGGTATTCGCCATGCGAGAACCGATTTTGAATGGCGCAGCGTCGAAAAGAAACAGGGCGTGTATGATTGGCAAAAAACCGATCAATTGCTGGCTCTGGCACATAAATACGATATAGAGCTGCTCCCTATTGTCCAATATGCGCCGCCCTGGGCGCTTCCACGCGGTGTGAAGAAGCCGGAAGGCATTTACCAGCTTGCTTTGACCAAGGATGCGTATGATGATTATTCGCGGTTTTTGAATGCTGCGATTGATCGGTATGGCCCCGGCGGCAATGCGCCCGGCCCCTTTAAGCCGATCAAAAGCTGGCAGGTCTGGAACGAGTCCAACAACAAAGATTTTTGGTATATTGAATCCGAAGGATGGTTCGGGTCATGGGATATGGCCAAGGCCGCCAAGCAATTTACGGAATTTATGCGCGTTGTGTCAGACGGGCTTGGCGCTCGCAGGAGTAAGATCAATGTTGTGCATGCTGGCATGTCAAAATCAGACATAACCTATATGTGGCACCTTTGGGACAATGACCCGGATTATTGCAAACGTTTCGTTACTATGGCTGCGCATAGTTACTTTTTTAACCCTCGTGGCGGCGTTCGTGGTGTTGATGAAGTTGATCGTGATGATCCGGAATATTCAAAGCTTGGTTTTATAGGCAGTAAGGATGATCATGGTTATCTGCCGAAAATTTTCAATGTTAAGCAGTTTCTTGATTTGAAAAAATGTCCGAAACCTATTTGGATCACAGAAATAGGGTTTATGGCGAACAAAGAGGGGGCGCTTTCGAAAAATCCGTGGGTGGTTAAAGAAGACGAAGCGCTGCGCTTAACGCAGGGGACGTTGCGGTATTTTAAGGATAATCAAAATCGCCTTGGTATTGAGCATGTGTATTGGTTTATATTGAGCGATTATAATTTCCCGCATGCGATGGGTAATTTCGGTGTGTATGACCGCAATGGCAAAGCGCGCCCCGGCATGGTTGAAACCCTTGACGCCTATACGCCGTAACACACCTCTATTGAGTGTCTTTAAGCTGTAAGCGCAGTTTGGCGAGTTCTTTTTTGTAGAAATATATAAGCGCCAAAAATCCTACTGTAACAGAGGTTGAGTAGCCAATGGCCGCGCCGATTATTTCAAAGTGAATGACAAGCGGTACGCCTATGAATAATGTTGAAACAAAGGCGGCGGAATGAAATTTCGGGTTAATTTGCGGCCTGTTGATCGCCAATGTTGCAAGCTGGATCGGGGCATTCAAAATAACCGGAACGGTGCTGATCCCCACTATCGCGATGATCGGGCCTAAACCCGCAAATTCATCGCCATAAACAAATTCCACCAGCCCCCCCCCGAAAAGCGCCAAAAACCCGGAAATCACCAAGGCAACAGGGATAAAATATAGCGTGACCCGCATGATGAGGGTATGCATCGCCTCCAGCCCCTCACGGCTATAGGCCTGCATGACATGGGGACGAAAATAGTTGTTAAACCCCAGAATGAAGGGGTTGATAAGGTTCACAAGCGTATAACACGCCGCAAATGCTCCCGCTTTTGCTTCCCCGGTGATGCTGTAAATAATCCATGGGAACAGATAAAGACTGCCCAGATGGCAGAAACTCCCCGCCATGAGCCATTTTCCAAAACGTATATTCTCAAGCGTGTCTTTTTTTATATCGCTTAGAGCAAACTCAAAGTCTTTGCGATGGATCAGAAATGCCCCAAGCCCCCCCATGAATGAGGCCGCCGCCATGGCGATAAAGACATTTGCCGCGCTGATCGCATTGAAATGCCAAAAAGCAATAATCAGCAGGATTTGTAGCGCGCTAATCACCGCATCCATAATCAGGGCTTCCATCACCCGAAATTCGGTAAAATAAATGCGCCGGGAGGTTTCCCGGACGAATAAAAACGGAACCGCGAAAGCCAAGGTGAAGAGTATAACCTTTAAGTCTGCATAATCACTTTGCGGTAATATGGCGTAAGCAATGAATAAAAGCCCTGAACACATTAAAGACAGCATAAGCGATTGAATGAGCGCCCCGGCCCGCAAGCCCTCTTCACTTTCATTGTCTTTATTGTGAAACCGGTATGTATAAGGCGTTGCGAGGCAGTTATCCTGCAACACCATTGAAAAGACAACGAGCGTTAAACCCAGACTGAACTCGCCAAACTCGCCGACAGACAATAACCGCCCGACTAATATTCCTGTCAGGAATGTCGTTCCGCTATGGATCATTTGATCCGCAAGCGCGAAAAGGCCTTTTTTTCTCTTAAGCGCTTCTATTCTTTGGATTAATGACACAAAACTCTTCCCTGCTGCTTTGTTACTCTTAAGTATCCAATCCCTTGGTTAAAAGCAAGCGGGTCTACATAAGCATATAAAATGTAAGGTTATTTGTAACTTTAGTTGTTTCTTTCCCCAAGAATCTATAAGAAGTACATCCATGGTGATAAAGCTTGCAATATTATGGGAAAGATGTATAGTGCAGACTTTCTAGCCCTCTTAACCGATAAGGAGTACACCAAGGTGAAAAAGATCGTAATTACAGGCGGAGCCGGCTTTATCGGTTCGCACATCGTTGAACATTTTGTAGACGCGTATCCGCAAGCGGATATCGTTGTCATGGATAAAATGACTTACGCGGCGGATGTACGTAATTTGCTACATCTGATTAGCGCGAATAAAATCAAACTCTTCGTCGCTGATATTTGCGATCTTGATAATTGTGTAGCGGCTGTTAAGGGGGCTGATCTTGTTATTCACGCGGCTGCGGAAAGCCATGTCGATAACTCTTTTGGAAACTCGCTTGAATTCACACGCACAAATGTCACAGGCACGCATTGCTTAATGGAGGCCTGCCGTCAAGAAGGCGTCGGGCGCATCATTCATGTGAGTACGGACGAAGTGTATGGTGAAGTTAAAGAAGGTGCTGTGACGGAAGATGCGGCGCTTAAGCCGACCAACCCGTATTCTGCGTCTAAAGCAGCAGCCGAAATGATTATCAGTGGATATTTGCAATCTTACAAAGCGCCTATCGTTATGGTGCGGGCGAATAATATCTACGGGAAGCGCCAGTTCCCCGAAAAGATTATTCCTAAATTCTCTCTCAATCTGATTTTGGGAAAACCGCTGACTATTCACGGGAATGGCGAGAATTGCCGTCATTATCTTTCCGCTATGGATTTCGCGGCTGCGCTTGAGCTATTGGCGAAAAAGGGCGTTATCGGTGAAGTTTACAACGTAGGCACCACGGAAGAATATACCAATATGCAGATGGCTTATATGCTATGCGACATTTTCGGCGTGAACCCGGATGAGCATATTACCTTCATTCAGGATCGTCCGTTTAACGATGCGCGTTATTCCGTTGACTGGCGGAAAATCACAGATTTGGGATGGAGATCGCAAAACAGCCTCATCACCCAGATTTCCGATATTGCGCAGTGGTATTACGATAATGTTGAACGCTATATGCCGAACGTCAATCTCAAGGAATTGAACGCGCCGCATTCACTGGCTTCTAATGTATTGCAAGACACGCTCAAAAAGGCGGCTTAAACAAAAGAGGCAACATAATGCTGGACGTTACTCAAACAAAGCTGCCCGAGGTTTTGATCCTCAAACCGCGGGTTTTTGAAGATAGCCGTGGGTTTTTCTCGGAGACTTATAACCTTAAGCGTGCGCAGGAAATGGCCGGGTTGCCTACGGACTTTGTGCAGGATAATGTTTCATTATCTCGGCAAAAAGGCACAATTCGCGGCATCCATTTTCAAAAACCGCCTTTTGCACAAGACAAGCTTGTGCGCGTTCTAAGAGGCCGCATATTGGATATAGCGATAGATTTGCGCATAGGTTCTCCCAATTTCGGGAAGTCCGTTGCCGTTGAGTTATCTGCTGACAATTTCCTCCAGCTCTTTGTGCCCAAAGGTTTTGGCCATGCCTTTTGTACATTGGAGGATGATACGGAAGTTCAATACAAGGTCACGGATTATTACGCCCCCGAACATGATTCCGGGATTGTGTGGAATGATCCGGATTTAAATATTGAGTGGCCATTTCCAGACGAGCAGTTGCTGTTATCCGACAAAGATAAAGCACTTCCGGCATTCGCGGAATTGGACAAGGTCTTTGCTTACGATCAAGCGACATAGATCTAAGAACATATATTAATGAGGTATACACTATGAATATTATTATAACAGGCGGCGCGGGGTTTATCGGTTCGGCTTTATGCCGGTATCTTGTCAACGAAACGCAGCACAATATTCTCAATATTGATGCGCTGACCTATGCGGCGAATCTTCATTCATTGTCGTCGATTGAAGATAATCCGCGCTATACGCTAGCGCAGGTCAATATTTGCGATGCGGCGGCGGTTGAAAAATGTTTCAACGAATTCAAGCCTGATGTGGTTATGCATCTTGCGGCGGAAAGCCATGTTGACAGGTCAATTGACGGTCCGGGCGCCTTCATACAAACCAATATTGTCGGAACATTTACAATGTTGAATGCGGCGCTGAAATACTGGAAAAGCCTGTCTGATGCCGCGCAAGAAGCCTTTCGTTTTGTGAATGTCTCAACGGATGAAGTATACGGATCGCTTGGCCCGACAGGATTGTTCGAGGAGACAACGCCTTATCAACCAAACTCGCCTTATTCGGCCAGTAAAGCGTCGGCGGATCATTTGGCCCGCGCATGGTTCCATACCTATAAGATGCCGGTCATCACGACAAATTGTTCCAATAATTACGGACCGTGTCAGTTCCCGGAAAAGCTCATTCCTTTGACCATCCTGAATGCCTTGGAGGGCAAAGCCCTGCCCATCTATGGAACGGGCAAAAATGTCCGGGACTGGCTGTTCGTTGAAGATCATGCGCGCGCTTTATGGGTTGCGGCCCAAAAGGGAACGCCCGGTGAAGTTTATAATATCGGCGGAAACAGCGAGAAACAGAATATCGAGATTGTGACCTTGATCTGCGACATTCTGGATGAAAAATTCGGCGTGCAGGATAATGGAAAACCAAGAACCGACCTTATCACTTATGTCGAAGACCGCCCCGGACATGATGCGCGCTATGCCATTGATGCCAGCAAGATTAAAGCCGAGCTTGGGTGGGAGCCTGAGCAGACTTTTGAAAAAGGCCTGCGCGAAACGATTGAATGGTATCTGGGCAATCAGGAATGGTGGGAGCCGTTGCGTGCGAACGTCTATACCGGGCAGCGTTTGGGCTTGAAGAAAGCGTCTTAGGGTCAAACGATGATACACGCGCCGCAAAAAATTCTG
This sequence comes from Alphaproteobacteria bacterium, assembly GCA_041397865.1. GTDB lineage: Bacteria > Pseudomonadota > Alphaproteobacteria > Micavibrionales > Micavibrionaceae > TMED27. The sequence goes on along the minus strand of JAWKVT010000001.1, from coordinate 29,574 downwards.
GTTTTTGGTAAAAACGGTCAAGTCGGCTATGAGTTGTTCTGCCTTTTTCATGACAATTATAACGGGCTAACGCCCGAAGATGCGGTGTTTCTGGGACGCGATGGTGTTGATTTAAGCGACACTGATGCTCTTTTGAAAGCCTTGGAAGATCATGCACCAACAGCCATTATTAACGCGGCGGCGTATACTGCGGTTGATAAAGCGGAGAGCGAAGAGGCGCTGTGTATGGCGGTGAATGCTATGGCTCCTGAGGTGATGGCTGAATATGCGCAAGACCATAAAATTCCATTTATCCATATCTCAACAGACTATGTTTTTGATGGCACTAAAACTGCGCCCTATACTGAGAGCGATGCCCCCTGCCCTGTAAACATATATGGCAAAAGCAAGTATGAAGGTGAGCAGGCCATTTTAAAGACAACGGCTCCTGCTGTGATTTTGAGAACATCCTGGGTTTACGCCGCGAAAGGTCAGAATTTTGTTCATACGATGCTCAGGCTGGGACAGGAGCGCGACACGATGGGAATCGTCAACGACCAGATCGGCGCACCAACCAATGCAAAAGACATTGCGCGCGGCATTCTCGATATCTTACCGCAGATTAAACCAGATAGCGGCCCGGAGCTTTATCATATGTGCGCTCAAGGAGCAGGCAGTTGGTATGATTTTGCGCAGCTTATTTTTGAAGAAGCGAAAGAGCGCGGTCTTACAACCCCGAGTTCCGTCACGCCGATTGCGTCTTCCGCTTATCCAACCCCTGCGCAGCGCCCGCTGAATTCCAGAATGGATTGCAGCGCGCTTACAAAATTTTACGGCGTGACGCTTCCTGACTGGCAAGACAGCGCAAGGGCATGTTTGGCAGAAATTCTTAACAATACGGACAGCAAAAAGGCAATAGCATCATGAAAGGTATAATTCTGGCCGGGGGAACTGGTACGCGCCTTCACCCCATCACAAAAGCGGTGAGCAAGCAGCTCTTGCCGGTCTATGACAAGCCGATGATTTATTATCCGCTTTCTGTGCTTATGCTTTCGGGTATTCGCGATGTTTTGATTATTACCACGCCCCACGAAAGCGCAATGTTTCAGGCGTTGCTCGGCGATGGGTCGCAATGGGGGATAAACCTTGAATATGCCGTTCAGCCATCACCCGACGGTTTGGCGCAGGCCTTTATCATTGGTGAGAGCTTTGTCGGTGATGATCAGGTCGCATTGGTTTTGGGTGATAATCTGTATTTCGGTCACGGCTTAACCGAGCAGCTTCAAAACGCTTCGGCGCGTAAAAACGGCGCAACGGTCTTTTCTTACTTTGTGAATGATCCGGAAAATTTCGGCGTTGTCTCTTTTGATGACGCCGGACTGGCTGAAACGATTGAAGAAAAGCCTGAAACCCCTAAATCAAACTGGGCGGTTACGGGTTTGTATTTTTACGATAACGCGGTTGTTGATATGGCCAAAAACCTTAAGCCTTCTGCGCGTGGCGAACTTGAAATTACCGACATCAATCGTTTGTATATGGAGAAAGGCGAGTTGCACGTAGAACGGTTGGGGCGCGGGTTTGCATGGCTGGATACGGGAACGCATAAGAATTTACTGGATGCGGGTAATTTCATTCAAACACTTCAAAGCCGTCAAGGGCTACAGATTGCCTGCCTGGAAGAAATCGCCTATGACGCCGGTTATATCGGTAAAAAAGAACTGCAAGCCCAAGCCGAGCAGCATGGAAAGAGCAGCTACGGTCAATATATTAGAGCGCTTGCTGAAAGGGCCGCATAGACCTGTAAGGTTCGTGAAGGTATCAAAGCTATGAGCTTAACACAAAATGTCACATCGTTTTTTAAAGCCGATTTAAAGACACAGCTCTATAACGTTGCGGCGTGCATCATAGAGCATGATGATGTTTTCGTGTTTGTTCTTTCAGGTTTATTCGTGTGCTTTGTTTTCCCCGTTACGTTATGGGGGGATGCGGGGGCTTCGGTACGGTCTGCGCTTATTTTGGCCATCATTATCTCTTATATTTTTAAACTTAAACCTTACGAGAAAAACTCTTCTCCGCGCCCGTTTATGGTGGGTCTGGCCGATGAACTGGCCCGGCTTACGATTGTTTTTGGATGCGCATTCTTTCTTGTATTCATTATGGTTGGCCTTGCTCCTTTGGGAGTTTGGAGTTGTCTTGTCTGGGTTCTAACAGGCTGCGGCCTCAAAGCCATCTCTTTTGCTTTGCGCAGAAAATATTACCCTGCTTTCAAAGAGCGCAGTCTATATGTGAAGAAGGTTGCCATCGTCTGCGTCAATGAACACAGCGCAGAATTGGCGCGCCGCGTTATTCAGGAAAATAGCAATATCCGAATAGAGGGGTTTTTTGATGACCGGAAAGGTCGTGTAAACCCCGATGAGCTGCCTTACCCGTATCTGGGCACGATTGATGACCTTTTGAAGAAGGGCTACAATGAAACTCTGGACCAGATTATTATAGCTTTGCCCGGCGCTGCTGCGGAGCGACTGGATCAGATATTCGAGAAGGTGAGCATTCTGCCCCTGTCGATTGTCATGAGCCCGGAGCTTGCTGTTTTGAACCGCCCGCGCAGCTTGTTACAAGCTAACTCCAGGCTGCAATTCATTCAGCTTGATGAAAACCCCATGATCGGCTGGCGGCGCTATACCAGCGCTTTTATAGATATTGTCGGCTCTAGCACCGCGCTTATTCTCTTTTCACCGCTGTTTCTTGTTATTTCGATCCTTATAAAGCTGGAAAGTCCGGGGCCTGTTTTTTATAAACAAAAACGCTACGGCTATAATAACAAGCTCTTTGATTGTTATAAATTCCGTTCGATGAGTCAGGAAGCGTGTGATAGCTCAGCGAAAGAAATCAAGCTTACGGAGCGCGAAGACCCGCGCGTCACGCGCGTTGGGCATTTTATCCGTCGGACGAGCCTTGATGAGATCCCGCAATTTATCAATGTTTTAAAAGGCGATATGTCTTTGATTGGCCCACGCCCTCATCCGCCGGGCGTTCGTGCCGGGGGCCGCGTTTATGAGGACGTTATCAATGATTTTGCCCGGCGTTATAAGGTGAAGCCCGGTCTTACGGGCTGGGCGCAGGTTAATGGCGCGCGCGGAAATACATTTACCGAAGAGGATTTGCGCATGCGCTTTGCCTATGACCTTGATTATATACAAAACTGGTCACTATGGCTCGATATTGTGATTATTATGCGTACTGTGTTTCTTGGTTTTACAGGAAAAAATGCCTTTTAAACTTATAAAGATCAAAAATGAAAACAGCGCTTATTATCCCAACCTGGAATGCGGAGCCTTGGCTTCCGGAGCTTTTAAAGGCTTTAAGCAATCTGGACCCGAAACCCGACAGGATTTTGTTTATTGATTCTTCTTCTGCTGACCGCACGCGGGAGATGATTGAGAGCGTCGGCTTTGATCTTCATCAAATTCCAAAAGAAGAATTCGGCCACGGTAAAACAAGAAACCTTGGCGCGCGTTTGAATGAAAATGCAGATATTCTGATTTATATGACGCAAGATGCTATTCCTGCGCAAAGCGATTTAATCGCCCCGATGTTGAGCTTTTTTGAGAAAGACCCGAAAACCGCCATCGTATTCGGGCGGCAGCTCCCCCATGATGACGCCAATGTCGCGGCGCAATATGCGCGCTTGCAAAATTATCCTGCGCATGACTACGTTAACCGGATGGAAGATAAGGACACGCGGGGCATTAAAACCTTTTTCTGCTCTAACTCATTCGCTGCCTACCGCGCGGCTGCTTTGCAAGAGGCCGGAGGGTTTCCTGAAGATTTGCCGCTGGCAGAGGATATGGCGGTCTGTGCGCGTTTATTAGAAAAAGGATATAAAAGCCAGTACTCGGCAACCTCTCAAGTCAAGCACAGCCACAACTACACGCCGTATCAGGACTTAACGCGCTACTTTGATATTGGTGCGTTTTTAAAAGTAGACCCCTGGTTTAAATCGAGAAATATTAAATCAAGCGGTGAAGGGCTTAAATTTGTTCTGGGTGAGTTCAAGTACACATTCAAAAACGGAAGCCTTATGGATTGCATCATGATCGTGCCCCACACGCTTGCAAAATTTGTCGGTTTTAAACTGGGAGAACATTTCAGACGCTTGCCGAAAAGTGCGCTGCGTAAATTGAGCATGCACAGCTATTATTGGGAAAATTTGTAATGGTCAATGTTACGGTTGTTGGAAAAAATTCTTTTATGGCCAAAGCTATGCGCGAGGATGGGCTCGGCGCAAACTGGCAATGGCTTTCCCATCAGGATGCTTTAGACCATGATGAATGGATTGCAAATACTGATTGCCTGATTAACTTTTCCTACGCGCCGGAAATGCGGCGCGAGCCCTATAATGAGTCTCTTGATACAGACACTAAATTGGCGCAGAAAATTAAGGATCATGACATTCATTATATGATGCTGAGTTCGCGTCTTGTTTATGGTCCGCAAAGCGATGCGAAGCTTGTTGAGACAATGCCCCCTGCCCCGCAAGGGCAATATGGCATGAACAAGAATATTATTGAGCAAAGCGTTGTGGGCGTTCTTGGCGAAGAAAAAGTCACGCGGCTGCGTCTTTCCAATATTTTCGGGTTTGAACCGAACCGCGCTTCTTTTTTCGGTATGGCTTTAACCAAGCTCAAGCAGGAAAACCAGATCACCTATGACATGAGCCCTTTCACAAAGCGCGACTTCATGTCGATCCGGCACTTTGGCAAAGCTCTTGAAGCCATTGCGCAAAAACCTGTCGGCGGGATTTTTAATCTTGGCTCCGGCATTGGCCTTGAAACGGGCTGGATCGCGCAATGGTTGATTGAAGGTTATGGGCAAGGCGGCTTGTATATTAAGGATATGGGTATTCGGGATGTCTTTTACCTGGATATGGATAAAACGCGCAAGACTTTTGATGTGCCGCCTTATTCTCATTCAGACCTAAAGCAGGACTGCATTAGGTGCGGATTGCAAATGAAAGAGCATCGTGATGAGTGATACAAAGCCGAGCGTAACCATCATTATTGTGAATTATAAAACGGCAGAGCTGGTTTGTCAGGTGGTGCAATCGGTGAAAGATTATGCGCCCGGCGACGGGGTTGATGCTAAAATCGTGGTGGTTGATAACGGTTCTGGTGATGGCTCTCTAGAGATGTTTGAAAGAGAACATCCCGATATAACAGTTATTGACGCTGGCGGAAATATCGGCTTTTCCCGTGGAAATAACATTCCATTGAAAGATCTTGATACGGAGTATGCCATGCTCCTGAATAGTGACGCCTTTTTAGAAAAAGGGACGCTTAAAAGGCTTATCGAAGTTTTCAGCAGTGATCCTTCAATCGGCGTTGCGGGGCCGCGTATTTTAAACCCCGATAGAACCGATCAGGATTACCCAAGCGCATTTCCGAGCATTTTCGAAATGATAAAAAGAGCCATCTATGGTGCGCAGTTCCCTGCTCAAGGCAAAGACCCGCATACGAGCATTGCTATGCAGCGCATTCACGGGTGTTGTTTGATGGCGCGTAAAAAGGTGTTTGATGATGTGGGTCTGCTTGATGAGCAGTTTTTTATGTATGATGAGGACATGGACTGGTGTTTGCGGGCGCGCAAAGCCGGATGGAAGCTGGTGCTTGTGCCTGATTCTTACGTTGTGCATCTGGGTGGACAGACATCAGGCCGCGCGCCGAGCGGGCGGCGCGAAGAGGTGACGCTTCTGCCGTTTAATCCGCGTATGAGCTATGAATTGCGCAAAAGCCGTTATATCTTATACCGCAAACATAGAAACGCGTTTGAAACCGTGGCTTTAAAACTTTTGACAGATACATGCCTGCTGGCTGGCCTTATCCTTGCCGTGCTTCGGGCATCCAAAGGGCCGCAATGGCAGGAAATGGCGGAGAAAAAGAAGGATGCTTATCTTAAGATCATGAAAATAAATCCGTTTTCTTTGGATGTAAGGGTATAGGATATGAATTGGTCATTACTTGATTACAAGCCCGAACGCAATATTTCAAGCCTTGCGCGTTCATATCAGGTTCCGGAGATACTCGTGGCCGTCGGTCTGGGGTTAATCAGCGCCCTGCTTGTCGTGAAAAGCCCGTATCTCGGCGTCGGGTTTGTTTTCGGGCTTATTGTTTATATCTTCGTGTGCAATCGCGCTGAACTTGCCTTTGCGATTTTGATTTTCAGCTTTGCTATTCCTGTGCAGAAAACGCTGGCCGGCTTGCCCCTCAATTTCACGGATGCAACCGTGGTGCTTTGGGGAATGGCATGGCCGTTTCTGATGATTAGGAAGTATAACCAAGGCCCGGAATATGCCGCGTCATTCTATGTCCCCAAGCCTGCTTTGTTGGCTGCCGGGCTTGTGATTGCCGCTTTTATATCCTTACTGGATGCGGAGAATTTCGGCGGGTCTCTGAAACAGGCTATCCGCCTTGTTGAATGGCTGATCGTTTTACCAATTTTATTTATGAGTGTGCAGGCGGGAAAAGTTTTCTGGACCGTGGCGGCAAGCGCATTTTTGATCGTTCCGCCGCTTTTTGCTCTTGATGGCGTGGTTGAGGTTTTTAATAACGGAAACTCAATTAGTAGAATGATTGGCATTCCCCATCCCATTCCTTCCGATGAGACAAGCGAGATTAAACATACTTTTGACGTATCGGGGCGGGCGGGTAGTACATTCGGCGGGGCGCAAGGGCTTGCGATGTATTTGACCATGATGATGGCGGCGATTGTGGCCATCGCGATCAAACCGCCCAAACCTTTTTATCGTGTTTTGGCCATCGGCGCCTTTCTTGTTTGTCTTGCAGGGATGTATTTCGCCAATTCCAGAGGGGGGTTTTTGGGATGTCTGGCGATGCTTACGGTTATGATGCTCATCAGCTATCCTAAAGTTGCCATCCGTATATTGTTGATCGGCGGGACCGGGCTTGCACTAATCTTCATAGGGTTTTTAATATTTTACGGCTGGGACGGTACGGTGGCCGGTCTTATACCGGGCCGGGCGGAAGCTGTTCTTGATCGCCTTATCATCTGGACGCGGGCCATATCGGTTTTTGCCGAACATCCGATTAACGGTGTCGGTTTTGGGGGCTTTCGGGATAATGTATACAATAACGAGCCATTGCGCCTGAATGTCGGGCTTGGGTATGAATCCCTGCACTGCCACAATACATATCTGGAAGTTCTAACCGGTACGGGGCTTATTGGTTTTTCTGCATATGTAATTTTTCTTGTACTGACCTGGAAGCATCTCTTGCAGGCATGGTTTAATCGCAAAGGCTTGAAAACCGATTGTTTTATCCTCTGCGGGCTTGGCAGCATGGCCGCATATATGATGTTCGGTATGGTTGATATGCTATGGCTGCAAAATATGCATATGGTGCTTTTCACAATGTTATCGCTGGCATTTATGGCCGCGCGTCTGGACAAAGAGGTTTTTGAATGAAAATTGTACAATTAGTCGAAAATCTTGGCATTGGCGGGCTGCCCAATTATGTGTTGCAATTATCATGGCTGCTTAAAAATGCCGGGCATGAGGTCCTCGTGGCCTATACAAAAGGTACGCCGGGAGCGCATTTGGAAACTGCCGGGCTTGACGTTATTCATGCGCCTGAATATGCGGATTTAAGCGCGGTGAGCCCTGATATTATCCACATCCACTTGTTAAGCGATATTGATTATTTAGAAGAACTCTCGGCGCAAAATAATTCCATCGTCATACGGTCTTTTCATGATTATACGTCAACATGTCTGCGGCGGGGAAAGCGCCGCTTTCCGGGAGATCGGTGCCAGCGCGCCCTTGATTACGGCTGCGTGGCTTTTGGATGTCTGATAGGTCCGCCGCTTCCTGATGCCAACACCCGGCTGCCGCGCATCATGAATTTACCGGAAAAAATCCGGGAGAAGGATATTTACAGGGGCTTTGATGCGGCGATTTGCGGAAGTCACCATATGAAGGGCATGCTCCTTAATAACGGTTTTGCTGAAAGTAAAGTCTTCCGCATCCCTTATTTCAGTAAATTTGAAGCCGAAGCGTATAACGACATTGTAAAGCGTGATGGTGTAGGCACTACGCGCCCGTTTGAGTTGCTCTTTTCCGGACAGGCTGTCAGCGGCAAAGGCCTGGAGGTTTTAATCGAGGCGCTTGGCGGCGTTAAAGAAGACTGGCATCTCACCGTATTTTGCGAAGGACCGCGTCTTGAACATGCCCAAGCACTGGCCAAAAAGCTGGAGATATTCGACAAAATCACCTTTAACGGCTGGGCCCCCCAATCCGTCCTCATTGATGCTTATAAAAATGCTGATATTTTCATTCTCCCCTCGATTTGGGATGATCCGGGGCCGCTGGTAGGTATTGAGGCCCTTGCATGCGGAACGCCCGTTGTCGGCTTTGCTGTGGGCGGCGTTCCTGATTATGTGATTGACGGCAAAACCGGCTTTCTCGTTAAGGATATTACGGCCAAAGGCCTTGAAAGAGGGATTAAACGCGCAATTAAAGACCCCGAAGACCTCAAAGCGCTTGCCGAGCCGTGTAAAACTCATGTAATACAACATCATGCAGAGAAAAAACATTTAGACGACATCATGCATGTGTACAATGTCGCGCAGGAAAATCTGCTTTCGCATAACAGCCTGAGCGCGTAACAAAGTGATGTAGAATGGGAAATATCTGGAAAACATATTTGAGCTTTGTAAACAAGTCCACCATCCATAGGAGCGAGCTTGTTTCCATTCAGTGGATGCGCGGCATTGCAGTTATGATGGTGTTTGTCTATCACCTCGAAGATATTCTCAATCTTCTTCCGGGGTTTGAAAGTCACCACTCTTTTTGGAAAAATTATGGGTATTCGGCCCCTGATTTATTCTTTGTTATCAGCGGCTACATTATGTGTTTTGTCACTTTCGAGCTTAGATTTAAACCCGTTGACTGGCTTGTCAGGCGGTTTTTAAGGATATACCCCATATTTTGGGTCTTCGCATCCGTATCCGTTGTTGCCTGGCTTTACGATCCCTCGCTGACCATGGGTTCAGACGCGCAAAACTGGTTAAGCGTTACCAAGTTTTTGCTTTTATTCCCGCAGCAAGACACACCGCTTTTATTTGTCGCATGGACGCTAGAGCATGAAATTGTGTTTTATTCTTTGGTGTTTCTGGTTGCCGCGCTTGGCGGAAAATCGCGAACACTTGTTATTGTGGTGGGTGCTTTAACGCTTCTCGGCGTTCTGAAAGCGGCTTTTCAAGAAACATTCCCGGCCCTCGGATTCTGGGATTACCATATCTTTTCGCTTTATATGATGCAGTTTTTCATGGGCGCGCTGATCTTTGAATTCCGCGCCCATATAGAAAAAACAGGCGTTAAAAAACCGCTGATTGCCGGGTTGATCGTTTTTGCGCTTTCCGGAATTTTCACAAAGCCGATGCCGCTTGATGAAGAGCATATATCAAAAGTCTTTATGTTTGGCCTCAGCCATAGCTTGTTCCTTATTGCCGCTATTAACTGGGAGCTTGCCCGGCGCAAAAAAATCGGTGGATTTATTGAATATAAACGCAGACCGTTTTTGGTGCAGATGGGCGATGCGTCTTATTCGATCTATCTCGCCCACCCGTTCTGCCTGTCCATTTGCGGCAAGGTTTTGATAGCAACAGGCCTGACAGGTGTGTATGCTCTCTTTGCACTATTTATGGGCGGGATTATTTCTTTATTCGTGGGCTGGTCCTCATATCATTTGCTTGAAAAACCCGGTATGCATCTTTCGAAATATATTTTGTCTAAAAACAAAAAGCCCAAAGAAGTGCCTGCAAGCACATAGTCATTTTTAATTTTAAGGAGTAGTTGTTTATGCACAATCAGTCATTATCCGGTAAAAAAGGCTTGGTTATCGGTATAGCGAACGATCATTCGATTGCCTGGGGATGTGCGAAAGCCTTTAGCGGCGCAGGCGCGGATCTGGCAATTACATATTTGAACGAAAAAGCCGAGCCTTATGTGCGCCCGCTGGCCGAGCAGGTTAAAGCCCCGATTATTGAACCCTTGAATGTTATCAATGAAGAGCAGATGGATGCTTTGTTTCAGAAAATAACGGACGAATGGGGCGAACTTGATTTTATTTTACATGCCATTGCCTTTGCGCCTTTGGAAGATCTCCATGGCCGCATTATTGACAGCAGTCTGGAAGGCTTTTTATCGGCTATGAATATTTCCTGCCACTCGCTTGCCCGTATTGTGAAACGTGCAGAGCCGCTGATGAAAAACGGCGGCTCCATTTTAACAACCAGCTACTACGGCAGCCAGAAAGTTGTACCGAATTATAACCTTATGGGGCCTGTGAAAGCAGCTTTGGAATCTATGGTAAAATATATGTCTGCCGAACTTGGGGCACAGGGCATTCGTGTAAATACGCTTTCCGCAGGCCCGATACCCACACGCGCGGCCAGCGGTATTAAGGGCTTTGAGGAATTGCATGAGCGTTCCTACCGGAAAGCCTCTTTGCATGAGGCTGTCTCTATTGACGATGTTGGGGCTTATGCGCGTTTTCTTGTCAGTGATGAGGCCAAGTTGATCACAGGCAACACATCCTACATTGACTCAGGCTATCACGTTTTATCCGGTTGATAACGAAAACCCCTATTACGGAGCCGAGGTCACGGAGTTGAACTAAAGATTGCAATTGAAGGTTAACTTCTATATTGAGTAATCCTATGACAAATAAACTTTGCTGTTTCTATGAAAACGAACGTTAAAAGATCGCTGTGTTTTTCTGCGTGCAAGCTCATTGCCGGTATATTGACACTTGCCGGAAGCTCTTTTCCAGCAATGGCGCAGACATCGCCGTACATTACAGGTGAATACTTATGGAACATCGGACTTTTACAAATCAATGCCCATGAGGCTTATGATCTTGGCATTACCGGTGCGGGAGAGAAAATAGCAGTTCTGGATACCGGCATAAACTACTATCACCCTGAATTATTTACGCAAATTGCCAATGGCGGGTATGATTTTTACAATAATCAGTTTGAATATTTTGATTCCAACGGCCATGGGTCGCTTGTTTCCGGCATAATTGCCGCCAAAAAAGATGACTATGGGGTGCATGGCGTTGCCTATAACAGCAAGATTTTGCCGATTAAGGTAACCAATGACGATGGCACGCTTTTCTCTCTGGATGCTCTGAAATGGGGTTTGTTCCACGCGATTGAAGAAGAAGCAACCGTGATTAATTACAGCTCGACATATGCAACGGGCGGTGCTAGGCCCCTTGATCAGTTGGCGGTAGAAGCCAGCGTGGCTTTCGCCTATACGGCATTAAACGGAAATATAATTGTGGCTCCTACAGGCAATGCAGGAGCACAGAACCCGATTTTTCCGGCGATTTTGCCGTATGTTAAGCCTTCTAATCACAATACCGGCGTCTATTCTTTTGACACCTCTATTCAAAATGTCGGCGCCATAGACTGGTCCTATAGCGAGGGGCATATTCTAGCCGTGGCCAGTTCGAACCAAGACGGCGTTATCAGTGATTTTAGCAATCGCTGCGGGGTTGCCGCGAACTGGTGCATTACAGCCCCCGGAGAGGGGATTATTTCAACATTCTGGTACGACACCTATATTGATCTTGACGGAACATCGCTTTCTACGGCCTTTGTGAGCGGTTCAATTGCCTTGATCCGTGAAATGTTTCCCAACCTTACAAGCGCGCAGGTTGTCGATCTTTTGCTAACCACGGCAAATAAAGAAGGGATTTACGCCGATACGGCGACCTACGGGCAAGGCTTTCTCGACATCGGGGCCGCCATTCAACCGCAAGGCACGCTGAATATTGTGACGACCGAGGGAACGTCCAGCGGCACTACACTGCAAAACTCATATCTGCAAACAGGCGGCGCATTTGGTGACAGCCTGAATAGTGCGCTCAATCAACAGCAAACCGTTATCAACGACGATTACGGGCGCTCTTATACGGCCTCTTTCCAATCAGCGCTGCGTCCTCGCAACATTGATTATTTTGAAAATGACAAAAAGCTTGAATATTTAAACCTGTCTTCTGCTGTTGAAACGCATCAACTCGGTTCAGGCCTTTCATTTACGGGCTACACCGCGCAAGACGGCGCGGCAACGCCCGAAGGCGTTTGGGCGTATCAGGCAGGCAACCATATTCTGCGCTATAGCAAAGGCGAGGCTGTTATCCACGATCATCCGGGCGCGCAATCGGTCGAAGCGTTGAAGTTGAAGCTGTTCGATCCTGCCTATAACGATATGGCGACCAATGGCGACGCTGTGGCGTGGCAATATGCGCTTACGCCCCAAACCAGTTTTAACGTTGAATATCGCAACGGTCACAGCCTTTATGATGATGAGCTTGAGGCAACGGCTTATAGCGCCGCGCTTGCTTATACGGCGGAAGGAAACATGAGGCTGAACATGTCTTATGGTTTTGTTTCCGAGCGGGAAAGTATGCTCGGCACGACAGGAAGCGGCGCTTTTGACATAAAGGGTAACACACAAACACATTACGCGGGCGTCAACGCGCATGTGCCCCTTCGTGATGATTTGGCTTTATTGGGCAGTTTTTATATGGGGCAAACTTTTGCCGCCGGTTCATCCGATAGCCTCATCACGGATATATCCGGCATTCGGCATCAACAAGCCGCGATGGGGATTGAAAAACAAAATAATGTTATCGAAGGCGACCGTATAACGCTGGCCTTTGAGCAGCCATTGCGTGTAACCGGCGGACGGTTATCGGTCGATGCGATGGACCCGCAGCAGGCCGGAGGCTTCGTTATTGATCTTAAGCCCGAAGCGCAGGAGCGAAACTTCCACCTCTTCTATGATACGCCGGTCCATAATGGCGGAGGGCATCTCGGGCTGCAACTTTCATACACTGAAAATGCGGGGCATGTTGATAATCAGAGCGCCGGTAATTTATTGCTGCATTACAAAACCAGTTTTTAGGTAAGAAAAAAGATAGCACCGCAAAGAGAGCGTAGATGGAATATATTGAAAACAGAACCTATGATGAGATTAAAGTGAGCGATCGCGCTGAACTCTCACGCGTTTTAACCAAGCATGACATTTTGCAGTTTGCTGTTATGTCGGGCGATGTTAACCCGGCCCATCTGGATGAGGAATATGCGAAAAATACAATATTTCAAGAAATTATCGCCCACGGTATGTGGGGCGGTTCACTGATTTCAACGGTAATGGCCACACAGTTGCCGGGACCTGGCACAATTTATCTGGAGCAGTCCCTGAAATTCACAAAGCCCGTCTATGTCGGCGATACAGTGAATATCATCGTCACTGTTAAAGAGAAAAGACCGAAAAACCGTGTGGTTCTGGACTGTCTATGCAGCAATCAAAACGGCGACGCCGTGATTAGCGGAGAGGCTCTGGTTATAGCGCTCGCAGAGAAAGTACGGCGGGAGCGTATAGTTCTGCCCGAAATCGAGCTCAAGAATGGGGCCGGCACAAACTCCATAACGGTAATGCATCAAGCATCATAGAGCGTTTTTTCCGTCCCTTGCGCATAGCGCGGGCTTGTGTATAACAGTTTATAATTTTACGTAATGTTTATTCCGTATTAAGAGATATTCTGTAGCATAAGAATATCGGATAAATTTTCCGGCCATTATACGGCCAATTTTTTCTTCACATTCATCAATAATTTTCGCGCAAGCGGGAAGGGGCGAGCTATGGCTAAAACAATCATCGACGACATTTTCGAGGCAGCAAATACAGGTGCTAAACCACTAAGAGGTAGTAGAAACAAGCCGCCGACAACGGTAAACGATTCTTACGAAGTCATGAGCGGCGAAGCGCTTACGATGTCATTGGCAGACTTGCTTTCAAATGATTTTGATCCGGACGGTGACAGTTTGACAGTTACGTCCTATCAAGCTTTGGGAGAGGTGCAAGGGGCGTTGGTGCAAATCGGCGGAAGTTTGTATTTTCATTCCGATCACGGCTTCGAAGGGACTCAGAGCATTCAATATGTTGTGTCCGATGGTAAAGGCGGCAGTGCAACCGGGGAAATAGAGATCACGGTTAACCCGCCGATGATGTCGATGCATTCTACGCTTAACGGAATGTTGCCGCCTTCAGGCGCAACACATATTGCCGTTGCGGACGGAGACTGGTCCGACGCTGCGATATGGATCAATGTGGCAACGGGTGAAGCCGAAATACCCGGAGCAGAGGCTCAGGTGATGATCCCCGCAGGGGTGTCCGTACGTTACGATATGGTTTCAGATGTTCCGCTGTTTACAGTGCGCGTGGACGGCGAGCTTAATTTTGCAACGGATATGGATACAAGCATGGTTGTTGATACGCTGGCGACCATGCATGGCTCAACACTGACAATCGGGACGGAAGAAAATCCGGTGCAGGCAAGTGTTACGGCGGAAATTATTATTCGAAGCGATGGCGAACCGGTGACGATGCGTGATTGGGACCCGGGGCAGCTTTCCAAAGGCGTGATTACGGAAGGCACTGTACGAATTTACGGAGAAAATAAGGCTGATTTTCTTAAGCTGGCGCAAGATGTTCATGCGGGTGATGAAAGTTTAACGCTTGCCGAAATGCCTGAAGGGTGGAGCGTTGGCGATATGATCGTTTTAGGCGGAACATATTACGATGCAAACGGGGTAGATACCGATAATACGCGTTTTCATGACGAGATTTTGGAAATCACAAGCATTGAAGGTAATACGGTTCGCTTCGTAAACCGTACAAACGGTGATGTTGATGGACAAACGAGTTTGGCGTTCGATCATACACGCCCGGATGGTACAACCTTTGATGCCGCCGAGTTTAATATTTATGTCAGCAATTTAACGCGCAATATCACGATACAGAGTGAAAATGGCCCTTCTACGGACATTGATCTGCGGGGACACACCATGTTTATGCATAACGCGGATGTGCAAATTCATGACGCAGCCTTCGTCGATTTGGGACGGACGGATAAAAACGAGTTGATGAATGAAATTGGCGAGCAGCGTGACGGTAGCATTGGTACGGGAGAAAACGTGCGGGGCCGTTATGCTTTGCATTTTCATCATACGGGCGCGGATGACATTGAAGACACACCCGCAGAAGCGGAAGGAAACGTGGTTTGGGGCAGCCCCGGATGGGGGCTTGTCCATCACCAGAGCTATCTGAACGCAAGCGACAATGTTGTTTTTGATGTCGTCGGATCAGGGATTGTGGCAGAGGCCGGCAACGAGATCGGTTCATGGACCAATAATATCGTCATCAAAACAACCGGTGATGACTCACCGACCCAGGATTTAACTTTTTCTGATCGTGCAGCTATGGGCGATTTCGGCTTTAATGGTGAGGCCTATTGGGTGCAGGGCGGTCAGCAGGTGGAATTTCACGATAATATCGCCGTCAGCTCCATGGTCGGGATTAATATGCTTGCCGGGACGGACGGAATTAACCGCGAGGTTGGCGGGATCATGGTTAAGAACCTGAATATCCGCCTTGAGGACGGCACGATTGTTGAAACCAAGATGTATCAGGCTTTGAAAGCTGCCGGGTATGGCGATGATGATCTTATTGATGTCACGAACCTGCCCGTGAAGTCTTTTGACGGATTTGAGGCTTATAACGTCGATCAAGGGCTTTTGACATGGGGTGTAACGCGTAATGATGACGGGCAAATCGAATTTTCCGTCCCCGACAGCACCCAGGCGCATGATATAAATTCCCTTATTCAGAATGTTACGCTTTGGAACGTCTTCGGGACAGGTATTTTCATTGAATATTCAACGCAGCTTGAGTTTCAGGATGTGCTGGTGGTCGGCAACCCGCAGGACCCTGTTGATTTTCTCGGCGGAATTAACGGTGACGGGCGCGGCGTTGGTATTGATATGAACAAGTCTAGCGGAAAGCTGATTTTTAACGGTGTGCGCGTTGAAGGCTTTGATCGCGGGATGCATGTGCCGGAAGAAGGCGGATATATTAATTCCGAAATTATAGCTTACGAAGATAGCGTCCCCATGGGCGCAAGCCAGTTGATTAATGCCGAATTTGCAAACAACACATACACGTTTACGCAAATTCAGACCTACAACCACGGTACGCACATGATGCCCAATTATTTCGAAATCGTCGACAGCGTTTTTCATGATGCCGATGACGGTTATAATCAGGCGCCGATTGTCGGGTTCGAAACAACCCTGGTTGGCGATCAGGGCGCTGTGTTTTTTGACGCCTCCATGGCGTTTGATCCGGACTCCCCCGATGCGCTGCGTTTGTCGCAAGGAGGACTGGTGTCTTACGGCTGGGACTTCGATAATAACGGAACGATTGACGCTTTTGGCCGGTTCGCAACACATAATTTTGACGGAATGGGCGATCATGACGTTGCCCTGACCGTATGGGATGCGCAAGGTCTGAGTACGCGCGCAAGCTTTACGATCAATGTTAATGATAGCGAGGCCTATGACAATTTGTTCCGCGCCGGGGATTTTGAAGGTTACTACGCGCCGGTGCAGTATGGACATTCGCTCAGCAGCCAACTGGCCAATAAAGGATGGGTTACGGGCGATGACTGGGCTGTTGTTTATGAAGGCGGCGATAAAGTGCTTTCTCTGGATGGGATAAGCTCATGGACAAGCGGCGTGGGACAGGTTGTTGGCGATTACGGCTTGCGCCAAGGAATGCAGGAACTGCATTTTGATCTGAACTATTTGAACGATGCGGCGACAAGCGCCGATACCATCACGATTACCATTCACGGCATAGATGGCGAATATATGAAATCCATTAACGGCAGCGCTCCCGGTGCTGTTGATGCGATGACTGCGCCGGATGTAACCGAAATTTTGAATGTCGATATATCAACCCAAACTCAGGGGTGGGAGCATTTTATTTACGATACCGATTTTGGCGAAGGGTATGACTATATCATTTTGAATATATCAACCTCGCTGGGTGCAGGAGCTGGCGGCGATATCATAATGTTTGATAATTTTTACCTCGGTGACGGGCAGCGCCCCGAGGCGGTGGATGACCATATAGAAATGGCCGGCGTTTCCAGCGTTGATATCTTTGTTCTGGATAATGACTTCGATATTAATGGCGGGGCTTTAAGCGTTGATCAAATTGGTGAGGCGGCGTTTGGCACTGTATCTTTGAATGCGAATGGAACGATTTCATATACGCCAAATCAAGGCTTTAGCGGGGAGGATGAGTTTACCTACACCGTTCGCGATCAGGACGGCAATACCGATGTTGCCAGCGTCAGGGTTAAGGTTGATCCTGTGAATGCGGATGATTTAATGATTCATTATAATTTCGATGCGGGGGCCGGGCGTTTTGCCGAAGATATGGGTACGGACTATTACGATAGTGACGGCGTGTTCTTTGGCGACTGGTCCTGGGGCGCGGGTGTCTCGGGACAGGGTCTCTACGTGAATAACTCAAATCCCGACGGTGTCTATTCCATTGACGATCAAGCGAGCTTTGTGTTTCTGGATAATGACGAGTTGACCTATGGCGAAAACACGACATTCCACGGGCCAACCGCCAATGATTACGACCAAAAATCATTTTCCTTGTGGTTTAAAATTGACGAATCAAAACAGGTTCCTCAGGTGATTGCCGATTTTGGAACGGATGGAAACGGGCTGAGCGCCTATGTTGACGGTTCAACATTGATGGTGGGCGGGGAAAGTACGGGCTGGAGCAGCTGGAAAACCGCGGATATTAACATTGGTCAATGGTATCATATCGCTTTGTCGTTGAATGGAACGGATGAAGCCGTAAACGGTCAGGATGCCCACAGTTTGAATGCGTGGTTGAACGGGCAGCTTATGGAGACGTCGAGTGAAAGCGGTACAATCGGCGGCATTTCCGGGAGTGACAGTTTTAACGATGATGCCCTTGGCGCATCACGTTTCGGCATGGCGTATGAAGGCGACGGCCTTGTGATCTTTGATCGCCAAAATGGCATGATTGGCGCGCTGGATGAGTTTCGCCTTTATGACCGTGTCATCAGCGCGGACGATGCGGCGGGGCTGTATTTTTCGATCACGCCGCCGGAAGGCAATAATGGAGACGAGGTCTACCAAACAGGACCGGGGGATGACCGCATTTCCGGCGGTTTGGGTGATGATGTTTTTGTTTATAAGAGCGGGGTCGATGTTTTCGATGATGTTTCGGGGTTCGATACCATCAAAATGCCCGATAACGTGGACTGGAACGGCTTGGCCTATGCGCGCTTTGCCGAGGCTCCGGATGATCTTGTGATTTACATCACGAATATGGACGGGCTTTATCTGGGATATATAACAGTACAAAACCAGTTTGTCGAAGGCGCCTCGATTGAAACATTGGAATTGTTTAACGGCGAGCAAAAAGCATTCAATACGATTAACGTCATGACGATCGGGAGCGAGGGCCACGATGATATTACCGGCGTTGAAAGCGGGAATGGCGTGCATGATGTTATCATCACATATGCAGGCGATGACACGGTTTCAGGCGGAACCGGAGACGATTACATTGACGGCGGTCTGGGTAATGATCTTATCAAGGGAGAGGATGGCGCCGATTCCATATTTGGAGGCCTGGGGAATGACACGCTATATGGCGGCAATGGTAACGATACTGTGTATGGTCAAGACGGCATAGATATTTTATATGGCGATGACGGTGCGGATTGGCTCGAGGGCGGAAGCGAAAACGACACGCTGTATGGCGGAAACAATGACGACGTTTTATTCGGTCAGGATGGCGATGATATTTTAAGCGGCGGCGCAGGCGCCGATTATTTAGACGGAGGAAGCGGAGCCGATACCTTTGTTTTTGATGCCGCCACCGCATATACCGGAATAGACTCGATCGTTGGTTTTAATGTGAATGACGGCGATGCCATAGATATATCGGATCTATTGAGCGCTTATTCGCCTTTGGATGATTTGCTTTCTGATTTTGTCCAAATGACAGATTTTGGCACCTCTACAGCCATCGCCATAAGCGAAAACGGCGATGGAGAGAACTTCTCTTATATTGCGCTTCTACACGGTGTGTCCGGGGTTGCAGACGTGAACGATATTATTATCGTATAATTCTATCAATGGGCGCATTTGGGGTTAAAATTGCGCACCACCGGGGAAGAAAAAACCTTTTATATCAATGAAGTGATTTATACGAGCCCTAATCGGGTGAGTGGTGGGCCTGGCCGGATACGCCACCAAAATCCATAAGCCTTTTATACTGCGGCTTGAGAGGTGAGCGGTTGCTCAATATCTCACCAGTATGGCTCACTTACCGATTCTCCGTCAAGCATAACACTGTCACAGACGCTTTAACCTTCCAAGGTAGATGGAAAGTCCAAAAACATTTTAAACGCTCCGTGTGGAGCTTGTCGGCGCTTGTCGAGGTGTCAAAAGACACTACCCCTCCCATAATGCCTCTCCCACGGTGAATGCCACATTCCCTGTTCCGATAAAGACAGATATTGTAGCCGAGCGCGGGAGGCTATGGGGGACATTTCGCGCCTAATGTGTTTGTTTATCCCCTCACAAATCTGTACCAAATTTTTGATACTATCCAGACTTTGTTCCGGTATAGCCTCCACAGTCCACCATGCCCGGTGGCATAAAACGATCCTTACACAACGCAAAAAGCTGTCGATCAATGTCTGTTTTTTCTTCTATGCGTTTCAGTATAGCCGGGTTTAAATCTTCAATCCGGGGAGCATTTGACTGGCCGAGATGACGCCACAAAGGAACCGCATGCTGCCCTGAAAGACAGGAAAACATATACAGGCTTTCATCAAAGCGTTCTGTGATACCGACCATGAGGAACATATCGTTTATAATAACCATACATTCTGTGAGGATATCCTCTGTACGATTCTGAAAATCACCGATCTCTTTATTATTCAGCCTCAAAATCCACCGCGCATATATACTGTCAGGCATGATGTTCTCGACCCACGCGCTCAGGGACATCCCGTCCCGGATTTCGGAACAGACCCAATCGGCAGATAAATCGTGCCTATGATTATATTGCCAAAAATACTTACTGACTGCCGTTTTGACAGGATCTCGCAATAAGGTCACGTATTTTGTCGTCCCTGAAAAATGCGTATGAACGGGGTAGGCGCAGTGAAGCCCGATCAGTTGAATATTGTTTTTATCTGTCTCTGACAAGCTGTTTATATGATCCAAAGCGGCGTTCAAATCTTCCGGCTTCCAGTCAATCGACACCCTGTTTCGGGTCGGGGTACATTGAGAAATAGAATCCCAAAACGACCAGCTTCCCGTGTGTCCCAATCGTAAAAAGACGAGACGATCATAAGCGGTTTTGAAATCGGCATTTCGTTCAATCGGAACATTTGAAAAACCCGGGCCGGGGCTGTTTCTTTCCACGTACCGCGCCGCTTTGGACGATAAATCGCCAAGACCTTGCGCCAGTCGGGTGCATCGCTCCGTTCCCAAAAGTTTGAATACAAAATGTTTCACAGGATTTCCCTCATGTCCCCATAGGAAAAAATACGCTCATAAAGCTCTTGATCGAACGGCGTATCCACTTCCCCCCATATCCCTTCACAAGATACGGAGCATATCGTTTCCCCTTTTTGGATTAAAGCCCGCAGGAGTCCCGTCATATCAAGCTTATCGACATCTTGCGAACACAAGCCGGACAAGTGTTCCTTTATCACAGCCCAGCCTGCGGCAGTAATTTTAAATATCCCCATAAACTGTCCCTGAACAGCATCAAGCGTATCGGGCTTGTCCCCTATTTCTGTAACACGCCCCGATTCATTGGCGATGAACGTCTCGGCATCATCAAGCGGGTTCTGAAACCTCCGCATCCATAAATCCTGCCATCTCGGGTCTTGCGCTACAACAATCTGACCGGGGGTTTCTATTAATGTCCGTACAATAGAAGCCGGATAGAAAATATCGGCATAGGATATGATGGCCCCCGTTCTTTCCAAAACGATAGAAGCGGATAAAAGGGAAACGACCATATTACTCTGATCCCAACGGTCATTGACGATGACCGGAAAACCGTATGGCTCTAGACAGTCCGCTCTGTACCCACCAATGATGGAGATATTGTCTACGCCTCCGTTCTTTAAGGCGTCTATCTGCCATTCCAGCAAGGGACGCTCATGGATTTCCACGAGGCATTTGGGTTTATTTTGCGTTAGAGCCTCCAACCTGCTCCCACGTCCGGCGGCTAGAATTATACCGTACATTTGTCACCTTTGAAGAAAGTGTTAAAAATATTCACATCCCGCAAGGAAAAGGGAGATATGCGCTCAGGATGCCACATGATGCCGGTGACCGGTTTGTTTTTATGACGGATGGCTTTTACAAGGCCGTCCTCTGCTTTGGCCCACACGTCCAGATCATCCGCCATCTCATAAGTGCCAAAATCATGAAAGCTGTTCACGATTTCCGGGTTGCGGTTTATTTCAACGACTTGTTCGCTCAGAACATGCCCCCTCACCCTTTCGAGCGGTACGCCATAGTAATCCTGTATGACCTGCATACCCCGGCAAACACCCAATACGGGAAGCCGGTTTTCCTGCGCATATTTCAAAAGAATGGTTTCGGTTTCATCGCGCGCGGGGGCATCGCCGCCATATTTTACCAAGCTGTTTCCTCCGGTCAGCAAAACACCTGCCAAAGTGATGTTCGTCAAAACATTCTTCACCGTTGCAGGATGGTTCGGAATTAAAATCGGAGTAAGCCCGCAATAATCTAGAAAATCAAACCACCGCTGATCGAGAGCATCATGAGGTTCGCCACGTTCGTTGCTGTAAACGCGCTGTGAAACTGCAATAAGTGGAGAGCTATGCGACATTTTTAAGGTGCCTGTTGTTACAATCCATATAGACGATACCGGATCGTTCCAGTGTATCGTAAAGTGCTTGTCCCACGCCGATTGCGGCAGGCATTTGCATTTCATGCGCCCGGATTGCCATGTGAGAATTTGCACCGCCATAGGCCGTTATGAAACCCTTAATATTCCGTGCAAAAATCCAGTCAAAGCCGGGATCGGCATTTGGTATCATCACAATCGTTCCACTCAGACTTTGTTCGGGTTGCGCTTTTCTCACCTCTCCCGTTACTGTTTTTGCAGTGATAAAATTCGGTTCGGCCTTTGGACGCTCAAAGCCCCAGACATCCTGCGGAGATGTTATCAATGGCGGCAAATGCATGGTCTGCGTCAGAGCATAAAACTGCCTACCTTTTTCAATACTCTCTTTCATTGTTCGGGTTGGATTTTGTCCGGCCCGGACGGCTACAATAAAATCTGCAATATCCAGATAAGACAGATCGTCACGGGACAAATTTTCCTGCGCTCCAAATGTCTCGAGAAACACAAGAATATCACTCAACACTTTGGTAAATTCAAATTTTGCCTCTTCCCGCCAAAAGATCACATCGCGTAAAAAGATCAAAAGGGCGGGCGTGTCCAACTCTAGTTCTTCATAACACAAAAGCCTGTCAATATTCTGCTTCCGTGAAGAAGGCAGGGTAAATTCACCGTTATCACTCTCCTGGGTTTCATGTGGAGATGTCCGAGGAAAGTACAAATCCGCCGCTTCATCATAACGGAGCGAAAGTATATCGTAAGTACCGGGCCTGAGATGCCCGTATTTTTGAATGAAACCATCCCGATTCATCGTAACCCGGTCCCTATGTATCTTCCACCCCACAGTCTGGATGCTTGATAAGAACCCTTCCCGTGTCTTCGGGCAGATATAAGAATGGTCATAAAGAAAGTTCAGCCACTGTGTTGCGATAAAGGCCGCCCTTGCCAATCCTGAAAACGGAACTGTCCCGTATTTTTGGCACACACCCAGAAGCCGAATTATTTTGTCGTCTGGGCTTAAAGGGCTATTTTTTATCTCATCGACTTTGTTGCCCAATAAGGATATTTTTCTGATGTCTTCTCGCCATGTCGTATCGCCCTGAAAGAGAGTTCGTGTTTGCTGTTTCAGGTTTTGCGTAAATTCCGATCGCTGTTTTTCCGTTAACGCCAGACCTGATCGTGCTTTGAGCTTTTTTTTCAAATCCGGCGTATAACAGGAGAATAAGATTTCAAACTCGACTTTATCGTGAAACTCCGGGTGCCCCCTTAAGCGTTGCAAATAGTGGTTAACAAGAATATCACCTGTTTCCTTGTCCGTGTTTTTCGGGAGAAACGAGTTAAAGCTCAGTTGAAGATCAATATAGGGAAGTCCCTTGAAATCAACGATGAGTGGTTTTCCTCTGCAATCTTTATAACCATAGGCGTATCGCGCCTGCGCCCACGCATCATCCATAATAAGATTTCGATAGAGGCTTAGGGCCAGAGGACGCGGCCTGATCCCGATAATTTCTGCCGGATTCCAGTCCGGCATAACGCCAAAAAGGGTGCTTGCCCCATAGAGCTCTTTGTTCGGGACAAGGGCGAGCTCGATTTCGTTGGAAAGTTCAGATAATTCAGCTTTAAAATTCACAGTGTTATTCGTAGGAAAGCTGCGTATACAAAGGGGCCTGACCTGAAATAAATGCAGCGTGCTGTCACGATCAAAAGCAAATTCAATGTCCAGACCAATATCCCCGAAAAAGCTTTCAAGCTCCCTGAAAAGATTTATTACTTTTTGTACGTACATGTTTTCATGTTGTGCGTGCGTATAATGGCTGACCAGAAAACTATGCAGATCATTTGATGTCCCGGATGTTACGGTATTTGTAGCTTGTTCCCCTTTGGAATACTCAATTTTGTAATAAGGAGCCCCACTTTCAGGGTCACGACTAAAGGCCACGCCGCAAATATATACATTGTTTAGATAAGGCTGAATAAGAACCTGATTGTCGTTTGAAGCATCATCATAACTTCTTATGACAGTATCTATTGCTTTGGATATCTCGCCTTCATCGCAAAGATCCGGAATGGACACATAACGGCCTGCCTGTGACATATTTTCCGTATCTTCGGCTAAAGCACTACTGCGCACGATCAAAGGGGCTTTACACGCCCAACCTTTCTCTCGGAGCCGAGACAATACCGCTTCTTTATCCATTCTCCAGTCGCTCACCTCCACTGTTAAAAGAGGGAGAATTTTTGCTTCCTTTATTTGATTTGAGAGTCTGTCTAAAGTGTCCGCTTTCGTGCCAAACATCATTTGCCCAATATTAAATTTTGACCGAAGCCACCCATGCCCGCGTGATATATGGGATTGATATAAATTCTCCACACCGATCATGAACATGCTTGCATATGTCCTGTATTATGTTCTGGAAGTTCTCTCCCGCCTGCCTCGAAAGCGTGGCGTGAGATTTCCAAGCTTCCAGCCATAAGTCCCGCTGAATGGTGTGAACAACCCTGCGCTCTATCTTCTCTGCCGGATTATAGAGTTTACTCAGAGCGATAACATCTGCCTGATCTTCGCGGCGCGTACCGTAGCCGTAATCAGGGATATGACTTTTGATAATTCTTTCAATATCCGCCTGCAAAGGATCACCTAAATCCCTGTGGTTCCACAAACACGCAAACCATCCGCCGGATTTTAATATCCGTGCACTTTCTTTCAGCGATTTTTGACGGTCTGTAACATTGAAGGATGAACCGAATATAACCAGATCACAAAATTTATCAGGCTTTCCCGTTTCTTCGCCTGTGCCGTTAGACCAGAATACGTAATCGCTGAAAGACTCCGTATTTTTCTGTCCGGCTGATCTCATTGTACCATTGGGCTCTATAGCATGAATTTGGGACACGTGTCCTGCCAGCATTTTCGTCAAATGTCCGTCTCCTGCACCAATTTCGCAAACAACAGAGCCTGCCCCCAAGTTTACCGTTTCTACGATATCGTTGATTGCCTCTTTCGCATAATCGGGACGGAGCCTGTAACTTTTGGCATGATCCGTATAATCCCAGTTAAGCTGCTTTTGCACGTTTCTTACCCTCTATCTCCATAATTTTTAAGGCCGTTTCTTCCGGCGTGATTGTTTGATCGTTGCAGATAACAATGTCGGGATTTTGAGGGAATTCTGGCACAATATCCACCCCTACGACATTGCCGGATGACAGGTCTTTCTGCACAGTTCCAGACCTTTTAAGCCTTTGATCCTCCGGTGCCGTCAAAAATATTTCACGATAGGATGGTATATATGTCCTGTTCCATTCGTGGATTTCGTGAAATAGCGAAATAGTCGCACACACAACATCCAGACCTTGGGAGGAAAACTCTTGGCACAAATTAGCATATATGCGTGCCAGCTTTAGCCTTTCTTCTCTGGAATACCCGAAATGGTGACCGAACATTTGTCTTAGAATATCGCCATCAAGAAAAACGGCGTTTCTCTTCTGCGCCTGTAATTTTTCTGCGACACGTTTTCCAACGGTTGTTTTGCCGACATTTGCCAACCCCGTAATCCAGAAAACAGTCCCAACCGCGTTATCCTTTTTCGACATCAAAAAACCTTACGTGTAAAAAGTTTTACTACACGATTTATCATAAAAATTACAGAAAAATAGTACATGGATATTTTAGACCTCGCTTTCCTAACCTCACGCGCCACGCGGGAATTTTTACGGTTTTCGCTGACCTAAACCCCGTGAAAAGGTTCGCAAGCTACAGTGGTAGATTTTGATCCAAGCCTTCATGGCGCTACACCTCTACATCGGCAATGCGATGACAGGACACTTAATCCCCCGAGCTTTGAAGGTCTAAAATTGGTCTTGGTCAAAAGTTTGAGATGCTCAACCTGGCTGGAGCTAGCTTTAAAAACACCAATATGCGAAATGCTAAACCTGCGGGTAAAGATTTAAGTAAGGCTGATTTTTCAGGGGCTAAAATGGGGCGTAATGATTTAACAAACACAAATTTATCTAAGGCAAGCTTTATCGGTGCAGAGGATCATGCTTCAGATTTCACAAACGCTGATTTATCATTCACCACGTTTGTAAAAGCCTATCTTACAAATTCACAATTTAAGGGCGCTGATTTTAGGGGAGCGGATTTTACGGATGCAAAATTCAGGTATCCGTATTTCGAGGGCGCTTTCTATGATTATAGCACTATATGGCCAACTGATTTTGATCCAAGGACGGCTGGAGCGATAAAAAAGTAAAAGATGGTGGGCCTGGACGGACTTGAACCATCGACCAATCCGTTATGAGCGGACTGCTCTAACCAGCTGAGCTACAGGCCCTTTCGAAATTCATTATACACATAAGGCAAGGCGGCCCTAAATGACAATCGTTTTTTTGGGAATTTTTACGCCGTCTTTTTAGTTGACATAAACAATCGCGGTGGCTATAAGTGGGCTTATTCGTATAAAGATAGGGCGAGCGCAATAAAATGACAGGCCAAAAAACAACGTTTTCAGCAGGCGACATTACTATACTGGGTGATGAACCCTCTATCCTCTCTCCCACTTTTATAGAGACACAGCGTGACAATTTGGTTTTTTCCACAACAGGCGGCTCTATCCTACATGGCCCGGATGACATATACGAACGTATAGAACAGACACTTGATGCAGAGGCGTTAAGGCTGCAACACATGGCTCATCTCTATATAAACAGCAACCCGCTTATACGTCAGAACATTTATTTTACAAAGCTTCCTTTCAAACAAGAGAGTGATGACACAATCGAAGGACCGCCTCACTCCGAAAGTTGGATGCCTCGTGGATTACTTCAGGGAACAAGCCCCCCCCTTTTCTATGTAAGAGCTATATCTGATACAAAGGAAAAATACGATCATTCTCGGGTTATCCTGCTTACATTTGAAGACGATACGATCGCAGTTCGGCACTCCCTTCTCCATGGAGAACGATCTTTACAGATGGACGTATGGGAGCCAAAGCTCTTCAAAAACTCACCAGATGGGGCCAAAGAGGCTATCGCTCTTGCACAGGAACGTTTCGTGGATGGTACGAGCGAACTCCGACAAGCTGCTGAACTTTCTAAAACACAAGTGCAGAATCAAACTTTAACAATCTTGCCTTAACCCCCCGGATTCGAACCATTACAAACCAATCAAGCGGAAATGGTGCGATGAAGCAACGGGAGAGAGAGATAAGCCAGTTTTTTGGCCTCCAGCCGCATGTTGGCGACGCTGTCGAGGATTACACCACAGACAAAGCAAATGACGGCGCTGAGCATTATGCCGAGGCTTAAAAATGCGGTGGGGAAGCGTGGAACAAGACCGGTTTGTACATATTCCGCCACAATCGGCAGGCCAAAGGCCAGCGAGGCCACGACCAACCCGCCCGCGAGCAGCGAGAAGAACAGGAACGGCCTTCCCTCTTTAAACATAAAGAGGATGAATTTGAGGATTTTTATCCCGTCTTTATAGGTGGAAAGTTTGCTCTGCGTTCCGTCGGCGCGTTTGAAATAGCGTGTGGGGGCTTCGGCGACAGGCATGGAAAGCTGGAGCGCGTGGATCGTCATTTCGGTTTCGATTTCGAAGGCTTTGGATGAGGCGGGGAAGCTTTTCACGTAGCGCCTAGAGAACGCGCGATAGCCCGAAAGCATATCCTCCAGCGTGTTGTCAAATATGGTATGGACGCAGAAATTCAGCATCCGGTTGCCGAATTGATGGCCGGGGCGGTATGCCTCTTTATCCTCATGCTCCCTTGCGCCGACAACCATATCGAGGTTTTCATCCGTCAGTTTTTCAATCAGCCTCGGTGCGCACGCCGCATCATACGTGCCGTCACCATCGGCCATGATGTAAATATCGGCCTCGATATCGGCGAACATGCGGCGCACAACGTTGCCTTTGCCCTTGCGCGGTTCAGCCCGCACAATCGCGCCCGCTTTTTCGGCAACCTCGGAAGTTTTATCCGTCGAAGCGTTATCGTAAACGTAGATATCCGCGCCGGGGAGCGTCTCTTTAAAAGACTTCACAACCTCCGCGATAGCGGCCTCTTCATTATGACAGGGCAGTAAAACAGCAATATTCATTGTATTTGCACCTTTATTCATCCTTACGAAATAAGTAAGCTATTGAACTTATAAGGTAAAGAAAGATATTCATGTCCCTGCTCTCAAAACCTGCCGTTTTTGTGCTCATAGCTACCGTTTTGCTGACGGTGAACTTTGCTGGGCATATGTTTTCCAGCCTGCCGCTTAAGCGTTTTTTGAATAACGAGTTTCCCTCCGAGGGGCATGTGATTACCCGGCTCGCCTATAACTCCGGCGGTAGCATGCATGATTATGGCGGGTTTATGCTCAACTCTTCGGAAGTTGAAACCCTGTTTCTGGCAACGAGCCAAGAGCCTTATGAGAATTTTACGCAGCGCCTTAAAGATTCCCCGGACGGGGTGTGGATTTATCAATCGCATCTAGGGTTGCAGGATGATTTGCTTTATCCCGTCTGGGCGGGGCTGTTTAAGCTGCGCGATTATGTTCTGGACATTGCGCGGGACGGATCGCGCTGGCAAGAGCGTATGCAGCGCTATGATCTGTTTTATATCGTGAAGATCACGCAGACTTTCGTTGCCTTGTTTAACGGGCTGATTATTGCGCTGGTTTTGCTTTGGGTGTTTAAACAATTCTCGGTGAAAACGGCTTATATCTCTTTGGCCCTCGCCCTTGCCCTGCTCGCGGACTTTACATTTTTTGGCCGCTCGATGTGGTGGATTATGGGGCTGTGGTTTATTCCGTTCCTGATTGTCACAGCGGCACTGCGCGTTAACGGCGGGCAACCGCTTAAAATGTTTGCATTGCTTGTGGTCAGTGCGCTCGCAGGGGCGGCGCTTAGCCTGAAAACCTCTATCGGGTACGAATTCACCAGCACCGTGATGGTCAGCGCGGTTATTCCGGTGACGTTTTATGCTGTTTTGAACGGGTGGCGGTTTCGGGCGTGGTTTATGCAATGCCTGCCGATCGGCATTTTCCAGCTTGCGGGCCTGGCTCTTACGCTGTTTTTGCATGCGCAGGCGCTGGAGAATATCGGTTATGATCCTTTGGAAATCCTGCGCACAAGCTTTGAAGTGCGCGCGCATGGCGGCGAGATGGCCAAAGAGCTGGACGGGTTGATGGATAAAAGCGTTCACGCCTCCTTTATCGGCGTATGGGCCGGGTATCTGTTTGGATATAAAGGCATGGGGTTGCCGCAATTTATTCTTATGCTGCCTCTTTTCGGCTGGTTTTGGGTGCGGCGTAAGGATTGGAAGTCCGGATTTACAAACATTGCAGAGGAAAAAGCTCTGCTCACCTGCGTCGCCTTGGGCGCCTTCGGCGCGCTCTCTATGTTCACTATCCTCAAAGGCCACGCCTATATCCACGGTTTCGACGTGGTTGCGTGGAGCATTCCGATGAATTTGCTGCTGTTGACCTTTTATGCGCGGTGGGCTGCGCAAAAAACTTGACTAACCTTTAAAGGTTTTGTATTTATGTAAACATGAATGAGGTTTTTGCGCAGCACAGCACCGCCTATATCCACAAGCCGTCCTACACAACACCTTTTGAACCCGAAAAATGGAAAGATTACAGGGTCCTTGGTGTTACCGGCACGTACGCCTATGGCTTAAACCTTCCTCATATTGGAATGAAACTGCCAGGGGAACTGAACAACC